>DS480351.1 GCA_000154345.1 [Clostridium] leptum DSM 753
TTCTTCTTCCTCGTTCCCGCCTTCCGCTCCTTCCTGCCCGGCAGGGGCTTCGCTTTCGTCCCACTCATCTGGATCGCTGCTTTCCCCGCTCATATCCTCTGTTTCTTCCTCATCGGGTTCTCCTTCCTCGTTCCCGCCTTCCGCTTCTTCCTGCCTGGCTGGGGCTTCGCTTTCTTGGGGGGCCTTTTCAATCTCTGCTTCCATTTCTCCCAGCGCTTCCTCAATCAGGCCGATCACGAATTCCTTCTGGGTGAGGCGGCGGTGGTACGTTTTCTCATACCATGCCAGGTACTCCTTTACCTTTTGAAACAGCTCCTCGCTTACCTGAAACGCTAAGGTCCTTCCTTTTTCCATCATTTTCTTTTCCCCTTTCTCATAATGCTCTCGGATAATCATCTCAATGAATTGGCCCATAGTGCTTTCCATTTCCCTGATTTCCTCGCTGATTCGGTTGTGCAGTTCCAGCGGGATTCTGCAGGTGATGCCTTTCAGCTCCATTCTTCTTTCTCTCCTTTTTATTGGTTTTCCCCTTTGGGCAGCACAAGCATACTCCAAACCATCCTGGAAAGCTATCATCAACACCAATGAACCTTCAGGGGAAAAGGCCTTCACAAACGTCACAACCAACAATGCTGGAAAACCGCTTAAAACGCAAAAAAGCCCCGCCTTGCAAGGCGGGGCTTTCGTAAGACATCCCTTCTTTTAGCTTTTAACGGGCTGGCGCTTCCTTTTTCTTTTGCTTTTTGGGTATGAGAGGCTCCATATCCTTAAAGAAATATTCCGCCATTCGTTTCATGTCGTTAAAATCCTGATCTTCGGGCATTGCTATCTCGATCATTACACAGTCTGAAATCCGGTTTTTTCCGTCCCGGCGGTACAGTTCGTCAAAATTTCCCCACCATCCGTCTCCGGTGGTTGTGATAGCTGCTTCCTGGTCATCCACTTTCAAATAGTAGCAGCACCGGTCTACTCCGATCATTTTTTCCGCCAATTCCTGCGAGCGGTATTTCATGCCCTCTGTATAGGTTTCTATCTCATCGTGAGGGGACAGGTATAGAGTCATGCTTCGCTCTATGTATTCCGGGTATTCCTGATTTTCTTCTTCCTTCAGCACCAGGCGGGCGCAGTCAAAATGCTTGGGCGGGCGGTAGTCCACTGTAAGCTTCTTCCGCTGGGCTCCCTTGAAATCCTCAAAATATGAGGGGTCGCCAAACATGATGTGCTTCGGGCAGAGAACCTTGTATACTTCTTTTCTCATGGGGGTGCTCCTTTCTTTTGTAGGTATGACAAATGATATCGGAAAAAGTATAAAATATCTATGACTGATACCAACAATCCGTGGGAAGAACTAAGGGGTGAAAAACACCATAACCAACAATGCCGGAAAACCGCTTAAAACGCAAAAAAGCCCCGCCTTGCAAAAGGTGGGGCTTGGCAGTTGCCAGGCGCTTTTTAGCTATTTGGGATCATCCGGTACATACTCGGCAATGTCCTCTAGCCTGCAGTCTAAAGATTTGCACAGCTTATCCAGCGTATGTGTGGTAACCGGGAGATTAGACTGGGGTCTTTGCACTGTAGCATGGCTCATGCCGAAGGTCACCCTTAAGGTATAAGTGGCTGCCTTTTTCTTTGCCATGGTTTTCCACAATGGATCATATCGAATCACAGTCCGCGCCCCCTTTGCTAACTTCATTATGGCTGCTATAATAGCCATAGTATATGGACATTATTTAGCCATACCCAAACAGTTCGGAATCATGAAAGGGAATCCAAAAAATGAAGCATTTCCTGGGGGATGGTATCTTCCTGCTCGGCTTCCGGCTGGACAGGGGAGGCACGAAGTTCTTCCCGCAAAACCCGGCGCAGGGTATTTTCCAGAGTGTCCTGCCGGACGTTTTCCAGAATTGCCCGCGCGATAAAGGTGTTGCGCTGTCCTTCCGGCACTGACTTCAGGATGTCCCATGCTTTTCTGTGTTCCTCGTTCTGCAGGTTGGGACGGAAGGAAAAACGGGGCCTGCTCATTTCTTGCTCACACTGCTCGAAAACTGGCCCAAAATCCGCTCGACCCCTTCGGCGTTTACTTTATCGTGTAAAAGGGTAAAAACCCGCCGCAGGCCGTCCTGGGGCCGGATTCCCCGCTGGAGCACGGAGGCTCCGCCGCCCAGCATCACTGCCGGCACTGCTTTTAAATCGAAGCCGGCTTCCATGGCTGCGGACAGCAGGGCTTCTGTGTAAATCCGCCCCTGTTTTTGAATGATAGTCCGGGCATTCTCGTCCATACTGCACATTTGTCCTGCCAGCACACGTTCCACCTGGGCGTCGGTAACGGACAAGCCTGTCTCCCGGCGGACCTGTTCCTTCGCTTCATCGATGCATCGGATCATGCCCAGTTCCAGGCTTCGGCAGGCGGAGGCGTTGGGGATTCCATTGTCCAGCCGCATGAGGTCCACTGTCCAGCCTCCAATGTCCATAAGGAGCACAGAGGGTTCTCCCTGTATGAATTCTGGGTGAACGGCAATGGCGGAGCAGCCCTGCGGAAAAAGCCTGACGTCCTGAATGGTCACCTGATAGGAGATTCCTTCAAACTTGAAGCTTACCGGCTGGGAAGAACGGAACAGGTATTCCCGGAACGCTTTCTTTTCTCGTCCGAATCCGGCCAAGGGCAAGCCCGCGCCAAGGTTCACGGCACATTCTCTTTTTTCTCCGCGCTGCTGGATTTCTTTTGCGATAGCTGTCAAGGTCAAAAGGTAATAATTGTCGTTTTCCATTTTGTTTCTCAGGATCGGCTGCCTGCCGGTTCCGCACACAGAATACTTTCCCTGGTATTCCAGCGTGTTTTGCAGGGTATATGGTTCGTACCGGTAAGCTGTGATACCGGCTGGGAAGGAAAAATGCCGGGTTTTGACTGCGTAATATCCATGATCGACTCCAATGTTCATATTTTCCTCATCCTTTCGCTTGCTCTGTTGAAAACTTATTTTTCCGGTGGGAAACTAGGGAAAGCTTCCTGCTGTAAGGGCTTTGTTCTTTCCCAGCCGGTAAATCCTGGGGGAGAGTGTGTAGGGGAGAGAGTGTGAGAGAGGGGGAGGCGAGAGGGGGAAAACGGAAAAAGCGCCCCGGCAGCTTTGCCGGGGCGCTTCTAAAAAAGGGCGCACTTCCCCCATGTACCTTTTGGCTGTTAAACTGGCCCGGTGAATCCGGGCTTACAATCTATAGATAAACCGCTGGAACAAACCAGACGGGAATTGGAAATCTAATCTTCTGGAGGTAATGGCTGTGCAGTATTTTCGCACGATTGACGGGTTAGGAAGAATTGTTCTCCCTGCTGAACTTCTCCATCACTTAAATTGGGAAAAAGGGAAAATGTCTGTTTCCATTGAAGAAAAAGATGGCTGTTTAATCGTTTCTTCCGTCCCGGCTGCCGGCAAAAAACTATTGCCTCCTTCCCCT
>DS480350.1 GCA_000154345.1 [Clostridium] leptum DSM 753
TTCTAAAATTGTATGCTATTTTGTATCGCTCCGCTTCTTTTTTAATGGGCCGGGAACGAAATTTATAATGTATAATCATACTTTTTAGGGCAAAACAACGATTTGCGCTATCGGCTGACGGTATACATGATGGTTCCGCGGTGTTTCCGCATTTGGAAGGCTGTACTGCGCCGGCAGATAATTGTTTTTTGTGAGCGCCGTGCCGAATGAAGCTTTTTATTTATCTACAGATCAATGGAGAAAGACAATGCCTACTATTTCTGATATTTTACGAACAGAGAAAAAATACCCTTTGGATTATTTGGACGCCCGCAAATTATGCGGAAAGCTGAATCGGGTTTTACAGCCGGATCCCCATTGCGCCGGAACGGACGGATATCTGGTGCGTTCCCTTTACTTTGATTCTTACGATAACGAGGACTATTTTGACAAGGCCGCGGGGCTGGAAAACCGCAAAAAAATACGCCTCCGCATTTATTCGCCGGACGATGCCTTCGCGAAATTAGAGTGGAAGCAAAAGCAGGGGGCCGCTCAAAGAAAGCGGAGCATGACGGTATCGAGAGATCATGCGCAGAGGATGGCCCAGGGAAGCTATTCCTGCCTTTTGGAATACGACGACCCTTTGGCCAAGCAGTTTTACAGTGTAATGCGCTCCCGGGCTTATTTGCCGCGCAGTATTGTGGAATACCGGCGGTACGCGTTTGCTTTGGCCGCCAATGACACCCGTATTACGCTGGACAGCCGTTTACGGGCCTGTGAAGCAAGTTCGGCGCTTTTTTCCCAAGAACTTCCCTTTTATTATCCGGCTGCTTCTCCTAGCCGGGTGACGCTGGAAGTGAAGTATAATCATTTCCTGCTCAGCTACATAAAAGAAGTTCTTTCGCCGTATATCACTGCTGAGACCGCCAGCAGCAAGTACTGCGCGTCGCGCAGATATAGCTTAGGAGGTATTACTTTATGAACCAGGATATTCTTTCTTATATTATGAACCATGCGGGAAGCCTTTCCCTGCAAGAGATTTTGGTGAATTTTATCGCCGCCATCGCGGTTGGCGGCGTAATTTTCCTTTCCTACCGTTTTTCACATTCCGGGGCCCTTTACAGTGGAAAATTCAACGTGTCCCTTTGGATGCTCACCTTAGTGACCACGCTGGTCATGTGCGTCATCGGCAATAACATCGCGTTAAGCCTCGGCATGGTGGGCGCTTTATCGATTGTGCGTTTCCGTACCGCGATAAAGGATGCTAGGGACACAGCCTACATTTTTTGGGCGGTCGCGGCAGGAATCTGCTGCGGCATTTCCGATTTTATGATCGCTGTCCTGGGCAGTGTGGTGATCTTTTTATTGATGCTGGTTCTTGGCAATATTCAGGGGAATAACCGTTATCTTCTCATTGTCCGGGGAGGAGCCGCCGCGGGAGAGAAAATCGAACAGGCGGTGCAGGAGGTTTACGGGGGAAAAGCGAGGCTGTGCGTAAAAAATTCCGCCCGGGAATCTGTGGAATATATCTATGAGCTTTCCCAGAAGCTGCTGCAGCGCACGGAAAATGTGGACATCAGCGAAAGGCTGTTTCAGATGGACAGCGTGGAGACGGTTGATCTGGTGAGCCAGAATGACGAAATCACCTCTTGAGGTGGGGACTATGAAAAAATCCGTCAAGGCTGCCTTAGCTGTTACGTTGTCGGCGGTGGTGCTGTGCGCCGCTTTAGGCTGGTGGCAGTTTTCGCAGACAGACTTCCAGGAAAGGCAGGTCCATCATGAGTTAGCCCAGGAGGCGGATCCGTCTATAGGCGACGCTGAAATTCCTGAGGATTTTATCGTGGGCAATGATTTCACCTCGCATCTGCCTCTGGTAGTGATCGATACCGCAGGGCAGGAGATTGTGAATTATAAGTATTACGACGCGGAAATAGACGCTTTTGTGGAGCCTGCGGATGTAGATCCTTATACCAGGATGACCGTGAGCGTGATCGATAACGGCAGCCATGTGAACCGTTTGGGGGATGCGCCCGCGGTACAATCTTCGGGTAAATTGAAAATCCGGGGCAATACGTCCGCTTCCAGCAGGTATCCGAAAAAGCAGTACCGGATCAAGCTGCTGACGGAAACCGGAGAGAAGAACTCCGTCGGGCTGATGGGAATGACGGCAAGCGACGACTGGATTCTCAACGGAACCCCGTTGGACCGTTCTCATCTGCGCAATTATCTGGCTATGAATATCGGCGGAATGGTGTTTCCGGAAACGCCGGATATGCGCTACTGCGAGGCTGTTTTAAAAACAGACGCCGGATATGAATATTTAGGACTTTATATTCTGTATGAGGCAGTGGAGCGCGGAGAAGGAAGGGTGGAGCTTTCCCGTTATGACGAAGGCCAGGTTCAATGCGATTTTCTTCTGCGCCGGGACAGATATGAAACCGAGGGCATTATCCTGGATACCTATGCCACAAGGGAGGGGCTTACAGAAGAGTATTTAGAGGTGCAATACCCGCCTCAGGACCGGATTACGCCGGAAACGGTTTCCTGGATTACGGAACAGATCAATCAGATAGAGCGGCTTCTTTATTCTGAGAATGTGCCGGATATGGCCGAAGTAGAGCGGTATTTAAATGTGGACACCTTTGTGGACTATTTTATCATTAACGAGTTTTTTATGAATTACGACGCGGGGCTCCATTCCACGTATCTGCACCAACAGATTGGCGGTACTTTAGAAATCGGCCCTTTGTGGGACTTTGACGGAGCGATGGACAATTATGATAAAGAGCTGGGTATGTTTTATGAAACCACAATGGAGGTGCGTTCCTATCTGGACGCCTTGCTGAAGGTGCCAGGATTCGCGGAAAGGGTGGAGTCGCGGTACCACGAGTTGAGAAAGACGGTTCTTTCCCAGGAGTATTTGGAAAGCTTTATTGACCAGGCCCAGGCGTTTCTGGGAAACGCCGCCGCTAGAGACGCCAGCAGATGGGACGCGGTGTTTGCCGCCGCGCTGCCTGAGCTGGAGGAGGAGGAAACGGGGCTGACCGTTGACCGTACAGTTTCCAGCTCCCAGGAGGAAAGCCAGCGTATAAAGGATGTTTTGGCGCTCCATGGAGAATATTTAGATGAAAATATCCAGTCGCTGGAGCGGTACACGGATACCTGGATTTACGGCGGTCAAAACGCGAATTTCCTTTCAATTTTATTTATTCTGGCGTTTTTTATTTCTATTGTCTTGATTCAGCGGGCTCGCAAGAACTAAATCAGCGTGAGGGTAGGTGGATGAATGTCCAAAGTTAAAATTAAAAACGTAAATGAAAAAACCATAAAGGAAAAATTCTGGGTTTGGTGCGCCATAATCTCAATGACAGTATATGTGGTTTGGAGAATCTTTTTTACGGTGCCCGATCATAACATATACGGCTGGGTGGCCACAATCTGCGGAATTTTTTTGGTAGCCGCGGAGACGATCTCCATGCTGGAGGGCACGGAGCATTTTACACGGCTCCGCAGGAAAAGTATTCCTGAAAAGCCGGTGCTCCCCCTGGATTGGTTCCCGGATGTAGACGTATTCATCGCTACCCATAATGAATCTGCGGACCTTCTCTATAAAACAGTCAACGGCTGCAAGCATATGAGGTATCCAGACCGGAAAAAAGTGCATATTTACCTGTGCGACGACAGTAACCGCCCTGAGGTAGCGGCGTTGGCAAGAAAAATGGGCGTAGGCTACTTTGGAATGGAGGAGAATAAGCTGGCTAAGGCGGGAAACCTGAATCACGCGTTAAGCCTGACCCATTCCCCTTACGTGGCCACCTTTGACGCCGACATGATCCCGACCCGGGAGTTTTTAATGGAAACCGTTCCCTATATGTTTCTGCCCAGGCTGAAGCAGTTAGACGACGGCACATGGGCGGAGCGTTCTGAGGACGAAGTGGATGAGGATTTTAAAATGGGATTCATTCAAACGCCTCAGAGCTTTTATAATCCGGATTTGTTCCAGTTTAATTTTTACAGTGAAAAGCGCATCCCCAATGAGCAGGATTTCTTCTTCCGGGAAATCAACGTGGGGCGCAACCGGGCCAACGCGCCGATTTACGCCGGCTCTAATACCCTGATCTCCCGGGAAGCCCTGGATGAGGTGGGAGGCATTGCTACCGGAACCATCACTGAAGACTTTGAAACCGGAATCAAAATTCAGGCGAAGGGGTATACCTGTTACGCCCTGGATAAGGCTTTGGCCCACGGCTTGGCGCCTACCGATATCGACAGCCTGATCCGGCAGCGGGTCCGCTGGGGAAGAGGATGCATATCCTCTCTGCGCCATGTCCATCTGCTGTTTCATCCGAACCTGAAGCTGAATACAAAATTAAGCTATATTTCCTGCTGGCTTTATTGGTGGACCTTTTTCAGACGGTTTATTTACATTATTTCCCCCATTTTATTTGTTGTGTTCGGAATCCCGGTGGTGATCTGCGGCCTTTGGGAGCTGCTTTTAATCTGGCTGCCGTCCTATCTTTTGTATAACCACGCTTTGAAAATCACCTCCGGAAAGCTCAGAACCCAGCGCTGGAGCAATATTGTGGATACGGTCATTTTTCCCTATATGATTTTGCCTATCCTTTTGGAAACCCTGTTCATCAAAGAGAAAAAGTTCCACGTCACCAATAAGGAGCGTACCGCTGGAAAGAAATCTGATTTTCAATTAGCGGTTCCCCATATTTTGCTTCTGGTTCTGGATGGGTACGCGCTCTTTTTAGCGGTTTACACCTCGATACATACCTACAATTATGGTATGGCCATCATTATTTATTGGCTGCTGATGAATGGGCTCAGCCTGTTCATGGCGCTGTTTTTCATGTCCGGACGGAAAAACCTGCGCGCCAACGACCGTTTCACGGTGGAATTTCCGGCGGAAGTGGATTACCACGGGAAAAAATATTACGGCGTGACAGGAGATGCTTCTGAAACCGGGCTGTCTTTAATTTTTTCTCAAAGCGCCTATCTTCCTCACGAAAAAGGAGAAGAAATGGAAATTCGGCTGAAAACCGAAAGGTATGAAGCGGTGGTAAAGGGCACGGCTGTCCAGGTGAGCAAGCAGGAGGACGGCTCCTGGAGATACGGCGTTAAGCTGAGCGAATTAGATGAAGAGAACAAAGCCTCTTATTTTCAGATGCTTTACGACAGGGACCACAGCCTTGCCAAGCAGATGGGAAAATCCGTCAGTATTTTCGAGGACGTTTTTCTGAATATTCACCGCCGGGCCGAGAGAGGAACCCAGTCCAGGCGTGCCTTGCCCCGGGTGGATCTGGGGCTGGAACTGCCGACTGTCACCGGCGGAAAGGTGCGCATAGTGGACTGCAACTATGAATTCGCGCGGCTGGAGGCGGTGGACGCGATCCTGCTGCCCTATGAGCAGGTGAAGGCGCCCGGCGGAGTGATGATTTGCCGCCAGGTCGAAGGCAAAGCCGGGCTGTATCAAATAGAAAACTGGCAGGAATTGCTTTTTAACGGTGTGTTTGACACGCTTTTCGCTCAGGCCGATTACGCTTTGCCTGAAGAAAAAGAGCCTGCCCCCGCGAAAAGCTGATCCATACGGTTAGGAGGCATTTTCTTGGTTTTTTCCAGTATCATATTCCTGTTTTTCTTTCTGCCTGTCGTATTAGTGCTGTACTATACGGTCTGCGCCCCCAGCGTGGCCATGCGCAACGGGCTGCTGCTTCTGACCAGCTTGTTTTTCTATGCCTGGGGCGAGCCGAAAAACGTACTGCTGCTCATAGGCTCCTGC
Organism: [Clostridium] leptum DSM 753; assembly: GCA_000154345.1. Taxonomy (GTDB): domain Bacteria; phylum Bacillota; class Clostridia; order Oscillospirales; family Acutalibacteraceae; genus Clostridium_A; species Clostridium_A leptum. The sequence continues at coordinate 5,768 of DS480350.1, forward strand.
GTGCTTAATTGGGGGATTGCTTTGGCGATTTCCCGCTGGCGCCGGTATGGAAGGCTGCTTTTAGTTTTGGACTGCGCGGCCAACCTGGGGGTGCTGTTTGTTTTCAAGTATTTGGGATTCGCCGTAACTAATCTGAAAGCAGTTCTGGGAGACTCGTTTCTGCCCCAGGTGGATATTGCGCTGCCCATCGGTATTTCATTCTTTACGTTTCAGGCGCTGAGCTATGTCATCGACGTGTACCGCGATACAGTGCGGGTGCAGAAAAATCCCTTTTATGTGGCGCTGTATATCGCCCTGTTTCCCCAGCTGGTGGCCGGGCCTATCGTACGGTACAGCACCGTCGCGGAAGAGATCCGAAACCGGGTTCACAGCTGGGAACTGCTGAGCGAGGGAGCCTGCAGATTCGTTCAGGGCCTGGCAAAAAAGCTGCTTTTGGCCAATACGTTTGCGGTGGTGGCGGATAATATTTACAGCCTGACGGAAGCCGGGCACCAGCTGGTAAAGATCCCGGTTACCTTGGCGTGGCTTGGATCCTTTGCCTATACCCTGCAGATCTTTTTTGACTTTTCCGGCTATTCGGATATGGCCATCGGCCTCGGAAAGATGTTCGGGTTCCATTTCGAGGAAAACTTCAATTATCCCTATATTTCTAAATCCGTAAGCGAGTTTTGGCGCCGCTGGCATATTTCCCTTTCCACCTGGTTCCGGGAATATGTGTACTTTCCCCTGGGCGGCTCCCGGGTGGAAAACAAAGACAAAATGGTGAGGAACCTTTTGGTGGTTTGGCTTCTGACCGGCCTTTGGCATGGGGCTAATTGGACCTTTGTGTTCTGGGGGCTCTTTAACTTTGTATGCCTGCTGCTGGAGCGGCTGTTCCTTTTTGAAAAATGGAAGGCGCATCCGGTTTGGAAGCACTTGTATACCATGCTGATGGTAAACTTCGGCTGGGTATTATTCCGAAGCGAAAGCTTTTATCAGTTCCAGGAATATCTCGGGAATATGTTCGGATTGAATGGGAACGGCTTTTTCAGCGGCCAGGCCCTTATGTTTTTACAGGAATACGCGGTGTATTGGGTGATTGGAATACTTCTTTGCCTGCCGGCCGCCGGTTGGTTGAAAAAGAAGCTGGCTTCCCTGCCGAAGCTGTCGAAAACAAGCTTTGCCGTGGTTTATCCTGTGGGAATGGCGGGACTGTTTTTCGTCTGCGTCACCTATTTGGTGCGCAGCGGCTACAATCCGTTTATTTATTTCAACTTTTAAGGAGGAAGCGTGGTGAAGCATCCACAGAAGCTCGGACAAATGATATTTGCCGCGGTCTTTTTCTGTTCCGTGATAGGCTACGGGGCCTTGAATCTTTGGTACGCGAAAGAGCCCTTGGCGGAGAACGTCCAAGAGGCTTGGGATAACATCCGGGAGGAGCCTGCGGCGGAAACAGTAGTGAACGCGGTGGCAGACTTGGATACGGCTGTTACGGAAAACACGCTGTTCCGGTATCCGCTGCTGGAATGCTACGGCGGGATGCAGCTGGCCTTGGGAAAGCACGAGGAAAATGCTTTTGACGTGGTAAAGGATAAGGATGGCTACCTGCACGGCGGGAACTTCTGGACCGGCTTTGGAGATGATACCAAAGAATTGGCGGTGAGAGTGCGCCGTCTGGCCGACGCCATGGAGGAGCGAGGAACAAAGGTGGGCTTTGTTCTTCCTCCTATGAAGGTGGTGCAGCAGCAGGCGGCTTATGCGGGGATTCCCTACAATGATTTTACAGAGCAGGCGGATTCCCTGCTGCGCTGGCTGCGGTATTATAGCGTGCCTTATCTGGATCTGCGGGAGTCGTTAAAAGACGACAATCTTTCCTATGAAGAAACCTATTACAAAACAGATCACCACTGGAGTCCCTTAGCCGCGTTTGCGGGCTTTCGCGACACGGTGGAATGGATGAATTTCCAATGGAACGCGGGGCTGGATCCTGCAGGGGATTTTCGCGACCTGAGCCAATATGAAACAAAGAATTTTCCCGGCCTGATGCTGGGTTCTCAAGGCCGGGATGCCGGCGTGGTGTATTCCGGCGGAACAGAAGACTATCAGGTGTACTATCCTAAGTCCGGCGGAGACTTTACCTGGATCCACGGCGAGCCGGATCATCTCGAAAGTGAGGAGGGAGCGTTTGTTCCCACTCTATTGCAGCTGGAAACCAAGAGGGGCCTTTACGAGCTGGCGGCCAGTAACCTGTACTTGAATTCTGTTCAGGAATATGACAGCATTGAAAATCACAGCCTGGAGGATGGCGCGTCTGTGCTGCTGCTTCGGGATTCCTACGCATCGCCGCTGGCGGCGTTTTTGTCTCAATGCTGCGGCCAGCTGGATATGCTGTGGGCGCAGAAATACAGCGGCGACGAGATGATGGATTATCTGGAAGCGCATGATTACGATTATATTTTAGTTATGCTGTATCCTGAAAACTTGACCTATGAGAATTTTCCTTTTTATGAAAGCGAGGGCCTATGAAATATAACTTGAGATGGCGGAGGCTTTTTGTGACAATATCCTCTTTTTTAATCCTGGGATCAGCAGCGGGATGCAGCCAGCCGGCCGTCACAGGACCGGATTCCCAGACACAAGAGGGAAACGGAGTAAAATCTCACGGCGCTTTGCGGGTAGACGGCGCTTCCTTATGTGACGAAAACGGCAATCCGGTTGTTTTGCGGGGAATGAGCAGCCACGGGATTTCTTGGTATCCCCGCTATTTGAATGGCGGAGCGATGAAAACCTTAAAAGAGTATGGGGCGAATTTGTTTCGGATCGCCGCTTACACGGAGCCTTCCGGGGCATACTTGGAGAATCCCGGCCGAACCCTGGATTATTTGTATATGGGAGCGGAGAGCGCTCTGGCTGAGGACCTGTATGTAATATTGGACTGGCACATATTAAACGACAGCGACCCCAATGAGCACATTGAGGAGGCGAAAGATTTTTTTGACCAGCTCAGCGCTCATTACGCCGACGAGCCGGGGATTCTTTATGAGATCTGCAACGAGCCCAATGGAGACGTTACCTGGGAACAGATTTCCGCTTATGCGGAAGAGGTGATCCCAGTCATTCGGAAAAACGCTCCGGATGCGGTAATTTTGGTGGGGACCCCCAATTATTGCAGCCATTTGGACGGTCCGCTTTCCGATCCTCTTCCTTTTGAAAATATTATGTATTCCTATCACCGGTACGTGGATATTTCCGTAGAGGAAGCCGGCTGGGCCGGCCCCTTTCAGAAATATACGGAGCAAGGCCTGCCGGTCTTCGTGACCGAATGGGGTGTATCCGCCGGGGAACAGGCATATTTTGAGGACGAAGAGGAAAGCCAGCCGGCCGACGCGGAGCTTTATCCTGAAACCGCGGAGCCGTTTTTAGACGCTATGGATCGCTATCAGATCAGCTGGGCGGGCTGGGCTCTCTGCAATAAGGCGGAATGGCACAGCGCGATCCGGCCGGATTGCACGAAATACAGCGGCTGGGATGAGGATGACCTGACGGTTTCCGGTAAATTAATGTTCAGCCGGTTTCTGCCGGAGGTTGATGGCCAATGAAAGGGAAAAAGAAATTTACGATAGGCGTCTTACGCGCCATAGGAGTGTGCGCCCTTGTTGGAATCCTAATTGGCGCCTTGGCTTTTCTGGAGAAAGATCATTCGGTTGAACCGGCTCAGATCATTTTTGCGGGAACTAAGGACGATGCGGACTGCGCCATTTTGCAAAGCGGCGGCTCCTGTGTGGTTATCGATACCGGAGAGGCTCAGGATGCGGAGCATATTCTTGAGCTTCTGCGGGAGCGGCAGATAGAAAAAATAGACTGCCTGATTTTAACTCATCCGGATAAAGACCATATCGGCGGCGCGCCCGCTTTATTGGATGCTTTGCCGGTGAAAATGGTGGTTTGTCCTTATTATAATAAAGATAATACGCCATACCGGGATTTGCAGGAAAAAATGGAGGCTCTTGGCGTCAGCCAGCTGGTCCCATCCAGAGACCGGGTTTTGGTCTTTGGTGATTTGAAGCTTCAGATCTGGCCGCCGGAAGATTTCTATTATGAAAAGGATAACGATTACTCCATTGCCGTACTCGTGGAGCATGGCTCGGTGAATCTATTCTTTGCCGGAGATGCTCAGAAACAGCGGCTTCAGGAACTGGAACAGCGGGAATTCCCGGATATAGACCTTTATAAGGTCGCCTATCATGGCAGGGATTCCAGCCACAGCGCCCAGCTGATCCGGCAAATTGAGCCGCGGCTTGCTGTGGTAACGGCAAAAGAGCCCCTGGGAGAAACTGCGGATGCCTTAAAAGAGGTTTCAGCCCAGGTTTTGTGCACCTTAGGTCAGGATTATTTTATGGAAAGCAATGGCGATACTTTGGAATGGAAACGCCTATCGGCCTCTGATCCTTAATGGAACAGACGCCGATGGGCGTTTTTCCTATCTATAGGATTGACAGCCTATAATTCTCAAAAACCTGTGAGTGGAATTCACTTTGATGTGCGGACGCAGGATAGCCATTATCTGCTAAGCGAATATAAGGCGGCGCAGCAAGACTGTAGCGGCAACGCGGTCACAAACCACGGTGAAAGCGGCCGGGAAAGAGTATTTGGGATCTGCGGGGATCCATATCTTTTACAGCGCTGTAGCGTAATATAGAAATTCATTTATCAAAGAAAGGGCTTTATATATTGCTTAAAACCTCGATTTTTCTCGATACAGCTGTTTCCTATATGCCGGATTTGCTGGATCAGCTCCAATTATTGGCGGAGTGTGGATATTTATCGGATATGTGGGCGGCTCCATACATAAATGAGCAGGTAAAACAGGAGCAGGCGGCTTTGTCCCCGGAGAACTTTTCCGGGCCGTCATGGAGAGAAGCTGTTTGCCGCCTGCTTTACTTTTCTTTAGGTGCTTTGCCCGAACTTTTCTCAGATTGATTTATATTTTTACCCAAAAATAAAGTGACTAAAAGAAATGCAAAAAAGATATTTTTTGCATTTATAAAATTATTGATGCTGAAAAGATGCTGAAAAACAGGCAATATTATGTCCAAAATAAATTTGATTTATATAAATGTGATTTTTTTGTTGACAAAATACATGTGTTATTATATAATACATACAAATCAGATTGTATGACGACATATAATCTGATGAGTATATGAATTGAATAGGGTGGTCGACTGTGAAGAAAAAGATCAGGTTTAGCATCAGGCCGGTTTTGGGAATTCTCATGCTGGTGGTTTCACTGTTTCCGATTTATTGGATGATTTCCATTTCCCTTAGGTCTACGGAAGAAATGCGGGGAGAGGTTCCCTTTTTTCCGCAATCGTTCACCGTAAGCCATTATATTGAACTGTTTCAAGAGCAAGGCTTTGGACAGGCGCTGATCAACAGCACCATCACCACGCTGGTATCCCTGGCGATCTCCCTGGTGTTCGGTATTACCTGCGCGTACATATTGGCTCGGGTAAGATTCCGGCTCAAGGGCAGGAAGATTTTGGTTTACTGGGTTTTGCTGGTAAGAGTGATGCCGCTGGTTTCTTTCGCGATTCCTTTTTACATTATGTTTACTGAGCTGGGAATTTTAGCGACCCTGATTCCGGTAATCGCCGCGTGCGTGTTTATTAACATTCCTCTGACCATATGGTTTATCATCAGCTTTTTTCGGGATCTTCCCACAGAGCTGGAGGAAAGCGCAAAGCTGGATGGCGCTACGGAATGGAAATTGTTCGTGAGGATTGTTCTTCCGCTGGTGCTGCCCGGTATCGCAGCAGTGGCCATGCTTTCGTTTGTATATGCCTGGAACGAATACACCTACAGCGTCATGTTCGTTCAAACCCCTCAGCACTACACGGTGCCGCTGAAGCTGGCTACTATTAATATGGATGACAATGTAATGCAATACGGCAGCGTTGCCGCCGGCGGCGTGATCTCCATTGCTCCCATGGCGATCTTCGTGATTTTTGCTCAGAAATATCTGATTTCCGGTTTGTCAAGCGGGGCGGTAAAGGAATAACCGCCGTAATTTTAGGCGATTGGCCTGCTGTGAAAGGGAGGAGTTGGCTGCTGGATCGCGACCGGCAGCAGGGCGCGTTCGTTTTTCGGCGGGCTTTATCCTGCAATAATTCAAACACAAAACTGAAAGGTAGGAAAACGTATGAAAAAGCTATTGTCACTGATTATGGCGATGGTACTCGCTTCTGCGCTGTTTGGCTGCGGCAGTCCGGACAGCAGCTCAAGCGGCGGCGATTCCGCCGGGGGCTCAGAAACCGCCTCCAGCGCGGAGGGAAACACAGGAGAAACCAAAAAGCTCACTATGATCCTGCGTGCCGGTTCTTATACCGACGTTATGAAAAACATGGCGCCGGCCTTCGGTGAAGAGCACAATGTGGAATTTGAGTATTTGGACCTGGACGTAGCCAACATGTATGAGAAAATTGCTCTGAATTCCAAGAGCAACCAGGGAAGCTATGATGTTCTAATGATCGACGAGCCTTGGTTCCGGGAGTTCCAGGAAACTGGCATCATCTCCAATCTAAGTGAGCTGGGCTGCGAGCTGGATGATGATTTTATCCAAGAGGTTACGGAAATCTGCGTTGACGACAACGGCGATGTTTACGGCGTTCCCTTCTACGGAAACGTGGAGCTGATGCTTTACAACGTGGATGTTCTCTCTCAGTACGGCTATGACGCGCCTCCCACCTCCTGGACCGAGGTGTTGGATTTGGCGAAGAAGGTCAAGGCCGACGGGGGAAAGGACGGCTATTTGGTCCGCGCTCAGGCTGGAGAAAATGTGGTCATTGATATTTATCCTCTTCTGCTGGCCCACGGAGCCAACATTCTGGATGAAAACAATCAGCCTACCATTAATACTCCGGAGTTTAAAGCCGCTCTCGAATTTTACATTGAACTGAAAAACGCGGGCCAGATTATGGAAAAGGACGATATTGTAGCCTCTGTTTCCAACGGCGACGCTGCCATGTCCCTGACCTGGCCGGGCTGGTATCTGCCAGAAGCCGACGAGCCGATCAAATTTGCTCCGGCGCCCAATAAGGTAGGCGATGGAGATGAGGAGCATACCTCTACCTCTATTTACGGAATTTGGTATTTAGGCGTGGCCTCCAATTCCCAGAATAAGGAGCTGGCCATGGAATACATCGATTACATCACCAGCCCCGAAATCATGACCGAATCCGTCAAGTTCGGAGGTGTGCCCACCCGTCACAGCTCCTATCAGGATGAAGAGGTTCAAGAGGCGCGGCCCCATCTGGCCAGTGTGTATGAGGCCTTGCAGCACGCAAAGTTCCGTCCTCAGCTGAAGGAATGGCCCCAGATCACCAATGCCGTCGGCATTGAGCTGGATAACGCGATTCAGAACGCCAAGAGCGTAGACCAGGCCCTGGCAGACGCTCAGGCGGCTGTGGAAAGGCTATTGCAAGGCTAAAGTTAGAAATTTTCAAAAGAGAAAGGTAAGTAATTATGGGTAGGGTAAGGAAAAAAGCAAGACGCTCAGAGTCGTTTTTCTCTTACGCGATGGTCACCCCGACCGTTGTGGTGCTCCTGGTCATGAGTGTTTTCGCGCTGATTTTCACGTTTTATTACAGCTTTACGGATTATTATTACATATCGCTGGAAGGCCCTGTTTTCAATGGGCTGGATAACTATATCGCCCTTTTTAAGGATCCTTATTTTATCAGGGCCATTTGGAACACGGTATATTTTACAGTAGTCTGCACAGTGGTAGAAACCGTATACGGACTCGGCATGGCTGTTTATGTGCACCGGATGAAGCGATTCAAAAAGATCATGAGAACCCTCCTGCTGCTTCCTTACCTGCTGCCTACCGTTACCGTAGCGTTGATTTGGCGTATGATGCTTAGCAGCAACTACGGTATCCTGAACCGTTTTTTAGAGTTTCTCCATCTGCCGGTTCACAATTGGTTCTATGACGTGAATACGGCGATGCCCACGCTGATTGTGATCGATATCTGGCAGACCGCGCCGTTTGTATTCCTGCTAATCTACGCGTCGCTGCAGTCTGTGCCGGAAACCCTTTATGAGGCGGCCAGAATCGATGGCGCCAACAAATGGAGGGAGTTTCTCCATGTGACCATGCCAAGCATTAAGGGGACAGTGATCCTTTGTCTGCTGCTCCGGACCATCGACTCGTTCCGCATGTTCGACAAGGTGAACGTGCTGACCCAGGGCGGACCCGCCAACACCACGTCCACCATAACCCAGTACATATATACCTACGGAATTAAAAGCCTGGATTTCGGCTTCGGCAGCGCCGGGGCCGTGGTCATGGCGGTGCTGGTGCTCGTGCTGTCCTCTGTTTATATTCAGCGGACGTTCAGGAAGGTTTAACATGGAATGGATGAAAGGAGAGCCCTATGACAGATAAGGAACGGCTTGAGATTTTTCAGCAGGTAGAAACCGGATGCGTATCCGACGCTATGATTCATTTCGGCATTGGCGCCTGGATGAAGGGGATTCTGCCTGCGGACCCGGAGGCCAGAATCTATGGAAAGGCTTCTACCGCTTATTTTGACATTGTCACGCCGCCCAGAGAATGCCTGACTCAGTACGAGCTCATCGAGCTGTGCGAGGAAGGGGAGGTCATGGTCTGGAACGCAGACGTGGATACCCAGATTATGGGCGGAAATATCTATCAGTTCGCTATGGACCATGGAATCAACGGTATTGTTATTCAAGGCCATACCAGAGATTACGGCGAGATCCAGAAAGCGGGAGGCGCGGTATTCAGCCTTGGCCAGGCGATCGGCTCCTCTCCGACCAATTTCCGGGCAACCAAGGAAACCGTGAATATCCCTGTCGCCGTAGGCGGAGTGGTGGTAAGGCCGGGCGATTATATTTTTGGTGATATCGACGGCGTTATGGTAATTCCCTACGAGCACGTGGATAAGGTGCTGGAGCAGGCCTTGCTCTATATGGAGTGGGAGGCAAAAATTGAGGTGGCTATTAAGAAGGGCTTAAACGCCCAGGAAATGAAAAAGGTTTATCAGGAGATCAGGTTTATTGACGAGAATTGAGCAATGGAAAGGATCGTGTTGAAATTATGAACCATCAGGAAAGGCTTGCTATGTTCCAGAGGTTGGAAACCGGCGCCGTAACTGACGCTATGGTCCAGCTGGGAGTGGGAAGCTGGATGGAGGGGGTCTATCCCACCTCTCCGAAAATGAAAGTGTTCGGCCGCGCGGTTACTGCCCAGTTCTCAATCGTGGTCCCGCCTCAGGAGCCAATCGACCAGTTCCAGCTGGTATCTATGTGCCGGCCGGGGGATGTGCTGGTTTGGAATGTTCCCCACAGAGGGAACATCTGCGGAGAAAATATTATGCACTTTCTCGGCAACCGTCAGGTAAACGGTTTGATTATCGACGGCTATACCCGTGATAAGGCCACGATTGAGGAAATGGGAATTCCGCAGTTTACCAAAGGAATTTCCATCGCGCCGGTACCTAGAAACTGCCGGGCAACGGCGAAGGATGTCAACGTTCCCGTTTCCTGCGGCGGCGCGGTGGTCAACCCGGGCGATTACCTTTTTGGTGATATCGACGGCGTTATGGTAATACCGGAAGCCTCTGTTGACGATGTGCTTCTCCAGGCGGAGCTCAATATGGAGTATGAGCAGCGGATGGAGCAGGCGTTGAATCAAAACGCTGACTATGAAGGCTTGCAAAAGGTTTTCGCTACAAAGGTGCTTTTAAAGCGCTGAATTACAGTTGAGGAAAGCGTCGGGAATTCATTTTCTTTGACGTCCGGCACAGCGGTAAATTGCCTTAAAAGCGGCTTGACAATCTTAGAGGATTGTGATGTAATTTAATTGTTAATCCCATATTTTCATAAATTTACCAGTTGCTATGCGGCTGTTTAAAAGGATGTCAAAGATATGAAATCAATTGAACGTATGCCGGTGGTAGAACAAGTGACTGCCAGGCTAAAGGAATATATCCAATCGGATGAAAGACAGGTGGGGGAAAAGCTGCCTACGGAAAGAGAGCTCTGCGACGACTTGAACGTGGGCCGCTCTACCCTGCGGGAAGCCGTCCGTATTTTGCAGGCCAGCGGGTTTGTGGAGAACCGGCCGGGCAAGGGCGCTTTCATTGCCAATAAGGAGGGCTACGTCGTTAAGGATGCGGTCCAGTGGATTTCGGAAAATAAGGTTTCATTAAGAGACTTTATTGAGGTCCGCATGGCCATCGAGGAGCTGGCGATCCGGCTTGCCATCGAGCGGGCCGCGCCGAAAGAAATCCAAGCCCTGGCCGATATACACCAGGAGTTTTTAGATGCGGTCAATCAGAATAATTATGATAAGGCTCCTAAACTGGACGCTAAATTTCACGGTCAGATCGCCAAGATGACCCACAATAATCTGTTAATCAGCATTAATCGGCAGATCTCCAGCTATTTAGATACGTTCCGCAAGCAAACGTTCCGGATTCCCCGCAATATGCGAAATGCTATTTCGCCCCATACCGAGATCGTTGAGGCATTCCAGAAGCACGACGTCAACGGCGGCGTTCGAGAAATGCATCTCCATTTTCAGCAAATGTTTGAAGATTTGGAAAAGGAGCCTTTCGATTCCCAGGAGGAAACTTAACTCAGAAAGGACGCCTGATATGGAACAAAAAATCTGTGACGGCACCTGGGTAACGATGATTACCCCTTTTACTAAGGAAAACAAAATCGATTACCCAGGCGTGGCCGAAATCATTGAATGGTATATACAAAAAGGGATCGACGGCATTTTCGCTGTATGCCAGTCCAGCGAGATGTTCTATTTGAGTCTGGCGGAAAGGGTCGAGCTTGCCCGGTTCGTCCTGGAACGCGCGGCGGGCAGGATCCCCGTGGTGGTTTCCGGTCATGTCTCCGAATCCCTGGACGACCAGATCGAGGAGCTTTCGGCCATGGCCGCCCTAGATCCCCAGGCTGTAGTGCTGGTAAGCAACCGGCTGGCCCGCAGGCATGAGTCAGATGAGATCTGGAAGAAAAACGCCCAGGTTATTTTAGACGCGGTTCCCGGGGTGGCGCTGGGAATCTACGAGTGTCCGTACCCCTATAAACGTCTGATGTCAGGTGATCTGATTAAATGGTGCGCTGATACCGGACGCTTTGCTTTTTTAAAGGATACCTGCTGCGATATCCGCCAGCTACAGCAGAAAATCGCCTTCACGAAAGATACCCCTTTGAAAATATTTAACGCCAACTCGGCTACCTTGCTGGAATCCTTAAAGCTGGGAGCGGCCGGGTTCTGTGGAGTTATGCTCAATTTCCATCCGGAGCTGTACGGCTGGCTGTGCAGAAACTGGAGGAAAAACATGCAAAAGGCACAAAAGCTGCAGGATTTTGCGACAGTGGCTTCTTTGATAGAATTACAAAATTATCCCACTAACGCAAAATACCATATGTCCCTCAGCGGGGTGCCGATCGGGCTTGTTACCCGAAGCAAGGATTACGCGGGTTTTCAAGAGCTGCAGAAAAGCGAGGTCCAGGCACTGTATCAGTGCTGGCAAAACTATTCCGCCATCCTGTAATTCAACGCAAGGAGTGTGCAAAAATTATGCAACAATATATGAAAGCGGTTGCCGTCATGAGCGCCGGCCAGGTGCAGGTGGTGGATAACGTGCCGATCCCGGAGCCGGGAGATTATGAAATGCTTGTTAAGGTTCACGCATGCGGCTTTTGTAGCGGAACAGATTTTCATATTATCAACGGCCGCATGACGAAAAAAGAGCGCTTTTTTGGCTTCCCTACGATTTTGGGCCACGAGGGCGCAGGCGAGGTGGTTAAGCTCGGTAAAAAAGTGAGAAACTATAAGCTGGGAGATCGCTTTATCCATCCTAATCTACGGCCTGAGGTAGGCAACGGCTATACCAAAACCTTTGGTGGAATGGCGGAATATGGCTTGGTCAATGACAACCAGGCTATGCTGGACGATGGCTTCCGCCCGGAAGCTCTTCCGTTTCCTCTGCAGGGACAGTTTCCCAACGATATTGATTTTGTAGATGCGGGTATGCTGCTTTCCCTCTGCGAGTGTCACAGCGCCGCGGTTAATTTCGGCGTAGCGCCTGGCCAAAAAATTCTCGTTTACGGCTGTGGCCCCATGGGCTTGGCTTTGGCTATGTTCTGCAAAATGAAGGGCGCCGAGGATATTACCATCATCGATCACCATGATGACCGGCTGGAACGCGCGAAAAAGGTTATCGGCGTCAGCCGAGTAATCAATTCCTCCGTACAGGATATCGATGAGGTCATAGGCGGCGAGCTTTTTGATTTGGTAGTCGATGCGGTAGGATCTTCCCGGCTTTTGATAGAAGGCAGCAACCGCTTGAAGCCCGGCGGAAGAGTCGGTTCTCTGGGAGTGTTGGGAGAAAACGATCGGATACTAAACGTCCGAGAGCTGCGGAACAATACCTGTCTCCATATGCTGAATTTTCCTTACGGCGAATACGCCCTGTTGAAAGAAACGGCGGCAATGGTGCAAAAGGGATTGGTACGGCCTAGTGATTTTTATTCCCATGTAGTTCCTTTTCAAGAGATCGACAAGGCTTTGGAGTTAGTAAGAAACAAAAAAGCCCTAAAGGTTATTTTGACTTTTTAACAGCACGTTTTCTAAACCGACGAAAAAAAGAACAGGATATTCACACAAAACACTAGCAGGAGAGCGCCCTCTGGGCGCTCTCCTGCTTTATCAGCCCATTAATTAGGGAAATTCATTCTTTTGATGCAATATTTCAAAGCATTAAGGATCAAATATATTAGGCAGCTCATTAATCCTTATTTATAAAATAGTATTTACAAATAAGAAAAACTATGTTATAATCGCACAAACTAAAACGTTTAAATTACGTAAAGGAGGATTCTAATGTACGATTTACAACCCTATTTGAACACTATTGAAGATGTGATAGCACAGGGACCCTTCAAGGATACCTGGGAGTCCCTATCCGCCTATCAGGTGCCGGACTGGTATCAGAACGCCAAATTTGGTATTTTCATTCACTGGGGCGTTTACAGCGTTCCTGCCTTTGGAAACGAATGGTATCCGCGTCACATGTATAAGCAAGGAACGCCGGAATATGAGCATCACATCAAGACCTACGGGAGACATACGGAATTTGGATATAAGGATTTTATCCCCATGTTTAAAGGGGAGCGCTTTGACGCGGAGAAATGGGTGGATCTGTTTCAGCAAGCAGGGGCAAAATACGTAGTGCCGGTGGCGGAGCATCATGATGGCTTTCAGATGTATCCCAGCGAGATATCCCACTGGAATGCCTATGAGATGGGGCCGAAGAGAGATATACTAGGAGAAATCAGCGCAAGCTGCAAGAAGCGCGGAATAGAGCTCGGTGCTTCCAGCCATCGGATTGAGCATTGGTTTTTCATGGGGCCGGGCAAGGAGTTTGACAGTGATGTCAGGGATCCCATGCAGCGGGGAGATTTCTACTGGCCTGCGGTACCTGGCGAGTATGCTCAGGATCTATTCAGTAAGCCGGAGCCTACCGATGAATTTATGCAGGATTGGCTGGTGCGTACCTGTGAGATTATCGACCGGTATCATCCGAGACTGATCTATTTTGACTGGTGGATTCAGCACAGCGCCTGTAAGCCCTGGCTGAAGAAGCTGGCGGCCTATTATTACAACAGAGCCGCAGAATGGGGAATTGAGGTCGCAATCAATTACAAGCATGACGCCTACCTATTCGGCACAGCCGTGCCGGATGTGGAACGGGGACAATTTGCTGACATTAAGCCCTATTTCTGGCAGACAGATACGGCCATAGCCTTAAATTCCTGGTGCTATACGGAAAATAACCAGTTCAGACCTGCATCGGAGATCCTTTGCGATTTGGTGGACATTGTCAGTAAAAACGGATGCCTTCTGCTTAACGTAGGCCCTAAAGCGGATGGAAGTATTTCAGAGGAAGACGCCGAGGTGCTGCTGCATATCGGAGAATGGATGAAGGTAAACGGGGAGGCTATTTACAATACGAAAACCTGGAGAAAATATGGCGAGGGCCCGACCCAGGTGGTGGATGGACAATTTTCTGACAGCATTAAGAAGAACTTTACCTCTGAGGATTTCCGGTTTACCACAGCGGGCGGCTATCTGTACGCCACAGCGTTAAAGTGCAGCGATAATGGGACCTATTGCATCAAATCTCTGGGCGAACAGGATGCTTCCAAGCAGGCTAATTTCCATGGGATTATCAGAAATGTGGAGGTGCTGGGAGGCGAAGCTAAGGCGGAATGGAGCAGAGACGAGAAAGGGCTCCATATTACAAGCGGGAAGAAGAGCAAGGATCCGATTGTATTTAAAATTAAAATTGACTGATAACCCTGTCCGCGTCAGCCTAGGCATGATGCAGCGATGCGATAAAACAGATGTTTTTGCTTCAAGCAAGGGAAAGTCCGCTTTGCGGGCTTTCCCTTGCTTTGTCGGCTTTAGCGAAAAGACCTCCCGGCATTGCCAGGGACATAACCTTCTTTTGGCCTGACGGAGCCGTCGGCACAGCTGTTTATGCCCTGAGACGAGGCACGCAGGAGCCTGTTTGCGCAGGCGATCGCACAAATGAGCCGCTTTAACTGGAACGTGGGAAACCGTATATTCGGATTGGCACAGCTTCCTCCGGCCATGCGTTCAAAAACGCTTTCACGGCGGCGTCTGTGAGAAAAGCCGGGCCGGCAGATTGACTGCCGCCCGGCTTTTTGACTTGGATCAGTGGGATCACACACGCTTTCCAAGGCCCGAAGAGATTTAAGATTTTCTGCTTCAGCCCTCCGTTTCAGGGTCCAGAGCGCTTTTACAGCGAAATTTCTGTGGAACGCTTTCAAGTCTGTTCCCGCAGAGCATATAGTCCCTCATAGCGCTTCGCGCCGTCAGTGGATATAACGAACCTGCGGGGATCCAGATGTTTTGAGAACGGATAACAGCTTAACCGCATAGGAGCTGTTATCCGCTTTTTTGTGCTCTCCTTTTATTTAGCTTTCCTGTGAATTATTCCTGCTTATGGCCTGCTCTTTTATCTCCGCACCCGCTCAAACACCGGCATGGTGTCCAGCGGCGCGCGGACCTCCGTCCACTGTCCGCCGGAGAAAATCTGCTGAGAGCCGTCACTCAGGCGCCAGTCGCAGCCGGAGGGCAGATAAACCTTGCGTGCGCGCTGTCCCAAATTCAGAATCGGCGCGACCAGGTATTTGTCGCCGTACATGTACTGCTCCTCCAACTCCCAGCAGACAGGGTCGTCCGGGAATTCTACAAACATAGCGCGCATGAGCGGAAGCCCCTTTGTGTGGGCCTCTTCCATAAGCTTTCTGGTGTAGTCTCTCATCTCTTCCCGGAGGCGCAGATATTTCTTGCAGATCTCGAAGGCCTCCGGGCCATAGCTCCACACCTCGTTGTCCGCGCCGGAGGCGCAGAAATAACCGCCGGTGGTGCCGTATTGGGGCTGACGGGGCTCGCGGTCGCCGTGCAGGCGCATGACCGGACAGAAGGCCCCCCACTGGAACCAGCGGATAAAAAGCTCTTGAAACTCTGGGTTTGTGGGATCGCCGCCATAGAAGCCGCCGATATCGGTGGTCCACCACGGAATTCCCGCGATACCCATGTTCAGCCCGGCGGCAAGCTGATTTTTCATGCTTCCAAAGGTGGAGGGAATATCCCCGGACCATACCAAAGCGCCGTATTTCTGGCTGCCCGCCCAGGCGCAGCGCACCAGGTTCACAATATTTGTCTGGCCGGCCGCTTTCATGCCGTCATAGAAGGCTTGAGAATAGCAGGAGGGATAGATATTTCCGGTTTGCAGACAGGGGCCTGAGTAATAACGGTAGTTATCAAAGTCGTAGATGTTGTATTCCGGCTCCGCCTCATCCAGCCAGAAGAGCCTGACGCCCGCGTCATAATAGTGCTCCTTTACCTTGGCCCACACATAGCCGCGGGCTTCGGGATTGGTGGCGTCAAAGGGAAGCGTTTTTTTGTCAAGGAAGATAAAGGAGGTGTCAACGCCCCGGTCGCATCGGATCAGGTAGCCGTTTTCCAGCATTTCCTCATAATTTTCAGAATCTGTTTCCACCGTAGGCCAAATGGAAACCATCAGCTGTATGCCCATGCTTTTCAATTCCTCTATCATGGCCTTTGGATCGGGCCAGTAGGCAGGGTCAAATTTCCAATCTCCCTGATGGGGCCAGTGGAAGAAATCGATGACGATAACGTCAATGGGAAGGCCCTGCCGCTTGTATTCCCGGGCCACGTGTAGAAGCTCCTCCTGGGTTTGATAGCGCAGCTTGCACTGCCAGAAGCCCAGCCCATATTCGGGCATCATGGGCACGGTGCCGGCAACGGACCCGTAAGCCTCTATCAATTCGGCCGGGGTATCGCCGGCCACAATCCAGTAATCCAGCGCCTGGGTGGAGAAAGCCTCAAAGCTGGTGACGTTTTTTCCGAAAACCGCCCTGCCGACGGCGGGGTTGTTCCACAGCAGCCCGTATCCCAGGGAGGAAATCATAAAGGGAACCGAGGCCTGGGAATTACGGTGGGCAAGCTCCAGATCCGTGCCCTTTAGATTCAAATAGGGCTGCTGATACTGGCCCATGCCGTAGACGCGTTCGTTGGGATCGAGGGACTGGAACCGGGCTGTCAGATGGTAATCTCCGCCTGGAATGGGGCGGAATTCCCTCGCCTCGATTTTTAGGGCGCAGAATTTGCGGGTATCCTCTTCCAGGATACGCTCATCCTTTTGATTGTAAACGGTGATTTTACCGTTATTGGACAGAGAAAGCCTGATTTTGCCGTTGGTAAGAACCGCGCCCTCGGGTGAAACCGTAATTTCCGCCTGGGCGGAGGGGCGGCTGGCCAGCGCCCAGTCATTTTCCGGAAACGCTGGGTTTTTGGTCGCGCGAACACGGACGGCGTTCGCGCCCCAGGGCTCGATGTGGACAGTTTCATTGCGGTATCGGTAGATTAATAGATTATCACGGGTGAGAATCATTTTATTCCCTCTCCTTCTATATCAGCGCTTGAACTGTATGCGTACCACATTCCAGGACAGCGGCGGCAGTACGGCGGATAGATGATTGTCCGTGACGCCGCTTTCAGCTACCCTTACAGGGCTGACGCCTTGCTTGTCCGGGCCGTTAGTCACATTGGGGTCGCCGGAATACATGGTGACATGCTCGATCAGGGAACAGCCTTCAAACGCCGCTAAATCGGCGGAAAGCACAAGAGAATCGTTCAGAGAACGGTTTACGGCAAAAACAGTAAGAACGCCTTGCTCCTCATCCAAAAGAACGGTGCTTTCCAGATAGGGTACATCCGTAAAATTAGGACTGTCGTATTTCGGGCAGCTTACGGCTGTCCGCAGCACGGTTCCGTGACCGTATTGGGCGGCGTGGTAAAACGGCCAGTAGATGGTTTGAAGCCATGTTTTTCCGCCGTTCGGCTCGGTCATAATCGGAGCGATAACATTTACCAGCTGAGCAAGGCAGGCGATTTTCACCCGGTCGGCATGGTTTAAGAGGGTGATCAGCATAGTCCCGAAAACGGCCGCGTCCGCCATGGTATAGATATCCTCCAAAAGCGGGGGCGCGATTCCCCAGGGCTCCTTCGCTATTCTTTCGTCGTCGCTGCCCAGGGAGTGGTACCAGATATTCCATTCGTCAAAGCTCAGCATTAATTTTTTGCCGGAGCGCTTTTTCGCTTTCACATAGTCGCAGGTGGAAACCACGGAATGGATAAAGTGCTCTGTGGTTAAGGACTTAGCAAGATAATCCTCCAGATTATTGGTAGTGTCTCCCAGATATTGGTGAAGGGATAGGTAGTCCACATCGTCGTAAAGATAATCCAGGACCGTGGCTTCCCAGGTGGGGAAGGTAGGCATCTCCGGATAAGAGCTGCCGGTCGCGACCAGCTGGATTTCAGAGTCTATCTTCTTCATAGCCCGCGCGGTTTCCAGGGCCAGGCGGCCGTATTCGTCGGCTGTTTTATGGCCGATCTGCCAGGGTCCGTCCATCTCGTTCCCCAGGCACCAGGTTTTGATGCGGTAGGGCTGCTCCGCTCCGTGGGCCCGGCGCAGGTCGCTGTAATAGGAGCCGCTTTCGTGGTTGCAGTATTCCAGAAGATTGCAGGCGTCGTCGATTCCGCGGGTGCCGAGGTTGACGGCCATCATGACCTCTGCGCCCAGCTCCCTGCACCAGGAAGAAAATTCATCGATCCCCACCTGGTTGGTTTCCACAGTGCGCCATGCGCGGTCCAGCCGGACGGGACGCTCTTTGGCTGGTCCTACGCTGTCCTCCCACCGAAAGCCGGAAACAAAATTGCCGCCGGGATAACGGATCAGAGGAATCTGAAGAGGTTTGATTAGATCGATCACATCCGTTCGAAACCCCCTCGCGTTGGAGGCGGGATGGCCGGGGCAGTAAATGCCGTCGTACACGGCCCGTCCCAGGTGCTCAATGAAGGAACCGTACATTCGCCGGTCCACCGTGGAAATCTTAAATTCCGGGTCCAGGGATAAAGTAGCTTTTAACATAGGATCACCTCTTACCTTTCTAAAACGTTTAAATAAAATAATAAAAATAAAAGCGAAGTTTTCTTCGCTTTAAATTGCACAGAATGCCTAAGGGAAAAATGCCTGAATAACGTCCCGTCAGAAATCCAGGCTATGCTTCCCCGATGGAACAGACCGACGGACGCACATGAATCGTACAGGGAAGCACATGACACTTTGTGCAGACAGTTTTTCCCTGTAGCTGGGCCAATACAAGCTCGGCCGCCTTGTGTCCCATTTCCTGTAGATCTGGCTTGGCGCTGGCCAGAGGCGGAGTATAGGCGTGGACGATATCGGAATCGTCAAAGCCGAAAAGGGATATGTCCTTGCCCACTGAGATTCTATGCTCAATACAATAAGTGTATACGCCGCTGATCATCTTATCGCTGAAGGCGTAGATTGCGGTAACGCCCTGTGAGAGAAGCTGGCTGGCGGCGTGATACCCGCATTCTCGCGTCCAGTCTCCGATCACAGTAGTGCCCACATTATAAGGAATAGATGCCTCGAACAACGCTTGCTGAATACCTACAAGACGCTTCTGTGAGTTGAAGCTGTTGACAGGGCCGGAAATAATGCCGATGCGCCGGTGGCCCATGGAGATAAGCGCCCGCCCGATCTCCAGACTTGCGTTTTCGTCATCGGAAAGTACATAGGGGTAACTTTTGTCCTTGGGAACACAATAGGTATAAACAAAGGGCAGCCCGGTATCCGGAGGAGAAAAGGAGACCTCACGGCCATGATATCCAATGTAAATACAGCCCTCTACCTGCTTAGAAACCAAATTATCAAACGCGCGGTTAAATAGTACGGAACGCTCGGGGATGGCGGATAAATTGTTTCCATAACGTTTAAATAGCCTCATATTGGCCAGAAGTGCTTCGTAATCATATTCCTCGCAGTACTCCTCAATGCCATTGATAATCTCAGCGGTCTGAGAAACGGTCAGGTCCTCGGCAATGATTCCAATCGAACGGCTTCTCTGCCGTTTGAGGCTCTGGGCCAGGTAATTGGGCCGATAGTTCAGTGATTTGGCCACTTTCAGCACCTTTTCTACCTTCTCCGGGCTTGCGGAGCCTGGCTTTTGATTCAAAACATTTGAAACAGTTGCGATCGATACGTTAGCCAGTTTTGCGATTTCTTTTATCGTTGCCAAGCTCAAACCTCCCCTCTGCCTTGATTATGATAATTTAGTTTAGCATAGAAGTAGGGGGAAGTCAATTGCCAGGATTTCATCGTTGTCTAGAAAAAATGCACTCTGAAAACAAAAATCGTTAAAACGTTATAATTATATTAATCTGCCTAGAATAATAGAGTGAAATTTAGAAAAATAGGCGTGTTTTTTCTATTTATGAGGAATAGGTTGATAAAAATATCTAAAAAAAATAAAAAAATACTTGCAAATATGAAAATGTTATGATATTATTAATTCACAAAATTAAAACGTTTTAGCTATAGAAAGTAGGAAGCAGGAAAATGATCACCAAACAGGAAATCCAACCCGTCATCACAAAAAAGGTTGTAATAACGGATTCGCTATTCGCCTCTTATGTAAACGCCATAGCCGAGCATCTGCTCCCGTATCAATGGAAAGTGCTGAACGACCAGATTCCCGGCGCGGAAAAGTCGCACTGCATTGATAATTTCCGGATTGCGGCGGGAGAAATGGAGGGAACCCACCAGGGCGCGGTGTTCCAGGATACGGATTTGTATAAATGGCTGGAGACAGTCGCTTTCTGTATTGCCAACGGCACCGGAAGGGAATACATAGAGATCGCCGACGAAGCGATCGCGCTGATCGGGCGCGCCCAGGAGTCCGACGGATATATTAATACCTATTTTACAATCAGCTGTCCAGATAAGAAATGGACGAATCTGGTGGAAGGACATGAGTTATACAGCGGCGGCCATATGATTGAAGCCGCGGTAGCGTACTTTAACGCCACGGGCAAAAAAGAATTTCTGTATATTGCGTGTAAATTTGCGGATTTGGTATGCCGGGTATTCGGTTTGGAGGAAGGCAAGTGCAAGGGCTATCCTGGGCACCAGGAGATCGAGGTAGCCTTGGTAAAGCTCTATCAGGCAACCGGGAATCGGAGTTACCTCACATTGGCGGACTACTTTATCCGTCAGCGCGGCCAGGAGCCCAATTATCTGATGGAGGAATACAAGAGCCGTCAGGGCAGGAATCTTTTCCCGGAATTTAGAGAGTATGACGATAAGTATGCTCAGGTTCATGCGCCGGTTCTTAAACAGGAGACGGCGGAAGGGCACGCGGTGAGAGCGGTTTATATGTACAGCGCCATGGCGGATCTGGCCCGGGTGGAGCGGGACGAGGAGATGGCGGCGGCTTGCCAGCGCCTTTATGAAAACATCGTAAAAAAACGGATGTACATAACCGGGGGGATTGGCTCCTCCGGCACATTGGAACGCTTTACGGCGGATTACGATTTGCCAAACGATAGAATGTATTGTGAGAGCTGCGCCTCCGTGGGCCTGATGATGTTCGCTCAGCGAATGGCTTCCCTTACGGGAGAGGCGGTCTACTACGATGTGGTGGAACGCGCCTTATGCAATACGGTGCTGGGCGGCATTTCCAAGGAGGGAAAACGCTACTTCTACGTAAACCCGCTGGAGGTGTGGCCGCAGAATTGCCTGGCCTCCACTTCTATGGCTCATGTGAAGCCGGTTCGTCAGAAATGGTTTGGCTGCGCGTGCTGTCCGCCAAATATCGCCCGGACGTTAGCCTCTCTGGGACAATATATTTACGCCCAGAGCGAGGACTCCCTCTATGTGAATCAGTTTATTTCCTCCTCGTCCGCCGTTGAAATCGGCGGACAGGAGATAGAGTTCTCGATGGATTCCACATACATGAAGGATGGGGCCGTGCGCATTACCGCGAAATGCGGAAAGCGGGAAGAAGCGCTTTATCTCCGCGTGCGTATCCCGGAGTACTTCAAGAAACCCACTCTTAAAGTAAACGGAAAAGACGCGACCTTGAAGCTCGAACAGGGATATGCGGTTATCCCGCTTGAGGAGCTGACGGAGGTTTGCCTGCAAGGAGAAATCCTTCCCCGTTTTGTGGCGGCCAACAGAAATGTCCGGGCTGATATGGGCAGGCTGGCTATCATGAAGGGACCTTATGTCTATTGTATGGAGGAAGAGGACAACGGCGACAATCTGGCGGCGGTTTTGATTTCCGACCAGGATAAAATTGAAGAATGCGCGCTTGATTCCCGTCTCCCAGGCGAGCTTCCAATGCTGAAGACACCGGCGAAAAAGGTGACGCAAACCATTGCCGAGACAGATGATCTGTACGGGACTCCGGCGTATACGGAGGAAAAGATGGTTGCTGATTTCGTGCCATACGCTCTTTGGTGCAACAGAACGCCGGGCGAGATGCAGGTTTGGGTAAGAGCGCAGATTTAAGCGGATTTAAAGAGTATATAGTAGGGGGATATAATCGGTGCGTGTGCCGATTGTATAGATTAGTGGACGAGCGATTTTTTGCGAAATAAACCAGAAAAAGGCTGTTATTATGCCTTTTTTAGCACAATAACAGCCTGAAATTGATTGTCCACTAAAGTATAAAAATTAGAACTAGGAAAGGGACGAAGAGTATGAAGAAAACGATGACACGAATTCTGACGTTGGCTCTGGCTCTTGCGATGTCGGCGAGCGTGCTGGCTGGGTGCAGCGACAGCCCGGAGCCCGCGGCCAGCGGAAGCAGCACGGAGTCTACAGCCAGCGAAGACGCCGCCGGAGGCGAAAGGGCGAAGCTGACCGCGATGATTGTCAAGTGGTCGCCGCTCACTAAGGATGTCAATGAGATGCAGTGGCTGAAAAACGTGGCAGAGGCTGCCAACGTCGAGGTGGAGTGGCAGCAGGAGTCTTCCGATTGGAACGACAAAAAGAATGCGGTTTTTTCAAGCGGCAATATTCCAGATGTGCTTTTCTCAGCGGCTGGAGATGCGGAGTTTACTCAATATCCTGGTTTGTTTGAGGATATGGGTCCTCTGATTGACCAGTACGCCCCAAATGTGAAAGAAATGTTTGAAACCTATCCGGAAATCGAATACGCCTGCAAGGATATGGAAGGGAAGACCTATACCCTTCCCAGAATCGACGGTACTTACGAGGCCTGCAAGAACTATGCCTCTATGTTTATCAACAAAACCTGGCTGGATAATCTGGGGCTGGAAATCCCCACAACCTGGGATGAACTAGAACAGGTTTTGATTGCTTTTAATGAACAGGATCCGAACGGGAACGGAGATCCGAACGACGAGATCCCGATGGACTTTATTTGGAACGACAATACGAACAACCAGTATGGCCCGGCGAATATGCTCGGCGGAACCGGAATGCCGCTATCCAACGGTTACATCCAGGGCTTCTTTGCGGAAGATGGAGAGGTTAAATGCTGGTACACGGATGAAAGATTCCAGTCTCTGCTGATTTATCTGCAAGGTCTGTGGAACCAGGGCCTGATCAATGAGGCTGCGTTTACCAACGATTACTCCCAATACCAGGCTCTTGCAAGAGGCGAAGGCACGACGGCCAAGGTGGGCTTCACTTTTGGTTGGAATTTGACGGACCGCTTCGGAAATGAACTGGCGGACCAGTATGTCGTGCTGCCGCCGCTGAAAGCCGACGATAGCCTGCCGGATGATCAGCTGTATTATGTGAGCGAGGATACTTTCTGGGGCAAGGGCGTTGTCAGCATGAGTGCAAGCTGCGAAAACAAAGAAGCAGCCATGAGATTCATCAACCAGTTCTATGACTACGACGTGAGCTTAGAAGTAATGTATGGCGGCATGAATGATGTGGACAACTGCATTGTGAAAAATGACGACGGCACCTACGAGGTCTTGCCTCCCAAGGATTCTTCCATGGATCCCAGCTCCTGGCAGTGGACCAATACTTTCGTGAACAACGGCGGTATGTGGGTTAGAAACGATGTCCAGGTCAAAACTCCGGTTCCAGATCTGACTTTAGGCGAAAAAGAAACCTATCTGCCATATCAGGAATCGATTCCTACGAACAGCCTCTTTAAAAACGACCTGATGAAATATTCGCAGGAAGATCAGAACACTCTGGCAATGGTCGAAACGAACTTGGGGAACATCTGGGATCCACAGGTCGCGAACTGGATTACAGGGACAAACGACATCGCTACAGAGTGGGAGGCTTATGTGGATAGCCTGAAAAACGCTGGATTGGAGCAAGCCCTGGAAATCAAGCAAGCTGCCTTTGATACCTATCTTGAAGCAACCGGAAACTAATCTGTATCGGAAAGGCGCCGTAACCATTGAACTGACTTACGGCGCCTTTTCCCGCAAAATGATCAGCTTGCAGCGAGGAGATGTAGCATAGTGAGAAGAACAGGCTTAAAAAGAATGAAGAAGGAATTGCGCCGAGACTGGCAGCTTTGGGTGATGGCCCTGCTCGGGCTGATATGGGTAATTGTTTTTTGTTATACCCCAATGTATGGCATCCAATTAGCTTTTAAGGATTATGATTTCACCAAGGGGCTGACAGGCGGCGACTGGGCTGGAATAAAGTATTTCATGATGTATTTTAACAGTCCAGCTTTTGCTACGACGATGCGCAATACGTTTGTGATTGCGTTTTTTTCCATTGTGGTCGGTTTTCCACTGCCAATCATTCTGGCTTTGGCGATTAACCAATTAAAAAAGGGGGCGCCTAGGCGGGTTCTGCAGACTACGGTATATCTTCCCTACTTTATTTCTACAGTGGTTATGGTCGCGATGCTCAACATCATGTGCGCGCCTAACGGTGTCGTTACCAATTTTCTCAGATCTCTAAATTTGATTGGGGCAGATACGAATATCCTTGGCGATACGGGGTGTTTTGTTCCTCTTTATGTGATTTCCGGCGTCTGGCAATCCTGCGGCTGGAACAGCATTATTTATATCGCCGCCCTTTCCAATGTGAATACCGAACTCTATGACGCCGCCAAGGTAGACGGCGCAAACAGATGGCAGATGATACGCCATGTCGAACTGCCGGCTATTGTCCCAACGATCATTATTATTCTGATCCTGAGCATGGGCGGGATCCTTTCGGTAGGCTTTGAAAAAACCTATTTGATGCAAAACCCTCTTAACCTGGGGGCTTCTGAGGTCATTCAGACCTATGTGTACAAAATTGGCGTACAATCCAATCAGATTAGTTTCAGCACAGCAGTTGGACTGTTCAACAATTTGGTCAATTTTACTTGTTTAATCGTTGTGAATATGATTGCAAAAAAGAAAGCGGATATCAGCTTGATGTAATTAGGAGTGAGGTACGATGAGAAAAAAATTAAATTTATCTGATTTTTCCTTTAACCTGGTTTTTGGTATAATTTGTATCTTTTCCTTTCTGATAGTGGCTTATCCGTTATATTTCGTGGTTATTGCATCCTTTTCCAGCTCTACCATGGTCAACCAGGGTGAAGTTGTTTTTTGGATCAAGGATTTCAGCATATATGGTTACCAGCAGATTCTGGCGGACAGCAGGATCTGGATCGGTTACCGGAACACGCTTTTCTATTCGATAGTCGGCACGCTGATCAATCTTGTCGTGACAATGCCCTTAGCCTATACGCTGTCCAGAAAGGAATTTCGTTTCCGGCGGCCGCTGATGGCGATTTTTGTCTTTACCATGTATTTTTCCGGCGGCCTCATCCCCAGCTATCTGCTGATGCAGAAGCTCCATTTAATGAATACGGTTTGGGTCATGATGATCCCCACGGCGGTGAACGTGTATAACCTAATTATTGCCAGAAGTTTCATGGATAACCTTCCTCCGGAATTGTATGAGGCGTCGCAGCTGGACGGCTGTTCACATTTCACATATTTTTGCAAAGTGGTGCTGCCGTTGTCAAAGGCAGTCATCTCCGTTTTGTTCTTATACTATTTTGTACAGCACTGGAACGACTATTTTTCTGGTTTAATGTATATCAACGACGAAAAATTGGAACCGTTACAGCTTACTCTGCGGAATATCTTGCTTAGGAATCAGGCTTTCGCAAATGGAGCGGGAATTGGCGCAAATGTTTCCGGCGCGAGCAGTTATGCACAGACTTATGCCGATCAGATTAAATTCGGCGCTATTATTGTGTCAACATTGCCTTTGCTGTGCATTTATCCCTTCATTCAGAAATATTTTGAAAAAGGCGTAATGATCGGCGCGGTTAAAGGATAAACGGCCAGCCATTTGACGGAGTGTGATATTGTGGGATAGAGAACGGACTATTTTGATGTTTCCGGCAACAGAGAGGAAAAAGGAATGGGTGTAAGTCTATACAGAACTGTAAAAATGGGAGATATGCAGGCCCTTTATTTTCTGGAAGAGACAGAGCGGCATATGTCGCTGACGCTCCTTCCGGAAGGGATGGAGCCGGTTCCCTGGGAGAATAAGAAACAGGCGGCGGACTCTTTGGTTCAGGCCTACGTGAGAGGAGACGACCTGCCGGGAGCTTATTCCGGGGGAAAGACCATGCGGTCGGGCGGAACCGTCTGGGGTATGCGCTTTTGCCAGCAGAAATGCGAGACGGATGCGGCTGGAAATATCGTCGTAGAGACGATGCTGCAATCCCCCCACGGCCATTTTTGCCACTACTTGAAATATTTGGCTCACACGGGAGCGGCGGAAAGCTGGACGGAGTTTTTTAATACCGGTAAAAAAGCGGTAACACTGGAGATGCTAAGCAGCTTTTCTATATCCGGAATTACTCCCCTGGCGGCAGGCGCCGCGCCGGGACAGCTTAGAATACACCGGCTCAGAAGCGACTGGAGCATGGAGGGAAGGCTTGTGACCGAGCGGTTGGAGCGTCTGAACCTGGAGCCCTCCTGGGCCGGACACGGGGTTCGCAGCGAACGGTTCGGCCAAGTCGGGTCTATGCCGGTAAACAAATGGTTCCCATGGCTTCTGGTGGAGGACGTGAAAAATCACCTTTTTTGGGGCGCGCAGCTCGGGCATAACGCTTCCTGGCAGATGGAGGTGTACCGGGAGGATGACGGCGCTGCCATCAGCGGAGGCCTTGCGGATTACGAGTTTGGACATTGGGCCAAAACGGTGAGGCCGGATGAAAGCTTTCGGACGCCGGCGGCGACGCTGACCGTTTGTAAATGCGATACGATAGACGAAGCGTCCGACCGGCTGGTTTCCGCCATGCGGGTTCCGGATATCGCCTCCGAACAGGAGCTTCCGATACTATTCAATGAATATTGTACGACATGGGGATGTCCTTCCCATGAAAATATTGCAAATATTCTTTCCGCAATTCAAGACAAGGGGATTTCCTATTTTGTAATCGACGCGGGCTGGTATAAGCCGGAGGGGATCCCCTGGGAAAACGCCCTGGGAGACTGGCGGGTTTCAAAAGAGCTTTTCCCGGAAGGACTGGAAAAGACGGTGGCGGCGATCAAAGAGGCCGGGATGACGCCGGGAATCTGGTTTGAGCCGGAAACCGCAGGCAAGGCCTCGGAGGCCTACCGTCAGGAAGAGCACATGCTGACAAGAAACGGCGCGGTAATTACGACCGCAGGCCGGCGCTTCTGGGATCTTCGGGACCCCTGGGTAAGGGATTACCTGCGGGAAAGGGTAATCGAGTTTCTGAAAAGCTGCGGCTTCGGATATGTGAAAATCGATTATAACGATACTGTAGGGATCGGCTGTGATAAAGCGGAGAGCTTAGGAGAGGGCTTGCGGCAGAATATGGAGGCATCCTTTGAATTTTTCCAGGAAATGCAGCGATGCATCCCCGGTTTAGTGATTGAAAATTGTTCCTCCGGAGGTCACCGCCTGGAGCCCAAAATGCTTTCCGCAACAGCCATGTCCTCCTTTTCAGACGCCCATGAATGTACGGCGATACCGATTATAGCCGCGAATCTGCACCGGGTGATGCAGCCGCGGCAGAGCCAGATCTGGGCTGTCATTCAGCAGAAGGACTCCTTAACGCGGATTGCCTACTCCATGTCGGCAACGCTTCTGGGAAGATGCTGCCTCTCCGGCCATGTGACGGAGCTGACAGCGGAGCAGTGGAAAACGATTGAAGACGGAATCGCGTTTTACAAGGCGGCGGCTCCGGTAATTAAGGCCGGCAGGTCTTACCGGTTTGGTCCGGAGATCTTCAGCTACAATGAGCCGGAGGGCTGGCAGGGGATGCTGCGGGTTGGAAATCAGGGAGAAAGCCTGCTGGTAATCCATATGTTTGGCGGAGAGCTGCCGGAATACGTAAGCCTCCGGCTTCCGAAGAATACAAGAACAGAGGTTCAGTCCGTTTATGACGCATGTCATAGCAAATATCAGATATCGGATGGCGTTTTTCAATGGCGTCCGAAGGAAACATTCAGCAGCATAGCGTTGCTGCTGGCATAAATACAGAGGCCACAGCGGAACGGTTCAGGTCTGTAACGGGCTTGCGAGTTCTATGGCGGCCGTGTGATCGTATAAGAGGCTTTCTCATGAGGAAGAGGGAGGATGCAATGAAAAGAACTGTCGTAACAGTTTCCTATTTAGAGGCGCAGGCGGGCGGAAAACGCTGCCGCCTGGTCCCCGTTACAGAAGAAATTATTCGCTGCATTACCGCGGAGAAAGAGGTTGTGAAAGAGACTACCATTCGTAATTGTTGAAAACTTTGTGGCAAAAGGTAGCCAAACGGCGCGGATATCCGCTGATATAAGCGGTTTCCGCTTTATATTAAAGGAGGACAGACAGGCGGAGCTGATTGGGGAAAGCTAAGCGGACGGTCACGGTCATTCATCCTGTCAGAATCAATAGAGAAAATAAACTTATATTTTTATGGGAGGAATTTTATGTACGATTTGCAACCGTATCTAAAAACGATCGATGAGGTGATTGCCCGGGGGCCTTATCGGGACACATGGGAGTCATTGTCTACCTATCAGGTTCCAGAATGGTACCGAAACGCAAAATTCGGGATTTTTGTCCACTGGGGGATCTTCAGCGTTCCTGCGTTTGGAAACGAATGGTATCCAAGAAATATGTATATTCAGGATTCTCCTGAATACGAACATCATATCAAGACCTATGGGCCGCATAAGGATTTTGGGTATAAGGATTTTATCCCCATGTTTCGGGGAGAGCGCTTTGATCCGGAGCAATGGGCGGATCTGTTCCAGAAAGCGGGAGCCAGGTATGTGGTTCCGGTTGCGGAATTTCATGATGGATTCCAGATGTATCAAAGTGAAATATCTCACTGGAATGCCTATGAGATGGGACCGAAGCGGGATGTGCTGGGAGAGATCAGCGCAAGCTGTCAGAAGCGAGGAATGGCACTGGGTGCATCCAGTCACCGGGTTGAGCATTGGTTTTTTATGGGAAAAGGGAAGGAGTTTGACAGCGATGTCAAGGATCCTATGGAACGGGGCGATTTTTACTGGCCCGCAATGCCGGGAGGCGATCCACAGGATATTTATTGCAAGCCGGAACCGTCGGAGGAGTTTATGCAGGATTGGCTGGTACGTACCTGCGAACTGATCGATAAGTATTGTCCGAAAATTCTGTGGTTTGATTGGTGGATCCAGCACAGCGCCTGCAAGCCATGGCTGAAAAAGGTAGCGGCCTATTACTATAACCGGGCTGCGGAATGGGACGTAGGAGTCGCCATCAACTATAAACATGATTCGTTTTTATTCGGCACGGCCGTGCCGGATGTAGAACGGGGACAATTTGCAGAGATTAAACACTATTTTTGGCAGACTGATACTGCGGTGGCGTTGAATTCCTGGTGCTATACTGAAAATAATCAGTTCCGTCCCGCGCCGGAAATTCTCTGCGATCTGGTGGATATCGTCAGTAAAAACGGTTGCCTGTTGCTGAATATCGGGCCCAAAGCCGATGGAACCATTACAGAAGAGGACAGGAGAATCCTGCTTCATATCGGAGAATGGCTGAAAGATAACGGCGAGGCTATCTACGATACGAAAGCCTGGAGAAAATACGGAGAAGGACCGACAAAGGTCGAGGACGGACAGTTTTCTGATGGAATCAAGAAGAACTTCACCACAAATGATTTCCGCTTCACGACGGCGGGCAGCTGCGTATACGCTATTGCTTTAAAATGCAGTGACAATGGGGTATATGATATCGTTTCTCTGGGAGAAAAGGATGCTTCCAAGCAGGCTAATTTCCATGGGATCATCAAAAAAGTGGAACTGCTGAAAACAGGGGAAACGCTGGAATGGAGCCGGGATGAGGAAGCGCTTCATATCAAATGCAGATTCAAGAGTGAAGACCCGGTGGCGTTTAGAATCAGCGTAGACTGATAGGGGATGACGTTGGAACAAGAAAGGAAGACGAGAAAATGCGGAAAAAAGCGATAAAACTGCGAAAGGTACTGTCACTGGTACTGGCTTTTGCGCTGTTGGCTGGAATGTTGCCAATGGAGTGGTCTACTTTCGTTGCGAAAGCCGCTGACTCCTATGAACTTGTAGAGAATGCAGAAGTAAACGACCTGCTGTACTTTGTAGACGCGGGCGACTATAATACGTCTACGGTTCCAGAGGGCGAGAAGCTGGGCCTTTTGAACAGCAGGACCGACCAGTTGTACGGCGAGGACGCAACAACTGGTTATAGCTGGGGTTTGCAGAGCCTAGACGGCGGTAAACATGATGTCCTGCAAGGTATTGGCCCCCAGGGTCAGTGCAATACGCTCTGCCAGCACTCCGACAACGGAGTAGATCTTAACCGAGGCTATGCGGATTGGGAAAATGGACTGAGCGATATCACTGCGGATGTCGTCTCCCTGCGCTATGGGACCCAATTTGATCCCTATGGAAAAGGGATTATTCGCTATGACTTTGAGGTCCCGGCAGGCTATTACGCCGTGGAAGTCGGATTTATGGCGCCGTTCGTAGCAGGATACGACGCGGAAATCGAGGTGAACGGAAAGAGCATCGCGACCGGGCATGTGAATTTCAGAAGCACGGCCGTGTTGAAGGGTACCGCAAATGTGCGCGAAGGGCAGACCGCGATGGAAGTGAAGTGCATGGGGGATTGGTCCTCCGGCATACAAATCGCTTATATCAAAGTGTACAAAGGCGAAGCGCCCTATGCTTTTGACGAAACGGTTGTGGACGATGCGAATGTGGACGACCTGCTGTACTTTGTAGACGCGGGAGACTATGACACGTCTACAGTTCCAGAGGGCGAGAAGCTGGGCCTTTTAAACAGCAAGACCGACCAACTGTATGGCAAGGACGCGACGACCGGTTACAGCTGGGGCCTGCAGAGCCTGGATGGCGGCGAGCATGATAAGCCACAGCCCGATGGCCCCCAGGGCCAGTGTAAGACCTACTGCCAGACCTCCAACAATACTTCAGACATTACTAACCGGGGCTACGCGGATTGGAGCAATCAGACGAATGTTGGCCAGTACGATGTTTCGGTGCGCTATGGAGACAAATATGATCCCTATGGAAAAGGGATCATCCGCTATGACTTTGAGGTACCGGCGGGCTATTACGACGTGGAAGTCGGATTTATGGCTCCGTTCAACAACGGATACGACGCCAAAGTGCAGGTGGGTGGTAAAACCGTCGCGACTGGCCGTGTAGATCACATGGGTACTGCGGTACTGAAAGGCACCGCAAAGGTAAAAGAAGAGGAACCGTCAATCAGAGTGGAGTGCAGCGGGGACTGGGATTCCGGCGTGCAGATCGCTTACATCAAGGTTTATAAATCGGAAGAGTCCCGTTATTATGAACTGGGTGAGGGAGATATCCTGATCGAAGAACTGAATGACGGCGGCTATTATATGGCTAATCAGTACTTTGAGGTTGAAATCGGAACGCGCGGTCAGATCCGGGCGCTCTATCTGGTAGGTGATGAATATCGTACAAACTATGTGATCGATACCGATCAAGCTGGAATCGGCCATGGCGTAGGCGAACTGATCCTCAGTGTGAAGAAAGAAGGGGAAGAGACTTATCAGGAATACTTCACCACTGTCTCCGGCGACGGAAGAAGTTTCTCAATTGAAGACGATAAGCTTGTGGTTACTTATGAGAATGCTACTGGCAATAAAGCAATCAATGGCTTTAAGGTAGTGGAGACCTATCAGTATGTGGACGACCAGCTACGCTGGTCCGCTACCGTGGAAAATACCGGCGAGACGGATATTGTAGTCGGCGACTGGGGAATCCCGATCCAGTTTAATGAGAATTTGTCCGGCACGGCGGAGGAGATTTATCAGAGACGGGTCGTGGACCACTCCTTTGTCGGAATGGACAGCTCCTATCTCTATGCTACCCGGCCTAGCGGTGAAGGACGGTATCTGCTGTTCACCCCGGAAGCCTCCACCGACGCAAAGCTGGAGTATATGGATCACTGGGCCGATCAGGAACGCGCCAATGAAGAATCCTATGTGGGCGGACTGTTCGTCTATTATATCCACTCCGACAATATCAAGAAAACCCATAGAGGTTATCTGGATACTAACACTTCTGTAACGATCCCGGTGGGAGAGAGCAAAACCTATGCTTTCAACTTTACTGCAGTGATGGATGAAGAGGATATGAGAAGCACCCTCTATGAGGAAGACCTGGTGGATATGGTCGCGGTGCCGGGCTTTGCCTACTCGGTAGATATGCCCAGAAAAATCTATCTGCATACCAAGGTGCCCCAAGAGAAGATCAGAATCGATATCCAATGTCCTCACGAGTCAGGCGTTTATGAAGATATGGGCGACAACGTGTATTCCGTCATGGAGCATACCAAGACAGACGAGAATACATATGCGAAATATCTGGAGACGAAAACAGTTGACGGGGAACAGTATCATATTTACGAGCTGAAGTTCACGGAATTCGGGCATCACAACCTGATCGTGAACTACGAGCAGGCCGGCGGGACCAAGCAGGCGGTAAGCCAATTCTATATGATGGATACCGTGGACAACATGCTCAACGATCACGCGGAGTTCATGGTGGAGAAGACCCAGCTTGACCGGCCCGGCAAGGTGGGAGATAAGGTGTTTGACGAATACTGGCTGAATATCAAGGGCAACCGGATTGAAACCTTCGGGGAGGACGGCGACGGCTATTTCCAGATGAACTACTGGGGCTGGGGCGACGACTGGGGAGCGACCCACGCCCAGTTCCTGGCGGAAATGAACGCGATTTCGCCGAATAAGGACCAGGTAGAGGCGCTGGATGCTTATCTGGATGTAGCGATCTGGAACGAGCTGATGCGTGAGCATCAGAAAGATTACCGTGTCCACAACTTTCTGATGGAAGCCCCTAATACCAGTCCGGACGGACGCGGTTACGCTTATCCCCATATTTACAACACATACTTCTCCATGTATAAGATCGCGGAAAATTATCCTGAGCTGGTGGATTACCGCGAGGATGCGGAGACCTATCTGCTGCGGGCGTACAATATTTTCTGCACACAGAACAACGGCTCCGTGGGCTACGGCGCCAACTGCGGCACCATGGGCGAGAGCTCCGTTCCGGATATCATCGAGGCTCTGGAGCAGGAGGGCTATTATGAAGAGGCCCAGAACATGCTCCGGATCATGGAAGAGAACAAGTACGAGGCCTTTGAAAACAGGCCGTATCCTTACGGCTCTGAGTATGCCTATGACAATACGGCCGAGGAAGGCGTATTTGTAGCCGCTATGCTGGCACAGGAGTACGGATTTGAAAGCGATCCCTACATGTCTCCGGAAGAGCGGATCAAAGCCCTGGATGATAAGACTAGAGCCTGCCGCGGCGTACAGCCGCTGTGGTACTATTACGCCAATCCAGTCACTATTTGCAATGAGAACTGGTGGAACTTCCAGTATAGTATGGCTCTTGCGGCGGTGCCTATGGACAACTGGCTGCGTTTGCAGGATAACGGCATGACCCAGGAAGAAAAGGGTGTGGCGGAGCGCGTAAACTATGCCTCCAAGCTCGGAAACCTGACCTGTGTCAATTCGGGACAGATCTGCGCGGATCCGGAAACGATCGGAACGGTCGCATGGTCTTATCAGTCAGAGATGGGTGATTACGCGGCCGTGGGAGATATCCGGTACAACGGCTGGCGCCACAGAGCGGGCGAGTCCGGACTGGGACTGTGGGGTGCGCTGCGCATCCTGTCCGCAGACGTTGCGACCGACCCGATATTCGGTTTGTTCGGCTACGGCTGCGAGGTGAACGATAACGGCAGCGCCTATGAGGTTACGCCTCTGGATGGCGTGCAGCAGAGACTGCATCTCATCGACGAGGAGATCTACATTGAACTGAACCGCGACCAGTATACCAAAGCGGTTGTAAACAAGGACGGCACTGGCTTTACTCTGACCGTGGACAGCAACGGCACCGGCGACAAGCATGATCTGGAGCTGGAGGTATACGGTCTGGCGGCCGGCAGCTATCAGATCCAGGCTGGCGATTACACCGGGACCTTCACCGCTGCGGAAGGCGGGACGGAAAAGGTAGTCGTTCCCGTAACCGGAAACGGCAGCGAGATTACCGTTACCAAAACCACTGTTGCGGGCGGGCTGACCGTAGAAATTGAAGAACCGGCTGAGAGCGCTGTATCCGATACTGTGAAGCTTTACGGAAAGGCCGTTGTGGGCGGCGCCCAGATTATCGACGCCGACAAGTATGAGTGGACCGTACAGGAAAGCGGCGCGACTATCGAGGATGCGGACAAGGCGGTAGCAAAGCTGAACGTGACCGGGGCCGGCGCCTATCATGTGACCCTAAAGGCAACTGTGGGCAGCGAGACGAAGGAAAAAGCAGTTACGATTACCGTAAAGGACGATCCAGCAATGAAGGATGAGATCGCCCGGTATACCTTTGAATTAGATACCTTTGACGGAAAAGACGAAAACGGTGAGAATATCAACAACAATGCAGTGATCAAGAGTGTAGGCGATACCATGGGGTATACCGCGCTGGCTTCCAACTTCCAGAAGCTGGAAGAGGGGAAGGACGGCAAGGCCGCCAGATTTACCGGAGACATCAAGGGCGGATATATTGAGTTTGACAGCGATGTCTTCAGCCGTCTGGAGACTGCAACGATCATGATGGATGTCTGCCTGAAAGACACCCAGGCCAACAATGCGGCGCTGATGAATCTAGGCAACGAGATCGTGGTGTATTTTACCAGTGGAAACACGCTCGCTATGCGCATCGGTGAAAAAGAAACCGCTACGGAGCTTTCTCTGGCGGCGGATTACTGGAAAAATGTGGCGCTGGTGGCCAATGGGGACGATTACACCCTATATCTGGATGGAAAAGCATGCGCTTCTCTGGAAGATACCGGGGTTATCCTCAATCAGGTCGGCGACAGCAGCCGTTATCTGATCGGACGCAATCAGGGAGAAAATGAAAGCTTCTACAATGGTCTGATGGATAATCTTGTCATCAAAAGCAAAGCGTTGAGCGCTAAAGAGCTGGCGGAACTGGTCGAGGAGAAAGAACATACGCCTGTATCCGTTCCGGAGACCACCCTAGTGACAACGGTCGGTACCGCACCGATTCTGCCGGAGCAAATTCGTGTGCTCTACACGGATGGTGTGTATGAGATGACTGATGTAGAATGGGAGGACATTGCGCCGGAGCTGTATAACAAGAACGGGATATTTACCGTAGGAGGTTCGGCGGGCGGCCTTGATGTGGAGGTTCAAGTCCTGGTCGTTTCGGGTGAACAGATCCAGCTGGAACAGCTCCCGGATACCAAAGCGGATTCTATCATGGGCGATGGAAACAGCACCTGGCTTCCGGTCAGCAGCCTGATCACTAACCCGGAGCCGACAACCAGCAGCAATCTGGGCGGAGGCGCATGGCAGAACTGGGGACATTCTTCTCAGAACCAGCAGGCATGGGTATCCTATACCTGGGAAGAACCGCGGATCATTATTGGATCCGACGCATATTTCGGAATCGACGGTAATCAGAACTTCTTCCCCAAAAGCTATGAACTGGAGTACCTGGATGAAAGCGGAGCGTGGCTGCCGATTGAAAATCACAGCGGGTATGAGGTTGTAATGGATGGTTACAGCAATGTGACCTTTAATCCGGTCGTAGCCAAAGGGATCCGTTTGACCATGACGCCTTCTAAGGATGGCAGCGCGATCATCAAGTGGAAGGTTTATGGCTGGCCTGACGCTGATGTATCTCAGGTGGAGATTCCAGTAATGGGCGTAGAGCTGAACAAGGATGAGATCCTGTTCACAGAAGCCGGCGCGAGCGAGACTTTGACAGCGACGGTCACGCCTGATAACGCGACAAATACCAATGTGACCTGGAGCTCGGATCGTCCGGAGGTGGCGACGGTTGACCAAAATGGTAAAGTGATGGCAGTCGCCAGCGGAACCGCTGCCATTACCGTTACCACAGAGGATGGCAAGAAGACAGACTCCTGCGTGGTGACAGTGGAGATCCCGGAGCCTGGCCACGTGCATGACGACCCGCTGAAGAAGGTAGACGAAAAGCCCGCTACCTGTACGCAGGAGGGCAGCAAGGCCTATTATGTCTGTGAATCCTGCGGAACCTGGTTTGAGGACGCGGCCGGCGAGAAGGCGATCACGGACCACGACAGCGTAATCCTTCCGAAGACAGAGCATACGCCTTCTGACTGGAAAGCGGACGCGGACAATCACTGGAAGGAATGTACTGAGTGTACAGAGGCCATCACGGGAAGCCTGTCGGCTCACAGCTTTGAATGGATCATAGACAGAGAGGCCACCGTGACCGAGGCTGGAAGCAAGCATGAGGAGTGCTCCGTATGCGGCTATGCCAAGGATTCTGTTAAGATTCCAGCCACAGGTACGGGTTCGGTCGATCCTGAAGATCCGAAGGATTCCCAGAATCCGGAACAGCCGGATCCCGGAAATCCGGATCAGACAGCTTCAGAGAATTCCAATGGAACTGCCCAGACTGGTGACAGCAGTCTCATTGTGGTATGGATGATCCTCCTGACGTTAGCAGGCTTCTGCATCGCGGGAATGTGCATCCATAAGAAGAGACTCGGATAAGATATTTTAAGGTATCGCAGAACCAACTGAGTTTGGTTCTGCGATATCCTCTGTTTATTTTAAAAAGAGGATCTGGAGAGAATGAGGGATCTTGACTTACGTGTGATTCGCGTTGGGGAATTTACCTGGAGCGTGATGAAGCCCAGGAAAGGAAAATACGACTTTTCTTTGTTCGATTTCTTCCTGGAATTGGCGGAGGAGGGAAATGAAAGTGATCTTCTGTACGCCTACGGCTACGTTGCTTGTATGGATAACAGAGCGCTATCCGGAGATTTTGAACTGCGATATCAACGGCGTTTCTTACCAGGATGGAGAACGGCGGCGATACAACACCAATAAAAAGGAGAACAGAATATGCGAGTGAAAGGCTTTCAGAAGGAAAATGGCGGAATCCGAGTAGAACTTGATGAGGGACAGCTACTCTTTTGGTCAGTAAAAAATAATATCGTTCGCTGCATTTATACCAAGGAAGAGGTTGTTAGGCAGGGGTCCCCTTTGGGAATTCAGGCTGGTTATCGGTTTGATCTGCAGGCCAGAAATCGAGCGGAGGCATTGGAGATTTCCAATGGATGGCTGTGCGTCGCAGTGAACAAAGAAACTGGCGCGTTTCATTGGCGGGATCATACAGGGAGAGATTTGCTGGAAGAGGGACCCAAGGAACTGCAGGAGATCCAGATCCCTGATTATGCAATTGTGGCTGGAGAAACAGAAAGCGAGTTGGTGCACACGGTGGACGGAGATCGTAATTTTGTGAAAAATCTGTGCCCAGTTTCAGAGCATAGCGGATACCGGGGAAAACTGCGCTTCTGTTGGAAGGAACAAGAATGTATTCATGGCCTTGGCCAGGGAGAGGAGGGAATTTATAATTACCGTGGGAACACACAGTATCTGTACCAGCATAACATGAGAATACCGATGCCGTTTTTTGTATCCGACCAAGGATATGGTATTCTGATAGATTGCGGATCGCTAATGATATGGAATGATGACCCGCGGGGAAGCTATCTTCTGTTAGATGCGGTTCAGCGTTTAGATTATTACTTCATCGCTGGAACAAACCTGGATGAAATTATTTCGGGGTTTCGCAGCTTGACAGGAAAAGCTGCCTTGTTGCCAAAGTGGGCATACGGGTATCTGCAGTCTAGAGAAGTGTATCATACGCAGCAGGAATTGATGGATACCGTGGCTGAATACCGAAGGAGAAAAATTCCGCTGGACGGCATCATTCAAGATTGGCTTACCTGGCGGGATGGCGCTTGGGGAGAAAAAATTCTGGACAAGAAGCGGTATCCTGATTTCAGAATGGCTGTAGATGAAATACATAGGCTGAATGCCAGTGTGGTCGTTTCCATCTGGCCGAATCCCAGTATTGGTACGGTTGATAACCAGGAGTTTTCAGAAAAAGGGGAACTGCTGTGCGATCTTTCTACCTATAATGCGTTTTCACCACAGGCTCGGGAGACATATTGGGGGCAGTTAAAAAAAGAATTTTATGCGGCAGGTGTAGACGGTTGGTGGTGCGATTCTACGGAACCGTTTTCCGGAGCTGATTGGAACGGAAAGTATCTGCGTGAACCATGGGAGCGTTATCTGTTAGTTGGGGAAGATCACAAAAAATACCTGAAAGCCGAACGGGCTAATCTATATGCGCTGGCTCACGCCCAGGGGATTTGTGAGAATCAGCGGAGAGAAAGCGAAGAGAAACGAGTGTTCAATTTGACACGGTCCGGTTATGCGGGTTCACAGAAATATGGTGCGGTTCTATGGTCCGGAGATACGAGTGCGACCTGGGAAACGCTAAGAAAGCAGATACGGGAAGGCTTGAATATGTGCATGAGCGGTATGCCGTATTGGACACTGGATGCGGGAGCGTTTTTTGTTGTCAGGGAACATTGGTGGAAACGTGGTGCCAACGCCCACGAGTGCCATGATATGTGGTGGTACTGGCAAGGGGATTACGAAGATGGCGTTCAAGATATGGGGTACCGGGAACTGTATGTGCGTTGGCTGGAGTATGCTACGTTTCTGCCGGTGTTTCGCTCCCATGGAACGGATACGCCCCGGGAGATCTGGAATTTTGGAAACGAGGGAGAGCCTTTTTACGATGCCATTGCCCAGACGATCCGGCTGAGGTACCGGTTGATGCCCTATATTTACTCAATGGCCGGGAAAGTATATTGCCAGGATTATACGATGATGCGCAGTTTGTTGTTTGACTTTCCGGAGGATAGTCATGCAAAAAATATAGAAACGGAGTATATGTTTGGGGAGAGTCTCTTGGTATGTCCAGTGACCGAACCAATGT
This sequence comes from [Clostridium] leptum DSM 753, assembly GCA_000154345.1. Classification (GTDB taxonomy): domain Bacteria; phylum Bacillota; class Clostridia; order Oscillospirales; family Acutalibacteraceae; genus Clostridium_A; species Clostridium_A leptum. Next base: position 44,670 of record DS480350.1, read on the forward strand.
ATTTTGAAAAAGGAAGCCGCGAGCTGCAAAGAAGTAAGGGCTGGGAATGCTATCTTCCTATGGGAACAGATTGGTATGATTTCTACACCGGTGAAAAATACTCCGGAGGCGGTACGGTATTAGTCGAGACAGCTTTAGACAGGATCCCGCTGTTCGTACGGGCCGGAGCAATTCTGATTATGGAAAAGGAATTGATGTATGCGGGACAGCAGACGGCAGAACCGTTGGAAATTCGGATATATCCCGGCTATGATGGAACCTATGCATATTATGAAGATGCTGGAGACGGATATGGCTATGAAAACGGGGATTATCAGATTGTTGAATTCCGCTGGGAAGATTTTGCTGGATGTTTGACGATCGGAGCGGCTCACAAAATATACCCACAGGGAATTGTAGGAAGAGAATTACTCATTTGTTTGGGTGACAGGAAACAGTGTGTGAAATATGAAGGAGATGAGGTGACAGTTGCTTTCTCGTAAGGTTCAGAAAGCAGGCGATGCATGTAGAGACTGTCTTTTTACACCACAATTAGACGGAAAGAGTATTTTAACTTTTTATGGTGACAGAAACATTATCACTGTGCAGATGTGATAGATATTTTAAAGGATGGAGACAAATAAAAAATGAAGGAATTTACATATTATGCGCCTACTGAGATTATTTTTGGTTGCGGAAAGGCGACGGCGATCGGTGAGGTGGTCAGAAGATATGGGGAAACCGCGCTTCTTGTGACAGACGACAGCAAACCTATGGCGGCGATCGCGGAAAAGGTGATGCAACTGTTGCGGAAATCCGGTATTTCTACTGTGCATTTTTGCGGTGTTAAACCAAATCCGACTACGAATATCGTGACAGAAGGTGCCCGAATGGCTAAGAATCATGGGGCTCAGGTCGTAATCGGACTGGGAGGCGGTTCCTCCATGGATACGGCCAAGGCAATTGCGGTAGAAGCGACGCATGAAGGAACGGCTTGGGACTATAACTGCCATACGCAGGGACCGACAGAAAAGACGTTGCCGATTATCGCGATCGGAACAACCGCTGGAACGGGATCGCAAGTCACACAGTGCAGCGTGATTACCCGTACAGCGGACAAGGATAAATCTGCTATATGGCATAGAAATATCTTTCCCAGAGTGGCGATCGTAGACCCGGAACTAACAGCTACCATGCCGAAATCTGTTACGGCACAGACTGGCTTTGATGCATTCTGCCATAACTTTGAAGCATATCTTTCCGTGAACACCAATCCGCTGGTAGAGGTCATGGCATTGGAAGCGATTCGCATCATTAATGAAAATCTGCCCAAAGTGCTCGAGGATGGCAGCAACATGGAGGCGCGTTCCCAGATGGCTTGGGCAGATACCTTGGGAGGATTGACGAATTCCAATGCCGGAGTGACGCTTCCCCATGGACTCGGGATGCAGGTGGGAGGCCATTGCCCACAGGTAACCCATGGCCAAGCGCTTGCAGCTTTTTATCCGGCGTTTACCCGATATACTTATCCAGCTGCAATCGAAAAATTTGCCACGGTAGGGAGAATCCTCAATTCGGAGCTCTGCGGGCTAGATAACGTAGCTGCGGCGAAACAATGCTGTGAAGAAATCGATAAATTTTTGCAACGTATTGGCCTTTGGATCGGTTATTCGGAACTGGGCGTGAGTATGGAGGATATCCGAGAGATCTCAGATTGCGGACAGGTACTGGGAGATTACCTGAATAATCCGCGTGTCGCGACCATTGATGAAATGTATGAACTTCTAATCAGTTGCTATCAACGGTAATTTGATAGGCTTTTAGATTTTGTGTGGTTCCCGGAGGATTTCACTTCTTCCCAACGGAAGAAAGTGGTTTCGTACCTATTTGATTTTTCTTACGAGAATTTTAAAGATTGAATATATTTCTAATATAAAAATAAAGTGACGAAAAAAGAAAAGAAAATATAGGCGTTTTTTGAATTGACAAATTTTAGAAATAATGATATACATAAAATAAGTTTTGTATAAAATTAATATATAATATAATTAAAAATATTAATTTATGTATAAAATATTGAGGAGGGTTTGTCATGAGGAAAAACGCGGGATTCAAAGCCACGGCGGTTTTACTGTCTTTTTTGTTGGTTCTCCAAATATCTCCAATCACCGCCTGGGCGGACGAGCTGAACAGCTCGGCGTCAGAAACTGTTTCCAGCCAGTTTCCATCCGGAGAGGCGGAAGGAGGTTCCGCTTCTGATTTCCAGGAGCCCGGCGTTTCTTCTGAAATCCCGGGGACCGCTTCCTCAAGGGAAAGCTCCTCCGTAGAAGGGACAGCCTCTTCGGAAACAGCTTCAGAAACGGTATCGGAACAGGAATCAGGGCCGTCTTCCGATACGGAAGCATCGAGCCAGGAGGCTTCCGGCTCCCAGGCCGAAGCTTCAGGGCCGGAGAAGGAAACCACCCCGGAATCTCTGGAGGAGCTTGTTGCGTCAGTTTTAGTGACCAACGGCAATGAAAACCCGATCAATGAACCAGATTTGGCCTCTCAGTACGGCTATGAACTGCCCCCCGCGGAGGAGAAAGAAACCTATGAGATTTTAGGGGAGGATACCTCTCTGAGGGAAGAGTCCATCAAATATTTCCGCCTGAAGGACGGCGGGTATTTGGCGGCGGGATATCCGGTCCCCGTTCATTATGAAGATAAGGAAACCGGAGAATTTCTTGAGATCAACAACGATCTGGAGAAAACCGCGATTGACGGCGAAGCTTACTATACCAATGCGGACAACCCGTTTGAGGTTTCCCTTCCGGAGAATCTTTCCGCCGGCCAGCCAATCATTGTCTCTCAGGACGAAAATTCTATCGGCCTGACCTATTTGCCGAATGAAGACGGTCATGTGGAAGCGGCGGCCGACAGCGGAATTTTGGCTGCTCCGCCACAGAAACCGGCGGCTTCTGCTTCGCCGGGCGGAAATATCCAGATCACTAACCGCGTGGGCGCCGTAAAAACGGCAGCCCGGCCTCTCACCAGGGCTGTCACGGCGGAGCAAAAAATCGAAGAGTCCAATGAAGCCATGCAAAAGGCGGAAAAGGTGGAATCCAAGGCGCTTTATGAGACCGAGCCCAACATCAGCTTTGAATACCGGCTGGTGGGGAATTATCTGAAGGAGAATATCATCATCAAGGAAAAGTCCGCCTTGGAGCCTTTCCGCTTTGAACTGGACACCAACGGTATGACTGCTGAGCTCCAGGAGGATCGTTCCGTGCTGATTTCCAGCGGGACGGAAGAGGAGCCCTCTTTCCTGATGAACGCCCCCTTTATGTATGACGCCGCGGGAGCCCGCACCAGCGAGGTGGAGGTCACTCTGACGGAAACAGCCAACGGATATCTTTACACCATGACACCCAGTGAGGAATGGCTCAGTGATCCCGCGCGGGCCTATCCGGTAACCATTGATCCCCATATCGAGAAAATCACCAGCTACGCCAATGTGAAGGATACCACGGTTTCCTTTAAAACCAGAGGCGCGACTGTGGGTGCCTTTTCTTTGGAATCCAGCGCGGAAATTGCCTATTTGAAGGTGGGACGGCAGTACAACGGAAACGAGCTGGGCGCCGCGGTATACTTTGCGGTTCCCTCCAACATTCCCAAGTCCGCCAGGATCGTGCAGGCGAAAATGGCGGTTGGCAGCTATCGCGGCGGCCTTTCCACCTGTCCCAGCGATACCCAGATCAACGCTTACCGGATCACCAGCGACTGGAATGTGGGAAATATTAAGGAAAACAAGGTGCTGTATACGGACAGCAGCCCGAAAACTCCCTCTTATGACAGCGCCGCGCTGGACTATTTCATATATAACGACTCTGCGGCTTCTTCGGAAGGTACTTGGAAAGAAATCGATATCACCCGGGCGGTCCAGGAATGGGTCAACGGAACGCCGAACTACGGGATACTCCTGCGGGGCGTCAATCTGCCCTCCTCCGGAGACAGGCTGGCGAGATTTTACGACAGCGATAATGGTGTGGAAAACAGCGATCCTCAGTATGCATTTTGGTATCGGGATACCAGCGGCCTGGAGGATTACTGGAGCTATCACAGCCATTCCGCCGGGATCGCGGGAAACGGCTACCTCAATGATTTCAACGGCAATCTGGTGTTTCTCCACGACGACGCTTCCACCGTCAGCGACCTGATGCCGGTAACCGTCAGCCATGTGTATAACTCCAGTGCGTCCAATGAAGCTTCCCGGTTTGGAAACGGCTGGCGGCTGAACGTGATGCAGACCTTGGAAGCGGTGAAATCCGGGAGCGGCGTCGATCCGGCCCAGTATCCTTACGTATACACCGACGGGGACGGAACCAAGCACTATTTCTATAAAGATACCAAAGACGGAAACAAGATCAAGGATGAAGACGGGATGGGAATGGTATATTCTCCTTACAGCGATGGAGGAGATATTGCCCACCAAATCACATTGAAAGATAAAACCAGGCTTCAATTTGATAAATGGGGCTTTTTGCGTTTTACAATAGATCCCAATGGAAATTCTGTATATTATGGTTATGGCCCCCATGCTAAAGGAAACTATTTAAAAACCATTAAGGATCCAACTGGAAATACCATTTCCCTAACCTATACCAGCGATTATTCCAAGCTTACCAAAATTACGGACGAGTCTACCGGGAGAGTAACCAGCTTCCAGTATGATTCCGCCGGCAACTTAACTTCGATTACTCACAGCGACGGAGGCAAAGCAACTTATGGCTACAGTTCGAAACGTTTGAACTCCGTGTCGGATCCTACAGGCTATGGAATGAATTATTATTATCTCTCCGATACCTACCGCGTAAATAAGATTCAAGAGCGAGTGGGTGGGGCGGTTGCGCAAGGGATGCAGATGGACTACAGCAAAGTAAACCAAACCACCTTTACTACTCACGGTATGGACGGTGATTATAATAAAACTGGGGATAACCAGGTAATCACTTATCAGTTTGACAATTTCGGGCATCCGGTAGCGGTTCAGGATCAGGATGGCAACGCAAATAAATACCAGTATGATACCGACGATGAAAAAGAGCCCCACAAGCTAATGAAGGCGAGCTCCATGCAGAAGCCTGTGCTCAATCTGCTGGCCGATTATAATATGGACTCTACATGGAAAACGGCCCATAGCGGCAGTGCTCCCTATACAGTTACCAAGAAAACAGATACTGGACACATAGGAAATACCAGTTATGAGGTAACTCAAAATGACGCAAACGGAGTGAGTGCGATCTATCAGACACTCACGCTATCAAAAGGAACCTATACTCTTTCAGCCTATTTAAAGTCGAAAGACATCGGTGCTGCTCATGATGAGGAAACGGGTGCCGGGATTTGGATCGACCAGAAAAATGCTTCGGGCGCGACTATTCGTCAGGATATGGAGCGATCCTTGACGGGGACGACAGATTCGGAATTTGACAACGGATGGGTTCGGTTGACGCTTACGTTTACTGTGGCGGAGAATAATACCAAAGCAGAAGTTTTCGCAGGTATCGCTAATACGACTGGAACGGTTTGGATCGATAGCATACAGTTAGAAACCGGCGAAGCCGCCAATAAGCTGAATCTAATTAAGAATTCAGGCTTTCAGAGTACGACTAACGGCAAGCTGGATCACTGGTCGTTCTCGGAAACCCCGGCCGGCAGCGGAGTAGGGTCCCCTCCCAGCCATACGCAGGCGGCTTTGATCAACCCCACGATCTCCGGCAGGCCAAAGTTTTCCCAAGCCATCAATGTGCAGGGAAAAGAGGGGGACGTCTATTCCCTCAGCGGCTGGGCCAGCACTACGGGAGCGAAGCCGGGGGGCGAATTCCGCATTGCCGCGGCGTTTATCTTCGATGGAGCCGAGCCAAAATGGTTTCACGCGACGTTCAACGAGAGCGTAACCGGCTGGCAGTTCGCCAACGGGATCGGCGTGGCTGACGACGGAGACCCCACCACCACCCGTACCTACAGCGCGATTCACGTCTATGTGTTCTATAAGGACCAGCTGAACCCGGTATATATCGATAACCTTCAGTTGGTGAAGGACAACGGCCAGAGCTATGTATATGACGACGACGGCAACGTGACCTCCTCCGCAGACGCCGCTGAGGATTCCAAGTTCAATTACGACGACCACAGCAACCTGAAGCAGATGGTGGACGTAAGCGGAAACCACTTCGGATATTATTACGATAGTAAAGAAAACCTGACCGACGCAAGAAATTCCGACGGGATCAATTACATTTTTAGTTATGACAGTCATGGCTTGCCTATAACCTCTGATATGCACCGAGACAGTCATCATGCCAGAATCATAAACGGTGACGATGTTCGCTTACGCAATGGACACTCTGGGAAATACATGGAGATTAAAGGCGCTATTGATGCTGACTCCACAGTAGTGCAGCAATATCCGTTTAATGGCGGCGCCAATCAGATTTGGAAGCTGGTGAAGGACAAGGAGGGCACCTACCGGATTTATACGAAGCTTGGCAGTAAAACAAGGGTTTTAGATGTAAAGCGTCTGGGCACTACAGACGGCACGCCGATTCAAATTTATACGCCCAATGATTCTGATGGTCAAAGATTTATTCTGGAATACGCCGGAGGAGACGCATACCGAATTGTTCCCAAGCACGCGCCCCACATGGCGCTGGCGCCGACGGGAGGAAGCCAGGGCAATTCTATTCCTGTTGTTCTAAAGACTAAAAATACTGCGGCAAAAGATCAGCTTTGGTATTTTGAAGATCCAGGGGTGATGACCTCTGAGGCGCCGAAAGCCGGAGAGACGTTTCATATACGAAATCGGATGAGCGGAAAGAACTTTGATGTCAACCTGGCTCTTACCGCTGATAATACGCCTCTGCTTCAGGGAATCCACAATGGACGGAAAAATCAGACTTTCCTGCTGGAGAGTGTGCCTGGGCAGGATGGATGGTACTATCTGCTTCCCAAGCACGCTAATGGAAAGGCGCTGCAGGTCACCGATGTTTTAGTTAACAATGCGGAAAAAACTGTACGGCTGCTGCCAAAGAGTAATGTGGACCGGCAGAAATTCAGCTTTACCAAACTATCAGACGGCACGTATAAAATCGTGTGTAAAGCGTTTCCAAACGAATTTCTGGCCATCGCTGCAAATTCTTATGATCAGTCCGCCCATATCGTGTCGACAACGAATAGCAGCGACAGTTCTAACCGATGGATTTTAGAAAAAACCTTGAGCATAAGCTCCAGCGCTTCGTATACGTCCGACGGGCGGCATATCAGCTCGGTGACGGATTCCCGGGGGACAAAGACCAGCTATACCTATGATTCCAAGAACCGCATGAACACCGGCGTTACCATAGGCAGCGGCAGCGATGCTCAAAGCACCTCCTACGCCTACGACGGCCTGGACCGGGTGACCTCGGTTTCCTCCGGCGGTTCCACAGCGGGCTATGGCTATGAGGATTACCGGCTTTCCACCATTACCCATAACGGCTTCAGCTATACCTTTGGATATGACGGCTATGGAAACAACACCAGCGTAGCCGTTGGCGGCCGCACGCTCACAACTAATACCTTTAATTTGCAGGCCGGACTGCCTGCCGGCTCCACCTACGGAAACGGCGATACGGTAACCTACAGCTACGATAATAAAGAAAGGCTCGTCGGGAAATCCTTTAACGGCACGCCGGCGGTTTCCTACAAATACGACGCCATGGGCAGTCTGGTGGAAACGGAGGATTTGCTGAATAACATTTCCTTTAAAACCCAGTATGACCTGATCAACCGGATCACCGGGGTTACGTCCTCCGACGGCGGGGAATACCGGATCTCCTACGACGATCAGAACCGGATCGACGCCACACTGGAAAAGATCGCTGGAGTCACCCTGAAAAACGAATATCAGTACAGCGATACCAGTATCATTGAAGGGGTAAAACTCAACGGCTCCCAGATTCTTACATATGACTGGGATGACCTGACCCGAATGACCTCCCGGACCCTGAAGCTGACGGCTCCCTTTACCACCCAATACACCTATCTAAAGGGCTCCAATGCCGGCGGCGAGACAATGCTGGTGGCCGGGCTGAAAAACGGCGGGGAGACCTTAAGCTATACCTACGACCAGTTTGGGAACATCACCAGCGTATCTCAAAACGGTGCGGTGGTGGAAAGCTACGAATACGACGGCCTGAACCAGCTTACCAAGGTGACCAACGGCGCGAATGTGACGGAATACGCCTATGACGCGGGCGGAAACCTGACCTCTGTGAAGCTGAACGGGGAAGTACAGGATACCTACGGCTACACGGACGCGGGCTGGAAAGACCTGCTGACCAGCTTTAACGGCCAGGCCATCACCTATGATGAGATCGGAAATCCTCTTACCTACCGTGACGGTTACCAGTTTACCTGGCAGAACGGCAGGCGGCTGGCCTCTATCTCCCACGGCAACGATTCCATATCGTATACCTATGATCCGGATGGAATTCGCACCAGCAAAACGGTAAATGGGACGACAACCAAGTATCATGTGATGAACGGCACCCTGCTGGGCCAAACCAAGGACAGTGACACTATCGTTTTCCTGTACGATGAAAAGGGTAATAAGTACGGGTTTGACTATAACGGGACAAAGTATTACTATATCTTTAATGTACAGGGCGATGTAATCGGCATTTTAAATCAGGCGGGACAGAAGATAGTTTCCTATACTTATGACGCTTGGGGCAAGGTGCTGTCAGTCGATGGCTCCGAAGCTTCCACCATCGGCCAGATCAATCCTATCCGCTACCGCGGCTACTACTACGATACCGAAACCGGCTTCTATTATCTACAGTCCCGCTATTACGATCCGACTACTAGAAGGTTCTTAAACTCTGATATCCTCGTGGGAAATGTAGGCAGTGTGGGACAAAATAACCTATTTCAATATTGTTCTAATAACCCGGTCAATTTAGCTGATCCCACAGGATATTTGGTTGGAGAAATAGCCGTATTTCTCCTTTTCGTTGCGGTCGTTGCATCCATTCCCGCTGTTATAGGCGCAGGCGCGTCAACTGCTTTGCCGTCTGTCGAAATGCCGTCCTTTCCTGTGGTTGAATTTCCTACTATTGAAGTTCCTGTTTATAATCCGCCTGCCTCAGGTTACTCTCAAAGTATTGCTGATTCTGTCGCCATTGGCGGAGAGATTGCTGCAGAACAAGAGCAGACGGCTTCAAACGATAGGAGTAATCCAAAAGGTCTTACATATTATCATGCCACCACTTTTGATAATGCACTTCTCATTATTGCGTCACAAGCATTAATTTACAACTCTCCTGAAGGTGCATATGTTTATGCATGGCGTTTAAAACCTACAAAACGAGCAATACACCTGTCAGGAGCCAGAGGTACGGTCCTTATTTCTTTTGAGACAAATGCTGCTTTTGAGGACGACCCTGGAATAACAAATAGTTATGTATTAATCTTTAAACCAGTTCGGTCAGTCTTTCAAAAACGTATCCGAATTTGGAATGTTAAATTAGTTGGTTAAAAAGAAAGGAAAAGAGAAATGAATATTTTATCAGTCGAAAATTTTAATGGATATTTTACTAGTCAGACATCTTTATGGGGGTCTTTTCACTCCACGTGTGATAGACTAACCTATAATTTTACGCCAGGTGTATATGTGCTTTCTGGGGAGATTGATAGTGGGGGATGGGCTTTTGCCGCTTCACTTTATCCGCAAAGTTCTAAAAATACAATTATTTTTCCTGATGAGACAACGCTTTATTATATGGGAAAGAAAGCTTCTCTTAAAGAAATTCAAAAGTATGCCTGTAATCTTGATGATGCTTCAACAGGCAGAATTAAAGAGTTATTATTAAAAAGCAGTGTAAAAAAACGTGTAGAACAGGGCATAAAAAAAAATCGCTTAGACTGTACTGCTGAAGATATTCGAAAACTTTTTTTGATTGCTTCAGAAAGATACGATAGACCTCTTAATCAAGTCGGGATAGATTTATTTTCATGTAATGCAGCCATTAACTTGGTAAACCGTAAGATGATTTACTGCTTCCCGTGGTTAAGCCAAAAACACTTTCCGTATTGCAAAGTAAAAATCGAAAAAATTTGTCGAGTTCTATCTGATTACGGTAAACTTGTTCTGCTCCCTGTTTCAAATCAAGTAAATGGCTTGGAAAAATACAATATTATCGAATTTCCGCGACCGTTGGAATAATCAATATTAAGGCTAGCCTCACAAGCCGGCCTTAATTTTTTAGCCTATTAGAAAATAATTTTTTCAGATCAAACAATTATTAGTTCACCCGACAGCACAGAAGAAGATTATCTTCGATATCTCATAATGGTGACTCTATTTCCTATACCTATAATCCAGATGGAATCCGTACCAGCAAAACGGAAAATGGGACGACAACCAAGTGTCATGTGATGAACGGCACCCTGCTGGGTCAAACTAAGGGAAATGATACTATCGTTTTCCTGTACGATGAAAAAGCGAACAAATACGGGTTTGACTATAACGGGACAAAGTATTATTATATCTTTAACGTACAGGGCGACGTCATCGGTATCCTGAATCAGTCCGGCAGTCAAATTGTTTCTTACCAATATGATCCTTGGGGTAAGGTTTTATCTGTATCTGGCAGTGAAGCTTCCACCATCGGCCAGATCAATCCTATCCGCTACCGCGGCTACTATTACGATACCGAAACCGGGTTCTATTATCTACAGTCCCGTTATTACGATCCGACGGTCAGAAGATTTCTGAATGCGGATAATATTCTTGGAGCTAACCAGAACATCTTAAGTTATAATCTGTTTGCTTATTGTAGCAATAATCCCATTAACTACTGTGACCCCTCTGGGTGCTACATGACTCCTTATGATCGCCTCCGTGTTTTGCTCGCCTCCGGCAAAGCTTGGTATGATAGTAAAGGTAAATTACATGTGCCTTATAGTTCTTATAGAGTGGCTCCTAATGTTATGCTTGGTACTCCCTTAACCGGTGAGCCAAATTCCACTTTGCCTGTTTATGATAATGATGGAAATCTCACTCAAGAACGTGAATATGGCCCTGATGGACGTGCAAAACGAGATATAGATTATGGTCACGCTGGACATCATCCGAATCTTCCGAGTCCGCATTATCATGATTGGAATTGGGACACGGGTGTTCCAACAAGAGGTGATGCGTATGCGCCCTTTGATTGGGGGCAAGCTGCTCTAGGCACAGGGTTAGTGGTAGTTTGTGTTATTGGAATTATATTAGTCGCCGCTGACGATGCAACCGGAGTAGGCGTTGCGGATAACTTCTTATATGGGCCGTTAGGGGTTGGAGTCAGTCAAGGTTTGTCAATGGTTGGAGGTTAATTACTATGATCCGAGGAATTTGCTTTTGTGTTCCAAATGGTTGTCCGAAACTTTTTGAAAAAATTTTGCATGATATTGATATTATAAAATATACATGGGAAAATATCGAAAATGACAATCAAGTATACCGTCTTAATAAAAACAATGACTTTCTGTTTACAAAACCATTTTATACTGGTTATGAATTTAAAAAGTTAATTTCATCTAATAATTATTATTCGATATTTGTCCATTTACATGCATATTTTACAAATGAACTACAAAAAATCGATAGTTATTATGATTTTCTAAATAGTAAGTGCCAAATGATTATTTTACTAACAGATTCTATTTTTGTCGAAGTTTATTGTAAAGATGTTACTATTATACAAACATTAAAACAAAATGCCAAAAAAAATTCATTTAAAGATATTAGGTATATTACAGATAAGAATGATACTAGAGATAAATTTTGTGCGATATAATTAAATTATTAAGGAACCCTTTCATCATGAAGGGTTCCTTTTATTTGGTAGCAAAGGCGCAGATTAAGTACTGTTGTGCACGTGATGACTCTATTTCCTATACCTATGATCCAGATGGACTCCGTACCAGTAAAACGGTAAATGGGACGACAACCAAGTATCATGTGATGAACGGCACCCTGCTGGGGCAAACCAAGGGCAGCGATACCATCGTTTTCCTGTATGATGAAAAGGGTAATAAGTACGGGTTTGAATATAACGGAACAAAGTATTACTATATCTTTAATGTACAGGGCGATGTAATCGGCATTTTAAATCAGGCGGGACAGAAGATAGTTTCCTATACTTATGACGCTTGGGGCAAGGTGCTGTCAGTCGATGGCTCCGAAGCTTCCACCATCGGCCAGCTCAATCCTATCCGCTACCGCGGCTACTATTATGATACCGAAACCGGATTCTATTATCTACAGTCCAGGTATTATGATCCGACGGTCAGAAGATTTCTGAATGTAGACAGTCAATTGGCAGGAACTGCCCAAGTGCAAGGCTATAACCTGTTTGCCTATTGCTTGAATAACCCTATTATGATGATTGACAAAACCGGAAACTAGCCGAAATGGGTTGACGGTGTTCTCACAACACTCAGTGGCATTGGGCAAGTGATTGCTGGTTTCGCTGTAGGTGTTGGAACCAGTTGGTCAGGAGTTGGCGTTGTGGGCGGTGGGTTCATGATCGCTAATGGTGGTGCGGCCATCTGGTCCGGGATATCACAGATTGTAAATGATGTATCTGGTTCTAATTACCATGAAGAGAATTATATTAGAACAGGAGCGCGGGCCGTGGGCAACGCTATAGCAGGAACTCAGGGGGAAAAGGTTGGCGCAACTATTTATGATGCGGCTAACTTTGCGTCAACAGCATATTCGATTATTGGAGGAGGTGCAACCGGATTATCTCAGACAGTAAAATCAATAGGAAAAACGACTGCTATTACTAAACAAACTTTTTCCATGCTTCCCAGAAATCCCTTTATGGATAAATATGCTGTAGATATCGGTATGGCCACCACCAAATATATCAGCCTGCCTAAGCCTTGGTTCCGTGCTGTCAATGGCGTTGGAGCAATTATAGACGCTACCACAACAGGAAAAAACATTTGCGAAGGGCTTATTAATATTTTTGGAGAAGAGGAAGAATAATGCATAACAAAAAAACTATTAATAAAAACTTTTGGATCCCTATGATTATTTGCAGTCTAACTATAATTATTTGTATAATTGGAAAACGAATATCGATTGTTTTAGGCCTCTCCATTATTCTAGCTTTGATATTACCAATATGCATGAGTTTCCGCCGCAAGTATATAAACTGGGGGCTGACATTTGTTAAAGGGATAGGTTTAGGAATAATTTATTGTATGGTTCTTTATGTGGTTCTAAAAATTTCGAACTATAACGAGGTGTTAAAAGCTATTATTTTATGGCCAATGGAGTAAACATTGTCTAAAAAGATTTATCTCTGGCTACAGTTTCTCATGGCAGTGACAGTATCAGCTATACTTACGACCCAGATGGAATCCGCACCAGCAAAACGGTAAATGGTACGACAACCAAGTATCATGTGATGAACGGCACCCTGCTGGGCCAAACCAAGGGCAGTGACACTATCGTTTTCCTGTACGATGAAAAGGCGAACAGATATGGGTTTGACTATAACGGGACAAAGTATTACTATATCTTTAATGTACAGGGCGATGTAATCGGCATTTTAAATCAGGCGGGACAGAAGATAGTTTCCTATACTTACGATCCGTGGGGAAAAGTCTTGTCTGTAGACGGTTCCGAAGCTTCCACCATCGGCCAGCTCAATCCTATCCGCTACCGCGGCTATTACTACGATACTGAAACCGGGTTCTATTATCTGCAATCCAGGTATTATGATCCGACAGTTAGAAGGTTTTTGAATGCGGATAAAGTTGTTAATAATGGCGTTGGGATACTTGGAACCAATATGTTTGCGTACTGTATCAATAACCCAGTTAATATGTTCGATAACGAGGGTGTTGCTCCTGAATATATTAATGAACAATATGCTGATACTGTAATAACCGTTTATCCCGGCGTGCAGGCTCAAATGAAAGACATAGGGTTTGGCTCTTTCGGAAATATCGCCGCCAACGGTTGTGGTGTGATTGCTGCTTATAATGTGATTGTTGCCAAGGAAAAACGTCAGATAGAGTATACTGTTCCTACGGCGGGCCCAAAAGTTCCGACCAGCTTTGGTCAGGTGCGTGATGACTTGCAACAGCAAGGTGCTCCTTTACTAGATGGAATATTAGGTGCTTCACCATGGGCTATCACAAATTATCTTAAGAATTACTATAATAATGTTGTAACTTTATTTAGCGCGAATTTAAAAAACTGGGGTAGCCTCGCTAGTGTATCTGTTGCCATTGTTGTTTTATATAAGAACAGTAATTCTTTTAGTATGCACTATGTATCTGGAATCAGAGTAGGAGGTAAATGGGCGACTTTTCAGTTTTACAATGACCGCGATGTTCAAGGAGGAGCTATATCTATTTGGACATATCTTGTCAAAATAAAGGAAAATGGAAAAGTTCCACTTTATCTTATTGGAGCGTTTGATAGCCCATATAAGTTTTAGGTTTTCGGAGGATCAAATTTACATACAAATTTGATCCTCCGAAATATAATAATAGTGGAGTTGATATTATGAAAGAAACAATAAAAAACTCGAATAAGATAAATATATTGATTTGGATGATTTTTATCATTATTCCCATTAGTATAACTATTTTATTTATCTATTTATTTGCTAAATTTATTTATCCGATGATAGATTCAGTGATATCTACTTTCGATGTATCTTTTACTTGTTCATTAAGCTGGATTATAATAATATTATTTATTCCAATTATTTTTTTAGAAATTTTAATTTTGGTTTTTAATAAAATTAATAAGGCTGGAGAAAAAAAGCAACTATATGATGCTATATTATGTCTTATCTGGATTTCAGAACTAATTATAATAGGACTCCTAAATTATATACTCTTTATTCCGCATCTAAATTCAAATGAACTTTTAAAAAACTATTTCATCATGTATTATATATTCTGTATTCCTACCGGTCTTTTTCTATTTATAAAATTAATTTATCATCATTGTAGATATATTCTACTAAAAAACGATAAGTTCAAAAGCTGTTAACCAAAGAATAACTTTATTTCTTCTAACCCGGACGGGATTAGAACGAGTAAGGCAGTAAACAATGGTGTGACAAAAATTCACATAATGAATGGTACCCTGCTGGGCCAAACCAAGGGCAGCGATACCATCGTTTTCCTATACGATGAAAAGGGTAACAAATACGGTTTTGACTATAACGGGACAAAGTATTACTATATCTTTAATGTACAGGGCGATGTAATCGGCATTTTAAATCAGGCGGGACAGAAGATAGTTTCCTATACTTACGATCCTTGGGGAAAAGTCTTGTCCGTAGACGGTTCCGAAGCTTCCACCATCGGCCAGATCAATCCTATCCGCTACCGCGGCTACTACTACGATACCGAAACCGGGTTCTATTATCTACAGTCAAGGTATTATGACCCGACTACTAGAAGGTTCCTAAACATAGACGATTATGTTGATCCCAATAAAGGAATAGATGGGCTGAATCTTTTCGTTTATAGTAAAAATAATCCGATTAATTTTGTGGATCCCAATGGACATGCATTCTTTTCTATTTTATTATTAAGTGCACTAGTAGTTGGAATGGCAGCATTTTTCACTTCCAGTAGTGCACAGGTAGAAAAGCCTACCATTGATCCTAGTAAACCACCACCTCCAGAAACGGGATATCAACCACCCAAACGAAATCCGAATCCTAGTAAAGTTCCTAATCCCAATGGCCCAGGACGAGGGTGGCCTAGTCGATCTGGTAGCGTTTGGGTTCCAGATAATTCAATGCATGGCGGTCCCGGCTGGACAGAACAATTTCCAGACGGATCACATGTCCATCATTATCCTAATGGTAATGTTCGAAAAATAGAGTCGCTTACAGTCCCCTCTTTTGATCCCGTTGTCGGAGTCGGAATGATGGTAATCGGAGTTGTTGTCATAGCAGCAGTCGTTTTAGACGATGCTACCGGAGTAGGTACTGCTGATCATTCCTATAGGCGATTTTATCGTTAATGGGGCACAAAAAGTGTTTAGTTGATTAAGAAAGGAGACTTTTTTACGAAATATAATAAAGATCAATTAATCGATATTTTAATAGATTGGTATCTTTCAGATACCATCCAATTATTAGACAATGTTTTGACGGATAATTTGGTTGACCCTGGATATTCAGCTATAACGACTAGAAATAGGCTCATTTATTATATACAATATAAACAGCAAATTGATCCAGATTTTAGAGTAAGAACCGTGAATGAATTTCTAATAAATTCAGGATATGATAATAAAGACATCATCGCCTTTGAAAAAAGTTGTAAAGAAGAAGCGCATTATTATCATGGGATTCAAGAAACCTTAGATTAATTCTTTGCGATATTATGAGTTATCATCTATGGTTTATGATCATGTTTCCAGCCTGGATATAGTATAAAGCTTATCTGGGCTGGTATTCTTTTATGGCCGATGGAATAGCCTAAGGTAAACAAAATGACATTGGGATTGCTTTCTTCCTGTACACTTTCATAGAGCAGTCCAACATCAGCGATAAAACTGGCAACCCCCTCGCCTACCGAGACGGCTTTGCTTTCACCTGGCAGTATGGGAGAAGATTGTCTTCAATATCTCATAATGGTGACTCTATTTCCTATACCTATGATCCGGATGGAATTCGCACCAGCAAAACGGTAAATGGGACGACAACCAAGTATCATGTCATGAACGGTACCCTGCTGGGCCAAACCAAGGGCAGTGACACTATCGTTTTCCTGTACGATGAAAAGGGTAACAAATACGGTTTTGACTATAACGGGACAAAGTATTATTATATCTTTAACGTACAGGGCGACGTCATCGGTATCCTGAATCAGTCCGTCAGTCAAATTGTTTCTTACCAATACGATCCTTGGGGTAAGGTTTTATCTGTATCTGGCAGTGAAGCTTCCACCATCGGCCAGATCAATCCTATCCGCTACCGCGGCTACTACTACGATACCGAAACCGGCTTCTATTATCTACAGTCAAGATATTACGATCCGACTACTAGAAGGTTCCTCAATGTAGACAGCCAGTTGGCGGGAACTGCCCAGGTGCAGGGCTATAACCTGTTTGCCTATTGCTTGAATAATCCGGTGAATTTTTCAGACCCCACCGGTCATTGGCCTGATTGGGGAACTTTATTAGGCGGCGTGGTGACTGTTCTGGTAGGCGTAGCTGCTGTGGCCGCTGTCGTTGGTACCGGAGGAGCCGCCACACCTTTGGTTGCTTTAGGGTTAGCTAGTATTGGCGCAGCTGGCCTTGGCACGATTGGATTCGGCTGTTCTGAGATTGTGGAATCTTTCACTGGACAAAATCCTATTAGAAACGCCATAGGGTCTTCGGCCTATGATACTGCAAAGACGGCTTCTACACTGATTTCTGCTGGCGGTGCCTCTTGGATTGCTTCTAGCCCTTATCTTGGGAATAGTTCTTCTTCCGCTCCTAAGGCGGGATTTGTAAATAGGCAATCAAGTAATAATATCCCCAATATTCAAAATGATGTGTTAAGCAGTCCGAGAATAGGAAGTGCGTTAAAAGTAGATCCCTATCATGCATTTAATGATATTATTGATAATTATGCAGGCTATGCATCAAAATTTTCGATATCGAATGGTACATTATATCAGTTGCCGGGTTCTTTGAATGGCGTTTCAGGACGTTTTGAATGGATTATCCAAAACGGTAATGTAACCCATAGATTATTTGTCAAAGGAGGTGAAATAAACGGGATTCCGATTATGCCATGAATAATAAATTATATTCAATAAAAAAGCTGGGTTTTTCCATTGATTGGACTCTAATTGAAATTGGTTTATATGGTAAGGCGTTTATTAAGCCTCAAATTACTAAATCAGAGGTTATCCAATACTGTTACACTCTTTTGGAGCACAAAACAACATATGAAAAAACTGTTGTAGAACTCATTTGTGAAAAAGACAATGATGCGAATTTCAAGAAACTAGTGTCAAAGTTAATTTCTTATGACAAAACTGTAGATATCGACATATGTTTAAGAAAATGGAGAGCATTTATACTCTGGAATCTCTTGTCTCATCTTACCTCTGATTACATGCAAAATCTACTTGAGATCAATGAGTTTTGGGCTGAAATGGGATTTCCAGAAAACGTCGATCATATTTACCCTAGCTCAAAAAATATTAGTATATATTTTACCTCTGTAAATTGTAATCGCATAATCAAAAAAAATACGCATTGGTTACATAATGAGATAGCACAGATTATGAAGTTGCAATAGGCAGCGATGCTCAAAGCATCACCTATGCCTACGACGGCCTGGACCGGGTGACCTCGGTTTCCTCCGGCGGTTCCACAGCGGGCTATGGCTATGAGGATTACCGGCTTTCCACCATTACCCATAACGGCTTCAGCTATACCTTTGGATATGACGGCTATGGAAACAACACCAGCGTAGCCGTTGGCGGCCGCACGCTCACAACCAATACCTTTAACCTAAAGGCCGGACTGCCTGCCGGCTCCACCTACGGGAACGGCGATACGGTAACCTACAGCTACGATAATAAAGAAAGGCTTGTCGGGAAATCCTTTAACGGCACGCCGGCGGTTTCCTACAAATACGACGCCATGGGCAGTCTGGTGGAAACGGAGGATTTGCTGAATAACATTTCCTTTAAAACCCAGTATGACCTGATCAACCGGATTACCGGGGTTACGTCCTCCGACGGCGGGGAATACCGGATCTCCTACGACAATCAGAACCGGATCGACGCCACGCTGGAAAAGATCGCTGGAGTCACCCTGAAAAACGAATACCTATACAGCAAGACCAACTATGTGTATGCGGTCAAGCTCAACGGTTCTCAGGTTCTCACCTATGGCCGGGATAGTCTCACGCGGCCGATTTCACGGACTTTGGCCTTGACCTCTCCGTTTGTTACCAATTATACGTATCTGAAAGGCTCTCCGGGAAACGGGACGACCTTAATTTCCAGTGTAAAAAACGGCGGGGAGACCTTAAGCTATACCTACGACCAGTTTGGGAACATCACCAGCGTATCTCAAAACGGTGCGGTAATAGAAAGCTACGAATACGATAGCCTGAACCAGCTTATCAAGGTGACCAACGGCGCGAATGTGACGGAATACGCCTACGACGCGGGCGGGAACCTGACCACGGTGAAGCTGAACGGAAAGGTGCAGGACATCTACGGCTACACGGACGCGGGCTGGAAAGACCTGCTGACCAGCTTTAACGGCCAGGCCATCACCTATGATGAGATCGGCAACCCCCTCGCCTACCGTGACGGTTACCAGTTTACCTGGCAGAACGGCAGGCGGCTGGCTACAGTTTCTCATGGCAGTGACAGTATCAGCTATACTTACGACCCGGATGGAATCCGCACCAGCAAAACGGTAAATGGTACGACAACCAAGTATCATGTGATGAACGGCACCCTGCTGGGCCAAACCAAGGGCAGTGACACTATCGTTTTCCTGTACGATGAAAAGGCGAACAGATATGGGTTTGACTATAACGGGACAAAGTATTACTATATCTTTAATGTACAGAGCGATGTAATCGGCATTTTAAATCAGGCGGGACAGAAGATAGTTTCCTATACTTACGATCCTTGGGGTAAGCTATTGTCCATCGGAGGCCCTCAGGCCGGCACCATCGGCCAGTTGAACCCCATTAGGTACCGGAGTTACTATTATGATACCGAAACCGGCTTCTATTATCTACAGTCCCGCTATTACGATCCGACAGTTAGAAGGTTTTTGAATCCTGATACATTAATTTTAGAAGATGCAAAAATTGATTTAATTTCGTATTGTAAAAATAATCCTGTCAATTACGTTGATCCTAGTGGTAACGTTGTATTCTATTATGGATGGTCAGTCAGCGGATCATTGGGTTACCATGGGGAAGCTGCTATTGTGATGGCTTTCGATTCTCAAGGCGGTGCCGCACCATTTCTTATGACTGCTGAAGGGGTAGGATTAGTAAACGCTTCAGCGGGACAGGTAATTGGTGTAATCTGGGATGCCGATTCTATTGAAGATATTGAAAAAGCAGGTTCTCTTATAGGCGCCGGGGGGCAATGTGAAGCTATGGGAATAACAGTTGATATAATACTTCCTGATATTATTCCGGAAGTTGATAATAGCGCTAAATATAGTGGCTTACAAGGAACCGGAAGCGTAGGTGTGGGAATTGATTATTCGCATGTAGCTAATACCAGTACAACAAACCTCTATAAGTCCGCGTTAAAAACAATTCAAAAAAGCAACCCGGGCATGTATATTGGTCCTGTACCTACAGATTTTTCTACAAATAGAAATTATCCTATGTATAAGGGCTATGATTCTATCTATTATAGAGAGCACTATGGCTGGAAATATCCTTGGGAGCATATTTTTTAAATAAGGAGTTTTAGACATGAAAAAAGCAAAAATTATTTTAAAAATATTGCAAGTGGTTTTATCTGTAGCTTGCATTATAATTTCTGCTTATTGTTGGTACAAATCCTTAGAATTATATAATCTTTACACTGTTCATCCAGATAACCAATTATTTAGCTGGATGCCCCCTCTATATGCAACTTATTTGAATATTTATTCATTAACTGGTATGGGCGCAACGATCCTGTTTATTTTATTAAATATCAAATGGTTTATTCGAAAAATAAAGAATCAGTATAAAGAAAGGGAACAGCAACGGCTTGAAAAAGAACTTAAAAAAAGACGGGAAAAAGAAGAACAGACTAACAAGTAACTAAGCAGCAAAGGCCCCAGTCCAAACTTAGGTTTGGACTGGGGTTAATTCAACCATCACCTATGATGAGATCGGAAATCCCCTCGCCTACCGTGACGGCTACGCCTTTACGTGGCAGTATGGGAGAAGATTGTCTTCGATATCTCATAATGGTGATTCTATTTCGTATACCTACGATCCAGATGGAATCCGCACCAGCAAAACGGTAAATGGTACGACAACCAAATATCATGTGATGAACGGCACCCTGCTAGGCCAAACCAAGGGCAGTGACACTATCGTTTTCCTGTACGATGAAAAGGCGAACAGATATGGGTTTGACTATAACGGAACAAAGTATTACTATATCTTTAATGTACAGGGCGACGTCATCGGTATTTTAAACCAGGCGGGACAGAAGATAGTTTCCTATACCTATGATCCATGGGGCAAGCTATTGTCCATCGGAGGCCCTCAGGCCGGCACCATCGGCCAGTTGAACCCCATTAGGTACCGGAGTTACTATTATGATACCGAAACCGGCTTCTATTATCTACAGTCAAGGTATTATGATCCTACGGTTAGAAGATTTTTGAACGCGGATACTCTTATTCTTTTTGATAAAAAAGCTGACCTGTTTTCTTATTGTAAAAATAGCCCAGTTAACTCTATAGACCCAACAGGCCAAACAGTTCTATCAATAGGCTTGAGTGGAAATGCTACAGCTATTTGGGGAATTGGTGTATCTATTCAAATTGTTACAGACTTTAATACTTGGGGGATTCAGTGGTCACATAGTGGTGATAACATTACAGAAACCCCTTACGGCGGTATTTTAGACGTCGGCGTGGGAGCGGCTTTGGGAATTTACTGGGGAGCGGATACCATCTATGATATGGAGGGATATGCGACAAGCTTCGGAGCCTCCGGAGGACCGGGATGGTATGTGGGTGCAGACGCTATTTGGCTTCCTGACTCTGAGAATATATTTGACGGTATACAAATTACTGCTGGTGGTGGCGCGGGAGTAGATATTCATAGTACACAAAATCAAACTCATACAATATGGGCATCTGCTCCAAATACTAAATCACTTGCTTCCGCGGTTGTCACAGCGGTAAAACCAGCGGTTCCCATATCACCAGTAAGACCTCCTCATAATCTATCTATGAATAGAGACTATGCGATGTATAAGATGTATGATTCACTATATTATAAAGAACATTATGGGTGGTGAAAATATGTAAAACGGGAACTTCATGGGCCATATTTAATAATACAGCCCATGAAGTTCCTTCTACTATGAATAATTCTTAAAAATAAATATTGCACATACAGAAGGTGGTAAAGCTATGATATCAAAAGAACGTTGGACTGAGATAAAAATTATAATAAAAACTAGACTCTTGGAATTTGTTGGGGTAATTGTTTCAACCAGTATTGGACTAATAGGTCAAATACTGCTATCTAATTTTTATGACTATTTAGAAGATACATATATGTTTGTTATGTTATTTTTGATATTCGGAACAGATTTTGTGATATTTAGATATTGTATTAAAAAATACAAATTATTTACTGAAGAATATAAAGAAAAAAGTATTTCCGGTTATTATATATTAAAATTACAATATCATTTTGTTAGGATTATATCTATTATATCGTTAATTTTAGGAATCATTTGGCTTTTTAAAGATGGTATTGGGGAGAAAATATAAATTAGATATCCTATACCTATGGCCCGGATGGAATCAGAACCGGTAAAACCGTGAATGGTACGACAACCAAGTATCATGTAATGAACGGAACTCTCTTAGGGCAAACCAAGGGAAGCGACGCCATCGTTTTCCTGTACGATGAAAAGGGTAATAAGTACGGGTTTGACTATAACGGGACAAAGTATTACTATATCTTTAATGTACAGAGCAATGTAATCGGCATTTTAAATCAGGCGGGACAGAAGATAGTTTCCTATACCTATGATCCATGGGGAAAAGTCTTGTCTGTAGACGGTTCCGAAGCTTCCACCATCGGCCAGCTCAATCCTATCCGCTACCGCGGCTATTACTACGATACTGAAACCGGGTTCTATTATCTGCAATCCAGGTATTATGATCCGACAGTTAGAAGGTTTTTGAATCCTGATACATTAATTTTAGAAGATGCAAAAATTGATTTAATTTCGTATTGTAAAAATAATCCTGTCAATTACGTTGACCCTAATGGTAATGTGGTGTTCTATGTTGGCTGGACTGGTAGTGCGGCTTTGTCCATTGGGGGCGGCGGCTCCATTGTTATGGCAGTTGATACAGAAGGAAATATGCAACCATTAGTAATGGGGCAATATGGTGGTGGAATATTTGGTGCTTCAGCGGGGCAAGTAATTGGTATCATTTGGGGAGCGGAGACTATTGATGATATTATGGGAGATGGAGCTTATGGGGGTATTGCTTATGGAGAAGCAGTTCAAATTGACGCGACGCTGGTATGGAACTCATATTCAGAAATTATAGGGATAGAATTAACAGGTGCTGTTGGCGCAGGCTCCCCAGCTGACATCCATACTGGTGGTAGTAAAACGACAGCCATAGGCCCGAGAAATAATATTCCGCAGTTGATTGAAAGTCTTATACCTTCCACACTTCCCAAACCGCCCTATAATCCTTCTATGGATAGAAATTACGCTATGTATAAAGGTTACGATTCAATTTACTATCGGGAGCATTATGGCTGGAAATAAGGAGGGGGCTATATTGTATAAAAAAGTGTTAAAAGTAATATTTACTTTGTTATCTATTGGAATGATGCTTTATGGAATCGTATTTTCGGCAATTACTTGGTCAATGGAAACTTCAGATTATACTTCTTCATTTTTTTCAGTAAGATATTCTCAAAATTTTTATGGACTTGTTTTAGTTTTAGGATTAATTGTATTTTTTATAGCGCAACATAAAGCTATAATTGCTTTCGGAAAGGAACAGTTTCAAATCCGGCAAAATAGGAGTTTAGAGAGGATGATAGAAAAAAAGAAAAAAGAGGAAGAAAATCATAAGTTTAATCACAAGAAATAGAAGTAGGGCTTTGCCTCCATATCGAGGCAAAGCCCTGAAATTATTTGTCATAACCAGTACTAATAATGAAATCGGCAAAACTCTTTCCAGATGTGAGGCTGCACCTTTACCTGGTAGTGTGGTGGGCGGCTGGCCACAGCTTCTCGTGGCAGTGACAGTATCAGCTATACTTACGACCCTGATGGAATTCGCACCAGCAAAACGGTAAATGGGACGACAACCAAGTATCATGTGATGAACGGCACCCTGCTGGGCCAAACCAAGGAAAATGATACCATCGTTTTCCTGTACGATGAAAAGGGTAATAAGTAAGGGTTTGACTATAACGGGACAAAGTATTACTATATCTTTAATGTACAGGGCGATGTAATCGGCATTTTAAATCAGGCTGGACAGAAGATAGTTTCCTATACTTACGATCCTTGGGGTAAGGTGCTGTCAGTCGATGGCTCCGAAGCTTCCACCATCGGCCAGATCAATCCTATCCGCTACCGCGGCTACTACTACGATACCGAAACCGGCTTCTATTATCTACAGTCAAGATATTACGATCCGACTACTAGAAGGTTCTTAAACTCTGATATCCTCGTGGGAAATGTAGGCAGTGTGGGACAAAATAACCTATTTCAATATTGTTCTAATAACCCGGTCAATTTAGCTGATCCCACAGGATATTTGGTTGGAGAAATAGCCGTATTTCTCCTTTTCGTTGCGGTCGTTGCATCCATTCCCGCTGTTATAGGCGCAGGCGCGTCAACTGCTTTGCCGTCTGTCGAAATGCCGTCCTTTCCTGTGGTTGAATTTCCTACTATTGAAGTTCCTGTTTATAATCCGCCTGCTTCAGGTTACTCTCAAAGTATTGCTGATTCTGTCGCCATTGGCGGAGAGATTGCTGTAGAACAAGAGGCTACCATTGCAAAGCCTTCTAAACCGAGGAATCCAAATGATTTGCATCATATAGTTCCGAAGGCACTAAATGATTGGAGAATCGATTACGCCAGATTAAGAATGGAGGTTGCTGATATCAAACTTAATGATCCAGTAAATTTAATATCCTTGCCAAGAACATTTCATGCTCGTATGCATGGTAATAGTTATCGAGACATGGTATATGATATTTTTTGGCGAAATACTTGTGGGTGGAATTATAGTACTTCATTCCAAGAAAAAAGAGCCGATGTATTAGAAAGCTTATCATATTTAAGAACTAGAATTATAGTAGCATATTACGCCAATGATCCCTATAACTGGTAAATTTATGTAAGCAATTTAGAGAGGTGATTTAACTTGGATAAAATAAGAAAACTGAAGCCTAAAAACTCCTGTATGGCTATTCGAAAAAATTATTTATGCGTATCCACTTCAACCACATTGACGCTTTACGATGTGGCTAGCGGCAACGTTATAAATTCCATAAGAGCAAAACGTTCTTTCGGTTATTTAGAGTTCCTGTCTGATGAGATTATCCTGGTCGAATGCGATAGTGAATATGGCGTTGTTTATCATTTGCCGGATTTCGAGCTAATCAGTAGAACCAAAAAATATGAGACTATATGGCCTGATTGTTATCCATTATCTGATGGTATCCATTATATATATCGTTATTCTTTTGTTAATAAAACTATCCGGATAGAAGGAATGTCGTTAAACAACAGGCTAAAGGTCGATACCATTGGGGTGGATTCTCCATATGAAATTCCATTGAGAGAAAAAGGCCTGCCGTTTCGTATTTCAAAGTTTTTTTACGATAATAGCCGTGATCATGGTGTTGCGGTCATTACCTATTTAAACGAAGGAGATATTTATGAGAATTTTGCATGGTGTGAATTTAATAAAAGCGGTTTATTGAAAAGTGAACCTTTAGACCGCGCGGATTGCCGTGCGTACTTAGAAGGCTGGTTTTGGGACGACGGTATCCAGTACTACGTTTGCAGCCATATTCCTCCTGAAGTTTCAGAAAGAAAAGTAATGTTATACAGTTCCAAAGAAAGCAAATGGAGTGCTATTGCTCCCTTAGTGCCTGAATTGGCTCTGTTTAAAGTTGACTGCTCTCTTAAAAAGAAATATGTGCTGCTGGAATTTTTGGGGCTTTATGGAAATATAACTGTACAAGTTGTAAATTATAAGGATTTAAGCACAATAAAAAAGTGTACGTTCAGAAACGCTGTCAATTTTCGTGTTCAGGAGGACAAAATCTTGTTGAGCACAAGCAAAGGCAGTTACGTTATGGATATGGAT
The DNA here is from genome assembly GCA_000154345.1 of [Clostridium] leptum DSM 753. Taxonomy (GTDB): domain Bacteria; phylum Bacillota; class Clostridia; order Oscillospirales; family Acutalibacteraceae; genus Clostridium_A; species Clostridium_A leptum. The sequence continues at coordinate 70,789 of DS480350.1, forward strand.
ACTTTTATGGAAACGGATGAAGATTTGAGAGACCTATAAAGAACCCCCTAAATTCAACTGTTTGCATAAGAACAAGACACTCTGTTAATAAGAAGAGACTCTCGTGACCTTTGTATTTTACAAGAAAGAAGCCGTTTTCCCATCTTTAAGATGAGAAAACGGCTTCTTTATAAATAAACGGATTACTTTTTTAAGCTATTAGCAATTTTAAATTCACTGATGGTTTTGTTTAAAGAATCAATTTGTCCCGGAGTTAAGGTTTTAATATCCTCAACCATTTTACGGAGCATCTCTGGATTTTGGTTATCTGAGGCGAAGAACTCCTCCGGTGTAATTTCCAAGTATCTGCAAATATATAGAAAGCCTTCCATAGAAGGAAGATTTTGCTTATTTTCGATCTGCGTGATATATCCTTCATTTTGTCCTATCGATAAGCTCATCTTCCGGGCCGAGATATTCTTCTGTGAGCGGAGCTGCTGTACTCTGGCAGCAATAAAGTCTTCATAATTATTGAAGGCTGTCAAACACCATCACCTCACTATAGTCTATATATCAGGCGTTATATAAAATTCCGAACCTTGAAAAGTTTATGGTAATGCATCGCGCAACAATCCGGGGAGCGGCGCTTTAAAAGCGATAATCCGTTGATTGCCCAACAACGGCTGCGATGATCCGGGATTATGAGACTTGCCGTATTGTGCTTGACGGCGCCGCTTTTTTTTGCGGCCGCATCGGCCTTGCATAACCGATGCGGTTTAACTTTGTGCAATCATTGCATAAAGTAGCATGGGTCAGCCGGTGCGATATTATTCCCTTGCGGATGGGTCCGAAAAAATCCGCCTGTGCAAAAGTGAAAAAAGGAGTTTGTTGATCATGGAGCATACAGTAGATGAAATAAAAGAAATAATTGAATCAGACTCTGATATGGCCCCTAGAAATAAACTCCATGCCCTACAATTTACAGTTGGAAGATCTGATGGGCTTCTTTAATTTTTGCGAGTCAACTACTCGAAAATTAACACACCAGCCAGGCTTTCCGTATATGAAGACTGGAATTTCAAAGATTCTTATTCCGCGCCCGCTGTTTTTGGAGTGGTATTATACCCATTGTTTTTACCGAAAGTGAAGCAAAACGAAATTTGACAAATTCAAATTTGGGGTTATTCTATTAAGCAGATAGGAAATTTGCACCTTGAAAACTAAATACCTGCTTAATAGATATTCCGCATTGCTTCAATAAACAAGATAATGAAAGGTTTGTTGAAGAAATGAAAACGACAAAAACAAAAGCAAAGCCTTCAGCTAACAAAACCAAAAGATCCAGAAACGGCACCGGCCACGTTCGATTGCGCGCTGACGGGCGCTGGGAAGGGCAGTATTATTTTGAGGGAGAGCGCAAAAGCTGTTACGGCCAAACGGAAGAAGAATGTCAGGGGAAACTGAATGTTGTGTTAGGCAAGATTTATCGCGGATCTTATATGGACGGCAGTATGATGCCTTTTTACACATATATGCATTTCTGGCATGAGAAATATATTCTTGTGAGGCTGGCGACGCATACGAATTATGAGATATATATTGAAAAGCACATCTATCATTCTAAGCTTGGCAGCATCCCTCTTAAAAAGTTGTGCCTGGAAGATTTTATTGATTTTTTCCGTGAAAAGGAGCTTTCCGGAAGGCTGGACAAGAAGCCGGGCGGCCTTGCGCCAAAGACGCTGCGCAATATGCGCAATATGATGTCGGAAGCCTTGGCCCGTGCTGTAAACCGTCTTCAGTGGCTGGATCGCAATCCCATAGAGGGCCTGAAAACACCTAAAGTCTCTCCACCTCAAATTCAAGTGTACAGCAAATCCCATCAAACCTGTATCGAACAGGCTGCCTTGTACCATGAAGACAAAAATGCGCTTATGGTACTGATTGACCTGTATACAGGCTTACGCATCGGGGAGCTGTGCGGTCTTAGCTGGCTTGATTTTGGCCCGGGAAAGGAATATTTTAAGATTCGGCGTATCTTAGAGAGATTGTCGAAAAAATGGGCGGAGAATAGAAGTGAGTATCAAAGAATCTTTATGGTTGGAGGTAAAGAGGAGGGGGCCACTGCTCTATATCTTGGCCCTCCAAAAACGGAAAGCGGAAAACGAGTGGTGTATACGAACGATCAGGCGGTATTAGGCTTTAATCGGATAGAGACTTATCAGAAAAAGATGGGTTTTTACCGGCCGGATGGATTTCTGTTTGTCAACCAGAATGGAAATCCCTACGAGCCCAGAGCCTATAACAAGCTGTATCGTGACGTACTCCAGAGAGCCGGTGTGGATTATAGAAAGTTTCACACGCTCCGGCATACTTTCGCCACGCGGGCTTTTGAGTTGGCTTTTGATATTCCTACTTTGGCAGAAATTTTGGGACATGCTCAAAAGACGACTACGGAAAATATGTACGGCCATTCGTTGGATGACACAAAGAAAAGTGCTATGGCTCGCTTCAATCGCAGCGTCGGGTAAGGAATATTCGGCATAGTAAGGAGGAGACAGAATATGAGTGAATCTTGACAATAGCGGTCAGAATAGCGGTCAAATTCTTGAAAATGACGGCTGGGAATAAAAAAGCAAGCCGTGTCAGAATGAATTATCATCCAACACGGCTTGCAAAATGCATAAATTATGAAAGGAGGAGGATTCACGGAGAATTGTAGGACGCAAATAAAATAAGGAAACCCGCAAAGCAAGCAGCTATGCGGGCCGAGTGGTTGCGGGGGTAGGATTTGAACCTACGGCCTTTGGGTTATGAGCCCAACGAGCTACCAGCTGCTCCACCCCGCGATATGGGAAGAATATGAAAACAAAAACGGAGGATCCTGCAATAGAATCCTCCGCAACATGGTTGCGGAGGCTGGATTTGAACCAACGACCTTCGGGTTATGAGCTAGTAAATTCAGATGTATATACATTATATAGCGTAATATCCCTTACATTAGTCCTTTATATTGTAGTATATGCCATTTGTTTATTCATTTTCTTCACATAATTTATAGACCAATAGCGGTCAAGATAACGGTCAATTAAATAGAATATTGAAGCTGCGGATATCTATTTTTGCAGGTTTCCTATCGATTGTTTTGAACTTCAACAGTAAGTTTGAATGGAGGTAGTGTAACGTGTGTAAAGTGATATCCGCTATTTCATATAAAGGCGGAGTTGGAAAAACAACTTCTGCTGTTAATATTAGTTCTTATTTGCAGATGCAGGGAAAGCGCGTTTGCACTGTAGATTTAGATCCTCAGCATAACCTTTCTAGGCACTTTGGAATCCTGCCTGGTCACTTAAAAAATCGTCCTACCATATACGATGTTATCAATGCGGCAATTCAGGAACAGGAAGACCGAAAAATAGAGCAACTTATTAAGGATTGTATTTGTCATTCTACTACAGTAGATGTTATTCCTTCTACTGTAAGGCTTTCCTCGCTGGAGAAGGTTATCCCGTCCATTACCAGCTGCGAGCACTTATTGGATTATATTTTATCATTTATTAAGAATGAGTATGATTATATATTTCTCGATGTGCATTCTGGATGGGATATGTTTTCCATCAATGCGTTAACAGCATCCGACTCTGTAATTATTCCGGTTGAGGCTCATGTTTTAAGCAGTGATGGAATTAATCCTGTAGAAAATATGATTAATTCTGTACGGCGCCGTTTGAATCCCAAATTGAAAATCGAGGGGATCATAATCACTAAGTTTCAAGGTAACACAAAATACTGCCAGGAAATTTATGAAGTTGTGGAAAATGAATTTGGCGATCATATTCACATCTTCGATAGCTTTGTGAAATATGCTATCAAGGTAGCTGAGGCCTCAGCATTTGGTATTTCTTTGCATGAGTATGCTCCTAGAATTGCGCCGGCAAAGGCTTACGCACAGATCGCCACGGAGGTGATGCAGAGTGCCTAAAAAGAGCTTAAAAGAACAGATTCAGTCGATTGAATACCGGGACGCAGATACAGAAGATTTTGATGATATCATTGACACTACACCGGAAAAGGTAACTTCTTCAGCAAAAAATAAAATTACTATGCTGCCTTTGGAAAAGCTCGTCGAGTATAAAGATGAAAACTTTGAGAAAATTGCTGGCCGCCCGCAGCCGTTTCGGGAGTATTCTCAGGAAGACTTAGAATCACTAGCCGATAGTATTCTCAAACATGGCATCATAACTCCTATTGTTGTTCGTCCATTTGGAATTGATCAATATCAAATTTTAGCAGGAAGAAATCGGACAAGGGCATCAAAAATCTGCGGATTAACAGAGATTCCGGGGATCGTTCGTAAAGACATTGATGATGTGCAGGCTGCGCTAATCATGATAGACACGAATATAGAACAGCGGCAGAGTTTAACTTACAGTGAAAAAGCATATGCATACCGTATGCGATTGGAACTAATAGGGCAGCAAGGAAAACGGAACGACTTATCTGGTTCAGAAAAAACAGATAGTTTGGCAGAGGTAGGAAAAGAACATAAGGAGAGCAGACGTACAGTAGCTTACCTTATCAGGCTTACCCACCTTCTTCCGGAATTGCTGAAGTTAGTTGATGATGGTAAAATCGCTTTTAAAGTAGGGGTTGAAATGTCCTATTTGGCTCAGGAAACACAGGAATATATTCTTAACACAATTATTCCAAGCGGAGGTAAAATCAAAGCTGGACAGATTTCGGACTTGCGTAAAATTGAAAAATATGAAACGTTAAGTGAAGAAATTATACAGCGTGTGTTTCAGAGGCAGAATTCTATATCCCCTTCCCTTACGATAAGCGGTACAAAGTTTCAGGAATATGCAGATCTTTTTAAGAACAAAGAGGAAATCGAGAGGCTATTCCTGGAATTTCTAAAGGCATACCGTTATCAACAAAGAAGCGCTTAGCTTTGTGCAACCGGTGCACAAAGTTATTTTCCCTGACCGGGATAATAGATACCGAAATGTGGTGATAGATAATGAAAAAGAAAGTATATATTGTTTTTCTGCTGATATTGATTTTGGTTCTAGTGTCTTGTCAGAATAACGAGACTACGCTATTAGAATCATCAAAGCCAGCAAATTCCTCTGTAGGTAAGGTGGAATCGAAACATTCAACGGAAAACAAAGAAACGAAACCATCATCACAAGATGAATCATCGACAGCGGGAATCTCCCTGACGCCAGCCGAAAGGAGTGATCCAGAATTAGAGAGAGAAGACGAAAGCAATGCACAGCAAAGTTCCTCCCAAGCTGTTCAGTCATCTTTTTCTCCAGGATCGGTGAAAAACGGTTCTGAAAATAAAGGAAGACATGAGCACAGTTATTCAAGGAAGGTAATATCCCCTACTTGTACCTCTGAGGGATATACCAGCTATTCTTGCTCATGCGGGAATATGTATACCGATGATAGAGTTCCAGCATTGGGGCATTCATATGGCGAATGGAAAGTGGTGAAGGATGCAACTGTTTCTGAAACAGGATTAGAAGAACAGGTGTGCAGTCGCTGCGGAGCGAAAAATCAGAAGATAATAGAAAAACGAGAGGAAACGTCTGCTTCTGAATCACCAGAAGAACCCTTTGATATTGAAAGCTGGATAGTATACGCTCAAAACTATGCGGTGAATACAGCGAAACTTAACCTGGAACCGTCGGCAATTTATTGCTGGGATACGCCGATAGTAGCTGGTTCACACTGCGTTTATCTGGAACGGGATATTTCTGATCGGCTCGATCAATATGGAAAGGACCCGAGTATAACAGATGTCTGGATTTGGGCGGAACCCTTGGAAGATGGAAGCTATAACCTTTTTATAGGCTATGCGTGATTCGTTAGAAGAAAAGAAAAATTGAAAGCACATTGCAAAAAGCAATGTGCTTTTTTGTTTATCTGAAAAAGGAGGATTTTCTATGAAAGCGAAGCGATACCTAAATCGCGCTCACAAAGGCATTTCGGTATTTCTGGCAGTGGTCATGGTCTTTTCCGTATTTACGGGAATGGGAAGTTTTACTGCCAACGCGGCTGCTGAGGAAGCCGAAGTATATATGATTGATTTTCCGCGGTCAGGTGATCCAAATCCCGGAGGAGATTGGGGCTATCAAAGTCTAGAATTCATGAACGGATGGAATTCTGGGTCGAAAACCAGATTTACAGAGGTTAGATCCATGTACTCCTATGAGGGTGATGTGTGTTATTGCATTGAACCAGGCGTTCCCCAATCAATCGGAGATACTTATACAAAACGAGATGAAAACTATTGGGATAATTACCCGTCCGCCTACAACAAAACAATAACTCCAGATAAAATAAAACAACTAATCGGAAGAATCCTACAATATGGGTACACTGGGCAAGTTTCTGCGAGCTGGAGCTCCGTAAACGGTGATGATCTGGCTAACGTCATGGCAACGCAGATGCTGATTTGGGAAGTGATAGTTGGAGAGCGTGATGAATCCTTTAATAAAGTAGGAACCGGCAGCAAGCACGCGGTTTTGGAGGTGCATAGCAAAACACATCCGCTATACAATCAGATGATGGCTCACTATAAGAGAATTGAAAGCAGTGTCCAGAACCATTCAAAGCTGCCAAGCTTTTTATCTGGAAGTCCGCAAAAAGCGCAAACTATTGAGCTGATTTGGGATGGAACGAATTATACGGCGGTTTTGACCGATACGAATCAGGTTCTTTCTAATTATAAATTTACTTGCAGCGATCCTAACGTTAGCTTTTCAGTGACCGGAAATAAACTTACTGTTACGGCAAAAAAAGCGCCAACCAGCACTTTGACGATTTCCGCGGTGAAAAGTGCGCAGAGGAAGGGTGTCGTTACTTGGACCGATACGGTATATGGCCCCAACGGCGGAATTCAAGATATGATCACCTATGCACAAACTGTCAGCGATCCGGTTCAGGGATTTATAAAAACCAAGGTGAGCTATGGTTCAGCCAAGATTGTTAAAACCAGCGAAGATGGCAACATAGCGAATATTTCTTTTCATATTACTGGAAACGGTGTTGATCAGACAGTGAAGACCAATAGCCGGGGAGAAATCCAGATTGATAACCTCCTCCCCGGCAGCTATACCGTAACGGAAGCAAACTACGATAAATATGTTCCTCAAAAATCGCAAACGGTGGAAGTGAAGAGCGGCCAGGTATCGACAGTCACTTTTAATAACAGCCTCAAAAAATTTAATGTGACTGTGAAAAAGCAGGACTCCGAAACTGGGGAAACTCCTCAAGGGCAAGGCTCGCTGGAAGGGGCAAAATACGGATTATTTAAAGGTGAGGAATTAGTCGATACTTATGTCACAGATAAAAACGGAGAGTTTGTTACTGACTATTATATCTGTGCGAGCGATTGGACGATTCGAGAAATAGCGCCAAGTGAAGGCTATCTGCTTGATGAGACTGTTTACCAGGTAGGAGCGGAGCCTCAAAAATATGAAGTAGAGTATAACCATATCAATTTAGGAGTGACTGAGCAGGCGATTAAAGGAAAGCTTGCTCTCATTAAACATACAGACGATGTGCGTCCGTAAGGGCGTATTGATAATGCCTAAAGAGGTACTGGATTGGAGAGAAATCCAGTTGGTTAGCCGCCTAACCCGGAATCGAAAGATAAAGGGGACAAGAGCATGGCGGAAAAGCATATACGTTTGAAATCAGTGTATAAGCGGGATATGCGAGACCAAAGGCGTGGCATGGTTAAGGCTAAACTGCTTTAAATCCAGTTTCTTTGCTCTAAGTGTGGAGATGTGCGAAGACTGATTGCGCACATGGACAATTTCTATCAGTGAAACCGTTGTCGTCACTGATACTCTCTGAAAATGTCCCGGCATACAGGAAGTATGTAAAAGGAATGAACGGAAACCTAAACCACACCCAATGTATCAATACGACTAAACGGAGATTGCCTAAACCAGAACGCAGAAATGCTATGTGTAATGCCCTATGGCGATAAATCCCAAGTGTGAAAAGCGAGGGAGATGACACTGAATATCCGGCATGGCAACGGAGCCGCCATAGTAGTCCGAGTGCGGGAAAGCCGCATACATGGCGAAGGGCGGCAGGTCATTCTATTGATAATCGAATGGAGGTATGCGAAATGCAAAAAGCTGAAACGGTATTATCAATACTAAAGCAAAAATCCAAACAAGATGAATCACACCGGTATGACCGTATCTACAGAAATCTTTTCAATGAGGACTTCTTTTTGCGGGCATATCAAAAAATCCATGCTAAGCAAGGCAATATGACGCCCGGAACAGACGGGACAACCATTGACGGTTTTAGCAGGAAGCAAATTTCTCAACTGATAGAACTGCTCAAATGGGAACGCTATCAACCAAAACCTGTCCGAAGGACATATATCCCCAAGAAGAACGGTAAAATGCGACCTTTGGGTATCCCTGCCTTTGCTGACAAGCTGGTACAGGAAGTAGTACGGCAGATTTTAGAGGCAATCTACGAGCCAATTTTCAGCGATAATTCGCACGGTTTTCGGCCTAATAGAAGCTGTCACACCGCACTGTATCAAATTAAAAGCACCTGTAGGGGAACCAACTGGGTAATTGAAGGCGATATCACCGGGTGCTTCGACCATATCGACCATGAAATATTGTTAAAGATACTCTTGAAGAAGATTGATGACGGTAGATTTCTTGAGCTTATTTGGAAATTCCTGAAAGCCGGATATTTGGAATTCAACCAGAAGTACAATTCGCTGTCGGGAACACCGCAGGGCGGCATCATCAGCCCCATTTTGGCCAACATTTATCTGCACGAGTTTGATAAGTTCATGGAAGGAATATCTGCTGAATACACCAAAGGGAAACAGCGGAGACCATATCGTGAATATCAGATTCTCCAATACAAACGAAACCGTGCAAAAAAGAAAGGCAATCAGGAACAAGCGGATGAGTACCTGCGGCAAATGCAGAATATCCCTGCCTTAGACCCTATGGATAAAAACTATCAGCGTGTAAAATATGTGCGCTATGCGGACGATTTTGTGGTCTGTATCATCGGCAGCAAGGCAACAGCGAATGAAATCAAGGAAAGAATTGCAGGTTTCATGCAAAAGGAACTTCATCTTGAATTGAGCCGGGAAAAAACGAAAATCACCAATCTGTCGGATAAACGAGTGCGTTTTCTGGGATACGAAATTACAAAATCTCAAGAGAACACAAAGCAAGTGGTTGATTCAATCGGTCGAAAGAAACGCTCTGTAAACGGTACAATTCAGTTAGTTGTGCCGGGAGATGTTATTCGGGAAAAGCTCAAGCCGTTCATTAAAAAGGGAAAACCCTATCAGGTGGGGGCACGAGTTAATCTGCCCGTGATTGAAATTATCAGTCAGTACAACGCAGAAATCAGAGGGCTTTACAATTACTATTGCTTAGCAACGGATGTCAGCACGAAAATATCCACATTTCAGTATTATCACTATTTCAGCATGATTAAGACAATCGCCCGAAAGGAAAAATCATCGGTCAAAAAGGTTATTCAGAAATATGGAATTGATGTTCCCAGAAAAAATGGAACTGGCACCATGCGTATTGTTGGTATCAGATACAATACGAAAGAAGGCCCTAAAACGATGACCTACTTCAATGACAGTCTAAAAAAGGTTAGCCGACCTGCCGGAGAAATCTCCGACCAATTCGGACAGGTATTAAAGGGTGGTCAGTTAATGAAAAGGCTCAACAGTGATGTATGTGAATTATGTGGAGCAGAACATTGTGCCTTGGAGATTCATCATGTAAGGAAGCTTAAGGACATTGTGAAGAAATACCGAAAACGTGGAACGCCTATGCCTAACTGGGTATGGCTGATGAGCTATATGAAGCGCAAAACGCTCGTCTTATGCCATGACTGCCACGTCAATCTTCATAATGGAACTTTGTAAAATGCTTTAGGAATGGCTGGGGAGCCGTATACATCGAAAGGTGTACGTACGGTTCTGAGGGAGGTTCTCGGAAATCCTGTCATAGAAATATGATAAGGCGTCCGGTTCCTACCCTACGGCTCAACGGGAATTGAAACACCGGAAGCCGGAGCAGAATTTCAGATATATTATCGTGACTCAGGTTCTTACGAAGAATCTAAGGAATCAGAGCGTGATCTTTTGATCTGTGATGAATCAGGATATGCAGAGAGTAAAGACCTTCCATATGGCTGGTATACCGTGCATCAGATCAAAGGCTGGGATGGCCGAGAGTTCATTGAGGATTTCGATGTTTTCATATCAGAGAACGGAAATGTTTATCGCTATCTTCTGAATAATGCCAATTTCGAAAGCAGAGTTAAAATCGTTAAAAAAGATGCTGAAAGCGGGAACATCGTTCCTCAGGCCGGCCATGGGTATGAAATCTATTCGCCGGACGGTGAGAAAATCGTTATGGAAATGACATATCCGGAGGTCATTGAGATTGATACCTTCTACACAGATTCTAATGGATATTTGATTACGCCCGAACCGCTGCCGTATGGTGAAGGCTATTACATAGTGGAAGTAGAAACTGTGGAACCTTATGTCTTAGACCCCACACCTGTATATTTTGATATCACGCCTGATTCAGCAGAAGATCAGGACCATATTACTGTGGTTACAGTAGAAAAGGCAAATATGCCTCAGAAAGGAATCATTACGGTCAACAAAGCGGGTGAGGTCTTTTCTTCAGTGATTACTTCAGGCGGCGGCGATTCCCCGCTGCTGTATCAACCCGAATATTCTTTGGCTGGGCTTGAGGGAGCCACCTTTGAGGTGATTGCCGCAGAAGATATCGTATCCGGAGGAATTTTGCGGTATGCAAAAGGCGAGGTTGTATCCACCCTAACAACCGATGAAAAGGGATCGGCTACCAGCGATCCGCTGTATTTAGGAACATATCAAATTTTTGAACGTAAGGCGCCGGATGGAATGGTGATAACTTCTGAACCGATAACGGTAAAGCTTGTTTATGCGGGCCAGCATGAATCGATTACCACAAGCGTCATTTCTATGGAAAATGAGCGCCAGAAAGCACAAATCTCACTTGACAAAATCTTGCAGCAGGACAGCGGTTTTGGAGTTGGCTCCAATGGAGAAATCCTAGCGGTATCGTTTGGTTTATACGCAGATGAGAACCTGGTAGCTTCAGACGGCTCGATGATTCCTAAAGACGGACTCATCGAGATCATTCAATGCGATGAAAACGGAAAAGCAACGTTTAACACGGATATTCCCATGGGCTCTAAGCTGTATGTGAAAGAGTACAGTACGGATTCTCATTATATTTTGAGTGATGATAGATATCCTGTGATATTTGAATATCAGGGACAAGAAGTAGCAGATGTTACGATTGCGGTTAATAATGGGGATCCGATTGAAAATCGGCTGATCTATGGTGAAATTGTCGGGTTGAAAGTTGACCAAAGCGATAAGCCTTTGACTGGCGCTGTTTTTGGATTGTTTCATACGGATTGTGTGGAATTTGTGAAAGAAAATGCTGTAATGACCGCAGATTCTCGGGAAGATGGGAGTTTCCGATTCACAAAGGTCCCCTATGGAAAATACTTGATTCGCGAAATTGAATCAGCGGAAGGATATGCTGTCACAGACAAGATTTTTGAAGTAACGATTCAAGAGGACGGAGAAATTATAAACATTGGTAAAGTTGTGAATCGACCTATTACCGGGAAACTTGAGTTAATCAAAACAGATATTGCCGATGGAAAGCCTCTTCCCAATGCCGGTTTTAGAATCAGGAATGATGCCGGCGAAATTGTAGCGGAGGGATATACCAATGATGAAGGAGTCGCTACTTTTACGCTGGGATATGGATCGTATTCTTATGAAGAGTTTGATGCGCCGGACGGATATCAGATTGATACGACGCCGCACAAATTTTCTATCACCAAAGATGGAGAAATTATCAAAGCGCAGATGACAAATGAAAAAATACCGATATATCCCCAAACTGGTGATAAGGGTTCGCCTGGATTTTGGGCCGCTTTATCAATACTTAGCATTTCTGGTGCTGTATTTACTTACTTAGGGCTCCGGCGGAGAAAAAACAATCTAAGCAATAGAGAAAGGAAGGAATGAGAAATGAAGAAATATTATATGTCCTTTGTGGATTTTTCTGAAATCAGCAACGTAACAGCTGATGAAGAGCAATTGAAAAAGTCCAGAGACCGTATGGCGGAATTAGGGCTGCTTACGGAAAAAGGAAATCCTAGTCTATCACAAATCAACAGTATAGTGCTTTCTGTGTCGAGCCCCTTTTTCGACAAATTGAGAAAGAGGCTGTCTAGGCGTTCGGGAGGATTTCAGCAAGTTCATGATACCTTCCAAAAATTGAATAATAGAAAGGAATACCTTGGCTTTTATCTATATTTGTCCATTCTATATGGTTTTTTGGAGTGGCAGGTTCCGGAAAGAGTAGCGGTACTGCCGGCTGTCCCAGAAGCGATAAAGGCCTTCGTAGGAGATTTCATGTCGGCTTTTGATCATTATATGGAAAATAATTCTTCAGAAAGTGAGGAAGCTGAGGAAAATGGGACTGGAGAGGCGGATATATAGATTTGTGGATAGCGGCTCTGATCCAATTGGAATATTTATTAGCCGATTGGAGCCCAAGATGCAACAGAAAATCCGCACACAGATAAAGGTTTTAACAGCCCCTCAGTGTAGTTTTCAGCCGCCGCTTGTTAAAGCGTTTCGTTTGGATAGATATAAGGGCTTTTATGAACTACGTATCAGACTGCGGCAAATGGTAAGGATTATATTCTACATAAATACAGAAGGAGACATTGTTTTACTTCATGGCTTTGTTAAAAGGCATGAACGGGCAACAGAGCAGGCGTTGGAAACGGCAAGGGCGAGGAAACTCGCCCTTGCTTCCGGAACCGCCGGCATAACAAAATTAGATTTTATATCTGGAGGGGATTTTGATGCGAAAACATTATAAGAAAACTATCCTTCTGTTTTTGTTTACATTATTTGCCGTGCTTTTTTCAGCGACAAATGTATTTGCGGCAGGAGGAGATTTATTTACAGTTGCGGACGATATTATTCGAGATGTGTATATGCACATCGCAGGCATTTCGACGGTATTAGCAGGATTAATGTCGGCAATCGCGGTAATCGGAGCAAAAATGTCTAACAACCAGCATCGTGTTGATCAGTCTTGGGATTGGCTCAAACGAGTTTGGATGGCCTGGGCGGTCATTAATGGAATAGGCGCGTTTATATCGTACATCACACCGCTTTTCAATGGATATGCACAGCTACCTTAATAAATAGGAGGTAGTGAGTTATGTTAGAAGGTATTTTACAAGGACTATTCCAATGGATATACGGTATGTTCCTTGATTTGATTGCCTATTGCGCGAACGCCCTGCTCAGAGTAATGACAACGGATTTACAGTTCTGGGAAACCAGTGTGCCAGTCGCAGTAACACTATATCAAATTTTCGTTGCCGTAGGCTGGGGGTTATTGCTGGGAAACTGCGCTTTCCAAGCCGCGAAAGCGATGTTTGCGGGATTTGGGTTTGAAACGGAATCACCTGTTGTATTACTACTCCGAACCGCTTTATTTGGGACGCTTTTGATTTTTTCAAAGGATATTTGCGAAATTGGGCTTTCCATAGGGAAAAACGTAATTAACCTCTTAGGTATTCCAACAAGCGTGACCATCACATTCCCAGATGAAGGATTTTTTGCTTCCATTGGCGCAAGCTGGTTATTGGTAATTATAATCGGATTTATTCTGGGAATTCAGATCATTAAGCTGTTTTTTGAAATTGCGGAAAGATATGTCGTAGTTGCGATTTTGACTCTTTTGGCGCCCGTAGGACTTGCTATGGGCGGCAGTAAATCTACAAAAGATATCTGTGCGGGTTTCCTGCGCACCTATGCTTCCATGATTGTAATGATGGTCATGAATGTTCTGTTCCTTAAATTGATTTTGTCCGGCATGTCAACGATGCCTACGGGAGATATGGTTCTTCCGTGGTGCCTACTGATCGTAGGAATCGCTAAAGTAGCGAGAAAGGCGGATAATCTTATTTCAAAAATAGGATTGAATCCGGCGATTACCGGAGATCCTTTGGGACATGGAAGAGGTGGAATGATTGCTTTGATGGCAATCAGGAGTATTATACACACGACTTCAAGAGCTGGCAAAGGCAAATCCGGAGGAGGAAAAGATGCCGGAAATTCAGGAGCGGTTCCACTGGGTAAAAATACTGTGCATAGTTCTGTGGGAGGAACCAATATCGGCGGATCAAATTCCAACAGCGTGGAACATAACGATGTCAAAACAAATGCTAATTCACAAAATGGGAAGAATGTTCGAAATAGTCAAAACAGTCATTTTGGAGCGGCTGGGAATACGGTAAATTCTCGCACGGCGGCTTCTTCACATTTTGGTTCAAACAGTTATGAGAATGCAAAAAGCACAGGAAGCGTTTCAGAGGGAAATGTCCATTTTAGCAGTACGGGTTCCACAAAAGTCAATAAAAATCGCTTTGGCTCATCACCAAGTCCAACTCAGTCAACAAAGCAAACACGCAATACGCTGTTTACTAATAAAAAGGCAGAAGCAAAGCCGGGAATCCCCAAGAAAGAGATTCCCGGAGTAGGAGTATCTCCAAAACGGCAGAGCAGGAATACATCTGCCGGAAAACCTGCCGGCGGCGGATTCCGGCAGAATGAGAATCCTTTCAAGCGATCACCGGATCACTCGATAGGACATTTTCATATGACAGCAGAACCTTCCGATTTTCAAAGCAGATTCGGAGAAGTTTATATCGATGAGTCACAGCCAAGAGAAGAGGATAGCCATGGCAAATAAAAGCGGTATGGATTATGCTTATGATTTTGCCCGCAACGCTCAGGCGCTGAAAGATATTATTAAAGCTGCTATGCGTGGCGGCTGGCACGCTGCGGCCATTGAAGTTATTAAACATTATGGCCCTCAAATCTTAATGGCTGCGGTAGTTATCTTACTTCTGCCGGTTATCATTTTTTGCTGTCTTCCGGCAATGCTTTTCGGTTTTGGCAGCTCTGTAGACCCTGAGATATCCGCTATGAATAGGCAGGCAGAAATGGTACAGCAATATTATAGGAAATATCAAGATTACTGCGATGTGCGTATACAAAAAATAGAAAGTTATGTGAAGAGCGGAGGCAGCCATGATGATACGGTTCATCAAGCTCCTGAGAGTAACGAAAAATACAGTATACAAGTAAAAGGCGGGCCTATGGAAACTAACTGGTTTATCAGCCTGCATTCAGTCAGAAACGGAAATGATTTGAACAATATGACAGAAGAAAGTATTACGGAGTTTGTGGAGGACAGTATTTTATATACGGTAGAAGATATACAACCTGACTCTAAACCATCAGAATCGGAAAATCAAGGGACGTCATCAGAAGGAACTTCACATGAAGCTCCGGAAACGAATGATTCTCCCCCCAGCCCAGATGAAAATAAAAGCACTGCGGAAAAGAAGCTTACCATCCGTTATCTTACACCTGAAGAGTTCATGAATGAGTATCACTATTCCGATGAGGACCGAAACTGGGCTCAACTGATGCACCGCACTTTAGAAGACAATGGTGTATCGGGTGGAAGTAATGATATCGTGGAAGTGGCGGCATCGCAGATAGGAAACATTGGAGGAGAAATATATTGGAAATGGTATGGCTTTGATACTTATGTGGAATGGTGTGCATGTTTCGTAAGCTGGGCGGCAGACCAATGCGGATACATTGATGCAGGCATTATCCCTAAGTTTGCAGCTTGTGACGTTGGCTGGTTCCGCGATAAAGGGCAATTTCAGGATCGAAACTACATTCCAAATCCCGGAGACTTAATATTTTTCGATTGGGCATCCGATGGCCAGGATGGAAAAGAAGACCATGTAGGAATTGTCGAAAAATGCGACGGACAAACTGTTTACACGATTGAAGGAAATACTAATGGAGGGAGTGGAGAAGTTGCCCGCCATCAATACCCTGTTGGGTATTATGAAATATACGGCTATTGTACGCCGGCTTACCCACGTTTAGAAAACAGCAATAAGAATTAATGAAGGGGGGATCAGCTTGGAATCTATCGTTTATATTCCAAGAAATTACACAGATGCAGGTCGAATATTCGGGATGTTTGAAATTCGCAATGTAATAGAATGCGTGTTGCTGTGCTTCCCGATCATCATTTTGACTTTTCTGTCATCACCGTTTGGCCTGACTGCAACGATCATCATATGTATGGTGTTTGTGATACCAATAGGCGGATTTTCACTGATAGGTATTCATGATTACAGCCTATTGACTTTCATACGTCTTTATATAAGATGGCGCAAAAGCAGGCGGATACTGGTATATAGGGGGATAAAATGGATAAACACAAGAAAAACAACCAAAAAGAAAAGCGTGTGAAACGCAACTTAAAAACACTGCTATTAGGAAGTCCAAGGGAGATTACAATTCCCGGCAGCAGGTTTCCAAACGGTACGCAAAATCTTGTTCCAGTGGTAGATATCCAAAAGGGCGTGCTTATCACTGAAGATGGTCGTTACATAAAGGTTCTGGAGATTGTTCCAACTAATTTCTATCTGAAATCTAGGATTGAGCAGCAGAATATAATTTATTATTTTTCATGTTATTTGAAAATAGCGCCTCAGTCTCTCCAGATCCTTGTATGTACACAAAGAGCGGATATTGACGCTTATTGTGATCAAATGGAAAAGTATTATAACCGTGAAAAAAATGAAAACTGTAAAGCAATGATTTTGGAAGACGCACAGCTGGTCAATTATTTGGCTTCTTATGAAGCGGTTACCCGCCGGTTTTATCTTATTTACGAATATAAGGGGGAAGCAACGGAGTTTACTGAAATTTCCAAGGAGCTTGCAGATCAGGCGGAGACCGCTTATCAGTATTTGGATTATTGCGGCTTGGAGGTGCTGCGGCATGACAACTACGATGAATTCCTTCTGAGAACTGTGTATACGGCTTATCATAAACAATCTGCCCGCAATATCAATTTTAGCGCACTCATGGAGCAGGTGGGGCCGGTTTTTAATACCCCAGAGATCACAGAAGATCAGCTGGAAGAAGAGGATAGTGAGGGAATTACCACAATACAAGATGTTCTTGCTCCCACAGAGGCAGATTTAGAACATAGTAAATATATCTTAATCGATGGTGTCTATCATGCCTACCTATATATAACAGGCTATAGTTATCCTACAGAGCGAGGTTTAGCCTGGCTTTCTCCATTGATCGAACTTGGAGACGGAATCTCCCTCAGTTTCTTTTTGGAGAAAAAGCGGAAGGAACAGATTTTATCTAAGGTAGTGAAAACTACGATGATTAATCGAAGCCGGCTCCGTGACATAGAAGATATCCGGGCGGATTATGAAGAGCTGGATGACGCCATTTATTCAGGCATGTATATTAAGGACCGACTTAACCGAGATGGAGAAGATTTTTTCTATATGCACACCTTAATTGAGGTAACCGCTCTTGACGAAACGACCCTTAATAAGCGGATTAAGCAGGTCCAAAATTTGTGTGTTTCCATGGACATGACCGCGCGGCGGGCAGATTGGTGCCATGAGCAGTGTTTTCGATCTATGCTTCCGATAGCAAAGCTGGATATGGATATCGCCAAAAGAACGCAAAGAAACGTCCTCACCTCCGGGGCCGCAGGTGCTTTTCCGTTTTCCTCTTTTGAACTATGTGATAATAAGGGTGTTTTGATGGGGATTAACCTGCATAACAATTCGGCGGTAATTGTGGACAATTTCAATTCCGATATTTATAGTAACGGTAATCTGGCTATTTTTGGCATGAGTGGTGCGGGCAAAACCTATACTTTGCTTTTGCTGGCCATGAGGCTGAGAATGTGCGGGGTTCAGGTATTCATCATCGCTCCTGAAAAAGGATTTGAATACCGCTGTGCCTGTGAGGCGATTGGAGGGCAGTTTCTGCGATTGTCGCCAGGCTCTGAAGACTGCATTAATCTGATGGAGATCCGGAGATCAACTCTAGATATTGACAGCAACCTAGCCAATAACATTCAAAGAAATGATTCTGTGCTTTTAAGCAAAGTACAGGACCTGCACACCTACATACGGCTTAGGTATCCGCAGATAACACCGGAGGAGGCATATCAGCTCAATATCGCCATATTGGAGTGTTATGAAAGCTTCGGTATCACTAAGGATAATCGGTCACTTTTGAATCCGGATGGTTCTTTTAAGGCAATGCCTGATTTTACCCATTTATATTCCTGTCTCCTGAAATATCCTTCTTTAAAAAATGTGGCGCTGGCCGTCAAAGAAATCATAGATTTTGGAATGGGAGGACAGACAAATGTGGATTTGTTTTCTTCCTTTATCGTATTGGATACCTCGGGGGCTAAGAAAAAGGATATCAGCTCTTCAACCTTTGTAGCGACTTCTTTTATTCGCGATGAGCTCAGCCGCTCCCGGACTCGAAAAAAAGCCGTTTTAGGAGATGAACTCTGGGTGATCGCCGGCGAGGAAGGCAACGAACAGGCGGCGGATTTTATCATTGAGATGGTAAAGCTGATCCGTGGGTACGGTGCGATTTTTGTTTCCGCTACCCAGAACACCCTTGATTATTTCGCTCTGCGCGACGGCAAATTTGGGGACGCTTTATTAAACAACAGCCGTTTGAAGCTCCTGCTCCAGATGGAGGAGGCGGAAGCGATTAAATTGCAGGAAAAGCTGGGACTTTCTGATGAGGAGGTTATGCAGGTTGTACGATGCGGGCGGGGGCAGGGACTCCTGTGCGCTGGAAAAAATCGAATTGGTATTGAAATCCGTTCCTCACAAACAGAGTATGAACTGATCACCACCAATCGTACTGATCTGGAAAAGCGGGAGGCGCGGACAGACACGGCGGAATTGTAAAAGAGCTGTTTCCCTGTGAAAGGAAGCAGCTCTTGGGTAAGTTTTATTTTAATTTGTAGGTTACTGACGGGCCGGAGCCGGATTTTTCAATCAAGTTTTCTTTTAAAAGTTCGTTAATGAGATTGATTGCGGTGAACTTGGAACAGTTTAAGACGCTTTCAACTTCTTTACGGGTGATTTCTTTTTTAGTTTCTAAAATTGTTAAAATCTGTTCTCGGTTTGTTCCCTTTGTTTGGGAAAAAGGAACCTCGATGATTTTGGGAAGAGTAACGACAAAGGAGGCGGGAGCCGGCGCAAAAACAGGCTGTTCCAAACAGCCCTCATAGCTTTCAATGATCCTGCGGATACCGGTTCCATAGCTCTCAATCAGTTTTAGCCGGTAAAATACATTTGCCAGCACCATATTTCTGGATTGAGAAACACCGCCTAAGATATCCTGCATCGTCATTCCTTTGACCAAACCGCCGATGGATACAAATTCGATCCGATCCTCATAAATGTTGATTAAGATGCTGCCGGAATAGTCGTAGTCGCGATGCACAATCGCGTTTAAAAGGGCTTCGCGGAGCGCATAGGGAGGATAGTCCGGATGATCTACCCGCTTTAAGCCTTCAATCGTTGTGTTGAGGTTGTTATTTAGGCTGATGAACTCATAGGCTTCATCCATTTGTTTCAAAACAGAGCCGGAAAATTCTTTTCTGGTCTTAAACGCGGTTTTTCCAACGCCTTCATAAACGGCGCATTTTATGGTGTGCTCACATTGATCAGAGAGCAGAAGAGCCGCATTTGTGTAATATCCATCGGCATCGATCAGTCGAAGAGTCCGTTTGTTGCTTTCATTAAATGACATATTGTTATCAGAAAAATACCGTTCGGCATATTCAAAGGTTAGTTCCTGATTTAAGCACCGGGACCGGTCAAAGGCTATACCGTCGCTTTCCCGCAGCAGCTCCCGGATCAGATCTTCCGTAGCCGGGACAGAAGAAACTCCATGACGGACAAATACGCCAGTCGGCTTCAAACCTTTATCAGCTAGGTGATAGGGGCGTTTCGTTCCACGGAGCACAGACACTTTGACGATGGTTTTTTCAGCTTCTTTTATGGCTTCAATGGAGGTATACGCGGTTAAATCCGGCTTGATACCGTCACGAATCATATTTCCAATTTGTTCCATCGTTTGTTCCGGATTTTTAACACCGGCGATATCACCGTTTTTATCCACGCCGACATAGATTTCTCCGCCTTCAGAGTTAGCGAACGCAACGATTTCTTTTTTGAAATCCGCATTAATTTCCCGTTTCAATTCTACGGTAAAGCTTTCTTCATAAGTCATAAACTCACCTACTTTTTATGTATCGTTTGAAATCGTTTGTATCGTTATTATATAACGATAATCAAACGATTACAAGAGGAAACTGTCGATTACCCCAAATTAACTGTTATTTTTTCAATTCTTACTGTACGAGGAGTGATTTTTATGGAAATCTCAGAAAAAGCAATTCAGGATATGCAAAGGCAGGTAGACGCCTGCTCATCATACATAGATGCCCTGGCGCGAAATTCCTGCCGTTCGCCGGAAAAGGTTAATACCATGTTGGATGCCGCCATGCAAAAAATAGAGTTGTGCTGCATTGAACTGCGGCGTATATGTGAAATAAACCGCCCCGCATCCAATCCGGTCCTGTTCGCACAATCCAGTTATTATGCGAAAGAGATCTATGGAGAAGTAACGCTGATGGATACCGGCTGGCTGGATATTCGCCTGAACGCCTTACTGCCCCACTGCCGGTTTTCCGGAGGAACGCAGTATATTTCTGATACAATTACACGCCTGCTGAAGCGATTCCGAGACACAGGCGGCGAGCTGCCATTTTTTCAAAAAGCTTTTCTGGCGATTGTGGAGCATCGGCCAGTTGCCGGGTGCGGAGCGTTCGATCAGGACAATAAAGGATTTAAAGCAGTGATCAATTCATTGAAAGGAAGAGTTTTCGCGGATGATGACCAATTTGAATTGTCGCTTGGGCTTTTTACAATCCAAGATGAAGAAAGCTGCTGTCATATTTATGTCACACCGTCCGATGCGGCCGGCGACTTTCTTTACCAGATGGCTGAGCCGTTTTGAAATATTATGCCCTATGCTTGTTCCAAAAAAACTGCGGGAGAAAGAAATGGTTGGGAAAAAAGAATATCAAGGATAAGGCAAAAGGCCCGTATCATGGGAAAAAGAAGCCGGAATCCGCCTCTAATACGCAAGGGAGCAAGCAGGCTTACGTCGGGGTGTACGGTTTATGATTTTTACACGTACAGAAATTGAGGCTCTAAGGTTATGTGCCTGGTGCAAGGATCTCCCCACTGGCAGCGCGGAAATACTGCCTGAGAATACGATCCGTCTGTTATTGATTTTAGGGCTTATCAGAAAGAGCAGATGCGGTCTAAGTTACAGAATAACTTCCAAAGGAAACGCGGTTTTGCAAGCCGCGGGATTTTTCTATGAGCCGGATAAGCAGTATCTGGGAAAAAGCCAGGCATTGATTAGGAGACTTTGTCTTGCTTCTCTTACCTCCTTTTTTTGGAGGATCGGAGCAGACGTTTTCTGTGATGCTCCGGGAGAAAGACTGGACGACATATTTCTTCCTTCTTTCGCGCTGCGCCGAAAGGTTTCTACTAACCTTCTCGGAGGTACGAGGCTGGCTGGTTTTTACTATTCGGGAAATACGGCGTTCATTCCATACTGCCTTATGCCGGACGACGATGGTTTATACGCGGAGGCAGAACAAAGGATTTTCAAGTCGGAGGCCTTAATTGGCAAGCGTCAGCCGTTCGTAATTTACAGCGGCCTGGGAACACTGGAGCAGATTTTAGAAACCATTTTATGTCCAAAGGAGAAAAAGGCAAGATCGACTACCGATACCTATTGGGAAGCCCTGAAAAAGTTCACTTGTCCCATGGGGGTGGTTCCATTGAATGAAAACGGTATGCGCCAGCTTCGGATATTGGGAGTTCCCTGCTATAGAGAAAAACTGATTCATCAAATACTGGGGAAGGACTATCTGCCTTCGCTTCAAAGTACGGCTGATGGATGCAGCGCTTCGACAAAGGAGAATTTTTTGATTGGGATTGACTGTGATGTCAACCGGTTTGAGCGTGCGATCCGAAAGGAGCGAAAGAAAGTTCACATTATTCTTTTATCCAGTCAGCTGAGAGCGATACGAGGATATTTGAAAGGGAAAAACGCAATTCTTCATTCTCTCGATACAGAAATTGTGGAACAGGCGCTGGGGCTTCCCAAAAAACTTTCGGATTTGGATTTATCACCATTTCAAAAACAGGATGGAGAATATCTGTATGTCCCGGATTTTGATGTTTGTCCAAAAATATAAAAGTAAAATAAAAGACATTTGGAAAAGGAATCAAAAGAGGCTCCCTACATATATTTTTCTGTTTATCGCGGGGCTCTATCTTTACGGATTTCTGGTTCACTCCATTGTCACAGGTATTGATAATGTTTGGCAGAAAAGAGAAAACGACTTGTTTACTTGGAATCCTGTAGAGAATGTCGGATCAATTTTTACCGTGCGCGGCATTGGAACGACGGGCTTTCTGATTCTGATGTACTGTCTGTCCAGTAAAAAGGGATATAACCTGATTTCTAAATTTAAAATCACAAAAGACAAAGAACGCGGTTTTGAGATTTTATCTGAAGGAACGCATGGCACCTCCGGTTGGCTGAACAAATCGGAGATAGAGAAGATTCTAAATGTATCGTCGCTGAACTCTATGACAGAGACTCTTTTCGGAAAACTGGATAATGGCGGTTATGTGGGAATGAAAGAATTGCTGGGAATGTCAAAAAACATTATGGTGTACGGCGCTCCGGGTACAGGAAAGTCCCGCGGTTTTGTAATGCCGTTTATCATGCAGGCGGTTAAGCGCGGGGAGAGTATGGTAATCTGCGACAGTAAGGCTGAGTTCTATGAAATGTACTCGGAATATCTGAGAAATGAAGGTTACTTTGTCCGAAGCTATAACCTTTTGGACCTCCAGGCCTCTGATGGGTGGAACTGCCTTATGGATTCCGCTGATGATGTAAATCTGGTGCAGCATATCGCAGAAGTTATTATTCGCAATACTTCCGCCGATTCAGAACGGGAAGATTTCTGGTCAAAGGCCGAAAAGAATCTATTGATGGCGCTGATCCATTATGTCCAGTCATTGACTTATCCAAATTCTGATAAGCTGCTTCCACCGGAAGAACGCAGTTTGGGAACCATATACCGTCTGCTCGCTTCAACCTCTGTTGCTGAAATGGACGCCAGGTTCCGGGCGCTTCCTCCAGGGCATCCGGCGCTTCCCCCTTACGGCATTTTCCGTCAGGCGCCTCACAATATTTGGGGAAATATCATGATCGGACTTGGTTCCAGACTGAATGTATTCCAAAACAAGCTGGCCGACAGCATTACGAAATATAACGAGATTGATTTGGAAGAACCAGGAAAACGAAAATGCGCCTATTTTTGTATTATTTCTGATCAGGACGATACCTATCGTTTTTTATCCTCCATGTTCTTTTCTCTTTTATTCATCAAGCTTTTCGACTTTGCCCGAAAATCTGAAAACCGGCGTCTTCCAGTCCGCGTAAATGTATTGATGGATGAATTCTGTAACATTGATTTACCGAACAGTAAGAAGTATTTAAGTGTATCCAGAAGCCGAAATATTGATATCCAGTGTGTAGCCCAATCAGTAAGCCAGCTTGCAGACCGGTATCCGCGTACAGAATGGCAGGAGCTTGTCGGCGACTGCGATTACCAGCTTTTTTTGGGCTGCAATGACACCATGACTGCGGATTTTATTTCTTCACAATGCGGTAATATCACGGTGCGGGTAAACAGCGCCAGTATTCCTATGACGCCGATGTTTTCTCTTTCTTCTAATCATGCCCGGTACTCTCAAGGAAAAAACAGCGCTGGCCGGCCTTTGATGATGCCTGACGAAATCCGAAGGCTTCCCAAAGATAAGGCTATTTTACTGGTGCGCGGCGCAAAACCGCTGATGCTCTATAAAATCGTCCCAGAAGAACATCCTGACTTTAAAAAACTGCGGTTTTGCAAGGCGGTTGATTATGTTCCGGATTGGAGAAAAAGAGAGTGTGAAAGGCAGAATGTCATTTCAAAAGAAGATACGGATAAGAAAGAGAATACATTCCAGATAAGGATAAAGGAGGCGGATATAGAAAGTGCAGAGTATGTCCCGAACGAAGAGGAATTGGAACTGCATCCGTCTATTAATTTATCTAAGGGGATTGACTGTGAGACGCTGACAGAGGTTTCCCCCGAAGATGTTTAAAATGAAAAGTAGGAAAGAGGGATTGATGATGATAGACCGAACATACCGGATCAGCGACGTGGTGAATGAGGAATTTCTGCGGTTTCCTCTGATACTGCTGTCAAATCCGCGCTACAAAGAAATGTCCCTTGAAGCTAAATTTGTATACGCCCTGCTTCTCAACCGACTAACCCTTTCGCAAAAAAATGGCTGGATTAACGAAGATAACGAGGTTTACCTTATTTACACCCGGGAGGAAGCGGCTTCCCTTCTCAACATTTCGTATAAAAAGGCTATCTCTGCTTTCCGGGAACTAATTGAGAAAAAATTATTATATGAACAGCGGCAAGGGCGCGGATACCCTAATCTGCTGTATGTTTTAAAAGCGGAATTAACTGATATGGAAGCAATAAAAATTTTGGAAGAGGAGGAGAAACGGGAAGAAAATGAAACCGCGGGTGATTGCTGCGGCATTGAACAATTTCAAGATGATGCGGTAAAAACTGCCGAAGCCGGGCTTCAAGAACTGCCAAAACCGCAGGTCTTAAACTGCCGAAATGGAAGATCAAGAACTGTCGCTTTCACACATCAAGAACTGCCGGAAGGGCACTTAAGTAAGATTAAAAATATTCAGACTGAGATAAGCGAGAATGATAGTAGTCCTTCTGTCTATCCGGAAGAAAACAGCACGAAAGAACGGACAGACGAAGAGGCGCAGCGGTTAAATAAGATTTTTGAGCGCTGCGAATTGGATTTATTCCACGAAAATATTCAAAGGATGTTTCGGGCGGTCATTGAACGTCTGTACTATTCTGAGACGGTCAAGATAGGGAACTCCCGGATGCCAGGTGATAAAATCCGCAGTTACCTGGAATTGCTGGAGGCGGATGATTTGATTGCCGTACTAGACAAGATGAAGCAAAACCAGGCAAAAATCATCAATCCTACAGGCTATATGATGTCTATGATCTTTAACGAGCTCTGCGAAAAAGACAGCGGTCTGATTCTTAGCCTTCCGCCGGAATACCAGCCGACTTCTAATTTTTATTTATCATCAGAAGATAACTGGAAAGGGGACGGTTAAATGCTTTTAAGCAAGCCTCAAAAGTCTCTAATCCGGCTGTTACGGGAATTTGGTGCTGTAAGAGAGGGACAGGCTCAAAAGCTGTTAATCATGGAATATCCGAGTTTGAAGTGGGAACCGGTGATTCGCCAACTGGAAAACGGCGGCCTGGTACGCAGAACAGACGGCTGTGTGAAGATTCCGGATCACTATCCGGAAATCAGTTTACTGAATGCTATAGACGTTATGCTTCTTCTAAGCCCTAAGAAAATCGAACTGTTCCAAAAAGGGATGCCGCCATTTTCTGTTACGTTTTTTAAAGAAAGGAATCAAACGCTCTGGCGCTATGACATTTGTTCCGTACCATTGGGAGGAGAGCCGATGATCAGCGCCGCTCTGGAAGGCATAAGCACGAAGTATCGAATGATGGTTTTTATTCTTGAAAAACCGGAGCAGCAAAAAAGTATATTCGTACCTTGTGAACATTGTTTTACCTGGAAAGATAACGGCGAATATCGCTTTTACAAATGATTAAGGAGGAAAAGCTAATGGATTTTGAAAGATTAGATTTAACAGAACTGGATAAGGATTTATCGGAGGAACAGAGAAAGGAATGGAACGCAATTTACGCTTCCTATCGTTCAAGGTCGGTTCTTACCGGGAGAGTGGCGGGAATGGATATTACCAGCGTTACTTTGAAAAATCAAGAGACTGGAGATCTGGAACGTAAAGAAATCAACTGTCTGGTTGTAATTGAGTATCGGGTAAAGATTTTGATCCCGGAACAGGAAATCTGGTTCGATGAAAAAACGAGACGCCCTTCCCATGTTCTGCGTTCCATGGCGGGTTCCACTATCGATTATGTTATTACTGCGATTGACAGAGAAGGCGAGTGCTGCGTTGCTTCCCGGAGAGAGGCGTTAAATATCCGGCGCCGTTCCTTTCTTCGTTTTAACCCGGAAGCAGGGCGGAAAGTAAGAGCCAGTATTTTAGCTGTAGGAAGGACTCATTTGCTATGTACCTGCGGCGGATTCGATATGACACTGTCCCAGAGAGACCTGTCTTACGCGATGATTCCTGATTTAAGAGAACGGTATCATGTGGGCGATTCCTATAACGCTATTGTGAAAGGATACGATGAAGAAAGCGGAAGGCTAGTAATTTCCGTCAAGGAAGCGGAGCCGCATCCCTTTGACGGAGCGGATAGCCGGCATCCTGTTCGGAGCCGGCGGGCTTCTGTGATTACAGGAAAGTATAAAGGAGGGGTATTCTGCAAGCTGGAAGAAAACTTGGACTGCTTGTGTACGTATTCCCCAAACCAATATGATGAGAATTTTCAAATAGGAGATCAGGTGATCGTCGCGATCACAAAATACAACTACACCAAAAAACAGATTTACGGAAAAATTGTTGCTAAGTGGTAAGGAAGGAGTGTGGTTTGTATGCCGGATTTGCTGGATCAGCTCCAACTATTGGTGGGCTGTGAATATCTATCGGATATGAGGGTGATTCCATATATAAATGAGCAGGCAAAACGGAAGCTGATGTCTATGCGCCCAGAGGATTTCCCTTCTTCCCAATGGAAGGAAGCGGTTTCATACCTATTTGATTTTTCTTACGAGAATTTTAAAGATTGAATATATTTCTAATATAAAAATAAAGTGACGAAAAAAGAAAAGAAAATATAGGCGTTTTTTGCATTGAAAATTAGATATGAATTTTGATTATCTTTTTAGAAGTTCTTATATGCCGGTATAGCCCGTATTTACAGGCTTTTCCGGCATTTTTCGTATCGGAAGAAACTCACATATATTTTTATATCCGCTTAGGTTTTTGCTTTCAAAAGTAGTAAAGAAGTAGTAAAACCTTGATTTACTACTAAGCTGCTATCCGCAGCATTTCAGCTTTTGCGCTGTCGAAAGTAGCGTGTGCGTAATAGTTCAGCGTCATAGTAATGTTGGAATGTCCCATAATGTACTGTAATGCTTTCGGGTTCATTCCGGCATTTGCCATGTTGGTACAGAACGTATGACGTAAGGTGTGCGGTGTCATTACTTTCGGTAGAGCTTCCTCATGGTACTTGTTGTACTTCTTTGCAAGCCCCCTAAACATACCGTCATAATTGGTAGCTGTTTTCGGGTAGCCGTCCCGGTTGAGGAAAAGGAAGTTGCTGTAACCGTCAATAGTAACAGCTT
The DNA here is from genome assembly GCA_000154345.1 of [Clostridium] leptum DSM 753. GTDB lineage: Bacteria > Bacillota > Clostridia > Oscillospirales > Acutalibacteraceae > Clostridium_A > Clostridium_A leptum. The sequence continues at coordinate 98,329 of DS480350.1, forward strand.
TTGCACCCCTGCGCCGTTTCAGCACTCGGTTAAATGCTTCATATACTTTTTCGCTCATTGGAATTTGACGAATACCGCTTTTCGTTTTTGGTGTTTCAATGTAATATCCTGTTTCCGCACTTCTTAAAAGTTGGTGGTCTACATTGATTATCCTATTCTCAAAGTTAATGTCAGTATCGGTCAGCCCGCAAAGTTCAGAGATACGAAGCCCTGTCCCAAGCAAAATAATAAGCTCGTCATAATACTTCTGATAAACTTTGTCATTTTGAGCAAAGGACAAAAAACTTTCTTCCTGCGCTGGTGTTAGCGGAACCTTTGGTTCTGTATCATCTTCAATGACAGTGTTTAACTGGAAGTCAAAAGGATTTTTCCTTATGCAATCGTCCTGTATCGCTGTGTAAAAGGCAGCTTTCAAGGAACGCTTGTCATTACTGATAGTCTTATAGGAAATTCCTTTTTCTTTCATGCGGATTGCCCATTCTTTCGCGTCGGACAGCTTCACGCTGTCAATCGGGCAGCCCCCAAGTTTATCTTCTTCCAGTAGCTTCATCAGCCGCTTGCGTCCGTTTTTCGTATTGTACCTTACATTTCCCCGGTGGCGTATCTGCTTTGCATAAAGTTGGCAGACCGTCATTTTCTTGCCTATGGTGTCTATCCCGTCGTCAAGGTCTTTCTGTATCTCTTTTACCTTTTCTCGTAGGGATATATCCTCACGCTTTCCGGCAGGGGTCTTGTCCGTAGGTACTAACTTCCACGCATACACAAACTGCGGATTACCAAAGGTATCTATATATTTGTAAGCATATCTTCCGTCTTTTCTCTGGCTCTCTCCCGACCGCAAAACTCGATTTTTGCTGTCACGTCTTTTCTTTGACATTTTTCAATGCTCCTTTCCAAGACGGAAAGAGCCTTGATATGCTTATCCCATTATAGCACATTCAAGGCTCAATTTCACTATCAGATTGTGTCTATGGTATCAATCATTTTTTCAAACTGTTTGCGCTTGATTTGAATACGGTTGCCGTTCATAATAACCCACCCGGCGGCAGGATTTTCCTCGGCTAATTTACGCAGCTTGTTTTCTCCGATACGGAAGTATTTAGCTGCTTCATCTATCGTAAGCGTGTATTTTTCCCAAATAGGCACGTCGGCGTTACTCATAGTATCGTCCCCCTTTCAATATTAGGAAAAGTGAATAGTAAAAGGGGCTTTAATCGGACGGCTGTTAGCACAACCTCGCGGGAGTTCCACCCCTGCCCGTTAAGGCAGCTCTACCCAATGCCTGCGACGCTTTTAACGCTCGGACTATGGCTATAAAGGCTTGTCTACCCTTAGTGCGTGTCGTCGCCCACAAGCCGCTACACTTGTTCCCCGGCGTGGTGGTGGTCGCTCGACTTTCTCCAATAGAAGAAAAGCGTCATGGCGCACCTGCCGTATGGCTCAACGCAAAAAGGACGTATCCGATTTGCCCTATACTGCGTCGCCGTTATCTTGCGTCGCTTTCTTTGTCAAAGAGCAAGTAAGGTCAAGTCAACAGGCAGCGGAAAGGGGGACGCTGCTTGTGGTTATCTCAAACCTTGAATGAAAGGACAGCCCGCATAAGACGCGAACGCAAGCGGTCGCGTATATCCTCATCTATGCCCCAATAGATATTTCCGCGCTCATCACGCAGCTTTCGCATAGACAGGGACGCTATGTAGCTTTCGTAATGCTGTACGACAATGTTCATAGCTTCCGGGTCGCCCTTAGTAGCGGCTATGATTACCGGGTAAGGCAACAAGCCGCGTTCGTCCTGTTCTGATTTACTAATCTGTGCAGTCATAGGCTTTTTCCTCCAAATAGCGTTTTAACAGCTTCATTGAGCTTGTCCGGCGGGACTGTACCGTTGTCCTTGACAGATTACAAAACTTTGCAATCTCGCGTTCGCTCATGTCAAAGAAATAATACAGCAGTACGGTTTCCCGCTTTTCTTCCGGCAAACTGTGCAGGGCTTCGGCAAGCAGCTTCGCAGTAATTTCTTTGCCGCCGACAACGAAAGACTGTTCTGCTTCATCATCTGCAAAATACTCGTCGCAGACGTAGAGCTGTTTTTCTTCCAGTGGCGACAGGTCAGAAAAAGTAACCTCGCGTAATTGTCGCTGCTTTGTGTCCCTGTGGGCATTCATAGCTTCTCGCTTCAACGCCAGTTTGCAAAAGCCGTTAAAAGCACAACGGATTTGCCATTGGGTACGAATAGGCTCGTTCATGTTCTCACCTCCTTTCGCTGCCGCGAAAGCGGTGGAGTTTGAAATGTCCCCTTTCGTAAACCCTCAAACCAACGCACTTCAAAATGGACGTTGGTTTTAGAAATTTTTTGAAAAAGTTTTTTGATAAAATACAAAATGCGCCCGTCTGCAAATTGCAGACAGGCGCAAAGGAATTATCAAAAGTATATGTATGATTTGTGAGTTCATCTATGTAGCCAGAATAACCCGTTGGCGGGTAATGGCTTTTTTTGATAACAGTCTATTAGGGCATAGGAAAAAGGACATGACGATACCTCCTTGATACCGCCATGTCTTTATCTAGTAGGAGAGTTATCGTTAGAATTTAGATAGATAAAAAGAAACGGCGGCTCTGAAAATCAAAGCCGCCGAAATAGAATAGGCGCGTGAAAACCTGTCTGCGTTGCGACGGCTTTTTTTCTTTGCCGTCGTCCGGCAGATGTTCTATACTATGTCAATTTCAAAAATTTCTCATTATCCTTTATTACTTTTTTGTTTTGTCTTATGTAAAAGCAGGATAACCAAAACAGAAATAGCTATACTGCATAGAATATATGTCCAATTAAAATATGATAGATTTATTAAATTCTGTGCTGATTGATTTTTAATGAAGTTTGTATATGGTGCGTTACTCTTAATCGCTTCCATAACTCCTACAACATTTATCGGTCTTAAATTGTATAAGTACGCACCAAATAAATATATTGCTGCTTTTTCAACGACCGACGGTATTAAAATAGCCAATGCAGCAAGCCATAATTGACATTGCTTGTGGGATTTCTGTAAATATAACGCCCCAAAAAGATAGGGCAATATCGCAAGGCAACAGCCCAAGAGGACAATATTCTGATGAAGCCCAAAGAGGGCAAAGAATATGCGGATAAAAAGATACGTTCCAAATATAATTAACCAATCAATGAGCAAGCTTTTTATTGGCGTGTGCTTTTTTACTATTTCATTCTGTAACTGCATTTCACTACCTCCCAAATAGACGTTACACTTTTGGAAACGTCAAGGTTACGGTTGTTCCACCGTATGAATTGTTTTTAAGCTCCACCGTGATAAATAAGTCAGTTGCCATTTTCTGAACAAGGTATAAGCCCATACCTGTAGAACGACTAAGGTAACTGCCCGTATCTCCGGTAAACCCCTTGTCGAAAACAAAGGGTAAGTCAGACAATGGTATGCTTGTGCCGTTGTCTTTGATAGATAAAGAAATCTGTTCACTATTCATACTATCAGCTATGGAAAATATGAGCCGTGGGGCAAGGTTGTTTCCCACATATTTCACACTATTACTGATTATCTGTCCTAAAATGAACATCAGACCTTTTTTGTCAGAAATCACTTGATAATCGTTTTCGGTATATTCAATAGAAAATCCGGCTTCTTCAAGAAGCGTTAAATTATCTTCAACTGCTTCACGGCAAGTTCCAAGAATTGAAAGCGACTCAAAAGAGTAATCCTTATGTGTAGCCCCAAGCCTTGAAAAGTATAGAATTTGTTCTATATCCTGTCGGGTATGGTCGCGTACATAAAGCATACGAGTATGAACCAAAGGGGACATTTCATCTTTTCGATTATCCAGTAGCAAGGTCATAAGGGATAGTGGTTTTTTGATTTCATGCACCCAATTTTCAACATAGTGTTCATAGTCTGTAACTGTAATTTTCTGTTCGTTGATATATTCTTGCTGCGTCCTCAAATGTTTTCCCAATTCACAGATAAGAGGGCGTATTACAGCGGGAACAGCTTCACACAGTAAGTATTCGTTGGTATCGTCCGGCTCTAATAGAAAACGCCGAAAAATAGCGTCTGCCTTGTTACGTTTTCTGATTGATATAGCAAGAGGAATAGCAAGTGCGGCAAATGACACAAAAATTATCAATGCAGCATAATTTATAAAATAATCAGGGTTAGCCAACCAAGCAAGAAATATAAAGAACAAGTCCAAACAGGCAAGTGTAATAATCCATACCCGGTTAGAGGAAATATAGATTAAAAGTATTTTCAACTTATTCATAAGCGCACCTGCTCTTTCAAGCGGTAGCCTTGACCGCGCACTGTTTCTATACGTTCTTCAAGACCAAATTCACGAAGCGTTTTTCGCAGCCGAGTAAAATTTACTTGTAATGCATTTTCGTCTATAAATTCTTCTGTTCCCCATAGTCTAATGCATAATTCTTTTTTAGAAACAATCTTAGGGCTATTTTTCAAGAGAGCAAGTAATATTTTTCCTTCGTTCGGTGGCATAAGGTAAGAGCTATTCCCTACATAAATTGTAAAGGTATTCGGGTCAAGTAAAAAACCACCTCCATCAAGTAACCCTTGCTGTACCTGTTCTTCTTTACGTCGAAGAAGATTTTTAATTCGGGCAAGTAAACGTGACATATTACAAGGTTTTGTTAAATAGTCATCAGCCCCCAAGTCTAATGCGTGCAGTTCGTCCTGCAATTTATCTCTTGCAGTCAATACGAGTACCGTACCAATCTGTTTAGCTTTCAACTCTTTACATATTTCAAAACCCGAACGAAAGGGAAGATTGATGTCAAGCAAAATTAAGTCGGGAAAATATGCTGCTATTTCTGATACTGCGTTTTCAAAATCCGATAATCCAATCGTATCATATCCCGATTTTTCTAATAAGTTCAACAGTTCTTCTCGCATATAAACATCATCTTCAACCACAACTATCTTTGCCAATATGTCCGCCTCCTTTCCCATAATATTTATAAGCCTGTTAAGAATTGGGCTTGTAATTGAGCTTTCCTATTTCACGATTAGCTGTTCGAGCAACAGCCACACCGTAAATTACCATAACAAGAACAACAATAACAGCCATAGCAATTAAAAGAGGATAGGACTGTTCAAGGTGTGCCGCTCCTGAATATAAATATAGCTGCATGGCATATATCCCTACTGCTCCGCTGATACACGCTAATATAAGAGGAAGCAGGAAATACCATAATACTTGTTGGTTGATAGAACGCTTAATTTGTTCACGTCGTGCTCCTAAAATAGAGAGTGTTAGATACCTTGATTTTGTAGTTTGCATTTGCGTCAAGAATTGCAGGGCAAGTAATGCACACGCAATAATCAAAAACATAAATCCCATGTATAGTGTTGTATAACTTCCGGAAATAACATAAAATAATTGTCGCCCAAAATTATTAAGATAGCTTTCGTAATATAGACCAGATGGTTTTAACAAATCACGAGCTTCCATAATCGGTAACATTAAACCTTTTGTTTCAACAAGTTCATTAGGAATACAAAAGTTCCAATAAACCATACAAGTGTCTGAATTTACAAATTCTGAATATATCTCATCTGAAACAATCAATGCAGTTATAATCTTGATATTTTCATCTGCGGTCAACCCTTTCATCGGTACAGAGGGAACAAGATAAAATGGTCTTTCGTTGATAGAAAGCAACGCTTCATTATTCGCCTGTGCGTCTGCTGCAATTTGATTTAACAGTGTAACCGTTTCATCTTGAGCATTACCTAAAAAATCTGGGTTGAGATAATAGACAACTTCATTGTTCCCAAGGCTAATCTGTTTTTCTCCCGCGGCATCCAATAACCGATTATAGGAAGATACAGGAAGCAAATAAGGAGAAGAACTACCAGTATCAATAAGACCTAAAAGGTTTAAGGCAGCAGGTTGGTCGGAGCCAAAACTATACATACCATCTTCTTGTGTGGCAGGGTCTACTACATCTTGAGGTAAATGCTGCACGATTTGTTTCCTAAATTTCGACCAATCAACAGGAGAACTTATCCCATCCGAAGCAGTGGATTTTATATTTCCTATTTCCATACGGTTCAGATTTGATACATAAGGACGAATTTGTTCGTTGGAAAGATACTTCTCAACAATTTGGTCGTTGCCCATTACAGTAAAGTCATAAACAGAAGTACCTCGTGTCAATTCACTTCCATATGACATTATGCGCACTGAGCCGTCGGTAATTAACATAATAGTAAGCATCATCAGAATGGACGCTACGCTGATTGAAATATATTTATTAACGACATTTTCATGCAACTGCCGTAAAGTAAATACATAAAGTCCTCTTGTGGCTTTGTGTTTTATAGAAGCTGCCCATATACTCAAAATTCTTGCAAGTCCTCGAATAAATAGAATTGTTCCGATAATTCCAAGTAAAACGGCAATAAGCAGCATTGCCCCACTCGCAGCCATAAAATGCTCTACAACAATCCAGTACGCGACAAGCAAAATTACGGTGCCTATAGCAAACGATACGAAACTTACATATGGATTCCCTGTGCGTTGCTTTTTCGCCATCTCTCCATAAACAAGTTGATGTAGCTCTTTACGGAACAGCTTTCCGCATAGAACAAACAATGCTACAAACTGAATAATCAAGAAGCCTAACGATGTGAAAATAGCGGCACTTACAGAAAAACTTAATTGGTGTGTAATGATACCATGCCCTACTAAACGCGCGGTTGTAAGACTTATAGCTTCGGATAAAAAGCCACCGCATACAAGCCCTCCTAAAAGAGCTAAAAACGACGTGATTAGCCCCTCTGTCATTATTTGAATAAATAATTTAATCTTTGTCATTCCAAACATCAAATAAAGCCCCAGTTCTCGACTACGACATTCAAGTTGATATTTGTTTGCAAATACTACGAGAAAGAACACAAATAATAAAGCACAAAGATAAACCGTCGGTAAAAGATTAGTAAGCAACCGTTCTACTGCGTCGCTCTCAATTTCACTTAAAAAACGTATTACGTCCTGTTGTCCAAGAGAAAGCACTATATAAAACATTGCTACGGCTGTTATCATTGTCAGAAAATAAATTAGGTTTTCGCTACGGCTCCGTTTGGCGTTTCGCCATGTGAGATTAAAGAACATTTGCACTTCCTCCCCCCATTTGAGCCATCACTTGTAAAATACGTGCATAAAAATCTTCCTGTGTTTCATTTGGAATTTTACGACGTAACTCATGGAAAATAACACCGTCTTGAATGAACAAAATACGAGAACAGAAACTCGCGGCGTTAGGGTCATGCGTGACCATTAGGATTGTGCGTCCACGCCTAAGATTGATTTCCTGTAACTTCTCCATGAGTAAACGTGCTGATTTTGTATCTAATGCACCTGTAGGTTCATCAGCCAAAATAATATCGGGGTCAGAAATCAAACTACGTGCAGCAGCTACGCGTTGTTTTTGACCGCCCGACATTTGTGACGGAAATTTAGAAAGAACGTCTGTAATTCCAAGAAAATCTGCTATATCTTTTAGCTTTTTTTCCGCTGTAACAATGTCAATATTATGAATTGATAAAGGCAATATAATATTTTCTTTACCAGTTAGATTATCAAGTAAAGCAAAATCTTGAAATAGATAACCAATCTTGTTGCCACGATATTCAGCCAACTTCGTGCCATCAAAAGAGCTTATATTGGCACCTGAAAGTAAAATTTGTCCAGAGGTTGGTTTAATGACCGTAGCAATACAATTCAACAATGTTGTTTTTCCAGAACCGCTGGCTCCCATAATTCCCAAATATTCGCCATTCAGAACATCAAAGGTAATTCCGTTTAGTGCTTTTGTTGGAACCCCCTCTTTGGAATATGCTTTGTGCAAGTCGCGTACTTCTAATAGTTTTTTTGTATCATTCATATCTCACACCTCACATTTTTTGCTTACGCTTATCTTACGAATATAATTTTACTGCATAAGAAGCAACCACACCACTTACAGTTGTTGTAAGGTTTATTTGTTTGTTTATTGTATCTGCATTTTATGTTGTTTCTTTCTCATATCAAAAGGTTTTTCCGCGTTTTTTGGTATCAGCCACATATACCCCAGTTTTGAAACGCCCGGTATGCGATTTTCGCTACAAAGTATCTGTACTCGTCTTTCAGAAATTCCCCATTTCTTTGCCGCTTCGGGACAAGACATATATTCCATAATCAAAACGCCCTTTCCTCAAATTTTACCAGTATAATTATACTCGGATAGCCGAATAATATCAAGTATATGATATGCTCTATTTCAGTCAATAATGTGCTGTGTGTAATCATATCTCGAAAGGAAGATGAAATATACAATGTAGTTGGGTGAAATGACTATGAAGCAGAACAAAGAAAAATTTGATTTTAAGGCTTTCGGGCAAGCCATTAAAGCAGCAAGAAAAGCAAAGGGAATATCACGCAATCAGTTAGCCGATACGCTGAATATTGCGCCCCGATATATCGCGTCCATTGAGAACAGCGGGCAGCACCCAAGTTTACAGATTTTATATGAGCTTGTAACCCTGCTTGATGTATCAGTAGACCAGTTCTTTTTCCCGGAACGGGAACAGGAGAAATCCACGCGCCGCCGTCAGCTCGATACTATGCTTGACGGTATGAGCGAAAAAGATTTGAAAATCCTGTCTGCTACTGCAAAAGGAATAGAGGAAGCCAACAACGACGAAACGGGGGAATAAAGTTCTCTCGTTTTTGTTTATATAGAGTGATTGAAACGTCGCAGATTGCGGCGTTTTTCTTTTGGGAAAGTTCGTCAAATTTGCCGTTCCCGGTGTTGTAGGTAGTAAGGGATAAAGTTTCGTAGCAAGCATAGGAAAAGAGTACCCTTTTCCGTATTTTCGCCCTCCCGTCCTGCGGTGCGTCGGTTGAAAATTGCTTGTTGGGAAGTGTCCCAAACCCTCGGAATGGAAAGGAGCGATTGCATGAACGGACGCAAAAGAAAAATACAAATCAAATTCTATGTAACAGAGGAAGAAAGGGCATTGATTGAACAGAAAATGAAGCTTGTCCCTACCCGGAACATGGCGGCGTATCTTCGCAAGATTGCCATTGACGGGTATATCATTCAGACAGACCATAGCGATATAAAAGGCATGACAGCAGAGATACAGAAAATCGGGGTCAACATCAATCAGATTGCAAAGCGTGTCAATGCGACAGGCAGCGTTTACCAAGAGGACATAGAGGAAATAAAGGGGGTGCTTGCGGAGATATGGCGGTTACAAAGATTAAGCCTATTAAAAGCACGTTGAGCAAAGCCCTTGACTATATCCAAAACCCGGATAAAACAGACGGGAAAATGCTTGTGTCCTCCTTTGGGTGCAGCTATGAAACGGCAGATATTGAGTTTGGATTTACGCTTGCACAAGCCATAGATAAGGGAAACAATCTCGCCCACCATTTGATACAGTCCTTTGAGCCGGGAGAAGTAGATTATGAGAAAGCCCACGAAATCGGAAAGCAGCTTGCCGACGCGGTAACAAAGGGACAGCATGAATACGTCTTAACTACCCACATAGACAAAGGGCATATCCATAACCATATCATTTTTTGTGCGGTCAATTTTGTTGACTACCATAAGTACAATTCCAATAAGCGCAGTTACTACGGCATACGGAACATGAGCGATAAGCTGTGCCGGGAAAACGGGCTGTCTGTTGTCGTTCCGGGCAAAGGCAGCAAGGGAAAAAGCTATGCAGAATATCAAGCGGAAAAGGTCGGTACAAGTTGGAAAGGCAAGCTGAAAATTGCCGTTGATACGCTTATCCCCCAAGTAGCAAGTTTTGAAGAATTGTTGCAGCGGTTACAGGCAGCGGGTTATGAGATAAAGCCGGGAAAATATATCTCCTGCCGCGCTCCCGGACAGGAACGCTTTACCCGTCTGAAAACTCTCGGTACAGATTATACAGAGGAAGCCATAAGAGAACGGATAGAGGGCAAACGCACAAAGGCAGCGAAAGCTCCCAAAGAGCAGCGCGGCGTATCGCTGCTTATTGACATTGAAAACAGTATCAAGGCACAAGAGAGCCGGGGCTATGAACAGTGGGCGAAAATCCATAATCTGAAACTGGCTGCAAAGACTATGAATTTCTTGACAGAACATAAGATTGAGCAGTACGCAGATTTAGTCAGCCGGATTGAGGAAGTAAATGCGGAAAATGAAAAGACAGCAGACGCATTAAAGAGCGTGGAAAAGCGTCTTGCAGATATGGCGGTGCTGATGAAGCACGTTACTACCTACCAAAAGACAAAACCTGTCTATGAAGCATACCGCAGGGCAAAGGATAAGGACGCATACCGGGCAAAGCAGGAAAGCAGTCTGATACTCCATGAAGCGGCAGTAAAGACACTGAAAGCGGCGGGCGTTACTAAACTCCCCAATCTTGCCGCCATGCAGGAAGAATACGGGAAACTACAAGCGCAAAAAGAAGCCCTTTACGCTGATTATGGCAAGCTGAAAAAACAGGTCAAGGAATACGACGTTATCAAACAGAACATAGACAATATTTTGCGGCAAGGCAAAGAGCCGGAACGGAAGAAAGGAAAGGAACGGGAATAATTATGAAAATGGTTGGTATTACACCATGTTACAGAATAACATTAGAAAATGGCAGTTATGGCGTAGAAACTTATATTAACGCAGACAGTAAAATCCAAATTACTTTTGAGGACGGAAATACACTTATCGGATATATAGAATGTGTGGAATATGGAACTTATTCCGATGAAAATGATACTCTGGTTATAAGGGGAGAGAATGGAGAGCTGTATATCCTATTGGAAAACCGAATAAAGGATATAGAAGAACTGCACGAATAAAGTAAAAGAACAGGGCGCAGACAGCCAACAAAAGACTGTCCGCGCCCTGTTTTATGTAGGTGCGTTTTTGGTATCTGTTACGCAATAGAACGTCATTTTTAGGGGATAAGGTATAAAACCCTTGCCGCGTCATTTTCAAGCACTGAAAGCCCCGTAAATCAAGGCTTTTTTTGCCCCTACTACGTAACAAGGGCGCGCCGTTTTCTCATGCGCTCCGCTGCCTGTCTGCGGGTAATACGCTTCCGGCAGTCCGGGCAGTATTTGACGCTGTTAGAGGTGGACGCAAAAGAAGTTCCGCACTCGGTACAACGCTTTTTATCCTCGGTCTTGAAAAGCTCTGCATACAGCAGCTTATCAAGGGGCAATACGGCGGTCTGAAACCATTTGCAAAGAAGCGAATAGGAAATAAGCTGCGGGCAGACACATTCCTCCCCGTCGTCCAGTAAAATACAGTGTCCGTTATCGCAGTTGCAGCACTCCTTTTTTATAAGGCTGTTGACTTTCCGGCTTTGGGGTGGTGTAAGCCGCTTTATCCCGGTCATACCTCATCAGCGGCGAAAATAGCAAGCTCCGCATACTCATTTTCTGTCAGAGGTGCGATTTTCGCAAGGGTGCGTTTCGCCAGTTCCCGCATATCCTCGTCCATGAACGGCAGCGCAGCGTTGATGTTTTCTGTAAGCCCACGTTTGCCGTCCTCATTGTAAATGCTCAACAGGTTTGTTTCTTCAACTGTCAGTCTAATCATGCTCATACCTCCAATTCGTGATTTTTTGATTTTACAGCCGCCTTTTTCGGGGCGGCTTTTCTTTTGTCAGCGGCAAGCTGCGCCCGGATTGAGGGGCGCACCCTGCGAATATCTGTGCCCCGGTTTTCATTTTTATCAATCAAGGCGTATGTTCCATGTCTGCCCTCGATTTTGGAAAAGGAAAGTGTCTTATAGGGCAACATGGAAAACAGACGGTCGGTGTCCTTAGAGGACGCAAGCTGCATAAATGTCGGGGACAGCTCCACCATGAAATGTGTCCTATTAGGGCTATTGGGCGTGTCCCTGCGCTTCATTTCCTGCACAATGCGCCGCGCTTCGGCTTCAATCAGCCCAGCACGCAGGGCGGCGGTATGTTCCTTGAAGTCGCCCGGTGTCAGTTTATCCCGTTTTTGCTTTTCTTCCCGTAAAAGGAATTGTAGCGCGTCCGGGTCGTTGGGTACTGCTTCAAAGTGTTCAAACTTCCCTAAAGAAGTATCGGGATTTCCGTTAAAATGCTGTCCGGCGGGTATCTCCCTTGTCCCATGCTCATAAATCAACTTGACTGTGTCGGCGGCAAGCGCATTGTCCTTAACGCGCTCATACTGCCTTGCATAGTCAAGCTCATAAAGATTGCCTTTGATTTTCCCGCGCTCCCTGCCCGTCAGCTCGACGGCATAGGCAAGAACGCAGTCGCAGGTCTGCTCTTTGTAAAAACACCATGTATTGTGGGCGGCGGTATCCTTTAGGAACACGTCGCGCTCCTTAAAACAATGCGTCCCGGACGGGCGGCAAAACCATAGCAGCGTCTTATCCTCTCTGTTAGGGCTTGCCGCTGCTTTTGCGATAATCTCCTTGTCAATGTCAAAATCACTTTGGAAAAATCCTGTATTCTGCCGCATGATAGCGTCAAGAGAAGCGAAAATATCCACGTTTTCAAACTTATTCATGCGTCAGCTCCTTTCCAAATCCTGTGTTTTCTGTTTTGCCTGTTTCTTCGGTGTCTGTTCTTTCGCTGCTTTAAGCTGCGCCCGGATAGAGGGCTTCTTTTCCGTTTTTGCTGCCTTGCCACGTTCCTTGTCAGCCTTGACAGTTTCCGCAAGGTCAACAAGGGAAATGGTTTCTCCTGTCTTTACCTTTGCTTCCAATTCTGCGACGGTCGGGGTGTTGTTTATCTGCCCGTCAATCATGTTGTAGTTTTGCTCGGTGGTCTGCTCGGCAGTTTTCAGATAGTTTTCCGGCTGCAAAAATTCCGGCACTTTCTTATAACCGAAGCTGTCTACATAGTGGGCGGTGTCCTGCCCGTTCTGATGAAGCACCACTACGTCGGAAACAGAAAGGCTGTGTCCCTTAAAATCTTTCGGGTGGTCGATATTAAAGCGGGTGTAAATATCTTCAAGGGAAGTCCCCGGCGTAAGAGGTGCGGAATAGACAAGGGCATAGTTTTTCGGGTCTACCCGGTGTCCGGCGGCAATCAGACGGTCGTAAGGCTCAAAACGCAAGTCCCTTGTTTCGTCCCCGCCTTTTATCTGATAAATGGAAAAGGTGTCTTTGTCCTGTGGGGCTTCCTGCTCCGGCTGCTCCTGTGCGGGTTGTTCCTGTGCAGCTACCTTTTGCTGCCGGATATGCGCCCGCTGTAACTCGGTAGGCTTTTCCCCGGTAAGGGGAGCAATCGCTTTCACATAATCAGCCGCATAGTAGGCGTTACTGGTAAGCTGCCGCTGCCATGCCCCGGCTTTTGGCGACCAACGGAAGCCATTACTTTTTAAGGCTTCCCGCGTGGCTTCGTCCGGCTTATCCTCAAAGAAGATTTGCAGTCGGTTCGCTTCGGTGTTTGCTTCCACCTTGCCGCCGTCAAATTCCCAACCTACAAAACCGATTTCTTTTTGCTGTGAAAGGGATTTGATACGGTCTTTCACGCGCCGGATTTCTGCGCTGTTGTTGGATAACGCCCAAGTCGCAAAGGGCTTGTCCTCCAAATGCCAACTGCTCGCCATGTCTGCTTTCAATTTTTCCAGTTCCTCCGGCGGTAAATGCGGGCAGCCGTCAAGGGTCTTATGCTTGCGGTAGTAGGCGTTTACGGCTTTCATGGTTTCCTGTGATTTTTCAAGGCTTTCCAGTTTCTTTTCTAACTTCTGTACTGCCTGCGGGTCGTCTGCGCTGATACCGCCCATGCCGGTACTGCGGATTTTATCAAGAAGCCCTTGTATGTCCTGCCATTCCCGGTAATTGCTGTCGCGGGCTGCGTTCTGCTTTTCTTTCTTCCTTGTGGGGAAGTTAGAGCCGCCCGCAATCAGGATAGAGGGAACACGCGCGTCAATCTCATAGCCTTTATTCATGTTCGCCGCCAGTTTCCGGGCATAGGTGTCAAGCAGGCTGTCGATTTTCTCATGGTACATCGGGTCTACCCGCTGTTTCTGCCTTTCTGCAAGTTGTACGGCTTCATCTACATAGTGCCTGTATTCAGCCGTCGCGCTGCCTTGCTTATAATCGGAAAAACTGTTCATATCCTTTGCACGTTTGGCGGCAGCTTCATTGATAGTATAATAAGGGGCGGCGGGTGCAGCCTGTTCCGGCTGTGCTTCTTTTTCCTGTACCGGGGCTGTTTCTTCGGGAAGCTCCGGCGCGGCTGCTTTTGTTTCGGGCTGTTTGGCGGCTTCCTGTGCGGGCTGTGCCTGTTCGGTGGTCTGTTCCTTATCCTGTGCCTTTTGGATTTCTGCAAAATGTCCGTCTATGGTATCAATCAGATTTGCGGCGGTGCTGCGGATTGTTTCAAGAGAGCCTTTCAGTTCTGCAAGTTCTTTTCCGCTGCTCCACCCGGCGATATACCCAAAAGAATAGTCCGACGTATCAAGCCCGTAATGTTGGCAGACCGCATAGGCGACGCTTTCCGCCTGTACCTCGCGGGTGCGGCGGTCGGGGCGTTCCGGCATGGCAAGGGCGGTATCATGCAGCGTGGCGTGGGCGATTTCATGGATTGCGGTCTTGATATTCTGCAATTCGTCCATGCCCTCGTTGATGAAGATACGCTTTTCCTCATAATTGCAGCGTCCTTTTACGCCGCCGCTTAGTGCTTCAAATCCCATAGCAAACGGGGAAGTCTTTTCAAGGGCAGCGAAAAAATCCTTGTATTGTTCCACGTTGCCCGTAAGCTCATAGGTAAGGGCAGGAAGTTCTTTTCCCTCGGTCTGTGAAATATCAAAGACAGATACTACACGAAAAGCGGGTATCTTGATTTCTTTTTCTTCGGTAACAGGTTTTCCGTCCTTATCGAAAACAGGCTTTTGGGTGTCCGGGTCGATTTTTTCCACCTGCTTCTTGACGGTAAACGGGGACGGTGCAAGTATCTTGATAGCTTTTTCTCCGGGCTTTACATGGCGGTCAAATTCCTTTTCCCATTGTTTATAGCCTTTCACAAGATTGCCGCCCTGCATGGCGATAAGGATTGTATTGTTAAGGCTGTAATCATGGAATTTTGACATGGTACGCAGATAATCGGCGTAACGGTCGCTTTCATACAGTCCTAAAATTCCCTGTTCCAGTCGGTCGGTAATCTCTTTCATTTTATCGGCGGGCTTTTCAGAAGATAGGATAATCGGGAGAACCGGGGGCTGCTCTGTGGCGGCGGTTTGTATGGCTGCGGAAGCGTCAAGGTCTGCCTGTTCCTTTTCCTGTACTGGCGGCTGCGGCGTTACCCGGTATTCCTCCGGCACGTCGCGCCCGTCGTACCACTGTGTAAAGGTGTTGCGGTTATTGTAGATATAGCCCTGCTCGGTAAAGCTGCCCCCGTCATTGATAGCAGCGTCCCGCCCGTATTCCTCATACATGAAATATTTTTTTGCTTCTTCGGGCAGCTCCAACTCGTCCAGTTCTTCAATCAGATAATGCCCGTAATCTTCCTCACTCTGTACGGACGGGTAAAGCCAGTAACAATCAAGGTTTTGTGCAAGGTTGATAATATCCTGCAAGTCCCTTGTATGGTCGCCGTATTCCATAGCTGCAACAAATTTTTCCCGGTCGTCGTCAAACTGCATTTTCAAAAGTTCGCTCAAATAGTTCAGTTCGTCAAGGCTTTCAAGCTCGGTCAATTTTCCTGCCAGTCCTGCAATAGAGGACTGGTATTCTGTGATATGCAGCTCCCCGTAGTTTTTGCCGTCTATCCCGATACGGTCAAAGACTTCTTTCAAATGCTCGGCAGTCGTGGGGAATGATACCCATTCGCCCGCAGGTCTGCCCTCGGTGTACTTTCCAAGATTAGAAAGATACCCGCTTAAAATCGTTTCTACCATGCGTTCGCTCCTTTCGTTTTCAATCATACGGTGCATAAGTTCGTAGTCCTCCATGCTCATGCTCCCGTCAAAAATATAGGGGTCGGGTTCTTCGCCGTCCCGGTAGGCTTTTTCAGAGAAAGGAAGCCCCGCAGCGTGGGCGGCGGCTCTTGCTTCCTCGATAAGCTCCGGCGGCAGCCTGTCGTCGTGGGCTTCGATAAATTCCCCGATATTGCTATATCCGTTTTCGTAGTGGCGGCGCACCCCGGCGGTCAGCTCGTCAAGGTTCATATCCTCGCCAAGATAGCCGGAATAATAGCCGTTTACCACAACGGCGGCAGGGTCAGCCTGTTTGATTTCTTCCATGCGGCTTCTGTCCTCCGGGTAAATGTAGTCGCTCATTTCAAGGTGGAAATATTCGGCGTTCCAAGAACGTCCCGTTTTCCAAAACGCCACCCAAGCGATACCGTCCCTTAATTCTTCTTGATAGTCCTTTACGGTGTCCCGTAAACTTGCCATGTGTAACCTCCTTTCTTCGGTTTCAGAGGGTAAAACCCTCCATAAAACAGAGGGTTTGGGAAACTTCCCAACAAGCAAAAATCCCCGCCGTTCTCGGTAGAGAAAGCAGGGATTTTACGGAAAAGGGTACTCTTTTCCTATGCTTGCTATTCAGTTATTTCTTCTTCGACAGTTCAATGCGGTAGTTGACATATTTCCCGCCTGTATCAGCCAATACGATAGTTCCGTCGTAGGTTTTGCCCGTCTTTGGGGAATAGAGCTTTTTCACATTTACTTTGCCGGATTGTAAGAGTGCAGCGGCAATTTTGGGGGTAAAGGTTACTTTTCGTTCTTCAAAGAAACGGTCATTTTTCCACATGGTAAAGCTACATTCCTTATTGCTGCAATAGTAGTTTTTCTTTCCCTCATAGACAGGAGAACCGCAGCGGGGGCAGCTTCCCAACGCTTCCCGTTCCGGCTTGAACATCTGCGCTTTATCATCAGAAAGAAACGGATAGGTCTTTACCAGTTCCCGCGCCATATCCTCGATACCCTCCATAAATGCGGCGGGGTCTGCCTTGCCTTTGGCAATCTGCGTCAGATTGTTTTCCCATTCTGCGGTAAGCTGCGGGCTTGTCAAGGTGTCCGGCAGGACACACACAAGATTGATACCGTCCTTTGTGGGAAGTAGCTGCTTGCCTTTTCGCTCCACAAAGCCGCCCTTTACCAGTTTTTCAATGACGGCGGCGCGGGTGGCGGGAGTTCCAAGCCCTTTGCGTTCTGCGTCCGGGTCGGTGTCCTCACTTCCGGCGCGCTCCATAGCAGAGAGCAGCGACGCTTCGTTGTGAGGTTTTGGCGGTGTTGTGTCATGCTCCGTTACCTTTGCCGTCGGATTTTCAAAGGTCTGTCCCTCGGTAAATGGCGGCAGGGTCTTTTCTGTGTCACTGTCTGCGTCGTCCGTTTCGGGCTTGTTCTTTAAGGCTGCCCTGTATCTTCGGTCAATCTCTTTCCACCCGTCGGACAGCACCGTTTTTCCCCTTGCGATAAAAGACTGTCCGGCACATTCAAAAACTGCTGTAACCGCTTCAAAGGTATGCGGTGCAGCGGTCGCCATGAGCAGACGCGCCCCGGCAAGGGTAAGGATATTCCTTTCGCTTTCCGGCAGCGTGGCAAGGTCGGTCTTTGCAAGCTCCATAGTCGGGATAATGGCATGGTGGTCTGATACCTTTTTACTGTTCAGCACCTTTCCAAGCTCCGGCGTGAAGTCTTTTCCCGCCATAAAAGAAAATTTCCCACAAAGCAGCTTGATAATGCCCGCCGCTGTGTCGCTCATGTCGTCGGTCAGAAATGCGCTGTCTGTTCTCGGATAAGTAAGAAGTCTTTTTTCATACAGAGATTGTGCAAGGTCAAGGGTCTGCTTTGCGGTATAACCGAACAGGCGGTTTGCTTCCCTCTGTAAAGAAGTAAGGTCAAAGAGCTTCGGCGGGGCTGCGGTCTTTTTCTCTTTCACAAGGGAAGCACAGACTGCTTTTGACACTTCGCAAGCAGCTTTCAGCTTGTCAGCTTCGGAACGGTCAGATAGTTTTTCGCTTGCAGCTTCCGCGCCGGATAAGACAAGGCGCACATGGTAGTATTTTTCTTTCTTAAATGTGGTAATCGCTGCGTCCCGGTCAACAAGCATTTTTAAGGTCGGGGTCTGTACGCGTCCCACGTTCAAGGTATGATTGTAAAGGACAGAGAAAAGGCGGGTGGCATTGATACCGATTAACCAGTCAGCCTTTGCCCTGCACAATGCGGAAGCAAAGAGCGCGTCGTATTCCTCGCCGTTCTTCAGACGGGAAAAGCCCTCTTTGATTGCGCTGTCCTCCATAGAAGAAATCCAAAGGCGGCGCATAGGTTTCTTGCAGCCCGCCATTTCATAGACAAAGCGGAAAATGAGTTCGCCCTCGCGCCCCGCGTCGCAGGCATTGACGACTTCGGAAACGTCTGCCCGGTGCATAAGCTCTTTTAGGGTTTTGAATTGCTTTTCCTTGTCAGAAGCAACGGTGTACTTCCATTCCTGCGGCAAAATCGGTAAGCTGTCATAGCTCCACTTTTTATATTGTTCCCCGTAGGTGGCAGCTTCCGCAAGCCCTACCAAATGTCCCACGCACCAAGAAACGATATAGCCGCTTCCTGTGAGAAATCCGTCTTTCTTTTCCTTTGCCCCCAGTACGGCAGCGATTGTCTGTGCCACACTGGGCTTTTCTGCGATAACTAAAATCAAATATAAGTTCCTCCTTTCAGCGTTCCGGCTCGGTTTTCTTTTTCTCCTGTACCTGTTTCAGACAGTACCCCACACAAGGGGACTGTCCCTTGTAAGGGCAGGAAGCACAAGCAGGGGGATAAGGAACAGGCGGCGCATTATCACGCCGCCCGTTCGGTTTCTGTATCATCATCTTTTCAAAGGGATTGTTGGTAAACAGGGTCATAGGGTTTCTTCCTCCGTTTCTTCATCTTCGGGAGTTTCCCCGGTATCTGCTTCCGGCTCGTCCTCGTCGTAGTCCTCAAATTCAAAATCTTCAAGGTCGGTATCGCCCTTTACATTCTGCTTCGGCTTTAGAAACTTAAAGTAGTAGAACGCTGCGCCGCCACCAAGCAGGGCAAAGAGGACTAAGGCAAGCACCACACCGGGATTGCCGCCTTTTTCTTTCAGTTCTTCCGGCTGCTCCGTTGGTGTTGGGGTAGGTTCTTTGCCTGTGCAGCCTGTCATACTGGTAACACATACCGGGCAGGACGTGTTTACCTTTCCGACTTCGCATTTTTCCGTACAGTTACAGATTTCCGGCTTTTTGGCAGCTTCGCCGTTTTCGGTCAGTGCCATAAGGTCGGCTTCGTCCACTTGATTTAGGAAATGTACGGTCTGTTCGCCCTCGGCGGCGCGGTCAATGAGGATATAGAAATAGTTGCCGCCTTTGGTGGTAACAGTGATAAGTTGCTTATTGCCGCCGTAATCGTCAACCAGTGTAGCGTTTCCCTTTGGGGTAAGGGGCGGCGTTTCCTCTTTTTCCTCCACAACTACATTACTGTCGTTGGTCGCGTCCCCGGCGGGCGGCTCTGTGGCTGCGCCCTGTGCATAGGCAGGGACAGAAAAACCGCCCATAAGGATAAGGGCGGCACAAAGGGCAGTCATGGTCTTTTTCAGTTTATTCTTCATCTGCATTTTCCTCCTGTTCGTTTTCTTCTGCGGGTGCGGCAGTCATGCCGGGAATACCGCCGCCGGACAGCATAGCGTTCAGTTCCTGCGGGGTCAGACGCATAGCTCGTACAAGCTGCACGATTTCAAGGTTTTCCGCTTCGGTTTTCTGCGCTTCCAGTCCTTTTAACTTGTTCTGATACTCTGTGATTTTCTCGCGGGTCTTTGCGATTTCCTTATTGATACGGTCGATTTTATTGTTTGCCATAGGTCATTTCTCCTTTCTTTTTTTGGGCTGCTTTACCAGTTCATCAGCCCGTAGCCTTTGATACATTGATAGTTAAGGTCATAGCTCTTTATCTTGCAAGCGTCGCCGGAATTGCCCTCAACGGTATAGACGCGGCTGCCGTCCCTGCCAAGCACAAGCCCCACATGGTCGGCAACACCGTCTAAATCCCAATCGAAAAAGATTGCGTCGCCCGGTGCGATATTCTCATAGCCGCGTGCGCCCCATTGTCCCCTTGACTGAAACCAAGGGACACCCTGCCATTCGCAGCCCGCAAATCGGGGTTCGCTTTTTCCGGCTTGATTGTAGCACCATGATACAAAACAGGCGCACCATTCCACGCGGCTGTTAAAGCCGTACCAAGACCAGTAAGGGTAGCCGCCCACGTTTCCGACTTGCTGTTTTGCAAGTTCCATAAGCTCTTGATTTCCGGGGCGCGTACCGTTTACAAACTCCACGCCGCTTAAATCCTCAGACGGGCTTCCGTCGGGAGAACCGCCGCCAAAAATCAGCGGTTTGTTGCCGCTTGTTTCCAAGTACACATGAAACATTTCAAGCTGCTGTGGCGTAAGAAGTTCCTCCGCAAGCTCGGAAATCAGCTTATTTGTCAGTTTCACATTCAAGATGTAATACTCATAAGGGACTTCCTCGGTGGTGGTTTCCCCGGTTTCCGGGTCGGTACTTGTTTCGGTGCGGTAGCGTATTTCCACTTCCTCGGTCAGCGTCAAGGTGTACTGCATGGAAAAGATACGTTCAAGCTCTGCCTGTGCGCTCTGCGGGGTGTAGCTCTGCAAGAGGGCGGTCAAATAAGACGCAAGTTCGTGGGGGTTATGCCCGATACTGTCAAGGTCGTAGCGGTATTCATCATAGCCGGGGTGGGTGCTTTCGATATTGTCAATCTCACTTTGCAGCCCGTTTTCCAATGCGGCATAGTTGTTTTCAACTGCCACAAGGTCGCTGTCCTCGGATGTGTAGGAAGTGCCAAGCACCCCGTTTGTCAAGCCCGAAAACATAGCCCCGCAAGAGGACAGCCCTGCGGAAATCATAATAAAGAGAAGCAGCGCGGCAACTGCAATCAAAATGCCCGCCGGGTGTCTTGCCGCAAATGCGGCGGCTTTCCTCGTTTCCTCGGCGGTTTTCTTCGCCGTCTTTCTTGTGGCTTCCGCTGCGGCTTTTGCCCCTCCTTTCTTTGCCGCCTTTGCATACTGGCGTTTTATCTGCTGTTTCTGCATGAAACGGGAAAGCGGGTTAGAAGTAAGCTGCGGGTTGTCGTGCAGGGTTTTGTGATACTGGAAGTTGACGTTTGCCTTAAATGCTGCCTTTTCTGCCTTTGCCGCTTCCCGGTAAGGTTTCAGCTTATGGCTGCGGTAGCCCTGTTTTAACTTCCGCGCCCCGTATTTCGCGCCGCGCTCGGCAAGTTCCTCCGATTTATGCGCCCCCTCAACGCCGGAATTGTCCTTTTCAACGGAATGTATCTTGTTGTGGACGAAAATCCCTGCTTCCTGTGCGGGGCGGGACAGCGGGTTTCCTTTTTTGCCGCCGGGTATCGGTTTTTCCTGTTCTTCAAAGTGAAGTCGGGTCTTTGCCTTTCCTGCGGCTTCGTCAAAGGTGCGCTCCTTAACCAGTTTCTTTTGCTTCGGGATAGCTGCCTTTGCTGCGTCCAGTCGGTCAGCGGCTTTGTTTGATTTCTCAATATAGCATTCCAGTTCCGGGACGGCAAGTTCTTCCTCGGTAAACTGCAAGCGGGAAGATGTTGTTTGTACGGTAACTTCCTCCTGTGCTTTATGTACCGCTTTTTTACTGGCTCTGCGGGTCTGTGCTGCTTCGATATGCTCCATAACGCGCTCTGCTGTGGCGGTGTCCCTTGCGGGGGAAGCTCCCGGTGCGTGGGGTAACGGGGAAGTTTGGGACGCTACACCTTGAAGCTGCGTCCCGTCCTGCGCCGCTTGCTGCTCCGGGGACTTTTGAAAATCCGCGTCCTGTTCCCGTTTACTGATACGCTCGGCGGTCTGCTGTGTTTCGTTTACCTCAATAAGCCCGTCGCGGGTCATTTTCTGTGTGATTTTATCGCGGGATTTATATTGCTTCATGGTCTGCACCTCACTTTCCGCTTTCGGAAACTTCCTCCGGCTTCGTTGTCATTACCCTGTAAAGCTCGGTATCTTTCGGGAAGCGGTCTACAAAAGGCAGCACCACATTTCCATAGAAGATAAGCCCCTCGCCCGCTTCGGTGTGGGTAACATACTTCATCTGCTGCGGGGAAATATTAAGCTGCTTTGCAAGGATAGTACGGTCGCCCTGCGCTTGATTGAGCATGAGGACAAAATCGCTGTTCTCAAAGATATTTTCCACCTCGCGGCTTGCCAAAAGGTCTTTGACGTTCTGCGTAATGGCTGTTGGGATACCGCCCCATTTACGGAAACGCTTCCAAATCTCCACGCTGTAAGCGGCGGTCTGTTCCTCTTTTAAGAGCAAGTGAAATTCGTCCATATAGTAGCGGGTCGCCTTTTTCTCTGCCCGGTTTATCGTTACCCTGTTCCATGTCTGGTCTTGCACAATGAGCATACCTAACTTTTTAAGCTGCTTTCCAAGCTGCTTTATATCAAAGCAGACAAGGCGGTTAGAAAGTTCCACGTTGGTTCTGTGGTTGAATACGTTAAGGCTGCCGGAAACATACAGCTCCAATGCCGCCGCGATACGGGCAGCTTCCGGCTCCGGCTGTCTTAACAGCTCGTCGTAAAGGTCGCCCAAGATAGGCATTTTTGCCGGGTCGGGGTCTGCAAGGAACGGGCGGTACACATTTCTTACAGCCCTGTCAATGACGGTCTTATCGACAGGCTGCAAACCCTCCTTGCCTCCGATAACAAGCTCGCAAAGGGAAAGGATAAAATCACTTTTCAGCGCAAGGGGGTTGTCGTCCTCGCTGTAATTAAGGTTTATGTCCATAGGGTTTACATACTGGGGCTTGCCGTCAATGCCCCTGCCCGTAGGGGAAAGACGTATCACTTGCCCATTAAGACGCTGCACAAGGGAAAAATACTCGGCTTCCGGGTCGCAGATGATAATGTCGTCGTCGGTAATGAGGAAAGCATTTGTCATTTCCCTTTTTGCCGCAAAAGATTTTCCGCTTCCCGGCGTTCCCAATATAAGCCCGTTGGGATTTTTGAGCTGCTTTCTGTCGCAGAGTATCATGTTGTTAGAAAGGGCGTTCAAGCCATAGTACAGGGCTTGCCCCGTCTGAAAAAGCTCCTGCGTGATAAAGGGAATGAAAATAGCGGTGCTTGATGTGGTAAGCCCCCGTTGTATCGGGATAAGGTTTTCCCCAATCGGCACACTGGATAAAAGCCCTGCTTCCTGCTGATAGTCAAGGCGTGTCAGGCGGCAGTTGTATTTCTGTGCGATACCCGCCGCAGCGAAAATATCATTTTCCAGTTTCCGCTTCGTGTCTGCCATGTTTACCACAAGGAACGTAAGGAGAAACATTCGCTCGTTGCGGCTCTGTAAGTCCTGCAACAAGTTCTTTGCTTCGCTGCCAAAGGTGGCAAGGTCGGACGGGATTATATCCATGTCATAGCCGCTTCTAACCGCTTTTTTCTGTTCCTCAATCTTCATCTTGTCAAGGTCTGTGATTTTGCGCTTAATGGTCTTGATTGCTTCCGACTGGTCGATACTGCGGATATGTAAATTGACGATTACCCCTGTTTCCAAGTCCAGTATGTCGGCAAGCATACGGTCGTTAAGCTCCGGCGCAAGGATTTCAAGGAAGCTCGCCGCGCCGATTTTCTTCCCCATGCGGAAATATCTGCCCTCGCCAAAACGGAAAGAGGACGGGGCGATAAAATCCTTTGTAGACAGCCCCGACGGGGTAAGCCAGTCAAAGGAAAAGGAGAACGGCTCGCCCTCCGGGTGGAATACCCCATGCAGCACCTTTAAGCGTTCATAGCCGGATAAGGGGCGGGCGGTTACGCCAAGCACCTTGAAATTGTTAAACACGTCGGTTTCGATACGGGAAAGTCTTGATTTTGCAGCCGCCTTGTTATCGGCTTCAACGGTAAAGGTAATGTATTTGTGCTTCACAAGCCCGTTGTTGCCTTTACTAAGCTGATTTTTCAGCATATCCGAATACTCGGTGCGGATAGAGTTAAAAGCGTCCTCCTGTGCCGGGATAGTGATAGCTTTTTCTGCCTGTTCCCGCTGCGTCCCTTGATTGATGAAAGAAAGCTGCACGCTCACGCTCGCGTCAAAGTAGTTGAGGAAATCGCACCAGTTTTCAAAAATGGCGGTCTTATCGTCTGCCTGTGCAAGCTGATAATTGATGTCCTCGAACACGACGCACTTTGAATATCTCTTTTCCGTAACCTTGCAGATACCGTCCGGGTACATGGCAAGGTAAGGAATGGTCTGCTGTGCGGTGCGGGCTTTGCCGTCCCCCTTTGCCTTTCGGATAGCTTCGGCAATCTGTTTCTTTTCGGCGCGGGTCAGCTTACGCCTGTTTCCTGCGGCTTCCCGCGTCTTTTTTGTTTGTCCTTTTGACAATCGCTGATACCTCCTTTTCAAGTTTTCGCTGCTTTTCCAAGACAGCGTATAGGTTTTCGGTTCTGTAAGGTCGCTCCTTTGGGCGGGTAAACTTTGTCTGAACGACATTTCTTACCACCACTTCAAGGGGCTGCCCATGTTTTTCATACATGGCAAGCAGGAAACAGGGGAGCATGACGACAATCATCGCCATAGCCGCAAGGTTTGTCCCTGCGCTGCCTTTGAGCAAAAAAAACAGCGGCAGTCCGATTAAGAGAGCCGCCGCAAAACAAACGATTTGCCGCTTTGTCAGATTGAAAGCGACTTTTGTTTTGACTTTGGAAAGGTCTTTGGGTACAGGTACATACGCCAAGAAAATACCTCCTTTCTGCCCTTAGTGGGCGTTGAATATGGATTTTGCCAGTGTGCCGGATTTGAACAGGGAAAAACAGAGGATAACCGTATAGGCGGCAAGGGAAAATACCGCGCTGTGCAGATTGTCTGCGATTATCATATCGTTTACCAGTACGGCGTAAATACCGACACATATCATAATGAGGAAGCCTTGAAAACCAAGAGCGAACAGCCCTTTTAGGTAGTTGTTTCCAATCTGTCCCCATTCTCTGTTGGTCATGGTCGCAAATGGAATAGGCGATACCGAACAGTAAAGGTAAATCTCTATCATTCTGCCGTAGAGGATAACGGTTATCAGTACGGACATGATTTTCATGCAAAGGCTTACAAGGCTTGTTTCAAGCACAAGTAAGAGCAGTTCGGGGATTTCCATATCTTCAAGCCCCTCCTGCATGGCGGCAAGGGCTTCGGCAACGTCGATATTCGTATCGCCGCCGATAACCCCCGCTGCGCCGGAAACGATATGCTGCGCCATATCAAAGACCGCCATTGTGATGTTGAACGTGTTGGTTACGATAAACACCGCGACAAAGGCTTTGAATATCCACTTAAAGAACATGAATGTGTCTATGTCGTGCATATTGTTCTTTTCCGTTACCATGCTGATTAGCTCGTAGCATAGGACATAGGTAATGACAAGCCCCGCAATCGGAACGATTACATTTTCAGAAAGGGTCTGTATCATGCTGAAAATATTTGCGTTCCAACCCTGCGGGGTCTGTCCTACCTCGTTTGCGATAGTCCCGACTTTTTCGTTTACGTCCCCGAACATAGTTGACAGATTACCGTTTATCGCTCCGATAAGGATTTCCTTTATCCATTCGTTAATCGCGTCAAGTATGCTCTGCATAGGCAGCTACCCGCGCTTAACCGAACAAGCCGGAAAGCAGAGGTACAAGGATAGTGCCGATAAGGGCAACGCCGCCGCCCGCCATGAGCTGTTTTATCCCCAATTAGGTGTAAAACTCTGCTCGATGGCGGGCGGCGGCGTACAAAAATCTATATGGTGTTTTTTAAGAGAACCGTCCCGGCGGGACAGGTCAGGCACTGACCTGTTCCACCTCCGGGATGGGTTTGAGATTAAAATGAATTTCGATAGAAATGTGTCTTGTTTTATCCTCGTCAATGCGCTCATGCACGACGATTTCTTTGATTAAGCGGTTGAGGGTGGCTGCGTCCAGCTCTGTGATGTTGGCGTATTCCTGAATGGCTTCCACCCATTGTTTTGCGTCATTGGCAAGCTGGACTTCATCAGACAGCCGCTTTCTGCCCTCTGACACTTTTGTTTTAAGCTCCGTCTGCTCGGTCTGTGTCTTTTCCAGCATGGTGTTGAAATTCTGCTCACTGATACGCCCTGCAATCATATCCTCATAAAGCCGCATGACCATTTTGTCCAGAACCTCAATCCGTTCCTCGTCCCTTGTAAGGGAGCGTTCCATTGCTTCCCGCTGTTCCCGCTGCTCTGCTTCACAGGTATTGGTCAGGCGGTCGGCAACCGCTTCCCCGTCCATCAGGGCAGCTCTGGCACATTCCCGGATTTTCCGCAGCACATGGCTGTAAAGGGTGTCATAGTCAATCCGGTGCTGGGTGCAGTGGTTCTTTCCAAAGGCGTTGTAGGTCTTGCAGGAATAAATCCGCTGGGGATGTTTTGCGTTTGTGTAGCGTACCGTCAGCGACTTCCCACACTCGCCGCATTTTATCAGTCCGGCAAACAGGCTGATTTCATCGGTCTGCCCCGGACGCTGGCGGGATTTCAGCTTGTTCTGCACAATGTCAAAGCTCATGCGGTCAATCAGCGGTTCATGCTGTCCCTCCACCACAATCCAGTCCTCCGGCTTCTTTTCCCCAATTGTGCCGATTTTGAAACGGTAGTCTTTTTTCTGGGAAGCAATCGCACCGGTGTAGACGGGATTCATCAAAAGGTCTTTGATAACGGAGAAGTCCCACATATACCGCCCGTTTTCCGGGTCTTTCTTTTCCCATTTGGTTCGGGTGTTGCGAAGCCCCCGTTCCCGGTTCCACCATGTGGGGCAGGGGATTTTTTCTTCCTCCAGCCGTCTGCGGATATAGTTCGGACCATGACCGTTCAGGGCATATCCGAAAATCAGCCGCACAATCGGGGCGGTTTCCTCGTCAATGAGCAGATGGTTTTTGTCCTCCGGGTCTTTCCGATACCCAAACGGGGCAAGACACCCGGTAAACTGTCCTTTCTGCGCTTTCAGAAGATAAGAGGAATGGACTTTCTTGGAAATATCCTTGCTGTACATCTCGTTCAGGATATTCTTGAACGGGGCGATGTCGTTGTTATCCCGCAGGGTGTCGATACCGTCATTCATGGCAATATAGCGGACACCGTTTCTTGGGAAAAAGTCCTCAATCAAATGCCCGGTTTGCAGATAGTTACGCCCCAGTCGGCTGAGGTCTTTCGTGATGACAAGGTTGATTTGCCTGCGCTCAATAGCTCTCAACATCCTCTGTAAATCAGGACGCTCCATATTAAGACCTGTGAAGCCATCGTCCTGATAGACTGCCACAACCTCCCATCCCTGCTTTTCGCAGTATTTTTCCAGCATATCCCGCTGGTTGGCGATACTGGCACTTTCGCCTTGCAGGTCATCGTCCTTTGACAGCCTGCAATAGACCGCCGCACGATAGCCCCCGGCAAGTGCCGAACCGATTGTTCTGTATTCCATTTCGTTCATCATAGCCATTTACCCACACAATCCAGACGGTATCTGGCTCTTTTGAACCTCATCTTCATTATAGCCTATATCTTTCTTTTTAGCAAGATATTCTTTTGTATTTATTTTACCGTATTTCTGGGAAATCAGGCTGACGAACACATCGGTTGCGTCCAGTTCCCCGTCAAATACAGTGGTCACATGAATCTCTGTTTTGTTTTTTGCCATAGGCAGTTATCCTCCATACATGAAAATAGCCAGACAGAGGGTGTCGGCAACGAAGTCCGGCAACGGGCTTCAAAAGACCTTGCAAACAATCTCAATCTGGCACTACTTACTATTTATACTTTTCTTTTATTTTTCTGTTGTTTTGGTTGTTATAAGGGAGAAAAGCTGATAGTTTCGGGGTTTTCCCCAGCAACCGGCTCGGCAACGGGATAGCAACAGGGGATGCAACGGGCTGTCATTTTCAGAATGGAAGCTCCATCTGTTCTGTGACCTCCACAAAACCGTCCATCGTTTTTTCAGACGGGTTGCCGGAGTCCGTTGCCGGGTTTTCACGCTCCCAGCCCTTTTGTCTGCCATATTCGGAAAACATTCTTGGATTCGGGAAGTACCGCCAGCCAGTAATGCACTGGTTCATAATCTCGTTGATTTCCCGGATTTCCCATTGCTTCGGCTCGTCAAAGGCATGGTTCAAGGCTTCCTTGTAGAGCTGCTTGGAGCAAACCATGTTCCCGGTGTACTTATCAAGATACGCCTGTATCATTCCGGCTTTGGTGTCCTCCGGCATAAAATCCCGCTGGTGTTCTTTGAGATACCGCTGCATGGTGGGGCTGAAAGCCAGCTTGAACCTGCCGCTTCGGTAAATCTCCATCGCTTCCGCCCACATCTGCTCGATATAGGCTCTGGAAGCAGCTTCGTCCTCCAAAATGTGAACCTCGGCTTGCTCCGGGTACACCATGACGGGAATAAAGCGACGGTTGCCGGAACGGTCAAGGGGCAGGAAGTCAAGGGCATTGGAAGTGCCGCCAAACACGCACTGACGGGGGCGGTCTGCCGGGTGGGTTTCATAAGGTATCTTGTAGACCTCTTTCTGCCGGCTTAAAAATGACTTGATTTCCTCAATGCTCTTGGCATTGGCGGTTGCCATCATTTCTGACATTTCAATAATCCAGTGACCTTGCAGCTTGCGGTACACATTGTCATCGTCCAGCTTCCGCAAATCATCGGAGAACCACTCATCCCGGACTGCCAGCAGACGGAAGAAGGTGGACTTGCCAGCCCCCTGACCTCCAACCAGACAGAGCATGATTTCAAACTTGCACCCCGGCTGAAAGGCTCGTGAGATTGCACCCAGCAGGAACAGCTTCAATGCTTCATAGGTGTAATCGTCTGTGTCAGCCCCCAGAAAGTGCCGCAGGCAGAAGCGGATTCGCTCTGTCCCGTCCCACACAAGGGAACTTAAATAATCCCGAATGGGGTGGTACTTGTTTTCATTCGCCACAATCCCGATGGCGTTATCAATCTTTTTCTCATTGGTAAGCCCGTAGGTTTCTTCCAGATAGAGAAGCAGATACTTCATGTCCGTATCGTTCAGGGCGGTGCTTTCCCTGTGAAAGCCGATGGGCTTTATGATGTCCTTGCGGTCAGTCAGGATGTTGTATGCGATAGCCCCTGAAAGCAGCGGGTCACGCTGGAATACGGTCAGGCAGTTCCGTATGCTCTGACGGACACCGCCTTTCTCGGTAGTTTCCAGTCCCGCCTTGATTTCCTCAATGCTCTGGGGCGGTTGCATGGCGTTCATGGTGTTTTTTAGTTCTCGCTGCGTCTGCGGCTGCAAGCTCTGCCATTCGCTGTTCAAGCTGTATCACATCCTTTCCGTAGTCCGTAATCAAAGCCGCTTTTTCCTCTGTTTCCCCGAACAGCAGCACATCCAGCAGATATTCCACTTGTGCTTGCTTCTGTAAGGCTTCCACAAACCGGGGATGAAAGGCTTCCTCCAGGGAGTGCGGGGCGTAGTCCGTTCTCCATGCCATAAGCAAGTGGAAATAATCGGCAAGAATACGGAAACAGCGGTTCTTTGCTTCCTGAAACTGTTCCTCCGGGGATTTCTGCCGGGGCTTGGGCTTTTTTGCCTTTCCCGGCGGTTTCCAGTCCTCATAGGAAAGCCCGAAGTCCTGTGCCAGTTGTACGGCGGCTTCTTTCTTTCCCAGCCCATACAGGGCGGCGGCAAAATCAATCACATCCCCATCCGCACCGCAGCCGAAGCAGTGGTAACGCCGATCCAGCTTCATGCTTGGGGTTTTATCGTGATGAAACGGGCAGCAAGCCATCCCGTTCCTGTTTACATGGATTCCGTAATGCTCCGCAGCCTGCCTGGTTGTGACGGACTGCTTCACAGCTTCAAATACATTCAAATCTATCCCTCCTTGAAAATAAGAAAAGCACCTGACATTCTCTGCTTGAAAATGGCAAGTGCCTGTTAAAGTTCCATATCCTGTTGTCTGTGTTTCGTCTGTGCCTGGGCTGTTCTTTGTGCTTTTTTCTCGTCAGCCTTATCCTGCAAGACTTCTTTGATGGGCTGCTTCTTGGGCGGCTCTTTGCTTTCCTCTGTGCCGGGTGTGGCTTTCCGTACCCAGTAGCGGATGTCCCGCAGTTTCTTCAAGTCCTCCTGTACCTCGGTCAGCGGTACTTTCAGGTCTGCGATTTCGCTGAGAAGCGTTTCC
The DNA here is from genome assembly GCA_000154345.1 of [Clostridium] leptum DSM 753. Classification (GTDB taxonomy): domain Bacteria; phylum Bacillota; class Clostridia; order Oscillospirales; family Acutalibacteraceae; genus Clostridium_A; species Clostridium_A leptum. Next base: position 128,515 of record DS480350.1, read on the forward strand.
TGCTCCTGTTGCAGCTCCTTTTTCGTTTTATCCTTATCGTCCGGGTGCTTGGCAAGGTAGGCGGCGGCTTTCTCATACCGGGCAACCTCCAGGTGTTCCTGCTTGAACGCTTCCTTTGTTTTCTTGAAAAATATCTTCTGGTACTTTTCATAGACGGGCTTACATTCCTTGCAGTCTGTCCGGCTGGCAAGAAGCCTGTCAATCACTTTACTGCGGGCTTCCTTTGGCTTCATCTGACTGCGGTAATCGGTGGCTGATTTCCCGGACGCTTCCAGAAATGCTTCTAAATCCTCCACAGTAGAAAGCCCCTTTTGCCGGAGATAGGACAGGGCTTCGCTGACTGCCTTTAAGTCCTGTGAAGTTCCCCGGTTCTGTCCAGCCCTTGTCCAGTCCTTCCGTTCTTCCTTTCGTATCTCCATATACTTCATCAGCAGATTGGGAAGAAGTGTCGCTTCCTCCGCCGCCTTTTGTGCAAGCAGTTCTTTCCGTTTTTCGCCCAGCTCGGTAATCCAGCCTTTGAGGTTATGGATAAGCTGCCGGATGGACTGCATTAAGCTGTTGGCAGCTCTGATTTCCCTGTTCAGATTGCCGATATTCGTCTGGATACCTCGCTTTTCCATCTGCCGGACAGCAACTCCCTCATGGACAGTAGGGATAATATCAAGCCCCTGTCTGGCATAGGAACGCAAGTCCACACGCTCCGGGCGGTCATTGGCTTCCAGATAGCGGTTCTGGATGACCTCCCATTCATGCCGCCAGATTTCACAATACTTCTGGTCGTTCCAGTCAACCGTATCCTCCTTGTGGCTTTTCCACCTGCCAGATAGTAGCTTTATCCGTTCCCCGTTTTCGTCAAAGTCATAAACCTTGCGGCTCTTGGGAAGCCATTTCCCATGTTCGTCCATTGCCCTCATAGTGAGTAAGACATGGGCGTGGGGATTGTGTCCCGGCGGGTGGGGGTCATGGATGGCAAAGTCAACAATCATCCCTTTGGAAACAAACTGCTGTTCACAAAACTCCCGGACAAGGACAGCGTACTGGTCGGGCGGTATCTCTCTGGGGATGGTCAGCACCCACCGCCTTGCAAGCTGGGAGTTCCATTGCTTTTCCACCGCTTCGGCGGCGTTCCATAAGGTATTGCGGTCTGCATACTCTGGTGGGGCATTTTCCGGAAGCAGGATTTCATTGTGGACGATACCACGCTTTTCCGGGTAGTGCTTCACTTCCTGGTCGTATTCACAGAACAGCTTTTCGCCGCTCTGGTAGGCAGCGGCGGCAACCGCAGACTGCTGTTGGCTGCGCTGCACAATAGAAATTTCGTTGTGTGGACAGGGCATTTCGTGTCCCTCCTTTCCTTGATTTATGGATGGGTGGCGTTTTGCCACCTCATTTTAGGCAGAAAAAAAGCAGGAGACCTTTTTCAGATTTCCTGCTTGGTGTGCCGCTGTGTTGGCGGCTGATATTTAGTTGCAAAAGTTCGGGACAGGTTGACCCGATGGGTAGATGGTACACTTAAAAATTATGGTTCTCTTGTCATTAGCTCATTAGCATAATGATTAAGAGCTTCACAAGGTTCATATTTGCATTTATAACCAATACCGTCAATTATAATAAATGGATTGTATGCTATAATCTCCACTTGAGAACCATCTGCCAAAGACAGAGTGAAAATAACTGCTTGTCCGGCATATTCTGTATATGAGTTGTCCTTATTGTAAATAACTACCTCATTGAGATATGATACTAATTCCTCTGTTTCTACTATCTGAATTGTTGTATCAGGTGGCGATAACCGAACACTTGCCGAAGTAATATCTGCTGCCTCTAAATCTTTGAATGGTCTATGAGCAGAAAACAAAAGAAAGCTAATACCTATACCGATTAAACATATCAGTGCAATTAACAAAAACTTTTTATGCTTCGTTTGATTCTCCTTTACACACTACTATGAAATTTCTTTTTCATCATCTCTTGGTGGTCGGACATAACATAACATTTCTTTTTCACAAGCACCAAATTTTGAGAAATTGGATTTCGCTTCTTTTAGCGTTATTCCATGATTTGAGTCACTTGGTTCACTATCAGAAGTAATGAATGGGTCATTCTCCCAAAAACAAATAGGACAAATATACCCACAATCTTCATTTGCCGGAACATTGTAGGTAAAATATCCACAACAAGGACATTGATATTTTTTCATATAAACCTCCCGTTTAAGCCTTAACCACAAATTCCCGATTTATTGCTTACTTCATTATACTTCACTGCCTATCGAAAAGATAGCATATTTTATGAAACTTGTCGGCTGGGAACAGCTTGCAACGCAAGGTGTCCCCAGATGGCAAGTCCACAAAAGGGTAGCTGGCGGCAGCCAGCGCAGGGGAAGCGTAGCGTCTCCTGTATGATTTGGAGCAGACCATGACTGCGGAAAATCACAGCCCTCCGGCGAGGAGCCTTCGGAGAACGCAATGCACCAACCTTTAGGTGGTGTATAATTGCGCCCTTAGTAAACTAAGGGGTTTCCGGCTTCTCCCGTTCCAGCAGTTTTTTCAATAATTCCTGCGTGTCCTGTCTGTGAAAAATGAGCTTCAACAACAGCATAACATCATCATCGGTCAGGCGTTCCGGCTCTTGCAAAAAACTTTCCAGCATACCGCCACGAGTGCAGAGCCGGTGCGTCCGTTCCTTTCGGGTAAGCTGCTTCAACTGGTGCTGCAATGCCTTTTCATCATTGATGGCTTTCCGCAGTTTCTTTTCGCTTTTCTCCAGCTCCCGGTTGAGCTTTTCCAGCTTTGAGGTATCAGGCAAGGGCAGCGTCCTCCTTTCCCGGTATCAACACATAAATCCGGTTTGGTTCTCCCACGCCCTGACGCACCCGCATGATAAGTCCGGCGGTTTCCAGTTCATTCAAAGAACGCTTGACCGTCATAGAGCTGCGGGACAGGACTGCGGCAAGGGCTGTGACAGGGAAGCAGACAAACAGGATTCCGTTCTCGTCCTCCTGCCCTTTGGATAGCATAGCGTCCAGCATCCGGCAGTACATAACCTTTGCGGTGCTGCTGACTGGAAATCCTGTTAACGCTCTGGGAAAGGGCATACAGAGCGGCAATGGTGTGTCTATCGTCATAAATTCAAAATTCATTCGGTGTGTTCCTCCTTTTTCTTTGCTCGTTTAGATAAATAACGGGGGCAGTTAATCACAACCGCCCGGAAGCTCTGCCTGCACCCATGCTGGCATTTCCGGCATAATTCGTTGTAAGTGACACGCCCCCGGTCATTGAGGTAAAAGGAAAGCTCATGCTTTCTCTTTTTGCTCATTCTCGGCATATTGCGCTCCCTCCCGTTTTTGTGTATGGTTTCGGGGCGATTTTTGGCAAAATTACAGCCATAGAACCGCCTAAAATCTCCCGAAGTATCAACGATAGGGTAGACTATCCCCCTATCAGATTGTCGTGTTTCGGTATCATTTCGGTGTCAGTTCGCCAGTTCTCCCCGGTGTCGTTCCTCCCCTGAATCTCACAGCGGCGTATCGCTCCCGTTGGTACGCTCGTTTTGGTCAGGGTTCCTCCATATCCCTGCCAAAAGTCATGGCACTACATCGCCGGGGAAGCATATCCCACACAGGCTGGTCATTCGATTGGAATAATCCATCGATGAACTACCTGTATCATAGAACATTTTTGTGCCCTGTGCCGTATGTCCACAAAGTAGGAATTAGGGGTAAAAATCAGAAATTTCCACGATTGCGGAATTGATATGATATAATCAATTCAACGGGTATAAATGTCGTTAGAAAGGGGGAACTGCTTCAATGAACGGAGCTACTACAATACAGGAACGGCTAAAAGATTTACGATTAAACAAAGGATTAAAACTGGAAGAACTGGCAGAGCAAACGGGTATTTCAAAATCGGCTCTTGGCAGTTATGAAAAAGATGACTATAAGGAAATCAATCATGGAAACCTTATCACGCTGGCAGATTTTTATGGGGTGTCCCTCGATTATCTCTTTTGCCGGACAGAGAACCGGGCGGAGATCAACACGCCATTAAGGGAGTTGCATTTGAGTGATGAGATGGTAGCACTTCTGAAAAGCGGTCGGATTAACAACCGTCTGCTCTGCGAACTTGCCACCCATAAGGACTTTATCAAGTTTCTTGCGGACATTGAGATTTATGTGGATGGGATTGCCACCATGCAGATTCAGAACCTCAACACCCTTGTCGATACCGTCCGGCATGAAATCATTGAACGGTATCGCCCTGGCGAAGACGACCCCCATTTGAAAGTGCTGCAAGCCGCACATATCAGTGATGATGAATATTTCAGTCAGATGGTACGGGATGACCTCAACCTCATTATCCGGGATATTCGGGAAGCCCATAAAAAGGACAGCGAGAGTGCACCCCAGACCACCGTTGCTGATGAACTGAAAGAAAATCTGGAAGCGGTTGAAAATTTCAAGGGCAGCCGTGATGAAAAGCTGGTTGTCCTTTACTGTAAGCAGCTTGGTATCAACTATAAAAATCTGTCAGATGAAGAATTTCGCTGGCTGATTCGGATTCTCAAAAAATCAAAGAAAATGGGAACGCCTATCAGCCAGAGGAAAAAACGATAAAGAAAAACCGCTGTTGCATGGTTTGTTGGCTTCCATGTAGCAGCGGTTTTTGCTGGGATTATTCAGTTGAATTTTTAGCACGACAAACTGGAATTTGTCAAAGAGGATTATTCCAATATTCCACAGTATTTCTATTTACATCATAAAAAGTAATATTACCCGCATTTATAGGCAAGACAATCGCAAAAGGTTTATTGCGGTCAATATCAACCACTTGAATTGTGTTGCCATCATCTATTTCAAGTTGTTGCACCTGCTGTTGATTCATAGAAATAAATGCTCGTTCATTATATCCCTCTACAGTAAACTCCACAATTCCTCTTTGAATCCCCGAAAGAGTTCCACCTCCACGGAAAAAATATCCGAAGGAAAGTCCTGGACGATTGACATAGACGGAAAAAGAATGGTCACTCAAATCCTGAGGGTAAGAAATATATGCAGCCATCGTGCTGGAAACGCTTCCATCGACCGTCCAATCATCCTTAATCTTCTGCGACGAACGAATATCTGCCTCCAGCTTAGATGAAGTCACGCCGATCTCATTGTTCGTATAAAGAAAACAAACAAATAAAATACAAGCAAGAACAACCCCTATCACAATTTTAAGAAATATTTTTTTCACGCTATCAAAACTCCTTGTCAACTTTCGATTTGTCATAATCATTCTACCATACCGTTATGAATAAATCATCTCTTGCAAAATAATTTCTTCTGCCCGGTTGTGAATGTTATTGCAACGCTGCACCCATTCCATTTGATGGGTACGCTTCAATTCCTCGGTCACACCATCGGCAGCCTTCATCTGCTCCATGATGGTGTCTAACCGTTCCTGTGCCTGTTCGTTCAGGTCTGCAAGATATGTCCATAACTCCCCGGTCAGTGTCAATGTGTTCAATCTGGCTGGGTGGGCTTCTCTTAAATATTCCCGGTGCATCCGTCCGTACTTTCCGATAGGGCGGTGTTCCTCCGGCAGCTTCAAATCTGGGATATAGTAATCTCCGACAAGGATATAATCAATTCCGTTTTCCGTTATTCTTGGTTTCAATTCGCTCATGTTCCTTACCTCCTGTGGAAGCAGGCTCGTCTGGTACTAACTCAATCACATCGGTAATCTCACAATTCAGCGTTTCGCAGATACGGGCTAATGTATCCATGCTGATGTGCTTTCCCTCTTTGCTCATGTTGGCAATCATATTCGTTGTCATACCGGCGGCAAGCCTTAAATCTTCTTTTCTCATATCACGCTCTAACAGTGTATGCCAGAGTGGTTTATAGCTGATGTGCATATTGTTTTCCTGCCTTTCTATCCATACCACCGGGGCGGCTGCCCCGGCAGGAACTTTTCTCTTATTATAACACCAATCTTGTGTAATCACAATTTATTCTTGTATCCTGCCGCTGATACCGTCTGGATTGTGCTTTTCCTTTCTTTTTGTTCCCTTTAATTAGCCATAAACTGCTTAATGCCCTGTGATTTTGCTTATGTGTGATAAAGAAGTAATAGAAGTGTAAAAAATTTTGCCGTTCCTATCCGGCACTTGCGCAGGGTGTCGGATAGGTCGGGCTTATTCTTCGGGCAAGTCAATCTTGCCGACAAAGCTATAATAAATATCAATGCGCTGGTGGCGTACTTCGTTCTCGTCATACTCACATTCATAGACAACGATTTTCTCCACCATTTCACGCAAGAGGGTGTGTGTCAGTTCCTCGATAGAAAGGTACTTGCGGACAACGTTCATAAACTTTTCAGCGTTTACCGTGGCTTCCTGTGCCTTGTCCAGTTCGCCCTGCAATGCGGCGGCTTTCTCCTTCAGTTCCCGCTGCTCGGCTTCGTAGTCTGCGGACATTTCCATAAAACGCTCGTCATTGATTTTCCCGTTTACATTGTCCTCATACAGACGTTTGATATAGCGGGAAAGTTCTGCAATGCGGCTCTGCACCTGTTCAAGCTGCTTCGTGGCTGCCGCCTGTTTCCGCTTGCCGCCCATTTCATTCTGCTGGATAAGCAGCTTCACGAACCGGGCTTCATGCTTCTGTGCATAGGCGGTCACTTTCCGCAGATTGTCCAGCACACCCGCCGTCAAAAGGTCGGTTCGGATGAAGTGCGCCGTACAGTCGGCGGTGCGCTTCTTATAGCTGCCGCAGATGTAGCAATCCTGCTTTCTCTTGTCGGTCTGATACCGCTGCTGGTACATCACATGACCGCAGTCGGCGCAGAACAGCAAGCCGGAGAACAAGCCCACATCATCGTAGCGGTTGGGGCGTTTGCGCTGCTTGCGTAACTCCTGCACCCGTTCCCATGTCTGCAAGTCGATGATTGGCTCATGGTGGTTCTCGAAAATCGCCTGTTTCTCAATGGGGTTGTCTATGCTGTGCTTCATCTTGTAGGACGGTTTTTCCGTCTTGAAGTTCACAAGACAGCCTGTGTATTCCCGGTTTTCCAACAGATGAACAACGGTATTGGTCGCCCACTTACATTCATAGCCGGGGTGGTAGCGGCGTATGCTGCCTGTGCGCTGGTATTCCAGCGTTCCCGGCGTGGGGATTTCCTGCTCGGTCAGCATACGGGCTATCTTGGTCGGACCGTTCCCGGCAAGGCAAAGCTGGTAAATCTGCTTGACTACCGGGGCGGCTTCCTCGTCAATGATGAAATTTTCGTCCTCGTCCATGAGGTAGCCGTACACGGGCTTGCTGGTAACAGGCTTACCGCTCATGCCTTTTGCTTTCTTAACTGCCTTGATTTTTTTGCTCGTATCTCTCACCATCCATTCGTTGAAAAGATTACGCAGCGGGGTAAAATCGTTGTCGCCCATTGCGCTGTCCACTCCGTCATTGATAGCGATAAAGCGGACGCCTTTCTGTGGGAAAAGCATTTCTGTGTACATTCCCACTTGGAGATAATTTCGCCCTAAACGGGACATATCCTTGACGATGACTGTGCCGACTTTCCCGGCTTCAATGTCTGCAAGCATGGCTTGAAATCCAGGTCTTTGGAAGTTCGCACCACTATAACCATCATCCGTGTACCAACAGAGGTTGGTAAAACCGTTCTGCTTGGCGTAGGTTTCCAAAATGCGCTTTTGGTTGGATATAGAGTTGCTTTCTCCTTGCAGTTCATCTTCATGGGATAATCTCGGATAAAGGGCGGTAATAAGGTTTTGGGTTGTCTGTCTTAACATGGTTTCCTCCGTTTCCGACAGCCAGCCCCACTATTCCGTACTTCGATTGTACCATACAGCGGGGCGGCGTGTATAGCGGCAAAGTGTAAAAAGCGCTTCTTTACAGCCCGTCATATTGCCGATTTTTGTGTAGCAGCTTCCGCTTCCAGCACCTTAGCCATTTTGTCGGCTGCGGTTTCTGTGGCACTCTGCTTGAAAAAGCCGGACACCACAAGAACAGAGTTCCCTATGCGGATTTCCGTCACGCAGTCGGCGGGTGCGGTGCTTTTCATGCTGTGTCTGATATGCTCTTTTTTATCGGTCATAGGCGAACTCCTTTCAATCGTTCATCAGTTGCTTTAAGCGGTTCAGCTTGTTTTGTGCGCTCTCCCTGCGGAAGTTCTCGCCGGAGAAGCAGACAGGGGCGCACATTTCAAGCAGTCGGTCATAAATCCGGGCGTGGGGCGTGTCCTGCGGGTTCTGCAACTCGGTAAGCGTGAGGTTGGTCGTGACGATCAGCGGCTTGCCGCTTCGGTATCGGCTGTCAATCACATTGTAGACCTGCTCTAAGCCATACTCTGTGCCACGCTCCATTCCAAAATCATCAAGGATAAGCAGCGGATAGCGGCAGAGGTTGGAAATATATTCGTTCTTGCCCTCAAAAGTGGCTGCAAGGTCATTAAGAATAAGGGCAAAGTTCGTCATGCGGACGGAGATTTCTTTCTCCATGAGGGCGTTTGCGATACATCCGGCAAGGTAGCTTTTGCCTGTGCCGACGCTGCCCCAAAGCAGATAGCCGATGTTCCCGGCTTTCATGTCCTCCCAATGTTCCACATAGAAATGGGCGGTTTTCATCTGCGGGTTTCTGCCGTTGTCATTGGCAAAAGTCCATTCCCGCATAGCCGGGTCGGTAAAGCCCCGGCGTTTCAGTTCTTCCACCTTGTCCCGGTGCTTTCGCTGCTGTTCGGCGGCTTCACGCTCCATGCGCTGCGCCCGCTGGCAGTCACATTCAGCCGGATGTCGGTCACGCCCAAACAGGGTAGCCTTATCAGCCGGGAAATAGGCTTCTTTCGGTGTCCGGCACTTGCCGCAGTAGAGCAGACCGTCCTCACCTGTGTAGTCCTCCGGCTCGGCGGTGACTGCTGGTATCTGTAAATTCATATCTTCAAAAGCTGGTTTCATAGACTTTCTCCCTCCTTGTAGCTGTAATCGGGTATGCCCCTTTTCGGGGCAGCTTTAGCGGTATCGTCAGCCACCCATCTGCGGATAGTGGCTGCATGGTTCTTGTATTTCCTCCCAGTGGAAGCGATATAGCCGGATAGCCGGTCAATGTAATACTCCCACTTGTCGGGCAGTTCTGCTTGCAGTTCGGAAAGCTCCGTATCTGTCAAAATCACATTTTTGTATCTGCCGTAAGCAGCGGGAGCGGCTCGTCCTGGTTCTGACTCTCTCTCTTTTTCTATCTCTATATCTATCTCTTTCTTTATCTCTATCTCTGGTGGACAAATGTCCGCTTTTGCTTCGGACACTTGTCCACTAAGCCGTTTTTGCTCTGAAATCTTCATTCTTGCCCTGCGCTTGCGCTCCCCCTCGGTAGAGGACTGACCGATGAAAAGCTCGATATTGCTCATATACAAAGCCCCGTTGTCCAGCGGTTCGACAAGCCCCAGCTTCATAAAGATTTGCAAAGCCCGTTCAACTGTGCCGACCTGCTGGCGGGTAATGGTGGCTATCATTTGGGCGGTGTAGGGGATATTCTCGTCAAGCTGCAAAGTGCCGCCGTATTTCAGCGATTTTAAGTACAGCTTCAAGAGGATATTGGAATACAGCATACCGTCCTGCATACTTTCCAGCAGCACGATAGCGTCATCGTCAAAATAGCTTTCTTTCAGTTTGAGGTAATAATATTTGCGGTTATCTGACATAATCTTGGTTCTCCTTATCTGCGGGGCGGGCTTTCCATCTCTTTGAGTAATACCGGGGGCAGAGTACCACGATAGCCCTAAAACTCTGCTTGCAGTCATGGGTACAGCCCCGGCAAAGGGCATTGAAAGTAATGCGGTTTCGCTCATTGAGGAAGAACGCCCATTCCAGCCGCCGCTTCTTGCTCATTCTCGGCATGAAAAAACGCTCCTTTCTTCGGTTTGGTCGGGTATGAGGGGACAGGGGCAAAATCTGTATGTTCCCGGTGTCATTTTCGGGAAAAATCTGCCCTGTAAGCCCCGTTTGCAAGGGTGGGTGTGTTGCGGGTAGGGTAAGCTATACCCCCAGCCTTTTGTATGGTTTCGGTATCATTTCGGGTCGGTTTTTAACGCTCCTGTTCGTGCTTTTTCTGACGGCTCGGTGTGCCGTGTAGTATCTGCTCGGTGTTCCGCTTGGCGGTGGCAAGCTGCTCATGCTCGGCTTTGGCGGTGCGGTAGGTGTTGTAAGCTGCGTTTTTCTCGGAAATGAGGGCTTCAATCTCCGTATTCAGCTTGGAAATGGCAGGCAGCTTCTTTCCCGGTGCAAGCACCTTTAGCTGGCGCAGAGTGGCTTCATAGATGATGAAATCTGCTTCATTTGCCCGGTAGTAGGTTTCTGTCTTTTTGCCTTTCAGCTTCTTGTGTTCCTCAATAGTCGGGCGGGTTCGGCGGTAATCGCTGACAACCTTTCGCAGATTTTTCTTGTCGGCTATGGTCTGCTCAATGCCCCGCAGACTTTCCCTTGCTTCGGAAAGGGCTTTCCGGCTGCTCTCCACGGCTGCGTCCAGCTTGTCAAGGTCAAGCAATCCGTTCTCCATGAGAAAGTTGTGGGTAGCCGCCATCTGTTTGAGATTGTGCAGGGAAGCCCAGCGGTCATAGCCTACGCCCTTGCCCTCGGCTCGTTTCGTTTCCCGGTCAACCATGCGCTGTAAACCGTCCTGTTTCGGGGCGATTTTGGCGGATTTTTCCCTCTGCAAATGCCCCGTCATGCTACCGGGGTATTCGGGTATGGGTGTGGTCTGTTCGGCGGCTCTGTGGGCGTTCTGCTCCAAAAGGGCAAGGACGGCGGTACGGTCAAAATCATCCCCCAGCTTCCGGGCGGTAATGGGCTTGGTTCTGTCCGGCGTGAGATAGGACAGCCGCCCCCGGCTCTCCTTGACGGAGATTCCCGACTGCAAAAGCAAAGCTGAAAATTCGTCAAAGGTGCTTGCCCGGTCAAGGGTGTTGCGTATGGTCTGCCGCAGCTTCGCCTTGTCGGTTTCAAACTTGGTTTGCCGGGGCGTGATACCGTCCGCTATCATCGGGGCATTGGCTTTATCAAGGGCAAGCTGCCCTTTCTTCTGCGCCCAGTATTCACGCTCGGTCACTCGGTTCTTACTGCCATGCAAGAGGTCAATCTGATACAGATTTTCCCGGTGGCACATCTCCATGACTTCGGACTTGAAATATTCCATAGCTGCGTCTGTGCAGCGGTGCTTCATGCCGCATTTCGTGTCCGCTGGTCTGTCCATGTAGGGCAGAAGCGGGACAGCTTCAATCCGCAAGCTGTTTATGACGATATGCACATGAATGTTGCCAGAGTGATTGTGTCCGTCCGGGTGGGTGCAGACAATGGCTTGGTGTCCGGGGAAATGCTCTTTGCAAAATTCCTCGCCCAGCGATTGTGCCTTATCAACGGTCAAGCCGTTGTCCGTTCCGTCCCGTGGGTCGAAGCTGATGATATAGTGGTGGGACTTCACATCTTCCCGTTTTTGGTTTTTGCCATAGCGGAGATTGGAGCGCATACAGGCTACGGCAAAATCTTCATCGCCGCAGTTCAGCGTGGCAAGGCGGTAGTCCTCACGGGGGACAAGCCGCCCGTTTTCATCAAGGGTAGGCTTCATGGTAAACTCGTCATGCTCAAAGGTAAGGTACTGCTCGGCTGCCCCGTAGTCGGCATTTTTAGAGCTGATATGTTTGAATGTTGCCAACGGCTTCACCTACTTTCTGCAAGACTTCAAACTTCAAGGCTGCAAGGTCGGAAATGGCGACTCTGACTTCGCCGGACAGGGCGTTGTACGGCACACCGTATTCGTTCAGATACCGGGCAATCTGATTGAGGTTGCCGCCGATCCTGCCGTATTCGGCGGTCAGCTTCCCGACAGCGGCAAGCAATTCATCATTGACCGGGGAAACGGTAACAATGGGGCGTATGGTTGCCCGTGTAATGGCTTGCCGGATAAATTCGGACTGGCTCATACCATAAGGGGCAAGCCGGGCGGTAAAATCGGCGTATTCTTCATCGGTCAGCCGGGTCTTGACTACCCTGCTGCGGTGGGGCGTGTTATATCGTTTCATAGGTGGTTGACCTCCTTTCTGTGCGTGGTGTCCTCTCACTAATAGGAGAAAAACGGGGTGTGTAGCGGAACTGTTTTTGAAATAATCCGAAAAGAATTTGCGGGAATTTTTCAAGCGGCTTTAGCCGCCATAGCAGGGTTTGGGGAAGGCACTCCCCAACAAGATTCCCGCAAGGACAAAATGAGCGATAAGCGAAATTTGGTACTGCGGTAGAATCTTGCTCTAAAAAACTACCGCTTTCCTCGGCGGCTCTGGTTTGCGGATATACTGGCTTGCTCCACCAATATAGCGATTGCGGCGGCGTGTTCTGCCCGCTGTTCACCACTACAACGGTGAAAAGGGGGCGTTTTGGCAAACGCACGGAAATTTTTTTGTTTTCCCTGTCTGCTCCCTACAACAATCCGGCGGTGTGGTTTGCCAAAGATTTTTGAAAATGGGCGCAAAAAAAGCAGTAAACCTTTTCAAGATTTACTGCTTATCTGCCGCTGTGATGGGCGGCGGTATTAAATTGTCAGCCGTTTTTCAAATGGAATTTATCTGCAATCGCTTTCTTTCCGCTTTCCAATTCCTTTTCTGTAATCTTCCATAATCCTAACGCAATGATCTGCTATCTTTTGCATTCCGAGTTCTTCAAAAAAGGCAATTTGTATTTTCATCAGTTCTTCACAAACAGTCAACTTCTGCTCATCCATATTGCTAATAGCAAGCCATGGGAACGCTTTATATTTCTTAGTGTCCCCAATGAGAAAATTGTACCCTATCAACTCATTTTCACGGAAAACGAAATAGAATTGTGGGCCTGAACCTGGAACTGACTTTTCCATAATTTGCTGCATTGTTCTCACGCCGCCGTATGCCGGAAAAAAACCTATTCGCTCAAGAGCATTTAATATGTCAATCCTTTTATCTGTGGGTATGTCTCTATAATTGACAATCTGTTCCATTTGCTCTACCCTCATTGAAGTTTAATTTGTCAGGCTCTAATTATACAACTTTTCTGTTTAGCGGTCAAAGCGGAACTTCAACAGGCTTTCTATCAGTTGCCTGACGATATGCTCCTGCATATCCGTGTTAATCTGTCCGTCCATTTTCGCACAAGAGCGGACATATCCCGCATAATGGGATAGGACGGCGGCAACAGCTTCCGGGTCGCCCTCGCTTGCCTTAACGATTGTCTCATAGGGAAGTATCTGGCTCATAGGACAAACCCTCCAACTCTGCCCGTAGCCGCCGTAAAATCATCTGAATACGCCGCCCGGTTGTGTTGCCAGCCCGTCCATATCTCCGTCCAATCTCCCTATGCGTCAATCGTTGGAAGTAGTACAAGAAAATGATTTCCTGTTCCATCTGTGATAGTGCGGACAGGGCTGCGGCAAGCTCTGGACTTTCCAAAAGCACCATCTGACCACAGACGAAAAGCGGATAGCTGGTCATGCCGGATTGCTCCGCAAAGTATTTATCTGTGGTACTGAATGGATAGTGTTTTTCTTCTATCAGATATTCAAGCGAGATTTCCCGCTTGCGGCGGCTCCGTATGCTCCGGGCTGCGTCTATGGCAGCGTGGCGAATAACAGTCTTGCAAAAGGCATCGTGTGTATGCCGGATATGTTCTTGATACTTTTCGTGTTCGGTCATGGAAAATCCCCCTTTCTGAATAATGGCAGAGGGCGGCAGCATCTTGTGCTGTCGCCCTCTTGATTACCGAACAGCAAAGATGGGCGGGGCTGTCAACGGCGGCGCATTTGCGCCGTTCATCTTGACCGTTGACAGGCTCGGCTGGGTTTGCTATCTGCTCACGGCAATTCACTCTCATTGATAGGAATTGCCTCAAGTTCCGTATTCAAATTGTTCCAATAAGAGCCGATATCCGCACTTGTGAAATACTTAAAACCGCCTGCTGCTGACTTCAATTCGCCGTTTTTAACCCCATAGCAGGCGTAAATCAAATCGTAGCTTGTTCCATCTGAGAGGTTAAATCTAAAGCTGGTCACATCTGCTCCGGCAGTTTCCTCAGTCGTTTTGCCTTTTAGGGATAAGCCCTTGAACTTATCATACAGGGTCTTTATATCATTTTCAGCAACAACTACTTTCTTTTCTGCTGATGCAGGCACTCCGTCATAGTGGTACATTTCAACGTTTTCGACATCTTCAACCTCAAATGGGAAGTCGATTTTGACAGGCTCATAAGCAATGTTTATAGGTAACAGAAAGAGAGCTGTAAAAATTGCAATGATACAAAGAGCGATGGAAACGAGAACAGCAATCGTTATCTTTTTTCTGCCTCTCTGCTTTTCTTTTGCCTCATGGCGCATAATAACGCTTTCGCTTTCTTCGTGAAGAACATCTTCGCTCGTGTGAGAAAGCAATTTCTGATAAATTGCGTTACAGTCAGCACAGGCGTTCAAATGCTCTTTTACCATCTCTGCGCTTGCTTCGCTGCAAGCACCGTCAACATACAGCGGAAGAATATCTCGAACAATATCGCATTGTTTACTCATGCTTTTCATCCATCCTTTCTTGAATTTTTAGCTTTGCACGATGATAAGTAACTCTCGCCCATGATTCTGTTTTTCCAAAAATTGCAGCGATTTGTGAAAAAGATAGTTCCCCGAATACGCGAAGCTGAAAGACTTCTTTGTATGGTTCTTCCAAACGGTGAAGAACGAGGTGTATGCGGAACGCCATGTCAGAATCTGCAACTGAGTTCTCAACATTTTCATTTGATGGCAAGTCATTGATTTCACTCACATCAGCTACTCGCTGACGGCTTCGCATTTCATCATGGTAAAGGTTTTTTGCTATGGAGCAGAGCCATGTCAATTCATCTGACTTACCTTTGAATTGTGATGTTGTAGAAACAGCCTTATAGAATGTGTTCTGCGTGATTTCCTCTGCTATCTCACGATTTTTGGCAAGAGAAATAGTATACGAGTATACCTGTAAATAGTAGGCTTTATAGAGCTTTTCATAGTCCATACTTGTCATCACCTCCTTCAGCTTCATAGGTTAGACGGAGAAATCGGAATTTCGTTACAAAGAAGTTTGAAATTTTTATACCTTTACGCTACTCTTGCTTTGTGCGGACTATTGGTAGACGCGCATTAACGGCAAGTAAAGAGATTGCTGTGTCAGCTTGATATGTTCAAATGCTAATTAAGTATAGCATACAGCTATGAATTTTTCTATTGCGTTCCCCTGACTTCGGAATAGTGGCAGGGCTGGCTATCCTTGTTTTGCTTTGTGCTTCTCTACCGTACATGAGCATTTGCGCCCGGATTATCATTTCCGTAGCCCTCCAAGAGATTGATAACGCCCCAAATGCCAAGTCCTGCTCCAAGAGCGATAACCAAAGTCTGTAATACGCCGATTGCGCTGTTGAAAAATTCCATAAAACTCCTTTCTGCCGCAAATGCGGCTTGCCCGTAAAAGGGCATAAAAAACGGCGGTCAGTTTTCAAACTGCCGCGGTCATAAGTCCCCGCGCTGCCTAAATGTCTGCTGCGCGGCGGTATTCAGTTGTCAGTGTGGGCGATAGGAATTTTTGTAGGGGCGCGTATCATGCAAGTTGTCTTTTTCTTTGTTACTGCGTCAATTCCTCCTTTCTTTTCGCTGCTGCTCATACAGGGCTTCACACCGTTTCACAAACTGCCGGATAGCAGCCTGCCGCTGCTGTTCCCGTCGTTCAGCAATCGAAACAAGCCCGTTTATGGCTTCTGTGATTTTCTTGTCCTTTTTCTTTCTGATACGTCTATTCATGGTCGGTGTCCTCCTGCAAATCGCTTTCGCTGATTTCGTAGTAGTCAAATACTTCGTCCGGCTTCACAAGGGCGGGTCTGCGCCTTAAATGCTTTTCCATATCAAAAGTATTTTTCTTGTCATAGTCGGAAAGATATTTATAGTTGGGGTGCTTTGTAATGTCGTACTTATCAGAGAAGAACGGGCGCACCCCTCGTAGCTGTAAAATACATTTCCCGCCGTCCATAACCGCTATTTCATCTTCCGTCATAAGCTGCTTGCCTAACTTCTGATAGTTCAGCCCATGCGATACCTCGCGCCCCCGGTTCTCGGAAGTGTTGAAGCTGTCAATGGTTTCTTTCCCCAAGATTTCCGACATTTCTTTGAGGGTGGTTTTCTCCTTGCCGCCCAAGAAAAGGGTGGTGTCGCAGTTGCCGACTATGGTATCGGCGTTGTCCTTATAGATTGCCTTTAACTGGCTTTGCGACTGTAAGATAATCGACGCGGAGATTTCCCGGCTTCGTATGGTGGCTATGAGCTTTTCAAACTTCGGTATCTGCCCGATATTTGCAAACTCGTCTAACAGACAGCGCACATGGACGGGCAGCCTGCCGCCGTATTCATCATCTGCCTTGTCGCAAAGCAGATTGAAAAGCTGCGTGTAAAGAATACTCACGACAAAGTTAAAAGTATCGTCGGTGTCGCTGATGATAACAAACAGGGCGGTCTTGCGGTCGCCTATGGTGTCAAGCTCCATTTCGTCGGTTTCCATAAGGTCGCGCAGCTCCTTAATGTCAAAAGGGGCAAGCCGCGCACCGCAGGAAATGAGAATAGAGCTTCGTGTCTTTCCCGCAGATAACAGGAATTTCTTGTACTGCCGGACGGCAAAGTGTTCCGGGTCTTTTTCCTCCAACCGTTCAAACATGAGGTCAACGGGGGACTGAAATTCCGGGTCGTCCTCGCGGGCTTCACTGGCATTTATCATTTCAAGCAGCGTCGTGAAGTTCTTTTCTTCCTCCGGGGCTTCGTACCAAATGTAGCCGATAAGGGCGCAGTAAAAGAGCCGTTCCGATTTTACCCAAAAATCCTCCCCGGCTTTTTCCCCGTCCCCTTTGGTGTTGGCAATCAAGGTATTTACCAGTTTCAAAATGTCTTTTTCGCTGCGGATATAGGCAAAGGGATTATAACGCATGGATTTCTTAAAATTTATCGTGTTCAGCACCTTTATCCGATACCCGCCGCGCTGTAAGAGCTTCCCACACTCGACTAAAACCGTACCTTTCGGGTCAGTTACAACGTAGCTTGAGTGCATTTGCATTAAGTTGGGCTTCACAAAAAATCTCGTCTTGCCGCTGCCGCTTCCCCCGATAACAAGGATATTTTTATTCCTTGCATACTTCGGCTGCTTCGGGCGGCTGTTCATGGTAAGCCGTTCCGTCTGTGTCAGAAGCACGTTATTTTGAAATACCGGGTCGGTATAGGGCTTTATATCTTCGGCGTTGCCCCAACGGGCTGAACCGTATTCGATACCTTTTCGGTATTTCTTCGCGTTCTTGCCTTTGAAGTACACCATAAGCCGGATAAGGACAGCCCCCACAATACCGATAAGCAAATCCATAGGGGCAAGGCTCGGAAGCGGGGTTGCAAAGGCAGCGGAAAAGCCGTCTGCAAGGGAAAGCACCTTGCCGGAAAGGTCAGCCCCCGGCGCAAGGCGTACCGCTTGTCCGATTTTGTCAAAGAGATAGACAAAGAGCAGATAGGGGGCATTTAGGATAAGCAGCTTTTTAAGTTCCGGCTTCATAGCGATACCTCCCTGTCCTTTTTCTTCACTTTGTCCTTCTGTGCGTTCAGAGCTGCCGCCTTGTCTTTCAGAGTGGAAAGCAGCTTGCGGATAGAGGGCTTTTTATCCCTGCCTAATTTCTTTGCGGTAAATTCCCGGAACGCTTCGGTCATAACGTCAATATCCTTGCCCTTAAAAGACACAAGATAGGTCGGCGGCTTGCCGTTCTCAATCTTCTTGACGTTGTAATCAAGCCCGCTTTTCCTTGCGATAGGGTCAAAGGCTTTGATATTTTGGTCGGTAATCTCAATGTTGGAAACCTTTTCTCCCTGCTTCATAAGCTGCCGCATAGTGATTTTCCCATGCGGGGCTTTGGTTAGCTGCCCTTTGCCTTTGGCAAGCAGGGCTTTCATAGCCTTTTGCAGCACTTCGGCGGTCAGCTTAGATGTTTTGATTGCTAAAGACACGACTTTTTCATTGACTTCATCTTGCATGAAATCCCTCCTTTCATAGTTTGGTTAGGGTGGTGTGCCGCTTCGGGGCATAAAAATAAGGCGTACATTTTTCATGCCGCCTTTAGATACGCACCCGCAGCCCGTTCAAATCCGAAGCCCTCACACCGACAAGATACCAGTTGTCCCCGTACTCCATGCGGGTCGGCTTCCATTTGCCGCGTACAAACACTTCAAGGCAATCCCCACAATGCAATCCTCCGTAGTAGTCGTTAAGGTCAAAGCGAATGTCGTAACGGTCTGCCGTTTCATCAAAAATCAAAGCTCCTGTTTTCTGTGTCATATTAAAATCCTCCTGTTTTTTAATAGCCGCCGTACATATCGTGGTTGACAAGGGCGGTGTAATAGCTGTCAATGGTGTTGGGCGCGTTGAAAAGTACCGCTTTCAGATATTGCTTGATGTTACGGATTTTCGTGGTGTTCTCTTTCATGCAGTCAAAGACAAATTCAATGTGGCTGCTGTTCAGCTTCATAAACTTTGCTTTGACAAGCTCTGCCGGATAATCGTCCCCGGCGATACGAATTGTCTTTCGTTTGGTGCAGACAGTTTCAAGGATAAGGGACACAATCTCGTCCAAGCGTTCCCTGTCAATGTTGGTATGCTTGATAAAATGCTCATACTCGATATTGTCCTTGATGATTTCCTCATACACGCTGTATGCGTCTGCCGCTTCCGTTCCTTTCCGTTCCGGCTCTGCCGTTTCTTCCCTCAAAGGAGAGGGGTTAGGGGAAAGGATAGGAATGGAATGGTTACTTGATAAATCCGTATTTGATTTTTCTTTTTTTGGTAAGTCAGTCTTTTGTATATCTTTATTTAATTGCATTGGATTTTCCAACGTAGGTTTTTCCTGCGTAGGATTTTCCAATGTTGGATTTCCCAATGTTGGATTTTCCAATGTAGGTAAATCCAAGTTAGGCGGCTGCTCATAGATGATGTAATCAGTTCCCCGCAAGCGTCCTTTCTCGTCGCGCTCCCTTGAACGCTGAATATATCCGGCTCTTTCAAGCTCCCGGACAGCTTCGCGGATAGCGTCGATTTTTTCCCGGTTGATATAGGACAGTCCCGCAAGGGTATAGTCCCATCCTCCGGCAAGGACAGCATTTGCGATACAGCCTTTGCCTTTAGGGAAAGTCTTGTGCGTAAATGTGGTTGCTCATAACCGTATATCCTGTGTTCTCTACACGCGGAAAACTGCCATAGCTTCATCAACTCCTTTGCTGCATATTTGTTACGCGGTAGAACAGCGATTTTAAGGGTTTAGGTATCAATCCCTTACCCTGTGAAAACCGTACCCGCAAAGCCTTGTGTAGCAAGACTCTTTTTGCCCCTACTGCGTAACATGAGGGTAAAAAAATAGCGGCGTTCCTTGTTTCCCGGTTGGGATAAGGTAACGCCGCCAGTGCGGTGCTATATGAAATTGTGTGATTGCCGACGTGCCGCGCCGCCAGTGCGTCGCGTTTGTATTGGGTTGTTTCATGCTCGCAAGATGTTCCGGCATATCAAGGCGCAATCCGTTAAAAGTAGTAAATTGGTAGTAAAATCAATCTGAAATCCTGCGAATGTGCTTGTATTTCAAGGGTTTTTCGGGATAATCAAAATTTTTAAAATACAAATTTTGGCAATAATGGTATATATAAAGTAAATTTTATGTATTTTTAATATTTTAATTGTTTCATGTTGAATATTTATATAAACTTATTGCGAGGGTTTGTCATGAAGAAAAACGCGGGATTCAAAGCCACGGCGGTTTTACTGTCTTTTTTGTTGGTTCTCCAAATATCTCCAATCACCGCCTGGGCGGACGAGCTGAACAGCTCGGCGTCAGAAACTGTTTCCAGCCAGCTTCCATCAGGAGAGGCGGAAGGAGGTTCCGCTTCTGATTTCCAGGAGCCCGGCGTTTCTTCTGAAATCCCGGGGACCGCTTCCTCAAGGGAAAACTCCTCCGTAGAAGGGACAGCCTCTTCGGAAACAGCTTCAGAAACGGTATCGGAACAGGAATCAGGGCCGTCTTCCGATACGGAAGCATCGAGCCAGGAGGCTTCCGGCTCCCAGGCCGAAGCTTCAGGGCCGGAGAAGGAAACCACCCCGGAATCTCTGGAGGAGCTTGTTGCGTCAGTTTTAGTGACCAACGGCAATGAAAACCCGATCAATGAACCAGATTTGGCCTCTCAGTACGGCTATGAACTGCCTCCGGCGGAGGAGAAAGAAACCTATGAGATTTTAGGGGAGGATACCTCTCTGAGGGAAGAGTCCATCAAATATTTCCGCCTGAAGGACGGCGGGTATTTGGCGGCGGGGTATCCGGTCCCTGTCCATTATGAAGATAAGGAAACCGGAGAATTTCTTGAGATCAACAACGATCTGGAGAAAATCGCGATTGACGGCGAAACTTACTATACCAATGCGGACAACCCGTTTGAGGTTTCCCTTCCGGAGAATCTTTCCGCCGGCCAGCCGATCATTGTCTCTCAGGACGAAAATTCTATCGGCCTGACCTATTTGCCGAATGAAGACGGTCATGAGGAAGCGGCGGCCGACAGCGGAATTTTGGCTGCTCGACCACAGAAACCGGCGGCTTCCGCCTTAGCCGAGGGTAATATCCAGATTACCAATCGGGTAGGCGCCGCAAAAACCTCTGCCCAACCCTTAACGCGGGCTGTCACGGAGGAACAGAGAATCGAAGCGGCCAATGAAACCATGCAAAAGGCTGAGAAAGTGGAATCCAAGGCTCTTTACGAGACCGAGCCCAACATCAGCTTTGAATACCATGTGGTGGGAAACTATCTCAAAGAAAATATTGTCATCAGGGAAAAGTCCGTCCTGGAACCTTTCCGCTTTGAACTGGACACCAACGGCATGACCGCTGAGCTTCAGGAAAACCGGTCGGTGCTAATTTTTAACGAGGCGGAAGAGGAAACCGCCTTTCTGATGAACGCCCCCTTTATGTATGACGCCGCCGGAGCCCGCACCAGCGAGGTGGAGGTCACTTTGACGGAAACAGCCAACGGATATCTTTACACCATGACACCCAGTGAGGAATGGCTCAGTGATCCCGCGCGGGCCTATCCGGTAACCATTGATCCCCATATCGAGAAAATCACCAGCTACGCCAATGTGAAGGATACCACGGTTTCCTTTAAAACCAGAGGCGCGACTGTGGGTGCCTCTTCTTTGGAATCCAGCGCGGAAATTGCCTATTTGAAGGTGGGACGGCAGTATAACGGAAACGAGCTGGGCGCCGCGGTATACTTTGCGGTTCCCTCCAACATTCCCAAGTCCGCCAGAATCGTGCAGGCCACGATGGATGTTGCCGGTTACCGAGGCGGCCTTTCTACCTGTCCCAGCGACACCCAGATCAACGCTTACCGGATCACCAGCGACTGGAATGTAGGAAACATTAAGGAAAACAAGGTGCTGTATACGGACAGCAGTCCGAAAACTCCTTCCTATGACAGCGCCGCGCTGGACTATTTCATATATAATGATTCCGCAGAGCCTTCCAATCCATGGAAAGAAATTGATATTACCCGGGCGGTCCAGGAATGGGTCAATGGGACGCCGAACTATGGAATTTTGCTGCGGGGAGTTAATCTGCCCTCCTCCGGAGACAGACTGGCGAGATTTTACGACAGCGATAACGGTGTGGAAAACAGCGATCCCCAGTATGCATTTTGGTATCGGGATACCAGCGGCCTGGAGGATTACTGGAGCTATCACAGCCATTCCGCCGGGATCGCGGGAAACGGCTACCTCAATGATTTCAACGGCAATCTGGTGTTTATCCATGACGACGCTTCCACCGTCAGCGACCTGATGCCGGCAACGGTGAGCCATGTGTATAACTCCAGTGCGTCCAATGAAGCTTCCCGGTTCGGCAACGGATGGCGGCTGAACGTGATGCAGACCTTGGAAGCGGTGAAGTCCGGGAGCGGCGTCGATCCGGCCCAGTATCCTTACGTATACACCGACGGGGACGGAACTAAGCACTATTTCTATAAAGATACCAAAGACGGAAACAAGATCAAGGATGAAGACGGGATGGGAATGGAGTACAGCGCCTATCCCAATCCTACTTATGACCTAAAGCATCAGATCACTCTAAAGGACAAAACAAAGCTGATTTTTGGCACGGACAGCTATTTAAGGCGAATTATCGATACCAACGGAAACACGATCCAATTTCAGTATGGCCCCCGTTCCGATGGGAATTTTCTGGGATATATTACCGACGCTGTCGGGAACCGGATCATCATGACCTATACCAGCGATTATTCCAAGCTTACCAAAATTACGGACGAGTCAACCGGGAGAGTAACCAGCTTCCAGTATGATTCCGCCGGCAACTTAACCTCGATTACTCACAGTGACGGAGGACAAGCGGCCTACACCTATTATGGCAAGCTATTGAATTCCGTTACAGATCCTACCGGCTACGGAATGAGGTATTACTATTTAGGAAATACCTTCCGGGTTTATAAAATCCAGGAAAGATACAATGGAGCGGTATCGCAAAGCATGGAACTGGATTTCAGCAAAGTAAACCAAACCACCTTTACTACCCATGGAATGGACGGCAATTATGACACCGAGGGCGACAATCAGGTAATTACTTATCAGTTTGACAATTTCGGGCATCCGGTAGCGGTTCAGGATCAGGATGGCAACGCAAATAAATACCAGTATGATACCGACGATGAAAAAGAGCCCCACAAGCTAATGAAGGCAAGTTCCATGCAGAAGCCTGTGCTCAATCTGCTGGCCGATTATAATATGGACTCTACATGGAAAACGGCCCATAATGGTAGTTCCGCCTACACAATTACCAAGAAAACAGATACTGGACACCTAGGAAATACCAGTTATGAGGTAACTCGAAATGACGCAAACGGAGTGAGTGCGATCTATCAGACACTCACGCTATCAAAAGGAACCTATACTCTTTCAGCCTATTTAAAGTCGAAAGATGTCGGTGCTGCTCATGATGAGGAAACGGGTGCCGGCATTTGGGTTGCTCAGAAAAACAGTTCCGGAGAAACTATAAAAGTAGATATGGAGCGATCCTTAACGGGGACGACAGATTCGGAATTTGACAACGGATGGGTTCGGTTGACGCTTACGTTTACTGTGGCGGAAAATAATACCAAAGCAGAAGTTTTTGCGGGTATCGCTAATACGACTGGAACGGTTTGGATCGATAGCATACAGTTAGAAACCGGCGAGGTCGCCAATAAGCTGAATCTGATCAAGAATTCAGGCTTTCAGAGTACAACTAACGGCAAGCTGGATCACTGGTCGTTCTCGGAAACTCCGGCCGGCAGCGGAGTAGGGTCCCCTCCCAGCTATACGCAGGCGGCTTTGATCAACCCCACGATTTCCGGCAGGCCAAAGTTTTCCCAAGCGATCAATGTGCAGGGAAAAGAGGGGGACGTCTACTCCCTCAGCGGCTGGGCCAGCACTACGGGAGCGAAGCCGGGGGGCGAATTCCGCATTGCCGCGGCGTTTATCTTCGATGGAGCCCCAGCGCAATGGTTTACTGCGCCGTTTAACGAGAGCGTAACCGGCTGGCAGTTCGCCAACGGGATCGGCGTGGCTGACGACGGAGACCCCACCACCACCCGTACCTACAGCGCGATTCACGTCTATGTGTTCTATAAAGACCAGCTGAACCCGGTATATATCGATAACCTTCAGTTAGTGAAGGACAACGGCCAGAGCTATGTATATGACGACGACGGCAACGTGACCACCTCCGCAGATGCCGCCGAGGAATCCAAGTTCAATTATGACGATCACAGCAACCTAAAGCAGATGGTGGACGTAAGCGGAAACCACTTCGGATATTATTACGATAATAAGCAAAATCTAACATCAGCCAAAAATTCTGATGGCGTAACCTATGCATTTACCTATAACAGCAAAGGGCAGCCAACAGAATCGGCAACTTTTAGTAACAGCTATCTGTCTGGAATTAAGAATACTGGGGTTTACCGGATTCGCAATGGTTTGTCGGGAAAATACCTGGAGGTAAAGGGCGCCATAGACGCGAACGGCACGAAAGTGCAGCAGTATCAGTATAACGGCGGCGCCAATCAGATTTGGAAGCTGGTGAAGGACAAGGAGGGTACCTACCGGATTTATA
Source organism: [Clostridium] leptum DSM 753 (assembly GCA_000154345.1). Taxonomy (GTDB): domain Bacteria; phylum Bacillota; class Clostridia; order Oscillospirales; family Acutalibacteraceae; genus Clostridium_A; species Clostridium_A leptum. Next base: position 152,755 of record DS480350.1, read on the forward strand.
CCAAGTTAGGCGGCGGAACCCGGTGTATTGGTATTGACCTTGGCGCCGCCACAGCGGGAGGTTCCGCAGTAATTTCCGGGCCGAGTGACAGGGATTGGCAGCGCTTTACTCTCGAATATCGGGCGAGCGGAGGATACCGCATCGTACCCAAACACGCGCCCAATATGGCCTTGGCGTTAGCCAGTTCCGGTACGGGTAATTCCATATTCGTGGTATTGCAGCCGAAAGCGGATAAAAAGGAACAGATTTGGTATTTTGAAGAGGTTGGCGCTACGTTGTCTGAGGCTCCTACAAGCGGTAATTCTTATGCGTTTCGTTCTATGCTGACAGGATTGTATATGGATGTAAAGCGGATATCGACTGAGGATAATACTCTGATCAATCAATATTATTATAGTGATAGCGGAGGGAAAAATCAAAAGTTTACCTTAGAGACGGTCCCCGGTCAGGACGGATGGTTTTATATTCATTCCGGCACCAATTATGATAAGGTACTCCAGGTGACAACTGCCCTGGTAGATGGAAACAAAACGGTAAGGCAGTTTGGCAAGGACGGAGGCGACGATCAGAAATTCAGCTTCACCAAAAACAGTGATGGAACCTACCGGATCACCTGTAAGGCATACCCAGGTGAATCTATAGGTGTGCCGGGAGACAGTTTTTCGCTATCTGTCACGCTGGTGTCCACCGCTCATTCTGCCTCAAGGGGAAAGGAATGGATATTAGAGAAGACGCTGACCATGCCATCCTCTGCCTCGTATACGTCCGACGGGCGGCATATCAGTTCGGTGACGGATTCCCGGGGGACGAAGACCAGCTATACCTATGATTCCAAGAACCGCATGAACACCGGCGTTACCATAGGCAGCGGCAGCGATGCTCAAAGCACCTCCTACGCCTACGACGGCCTGGACCGGGTGACCTCGGTTTCCTCCGGCGGTTCCACAGCGGGCTATGGCTATGAGGATTACCGGCTTTCCACCATTACCCATAACGGCTTCAGCTATACCTTTGGATATGACGGCTATGGAAACAACACCAGCGTAGCCGTTGGCGGCCGCACGCTCACAACTAATACCTTTAATTTGCAGGCGGGGCTTCCCACCGGCTCCACCTACGGGAACGGCGATACGGTAACCTACAGCTACGATAATAAAGAAAGGCTCGTCGGGAAATCCTTTAACGGCACGCCGGCGGTTTCCTACAAATACGACGCCATGGGCAGCCTGGTGGAAACGGAGGATTTGCTGAATAACATTTCCTTTAAAACCCAGTATGACCTGATCAACCGGATCACCGGGGTTACGTCCTCCGACGGCGGGGAATACCGGATCTCCTACGACAATCAGAACCGGATCGACGCCACACTGGAAAAGATCGCTGGAGTCACCTTGAAAAACGAATATCAGTACAGCGATACCAGTATCATTGAAGGGGTAAAGCTCAACGGCTCCCAGATTCTTACATATGACTGGGATGACCTGACCCGAATGACCTCCCGGACCCTGAAGCTGACGGCTCCCTTTACCACCCAATACACCTATCTAAAGGGCTCCAATGCCGGCGGCGAGACAATGCTGGTGGCCGGGCTGAAAAACGGCGGGGAGACCTTAAGCTATACCTACGACCAGTTTGGGAACATTACCAGCGTATCCAAAAACGGTACGGTGGTGGAAAGCTACGAATACGACGGCCTGAACCAGCTTGTCAAGGTAACCAACGGCGCCAACGTGACGGAGTACGCCTACGACGCGGGCGGAAATCTGACCTCTGTGAAGCTGAACGGGGAAGTACAGGATACCTACGGCTACACGGACGCGGGCTGGAAAGACCTGCTGACCAGCTTTAACGGCCAGGCCATCACCTATGATGAGATCGGAAATCCCCTCGCCTACCGTGACGGCTACGCCTTTACGTGGCAGTATGGGAGAAGATTGTCTTCAATATCTCATAATGGTGACTCTATTTCCTATACCTACAATCCGGATGGAATCCGCACCAGCAAAACGGTCAATGGTACGACAACCAAGTATCATGTGATGAACGGCACCCTGCTGGGCCAAACCAAGGGCAACGATACCATCGTTTTCCTATACGATGAAAAGGGTAACAAATACGGGTTTGACTATAACGGGACAAAGTATTACTATATCTTTAACGTACAGGGCGACGTCATTGGTATCCTGAATCAGTCCGGCACCCAAATTGTTTCTTACCAATACGATCCTTGGGGTAAGGTTTTATCTGTATCTGGCAGTGAAGCTTCCACCATCGGCCAGTTCAATCCTATCCGCTATCGCGGCTATTATTACGATACTGAAACCGGGTTCTATTATCTACAGTCCCGCTATTACGATCCGACTACTAGAAGGTTCTTGAACGCGGATGGTATTGTTGGGGCTAATCAAGACGCCATATGTTATAATCTATTTGCGTATTGTAGTAATAATCCGATTATGCTCACAGATGAGAGTGGTAATCGTGTTAATATGGCGCTTTTCAACAAAAGCAAGATTAGAAAAAGTGCAGAATCAGCGATTCCTCTCCAAACGAGCCCGCAGTTACCACCTCTTCAACAGTTCGGTGCTGAACTTTACCAAGATGTCGTTAATTTCAATATTAATAACACCAGTGAAGAAAAAGTTATCGAATCCAACTGGGTTTCTGCATATAAAGGTAAAGTGGTTATACGCCATCCCATTAAAGGATTATCTTCTATGTCTTTAGGTGTAATCTTTTTAAATAAAAATGAGACTGAATACAATACAGTTAGGCATGAATACGGCCACTGCGTCCAATTAGATGAAGTGGGGATGTTAAAATATCTTGTTTTTGTGGCGGGGCCATCTGTGAAAGGGTACTGGTCTGGTTTGTCTGACTCCGCTTATTATTCCCAGCCTTGGGAATACGGAGCAGATATGTATGGCGGGGTTGACAGAGGTGATGGGTATTATGAAGATTCTACTCTTGTTAATCATCTTATGTATTGGGATATGGTGAAGAAAATCTCCTTTAAAGCACCGATTCGCAAATGGCCTTAATAGCTTTTTAGCATCAATTTTAAAGAGGTGATATGTATGAAAAAATTTTTGTCGGTTACACTTGCTTTGCTAATTCTGTTTAATTTAACTTCTTGCTATCGCCCTAATACTATATTTCGAACGGAAAGAAGTGATCTTTATGCCGTTACCTGTTTTTCCGTTCCATATATTGCAGGAAACCCGGAATGGGATAAAGTATTTATTATGGAACAAGACTCCCAAGGACGCACTTTATATAAATATATTGCCAACACCAAATTTTTAAGCGACTATTCTGACGATTTTGTTTATGCCATGGTTATTTGTCAAAAATCAGACGAAAATTTTGCTTACTATTATGACGATTTTAATTTTATTCTATCTGAGGATGGTGAATTTGGTGAAGAAGAAATTACTAAATTGAAAAACTGGAATGACTGGAGCCAAAACTTGGATTATTCAAAAATGGCAAAAGTACAAAATAACTATCACCCCCATAAAACTAGTTATTCCTACAGTGAAACAGATTTTTTAAATTATAATGAGGACGATATTTTAAAAGCATGGGAACCATATTTTAATGATGTAAATTTAAGTTATCGCATTGATCTGGTATCTAAAGATGCAAAAGATAGGTATCTGTTTGCAATTCGTGAATTAGGAGATGATGGATATAAAAACTCGTATTTTGTAATATGCAATTCCAATTTTGAGATAGAATCTCCTAAAGGTATTCAAGAAATAAATGACATATTTAATTGTCAAGAAACTCTTCATATATTTAAAGAAAGAAATCACTGGGAAGCATTGCACTAATAAATATGTGATCGGATAGGAAGTCCACTTTCATTATAATGAAATGATCCTGTTAATTTCTGTGATCCTACAGGTTGTTATCTTACTCCTTATGAGCGGCTACGTGTTTTGCTTGCTTCTGGCAAAGCATGGTATGATGCTCAAGGTAAGTTTCACATACCTTATAGTTCTTATAGATTTATGTCCCCAAAAAGAACAAATCGACCAGATTCAGGTCTTGCTGATCTCCCAGATGAGGAGATATCGAGAAGAGCTAGAGATCGCTCATTATCTGGTCCAGAAAGAAATAAATATCGTGAGGAGGAAAAGGTACGAGGATTGCGCAATAAGCAAAAGCGGAAAAACTATAAACGTATTGATAAGGATATAACGGATCCACATTATTTTGATTTAGAGCCCTATCCCGGATATTATGATGATCATGAAACAAATTCCTCTTTTATAGTTCCTGGCATTCCGGGTGTTCCGGTATTTCCATTTGTTCCCGTTTTCCCATGATTCTATAGGAGGGATTATATGTTTAAATCAACGCTAGAAAAACTAGATTATTTATTAAATTTAGATACTGAAAAACAAGAAATTGATTTTCATATCGTTCGACAATTATCTAATGATACTGATGCAGAAGTTCGGTCGCAATGTGCTGAAACCTTAACTTTAATCCCATGTGAAGAATCTGAAAGTATATTGGTATCTTTATTAGATGATGCAGATAATCTGGTTAGAGCAAACGCTTGCGACTCATTGAAATTTAGTCATTCGAAACTAATTGTAAAAAAATTTATATCTATGCTTTCAGATACTAGCTATTTAGTTAGAGGTTATGCTACCTTAACTATAGCGGATATCTTAGCCAATATATCTGAAGGACAGTTTAGTGGGGAAGTGGTTCAATTATTTAAAAATAACGAGGCTACAGAACAATCAGACTGGGTAAAAATTGCTATATATCGTTCTTTAGTGATGCTAGGAGAAAATGAGTACTTTATACCATTCATAAATATGCTTCACAGTTCAGATTATCGTAATAGAATTTTTGTGCTAAATATTATTGATGATATTCCAAACCATAAAAAAGAAATCTTAAATCATTTAATGAAGCAACAAAGAGAAGAAGTCATAAGTCATATTAAGCAAAAAATACAGGAAAAACTTGAGGTTTTTCATTAATTCAATCCGCTAATATCATTTTTCCTTCGTTAAGGAGGAAGATAAAGACACAAAAGAGAAACCAGCCCCTATCCTATTGGATTGAGGGCTGGTTTTATCTCACGATTGAGTTTTATAATATTTATTACGGCTTTTTAAATTTATTAGCAATTTTAAATTCACTGATGGTTTTGTTTAAAGAATCAATTTGTCCCGGAGTTAAGGTTTTAATATCCTCAACCATTTTACGGAGCATCTCTGGATTTTGGTTATCTGAGGCGAAGAACTCTTCCGGTGTAATTTCCAAGTATCTGCAAATATATAGAAAGCCTTCCATAGAAGGAAGATTTTGCTTATTTTCGATCTGCGTGATATATCCTTCATTTTGTCCTATCGATAAGCTCATCTTCCGGGCCGAGATATTCTTCTGTGAGCGGAGCTGCTGTACTCTGGCAGCAATAAAGTCTTCATAATTATTGAAGGCTGTCAAACACCATCACCTCACTATAGTCTATTATAAGGGATGACTGTTCGAAAAATATGCGTTTAAAAACATGAAATTAATTGATATGGACGTTTAAAAAGTCTATTATGGTTTTATAAAAAGAGTAGTTTCATTGTATACTATTCTGATTAAGCGCTTTGAATGCCTTGGCAATTTTTAGAATTGTATCAAGCTGGTCGCTAGATAAGTCTTTTAAATCGGCGTATATCTCTTTTGATTTAATCGGATTGGTACTATCCGCAAAGAATTCTTCAGGGGTGATATTGAAATATTCGCAAATATACAGCAGACCTTGGATCGACGGAAGATTCTGCCTGTTTTCAATTTGAGTAATGTAGCCCTTGTGCTGCCCGATTGCGAGACTCATTTCACGTGCGGTAACGTTCTTTTGATTTCGGAGCTGATAAATCCGATTAGCAATGAAATTTTCGTAATTTTTAAAATCGTACAACAACAACTCCCCCTTTATTTCAGTATATGATATAGGTATGTCTCGAAAGGACGTTTTAAAAAGCTTTTTATAAAACAAAATCCTTTAAAAAGATAAGGGGGTATTATTTGAAATCTAGAAATATTGATAAGCTACACGCACAAATTGCCACGAGTGTTAAACAAAGAATAAGAATTTTACGCGAAAATAACAATTATTCACAAAGAGAGATAGCAGAATACTTGGGAATAGACCGTTCTACTTATGCTTGCTACGAATTGGGAAAAACAAGTCCTTCAGTGGAGGTTTTGGTGGCCTTGAGTGAGTTATATCTGGTTTCATGTGAATTTCTTTTAGGGATTAAACCGAACGAAAAGTGTAATTCTATAGAAAAACGAATTCTCCATGTAATTAATACTTTATGAGAATATTGAAAAAGCGCCTTCAGAAAAACCTCAATCTGACTAAAGGCGCTTTTTTGTACGCAATTAACTTTTCCGCCAGCTCAATAAACTAGCATTTTTGCTAATACACCTCACTCCTTTTTTAAAATAGTAGTTAATCATATTAGAAGGGATTCCTGTATCCACAGAGATTTCTTGGTTCGTCATTTTTGTATGGCCGAACAGACCAAATTTTCGTTCTATAACTTTTTTTTCATTCTTAGGCAAACTAAAAACTGCCTTTTCCAGAATTTCTTTTAGCATCCGTTTTTCTACCAGAACCTCTACGTAAGTTTGGTTATCTTTAAGTAAGTTACTTTCAATTAAATAGTCTAACGATATTGGTTGTGAAATATGTTTGATTCTTATTAAATTGCGTGCAGAAGTTTCTTTTAAATTCATTACTTTTGCGAGTTCTCGTGCAGAAGGTTCTGGTATTCCGGACCTTTTCAATTTTAAGATTGATTCATCGAGACTTTTAACTTTCCGGGAATAGTAACGATTTGTTCCCTCTATATATTTCGATATAAAATCGTTGATTTCTTGTACAATGAAGTAATAGAAATATGTAGTGGGTTTACTAAAGTGAGGGTCATAATTTTCTAATGCTTTTAACAAACCACATATCCCGCATTGAAATAAGTCTTCCCAATGTTTTCTGTAACTATAAAACTTTTCCTTTATAATATAAGAGACAAATTTGCTATAATCTTCAATAACAGCTTTTTTAGCTTCGGATTTCAAAATCTCATTATCAGAGTGATAATCGTTCATGATCTGAAAAATATCATGTTTACTCATAACGTACTCACCCCAATTTGTATCATTCAACCAATTGCTTTTTTCCTTGTAAAGTGTTATCTTAAATATGGAACATGTGAATAAATTTCACGCATGTGTGTAAAAATTTTTTTAATGAGGTTTAATGAGCTTGTCCAAAGTTACAAAACGCACTTTGGACAAGCTCTGCTAACTGTTGTTAATAAATGCTATAGAAACGTGCTGCTTTCAATAGCAAGGCTCTGATATGCTTTACCAAGAACCATAAAAAGCGATGCTGTTGTAGCCAGAACCAACGGAGATTCCGGTATCGACGAATACATAACCGCCAGGCACATCAATCCAATTTCCATTTGACTGTCTCACATAGTTAATTAATTTCCAATCGGAGTGGGTGTCCCCAACTGTGGCCTCATTAGTTGCAACCAGACTACCAGCGGGAATTGTTGTCCAAAAACTTGCATTGGCTGTATAGGCGTTTTTAGTCTGCCTCATATAAAAGGTCTTATAAGTTACTCCTTTAATGACTGCCGTACCATAAGGATATGATGTACAACGAGACTCAAATTTGGGGCCGCATGGATACTTATTTGTGTTGATGGAAGCATTAATATAGGAGCCGGTAGGTCCTAAAAAATCGATACTGATGAGGCCGCTGTCACCGCTACGGCGGACAAATGCTTCACGATTCATGATGTCGCCTACGTGAGCATAATTTTTGAACATATCATAGACTGGATAAACAGAACCGCTTTTATTAATACACAATTCTGACATAAAAATCCTCCCTTTAATTTTTATAAAATATGAGTTTAAATAATAATTTGCTCTGCTTCTTTAGTTCATTGGAATCCTCTCCTGTCTTTATTAAGTGTTTAATATATGAAGAAAAATCCTTCAAGGCTGCCTCCTCGTATCTATTAGGGATTATCAACTGATGATAAAGGAGATATTTGAAAGGAGTCCTCGTAGATGAAAAAGATGTTAATTTTCCTATCCAGTTTATTTCTGATGTTTTCCTTTGTTGCCTGTAATAATCATCATAACCTTCCTGCGTTAGAAGAATGTCCATATGAGATGAAAGGCCCCCTAACCATTCAAGATCCTTTCGTGGACAGTACTACCTATACAGTTACAGTGCCCAAAGAGTACACTGCCGGGTGTATTGGAAGTCATACCCTTCATGCTAAATCACCTGATTATGTGGATGATAGCGATGCTTTTACTAATCTGCTTCAGGTGATCGATTACAGCATTTACGGCCTGTACCCAGTGGATACAAAAGTTTTATTTTCGTCAGAATATGAGGAATATTTAGACGCTTTTAAAGAGGACTACGCTCGAAGGGGAACTCCTGCTTTTGACTTCAGCTATGAATTGTTGCAGGGCAGCCATGGCCGTATGGCACAGGTAAAATTCTCTTATATTTCTTCTGGAAAACAATACACTTCTGTATATTGCTATCGTGAGGATATTCCCTTTTTGGCCTATGGCGAAATTAATGACGAAAATCCGCTTTCTTCCGGTCAGTATGTTCCTTGGGTGATAGATTCCTTTGAAATAAACGAATAGGATATGAAGAGATAATAAAGAGGTAGTTTCTTAGAGGATTTTTCATTCGAGGGAAACTGTCAAAATTGGCAAAATTAAGAGTAGGTCTGAATGTTAAATAAAGCTCTTACTTCTTCAGAAACTTCAATTACATAAGAAATGAGTTCCGTAAAGTCAAATCTTTCTACAACATCCCAACTGGATTTTTTTGTCACCACGATTTCAAATTTTTCACCGGGATACAAAGTAAAGTATTCATACATACGGCCGTCTTTTCCAAAGAAAAGCTCCGTGACATAGGCGCTGTTCCTCCGATTCGGATTGAGAGTAACGGCTATATCATAGTCATAGTCATCGCTGGCTGTAACCCCTTTAAACAGCTCATATTGCTCTTTTGCAAAAGTGTTCATCGTGTTAAGCCAGGTTAAATCATTATATCTGATTGATTTAAATAGCTGCGGATGATTATAGTTCCAGCTGCTGAACAAAGATCGATACTCTGTATTTCCACAATGAATAATTACTTTTTTGTTAGGTTGACCGGGAACTCTATAATATGAGATACGGATTTGAGTACCACTGAAGCTATCAACAAGACTTAATACACCGCCGATAAGAAGACCAAGTATGGACCCAAGAGGAATATTAATACGTCCGGCGCCAGGGAAGGGATTATCTTTCCAATCGTTCATAAGAGATAATCCTGCCAAAAATTTTACTCCATCAAAGTTTATTTGGCCGAGGTCAGTTGGTTTCATTTCGTCGGAATTTTCTTCGTACTCATAAGGAGGCTGGATAACCGTCTCAAAATTTTCCTCCACATAAATTGGATAAATTTCGCCAGTGACGGGATTTCTGACTGCTCCGTATTGAAAGGGAGAATCCTGCAATGGTGTAAATCCCATATATCTGCCAGAAGTTACATTTTTATCAATGCCAAAATCTCCGCCCGAATAATATAAGCGGTATTCTTTAACTTGATCAAAGGCCCAGTCCTCTGGAAGAGGAAACCCAAGATTACCGCTATATCCGGTGGAAAGATCGCTGACAAAGCTGCTGGAGGATAAACCGGCCTTCCGGACAAGAGTGCAGGTGTTTCGCGCACCGTAAATACCGATTGAATACGGCATGAAATTGGCAGCGGCATAGTCATTGATACCCTGGAAATAGGGGATAATCATTTCTTCAACTTCAAATTCATAGAAATCATAGTCAACGGCAAAATAAATGTACTCTCCTATCGGAACTTTAAGGTTAAGAGCGGCGGCAGTAGCTTTTCGCGCATCGATAATACCTTGCTCATAATCATAATAGTAATGAATATCCTCTTGATCAGGGTTGGCTAAATACCATTCCTTAGCGTCCTGATAAATAGCAAACACTTTCAAGCCTGCCTCTTTCAGAGTATTGAGCTCCTGCTCGTCCAGGGCTTTGGAAACAGGAACATAATTTGCATCATAAATAGTGCCGGTCAAATAACGACCTACAACGCTATATTCATCATTGATAATTGCCTGCGCTTTCGCGGGCGTATCAATTTTTTCAGCACAGTCACAGGCGAGACCGTCTCTGTCGGGATTACCAGTGCTTACGAGAAGAGCCATCCATTCGTTTTTGCCGACTAGATCGCGCTCCGGCAGACCGACATCCTGCTGAAAGATGTGGAGTGCGGCTTTGGTTTCTTCATTAAACTCACCATTGAAATCACCGGGATCGTATTTGCTGTAGTCGGGGGATAAGGCGTCATATTCTCCATGGCCATAGCAATAAAGCGCGTATTGAATGATCTTAATGCAATTAGAGATAGTTGTGGCAGAATAATAGTCGCCATAGTATGAGGTTGCTTCATTGTCGTATGGAATCGTCGGCAGGCAATTTGTGGTGGTTGGACCAAAATTACCATTAGCGACATCGGTAGGCAGCTGTTCTTCCGCCTGAAGAGCATATATTAATGCTTCTGCGGTAAATCTTGAGAAAATTCCATCGCAAGGTCCAATTCCGATATAGTCTAAATAGTTATAGTTTAGACTTTGTTGAATACTGCGGATTCTGCTATCACCTCTTGCGACTTTCACGTAGTATTCAGGCGAAAATATGGCCTGTTCGACAAGAGGGCTTGCAAAATATACTGTTTTGTCATCCAGCCCCGCTTCGTATTGTAGGGTAATAACTGCATCTCGTGTTTGTACGCCAAAATAGCCGTCGTCATCATACACGGCGTATCCTTTGCATAAAAGAGCAAACTGCAAAATTTGAACCATTACGCCCTGGTCTCCAAGTTCAAGGGAAGGAGATAGTGATTTCGTCATAGAGGCGAAGGTTCCAGTGACTGGAAGATCAGGATTATCTTTGCGAAGTTCAATTTGCCATGCTTCCGTTAGCGCTGAGAACATAAATGATCCGGTAATTCCATCCTCGTCAATACCGCTGAACAGGGGATTATCACCGTAATTTTGGTTTAACCACTGTTGGGCTCGTAATACTTGTGCGTCCATATGCTTTTGACCTCCTATTGATATTTGTCACTTCTCATGACATATATTAAAAAGGGAAAAATCATCAAAATGTAAACACAAAAAATAATTTTTGTGGAAAATATTGAGCTGATTTTTGGGGAGACTACTTTGCTTGAATTGAGTGCTATTGCCTTTTTTCTGAATCATTGGATTTATTGGAAAGAATATCGATTGCTTTTTTTAATCCCTGGGGAATAGGAAGACCCATTAATCCAGCATTTTCAATAATACTAATACTTTCATTAACAATAAATGCAATGATAATGGACTCTCGTACCCAATCTATTCCTAGGAGTTTATCAAATTGCGCTGCAATAATAATCATTAATAAAATCATCGCTTTCCGACATAATCCTTTAAAACCGGCATTGCTTTCTAGCGCACCATTAGCGCTTTTGGTGGATTTTTTAAAAACAATGGCAACGATTAAACCGGAGATGTAATCAATAATCATAAAAATTATTAAAATTATAATGATGTTGTCCCAACCTCCTAATAGAGCAACAATGGTTGCGCCAATACAACTAATAAATCCGATTATTGGAGTTAGACTTGGGAATAGATCTTTTAGTAAATTCAATTTTTTACCTCCTAATTTTGTTTTTGCCAATTTATAAAGTCTACTTTTATTTTTTGAATATGACGATTAATGGATTGACGTGAAAGATGAAATCTATTACCTATTTCTGCGTTAGAATAACCCAGATAGCGGTATAGAATAATTTTCCTGTTGATTGGAGACTGATGTTGAACAAATTCTCGTATTACAATAATGCTTTCTGTGGAGTCACTATGCTCTTTTGTTGGAAGTTCTTCTAAAAATAAATTATGTATTTGATAATTACTTTTTTGTTTTGAAAGGTAAATATAGTGCCGTTGCATTGACTGTTTTATGTAGGCTAGGATTCTAAAATTTGAGTCTTTTCCTCCAAAATTTTTTAGTGGCATTTTTAGTATTAACTCTAGAAAAAATAATTCTAGTTCACTTTTCGCGTCTTCGTATTCTAAGATGTATGCATATTTGAGAATTAAAGATTTGAATTTTTGGAATAAATAGAGTATGGCATCTTCATCGTGTGCTTGTGCATGGGTTAATAATTCTAGTAAATTCATGTTGAGCATCCTTTTTCGGAAATTTTATAGCATTGATATTTTTTTCCTGCTAATATTATTATGGTAAAAAAATGTATTTTTTCAGTTTTCTTTTAAAAATTAGTTCTTTTATGCAATAAAATGCAGTGAGTTGTGATAAGATCGAAAATAAAAGGCTGGATACCAATTAAGGTATCCAGCCTTTTTACAGTATTTAATAATTACGGCTTTTCCGTAAAAACTTAACTTTTTAAGCTTTCCAGACAATTAAAATAAACGTTGACCCCATCCCAGTCGTGAGGAGCAATGCTTAATTGCACACCATAATTCACCAGCCAGTAATCACAGTCATGAAGCAGGCGGTGGAAATAATCCAACTCATTAACGGAGTGTTTGTCTACAGCGGACTGAAGGGTATCCTGCATTTTCTTTAAGTCCTTTAAGAAGTTTTGGTCCTGAACAATATCGATCAGGCTTTGCAGTTCTGAAATAATCATAGCTCCATCATATAGTGTGCCAACTGGATCAGTATCTCCCGGAATCAGCACGGAAGCGTCTTTATTTTCCCACAGTTCCCAAGCTACACTATCTGGGTTACCAAGAATTTCTCGACAGTTTTTCATAACAAATTCTCCTTCCATCGTCATATGCCAGATGTGTATAGTATCTTGTACCAATTGAATGTCATCTTCGGACAGATCAGTAAACGCCCGTTCCTGAGCCGCCAGGCAAACGGCCGCAGAAGGCGGTTCCAGGTCGCTGTCATGAAGCTTTAAGTGATAGGAGGTAGATTCAGATTCGGTTTCCGACACCTCGGAATCTGTCTCTGACGAGGCAGAAGATACTTGAGAAGAGGAATTGGGCGCGGAACTTGAAGAAAGCGTTTTTTCATTTTCTGAGCAGGCGGACAAAAGGAAACAGAGGAGAAATAAGCCTCCCAAAAGAATCTTCTTTTTCATGTTTTCCCTCCGGCTTTTTAATACATTAATTATATCCTGGTTAATTATCAAAATCAATATGCCTATTGATAATTAAAATAAAGCGTTATAGAAAGATACCAGGATGTATTTGCATCCTGGTATCAAAGTTCTGCATTAGGCGCATAATTTTGTTTGACCTTTTAGGTTTCTTACCCTCAATTCCTCCGACTGCATTTGAAGCATAGCATAGTCACTGTTCAGCGCGTCAAGCTGGCGTTTTAAGACCTCTTCATACATTTTCTTTTTCTTCTGGAGGCCCTGGATCTTCTGAATCCATCGGCTGATCACAACATCCGAGTTACAGCCGTTGTCGATAAAATGCTGGATGCGCTGCTGATAAAATTCGATATCCCGTTTGTAGTTGGCATAAAATTCATCCGTCATCTTCTGGCGCTGCCGTTCATCGTCCACCACAAACATGCTGTTGCTCATAACAAGGCCGTCGTTCAGATTGTGCCTGCTGATGGCTTCGATATAGTCCTCCAAAATGTTGAGCAAGGGCAGGTAAGGGTTCGGGATGAAATACAGGTTGCCGTGAATGCTGATTTTGTTGGCCTGCATCCTATCGAGCTGATCCTGTATCACCGATTCCACATGATCGGTGGTGTAGCAGGTGCAGAGCCGGTCATGGAGTTCCATCGCCCGGCGGCAGTATTCTCTCACATCCACATCCGGGTCATATACTTCGTTTTCACAGTACATTGTTTCGGTTTCCTTGTCAAAGATGATGTTGGCGAGCTTTTTGTAGTCGTTGGTTCTGGAATTCATCGTTTCCTTGACAAGCTCGCGATAGATGTGGACAGCGTCCTCCTTTTTGTTATCCCGGCAGTAAACGCGGTACACCTGCGTCCCGCCGCCGTCTTTCACCTGAATACGGTCTTTGATGGCAGTGGTCGCGTTGCGATATGCGCCGGATTTGCTTTCCTTTGCCGGTTTGAATTTCGGTAAACCGAAGGACTGGCCGATTTCAATAAACTTGTCGCGCTTGATCAGGATATTGGAGGTTGAATAGTAAAGGAACTTCCCGATAATCCCCTCTGTTTTATCCTGTACGGCGATAAAGTTTTCCATTTTGCTCATAGATTCAAGTCCTTTCTGATTTCAAATTTATGGTTATCGGAGCTCTTCGCCCGGCTTCAGCTTGGGCAGCAGGATCATTTGAAACTGTGCCGCAAGGTCTTTCAGCCGTTCCCATTCAAGCGGTGCAAAGCATTTGTAATACTCCCGTTTCAGCGATTGCCGGTATAAAAAATCCTGCACGCGCCAGGCGGCGGAAAACTCCTTTGGGTTGAGGTTGAATACCCGGAGGTCATAGAATCCGGGGTAGGGGCTGTATTTGCTTTTGTTTTTAAATGGCTGCATGATTATCTCCGCGTTTCTTCAGTAATAATCCTTCCAGCTTTTCAGCCGTTTCCGTCTGGTTACGGCAAGGATAACGCCGAAAAGATTGATGGTATTCGCAGGAATTGCAGCTGAACGTCATGTCCGCGGCCGAAATGGAATATTTACCGTTTTCATGGTTTACCCAAATCCGGAGTCCGGCCTCGGGCGCTTCGATGATAAGAGTTAATGGACGAATAGCGGCTATATATCCGGATTGGCCGGAATGCCAATAACTTTGGTCATTCACATGAAGTTTCGGATGGCGATGCAAAACATCATAGATTTTTTGGTATTTCATTTTCTGTCTCTTTCCTTTCCCATTGTTTTTGACTGCCCGCCATGATTTACGCCGCCCGGTACAGATGCTCCCGTTTCAGCTTTTCAAACAGCAAATAATCGTCGATGCCCTTCTGTTCCACAGGCCAGGTAAACAGTCGGTATTCCTCGCACAGCGGGGTACAGATCGCGCGGATTTTTGCCTGCGCCCTCTGCACATGGGGATTGGTGCGGCAGTCCATGTCCACGCACTCTAAAATGCGCTTCGGCTTCAGCTGCCTCACAACGTCCTCCAGATATCGGGTGTTCTGTACGCCGGTAAGCCCGATAAAGAGTTCTCCGCCTGACAGAAAGCTGGCGATATCGGCCTTCATGGCGCCCTCCGTGATATGCAGCGTGTCGCAGCTCAGATCCCCAACCACATGGATATAGCTGGAAATCCCCGTCCCGTTTTCATAGAACTTTTTGCCGTTCGACATGCCGCCGGTGGAAAGCCAGCGGAAGCGTTCGCCTTTTTTCGTGGCCTTTGTGCCATCCGGCAGGGTAATGGTTTTCGGCGGAGGTTCATCAAGCCGGAGCTGTAATCCTTGAATCCGGCTGTCCTTGTCGCAGACAGGGATCAGAATCCCGCTGTACCGGCAGCTTGACAAATCCCACCGGAAATTCCGGGTATAGAATCCAGGCATACCGGAAAGGTCATAGCGCGAGGCAAGCTGTTCGACGGCCTGCCTGCGCTGTTTCCAGTTTGTCGGAATACTGCGGTACATGTTCCCGCGAATGATCTCGTCCGAGAGCCCGCGGCGCAGCAGATTTTGGCGGTGCTTTTCTTCTAAAGTCAGAAGGGAAAGCAGCTCCAGATAGATTTGGCTGCGCTCGTGCAGCGGACGGATCGGCTCCGGGATATACCTGTCGTGCTCATAAGGGGATTCCCCCGTATGAACCTGCGGATGGTCCAGCAGCTCCAGATAGGCTTCCTTGGTCGTCAGCCTCCGCCCGCCGGGGTTGAAATCGGCATACAGCGTAACCGCGTTCCCTCCGGTGCCGCAGTTGTGGCACCAGAAGGTGGATTTTTCCGGCTGGCGGCTGAGATACATCCGGTACTTGTAATCCCCGCAATAAGGGCATCGCGCCTGTACTTCGTTGTTGCCAAGAGTACCGGGCTTGACGTCCAGCCCGCAGAGCAACGCTGTATCCACCACGTCGATATACACATATTTTTTCTCCGCCATCCGTCAGCCCGCCTTCTTTAGTTCCCGCATGGCCGGGCCGGTTTCCGCAGCCCTGTTCCGGGACTGCACGGTAAGCGGCTGTCCCTTCACAAAACGAAGAAGAAGGGTCTGGGAGGGCATGGATACGGAATTGAACGCGGCGATGCTTTCGGTGTTGTCCACACAGATAGGGCAGTCGATGCCGGTGATTTTGCGGATCATCGCCGTGATCTCAATTCCGGCCAGCGTTTTTTCCGACAGGGAAAGGGTGGAATAATCCCGCCCCTTGTAGGTGAATTTAAAGACGTTTATTACTTCTCCCGTGCTCCGCACTACG
Source organism: [Clostridium] leptum DSM 753 (assembly GCA_000154345.1). GTDB lineage: Bacteria > Bacillota > Clostridia > Oscillospirales > Acutalibacteraceae > Clostridium_A > Clostridium_A leptum. Next base: position 169,241 of record DS480350.1, read on the forward strand.
TCGAAAAGCTTGATTTTTACGTTCGGCATTTGCAGGCTGGATACGGCGATTTCCGTGCGCTTGCAGATAAATTCGCCAAGGGCGGAAATAACGTTTTTGTATTTGAGAATCTGCCCTTTGCAAACCTCCTGCTGCGCGTAAGCGTCTTCCAGCTTCCTTTCATCGCACATATCCTGTACGGCCTGGATCTGCGCCTCGATCCCGGCCAGTTCCGCCGACAGGCAGTTTAACTCGGTATACTCGTCCTCATCCAGATTGCCGTATTTCTGCAATTCCTCCACCTTATCCAAAGCGGCGCGAAGCTCTTCGCCATCGGTTTTGCCGGCGGCTTCCGTTTTTAACCCTTTCAGCTCTTCATAGAGCTTTTTGAGATCGTCCGCTTTGAATTGTTCAAACACGGTTTTGGATTGGTAGTCCATTCCGGCAAGCTCCTTGCCCTGGGCAACCCGTTCCTTGCCTTGTTCTGCCAGCGATTTTAATTCCGCCAACATGCGGTTTCGCACCTCCGGAAGATTTTGCTCGGTAATCCGCATCAGACAGGCCGGGCACTGGGCACCAGGTCTTAATCCTTTGACACGGTTCACCAGCGCCTTATACCGTTCCGATAAGTTTTTTACTTCCGCGGCGTTTTCGGCCATCGCCTGCGTATACTTGGAAACATAAGGCTTATGCCGGAGCTCTTCGATCTTCTCCTGAAGCTGTGTTACCTTCGGATTTTCGCCTTTCGGAACGCTTGACAGTTTTTCCAGCAGCATATTCCGCTGAATGGATAAATCCTCAACCTCAATGCCTTCAAACTGCTTGTCGGACAGTACCTTCCTTTTCTTCTCAATGGCTGCTTTGTCCGCATATAGTTCCGATAATTTCTGCTCCGCTGTTCGGCTTGCCTCTTCAAAGGAATCAATATTCCCCTGTAAGTAGGCTTCCTGCTCTTCCGCCTGCCGGACCGCGCCGCGGAACTCCTTCAGCTTTGCTTCCGGCGGGAAGGTGTTCAGATCAATGCCGTCCAGATATTCCCGGTAGGTTTCGCTCATCTGCTCCAGCACCGCGTTTGCGGATACCGGCTGCAAATATTTCAGGATCAGCGGCCGCCCCTTCTCTCCCAGTCGTTCGGTAAGGTAGGTAGGATTGAACATGGAGAGAAATGTCTCTTTGTCGCAGAATATCCGGTCAATATCGCCCTGCCGGACGGTATAACCGTCCAGCAGAAGCGCCGTTTTATCGCCGCTGCGATTGCGGATCAGGGTGTGCGTTGTCCCATTTTGGTCGGTAAAGTCAAGCTGCACCTGCGTTCCGGTAGCCTTTTCGTTCATCAGCCGTTCGATTTTCTGTTCCCCGTAGTAGGAAACGCCGTACAGCGCATAGCAGATGCCATGCGCCATAGTGGTTTTCCCGGTGCCGTTGTGCCCGGTGATATAGCTGATATCGCCGAAGGTGTAGCTTTGCGGGGCCTTGTGATTGCGGAAATCGGTAAAGGTAACGCCTTTGATTTTCATAGCGGTGATCTGTTCCATGCGGTTTCCCCCTTTAATTCCACAGCAGCTGTCCGCTGATATTCAGTTCACTCAATTCCTGCGGGGACGAAGTAGCCGCCGCCAGGCTGAGCATTTCCTTGTAGGACTGGGTATCCGGCCGCAGAAGGCTGTATTCCCAAAGCTGGTTGTCGAATTCGCCCACCAGCTGCCACCGGCTGTAGCCCGATACCTGGATTTCCGTGCGCATGATGTTGTAAAGAATGTACCCGTCAGCGATCCGGTAAGGGAAGCTGTTCCGAAAATTCTCAATCGCTTCACACTTTTTGCGCAGAAGCTCCGTTTCAGAAGCTGGGGCGGATCCCTTTGCTGTTTCAGGCCGGAATGCGGAAATTTTTGCCTTCAGTTCATCCAGCTGGAATTGCAGAGCCCGCAGTTCCTTTTGGCTGGCTTGCAGCTTCTGATCGGTCTCTTGCTGTTTTACCTTGGCAGCCTCCAGCTCTTCCTCCTTTTTCACAAGGAGACCGCCCTTCAGCTGCTCGGAAACATGCTCATACGAATTGATCATGAGAACCAGAAGCACGCACAGCCCGGCCAGCAGAAGCATGATAAAGCTGTACTTTGTCATGTAGGGCAGGCTGCTTTCGCACACCAGCACGCCGGAAAGCGCGGCCAGCACGCAAACCGCCGGGACAGCGGCCAGGAAAAGGAATTTGGTTTTTGGGGTTTTCATTAGATACAAGTCCTTTCGTTATGGATTGGAGGCGCCGGCCATTACACCGGCGCCTCTGTTTGCTGCAAAAATACGGTTTTGAGATTTATGCCGCTATCTGATAACTCTCCACAATGTTGTATTCGCCGACAATTGGCGAGTTTTTCGTGGTAATTTTCAGATCGCGGATGCTTTGCCCGGTTTTCAGCGGAGCCTCGCCCCGGATATATCCTGTTACGGATTCCCCGGTAGGCTTCTGCACGGTGATCAATGTCTGCGCTCCGCTGCCGCCTCTGGAAATCTGGAGCTTGGTGACAGTCCAGGAATCCTTCGCCGCGGGCGGCGTTTGCTGGGGAAACCGGCTCTGTGCCGGTTTTGTCTGCTTCGGCGGCGCCGTTTGGGGAGCAGGCGCGGTTTTAGGCTGTACTGCCGGAGCCGCCTGCTGTTTTCCTGCCGCCGGATTGCCCGCGGACAGAAGCTGCCGCACGAACTGGTTGTACTGTTTTATCAATATGGGAAGCTGATCGTCCGGGATGTATTTCCCATCTTTTAAGGGAACCCAAAGGTTTTTCAGATCGTACAAGTACCGGCCGACGCCCCACATAGAGGCCGCGCGCTTGAAGGCGTTGGAAAGGCCGCCTTTGACGGGCTCAATATCGGTATTGCCGGCCCCGTTGCTCTTGGTGATCCATTCCCCGCGGTTCGGGTAATAGATACTCAGCTCACAAACCTGTGTGGTCGAAGCGTTGTCCTTTCCCTGGACGGTACAGAAACGGTTCTGCCAGTTTTCCCGGCCAAGCACAGCGTCCAAGCGGTCCTGGATCGCCCGGGAATCTACGTAAGCGGCTACCTGGCCTTTTGATTTGTCCTTTGTGGTGTGGAGCACACGCCACTCGATCTCGTTCGCGGTAAAAGGGTACTGCAATGCCGCCGCCTGTTCGTTTGTCATTTTGGTTCCTCCCATCGTTAAATAAAGTCCTTCAGCGTTGTATTCGGCATGGGGACAAGCACATGATCGTAATAATACCGCCGGTCCTTGTCCCGCAGATGCTCCAGCAGATCCCGATGTCCCATTTTCAGCCGGTTGCCGCGTTCCTGATAAAAGTCGTCGTTGTCCGGCAGGGACAGGATATAGTAGGGAAGGTTCGCGAGCTGCTGGAGGGATTGAATGTGCGGAAGCGAGTTGGCGCCGGTACACATGGCAAAGCGGCTCACGTTGGAAAAAGGATAAACAAACATCCGGGTGTCGGGCGTCAGCTTTCCTAAATCCGGCACGCCGATATTGATACCGGAAATCCGGCCGCTGTCCTCAATGCGGAAGCCAAAAAGCAGCCGGGGCAGCGGAAAATCCGGATATTCGGTTTTCATATAGGTCACCGTTGCTCGTTCGTTCGGGAATTCCAAAACGGCATAGCGCCGGCCATTGTCCGAATCCATCGTAACGCTTAAGGCATTTACCGGAAGTAAGCCTGTCGTCAGGCGGACACCGGCAAGGCTCCGGCTGATACAATCGGTCAGCGTTTCCACTGAAATGACCTTTGTGCGTTTCTGTCCGTTCTCAAAAAACTCTAAACGGATACTTTTGTCCTCGCAAATCCGCAGGATCATCTCATCGTTTTTCATGCCGCTTTCCTTTCCGCAGCCTGAGAAACTTCCGTAAGATAAAGAGTCTTCATTTGGGAAGATTGCAGTTCTTTCTTCAGTTTTTCCAGAGCCTGCATATAATAGGTTCGGATGTTGTAAAGCGATTCCACCAGCTGTACCGGCTGGTAAAATTCAATGCTGGTGAATACGGCAAGGCACGGCCATTTTTTCTTAGTGGCCTTTTTCGGCGTAAACAGGCGCCAATCGATACAATAGCTGTCGATCCCGTTCATTTCCTGGTTTACAAAATTGGCCGCTTCCCTGACATATGGATTGTTCTGGAAAGAAACGCGGTTTCTCCTGCCGTATTCCCGGCAAAGGCGGTAAAATTCCTCCATGCCGGGAAAACAAAATTTCTGGATATAAGTGTCGCAATCATCCACATCGGCACTGATACTGTCGGCAACATTACCCAGGGCGTCATAGCAGACAACTGGGAAATCATCACCGTACAGCGATTCACCAGCAATAAAACCGGTGTGGTCGTAGCGGATTTTTTCGATCGCCAGTATTCCCAGCAGATCATCCATATACAAATCCGGGGATTCAAACATACCGGGCACCTCCTTACAGGAACGCCGTCCGCCGGCAGACAGGCGGGGCCCCGCAGCAGACGTCGTAATAATTCCTGAGACGGGAAAACTCTTGGGAATAACCGGTGTAATTGTCGGTATAGAAATCAAAAATTGTGCCGATGTCTTCCCGGTCAAACCGGTCCATATCCAGGCTGCCGGTGTTGACTTCCGCGCCGTTCATCAAAGGAATGAGTACGTTATCAAACAGATAACGCGCCCCGACGCTGAGGCCGGCCGTGGGATCTGCAAACCGCCCGCTTTCATCTTCGGTATTCCGCAGCAGCTCCATCAGCCTTGAAATGATGATTGTCCGGCTCATACGCTTTCACGCTCCCATCGGATGGTGGTTTTGGAATCTGCCAGATCGGTTTCAAGACGGAATAATCGGCAGTTCCCGGAAAGATACAGGGAATGGACAACCCCGCGGCCGTTTTGCAGGCTCCGGTTGTTCTCCGCCCACTCCTGTTCTGTGACGCCTCCCCAGTCGCCGTTCTGATGGCGGACCAGCGCTATCTTCTGGTCGTAAAGGGGGATATCCTCCGCCGTTCCGGACAGAGTAATCTCGCCGGCGTCAAAACGTATACCCAGGATAGGCGGGCGCCCATCCGGTTGTCCCGACAGGCGCTTGAGGCGCACCGCGAGTTCTTCCCGCTTGGCGGAAAATCGGATAAACCGCTGATATGGGTTTTCCAGCAGCATGGTTGCCCGCCGGCTGTTCTGGATATCCAGGAGCACCTGTTTTTTGGCCCAGCGCACAGCACATCCGGCTGCCCGCAGTCGCAGCTTCGTCCACCAGTAAGCAAAATAGTTCATAAGCAAAGTCCTTTCTATTTGGTTTTTAAACTCAGGCAGCCCGCATCAGCGGGCTGTTTAGGGCTTTGGTTTGGATTTGGCTGATAAGTTCGCTCATTTGTCCGGCGCTTAACCCAAGCCGTGCGCGGATCTCGGATTTCGCGTATCCCTGCATCAGCAGGCGCACGATCTCACGCTCGGTCTGTTCAAAGCTCTCCAGCATTTCCCGGACGCGCATGGCCTCCAGCGTTTCCTCCGCGTAATCCCTTGCGTCGGAAATCAATTCTTCCAATGCAAGGGCGCTGTGATAGGGCTCGTGTATGCACAAAACGGTTGCCCGGTTTTTGAGGCGCGCTTTCGACCTTTGATAGTTGGCAAAGCAGGAATTCATCGCGTGCCACGCAAGCGTGGTAAAGGAATACTGCTTCCGCAGCTCCTCCCGCCGGAAATACTTTTTTACGCCGTTCAGGAAGCCGAACACAACGACATCGTAGTATTCGTCCTCGGGCAGCCCCTTCCGGCGTAAAAAACGGAAGATCAGGCTGTGGTTTTCGGCCGCGAAGGCGCTTTCCTGTTCGGTTAATGTTTCGATTTGTTTTTTCATGGTCGTTTAAGTCCTTTCTGTTTTTGTTTAACCCAGGGATCGGTACCCTTGGGGCGTCAGGATATTGAAAACCAGTTTGTTAGACGTGATCTCCCGTATCTCCATTTTCCCGCAGGCATTTTCTTCCCCGATTTTGGTTTTTGTTTCTTTGACGATCCGCCCTTTGATCACATGGGGCGTGTCGCATTCCACCAGCCCGTTCATCATCCCGCTGGCTCCGACCAATCCGATCTGGGAAACGTTCAGCGGCAATAACGGCTGGCGGGGACGGTTGTCCAGCGCCCGGTTTTCAAACAGGCGGTCAATGCTTTTGGATTTTTTCAGCTGTACGGCCAGCTCCATCACATTGAATTTTTCGCCCTTGAACATTTCCACCGGCTTTTCCACAGCAGGAAGGGAATATGACTGCTCCGGCAGCTCCGTCAGCGGCTGGAGGTTTTCCGGCGACAGCATAAATTCGGACAGGCGCCGCGCTTTTTTGGGTTCATCCCTCCGGGGCCGCTTGATCCCAAGGAAAACAACCTGCTTAAAACGTTCAAACTCCTTATCCATAAAGCGGAACACCTGAAGATTGTCGAAGTTTTCGCACAGGGCAAGGCAGACGTCGGGTGTGGCGCGGTAATAAGGAATGATGTAAATCAGCAGGCCGCCGTCCATAAGCAGGCGCATACTGTCCGCCAGGAACGCCTTTTCCTGCCGCCGGTGTCCGGATTCGGATACGACGGAAAGATACGGAGGATTCAGGAATACACATTGGAAGGCGCCGGAGCTGATCCGGGAATGAAAAAAGCTTCCAAAACCGACGCGCTTCAAATGGTTCTGGGCTTCCTCGGCACGTACTTCATCCAGCTCCACACCGTAGGTTACGGCATTCTCTCCGTCGGCCAGAGTTTCAAGCGCCAGCCCTTCTCCGCAGCACGGGTCGAGAATATTGACTGCACTTTCCGGAAATATCACGGCTTTTTTGATTATTTTCACATGCTCCAGATCAGTTGGGTAATACCCCATCCGAACCCGGTTCATCAGATGCCCCAAAGCGGCCGTGTCAATGGTATCGTCCGCCGGCAGCATATCCTCATAGGTTTTCAGGGCGGCGCTGAGGCCGGCATAATTTGGGGTTCCGAGATAGTCGTACTTTTTTAAAACGCCGTACAGCTTGCGGGTGGTTTCGATCAGGTTCTGGTCGCCGTACTCGTTCAGCCGCTGGATCAGCTTGGGAAATTCCTCCCACAGCCGGCTGACGATTTTTTGCAGGTCAATAATCGCGTCTCGTTCCCGTTTCAGGCCGGACCCTTTGTATTTGTCATACCGCGCCCGCGCCTTTGGCAGCTGCTCCCGCAGCCGTCCGATGGTCTGCCGGGACGCGGCGGTTTCCGCAAGGCAGAAACAGGTTTGCGTTTCTTCACTCATGGCCGGCGTCCTCCAACGGGAAATGTTCGACATAAATGTGCGCAGCACCAAGTTTTTTCTTATGTGCCCAATAGGTTACAGCCGTTTCGCAAAGCCTGCTGTCGGGAAGCTCTTTCCCATCCTTTGGTTCTATGGTCAGCCTGAGTTCATCCGGAATCTTTTCTATATCCGGACCGACTGGCGTAATCTGAAGATTATGGATGATCTGATGGAATGCGCCCATAGCCGCGCTTTCATCGCTGTAATACCGTTGAACCTCCAGCTTTACGGGAGCGATGGTTCCGGCTTCTGATATAAGTGCAGTCCGGAATACCCGTGTCCCAACCTGAAAACGGGGCATATACAGGACGGTTGACAGAATATGCGGCAGGCTGTCCTCTGTGAGGTTTCCCACACAGAATTCCTCCTGGCTTCGGTAGCTCAGATCCGCATTCAGCAGTACGCCGCCCTTTGCGTTCACATAGACGGTATCTCCGCAGGTAAAATGGAGCCCCTTAAAATCAGCGTCATAAATGCTTCCCTTGATCGGGATTTCCGATTGTCCAATTCCATTTTCCTTCGCCCGTCCTTCCGTCAGAATGGGATAAGGCAGATCGCTTCCGTATTCAAATACCGGACGGTAAAACGGCAGCGCACGATAACGCTCCATTACGGCCGGGTCTGCCGGCTCGTGATATGGGTCGATTGTGGCGGTAAGCGCGCAGTGCTCCGGATGTTTGCAGTAATCATATAGCCCGCACAGAGCATCGGCAAACGGCTGAGAATAGATTCTTGCGTTGGTTGCGCAAAAGAAGCTGTGAATGGAGCATTTCCACACTCTTGCCCGGTACAGAATTTGTTGGATCACATACGGAGCAAGCGATGGTTCGCCGCCGGTCAGTACCAGATGGTCGATCTGCCGGACGTCTTCAAAAATACGGTCAATCACCGCGTAATCCATCGACAGTTCTTCAGCGTCGCCCCGCATACAGTGCGGACACGCCATATTGCATTTCCGGGTCGCCTCCAAAAGAAGGTGCTTCAAATGTAAAAGCAAAATGATTCCTCCTAATAAAAAATGCTGTGTTTTTAACACAGCATTTTGATGATTTATCCTACCGCCTGTATATGCTGGGAATTGATCCGTTTCCGGATACTTCCCGGGTACATGTCGGTGAGGACTTTTTGAAGCAGGGAAACATACTGCGGAAAAGACCGCTTGGCAAATCCGGGATATTCACAATCCTCGGGAATCACGGCGTACACAGCCACATAACCGTCGGCGTCGTCCGCGATAATGTCCACATGCCGGTTTCGCAGTACCACATACCGGCTTTGGCCGGCGCCGCAGGGTTTCCATGCGCATATTTTTTCCAGCGTCTTTTCCCGGTAAGAGAGCTTAACGCTGAGCGTATTGATAAATTTCTCCCAGTCGTCATACGGATCGCCTGTATATACGGCCTCCGCTTCGATATAGAATCCGTCGCAGGCCGCCAGGTTCTCATAAGCGGGAGGAAGCCAGTAACCACGTCCCATCAGGCAGCCCTCCTTCCAAAGCGCCGGGGACGGCGTTCTGTTGTTTTAGGGACAGCCTTGTCCGCAAGTTCGCGCATCACCGGCGGGAAATCGCTGTTATAAAAATGGACGTTGGAATACACGGTTTTCCTTTTTCCATCCGCCAGGATCTCCTCGACCCGCACGGTCCTTACCACTTCGCTTTGCCCGTTCCGGCTCTCCGTATGCTCGTTCCGGTAGATGATAAAATGTTGTTCCTTCATTTTCGATTTCCTTTCTGTCAGGCGGCTTTAACAGCCGGCCTTGCGATTCTTTTTCTTGGTTTTACCATTTCCGCCCGCATATTGATCTGGCGGGAGGAAAACGTGACATACCTGGTTTTCAATTCTCCGCAGATCAGCAGGTCGTACAAAAACGAAACTACGGCGGTGGCCGCCGTGAGGTTCGCCGTGACTGACTGGGGTGCGGAAACCGCCCGTTCCGCGCAGGACAGCTCCGACGGGAATTTGTCTTCATCATCCAATATATCCGGATAAAGCGAGCAGACCGGTTTATATGTTGTACGCCCGTTTTGACGGACGCCGCATACCACCTGTCCCGTGTGCTCCCCGTTGCCGGAGTCTATGTAGATGAGATCTTTTTGTTTGGCGAAAACGGCATGGCACAGCTTTCGGGATTTGTTGTTGTCCACACATCCGAGCAAAATTACCCGCTGTGTTTCCGGGATACCCTGATAGCTGCTCTTGAAAAAATCCGGGACAGTAAGCTGGAACAGTTTTTCCTCGCTTTCCACAAAGCGCGGGATATATTCGCATTCGATGCCGAAAGCAGCGGAATAGCGTTCTGCCAGTACCTGCGCTTTATTTCTGCCGACGTCCTGTTCCACAAAGTTTTGACGGATTAAATTCTTTTCCTCCACCACGTCGCCGTCGCACACAAGAATCCGCATAGAACGCTCAGCGGCAAAGCTGATCCGGTACAAATGCGGGATTACATAGCCTCCGGTACCTCCGGCGCCGATGATGATAACCTTGACAGGCGCTGTTTTGGGGTACTTCATTCCCTGTTTTCCCTCCTTTCAGGAGGCGTACAGCTTTCCGGAAGTTCCGGGCAAGCCCGTACAGAAAGCAGGTCGATTTTTTCATCCCAGATCGAAGGATACGGATATGCCTTAAACGAGGTCTCAAAAACGTCCTGCGGTTTTAGGCAGATGAATTTTCCGGCGCAGCTTGCCCGCACAGTAATGTCCGGGAACACCTTGTCCAGCCTTCCCACGACGGCATACAGCCTTGTCGCTTTTTCATCGTCGTCATCAACGGGAGAAAACTTTGCCGGCATGGTATTGTGGGAATGAATATCCATAACATGGATCATGTGCTCAGGGTACTCTTCCTCCATCACCGAACGGACGCTTACATGTGTCAATTCCTGCCGGGGCACCCGGATAGCGTACTTGCGGCGGACGGTATCATACAGGATATGCACGAGTGCCTCCAGTTCAAAGCGGTCCGACAGCTTCTGAAAAAAGTTAATAATGAACATCAGGATGTGCATAGGGATTTTGGGAAGCGCCATCTCGAAACCGCTGTGTGCCTCTGGAAGCTCCGGCAGAAAATCTGCCGGAGCCGTAAAGGTCCCTATAGGGGTTTTACGCATTTCATAGATTTTGCCATCCCTTGCGGGAAGAATAATAATCGGTTTGTCGCTTGCCTGAGCATCGGCGGCAGTAAGGCAGCATTCCTTATACGAAGGCATCCGTACCGTTTCGCCTTTGCTCTGCGCCGTTACACGGGGCTTTACCAAGCATTCCGGCTGCTTTTCCGCATCCGTTTTTGCCTTCTTAACTCCGTCAAGGAACGCTTTGGATTTCTCGATTTCCGCTTTGACGTCGTACACCTTGTCGGAGCCGGGGTTGCTGATCGTTTTTGTAACCTTTCCATAGGCGACACTCCAGGATACCTTCTTGGATTCGGACAGTTCCGGAAAATCCGTCTCGTATTTCAGCCGAAGGTCCTCAAAGGTACATTCCCGGTCATCAATGGGATCTTTCGCTTTCCCATAGGAAAAGATTGCCGCTTTCTCCGCAATGCTTGCTGTCAGGCGCTCATCGCTTTTCGCTTTTGCCTTTTTCAGCGCGGCGGTAAAGGGGTCCTCCTCCTGCGTTTGTGGCGCCTGCTGCGGGGCAGCCGGGGTTTGAGCCAATGCCGTTTCAAAAAGGCTGGCCTGCTTCTGATCTGGCCGCTGAACGACCTGAGAAGATTCGGGTTCTTCCGGCTTAATCTCCTCAAATTCTGGATTGTCAGCAACCGAATTTCCTTCCTGCGCCGACTCTGTCCCCGCTGCTTCTTGCGTGGGATTTTTCTCCTCCGCTGGTCTTTCGTCAGCTGTTTCTTCCGAAACAGGGAACGGGAAGTCAGCGAACAGATCGTTTTCCTCCTCTGCTCCATTGAGGAAATCATTCAGGGGATTGTTTGTGCTTTCACTCATGTTGGGTTCGTCCTTTCCTTTTTATTTGTAAAACAGAAAAAGGCCGGCTCCCAACTCTTGCGAGTGAAAGCCGGCCTTCTCTGTAATTACCGGTTGGATTTCTAAGTGTGGAAAATTCCCGCCATTGGACGGGAAACAAAAAAAGCCGGAATTATCTTATACAGATAATTCCGACCTCGTATCTCATACCAAAGCCCCGAAATAGGGACAGTTGCTCATACCTAATAACAGAATTGATTATACTATATTTTGTGCTTTCTGTCAAGAAAAACGCTATATATATAAATTCATTCTTAAAATCTTTCGGACAAAAATATTTTTTCAAAAACGGCTTCTAATATTTGACAAACCATTTTTTCATCGCTTATACTATAGGCAAGTCCTTTCTTGAGGGGTGCGGTAATGGGATTGGCCGCGCCCCTTATTTTATTAAAAAATTGCCAGTTGCTTTGCACTCCAAAGGGGATTTATCATATCTGAGCCCCTTGAATACGGGCTGCCGCAGGGAGCCGGAATCTGTTTTCATCATATACCTCACAACGCAAACCAGATCAGGGGAGAGCCAAACGGCGTTCTCATTTCCGTGGCCTTTCGGCACCGACATGGGAGGAGAATTTATGGTTTTATGATTTTGTATGATCCGGAAATCATCTCCGGATACGCCCAACGTGACGTGACCTATATAGACCAATTCGCTGCCGCGATACTGGCCCAGGACAATGCTTGATATAATATCCGATTTTCTGATATATCCGCAGACCACAAAATCATCATCCTGGAGGAATTTAATCTTAATCCAGTCCTTGGTTCTGGTATCCGGCCTGTATTTGCTGTTCTTCCGTTTTGCAACGATTCCCTCCAGGTTATTTTGCTCCGCCAGACGATAGAAGGCGGAGCCTTTTTCTTCAATAAACCTGGACACCGCCAGGTATTGGTTTTCCCTGACAGTTTTCCCTAAAAGCTTTTTGCGTTCCGCCAAAGGCTCGTCCATAACTGGTTTCCCGTCTAAATATAGAATATCGAAAGCGGTAAAACAGGCCGGAGAACTGGAGGCTGCCAGCCGTATTTTGAATTGATTTGACAGCAGGCTTCTGCGCTGAACCTCGAAAAAATTCGGCTTTTCATCTTTAATGACAGCCAATTCTCCATCTAAAATACAATTCTTTTTTACTTGCCTGTGAAGCTGTGACAATTCGGGGAACTTCGGAAGCAGTCTCATGTTTCTTTTGTTTCTTAGCTCAGTGCCATCCTTGCTTAAATAGGCCAGACAGCGTTCGCCATCCAATTTTAGTTCAAAGAGATAGTCAGGATCATCAAAGGGCCCGGAATCGGCGCCGATCAGCATAGGCTTTAAGTTTTTGTTTTCCCAAATATCCATTAGGAAGCGCCTTTCACTTTTTTACTTCGCCCGCCGCGTTTAGGTTTGTTGGAGCCTGCCTGCTCAATGCTGGCTTTCAAAGCTTCCATCAGATCAATTACGTTGCCCTGCTCCTCCTGCTTGGCGGAAACAATCTCCTTGCCGGCGATCTTCTGCTCGATCAAAGCCTTCAGCCGTTCCTGATATTCGTCTTTATATAGCTCAGGCTGGAATTCTTGATTCATGGAATTAATGAGAGTTTTAGCCATAGCAAGCTCTGCCTCGCTTACTGCAGGATGGGAATACTCTTTAGGAAGCTCTTTGATTTCGTCAGCGTAAAACAGGGTTTCTATCAGGATACCGTCATCGGTAGGAATGACAGCAAGAAGCGTTTCCTTTTGCCCCATTACGGTTTTCGCAACCGCGATTTTGTTCTCCTGCTTCATGGCCTGCCTCAGAAGCTCAAAGGCCTTATCGCCGCCGGTTTCCGGCACTGCATGGTAGGTTTTATCGTAATAAATGGGACGGATCGAGCTTAAATCAGTAAAATGCAGAATTTGAATAGACCGGTCCTTTTCAGTTTTAATCTTTTCAAAATCATCATCGGTAACAATCACATATTTGTCCTTGTCATATTCAAAGCCCTTAACAATATCTTTGTTTGTAATTTCCTTGCCGCAGCCGGCGCACGTTTTCTTGTAGCGTACCCGGCTAAGATCTTCCTTGCACAGCTGGTTAAAATGGATATCGTTGTCCTGGGTAGCCGTGTATAAAGCGATGGGAATATGAACCAGACCGAAAGAAATAGCTCCTTTGTGGGATGCAGCCATTTGATACACCTCGTTTGTTTTTTAGTTAGGTTTTCCGAGAATGTTTGGATTATGTTTTTAGGGTGATACCGGCCGGTTTTCGGTGCGTAGAGAATGAGTCAGCAGCTAAGATATCTCCCATTTTTATCATAAAGCTCGGAGATAAACTCCTCCTGATCTCCTAACATAAAAGCACCTGCCTTTGAGAATAGATTATCCAAAGGCAGGTGCTTTAGAGAAACAGGAAAATATTACCGCTTTACAAAACAGAACGCACGTTCTATGATTAAGAATAAAGGGAACGTGTGTTTGTTTTTTTGCGAGGCTTTTTTATGGAAAGAATCATTTTACACAGCGATTGCAACAGCTTCTACGCTTCTGTGGAATGCCTGTATCATCCGGAAATCAGGAGGAAACCAGTGGCGGTAGGCGGAGATATCGAGCAACGGCATGGTATCATTTTGGCGAAAAATCAGCTTGCCAAACAGTTTCATGTTTCTACCGGAGAAGCCATTTGGCAGGCAAAACAGAAGTGTCCGGAATTAATCGTTCTGCCGCCGAATTTTCCGTTGTATCTGCGGTTTTCCCGGCTAGCAAGAGACATTTATCTTGATTACAGTAACCGGGTGGAGCCATTCGGCTTAGACGAGGCGTGGCTGGATATCACCAGCAGCGAAAATCAAAAGGATAAGGGAGAAAGGACGGCCCAGGAAATCCGGAAAAGGATTCGGGAAGAATTGGGAATTACCGTGAGTATCGGCGTAAGCTACAATAAAATTTTTGCGAAGCTTGGCAGCGATTATCAAAAACCAGACGCCGTAACGCTGATTACCAAAGAAAATTACCGCCAGATTGCCTGGCCGCTGCCGCTGTCCGATCTGCTGTATGTAGGGCCGGCCACCAAACGAAAATTGAATGGGTTCGGCGTTCATACCATAGGGGAACTTGCCCAAACTCCAGTTGAAATCCTCCGTTCCAAGTTTGGAAAAATCGGGGACATACTGTGGTGCTTCTCCAACGGGCTGGACAGCTCTCCAGTAGCGGATTTCCAGAATCAGCCTGTTGTTAAGAGCATCGGCAACAGCACCACAGCGCCCAGGGATTTGGAGAGGGATGAGGACGTGAAAATTATCCTCTATGTTTTGGCGGACAGCGTAGCCCGACGGCTGAGGGAACAGGGGCTCAAAGGGCGAACGATCCACATTTCTATACGGGACAACAGTCTTTTTAGCTTTACCCGGCAGAAAACGCTGGGGTTTTATACCAATCTTACTGGGGAAATCGCCGGGGAGGCGCTCTCCTTATTTCGTGAGCATTACCGATGGAAACGGCCGGTTCGCAGCGTAGGAATCAGCGTATCGGACTTGGCGGCGGATACGATTTACAGTCAAACCAGTCTGTTTTGCGATGAGGTAAAACGGGAAAAGGTGGAGCGTTTGGACAAGGCGCTTGACCGCTTAAAGGCACGGTTTGGAACTTTCGCGGTACAGCCGGCGGTTTTGCTGAAAGACCGAAAGCTTTCCGGCTTCGATCCAAAGAACGATCACATAATCCACCCGGTAGGATATTTTTAAAAAATCGGTTTGTTTAGGGCAAGAGGCTGTCATATGTCTGTTTCATTAAAAATGATTTTGGAAAGGGGAATGGCTGAAAATGTCCTGCAAAAAATATGTAGAAGTAACAGCAAAGTTTGATGTGGACGGCACTGTCGTTCCTCTTGAAATCCAATGGGAGGACGGCACCAAATTTGAGATTGACCGGATTCTCGATATCCGCCGGGCGGCGAGCCTCAAGGCAGGAGGAGCGGGAATCCGGTATATCTGCCGGATTCGAGGCAGGGTAAAATATTTATGGCTGGAAGAAAGCCGATGGTTTGTAGAGGCCAAGGAATCGGATTAAAAATAGAACAGCAAGTAATGAAGTTTCAAAATCGATTGAAATAGGAGGAATTTACGATGTGCGGACGATATACCTTGTTTACTGATGAAGAATATCAGGATATCCGCAAGATAATTCGAGCTGTGCAGGAAAAGGGCCATGAGGTGAAAACCGGGGAGATTTATCCGACAAATCCGGCACCTATCTTGGTGTGGGAGGGGAAAGAGACCGTTCCCCAGGCGGTAAAGTGGGGATGGCCGAAATTCCAAGGAAGCGGCGTTTTGATCAACGCCCGTGCGGAAACAGCGGAGGAAAAGAACCTCTTTCGCAAATCAGTGTATACCCGCCGGTGCGTGGTACCAACCACCGGCTTTTATGAATGGGATCAGGAAAAAGCCAAATACCGGTTTATTCTTCCTCATGCCAATACCTTATATTTAGCTGGACTTTACAATGAATTCCAGGGAGAAAGACGTTTTTTGATTTTAACCACAGAGGCCAATGCATCGGTTTCCTTTATCCACAGCCGTATGCCGGTGATTATCTTTCGGGAAATGATCGATACTTGGCTGGAGGACACAGAAAAAGCGGTGCACATGCTTCACTGGCAGCAGCCAGAACTTCATATTGCTACACAATAAAGTATGCCCTTCCATCCTTTAGGAAGGGCATACTTTATAAATAAATAGACCATTGGTGTAAGTTAAAAAATACATAGTCCTTAAGAATTCAATACGCTATATGGAATTTTTATTTTTTTGCGGATATGATTTCTGTTTCCTGAGCCGTTTAATAAAAGAAATGATTAGTTTCTTATCTTCGTTATCAAGTGTTAAAAGATCATCAAGATTTAAGTTTAAGTTATTTACTTCCAAGCCTTTTTCAATCGTTTCCCATTTAGATGATATCCGTGTGCGGCCTCCTAAATAATCCATATTGACATCAAAATATTCTGCCAGCTTAATTATTATCAGTAGATCAGGAAATTGACTGCCAGTTTCGTAATTGGAAATGGTCTTAGAAGTGACTCCTAAAATGTCGGCCAAATCTTTCTGGGTGATTTTATGATCTTTTCTCAATTCCTGTAAGATTGCGCCAAATAAATTTTTCAAGTCAAATTCTCCCCAATTGTCTCTATTTTATATAATGGTATCATTTAGTCGTGAAAACTCTCTGAAAATGGAAATATATTAGTAAAAAGAAAAATAAAACTTCAAAAATTAGAAAAAATTTTATAATTTTTTCGAGAATGGTCTTGTACCAAAAATTTATGTTGTATATAATTGAATTGTTCCAATATATTTTGTGTAGGAGAGCAGAGTAATATGAAGGCAACTTTGATGGTAAATGTTAGTTTGCGCTTTTTTGACGGAAGAGGCCGTTTTGTATTGCCTAAAATATTAAGAGATAAGATGAATTTAAGAGTGGGAGATACAGTTACCATTATTGATGAAGGTTTGCCTGACTATAGGCTTTTGTCAGTTGTGGCAGGTATAAGTGAGGATGATCGTAAGATAAATATTTCGACTATAAGTGATTTAGGGCTAATACAAATAGCGCCAGAAGCATTCGAGGTAATTAAAAGGAACGATACTCTCGACAGAGAAGTTCTTTATGACGGGTTTGGCAAAAATAAGTGTAAGAAAATTATTTTAAGAGCAACAGGTTGCTATTTAGATATTTGATACAAAAAGGTGAATGTTGTGGATTATGAAGAATTAAAAAAGGATTGTATTGACTATCTAAAAGAAGGGTCAAATGAGCTTGAACCGAAGGATGTAGAAAATATTAAAAAATTTGTGTGTTCTTTTAAAGATGTTAATGAACGGGAGTTATGGGAAATAGGGAAATCATTACAAATTGCCGCACAACTAATCCCAGAAAGGGCTGATATGTTTTTTCAGGCGTCATTTTTATGTTATCAATATTCCGCAGAAAAGGGGTGCCCTTCGGCACTTCGGAGCTTAGGACAATATCATCTCTTTGGGTATGCCGAGTGCCGAGATAAATTTAAAGCAGTTGAATATGTTAAAAAGGCTGCGTTATTAGGTAATTCATATGCTCAGATGGACTTGGGACTGTATTATTTCATAGGATTCGGTGTTAAAAAAAATGAGAGTAAGGGTTTATATTGGACAACTCGGGCAGCTCATAATGGCTGCACAGAAGCCATGGAGAGTCTAGGAAGACGTTTTCTTATGGATGGAAAATATGACAAGGCTCATTATTGGCTATCAGAGGGGATAAAGCATAATTATGGAGGATGCTATTATGCTGTTGCACTAGAAAATTTACATGGAATAGGGTGCGAAATTAATATAGAGAAAGGATGGAATTTGCTCTGTTTGGCTGCCGATCACAACTATGGTTTTGCATGTTATTTGTTAGCAGAGGCATATCGTCTGGGAGAATTTAAAAGCATGAAGATTAAACGCGACATGAATTGCTGTGCTTATTATCTTCAAAAAGGTATAAAAGCATTGAATGACGATTGTATGCTCTTGTATGGCCAGTTGCTGTTTGTTGGAACTGAGATTTCTCAAGATATTAGTAAAGGTATACATTATATTCATATGGCAGCTCAAAATGGAAATCCAAAGGCCCAGATTATTATGAGTGGATTGTTTTTTGAAGGAAAGCTGGTAGAAAAAGATGATGTTAAGGCTTTTTATTGGATAAGAAAAGCTGGGACACGAGGAGGAAGACCGGCCTTACGGCAATTAGCATATTTTTATGAAGAAGGAATAGGAGTTGCCAAGGCACCCGATAAAGCAAAAAAAATCTGGGAAATATATGACCTATTAGCTCCTGATAAACCTTCAGAATAACATAGGAGGATAGATTATGCGATTAGAAGACGAGCCTTTAACCTTTCGGTTTAAAATAAGACAATTAAGAGAAAAATATGGATATACACAAAAGAAAATGAGTGAACTTTTAGGGGTTGAACGGTCTACATATACATATTATGAAACCGGGAAAACAGAGCCATCGTTAAGAGTGTTAAGAAAAATGGCGGTTGTGTTTCATGTCTCAACAGATTATTTGGTAGATATGAGTGACACAGGAAATTCTACTACAGGGCTAATGCTGAGTCCCTATTGGCAGAAGAAACATATTCCTGATGATAATTTAAAAAACTAGAATAATAAGGCGGCCATTTTTGATCAGTAAAAATGGCCGCCTTATGTTTAAATCAAATAATACAAATATTCCAAAAATAATATATTAAATAGATTTATATAACACATATATTTGGTATATTCCGCCTATTTCTATCCGTAAAATAGAAGAGATAGGTGGTGAGATATTTGGATGCGGATTTCATACGCAATCGAATTACCCAATTAAGACTTCAAAAGGGAGTGTCTGAGTATCAAATGAGTTATGATCTTGGACATAGCCGAAGTTATATGTATAATATTTCGTCTGGTATTGCCTTGCCGCCCATGTTGGAATTTCTTCAGATTTGTGAGTACTTTGGTATAACTCCTGCACAATTTTTTGATGAATCATTAGATAATCCTGCATTATTGCAAACAGCTATTAATGGGCTAAGACAGTTAAATGATGATGATTTAAGATTAACTATTTCAAATATCAATAGATTATGCCGTGATAAATAAAAGCCGCCGTCTCTGTTGCATTAGGAACGGCGGCTTTAGTAGCTTTTAGGATACTTTACTATTTAGAATATCGAGTGCAATTTCATCCTCCGTAAGATCGCTGGAATGATAAATCTTATCGCAGAATGGTTCCAGCGATTTGCCGCAGGTTCCGCCCTTATCCAGCAGGATTCCGGTCACAGTCGCTTTACAAGCGGCTGTTTTTTTGTGAAACTCCTCCGTGAATATTTCAGACAGAGAACACTCTCCATCGGTGATGATGGTAATATCGGCGTTTTCATAACCGTTTTCCATCAATCGAAGCGCTTCCTTCAGCGGGGCTTCAAAATTTGTCCCGCCTCCAAAAAACTGCTCCGCCGCTTTCATCACGTCCTCCGGCGTGTAATGCCCAGGCTCAAATAGGTCGGTTCTGATCCGGTCTGCCGACGCGAAATGCACCATGGCAAATTTCCGCCCATCTCTTGATGCGATGTCCAGAAGAGCTAAAGCCAGCGCCTTAGCCCAGCCTGCTACACTGCGGGTGCTGCCGCTTTCGTCGATCAGGACGATCATATCGCCCCGGCCCTTGACGACGGCTGTACGTTTACGGTACTGCATCAGCCGCTTCTGTTCATATCTCCGCATAAATAGAATCTCGGTTTCCGCCATCCCCAAAAGGGCCAGCTCGGATGACAAGCAGTTTGTGATATCGTTTCCGGTGGTCAGGTCATATTTTTCGCCCCGGCCGTAAGAATAGCTGTTTTTCCGCTTGTCCGCGATCAATTCCCGATATCTGCCGAGCAGACGGGCGATCTCCTGAAGCTGCTTGCTGTTTTTCACATAGTTGAGCAGCGTCTGATTCATCGGTATATTCCGCATTTCTTCGTTGCTGCTGCCCCACGCTTCCATAATGGTATGCGTCTTAAAAGCTTCATGAAGAGCAGCACGCAAAGCGGTATCAATAACCGGCTCCAATGCTTCAGCCCACCGGACGGCAGCTTTTTGAATTTTCGCCGTAAGGCATTCGATCTGCGACAGCTTTCGGTCTGCCCGGTTATACAGGAACAGCAGCTTTTTCGCGGACGCCGGCTTTTGACTGTTCCGACTGTCATAGATCGCTTGTATAGCTTTTTTCGCCTGCATCGTCAGCTGTTCAATCACATCCAGATAACGCAGCTCCGGAGTGTCGATTGCAGGAAAGTCACGAACCAGGACATTGCAAAAAGCAGAAACCGCGTCATAAGACGGCAATTCCTTATCTTCGCATAAACCTTTTAGTTCGTTAAAATAGCCGCTTCCGACAATTTTTTCAAACAGCGGCTTGCTTAACATGCGCTCCTTCAGTTTCACAGAGTCTTCATCCTTACGACGGAGGATTGGCGAATAGAGCGCGGCAAACAGGTCTTTTGCCAAGCTTTCCATATCCGGTGTATTTCTATCCGAGGAAAAGCGGTTAATTGGCTGTTGCGCAGCAAAGCCTTGGTAGATCAGATCCGTCAGCCGTGTGGTATGCAGCAGTTGGCGGGAATCCGCTTGTTTCCGTGTTAAAAGGTAGTTTTCCAGCCATCTTTCCGCCAGCGGCAGATCTTGTTCCTTTTGGTATCGATCTCTCATAAAGGATATTCCCCCCTTCAGTTATATGGCTTGGTCGTTCACAAAACGACGGGATAGTATGCGGGCGGGATGCCCGCATACCGTTCCGCCTCGGGTTATCCGGGAAACGGAGGAAACTCGTCAAAAGGGAGATCATCGTCTCCCGTGACCTCCGCGGTAGAAAAATCGGGAACGAAATCCTCACTGTTACTAACTGGTGAGGCGGAAGTCTGGCTAGTCTCCTTGTTCTCCTTGCTCTCCCCGAAATACACGTTGTCGGCTTTGATCTCGATTGCCACACGGTTGTTACCGTCTTTGTCGGTATATTTGCGGCTTTCCAGCCGGCCGTCAACGGTAATCAGGGAGCCTTTGGAAAAATACCGCGTGACAAATTCCGCAGTAGAGCGCCAGGCTGTTACATCAAAAAAATCAGTTTCCCGTTCTCCATTTCCATTTTTGAAATTCCTCTGGCAGGCGATAGAAAAGCTGGTGACGGATATATTGCTTTGGGTAGTCCGCAGCTCCGGATCATGTGTCAGCCTTCCAGTGATGGTAATTCTGTTCAACATTGTTATTAACCTCTTTCCTTTTTATTTTGCATTTTCAAAACTCATTTGTTCAACTTTTTCCCACAGGTTGGGCAATAGCTGAGGGGTTGTGGATCATAAGTCGTGCAGCCAGAAAACATGCCATCGTAGTATGTTTCGTGTACCAAGGCCGCACCGTATTTGAATTCCGTTACGCAGCTTCTGCCGTCCCGACCGTCTTCGTAGTACTTATCTCTGCTTTTCAACGCGTTGTACCATTCACAAAACGGACAGTAGGATGAATCGATATATTCCATTGACATGATATGTCTCCTTCCCGAAGCACTTAGGCACTCATCTGTTTGTAGACCTTCAGTTCCTCCAGCGGAACATAGGTAAAAGCAGTTTTCGCATGAGCGTCCTTACTGATGGTTTCCAGCGTGGAAATCAGCCCATCCACGGAAGCGGCAGCCGCGTCGTTTTCCGCCAGTCCGTCTTTCAGCGAAACGCTTTGTTCGTACAGAGGCAGCAGTTGGCTGCGGAGAGCGAGCAGAGCATGGTTTTTGTCCGCTGCATTTTCAAAAGCCTGCTGTACCTGATATGCTTCGGCTAAAATGGCGTCGATCTGATCCCCGAGAGGGTTTTCCGTCAACCGCCGGATCGTTTCGCGGATGATTTCCGACTGTTCCGGTTTGTCCCACAGGTAGTTGACCAGCGCCGCCATATCCGCAGGGATTACGGTATCTCTTCCGCAAAGCCAGGCTTCGGCCTGCACGACCGCCGAATAGTTGAAGTAGGTACGGTCACTTACCGGGATATCCTTCCGGCGCAGTTCGCACAGGATGTTGTCCGCCAGTTCGTTGATACCGTCCGGTACTTTCACCAGCCGGATCTCCGCCTGCATGGCATACAGCTCTTCCAGAGAAATAACGGCCTGCGCAGGCGGCAGCATATTCTGCTGTTTTTGGTGCAGGACCCTCATACGGTTTGCCTTGTCTTCGACATACTTGGTGCAAACCTTGAAGTCGAAGCGATCATACAGTGCCCGCAGCGATTTTTCCTCCGGATTATTGAAGTTTGGAATCTCATTGGAGGCGGAAAAAAAGCTGATAACAGGAATTTTAACCGAAACACCCTCGTTGGTGTAGACATGCTCGTTCAGAGCTTTCAGCAGGCTGTTGAGCAATCCGTCGTTCGCTTTGAAGATTTCATCCAAAAAGCAGATATGGCTTTCCGGTATCTTATTTGCCGTCAGCATCTCCGGTACGCCGCTGTGCAGCTCGGCAAGGCATTTTCGGTAGTCCTCCATTTTCTTTTGCAGCTCGCTGGCCGCCTGGAATTTTCCGCTTTCGGTATCCCTTGCGGCGTCTCCCAGCAGCCGTTCCATGTATCGAATCATTTTCTGATATCCTTCGTCCTTTTCCAGAACAGAATGGGACACATGGCCCGGGACAATGCTGGCAAGGTCCAGCCGTCCGAAGAGCTGTTCCTGGTCGATCCCCTTGCTCATGAGGATATCGAATTGTTTTGCGCCGCTGATATGGGCTCGGAACAGGTCGATAGCCTGGGATTTTGCCTGTCCCGGTTTTCCAAGGACAAACAGGTTTTTCCCTGTCAGCAAAGCCAGGGCGATGGTATGTACCAATTCATTACGTTCGGCAAGCCCCTCGCAGACTTCACTGATTACGGCGTTCATTTTTTGGTTCAGCATAATTTCACTCCTTGAATATGGTTTGGTTTTAATACTCAGATGGGAACAAGATGGTCGTATAGCTTCTGTCCGCTTCTGTAATAATCCAGATTTTTGCGCGAAGCTCCTTGCTGGCATATGCTCCAAGGATTTCATATCCATTTGCTATTGCCGCAGCTTTGGCTCGCTTGTCCGCATTGGAGAGCTCGCCCCTTCTGATATACCGCACGTTGCTGTCAAAGTTCCAAGATTTAATACCATTTGATGTCCTCCTTACGCCGCTTTTGCAGCGGTGGTTTTTGTTTTGGCTTTTTTGGATGCTCCCTTTGGTTTCTTTTCCGGATTTTCTTCCTGGTAAATCCGCGCCGGTCCTCTGGGCGAGATAAAATACCGGCTCCCATTTGCGTTCATAACGGCAAATCCCTGCTGGTCAATCTCCATTTGGACCGGACCGGCCAGTCGGCGCAGGCAGTCGGTCAGCAACTTGGGCCGGTAATGAAAACCATCTGCCGGCGTCGGAATCGTTCCTGCTGCTTTTACTTGGGAAGCCGAGGAACATCTGCCGGTAATAACCTGGGCGCAGACCTTGTCCGGTTCTATCCGCAGGTTAATACATTTATCATCCTTAGTATCAAAAATGACGGAAAGGCCGGACACCAGTTCATACAGCTGTTTTGCGTCTATGGTCGCCTGATAGCTCCCATGAAAATTGCTCAGCAGCTTGCTGGCTTCCAGATAATTTCCGGTAAACAGCATGGTGGAAAAGAACAGGTCCTCTTTCATGAAAACCGCGACTTTCCCGACAATTCCCACATACAGTTCTTCGTTCGGATTTACAACGCTGTCTAGTACCGTCAGAGCCTTCTCATGCAGGATCATGTCCAGATCGCCGTCAGCACAATGAGGAGAGGCGGTAACGGCTATGCAGCTTCCATCTGTCGCTTCCGCTGTGGCCATGCCGCCGCGAAAACTGATTTTGACGTAAGAAAAACCCGCCCTGTTGTAATCGATGTTGTCGCCGTTCGCCGCAAACACAGTACGCCGGATCAGGGAATTAATCCCCTTGACCTGAATGGTATCCTCCGGGAAAGGAATTTGCAGTTTTGGAAAGCTTTTTGCCGCTAAGCTGGAAATGGTATACTGGCATGAACCTGAACGCAGCGTCACCAGATTCTTTTCAGATTCAAGCTCCACAAATTCATCTGTCAGCAGATAGAGCATTTCCGCAAGGATCGGCTTCAAAATCATGCCGCCGCTCTCTTCAATATGCTCTAGCCGCAGCCGCCGCTGGATATGGGTGCGGATGTCTGTACCCGTTATCGTGAGCATACCGCTGCTTTCGTCCGCTTCAATGAGCAGGCCGCCGAGTTCCGGGATTTCCTTGTTTGGCCGGACGATTTTCAATACGGTTTTGACTGCCTGGTACATCAGCAGCCGGTTTACTGTAAACTTCATGGGATTCCTCCTCGTTATTCCAGCCAAAATTCGGTCTTCATGAAATCTCTCGATTCAAGCATTTTGACTGATCCTTTCGTTACATAAATAGAGTGCGAACGCATATTCAGTTTTTGTGATAGGGTAAGATATAAGGGCGCTGTCTTCATGGCGGACAAGCCGGTATTCCTTCCGGCTCTCCCAATATTCAGGCCGATATCCTTCGCCCACACAGTCGATTACATGCCGGCGCCTTGTTTTCACAGTACCGTCGTAGCGGTATTGCTTTGACAGCACGGCAAGCGCCCGGTTCAACTGAAGCTCCGGCATAGTGTCCCCCCAGCCGAGCAGGGAGGCTTTTCTTTCTTCTTTTTCCTGTTTGGTCCGTTCCTCCTGCTTTTTTCGTTCTTCCAGCCGTTTTGCAGCTTCCAGCGCGCGCCTGTTCTCCAGCTCATCCAGACGGGATTGGCGGATCGCGGCGTATTCCTCCGCTTTTTTAGGCGACCAGCCTTTCACAAACTCGATCAGGGTATTGCCGATAAAGCCGCCGTCCGCCGCCTGCCGGTCCGTTGTTTCGATAAAATGCTCCGGAGAGTCCAGCCCGTTTGCGGTATAGTCCTGCTCCATGTCCTCCACGGTTCTTTCCCCGAAAAAGGAAAGATGCCCGAGATCAAGTCCGGCAGGACAACCGGGAAAGAAGAGGTACAGCCGGCACTGTTCATAGCCCCAGCCTACGATTTCTGTCCGGCTTTTATACAGGTTCCCGGTGATTCGCTGGACCTCGATATATCGGCGGACGGCTGTATTTCCGTCACGCCCGTAGGCCAGCATCCGTTTCTTTTCAAACGGGGTATTGAGTTCTTTCAGCTTCATGTTTTTTCATCCTCCTGCTTTTAGTTTTCACTGTCCCATTCTTCTATCACGCCATACACGTCATCCACATAAAACAGTCCCGCATAAGGGTTGTAGACGGCAGTACACAGCTTATTGCCGAACACCGCCCGGCAATGGTTGATATCCTCAAAAGAGAGAATCAGCACGTCCCGTTTGCTGTTCAGAGAATGGATCATGGCCTGTGCTTGAAATGGGTTTTGCATGGAAAATTCCTCCTTCCAAAAGAAAAAGCCCCCGGATTACGATGCCAGCAGGTCAAAAATGCTGAGTTGGCCTGTATCGTCGGATTTTCCGATGGGTTTTCTTTCTGATGTTTGAAATTGTTTGATAAAGGTAAGCAGCGCCGGGTTTGGCTTGGCCTCCGGTTTTTCCGACGGCGGCGCTGAAGGTTTGGGAGCCGCCTTTTGCGGCTGCCCCGCTTTCTCCTGCCGGTTTCCGTGGATTGCCATTTTTCGGAAGGATTCCGCCAGTTCACCGACATTTTCTTTCAGGCCCGACACCAGTTCCCTTGCAAGCTGCATGGTCATATCCTCGCAGGACGACATGGCGGCGAGGCCCTCTTCTGAAACGTTGCCTTCGATCACCGTTGCGGCGCTGAGTTTCGACGCCATCAGCCGCAGAGCGCGCTGCTGCATGGTGTCCTGGTAATAGAACATATATACTTCTACCTTCGGCGCCGTCTGGTTGATCCGCCAGCTGCGCCGTGATGCCTGCCGGAAAATATACAGGTTGTAGGCGACGTTATAGAAAATAAGCGTGGTAAACGCATTCAAATCCAAGCCCGTTTCCACTAACATTGGATTGACGATCAGCACCTTGGTATCTTCCTGAATACGCTTGTCTACCCATGCTTCCCGTTTTGTCGTTGGAACCTTCTGATCCAGAACAGCCGTGCGGATTCCTCTTTCCGTCAGCAGCTTATGGAGCTTGCTTTGGGTATCGAGCCGCGTCCAGGCGGTGTAAATGATGACCCGTTCGCCGGAAGCGATTTTCCGATCCACCAGTTCCAAAACATCGTCGTCCTTCGGCTGTGTTTTGTCCGGGGAGCCGGTATCCTGGGGAATAATGAGGGCGTCCTTCTTATCTTTTACCAGTGGGTTATACACCGGCTCATGGCCATACGGCTGATCCGGGTAGGCGGACAGCAGGTTCAGATAAGCCGACATGATACGGTTTCCAATTTGCGGAAACTCCCGGATGATGCGCTTGAATTCCTTTTCCAGCCGTTCATATTCCTCCCGCACCTGGTCCGGCATCTGGACCGGCAAGGGGATTTCTTCATAATCCGGCAGTTCCTTTCCCATATCCGCCAGGGATAAAAACACGGCGTTTTCCATCAGGAACCGGGAATACACGATGGGGGAGATACCGGGCAGGCATCTTTCCCGAACTTTGCGTTTGGAGGCCTTGGAGGCGGCGTTGTACTCCGCCACATCCACCTCGTATACGTTTTCCATGACGCCGTACTGTTCGCAGAAACTGCGGGAGTTCCGGTATTCCTGGCCATCCAGCAGCATGAGATGGGATTTTAGCCGGAACAACAGGTAGAAAATGCCCTTGGCATAACCATTTACCAGTGTGGCCGTCATGCCGATAACCTTACCGGCAATCCCGGCAAGCTCCGCCATGGACTGCCCCTGTGCGCTTTCCCCGGAATACTGGTGGAGTTCGTCTACGATCAGCGCGTCGATCCGCCGTATCCTTTTTTTGATGTAAGAAGATAAAGGATAGCGGTCATACGCGCCGCGGGCGGGGAATACGCCCTGGGGGTTGTTTAACACCTCTTCAATTTTGGCGGTATGCTCCTTGCTTTTGCACGACACCAGCGCCTGGTTGGGAAAACGGCGGTGGACATAGCCATACCCACCGATCCGCACCCATTCGTTCCGTTCTGGAGCGAGATCGTTCGGATTGAGCATCTCCCACAGCGGTTCGCCGCAAAACTGGCATTTGTGGTTTTTACTGTTCTCGTTCCGAAAAAAGCCTGCGTCGGCATTTACTCGGTAGGAAGAAGAGCCGTCGAAAACGCTCATCTCCTGCACGCCGCCGCACACCGGGCAGGTAAAGCCTTTTTTCAGCCGGTTCCAGCTGACGGCGGGCTTCAGCATATATCCGTTGCGGGCGGTTTCTTTGGATAGGATACAGTACACCGTTTTGTTTTCCTGCCGGTACACTTCATACAGGCGGTCAACGTCGGACATGCTTTGAACGTGCTGTGCAAAGCAGCCAGGGATCGTTTCATGCAGTTCCCGTACCCATTTCCCCGCGATATGGGAAGGGCAGATCACTACGTTAAACGCTTTTCGGTTTGTCCGGCGCTTCGGGCTGCTGTGCTGGTACGCATACAGAGCCGCGCTGCCGATCTTGGTTTTTCCAGTACCGCATTCCGCCACAAGGAGAACCAGTTTGCTTCGTTCCAGCTGCTGGCGCAGCGCCTCCGCGGCGCCAAGCTGGGCGTCGAACAGCGAATAGCCGGTGTGATTCGCAACGTACTGATTGACTTCACGCAGCTTATCCGAAACAGGCTGTTCCCCGGGGTGATACACCGGCGGGAAGCATTTCTTGATCCGGTCGGCGATTTTGCCGCTGAATTGCTTCAGGTACTGCGTGAAGGAACGGATATCCGAAAAGACGTCCTCCGCATTGGGATCGGCTCCCGGAATGGCAATCCTTCCGCTTTTCAGCCCGTCCTCCAATACGGCGGCAATTTCATTCTCCTCGCTGGACACGTTCATATGCCAGCCCTCGAATTTCCGTCCGATGCAGCAGACCCGAAGCGGGGACAGCAGCTCCCGGTTTTTGAGTTCTGATATAAAGTAGTCCTTGAATTCCGGGATCAGCGGGATCGCCAGCTTCCGGTCGAGCTCGGCAAAGAGCTCCTCATCGTTCCGGCAGAAAAAATACAGGCTGCGTTTCAGTTTTACGGTTTCCTTTTCGCTCTTTTCATTTTCATCGCCGTTTCCAACGCTCAGGGATTGCAGGGAATCATCCCGCAGGCAGTGCATCGCCTCCGCATATACGCCGTCGTGTGTAATTTTGCGATCGAAGCCGCGCCTGCCTTTGGAGTGGACGCTGATGGTTTCTCTTGCTCCGGTAAGTTCCAGTTCACAGCCGCCGAGAATAGCGTCGCTCATGGCCTGCACTGTTTCCGGATAACCGCCAAGCCGGATGGCGATGATGGAATGGTTCTTATCGAATATCACTAGGTCGGAATAGTTTGTAAGACCAATCTTTTCCTTATCGCTTTTGAATGATACTCGAATCAGGGGTGGGGTTGTTGCCACTGTTTACATCAGTCCTTTCGTGATTTAGGATATCTATAGAAAACAAAAAAGCCGTGTCACTCCCTTAGGAGCTGACGCGGCTTTTTATGTCCGTTGGATTTTTAACTTTTATATTTTAATTTTTTAAAGCTGGAATTCCTTATGAAAAGAAATTCTAACCTAATTACTCATACCAAAGCTCATACCAAGCAGTTACCTCAGACCTAGATATATATTATATATACAATATATGGTTATGTTTGTCAACAGATATTCTATTTATTGTGGTATGAGACGGGAAGAATACTTATATTGAGATATTAGAAAATGTATAATAAAGGTGAGTAAAAGAAAAGAGGGTGATTCAGATGGAAAGCATGAAATCTATAACTTTAAATCGAAATCTGAGGTGGGAAAGTATGGGATCAATTATATAGCTCTTTCTGTAATTTAGAAGGAGATAGTGCCCATACTTTGGGCTCTATCTCCTTTTTTGTAATTTTTTTGTGAATTTTTTGTGAACAGGTTCGGGTTTTGAAAATTTTTTGACTTGTTACTTATATGAGGGGACAAAAACAAAGCGATGAAATTCTTTTTGAACGTGAGTTCTTAAAAACGCCGATAGCCGATAAGTTAAATTTCTATTAGATTTTACACTCGTTGTTCTTAGGAAAGGACAAAGGTGAGAAATAAATGAGTAAAAAGTATTTTGCCATTGATGATATCACCGACGACTTAATTCGGTACATAGACAGGTATCAAAGAAGAGTGATTATTAATACTAAAAGGAAATTTTACCGTAATAGTTCAAAGCCCCAATCACGAGGCATCGTATTTATAGAGCTGGAAGAATGTACAGATAGCTTATGGTCTATTGACCCAGGGATAGAGCGATTGCTATGCGACTATATAGAAGTTAAGGGTGTAAAAATTCCAGTATTTAACACAAAACTGTCAGAAGCCTTGAACGAACTGACAGAAACCCAGAGGACTATTCTTTTACAAAATGTCATACTTAAAATCCCATTGAATCAAATTGCAGATGAACTTGGAATCAGCACTCGTATGACTGAAAAACATAAGCACAATGCCATAATGTTTTTAAAAAGGAGGTTGATTCACCATGAGTAGACACAATGAAAAAAAGAAGAATATAGTTCCACCTGCTGATATCATTCTGAATATGCTCAATGAAAAGCCTGGCGCTGATCTTGATTTACTGGATTTCTATAAAGGATACATACGAAGGGCATCTATTGAACCAAGTTATTCAGAAGAAGGGTTTGATAAAGGGAAACATATCAATGAAGATTTGAGACAGGAAATCGAAATTGCCTTTCTAAAAGGTTTGGTGTCACTGCGGCATAACATATGCAAAAAAGGCAGTACCGTCCTTATTATTGTGCCGTCAAAAAGCTGGTTTGATTAACATCTAATGTAAATACATTAGGTGCTATATAAAACTCCGTACCTTGACAAATATGCTTTTAGCATTATGGTAATGCATCACGCAACAATCCGGGGAGCGGCGCTTTAAAAGCGATAATCCGTTGATTGCCCAACAACGGCTGCGATGATCCGGGATTATGAGACTTGCCGTATTGTGCTTGACGGCGCCGCTTTTTTGTGGCCGCATCGGCCTTGCATAACCGATGCGATGCGGTTTAACTTTGTGCAATCATTGCATAAAGTAGCATGGGTCAGCCGGCGTGATGTATCCCTTCGCGGATGGGACCGAAAAAATCCGCTTGTGCAAAAGTGAAAAAAGGAGTTTGATAATCAATGGAACATACGGTAGACGAAATCAGAGAAATTATTGGTTCAGACTCTGAGATGGCTAAAAAAATAAACTCCATGCCCTACAATTTACAGTTGGAAGATCTGATGGGCTTCTTTAATTTTTGCGAGTCAACTACTCGAAAATTAACACACCAGCCAGGCTTTCCGTATATGAAGACTGGAATTTCAAAGATTCTTATTCCGCGCCCGCTGTTTTTGGAGTGGTATTATACCCATTGTTTTTACCGAAAGTGAAGCAAAACGAAATTTGACAAATTCAAATTTGGGGTTATTCTATTAAGCAGATAGGAAATTTGCACCTTGAAAACTAAATACCTGCTTAATAGATATTCCGCATTGCTTCAATAAACAAGATAATGAAAGGTTTGTTGAAGAAATGAAAACGACAAAAACAAAAGCAAAGCCTTCAGCTAACAAAACCAAAAGATCCAGAAACGGCACCGGCCACGTTCGATTGCGCGCTGACGGGCGCTGGGAAGGGCAGTATTATTTTGAGGGAGAGCGCAAAAGCTGTTACGGCCAAACGGAAGAAGAATGTCAGGGGAAACTGAATGTTGTGTTAGGCAAGATTTATCGCGGAACTTATGTGGACGGCAGTATGATGCCTTTTTACACATATATGCATTTCTGGCATGAGAAATATATTCTTGTGAGGCCGGCGACGCATACGAATTATGAGACATATATTGAAAAGCACATCTATCATTCTAAGCTTGGCAGCATCCCTCTTAAAAAATTGTGCCTGGAAGATTTTATTGATTTTTTCCGTGAAAAGGAGCTTTCCGGAAGGCTGGACAAGAAGCCGGGCGGCCTTGCGCCAAAGACGCTGCGCAATATGCGCAATATGATGTCGGAAGCCTTGGCCCATGCTGTAAACCGTCTTCAGTGGCTGGATCGCAATCCCATAGAGGGCCTGAAAACACCTAAAGTCTCTCCACCTCAAATTCAAGTGTACAGCAAATCCCATCAAACCTGTATCGAACAGGCTGCCTTGTACCATGAAGACAAAAATGCGCTTATGGTACTGATTGACCTGTATACAGGCTTACGCATCGGGGAACTGTGCGGTCTTAGCTGGATTGATTTTGGCCCGGGAAAGGAATATTTTAAGATTCGGCGTATCTTAGAGAGATTGTCGAAAAAATGGGCGGAGAATAGAAGTGAGTATCAAAGAATCTTTATGGTTGGAGGTAAAGAGGAGGGGGCCACTGCTTTATATCTTGGCCCTCCAAAAACGGAAAGCGGAAAACGAGTGGTGTATACGAACGATCAGGCGGTATTAGGCTTTAATCGGATAGAGACTTATCAGAAAAAGATGGGTTTTTACCGGCCGGATGGATTTGTGTTTGTCAACCAGAATGGAAATCCCTACGAGCCCAGAGCCTATAACAAGCTGTATCGTGACGTACTCCAGAGAGCTGGTGTGGATTATAGAAAGTTTCACACGCTCCGGCATACTTTCGCCACGCGGGCTTTTGAGTTGGCTTTTGATATTCCTACTTTGGCAGAAATTTTGGGACATGCTCAAAAGACGACTACGGAAAATATGTACGGCCATTCGTTGGATGACACAAAGAAAAGTGCTATGGCTCGCTTCAATCGCAGCGCCGGGTAAGGAATATTCGGCATAGTAAGGAGGAGACAGAATATGAGTGAATCTTGACAATAGCGGTCAGAATAGCGGTCAAATTCTTGAAAATGACGGCTGGGAATAAAAAAGCAAGCCGTGTCAGAATGAATTATCATCCAACACGGCTTGCAAAATGCATAAATTATGAAAGGAGGAGGATTCACGGAGAATTGTAGGACGCAAATAAAATAAGGAAACCCGCAAAGCAAGCAGCTATGCGGGCCGAGTGGTTGCGGGGGTAGGATTTGAACCTACGGCCTTTGGGTTATGAGCCCAACGAGCTACCAACTGCTCCACCCCGCGATATGGGAAGAATATGAAAACAAAAACGGAGAATCCTGCAAACAGGACTCTCCGCAACATGGTTGCGGAGGCTGGATTTGAACCAGCGACCTTCGGGTTATGAGCCCGACGAGCTACCGAACTGCTCCACTCCGCGATTTATAGCCCCATTTTTGGGTGCTATAATAGTATACTCTATTGTCAGAAAAAAATCAAGGCTTTTTTTTAATTTAAACTGTTTTTAAACAGCCTTTCCCAATGAGCGAACCTCATGCTTTGGATACGCTGCCGCTTTTTTTATTTTAGCAGGGGAAAAAGCAAGGCTGCGCTTTTTCCTCTTTTGAGCGCTTCGCCTACATTGAAAATAACAACACCCGGCACCCAGCAAGGCTAGTACAATCATGACGGCGCCCATAAAAAAGTTAACCGGAGCGGCGGTAAGGAAAGAGAATATCCCCATCAGCGCGCAAAGAATTTGAATCCAAAGGCTTTCCTGATCCTTTCCGTGAAATTTTTTCCAGCAATAAGCTGATGTGCCTAGTAAAAAAGCTCCCAATATATAGTTCATAGCGTTTTCTCCTTGCAGAACATTTATTTGTGGATCGTTTGTTCTGGAAATATTATAGCATATATGTTCGGTAAATTGCAAGAGGTAAATGAAAAAATCGTACATTTGTTTTGCTTTTGAGAATAAGAGGTTTGGGGAAGGAATTACAAGGAAACATAAATATTGATTATAAAAATTATTTTTTGGGGTTTTTCTTGCCAAAACCTAAAATTTGGGATAAAATATAGGAACAAAAGTTCTGCGTCTGCGGCCGGAGGCACAGATCAAAGTTATTATGGAACCTATCCTGCAAAAAGAATGAAAAGGAGCGCAAGACAAATGAAAGACCGGGATTTAATGGTTTATTTAATGAAAGAGAACATCAAGCTGCGGGAAAAGCTTCGGGAG
The DNA here is from genome assembly GCA_000154345.1 of [Clostridium] leptum DSM 753. GTDB lineage: Bacteria > Bacillota > Clostridia > Oscillospirales > Acutalibacteraceae > Clostridium_A > Clostridium_A leptum. The sequence continues at coordinate 202,148 of DS480350.1, forward strand.
ACGGAAGAAACCTCAGATTACTGGTTCCAGGAATATCGGGAACTGAAAAAACGGAATGAGAAATAGCGGGAACCAAAGGGAAGAGCTTGCCAGAGCAGAGGCACAGTGGCTGACAGTGCCTGATTGGGAGATACCGAAGCAAAAAATTTCCTGGGAAAAGAATTTGTACAGTTTTATGGCTAAACCAAAATCAGGCCCGCCGTCAAAGCCGGAGGAATAAGCAGGCCCGGGGGACTTGCTGACGGCAGGCTTTTCCAAAAAAATGAGACCTTTCTCATTTTTACCGCTCGTCCTGCGGCCTATCGGCGTCCGATTTTCTGTATTGCTTGAGTTTTTGCTGCAGGAAGCGTACTCTTTATTCCCCGCTTCGCCCGATATCTGCGCCAAAACCTTTCACTGGCGAAACCGGGAGGCCATGTCGCCTGAGCACAAAAAGAAAGCCGCCGGAATAACTGATTCCGGCGGCTTTCCCTGTGAATAAGATTTGGAAGGAGAATGCATCTAAAATAGACACATTTTGTCGTAAGCAAATTTAAGAAACTCCCCGAGAATCTAGAATCACGGAAGCAATTTTCTTCCGGCTGGGCTCGGAAAGATCGCACAGGCACAAAATAGCGTCCTTTCGGGCGTGAAACTCCGGAATCTCCAGAGCTTGATGAAAAAAGGCAAACAGTGTCAAATAATCCATATAAAGCTGATTTGCCATGGCTGCACCGGATTGGGTGAACGTGACCGTTCCGTAAAACTCCTTTTCGATCAAATCGTCCTCCGACAAAGCGTTCAGCATTTTGGAAACACTGGGCGGCTTTAGCTTCAAGGAAGAAGCGATGTCCTTAGAGCGGATCGGCTTTCCGGTTTGCCCTAATTCATAAATTGCGAACAGATACCGTTTTTTTGCCGCGGAAAGCATGATAGACTCCTCCTCAAAGGAATACGAAGGATTAACTGCGGTGGGGCTCTTCGATTGGCGGCCCGTCCTGCGGAGAAGAGCCGCAGCGGGTACAATGAGTACAATGGGCGCAGCAGCCACCGCAGCCTTCGGATACGGTAAAACAGGAGGAGACCTCCCCATGGGATTTGCAGCTGCTGCAGCCTGCGCAGGTACCTTTCCGGAAAAGATACCGGATCGCGAAAAAATACAGCGTACCTAACAACAGGATCAGCAGACCGTTAACAATATATTCCATAAAAAGCCCTCCCCTTCTGGAATTTAACTAATCGATACGGATAACAGAGCTCATACGAATTTCTTAAGCGGCGGCACGGGCGGCCTTCAAGGCGTTTTTCCGATCGGGATTGGGACGAAACAGCAGGAACAGCATCACAATTAGAACCAGAAATGCGAAGGCAGTGCCAACCGTAAAGCCGGCTCCGGTAAACAGCAGGCCGAACTGATTGATCATCAGCGCCACGCAATAGGCCAGAACACATTGATAACCAATGGCGAACGCGGTCCATTTCGCACTGGCCATTTCACGCTTGATAGCGCCGATGGCCGCAAAGCAAGGGGCGCACAGCAGGTTAAAGGCGAGAAAAGCTGCTCTGGCTCCGGCGAAGGGCAGCATATTGCCGACAGCGGTCCACATGCCGGGATCCGCTTCGCCGGCGTCACCCAGGCCGAACAGCACACCGAAGGTACCCACTACGTTTTCCTTGGCGACCAGGCCGGAAATGGAAGCCACAGTGGACTGCCAGTTGCCGAAGCCCAGAGGCGCGAAAATAGGAGCGATAAAATTGCCGATGTAAGCGAGAATACTATAATCCATCTGGTTGACGTTGGGATCCTCCATATCCAGCAGGCCGAATACGGCGCCGCCGTCAGCCCAGCCGAAGTTGGAAAGGAACCAGATCAGGCCGCAGGCCACAAAGATCACGGTACCGGCCTTGATGATGAACGCCTTGCAGCGCTCCCACATATGGATCAGCACGCCCTTGGGGGCCGGAAGATGATACTGGGGCAGCTCCATGACAAAGGGAGCGGGGTCTCCGGCGAACATCTTAGTTTTCTTCAGGATAATACCGGAAATAATGACCGCTGCAATGCCCAGGAAGTAGAACAGGGGGGAGATCCACCAGAATTCACCGCCCATTAAGGAGCCGACCATCAAAGCGATGATGGGGAGCTTGGCGCTGCAAGGGATAAAGGTAGTAGTCATAATAGTCATGCGGCGGTCATTTTCGTTTTCGATGGTTTTGGTAGCCATTACGCCGGGAACACCGCAGCCGGAGGAAATCAGCATTGGGATAAAGCTTTTGCCGGAAAGGCCGAATTTACGGAAGATACGGTCCATAATGAAGGCGACGCGGGCCATATAGCCGCAGTCCTCCAAAATGGAGAGGAAGAAGAATAGAATAAACATTTGGGGCACAAAGCCGAGTACAGCTCCTACGCCGCCGATAATACCGTCGACAATCAGGCCGTTGAGCCAGTCCGCCGCACCGATGCTGGAAAGCCATTCTCCTACCGGCGGCTGGATCCATTCCGCGAACAGGGTATCATTGGTAAAATCGGTGACGATGGTGCCCAGACTGCTGACAGAGACATAGTAAACCACAAACATGACCGCCACGAAGATCGGCAGGGCCAGCCACCGGTTGGTGACAATCCGGTCGATTTTATCGGAGGTGGTCAGGGCCTTTTTCTTTTTGCGGACACAGGCTTTCATAACCTTCGCTATGTATTCATACCGCTCGTTGGTAATGATGCTTTCGCTGTCGTCGTCCAGTTCCTTTTCCACAGCGGCTACAATGGCCTCGATGGACTGCTTGGAGCCTTCGGGCAGCTTGACGGCTTCCAGCACCTTTTCATCCCGCTCGAACAGCTTGACAGCATACCAGCGGGCGTGGGAATCGTCTATCACGCCGTCAAGATGGGCGCCGATAGCGGCCAGGGCCTCCTCCACGGTTTTGCTGAATTCGTGCTGGGGAACAGCGGCTTTTCGGGAGCTTGCCAGGGAAATAGCCTCGGCTGCCGCCTCCCTGGAGCCTGTGCCCTTCAAGGCGCTGGTTTCTACAACCTTGCAGCCCAGGGTTTCGCCAAGCCTTTTAATATCGATTTGGTCGCCGTTTTTTTTGACCAGGTCGATCATATTCAGCGCCAGCACTACAGGGATTCCCAGTTCCAAAATTTGTGTGGTCAGGTAAAGGTTCCGCTCCAGGTTGGTGCCGTCTACCAGGTTGATGATAGCGTCAGGATGCTCGTTCATCAGGTAGTTCCGGCTGACCACCTCCTCCAGCGTGTAGGGGGATAAGGAATAAATACCGGGAAGATCCGTAATGACGACGTCTTTTTTGCCCTTTAAACGGCCCTCCTTTTTTTCTACGGTAACGCCGGGCCAGTTGCCAACGTATTGGCTGCTGCCAGTCAGGTCGTTAAACATGGTAGTCTTGCCGCAGTTGGGATTCCCGGCAAGAGCGATTCTTATGCTCATGGCTTTGCTTCCTCCTTTAAAAATGTTAGCTCAAACTAACTAACGGGGCTTTTCCCGCATCCTTTCCATACCGGGGACAGACCGAAAAATCAGCCCGCCACCTGAATGTTTTCCGCTTCGCTTTTCCGGATGGAAAGCTCGTAGCCCCGGACGTTTACCTCAACCGGATCTCCTAACGGCGCCACCTTGCGCACGTAGATCTCTGTTCCCTTGGTAATGCCCATATCCATGATCCGGCGCTTGAGGGCGCCTTCTCCGGTGAGCTTTACCACAGATACCGTTTCTCCGCATTTTACCTGCTTCAACGTTCTCATGTGAATCCTCCCTTGATTACCTGCTCCGCAGAAAATTGAATTTATCCTGTGACGACACGGGCTGCCATAGATTTGCTCACCGCGACCCGGGTGCCTTTCACACTGACGATGACGTTTCCGCCCAGTTCAGAAATGACGGTGACCTCCGCGCCCTCGATAAAGCCAAGATTGCGCAAAAATCTCTGCACCTCGTCCTTTCCGCGGATGGACAGGACTTTGACTGTTTCACCGCCGGAAACCATAGCTAAGGGAATTTGAGGCGCGGATACCATCGGATTCCTCTCCCGCTGAAATTTAGAAGAGACTGCTTGTTCACTGGTCATAACAGATACTCCCTTTCTGTTAGCGGTCACTAACACTTGAGGCCTTCTAAAGGGGTTAGCAACTACTAACCCCTTTGCATTTCTAAGTTTACATCCACTAACTGAATTTGTCAAGAACTGGGTAAGCTAAAATGGAAATTCATTTAAAAACTCAAAAATATAAGCCTGATTTAATGTAAATTGTTTATTTTGACGCCGGATCAGGAGAAATCCCATGGGAAACCTTGCTTTTCCGCAGGAAAGGCAGTAAACTGAAAATAATCCAAGCCTGCTTGACTGCTGGAGGCTCGGCGGCTTTGCCAAAGGAAAGTGTACAGGGGCGCAAGAATTTTTGGGCGCCTGAGGAACGAAAAAAGAAAAAGCTGCGGCGAACGCGGCCTGCGCAAAGGGAAAGCGCGCTGTGGCGCAGCAGGCGGAAGCCGGGAAAAGCCGTGTGAAAATGCTGAGGAGGAATACGCTTTTGGGAAATAATGCCACGGGGGGAAAGCGAAAGAATAAAACGAGGGTTTTCCGGTTCATCAGCCAACAGGGGCGAACCTCCAAGCTGGAGATTGTGTCCCGGCTGGGAATCAGTCTGCCCACCGTGCTGCAAACCCTGAAGGAACTGACAGAGGACGGCCTGATCTGGGAAATGGGAGAGTTTGAGTCCACCGGGGGCCGAAAGGCCAAGGCGCTGGCGGCTGTGAGAGGGTCGCGGTTTGCCATGGGCCTGGACATTACCCGGAACCACATCAGCCTGGTGGCGGCAGATCTTTCCGGGCGGATTCAGAGGCATATCCGGATTCCTAAGACATTCGCCCGGAGCCCGGCCTACGGGGAGTTTTTAGCAGGACTGATAAGCCGATATCGGACAGAGTGGAGGATTCCCGTGGACCGGTTTCTCGGAGTAGGGATTTCCGTTCCCGGCATCATAGACGCCCAGGGACGGATGATCCAGGATTCCCACGCCTTAGGAGTGCGGAAGATGCCTTGCGACGAGCTTTCCAAAGGCATTGAGTATCCCTGCGTATTTATGAACGACGCCAACGCGGCTGGGTTCGCGGAGCTGCGGGAAAGCTCCGACATGGAAAACGCGGTATATCTGTCCTTAAGCAACAGCGTGGGAGGGGCGTTTTTGCAGGGAAGCCGCCTCTATTTGGGCGAACATCAAAGAAGCGGCGAATTTGGCCATATGACTCTGTATCCTGGCGGCCGGGAATGCTATTGCGGGAAAAGGGGCTGTTTAGACGCTTACTGCTCTGCCCAGAGGCTTTCTTCTCTGACCGAAGGAAAGCTGGACCGCTTTTTTGAGAAGCTGCGGCAAGGGGACAAGGAGTGCGCCCAGGCTTGGGCGGGATATCAGGCGGATCTGGTGACCGCGGCTAACAGCCTGCATATGGCTTTTGACTGCGATGTGATTTTAGGCGGTTACGTGGGCGGATATCTGGAGGATTGGATTGGGGCGCTGCGAGAGTTGGCGGAGGAACGCAATCCCTTCGACGACGGCGGAACCTACCTGAAGGTGTGCCGCTACCGGGTTGAGGCTTCTGCTCTGGGGGCGGCTTTGCAGCATGTGGAGAGGTTTATCGAAGGGCTGTAGTACCTCCGGCTGAGAGGCGGCGTGGGAAAGCGCGGCCTGATACAGCGTGGAAAAGGGGGTGGACGGGGCAGAGCCTTCTTTGCCGTCGGGTATGCGCTGCCGCACCGGTCCGCTTCTGCCCCTGGACAAGCTTTTGTCGCGGACTAATCTGCTTGCGGCTTCAGGGAACCAACCTTGCGCAAGGTGTTTTTATCGTTTACAAACCCCGGCGGAAAATGAAAGCTGAAAGCCGCTGAAGAAGTGAAGCGGGGAACCCTGATTACGCCTATGTGTTATAGGCCCATCGTCCGCGGCGCTTCCCGGCAATATGGTGTGAAGGACGTTTTAGGCTCCATTCATTCCAGGCCTGTGAATTCAATGATAAAAAACTGAAATGATCAAAATAATATCGTAAGGAGAGATTGTAATGAAAAACAGCCGAAAGATAAAAAAGAGATTTTTGGCCCTGCTAGGCTGCGCTGCCCTGGGAGCGGTCCTCGCTCCGGCGGCCCTAGCCGCGGAAGACCTGGCGGCGCCGGCTGCCGGCGACCCTTTCCGCCAGTATTTGCCTCTAATCATCGGCGTGGCGGCGGCCTGTCTGGTCATCGCCGCCGCTCTGTTGGTTTCCATTACCGCGAAAAAACGGAAGCAATCCGGTGGAAAGAGTCCTGCCCCTGATGAGGACGACTCTAAGAATGACGGCAATCAGAAAGGGCTGTAAATGAAAACAGAGCTTCGAAAGATTCCAGGTGTGGGAAAAGCCACCGAGGAGGATCTGATTCGTTTAGGGTATCCAACCATTGAATCCTTGAAGAGCGCGGACCCGGAGGAGCTTTACCGCCGGGACTGTGAAATAACGGGAACGCTCATCGATCGCTGTCAGCTGTATGTTTACCGATGCGCCGTGTATTTCGCGAAAACAGAGCATCCTGATCCGGAAAAGCTGAGATGGTGGTATTGGAAGGATCAGAAAAAGGGCGGATAAGCTTCCTGAAACAGACTTAGAGGGACCTCTTTGAGAAAACAAAGGCGGCCGATGTCTCAGCGGCGGCTTAAGCAGGCTGGGCGGCCTGCCGGTGAGAGGCTTTTTCGTTCTGTTATGAGTGTTTTGTGAGATTATTCCGCTTATATTCCTGCGGCTTTGGCACTCTGCCGGCGCCGGGGAGATCTCGCCGTGCCGCCGGCAGAGTGTGCGCGGCATAAGGCGGCTGGCAAGCAGCCTTATGGTTTATGAAAATAACGGGCAATAAGGAGAAATACTGTGATCGCGATAGTATCCCCAGCGAAAAATATGCGGACGGCCGGCCTCAAGGGCCTGGAGCTGACCCGTCCGGCTCTTTTGGAGAAAACACGCCGGCTCTTGCCGATGCTCCGGGCTTTGGAGCCCTGGGAGCTGGAAAGCCGGCTGAAAATCAACCCCCAGCTGGCGATGAAAGCCTTTTCGGACTTCCAGGAGTTTGAATCTCCCGGCGGGGAAAGCCCGGCGCTGCTGTCTTACCACGGCCTCGCGTATCAAAATTTAGAAGCGGAAAGCCTTGGCCTGGAGGATTTCGCCTTTGCGGGCGGCAGCCTTAGAATCTTAAGCGCTTTTTACGGCGTGCTGCGGCCTGGCGACGCGATCAAGCCCTATCGCCTGGAATTTCAATGCGGATTCCAGCCTGGCGGAAAAAGCCTTTACCATTTTTGGGGCGATTCTATTTACCGGGAGCTGTTCCGAAATGGGGATACGGTGATCAATTTGGCGTCCAGGGAGTATTCCAAAACCGTTTCTCCCTTTTTAAAGACAGGGGATCGGATGATTACCTGTGATTTTTTGACCTTCCGCAGGGGAAAGCTAATCACGCTGGCGGCCTTGGCAAAAATGGCCCGGGGCCGGATGGCCAGATTTTTGATCGACAACCGCATCCGAGAGCCGGAGGGCTTGCGGGAGTTTTCCTGGGAGGGCTACGAGTTTTCTCCGGAGCACAGCGACGGCGAAAATTTCCGGTTTGTTCAGCGTTTTTAAGTCGGAAGCCGCCATGCCAATTCCAGAAAATTCCGGAATTGGCTCCCGGCGCCTCATATTCCAGGCCGCTGTGCATCTCGATGACCCGCCATTATATTTTAGGAGGTATTTTATGATCGAACAAGGCATGAAAGCGCCGGACTTTACCCTGGAGGATAAAGACGGAAATCAGGTAAGCCTGTCTCAGTTTTTGGGGCAGAAGGTCATTTTATATTTTTATCCCCGGGACAATACCCCGGGCTGCACCGCTCAGGCCTGCGGCTTCCGGGACGCCTATGACGAGCTTCAGGGCAAGGCGGTGGTCATCGGGGTTTCTAAGGACAGCGCCGCCTCCCATCAGAAATTCGCTCAAAAATACCAGCTGCCCTTTGTTCTGCTGTCAGATCCCCAGCGCCAGGCCATCGAGGCCTATGGGGTGTGGCAGGAGAAAAGGCTCTATGGCAAAACCAGCATGGGCGTGGCGAGAACCACCTTCCTCATTGATGAAAAAGGCGTGGTGGAGAAGGTGTTCCAGAAGGTAAAGGCCGCCGAAAACGCCCGGGAAATTCTGGACTATTTGGAAGGCTAAGGAGAGCGCTGTTTATGAACAACGGCCGGCTGTTTGAAATTCTTTATTTGCTGATGGAGGGGGAAACCGTCACCGCTTCGGCACTTGCCCGGCGGCTGGAGGTTTCCCCCAGAACCATTTACCGGGATGTAGAAGCGCTGAGCGGAGCGGGCATCCCAATCTACATGACCAAGGGAAGGGGAGGGGGAATCCGGCTTTTACCGGATTTTGTGCTGGAGAAATCCCTGTTTTCCCATCAGGAACAGGATGAAATCCTATATGCCCTGCAAAGCCTGGCGGTTACCGGCGGCCTGCAGGACAAAACGGTGCTTTCCCGAATGAGGGCGCTTTTTCAAAGAACCCCCGCCGACTGGATTGATGTGGATTTTTCAGGCTGGGGACACGGCCCGCAGGAGAGGGAAAAATTCCTGAGAATCAAACAGGCGGTTTTGGAAAGCCGGGTGCTTTCCTTTACCTATTACAGTACCTGCGGCCAAACCACAAACCGCCGGATTGAGCCGATGAAGCTCCGGTTCCGCGGCTCCGCCTGGTATGTCCACGGCTTTTGCCTGGAAAAGCAGGAGCTCCGGGTCTTTAAGGTGAGCCGGATGGAAGGAATATCGGTGACGGAAGAAGCCTTTGACCGCCGGGCGCTGGAGCTGCCGCCCTTGGAGGAGGAAAGCCTGCCTGCTGAAAGGATGGTCTCACTCACACTGGAGTTTGAGCCATGGTGCGCTTACCGGGTATACGATGAGTTTGACAGAAAACTGATTACCCCCGGAGAGGACGGCAGGCTGCGGGTGGCCGTTGATTTTCCCCGGGGAAGCTGGGTGCTGGGCTATCTGCTTTCCTTTGGAGATGGGGTCACGGTTCTTTCCCCGCCGGAGCTTCGGCGGGCGCTGGAAGGCCAGGGGGAACGGCTGAAGGAAAAGTATTCCTCCGCTTTATAATATGACAGCTTGTGTCAAATTATCTGTGCTAGGATGAGCCTATCAAAAGACGGGAGGAACGAGGGATGGAGCGACGGTTTTGTCAAAGCTGCGGTATGCCGCTGGGGGATGAGACACTGCTGGAAACGGAGAGCAGCGGGAATATTGTGTTTATTGCTAGTAAAAGGGCGCTTTCCCCCAGGACTGCACGATGGAGGAAATGGCGGGTGCCTGAGCTATAGCAGGAAAGAAGGCGGGACAGAGCAGCCCCGTCTGACCAGGGAGGCCATGCTGCGGTGGTTCTCCACATGAAAACGCTGGTGCAAAGGAGAGTAGGAGATGCTGGAGCTGGTGCCGGCCAAATCGATTTTGGCGAGAAATAAAGATCCCCGGTGGTTCGGCATCGACTACCAGATGAATCTGTACCGGGGCTGCTGCCACGGCTGCATTTACTGCGACAGCCGCAGCGAATGCTATGGCATCGAGGAATTTGACCGGGTGAGGGGCAAGAAAAATGCCCTGGCCCTGTTGGAGGAGGAGCTGCGCCACAAACGAAAAACCGGGGTAGCGGCTACCGGGGCCATGAGCGACCCCTATAACCCTTATGAGAGTGAGGCTGAATTGACCCGCGGCGGCCTGAAGCTGCTGGATCAGTACGGGTTCGGGGCGGCGGTCGCCACCAAAAGCGCCAGGATTACCCGGGACCTGGACGTGCTGAAAAGGATACAGTCACATTCTCCGGTGCTGTGTAAGATTACCGTCACCACCTGCGACGACGAGCTGTGCCGGAAGCTGGAGCCTTATCCCTCCGTAACCTCGGAGCGGATGGAAGCGGTTAGGATCCTCAGCGGCGCCGGGATTTTCACAGGGCTTTTGCTGATGCCGGTTCTGCCTTTTTTAGAGGACAGTCTGGATAATCTTCTGGGGATCGTCCGGCTTGGGGCGGAAAACGGCGCTAGGTTTATTTACCCAGCCTTTGGAGTGACCCTGCGGCAAAATCAGAGGGAATACTTTTACGATCAATTGGAAAAACGGTTCCCGGGAGAAGACCTGGCTCGGAGGTATCAGGAGAAATATGGCTCCAGCTATGTTTGCAGGGCAAGAAACGCCAAGATCCTGGGGGAGGCTTTCCGCCGTGCCTGCCGGAAGGAGGGAATTTTATATTCCATGACGGAAATTATCAAGGCTTACCGGGCACCTTACGATCCGGTGCAGACCAGCCTGTTTTAGCCCGGACCAGTCCCGGCGGAAAAAATGAAAGAAAGCCTGTTATCAGACTCATGGGGAAAATCCCGGCTGGAAGTTTTTCTGGCGGAAAACGGAGGACGGAAAGGAACGGCTTAAAAAATGGCTCAAAATAGAAACCACGGACGGGGCTATAAAAATTGCGGAAGCGGCGTGAACATCATGGGAGCGCCACGGAAGCGCTTTAAGACCGCGGGAGCGGTTTGGGCGGCTATTCTTAGAAAAAGGCTGGGAAAGCAGGCGCTTTATGAAAAAGCTCAGAAGGCATAAACAGGGCCAATAAAGAAAATTTAGAAAAACAGGAGAGCGCTGCGGCTGGGTACGCGGGCCGCAGGCTGGGAGGAGAACTGGGATGGAAAAGCTGGATTACAAAAAGCAATATAAGGATCTCTACCTGCCGCCGAAAAAACCGGTGGTGGTCGATGTTCCCGAGATGGTTTTTTTGATGGTTGACGGATGGGGAGCGCCGGAAGAACCAAGCTACCAGGAGGCGGTCTCGCTGCTGTATTCCGTGGCATTTACGATTAAGATGAGCAAAAGGAACGGCAGCCAGCCGGAGGGCTACTTTGATTATGTGGTGCCTCCTCTGGAGGGGCTTTGGAACTGCTCGGAAGAGGGGGTTCATCCGGATCGGAGCCGGTGGGTATGGACATCCCTATTGCGGCAGCCGGAATTTGTCACCGGCGAGGTGTTCCGTTGGGCCGTGGCACAGGCCGCCCGCAAGAAGCCGGAGCTGGATTACGCCAGAGTGCGTCTGGAACCCTACGGCGAGGGGCTTTGCGTTCAGATGCTGCACATGGGCCCTTACAGCCGGGAACAGGAAACCGTTGATACGCTGGCAGCCTTTTTGGAAAGGGAGGGGCTGGTCTATGACCATGGGCGCCGCCATCATGAGATTTATTTGTCCGATCCCAGGAGGTGCGCTCCGGAACGGCTGAAAACGGTGCTCAGGCTTCCGGTGAAAAGAAAAATCGTGTGAGAGGTATAAAAAACAGGCGGAGAATTTCTCCGCCTGTTTTTTATACCGGATTTTTGAGGGAACGGAAGCTTCCTTATGGAAATACAGCGTGAAAATACCTCCATAGCTGAAATTGGACTGGGCGGGCCGGCATCCAAGCCGGCGGAGACTGCCGTTTTTTCTGCCAAGAGGGAAGGCGCGGCCTACCGATCCTGGGGCTGATGGTTAAAATAAAACACGGCAAGCTGGGTGCGGTCCCGAAGCTCCAGCTTATCCAGAACGGCGCTTAAATAATTGCGAACCGTGCCCTCGCTGAGAAACAAGGCCTCCGCGATCTCTTTATTGCTGAGGCCCTTGGCGACCAGCGAGATAACATCCAGCTCCCGGGGGCTGACGCCGCGGGCGGCAAAATCAAATTTGTCTCCCGACTGCATCAGCTCCGGCAGCTTGGTGACGATCTCGCTGCCGAACACGCTTTGCCCCGATTCCACCGCGTGAAGGGCGGGCAGGATGCTTTCGAAATTCTGCTTGATTAAATAGCCCTTCGCCCCAAGCTTCAGGGCCTTGATAATATATTCATCGTCGGAAAACGTGGTCAGAAACAAAATTTTCGCCTCCGGAGCCTCCCGGAGAATCAGCTCTCCCGCCTCCAGGCCGGTGAGGCCGTCCATACGGATGTCCATCAGCAGCACATCGGGCCGCAGACGGCGGTAAAGAGAAACAGCTTCCCGCCCGCTGCCGCCGGTACCGACTACCTTCACCTGGGGATCGGTTTCCAATATGGTTTTCAGCGAGGCGCAGACCAGGGCGTCGTCGTCAATAATCAGCAGCTTCATGAACATCCTCCTTTGGAATGGTGATGAAAAGCCGGAACCCGTTTTTCCGGCTGACGGTCAAGTTGCCGTGGAAAGCGGCCAGCCTTTCCTCCATGTTTCTCAGGCCGATGCCCGCCCTGTCTCCGGCAGCCTGCCGGGTACCGTTGTCCTGCACGATCATTTGGTAAAAGCCCGGAAATTCCACTGCGGAAACCTGGGCCGCGGTGGCGTTGGAATGGCGCATAATATTGGAAAGGGCTTCACGGACGATGGCGATCAAACAGTATTTCAACTCCAGCGGCATGGCGCCGCAGTCGTATTGCAGGCTGATCGGACAGAAGGTAAAGCCGCGGCACAGGGTTTCCAGCTGAGAGCGAAGATCAATAGATTCCTCATGCAGGTCGTGGACGCTTTCCCGTATACTATCCATGGCCTGGGATAAGGTGGATTTCAAGGTGTCCAGCTGGGCGTTCAGCTCCGGCTCCTGCTGGTGGACCGCCTTGAGCGCTCCAAGCTGCAAAATGGAGCGGGAAAGAAGATGTCCCACGCTGTCGTGGATTTCCCGGGCGATCCGGTTGCGCTCGTTTAAGGTGGCGACCTGGATTTCGTAATCCTGCTTTTCCAGCAGCTCCTTGTTCTTTTGCTCCAAATGGAGAGAAATCTCTTTTGCGTTATCGGTCAGGTCCTTATAGTCCCGGCGGGAGCGGCTTAAGGCCAGAGTCCGCAGCTTCAGCAGAGCGGAAAGGCCGGTATATAGGAAAAATACGGCCATCGCTAAGGGTGACACCCGCCCAAGCTGAAAAAATACGGCTGACGGAAGAAGCAGGTAAACGGCGCGGAAGCAGGGCCTCCATAGGTCATAGGAGAGAAAAGGAATAAAGAGAAAAAATTCCGGCCGCAGGCAGCCGGCGGCTAGAAAGCCGATGGAACTGCAAAAGGAGAATTTTTCCGGGAAATAGCTGTTCAAAGAGGAAAGGCATAAAGCCGCCAATAGAGCCGCCAGGCACCAGGGGGAAAAGGCTTGCAGGGGCAGCAGCAAAACACAGCATAAAAAAAGGATCAGCTTATCCAGAAGCTCGCCCATAGAATGATCTCCTTTCCCCTGTGAAATTTGCCCTTAAGGCGTCAAAGGGAGCGCGGACGAAGCCTTCCGCAGGAGGCTCCGGGCCGTGCACCGCAGGCTCCGGCTTGGCCCTTAGCTTTTTCGAAAGGCGCTTGGGCGGTTTTGAACCGGAGCTTTATTTCTATCTTAGCACGGGAAAAACCCCGGTGGCAAGAGGAAGGGGGAAATGGTGACATTTGTCACGGTGAAACAGGATGCCAGGCACTGGCCCGGGACGGATTTTTTCCGTATGATAGTACCATGAAAGAAACAGGAGGACGAAACCCATGATGATACAAGTGGAAAACCTGGTGAAGCGCTACGGCGACGTGGTGGCCCTGGACCATTTCAATTTACAGATCGCCGAGGGCGAAATTTTTGGCCTGCTGGGGCCCAATGGATCGGGGAAAACCACCGCGATCAACTGTATGCTTTCCTTGCTGAAATATGACCGGGGCGCCATTAAGCTGTTCGGCAGGCCGATGGGGCCGGACGCTTATGACCTGAAGCGGGAAATCGGTGTGGTAATGCAGAACGTAGCGGTGTTTTATGAGCTGACGGTCTATGAGAACATTAATTATTTTTGCAGCCTGTATCTAGACGACAAGCGCCAAAGGCAGCGGCTGGTAGAGGAGGCCATTGAGTTCGTGGGCCTGGAGGATTACCGGAGGTTTCTGCCCAAGCGGCTCAGCGGGGGCCTGCTCCGCCGCCTGAATATCGCCTGCGGCATCGCCCATAAGCCCAAGCTGATCTTTTTAGACGAGCCTACCGTGGCGGTGGATCCCCAGAGCAGGAACAGCATTTTAGAAGGAATCCAAAAGCTCAACAGGGAGGGCGCCACCGTGGTATACACCTCTCATTATATGGAGGAGGTGGAGCAGATCTGCACCCGGATCATGATTATGGATAAGGGCAAGGCGGTGGCGGTGGGCACCAAGGAGGAACTGAAGGCTATGATCGGCGCGGGAGAGAAGGTCACGGCGGAAATTTACCGGCTGGATCAGGAAAATCTGGCGGAGATCAGGAGGCTTGCCGGCGTGCGGGGGGTAAGCTATGATGAGGGCCTTCTGACGGTTCGGTTTAAAAGCGGCGGACATAATCTAATCACCCTGCTGGATTACCTGAAGCAGAGGGAAATCCCATTCGGCAGGATTTACTCCGAGCCGCCCACTCTAAACGACGTGTTTTTGGAGATTACGGGCAAGCAGCTGAGGGATTAAGGAGGTACACCATGTTTATCACTGGATTTGTAACCAGGATCAAATGCGCGTTCCGGGATAAGGAAATGATTTTCTGGACCCTTTTATTTCCCGTGATGCTGGCGACCCTGTTTTATTTCTGCTTTTCCAACCTGGATTCGGCGGACGCCTTTTCCCCGGTGAAAACCGCGGTAGTGGCCGACCAGGCCTACCGGCAGGCTGCCGGCTTTCAGGCCGCCTTAGAGGAGGTTTCCAAAGAAGGGGAGGATAGGCTGTTGCAGCTTACCCGGGTGGAAACCCGTGAGGAGGCGGACCGGCTGCTGGAGGATGGCCGGGTGGAGGGATATCTGACCATAGAGGCTGGGGCTCCCAAGCTGACGGTAAGGGACGACGGGCTTAACCAGACTATTTTAAAAAGCTTTTTGGACCAGTATTTGCAGATTTCCGCGACCGCCGCCCATATTCTGGAGAGAAATCCTCAGGCAGCTCAGCAAGGGCTGCTCACCGATTTGATGGAACAGCAGGAGTTTACCCGGGAAATTTCCCTGTCTAATGCGAAGCCGTCCCATCAGCTGCCTTATTTTTACGCGCTGATCGCTATGGTATGCCTGTACGGAAGCTTTCAAGGCCTAACAAGCGCCTTTTACCTGCAAGCCAATTTATCGGCTCTGGGAGCCAGGAGGTCCATGGCGCCCAGAAAAAAGCTGGCGATGATTACAGCCGATATGCTGGGCAGCCTGGCGGTGCATCTGCTCACCATGCTGGTTCTGCTCTGTTATCTGCTTTTGGTTCTGCGGCTGGATTTCGGAAACCAGATCGGCTATCTTCTGCTGACGGTGCTGGTGGGAAGCATCGTAGGCGTCTCGTTAGGAGCGTTGGTGGGAGCCGCCTTGAGGATCAAGGTGGAGGCCAAAACCGCGATTTTGATTACCTTGAGCCTGGCCTGCTGCTTCCTGGCGGGACTGATGGTGGAGGGGATCAGCTACGCCATTCAGCAGAACGCGCCGGCGGCGGCCTGGCTTAATCCGGCGGCCAGGATTTCCGACGCGTTTTACTGCTTGTATTATTATGATAACCACACCCGGTATTTTATGGATCTTGGAGTGCTGTGCGCTATGGCGGCGATATTCGGCTTAGGCGCCATGGCCTGCTTGAGGAGGCGGAAATATGAAAGTATTTAATCTGTGCGCCAAGGTGACAAAACGGCATCTGGTTTCCTTGGGCGTGTATTTGGGGATTTTCGCCGTGCTGGCCGTAATGCTTACCGCTTTCAACAATACCAGCCAAAGCCTCAGCTTTGAGGCGGTCAGGCCCTCGGCGGCCATTGTCAACCGGGATGGGGAATCGGCGCTGGTCAGAGGGCTGGAGGATTTCCTGGCGGGATATGCGGATATGGTGAAGCTGGAGGATGACCGGGAAGCCCTTCAGGACGCCCGCTTTTTTGACGCGGTGGATTATATTCTGATTATCCCCCAGGGCTTCGCAAAGGACTTTTCCCAGGGCGGAGGCACTCTGGAGAAAAATACCCGGTTTACCTCGGCCGAGGGGCGTTACGCCGATCTGCTGGTGAACCGGTATTTAAGCGCCGCCAGAGCGTACCGGCAGGCGGCGCCGGAGCTGTCTGAGGAGGAGCTTTTAGAGGCGGTGAAGGCGGATGCTTCGGTGCAGGCGGAGGTAGAAAAGAAAAGCTTCCTGGAAAGCCAGCCCATCGATGAGAGCTTTCAGGTGTATTTCAGAACCTTACCCTATATCATGATGGCGGTTTTGATTCTAGCGGTCACCACGGTGATGATGGTGTTCAACAAGCCGGACCTGCGGATGAGAAACCTGTGCGCCCCGGTCAAGCTGCGTCATGTAAATCTTCAGCTGGCCTTATACAACGTATGCCTGGGCGGGGTGGCATGGCTGGTGCTGTGCGCCATGGCGTTCCTGTTTTACGGCGGCCGTATCCAGGGAACGGATGTCAGGCTGGTCCTGCTGATCCTGCTCAACAGCATATGCTATCTGTTTGTCTGCCTTAGCGTGGCCTTCCTGCTGGGAAACTTTGTCAAGGACGGGGGCGGGCAGAATATCGCCGCCAACTTTATCTCCTTGGGGCTCAGCTTCCTCGGCGGCTCCTTTGTCCCTCTGGAGCTTTTGGGAGACAGTGTGCTTCAGGTAGCCCGCTACACGCCTTCCTACTGGTATAACCACGCGGTGGAAGCCATCTCCGGCCTGGTCCGCTTCGACAGCCAGGCCCTGGGCCCGGTTTTCATTTCCATGGCCATTCAAACCGGCTTCGCCGCCGCTGTTTTTTCCGTGGCTCTGGTGATCAGCAAGTTCCGCCGGCAGCGGACCGAGGGCTTTGCCTCCGTTAAAACGGAGATGGCGTAACGAGGCTTTCCCGCAGAAGAGGGAACATCGCCGGCGGCGACGGCGCGGGATTGTGCAAGGCAGAAAAATTTGTGTTTCCTTGGCCTTTAGGGCTATCCTGGAAAAAGACCGCAAAAGGGCACCGGCGCTTGAGCGCCGGTGCCCTTTCAGCTTCCGCCTTTAAAGGATGGCCGCCGGTTACCGGTCGGAGGCGTAGCGGATTCCCCACTCCCTGCGAAGCTGGTCGATCACGCCGCAGATTTTCAGGCTTTCCTCCCAGGTGAAATCGGGACATTCCAGCAGTCCCTGCGCCAGGCATTCCTGCACCCGGAGAACCTCAAACTGCATCCCGGTGGCCGGATAAGGAAGCTCGACGCTTTCCGGTTCGCCCTGGTTGGGGATAAACTGAAGCTGGCTGGGACAGCACAGATTCGGCCCCAGAGTGATACGCCCCTTTTCCCCAAAGATCGTAGTGGTGGCGTTGCCCTCCATATCAAAGCCGGCACTCAAAAAGGCGGCCTTGCCATCGCCGTATTGCAGCAGCATATCCGCGTGGATGTCCACCTCTCCGTTGGTGCGGCAGCAGGACATGATTTTTTCCGGCCCCTGGGGAAACGCCAGAAAGGCCATGCCCAGCGCATAAACGCCTACGTCCCGCACCGCGCCTCCGGTGTGGGCCAGAGAGGCCTTCCAAAGCTGCCAGTCCTTTGGGTCGGCCAAAAAGGAGTGAAAGGAGTGAACGGTGAGCACCTGCCCGATTTTTCCCTCCTGAAGCCACTGGCGGGCCTGCCGTACCGCAGGAAAGCACCGGGTCCACATGGCTTCCATCAAAAAGGTGTGGTTTTTCTCAGCCAGCCGGATCATTTCTTCCGTTTGGGCGGCGTTATCCGCCATAGGCTTTTCACACAGCACCGCAACCCCGGCGTTCAGGGCCGCGGACACATAATCCATATGGGTGTCGTTCGGCGTGGCGATATACACCACGTCAGGCTTGGACTCCCGGAGCATTTTTTCAAAATCGGTATAAGAAGAAGCAAAGCCGTATTTTTCCGCATAGGCTCTGCCGTTTTGCTCGCTGCGGGAAACCACTGCGGTTCGTTCGGCGCCGGGAGCCTCAAGCATTCCCTGAGCAAACCGCCCGGCGATAAATCCAGGGCCGACCACGGCCCATTTGGTTGTTTTCATAAGCTGACCCTCCTGTTGCCATACATATTTTAACCGGGAATCAAACTGCCCGCTGTTACGCTCATTATACAAGACGCCCGCTGGAAAAGCAACGAGCCGCGGCGGGGATAACGAGAATTTCTGCGGCAAAATACGGCAGAAATCCCTACCTCTGGGACGGGAACTGTGGTATAATAGCCTCGCTTAGGTTTCTGCGGCAAAGCTGCCGTCAATAAAAATAAACATAAAACCGTAAGCTGCAACGATGGAAGGGGCGAGCGTTATGCGGCTTTTTCTGGCAATTTTATTCGAGGAGCCTGTGAAGGACAGGCTCTGCGAGGCGATGGAGCTGATCCGGCGGAGCACCCGGACAAGCCGGCTCACCCGGCGGGAGAATCTTCATTTGACGCTGGTGTTTCTGGGAGAACTCCGAGAGGCGGGAAAGGTGCGGGAGGCTATGGAGGAAATCCGGACCGGCCCCTTTCCTCTGGAAATCCGGGGCCTGGGCAGATTTCAACGAGACGGCGGAGATCTTTACTGGGCCGGAATAGAGCCCTCCTTACCGCTGCAAAACCTGTACCTGGAGCTGAAAAACGCTCTGGCAGGCAAGGGGATTGCGGTTGAGGATCGGCCGTACCGTCCGCACCTGACGTTAGCCCGGCAGGCGGTAGAAAAGCCGGAAACCCCTTTTTACACGCTGAAAAACCGGTTGGAGCCGGTAAAAACCAAAGCCGCCGCCGTCAGTCTGATGAAGTCGGAGCGAATCGAGGGAAGGCTGGTTTACACAGAGCTGTACCGCAAGGAGCTGCGAGAAAATAAGGGAAAGGAAGCGATGCTGTGAAATCCTACCGTAAGGAGCTGTGGTTCCGTGTGCCGAGCCGCAGAGGCCTGGTAAACATCACAGGCGAGGTTGAGAAAGCGCTGGAAGAAAGCGGCGTCCAGGAGGGACTGGTTTTGGTCAACGCCATGAATATTACGGCCAGTGTATTTATCAACGATGATGAGCCTGGACTTCACCGGGACCTGGAGGCTTGGCTGGAAAAGCTGGCGCCGGAAAAGCCCTACGGCCAGTACCGCCATAATGGCTATGAGGACAACGCCGACGCCCATCTGAAGCGGTCGGTGATGGGAAGGGAAGCCGTGGTGGCCGTAACCGGAGGGCGCCTGGATTTTGGCACCTGGGAGCAGATTTTTTACTATGAGTTCGACGGCAGGCGGGAGAAGCACGTCCTGGTGAAAATTATCGGAGAATAAGCCATGAAGAAATTGATTTTAGTGGGCGGTACCATGGGCGTGGGAAAAAGCTCGGTATGCAGGGCGCTTCATCAAAGGCTGACGCCGTCGGTATGGCTGGATGGGGATTGGTGCTGGAATTTAAATCCCTTTGAGGTCACTGAGGAGACAAAGGCCATGGCAATGGATAACATCGCCCACCTGCTGGGAAGCTTCCTAAGATGTTCCCAAACGGAATATGTGATTTTTTCCTGGGTCATGCACCAGCAGGAGATCATCGACGAGCTTTTGTCCCGGCTGACGGGAACGGCGTTTACCCTGTATTCCTACTCCCTGGTATGCTCGGAGGAGATTTTAATACAGCGGCTGGAAAAGGATATCCGCCGGGGGCGCCGTCACCCAGATGTGCTGGAGCGGAGCAGAAAGAGGCTGCCTCTCTATCAAAGCCTGGATACCTGGAAATTGGATGTGGGGAGGCGCACGCCGGAGGAAGCCGCTGAGAAAATAAAGACTGACATAGCCGGCTGACCCTGGTGCTTCCGGGGCTGATGGATACAAAAAACGCCTAAAGCCTTAGTAGGCTTTAGGCGTTTTTTCGGTATTAGGCTTTAGGCTGTCTCCAATCAGCACGCAGTTGTTTGAGGCTGAAACCCGCCCGCCGTGCGGGTGAAGACAGAAGGCTATAGGAGATTGAGGGAGGAGAAAAGACCTTTCGTTCTTGTCAGGGCTCCTCTTTCTCCGCGGCGGAGGACAACGGCTCTACAGCTTGGCGGAGCTGCCGGCTGAACGGCAGGAAGAATAAAGCCTTCACAGCCCAAGCAAACGGGGCCGGCATACATCGTAAGGCTCTCGAAGCGAAAAGACTGCTGTGAAAGAGACGGCTGCCCGCCGAAGAATCCAATCAATCGCGGGAAAGGAGCCGCCCGCGGAATCCAGGCCTTTTAGAAAGCTCCTTAAGAAGCTGAACGGGGAAAGCCCCTTTAAGGGGCTTTCCCCGTTTTCCAGCCTTAGCAAAGACAGCAGAAAGCTTTTAAGGTTTCTCTTATTTCTTTAGGCCGTAAAATACGCTCATGGCCTTTTCCACATCGTTTTTCATAGCGTCTCTGGCAGCGCAGGCGATGTCATGATAATAAATCACGTCGGGATGATCCTTCAGGTAAGCCTTGGCGGCGTTTGTACCCTCTCGGGCCATATAGGTGTAATAATTGATTTTCCGCACGCCGCGCTTGATGGCTTCCACGTAGTCCTCAGGGCTGACGCCGGAGCCTCCGTGCATTACCAGCGGCACGCCGGTGAGCTGGTGGATCTTCTCGATTCTGGGAAAATCCAGCTTAGGCTTGGCGGTGTAAATACCGTGGGCGGTGCCGAAGGAACAGGCCAGGGCGTCTACGCCCGTATCCTTGACGAACTGCTCCGCCAGGGACGGGTCGGTATAAGTGGCGGGATCGTTTTCGTGAGCCATGCCGGCGCCCTCCGCTTTTCCCAGGCTTCCGATTTCCGCTTCCACATTGGCGCCGTATTCTCTGGCCATCGCTACGGCCTTTTTGGTGTTAGCCACGTTTTCCTCATAGGGCAGGGCGGAGCCGTCGTACATTACGGAGGTGAAGCCCAGCTCCAGAGCCTGCTTTAAATAGTCCAGAGTCTCGCCGTGATCCAGGTGGACGCATACGGGAACCGACGCCTTTTTCGCCAAGGCGACCATGACAGGGCCGATAACAGAAAGGGGAGTGACCGGCTCGTGAAGCTGAGCGTGGGCCACAATGACGGGTACCTGATGCTCCTCTGCCTTATCGACGGCGGCCTGCAGGCTTTCCAGGGTGGGCGTGTTGAACGCGGCGATAGCGTACTGCTTTTCTTCAGCGATTTTCAATACCTGGTTTAAAGTGGCTAACATTTTTTTACCTCCCAATAGCTTCTTTTTCAAATTTTTAAACAGACTGATTTCAAAAGATAAAACGCCTTAAAAAACGTTTTATCTTTTTTATTATACTTAGGTTCGGAGGAAAAAGAAAGTGGAATTCCAAAATTTCATTTAGAAATTCCACTTTTGACAGAGACGCTCCGCAACCCGCCGGAAAAAGCGTCAGAATTTATTCAGGGGAATTGGCCACAGCGGCTGCCAAAGCACCTTGCGGAAGCAGCCTTCTTTCAAGGACAAAGCGGGTAAGATAACGATAGAGAGACTGATAAAACAGACGGATGAAGCCAGAGGGAGCCTTACCCTTTGCGCGCCGGCAGTCCAAAGAATTGGAACAGCGGAGTTTCAGCGGCCCTGGGGTCCGGTTCGACGCCCTTACAGGGTACGCAAGGCAATGTTTCCGGCAGTGCTTGGAGCATCATACATGATTTTAATTTAAAGCGCGGGGGCTTCCGCGGGGCTGGCAGCCGACAGCGAACGGATCAGCATTTGATAGGCATAGGCTCTGGCCTGGGGCTCAGGCAGAAGCTGAGCCTGCAGGGATGCCAGATAGGAGCCTACGGCGCCTAAAAAGCACATGGTCTGGTATTCCTCGGAGAAGCCTCCGGAGATCAGCCCTTCCTCTGCCCCAAGCGCCAAAATCCGGCGGATCTGCTCCTGGACGACATTGCGGATTTCCTCTGCGGGCTCCTGACCCTCGAGGCAGCGCTTCATTTCGAAGCAGGAAAAACCGGAAACCATATGAAAAAAGGAAAGCCTGCTCTGAACCGCTTCCGCCACGGTGGTCATAGAGGACTCCGCCGCGATCCGAAAGCCCCGATCCAGAGGGATCAGGCCCTGGAGGGCGGTGAGCTCCCGGCGCATGTAATAGCACACTGCGGCGGCGGTCATAGCCTCCTTAGAGGGGAAATACTCGTATACAGTTCCCTTTCCAATGCCCGCCCGGGCCGCGGTTTCCGATACGGTCAGGGCTTCCAGGCTTTTTCCCTCCATTACCAGGCTGATGACAGCCTCTAAAACCGCCGTTTTCTTATCCTGAGGGCTGTTCACTGCTTTTTTCTCCTCGGGACCGCTCACGATAAATCATCCTCCAAATCTACTTTCTTCATGGGCCTTTTATGGAATACGTCGTAAAGCACCGGCACCACAAGCAAGGTCAGCAGGGTGGCGTAGGTGAGGCCGCCAATGGTGACGATAGCCATGGGCTGGGTCATTTCCGCACCGTCTC
Source organism: [Clostridium] leptum DSM 753 (assembly GCA_000154345.1). Taxonomy (GTDB): domain Bacteria; phylum Bacillota; class Clostridia; order Oscillospirales; family Acutalibacteraceae; genus Clostridium_A; species Clostridium_A leptum. The sequence continues at coordinate 224,469 of DS480350.1, forward strand.
CCAGGCCCAAAGCCATGGTGACCATAGCTAAAATGGTGGTCAGGGCGGTCATCAGAATGGGACGCAGGCGGGTACGGCCGGTCTGGATCAAGGCATCCTTTTTGTCCACCCCCTCCAGCCGCAGCTGGTTCACATAGTCCACAAATACAATGCCGTTGTTGACCACCACGCCGGCCAGCATTAAAAAGCCCAGCATGGCGATAATGGAAATGGGGCTGCCGGTGAGCCACAAAGCCAGAAGGCCGCCGGTGAAGGCCAGAGGAATGGTAAACATGACGATAAAGGGAGACAAAAGGCTCTGGAACTGGGCCACCATAATCAGATAGATAAACACCACGGCCAGAACGATCATCAGAATCAGGTCGTTCATGGCGGAGTTGATGGTTTCGGTTTCGCCCTGGATCTCTACGGTGTAGCCCTCGGGCACCTCGTAGGCCGCCAGCTTTTCCTCCAGCTCACGGCTCACCAGGCCGATATTATGGTCGTTATCCACGCCGGCGGTGACGGTCATATACCGCACCTGGTTTTCCCGGTTAATGGAGCTGACGCTTTCCGCGTCCTGGGCCTCGGCGATCTCATGGAGGGGAACGGCTTCTGTTTCCCCGGTCTGCTGGTTGGTGACGGAAATCTCATGGGACATCAGGCCTTCCCGGGTCAGAGCATCCTCCGGGCTTTTTACCACGATCACCGGCAGGTCATCCGAGCCGATGGTCAGAGTGGTAGCGGTGGCTTCCGTCTGCAGAGCGGCGGCGATTTCCTGATAGACCTGGGCCACGGTCAGGCCGTGCTCCATAGCCTTGTTTTTATCTACTACGATCCGGGTTTCCATATCCCCCTCGGTGATGCCTCCGGTCACCTCGGTGGTGCCCTCGATTCCGCTGAGCATCTCCACCAGATCCTGGGAGATATCGTTCAGGGTATCCACGTCGTCCCCTTTGACCTCCAGGGAGATTCCGCTGCCGCCCAGCGCGGACATATCCATGGTGGAGGCGGAAACGCTGAGCTCACAGTCCAGATCCTGGGTAGCTCCGGTGATTAATTCCGCCATTTGGGCGTTGGAGCGGGTGCGGCCGTTTTCCTTCAATAAAATATAGAAGCTGTAGGTGTTGCCGGAGGAGGACGAGCTCATGGACATTCCGCCGGAGATCGCGCCTACGGTTTCCACATCGTCCAGGCCGCCGATCCGGCTCATGACCTCGTCGGCCATTTCATAGCCTTCCTGCTGGGTAGCCTCCTTGGGCATTTCCATGGTGGCCATCATCTGGGGGGAATCCATCTCCGGCATGAAGGCGGTGCCCATATTTACCGCTTCAAAGACAGCGAATACCAGCAGCGCCAGCACGCCGGCGATGACCACGATTTTATGCTTTAAGGAGAACCGCAGCACCTTTTCGTAGCCGTTGGTAAAGCCTTCGAACCAGCGGTGCTTCTTCTCCTTGGTTTTCCGCAGCATGGTGGAGCCCATGGCGGGCACCAGGGTGAGGGCGACCACCAGGCTGGCCAGCAGGGAATAAGCGATGGTCAGTCCCATGTCGGTGAAAAGCTCTCTGGAGATGCCCTGAGTGAACACGATGGGCAGAAATACGCAGATGGTGGTCAGGGTGGAGACGAAAATGGCTCCCGCCACCTGGGTGGCTCCCTTGACAGCGGCCTTTGCCGCCGGTACCCCCTGGTTTCGCAGCCGGTAGATATTCTCGATGACCACGATGCTGTTATCCACCAGCATACCGACCCCCAAGGCGAGGCCGGACAGGGAGATGATGTTTAAGGTAATGTCGGTGAAGTACATCAGCACCATGGCGAATAGTACGCTGATGGGAATGGAGAAGGCGATAATCACGGTGGGCTTGACATCCCGCAGGAACAGGGCCAGCACCAGGATCGCCAGAATACCGCCTAGGATCAGGTTTTGCAGCACCGACTGGATGATCATATTAATGTAGTCCCCTTGATCCATCAGAGGGATAATATGTAAATCGGGGTTTTCCGACTGAAGCTTCCCGATGGCCTCGTTGATCCGCTGGGATACGGTAGCCGTGGACGCGGTAGACTGCTTTTGAAAGGACAGGACCACGCCCTCATTGCCGTTGACCTTGGCATAGGCTTCCCCGGCGTTGCTGGCCTGCTCCACAGAGGCTACGTCGGAAAGGCGGATGTCGCCTATGCCCTCCGTGCCGATGGAAAACAGCACGCTGTCCTGAAGCTCCTCGATGCTGCCGTACTGCTCTCCGACCTTTACCAGATACTGCTGCCCGCTTTCAGAATCCAGATAGCCGGCGGGCATATTGAAGTTCTGGGCCGTTAGGATCTGGCTGATCATTTCCTGGGTGACCACGCCGGAAATATCGGCTTTTTCCAAGGCCTGGTCTCTGGCCTGCTCAAATTCCGCCTTGGCGGCGTCCAGCTGGCTTTGGCCGGATACGATCTGGGCGCTGGCCTGGGCAAATTCGCTGCCTGCTGTCAGCTTGCCGCTTTCCAGCTGCTCGTAGCCGTCCTGGGCGGCTTTCAGCTGCTCCTCCAGCTGAGGCCTCATGGCCGCCAGGGTGGCCTGGCGGGTCTTGATATTTTGCAGTTCGGTATCGATTTCCGTGATTCTGGCCTGAGCGTCGGCAATGGTGCCGGGCAGGGAATCCACGGTTTCCTGTAGCTGGGCGATCCCATCCGTCATCTGGCGGAGACTGTCCTGGGTCAGAGAGGCGAAGGCCTCTCCCAAGGTGGGGATGGAGGACACGGCGGTGCGAAAAGCCTCAAATTCCTCCGGGGACAGGCTTAACAGCTCCTCCACCGTGGAGGCGGGCAGACCGTTGGGGAACAGGGCCGCGCCGGTGGGGGTGGACGCGAAGGACTCCAGCCCCTGAAGGCCGGTGTTCACAGCCTCATAGCTTTGCTGCAGCTGGGTTAAGGCGGCCTGAGCCTCCGCCAGGCCATCCTGGGCCTGCTTCAGCCCGCCGGCATAGGCGGCCCGCTCCGTCTCGAAGCCCGCCTTTTGAGAGGACAAAATGGTGTCCTCCGCCAGCAGGGCGTTCAATTGGGCCACAGCGGAATCCACCTGAACGCTGCCGGCGGTCAGCTGGGAAACCGCGCCCTCCTGGCCGGACTCCAGCTGCTGCCTGCCCTCGTCCAGCTTGGCCTGGGCGTCGTCCAGCTCCTTTTTCGCATCGTAAAGCTGGGCGTCCACCGCCTGGAGCACCCTATCGTTCAGCTCGTCGATTTTGCCCTGGTCCAGGGTGATTTTCAGCTGCTGCTCCACCAGGCCCGAGGCTGTGACAGAACCGACGCCGTCCACCCGCTGGAGGGCGGGAAGCACCGTGTCGTTCACCAGCTTGGTGACTTCCTCCACGCTTTTGCCCCCGGCATCTACGCTGGCCACCATCACCGGCATCATGTCCGGTGAGATCCGCATCATGGTGGGAGAGCCGACCCCGTCGTCGAACTTGGCTTTTACCTGGTCCAGCCGGTTGGAGATCTCAATGGAGGCGGAGTCCATATTGGTGCCCTGCTCAAATTCCAGCATGACGATACTGGCGTTTTCACTGGATATGGAGCTGACGCTTTTTACGCCGGATAAAGTGCTCAAGGCCGATTCCATCGGCTTTGTCACGCTGGATTCCACCTTTTCCGGGCTTGCCCCTGCGTAAGTGGTGGATACTACCACATAGGGAAGCTCAATGTTGGGAAGAAGATCGGTGGTCATATTCATGAAGGAGACCGCTCCTAGAATGAAAACCATGATAACGGCAACCACGACGGTAAACGGTTTTTTAACGCTGAATTTTGAGAGCATGGAATAGTCCTCCTGGCGATCTGTTTTCTGCCGACCGACCGGTCGGTCAATGCACGCCAGTATTATAGCACACAGAGGAAAAAAGAATAAAACAATTTGTAAATTTTTTCAGAGATCCTGCTGTGCTTTTTAGAAAAGCCGTGTTATAATAGCTTCAGCTTCCAGGCATAAAATTGGTAACGCTATGGCTTTTATGTCCTGTTTTGCGGCTTGATTAGAGCGGAAGCCTCCCGCGGCGCCGCAGCAGGCTGGGATAATAAAATTTTTTGGAAGGTCAAGGGAATATAATTACTATTTGTATTATAAATTGATAGATATACTTTTAGCTTTTGAAAAAAGCTTGATAATCATTGAAACAATGGGGAAAAGTCTTTCGATAGGTCTGGAAAGACGCTGATAGATGAAAGGAGGAAGCTGTATCATCATGGGCTTTCAGAATAAAACGGCTGTCATTACCGGCGGCGCTTTAGGGATCGGCAGATGCTTGACCCGGGCGTTTGCGGATGCTGGATGCAGGATCGCTTTTTTTGACTGCGGCCAAAGGGCTGGAGAGGAAAACCTGAATTTTCTTCAACGAACGGGAAAAGACGCTCTATTTTTCTGCGGGAATGGGGAAGCCCCAGAAGCGTTGGAAGCGTTTGTTCAGAAAACAATTAATACATATGGTAATATTGATTATTTAATAAACAATATGTGCATCAATCGGGGAGGGCTTTTGACTCCTTGCGGCTATGAGGACTTCCTGGCGGTTTTAAAGGTGGGGGTTGCGGCTCCTTACTATTTGACTCAGCGGTTTCTTCCCTATTTTAATTCGGGAGGCTGTGTGGTTAACCTTTCTTCCACCCGAGCGGTCCAATCCCAGGAAAACACGGAAAGCTACACGGCGGCCAAGGGCGGCGTCGCCGCCCTGACCCACGCTATGGCGGTCAGCCTGGCGGGCCGGGTTCGGGTGAACGCCATCGCCCCCGGCTGGATCGACACCGGCGCCTATTATCGGGAGGGCTATGTTCCCGGGGATTCTCCTGCGGACCGGAGGCAGCATCCATCCGGAAGAATCGGCGTGCCGGAGGATATCGCCCGGACGGCGCTGTTTTTATGCGACGAGGAAAACAGCTTTATCAATGGGGAAACCATCACAGTGGATGGCGGCATGACGAAGCTGATGGTGTACCATAACGACTGCGGATGGAAATATCGGCCGGAAGAATAGCAGAAAAAAGGGCGCGGCCGTAGGCGGAGAGAACGCAGCGTTTTTACACTTAGAGAATAGGAGCAGCGGCGCTTTTCAATATGCTGGAGGGCTGCTTCCCGGAAAAGAGGCGTTTTCCAGAGGAAAAGCCGGCTGCCTGGACAGAGCCGGCGCCGGCTCCTGAATTGATTTCCCACCGCAAAAAGATATCCATACTCTGGAATTTTGGAACGGCGAGCGTTATTGTAAATTTTCCTGAGCCGCCGCAATGGGCGGGAATTTTCTGTGCACCAAGAAACAGCCGGGCGGACGGGCCTTTGACTGTCCGCAAATAAATATTATGAAAGGAAAATATCAGATGGAAAAATTTGAATATCCGGTTCGGACCGATGAAGAGGGCTTTTACAACGTGACCCGGCAGGTGAGGGACGCAGTGGGGAAAAGCGGGGTTCAGGATGGCGTCTGTGTGATTTACAGCCCCCACACTACCGCGGGGATCACGATCAATGAAAACGCGGATCCCAATGTAGTGAAGGATATGCTGTTCGGCCTGAAAAAGACCTTCCCGGACCGTCCGGAGTACCGGCACATGGAGGGGAACACGACAGCCCACCTGAAGGCCAGCTTCATGGGCAGCAGCGCCACAGTGCTGATCGAAAACGGCGGCCTGGTGCTGGGCACTTGGCAGGGAATTTACTTCTGTGAGTTCGACGGCCCGAGAAACCGCCGGTTTTACGTCAAGGTGCTGGGCAGCGTTCCTCAGGGGGAAGCGCGGTTCTGCTGAGTCCGGGAGAGCGGGTGGCAGCGCAGGGCTTTTAGGCGGATTTTTTGCCGTGAGGCGGCGCTGGGAAGGCTTTCCTTCAATGGGGAAAAGCCGTGGAAATCGTTAACAGCGTTGGCGATCCTGGCAAACGCGGAACGGGCGCGGTGGATCCCTGGTAATGGGAAGAATCCTAAGCTTTATTGAATGATAGGGAGAAAAAATGAAACGGATCGCAGCGGCTATTTTGAGAAGGAACGATAAAATATTGATTTGCCGGAGAGGCCCAGGCGGAAGCTGCGGCTATCTTTGGGAATTTCCCGGCGGGAAAATTGAACCGGGAGAAACCGGAGAGGACTGCGCTGTCCGGGAGTGCCGGGAAGAGCTGGGAGTGGAAATCCAGCTCCAGGGGCTGCGGGAGGAGACTGTGTATGAATATCCCGACGGGCTGTACGGCTTTGCGTTTTACGACGGGGTAATTATCAGCGGAGAGCCGGAAAAAAGGGTTCATCTGGAGATCCGCTGGGTTTCTCCGGAGGAGCTGACAGATTTTTCATTCTGCCCCGCAGACCGTCCCATGGTGGAGCGGCTCAGCAGGCCGATTTAGGGAAAACGCCGCTTTTGCTCCGGTCTTAGCCTTATTGCGGATTTGGGAGGATGTTCCGGGTAAGGTGAAAATAGTGCTGCCCGTTTGGATCTGTTCATCCGGCAGGCAGCGGCCAGTCGGGCCCAATGGTCAGGCTCCGGCGCTGCGTAAGGAAATGTAAAGCTGTTGACAGCAGTATGGAAAGCGGAGGAAAAGCCTCGGCCTTCGATTTCAGTGCCGGCCGGATTCCAATGAAAATGGAAAGGGCGGCAGGCGGGGAAAAGGAGCCGGCGCAAAAAGCGCCCCGACGAAATAGCCAGGGCGCTTATAGGACCGGAGCAGTCAAAACAAATGTAGGAGTTTATTCCGTTTCACCTTGAATTTCCTCTTTTACGAACATCAAAATAAATCCAAGAAGCATTAGGCCGGCGGCGATCCAGATGGCTGGATTTCCGAATTTTTGCGAGGCTACCGCGCCGATCGCGGCGCCTATGGCGAACACGAGGATGATAAAGTAATAGTGGAGGCTTTTTCGTTTTAACTCCGGGTCCTTGGTGATATGGTATCTGCATAAAAGCTCAGTGCCGCTGCGCATATTGCCAATGCACATGGTGGTGGCGCATGGGATGCCCCGGAACTTCCGAAAGCTGTCCACCTGCATGGCGCAGGCGAAGGACATGAGTACATTGGACACCACATTAAGGCTTTGGGGAAGCAGTCCGGCGATGGCAAGCATAACGATCTCAAAAGCCAGCACGATCTGCCGCCAGTGGAGCTTTTGAAAGCTTTTACACAGCTCCCGGACCCATTCGCTTAGGTATACCCCGGCTAAAAAAGCCAGCAGGGGGAACAGGTAGTGGAGGGCGTTTTGAAAGTTGCCGCTGGCGATATTTTGGCCCAGCAGGACAATGTTTCCAGTCTGCGCGTTGGCGAAAACCTGCCCCCGGCAGTTGTAGGAATAAGCGTCCTGAAAGCCTCCCGCCAGGGTGAGCACCACGCCCAGGATCATGGATTCCGACATTTGCTTTGGCTTGCGAATCATTTGGCTCTCTCCTTTGCTTTCGCTGAGTCCGGTTTCTTCCATATTATAACTGATATCCCGCGCTTTCGCTACTGCTTCCGACGCTTAATTTTAGCGCTCTGCTGATCTGCAATCTAAATAGCGTGCTGTTTCCCGCTGGTCCGGCATATTGGTATTATAGGGCGCTTCCCTTGCGCCGGAAGGGACTGCCGGACGCGCCGGCGGAAGCCTTCCCCGAAGGCTTCCGTTTTACGCGGAGGGAGAACAAGCCTTCCCATCCGCTCTCTATGCGCGGAAGATCAGGCGTTAAAATAATGAGAGCCGGCTTATGCAGTGCGGAGCGGGCAAGCGGAGGCTTGCGCAAAGGCTGCTGAATCTATCGTCCAGCTTCAGGAGGGCTGAGAATTCTATAGCTTGGCAAAAATTTAAAGTGGAAATGGAGGAAAGGTCCGGGGTTTGTCCGGAACCTGAAAATCTATGAAACCGTTAACCTATCGTCATACCCGGATCGCCTGTTACGGCGCTTATGTGACCCAGGCCATTATCAATAATCTGGCGCCCCTGTTGTTTACGATCTTTCAAAGAAGGTTCGGAGTCACTCTGGAGGAGGTCGGCAGCCTGATCCTGATTAATTTTACAGCTCAGATTTTTGTTGATTTGGCCGCCGCCCGGTTTGCCGATAAAATCGGATACCGAAACGGAATGGTCATCGCTCATCTGTTTTGCATCGCCGGGCTGGCCTTTTTAGTGGTTCTTCCCCAGATCCTGCCCTCGGCCTTTGCCGGCCTGCTGATCGCCGTGATCATTTACGCGGTTGGCGGCGGTTATATCGAGGTGCTGATCAGCCCTCTGGTGGATAGCCTTCCCGGGGAGGAAAAGGAAAAGGCCATGAGCCTGCTGCATTCCTTTTACTGCTGGGGCCAGGCGGCGGTGGTGCTGATCTCTACTTTGCTGATCTGGGGCCTGGGAGAAAGCTTTTGGTTTTTGCTTCCCGTTTTGTGGGCGCTGCTTCCCTTGTGCAATACCTTCCTATGCGCCAAGGTGCCCGTTATCGAACCCAAGGAGCAGTCCCACCAGCCTATTCCGTTTAAAATGCTGCTGAAAAATAAGCTGTTCCTGATCGCCGTGCTGATGATGCTCGCCGCCGGCGCCTCGGAAATGGGAATGTCCCAATGGTCGTCCCTGTTCGCGGAAAAGGGCCTTCAGGTATCCAAGCTGATGGGGGATCTGCTGGGGCCGTTCCTGTTCGCTATTTTTATGGCGGTCGGACGGACGCTGTACGGCTTTTACGGCCACAAAATTAATTTAAAGAACGCCTTGCTGCTGTGCGGCCTCCTGTGTATCCTGTGCTATGGGGTCACAGCCTTGTCCCTGAATCCGCTCCTGTCTCTGGCGGGCTGCGCTGTCTGCGGCTTCGGCGTCAGCCTGCTGTGGCCCGGCACTCTCAGCGTCACCGCCCGGGGAATCCCCACGGGAGGAACCGCCATGTTTGGCCTGCTGGCGGTGGCCGGAGATATGGGCTGTGCCCTGGGGCCCTTCCTCACCGGTCAGGTGTCCGGCTTCAGCCAGTCCCTGCCGGTGGCGGCGGAGCTGTGCCAAAGCTTTGGTATTACGCTGGAGCAGTTTGGCTTAAAGGCCGGCTTGGCCGCGGCGCTGCTGTTCCCTATCCTGCTGGTAGTGGGAGTCCTTTGCTTCAAAAGACAGAAAGCGCCTCTGGACTCGTAAGAGCTCAGGGCGCTTATTTCTGGTTTCAGCCCGGCGCGGGCGGAGGCGGAACCGCTGGGGAGCGAGTTTTCCGGGCTGATAGAAATACAATGGCCAAAGAGCGGCGGAAGACTATTCGTGCAGCTCCAGCGGAAGACCGTCGGGGTCAAAAAAGAAACACAGCTTTTCCCCGGTGTAATCGTCCAGGCGGATAGGCGTGGCTTCGATTCCCAGCGCCGCCAGCTCCCGGACGGCTTCCTCTACGCTCTCCACCCGAAAGCACAGGTGGCGCAGGCCGCAGGCCTCCGGATTTGTGACGCGCTTGGGGGCGCCGGGCATATAAAAGACCTCCAGCTCCTGGTCTCCGGCCTTTAAATCCAGCTTATAGGAGCCGCGGCGCGCCTGATAGTTTTCCCGCAGCACCTGAAAGCCCAGCTTGCCGACATAAAATTCCTTGGCCCTTTCATAATCCGATACGATAATGGCCACATGGTGAATGGTGTTCAGCTTCATAAGGATCCCTCCGCTGTTAAAATTTGACGGCTGCCTCAGGGCTGTCCCTTTAGCGCGCTTTCGAAAAAGGCAGTCCGCAAGCATCGCCGATACCGATAATCGGTATCGGCAGCTTTCTATCATAATACCCGGAAAGCTGTGAAAGGAAAAGACGCTGTACGAATTTCTTTTTAAAATTGGCAATTTCAGCTTAAAAGAAAAGTAAGATTTCTGATAGAATCACTTTATTAGACATTGCGCAAATTGAGTTTCAATGGTACAATAATGAAAAAGCGTCCGAACGGCAGGACTGTTTGGGACGCTTCCGTTAGGAATTATAACTATGGGAGGTATCATACGTGAACCAGCAAGAGAAAAAAGCATTGAGTATCACTGCCTGTAAAGTCCGTATGGGTGTGATCGAGGGCACTTACCATGCCAAATCGGGACATCCCGGCGGATCCCTTTCCTTTGCGGATATTTTTACATATCTGTATTTTAAAGAGATGAACATTGACCCGAAGGACCCCAAAAATCCCGACCGGGACCGCTTTGTGCTGTCGAAGGGCCACACCGCGCCCGGCTTGTACGCCGCTCTGGCGAACCGGGGCTATTTTCCTGTGGAGGATCTGAAGACCTTGCGGCATATCGGTTCCTATCTGCAGGGCCATCCCAACATGAACACGACCCCCGGCGTAGATATGAGCACCGGTTCTCTGGGACAGGGTGTTTCCGTCGCAGCCGGTATGGCGCTGGGTGCTAAGTATGAGAACAAGAACCTGCGGGTTTACACCGCTACCGGCGACGGCGAGATCCAGGAAGGACAGATCTGGGAGGCTCTGATGTTCGCCGCCCATTATAAGCTGGACAATCTGTGTGTGATCGTGGATAACAACAATCTGCAAATTGACGGCGAGGTTTCCAAGGTTATGAGCCCCTATCCCATCGATGAGAAGCTGAAGGCCTTTGGCTTTGAGGTGATTTGTATCGACGGTCATTCCTTCGATGAGATCGAGGCGGCCTTTGAGAAGGCCAAGACGGTCAAGGGCAGGCCGACCGCCATCATCGCTAAGACCGTGAAGGGCAAGGGCGTCAGCTTTATGGAAAACCAGGCTTCCTGGCACGGCACCGCCCCCAACGGGGAACAGTACGAAACCGCCATGAGCGAATTGAAAGCTCAGCTTGCAAGTTTGGAGGGTTAACAATGGCAGATGTAAAGAAGATTGCAACCCGCGAAAGCTATGGCAACGCGCTGGTTGAGTTAGGTAAGAAGTATGACAACGTCGTGGTGCTGGACGCCGACCTGGCCGCCGCAACCAAAACCGGCGTGTTTAAGAAGGCGTTCCCGGAGCGGCATTTTGACTGCGGCATCGCGGAGTGCAACATGGTAGACGTGGCCGCCGGCCTTTCCACCATGGGCCTGGTGCCCTTTGCCAGCTCTTTCGCCATGTTCGCCGCCGGCCGCGCCTTTGAGCAGATCCGCAACACCCTGGGCTATCCTCACAATAATGTCAAGATCGGCGCTACCCACGGCGGTATCAGCGTGGGCGAGGACGGCGCCAGCCATCAGTGCTGCGAAGATTTTGCCCTGATGAGAAGCATCCCCGGTATGGTGGTTATTAATCCCTCTGACGATGTAGAGGCCAAGGCCGCCGTGGAGGCCGCCTACCACTATCAGGGACCTGTTTATATGCGGTTCGGCCGTTTGGCGGTGCCGGTTATCAATGATACGCCGGATTATAAATTCGAGCTGGGCAAGGGCGTTACCTTGCGGGACGGCGATGATATCACCATCATCGCGACGGGCCTGCTGGTTGCAGAGGCTGTTATGGCGGCCGACGCCCTGAAGGACGCCGGAATTCATGCCAGAGTGATCAACATCCACACAATTAAGCCTCTGGACAAGGAGCTGGTGATTAAGGCCGCGAAGGAAACAGGCCGGATCATCACTGCTGAGGAGCATAATATCATTGGCGGCCTGGGCGAGGCTGTGTGCAGCGCTGTATGTGACGAATGTCCGGTGCCGGTGACCCGTATCGGCGTCAACGACGAGTTCGGCCACTCCGGTCCGGCGGTTGAACTGCTTAAGCAGTTCGGCCTCAGCGCGGAGCACATTGCTGATGTGGCCAAAAAGGTTCTAAAAAAATAATGAAGCGTGTTTTTACGCAAGGTATGATGGCGGCGCGCCGTTCTCCCCTGCTGGTGTGGGAGAACGGCGCGCCGCTTTTCTTCTTTGGAGAATTTGGAGAAAATAAGCCCTTAGACTCGGTGGAAATCAATGGGAAAATGATTGGAAACAAAAAAATTTTCAAGCAGGAATATAAAAAATCGGGAGAGTATCTTTACTTTTTCCTATACGCGAGTGTATAATGATAGCAAAAATAACATATCATATAAAATTTGCAATTAATAATCATAAAATATAAGAATATGTGATTTATATAACGGTGAATAAAGTAATATAATTAAATTTGTGATAAAAGGCGGCGAAATTAAAAATGGCAGGATCCAATCAAACGCTTCAAATTAAGATGTTTGGGAAATTTTCCATGAAAAACGGGAATTATGCCTTTCCCCAGGAGAAAAAGAAAAGCAAGCAGGTAGGACTATTATTCGCGTATCTTCTGGCGAACCGAAATGTGGAGACCTCGAAAAGCAAGCTGATTGAGGTGCTGTGGCCGGAAGAGGACAGCGGAAACCCAGAGGGCGCCCTGAGGAACCTGGTGTACCGGGGCCGGATGGAAATGAAAAAATTTTTTGTCCGGAATGGTCAGGAAGCGATTATTCTGAACAATAATTCCTATTTTTGGAATACCGACATAAGCTGTCAAGTGGATACGGATCAGTTTGAGGCTTTCTGCAAGCAGGTAAGCGTGGGCCACGACGCCGAGCAAAAATATCAGGACTGCCTGCGGGCGGTAGAGCTGTACCAGGGGGATTTTCTGGAGGAGTATGAGGATTCCCAATGGGTGATTTTCCGCAGCGTTTACTATAAGCGCCTTTACACCACCTGCGTTCAGGAAGCCTGTGAAGCCTTGCTGAAAGCGGAGCGTTACCAGCAGGTGGTAGAGCTGTGCGACCAGGCGAAGCTGATGGAGCAGATGGACCTAAGGGTGCATGAAATGAAAATGGCGGCGTATTTAAAGCTGAACCAGCCCCAGAACGCTCTGGATTATTATAACCAGGTGGCAAATCTTTGTTACAGCAACCTGGGGATGGAGGTGCCGGATCACCTAAAGGAACTATACGAATTGATCTTGCAAAGCCTGCCAACCCAGAAGCCGGTAGATGTGGAGGAGCTGGAAAAGGGATTAAGAGAGGAAAAACTATCCTCTGGAACTTTCTACTGCAATTATGATATCTTTAAAAATATCTATCAGATCAATGTGCGCGCGGCGCGCCGGGCGCTGCGTTCCAGATTCCTAGTGCTGCTTACCCTAAGAGAGGGCGGGACCCAGGAGCATATTGACGACGAAACGGAAACTCTGCGGCAAGTCATTTCAGAGCAGCTTCGTAAAAACGACGTATTCTCTCAGTACAATGTGGCCCAGTATTCGGTCATTCTGGCGGCTCAGAACATAGAGGGCTGTGAAAAGGCCATGCGCCGTATTATGGACAAATACTGCCAAAGAAGGAAATTTGATACAGTCACCCTGGAATATGAGATAAAACAGATCAAATAGTGGATTTGTGATTTTTTTGTGACGGCGGCCCGGTATAATAAATAAGACAATCCGGCGGAATCCGCTGGAACTGACTGCTTTTTCGTATTTGGAAGAATACTACAATCCGTTGGGCTTTATTAGGAGGATTTTGCTATGAAACACGGAAAGCATTTACGGAAAAAGGAAAACCGCGCGGGCCGGTCGGTTTGGCACCGGTGTCTCGCGGTTCTGCTTTCTGCCGCCATGCTGGCGGGAGTCATGATACCCAGCGCGGCAGGCGCCGGACTGGGCGCGAATGTGGAATTCAGCGCCAAAATCGTAAAGGATACCGGCGACACCGCTGAAGCCATCCAGTCTGTGGACAGCGGCGACAGCTTCTTCCTGGCGCTGGATTATAAATTCAGCTCCTCGCCCGACGGCGTATCCTACGGCGGCGCGGCCATCGCGATTCAGCTGCCGGAATACGTCAAGGTGGATTTGGCTGGCTCTGTGGTGACCTCTGATTTCAAACAGCCGGAGGTGGCAGAGGTTACTCTGCCCGGCGGCCAGGTCATCCAGCGGGTGACCATTCCCTGCCAGGACCGCATCGACCAGGGACGGGCCGGCATTATTTATCTGAAATGCTATTTTGAGAATATGGTGACCCCTGACCAGACGGTGGGAAGCTTTAACAGTATTTTGTTTACCGGTACGCTGACAGACGGCAGCGGGAATACCGAAAAGCTGGATCAAAGAATTGATCCTGTCAGCATTACCAGCATGGCGGACCAGCAGTGGAACATCCAGAAAACCGTCACTGATCCAGCGCCAGCCGGAGAGGAGATCCCGGTAGTAACCAAGCAGGACGGGTACTACTATGTCACCTACCAGATCGCCGTGACGGATCCGGTGGAAAATATGAACCGCTACGGCCGGCTGAACTGCGAGGAATTTTCCGTAACGGACACCCTTCCGGCGGCGGACCGGGAAAACGGCGGCGCCCAGCTGGTGAGCGTGGGCTACCTGGACCGTTCCAGCCAGTTCCAGCCTCTGGCGGAAGGCGACGGCTATACTAAGGAATCCAACGCGGACGGCTCGCTAAAGAGCCTGACCTTTCAATATGTGAATAAATTCGATCAATCCATGGTGACCGAGGGCCAGGTCCGGGTGCCGAATGGCTCTCTGCTGCCCACCACCTATCAGGTGACGGTCAAGTTTGACGCGGCCGCTTATCAGATTCCCACCAACGTTCCCTTCGTCCGGGCGGTTCTGGATAACCAGGCCCAGGTAAGCTATAAGCCTCTGGCGAAGGACGCGGTGGTGAAGGATTCCAGCGCCAAGGTTCAGGTCGGCGACGTGGAGGACAAAACCACGCCGGTAGAATTGATTGTGGAAAAGACCCTGACCATCCAGGGGGATGGCCTGGCGGTGAGCGATAATACATTTGTGCTCAACGGCGAGAAGCAGGCGGTTTACGGCAGCGCTCAGTTTACCCTGTATTCCGACCCGGAGTGCACCCAGGTGGCCAAGGACATCGACGGCAGCGAGGAAGCCGGGGCGGGCAGGCTGCTGGACGGCACCGGCAGAGTGAAGTTCTCCAATCTGCGCTATGGAACCTATTATCTGAAAGAAACTCAGACGCCTGACGGCTTTACCGGCGTCGGGGAAGCCATTCAGGTGACCCTGAACCAGGACGGCACCGTCACCGCAGGCGGCAAAACCCTGCAAAAAGGGGAAGCCCTGACAGTGGACAATACCACCGATGAAAACGGCCCGGGCTATGCGGCCTTCTGGAAAAAGGGCATGGGATCCGGTGAAAATACGGAGAAATTCCTGCCCGGCGTTTCCTTCCGGCTGACAAACAATGCCGATGCAAGCAAGGTTTACACCGCGGTTTCCGGCTCGGACGGCCTGGTGCTCTTCGAGGGGATTCCCGCCGGCGAATACACCCTGCAGGAAACCGGCGTGCCGGAAGGCGGCGAGTATGAGGTTTCTGACAAAACCTATACGGTTACCGTAAAGGGCAACCAGGTGAATTACCCCGACGGCCTGCAGAAGGACGGAAATAAGCCTTACATACTGAACCAGTCTGAAAAGGGAATACTGAAAATCACTAAGGTGGATTCCACCGACCGCGGCGTAACGCTGCCTGACGCGGAGTTCGCTCTTTACGGCCCCTATACCAGCGAAAGCGCGGTACCGGAAAACCCGGATGAGGGCGATCTGGCGGCGGAGCTGGTCACCGGCGCCGACGGCACTGCGGCCTCTGAGCCTTTAGAGACGGGCTGGTATCTGCTGCGGGAGACCAAGGCCCCGGATACCTATGCCATTATGCAGCGGGATACCAGGGTGCAGATCACTTCCAATCACACCGAGGCCCTTCAGATCGAAAACGCCCAGAGAGGCGCCTTGCAGATCATCAAATACGGCCAGCTGACATTAGGCAGCGTGGCGACCGAATCCCGGGTTCCCCTGGCGGGCGCGGTGTTCGGCGTATATACCGATCCGGACTGCAAAACACTGGCGAAGGACTCCAACGGCAACGACGCCCGGGTGACTACCAGAGTCAGCGGCAATGAGCCGGATACCCCCGCAATCACTCTGGATCCCGGCACCTATTATGTGCAGGAGATCTCCGCCCCCAGCGGTTACCAGAGAGACGATACCATTCATACAGTTGTCATTGAACAGAAAAAGACCTTTGAACTGACTGCGGATAATCTGGTGGACCGCCAGGGCCAGCTGAAAATCGAAAAGCAGAGTGACAAAACGGGCGATATCGATCTTTCCGGCGCCGTGTTCGAGGTGTATGCCGCTGACGATACCGATTTCACCGAGCCTTTAGACCGGATCACCACCGATGAAAACGGCGAGGGCTATTCCAAATTCCTGCCCTCCGGCAGTTATATTTTAAGAGAGGTTCAGTCCATCGCCGGACATATCACCCCCTCCGAGCCCTTTAAGGGTGTGGATGGCTCCAATGTGGCGGTTACCGACGGGGACGGCATCAGGGTAGCAAACAACCAGCTTACCACGGTGATCGTGAAAAACGAGCCTTACGTCACCATTCGGCTTCATAAGGTGGATTCCCAGAAGACAGGGATGTCGCTGAGCGGAGCGGAGTTCGCCCTGTACGCCACAGAAGAGGACGCGGAAAATGACAGAAACCGTCTGCCTGTGAACGGCCAGACCGGCGGCGCCGACATCGTCACCACCGGGACCGACGGCATGGCGGTGTTCACCGGATTGATTCCGGGAACCACCTATTGGTACCGGGAGCTTACCGCTCCCGCTGGCTATGAGGCTTCCTCCGAGCCGGTGGAGATCACGGCTCCGGACCAGCCTTCCAACTACGCCGATGTGACGCAAGATGTGACAAACGACCGCTACGGCAAGTTCCAGGTTTATAAAGAGGGCGGCACCCTGGACAACACCGGCGTGATGCAGCCCCTGGCCGGCGCGGAATTCGTGTATTACCCCAAGATATCGCCGAATCCGGGCGCCGACCTGCTGGCGGCCCAGCAGAACGGTACCCTCAAAACATTAGGAACCACTGGTGTTGACGGTGTTTTGACCACCGGGGAACTGGAACCCGGTACTTATTGGGTGCAGGAGACCAAGGCCCCAGACGGCTATGATCTGGATACCGCCGCCAAAGAGGTGACCGTAACCCCCGGCGCGGGGATCGACGGCTATTCCGCCGCGGTAAGGGTCACCTTTACCGACGACTTTGATTCCGGTAAAATCCAGATTAAAAAGGTAAGCTCTCTGGATTCCAATACGACTTTGCAGGCCTCCTTTAAGGTACAGCAGAAGCAGGCCGACGGCACCTATGCCGATTATCCCAATAGCCAGAACCCGCTGATTCTGACCACCGGAGCGAACGGCACCGTGACCTCCGGCTGGCTGCCTGCGGGAGACTACCAGCTTATCGAGCAGAGCGTAACCGGCCAGTACGTGCTGGACGGCACGCCCCATCTGTTTACCATTACGGCGGGCCAGACCAACAAGGCTTATTTCGATAAGCCTATCGAGAACGTTCCCATGCGGAGAATCGGAATCGATAAGTTCGAGCTGTGGAAGATAAGCGACGGCAGCAGCCTGACCCTGCGCCAGTCGAACGTGACCTTTACGATTTACGCGGAGGATCCCACGAAAAATCCCGACGCTCAGCCGGTGACCACCGTGACCAGCGCCTCCGAGACCAAATACACCGGCTATCTTGCGCCGGGCGATTATTGGATTCAGGAGACCGTGCCTGAGGATTATTCCGTGGACTCCGTTACCACTGACGGGGCCGCTCCGGTTCAAGTGACCAGCAATGTATATAAGGTGACCCTGGCCCCGGATAAGGATCTGGTAGTCACCTGGAACAACGTTTCCGACAAGGCCCGGATCGAGCTGATCAAGGTAGACCAGGAGGATCACGACAAGTATCTGACCGGCGCGGAGTTTACCCTGTACCAGGTTGTGGATGACCAAGATCCGGCTGCCGAGGAGATCGAAGTCAACGGCCAGAAGCTGTGGCTGAAGGTCGTCGCGGAGAAGATTACCTCCGGCACCCTGACGGATGCAGTAACCGGCGCCGTGCCCGGCGGCGCACTGACCGGGCTGCTGGATACCGGCACCTATTATCTGCGGGAGACCCAGCCGCCTCCCCACGACAAGGATTATTTCTATGAGATCAGCCAGGAGTGGACCGGCCCCATCATGGTGACCGAGGAGGACGACGGCAAGATCGTCGGCCCCCAGATCATCGAGAACTACTGGCCCGTGCCGGTAGAGGGCTGGAAAATCGACCAGGGCGGCAACGCTCTGGAGGGCGCGTGGGTCGCTTTGTTCAAAACAGAGGCCGACGCCCAGAAGGCCCAGGCCGAGCTGAACAAAGACGAGGACTTCTTCTCCAAACAGCTGGTGAACGGCGAGCTGCCGGAAACCGTGCTGAAAGAATACAATATGCTCCAGGCGGCGGAAAGCAAGGACGGAGGCGTTCTGCATTTCACGAACCTCCAGCCCGGCGCAACCTATTATGCCCTGGAGATTATCGGCATCGATTACTATGTCCATAACCTGGATATCCATAAGGTCTATCCTAAGCAGAACGGGGATCAGTGGAACCTGTACGAGATGACAGGCGATACTAAGGCGGAGACCGACCCGGTCTTCCGGCTGGAAAACCTGGCGTACGGCATGATCTCTGTGAAAAAGACCCTGGAAATCTCCGGAGAGACCTATCCCCTCAACGAGGTAACATTCAACGTTTATGCGGCCGACCCCGACGATTACAGCAAGCCGGCGACGGGCGCCGACGGAAAGATTTTGGATCCGGTGACCACCATCACCACGGGCACCGGCAACACCGCCGCGGGCGTTGGAATCAGCAGCCTGCTGAAGCCCGGCTGGTATGTGCTCCAGGAGGCCAAAGCGCCGGAGTACGTGGACTTTGACCCGGATACGGCTCCCTACTATTCCGTATACGTTTCCTCCGACGGCCAGGATAGGCTCGAGGGTGAGAACCAAGAGTTTACGACCCGGACGGATGGAAACGGAACCTGGACCATCAACTGCACCTATGAAAAGACGCCTATCGCCAACGAGTCCGCCTGGGGCCAGGTGAAGATTCAGAAGATCAGCGCCGACCAGGGCGACAACGGCAAAAAGCTGACCGCTACCTTTAAGGTGCAGCAGAAGCAGGACGACGGAACCTATGGGGATTATCCCGAGGGGAACGCCATGACCATCACCACGGATCCCGCCAAGGATTACGTGATTTCCGGGTTCCTGCCGGAAGGCGAGTACCAGCTGGTGGAGACCAGCGTCCAGTCCGGATATACGCTGGACTCGACGCCCATCAAGTTTGTCATCGAGCCCAACCGGATTACCGGCGGGGACAATAAGATTAACGGCGTATATTACCCCTTGGATGACAAGGATGCCACGCCCGACCCCATTGTGATTGAGAACCAGAAGCAGGGCTCCCTGGAGCTGACCAAGACGGGGGATATCCTGGGCGAGAAGGACCCGCTGTCCGGCGTGACCTTTAAGCTTTACCGGAACGAGACCGGCGACCCGGAAGCCGACTGCGCCGGCACGGCCCAGAAAACGGTGACTACCGGGGCAAACGGCTTGATTTCCATGACCAATCTGGACGCCGGCAATTACTGGCTCAAGGAAACCAGCGTGGGAACCGCCAATGAGGCCAACGGCTTTAAAGCCGGCATGGTGGTGGCGGTGACCATTGAAGCCGGTCAAAAAACCACCCAGTTCTACGATCCCGCCGACCTGAACACGGCGAAAACCGAGCTTTTGAACACCACTGCCTACGGAAAGCTGCAAATTGTGAAGCAGGACGCCGCCGACCAGACCAAGCTGAGCGGGGTGAAGTTCGGGATCTACTCCGACAGCACCGCTTCCACGAAAGTGGGCGAAATGACCACCAATGCCGACGGCGCGGCGCTGTCCGATCTGCTGCCTGCGGGAGACTATTACCTGAAGGAGCTGAATACCCCCAGCGGCTATTTCGACAATACAGATACCATTTACGGCCCCTATACCGTAGCGGAGAACCAGATTACTTCTCAGAAGGAAGGCAAGGCTATCGTCATTGAGAACACCAAGATCCAGACGGTGAAGGTGGTCAAGGTCGATTCCAAGACAAACGGTTCCATTTCCGGCGAAGCCATGAAGGCCGCGAAGTTTGAGCTTTGGGATAAGCCGGAGGATCAGGGCGGCCAGGTGCTGCAAACGGTTACCGGCAAGGAAACCATTGAGTTTGTCAATCTGCAGCCCAACACCACCTATTATGTGAAAGAGGTCACTCCGCCTACCGGCTACACCTTTGAGGCCGGCAAGGAGGATTACTTCTACCCGGTGACCACCGGCAACACCGGCGCCGCCGAGGTGCGCATCAGCAACGACCCCCTTGGCGCCATCCGCCTGGAGAAGAAGGCCAACTGGGAAAACCCGGACGCCCAGCACATTCTGGCGCTGCCCTTAGAGGACGTTACATTTGAGCTTCACCGCTACGACATGTCTCAGCCTGACGGACTGGGCGAGCTGGTCGCGACCAAGGAAACCGACGAAGACGGTGAAATCCTCTTCACCGGCCTGGAGCCCGGCGACTATATGCTGAAGGAGCAGGTGCCCGCTGATTTCGTCCAGGGCACCCAACTGCAAAAGATTACGGTGGTTAAGGGAGAAACCGACGAAACCTACACCGGCGATAATTACATCGTCAACTACCCGAATAAGGGCCGGTTCACCTTTACCAAATTCATGGGCGACGGCAAAACTCCGCTGACGGTCACCAGCGACAGCCAGCGGGCGGAATTCGCCCTGTACGAAGGGGATCAGGCCGACCCCGGCAAGCTGGTGGACACCTTCCGGGTGCGCCTGGACGGTACCTTTGAGTCCGCCGACCTGGATGCGGGAACCTACACCATTGTGGAAACCAAGGCTCCCGACGGATATACTCTGGATTCCACACCCATTACCTTTACTGTAACCGCCAAGCAGATCACCAATCTGGATGAAACAGAGGCCACCAAGGTCATTAACCAGGCCAAGGGAAATCTGGAGTTTACTAAGAAGGGTGACAGCCAAAACGGCAGCCCGGTTCTGAATACGGCGGTATTCCAGTTGTACGATGAGAACAAGCAGCCTGTCGGAGACCCGGTGACCAACGTGAAAAACGGCGTTTACCGCTGGGAAGGCTTAGATGCCGGAACCTATTATATCCGGGAAACTCAGGCCCCCGACGGCTACTCCCTGGACGATACCTGGTATGAGGCGGTGATCCCCGCTAACCAGAACGATCCTACGGTTACCTACCGGCCTGAAACCGCCGGGAACATGAACGGCGGCGTGCTGACCAATGAGTCCGACAGCGGCCGCATCCTCATTAAAAAGGCTGACGAAAACGGAACGGGGCTGCAAGGCGCCCAGTTCGCCGTATACCAGCTTGAGCCGGGCGATGTTCAGGGCCAGCAGGTGGGCGGTATCATCACCACCGACGAAAACGGCGCGGGTGTGTCCGATCTGCTGCCGGCGGAGGACGCCGGAACCCGATATCTGGTGAAGGAGCTGAAGGCGCCCGACGGCTATAGCCTGGATGAACGGTATTATGAGACCCAGAAGATCGTGACAGTGAAACCGGTACAGGAGTTGTCTGAAATCGAAAAACTGGGTGTTCACAACAACGCATCCTTTACCAATAAGTTCAAGACGGATATCGTCATGTTCAATACTGAGATCCTGAAAGGGATTACGGATGATACCGCTGACAAGAGCCTTCTGGAGGAGGAGTTTACCACCTCCTTCACCCTGAGAGATTACGCCAAGGGTGAGAACGAGCTGGCGGCCTCCCGGCTGGTGGTTACCGACCAGGATATCCAAATGCAGTATCAGGAGCAGGGCGAATATAAGACGGAACCCACCAGGGATGACGCTTACCGGGTGAACTGGGTGAGGGTCTACAGCGCCTATAACGCCCAGACCGATCCTGATTTGGATGTGACAGTCCCGGATGCTTCCAAGCCGGTGAGCGCTAAGGTTCAATACCAGCCGGCGGCTGACCTTGGAAGCGATGACGAATCCACCTGGCGGGATGTGCCCAACGGCGCCATTGAAAACGTCCAAAGCCTGGGAGCGGATGGCGCGACCGTTTCGATTCCCGCCGGACTGGAAGCGATGGCGTTCCGGGTGGTTTATACCGGCGTGGATGAGCATTTTGTAGCCAACGGCATCGATTTCGAGGTGACCTTCGCCCAGCGTCCCTCTGACGCCAGCCTCCATGAGATCACCAAAATCACCAACACCGCGGCTTACGAGTATACCTTTGTTCAAAAGGATGAGGAAGGCAGAGACGTGCCTGTCACCGACGGCCGGGCTTCCAACACTGTGGAAGCCACGCTGCCCCTGATCGAAAGCATCCGGATTCCTGTCAGCCTGACGGTGAAGCCGGAAGGAACCCAGACCACCTACGCGCCGAACAGCGACGTCACCTTTGTTGTCACCGCGAAGAACGAGTCTCAAACTGATAACTTCAGGGAGCCGATTCTCAGCTTTGACCTGCCGGTCGGCACCACGCTGAATGACTTTGTGGAAGGGGATTCCCAATTTGTCATCATGAGAATGTGGGAGGACGAGGACGGCAACACGGTGGGAACGCCGCTGACCCCGGATCTATTCTCCATCGATACGGTGAAGGCCACCAGAGTTGGCAGCGGCGGCGAGCTGATTGAGCTGGAGCAGGATACCCAGAAGGTGACGATGACCTTCCCGGATGTGGAGCTGAAGCCCGGAGAGCGGATTGTGATCCGGTTCTCGGCCCATATCGACCCCAACAGCCAGGCGGATACCCTGTGGTGTCCCGCGTTCCTGGGAAGCTCCTATGAGATTCCCCAGTCCGTAGAAAACCAGTACGGCGTCAGCTACGCTCCGGTCATTACCGGAGACGGCGGCTCCTTTAAGGAAGACGAGGACCTGGATGAGATTCTCGGCAACGGCGGCAGCGAGTATGTGAATAACTACGCGAACATTGTCGTAGGACAAAACAGCAGCCTGAGCATTTACAAGCAGGTGAAGGGCGAATACGACGACCGTTATAAGAACTACTCCGAGCTGGGCCATACGGCGCCGGGCGGTTCCATTGATTATAAGATCCGGGTCAGCAACGGCTCCGATGACAAGGCGGTTTCTACCAGAGTGGTCGATATCCTGCCCTTCGCGGGAGATACCCTGACCGACCGGACCGACACCACTGTGACCAACCGGGCCACCGACCTGGAGAGAAGGCCCGCTCTGAACAGCGTCACGGTGCTGAGCTCTGACGGCCAGCCCATTGACAGCGCTTTTGTGCGGATTTATTACTGCACCGATGATACCTCCGCCTGGACCGCCGAAAGCCGGTCACAGTATACGGCTGAGGAAGAGCTGCCCATGATTTATACTACCGGAAGAAACGGCGATCCGTGGACGTCATCCGCCGCTCACACCTGGAGCGCCACGCCGCCGGCTGACCTGAGCACGGTAACGGCCATCGGTGTTGAGGTGACGCAGCCTTTGGCAAACGGCGACTACATCGAAGTGCAGGTCAATATGACCGCACCCCAGTACGCCACCGATGAAATTGAGGATTACTACGGCAAGTATATTTCCAATTCCGCTATGTGCTCCGTGGTGAGAAACAGCAATACCGGCGACACCATCGCCCTATCCGACCGCCCGGAAAACCAGGAGGTCAAATGCGTGCTGGATCTGCCGAAGGGCGCCATCGGCGACTATGCGTTTTATGATCAAAACCAGAACGGCATCCAGGATGCGGAAGACCTTCCGGTAGCGGGCCTGGGAGTAAGACTGATCACCACCAGAATCACCGCGGACGGCACCCAGACCACAACCACGGAAACCACTACGGATTCCAGCGGCTATTACCTGTTCGACGATCTGGACTGCAATATTATGCTGTCCGGTAAAGAGGATGGGGACCCGGATGATCCCAGTAATTATGTAGGCGGCGTGATTTACCAATACCAGGTGGAATTTGACATGCCTCCCGCCGGGGATGACGGCGTTTATGTGCCTACCAGGCAGTATGAGGGCGGGGATACCGCCGTGGATTCCAACATCGACCGGAACGGCCGGTCTGAAATCCTGCGGCTGGGCGTTGTGAGCAATCCCGATACCAGCCGCCTGGAGGGCCAGAGGGATATGACCATCGACGCGGGCTTTGTAATCCCCGCGGCGTTAGGCGACTATGTGTGGATCGATTTGAACCGTGACGGCATACAGGATCCGGATGAGCCAGGCGTCAACGGCGTCAGGGTAAGGCTTTACACGGTGGATGACAGCGGTAAGGTATCCGATGCACCGCTGGCGGAAACCGTTACCGCCGCTCAGGAGGGCAAGGACGGCTATTATTTCTTTGACAACCTGACTAAGGGACGGTATGTGGTGGAATTTGACATCACCTCCCTGCGGAATGACCTGGGACTGTACCAGTACGGCTTTACCACAGCGAACCAGGGCGCCGGCGACCACCCTGAAACCGCCGACTCCGACGCGAAGAATGCAGTGGACGGCAACGACCGGATCATGCGTACCGACGTGATTACCCTGGATTATCAGCAGACGGATCTGACCTGGGACGCCGGCCTGGTGTATTACAGCGCTCTGGGCGGCTATGCCTACGACGACCGGAACTATAACGATGTTCAGGATTTGGGCATCCCGCTGACCGGCACTAAGGTGTCCTTGTACCGTGTGATTGACAATGTGCGGGAAGAACAGCCCATCGCTACCGCTGTGGTGGACGAAAACGGCGAGTACCTGTTCGAGTACCTGCTGGAGGGCGAATATCAGGTGCTGTTTGAGTATCCTGAGGGCTATCAGGCTGTTCTGCCTAATATCGGCGGCGACGATGCTCTGGATTCCGATGTGTTTGAGACCGCTCCCGATTTAAACAGCGGCTATACCCAGACCATCCGCCTGCCGGCCAACTCTATCAGCCTCCATAATGACGGCGGCGCCAGATTGTACGGTGCGATCGGCGATTATGTGTGGCTGGACGCTAACAAGAATGGAATTCAAGACGCGGGCGAGGAGCCGGTGCAGAATGTGACCGTTTATCTGCAAATGCGGGAAGGCGGTTCCAGTATTTGGAAAAAGGTCGACACCACAAAGACCAACGAAAAAGGCTACTATGTGTTTGAGAGCCTGAAGGGCGGCCCGGATGTGGATTGCCAGTACCGTGTGTGCTTTGATCTGCCCGGAGGCAGTGTGATTACCGTTCCCTACGCAGGCTCCGACAGAGCTGCAGACTCCAATGTCCAGGGCTTCTATCTGGAGGGCTGGGGTTATCCCTCCGACGTGATCAGCATTGGTTACGGCCAGCGTGATATGACCACTGACGCGGGCATCGTGGTTACCAGCGGAAGTGTGGGAGACTATGTCTGGCTGGATACCAACCGAAATGGCATCCAGGACGAAGAGGATACCGGACTGGAAGGCATCCGTGTGGTTCTGGAGTATAGCCCCTCCGGTGACGTTTCCGACGATACCCAGTGGATCCAGGCAGGCGAGACCACGACCAATGAAAAAGGCTACTACCGGTTTGACGAGCTGTCCGAGGGCTATTACCGGGTGAAGTTCCAGATTCTTGAGCCTTATACCATTACCCTGGTGAACCAGGGCGACACTGCTCTGGATTCTGACGGCAGATACCAGCTGAAGGACGGGTGGTATGCCGGAAGGCCGTTCTACTTAAACGAGGGCGGCTTCGATATGACCTGGGACTGCGGCGTGGTGTTAGGCTCCGGCGGAACCACTGCGGCCGCTCCTGGCGGCGGGGTTTCTACAGGCGACCGCTTCGCTGAGGCGGCCTGGATGCTCCTGGCTGGTGTATCCGCTTTTGGAGCGGTGGCCTTTGGCGTCACTTTATCCCGGAAAAGGAGAACCGGAAAACACGAATGATTGCGGCTTCCTTTCACGCTAGAAAAGGAGAGGAAGGTTAGAAACGCCCGGCAGTTTTTCTGCCGGGCGTTTTGATCTTGAGCTTTTGAGGCGGCTTCCTCTCGAATTTTTCCTGGAAAAAGCGGGCGTAGGCCCCAGGTGAAAAGATTTTTTAATAAAATCCGATTTTATCAAAAAATATGACGCGCTTGTGATAAGTCATCTGTATGATGTAGTTGTAAGATCAATAACTGACGATGAAATCTATTCGTACCCAAGATGAAGGAGTGAGCAAGGTGAGAAAGAAAATTACAGCCCTTACCGTCGTTTTCTCACTGATTATTGCGATGTTTGCGGGAGGCCTGCAAACGTTCGCGGCAGGAGCGGATGACATTTCGATTACTGGTTTAGTGTCCGACAGCGCTACCGCCCAAAAATTCAGAATCGATAATCAGACGAACCGGCAGATTGAGGTGCAGTGGCAGACTGAGGAATATAATACCGGGTGGACGCCAGTGACGATCGCCGCCAATGGTTCCGCGGTTGTGAATTGCGCTGATCCCGACATGACCGGCGTGAAGCTGATGGTCTACTGCGACGGGGAAATTAAATCCCTAGCTAGCCTGAATACCTACAGCGTTAATGTGGTGTATCAGGATCAAGGCGGAAACCGACTGGGCGGCGCTACCGAGTATAACACGATTTCCGGCGGTGTTTCCCATACGGCGCCTTCGTCCTTACAGCTTTCCGGAGAAACCTATCTGATCAGCGGCCCGGAGTACAAGGAATTTTCCTATCAATCCAATACCACTGAGATTGTCTATACTTATCAGCACCAGCAGAAGCAGCCGATCACCTGTCCGGTTCTTTATGTGGATCAGTACGGCAATCAGATCGGAAGCGCAAGCTTTCAGGTACAGCCCAATTCTGCGGGCAGCTTCACCGCGCCCCAGAGCTATACCTCCAACGGCCGCAGCTACACTCTGATGGCGGGACAGTCCGCGTCAGTTTCCCATGATTATAATAAAGGCATCCAGGAGTATGTCTTCCGATACCAGCTGGTAACCGAGGAAAGCACCCGCCCATACCTGTTCCGTGTGCAGTACCAGACGATATCCGGAGCTTTGCTCAAGTCCAGCAGTGTGACGGTGCAGTCCGGTTCTACCGCGACTTTCCAGGTGGCCAATGAATATATGACCGCCGATGGCACTTTGTATACTAAGGCGGCGGGCGAGCCTTCCGTGATCAGCCATAATTATAATGACAGCACCAGGCTCTACACCGTGAAGTATGAGGAGAGCAAAGCGACCAAGCCTTATGACATCAGCGTGCGCTATGTGGACGCACTCACCGGCCTGACCTTAAAGACCGACAGCGTGCATGTTGGGCTAAATGAAACCGCCAGATTTACAGCCGATTCGGAGATCACTGTCAACGGCGTTGAATATGTGGCGGCAGCCGGCCAAAGCAGGCAGATAGTCCATGCTTTTGAAGATTCCAAGCGGATTTATGAGATCTATTACAGCGAAAAAGGCGCGGAAGCTCAAAGCTATCCGGTGACCATCCGTTATTTTGACGTGACAGAGGGCAGAGTACTCTATACCACTACCGTTACCGCCAGTTATGACAGTCAGCTGACGGTTACCGCCCCTGAAAACTACACGGCAGGCGGCGAGAATTATGTGATGCTGGGCGGGCAGTCCGCTTCGATTGCTCATGAATTCTATTCTACGCGCCACGCTTATGTTTTCTTTTACCGCAATGTGAATGACACTGCTAACGAGGATACCATTGTAGAGGTAACCCCTGAGGATAATACAGTTGTTGTCACTCCTGACGGGGAGACCATCGTAGCGACTCCCGGAGGTGAAGTGACCATCGACGATGAGCCGGTACCGCTGGCACCTGGCACGGATGATGATGCAAGCAGCCAGTCTTCCAGCTCCTCTAATTCCTCTGAGGCCTCGGAAGTGACCATTGACGACGAGGAAGTTCCTCTCGCACCCGGCCCCGGTAACCAGGGAGGCTCCTCCAACAGCATCGGCTGGTGGATCGCGGGCGGCGGAGTTCTTCTTCTCGCAGCCGGCGCGGCAGTGCTTCTGATCGTGATGAAGAAAAAGAAGGCAAAAAAGGACGCCCAGTGAGGCGTTCTAAAACCTAAGCAAAGATGGAACCCGCCTCTTTAGGAGGCGGGTTCCATCAATTATTTCGGGGGGAAATGATATTCCCACTGAAACGATTGGTGGGGAAGCGCTGCCGCCGGCTGCAGCCGTTCGCAATCTTTACTTCCCGCGGGCTTGAGAGAGCGTTGCTCTGCTGGAAGGGTAAAGCGATTCGGAAAAGCCTCGGCCTGACGCCGGATCTTTTTCATAAAAAATGCTCTTTATTTTCGTTAAGAAAGCGTAAAGAAAATGTTTGATAATCTCCTTGATTATCGGGCCGCTTTTTGCTATAGTAATTATCACGTACTATTCAGAAAGGAGCGCTTTTGCGCCGGTAATTTTTATGAAGCTGGAAACCAAAAACTTTTACAAAACAGTAGGCGCTTTGGTGCTCCCAATCGCCTTGCAGAATCTGATTAACGTAGCCGTGACCTCCGCCGACGTGGTCATGCTGGGCAGGGTCGGGGAAACCGTCCTTTCCGGATCCTCCCTGGCGGGACAGGTGCAGTTTATTTTGACGCTGTTTATTTTCGGCCTTACCTCCGGCGCGGCGGTGCTCACCGCCCAGTACTGGGGAAAAAAGGATATGAGAACCATCGAAAAGGTTATGGGAATCGCCTTTCGCTTTTCCATTATCGTTTCGGTGATTTTTCTGCTGGCGGTGCAGATCTTTCCTGCCCAGGTTATGTCTATTTTCACACCGGAGCAGCCGGTGATCGACGAGGGCGTCAAATATCTGAGAATTGTCTCCTTTTCCTATCTTACCTGTGCTGTTACCCATGTGTACTTAAACGTCATGCGGAGTGTGGAGCGGGTGGTGATTGCTACCGTTACCTACTCGGTGTCTTTGATCGTCAATATTATCATCAATGGAATCCTGATTTTCGGACTCTTAGGCTTCCCGCAGATGGGTATCGTCGGCGCGGCGATCGGCACGCTGGTGGCTAGAATCGTGGAGCTTTTGATCGTGGTGGTTTACGCCAAGACCAAATCTATTTTGAACTTTAAGCTAAGGGATTTGTTTGTAAGAGATAAGCTCTTATTCCAGGACTTTATCCGGTATGCCATTCCGGTCACCCTAAACGAGCTGATGTGGGGCACGGGCTGTTCGGTGATCGCTGTGGTAATCGGCCACATGGGCCAGGCGGCGGTGGCCGCTAATTCGGTAGCCCAGGTGACCCGTCAGCTGGCTACGGTGGTATCCTTTGGCATCGCGGCCGCCGCGGCGGTGCTCATCGGCAAGGCTATCGGCGAGGATAACTACGAGGAGGCCCAGAAATACGGCACCCGGTTTGTAAAGCTTTCCATCGTGGCCGGATTAGCGGGGGCGCTGGTAGTGCTGATTGCCCGGCCTATTGTTTTGCAGGTCATGACGTTAACCCCCACAGCCCAAGGTTATCTTTCCACCATGATGTTCATTATGGCCTATTTTGTAGTCGCGCAGGCTTATAATACCACTATGGTTGTGGGAATCTTCCGGGCGGGCGGAGACACTCGTTTCGGCTTGGTTCTGGATGTGGTGACTATGTGGGGCTGCTCCATTTTATTTGGCGCCATCGCGGCGTTTGTGTTCCACTGGAGCGTGGAGTGGGTTTACGTGCTGCTGCTGAGCGATGAAATCATCAAGATTCCGCTGACGACCTGGCGGTATAAAACCAGGGTTTGGCTGCGCAACGTAACCAGATAAACGGCTTGATCCCATGAAATTCCCAGCTGTTTTATGCTTGTCTGGCCGGAGGGAAGGCGAGAGGCCATATTCATAAGAGCCGCGTGCGTTAGCCACGCGGCTCTTTTTATGATATAGACAGCTGGAGGCGGTCCGGCCATTTCTGGGGGGCACGTCATAAAAGCTTTCCGCTTTTTCGGCTGGTGGGATTGGACACTAAGTGAGCCGGCCGCAGGCAGGATTTTTTGACGGCAAAGAAGCTGCCGCTGAGACGGCGGCTTGCCTGGCAGGAAACGCCGCCGGCAGCGCAGGTAAAAGCTTTTAAGCGCCTTGCAAGGAAAAGCTCGTCCCACCGATTTAGGTAATCCGAGGGCTGGGAGCCTTTGAAAAAGCATTAGCTTCAGAGGCGGTAAGGCTGCGGGCACGAGGGAATCCAAAGCTGAGGAGTATCTGGGACGCCCCCTTGACAGGCTGTAGAATTTTTCTAGGTTGTGCTCGAACACGATTTATCTTGACAGCGATATGAAATCAGGGTATCATGAGTTTATATAAAAACCGATCTTGAAGAAAACGAGGCGATACTATGGCGGTGACCATTAAAGATATCGCGGCGGCGGTTGGAGTATCCAGGGGCACGGTTGACCGGGTGATCAACCACCGGGGCGGCGTCAGCGAAGAGGTAGCCGCCAGGGTCGAGCAGGCTGTGGAGGAGATGGGCTATTTTCCCAACCGGGCGGGCAGGATTTTGGCCGCCAGAAAAAAGCCCGTGACCATAGGCTGCCTGCTGCCCAGTGATAAAATCACCTTTTTCCACGACGTGATTCGGGGATTTTTCAGGGCGGAGCGGGAGCTCTCTGATTTTGGAGTTTCCTTGCGGCTGAAAGAAGTGCGCGGCTATGATCCGGAGATCCATCTTGCCGCGCTGAGGGAGCTCTTGGCGGAGAATGTGTCGGCCCTGTGCGTAGCAACGATAGAAACTCCTGAAATCACAGCTCTTCTAAACCAAACGGCGGCCGAGGGCGTTCCGGTGGCGGCAATCAACATTGACCTGCCTCATGTGAACCGGCTGTTTTATATCGGCAGCAATTATCTGGCCGGCGGCAGAACCGCTGGGGGCTTGCTTTCCCTGATGGCCAAGGGGCCGGTGAGCCTTTTTGTGGTGGCGGGCTCCAGCAATATTCACAGCCACCATCTCCGGATCGAGGGATTCGCTCAGGTGATGAAGGAGAAGGAAACGGCTTACACTCTGGTGGATGTCCAGGTGACCCAGGATGACAGCGAGGTGGCCTATGAGGCCACTAAAAGGGTGCTTCAGGAGCATCCGGAGATCAATTATATTTATATCACCACCTCAGGCAGCGCTCCCGGTGTATGCAGAGCGCTGGAGGAGTTGGAAAGGAAAAAACGGGTGACTGTTATCGCCTTCGACGACAATAAGGAAAATAAGCGGTTGATGAAAGAGGGCAGCATCGATGTACTGCTGTGCCAGGAGTCCTTTCGGCAAGGCTATGACGCCATCAACCATCTGTTTTATTATCTGGTGGATGGAACTGTGCCGAAGGCAGAGTATTTTACCCATACGGTGATAAAAATCGGGGAAAATCTGTAGCTTTCCCATCCGGCGTTTTTCACCGCCCGGCTGCTCCTAAAATCCAGGGCGGCAGATTTTACCACGGATCACTGACCAGAGAGGAGGATATGCCATGAAAAAGGGATTCAGGGCTGTCCTGATGGGAATCGCGGCGGTTTTTCTGGTGGCAGCCGGGTATTTTATCGGATACAAAACGGCTTATGACAGCGTTGAAAATATGGGAGCGGCGCAGGCGGCTGATCAGCAAACCTTTTACGCGGAGATTCGTGAAAGGGAAGCCGGCCGTTTTTTGGTGAAAGGGCTGGCTGTGAATGATCTTAATTACAGAGGGGAATTCACTTTTTCAGCCACTGGGGAAACGGCGTTATTATGGCGGGGAACGGCGATCGGATTGTCTGATTTAGATGCCGGCGATATCATAGCGGTTACTTTTGATGGTTATGTCTTAGAATCTTATCCAGCGCAGCTTCAGGAAGTGATAAGGATTCAACTGCTGGACGATGAAAAGTAGGTATTTAACAATTTATTATAAAGGAGACGATTGCATGAATTATTTAATTGGTGTGGATTTAGGAACCTCTGGCACCAAAACCGTGCTGTTTGATACAGAGGGAACCGTGATTTCTAGCGCTACGGTAGAATATCCTATGTATCAGCCGAAAAACGGCTGGGCAGAGCAGGCGCCGGAGGACTGGTGGGACGCCACCATGCGGACCACAAAAAAGGTAATTGAGGATTCCGGCGTAGATTCTAAGGACATCAAGGGTATGGGAATTTCCGGCCAGATGCACGGCCTTGTCATGCTGGACGAAAATGGAAGCGTTTTGAGAAGATCCATTATTTGGTGCGACCAGCGCACCGCCCGGGAATGTGAGGAAATCACAGAACGGGTTGGAGCCAAGCGGCTGATTGAGATCACCGCTAACCCTGCTCTGCCTGGCTTTACCGCGTCGAAAATCCTGTGGGTCAGAAACCACGAGCCGGAAATTTATGCGAAATGCCGGCACATCCTTCTGCCGAAGGATTATGTCCGTTACATGCTGACCGGAGAATTTGCCACAGAGGTTTCCGACGCATCAGGGATGCAGCTTTTGGATATCCCCAACCGCTGCTGGTCCGACGAGGTTCTGGAAAAGCTGGATATTGACAAGAGTATGCTGGCTAAGGTGTATGAGTCTCCGGAGATTACCGGCTATATCACCGAGGAGGCCGCGAAGCTGACCGGATTGGCGGCGGGCACGCCGGTGGTTGGCGGCGCCGGTGACAACGCCGCCGCGGCGGTAGGAACCGGCGTGGTGGAAGAAGGAAAGGCCTTTACCACCATCGGCACCTCAGGCGTGGTGTTCGCACATTCCGATAAGGTGACGATCGATCCCCAGGGCAGGGTTCACACCTTCTGTTCCGCAGTGCCTGGCTGCTGGACGGTCATGAGCTGCACGCTGGCGGCGGGCCTTTCCCTGAAGTGGTTCCGGGATAATTTCTTCCTGGAGGAAATGCAGACCGCGAAAGGCATGGGGGTCGATCCCTATTACCTGATGGACCGCCAGGCTGAACGCGCGCCCATCGGCGCCAACCGTTTGGTTTACCTGCCTTATCTGATGGGAGAGCGCTCTCCCAAGCTGGATTCCGACTGCCGCGGCGTATTCTTTGGGCTGTCCGCTATGCACACTAAGTACGATATGCTCCGGGCTGTGATGGAAGGCGTTATCTACTCCCAGCGGGAATGCCTGGATATTCTTCGGGGGATGGGTGTGGTCTCCAGCGAGATGCTGGCCTGCGGAGGCGGCGGAAGCAGCCCCATGTGGCGCCAGATGATGGCTGATGTTTACAATCTGCCGGTAAAAACGGTGGTTTCCAAGGAGGGTCCCGCTCTCGGCGTGGCGATTCTGGCGGGCGTAGGCGCGGGAATTTATCCCAGCGTGGCGGAAGCTTGCCGCAAGGTGGTTAAAACCAATCCCGCCCAGGCCCCGATTCCGGAGAACACAGGCCGCTATGAGGAGTTTTACCGTGTTTACTGCGGCCTGTATCCTCAGCTGAAGGATTGCTACAAGGCGCTGGCCGCACTTTGATGAAAGCCTGGCGGAAATCCAGTTCGCCTGCCCGGGCAACGCCGCTGCCATAGAATTTGTTTTTCAACCAAATGAAATAAAAAACAAGCCGGGGAGGTTCTTGCCGAAAAGAGCCTCCCCGGCTTGTTTCTGTATTGATAAAAACGGTTGCAGCTTAATATACGTAATATGGATTGGGCTTACACAAAATACTGATGAATCAATGATCCAGCCAATACTGAAAAGAACGCCGGTGAACAGGTATAAAATACCCGTTCCGGCTTTGCCTTCATAAAATTTATGTCCTCCCAAAAGCAGGCAAAGACAAATTTAACTGATGAGCCGAAGCTATAACTCACAAAAGAGCGGAAAGATGAAATGATATAAAAATCATTTTGCTGTTAGAGATAAATTTTGTGAAAAATTTTACGAGTTTAGAAGAAAAGTACAAAAAAATATTGATTTCTTAGGGATATTTAGGTATACTAAAAGGTGATTACAAGAATAATTATAAGGAAAAGAAGGATCCGCGATGCAGAAGAAATCAAGGCGCCCCCGGGAAAAGGTCCTTTCCATGGCCCTGATGCTGGTAATGCTGGTGTTGGGTATTCTGTGCTTTTTGACACCTTTAAGCACTCTGGTCGGGGTTCAGTATCTGGCGTTTGGCTGTTTAGCCATTTACGGCGCCGTAATGGTGGTGCGTTATATCGGCTCTGAACATAAAAGCAAATTTTTACTTCTGGGAGGAGTGGCTTGTTTTTTACTCAGTGCGGCGGTGCTGCTGGTGTGGATGTTCCAGTCAGCCGAAGCGGCGGAGGGAATGATGTCTTTTATCTGCTGTATTGTGCTGGCAGTGCTGTCGGTATCTATGGGAATTAACCATTTCATGATGGCCTTTCCCTTTCAGAGAAAAGACGATAGGGCCAGAGGCTGGCTGTTCGCTGGGGCAATCGTCAATTTTTTAGTAGGCGTTTTGCTGGTGCTATTTCCTGTCTTTGCCGCAATGCCCCCAATTTCCGCGCTCCTTGGAACTTATCTGCTGTCAGGAGGCATCACAATTTTGCCCGAGCTTTGGACAGCTTCCTCTGATCAGAACCCGAAATCCTCACAGAAAAAATAGCGCCGATATCCCCTGGCCGCCAAAGGGCCTGAGAAATGGCCAGACGGCGTCTTAGGACAAGAGTCAAAGGGGATCTCGAAAGGAAGAGACTTTGGGCTTTTTTGCGCTGAGAAAAAAGAACCCCATTTTTCACCGGTCTCCACTCTGTTTTCCCGGCACGGCTTTTTACCGCTGAAAGGAGCTTTTTACGCCGCTGCGCGGATGCCAAAAGGGTTTCCGCTTCCTATATTTTTTAAAGGATGCTTAACTGCCCATAAGAGAGCGGTGTATTCCCCTTTGAAAAGTCTTTTGAAAAATAAAACATAAAAACGCCGCTGGTTTTCAGCGGCGTTTTTTCTGTGAATTTTATCTCGCGGACTGACGTTTTTTCTGTGGCTATGCAGGACTAAACCCTTTTGCCGTGCTTTTCCAAAGGGCGGCTCGGCTATCCTTTCAAGCCGGCGGCCTTTAAAAAGTCCCCGTAGGCCTCCTGCCATTCCTCCCACTGGAGAGGCTGGTAAACCTTAATATCGTTGGACTCCCGGATGATTTTCCGGGCTTCCCTATGATCCCTGATTTCTCCCAGGGCCAGACAGGCGACGCCGATATTTCCCATTACGGTAGCTTCCACCGGCCCGGCATATACCGGAACGCCGCAGGCGCTGGCGGTCATCTTGCACAGCAGAGTGTCCTTGATGCCGCCGCCAAACATATGGATGGTCTTATATTTTTTTCCGGTGATGGAAGAAAGAGTCTCAAAGGTATATTTATAACGCATGGCGATGCTTTGATAAATGCATCTCATGATCTCGCCGCGGGTTTGAGGCACGGTCTGCCCTGTGCGTTCGCAGTACTCCTGGATCCGGCGGGGAAGATTGCCGGGAGTCTCAAACTGGGGCGCGTCGGTATCAATATAGCACTGGAAAGGCCGGGATTCCAGGGCCTCGTTTTCCAGAACGTCGAAGCCAACCTCGCTGCCCTCCCGCATCCACTGCCGACGGGATTCCTGGATCAGCCAAAGACCCATAATGTTCTTTAAAAAACGTACGCTGTGATGATAGCCGATCTCGTTGGTAAAGTTGGCGGCTATCGCTTTTTCACTCATAATCGGCTTGCCGAGTTCAGTGCCGAACAGGCTCCAGGTGCCGCAGCTGATGTAGACAAAATCCTTTTCCTTAGCGGGACAGCTGAACACCGCCGAGGCGGTGTCGTGAGTTGCGACCGCTACCACAGGTACGCTGGGACAGCTCAGCTCCTCACAGATTTCCGGAAGAAGATTGCCGTAAATTTCTCCAGTGGAAATAATCGGCGGGAAAATCTCGGTAGGAATCCCCAGAGTCCGGCAAAGCTGGAAATCCCAGCCTTTCAGGGTGGGATTGTATAGGTTTGTGGTAGAGGCGTTGGTCACCTCACACTTTTTTTCTCCGGTGAGAAAATAGGCCATTAAATCCGGCATCAGAAGAAATCGATCGGCTTGGGCCAGCAGAGCAGGCTCCTCCCGCGCCAGATAATATAATTGGTACAGGGTGTTGAAGCGCATGAGCTGAATCCCGGTTTTTTCGTAAATCTCCTCTTTGGGGATGATTTTAAATACCTGCTCGGGCACGCCGACGGTATGAGGATCCCGGTAGTGAACCGGATTTTGCATCAAATTGCCCCTGCGGTCAAGAAGGCCGAAATCCACTCCCCAGGTGTCGATGCCGATGGCGTCAAAGCCCCCCTTGGCCAAGGCCAGAGAGATGCTCCTTTTGATCTCAAACATCATACGCACGATGTCCCAGTAAAGAACCCCGTTTAATACGACGGGATCATTGCTGAAACGGTGGATTTCCTCCGCCTTTAATTGGCTCCCCTCAAAGCGGCTGAGCATTGCCCGCCCGCTGGAAGCGCCGAAATCAAAGGCTAAAATTCTTTTCTCCATGCCGGCTTCCTCCTTCAGATCATTTCTGTAATGATGATACCATTTACAGGATCAGGCGTCCACAATTGTCCGAAAGGTTTCTATAAAATCTTTATTTCAGAACAAAATAGTCAGAAACAAAAATAATCACGCAAAATCATTCTTTGAGATTCGCCCGATATAGGGTAAGGCCGCATTGTGCGGAGGAAGAACCGATTTCAGCGGCCAGGGCTTCATAGGAAACCTGCCGTACCATCACCGTACACTGTCTGTCGTAATTGCAGTCATAAACCGTGAAACCTCCGGTGATTGTTTGAAGAAACACCATGGTATGGGGATAATGGGGCGTGCCGTATTGAATAATATCCCCAGGCCGGCCTTGGGACAGCAGGCGTTCCAAGGCCGTTTTGCTTATATTTTTTTGGGTGAGCTGTCCTACCACGGATAGGTTTTCCGTTCCATCCAGCTGATACCAGGTATCCCGATAATAGCTGTTTGGCATATCGCAGCCATAAAGGGCGTGAAAGACATAGCCTGCAAAGCCAAAGCATTGGGTGGCGCCCCGGTATGCGCCGGTGAAGCTGCTGCCAGGCGGGTATTCCTCCTGAATTTGGTTCAACCGGTTCCAAACGCTGTCGGAGCTTTGAGAAAATGGGTGGGAAAAAGCATACAAAAAAGTTGAAACAACACAAATTAATACTGATAGTATAGAAAATACCGCTTTCCATCGGGTGGAATGGCAAAGCTTCCTTAAAATACCCATAGGCACACCTCGCGTTATTCCTCTTTCCAAGGCATATGCGGCTGTGGTATGATAAATGAAAGACTTTAAGGGTTTAGGAGGCCGGATCATGGAAGCTTTATTTATTTGCTATCCCAAATGCTCCACCTGCGCTAAGGCTAGAAAATTTTTGCAGGAAAAGGGCATCCCGTTTCAGGAAAGAAATATTAAGGAGGAAAATCCCACGCAAGAGGAGCTGGCTCAGTGGATTTGCCAAAGCGGGCTTCCGGCGGAAAATTTTTTTAATACCTCTGGAATGCTCTACCGGGAGAAGAACCTGAAGGCGGTTTTGCCAGGATTAACCCAGCAGGAAAAAATCAGACTGCTGGCCGAGGATGGTATGCTGGTCAAACGTCCGCTGCTGATTGGGGAAGGCTTTGTTCTGGCAGGCTTCCGGCAGGGACAGTGGGAGGAAGCTCTGGCAAAATAGAAAAAGGGACGGAATCCATTCCGTCCCTTTTTCATCTTTCGGCCGCTGAGGCTTCTCTTTTTCCTATCAGCCATGGGGATAAGCCTTTTACTCGGCTATTAAAGCGCTGCGGACGGCAGCTTCGTCCGGCGGGACTATTCCCAGCGGATCACGGACCTTTCATAACGGGGACAGACCCTCATGCATATGCCGCATACAGCCCCGCGGCCAATATGCTGGTACTGGCGCTTCATATGCTGGCTGCATTTTTCCGGATCGAAAAGCAGCTTCCGAGGCATACCAGGGATCCATTCCGGGCCGAGAATCGCGCCGCTGGGACAGGAATCCACACATTTGCGGCAGCTGCCGCAGAGAGAGGCTGGAAGCGCGTTTTCCACAGGAAAGGGGCAGTCGGTGAATAATGTGGCCAGCCGGACGCGGGGGCCAAACCGATGATGGAGAAATAAGGAGCTTTTTCCTATGACGCCCAGGCCGGCGGCGCAGGCCGCCTGCTTATGGGAAAATCTGCCCTGATAGTTCCAGCCCTTTTGATTCATGCTTTGACTGGCGGCCACAGTGATATACTGATAGCCGGCCCGGTCCAAAAACAATCCGGCCTTCAGCAGGCATTGATCCAAGAATGCGTTTACCGCCCGGTAATGACTAAAATAGGTCAAAGTGGGCTCTCCTTCGATTTCATCCACAATGGCGTTGGACAGCCGAACCACCAGGGTAACGGCATAGGGCGTTTTCTCCAGGCCCTCGGCTTGCGGCTTGGAAAAGCCCACGTCGCTGACGCCCAATGATAATAGAAAAGCTTTCAGCTTCTCCCGCAGCTCCACAGGCGTTGGAAGGGCGGAGCCTTGGAAACCGCCGGACTTCCGGATAGGCTCCGCCTGTGAGGAGGCGGCCTGAATGGCCTTCCGTTTCCAAGAGGTCTCCGGCAATTCCTTTGCCGTTTCAAAGGAGCTTCCAAATTCGTCTTGCGGTTTCATAACATTCCCCATTTCCAGCTGTTATTATACCTTGTTATCATACCACAAAACAGCGGGAAAGGGTACGGCTCCCTTACCGTTTTCCATGGAAACGCCCCGGTCGCACAGTCAGCGGAAGAACAGCTTGGCAAAGGCTGGCAGAGAAAGCCGCCTTGAGGAGAATGTGCCGCGGATTTGGAGGGACGGGCCTCGATAGAGGCCGCCAAATATACTCAAGGAACGCGCGCCGGAAGTCCGGGCCGCGCGCCCGTTGGGAACGGCTGCCCTTCCGAAGCGCCGTTGCAAAGGCGGGCCGGTTCTTTTATAATGAATATATGGGCAAGAGAAAGCTGGAGAAATCCAGGAGACGGCCGGGAGGAAGAGGAATGAGAAAAACAATTGGAATTTTAGCGCATGTAGACGCGGGGAAAACCACTTTGTCCGAGGCGGTTCTGTACCATGGAAAGGCAATCCGCGCAAAGGGACGGGTAGACTACCGGGATTCCTTTCTAGACGCCGACGCCGTTGAGAAGCAGCGGGGCATCACTGTGTTTTCCGGGCAGGCGGCCTTTTCTCTGGGAGAAAACCAATATTACCTGGTAGACACGCCGGGACACGCAGACTTCGCCGGGGAAATGGAACGGACTCTGGGGGTGCTGGACTATGCCGTTTTGGTGGTGAGCGCCGCCGATGGGGTTCAGGGGCATACGGCGACCCTCTGGCGGCTGTTGGAAAAAAATCAGATCCCGGTATTTTTCTTCCTGAATAAAATGGATCAGCCGGGGGCGGACGGAGAAAAATCTCTGGCGGAGCTCCGGGAACAGCTTTCGCCGGATATTTACTGGTTTCCGGAGGAAGGGCTGGAGGCTGCGGCGGAGGACCTGGCGGCCCTGGATGAGAATTTGCTGGAACGCTACTTGGAGACCGGCTATGACGAAAAGCTGTGGTACGGCAGGACGGCGGAGCTGATTCGGAGCCGCCGGGTGTTTCCCTGTTTTTCCGGCAGCGCGCTGAATGACCAGGGCGTGATAGAGTTCTTAGAGCAGATGGACCGGCTGACGAAAACGGAATATGAGGCAAAAAGGGACGAGCCCTTTTGCGGAAGAGTGTACCAGGTGCGTCACGACGAAAAGGGAAACCGGGTCAGCTTTTTAAAGGTGCTGTCCGGTGCGTTAACGGTAAAGGACGAGGTCGCTACTCTGGATGGGCCGCAGAAAATCGACGAGCTGCGGCATTATCAAGGCCTGAAATTCCAGACTGGAAAAACGGCGGCGGCCGGGTCTCTGTGCGGAGTAACCGGCCTGACGGTCAAGCCGGGCGAGCAGATCGGGGAAGCTCCCTGCCGTCCGAGGCTGGAAACCACTCCGGCTTTAACGGCAAAGGTGGAATACGGCGAAGGAGTGCCGGCGAAAACCGTGCTGGAAGAATTTAAACTATTGGAGGCGGAGGAGCCGCTGCTGAATGTTTCCTGGGAGGAACGGCTGGAGGAAATCCGGGTGCATATTTTGGGGACGGTACAGCTGGAAATCCTTCAGGAGCTGATGGCGGAGAGATTCCGGCGGAAAATACGGTTCGGGGAATGTCAGGTTTCTTACCGGGAAACCATTGGAAACACAGTGCTTGGCTGCGGCCATTTCGAGCCGCTCCGCCATTACGCAGAGGTGCATCTGGCTCTTTCTCCCGGAAAAAGAGGCTCCGGGATCACCTTTGAAAGCAAATGTCCTTTCGACCAGCTTGACCGCAGCTATCAGAACCTGATCCGAACCCATGTCTTTGAGCGGGAATTGAGGGGCGTGCTGATCGGCGCCCCTCTCACCGATGTAAGGGTAACTCTTTTGGCGGGGAAAGCGCATGAAAAACACACCGAGGGCGGAGACTTTCGGGAAGCCGTCTACCGGGCTCTGCGCCAGGGGCTGATGCAGGCGGAAAGTATTTTGCTGGAGCCCTGGTACGCTTTCCGGATTCAGGCGGACAGCAGGCAGCTGGGAAGAATTTTATCCGATATCCAGCGGCTGCAGGGAGTCTTTGAGCCTCCGCGGCAGCAGGAAAACCGAGTGACGGTAAATGGACGAGGGCCGGCGGCGGGTTTTATAAATTACAGCCGGGAGCTGGCGGCATTTACCAAAGGAAAAGGGATGTTCAGCTTCCGGTTCGACGGTTATGAGCCGTGCCAGAACCAGGAGGAGCTGGCAGCCCGGTTTTCCTATGACCCGGAGGCGGACTTGGAATACACCCCGGATTCGGTTTTCTGCTCCCATGGCGCGGGCTATCCGGTCAAATGGCATCAGGCCCGGGAGCATATGCATCTGAAGGTTTCACTGCCATAAAAACTGCCGGAAAAGACTGGGACGGAGAGCGGCGGGCAAAATCAAGGGATCTGGCAGCGGATTAAAAAGCAATATTTTAAACGTGCGGCGTGGAGCCGCTTTTTAAGCGATTTAGAAAAACCTCCGGCCCAGCCGGAGGTTTTTACAACAGGATGATTTTTAAGTGGTTTAGGAAAAGAAACGGTTTTCTCCAAAATTAAGCAGCCCGTTACGAATTTTTGCCATCAAAAATTTTTCGTAAGGCACAGTAAAAAATGAACCGCGCCGTGCCGTCATTCTAACGATTACAGATACGGCGCGGTTCCATAAAAAACATTGCGGCGAAACAAAAAATAATAGGATTCGCAGCCTCCCGGCACCTGTTCTGACGGCGGCTTTTTTACAGCCGGGATTTTCAAGGAATCTCAAAGGCTGTTTCAAGCGGCCGGACTAAACACGGCGCAGGCGGTCAAATCAGGAAACCGCCGTTGGGACTGAGCACCTGACCGGTAATAAAATCGCTTTCCGGAGAAGCTAAAAACCAGATGGCCTGGGCGATGTCCTCCGAGGTGCCGATGACGCCCAGAGGGGTTTCGTCCCGGAGTGCCTGAAGCTCCTCTGGAGTGAGGCCGGCGTTCATTTTAGTATCCACCACGCCCGGAGCCACACAGTTTACCTGAATGCCGGAGGGCCCCAGCTCCTTAGCCAGAGATTTGGTCAGGCCGATGAGAGCCGCCTTGCTGGCGGAATACACCGCCTCGCAGGAGGCGCCGGTGATTCCCCAAATCGAACTGACATTGACGATTTTTCCCCGGTGCTCCCTGAGGAACAGGGACGCCGCCTGCTGGCTGCACAGAAAAGCCCCTTTGACGTTAACGCCGAAGACCCGGTCCCACTGCCGGGGTGTGCAGTCGGTGAACAGGCCCGTCTGAGAAATCCCGGCGTTGTTTACTAGAATTTCCAGCCCGCCGAAAGCCGCCTCTGTCCTTTGAAACAGCTCCTTTACCTGGACAGGGTCGGAAACGTCCGCCTGCACTGCGAGAACAGAGCAGCCCTCCTGCGTGAGGGAACGGGCTAGAGAGAGGGCCTCTGATTCCGAACGATGGTAATTGATCACCGTGGAATAGCCTTTTCTGGCAAACAGAACAGCGGCGGCCCGGCCGATCCCATGAGAAGCCCCGGTGACGATGACGGCGCGGCTCATTCCTTCACCAGCACCTTGATAACTTCTCCTACGAACATTTTGTGATAATCCTTATCCGGATACCACCGGCTGTCCAGGGCTTTGTCTACAAACCCGGCCGGGTCCATCGGCTGGGCGTACAGCTTTTTGCATACCAGCACCAGGCTGGCCTGTTCAAAGTACGGAGCAGCCTGGTCGAAAACAGGAATCAGGCCTGTCTCCTCCGCCTTATCGATCTCCCGGCCGGATTTGCTGCCGCAGAGGGAAAGCGCCTTTTTGTATTCTTCAGGGTAAAAGCTCAGGGTAAAGCAGTCGTGGGATTCTACAAATTCCTTGGTGTAGCGCTGGGGACGGATTACCGTTACCGCCACGTTTTTGCCCCACATGACGCCTATGCCGCCCCAGCTGGCGGTCATTGTGTTGTACTTAATTTGATCGCCGGCAGTGACCAGCATCCACTGGTCGCCGATCATCTTAAAGGGCTTCATGGAAAACTCACGGACATTGATTTCTTGAAAAGACATAGCAATCTCTCCTTTATAAAATAATAGCCTGCTGGGCTTTTTCTCCTTACAATTTTATGATACCATAAATTAGAAGATTATGGTACCACAAAAGCTTCGCGTTTTCTGCTGATTTTGGACGGGAAAAAGTGTTTTATAACATTTAAATTTATTTATATGCATGTAGCTTTTGCGGCGGGTATGAAAGAGGCATCATTTTAATATCATAAAAAATAAGAGCGGAGCCGATTTTTCTTTCGATTTTGTGGAAATGTCACCAAATTCCAGTTGTATGAATATTTATGCACAAAACTCTTGATTTTTTGCATAAAGGGTGTATAATAGGAATCGTTGAATGAAAACATCAGCCATAATAAAAATATTTTGGGAGTTGGTTAAAATGGCAGAGATTAAAAAAGTAGTGTTGGCGTATTCCGGCGGATTGGACACCTCGATTATTATTCCGTGGCTGAAGGAGAATTACAACAACTGCGAGGTCATCGCCGTTGCCGCCGATGTCGGCCAGGGTAAGGAGCTTTCCGGGCTGGAGGAAAAAGCGAAAAAGACAGGAGCCTCCAAGCTGTACATCGAGGATTTGAACCAGGTGTTTGTGGAGGATTTCATTTTTCCCACCGTCAAGGCTGGCGCTGTTTATGAAAACAAATATTTGCTGGGCACCTCCTTCGCCCGTCCGATTATCGCCAAAAGAATTGTAGAAATCGCCAAAGCGGAAGGCGCCGATGCAATCTGTCACGGCTGTACCGGAAAAGGAAACGACCAGGTGCGGTTTGAGCTGGCTATCAAGGCTTTCGCTCCGGAAATGAAGATCATCGCTCCCTGGAGAATCTGGAATCTGAAGAGCCGTGAGGAAGAAATTGAATACGCTGAAGCCCACAACATTCCCTTAAATATTACCAGAGAAACCAACTACTCTAAGGATAAGAACATCTGGCACCTTTCCCATGAGGGCCTGGATCTGGAGGATC
Source organism: [Clostridium] leptum DSM 753 (assembly GCA_000154345.1). Lineage (GTDB taxonomy): Bacteria > Bacillota > Clostridia > Oscillospirales > Acutalibacteraceae > Clostridium_A > Clostridium_A leptum. Next base: position 267,707 of record DS480350.1, read on the forward strand.
CGGCCAACGAGCCGAAATATGACGAGATCCTGGAATTGGGCGTTTCTCCCATGAAGGCTCCCGACAAGGCTACCTACGTGACCCTGCACTTTGAAAAGGGCGTTCCAACCGCCATCGACGGCGAGAAAATGGATGGCGTTTCCATCGTGAAAAAGCTCAATGAGCTGGGCGGCGCCAATGGCATCGGCATCGCCGATATGGTGGAAAACCGGCTGGTAGGCATGAAGAGCCGCGGCGTTTATGAAACTCCCGGCGGAACCATTTTGTATCACGCCCACAACAAGCTGGAGGAAATCTGCCTCGACAGGGACACCTACCATTATAAGCAAGGCGTAGCCCTCCGGTTCGCGGAGCTGGTTTACTACGGCCAGTGGTTTACTCCTTTAAGGGAAGCCCTTTCGGCTTTTGTGGATTCCACTCAGGAGACCGTAACCGGCGATGTTAAGCTGAAGCTTTACAAGGGAAATATCATCGACGCGGGCGTTACTTCCCCTTATTCCTTGTACGATGAGGAGATTGCTACCTTCGACGAGGATGAGGTTTATAATCAGGCGGATTCCGCCGGCTTCATCAATCTGTTTGGCTTGCCAATCAAGGTTCAGGCGATGAAGAAGGCCAAAAATCAGCAACAATAAATTTATCCAGGATTCAGGGCGGACGCTGTCCGCCCTATTCGTGATTATTAGGTAAGCCCTGGCTTTTGGGTGCGGAAAGCGAGCTTGCTTCTTGATGCGTCCGCGGTAGAAAACAGGGAGCTATCTCCAAGCCCTAGGCGCGAAGCGGGTCCAGGCTCAGCCTGGGGAAACAGCTGAAGGAAGCGAACAGACAGCGGCGCATGGGAGAAGGCCAATGGATACCGCCAACTCCCGAGCGCGAAGCGGGTCCAGGCTCAGCCTAGTGGAAACAGCTGAAGGAAGCGAACAGACAGCGGCGCGTGGGAGAAGGCCAATGGATACCGCCACCCCCCCGAGCGCGAAATGAGTCCAGGCTCAGCCTGGGGAAACAGCTGAAGGAAGCGAGCAGACAGCGGCGCGTGGGAGAAGGCCAATGGATACCACCCCCCGAGCGCGAAGCGGGTCCAGGCTCAGCCTGGGGGAAACAGCTGAAGGAAGCGAACAGACAGCGGCGCGTGGGAGAAGGCCAATGGATACCGCCCCCTCCGAGCGCGAAATGAGTCCAGGCTCAGCCTGGGGAAAGGGTGAATCAATTTGCCGTTATGGACAGGACGGTTCCAAAAGGAACTGGATCAAAAAACCAATGATTTTAATTCCTCTATCTCTTTTGACTGTAAAATGGCGCGGCAGGATATCGAGGGCTCTATCGCCCACGCCACCATGCTGGGACAGTGCGGAGTCATTGACAAAAGCGAGGCTGACGCAATCTGCCAAGGGCTGGAAGGGATTTTAAAGGATCTACAGTCCGGGACGCTGGAAATCGACATGACCCAGGAGGATATCCATACTTTCATGGAAGGTGAATTGACCCGCCGGCTGGGAGATACGGGTAAACGGCTGCATACCGCCAGAAGCCGGAACGACCAGGTGGCGCTGGATATCCGGCTCTATCTGAGAGAGGAGGCCCAGGGCCTGCTGGAACAGATCAAAGAACTGACTGAGACTATCTGCGTCCAGGCCGAAGCCTTCGCCGGGACAGTAATGCCTGGCTATACCCACCTGCAGCGCGCCCAGCCCATCACCTTTGGCCACCATCTGATGGCTTACGCCGAGATGTTCCTTCGGGATTTGGGCAGGCTTCAGGACGCGGTAAAGCGTATGAATGTCAATCCGCTGGGGTCAGGTGCTTTGGCTTCCACCACCTATCCCATTGACCGGACTGTCACCACCCGGCTTCTAGGATTTTCCGATACTATGCGCAACAGTCTGGATGGGGTTTCCGACCGGGATTTCTGCATGGAGCTGGCTGCGGCCTTATCCATCGTAATGGTGCATCTGTCCCGGTTCTCTGAGGAAATCATCCTCTGGTGCTCGTGGGAATTTAAATTTGTAGAGCTGGATGACGCCTTTTCCACCGGCTCCAGCATCATGCCGCAAAAGAAAAACCCTGATATCGCCGAACTGGTCCGGGGAAAATCCGGCAGGGTATTTGGCGACCTGACTGCTTTGCTGACGGTCATGAAGGGCTTGCCTTTGGCCTATAATAAGGATATGCAGGAAGACAAGGAGGCCATTTTTGACAGCGTGGAAACGGTGAAGATATGCCTGACCGCCTTTACCCCGATGCTGGCCACCATGAAGGTGCTTCCTGAGAATATGCGGAAGGCGGCGGCCGGAGGGTTTATCAACGCCACCGACTGCGCCGACTATCTGGTAAAAAAGGGCTTACCCTTCCGGGATGCGTATAAAGCCACCGGAACTCTGGTCGCCCGGTGCATTGAATTGGGGGAAACCCTGGAAACTCTGCCGATGGAGGAATATCAAACGGTATGCGAGGCCTTTGACGAGGGCGTCTATGAGGCCATTTCTTTAGAAAACTGCGTCAACGGCAGAAGCGTGCTGGGAGGACCTGCGAGGGAAAGCGTGCTGGCTCAGGTAAAGCGGGTGCGAGGCCTGCTTCGGGAGGATGCCGCCTCTGAAAGCTGATAAAAGGCGTGCGGACGGAGACCGTAAAGGGCGGCCGCCCTATGCGCCGCCTGGCATGAACCCAAGCCGGGCGCTTGGACCATGCCAGCCGCCCTTCTGACTGGCGGCCGCGGGACAGGCGCTTTGTGCTGCTGTCGTCTGCTCCCACTACACAAAATTTAAACGATAGATAAGAGGGATTTATTTATGATACATGCGGGAATTGTCGGAGCCACCGGCTACGCCGGCTCTGAACTGGTGCGGCTGCTGCTGAGCCATCCGGAGGCGGAGGTTACGGCCATCAGCTCCGTCAGCTTTGAGGGAAAGGCAATCAGTGAGGTATATCCCGCCTACTTCAATCTGTGCGATATGGTTTGTGAAACCGCCGGCCAGGTGGTGGACAAATGCGACGTGGTATTCGCCGCTCTGCCTCATGGGCTTTCCCAGGAGCTGGCCAAAGCCTGTGACGAGAAAGGCAAGGCGTTTATCGACCTGGGCGCGGATTTCCGGCTGGACAGCGAGGAAGAATATCAGAAATGGTACGGCGGAACCTATCAGGACAAGGAACTCCATGAAAAGGCGGTTTACGGCCTGCCGGAGCTGTTCCGTAAGGATATTCTCGGAAAAAGGGTCATTGCCAATCCGGGCTGCTATACGACTGGGGCTCCGCTGGCTCTAGCGCCGGCGGTAGCAAACGGCTTGATTGAGCTGACGGGAATCATCATCGACTCCAAATCTGGTGTGACCGGGGCGGGCCGCGGCCTTTCCCAGGGCACCCATTACCCGGATTTAAACGAGGGCCTGCACGCCTACAAGGTGGCCAGCCACCGGCACACTCCAGAGATTGAGCAGACGCTGTCCCGGCTTTCTGGGCAAAAGGTGCATGTCACTTTTGTGCCTCATCTGCTGCCGGTGAACCGGGGAATCTTATCCACCTGCTACGGAAGGCTGAAGCCGGATGTCACCAAGGCGCAGGTGCGGAAGGCCTATGAAGATTTTTATCAGGACGAGTATTTTGTCCGCCTGCTGCCAGACGGCATGAACGCGGACATCCATAATATCAAGTATTCCAACTTCTGCGATATTTCCCTGCATATCGATACCCGGTGCGGCAATTTGATCGCTATTTCCGCCATTGACAACATGGTGAAGGGGGCCGCAGGCCAGGCGATTCAGAATATGAACCTGATTTTTGGCTTGGAGGAAGCCTCGGGGCTGGCATTGGTGCCCCCGGCATTTTAATCAGGGCGAAAAGGAGAGAACAATTATGCCAATCAAACAAATTCCAGGCGGCGTGACCGCGGCTCAGGGCTTTACCGCCTCGGGGGTTCACTGCGGCATCCGTAAAAATAAATCCAAGCGGGATCTGGCGCTGATTTATGCTGATACTCTTTGCTCTGCGGCAGCGGTCTATACTCAGAACCTGGTAAAGGGCGCCTGTATTCTGGTGACCCAGCAGCACCTGAAAAACGGCAAGGCTCAGGCGGTTATCGCCAACTCCGGCAACGCCAACACCTGCAACGCCGACGGCGTGGAAAAGGCGGAGAGGATGTGCCTGCTGGCGGCTAAAGAGCTGGGCATTCCCCAGGAGGATGTTTTAGTGGCGTCTACCGGGGTTATCGGCCAGGTGCTGCCCATCGAGCCCATCGAAAATTCCGTGGCGGCCCTAACGTCGGCTCTCTCCAAGGAGGGAGGCACCGACGCCGCGGAGGCCATCATGACTACAGATACCGTTAAAAAAGAAATCGCCGTCCAAATTGAAGTAGGCGGCAAAACAGTGACCATCGGGGGCATCGCCAAGGGCAGCGGTATGATTCACCCCAACATGGCCACCATGCTGGGCTTCCTCACCACTGACGCCGCCGTTTCTCCGGAAATGCTTCAGTGCGCGGTCAAGGAGGCCGCGGATGTCAGCTTTAATATGGTCAGCGTTGACGGAGACACCTCGACCAACGATACTTTGGCGGTTTTGGCCTCGGGGAAAGCCGGAAATCAGGAGATTACGGAAAAATCAGAGGATTACCAAGCGTTTCTGGAAGGCCTGGTATTTGTATGCAGGGAAATCTCCAAGCTGCTGGCCGGCGACGGAGAAGGAGCGACCAAGCTGCTGATCTGTAAGGTCAGCGGGGCGAAAACGCTGGCGGACGCTAAAGGCGTGGCGAAATCGGTGATCTGCTCCAGCCTGCTGAAGGCCGCCATGTTCGGCGCCGACGCCAACTGGGGACGGGTGCTGTGCGCCATCGGCTATTCCGGCTGTGATGTGGATATCAGCAAGGTGGATGTGGCGTTCCGCTCGGCAAAGGGCGCTGTCACGGTATGCGTGGATGGCGCGGGCATCGAGTTCAGCGAGGAAAAGGCAAAGGAGATCCTGCTGGAAAAGGAAATCGATATTTTGGTGGACCTGAAGGACGGTTCCTTTGACGCGGAGGCCTACGGCTGTGACTTGACCTATGATTATGTGAAAATTAACGGGGATTACCGCACCTAAATAAAATATACGACGGCTGACTGTTTTATGGGCGCTGGAGTGAAAGAATTAAAAAGACATAGATCTTTCGTATGATATTTTTAGATAGAATGGGCGTGACGAGTTATGGAAATTCCGATTCAGGACCGGGCAGACGTGCTGGTAAAGGCATTGCCCTATATTCAAAAATGGGCGGGTAAAACCATCGTGGTAAAATACGGCGGCAATGCCATGATCAACGAGGAGCTTAAGGACGCTATGATGCGGGATATCGTGCTGATGCAGCTGGTCGGCATCAATGTGGTCTTAGTTCACGGCGGCGGTCCGGAGATCAGCGCGATGCTGAAGAAAATCGGCAAGGAAAGCAAATTTATCAACGGTATGCGCTATACGGACGCGGAAACCATGGATATCGTCCAGATGGTGCTGGCCGGAAAGGTGAACAAAGACCTGGTGAAGCTGCTGGAGCAGCTGGGAGGCCGGGCGCTGGGCTTGTGCGGCCTGGACAACCGGATGCTGATGGCGGAAAAGAAAGCCGCCGCCGAGGATCTGGGCTTTGTGGGAGAGATCACCAGCGTCAATACGGCTGTGATCAACGACGCGGTGGAAAAGGGCTATATCCCGGTGATTTCCACTATCGCCGGAGGCTATCACGGGGAAACCTATAACGTCAACGCCGATGTGGCGGCCGCCAGCATTGCGGCTAAGCTGGGGGCAATGAAATTAATTTTGATGACCGACGTCAAGGGGCTGCTGCGGGATAAGGATGACGAAGGCACCTTAATTCCGGTGGTCAACGTCAGCGAGGTGCCCATGCTGAAGAAGGAAGGCATCATCAGCGGGGGAATGATTCCTAAAATCGACTGCTGTGTGGATGCGGTGCGCCAGGGCGTGGGCCGGGCCCATATCATCGACGGTAGGATCAGCCATTCCATTCTCATCGAACTGTTTTCCGACGAGGGCATCGGCACCATGTTCTATTAAGGAAAGCATAAGGGCTTTTCAGATGATTTTCTACTCAGCCGGCAGAGTTTCGCCAGCCCGCCGGTCTGGGCTTTCTTGTAAATAGAGTTCTGGTGCCTATCAGATGACGGAGGATCAGAAGAATTTTGCGGCAGGCAGGCCGGAAGGTAAAACACTGGCAGGAACCTTGCTGGCAGGGATGAAAGCACTGCCGGCGCTGCCAGCCTGTTTCCGGAGGATGAAGCATGGGGGGCAAATCAGGAATTCGATTCCCTTTGAGGGACGGATCCGCGTATGCTCCGGTCCATTCTCTGGTCGTTTAGATTACGGTAAGAAAAGAGGAAGCAGCATGAATTTTGAGGAAGTCAAGCGGCAGGAGCAGGAAAACCTGATGCCTACCTACGGGCGGTTTCCCGTGGCGCTGGTTTACGGAAAGGGAGCTGTCGCGGTGGACACCGAGGGAAAGGAATATATTGACTTTACCAGCGGTATCGGCGTTAACAGCCTGGGCTACTGCGACGACGGCTGGGTGAGCGCGGTCGCTAAACAAGCAGGCGCGATTCAGCACATGAGCAACCTGTACTATTCCCCGGTGCAGACCAGCCTGGCAGCCGAGCTGTGCCGCCTGACAGGCTTTGGCAGGGTGTTTTTCTGCAATTCCGGAGCCGAGGCCAATGAATGTGCTATTAAGCTGGCCAGAAAATACAGTGCCGATAAATACGGCAAACAGAGGACAGAGATCGTCACGCTGGTGAACTCCTTTCATGGAAGAACGGTGACGACCCTGGCGGCTACCGGCCAGGACGTGTTTCATGAGCATTTCTGGCCCTTCACCGAAGGCTTTTCCTACGCCAGGGCCAACGACTTTGAGAGCTTGCTTTCCTGTGTTACTGAAAATACCTGCGCCGTGCTGATCGAACTGATTCAAGGCGAGGGCGGAGTCATGCCTCTGGAAAAGGAGTTCGTGCGGAAAACCGCCGCCCTCTGCAAGGAAAAGGATATCCTGCTGATGATCGACGAGGTGCAGACCGGCGTCGGCAGGACCGGGTCCCTTTACTGCTATGAACAGTATGGGATTGAACCGGATGTGATCACCTCGGCCAAGGGATTGGGCGGAGGGCTTCCCATCGGTGCCTGCCTGTGCGCTTCTCGTTTGGGAGAAGTGCTGGGCGCCGGAATGCACGGCACTACTTTTGGAGGAAATCCTGTCTCCTGTGCCGGCGGTTTGGAAGTTTTACAAAGAGTAGCAAAAGATAGTTTTTTACGTTCTGTAGAAGAAAAAGGCCGTTACCTCCGGGAGAAGCTGAGTAAAATGGCGGGCGTTCAAGAGCTTCGGGGGCTGGGTATGATGATCGGCATCGTACTGGCAAAGGATAACGCTAAGGAAGTAGCCGGCCGCTGTGTGAAAAACGGACTTCTGGTGCTGACAGCGAAAACCGTACTGCGTCTGCTGCCGCCGCTGAATATCACCTATGAGGAGATCGACCAGGGCCTGGAAATTTTAGAAAAATCAATTTTGGAGGGCTAAGCCAATGAAACATTTATTAAAGCTTTTAGACTGGAGCAGCCAGGAAATCATGGATACCTTAAATTTGGCGGATCAGCTGAAGTATGAGCTGAAGCATGGAATCGAGCACAAGCGCCTGGCGGGAAAAACCTTGGGTATGATTTTCCAGAAATCCTCTACCCGCACCAGGGTTTCCTTTGAGGTGGGAATGTATCAGCTGGGCGGCATGCCCATTTTCCTCTCGGCCAAGGATATGCAGATTGGCAGAGGCGAGCCCGTTCAGGATACCGCCCGAGTGCTTTCCCGCTATTTGAACGGCATTATGATCCGCACCTTTGAGCAGAGCGAAGTGGAAGCTCTGGCGGAGTACGGCAGTATTCCCATTATCAACGGCCTGACCGATTTCTGCCATCCTTGCCAGGTGCTGGCTGATCTGATGACCATCCGCGAGTTTAAGGGCAAGCTGGAAGGCTTGAAAATGTGTTTTATCGGGGACGGCAACAATATGATGAATTCTCTGATCGTTGGAGGGCTGAAAACCGGCATGTCCGTCTCTGCGGCCTGCCCCGAGGGATATGATCCCGATCCCCGAGTGCTGGATTTCGCCAAGGAGTACGACTGCTTTGAGCTTTGCAGAGCTCCTCTGGAGGCGGCCAAGGACGCGGATGTGATTATCACTGATGTTTGGGCTTCCATGGGCCAGGAGGGGGAAGCAGAAAAACGGAAAAAGGCTTTTGCCGGCTATCAAATTAATGAAGAGCTGATGGCGGCGGCCCACAAGGATGCTATGGTGCAGCATTGCTTACCGGCCCACAGGGGAGAGGAAATCACCGCCGAGGTATTCGAGGCCCATGCGGCTGAAATTTTTGAGGAGGCGGAAAATCGTCTCCACGCCCAGAAGGCGGTCATGGTGCAGCTGATGGCGGATAAGGCTTAAGCTTTTTCGCCCCTTTGCTGGGATGGGCTTATCAGGATTGGTTTCGGAAAACGGAGCTTCCAAGCAGGAAGCCCCGTTTTTTATTGAGGATTTATCCGGCGTCTTATCTTTCCGGGCCTGGATTTTCGGACAGAGAGCGGAAAGACGGTAGAATACAGCGTTCCATCGGGAAAGAAAGGGGAGAATCAATGAGAGCTAAGCAGACAGCCGTGCCGCCGGGGCCTTGTGGGCTTATAGAATTTGCAGACACCGTATGCAGGCGCCCTTGAAGCGCCTTGCCGGTTCTCGGAAGACCGCTGAATCCTGTCAGGCAGCTTTATAAATCAACGGGCTAAAGCCCGGTATGGAATTTCGCCCTTCAGCCGTCCCCCATTGACGATGGCCTTCCCGTTTTATAAGATATCGCTGAAAAAACACGAAAAAAACAGCTGCGGTTCAGAAAATGTTCACCAATTGCCGGAAGCTTTGTACTATAATAAATTAAATAATGTTTAATTAAAATCACATTAAAGGAGAGATTTTAATGGAATTAGGCAAAATCATGGTCGTTGACGACGATAAGAATATATGCGAATTACTCCGCCTTTATTTGGAAAAGGAAGGCTATCAGGTGGTGATCGCCAATGACGGCAAGGAGGCTGTGGAGCTCAATGAAAAAGAGGACCCGGAACTGATTTTGCTGGATATTATGCTGCCCCAGCTGGACGGCTGGCAGGTCTGCCGTGAAATCCGGAAAAAATCTCAGGTGCCGATTATTATGCTTACCGCCAAGGGCGAGGTGTTTGACAAGGTGCTGGGCCTGGAACTGGGAGCCGACGATTACATTGTGAAGCCCTTTGAGACCAAGGAGGTAGTGGCCCGGATCAAGGCGGTGCTGCGCCGCACAGGGCAAAATCAGGGCGAGGCCGTGAAAGAGGTCAAATATGATAAGCTTTCCATCAACCTGACAAATTATGAACTGAAGGTCAACGGCGTGCAGGTGGATACTCCGCCGAAGGAGATGGAGCTGATCTACCATCTGGCCAGCAATCCAAACCGGGTGTTTACCCGGGATCAGCTGCTGGACGAGGTGTGGGGATTTGACTATTACGGCGACAGCCGTACGGTAGACGTCCATGTAAAGCGCTTAAGAGAAAAGCTGGAAGGCGTTTCCGACAAATGGGCGCTGAAAACAGTTTGGGGCGTGGGTTACAAATTCGAGGTGAAGGAGTAAGTGGCCGCACGTAAGACATTATTTAAAAAGTATCTCCAGGTCAGTATGTCGATTGTGCTGATCAGCTTTTTGCTTCTGGGAACTATGCTGCTGTTTTTTATTTCCCAGTACTGGCAAAACGATAAAAACGAGCTTCTGCGCCGGAACGCCGAAAGCATTTCCGCGCTGACCCAAAAGAGCTTGGTGGAGGATGCGGATACGGGAACTTATTATATCTCAAACCGGTATGTGCTCCAGGGGTTTCTGAGTACCTTTTCCGATTCCAGCAACGCCGATATTTTTATTACCGACGTTCAGGGGAAAACACTGCTCTGCTCTGAGGGGGGCAATTGTATTCACACCCAGCAGAGCATCCCGGACAAAATCATGAAGGATGTTCTGAACAACGGCTTTGTCAGCACCAGCAATCTGGGCGGCATTTATCCCTATTCCCATTTTACCGTAGGCGTGCCGGTGACCTCAGAATCCGGCGTTCAGGTAGGAGCCGTGTTTACCTCAACCGACGCGCTCTATCTCACCTCATTCCGCAACGATGTTTTGAAGATGTTCCTGTTCGCCGCCATCGCGGCGCTGACGATTTCCTTTTTCGCCGTGGGTTTGTTCTCCTATAAAATGGTCAGGCCTTTGCGGGAAATGGCGGAGGCTGCCCGGTGCTTCGGGTCGGGGGATTTCTCCCGGCGTGTTCCGGTGACCAGCGATGATGAAATTGGGGATCTGGCGGTGGCGTTCAACAACATGGCGGCTTCGCTGTCCTCCTCTGAGGGAACCCGGCGGAGCTTCATCGCTAATGTTTCCCACGAGCTGAAAACCCCCATGACTACCATCGCCGGCTTTATCGACGGGATTCTGGACGGCACGATCCCGCCCGATAAACAGAATTATTATCTGAAAATTGTCTCCGACGAGGTAAAGCGGCTTTCCCGCCTGGTAAAAACCATGCTGGATCTTTCCAGAATCGACAACGGTGAGCTGCGGATGAACAAGACCTGCTTTGAATTGAGAGACATTATTCTGTCGGTAATGATTACCTTTGAAGACAGCATTGAGAAGAAGGAAGTGGAAATCAGAGGACTGGAGGACGCCCCCGCTATTTTTGTGGATGGCGACCCGGATATGATTCACCAGGTGGTTTATAACCTGGTGGAGAACGCCGTGAAATTTGTCAATCCTCAGGGATATATCGACGTACGGGTTTTGAATAAAGGAACCAAAGCGGTGGTCAAAATCAGAAACAGCGGCCAGGGAATTTCCGCCGACGAGATTCCTCTTATTTTTGATAAATTCTATAAGACCGATAAATCCAGAAGCATGGATAAAAACGGTATGGGCTTGGGACTTTATATTGTAAGAACCATCATCAAGCTTCATGGCGGAGACATCACTGTCAGCAGCGTGGAAGGCGAATACTGCGAGTTTGAATTCTGGCTGCCAAAGCAGCCGGAGGAGCAGCCTCCCTTACTAAAGGAATAATTTACAGCAAGGAGTGTTACCATGACGGATAGAGAATGGCCGGAGTATCCCAACCAATCCGGCGGGGAAACGGTTACAGGCCCAGAGTCCGCTCAAGAAGAGGCAGCGTCGGAAAGAGGCTGGGAGGCGGATCCGCCGTCCCCCGCTTCAGAGGAGTGCCAATCGGAAGAGGGTTCAAATTGGGAGCGGACCGCCCAGGAGGCAGAGGAAGAAGTCCCCGGCGGTCAGCGCGGGGAAGATTTGGGAACGCTGGGCCAGGCGCAGGAGCTCCAGGAGGCCGCGCCTTTCTTCCAGGAGGAAGGCTCAGAGCCTTCCCAAACCACAGAAACATCGGGCTGGAAGCCCGGAATGGAATCCTCAGAGGATAGCAGAGAGGAACCGGATCTGCCCGCCGAATCTCCGGAATCGTCCGGCCAGGAGCTCCAAGAGGCTGCGGCTCTCTCTCCGGAGGAAACTCAGGTGCCGTTTCAAACGGAAAACGCATGGGAGCCTGGAGCCGAGCGCCCGGAGAATCCTGACGGCGGGGAAAGCCAGGAGCCGGTGGCAGAGCGGCCGTCTGCCCAACCGTATGATCAGAGCCCGGCGTTTTCCAGGCCGGCTCCCCAGGCGCCTCCGCCTGTGTGGAATCCCGGCTGGCAGGCGTCTTACCGTCAGGCGCCGCAGAATTATCCCTATGGGCAAGGCCAATATCAGGGAGGCTGGCATCCCCAGCAGCGGCAGGTCCCGCCGCCTTACTATGGAGGGACGCCTTATCAGGCGCCTAACCCCTATCAGAATCAAGCTCCCTATGGTTATCCCGGCCAGGCGGCCCGGAATCAAGGGCAGCCTGGTTACCAGGAAAGCCGCTGGTATCCCCAGCAGCCAGCCCAGCCGGCGCGGACCGGCTCTGTGCCTCCGCCTTCTCAGCCTCCCCAAAAGGAGGCTGGAGAGCTTCCAGATGCCAAGCCGCCGGAGAAAAAGAGGATGAATAAGAAAACCAAGGCGTTCCTCTGGGTGATTGGAGCCGTATTGGTTTTGCTTGGCGCGGCAATGGTTTTGTACAGTGTGGGATTGACCTCCGGCTGGTTCGGCGGAGAGACTGCGGAGCCGCCCCAGGCCAGTTCATCCACTCCTGCGCCGGAGGACGACCAAAAGCTGCTGGAAATCGAGGAAATTCCTCAGGATGGCATGATGACCCCGAATCAGGTGTATGAAAAGGTGAAGCACAGCGTAGTTGCGGTGGTTACCTACGGGCAGGGCTCCGATTTGACCGACAGCCCTATCAGCTCCGGTTCCGGGATCGTGTTTTCAGAGGACGGCTATATCGTTACCAACTCCCATGTGATCGGGGATTCTAATCAGTATCCGGTAAAGATGGTATTCACCGGACAGGATGAAAATGAGGAGGATCAGGAATATCCGGCGCAGATCGTCGGGTATGACAAGCGGACCGATATCGCGGTTTTGAAAATCGACGCCGCTGGCCTGACCCCCGCTGAATTTGCGGATTCCGACCAGCTGAAGGTGGGAGACACCGTGCTTTCACTAGGCAATCCCGGCGTGGCGGGCGAGAACTTTACCAACACCCTGACCAAGGGTATGGTTTCCGCCGTCAACCGCACGGTGACTATGTCTTCCATCAATATGCAGTATATCCAGACCGACGCCGCCATCAACCCCGGCAGCTCCGGCGGCGCTCTTTTGAACCTGTACGGCCAGGTGGTGGGCATCAACGCCGCGAAAATTACCACTACGGAGATTGAGGGCATTTGCTTTGCCATTCCAACCAACATTGCAAAAGATGTGATCAACGATATCGTTAAAAACGGCTATGTCTCCGACCGGGTGCGCTTAGGCGTTACCATACGGGGGCTGTCCTCCTATGAGGCCGAAATGTATAACGTACCCCAGGGCCTGGTGATCGTCGGCTTTTCCAGCGACAGCGAAATCCCGTCAAAGGGCGCTGAGATCGGGGATATTATTACCGCGATCAACGGAGTGAATACGACCTCCTCCAATACCTTGTACAATGAACTGGAAAAGTTTAAGGCGGGAGAAAAGGTAAAGCTGACCATCTACCGCCAAGCGAGCGGGTCTCAAAGGGCCAGAACCTTTGAGATAGAGGTTACGCTGCTGGAAGCCCGGGGAGAAACCCAGAGCGCAGTAACGCCGACGCCGGAAGCACCGTAAAGAACCGTTGAAATAGAAAAAGACTCCCAAAAAGAGCCACGGAATTTTTCCGCGGCTCTTTTTTTTGCGATTGGATTGGAAAACAGCCGGCGGAGGCGTTCTTCAGGGCGGGTTCCGCTGCGGCGGAAAAGCGGGATATCAATCGACGGGGGGCCGCCGTTAGGGCTGCGGCCGCATGGAAACGGCCGGGGGCACAGGCAATGCGGGAAATCAAGTCAGAGCGTTTTGAGACGCTTGCCGTCAGCAGCGCCTTATAGGATCAACGCAGACCGCCGCCTTAGCCGGAGGTTATGGCTTTGTCGGAGAACATGGAAAAGTGTAAGAAGAATAAAAAAATTTTTTCTTTTCGGAAGCTTCGGAATTTTAGGGCAACCATGGGCTGCTGGAAAGCTAAGGGTGGAAAGGACGGAGGTGTGAAATGATCTCAAGCAAAGAAAATGATATGAAAGAGGAGATTTATCAAGGCTATCAGCAGCTCGCTTTCGGTTCTATTGCCGACGCGATTAAATTGCTGTTTATGGAGGAGCCTGCCCCCAGGGCCTTAGGAAAAATGAATTTTATCAACGTGGCGGAAATCCGAAGAATGAAGGAGGGGGCCATGGAAATCAAATTCTTTGACCGGCTGAAGGCGCTGGAAAAGCTGGAAGAAATTACAGATCAGGGACAAACGGATACTCTCCCGTTTTATGAGGCGCTGGAAAACAGCGCCAAGCTGCTGCAAAAGCGGGCTGGGGAGGATGAGGCTTGAAGTTCCAGGAGTTTTCTATCCGGCAGCTGCAGGCCCTTTCCTGGTGGTGCAGGAATAGTCCCTATGCCGGCTGCGACGCGGTTATCTGCGACGGAGCGGTACGCAGCGGAAAAACCGTGTGTATGGGAGTCTCCTTCTTCGCCTGGTGCTTCTATCGGTTCGACCAGCAGAGCTTCGCCTTGTGCGGCAAGACCATACGCTCCTTAAGGAGGAATCTGGTAACGCCCCTTTTACCGATCTTAAAGGAGCTGGGGTTTACCGTTCACGGAAGAGCGGGGGAAAACATGCTGGAGGTGACTCAAAGAGGCAGGACCAACCGGTTTTACCTTTTCGGAGGCAAGGACGAGGGCGCCTCCGCCATGATCCAGGGGATTACCCTGGCGGGAATCCTTCTCGATGAGGTGGCGCTGATGCCCCGGTCCTTTGTAGAGCAGGCTTTGGCCCGGTGCTCGGTGGAGGGGTCTAAATTTTGGTTTAACTGCAATCCGGAGCATCCCAGGCACTGGTTTTATGAGGAATGGATTCAGAAGAGGGATGAAAAAAACGCCTATTATCTTCACTTTCGCATGGAAGATAACCCTTCCCTTTCCGAAAAAATGATCGAGCGCTATCGGGGCTTATATTCCGGGAGCTTTTACCAGCGGTTTATCGAGGGCAGATGGGTGGCGGCTGAAGGACTGGTCTATCCCTTTATGGAGGAGCCGGACAGGTTTCTGCCGCCGCCGGAGGGGCCCTTTGAGGAGTTTATCGTTTCCTGCGACTACGGAACGGTAAATCCGGCCTCCTTTGGATTGTGGGGACGGAAGGAGGGCGTATGGTACCGGCTGAAGGAATATTACTACGACTCCAAGCGGGATGGCGGCCCGAAAACCGACGAAGAGCATTATCAGGGGCTTGTAAGCCTGCTTGGAGCCAGAAGGCCCCGGTGCGTCATCGTGGACCCCTCGGCGGCAAGCTTCCAGGAGGTAATCCGCCGCCATGGGGAGTACCGGGTGATCCCGGCAAAAAACAACGTTCTGGATGGCATACGCCAGGTGTCTACCGCATTAAAGGAAGGCGCTGTGGAGATCTGCCGGCCCTGTAAGGACAGTATCCGGGAATTTGGGCTGTACCGCTGGGATCCGGCGGGAAACAAGGACTGCCCGGTCAAGGAAAACGACCACGCTATGGATGATATCCGGTATTTCGTGGCCACGGCCCTTTGGGATGAGCAGGAGGAGTTTATCGTATTCGCCAACCGGCGCACAGGAGGATTTTAATTTGAAACAGGATATGGAAAGGGGGCAAGGCAGAGGATGAACCGATACCCGGCAAAGAAAACAGGCCGCCGGAAATGAGGCTGTTTGGAAGAGCCAGGGCTGCGGAGCCAGCGGCGGCGGTGCAGACCGTGCCCGGCGGGAGGGGCGGCGCCTTTTCAGGAGCCTTGGACCGATACCAGGCCGCTGGCATGGAGCGGAAGCTCTACGACACCCTTCGCCTGACGGTCCCTATTATCGACGCGGCGGTCTGCAAAATCGTCCGGCTGACAGGCGGGGTTTCCGTCCAATGCGAAAGCCGGAGGGCGCGGGAGGATCTGAACCGGTTCCTGGAGTCGGTTCAGGTCAACGCCTGCGGCACGGGAATAGAGACGTTTCTGGGAATTTATTTAGAACAGCTTCTCACCTATGGGACGGCTCTGGGGGAAATCGTGGTTTCCCAGGATGGGAAGGAAATTTCGGGCCTGTATAACGCCTCCCTGGATGATGTGGAGCTGCGGACAGGGGACAGCCCTCTGGAACTGAAAATTTACAGCAGAGACGGGGCGGGCAACTGGCTTTTGGTCCAGCGTCCGGAGCTGATCGCCGTTTCTACCCTTAGCCCCAGGCCCGGCGAATTGCTGGGGGAATCTGTTTTAAAGGGGCTGCCCTTTGTCAGCTCCGTGCTTTTGAAGATTTACAACAGCATGGGCCTGAACTGGGAACGGGTAGGAAACGTCCGGTTCGCCGTTACCTACCAGCCCGGAGACGGAAACGAGCGCGCCTATACCAAGGAACGGGCGATACAGATCGCCCAGGAGTGGCGTAAGGCTATGAAAAGCGGCGGTGATATCAGCGACTTTGTGGCGGTGGGAAATGTGAAGATCCAGACTATCGGCGCGGACAATCAGATTCTGGACAGCGAGGTGCCGGTGCGCCAGATGCTGGAGCAGATCATCGCCAAGCTTTCTATCCCGCCGTTTTTACTGGGGCTTTCCTGGTCCACCACCGAGCGGATGTCCGCCCAGCAGGCGGATATCCTGACCAGCGAACTGGAGGCCTACCGCCGGATTTTGAACCCGGTGATAGGAAAGGTGTGCTCTCTGTGGCTGCGGCTGCACGGGTATTCCCCGGAGCATACCGTAGTGTGGGATGACATCAATCTTCAGGACGCGGTGGAACTGTCTAACGCCAGGCTGCTCGAGGCCCGGGCCAAACAGATTGAACAGGAATTGAAGCCGGAGGGAGAACCGGAAGCGCCCCTGGAAGGAGGAACCCAATGAAGGAAGGCTATTTGCTGAAACGGAAGACGGAGCACGGAGTGGTAAGCCCCCAGGAGCTGGAAAAGATCAATCAGTATACCCGGAGGGAATTCCAGGCCCAGGAGCTTTACACCTTTTCCGTGGTGCTGTGCGACAACCAGGTGGACCGGGATTTTGAGTGTTTTACCAAGGCCGCCTTGGAAAAGCTGAAGGAGCTGTTTTTGGGAAAGACGGGCATTTTCGACCACAGTATGCGGTCCGGCGGGCAGACCGCCCGGATTTATGACTGCCGGGTGGAAACCCTGCCGGAGAGAAAAAACCAGCTGGGAGAACCGTACAGCAGGCTGGTGGCCAGAGCTTATCTGCCCAGAACGGCCAAAAATCAGGATTTTATTACAGAGCTGGATTCCGGCATCAAAAAGGAGGTCAGCGTAGGCTGTGCGGTGAACCGTCTGCGCTGCTCCATCTGCGGAGAGGACCTGAAGAAGGGAGCCTGCCGCCATCAGAAGGGGAAAACCTACGACGGCAGGCTGTGCTGCACTGTGCTGGACGATCCCTACGACGCGTATGAATGGTCCTTTGTGGCGGTGCCGGCCCAGCGGGAAGCGGGAGTGATTAAAATGTACACGCCAACGGATACCGAGGAAGGGACAAGAACTAGCAGCGATATCATAAAGGCTTTTTCAGAGGGAAAGGAAATGACCCTGTCTCCGGAGGAGTGCGTGGAAATTTCCGGCTGCCTTCGGGAACTGGCCAAAAAGGCGGAGGCCGGAGAGGCCTATGAGCGGGAGCTCCGGCAGGAGGTGGTCAGGCTTTCTCTGCTGTCACAGCCGGGTGTGCCTAAGGACATCATGGAGCGGGTCGCCAAGCGAATGACCCTGGAGGAGCTTAAGGCGTTCCAAAAGGCGTACCGTCAGGAAAGCGGTAAGCTGGCACCCCCGAAGCCTCAGCTGGCTGGGGCAAGGGCTGAGGGAGCGCCTATCGAAAACGCTGAGTTTAAGATTTAGCAGGCAGAGATTCCCGGAATAGGAGGGCGAAAGCCTAGCTCGTACCGGGACGCGAAAAAGTCAATTTAACCATCTAGGAGGAAAATAGCATGAATGTTTCATTCGCAGGATTTGGAGAGAATATTGCCACCTTTGAGACTGCCGCCGCGATTCCGGCAGGCACGCCGGTAAAAATGAGCGCTAACGGCACGGTAGCCGCCTGCGCCGCCGGAGACGCCTTTATTGGCATCGCCGTAAGTCAGCGGGGAGATTTCGTAGGCGTTCAGCTAAAGGGCTACCGTAATGCAGCGGTAACCGGAAGCGTGCCGGTAGGCTGGGCCCAGCTGGTGGCCGACGGCTCCGGAGGCGTGAAAGCGGCCGGAGAGGACGCCGCGGGCATCAGCGTGCTGGTGGTCTCCGCGGGCACCGCCGAGATCGGCATGATTTTATAAGAAACGAGGAGGAATACCTATGGCTTTTTACGATACCGTCCGCTTGGAGAAGGGGATGTACAACACCCCGGGAAAAAGCTTCACCCAGGTGCTGGAGGAGCTGGACCCCAGCGCCAGTTATGAAAACACAGAGTTTGCCGGCCTGGACGCTTATCAGCGCCAGCTGAAGCGGTTTGACATTAAGGTTGGCGGCAGAGGCTCCGACGTGGTGGAAAAGTTCTTTCAGAGCACCGACAGCGCGGCTTTGTTCCCCGAATATGTGGCCAGAGCGGTCACCCAGGGAATGGAGTCCGCTAATATCCTGCCCAATCTGGTGGCAACCGTCACCAAAATTGACGGCATGGATTACCGCACCATTACCTCTGAGCCGGAGGGCGAGCATTACTTCCCGCCTGTAGCGGAGCTTGCATCCTTGCCCCAGACTACGGTGAAAACCCAGAATAACCTGGTGAAGATGAACAAGCGGGGCAGAATGCTGGTGACCTCCTATGAGGCGCTGCGCTTCCAGAAGCTGGACCTGTTTACCGTCGTGCTGCGCCAGATCGGCGCCTATATCGCCAGAGCCCAGGCTCAGGACGCGGTAGGCGTGCTCCTAAACGGCGACGGGAACAACAATCCAGCAGAGGAAATGAACGGCGGCTCACCGGCGGCCCTGAGCTACGATTCCCTGGTGAAGATGTGGGCGGGCCTGGCCCCCTTTGAGCTGAATACCATGCTGGCCGGCACCGAAACGGTAAAGTCTGTTTTGAATCTAACGGAAATGAAGGACGCTCAGGCGGGCCTGAATTTCCAGGGCACCGGCCAGATGGTCACTCCCATCGGCGCCGCTCTGATCCACGTGCCTACGATGGCAGATAAGGTGATCGTGGCCATGGATAAGACCTGCGCCCTGGAAATGGTCCAGGCGGGCGAGCTGATGACCGACTACGATAAGCTGATCGACCGCCAGCTGGAGAGGGCTTCTATCAGCGCCGTCACCGGCTTTGCCAAAATTTTCAGCGACGCGTCCAAGAAGCTGACGATTTCCTAACATTTTCGAATAAAGCAATGGGGAAGCCTTTTTAGGCTTCCCCTGAGCAAAAAGAGGAGAATTTTTTGGGAAAGCTGCCCTTCCCCTCAACGGACGGCCAGAAGGCACAGCCTTGTCCGGCTGCGTTCTTGAAGCGAGACGGGTTGAAACCTACTGGTACAAACCTGGGGGGAGGCAGATTCAACGAAAGCTGTGTGAAAATCTTAGGATAGGAGGAGTGGCCGATTGAAATTAGACATCCAAGAAATTTTAGAGCGCTTCGCCCTGATCGCCAGCCTGCCCATGGAGGAGGCGGTAGGTTATACCGCCCTTTGCTCCGACGCCGCGGGAGAGCTTACCAGGCGCCTGCGGGGAACGGTCAGCGAGAATAACGCTTCCCGCCTGGAACCCGCGGCCGCAAGCCTGGCTTATTACCGGTACGCCATGTACCAGGCCGCCAACGCGGAGGACTTCACCGTTGGAGATATCACCGTGGCCAGCGGCAGGGATGACAAGATTCGGCTGGCGCGGGAGGTTTGGATGGAGGCGGAGAGGGAGATTGCCGACCTGCTGTCGGATGACGGCTTTGTGTTCCGCGGGGTGCGAGTATGAAAAAATACGCGGCAGTCCGCAGGCTGATAAGGCTCTGCGGCCGGAATGTAAAACTGGTGATGGAGGCCACAGGAGAGATCAAGAACGTCCGGGCGGTGATCCAGCCTCTGCGCTACCGGAACAACGCTAATGCGGGAGGAATTTATCTGCCTCCAGGATTCTCGGATTTGGAGAATTACCTTTATCTGGGACCGGCCGACAAACCGTTGGATCCATATCGAAAGGCGGGCTATGTGGAGGCCAACGGAGAAAGCTATCTGATCCGCAGGGCCCAGCGGGTTTATTTTGAGGATCAATGCGTTTATGTCTGGGCGATCCTGCAAAAGCGTCATGAGGAGGAATAGGATGGGTTTTTTTGACAGCGTTATTGAACAAACCATAGACCTGCTGAAAAGAGACGGGGAATTGTCCTCCTGCCGGATTTTAAAGGCCCATCCAGACTGCTTTCATCAGTCGCCCCTTTCCAAAGTGACGGTGACGGTCAGCCTGGGCGGCGCCCAGGTGGCGAGCGCCGCTATGGGGGATTTTCTGGGAACCCGGTCCTCCGGTGATTTTTATGGCAAATCCGCGGAAGTGACCCTGGATATCACAGTTTGGTCGCCTCTGTCGGCGGGAGGCGAGGCGGCGTGGGAAACGGCCTCCAGCCTGTGCGGTGACTTGATGTTTTCCGGCCTGGGATTTACCAGTGTCCAATGCGGGGAGATTTCCTATCACAGCGGGGCTATGGCTCTGACTCTGCCATGCCAGGCAAAAATCAGGCTGGCCTTTGGGAAAGCATCCGGCGGGGAAGCGGTCTCCGGCGTGGTTGTAAAAGGAAAGCTGGCCCAGGGAAAGGAAGTGGAATAATGCTCATTGCAAAAGAAAGGCCGGGAGTCTATTGGGATTACGACGCTTCCGGCGTGCTGTGGGGCTCTGACAGCCTCAAACAGGTGGGAATCGCCGCCCTGTGTGAAAAGGGCGAACAAAACCGGGTGTATTCCATCCGGAGAATCAGCGATGGTAAAGCGGTGTTCGGTGAGGACAGCATTATGGCCGGAATGATCGAGAAAGCCCTCATTAACGGCGCCTCCGGGGTGAAAGCGGTGAAGGCCGGGACAGAGGAGAGCTTTGATTATGAGGCCGCCCTGGCGGCGCTGGAGCGGGAGGACGATCTGGGCGCTGTCTGCTGTGACAGCACCCAGGGGGCGGTTTTACAGCTTCTAAAGGCCAGCGCGGCGGCCGCCTCAGACAGCGGCCGGGAACGGGTGGCGGTAGGCTGCTTTTCCGGAGAGGATCCGGCAGCCTTTGCCAATCAGTTAAACTGCGAGCGGATGATGCTTTTGTGCCAGGCGCCGGAGGGCAAGCCTGCCGGCGGCGGACTGCTTGCGGCCGCCTTGGCTGGCAGGCTTGCGGCTGCGGCGGATCCATCCGCGGCTCTCAACGGCGCGGTGCTGGAGGGAATCACAGGACTGTCCAAGGCGTTTCCCGAGGAGGAGCTGGACATTCTGCTGCAAAACGGCGTGGCGGTTTTGGAAATGCGGGCTGGCCGGGCAGAGCTGATTCGGGGCGTCAGCACCAGAACGAAAACAGACGGCGTTTCCGACCGGACCTTCCACGACATCAATACGGTGCTGATCATCGATACAGTGATCGCCGGGATTAGAGCCTCTCTGAAGAGGATGCTGGCAGGGGCCAGAAACAATGAAAAGACC
Source organism: [Clostridium] leptum DSM 753 (assembly GCA_000154345.1). Lineage (GTDB taxonomy): Bacteria > Bacillota > Clostridia > Oscillospirales > Acutalibacteraceae > Clostridium_A > Clostridium_A leptum. Next base: position 289,007 of record DS480350.1, read on the forward strand.
AGAAGCGCCCTTGCGACTCAGACAGCGGTGAAGCTGGAGGAGTACCGGCTTCAGGGAATTCTGGACAGCTACCGTTCCCCAGTCGTGGCCGCTTCAGGAGAGGACCCGTCGGTGTGCGTCGTGACGGTGGAATTTACCGCCGCCAGAGGCCTGAACCAGATCGTGATCCAGGCCAGCATTACGGTATAAGGAGGAGCCTATGGAAAATGGAAATTTTCCCACCAGCCGGGATATTTATTTGGAGGTTAACGGCAGAAAGCTGGCGGTGGTAGAGGGATATAAAGCCCACTCTGCCCGGGAGAGCCACTATGTGGAGGCCTTTGGAAGCGCTGAGCCGGTAGGCACTGTGCCAGGAAAAACCAAGCATTTTGTGGAGCTTTCCCGAGTCTATGCCTGCGAGGGCGCGTTAGATGACGGGGTCAGCTTTTTTGAGCTTTCCGGCTTTAACCTGGTGATCGTCAAGCCGGACCGCCGGATTATCTATTCCGGCTGTGAATGGAATGAGATCAGCGAATCTGCCGGGATCAACGACACGGTTCTGGAGGGCGTTTCCCTGATCGCTTCCCATAGGATGGAGCTGACATGAAGGAGCCTAGAAAAGTGAAGGTGCGCCGGAGAACCAAAAGGGAAATCCCCTGGTCAGGCGGAAGTCCGCCGGAAACCAAAATCGTTTACAAGCGGGAAGCGACACCCGTTCAGAGTGCGGGAAACCGCCGGCCTGAAACAGAGGACATCTCCCTGGCCATGGAGCGGGATGCCAGACGGTACTCCGGCTTATGGGAGGTAGAGCTATGAACACAGCGCTGATGCGGTTTCAGGACTACACCTGGAAGCACAACCCGAAGACCATACAGGTGGCTTGCCGCCGGGAGATCAAAGAGTGGAAGCTGCCCGGACAGGGAAACCTTTTGCAGGACCTAGGCCCGGGAAAGCGGATCGTCACAGGAGAGGGGGAACTGTTCGGGGAAGATTGCCTCCTCCAGTTCCGGACGCTGGCGGCCCTGTGCGAACAGGGAGGAACCGGCTTATTAATCCTGCCGGATTCCACCGGGTTCGAGGCCAGCTTGGTTTCTCTGACCATGGCCGGCCAGGCGGGACCGGATATCGTAGGCTATCGGTTCGAGTTTTGGGAACAGGTCGGGGAAGGAATTCCGGTCCTCCGGGAGGGCAAGGATTACCATATCGTACAGGAGGGGGAAACCCTCTGGGACATTTCTAAACTATATGGGATTTCCATTTCTGAGCTGGCACGGCGGAATCCTAATGTGAAGCGCCCCGACCAGCTGGCTGCGGGAGAGAAGGTGGCGCTGCGGTGATTTACCGATTAACGGCTTATGGAGGAGAAACGAGGGAATTCACAAAGCCGGCGTCAGTCCGTTTTTCCGCAGACCGGGACGCCCCGGCTCACAGCCTGGAAGCCCGGTTTCCCCTGGAACCGCTTGGGAGCGGACAGCGTCTGCCGGAATTTCACACGATTCAAGTCGTAAAGGACGGAGCGGTGTTTTTCCGGGGATTGATCGACGAGCAGACGATCCTTGTGGATGGGGACGGGGCGGGAATTGAAGTGTGCTCCAGAAGCATGGCGGCGCTCCTGCTGGACAACGAGGCGATCCCTCAGACCTATTACGTGCCATCCACCAGGCTGATTTACCAGCGCCATGCCCAGCCCTATGGCTTTTCGGAGTTTTCGGGAAAAGACAAGGCATTTTCCACCAAGCTCCAAATTGAAAAGGGCGCCAGTGAGTGGGAAGTGATCGAGAGCTTCTGCCGGGACGCTTTAGGCACCCGGCCCCAGGTAACCTTTACCGGAGAGCTTCAAATGGAGCCCCAGGACCCGGAGGCTGAGGCGCTGTTTTCCAACTGCGGAGGAATTTTCTACGCCTCTATCCGGGAGGAGCGTCTGAGGTGCAAGCGGCTTTCCCAGGTTTTAGTCCGCTCAGAGCGGCTGGGCGGCTACAGCACCCAGGTATGGGATTCCCAGGCGGCGGGAGATGGAATCCTCCGCCGCCGCCTGCTGAACGCGGTGGATGATCCGAAAACCCCAGTATTCCGAGGACAATTGCTGCTGGACAAAAGCCGGGAGCAGGCCTACCAGCTCGAACTGGCCTGTCCGGGAGAAAGAATTTTGCCGCTGGAGACCCGGGCCAGGGTGGCGGACCCTGTTCTGGGTGATTTTGAAGCGCTGAAGGTGAGCGGGATTTCTTACCGGCTGGACTCCGCGGGAGAACAAACGCTGGTAATTTTAAGGAAGGATTGGGAGGCGGAAAGCGATGTGGCTGGGTAAAAAGATAGCTTCCCGGCAAAAGGAAGCGGAAAGGCCGGTGGCGGGGACAATCTCGGGGGAACAGAACGGCGGCTTGCTGCTTCAGTCCTCGTCGGAGTACCGGGAGGTAGCCGCCGCAGGACCCTATGGAGTGAAGAGCCTGCCTCCCGCCGGGGAAAACGCGGTGGGCGTGGTTTCCGGAGAAAAGACCTTCTGCCTGGGAGTGGAAATCGACCCAAAGGGCTTGCAGCCGGGCGAGCTGGTTCTGTTTTCCTCAGGAGGAGCGAAAATCACCCTGACCCGGGATGGGAAAATCCAGCTGGAGGGCCAGGTGTTTATTAACGGCGCAGAACAATAAGGAGGCGGTTATGGATACAGCGATCAAAGACGGGGATTTTCAAACGAATGGCAGCGGACTGCCGGTGCGGATCAGCGGCGCCCAGGAGCTTTTGCAGCGGGTGATGTTCCGGCTCACGGTAAAAAAGGGAAGCTTCTTTTATGACCAGCAGCTGGGGAGCCGGTTGTATACCCTAAAGGGCAGCTATGGAAACCGGGAGGCACTTTCGGAAACCGCCATGCAGATGGTGAGGGAGGCCCTCAAGCCCATGGCGGAGGTGACCCCTCTGGGGGTGCGGGCAGGTATGACCGGGCCCGACCAGCTTTCCTTAACGGTCTCCCTTTTGGCGGACCGGAAACAGATGGAATTGGAGGTGTTGATATGAGCGAAACCTATGAATCCATACTTTCCAGAATGCAGGACCGGTTTCAGGAGCTTGCTGGCTTTCCAGCCGACGACGCCTCGGACATCGGCATCCGGCTGAAGGTTCTGGCGGGAGAGCTGTTCTCCGCCTGCACCAATCTGGACTGGCTGAAGCGCCAGGTCTTTCCTCAGACGGCCCAGGGCATCCAGCTGGATTATCACGCCCAGCAAAGGGGAATCCAGCGGAAAAGCGCCGTCCGTTCTCAGGGAACGCTGGAATTTTCCCGGGAGGCCGCCCTGCTGTACGATGTGACCATTCCCGAGGGCACGGTGTGCGCTGTTTCCCAGGAGGAGGGACTGCGTTTTGTCACCACCCGGAAAGGAATCTTAAAGGCGGGGGATTTTTCCGTTTCCGTCCCGGCGGCCTCTGAGGAAGGCGGCGCGCAGGCTAATGCGGCGGCGGAAACCATTAAGGTGCTGGTGACGCCGCCTCCGGGAGTGACGGCGGTAACCAACCGGGACGCGTTTACCGGCGGCGCCGACGGAGAAAGCGACGAGGAGCTTCGGGAGAGAGTGCTGGAAAGCTGCCGCAACATTCCCAACGGTACCAACAGCGCCTTTTACCGGGAATTTGCCTTGCAATATGAGGGCGTGTATTCGGCGGCGGTATCGCCCAGAGCCAGAGGCACGGGCACGGTAGACGTATATGTGGCCTCCAGGGGGGATGTCCCCGGAGGCGAGGTGATTACCCAGATCCAGAACGACCTGAACGCTTTGAAGGAAATCAACGTGGACGTTCAAGTGAAGGGAGCGGAAAAGGTTTCTGTAGATATCATATTGTATCTGGTACCAAAGGCGGGATACGATTATTCCGAGCTGAAGCTGTTGGCGGAGCAAGCCTTACGGGATTATATGGGAGGCCTGTCTATCGGGGAGTCTGTTTACATGACCAGGGCCGCCGCTGTAGTTTACGGAGTCGAGGGCGTAGAGCAATGCTGGCCGGAGCCGCTGCTGTGTCATGATGTGGCGGTGCAAAGCGGCCAGCTGGCGGTGGCGGGAACCATAGGGGTTTCTCCCAAAGTGGAGGACGAGCAATGAGCAGGCTGCAAGCGTTACGGGATGCCCTGCGTCCGCTGGGTATCTATAAGCTGGAGAAGGGCACGCTGGTTTACGCGGAGCTGGCGGCTTATGCGGCGGGGCTAGACTTATTGGAGGACGGCCTTGACGAGCTGGAGCGGGAGGCGTTTCTCCCCACCGCCCAGGGGGAAGGAATCTCCAGGAGGGAAGAAATTTATGGCAAGCCCAAAACCTTGCTGCCTTTGCGGGAACGCAGGGAAATGCTGCTTTACCGGGGAGCTATCAATAATCGAAACAATACCCGGGAGGATTTGGAAAGGGCGCTGGTGGCCTGCGGACTGCGGGCTCAGGTAAAGGAAAATCTGGATGGCGCGTCCATTTATATTAACTGCTTTGACTTTCTGGAGGATTTTCAGGGCCAGGAGGAGATCAAGGCGGCGGCCAAGGAGTTTTTGCCCTGTCACCTGGAAGCGGAGTTTGATTTCAGGACCCTGGATTGGAATCGGATTGACAGCATGGACAAGACGTTTGACCAGATGGATGCCGCCGAAATGACCTGGAACCAGATTGACGCATACAGTCCGGAATAGAAGGAGGTTACTTTATGCCCACAAGCAATAAAACGCCGGCGTTAAGCCTAAATAATTGGCTGGGCACCGATAAGCCCATGAGAAGTGATTTTACAGAGGATAACCTGATTTTAGACAGCGTGATCGGAGGGCATCTGCAGGATGCAGTGTCTCATCTTTCCGCCGCCGACCGAGAGAAATTTGATTCGCCCTATTTATTGGACAGCTATGCCGGCACCGGTGACGCGGAACAGCACTTTACACTGCCGTTTACGCCAAAATTTGTGTTTGTGTTTTATCAGACCAGAGCTTTCAGTGAGTATGTGGCGGAGGGGGATTACACAAAATGCAACGCCGGGTTTGCGGCTCCGGGCCTGAGTACGGCAGCGGTTTCCCTACAAGGGAATAGGCTGACGGTGAAGCAGACCACAGGCGAGGCGGCGGGAAAGCTGTTTTATAATCTGAATCTGAGAGACGGACAGTATTTTTATCTGGCTGTAAAATAAATCGGCGCGGACGGCTTTTTAATGGCCGGCGGGCGTTGGCCCAGCGCATGTGTAGAAAACGGCTTTTTACACCCGGTTAGAGCCACAGACAGGGCGTCGGAGAATTATTTTTTGATGACTCTTGGCGTTCAAACGGTCCGGCCGCCCGCTCCTCCGCCGCCTGGAGCGGCCTGTTTTCCGCGGCTTGGGCCATACTGGAAAGCTTGCCTTAGGCCTTGCTTTTTTATTTCGCTTGCGCTTCAGGCCGGGACAGGGTATACTGTCTTTAATGAAAAGATGCGCCGCTGAACCCGGACGGAGCGGCAAGAAAAAGAAATGAGCGGGAGGAAGAGCATGAAGCTGAAAAACCCTTTGCTGGTGGTATCCGACTTAGAAGCGTCGAAACGGTTTTATCGGGAAGTTCTGGGATTGAGGGTGATCCTTGACTTTGGCGCAAACGTCACCCTGACCGGAGGGCTTTGCCTGCAAACCCAGGAAAGCTGGATGGGATTCCTCTCAAAGGCTGCGGAAGACATCAGCTTTGGCGGCAATGACGCAGAGCTTTACTTTGAAGAAGAAAATTTCGAAAGCTTTTTGACAGGGCTGGAAGCGCTGGAAGGAATCCGTTACGTTCACCCAGTAAAGGAGCACAGCTGGGGACAAAGGGTGGTTCGTTTATATGACCCGGATCTTCATATCATAGAAATTGGGGAGTCTATGAAGACAGTCTGCCGCAGGTTCTCAGCCTCTGGGATGACCGTGGTTGAAATCGCCGAGCGAATGGATGTGCCCGTCAAGTATGTAACCGCCTGCCTGCGCTGACGCTTCCGCTTTTTACAACAATACTGAACACTTTCAAACGGAAAACTGAGGGGTAAGGAATAACGCCTTACCCCTCAAAGCTTATGCTTTAAAAAGGGCTTGAAGCCAGGACTTTTTAGCCTTTAATTTTCTATGTAACAACTGAAAAATTAGAGGAACGAAGCATTTGAGTATTGTTGATTACAATAGAGATTCAAATTAAGAATATTGATTTTAGCCTTATAGCTATGATAAGCTAATGTCAAAAGATTTTTCATATATGGGAGCAGTCATGAAAATTATTGAAGCAACAGACAGGATTCCGAATTTAATCGATCGGTTACTGGAGGTATGGGAAAGCTCCGTAAGAGCCACCCACCTGTTTCTGTCGGACGGTGAAATCAAAAGTATCAAAGAATATGTCCCACAGGCATTGAAGGGGATCGCCCATCTGATGATTGCAGAAGATGACGCGGGCCGCCCCGTGGCTTTTATGGGGGTTGAGGATGGCACATTGGAAATGCTGTTCATCTCCCCGGAAGAGCGCGGCAAAGGCTTAGGGAAACGCCTGATCCAATACGGGATCGAAAGCTATGGTGTAAAACGGCTGGCAGTCAATGAGCAGAACCCGCAGGCCAAGGGGTTTTATGAACACATGGGCTTTCAGGTTTACAAAAGGACGGATTATGATGAACAGGGGAACCCCTATCCGCTTTTATACATGAGCCTTGCACAGAAGCCTTGGGAGAACTTGAGCAGTGAAAGGAACCAGATGAATACACCGGCATTAGAAACAGAGCGTTTGATTTTGAGAAAATTCACGGAACAGGATATGGAGGCGCTGTTTCTTATCCTTCAGGATGAGGAAGTCAACAGATTTTTGCCTTGGTATCCTGTGAAAAACATGGAAGAAGCGAAGCGGTTTTATGAGGAACGGTACGCGGCAAAATATGCCCAGCCGCAAGCCTATGCCTATGCGGTCTGTCTGAAAGCGGACGATTATCCCATCGGCTACATCAAAGTGGACATGGAAGAGCATCACGATTTTGGCTACGGGCTTCGCAAGGAGTTCTGGCATAAAGGGATTGTGACAGAAGCGGCTAAGGCGGTTATTAAGCAGGTAAAAAAGGACGGCCTGTCCTATATCACGGCAACCCATGACCGAAACAACCCCCGAAGCGGCGGCGTGATGCGGAATGTGGGGATGAAGTACCAGTATTCGTATGAGGAGCAATGGCAGCCGAAAAACATTTTGGTGACATTTCGGATGTACCAGCTTAACCTAGATGGGAATGAAAGCCGGGTCTACAAAAAATATTGGGATACCTCTGCCGTGCATTTTATCGAGCCGAATTTGTGAGTGATTTTAGAAGAATCATCAATGAGTGAGTTAAAGCAAAACTATTATGGCAGCTTATGCACCGAAATGTACGAAATCTTACATGAGCAAGCGCCGCAGGACGAATTGGACTTCTATCTTTCCTATGCAGAAAAGGGCAAGAAAATTTTAGAACCCCTGTGCGGCAGCGGGCGCTTCCTGATTCCGTTTTTAGAGCGTGGCTTTGATATCTTCGGAATGGACTTATCAGAAGAAATGCTGGGAAAATTAAAGCGAAAGGCGCCGAACGCAAGAGTAATGCAGGCAGACATTATCAACTTTACCGTACAGGAAAAGTTCGATTATATTTTTATCCCCTCCGGCTCAATCTCCTTGTTTACAGACATGAGTGTATGCAAAGGGATTTTACAGAAGATGAAAGAGCTGCTGGCTCCCGGCGGGAAATTTGTGTTCGCTGCTGATACCGTCTTTGACAGGTGTAGCGAGGACAGCGGCTACCAAACAAGTGTTTCGGTGAAAACGAAAGAGGGATTTGACTTACTCCTGAAAGGAAAAAACCACTATGATGAAACCAGCCAGACGCAGTTTTCTCCATCTATTTACGAACTCTATAATGGCGCTGAGTTATTGCAAAGCGAAAGCATGGATTTTCAGACGCACTTGTACCGATACGGCGAAATGGAAGCATATTTAAGAGAATGTGGCTTCAAAAGCATATCGACCTATTCCAATTACAAGAAAGAACCGGCAGTTGACGATCAATGTGAAATGCTTATATTCGAGTGCGATATATAGAGGAAGACGCTTTCAAATGCAAAATCGAGGGGTAAGGTACAAACACCTTACCCCTCAAAGTTTATGCGCTAAAAACGGTTTGAAATCAAGCTTTTTCAGTCTCTAATTTTTACTCTTGTAGGCAGAGATCATCTCAAGGCGGCCTTGTATTCCTCTCCCCAATTCCACAGGGCGTCTAAAATGGGCTTCAGGCTTTTTCCAAGCTCAGTTAGTGTGTACTCCACTCGTGGAGGTACCTCGGCATAGACCGTTCGGGTAAGCAGTCCGCTCTCCTCCATTGCCCGAAGCTGCGCCGTCAGCACTTTCTGCGACACATTCCCGATTGATTTTTTAAGCTCTCCAAATCGCTTTGTCCCCGGCATCAGATCACGCAAAATCAGAACCTTCCATTTATCCCCGATCAGCGTCAGCGTCGTTTCCACCGGACAAGCAGGAAGGTCTTTCACTGATTTTTGCTCACTCATGATTCTTACCTCCTATAGTTTCTGATAGAAACCTTGTTTCTAATTATACAATATGGCGGATTTTTCGTCAAGAAGCCGCTGGAGATCAAAATTTTTTAAGCCTTCAAAGGCTTAAAAATCCCGTGGATACACATTTATTTTCTTCCGGCAGCTGCCTAATAGTATCCTTTAGGTAACTACAGCACAATATTGTGCTTACTTTACAACAGAGCCTTAAGCGCTATAATAAAGACAAGAGTTACGCAGGACGGCCGCTGCGGAGCTCGAAATATGCAGAATCATTTTCAGGAGGCTATCATCATGAACAAAAATACTTTTACATCTGTAAAACTTACAAAAGGCGAAATGAACATCTACGATTTTGGCGGCATTAAACTGCACGCCTATAAGACCAATGACTTTATCGACGACGAGGTGTTCGTCGTGGAGAAAAATGGGAAAGCCGTTATCATTGAGTCTCCCTGCTTCTTTGACAATATCAGAGAGCTTACGGAATATTTGAAGGATATGGAAGGAGAGGGTATGCTTGTTGCCTATCATGGCGCGGGAGCGACTTTTTTGCCCAGTGTGCCGAAATTTGCAACGCAGAACGCCGTGGATTATTCCGAAAACGGCGGCGGCAAGGCTCTAATCGACAGCTTTACCAGCTCATTTGGAGAAAGCTTTGATTCCTCCGTCCACAAGATCACCAATGTGGTGGAATCCGGCAAGGTGACCATCGGCGGCATGGATTTTATTATCAAGCAGACAGCAGATGCTTTTGATGTGGAGATTCCTGAAATCAACGTGGTTTACACCCACATGCTGGGCCATGACTGCCACTCCATCGTGGCAGGTGCAGGTCATGCCGACGCCATGATTGCAGAGCTTCGCAGCTACATTGCAAAGGGCTATAACCTGATCCTCACCTCGCACTACACGCCGGAGGATCTGAAAGACGCCCAGACAAAGATCGACTATCTGGAGAATCTGAAAAAGATTGCGGCAGGCTGCAAGAACGCAGACGAGTTTAAGGCGGAAGTCGGCAGGCAGTATCCTGCATACAGCGGTCAAAACTATTTGGATATGACAGCAGGCTTCTTCTTTGCCTAAGCGGAAAATTCCAATCGGCCGGGGCTGTCGGAAGAACGGCTCCGGCTTTCCTTTTGGAGGGAGGGGATGCTATGTCAGCAGGCAGATACTTAAAATATTTACAGGAAGAAATCCATACAGCTATCGCAGCAACGATTGACGATGGCGGGCTGCCTGTTACCTGCGCCGTCGATATGATGGACGCCGATGAAAACAGCCTTTACTTTCTGACTGCAAAGGGCAAGAGCTTTTATGACCGCTTGAAGAAAAAGGGATATATTGCGCTGACGGGAATGAAGGGCAAGAGCACCATGTCCTGCTCGGCAATATCGCTGCGGGGAAAGGTAAAAGAGCTTGGAAATACGCTTTTGCCTCGGCTGTTTGAAAAAAATCCATATATGTGGAAGATTTATCCCACACAGGAATCCCAAAATGCGCTGACAGTGTTCCAAATTTATGATGGCAGCGGAGAATGGTTTGACCTTTCCAAAACACCGATAGAACGATTTTCTTTTACATTTGGGAAAATGAAGGTGGAAGCGGGAGGATATTTCATCACAACCGGTTGTACCGGCTGCGGGGATTGTGAAACGGTCTGTCCGCAAAGCTGTATTGACTTGATCTCTGTGCCGGCGGTCATCAAGCAGGCCCACTGCCTGCATTGCGGGAACTGTTATGAAATCTGCCCGGCAAAGGCAATCGAACGGAGGTAACGGTATGACACAGAACGAACGGCTGGATTTTCTGCTCCATTATCTGATAAAGGAGCGCAAAGAATATGAGAATATCCGTGTACTGGATTCCCATTCAGAAAAGCAGCGGTATCTGCGGAGCCTGATGAATGTGCGCCCGCCCTTACCGGTCAGCGCAGAATTTTTGAGCGTGCAGGACGCCTATTTGTCTGAACGCCTTGTCGAACGGGGCGTCACAAGATTTCAGGATTTGACGCCGGTACAGCCCGGCCTGTATCTCTGGAGGGGCGATATTACTACCCTTGCCGCCGACACTATTGTCAACGCGGCGAACAGTGGTATGCTGGGCTGCTTCGTTCCCTGCCACGGCTGCATCGACAACGCCATCCACACCTATGCGGGCGTACAGCTCCGTCTGGAATGTTCCGGACTGATGAAGCGGCAGGGGCATAAAGAAGAACCCGGTAGAGCGAAAATCACAAAAGCCTACAACCTGCCCTGCCGGTATGTGCTGCACACGATCGGCCCGGTCATCGGCGATGCTGTTGCGGTTTCCGACCGAAGGCTGCTGGCAGACTGCTACCGTTCCTGTCTTGATTTGGCGGCGAGACACGGGCTTCACAGCGTAGCGTTTTGCTGTATTTCCACCGGTGAGTTTCGTTTTCCCAACGAGCTGGCGGCACAGGTCGCTATTCAGACGGTGATCCAGTGGCAGCGGGAAAATCCAAACCAAATCGAGGTGATCTTCAATGTATTCAAGGAGCGGGACTACGACATCTACGAAAAGCTGCTCAGAGCAGATAGAAAAACTCAAATATGAAATTAAAACAGCCGATGCAATTGTGATCGGCGCAGGAGCCGGACTTTCTGCCTCTGCCGGCTTTACCTATACCGGCGAACGCTTTGAAAAATTTTTCGGCGATTTCATCGAAAAGTACGGGCTTTCCGATATGTATTCCGGCGGCTTCTATCCCTTTGAAACCTTGGAAGAACACTGGGCGTACTGGAGCCGGTATATCTATATCAACCGCTATATGGATGCGCCGAAGCCGATTTACAACGAGCTTCTCCGGCTCGTCGACGGCAAGGACTATTTTGTGCTGACCACTAATGTGGATCATTGCTTTCAAAAAGCCGGATTTGATAAGAGCCGCCTGTTCTATACACAGGGAGATTACGGCCTCTGGCAGTGTTCAAAGCCCTGCCATCAGAAAACCTATCACAATGAAACGGTTGTCAGAAAAATGCTGGACAAACAAGAAAACAGAAAGATCCCCGGTAAGCTCGTGCCGTACTGCCCCGTCTGCGGTGCGCCTATGGCGATGAATCTGCGGACGGATATGACCTTTGTGGAAGATGAGGGCTGGCACAATGCGGCTCGCCGCTACGAGGATTTCCTGCGCCGCCATACGGGACTGCATATCCTCTTTCTGGAACTGGGCGTAGGCAGCAATACTCCTGCTATCATCAAATATCCGTTTTGGAAGATGACCTATCAGAACCCGAAAACGGTTTACGCCTGCATCAATCTGGGAGAAGCTGTCTGCCCAGATGCCATCGCAAAACAATCTATCTGTATCAATACAGACCTTGCCGGTGTAATAACTGCTTTGAAGGAAGCGAAAAATGAAGCTTAAACAAAATGATGTCTCCGTTTTTTGAAAAGCATGTGGGAGCTTTCCCCAAAGCATTGACAAACATTTTGTCCTGCGGCGAATAATCAAGCAGCATGTTCCCCGCCGTGCGGCAGGAGCTTGTCTCGTTTGCTCAAAACAGACGGGAACAGATTTCCGCTCTGGAGCGGCAGTCCGTATGCAGCCAAAACCGACATAGGAAAAGCGACGAACGGAACACAGTACGGTATAAGCTTACAACCGGAGAATGGCCCGCGGTCGCAGAAGCCGGTGCGAAAGGTAGGATAAGTATATATGAAAGAGACAAAAGACCTTATCTTCAACCTCGATATGATGTGAAGGCTTCCGCCAGAGTCGATAGGAGAAAACGAAATAGACGGCAATCGCAGACATTACTCCTAAAGCCGTTATTGAGAGCGGAAAGCTGATGTGCTTCAGATGAGAAGGCGGTTTCAAGCTAAAAATCGACGGCATGATTTATGATGTCAGAACTCATTCAGCACGACTGGAAGGTAGAATGCCTTGGAGCAGTTTAAGGAAACAGCTTATCGGATAAATCGCAGAATGGGAAAGAGAGGCTAGGCATAGTAGGATAAATAAGCCTTTGTTATGCCTGGCTGCCGGAAAGGAGAAAAAATCAATGGGCAGCAGGAAGGAAAATAACGGCGCTGTACTGCCTGCCTGACCGTAGACGACGGCATATAAAGACCGCCCTTTCAGCGCATGGAAAGGAGGGCGGAAAACGGAGAAATCGGCACCATAAAAGGCCTATCCCGCTTCAGGCGTGAGCAGGCTGACGCAGGTGGATCTGCCGCGGGGTATCCGCTTTATCGCCATACAGGAGAGAGTAGACATCTTGACCGGTGACGGCGTGGAGATGACGCCCTTCCACAATATTTCCAAGGAGTGGTATGCGGCGCAGACCTCCAAGAAAATCCGTGCGGTATGGCAGGCCAAAGCAGATAACGGCAGGCGAGTATCTTCCGCTGTTCCGTTTGGGCATATGAAAGCCCCGAATGATAAAGAGAAATGGCTGATTGACGAGCCAGCCGCCAAAGCAGTACGTAAAATCTACGCGCTTTGTCTTGCCGGGCGCGGTGCGTCGCAGATCGCAAGACAGCTGGAGAAAGAGCAAATCCTTATTATAAATGCATCGACTGATTATATGCGAAAAAGATAGAAATCGGCTCTTGCAAATAGGATCAGAAAACGATTGTCGGCATTCTTGAAAACAGGCAGTACACCAGCTGTTCTGTGAATTTAATGCCGCTGCCGTCAGCTGCAAGGTGCATAAAACCATCTACAAGCCAGAGGAAGAGCATCAGATCGTCTCGGATATTGCACAGGAGCCGATTATTGCCGAGGAGCAATGGTTAAGGAGAAGCTTTGCAGACATCGCCGCGGACCTGCTGCGACAGGCAGAAAAGCTTGTTTTTGGGATGGGTGATATTTATCCCAACTGCGGCAAAAAGCTGCATTTCTGTACGGCAAAAGGCCTGAAACGCAACCAGAAATTCTGGAGATGTTAGAGGTGGTGGCTTTGAAGCTGTCCTTCGCACCTTACGGGAGGTGACCGATATTAAGGAGCTTCACGCCAACTATCGCCAATTTACTGATTGAGCGCATTGAAGTCCACAACAACGACAAGTACGACAGCTATTGCCATGCCAGGGCGGATATCTATTTCACAGTAGTGGGGATTCTGGACAGCCCTGTCAAAAAGGAAAGCCTTGATATGTATGAAAGAAGTCCAGGATAATCGGCAAAGCTTCAAATTCGCAGCATAGCAAAAGATACCGTGCAGCACCTTCTAGGTGCTGCACGGTATCCCTTATAAAATTACTTTCTTATCCGGCGCGCCTAATTTGGCAGGAACTCCTCTTTATTGCTCGTTTTAGCGGAAGGTCAGCCGTCGATGCTGTTCTTTCAGAGGCTTTTATATACCGCTTATTTACTGGCAGCTTCAATCGTTTTTCATCATAAGGAAATTTTCATAGAAATGTCGAAGGCCTTTACCGAATGGGTGAGGGCCCCGATGGAGATGATGTCCACGCCGGTAGCGGCTACGGCCTGAATCGTGTCTGCGGTAATATTGCCGGAAGCCTCCAGCAGAGCTTTGCCGCCGGTGATTTTGACCGCCTCCGCCATTTGCTCTATCGTCATATTGTCCAGCATGATGATATCCGCTCCAGCCGCCAGAGCTTCTCTCAGCTCGTCCAGGCTCCGGGTTTCCACCTCGATTTTGGTCATATGGCCCACCTTTTCCCGCAGCTTGCTGATAGCGCTGGTAATACCGCCCCCTGCGTCGATATGATTATCCTTCAGCATGGCGGCGTCGGAGAGGTTAAAGCGGTGGTTTTTTCCGCCGCCTATGGTGACGGCATATTTTTGCAGGGCCCGGAGTCCGGGCAAGGTTTTGCGGGTATCCGCGATAGAGGCTTTGGTGCCCTTCGTCAGAGCCACAGCCTGGGCGGTTGCGGTGGCGATTCCGGACATGTGCTGCAAAAGGTTCAGAGCAGTTCGCTCCCCTTTCAGAAGCTGCCGGGCGTTTCCGGTAAATTCCGCGATCAGGTCGCCCTTTTCAACCGGGTCTCCGTCGGATTGATAGGCTTTGGCGGAAAAGGTAGGATCTAACAGCTGAAAGACCCGAAAAGCGACCTCCAAGCCGCACAGCACTCCGGAGGCCTTCGCCACGAATTTCGCGGCGCCAGTCTGTTCAGGGGGCAGAAGATAGTCGGAGGTGACGTCCAGATAGTTGATATCCTCCTGAATCGCCCGTTTAATGAGATCGTCCACATAAAAGGAATTAAGCATCATTTTCATTCAAAACCTCGCTTAAGATAATTTTCGCGCAGACCGCGGCGCTTTTCGCTTCCACAAAATCCTGGCCGCGGGCGTAGCCGCCGGTTTCCAGCTCCTGTAAAATTTGGTTGACGGTGCTGAGGCCCTCCTGAAAAGCCTCTGGCTTTGGAATGACAAAATAGGCATTCTGCAGGATTTCCCGGATCTTTGTCCGGTAGCCGTGGTGCATAGGCTTACCGCCCAGATTCACCTGTTCAGGGGCCGGCCCCAAGGGAGGCTGCTCCCGCTTCAGATGGGCGGAAATATCCTGTGCAGCCCGTCTGCCGAATACCAGAGCCTCCAAAAGAGAATTGCTGGCCAGCCGGTTCCTGCCGTGAACCCCGGTATGGGAGCATTCACCCGCCGCGTACAGCCGGGAAACCCGGGTACGGGCGTTTAAATCCACGTTGATGCCGCCCATCAAATAATGCTGGCAGGGGAACACTGGAATCCAGTCGCTGGTGATATCGATTCCCTCGGTGAGACAGCGCTCATAGATCATAGGGAAACGGCTTTTTAGGAAATCCGGGTCCTTATACGTAATATCCAGATAGAAACGGTCGCTGCCGGTAGCGGCCATTTCCTGCATAATGGCATTGGATACCACATCCCGGGGGGCTAAATCTCCCCGAGAATCATATTTGGAGGTGAAATGGGCGCCGTAGCAGTTTAACAGATTGGCGCCCTCTCCCCGAACCGCCTCGGAAATCAAGAAGCGCTCCCGGTCCTTTTCCGCGGCAAAGGCGGTGGGATGAAATTGAATCCAGCTCAAATGCTTGATTTCAGCTCCCAGCTCATGTGCAAACATAATGCCGTCGCCGGTAGCAATAGCGGAATTGGTGGTGTATTGGTAAATACGCCCGATTCCTCCGGTAGCCAGCAGCACATAAGAAGCTCCCGCATAAAAAGCTTCTCCCTGATGCTGGACCCCGGCGTAGAAGCCGTTTTCCGTTTTTGTCAGGGAAAAGAGCAAAGCGTTTTCCAAAATCGTCACATTGGCAAGCCTTTTTACCCTATATAGCAGCTTGTCCACGATTTCTTTTCCGGTAGAATCCTTGTGGTGGGCGATCCGATGGCGGGAATGTCCCGCCTCCAGGGTCATCTGGATTCGGCCATCGCCGGCTAAGTCGAAATCCACTCCCAGACGCTGGATGTTCAGCACATCCTGCGGCCCTTCGTTCACCAGGACACGCACCGCGTCGGGATTGTTTTGATGCTTGCCCGCGATCAAGGTGTCCTGAAAGTGAAGCTCCGGATCATCGTTTTCCCGATATACTACGGAAGCGACTCCGCCTTGCGCCAGGGAGCTGTTGGAAAGAGCGAGCTCCTTTTTGGAAAGCAGGAGGACTTTCGCCTCCTTTTCCAGGTTTAAAGCGGCGTAGAGGCCGGCGGCGCCGGCCCCTACGATGATAACGTCATAATTTTGCTCTTGGGGCATAATTACGATTCCCCTTTCCCCAGGCTGAGCCTGGACGCAACCCGCGCGTTGAATTGTTATAAATAAAACTAAAAGCGGCGCCCGCGAGGAAGGCGGTGCTGTAATAGCGATTGAAACCCAGGCTGAGCCTGGACACAGCCCGCGCGTTGAATTGTTATAAATAAAACCAAAAGCAACGCCCGCGAGGAAGGCAGTGCTGTAATAGCGATCGAAACCCAGGCTGGGCCTGGACGCAGCCCGCGCGTTGAATTGTTATAATAAAACTAAAAGCAGCGCCTCCAGGAAAGCGGTTGACTAAGAGCTCAACAAATGTCAAGGCCTGGCAGGCGAAAAACAGTTCGACTAAGCTTCCGATATTTTGTGATATAGAAAATATCACAATGCGGTTTTAACTTTATATGATTTATCGATTATATGATAAAAACACAAAGAGGCTCAGCAAAAAGCTGGCAGCCTGCTGGCCGCGGCTATATTAATTTCCATACCGCAGCATACTGGCAATGCTGCCTAAGGCTCTGAGCCGGAGAGATTCATCCAAGGTAATGACTTCGCCGCCCTTACCGGTCAAGGCGTCATATACTTGCTGTAAATTGGTCTTTTTCATATCGGCACAGGTCATTTTTTGGGGACAAAGCTGGTAAAGCTTCCGATCCGGAAATTCTAGAATGAGGTTGTCGTAGACGCCACGCTCGGTAGCCAGGATAATATCGTCATCACGGGTATTCACATAGCTGATGATATCCTTGGTGGAACCGATCATATCGGCCAGCGCAACTGCTTCCCTAGGACACTCGGGATGGATCGCCACTTTAGCGCCGGGATGGGCAGCCTTTATGCTTAGAATATCCTGGGCGGTGATCTCGTTATGTACCGGGCAATAGCCGTTCATCAGGTGGATGTTTTTTTCTGGCACGGCATCGGCCACAAAGGAGCCTAAATTTTTGTCAGGCAGGAATAAGATGTCCTGATAAGGAAGCTTTCTCACAATGGATACTGCGGAGGACGAGGTGACGCAGACATCCGCCAGGGCTTTCAGCTCAGCGGTGGTGTTTACATAAGCGCAGATTCCATGGTCCGGATGGGCTTTCCGGTATGCTTCCACCTCTTTTGGATTGATCTGCTCCGCCATTGGACAGCCGGCGTCAGGATGGGAGAGAACGACCTCCTTTTCCGGAGACAGAATCTTCAAGGTTTCCGCCATGAAGCGAACCCCGCACAAAAGCGCCCTGGGAGCCTCGAGGCTTTCGGCAGCCTTGGCCAAGGCGAAGGAATCTCCGGTTAAATCGGCTACCGCTAAAACCTCGGGGGGCTGGTAGGTATGGGCCAGAATTAGAGTGTTGTTTTTTTTCTTTTCACGCAGAATTTCGTCGATCAGCGCTTGGTCGTTCGGCAGCATAATCGCCGTTACCCCTTTCAGCAGCGGGAAAACTTCCCGGTTACAAGCAAATTGCCTTTATTTTCTCTATTTTACCATAAAAATGGATTAAAGAAAACTATTAATAAATTCTTAACAAAAGAATTTTGAAAACAATGCTTGATTTTTTTAGTGAAAACAGGTAAAATTTCTTTTGTGGTTTAAAGCATCGATTAATCGATGCTTTAAAGTGATAAAGGAGGAAGGGCAATGAGCAAAGAAACAACTATATGGATCGTCATAGCGGTCTATGTCCTTTTCATGCTTGCGGTAGGAATTTTAAATTCCAAAAACAGCAAGGGCATGGCGGCGTTTACGGTAGGAGGACGCAATGCAGGGGCGTGGATTTCGGCCTTGTCTTACGGCACAGCCTACTTTTCCGCGGTAATGTTTATCGGCTATTCCGGCAGCTCGGGATGGAGCTATGGGCTGTGGTCGGGCCTGGTGGGCCTTGGCAACGCGGTGTTCGGCTCCCTTTTGGCTTGGCTCGTGCTGGCAAAACGGACCCGGGAATGTACCAGAAGATTGAAAATCAAATCGATGCCCCAGCTGTTCGAAATGCGGTATAACAGCCAGGCGATGAAGCTCTTTTCCGGCGTCGTTATTTTTATTTTTCTGCTGCCCTACTCCGCCTCTGTGTATAAGGGCCTGACCAGCGTTTGTTCTGTGCTGCTGAATATTGATGAAACAGTATGCATGATTCTGATCGCCGTAGGTTCGGCGGTGGTTTTGGTGCTGGGAGGCTATATGGCCACCTTGAAGGCAGACTTTGTTCAGGGGATTATCATGATGTTCGGCGTCAGCGCCTTGCTGGCTATGATTATCATATGCCCCCAGGTGGGCGGCCTGCAAAACGGCTTCCAGAATATGATCTCCTACATGGAACAGAATCAGATGGCTCCCATGGATTCCCAAATGCTGGTTTCCCTAGTCGCCACCATTTTGATGACCAGCTTCGGCACCTGGGGACTGCCCCAGATGGTACATAAATATTATGGCATCCGGGATGACAAAGAGGTAAAACGGGGCGTGATTATTTCCACCTTCTTCGCTCTGCTGGTTGCGGGAGGCGGCTATTTTATCGGTTCCTTCTCCCATTTGTTCTTCGGCAGCGAGCTGCCCCAGGGAGGAAAGGACTACATCGTGCCGCAGATGCTGAATATGGCCGGATTGCCCAATATCCTGATCGGTATTGTGCTGGTGCTGCTGATTTCCGCGTCTGTGTCCACACTTTCCAGCATCACCCTGACCGCCTGCTCCACCGTAACCATGGATTTGGTGAAGGCGAAGCTGAAGCCCAATATGAAGGACAAAACCCTGGCCAAGCTGACCCGTATTTTCTGCTTGATTTTCGTCGTGGGCTCTTATGTGGTGGCTAACTATCCCACTCCTATCTTGGAAATGATGTCCTATTCCTGGGGAATCATCTCCGGCTCCTTCCTGGCGCCTTACGCTGTGGCGCTGTATTGGAAGGGCATCAATAAGGCCGGCGCCTGGGCGGGGATGGTCGGCGGCTTTCTGACCGCCCTTGTTCCGGTGGCGGTTTCCGGCTTCAAAACCCCAAACGGCCCCTTGTATGCCTGTCTGGCCATGGCCGTCTCTCTGGCACTGTGCTTCCTGGTCAGCGTCATCGCTAAAAGGGCGGGATGGAAAAGCGGGGAAACCAACGACTTTTTCTATACCGGCACCGCCGAGGAATGGCGGGCCAAGCATCATATCGTCAAAAATTGAACGGATTGGATTATTTTACAAAAAGCGAAGGCTGAGTAAAAGCGCAGGCGGATTGCCTGCGCTTTTACCTTTGCGGTGCCGCTGCTCCGCCGGCTGAGAAATCTTTCATGATGGAGAAAAGCGGACTTTCTTTTCCCGAAAAGAACCATGCTGTTCCTGCGGTTTCTATTTGTCAAACAGGCGGAATTATGGTATAATAGCTTCACGCCATAAAGGAGGGCGAAGGCCGCCGGAGGCTAAGGCGGCATTAGAACCATAAACGAAAAAACGCAGGTGCTTTTTGTTAAAAAAGCAGGCTGTGCCAGCCTGCTTTTATGGTGGAGCAATAGGGCAAATCTTAGGGGAAAAGGCCTTGCTTTGAAAAGAAAAAGGGAAGTGTTACGGTTGTTTTTTCAGAAAGACATTGAAACCATGAACCGCAGGGATTTGGAAGCCTTGCAATTGGAGCGGTTGAAGCATATTGTGGATTACTGCTACAATAATGTGCCGTTTTACCATGAGCGGCTGCGCCAGGCCGGCGTGACCGGCGATAAAATAAAAACCTTAAGCGACGTCCAATATATCCCTTGTACCACGAAGGATGACATCCGGGATAATTACCCCTTCCAAATGCTGGCCCAGCCCATGAAGAAGATCGTGCGGATCCACGCTTCCTCCGGCACTACTGGAAAGCCTACCGTTGGGGTGTATACCCGCCGGGACATTGAAAATTGGTCTGACCAGGTAGCCCGTGTGGCGGTGGGCGGAGGCGCCACCGAAGGGGACATCATCCAGATCGCCTTTGGCTACGGCCTGTTCACCGGCGCCTTGGGCCTGCACTACGGCCTGGAAAAGCTGGGGGCTACGGTGATTCCGGCCTCCTCGGGCAATACGGCCAAGCAGCTGATGATGTTCCGGGATTTTGGCGTTACCGGTTTGGTGGCCACTCCCTCCTATGCCTTGTATCTGGGGGAGGCCATGAAGGAAGCGGGCTATCCTATGGAGCAGTATAAGCTGCGGATCGGCCTGCTGGGTTCGGAAACCTGTACGCCGGAGATGCGGACCCAGATTGAAAATTCTATGGGGATTTTTGTATCCGACAATTATGGCATGACGGAGTTGGGAGGGCCGGGCGTGTCCGGCGAATGCGGGCTGCGGTGCGGACTCCACTTCGCGGAGGATCATTTCCTGCCGGAAATCATCGATCCGGATACCCTGGAGCACAAGGCTCCGGGCGAGGCCGGGGAACTGGTGGTCACTACCCTGACCCGTGAGGGAATGCCGGTGCTCAGGTACCGGACTAAGGATATCACCAGGCTGAATTACGAGCCCTGCGCCTGCGGCCGGACCCATGTCCGCATGGAAAAGTGCATGGGCCGCACCGACGATATGCTGATTATTAAGGGCGTCAATGTGTTCCCCACCCAGATTGAAAGCGTGCTGGTGGGCATGGAGAACGTGGGGCCCCATTACCAGCTGGTGGTCCGCCGGAGGAACTTCATGGATAACCTGGAGGTTAAGGTGGAGCTGCTCAACGGCGATCTGCTGGAGAATTACCGGGCGCTGGAGGCTTTGCAGAAGAGCGTTCACGACCGGCTGAAAAGCGTGCTGGGCCTGGAAACCAGGGTGACCCTGGTGGAGCCTAAGAGCCTGGAGCGGTTCCAGGGCAAGGCCAAGCGCATTCTGGATTTGAGAAATCAGCCGGAGGAATAAATCCGGTTTTGACAAGAATAGAAAATTTGGAGGAGCTACATAGATGAAACAATTAATGCTGGGCAACGAGGCCGTTGCCAGAGGCCTGTATGAAGCAGGCGTCCGTTTTGTTTCCAGCTATCCTGGAACTCCCAGTACGGAAATCACGGAAAACGCCGCCAAATATCAGGAGCTTTCCTGTGAATGGGCGCCCAACGAGAAGGTAGCGGCGGAGGCCGCCATTGGCGCGAGCTTTGCCGGTGCCAGATCCTTCTGCGCCATGAAGCACGTGGGCCTGAACGTGGCCGCGGACCCCTTTTATACCATGAGTTATATCGGCGTCAACGGCGGTATGGTTCTTGGAGTGGCCGACGACCCGGGTATGCATTCCTCTCAGAATGAGCAGGACAGCCGCCGCCATGCCATTGGCGCCAAGGTTCCCATGCTGGAGCCGGCGGATTCCCAGGAATGCAAGGACTTTACCAAGCTGGCCTATGCCCTTTCCGAGGAGTTTGACACCCCGGTGGTGCTGCGGCTGACCACCAGGATCGCCCATTCCAGAAGCCTGGTGGAGCTGCAGGACAGGGACGAAAGAGATTTGAAGCCCTATGAGAAGAACCCGGCGAAAAACGTCATGCTGCCGGCGTTCGCCCGGCCCAAGCACGTAAAGGTGGAGGAAAGAACCCAGAGGCTGACCCAGTGGGCGGAGACCGCGGAAATCAACCGCATGGAGATTAATGACCCATCTATCGGCATCATCACCTCCGGCAACTCTTATCAATACGCCAAAGAGGCCATGGGCGGCGGCGCCTCTTACCTGAAGCTGGGCATGGTGAATCCCTTGCCGGTGGAGCTGATCAAAACGTTCGCGGAAAAGGTGGAAAAGGTCTATGTTATCGAGGAACTGGACGACGTGATCGAGTCCCACTGCAAAAAGATCGGCGTGGACGTCGTTGGCAAGGAGCTGTTCCCCCTGTGCGGCGAGTTTAACCAGAGCCTGGTGCGCAGGCTGCTCACCGGCGAGGAACTGCCCGCCCAAGCCCTGGAGGCTGAAATTCCGGTGCGGCCTCCGGTGATGTGCTGCGGCTGCCCCCACAGGGGCCTGTTCTACGCCCTGAAGCGGGCCAAGGTTTATGTGTCCGGCGATATCGGCTGCTATACCTTAGGCGCCAGCGCCCCCTTGGGCATGATGGATACCTGCGTCTGCATGGGCGCGTCGGTGTCCTCACTCCACGGCTACAATAAGGTGCTGGGGGAAAAAAGCGAGAAAAAATCCGTGGCGGTCATCGGAGACTCCACGTTCATCCACTCTGGGATTACCGGCCTGATTGATATCGCCTATAATAACTCCAATTCCGTGGTTGTGGTTCTGGATAACTCCATCACCGGCATGACCGGCCATCAGGAGAACCCCACCACCGGTAAAAATATTTACGGCGACCCAGCGTCGGCGGTTTCCCTGGAGGCCTTGTGCAAGGCCGTGGGCATCGACCGGGTGCGGGTGTGCGATCCCTATGACCTGAAGGAAACCCAGAAAGCCGTCAACGAGGAGCTGGCGGCGGACGGCCCCTCTGTGATTATTTCCAGAAGGCCCTGTGCCCTGCTGAAAACCGTGAAGCACAATCCGCCGTTGACGGTGGATAATGATAAATGTATCGGCTGCAAGGCATGTATGGCTATCGGCTGCCCGGCCATTTCCCAGCGGGATGGCAAGGCGGTCATCGACAGAACCCAGTGCGTGGGATGCGGCGTGTGCGAGGGCCTGTGCCCGAAGCAGGCTATTGTGAGCAAGGAGGCGAAAGCATGAGCGAGGTAAAAAGCGTTTTGATCGTGGGCGTTGGCGGCCAGGGAACATTGCTTGCCAGCCGGCTGCTGGGCAACGCTATGGTGGCTGCGGGCCACGACGTGAAGGTCTCCGAGGTTCACGGCATGAGCCAGCGGGGCGGCTCGGTGGAAACCTATGTCCGGTACGGGGAAAAGGTTTACTCCCCGGTGATTGAAAAGGGCGGCGCCGACTATATCCTGGCCTTTGAGCAGCTGGAAGCCGCCAGATATCTGCCTTACCTGAAAAAAGGAGGCGCCATTATCGTCAATACCCAGCGGATCGATCCTATGCCGGTGGTGGCGGGCAACGCCGTCTATCCGGAGGGACTGATTGAGAAGCTCCAGGAAAAGGAAGCGAAAATTGTCGCGGTGGACGCCTTGTCCTTAGCGGAACAGGCGGGATCCTCCAAGGCGGTTAACGTAGTGCTGATCGGCGTGATGGCCAAACACATGGAGCTGAGCAAGGAGGAATGGCTGAAAACCATCGAGGCAACAGTTCCTCAGAAGTTTATTGAGATGAATAAAAAAGCCTTTGAACTGGGCTACGAGAGATAAGCCGCTGTAAGAGGCTTGAAAAAGAGCATATTTTATTCAGAAAATCTTTTATGTCCCGGCTCTCCGGAAAAGCTTCCGGAGGAATACGCCTGCGCCCTTGCGGGCGCGTGCTGCACAGACCAGCGCGGCGCGCTGGGAAACGGCGCTGCGCCGGCTGAGTCTGCCGGACCGGGCCGGGGGAAATAATACGCTTCATTTTACCCAAAAAGAGCTCCCGGCTTTTGGGAGACGGCCCGCAGCTATGCGGAATAAGAATTCCGGTGGAAGCATGGCTTTTCCGGATTCTGATTTTAGGAAAATCAAAAGAAAAAGAACAGGAAGTGGTAACCAATGCAGGATAACTATTTTGAGCCGGACCTAGAGACCGCTCCCCGAGAGGTATTGCACTGGATTCAGTCCCGCCGGCTGGTTAAAATGGTGGAGAACTGCTATAACAACGTGCCTCTTTACAAAAAGAGGTTTGACGAAATGGGCCTGCTGCCCGGGGATATTAAATCCATCGACGATATCCATAAGCTGCCCTTTACCTACAAAACCGACCTGAGGGATAATTATCCTTTCGGTATGATCGCCGTACCGAAGGAGCAGCTGGTGAGAATCCACGCCTCCTCCGGCACTACCGGCAAGCAGACGGTGGTAGGGTACACGAAAAACGACATCGACGTGTGGGCCAAGGGCGCCGCCAGAGCGCTGGTCGCCGCCGGCGCCACCAAGTCTGACTATATCCACGTTTCCTATGGTTACGGCCTGTTTACCGGCGGCCTTGGGCTGCACTACGGCGCTGAGATGCTGGGCGCCACGGCCATCCCGGTTTCCTCCGGAAATACCAAGCGCCAGGTGGATATCCTTCGGGATTACGGCTCCGATTTCCTGTGCTGCACCCCATCCTATGCCATGTACATCGGCGAAACGGTGCGGGATATGGGCATTGATCCCAAAACCCTAAAGCTTCGCGGCGGCATTTTCGGCGCCGAGGCCTGGAGCGAGAATATGCGCCGGGAAATCGAAAAAATCCTGGATATTAAGGCTTATGATATTTACGGCCTGTCTGAAATCGCCGGACCCGGCGTTTCCTTCGAATGCAAAGAGCAGACCGGTATGCACATCAACGAGGATTTCTTCTATCCGGAGATCATCGATCCGGAAACCGGAGAGCAGCTTCCCGACGGCGAGTACGGCGAGCTGGTATTCACCTGCATCGGCAAGGAGGCGCTGCCTCTTCTCCGTTACCGCACAAGGGATATCTGCAAGCTGAGCCACAAGCCCTGCTCCTGCGGAAGAACCCTGGTGAAAATGAGCAAGACCCGCGGCCGTACCGACGATATGCTGATTATCCGCGGCATCAACGTGTTCCCCTCTCAGGTGGAGCACGTGCTGCTGAGCCTGAACATGGAGCCTAACTATCAGATCATCGTGGACCGGAAAAACAATCTGGATACTATGGAGGTTCAGGTGGAAATGTCGGATCAGATGTTCTCTGATAAGGTGAGAAACCTGGAGGATGTGGAGCATAATATTGCCGCTGCTCTCCAGTCTACCCTGAATATCGCGGCGAAGATCCGCCTGGTAGAACCCAAGAGCCTGCCCCGTTCCGAGGGTAAGGCCAAGCGAGTGATTGACAAACGGCACATCTAAAAAGGAGGCGGCACTATGAAGATTCAACAGCTTTCCATTTTTGTAGAAAACCGGGAGGGACGCCTGGCCCAGATTACGGAAGTCCTGGCGGCGGCTCAAATCGATATCCGCGCGATTTCCGTGGCGGATACCAGCGATTTTGGAATTCTTCGACTGATTGTGAATGATCCGGGGCAGGCGGTTAAGGCGCTGAAGGCGGCGGGAATGACCGTTTCCCTTACGGACGTGATCGGGATCGGCATCAACGACAGGCCTGGCGAATTTTCCAAGGCAATGCGTATTTTGGCGGATCACCATATCACGGTGGAGTATATGTATGCTTTCATCAGCCGGGATAAGGGCAAGGCATTCGTTATTATCCGGGTGGATAACGACGAGAAAGCCATGGAAGCCCTGAGAGATGCAGGAGTGGTCCTGCTGTCTGCGGAAGAAATCCATGGAATGTAATTTTATGCTGAGATAAAAGTGAGGACGGTTCCTTTTCCTGATCGAAGCTTTCAAGGAGAAGAGGGCAGTCCTCTTTTTATCGGATCATAGCGCGGCGGGGAGAGTGGGAAACGGCCTAAAGTGAAAAGAAAGAGCCGAAAAAGCCGCAGCTGTGCCGGAAAATATCTGTCAGGGGAAATAGTGTCGAAATGATTGCCGCCGGAAGAGCCGTCGGCTTTCCTGCCCAATAAAAAAGAAACCGTCTGACAGATTTTCAGACGGTTTCTTTTTTGTGGCGGAATCAGCCTAATTAGAGCTTTATACGGCTGCCGTGGTGAAGATAACGCCCAGCACGGAACCGGCCAAAAGAAGGGCGAGAAGAATAGCCATGACCCGGACCCATATCACCCGCTTTTCTGTTTTTTCCTTTTTCGGGGGAACAGGCCGGTTTTTCTTGTTTGCCATCAGGATAAGTCCTTTCTATTTTGGAACGATAAAAGAAAGAGCCGCCAAGAGTGTCTTTCCCTTCCTCAAAATTATTTTGCGGAGAAGACGAGCTCACCGCGGAGTGGGGACCGGACTGCTTTCATTTTAGCATATCGCAAGGAAAAAGCAATGGATAAATTGTAAAAAAGCGGGTAAAATGGTATCCTAAATAAAGGATGGGAATTATGGCGGCCGAGAGGTCGCTGGGAAACGGTAAGACGAGGATCGAAGGAGAAACAAGGAGGTAAGGAAAATTGAAAGCCTTAGTGACAGGAGCGAGCGGCGGGATCGGCCGGGATATGGCGAGAATGCTGAGCGCTATGGGATACGACCTGATTGCAGTAGCCCGCAGCAGAGATAAGCTGGAGGCCTTGAAACAGGAATTGAAGACAGAGGTTCAGGTGCTCCCCCTGGATTTGTCCAGAGAGCAGGCCTGTTTCGACTTATACAATCAGGTCAAGGACCAAAATATCGACGTGCTGATTAATAACGCGGGTTATGGAATGTACGGCAGGTTTTACGATACGGATCTGGAGCAGGAGCTTAACATGCTTCGGCTGAATATTCAGGCTGTGCATATTCTGACGAAGCTGTTTTTGCGGGATTTTAAAAAACGGAATAAGGGATATCTGATGAACGTATCCTCATCGGCGGCTTTTTTTGCCGGCCCTCTCATGTCCAGCTATTACGCCTCCAAAGCCTATGTGCTCCGTCTGACCGAGGCTGTTTACGAGGAGCTTCGCCGGGAGAAAAGCGATGTCAGCGTCAGCGTTCTGTGTCCCGGCCCGGTGGATACCGGGTTTAATGACCGGGCGGGCGTGAAATTCAGCGTAAAGGGCCTGAGCAGCTGTGAGGTGGCGGCTTATGCGCTGCGGAAGATGTTCCAGAAAAAGCTGCTGATCGTGCCGGGAGCCTTGATGAAAGCGGCGAAATTTACCGGCAGGCTGGCCCCGGAAAAGCTGATGCTGCGGTGCAGCTATCATATGCAGAACCGTAAGGGAGAGGATGAGTCCCCGATCAACGGAACCGAGGCAAAGGCAGAGGGGTAAGAAACATGGCCCAAGCTGCCGGTCAGCAGCCCGCATAAGGTTGGAAAAGCCGTCGGCATAGCTGGACGGCGTGGTAAGAAAGCAGAGAGGGACGACACACAGCCGTCCCTCTCTGCTTTCTTAAAACCACGCTTTAAGCCCGTGGCTTTTATGGTGTTTTTTCTTTTCCAACAAATGATTTTTATTTGCTGATTGATTAATATCTTTTTCTTAAAGCCCAATATGCGGCAAGAGCGGCAAGGCAAAGGGCCAGCAGCACGCAGCCGAGAGTCAGCAGCTGGGCGGCAAAACCCGTGATTTTGGGAAGACTGGTGACGAAAATGGAGGTGGGGCCATCGGCTCCGCCAATGATGGCGACGGTTTCTCCCTCGGTAAGAGGCGGCGTGTACCAAAACGGCAGATAATGCAAGGCCGTACCAGCGAGCACCAGGAGAACGGCTGATACAAGCAGAACAATAACGGCGATTTTCAGTCCTCGCTGTAAATAATACTGCCGTTGTGCCTCCGGATCGGAACTGCTGTCGTTAAATTCTTTGGCTACCAGCTCTGGCGCGCCTTTTTGCCGCACGATTTCCTCGAGTGAAAACCCCTGATCCTCCAAGGCTTCTATTTCCGTCATCAAGTCCGCCCGGATCCTTTTTTTCGTACGGTCGGTAGCCAGAAGCCTTTTCAAAATGGAATTTACATATTGATTCTTATTCATAGCGCATCCTCCAAAAGGCGGTCGATCACCTTTTTATAGCTTTGCCAAAAGCTTTTTCTTTCCGTCAGGGCGGAAAGCCCCAGATCAGTAATCTGATAATACTTTTTGACCCGCCTGCCGCTGTCTGACGCCAGCTCGCTTTCGATAAGGCCTTCATCCTCCAGCCGGTATAAGATGGGATAAAGAGTACCTTCCTTAGTCTCCTGGAAAAGCCCGCCGCCCTCCCGCTGAAGACGCGAAATCAACTCATAGCCGTAGGAGCGCTGACGGGCAATCAACGAGAGAAGCACCATCTCTAAGGCGCCTTTTTTGAATTGCTGTTCCAGCTTTAATTCCATATCTGCTGTTCTCCATCTTTGTTTTCAAAATACTTAGCATAACTATGCTTTGTATTACTAATTATATAGAATCAGGCAGTGCTTGTCAAGAGGAAAATGGTAACCCAAAACGCAGATAATCCAGCAGTTCACATCAGCTCTGGAAAGTCCTGCTGCAGGCTTGGCCTTCAAAGGGATGTGGGATTTTATCATTGCGGCGTATGCCGCAGCGCTCGCAAAGGATTCAATGGGCCGCCGGCAGCGGCCTCCGCCATGGAACGGTGCCTCTTCATAGGGTCTGGTTCCTATGAGGGCTTCTCCTGGAAGAACCAAGGGCTTTCCTTAAGCGGAAGCCGTGCTTGACAGCTGGGCCGATGATTTTCCGAATCAATAAAACAGGGACGGCTGTAAGCCATCCCTGTTTTATTGGCCAATATGAATGAACATAAAAAACATGAAAGCCTTCCCGCTCGGATCCTGGAAAAACAGAAAACGTATGGGCAGAGAACCGGAGAAAGCCGGCGCGGGCTCGGCCAACGCATGGAACCATGTCCCATAGAGGAATCATGCCGGGCTACCGGTTAAGGAATCACCACGTTAAATTCGTCAGAAGGCCGCTTGAGACAGCCGGCCAAAACAGAGGGAATGTTTTCGTCCCCCTCTACCTCCAGCAATAAGGCCTGCCGGTCGGTATCCTGATTGAGAATTGCAAATAGGCCGGAGGAAGTGGTGGTGATTTTATTTTTACAGGCTTTATCCACGGCCCCAGGATAAACAAGAAGCACGCTGTTTTTAAGCTGCACCGTATAGGTTTCCTCATCATCGGTCAGAGTCAGGAGAAATGTCAACTCCTTGCCGTTTGCAAGATCCTTGTCCACCAGGGTTCCCATATAATCCAGAATCGCTTCCCCTGACAAAAAGTGCTGGGCTTTCTGCCCAAGCGGATCCAGCTCCACCTCTTGGGGATCCGCTCCTTCCCGAAGCTCTTTGGCTCCGGTTAAATAGGCGTTGCGCCACAGGACGGACTCGCATTGGTAGCCCAGCTGCTCTAAGGCGTCTGCGCACAGGTAGCGGGCCTGCTGGTTATTAGGGTCGGCTTGTATCAAAATATTGGTGATCTGGGCCACCCATTGGTAGTCTCCCTTGGCAAAATCCTCCTCCGCACGCTTTAAAACGGTGGTTACATCTCCCAGATATTCTACCAGCCGGCGGGCTGTCTCTGTTTCCGTCAGCGGGTTTAAATCCACCGGGTTCAAGGTGGAGGCGGTTTGATAAGACTGGTATACTGTGCGGATGCTGCCGCCTAAGGAGGAGCAGTACTGACGCAGATACCAGCTTTGGGCAAGGCTTTGCGGTAAAGCCAGCGACTGAACGATTTCCGACTCCGTATAGCCTTGGTTCATCAAATGAAGGGTCTGATCGAATACATACTGATAAGCCGACGCCAGGTTGGAAAGGTAGGAGCGGATCACATCCTTTCCCCAATGGGGCCAATTGTGGGCTTCGATTACGATTTCAGCCTGGCTGCCGTAAAGAGCGTAGGTTTCCGTCAGAAAATCCGCCCACTGGTCAGGCCGGGAGGATTTTTCTCCTGTGACATCATAGAGGTCATGGAGGGTTCCGCTGCAATTTTCGGAAAGCCATAGGCACTTGGTGTCGGGGAAATATAAGTTCATCGCCACATTACCGGTGGTATCCTCCGACAGCTGAAACTGAATCTCTACGCCGTCAATCTCTCGGGTTTCTCCGGTTTCCTGAATAAAATCGTTGGGAGTCAGGTAGGTGGCTGTACCATTTGCAGTGGTTTCATCTTTGCCGATGAACAGGCTGCCCTGAGCGCCGGCCGGAAGCAGGCTGCCATATAAATACTCCGACTGCCTGCGGGAGCTGTTTTCAGTGAACAGGTTTTCCGTGCCTGCGGCATCCAAAAAGCCCCGCGGAGCGATAATGGGGATGGCTGCTGCGGCATCCTCCAGCAGAGCGCCCACGCCGCCGTAATGATTGACGGAGGCCGCGGTGTAGATGACCGCCGCAATAGGCCGCTCCTCAATGTCCTTTTCGATCAGTTCTAAGGCGGCGCGCATAGCCTCGGCGTTGGACATGGGATCTATGATGATCCAGCCGGTATCCCCGGCGATCAGCGTCAGATTGGTGACGTCATAGCCGCGTACTTGAAAAATGCGGTCGTGTACCTGAAACAGTCCGTAATACCGGTTCATCTGGGCGTTGCTCCAGAGCCCGGGGTGGACGGTATCCGGAGAGGGAGTATCTTCCGTAACAAAGGAAAAGGCCTTTTGACTCCAAATCACGCTGCCGCCTTCGTCTTTGATTTCCAGGGACTCGGGAGAATCCAGCAAGCCCTTTGCCGCCGCGTTGATTTCATCCTTGTTGTTGAAATCCAGCTGGCGGTACACTTCCTCATTTTTTTGCCGGGTGGCTTCGGTTGCGCCCTTTTGGGAGGCGTTAAAATCGTCGGGCCCGGAGGAACAGCCTCCAGAGCCGAATGCGAGAATCAGAGCCAGGATCCCGGCTATCATACGGTTATGTTTCATAAAAATCTCCTTAACTGGGTAAGGCGCAAATCCGGGTGGGATTTACGCCTAAGGGGACCACGGGATTTAGAGCCTGTGAGAGAATCAAAACAAGAGGCTGCGGCGCTTTGCCGATAGGAAAATAAAAAACAGCCGCCGTCAGGCTCCTGACAGAGGGTTTACGGCGCAAAAAGCCGGAGAAGCAAAAGCCCGGGCCGTGACGAAAGCGGGCCCCGCCCGCCGCACCGAAGGCTCCGGCGCTTAGTTTGCCTCCAGCCGCTCTCCCAGCACCTCCTGGAACCGGGAGAGAATCCCCGCCTTTTCATCCCGCAGATGAT
Organism: [Clostridium] leptum DSM 753; assembly: GCA_000154345.1. GTDB lineage: Bacteria > Bacillota > Clostridia > Oscillospirales > Acutalibacteraceae > Clostridium_A > Clostridium_A leptum. Next base: position 319,856 of record DS480350.1, read on the forward strand.
AATAGTTCTGGGGCATATCGTAGCCAGGCATAGTGTTGCCCTCAATAAGCAGGGGGCCGTCCTCCGCCATAGCCACATCCCAGCCTACATAGCCCACCTGGGGGACCCTTTGGGCGGCTTCAAACACCATTTCTACCGCCTGGGCGTAAAACGGAATTTGGAAACCCACCAGCTTGGTTTTGGTAAAGGGATGAATTTCGTAAAGCTCGCCGGTCTTATCGCAGAAAGCGGGCTTAAAGATCACGCCGTTTTCATCCACCGGGGCGTACATGCCGCCGCTGGAGATATTGTCTACCGCCTTGGTGCCGTTGCCCATACGCACCAGGGTATACATTAGATATGGCTTTCCGCCGGCAAGAACCGTCACCATCCGAAGGGTATTGATAGAGGCAGGGCAAAGCAGGTTCATTTTTTCGCATTGAACCACACATTCCTCCACTACGAACAGGCGGTTATCCTTCAGCTCCTGGTAAAGCGCCCGGCAGGAGGGCTCAGCCTGATAATCGGAAGCACTGAGCTTTCTGGCGCCTACGCCGCCGAAGCCGTCGGTTTCCTTGACAAAGATCACCGGATGGCTTTGGCAGAAAGCTTGAAATTCCTCAAAAGAGGCTTTCCGTAGGTCCAGGAAATCACGGTGGACAAATTCACGGAATTTTTCGTTGAATTGAAGCTTGTCCTCGAATAAGGGAAGGTAGGCCTTGTCATTAGCCAACCGGCATACCCGCAGATTATCCTGCATGGTCATAAAGGTTTTCCGTTTTTTTCCTCGGATATAAACCCAACCAAAGACCCGGTATTCTAAATAGCCCACGCCGTAATGCACGGCGCACCAGACCATATCGCATAAAATAAACAGACGGGACACGTGAGACTCCGCGTGGATTTTCTGGATCATCATCCACATGGCCTTTACACTCATGGTCTGTACTCGGGCGAAAAATGTTTTGATCCTCTGCCACATGTCGTTTTATTCATCCTCACTTGTCAGAGCCGAAGGCCCAATGGCAGCCTGACTGCCGGCGGTGATCCGACAGATTTCAACGCTGGAAGGGCCGGGCTCCGTGTGTTTTTGACGGGACGCCGCATCGGCAGTGCCCGCTGGGGCCTTGGGAGGCGGGCGCTGATGCCGTTTTCTCAGGACCGCTCCTTTTCGCAAAACAGTTTAACATAAATTTTCCGCTTTGACAACAGCTTTCCCCTGAGAAAAGTCTTAGACCGGTGCAAGGATTGGTCTTTCCAGTGGCAGCCGGCTCGCTTTCCTGCAAACGGCCCGCGGAGGCGCCTGCTCCCGGTTTTCGGCTATTGCCCCCGGACGATAGCGGCGGCGCTCTGCAAGAGCTGCTGTGCGATAGGTCCGGCCTGAGCCATGCCGAAGCCGGAATTTTCCACCACAATGGTGAAAGCCAGCGGACAATCGGAATCCAGAGTGAAGCCGGTCATCCAGCCGTTGGGATTTTTATCCTCTCCGATTTCGCCGGTGCCGGTCTTAGCGCATACCGTTAATCCCGGGAACATGCTGTCTCCATAGTTAGTTTCCACCGTATAGCGCATAATATCCTTTAACGCGTCGGCGGTCTCGGCCTTCAGCAGCCGTTCTCCCGGCGTGCCGTAGCCCACATAGGTGGGCAGGCCAAAGGGTGTTTTAATCGAATCAATATAGTACGGAGTAACGTAGACGCCGCCGTTGGCGATGGCTCCCATAAGGATATTCAGGTGCATGGGATTGACCAGGTCGGTGTACTGGCCGATGCCGGACCAGCCCAGATCCCTGGTTTCCGCCTTGGAAACGTCGTAGCTGCTGGCCAGGGTGGGAACGCCGTCTATGGTGAAGGAGGAGCCGAATCCCATTTTTTCCGCTTCCTCGGTCATTTTGTCCTTGCCCAGTTCCATAGCCAGCTCGGCAAACACGATATTACAGGATTGGGACATGCCTTCTTCAAATCCAATTTGACCGTGGCTCGCCATACAAGTGATCTTTTCGCCGTCCACCTCAATTTCCCCGCTGCAGGTGAAGACCCGTTCATTGATGTCGGGAATATTGTCAATGGCCGCGGCGCAGGTGATAATTTTAAAAGTCGAGCCTGGCGTCATAGAGGCGGAAAGCACCTTGTTGAGGAATACGCCGTCGTATTGGCCGGTTTCGTCGTTTTCAATATCGGGGCGGTTTTCCGGGTCGTAGGTGGGCGTGCTGACCATGCAGAGGATTTCCCCGGTGACATAGTTGGAAATCACCACAGCGCCGTCCCGGTCCCCCATCAGGGAAAGAGCCTCGGCGCACAGGCCGCTGTCCAGCGTCAGGGTCAGGTTGTTCCCGGTGCCGAAAGCGGTGTTGGCGCTGATGCCGGTAATAAAATTATAGCCGATCAGATCAGAACGGCGGGTATTCTGTACCGCCGTGGAAATGGCCCAGGTGTTGTCTCCGACGGTTTGGAGCATGGCCTGGCGGATGAGGGAATCGGCGCTGTAAACCCGCTGGCCGTCTAGGCTTTGGGCAAGAATTTCTCCATCCCGGTCCAGTACCTTTCCGGCGGAGGCCAGCTCGCCGCTGTCGGTGTTGATATGCTGGTTGATCGGACTGACAGCCCAGTCGCTGCCGTGAAGGAAGGTTTTCAGTACGAAAAAGCCAAGCCCCGCCGCGAACACGGCGGCCAGGATATAGACTACAATGGATCTGGCTCTGGTGGTTCTCAAGAGAGCTCCCCCTTTCAGAGGTCAGAGTTTTTCCCGCCTCATGTCAAACACCCTGGTAGGTGCGTTCGTCGGCCGCCTTGATAAAGGACAAAAGTCCCCAGCACGCCATCATGCTGGAACCGCCCATGCTGACAAAGGGCAGGGTTACGCCGGTGAGAGGAAGCAGGTCGGTGGCGCCGAAAATATTGAGACAGGATTGAAAGACAAACATGCCTCCTACCGAGCAGGCGGCGATGGAATACAGGGTAGAACGGCTGGTAGCGCTGATGGCCCGGGCGTAAAACGCCAGGCCGGCGATGACAGCCGCGATGATAATGGCGAATAAAAGGCCGGTTTCCTCGCACAGCATACCGAAAATCAGGTCGCTGGTTGAGGCGAATACATATTGTAAGCTGCCTTGTCCCACGCCTACGCCGAACAGGCCGCCGGAGGCGGCGTAGCTCATCACCCGGGCCTGCTGGTAGCCGGTGTCGTTCAGATATTCCCAGGCGTGGCCCCATACCGCGAAACGGTCGGCAATATAAGGCTTAAACTGCAAAATAAGAAACGCGCCGAGACAGGCGGCAGCCACGATGAAAATAATGGTCCGCACGTCGCCGGAACGGATAAAGGCGATGATTAAAAACGTCAGGAAAAAAATGCAGGCGGTGCCGAAATCGCTCATTAGGAATAAAGCGCCGACGCAGACGGCGGAAAAGCCGATAAACTCCGTCAGGTTCTTGGTGGTCTGCAGACGGGCCAGAGTGGAGGTGCCCACCAGGATCAAGGCGATTTTAACGAATTCAGAGGGCTGAATGGAGATGGGCCCGATGATGATCCAGTTTTTTGAGCCGTTGACCGCGGTGCCGATGATCAGGTTGATTCCCAGTACGGCGACAGCGGCGGCAGCGATCCATAAGCGCCATTTGGTGACCCGGTCTGGCTCCTGGAGAAACCAGATCATAAAGCTGAACAGGACCATTCCCATAGCCATGGTAGCGATCTGCATATAGGTGCTTCCAAGGTCATAGCCGCCGATCAGGATAATCCCTACGCCGCTCAGCAGGAATGCCAGAGTTTCCAGCTCAAAGCTGGCGCGGTGAAACGCCAGCCGGGAAACCAGGAAAAACACCCACGCCGCGCCGGTCATCAGGGCATAGGGAAGAAAGGGAGCGGGGGAAAAGCCTTCCCCGGCAAAACAGAGCTGTAACGCCAAAATAAAATGAAGCAGAGAGGTCAAAAACAGCAAAGTAACCGGAGAAGCGCTGGTTTTCTGCTCTCTGCCGTCAAAGAACCAGGAGGCCCGGGCTTTTCTGGCCCGGTCCGCCTTCTGCATGACTAAAACAGTGGAGCCTACGGCGACGGTGTCTCCGATGTAAACCGGCGTGGGCTTGTCGATTTTCGTGCCGTTGACCATAACGCCGGATTTGGAATTGGTGTCGGCAATGAGCCAGGCGTCCTCCCGCCGGTAAAGCACCGCGTGATCCCGGGAAACAGTGTTGTCTCCCAAACGGATGTCGCAGGTCTTTCCCCGGCCGATGGAGTTTTCCCAATAGATCACCGGGATCAGATCCCGGGTGGCCAAATTTCCCAGGGTGATTAAGGGCTGTTCCTGGCGGCGGTGGTTCCGCAGGGAGGAAAAGCATTGGTAAATAATCAGAAGCGCAAAAAATGGGGTGATAATCCGAAGAATATATAAAAACAGCTGTAGAAGGGTATTTGCAAAATCATTCATACAGGTTCCTCCTTCCTGGTGGCAAGCTGCGGGCGGAGCCTTTTTCCAGATTATGTTGACTAATCTTACCTTGAAATGATAGTACCGATGGGCAAAAAAGTCAAGGGAACAGAAAAAACAACAAAAAGAAAATCCACGTCCTGTACGCCGCAGGCAGTTTTTTAGCTTGAAAGAAGGTGGCGGGTCTGATACAATAAAAAATAGCCTTGTGGGTTGCAAAGCCTCCCGATTTTTATTTTTCTGCGGCAGCGCCTGCTTTGACCGACAGCGCAATCATAGATTTAAGCGCTGAGCGCATCTCTATTAGTGATTTCGTGAGGGCAATTTTATGAAAGAAATCGATACGTATGGAATTCATTGGATAGAGCCGTTGGAGGGGAGCGGTCAATGGTTTTGGGGCACTGATTACAGTAGCGGAGATTTATACGAGGCGGAGAATCTGTTCAAGAAAGGATATTCTGTAGAACCCAATAGGTTGGTGTTTGTCCACTATCCGGAGGGAGAGGTAATTGAGCCTGTTCTTGCGGAGCCTGGCCAATATTTTGAAAAACCAATTTACGATAATGGCCGGTTTATTATGCTATTGGTTGATTTTCCGCTTGCGAAAATCAATATCATCGCGTATAAACCAGAGACAAAGAAAATTTCCTCGTTGGTCACGCTGCCTCTTGCCGTTGCGGAGAACTGCCGGAACTTAGCGTTGAGATTATCCCCGCTTATGCTTGTGCGGCAGTCAGACGATAAATTTCAGATTCTTTGGCCTGAGAACAAAAGTTTTCCGATTGGATCTACAGAGGGCTTTTATTTTCGAAAAGAAGAAAAACTATATTTCTCAGCATGGTATGAAGATCCGGATTATCGTGTGGAAATTATAATAAGGGATTTTGATACCGGCGAGGTAATCAAAAAGATGCCGGGTTCTATTCGCCTTATGCCGGACGGGCAGCAATGGCTTTTGCTTTAAAACCGCAATCTGTTTTGCGGAGCAGCTGACAAAATGCGGTAAGAAGGTTTCTGAAGTGTGATGCCGGCAAAGCTGTAAAACATCAGGATTAAAAAAATATTTCAGCTGAAATAGAAGACAATATTTTTAGGATAGAAAGTTAGTATAGAAAGATAGAAAAAGACAAGATAGGAGCGATCAGTATGTGCGGACTATGCGGATTCACCGGTGAGATCATCGACCGTGACGCTGTTTTGGAAAACATGACGGAGGTCATTACCCACAGGGGACCGGACAGCAAGGGGTTTTATACCGACGACAAGATTTCCATGGGCTTTCGCAGGCTGAGCATTATCGACCTGGATAACGGAAGCCAGCCGATTTATAATGAGGACAAGACCCTGGTGCTTATGTTCAACGGGGAAATCTATAATTATAAGCAGCTTCGTAAGGAGCTTCAGGGAAAGGGGCATGTCTTCGCCACGGATACGGACTCCGAGGTGCTGGTTCACGGCTTCGAGGAATGGCGGGAGGACCTGCTGAACCGTCTGCGGGGAATGTTCGGCTTTGCCATCTGGAACCGGACCGACGAGTCCCTGTTTATCGCCAGAGACTTTTTCGGCATTAAGCCTATGCACTATACTCAGGTAGGAGGGCATTTCCTGTATGCCTCCGAGATCAAAAGCATTTTAAAATTCCCGGGCTTTGAAAAGAAATTCAACTACCGCACCCTGGATAACTATCTTTCTTTCCAGTATGCTGTTCCGCCTGAGACCTTCTTTGAGGGGGTTTACTGCCTATTGCCCGGCCACTACCTGTGGTACCGTGACGGCAAGGTAGAGACCACTCGGTATTGGGAAGCACGGTTCAACCCAGATGAAAGCCTGACGGAAGAACAGGCGGTGGATGAAATTGAAAAGGTATTTGAGGAAAGCGTCAACGCCCATAAGATCAGCGACGTGGAGGTGGGCTGCTTTCTTTCCAGCGGCGTGGACTCCAGCTATGTTTCCACCTACTTCGCAGATCAGAAAACCTTTACGGTGGGCTTCGATTTCGGAGAGAAATACAACGAAATCAGCTGGGCGGAACGGCTGAGCAAAAAGATCGGCGTGGAGCACCACACTCATCTGATTTCCTCCGAGGAATTCTGGGGCAATGTGGAGCACGTTCAATACCATATGGATCAGCCTTTGGCAGACCCATCCTGCATCGCTCTGTATTTTGTTTCCAAGCTGGCCAGCGAATACGTCAAGGTCGTGCTTTCCGGCGAGGGCGCCGACGAGCTGTTCGGCGGCTATACGATTTATAACGAGCCCCACGTGTTTAAAGCCTATCAAAAAATTCTGCCCTCCAAATTCCGCCTGTGGCTGGCGAAGGAAGTGAAAAAGCTGCCCCATTTCAAGGGCCAGAGCTTTATCATCCGCGGCTCGAGAGAGACGGAGGAAAAATTTATCGGCAACGCCTTTATGTATGACGACGAGGACAAGCGCCGCATTTTAAAGGACCCCTCTATCGTGACCAGGCCCCAGAGTCTGTGCAAAAAGTTTTACGACCGGGTGCGGGGCTACGATCAGGAAACCAAAATGCAGTACCTGGATATCAACCTGTGGATGGTAGGAGATATCCTTCTGAAGGCAGACCGCATGAGTATGGCCAATTCCCTGGAGCTGCGGGTGCCTTTCCTGGATAAGGAGGTATTCAAGGTGGCGTCCAAGCTGCCCACGAGGCTGCGGGTGAATAAAAAGAATACCAAATACGCTATGCGGCAGGCTGCCAACCGGCATCTGCCTCAGGAAACCGCCCAGAAGGAAAAGCTTGGTTTCCCGGTTCCCACCAGAGTGTGGCTGAGGGATGAAAAGTATTATAATATTGTCAAGGAAAAATTCCATTCGGAAACCGCCAAAAAATTCTTCAACACCGACGTGATCACTCAGTTTTTAGACGACCATTACCATAATAAGGATGATAATTCCCGTAAGGTGTGGACGATTTATATCTTTTTGGTATGGTACGATATTTATTTTGGAGATCCTAACGACGTGACGCCGCGGTAAGGCTTTCAGAACAAAATGCTAAAATGGTTTTAAAGATTTTATTGTTAATGTTTGATACTTTCGATTTCAATGCTTGCCGGACAGGAAAAATCCGGTATTAAGGCCCGCGGATTTTACATTGAAATGTTTTTGTTCTGAAGGAACCATCTCTTAAAAGATAAAAAGCCTCCGGGGGAAGCGGCGCTTCCCCCGGAGGCTTTTTTATCTTTTACTGTTTTGAGCTTAAAAAATCGTCAACCTGTTCGTAGGAATTAAACAGCAGCGTTTCCTGGAAAATATAGGAGAAAGCGTAGGAGCATTCCTCTAAACTATACTGGGAGAGATCCAGTCCCTTTAAATAACGGATGATTTCCTCATAGTCGCAGGCGCGGTTTAAGTCGGAGATGAAGCAATGCTCCTCTTTCGCCAATTTTTCCAATAGCCTTCCGGACATATCAGCTCCCCCCCTGCCGAATCTGTAGCGTCATTTTATCATATATCATAATAATAGCATAACGGCAAGGGAATGTAAACTTTTAGTCGTCATATTTCTCTAATAAGTACCCTTTAAGTGTATCAGTTTCGTTTACACTTATGTTGTAAAATAGGAAAAATTTGCATTAAAGGGGAATTCCTGTATGGTATTTGATTTCGGATATCGGTTAAAAAATCTCAGGCAGCAGCACCATTTAACCCAAACTCAAGTAGCCAACCGTCTGAATCTTTCAAAAACCAGTATCAGCGGCTATGAGAACAACGTAAAAACGCCATCGCAGGATGTCTTAATTAAGCTGGCGGGGCTTTACCGGGTTTCCACCGATTATCTTCTGGGACTTGACGACGAGGAAATGATTTCTGTGGAGGGCTTAACCCGCCAGCAGAGAAGGCTGGTGGAGGAATTGGTGAGAATGCTCCAGGAAAAAACCTAGATCATGGAAGGCCGAAAAATCTGAGATCCGTGCTGAGGTCAGCGCAAAGCGGAGGGCGGGGACGGTGAAAAAGCGGGTGACTGATACAGCCGGAGCGGCTGCTGATCGTCGCCCATAGCCATGGTGACAAAGCGCCAGCCGTATTTTTCATAGAAGCCAGTATGGCCTGTGACCAGATATAAAACAGGGATTCCCAGCTTTCCCAGATCCTTTCTTATGAAGTCGAGAAGCATTCCTGCGACCCCCTGGCAGCGGCAGGGAGCCTCTACAAACAAAGCGCATAAATTAGGGGAAAGATCCTTCCGGTTGTGAAAATCGTTTTCAATGACCCCGGCGCCGGCGAGGATTTCCCCTTGCCCGCCGAGGGTTACATACCACTGGGGAACCGCTGCGCTTTTTTGGAGCATGCCCTCCATGCTCCGGCGGTACTCAGCCTCCGGAATTCCCCATTTGCCGCTGAACCATGCTGCCGCGGGGCCGCACAGCCCAGGCCGGTTCCGCAGCGCTACTATTTTTATCCGATGATTCGGCTTCTCTTGTTCCATCAACAAAAAACCTCTTTTTTGTCCTGCTGATTTTCCTCTAATACCTTTCGGCAAAGGCTTTCCAGATCGGAATAGGCTTTTAGAGAACCAGCCTCCCGCCGAAAGCCTGCCGCGCCCTTCAGCCCCTTCAAATACCAGCCGGCGTGCTTCCGGGCCTCCCGCATGCCGTGCTCTTCTCCTTTATAATCGCATAAAAGCCTGATGTGCCTCAGCATACCGTACATTTTTTCCGCCGGCCCCGGAGCGGGCAGCTGAACCTGGGAACCGAGCCAGGCGTTGACCTGCTGGAAAATCCAAGGGTTTCCTAAGGCGCCCCGGCCAATCATCACCAGATCGCAGCCGGTCTGCTCCAGCATGGCGGCAGCGTCCTCGGCGGTGAAAACGTCTCCGTTTCCGATCACGGGAATTGACACCGCCTCCTTTACCTGCCGGATGCTTTCCCAGTCCGCGGAGGGAGCGTACATCTGCTCGCGGGTCCTGCCGTGAACGGCGATAGCGTCGGCTCCCGCGTTTTCACAGATCTTCGCCACTTCCACGGCGTTGACTGTGCGGGTGTCCCAGCCCTTCCGAATCTTCACCGTTACCGGTACGGGTACGGCTTTTTTTACCGCTTCCACAATCCGGCCGCACAGCGCCGGTTTTTTCATCAGGGCGCTGCCGCAGCCGTTGGATGTGATCTTCGGTGCGGGACAGCCCATATTCAGATCGATGATTTCAGGCTGGTACTCCAAAGCAAGGACGGCGGCCTCCGCCATGGTCTGGGGGTCGTCGCCGAACAACTGGATAGCCGCCGGCCGTTCCTGAGAGGAAAGCTCCATCAGTTCTCTGGACTTTTTGTCGCCATAGGTCAGCGCCTTGGCGCTGACCATCTCGCTGATCACGTAAGCGGCGCCGAAGGACGCGCAGATTTCCCGAAAGGCCCTGTCCGCTGTTCCCGCCATTGGGGCCAGCACGGCGGGGCCTTTTATTGTCACGCTTCCGATTTGTACCATAAGAAAACTCCTTTCAAGGCCGGAACGGCTTAAGCCGCCCGGTGCTGAAGACAGCCCTGTCCGCCGGCGGAGCGAAAGGGGAAAGCCCAGAAAGGGCTCCGGGCTTTAGCTTCTGGCGCTTAGACAGCGAGGCGGAGCGTTTGCCGCTTGCCTGGATTTGGCGGAAGGCGTCCCTTGAACCATTCGCAACCCTGAAGCTCGCTGCCGGCGTTTTCCCCTTGCGCTGGGGAAGGACCGCTTTCAAGAGGGCAATGCTTCATTTTTACCAGATGCGAATTTTATAAATACGATGAAATAGACATGAGCGCCCTGACAAGGCTGCCTTATTAGTATAGCATATCCAAGGCTTTTTTTCAGCCTGTTTGCCGGAAAATCAGTGAAATCCGCTGGTTCCTTTAAATTCTGAAAAATTCACATTTATGCCTTTATGTTCCAGGGGATTTGGTGATATAATATACTAGGCGTTTTCTGGACGCTGAGAAATCACTCCCTTGGAGGAAGCTATGAAATTATTGATTCTGGATGGCAACAGCATTTTGAACCGGGCGTTTTACGGCATCAAGGTGCTGACCACCAAAGAAGGATTATATACCAACGGTATTTACGGTTTTTTGACCATGCTGCAAAGACTGCGGGATGAGGTGGACCCCAACGCGGTGGCTGTGGCCTTTGACCGGAAGGAGCCAACCTTCCGCCATAAAGCCTATGACGGCTACAAGGCCAACCGCCGCGGAATGCCCCCTGAGCTTGCCCAGCAGCTGCCCATCCTGAAAGAGCTGCTGACGGCTTTAGGCTACCGGCTGGTGGAATGTCCGGGCTTTGAGGCGGACGATATTTTGGGAACCCTGGCCGCCCAGGCGGAAAGAACAGGGAATGACTGCGTCATTGCCACCGGAGACAGGGACAGCCTTCAGCTGGTGTCCCCCGCTGTAACGGTGCGGCTGGCGGCTACCAAAATGGGCCGGCCCGAGGTCACCCTGTACGACGAGGCCAAAATCATGGAGGTCTACGGCGTGACCCCGAAGGAGCTTATTGAGATCAAGGCGATCCAGGGGGATTCCTCCGACTGTATCCCCGGGGTAAAGGGGATCGGGCAGAAGGGCGCGGCGGAGCTGATCCAAAGGTACCACAGCGTCCAGTATCTGTACGACCATATCGACGAACTGGAGATCAAAGAGGGCCTGAGAACCAAGCTGAAAGCGGGGGAGGAAAGCGCCCGGCTCAGCCGGATGCTGGGAACCATCCGCACCGATGCCCCGGTGGATCTCAATTTGGAGGATTACCGGCTGGGGGAGGGCGACCGGAAGGAAGCTCTGCGGCTGATGGCCAAGCTGGAGTTTTTCTCTCTGATCGATAAAATGGGCCTGCGCCGGGAGGGTGACGAGCCTGTGGAGGAGGCCCGGGCCGGCGGGGAACTGACGGTAACGGAAGAATCGCCGGAGGCCTTTTTAAAAGCCGCCGAAGAAGAGCCGGAGGTCTGCCTCGCCCTTGCCTATGGCGAAGAAGGTGAGATTACTCAATGCGCCTTTTTGAAAAGCGATACCGTCCATCTGGTGACGGAGGGCGCGGAGAAAGCGGTTATGGGGCTTTGCAGCCTGGAAGGTATGAGCTTGTGCGTACACAATTCCAAGCCGCTGTTCGCATGGCTGGATCGGATGGGCGGGGAGGCCCGGGTCAGCTATGACGCTATGCTGGCGGCCTATCTGCTGAATCCCAACGCCTCTGACTATTCCCTGAAGCGGCTTCAAGAGGAGGCGGGAACCGCCGCCCCGAAGCTGGAAAACGAAACCGCCTGGCAGGCGGCGGTGCTGCCACGGGTAAAAAATTGGCAGGCGGCCAGCCTGCTGGCCAACGGCCAGCGGAAGCTGCTGGAGGAGATGGAGATTCCTCTGGCTCAGGTGCTGGCCCGCATGGAGAATATCGGCTTTTTGGTGGATGGCGAAAGCATTCGGGTGTACGGAGAGCGTTTGGAAACGGAAATCGAGGCCTTGCAAAAGCAGATTTATGAGGAAGTTGGCTACGAGTTCAATATCAATTCTCCCAAGCAGCTTGGGGATGCCCTGTTCGTCAAGCTGGGGCTGCCCTCGGGGAAAAAGACAAAAACCGGCTATTCCACCAACGCGGAAATCCTGGAAAAGCTTCGCTACGACCATCCTGCGGTAGAGCTGGTGCTCCATTACCGCACATTGACCAAGCTGAAATCCACCTACTGCGAGGGGATGCTCAAGGTCATCGGCCCGGATGGAAGGATTCATTCGAATTTTAACCAAACGGAGACGAGAACCGGCCGCATCAGCTCCACCGAGCCCAATTTGCAGAATATCCCTGTCCGCACCGAGCTGGGCCGGGAGCTGCGGAAATTTTTCCTGGCCAAGGAGGGCTGGGTGCTGGTGGACGCGGATTACTCCCAGATCGAGCTGCGGGTGCTGGCCCATATCGCCCATGACGAGAATATGATCAAGGCCTTTCAGGACAAGGAGGATATCCACACCATCACCGCCTCCCAGGTATTCGGAATGCCCCCGGAGATGGTGACGCCCCTGATGAGAAGCCGGGCCAAGGCGGTGAACTTCGGCATTGTTTACGGCATCGGCGCGTTTTCTCTGTCCAAGGATATCAACGTTTCCAGGAAAGAGGCTCAGCGGTATATCGACGATTACCTTACCCTGTATTCCGGTGTGGACCGGTATATGAAGGAAGTGGTGGAAAAGGCTAAGGAGGACGGCTATGTGGAAACCCTGTTCCACCGCCGCCGCTACCTGCCGGAGCTGACTGCCTCCAATTTCAATCTGCGGGCCTTCGGAGAGCGGGTAGCCCGAAATATGCCCATCCAGGGCACCGCCGCGGATATTATCAAAATCGCTATGGTCCGGGTGGACCGGCGGCTGAAGCGGGAAAATATGAGAGCCCGGCTGATTTTGCAGGTTCACGACGAGCTGATCGTGGAGGCACCGGAGGATGAGGCGGAGCAGGCAGCCCGGATTCTCACCGAGGAGATGGAGGGGGCGGTCTCCCTGACCGTGCCTATGGTAGCGGAGGCCAGCGTTGGAAAAACCTGGTATGACGCCAAGGGCTGATAAAATAACGGCGGGCGGAAGGCCCGCTGAATACATAGAGGGATCACTATTATCATGAAGATCGTATTTGTCTGTACGGCCAACATTTGCCGAAGCCCGATGGCGGAGGGGATGTTCCGGAAAATGATTGAGGAAAACGGGCTGGAGGAGTCCGTGTTTTGCTTAAGCTTCGGACTGGCCGCCAAAGAAGGAAAGCGGCCTCCGGAAAACGCGGTGGCTGTCTGCCGGGAAATCGGCGTGGATATCAGCGGCCATAAGGCGAGAAACCTGTCCAGCCTGAAGGATCTGGATATTTTCGACGCCTTCGTGGTCATGACGGAGACTCAAGCCTATGTGCTGAAGCAGGCCGGCGTGCCGGAGGATAAGCTTTATTTATTAGGAGAGGAAGAAATCAAAGACCCTTACGGAACGGATCTGGATGAATTCCGGCAGTGCCGGGATCAGATTTGGCGGCAGCTTCAGGTGCTGTTCCAAAGGCTTTGCAGGTTTATCCGGAAATGAGTGTTAAAATCATCATTGAGCCCCTGGCGGAGAGGCACCTGGCCCAGGCGGCTCAGCTGGAAAGGGAATGCTTTTCCGATCCGTGGTCTCTGGAAGGGCTGCGGGCGGAGCTAACCAATCCCAACGCCCGGTTCCTGGCGGCGGTGTCTGGAGAAGCCATGGCGGGCTATCTGGGCCTTCACGCTGTCTGCGGTGAGGGCTACATCGCCAATCTTGCGGTGGCCCCGGCCTTTCGCCGGCAAGGGGTAGCCCGGGCTTTGCTGAGGGCCGGGGCGGAAATCGCGGAGAAGGAGAAGCTGGAGTTTCTCTCCTTAGAGGTGCGGACAAGCAACCTGCCGGCCAGAAGGCTTTACGAGTCGGAGGGGTACGTTCATATCGGCGCGCGTCCCGGCTTTTATACGAACCCCAGGGAGGACGGGGAGATCTATACCAAACGGTTTGGAGGATCGTTATGAGAATATTGGCTATTGAAAGCTCCTGCGACGAGACCGCCGCCGCGGTGGTGGAGGACGGAAGAAATGTCCTTTCCAGCGTGGTGGCCTCCCAGGTGGAGGAGCATAAGCTGTACGGCGGCGTGGTGCCGGAGATCGCTTCCCGCAGGCACGCCGAAGCGATTGTGGGAGTGGTTCAGGAGGCCCTGGATCAAGCGCGCCTTACGCTAGGGGAGGTGGATGCCGTGGCGGTGACCCATGCCCCAGGGCTGATCGGCGCCCTGCTGGTGGGGGTGAATTTCGCCAAGGGGCTGTCTATGGCGGCAGGCCTGCCCTTGATTCCGGTACACCATTTGCGTTCCCACATCGCTGCTAATTATCTGGCGCATCCGGAATTAAAGCCTCCCTTTCTTTGTCTGGTGGTGTCCGGCGGCCACAGCCACATTGTAGAGGTGGCGGATTACACTAAAATGCGGATTATTGGCAGAACCCGGGACGATGCTGCGGGAGAGGCCTTTGACAAGGCGGCCCGGGCTATGGGGATGCCCTATCCCGGCGGGATTCATTTGGACCGGATCGCGGAGGAGGGCGGCGACAGCGCCTTCGCGTTCCCCAGGCCCAGAGTGGACGGGGCGGAATACGACTTCAGCTTTTCCGGCCTGAAAACCGCGGTGATTAACCAGATTCACAACGCGTCCCAAAAGGGCGTGGAACTGCCGGTGGCCGATCTGGCGGCCTCCTTCCGAAAAGCTGTTGTGGACTGTCTGGTACAGAATTTTCAAAAAGCGGCTGAGGATTTTCACTGCACGACCCTGGTGACCGCAGGAGGGGTTTCCGCCAATTCCTTGCTGCGGAGCCGTCTGGAGGCTCTGTGCGGGGAGAAGAGCTGGAAGCTTTATATGCCGCCCAAGGAGCTGTGCGGAGACAACGCCGCCATGGTGGGAGCCCAGGGCTTTTACGAGTGGAAAGCGGGAAACCGAGCAGGATTAAATTTAAACGCCTGCGCTACAATGTCCATTGAGGGTTGATTTTTCTTTTAACAAGGCGATTTTTGCAGGAATTTTTGTAAGAGGCTTCAAAAAACGCACTGGATTTTGACAAGAAATTCACAGATTAGTCATTGATAAATTTCTGGTAATCGTGTATAATAGTACCAAATTATGTGGAACCATAAGTGTAAGAACATTCCACGTGCCCATTGGGGCGGAAAGGGGAAACAATTATGACAACAAACAAGTCTGTTCTTGCTTGGATTGACGAGATGAAAGAGCTCGTGCAGCCCGACAAGCTGGTATGGATTGACGGTTCCGAGGAGCAGCTGGAGGCCCTGCGTGCCGAAGCTTGTTCCACTGGCGAAATGCATAAGCTGAATCAGGAGAAGCTGCCTGGCTGCTATCTGCACCGCACCGCTGTTAACGACGTGGCCCGTGTAGAGGACCGCACCATGATCTGCTCCAAAAAGGAAGAGGATGCGGGCCCCACCAACCACTGGATGGATCCTGAAAAGGCTTATAAAATGCTGTATGACATTGCCCGCGGCAGCTACAAGGGCCGCACTATGTATGTCATTCCTTATTCCATGGGTCCGGTAGGTTCTCCTCTGGCCAAAATCGGCGTGGAGCTCACCGATTCTATTTACGTTGTGCTGAACATGGCCATTATGACCAGAGTGGGACAAAAGGTTTGGGATACCCTGGGCGACAGCACCGATTGGGTTAAGGGCCTCCACTGCAAATGCGACATTGACGCTGAGAAGAGATATATCATGCACTTCCCGGAGGACAACACTATTATCTCCGTGAACTCCGGCTACGGCGGAAACGTTCTGCTGGGCAAAAAGTGCTTCGCTCTCCGTATCGCCTCTTACCTGGGCAAAAACGAGGGCTGGATGGCCGAGCATATGCTGATCCTGGGCATCGAGAATCCCAAGGGCGAGAAGAAGTATGTGGCCGCCGCCTTCCCGTCTGCCTGCGGCAAGACCAACCTGGCCATGCTGATTCCGCCGGAGGGCTATAAGAAGAAGGGCTACAAGGTTTGGACCGTTGGCGATGATATCGCTTGGATGCGCAAGGGCCCCGATGGCCGCCTGTGGGCCATCAACCCGGAGAACGGCTTCTTCGGCGTTGCCCCCGGCACTAACATGAAGTCCAATCCCAACGCTTTGATTTCCACCCAGAAGGGCACCATCTTTACCAACGTGGTGCAGAATCTGGATGACAATACCGTTTGGTGGGAGGGCCTGGATAAGAATCCGCCTGAGCACGCTCTCAACTGGAAGGGCGAGCCCTGGAACGGCAAGACCTCTGAGGAAAAGGGCGCCCATCCCAACAGCCGTTTCACCGCTCCCGCGAAGAACTGCCCCTGTATCAGCGATGAGTTCGATTCCACCAGCGGCGTTCCGATTTCCGCCATCATCTTTGGCGGCCGCCGTGCTCAGACCACTCCTCTGGTATATCAGTCCCGTGACTGGGCCAACGGCGTGTTCGTAGGCTCTATTATGGCCTCTGAGACCACCGCCGCCGCTGCCGGCGCCGTAGGCGTTGTCCGCCGTGACCCGATGGCTATGCTGCCCTTCTGCGGCTACCATATGGGCGACTATTTCAAGCACTGGTTTGAAATGGGCGACGTGCTGGGCGATAAGGCTCCTAAGATCTTCAATGTAAACTGGTTCCGTCTCGACGATGAAGGCCACTTCATTTGGCCCGGCTTCGGCGACAACTTCCGTGTGCTGGAGTGGATCATCAAGAGATGCGAGGGCGAAGTGGACGCGCAGGAAACCGCCATTGGTTACGTTCCTTATGCCGAGGATATCAACCTGGAGGGCCTGGACTTCAGCCTCGAAACCCTGAAGAGCATTCTTTATGTGGATAATGAGCAGTGGAAGAAGGAAGCCGAGGGCATCACCGAGTTCTACAAGAAGTTCGGCGATAAGCTGCCGGCTCAGCTGGCAGCCCAGTTGGATTCCCTGAAAGCCAGACTGGACAAATAAGCTGTCCCTTTTCATTCAAGAAATGTAGGAAAGCGCGGATCATAGCGATCCGCGCTTTTTTATTATTCTTAAACCTGTAGGATACAGCGCGAAGCGGTGTATCCTAAAAAACTGACCGCTGGCGGGTGGATTAGAAGCTTAAGCGAAAGCAGCACCTTTCCAGTACTATGGCGATGGCCCCAGGGATCACCGCCGCTCATGGGTAGGTTTTGTCCCGGCGATTCCTTTTCCCGGGGGTTGCCTGCCTTTTTATTATTGTTAAAGTTCTTCGAAAATAAAAAGAAACAGCAGAAAAACGTATGTCTAGCGCTTCTGCTGTAAATTCAATTACAATATTAATTTCTGTCTTGGGCGTATAGAAGAATGGGTGCTACCGCAGGAGAAAAGGCAAAAGGGCAATGAAAGCCCCCGCCGCCATAAAACAAATACCGCCGAATTTGGTGCTGATGCGGTAAAGGCCGGAGGGCTCGTCGGCGCGGTAGGATTTCCACTGTTCGGTAAGGCGCCAGAAGGTCTCCGGCCTGCAAAAAAGAAAAACGCCAAGGGCCAGTATCAAAACGCCTGCGATAACGGCCCAGACAGCCTGAGGCTCCATAGAGCTTTCCCCCTAAAATAAGTTTCAAGATACTGCGCAAGGAAAAATAAAAACTACCGCTGAAAAGCCTTTTAAAGGCATAGCGCATAAATTCGCGCTTTAGATGGTTTTCATAAGAAAAGAGCAAGGAAAAGAGATGAAGAGTAAATACTTCACACAGCAGGCCTCGAAAAGGAATTATAATTTCAAAGGCAGACCGGCTTTGTCGGTAAAGCTGCCGCATGCGGTCATGATAAGATCGATCAGCCAGCCGATGCCGCAAAGGCCGCCGGTAAAAAGATAGAGGAGTCCCGTGCCGACTTTTCCCACATAAAAACGGTGGATTCCAAGAATACCGAAGAAAAAGCAGAGAACAAAGGCCACCCAGCGATGGCTGGGGGAAACCGGAGAAACTGGCATGGGAGAAATTGGGGAAGGACAAGGAGTATAGGAAGAATAGGGCTGTTGGTAAAAGCCGTTGACAGGCAGGGCGGCGCCGCAGCTACCGCAATGATGATTTCCATGGGGGTTCTCCCAGCCACAATGAGGGCATCTCATAACATTCTCTCCTTTCTGATTTTATCAGTATAATGAAAAGAAAATAGTTTGTCAAGGATCCGTCTTTTTATGACAGTTAATACTGTGAAAGTTTTCAAAAATCTGTGCATTTTGCAGAATTAGGAAGAATTTCACAAATATAGTTGATTTTATGACATAAAAATTTTACAATGTATTCATAATTAATTTGAGGAGGATTTAAATGGCACAGAATTCAAAGGCCGTGCATCCAAAGGGCGACTTTTTTGACCTGAAGGGTACAGGCTCCAATGTGAAAACTGAAATCGTCGCAGGTCTTACCACATTCTTCACTATGGCGTACATCATCTTCGTAAACCCGGGAATCTTGGCGGCAGCCGGCATTCCTGAGAGCGCTGTTTTGATCGCCACCTGCATCTCCGCTGCAATCGGTACGTTCTTAATGAGCTTCCTGGCCAACTATCCTTTCGCTTTGGCCTCCGGTATGGGCTTGAACGCTTTCTTCGCTTATACCATCTGCGGTTCGATGGGCTTTTCCTGGCAGGCTGGTCTGGCTGCCGTGTTCCTGTCCGGTATCATCTTTATCCTGATTACTGTTACCGGTTTGCGTACCGCGATCGTAAACGCCATCCCCATGTCCTTGAAAAAGGCAATCAGCGGCGGTATCGGCCTCTTTATCGCTTTTATCGGCTTTAAAAACGCCGGAATCGTAGTTTCCAGCGAGTCTACCTCTATCGCTCTGGGAACTTTCAACAATCCTACCGTGATCCTGTCTGTGATCGGCCTGATTATTACCATAGCGCTGGTGGTATGGAAGGTCAAGGGCAGCTTGCTGATCGGTATCGCCGTAACCTCCATTATCGGCGCTATTATGCAGTATGCGCTGGGCTTCAACGTTGGTATGCCCGAGCAGGTTGTATTCTCCTTTAACTTTGATTTCTCCGCTACAGGCGCTTTTGCCAGCGGCTTCGGCGAGCTGTTCAGCACCGGCAAGGGAATTGGGGTGTTGATTTTCTCTATCATTTCTGTGCTGCTGTCCCTGACCATGGTGGATATGTTCGACACTATCGGTACTTTGGTGGGTGCTGCCAGTAAGGGCGGCTTCCTGGATAAGGACGGTAACCTTCCAAGAGCCAACCGCGCTCTGCTGGCCGATGCTATCGCTACCTCTGCGGGCGCTGTTTTGGGGACCTCTACCGTTACCACCTATGTGGAATCCAGCTCTGGTATCGCGGAAGGCGGCAAGACTGGCCTGACCAGCTTGACCACCGGTATCTGCTTCCTCCTTGCTATTGTGGCAATGCCGCTTTTGGGCTTCGTGCCTACCGGCGCTACCGCTCCGATCCTGATCATCGTAGGTGTTATGATGTGTGGTTCCCTGAAGGAAATCGACTGGGCTGACATCGAGATCGCAATTCCCGCTTTCTTCACCCTGGTGATGATGCCCTTCGGCTACAGCATTGCTGACGGTATCGCTTTCGGCTGTATCTCTTACACTGTGATCAAAATCGTCCGCGGACAGGCCGCCAAAGTGCATCCGGTAATGTATGTTATCAGCATTTTGTTCCTGCTGCGCTATATCATCCAAGTGATCCCAATGCCTCAATAAGGGGAGGGATTCAATCAAAGCACAAAAAAGCTCCTGCGAAAAGCAGGAGCTTTTTTATTGTTTCTTTTAGCAGGAGGATCTCCCGGTAAAGCTAGAGAAAAATAAAAAGCCCTAAGCAAATAGATATGGAAGCCGGCAGCGAGAAGAAAATAATTTTCTACAAAAGGTTTTAGAAACAAGAGATCCACAAAGAAAAAGAACCACTGATAGAAATCGCTGCAAGCTTCAAACAGCCAGCCTTGGCCGCTTGAAGCTTGCAGGGCGGGCGATGTGATGACATTTTTCAGCACCCATTCAAGAGGCCGGCAAGTACTGACCTCTCTGAAGGCTGGCGCGGCCCATTGCTTTACTAGTTAGTGGATTTTATCGCTTTTATTGGGATAAGAAGCTATTTTCCTTGCTGAAACAGACAAGCTGTTTGGAGTTTTTATCCTTCTTTATAACTGTAATAGAAGGCCGGCTGCTTTTTATATTTATTCCTCCCGCGGCGCTATTCGGCTTCCCGGTAGTTGCCTAGGAACGAAAACCCGGGAAGCTCGTCGCTCAAAGCGCAGATCAGATCCAGAACCTTATTATCCCGGACACTGCCGATAAAATCCAAATAAAAGAAATACTCAAAATAGTGCTCAAATTTGCGGTCAGGAATCGGACGGGACTCGATCTTGGTTAAATTCAATCCCAGCATGGCGAACCTGCCCAGTACGCTGTAAAGGGAGCCGGTGGTGTGGTTCAGGGAGAAGCAAAGGCTGATTTTGTCAGCGTCATCCGGAATGGAAAGAGCCTTGGAGATGGCGACAAACCTGGTTTGGTTGGCGGAGCTGTTTTGAACATTTTCCTCCAGGATGTTCAGACCGTATTCCTTAGCGGCCTCCCGGGAGCAAATGGCGGCAAGGGCCGGATTTTTTTCCATGGCGACCATTTCCGCGGCGGCGGCCGTGTTGGAGTAATTTACCGGCTTGAGGCCGTGCGCCTTAATTTTCAGGGAACATTGGGAAAGCGCCTGGGGATGAGAATATACCTGCTTTACTGTTTTTAGAGAAGCGTTTTCCGAAGCGCACAGGAAATGCCGGATAGAAAGATGAGCGGCGCCGACAATGGAGAACCGGTAGCGGAGAAGAAGGTCATATACATCGGAAACAGAACCGGCAGAGGAGTTTTCCACCGGAATCACGCCGAAATCCGCTTCATCCCGGTCTACGGCGGAGAATACATCCTCAAATACCGGATAAAACGCGGCCTTACTGCCAGGGTAAAGCCGCATGGCCGCCTGATGGGAAAAGCTGCCAGCCACGCCGGGACAGGCCACAACCGGTTTTTTTTCAGAAAGTATAGGCTTGCCGGCGGTTTGAATCTGGCGGCGAAGTTCCTTTCCAGAGTGTAAGGCTCCGTGCTGAAGGGCGCGGCTGGCCTGCATAATGGAGGCGTACAGCATTCGGGCTGCGTCTCCATATTCTCCGGCCTCCTGGGCCACCCGGTTCAGAATTTCCTCCTCCCGCTGGGCGTTGAAAATGGGAAGATTCTCTCTCTCCTTGATCTTGGCGACCTCCCGGGAGCAATCCATCCGCCGGCAGAATAAAGGAACCAGCTGGCTGTCGATGGCGTCGATCTGGCGGCGTACTTCTTCTAATGTCATAGAGATCCCCTTTCCAGCAGTAAATCAAGCGTCGCAGCCGCGGCCGCGGCCTCCACAACAGGCACCGCCCTGGGAACGATACAAGGATCATGGCGGCCCTTGACCACCAGCTTCGCATTTTCCTGCCTGCTCAGATCGATGGTATCCTGTTCTTTTCCAATGGAGGCGGTGGGCTTGATTCCCACCCGGAATAGAATGGGCATACCGTTGGTGATGCCTCCCAGAATCCCGCCGCAGTGGTTCGTGCGGGTCTTTACCTGCCTGCTTTCATTGTAATAGAAGCTGTCGTTGTTTTCGCTGCCACGGCGGCCGCAGCAGGCGAAGCCGTCTCCGAACTCCACGGCTTTTACTGCTGGTATGCCGAATAGGATGGAGGAGAACACGTTTTCCACGCCGCCGAACATCGGAGAGCCGGCGCCGGCGGGAACGCCGGTAACGGCGCACTCTACCACGCCTCCTACGCTGTCGCAGTCAAGCCTGGCACGCTCGATTTCAGCCCGCATGTCGTCTTCGGCCCGGGCGCGGATGACCGCAAAAGAGGAGCGGCTCAGCCGGGCCATCAAGTCACCGGGGATGTCCAAAGCGGGGAAAGAGTCGTCAGTTACGGAGGCAATCCTTGCAATGTGGGCGGCGATTTTTATGCCCCGGCGCTCCAAAACCTGGCGGCAGACCGCCCCGGCGAACACCAGAGGCGCCGTCAGACGCCCGGAAAAATGGCCGCCGCCCCGGATGTCGTTAGCGCCCTGATAGCGGATGTATCCGGTATAATCGGCGTGGCCCGGCCTGGGCAGCACCGACAGATTGCCGTAATCCCCAGAACGGACGTTGCGGTTGCGGATCACCGCTGCCAGCGGAGCGCCGGTCAGGGTGCCGTTTCGTACGCCGGACAGAATTTCTGGCAGATCTTCCTCCTTGCGGGGAGTGGAGGATAGATCCCGGCCGGGAGCCCGGCGGGCCATTTGAGCCAAAATCTCCTCCTGATCGATGGGGATGCCGGCGGGCAGACCATCCAGCACCACGCCGATCCCGTTACCGTGGCTTTCCCCGAAAATAGAAAGCTTTAATTGGTTTCCCCAATTAGATGACATCCGCTTTCCCTCCTAACGAAATAAAGTCCTCAAAAAAGCCTGGATAAGACTTGCTGACGCTTTGCGCGTCTGTAATTTCCACCGGCTTCTCACAGCCCAAAGAGGCGACCGCCATGGCCATGACGATCCGGTGATCGTTGCAGCCTTCGGCCCTCCCGCCGGAAAGCATGGGCTTTCCGGTAACAACCAGGCCGTCGGGCAGTTCCTTGATTTCACCGCCCAGAGCGGCGACGCCCTGGGCTACGGCTTTCAGCCGGTCGCTTTCCTTGATTCGCAGCCGGGCTGCCCCGGTGATGGAAGTGATGCCGGGACAAAGGGCCGCTGTGACCGCCAGGATGGGGACCAGGTCGGGAATTTGAGAAGCGTCGATGGCAGGAATCGGCCGCAAGGCCCCGGGAGAGATCCGGAGCCCCTCTGGCTCCCAGCTGAGCTTAGCCCCGAACCTCTGAAACAGGGAGAAGGCCTGACGGTCCCCCTGTGTGGAGTGCTTTTGCAGGCCCCTCAGAAGAATGGAGGAACCCTGCGCCTGGGACAGCGCGCCGGCGGCCAGGAAAAAAGCCGCCTGAGACCAGTCACCCTCGATCGCCAGATCCCGGGGGACATAGCTTTGGTTTCCGGGCACCAGCCAGCCGTTTTCCACAGGCGTAACGGTCACGCCGAAGCGCTTCATCATTTCAATAGTCATATCAACATAGCCGGCGGATTCTAAAGGAGAAGTCAAACGGATTTCGCTGCCGCCGTTGAGAATGGGAAGAGCCAGCAAAAGACCGGTAATAAATTGAGAGCTGATATTGCCGGGCAAGCGGAAAGCACCGGGCCGCAAAGCGCCGCTGATAGACAAGGGAAGACCGCCCTGGGTGCGGCAGGCGACGCCGGCCTGAGGCAGGCAGTCCAAATAGACGCCGATAGGGCGTTCCGGCAGGCGGCCCCGGCCGGTAAATTCAGCGCGGACCCCTCCTGCGGCCGCTGTGGGAATGAGAAACCGCAGGGTAGAGCCGGATTCGCCGCAGTCTAAAACCGCTTGGCTGGGGGCGAATAAGCTTCGGGAATCCACGGTCAGGGTGTCTCCCATCAGAGAGGTTTTTACGCCCAGCGCCTCCACAGCCCGGCAGGTAGCCTCCATATCCTGAGAAAAGGAGAAATTGGAAAGATGGGAAATTCCCTTAGCCAGGGAAGCGCAGAGAATCGCCCGGTGGGCGGCGCTTTTAGAAGCGGGAAGGCTGACGGGTCCGGTAAGGCTTTTACCGGGAACAGATACCTTACGAATCAAGGGAAGGCCTCCTTTCCGGCAAGGGCAGCCGTCTGGTTTGCCTGACGGCAGTTATATGGCGCCGGCCGGTTCTCCTTGCGGACGAAAGGCTTAGCTTTCCGTTTAAAAATTTGCTGCCGCCGAACGCGCTGGAGAGCGCGCCGCCGGGAATACGAGAATTGCAGTTCAAAGGGAAAGCCTCCCCTCCAGTAAGGGCAGCAGGTCTGCCTGGGAAATGGGGACCACGGCGCAGCGGCCGATTTCCTTTAAAAGCACTAGGTTCAGTTTTCCGTTTAAGGATTTTTTGTCGTTGACCGCGCCGGCGGCTAATATTTGATCAGAAATAGGATCGCTGACGGGCAGGCCGTAGGCCTGCAGCACAGAGACAATCTCATCCGCGGTCCCCCTGGCTGTAAACCCGGCGGCTTCGGAGGCCCGGACGATCCGCACCATGCCGACGCCGACGGCTTCCCCGTGGGAAGGGCCTTGAAAATGGTAAGCTTTTTCCAGAGAATGGCCCAGAGTATGGCCAAAATTTAAGATCATGCGTTCGCCTTTATCCCGCTCGTCGTTTTCCACCACCTGGCGCTTGATGTCTACGCACTGGTAGATAATATCCTCGAGCCGTTCCCAGGCCTGTCCGTCCCTTAGGCTGTCGAATAAGGCGCGGCTGCGGATGCATCCGTATTTGACCACCTCGCCCATACCGTCGGCGAAGTAGCGGGGCGGCAGAGTGTTTAATGTGTCCGGGTCGATCAGAACCAGGCGGGGCTGCCAGAAGGCGCCCACCAGGTTTTTTCCCTGAGGAAGATCCACGCCAGTTTTTCCGCCTACAGAGGAATCTACCTGGGCCAGCAGGGATGTAGGAATCTGGACAAACGGAATCCCACGCAGGTAAGAGGCGGCGGCAAAGCCGGCCATATCCCCGGTGACGCCGCCCCCGAACGCCACGGCGAAATCGGTGCGGGTCAGGCCGAATTGGGCGAAGGCCTCCAGCATGGCGGCGATGGACGAAAGATTTTTGCTCTCCTCTCCGGCGGGGAATACGTGAAGCGTTACGTCATAGCCCGCGGCTTTCAAAGAGGCCTTTACTGCCTGGGCCTGGGTTGCTAAATTAGAGTCTGTGACCACGGCGGCCTTACGGGCCCCCCGCAGCTCCGGAATCCGGCGGATCTCATCCCCGGCCCGTCGCAGCAGCCCCCGCTCGATTTTA
The DNA here is from genome assembly GCA_000154345.1 of [Clostridium] leptum DSM 753. Lineage (GTDB taxonomy): Bacteria > Bacillota > Clostridia > Oscillospirales > Acutalibacteraceae > Clostridium_A > Clostridium_A leptum. The sequence goes on from DS480350.1 coordinate 344,604, forward strand.
ATTTCATAAGGGGTTCCTGTTTTCACCAGAAGGGTTTTCATTCTCCAAGCGCCTCCTTGATTTTCCGTCCTTTCCGCAGCAGGGCTTTCAGCTTTTCCTGATTGCCGCCGCTGATCTGGTTCCGGATAGCGGTAAGGTTCTCGATTAACGTATCGAGCTCTGCGGTCAGCGGTTCCCGGTTTTCCAGAAACAATTCGCTCCAAAGGGTTTCGTTGATCCTGGCCACCCGGGAAACATCCCGATAGCTTCCCGCAGAATAGCCCTTATGGTTGGGGCATTGAGGGCTCATCACGTAGGCGCAGGCCAGTACATGGGGGAGCTGTGAGGTAAAAGCGATCATCCGGTCGTGCTCCTCCGGCGTGGTTTCCGGCGTCATGGTAAAGCCAATCTCCAGGGCAAGCTTTTTTAGGGTGTCGACGGCCATTCTGGGAGCGCCGCAGGGCACCAGAATGTAGCTGGCGCCGTTGAATAAAGATGCCTCGGAGACCTCGAAGCCGCTGCGCTCCTTTCCCGCCATAGGATGGCTGCCTACAAAAATGAAACCGTATTCCTCCGCCAGCGCTTTCAATTGGGAGCAGATGGCGGTTTTGATCCCGGCGGCATCGGTGACGATGCACCCCGGACGGATACAATCATGATATTGCTTTACAAAGTTCACCGCCGCCTGAGGGTATAAGCAAAGATAAATCACATCGGCGGTTTTCAGAGCCTCAGGCGTGCAGATCTCGTGGACCGCTCCCAGCTCCAAAGCCCGCTGGGCCACCGCGGCGGTGCGGTTATAGCCCATGACGTAATGGCCGGTGTATTCCCGAAAGGCCTTGCATAAGGAGCCGCCGATTATGCCAAGCCCAATGACAGCGATCCGCATCTCAGCCCACCTTACGGCCGAAGGCCTTAGCCGCGGCGTTGACATGCTTGGCCACCTGGTCAAATTGCTCCGGGGTCAAGGACTGGGCGCCATCGGAGAGGGCGTGCTGGGGATCGTTGTGAACCTCGATGATCAGGCCGTCGGCTCCGGCGGCCACGGCGGCCAAGGCCAGAGGCTCTACCAGCCAGCTGATGCCGGAGGCATGACTGGGGTCTACGATGACCGGCAGATGGGACAGCTTTTTCAGAATTGGCACTGCGGAAATGTCAAGAGTGTTTCGGGTGTAGGTTTCGTAGGTGCGGATGCCCCGCTCACAGAGGATAACCTTTTCGTTGCCGCCGGCCATAATGTATTCCGCGCTCATCAGAAGCTCCTCGATGGTGGAGGACAGGCCCCTTTTCAGAAGGATCGGCTTATCCAGCCTGCCCAGCTCCTTTAACAGCTCGAAATTCTGCATGTTCCGTGCGCCGACCTGGATGATATCCACATCCTCGAACAGGGGAATGTGGCTGACCCGCATGATTTCCGTGACGATGGGCAGGCCGGTCACCTTTCTTGCTTCCCGCAGAAGCTCCAGGCCTTCCGCTTTCAGACCCTGGAACGCATAGGGGCTGGTGCGGGGCTTGAAGGCGCCGCCCCTGAGGAACTGGGCGCCGGAGTCCTTTACACTTTTGGCGATCTCCACGATCTGCCGCTCCGACTCCACAGAGCAGGGGCCTGCGATCAGGCTCAGGCTGCCGTCACCGATTTTCTGGCCTCCAGGCAGTGTGATCACCGTGTCATCCGGGTGGAATTTCCGGTTGGCTTTTTTGTAGGGCTCCTGTACCCGTTTGACGCTTTCCACAATATCCTGGGCGGAGATATAATCGATATCGATGGCCGAGGTATCGCCGATAAGGCCTAATACGGTGGACTGGGTGCCGACCCATTCGTTGACCTTTACATCGTAGTTCTTTTGCAGAGAGTCTACGAAATTGTCCACCATCTGTTTGGTGCTTTGGGGCTTTAATACAATAATCATGCTGGTTTCCTCCTAGAAAATAGTTTGCTTTGTTATGGCTTTTGACTTTTTACGGAATCAAGCTTTTCTTCGGGCAATAAAAAAGCGGAACTCTCTGCGAGTTCCGCGAAGCGTCAGCCGTCAAATTTTAACTAAATAAATATAGAAAAACAGAAGACGGATTACGTCCGAAAAAGATCGCAGTTTTTGATTTGATTGCACGCAGAAAAATCCCAAGCCATAAAATAGCTGGGATAGAGAAAGCTTGTAAATCGCTTTGTTTCTGTGGCAGAAATCATAACTAGCGTCCTTCCGAAAATTGATTCTGGTAACATAGTAATACAGTTGTCAGCTGTTTGTCAAGTTTTTTTCTTCCAAAGCCTGCAAAACCTGCCGGCATACGGCGTTAGGAGAGCCTTTCGTGGGAATTACTACATCGGCGGCCCTCCGATAGAGGGGCATCCGCTTTTGGTGAAGCTCCCGGATAAACCGGAAACGGTCCGGCCGCTGGAGCAGAGGCCGGTTCCGGTCGTTTTTCAGCCGCAGCTGAAGCACCCGCAGAGGAGTATCCAGCAGTACGATCACGCCGCCTTCCTTGAACGCGTCCACATTCCGCTGGAAGGTCAGGGCGCCGCCGCCGGTGGCCACCACATAGCCGCCCCGCTGAGAAAGCTCCACGGCGGCCTCGTGCTCCAGGTCCCGGAAGAAGCCTTCGCCGTGTTTTTCAAAAATATCCGGAATTTTCATGCCAGCCCTCTTTTCGATGTAGCCGTCCATATCCACGAATTCCATTTGGGTCATCTGGGAAAGCTTTTTTCCCACCGTGGATTTTCCGCAGCCCATAAAGCCGCAGAGAACGATATTGAGCTTTGTCTGTGCCATGGCGCCGGTCACCCCGGGAAAACGCGGAGCAGCTCCTGCTTTGTCTCTTCGCAGAGAGCCGCGATTTCGTCATAGGTATACTGAGAGCCGTCCCAGATTTTGTGGGAAGCCGCAGCCTGCCATACCAGCATGGAAAGGCCGCCCAGCACCTTGCAGCCACATTCCCTGGCGGTTTTCAAAAGCTTGGTCTCCATGGGGTTGTATACCGCGTCGAACACATACTCCGTGTTCTCTAAAATTTCGCGGCCTACCGGCATTTCATCTATCTGAGGATACATGCCCACAGGGGTGGCGTTGATCAGCAGGTCAATGTGGCCGGAAAGGCAGTCTAAACGGCAGGTTTCCGTATCGCCGTTGTGCACATCGTTGCGAAGCGCTCCGGAAAGAGAGGCGGCGTGGCTCAGGCTTTTCCGGCGCACCGCCAGCATCACGAAGCAGCCGGCCATGGTGGCCTCATAGGCGATGGTGCGGGCGACCCCGCCGGTGCCTAAAATCACCACTCGGCCCTTCAGAGGAATCCCAGCTTGCCCTAGGGCGGAAAGAAAGCCGTCCGGGTCTGTGGTGTAGCCCTCCAGACAGCCATTGTTTTTTACGGTATTTACGGACTGGTATAGAGAGGCTTTTTGATCCATTTGCTTTAAAAAGGGAATGATCGCCTGTTTATGGGGAATGGTGATATTAAAGCCATCGAGAGACTTCAGCTCCTGAATTTTTCCGATCAGGTCCTCAGTGGGGATGTCGTAAACGCCGTAGTCAGCGTCGATGTCCCGCATTTCAAAAAGGCGCTTGTGGATAAACGGCGACATGGTGTGGCCGATTGGATGTCCGATTACCGCGTAACGTTTTTGGCTCATAGAATACACCCCTTAAAATTATGTGGATTTTTTTGAAGAAACTGCCGAAGATTTGTAAAATTGGAAATTTGTTATTGACAAAGCCTATTTTTACTAATAAGATGTGGATATAGAGTTTGGCGTGACAGGGGAAATCATCTGTATGATTCGATTGTACACGAAAAAAGCTGATTTGTCCATGTCATGTTCAGGAGAATGATTATTTTTTAGGAGGAATTACAATATGGTATTAGAAAAGGTCAAAGCGATTTTGAGCGAGCAGTTTGATGTGGAAGAGGATTCCATCACTCCCGACACCAACCTTTCTGAGGATTTGGAAGCGGATTCCTTGGATGTTGTGGATCTGCTGATGTCCATTGAGGATGAATTCGAAATCGAGGTTCCCGATGAGGAGATCGAGAACATCAAGACTGTTGACCAGCTGGTAAAATACATCGAAGCTAATATGAAATAAGTTTGCCCCGCTTTTATAATTAAAAACGGCAAATTCAAAAGCCGCCTTGTAGCAGTAGGAACAAGGCGGCTTTTTATTTTTGCGCCGCTTGAAAAAGAGCGTCCCCGCTTTTTCTGCTTCCGGCAGCGGAAAGAGGATATTACGGCGCGGTGGAAAAAACGCGGCGCTGCAATGCTGCGTGAGCTTAGGGAAGCGCCGCCTTTTATCAGGCTCGCTCTCGAACCTCCTGACAGGGAATCAGGGGGAAAAGCGGAGGGGATTTTCCCGGCGCGGCGCTTTTTTTGAATTCTTGTTGAAAATTGGGAAAACATTCTATATAATAAATTTATATGTGTTTCTAAACTATTCTAGTGTTTACAACACGAAAAGGAGAGAATTTCTTTGGGTGATTTTTCATTCTTAATCAACAGTGTGCAGAATATCACCGGGCCTATGGTTGTGATGTGGCTCATCGGCGGTCTTCTGATCTGGCTCGCCATTAAAAAGGATTACGAGCCGGCCCTGCTGCTCCCTATGGGCTTCGGCGCCATCCTGGTAAACCTGCCGGATACCGGCGTGCTGGGGGACAACGGCATTATCCAATGGCTTTACAACGTGGGGATCGGCGCCTCCGAGGCGTTCCCGCTGCTGCTGTTTGTGGGAATCGGCGCTATGATCGATTTCGGCCCCTTGCTTTCCAATCCTAAAATGCTGCTGTTCGGCGGCGCGGCACAGTTCGGTATTTTTATGACCGTCGTCCTGGCGGTGCTCTTAGGCTTCCCGCTGCGGGACGCTATGTCTGCGGGCGTCATCGGCGCGGCGGACGGCCCCACCGCCATTATGGTTTCTCAGGTGCTGAACAGTGATTATAAGGGCGCCATCACCGTGGCGGCATACTCATATATGGCTTTGGTGCCGATTATCCAGCCAATGGCTATCAAGCTGGTCACCACTAAAAAGGAACGGCAGATCCGTATGCCCTATAATCCCAAGTCAGTGTCCAGAACCACAAAGATTTTATTCCCCATTATCGTAACCCTGATCGCCGGACTGATCGCTCCCGACTCCATCGCCCTGGTAGGCTTTTTGATGTTCGGCAATCTGATCCGGGAGTGCGGACGGCTGGAAAACCTGTCTCTGACCGCCCAGGGCCCTCTGGCAAACCTGATCACCATTTTCTTAGGCATCACCATCGCCTTCCAAATGAAGGCGGATCAGTTCTTAACCTGGGGCACCTTGCTGGTCATGGCTCTCGGCCTGTTCGCCTTTGTATTCGATACCATGGGCGGCGTGCTGTTTGCCAAGCTTTTAAACATTTTCCTGCCTAAGGGCAGGAAAATCAACCCCATGGTAGGCGGCGCCGGCATTTCCGCGTTCCCCATGAGCGCCAGGGTGATCCAGAAGATGGCCTTGAAAGAGGACAACCAGAATCACCTGCTGATGCACGCGGTTGGTGCCAATGTGGCCGGACAGATCGGTTCCGTGGTAGCGGGAGGCATTATTCTTTCTCTGGCCCGCACCTTTGGCCTGCTGTAAGGAGGTTAGGACTATGATGTTAATGACGATGCTATACAATTTTTTAGATACGGCTTTCAACAGCGCCCTGGGCCCGGTGGATTTAGAGGATATTTGGAAATCCCTGCGGCTGATGCTGGAGGGCATGGTTGGCATCTTTGTGGTAATGGTGCTGATCTTTCTGGTAATCTTTATTTTAAGCAGAACCTTTGACCGTAAGAAAGACGACGATACCGATAAAAAGGAGTAATCACACATGGCAGAACAGAAGAAAATGGTAGAAGCCATCACCTCGATGGAGGAGGACTTTGCCAAATGGTACACAGATATCGTAAAGAAAGCGGAGCTGATGGATTATTCCAGCGTGCGGGGCTGCATGATTATCGAGCCTTATGGCTGGGCCATTTGGGAAAATATCCGGGATATTTTAGACCATGAGTTTAAAGAGCTTGGTCACGAAAACGTGGCGATGCCGCTGTTTATCCCCGAGAGCCTGCTTCAAAAGGAAAAGGACCACGTGGAGGGCTTCGCTCCTGAGGTGGCCTGGGTGACCCACGGCGGCGAGGAGGAGCTTCCCGAGAGGCTCTGCGTCCGTCCCACCTCGGAGACGCTGTTCTGCGACCATTACAAAAATATTATTCACTCCTGGCGGGATCTGCCCAAGCTGTATAATCAGTGGTGCTCCGTGGTTCGCTGGGAAAAAACCACGCGCCCCTTCCTCCGCTCCGTGGAGTTTTACTGGCAGGAGGGTCACACCATGCACGCCACCGCCCAGGAGGCGATGGAAGAAACTGAGCGTATGCTCAACGTTTACGCGGATTTTTGTGAAAAGCAGCTTGCTATTCCGGTGGTAAAGGGAAGAAAGACGAAAAAGGAACAGTTCGCCGGCGCGGAAGCCACCTATACCATCGAGGCCCTGATGCATGACGGCAAGGCTCTTCAGTCCGGCACCAGCCACTATTTTGGAGACGGCTTCGCGAGGGCTTTTGAGATCACCTATACAGATAAGGAGAACAAGCCTCAGTATCCCCACCAGACCTCCTGGGGCATGTCTACCCGGATCATCGGCGGAATCATCATGACCCACGGCGACGATAACGGACTGGTTCTGCCTCCCGCTGTGGCGCCGATCCAGGTGATGATTATACCGATTGCCCAGCATAAGCCCGGTGTATTGGAAAAGGCAGAGGAGCTGCGGGCAAGGCTGAAAAAGATCTGCCGGGTCCGGATGGACGACAGCGAGCAGAGCCCGGGCTGGAAGTTCAGCCAGTATGAAATGAAGGGTGTGCCGCTTCGTTTGGAGATCGGCCCTAAGGATATCGAGAAAAATCAGTGTGTGCTGGTGCGCCGGGATAACCGGGAAAAGACCTTTGTCTCTCTGGATGAGCTGGAGGCTAAAATTCCTGAACTGCTGGAGGCCGTTCGCCAGGGAATGTACGATAAGGCGCTGGCCCGCCGGGAGCAGATGACTTACACCGCTGTCAGCTTGGAGGAAATGAAGAAGACCGCCGATGAAAAGCCTGGCTTTATCAAGGCCATGTGGTGCGGCGACCAGGCCTGCGAGGAAAAGCTCAAGGAGGAAGCAGGGGTCTCCTCCCGCTGTATGCCCTTTGAGCAGGAGCACTTGTCCGATACCTGCGTTTGCTGCGGCAGACCCGCGAAAACTATGGTATATTGGGGCAAGGCGTATTAAAAATAAAAAGTGCCGGCTGACTGCCGGCACTTTTCGCTATATGGCTCTGGACGCCCTTTCAAAAGCGCCTGAATTTTCTCTTAGCATTTTTATCTCTGCGGCGAATTTTTAAAGAACCCTTGGGCCAGCGGCGGCCTTTGTTGTGAAGCCCCGCCCATTCTCCGCCGGCGGCCTGCTTTTAGAAAGCTGAGCTAAAATATCATCTGAATGCTCCGGAACCTTTGCGTCAATACTTCCGCGCTGGTGTGCCAGTGAAAACCCCAAAGCCCGGTTTTCCGCTGAGAAAATTCCGGTATGAGAATCCGCTTAAGCCCACAGCCTATTCCAGCGGGCTTTCACCACGCCGGCGAGCCTGCTGAACACATTGGAAACCGCCTGGGGATTCGCCCGGCCGCTGATAAAAATAGCGGTTGGGCCGTCGGCGCCGCCGATGATACCAATGCTGCCGGCCTCTTTCGGCCTGCCGATGATCTTGATGCTGTGCTGTTTGCCGCAAACGCGGTTGGAAACGGCCTCGCCCAGTCTCAGGATCAAAGCCGTGACGGCCACCATGCCGGCGGCTTTACAAAGAAATTTAAACATCGCAACTACCTCTTTTCGTATTATTTTCTGCCTGTTCGGCTTTGCGTTCAAGCCTCTGGCTCCAGCCTTTTGAAAGGTCCGATTTCGATCTTTGAACCGGCCATGGGCCTTCGCCTGGAATTTTCTGCGGGGCCTGCCTAAATTTGTCATAGCTTTGGTGCGGCTGGCCTTTTCCGCTCGGCTTTAATTTTATTACTTAAACCCGTTATAAGCCGCCGCTTATATTTTAAACGAAAGACAGCTTATGAAACTGTATACCTATTACTATAATGGATTTTAAAGGTTTGTCAAATACAAAAAAACGGAGGGATGTTTTTGGAAACGCCTTTATACACCGCGTTGACGGATTATCAAAAAAAGAAGTACGCATCCTTTCATACGCCCGGGCATAAAAATACAATAAGTTTTTTAAAATATAATCTATACGATTTGGATTTTACGGAACTGCCGGACACCGACAGCTTATTTGAAGCGGAGGGCTGTATTCTAAAAGCGGAGCAGACTGCGGCAAAGGCGTTTTCTACACTACTTTGCGTATTATCTGCCGGCGGCTGTACAATGTGTATCCAAGGGATGCTCCGGCTGGCGGCGCCCAGCGGGGGAAAGCTGGTGTGCAGCAGGATCATCCATCGTTCCGCCGTGAATACCATGGCCCTTCTGGGAATCGACCCCGTTTGGGTAATGCCGGAACCGAACGCGGGAGAGGGGCTTGCCGGGCGGATTACGCCGGAAGGCGTCCGCAGAGCCTTGGAGAAAAATCCGGAGGCGAAAGGGGTCTACCTTACCAGTCCTGATTATTACGGGGTGATTTGTGATATTCAAGGGATCGCCTGCGTATGTAAGGAATATGGGGTGCCGCTGTTGGTAGACAACGCTCACGGCGCCCATTTGGGCTATTTATCGGAAAACCTTCATCCCATCCATTTGGGAGCCTCTATGGCCGCCTGCTCGGCGCATAAGACGCTGCCGGTGCTGACCGGCGGAGCCTGGCTTCAGATCAACGACAGCCGTTATCTGGAGGGAGTAAAGGAAGCTATGAGCCTGTTCGGCTCCACCAGCCCGTCCTATCCGGTGATGGCCTCTCTTGATTTGTGCCGGGCCTGGCTTGAGGAGGAGGGGCAGAAGGCCTTTCAAACACTGGAACGCCGGGTTGGGGCGGTGAAGAAGCTGGCGGCGGCAAAGGGCCTCGGTATACCGGAGGGCCTGACAGACCCGGTCCGAATCACCCTTAATACCGCAAAGATTGGCCTGACCGGGCAGAAAGCGGCTCAGGGCTTCCGGGAATGCGGCGTGGAGCCTGAATATGCCGACGACGGCTTTGTGGTGCTGATCCCCTCTCCTTTCAATACAGAGGAGGAGTTCCTAAGGGTCGAGCGGGCGATTGAGTCCATGCCCGTGGGGGCTCCTCTTGCCATCGGGCGGCGGATTCCGCCGGTTTCGGGGCAGGCGGTTTCCCCCAGAAAGGCGGTGCTTTCTCCAAGCGAGGAGGTTCCAATGAATCTGGCGGTAGGCAGAATCGCGGCCCGGGCCTCTTGTCCTTGTCCGCCGGGAGTGCCGGTGGTGATGCCGGGCGAGGTGATTTCGGAAAAAGCGGCGGAGTTTCTAATTAGGTATGGCTTTTCTTCGGCAAAAGTGCTAAAATAAAAAGGGAAGGCTTCCTTCCCTTTGAAACAACTAAGATAGGGGGATTTCTCTATGAAGCTAGTACTTGCGATTGTAAGCAATGACGATAGCGCCGCGGTTTCCAGCGCGTTGACCAGAAACGGATTCCAGGTAACTAAATTAGCCACCACAGGCGGCTTTCTCATGGCGGGCAACACCACGTTTTTGACTGGTGTGGAGGATGAACAGGTGGATAAGGTTCTGGAGGTCATTGCGGAGAAAAGCAGCAAGCGGACCCAGATCGTTCCCAGCACCACCACGGCGGATGTGGGGATGTACTCCGCGTTCCCGGTACAGGTCACTGTGGGCGGCGCTACTGTGTTTGTCCTGAACGTTGAGCGGTACGAAAAGGTTTAACGGACGAATCATGGAATATCATTTGTCCCATGCGATGATTTTAGAGGGCCCTGATCCGGAGGCGAATCTGGCTCTGGCAGAGAAGCTGGCCCAGCAGGCGGTCTGTACCGCCGGGGGCCGGCGTCCCTGCGGCGTATGCAGAGATTGTGTGAAGGCCGCGGGCGGCAGCCATCCGGATATCGCCGTTTACGGCGGCAAAGGGGGAAGCCGTTCCTTTCACGTGGAGGAGGTCCGGCAGATCCGGGACTCTGCCGCGGTAATGCCCAACGAGGCCCAGGCCAAGGTTTATATCCTGGATGGAGCCGACCATATGACGGAGCAGGCCCAAAACGCCTTGCTAAAGGTGTTGGAGGAGCCGCCGTCCTACGTGATATTTTTGCTGACCTGCGGGGCGGCGTCCTCACTGCTGCCCACTGTCCGTTCCCGGGCGCAGATTTTCCGCGTCCAGAAGGAGGACAATCCTCAGACGGAGGAAAGCGAGGCGTTTTTGCTGGCGGAAAGCATGGCCAAGGCCGTTCCATCCGCCAGAGAGTATGATTTGGTTTCCAAAACGGGAACGCTAACCAAAGATAAGGAGCTTTTCCGCGCCGTGCTGAAAGAATTAGCATTGATTTTTCGAGACGCCTGCGCTTTGGCCGCGGGCGGGGAAAGCCAGGTTACAGCGTCGCAGGCCGCCGGCTACCTTGCCCAGCGGCTCACCCGAAAAAAGCTGATGGCTTTGCTGGAAGCGGTGCTGGAAGCCCAGGCTATGCTGGAAAGGAATGTAAATCAAACCCTTCTCGCCGCCTGGATGTGCGCGAAATTAAAATAACGGAGGTAAGAATGGCGGAAGTAATTGGAGTTCGGTTCAAGGAGGTAGGCAAGGTCTACTATTTTGATCCAAACGGCATTCAAATGAAAAAAGGCGATATGGCCATTGTGGAAACTGCCCGCGGTGTGGAATGCGGCGAGGTCGCGATGGAAAATCGTGAGATAGAGGATAAGGATATCGTTCATCCCCTGAAAAAAATGATTCGCAAGGCTACCCAGGGAGATCTCAAAAAGGTGGAGGAGAACCGGAAAAAGGAACGGCACGCCTTTGAGATTTGCGAAAAGAAAATTCTGGATCACAAGCTGGAAATGAAGCTGGTGGATGTAGAGTACACCTTTGACAACAATAAAATACTGTTTTATTTCACTGCCGACGGCCGGGTGGATTTCCGGGAGCTGGTGAAGGATTTGGCTTCTGTGTTCCGCACCAGGATCGAGCTGAGACAGATCGGCGTGCGGGACGAGGCGAAAATGATGGGCGGCCTGGGAATCTGCGGCAGGCCTTTCTGCTGCACCTCTTTTTTAGGAGAGTTTCAGCCGGTATCCATTAAAATGGCGAAGGAGCAAGGGCTTTCCCTGAATCCGGTAAAGATTTCCGGAACATGCGGCAGATTGATGTGCTGCCTGAAATATGAGCAGGCGGCCTATTCTGATCTGCTGAGAACCACGCCGAAAAACGGCGCGGTGGTAAATACCCCGGAGGGCCGGGGCGTGGTGGTGGATGTGAACCTTCTCACCGGGATGCTGAAGGTGAGGATGGATCGGGCGCCGGAGGCTGCGCCGATGTCCTTCCATGCCAAGCAGGTCAAGGTTATCAAGGATTCTCAGATCAAGGTGGCGAAAGAGGAAGTGGAGAAGCTGAAGGATCTGGAGGGTTAGTAACAGATTTTTCAACAGGAATTTACAAAAAAAGTAGTTGCTTTTTTAGAATCACATGATACAATAGAGATGATAAAAAGAAGGAGGTGTCTCTTTTATGGCATACAAGATTTCTGATGAATGTATTTCCTGCGGCGCGTGCGAGGCTGGCTGCCCGGTAAACGCAATTTCCGAGGGCGACGGCAAATACGTAATCGACGCCGATACCTGCATCGATTGTGGCGCTTGCGCGGATGCTTGCCCGGTGGGCGCTCCCCAGGCGGAATAATTAGGTACATGAAGAAAAAGGCGAGGCGGGTTTGCCCCGCCTTTTTTCTATCGGAAAGGGGGAGCGAAAGATGTTTCGCTGGGGCGAGCATTTGGAAGCGCTGGGCAACGGCGTTTCCGTTTTGGTCAACGAAACCCACCATTTCGGAACCGACACCATCCTTTTGGCGGACTTTTGCCTCCCGGTGAAAGGGAAGCAGGCGGTGGAGCTGGGAGCGGGATGCGGGGCGATTTCCATGATCTGGCTTAGAGAACAGCCTCCCGCCCACATTACCGCAGTGGAAATTCAGGAGGAAGCCGTGGACCTGCTGCGCCGCACGGTAAAATATAATGAAAAAGAGGAGCTGGTGACGGTGCTCCGGGAGGATCTGCGGCAGCTGCAAGGGAAGCTGCCGATGGGCGCCATGGACTTGGTGGCCTGTAACCCGCCCTATAAAACCGTGGGAGCGGGTTTGGTCAATGCGGAGGAGGGAAAAAGGATTGCCAGGCATGAGGTGGCCTGCACCATCGAGGATGTGTGTCTCAGCGCTGCGGGGCTGCTGAAATACGGCGGAAGCCTATTCCTCTGCCACCGGGTTGAGCGGATGTGCGACGTGATAGAGGCCATGCGGGAAGCGGGTCTGGAGCCGAAGCGGATGCGGCTTGTTCAGCAGAGGGCGGAAAAGCCTGCTAAGCTGTTTCTTTTAGAGGGCAAAAAGGGCGGAAGGCCCGGGCTTGTGATGGAGCCGGTTTTGCTGATCGAGGATGAAACAGGAGCTTACAGCGGCGAGATGAAGCGGATTTACGGCAGCTACCGAAAGGAGCAGGAATGAATTTTGCGCAAAGGATCTCGCAGGAGGGCACCGCCGTCAGAAAAGCGAAGCGGCACGGTATGAGAGGCGCGGCGGAATTGGCAGTACGAAATTAACAGCGCGGGTCTGCCCGCTGTTTTCAAGGATAGCCGCCGCTTTGCGCTGACGGAACAAGGATCATGCCCTGGGCTGCGGCGGTTTGGATTTTTCACAGCGGGAGCTGGAATGGACTTCCTTGAAAGGAAGCAAATACACAAAAGGCCGGACGCGGCCTTTACCGGAGGAAGAAAATGAGCGGAATACTAACGGTAGTGGGAACGCCCCTTGGGAATTTGGGGGACATGTCTCCCAGAGCGGTGGAAGCCCTGCGCCAAGCGGACTTTATTGCGGCGGAGGATACCAGGGTGACGCTGAAGCTGCTGAATCATTTTGAAATCAAAAAGCCCATGATCAGCTATTTTGAGCACAACCGGAAATTTCACGGAGAGCTGATCTGCCAAAAAATAGAGGCCGGGGAGAACTGCGCGCTGGTTTCCGACGCGGGAATGCCCGCGATTTCTGATCCGGGGGAGGACCTGGTGCGGCTTTGCGGAGAGCGGGGGATCACCGTCAGCGTGGTGCCCGGGCCAAGCGCCCTCATCGCGGCACTGGCGGTTTCCGGTCTGCCGACGGGAAGATTTACCTTTGAGGGCTTTCTATCCACGAATAAAAAGAGCCGGAGAGACCATTTGGAGCAGGTGAAAAACGAAACCCGCACCATGATCTTTTACGAGGCGCCCCATAAGCTCCACGCCTGCCTGCGGGATATGTACGCCGCCTGGGGAGACCGGAGGATTGCGGTGGTGCATGAGCTGACGAAGATCCACGAGGAGGTCATACGCACCACGTTAAAGGCGGCGGCGGCCCGGTATTCCGAGGGGAACATCAAGGGAGAATTTGTTCTGGTCATCGAGGGGGCCAAGCCAGAGGAGCTCCAGGAGGGGTACACCCTGGAGCAGGCGGTGGAAATCGCCGCCGGACTAATGCGGGAGCAAGGGATGTCCGCGTCTGAGGCGGCAAAAACAGCTTCCCAGCAGACCGGGCTGAAAAAGGGCGATATCTATAAAGGGGCGCTGGCCTTGAAATGATGTTTAAAAGAATATAATTCAGGCTGTGAAGGGCTTGTCATTGAGATAGGCATACCAGCGGGATTAGCTTATCCAATATCACGGAAAAGAGAAAAGCTGTAAGGCAAACTAAGTTCTGAATGCCTTACAGCTTTTTTTATTATCTTTTTTTCTTAGGCTTGGGCTTATAGACCTTAATATTGGTTTTCGTGCCTTCCGGGGCGTAAAATTTCATCTGCCAGCCCTCACGGTAAATCAGCACGTTGTCCGGCAGGTTATGAAGAGCCATGGCGTCGTTCACCGGATGATAGCAGGCCAGCAGGCTGGGAAGCTGGAACAGCAGAAACATCCAGAAAAACGGGCCGGAGCCGGTGCAGGCCATGCCGATAAAAAAACCGGCGGTGAACAGAACGGGCGGCAGGAGCAAATAAACATAAAAGGTCTTTTTGGTCCAGTAAAATTCTTTGATGCTGGCTACCGGAGCCATGGGGCGAAAACGGTATTTTAAGCGTTTCCCCTTGGAAACCACGGCGCAGCAAATCAAACGGACCAGCTCGTGGAGGTTCCACATCAGCAGCATCCCAAGCAGAACCGCGGCCAGGAAGGCCAACTGCTTCGGGGTGTCGATCAGGCCGGGTACCGCCAGAGTGAATTCCACGCCGCCTAAAACGATGGGGAAAGCGACCAGCAGAATATCGATAAAAAAAGCGGCCACGAACAGAATTACCGCCATCGGTCCCGGACTGCGGCGGTCGATAAGATAAACCGGAGTATAATCAACCGGCAGGGTTCTTACGCATTTCACTTCGTTTTCCATGTTGTCACTCCTTATACGTTAAACCGGAACAGAACCACGTCGCCATCCTGCATGACGTATTCCTTGCCCTCGGAACGAACCAGTCCCTTCTCCTTAGCGGCGGCTATAGAGCCGTTGTCTAGAAGCTCCTGATAGCCGATGACCTCCGCCCGGATAAAGCCGCGCTCAAAATCGGAATGAATTTTGCCGGCGGCCTGGGGAGCCTTTGTGCCTTTTTTAATGGTCCAGGCCCGAACCTCCGGCTGTCCGGCGGTCAGATAGGAAATCAGTCCCAGTAAAGAATAGCAGGCCCGGATCAGCCGGTCCAGGCCGGACTCCGTCAGCCCCATATCGCTGAGGAACAGTTCCTTTTCCTCCGGCTCCATTCCGGCGATCTCCGCCTCGATTTCCGCGCAGATCGGCAGCACGCCGGCGTGCTCAGAAGCGGCGATGTCCGCCACCACCTTATAGTAGGGGTTCCCCTCAATGCCGTTTTTAAAATCATCCTCGCTCATATTGGCGGCGTAAATGATAGGCTTGTTGGTCAGCAGCGCCACGGAAGAAAGCCACTCGCCTTCCTCCTCGTTACACTCCACAGAGCGGGCGGGCCTGCCCTGGTTTAAGGTATCCTTTACCCGCTGAAAGAAGTCATACTCTCCCTGGTATTTTTTATCCGCCTTTATCATTTTCAGCGTTTTGTCCATGCGGCGGTCCAGCATCTCGATGTCGGAGAGGATCAGCTCCAGGTTGATCGTCTCGATGTCCCGGGCGGGATCAATGCTGCCCTCTACATGAACGATATCGTCATTTTCAAAGCAGCGGACCACGTGGACGATAGCGTCCACCTCCCGGATGTTGGAAAGGAACTTATTGCCCAGGCCCTCGCCCTTGGAGGCGCCCTTTACCAGACCGGCGATATCCACAAATTCAATCACAGCCGGGGTCACCTTCACCGGATGGTAAAGCTCCGCCAGCTTGTCCAGCCGCGGATCCGGCACCGCCACGACGCCTACATTGGGTTCAATGGTGCAAAAGGGATAGTTGGCCGATTGGGCGCCGGCGTTGGTAATCGCGTTAAAAAGGGTGGACTTGCCCACGTTAGGCAAACCGACAATACCTAGCTTCATATGGTAAAACGACCTTTCGAGTTATTACTGATTTCTATTATAGTGATTTTCCGGGGCGGAAGCAACCAAAGAAAAGGAATTTACTCCCGGACGCTGAAAAATTTACGCTTTATTCAAAGCTTTTCTGTTCCTATCGGCCGCAGGCAGCCCCCTGCCGCCGGAAAGAGCTGCTTGTCACGGCTCAAATGAGGCCCAGCGGCCTGCCTTTTGCGATATACTGGAAAAGGCGGGACGCCAAACCCAGCCTGCCGTTTTATCTCTTGCTTTCTCCGCCGGAAAAGCAAGGCTGGCCGGTAAGGAAACAGGGCCGGCTTATTGCTTCGGCTCTTTCATGGTCAAGCCAATCCGTTTTTTAACCGGGTCTGCATTGAGAACCCAGACCTTGACGATGTCCCCGACCTTAAGCACCTCGCTGGGGTGCTTGATATATTTATTGCAGATTTGAGAGATGTGTACCAGCCCGTCCTGGTGCACGCCGATATCCACAAAGGCGCCGAAATCGATCACGTTGCGTACCGTGCCGGTAAGCTCCATGCCGGGCTTCAGGTCTTTCAGTTCCAAAATATCGGTGCGGAGCAAGGGGGGCGGCAGCTCGTCTCTGGGGTCCCGTCCAGGCTTTAGGAACTCCTTAACGATATCCTGGAGGGTCGGCACGCCTACGCCGATCTGCTGAGCCACCGATTCCTCCCCTAAGGCCGCCACCTTGTCTGCCAGGCCGGACAAGCTGCCGTTTTTCACGTCATCCTCCTCAAAGCCGCACAGCTTTAAAAGCTCCTTGGCGGCACCGTAGGATTCGGGATGGACGCCGGTGTTGTCCAGCACGTTTTTGCTTTCCGGCACCCGCAGAAAACCGGCGCACTGGACGAATGCCTTTGGCCCCAGCTTGTTGACCTTTTTCAGCTCGTTCCGGCTGGTAAAGGCCCCGTTTTCCTCCCGGTACTTGACGATGTTTTTCGAGACTGCGGCGCTCAGGCCGGAGATGCGCTCCAGCAGGGAGGGGGAAGCGGTGTTCAGATCCACGCCTACGTTGTTGACGCAGTCCTCCACCACGCCGCCCAAAGCTTCATCCAGCCGCTTTTTGGGCATGTCGTGCTGATACTGCCCCACGCCGATGGCCTTGGGATCGATTTTTACCAGCTCCGCCAGAGGGTCCTGAAGCCGGCGGGCGATGGAGACGGCGCTCCGCAGGGTCAGGTCGAACTGAGGAAATTCCTCCGCCGCAAGCTTGGAGGCGGAATATACCGACGCGCCGGCCTCGCTGACCACCATATAGGCGCAGCGTTCCTTGTCCTGCTGGGGAAGGTTCGACAGCACCTCCGCGGTGAACATTTCCGTTTCCTTAGAGGCGGTGCCGTTGCCGATGGCGATGACCTCCACCTGGTATTTCTGAATCATCCGGGATACCAGGGCTTTGGCCTCCTGAACCCGGGACTGGGAATGTGTGGGATAAATGACGCCGGTATCCAGTACCCGGCCGGTGGCGTCCACCACCGCTACCTTGCAGCCGGTGCGGTAGCCCGGGTCAAGGCCCATCGCCACCTTGCCCTTGACAGGCGGCTGCATCAAAAGGTTTCTCAGATTCACGCTGAATACCTTAATGGCGGCCTCCTGGGCGTTCTCCGACAGGGTAGAGCGCAGCTCCCGTTCCACCGACGGAAAGATCAGGCGGGTGTAGGCGTCCAGGGCGGCCTCCGAGACCGCCTCATAGCAGGGGGAAGGCCCTTTGAGCGCCACGGAATTGACGATATTCATGGCCTTGTCCTGGTCCAGTTCAAGAGAAACCTTTAAAAATTCTTCCCGTTCTCCCCGGTCGATGGCCAAGACCCGGTGGCCGGCGATTTTTGCCGCCGGCTCCCGGTAATCGTAATATTGAGAGTAAACCGAATCCTCATCAGGCTTCGCCGCCCTGGATACGACTACGCCCTGTGACAGGGCGATCACCCTGAGGCGCCGGCGGATGCCCGCGTCGTCGGAGATTTCCTCCGCGATAATGTCCAGGGCGCCGGATAAAGCGTCCTCCGGGGTTTCCACTTCCTTTTCCGGGTTGACAAATTCCGCCGCCATATCGATGGGATAGGGAGAATCCTTTTCCTGGGCATAGATCCGCTGGGCTAAAGGCTCCAGTCCCCGTTCCTTCGCCTTGGTGGCACGGGTCATCCGTTTAGGCCGGTAAGGCCGGTAAATGTCCTCTACCTCCGCCAGCGTGGCGGCGGCGTCCAGGGCGGCCTGGAGCTCCCCGGTCATAGCTTCCTGGGCGGCGATGGCCTCGCCGACCTCCTCTTTTCTTTTTTGCAGGTTTCTTAAGTAGTCCAGGCGTTCGCTGAGCTCCCGGATCACCTGGTCATCAAGGGTGCCGTGGGCTTCCTTGCGGTAACGGGCGATAAAGGGGATGGTGTTTCCCTCATCCAGAAGCTGGATAACATTGTTCACCTGCCAGGGCTGTAAGTGAAATTGATCGCAGAGTACGGTGGTAAAATCCATAGCTGAGTCCTCCTAAGCAATAGGTAACGATATAATTGCAGTCGAGCCGCGAGGCGCGGAGCCAATCCGGCTAAAGGGAAATGATCCAGGAAATCAAAGTGCACACGCCGAAGATCAGCGGCTGGTGAATAAGATATAAAATCAGGGCGTGGCGGCCCATCCAGCTCAGGGATGTAAACCGCAGACGATAGGTAAAGTCCGGGAACTTGCCGTTCCTGGCCCAGCGGCCGATGTAGGTGCCGCAGAAAAAGAGAAAGATCCAAGGGAACAGAGGGAAATAGTCGGCGGAAAAGAAATCGGCGCGATGGATGCCCAGAGGGAACAGCCAGCCGAATTCATACCATCCGGCTGGAATTTTCCACGCCAGAGTGCCGGGCAGGCCGAGGTATCCGTCGGATACCGGCATGGTGATTAAGAAAAGCACCGCGCAGACGGCCAGGCCCAAGATCAGGGGGATCCTGTCCCAAAGCTTCTGCCCCAGGCCGAAGACGATCATGCAGACCGACAGCATATGCAGGATCCCGAATACGATCAGCTCGCTGGGAATGATAAAATAGGTCACCAGGGTCAGCGCCAGAGCCACGCCCAGAAGCTTCAGGCCTCGGATCAGATTGCTGTGGGAAAGCTGGCTGGAAATTCCTGAAATGAGGATAAAAAGCCCGGCGAAAAAAGGCTCCGCCGGAGAGAAGAACACCAGCAGCTTGGTTCCAAGCTCCCAATGGAACAGCATGGACATGGTGTAAAAGGCGTGATAAAAAATCATCAGCAGAACGCAAAGGCCCCGGATTTCATCCATCAGATGGATGCGGCCCTTCCGGCTGATTCTAGCGGCAGCGGGCAAGCGATCACCTGTTTCGTTATCAGATTGGACCAAGATAAAACGAGATAGTCCTAATTTTTAGAATACCATAAAAGTAAAAAAAACGCCACGCTTTTTTGGCCTTTTTCTCAGGCCTTTCCGCTGGCCTTTTCGATTGTTTTCTGAAAAACGGCTTTCCAGCGAGCCCAAGGAAAAGCAAAAGCGGAACCGGGCGGCTGGAAAGCCGGCCTCTCGGTGAGAAAACGGTTTGATCGGCTCAGGAAAGGCGGAAGCAATGATGCTGCTGTGCAGGACCGGCCTTTTTTGCTTGAGATGAAAAAGGGGAAGGGGCGGCGCGAATTCCGCGCCGCCCCTTTGAGAGAGTGGATCAAAAAATATCTGTAACAACTTGGTTGGTGTCAGCTGAACGAAACGCCGCTTCCATCACTTTCATAACCTTCATCACCTGCTCATGGGTGACAAGCTGGGCCTCCTCTCCGCGAATGGCCTTAGCCACGTTGCGGTAGAAGTCCCTTACGTCGGAGTGCAGGACCGGCAGGGGATATTCTAAAATGGTGTCGTCCGTCCGGGGAGCCATGGTCTTGGTCAGACCGGCGGCGGTCACGACGGGAACCGCGTCCCGGTTTTCCCAATCGGATACCATGACGATCCTGCCGTTTTCCGCGAACCAGTCGGGCATAACAGCGGTGCCGTTGTTTCCCTGCATATACCAGCGGGGCAGATTGATGAAATTGCTGGTGCCTACCTCGACCTGGACGTTGAGCCCGCCCTCAAAATCCAGGAAGATTTTGAAGCCGTCGTCCACATCGTCGTTGGTCACATGGGATAAAATAGCGTAAACGGAGCGCAGGGGTTTCTCAACCATCATCATGATCTGGTCCAGCATATGGACGCCCCAATCCAGCACCATGCCGCCGCCGTGCACCTTGGCGTTGCGCCAATCGCCGGGAATCCCGCGGGAGCCGTGGACTCTGGTCTCGATATTGAACACAGGGCCCAAAGTGCCCTCGTCGTAGATTTTTTTCATAGTGAGGAAATCCTCATCCCACCGGCGGTTTTGATGGACGGTA
This sequence comes from [Clostridium] leptum DSM 753, assembly GCA_000154345.1. GTDB lineage: Bacteria > Bacillota > Clostridia > Oscillospirales > Acutalibacteraceae > Clostridium_A > Clostridium_A leptum. Next base: position 364,597 of record DS480350.1, read on the forward strand.
AACAAAACTCCGTTTTTCTTAGAAGCGTCGATCATATCCTGGAGCTGCCGGCTGTTCAAGGCTACCGGCTTTTCACAGATAACGTTTTTACCGGCTTCCATCGCCTGGATGCACACATCCCGGTGCTGATCATTGGGAATCGCCACAGTCACCAGGTCTACCTGGGGATCGTTGAGCACCTCCTCAAAGGAGCTGTAAGCGTGAAGCCCCTTTTCCTCCGCCAGCAGGTTTCTGCCGGGAAGAATGTCGTACACTCCCAGAAGGTTAATTTCCTCCATGGTTTTAAGCTGCTGAGTATGCCAGCCCCCCATGCCGCCATACCCAATGATAACAGTGCCGCATTTTGCAATCATTGTGTCATACCCACCTTTTCTTGAATAATAATGTCTTTTAGAAATCCGCAGGCCTTGGCTAACCCCTCCGACCGGTTCATTAAACCGTCCTCATGCTCCACGCTGATCACATGGTCATAGCCTGCCAGCCGCAGATTGCTGATCATATCTTTCCAATACAGCGGGCCGTTGCCGTAGCCAACGCTTCGGAAGTTCCAGGACCGCGTTTCCTGTTCCCGGTAAGGCTTGGTGTCCAGCACGCCGTTGACCGCCGTATTGTAAGGATCAATTTTAGTATCCTTGGCGTGAAAATGAAAAATCGCGCCCTTTAAGGCCCGGATTACCGCGATAGGATCCATGCCCTGCCAGATCAGATGGCTGGGATCCAAATTGGCGCCGATCTGCTCTCCCACGGCGCGACGCAGGCGCAGGAGCGACTCTGTATGGTAGACGCAGAAGCCCGGATGCATTTCCAGAGCGATTTGAGTAACGCCGTGCTCAGCGGCGAAGGCCGCCGTTTCCCGCCAATAGGGAATGAGGACCTGGTTCCATTGGTAGTCCAGAATCTCCTGAAAATCCTCCGGCCAGGGACAGGTGACCCAGTTGGGATAGTGGGCGTCAGGATCGCTGCCGGGGCAGCCGGAAAAGGTGTTGATTCGGCGGAGCCCCAGCCGCTGGGCCAGCAGGATCGTGTCCCGTATGGTTTTATCATAGGCCCGGGCCGTCTCAGGATTGGGATGGACCGGATTGCCATGACAGCTTAAGGCGCTGATTTCCATGTGGTGTCTGTCAATGGTCCGCTGAAATTCCCGCAGAGCGCCGGCGTCATTCAAAAGAATCTCCGGGTTGGCGTGGGAATGTCCGGCGGTGCCGCCGCAGCCCAGCTCTACCGCCTGGACGCCAAGGCCCTGCAAATAATCCAGCGCCGTTTCCAAGGGCTGATGGTCTAGGATCGCGGTGAAAACGCCTAGCTTCATGTGCCTTCCTCCTCTGGTTTTACAGCTTTTCGGGTGGTTTCCCGGAAAATTAACTCGTGAGGTACAAAGATGGTCTTGCTGGGAGCGGTTAAATCCTCCATTTTTTCAAACAGCAGCTCAGTTGCCAGCTTTCCCATCAGATAGCCGGGCTGCTGTATCGTGCTCAAGGTCGGGGTAATCATCCGGGAGATGTCCGTGTTGTCAAAACCAAACACATCCACGTCTCTGCCGGGGATTTTTTGGAGACGCAGGAGCCGCTGAACCACGCCGGCTGCAATCACGTCGGAAATAGCAAAAATGGCGGTGGGCGGATCGGAAAGAGCCATCAGCCGCCCGCAGGCCTCCGCGCCGGAATCGAAGGAGGAATCGCACGGCTGCAAATACTCGGGACGAATCGGCAGGCCGAATTGGGCTAACGCCCTTTTGTAGCCCTGGCCCCTGAGCTTTCCGTGAGAGGCCTCCGGCTCATATACCAAGGCGATCTTTCGGTGCCCCGCCTGTATCAGAGAGGATACCGCGTCATAAGCCGCTCTCACATTGTCGATAGTCACCGCCGAGGCTTTGGCACCCTCCAGACTGCTGATGCAGAAGGTGATAGGATATTTTTTTGAAAGCCGGTCAATGGCCTCCGGCGTCTGCTCAGAATTAAAAAAGATAATTCCGTCAATACTCTTGTTGTATAGAAACTCTATGTAGCTTTGCTCAATCTGAGGGTCGCTTCTGGTGGTGGACATCATCACCTGATAGCCTCTGGCCTGAACGCTTTCCTCGATTCCCTGCATGACGCTGGAAAAAAACTGGTTGAGAACCGACGGCAGAAGCACTAGGATTTTTTTGGTTGCGCTGACCCGAAGATTCCGGCCTAGCGTGTTAGGGGTATAATCCAGCTCCTTGACCACTTTTAATACATGCTCCTTTGTCTTTAGAGCGACGCGCTTATCGTGGTTCAGCACCCTGGAAACGGTGGCAACAGATACGTTTGCCGCTTGAGCGACCTCTTTAATCGTCAGCATAAACGTCACCTTTCTGTAATCGTTTACAAGCGAATTATAAAACATCCTCCCTTAATTTTCAATTGACAAATCCCACAGGATTTAAGTGGGAATTTTGACCGTATTTACTAGGAAAAATCAGGATGAGAGAGAAAAAGAAAGCACAGCAAAATCGGACAAAACGGCAGGACCAAAAGCCAGCCTGAATTGTCCAATTTTGCTGTGTTTTGTGTAAACGATTAAACCTTCTTTTTCATAGAAATGTGGGGAACATGCTCATCGGGATAAGTGGAGCCAAAGGCCTGGTAACCGTTTTTCTCATAAAATCCCTGGGCCTGCACCTGGGCGGAAAGCTGAAGCTCCCTGGCGCCCAGCTCCCTGGCCTTTTCTTCCAGCTTTTTCAAAACCAGAGAGCCAATGTGCTGTTTTCGATAATCCCTTTCCACCGCGATTCTTCCCAGGTGGTAGCAGCCTGAGCCGGCCGGCGTTTCGAACACTCGTCCGGTTCCGCAGGGAAAGCCGCCTTCAGAGATCAGCACGTGCCAAGCGGTGCGGTCAATGTCGTCAAACTCATTTTGGAAGCCCTGCTCGGTTATGAAGACCTTCCTTCGAAGCTCCTTGGCCAGGGGCAGAGCGTCTAAGCCCCGGGAAAATTGAATTTGATACAAGCTATCACCTCAATTGCCTCTTTACAGGCGGATTTTTCTCAAAGCTAAACATCCAGCCAGTTGCAGCAGGCGTCGTTTACCAGCTCCCACATCTTATGCAGGTCGCCGCCTTTCAGCTCATAGGTTTTGTCGTCTATGGCGGCAATGCCCGGCAAGGCCTTTATTTCAGGCCGAACCTGGCCCCGGAAAGTAAACCTTAAGGTGTAAGGCGCCTGAAGCGTTACAGGAGCGATTTCAGAGGCGTGCTTTACCGCGTCTCTGGCCTGACGGTAAATTTCCTCCTGTGTTTCACAGGCGGGATAACACACGGCGGTGTTCCGGTAGCCGGAGGATTCCTTCACTACGGCGCAGCGGGTGTCTGGGGAGAGAGCCAGGGCTTCCTTTTTCGCCGCCAGATCGCCGGTAACCAGAAGCAAGGGGACGCCGTATTGGCCGGCGATCAAAGCTTCCATACCGATTTCACCAACATCGATGCCGTTAACGGTAAACATGCCGTCGGAAAGCCAGTAGGCGTGGCAGAGCACGGAATCCCTTGTGAAGGGCATCGCATGGTTGCCAAGCATGAACAAGCCGTCATAGCTTTTACCCATGCGAAACTCCTCGGTCAAAACAGGAGGCTTGCCTGCGATATGGCGCACATAAGCGGGCAGGCGGTCGGTAAAGATATTGCGTCCGCTTTCGTGCATGTCATAAACGACAATCTCATCGACGCCGCCGTCATGGGCGCCTTCCACCGCCGCCAGCAAGTCGCCCATCAGAAGCTCGCGGGCTTCGTCATAGGCGGGGTTGCCTGGCTTTGTCTGGGCCCAATGATAAACGCCGGTTAACCCTTCGATATCGGACACCATAAAAATTCTCACAGCAAATCCCCCTTTTACGATTTAAAACGTTTTTTTGCACCTTTATTTTACTCCGAATATGCTAAAATGTAAATACCAGATCCCCTTTGCGTACCGAAAAAGGCAAACGGATTCAGGCCGGCCGTCTCCTGATTTTTCTCAAGGGACTTTACCAAAGAGCTGTTATGATTGACTTTTTTTTGTGCGGCTTTTATAATAAATATAAAAAAGAACAATGTTCCGTATTAAAGAACAATAAATGGGCTGAAGCAGCGGAAGCCGCCGCTGTGACATAAAAGGGTAACCGCCCCTTTGGGTGCGGCGGAAAATTTTATCATCAGAAAGGGTTGGAGACAATGGAAAAGCTTTTAGTGGGAAAAACCGCTATCGTGACGGGAGCGGCCAGGGGCATCGGAAAGGCAGTGGCATTGAAATTCGCCCGGGAGGGCGCTGATGTCGTAATGCTGGATATTCTGGAAAAGGAACTGAAGGAATCCAAGGCTGAGGTAGAGGCGTTTGGAACCAAGGTGGAGGCGATCGCGGCGGATTTAACGGTGGAAGGCTTGGTAATGGATACGGTAGATACTGTAGTGCGGAAATTCGGCACAGTGGATATTTTAATGAATTGCGCCGGAATCTCCCGGGAAATGCCCCTGAATGAAATGTCCATGGAAACCTTTGATAAAATCATGGAGGTCAATCTCCGCTCGGTAGTGCTGATGATTAAAGCGGTTCTGCCGATCATGATCCAAAATAAATGCGGAAATATCTGCTCCATCGCCTCCGGAGCGGCTCTCCGGGGACTGCCGGGCAGCTCCGCTTATTCCGCCTCTAAGGCAGCGCTGCTCTGCCTGAGCCAGGCTCTGGGCGATGAGCAGCGGCCTAACGGAATCCGGGTTAATGTGATTTGTCCCGGCCCGGTAGATACGGAAATGTTCCAGAAATCCGCGGCGAGGGAATTTATTTTAAAAGCGGGCGGGGATCTGTTTTCCCCGGATACTGTGGCCAACGGCGCTCTGTTTTTAGTGTCCGAGCTTTCCCAGGGCGTCAGCAGCCAGGTGCTGACGATGCGCGGCTTTAACCGGTGGTAAACACCTAATTTAAGCACCTAAGAACCAGAGAAGCCTTCTGCAAACAGAACTGGCTGTCGGAGATATTCCGGGGGGCAGGCTGGTTTTTCTGCCGAGAACAAGCCGGGAAAGGGGCCGGATTGTTCCCGGCTTGCCCAGTCAAGCTCTCTTTCCCGCTCATAGATGCTCTTAACGGGGGACATGGATTCTGGGGCTGGCGTTCCCGCTGACGGCCAAACAGCAGTGCATAATGAATTAACGGGAGCAAAACAAAAACTCCGGGATGGAAGCATCGCTTCCATCCCGGAGTTTTTTTATGGGAAGGGAAACCGCAGGCTTGTCCGAACTATCGAAGACGCTAGGGAAAGCTGTTTCAGTTCAAGAAATACCAACTGTGGTTTTTATTATGACGAACGACAGGCGTTTGATTCGGTTTTCTGCTGTTCTTGCTTTTTACCGCGCCGCCCTTTTCCCGCTGTTTAAAATAAATCGGCTGTGGTCCATAAAATATAATAAAAAGGTACTGTTGAAAAAATCCTGAAATCCTGTTATTGAAGTGCTTTGCGAATTTCCAGGAGTTGTGTTAGAATATTCCTGCGTCTCTGAGAATTTGCCTGCCGGGCGCGAGAAGGTATATGGGGTGATCAAGTTGGAAAAAGACAATACGGAACAGCCGAAAATGAAATCTCTGGACAAGGCTCTGAAGCTTTTAGAGTGCTTTGGCTCCGTCACCCCTGAGCTGGGGATCACGGAGCTCGCTAGAATCCTGGAGCTGCATAAAAGCAATGTGTTTAATATTGTGGCAACCTTTGAACAGCATGGATATCTGGAAAAGAACAAGGCTACCGGGAAATACCGCCTGGGGTTGAAGCTGCTGGAGTTTTCCTATTTGATTAATGAAAATTTAGGGTATCAGCGCGTGTTGTATGACATTATGAAGGAGGTTTCCAATGAATTGGGGGCCATTACATATTTTGCCGTTTTGCGAGGGCAAAAGGTCTTTTACCTTTGCAGCGCCTACCCGCATAAAAAGGACAATCATTTTCCCTATCGGACCATTATTGGCGAAACCGCGCCGCTGTATTGTACGTCGCTGGGAAAGGTGATGATGGCGTTTATGCCTTCGGAAGAACTGGAGGCTTATCTTACGCAATCAGTTTCCTTTCACACCTTTACACGATATACCATAACCGAGCCGGACCGGCTGAGACAGGAAGCCGCCTTGATTCGAGAAAAAGGCTTTAGCGTGGATAACGAGGAACATGAGTATGGCGTGAAATGTGTGGGCGTGCCTGTGCTGCTGCCGGAAAGCAGCCAGGTCGCTGCTTTCAGCGCCTCAGGTCCGGCTTCTGCTTTTGACGGCTCAGATTTGGAGCAGAAAGCCAAGGCTTTAAAGGAAGCCTCTTTTTTAATGCGGGAAAGGCTCCGAACCCTTGCATGAGGGTTCCCTGCGGATTCCCGTTTGAAGGGTTGAATCTTGTGCTGGAAAGAACAGCATAGAACGGATCTCATGCCGTTTCGGCTAATAAAATGATACAGTAAAGCTTTCTCTGCGGGTTTGCCTAACCGTCTGTTTCGTTTATTTCTTCCTTTGTGGAAAAATTTTTGCTTTATGCTTTTTAGGGGGCGGCCAGTAGGAATTTGTAAATGCTTTTTTATCAATTTATAAAGCAAAGAAAAGCCTCTCTTGCTTTTGAATACAAGAGAGGCTTTTTAATCTGTGCGGTATGCCGTATGAAAAAGCGGATTATATTAAAATGCCGCTGAAAAATTTTTTAAGCGGCATTGGCGTCTTCAGGCTTATTAGCTGTTACAGCATCCGCGTTTTCCACACAGCCCTCCTGGTAATCTTTTCTGCTGAAAACCACAGCAACGGTTTTTAATAATATCTTGAGATCCAGAAAGAAGGAAATATGCATGAGATATTCCGTATCTAAATTTACCTTGCTTTCCTCATCGACCAGATCTCTGCCGTTTACTTGGGCATATCCGGTTACGCCGGGGCGAAGACTGTATACGCCTCTTTTTAAACGCTGTGAATGGATCTTTTCTTCCGCTAGGATTAAAGGGCGAGGCCCAACAAGGCTCATTTCTCCTTTTAAGACGTTGAGCAATTGAGGAAGCTCATCCAAACTGGTGACACGAAGAATTTTTCCGACTTTTGTAATGTAGTGGCCGGGGTTTTTAAACTGATTCGTGGCAACGTTATTAGGCGTATGTTTATACATGGTACGGAATTTATAAACGCGAAACGGCTCGCCGCCTCTGCCTACCCGTTCCTGACGGAAAATGACAGAGCCAGAGGATTCCAGCTTAATTGCCAGCGCACATATGATAAAGATAGGGCTGAGCACCGCTAGCAATAAAAAGGATAGTACAATATCCAATGACCGTTTTACCACGAAATAGGCTTTTTGATTTTCTGAAAACATGTGAAGCTGATCTGAATTCTTTACGTTTCCTTGCTTTTGATACGGAGATGATTGAATAGAACCGCGCTGAAGCGCCTCTTTCAATGCCATCCGATCTCCTCCTTGATTTCTTTAAATTTATGAAGTCGAGGTTTTGGGCAAAACCTATGCAAAATCAACCGACCACGGCGGGAATTGCGCTGCTTTTCCAAAAGACAAACCGGCTTGCGTTCGACAAATTTCGGATCCTTTGTATATTCTACTCGGGCAAGCATATGTTGTCAACCGCTTTCCCATAGGAAATCGCAGGATAAAAAGAATCTGATTCCAGCCTTGTAAAACAAAGGAAATTTGAGTTCTAACAATTCCTAAAAGGCCAATAAAAAATATCCACCGGAAGAACGCCAAATCAAAACATAAGGATCTTCTTTCTATAAAGAGTTCCCGCAAAGTTCTGGAAAAATCGCAATAAAAAGTGGATATTTTTTATTTTAATAATCTATAGAATCCAAGACACTGGTAAAACAGCAAATATTATTGTGAAAAAGAAAAATAAACGCCTTTTTTTAAGCAAATTTTACTGTCTGTTTAATTATACAATTATAGCTTAATCCTTAATTTATGTCAATAGAAGTCGAATTTCATTATCTTCTGTCGGCGATCTGGAACAAAAATGCGGTTACAATTTAGTATAACGGATTTTTCATCAAATAGTAAAGTTTTGAAAATTAAATATTTCTCTTAGTGGATGGCGTCTAATGGGGAATTTGTTGCTTCTGCCTTTTAACCATAGGCATGTGACTTTAAATCCATAGATTGGGCGATATAAAGTAAAATCTAAAACGATAGTATACATAAAAACCGTAACGTTTAGAATTTTTTATGTTTAAATTTTTGCGTATTTTTAAAATAAACAAACAGAAAATATTAAAAATAATATATTTTATTATTGACTTTTTTGATATTGTATGATATTTTTATCTTAACGTTAAGATATGAGCGGTAAGCTTTAGCGCAGGTTAAGCAGCTTCTTTTCGATGGGTGCTGCTGTAGGCTGGATTTCTCATTGGAAAATTATAGAGAAGAAACCTAAGGCTGTTTTTTGGGGCTCTCGCTGTGCACGGAAGATTTCGTAATAGCCGCATTTTACGATTGACCACAAAGGGGGATAAGTTGAATATGGTATCCATTAAAGACGTGGCGAAGGAAGCTGGTGTTTCGGCCACTACGGTATCAGCGGTGGTAAATGGGCTTGATTGCGTAAAACCATCCACAAGAGAAAGAGTATTAGAGGCGATCGATCGCTTAGGCTATATTCCCAATGTATCCGCTCGGGAGCTTGTAACGAGAAAAAAACAGAATATCGGGCTGATTACCATGACCTATGACCGATATGAGTCCAGACGGCACAGCAAGGATGGCAGCGAGGATATTTTTTATACCGAATACATATTAAAAATAGCGGAATGCCTGGAAAATATGGGGTATGGGCTGCTGCTGGAAAATTTCTACTATGAATCAGGAAGCAAAAGGCTTCCGAAGTTTATTGTACAAAAACGGGTAGACGGAGTGATCGTGGTTGGTTCCCTTTACACCAAGGAGTTTATCAAGCTTTTGAGAAAATACATTCCGGCAGTAGTAGCGCTGGGCTGCCCAAGCGAATTTTCAGATTATGTGCGCAATGATTATACGGAGTCCGTAACATTGCCGATCCGTTATCTGATCGCGAATGGCCACCGACGGATTGCCTATGCCAGCGGAGACCCGCTGACCAGCGCTTATCACTATAAGCTGTTGGGATATCAGATGGCTCTGGAAGAGGCCGGAATTCCTTACCGGGAGGATTATGTTTTCGAAAGCAAGTATCTGGCCACAGAAGGCTACTGCGTAGCCCGGAAAATCATGGAACTCCCAGAAGAAACACGCCCTACGGCGGTAATGTTTGCCTCGGACATTATTGCGGCAGGCGCCTATCAATATTTTTACGAGAACCGGATCCGAATCCCTGATGAAATCTCAGTGGTAGGCTATGAAAATCTGCCAATTTCCTGCCTTTTGTGCCCACCCTTGACTTCGGTTGACTGGCACAAGGACCGTATGTCGGAAGAAGCGTGCAATATCATGCTGAAGCGTTTGGAGAAAAGCGGCGGCGAACAGCTTGGCATTGTGATTCCTTGCAATATTGTAGAGCGTTCTTCGGTGAGAAAAATAGAGTAAGGCTTTTTTAGCCTAAAATCGTAACGTTAAGATTTCTGTTTGACAAGACTGCAGCTTGGCAAATGGGAACGAAATAAATTTTTAATTCAGAATCGGAGGTAATGAAAAATGGCAAAGAAGTGTATCGCTTTTCTTTTGGCTTTGGCAATGCTCCTCTCCTTTGCAGCCTGCGCGTCCGGAGAAGAAGAGGCTCCGCAGGGCAGCGGTTCTCCGGGGGAAAGCTCTGAAGCGGAAAACAACGGGGAATCGAAAGAAAGCCTGAGCGGTAGTGTGACAATGTGGACTTTCTTAGATGTGAATGCCGACAACGGGCGCTCAAAGGTTTTGAAGAAGCTGATCGAGCAATTTGAAAAAGAAAACTCCGGTGCGGCCATTACGGTGGAGACCCAGGAATGGACCACAATGTCGGCCAAAATTATCGCAGGCCATGCCGCAGGCAGCTGCCCGGATATCTTTATGATTAATATGGCTAATTTAGGAGAGGCCATCGCCTCCGGATGTATGGAGCCTTTGGAAAACCTATTTTATGATGACTGGACCGACGAGCAAAAAGCCGACATAGACAACGAACTGTTCCGGGCAGGCTGCGACGGGACCTACCACTATGAAATTCCCTTGTTTTCCGGCACCTTTGGCATTATGTACCGGAAAGATCTGTTTGAAGAATTTGGCATCAAGGCAGAGGACATTAAAACCTGGGAGGATTTGGTAAAGGCCGCCCAAACGCTGACCTACGTTAATGACGCTGGCCTTCAGGTATGGGGCTACGGCGTTGGTTACGCCACGGATGTCACAGACCCTCACGGCGTGCTGCCCACCGTACTCTTCAGCCAGGAGGGCGGAATCTTTAACGAGGACGGCACTCCGAACGACTGGTCGGGGGAGCAGGGGCAGGCAGGTTTGCAGTTTCAGATCGATCTCATCGACAAATACAAGGTTACGCCGGAAGCCTGCGTGGCAAAGACCTCTGAGGAAATTTACAATGATTTTGAGGCGGGACAGTACGCAATGATTTCCGGCGGTTCTGTACGGGTTCCCACAGTAAAAGGGCTAACTGCTTTTGATCCTGACGATGTGGGCTTTATGGCTTATCCCGCGTGGAACGAGGGCGAGGAGCACTCGATTGCCAATGCGTATTCGTGGAATACGGCGGTTTGGTCTGGTTCCCAGGTGAAAGAAACGGCGGGGGCCTTCCTGGAATATCTGGTGTCTCCGGAGGCGGATAAACTGTGGTGCACTGAAGCCCAGCAGATTCCCGTTTTAAATTCCACTCTGGAAAGCTGCGCGGAATTTATTGACACGCCTGATAATGAGTTTATGATTACCACCAGCGACATTTATGCCAACTCCGCGCTGGTGTTTTCCGGCTCCTATCCGATCACAGGCTTCGCACTTGACCTGCAAAACGCTATGATTTACGCGTACTCTGACGGTTATACGGTGCCGGAGGCTTTGGAGCAGGCCGCAAAGGATTTCACGGACCGGAATGTGTCTCGATAAGGGAAAATAATGCGAAACAGATCCCGCGCTGTAGGAACGGCGCGGAGGATGAAAAAGCTTCCGCGTCCCGTTCCTTTCGGATGAAGGAGTTGAATGAAATGGAAACTAGGGATATGCCGCCGTTGCGCCGCGCGCAGTGGAAGAAAAAATTTTTCCCCTATCTTCTCATGTCCCCCACCTTGCTGCTGGTGCTGATTTTTTTAATTATCCCTTTGGCCTTTGCGTTTTACTGCAGTCTATACCGATGCGATTATATGCAATTCTCCAAATTCATGGGGCTGCAAAACTATGCCGACGTCTTAATGGACCCGGATATCCTGGCGTCTATCGGAAGATCCTTTTTTGTCTCTATGCTGAGTCTGGTTTTAGCACTGGTATTAGGTGTGCTTTTAGCGCTTTGGATTCATATGCTGACAAAGGGAGCGGCTTATATCTTACAGCTGCTTGTGCTGATCCCCTGGGTTACCTCTATGATTGTAGCAGCCATGCTGTGGAAATGGATATTTCAGGATGACACCGGCCTGCTGAATTATCTTCTTTCCTTGTTTGGAGTTGGGAATGTAGGCTTCCTAACGGATAAGACAATCGCCATCTATACGCTGGTCTTTGTCATGACCTGGAGAGTGATCGGATATGTCATGATTCAAGTGCTGGCTGGGCTGAAGGCTATTCCGGTGGAATATGAGGAAGCCGCAAAAATCGACGGGGCTAACAAATGGCAGATGTTCTGGCGGGTGCGCTTTCCTCTCTTAAAAACACCTATGGCCCTGTCAGCGATTATTGTGGGCCTTTCCAATTTAAACAACCTAAACGTACCTCTAACCTTGCTGGCGGGAGGGCCGGGAACCTCCACCATGGTGGTGGCTATCGAAATTTACCGCATGAGCTTTACGAGCTATCATTTCGGCGAGTCCAGCGCTTTATCCATTGTGCTTTGCCTGGTGAATTTCCTGCTTACCATTTTCTACATGAAGGCGGTGAAGTATGAAATCTAAATTGACTGGGGGCAGGTTTCTGCTCCGGCTGCTGGCGGCGCTGGCATTTCTCGCGATTTTAATAGTGAATCTGGCGCCCTTTGTATGGGGATTGCTGACGTCTTTAAAGCCCGCCCGGGAATTGATGGTGTATCCTCCTAAGTTTGTCGGCTTTTCTCCAAGTGTAGAGCACTATGCTACCGTTTTCGCCGGTACTTTTTCCACAGCGACGCTCAACAGCATTATTTACAGTGTTGCCTCGATTGTCGTAGGCATCCTTTGTGCGATTCTAGCTGCCTATGCCTTGACCCGGTATGTATTTAAAGGTAAAAAAATGCTATTTTACGTAATCCTCAGCGGAATTCCCTTATCTATGGGAAGCGCGGCTATGGTGGTGCCAAACTATATGCTCTTTTCCATATTGGGAATGAATAATCAGTGGTATACCCTTCCTTTAATTTATATCGCCTATAACATCCCAATGTCTGTGTGGATTATGGTAGGCGGAATGCAAGGAGTATCCTACGCCATTGAAGAGGCTGCTCAGATCGATGGGGCCTCTAAATGGTACATTATTTTCTGTCTGGTACCGAGAATCTGTATGCCTACGATTGCCTGTGCGGCCTTGCTGATCTTTATTGGCGCATGGAATGAATATACTGTTTCCTCGGTTTTAGTCAATTCTCAAAGCCTATATCCAATCCAGGTTTCTATTTATAATTACATCGGTTATTTTGGCCGTGAATGGGGGCCTCTGACCGCTGCAGCTACCATTGCGGTGATTCCTATTTTAATTGTATTCACTATTCTAGGCAGAATGTTGATTTCCGGACTGACCGCTGGCGCGGTAAAGGAATAAAAACAGGAAATAAAGGTGATAAAATGTATCGTGATAAGTATGATCTAATCGTTGTAGGAAGCGGTCCCGGTGGATTTGCCGCTGCGATTGCCGCGGCGCGGAAGGGCGTGTCTACGCTTTTAGTGGAACGGAACGGGCAAGTAGGTGGACTTTTGACTTCCGGCCTGCCGCTGCTGGCCTTTTTAGACCGAGCGGGAAATCAGGTGGTTGGCGGCATCGGTCAAGAAATTTGTGACCGGTTAAAAGAGGTAGACGGCGTTAACAAGCATTTGCCATCCCCTTTGCTGAACTCAATCACCAGCGTTAACGCGGCGTGGATGAGCGTTGTACTGTTTGAAATGTGCGAAGAGGAAAAAGCGCTGGATGTACTTCTTTACGCGGAGCTGGATAGGGTAATCGTGGAAAATGGAACTGTAAAGGGGATTACGGTACTCTGTAAAGGACATAGGATGTCTTTTGGAGCGGACGTGGTTATTGATGGTACCGGCGACGGTCATGTGATCTATCAAGCCGGAGCGAAATATGAAAAAGGAGGCTCGAAACACAAGGGTGGTATGCAGTCTCCTGCCCTTTGCTTTGAGCTGAGTAATGTGGATTATGATAAATCCATCGCATATTTAGAACAAAACCCAGAGGAATACGGGGTTCCGGATACCTTTGAGGGGATGCGTCAAAACATATCGTTTTTAAAAGACAATGTTTGCTTTAACGTTATGGGCTTTTATTCTTTAGTAAAGAAAGCCAAAGCAAACGGGGATTTTAATATTCCGAGAAATATGATCGACTACTGTAAGCAGCTCACAGGAAACGCCTTTATAAACGTTACCCGGGCGGTCAATTCTGATTCCACCGATCCGGAAAGCATGGTTCAGGCGGAATTTTTGTGCCATCGTCAAGTAAAAGAGGCCTATCAGATGATCAGGAAATATCTGCCGGGTTTTGAAAACTGCCAACTCGTCTCCATCATGCCCTATACCGGTGTAAGGGAGAGCAGGCGATTGGTCGGGAAGAAAAAGCTGACCTTACAGGATGTGCTTGCTTTAAATATTCCGGAAGATACTGTTGCCATCGCCGGTTACAACAGGGACACCCACAGCCCTAAAGATGGTCAGATGCATTTGCTGGCGGTAGAGCACGGGGTAGGCATCCCCTACGGGTGTTTGGTATCGGAAAATGTGGAAGGGCTTTTAGCAGCCGGCAGGGATATCTCCACAGATCAGGACGCGTTTGCCATGATTCGAGTGATGCCGACCTGCCTTGCGGTGGGTCAGGCTTCGGGAACGGCGGCAGCCCTGGCTGTTCGAGAAAAGTGCACGCCATCCCAATTAAATGTAGCGGAGCTGAGACAAGAACTGGTTCAGGATGGAGCCATTATCGACTTACCGTAATACGAAAACAGACAAATCCAAGGGAATAAGAATTATCAAGCTTTCATCATGAAAGACTGAGGCTGGGGAGAAAAATACCCAGCCTCAGCTTTTTTAATTTTATGGGAAAGCAGAGATGACTCTTGTTTCAAGCGTATGGAGAGAAGTAACCCAAAAGCTGGGCCTATTGAAGGCCCTAATAGGATTTTGTACCATCGCGGGGGAAGAAAGTAAAAGAAAAGCCGAGCCCAGAACGCGAAGTGCGTCCAGGCTCAGCCTGGCGGAGATGAAGAGATTTGAACTCTTGCGCCGGGGAACTCCCGACCTACCGCATTTCGAGCTTTATAGGGTGCGTGTCAGCTTCTGCTAGTTTCGTCCTCGGCGCAAAGCCGCAGAAACACTGGATTTTTCACGCCGAAGCCCCGAAAAAGCCCAATATTCCGGGCAAGTTCGAATGCGTCGGGAAATGCGCCAAAATCCGCATTTTTGGAAAGAACTGCAGAGCAAGCGGAACTTGTTCCGACGAGGCAATACACGGACAGTCGTACTGGCAAATCGGATTTTGAAAGGTGTATTGCCATGAACGACGAAGCCATCAACTGGGACGATGTCCCAGTTGTGATCACGAAGGATCAGTTGTATCGGATTTGCCACATCAATAAATACCGCCCTGTACCTGCTCCCAAGCGGGAAAATCCCCTGCGAGTATACGGGCAGGAAAACACGCTGCTATAAAATCAAGAAAGAGGATGTGATTGCCTATCTGGAAAACTGCAAAGTATTCCCCGAAAGCTACTCCGCCTCGGCGGGCTGGTACAAAGGCGAATATACTGTCCAGATGGGAGAACAGATTTCCCAAATCGTGCTGGAGCATTTGCGGCTGTACTATATTGAACTGCTCTCTGACTATCCTGACGTGCTGACTACGCAGGTAGTTTCCGAAATCATCAGCTACGGAAAAACTTCAATTAACAACTGTTGTAATCAGGGGTACATCAAGTTTTTCCAGAAAAATAATGTCAACCACATTCCAAAGGTCTATCTGGCGGGATTTTTCTGTTCCACATACTTTCGCACCACAACCCGCAAATTGCCGAGGTACATCCGCACCCTGCAAGGCTTTACAAACTGGCGGAAAATCCGTGACCTGCACACGGCAGAGATTGAAGGAGGTGCGGAGAAATGACAAATTTTCTGGAAGAGCTGTACTACGGAAACATTGATTCACAGGCGAGAGGTTACCGAAAGGGCAGTCATAATCTTAAGGTTTCAAAAGACATCAACGAGCTGGAAGAAAAGCTGACTGAGCGTTTAAGTGGTGAGGAAAAGAGGCTGTTCCACGATTTCTGCAACGACTTACGGAGAACTGATGGGCGATAACAGCCTTGCTTCTTTCATCGTCGGTGTCCGTCTGGGTGCAAAAATGATCTATAATACCTTTTGCAGCGACGACAACCCGTTTGAAAGTGTACTGAAAGAATGAAGGGTAAATCAGTCAACTTAAATTTAGTTAATTGTAATTTATCAGATTCTTCTTCGGTGGGTAAAGTCAGATTCGGCAGGTGGTAATCGCCCAGCATAGTGTAGCTCCCACCCATTTGTTCAAAAATTGTTTTAGCTATAATGGAAAACCTCCTGTTACTGTCATTGTACCAAAGGAGGTTTCGGTTTGCGAATGTGCGTTTTTGATTATCGCACATTGTACATTGAAAAGGGATTTAATCTTCATATAGGTGAAAAACGATCAATGTTGTTGAATCACAAGTAAGCAAACAGGAATTTACAACATGCTTTTATTGGCTGTTTTTTAACCAACTGCGACAATATCCTAATACTTATAGCTGCCTTGTATATAGCTGATATTCACATTTATAGCTATACAAAAAAGAATAACGATCACAAATATAAGCCAAAACAGTAAATAGCTGAGCCTGTGTCAAAACGAGCTCAGCTATTTTTTGTGAATCAGCTTACTGGTATTTGGTTATCGATAACTATTGTTCGGTCTCTCAACCTGCATGTGAAACCATACAGTACCATGCCAAGTTCTACGCAGTTTGACAGTTCTTTGTAGAAAAAAGTATTCTTGTCTATAACAATTTCGGTGACATATGGATGTAGGGATACAATCATGAAACATACCTTTTTCCCTTTCTCCAATAGCTGCTTCAGCATATGCAGTTGATTTATGGCACGCTCTGAATAAACTGTCGGAAATAGAGCAGCAGATTTTAAAGAAATAACACTTTTAATTTCGACAATTGTATCAGTATCCTTGATATAGAGGTCTGCCTTGTATCCGTCCACGTTATGCTCCTTTATAATCTCGCTACGCTGACCGAGAAAAGAAAAACGGCGACTATGGATGCCTTGTTCTATAGCTTTATTAGCCATAGAAGTGTTGAGAACAATATAGTTCCTTTTATATGGAACCGCATACAAAGCATA
The DNA here is from genome assembly GCA_000154345.1 of [Clostridium] leptum DSM 753. Lineage (GTDB taxonomy): Bacteria > Bacillota > Clostridia > Oscillospirales > Acutalibacteraceae > Clostridium_A > Clostridium_A leptum. Next base: position 381,251 of record DS480350.1, read on the forward strand.
TTTTGTACGAGAATTTCGATCTTGCGTGGGAAGCAGCAGAACGGACTTCCCACGTAGCGTCAAGAAGTTACTTAAATGGCAGGAGGACGGCACATAACATTCTGTAGGGACATCATCAATCAAAACCTCACATAAAAAGCGATTCTTCAGTTCTTTCACAAACTTACCTTTTAGGAAGCCAGCTGAATTTATTGCGTCTACCATCTCATTCCTCCTTTGAGGTAATGAAATCTATTAACTGCTCCTCTGTAATAAAGAAGCCCTGCATACGCAGTGTATCGCTGTCCGTCATCATAAGCATATCGCCCTTACCCAACAAATCCTCTGCACCTGAACGATCTAAAATGGTTTGAGAGTCTGTGTGTGAGGGAAGTCTAAAGGAGACTCGGAAAGGGAGCACAGCTTTTAAGGAGGAGGTTACGATAGTGGCACGCGGTTGCTGTGTAGCAATCACTAAATGAATACCCAGGTTTCTGACACGCTGCGCTAGCATACAGAGATTAGATTCAAAATTCTTTCGAACCTCCTTGCCTTGTAGTTCGGCAGCCTGGACTAAGTCTGCATATTCGTCGATGATTACTACAAGACGCTTCATTTTCTTTTCAGGATTTTTGAAATTGTAGGAGTCGATATCTCTGCTATTGGCGGCACGAATTAAATTAGTTCGTTCCTGCTTATCAATGGCGTTAATTGTTTCAAGTGCAGCGATTGCCTCATCAGCATTAGTAAGCACTCTTCCACCGCGCAAATGCGGTAGCCCTTCGAAGAAATGAAAATCTGTTTGTTTCGGATCAACAATCAGTAATTCCAGTTCATCAGAGCTTAATTTATGGAGCAGGCTTACAATGATAGAATAAAGGAATATGGTTTTACCAGATCCGGTTGTGCCTGCAATGAGCATATGGGGAGCCTTTGCTAAATCAATAACTTGGTATAGACCATCTGGCATTTGGCCCGCCAGCACATTCAATGCGCCAGGTACCGAGTCAAGCTTATCTAGGTGATCTATAAGCATAAGCGGCTTATTATCATCCGCAAAAGGAACATCCAACCCAATGTAGCGTGTTCCCTTGATTCGGACGATAAATACCTCTCCTGTTGCTTCCAACTCACGAGCAATGTCTTCGCTTCGTTTTTTGAGATTATTTTCTGTCTCACCAGGCTTTAGCTCAAGCTTAAATCTAGTAAACCTAGCAGCCTGCTGGACAAGATTCTCATCAATTGGGAACGCCTGTATTCCATAGCTTTTCAAAACAATATTCAATCTGACGCATTTTTCGTGCAACTCGGAAGTTGTATTAGAAGCATCGTCAACACATGCTATATCACTAGCCACTCCGATAAGTGGAGCATCATTTTCAGCAACTGTTGTATTCACTAACGGAACTTGGTTTGAGAGGATAGCAGTAGACATAGTAGAGTTATCTACCGGCTCTGTCGGGACAATCGGTTGTGGTATTGACTCATTTTCTGTATCCGCTCTTGCTGCCTGTCGGATGGTTACCATAGGAGACGAGAGAATCGCTTGAATCTCCTTCGCACCGATCTTCACAAGAGTGTACTCCTTAGAAGCCTCATCGTGATATATATTCGTATGGCTATCCACTGATGTGAAATCGACATGAGAAATATGGCGACAAATTTTAGGTGCATACTCGCCAGCAAACAGATTATTCATCCGCTGAATAACCTCTTGCTTTTGATTTGGGTTATAGTTGGTATTGCTGAATAAGCATTCAAATAGCTGTTCTCTCAGTATCTCTCGTCTAGAAATGGTGGTAATTTTTTCGCTTTTTCCAAACACTTCAAGCATTAAGGCCTCTAGGATTGCTGCTTGCTCTACTGCATGTCCTGAAATCACTCCATTATCACTAATCACATAATCAGCATAGGTCTTAACCTCAATCGCTTCAACGATAGGTGGAACATCATCAGTTTCACCAAATCGTATAGCAATTAGGTCTGGTAGTTTTCCATCTTCTCGCTCAGAAAGCCATTCACGTGCTAGCTGAGTGTCGAGACCTACAATAATTGCATCTGGATATTGCTGTCGATATCTTAAGGCAGTAATTGCAAGGCCCAAACTTCCTTTACCATGATTCTGATCAAAAATTTGGTTTGTAGAGTGTGATACTATGCTAAGCAGGCCATCATCATTTATAGCACGAGTGGCGGAAATTATCCTTTGTATGCCTTGATCACTTGGAACATAATTACCCAAGCTCGAAATAATTTCTTGGTAACCCATTGCAAATTTTCTGTTATTCCTGGAATAAATACCGATAGAACGGAAATCAGAGTTCTTATAGAATAACCGTTCACTACTTGATTGCAATGAGACATCCCAACTCTTCAAATTCTGATCAAGAATAATCAGCCAGTCTGTCTTTTTTAAGAGAGCCCCATAGGTTTCCCTCTTTAGGGGAGAATTCCAAAAAACATTTCGATGTCCAAAGGTGGAGGGCTGCTCATACAGTTTTTCGATGATACTGGCATAATTTGCAAAAATACCGCCTTCGTTTGCTGCACGTATTCTTACGCTACCTTGCATCTTGTTATAGTCATAGACCTTGGGCAGACATAATGGATGAATGTGAATATTGCGATTGTTTCGAGCAATATCAATCTCCTGCTCATTAGGATCAAATACTACGATAATGTGCTGTTCTTTGCTGATTCTTCGGAGTATCTCGGGGTATGTTTGGCGCACATTTTTAATTGCAAGGTTAAAGGCTCCGCTACGCTTTCCCCTTACCTTTCCAAGCATACCTTCGTTCAAGGCTTTGTCTTCAAGCTCTATCCAGTCCGAAGAGGTTTCCTTCGTTCGGAAAATAGTCAGATCGATACCTACATTGCCGAAGGAGGAAAACTCCTTATCCAACTTCTTAAGCATTGTAACAACAGAATAAACTGAAGGTGGGTTTATAAAGCTAATACGTAGCATCATGCTGGCATGAGGATATAGGCACATATAGCGAATAATACCTTGCTGAACAGCCTCCAAGCCAGCACTGCTATTGCTGATTTGTGGTTTGGTAGAGTAAATTGGCATGCAGCCAAGTCTTCCAGAATAGGGTAAGCATTCGGTTCTTGTAATTCTGTTTTTGGGAAGCATCAGTAGTGCGAGAGGATCAGGGATATCCTCAGCCTTACGAATGATAAAGTCTTTATCTTCGTCGGTAAGATAGCAATCCCCACCCGCAGGGACACCTCTGGAAGCGAGCATCTCTTCAGCTAATCTGATGTATTTCCATAAATACAGCGGATTTAATGGTGTAGGCACTGCATGGGAGTTATTACTCCCAATAATATAAACAATGTCTAACGAAAGAATCGTTCCTATGACCTTCTTTGCACCCGTAGAATCAAGCTCATAAAGATCCTTAAAGCTATCGCTTATTTCGGCAAGCAAGCGCTCATAGGACTGGAGATATGCGGAAAACAAGTTGCACTTTGAAACGACCTGCAGCATTGGCACATCTTGTAAACGCTTAGCAAACGGCAGCAAGGCTTTTCGTGCAATCAGAAAGCTATCAAGTGCCGATAAAACAGCCTTACCCGCAGCTTCTGCTTCTGGAAAGCTTGCAGCCCGTTGCAGATACTCTCTTGCTTCCTCGATAAAGCTATCATCAAAATGTTCGAAGCTATACTTATCTGCATTATCAAGGGCCTCCTTGGGAGTCAGCACATCAGCTTCGATAATACCGCCCCATTCCATATTGGAAACTGTCATTTCAACAAGCCTTTCGGTTGATGCTTGAACAGGAATGTCAATTTTTACGCCGTCAATTTCAATACTTTTTATACAGCTTTTATTATTCTCAGGACGATCATCAATATCCTTTTCGGCTTGTCTTATAAACTCGTCAATAAGTTCATCCTTGCCGTCAAATATCAACTGTGAGGACGCTACAGTAGGATTGCTTCCCGATTTCTTAGGCGTTTTGGGTTTAGTGCCAGATGTGGGTACGGCAGCTTTAAGACATTTTTCAACCTCGCTCAGTTGTAGCTGCTTTAGTAACTCAATAGACGGTGTCCGATAGTATTCCAAAATCAGCCGTACAACGCTGTTATCAGGATTCTTAGCCAAAAAGCTTGAAATGTTCTGACGCTCCTTCTGCTCTAGGTTTGAGATTCTCCTAACAATGCTATGATTATCTTTTATTTTCTTTATCAGCTGATCTCTTGTGGGTGAGCCAACAGCAAAGCCGTCATCGACCAAAAGGCCAAGACGGTAAAGCTCGGAATTTACTACAATTGGGAGTTGCATTTCGTTGGCCGCAATAAGTGCTTCGAGATAATCTAAAACTCGTTCAAAGTTTAGCAGTGCACGAATATCCTTGCGTCCAAGTACTTGTAAAAAATTACGTATAGCATTATTGGTTTGTGGAAGCTTATCCAGAGCTAGCTTACAGCTGTTTTTATACACCTGCTCCATGCTGATTTTATCGTACCATCTTAGCGAGGAAAGCTTTTCCAATTCAGTATTCTTAATAAAGTGGATACGGAAAATATCCTCATTACCAAGATTTCGTGATTCCTCAGCCTCCTCAACGGAATAAAAGCATTTATATTCTTCCGCCCTTGGAAGTTGCTGCAGAATCCGCTTAGATTGCTCGTCATAGCCAAGGAAATACAGCTCAAGCAGTTTATTGTGCGGCATTTCCGAAAGAAACCCCTGGAAATCGATATCCGGAAGGTTAATAATGGATAGTCCAAAGCTATTGTCTTTCTTCAGCTTGTCTGCAACTATGGAAATAATAACATCTGTAAGTAGTGTCCGCATTCTTACACCTCCCAGCCAATTAGTGTCACACCATCAGCATATCGCTTAGCCAACCCCATAGAAATTAACATATTGGCAATCTCCTTCGCATTTTCGGGAAGCTCACTACGAAGATCCTCAGGCGTCGCATCCGCAATTCCATAGCTGTCCATTAATGCGTAATCAATATCGGGGTCTGTCCCAATTACAACACAGTAGCTTTCCCGCAAAGCCGTTCCAAGCTCACACAGTTCAATTCCATCAATAAGGGAATCAACATCAATGACGCTAAGTACAATAGTTTCCAAGAGAAAGCGATTAATAAGAAAGCGCTTATATCTACCACCCGAGCTGACAAGACCGGCTTTTGTACCCAATACATTGCAAAAATCAGACGGGGTTGTGTTCGGGTATTTGTATGTATATAAAGAAAACTGTAGCGCTTTTGCTGTGGCCAGCAAAGGTGAATCTCCTGCCTGGCAATTAGCACGAATATGTTGCAGAATTGTGCTTCGTACTCCCTTTGCCTCCTGCTGTTGTGTTAGACTCAAGCCTTTTACAATATACTCCTCATATGCGCTCTGGCTGCTGTAGTCACGGATTACGCCTGAGTCCTTCAGCCACTCGCAGACGAAGGCTGTGGTATATGCTTCAACTGATTTTTTACAGGCAACGAAGCAGGCTTCACTTGCACGCTCAACAGCGCCAAGGCTTTGTCCAGAGTCCAGCAGCAACGGAATCCTTTCTCCTCCAAATCTGACGCGGTTAATATCCTCAAGATAGTAGAAAATCGCAAATATTGAGAAAGAAACTATTCTTCGGAGCACTAGTAACGAATTGCCTCCTTTTTGCTTACTGTATTCCTCACAGTTTCTTGCTAAACAATCAAATCCTCTACGAATAGTTTGTTTAGCAGCGTTCCAGCTAACATCAGTATGCTCAGGCTCATTTCGTTTAATACGTTCATCCTCTGGCTTCCGTACAATAAGCGGCTTTATAAGCCGGGTAAGATCGTCATCATCATTCATGAGAGCAACTTTAATTACAGCAATAGCTGGTGAGGCCTTGCCTTCAATGGGAGTATAAAGAATATCCCTTAAAAACTCACCAATATCTGCTTCTGACAGAACCTTGGAACGAATTAGCCATTTCGAGGGAATATTCATAACTGAATGTGCAACACTTGGAAATACTGTAGAATCTGGATTAAAAACCTTCTCCAGATAGAAACGCATTTCCTTGAGATCTTCTGCAGGATCTTCTCCAGATTTATAAATTGCGTCTTGGTACTTTTCAAGCACCTCCTCCGAGAATGTTGCTTTCGACCGTCGTTCGCTTAGCACCCACTCATGAATATCATCAACTCTACACTCTATCCCTGTACACGAACGGAAGATACCATTAGCCACATACAGCGGTTTTGTAGAGCTAGAGGTTGGATTGAAGCCTAAATTATTACACAGTTCTAAGCCGATTTCCGATAAAGTGTCCTGCTGCTTTGCCATCAGTGTTCAGCCTCCCTTCCTATGTAGTACTTAGCATTGCTTATTCTAAGCTTTTTACAACTCCCCTCGCGCCGGTTTGCAATTAAAGTTTCACCATCATAATAATCTTTGGCGATATCTGCAGCACAAAGAGCCTGTACAAATTGAGTCACGACCTGCTCATATTGTGAGGATAGTAAGGAGGCCGGGTAGCCATTCTCAATTAGAATTAGGCTACGCAGTAAGTCCATATTTATTTCCAGCTTGACATCGGGCCTTTTTATGCTACGCATGACAATAAAGGATGGGACATATTCCATCTTATTTAGCCACGCAACTGGTACCGGAGCAACTATCTCAAGCTCTTCGGTAGGAATATATCGCGTTGACACAGCTGCACCGGTCGTTCGGCTCAAATCATAACTATGCACAGTCCAGATTCTTAGCTGCTCACTTTCCTCGTCGGAAGCGAGGAAAAGTTTGTTCATAGACTTAATTAACCGCCGCTTAATACTTCGCGCCTCCTGTTTAATTTTCACAAGAATATCTATGCATTTATTAAAATCCTGTGGCTGCAGATCAACAAGAGCCTGTGAAAAGCAATTTTCGAAGAAAAACTTACGTTTTATTGATTTGAAAAGCTGAACGGCATCCTCGACTGTTCCAATATCCTTGGATATATCAATTGGCCATTTCTGTGGGCAATCAATTTGCCACCCATCCTTTACCTCGCCATTCCATAGCTTTTCATCCCATGAAGGGCAGGAGAGAAGAATGGGATCGAATTGGAGCGCAAAGGACATTAGCTCATTATTGCCATCAAACAGTGCATTGTAATAGTACCCGTCACCTTCTTGATCAGGATCTGTACAACTGACAAGCATATAAGATAGCGCTCCCAGTATATCTCGAATTACAAAATGCTCGCCACTCATAGAAATGTAGGCAAAGATATTGATCAGCTGTTGCTGAGGTAGAGAGCTTTTCAATGCCTTTACATTATGGCTTAATATAGTATTGCTGGTGCAATATGGCTGTAGCATATTAGTAAAGCGATCAAGCACCGTCTTTATGACATAACAATCCTCATCCAAAAGATTTCTTTCATTTAGGTCAACAATACAGATTCTCTTCAGTTCTATGGTTTGATTACCATAGATAAGAATATTTCTTTTTATCTCCATAAGCTCCTTATAGAATCTTTCGGATTTACTCTTGAAATGGGTTGTAAGCTTATGAAAAGGAAACTCATTTGCCGCAATGATGCAAGGCTTATTTTGCTCATAGCAATCCAAAATAACATCCATAAGATGATCAATGTCACTATCTGCAAGCCTGTTCATATCTGTTTCTACATAAATACCATCTAGGATATCCTTGAGTGCTTTAATAATAAACGTCTTGCCATCTCCAGGGTTGCCGGTGAGAAAAACAATTCTACGCTGCTCAACCATCAAACGGATTATATCTTCTACACCTGAGGCAATATGAAGCAAAGAGATCTGCTCCTCTGTCATTGAGTCCGAATAACAATACTTTCCATTATACAATCTTTGAATAAACTGTAGGTTGTCCATATCGTCACCTCATTTTGCTAACAAGCACATCCTCTACATCAAAGCTAGTTAATCGATCTATAATATCAACTGTGCCTATACGTGTACGTAGCCAGCGTGTATACCAGTAGTCTATCATCTGATTTGTTTTCTCCGAAACATCTAGAGGCTCCTTTATATTAAACGGATATTCTAAGACATTTGTTGCGCCGCAAAGAAATGCACTTGTATTCTTTGCAAGATTGATAGAATACACAATTCTAGGGGAGTAATGTTTGAGAAATGCATCAGCCTTGATGCCTAAACTGCTAAGGCCTCGACTGATTAACCTAAAACGAGGACTAGTGCCTTCTCCAAAAATATTATTGATTCTTCTACCACCGTCTTGGAGTTCAAGAACGCGCATCAGAGAAGAAGTCGTATTCTTAGAAAAGTACACTGTGCCATAGCCCTCAGTAATGCCCATTTTTCTATACTGAATAGAAAAATCATCCGTTATTGGCACCTTTATGCGATTATATTGACTGCTACCAACAGCGTACAAACTGGTTGTTCCCAAAAAAGCGAGTTGGTTGTCTCTGATAACCTTTGCGCCCTTCATTCGGGAGGCAATCTCGCTTACTTGATTTTGGTAGCGAACTGTGTAGTCACGAATAACTGTAGGGCTACAAGCAAGTATACTAATGAGTTTTCCTCCAAGCAACTCGTTATATGGAGGAATAGCACCACATACGATAATCTCCATCATATTGGAGCCAATTTTTGTTTTTCTGTTTGCTACTAATGCCACATTAACAGCCTTACGTCCATCTTCAGCATGCATAAGTTCAGTAAGCCAAACAGATGTATTTTCTGAATGATATTTTTCAAAGGTTAACTGTGCATCTAAGAGACGCGAAAGCTCGCTAGCACGCTTTTTCTTAAATAAGATTTCCTGAGCCTCTTGAATATAGCTCGTTACATGCGCAGTTTTCTTATTATCAATAGACTGTTTCCGAAGTTTTTCTGCTAACAAGCGAAGATCTTCAATTTTTTCTGCCGTAACTGGTTGGCCAAGCTGATAATCAAGATCGTCCAAATACAACTCCGAAATAGCAGTCAAAAGATTCCGTTGGAGGATATCCATAGTATCAGCACTATAGTGCTGAAGTCTTTTCTCGTATTCTTCCTCTGTTTCCAAAAACTTTCTGGTGGTAGCCCCAACAGTTTTCCCGTTTGTTCCGCTGACGGTTTGACTGGAACGATCAATCCTCTCCATTCGCTTTAGCCGTTTAGCGATTGCTTCGACTGTCCACCCAATGTCATCATCTCTGACAGTTAGATTGAGAACTGAATTCCCTAGCGCAAAGATACCAATAATGGGGTGATACTCTTGTGCGGCATCGCGGACCAGATAGAAAAGATTCCGTCCAGGCATAGTCTTATAAGGAATAGACCAGGTATAGCGAAAATATCGCCATATGTCCGACAGCCAATAACCTGTGTGCTCGTCTTTCTTATGTTCAACAAGCTGAATGTACGGGTGTACAATTGGTTCTACATTGTCTTGTATTCTACTGATTAGCTGCTGTGTATCACCGATAAGGTTTCTAATGGAAATTTGTGCACCGTTGAAATTTTTTTCTGCCTCCATCTTCTCTACAAAATGCTGGACAGAGGGCTCTTGAAATTGCGCCTTTCTTTCTGAGCTTAAACGATATCTAATATATTCTTTATCTACAGTTTCTGGAGCAGCCATTTTTAGATAAAGCTGATTTTCATGAACCTCAAGTTTCCAGCCTTGTTGGCATAAATCAATTAAAACATTAAGCGTAGCAACATATTTTACAGCCTCCAGATTATCTTCGTTATTTTCAAATGCTTTAAGCTCGTTTTGAACAAGCTGATTCCTATAATTCGGAAACGCATTACCAATCATTTGAACAAGAGTTGCAAAATACTGTTCATGAACCTCATCCAACTGTGGATCGAAACATTCGAGGATTTCTCCCGCTTCATTCACCATTTTATCTATCCTTCCGTGGCTTGTCATATTTATTTGAAAATTAAACTATGCATTCACCATATCCGCATAGCTCACAAGCGTTACGTTGCCCATCTCTGCCGCCTTATCCATACAACCCTTAGTAAAGCCGGCTTTTGCAAAAAGATAGAAATACTTTTGCTTATAGTGAAACAGATTACTGCGCTCGACAAGGGCTTCCAGAACGCCGAGATCAACTTTTTCATTTGTCCATTTGCACTCAGCAAAGAGAGCAGTATTCTTATCCGTGCCCATAATATCAATTTTCTCTTGTGCTTTAGTTTTGGGATTCGTGCCCCACCAACGACCAAGGTCACTGAAATTTATAGTGCATTTATTTTCAAGAAGCAATTTCCAAAGGTATTGCCTACATATTTCTTCAAACACACTGCTCATATAGGCTGGAATCTCTGGCGCAATGCGCTCATAAGCAAGGTCTGTAGCTCCTCGAGAAATAATCGAGGTGTTTTCCGGTACGAAACGATACCAAAAACGAAACATATTATCCTCGATAGAATAAATCGTTTTACGGCTTGCTTTTTCACCATAGGGCGCTTCTTTTTTTACAATGCCAAGTGTAATTAGATTTTTGATATAGGTTGCACATACACTTGTATCTTCATCAATTTTATTGGAAATTTCATTCATTTTTGAACAGCCAGTAGCGATTGCCGTAATTACTGCATTGTAAATTGCCGGTTCACGCACTTCCTGCTTTAAGAGATTGTTAGGCTCTTCGAATATAGAAGAAGAAGGATTCAAGTGGATGTTTTTGATATTCTCTTCAATAGAAAGGCTATCATCGATCTGTATTAGATACTGCGGAGTTCCGCCAACAATGCCATATGCCAGCGCCCTGTCAATATCCGAAAATTTTGTAAAATAGCGGCAAGCTTCAAAAAAATTAAACGGATTTATTTTTAGCTGTGCCGTTCGCCTCCCGTAAAGCGGTGCTTTATATGCTAAAACATTATCCTCCATGTAAGACATAGAAGAACCGCAAAGAATCAGGAACAGCTTTGAGCTACCCTTGTTTTTATCAATTAAAAGCTGAAGCGTAGAAGCAAGGCTTTTGGATGCACGGGCAACATAGGGATATTCATCGATAACAAGCACAATTCTTTTTGTTTTTGCCAATTCAAAAACATATTCCAACGCCGATTGAAAAGACGCAAAGGACGAATCGACGATAATTCCCGTATTGTATTCCATAATGCATCTCGAAAGGTTATCTAGATTTTGCTTTGCATTGGTTTCAACGCCGGTAAAGAAAATGGTGTCTTTGCCTTTTGTAAATTTGCTGATGAGGGCAGTTTTTCCCACTCGACGACGACCGTAAATAACTGTAAATTCAAATTTATCGGAACGATAGAGTTTATTCAGTGTATTCAGTTCCTGCTCTCTGCCAATAAACATCAGCACACCTCCGAGAATTTGGTTATTTATGATTTACTTAATTATAATCAACTTAAAATTGATTGTCAATAGCGCATATATCATTTACTTATTTATGATATACGAATGTGTGATTGTACTACTTGAGCGCATAGCCGTGATGACAGGCAAGTACAACAAAAGGCCGCATCGATGCATGTGACCTTTTTCCCAATTCCTCTTTTTTTGGTTGGGAAAGCTGGCTTCCAACCATACTTCAAACTCGGACAGGGTGATTTTTCCGTCGCTACATTCGTCCCGATTGGTCATCGCCTGATACTTCCACTTTTTGAAATCAAGCTCTTTAATCTGACGGACATGCACTCGTACGGCATAGCGTTTATAATACTTCTGATATAGTGGAATGGCGGTATTGTCCGCCATTTTCTTTTTGTAGTTTTCCTGTGCTGCAAGCTCCTGACAATTTCGGCTTTCGCCCTCCGATACACGGTCGCAGTAGTTAGTATCATAATTGCCTTTCATGATGAAGTGTTTTCCGCAGGACTTGCACTTGCGCAGTTGCACGGACTTTGTAAGCATTTCCCCAAATTCAAACATCAACATATCTTCCATGGAGGAGCATTGAAACCTTGTCATTGGATCACAGGTGAGTTCAGCGATCGCATCGATTTCTTCCGCAAGAACATGATGCTTCACACAAAAAGCCCGCAGTTCGACATTTTCGTATTTCTCATCTTCGATATCAATGAGTTGGGCTGCACTGAAATATTTGCTAAGTGGTTTTCGTTCTAATTCTGAATAATCAAAAATGTACTGGTATTCATACCGGGCAGAACAATCGTTGGCTCTGTAATAAAGCGCATATCGCTGATTAGTGCTCATTTTTTTCAAAATAGAGGGATGATACTCCTCATCAAAAACAAAAGTAATCAATTCCATCAGCCGTGTTTGCAGGGCTTTCAGGTATGCAAGATACGCTGAAAGCTTTTTTTTGTACGCTTTTTCAGAAACGACGGAAACAGCATTGTGTACAAAGAAGGATAAATCACAGGGCGAAAATGCTTAACTGTTTCGGCAAGGCACAGGTAATCAAAACTTTCTGTTCTGTTTCGGATTCAAATGAAGCAGGGCGCATTTCCTGCTCTTGCTCAAAGGTGATTTGCTCAGGATCACACGCTGTCTCAAAGTCAGTATAGAGGAAGTGTAAAAGACCCTCTCCCAAAGGGAAGTCAACGTTACCACCGCTGAGCGGAATCAATCTTCCCACTTCAATTTCGTATTGATCAGTGTCCGGATCGGGGTTCGGCAAAATCTGCATGGATGGAAAGCATTCAAAATGGGATGGAAACACCCCACAGGCATTCCAATAGTTTTGAGTTCTCTATCGTTTTGGTCGGGCGGCACAAGGAAGGAATCGTGCTTTCCGCAGACAAGTATGGAGATCATGGAGAATTTCGCTTTTGGAAATGTCCGAGAAGCGGCGTCTGCCTCAGCAAATTCATAGGTTTCCTGCACAGCGATACAAAGTCTCTTTTGCTCGGGATCACACCAGGCAAGATTTTTCGTTTTTCCCTGAATTTCGTCGTTGGGTAGATTTGGAATTTGGAGCACTGATTTTTTATCCATCGTCTCACCTGCATTTTGGAAAATGTCAAATCGTTATTATTTGTAAAATTAACATCACTATAAAGAACATTGTGCAAAAGTATTACCTGAATGTCAATACGCTGATATAATGAATTTGCAAATAAAATTTCATCAAAATTAATTATCTAAAATAGAATGACCGTTCAAAGGAAATAAACCGCCAAGATCTTACCAAAAAGTAAGCGCCTGCGTTTTTATAACTTGGGACTGCACAGGCCCGCCGACAAGCGGGAATGCCGGTAGGAATCCGGAGGGTGAAACAGCAGCGGTTATCGGATGGCACGATGATCCTCACGCCGGTATCTGTCTTACATAGCCATAAAAAAGAGGATGGAAGCGCTATGAAAAAATCAGAGTTAAAAGAACTCTATAAAATGATGTTTCCGGAATACCCGGACATCGTGGCCGTCACTCAGCTTCGTCAGATGTTGGGCATCAGCCGGCAACTTGCTTATGACTTGATCAACGACGGATATATCCCAGGGGTCAAGATTGGCAATGCTTTTAAGATTCCAAAAGTGAATGTCATTAACTATGTGATGGAAGAAAGGAGGGAGAAAAATGCAAGTTGAAAAACTCAAGACCATAGATGCAGACACGCTTTTGATAACGCCGCTTCATAAAACTTTGTTTGTGGTGGAGGGGTTAATCCCGCAGGGATTTAGTGTTCGGCCAGGCTCCAGCAAAATCGGAAAGAGCAGGCTTATGTTGTGGCTTGGTATTCAGGTTGCAAGAGGAAATCACATATGGGAGTTTAAGACTCACAAGTGTGATGTGTTGTATCTCTGCCTGGAAGATACCTACACCCGCCTTCAAAGCAGGCTGTATCCATTGACCGACAAAGCGCCATCCGAATTGAGAATTGCTACAACGAGCTATCAGATCGGATGTGGTCTGAAACAGCAGATCGAGCAGTATCTCGCCGATTATCCGATGACAAAGCTTGTGATTATCGATACCTTTCAAAAAGTGCGGGAATCCAAAAGCATAAGCGGGAAAAACGGAATGTATGCGGGCGACTATGACGATATATCAGCACTAAAAGATATTTCCGATCGGTACGGAATAGCGGTGGTGGTTGTTCATCATGTTCGCAAGCTGAGAGATGCAAACGATCCATTTAACGAAGTAACCGGCTCCACGGAGATTACTGGTGTAGCGGATACAAGCTTTATTTTAAAGCACAGCCGTTCCAGTGAAACCGGTACGCTGCTTGCGACAGGTCGTGACATTGCGCATCAGGAGCTGACCTTGAAGTTTAACAAAGGCTCGCATCTGTGGGAACTTGTAGAGCAAAAGGATATGGACGACATCCGTCGTGAGAATTCCTGATTTCCTGTTACGGTTGGCAGAGTTTATCACTGCACAAAAATCTTGGCAAGGTACGGCGACAGACCTACTTACCGAAATGAAGGAATCGGAAATTACTTCCAATGTGGTAACAAAGCTCCTTGCACGTTTTTCGGCTGAGGTGTTAGTGCCACGGCACATTCAGCAGTTTTATACGGAAAAACTGAAAACTGTCAAGCCCAATTCCGTTATCCACTATCATGCAGTGATTCATCAGGCGCTCAAATACGCCTTGAAAACCGATCTGGTATCACAGAATGTGGCGGTGAAAGTTGATCGACCAAAGAAGAATGATTTCCAGCCGGTGTTTTTGGATGTAGCGGAGCGTCAACATCTTTTTGAGGTGATCAAGTGTACCAAACTGGAATTACCGGTTTTGGTTGCCGCCTTTTACGGTCTGCGACGTGGAGAGGTATGTGGACTGAAATGGGACGCTATTGACTTCGAACGGGGAACGCTGACAGTGAAACGAACGGTCACTTCTATTCAGCTTGACGGGAAAACCCAGATGATCGAACAGGAGTCGGCTAAAACAAAATCCAGTATGCGCACACTTCCCCTTGTGAGTAGTTTCAAAGAATATTTCCAAAAGGTGAAAGAAGCGCAAGCATTGAATAAAAAGGTCTGCGGTAACTGCTACAACTACGAATACGACGGCTTCGTATTCGTGGATGAAATGGGCGACCTTCTGAAACCCGACTGTCTGACTACACAATTTCCCGCTTTTATTCAAAGGCACGGAATGAAAAAGATGCGTTTCCACGATCTTCGCCATAGCTGTGCCAGCCTATTACTGGCCAATGGAGTCCATCTAAAACAGATTCAGGACTGGTTGGGACACTCGGATTTCAGTACAACCGCAAACATCTATGCGCATTTGGATTATTCGTCAAAGATATCCTCCGCACAGGCCATGGTGGGTGGAATGTTTTTGCCGGACGCTAAAGGTTTTCAGAGTAAGTGGAGTGAGATAGAAGAATCTGACGATGAAGCGGTTGCAAGATAAAAAATATCTGTGTTTGGCTGTTCTGCCCCGCAAAAAATGTTGGGCACAAACCACTTGGAGAAAAAAGAAAAGTCCAGAAAACCCGCATGGTTACTGGACTTTTTTGGCGGAGAGTTAGGGGTTCGAACCCTAGGTTCCTTTTGGGAACACAGCATTTCGAGTTTTTGATTCGAACTCACAAAAATAGTTAGTATCAGACAGTTTTAGACAGCTTTTTTGAATTATTGCTGATCAAAAATCGTGGTGTTTCCCGTGCTTTTTTACATTTGGAAAGAACAAAATGAAGGAGGATTATACATTGAACTGCAATGAAACAGATAAAAAATATAAAGTTATGTTCCCGGATTATCCCGACATTGTAACAGTAGCGCAACTAAGGAAAATGCTTGGTATCAGCAGGCATTTAGCTTATGATCTGATTGCGCAAAAAAGAATTAAAGCGTTCCAACTGGGTAATTCTTATAAGATACCAAAAGTGAACGTAATTGACTACACTATCTGCTGTCAGGAAGATTTGGAAAGAACTCTTGAAAATAACGGCATCTTAAACAACCTAAATATGACACAAACAAGCCTAAACCAATCTGAAAATGACTAAGTGGTCCCAAAGGCGATTCTTTCGAGTTTTCCCGCCGTCTGTTAATTACATAGTTTCTCCTGTCAGTTTCAGCCAGCCTTGTACACCCGCAACCCCGCATGAAATCTGGTTTTTTCGAAGGAATCGCCCGCAAATACTGAGAAATCACCCATCGGTTCCAATCAACGATTTTTCTGCTTTTGGAAAGAACTGAGGAAAGAACGGAAAGAACAAAAATCAAAAGGCAATACACGGACAGTTCGAATGCCGACAAAGCTTATAGAGAATATGAGGTGTATTGTCATGAAAGAAAACGCAATCAATTGGGACGCTGTTCCCGATGTGATCACGAAGGATCAGCTGTATCGCATTTGCCACATCAGCAAATCCACCGCTTTGTACCTGCTTCAAAGCGGGAAAATCCCCTGCGAGTACACGGGCAGAAAAACCCGCTGCTACAAAATCAAAAGGGAGGATGTAATTGCCTATCTGGAAAACCGCAAGGTGTTCCCTGAAAGCTACTCCGCTCCGGCAGGTTGGTACAAAGACGATTATACTGTCCAGATGGAGGAACAGATTCCCCCAATCGTGCGGGAGCATTTGCGTCTGTATTATACCGAACTGCTTTCCGGCTGTCTCGATGTGCTGACTACGCAGGCGGTTTCCAAACTCACCTGCTACGGAAAAACCGCTATCAACAACTGGTGCAATCAGGGGCACATCAAGTCTTTCCGGAAAAACAACGTCAACCACATTCCGAAGGTTTATTTAGTGGAGTTCTTCTGCTCTACCTACTTTCGCACCATCACCCGCAAATCACCGTGGCATATCTGCACTTTGCAAGGCTTTTCCAGCTGGCGGAAAATCCGTGACCTGCACACAGCAGACAGCGAAGGAGGTGCGGAGTAATGGCAAATTTTCTGGAAGAGCTGTACTACGGAAATGTTGATCCGCAGGCCAGAGGTTACCGAAAGGGCAGCCATACTCTTAAGGTTTCACAGAACATAAACGAGCTGGAAGAAAAACTGACCGAGCACTTGAGTGGCGGGGACAAGTCACTGTTCCTCGATTTCTGCAACGCATACGGAGAACTGATGGGCGAAAGCGGTCTCGATTCTTTTATTGTCGGCTTCCGCCTCGGCGCAAAAATGATTTTTGATACCTTTTGCAGCGATGACGCACCGTTTGAAAGCTATCTGAAAGACTGAAAGGTCTGCCGAATCGCAATTTAGTCAAATACGATTGACTAAATTGTAGTTGACTAATTTTTTCAATATGCAACGTGCGATAATTAAAATCGTACATTCGCAAACAGAAACCTCCTTTGGTACAATAACGGTATCAAAGGAGGTTTTGCATTATGGCTAAAACAATATTTGAACAAACGGGCGGTACATACACCATGCAGGGCGATTATTGCCTGCCAAACCTTACATTACCAATCGAAGAAGAACACCCCATCGGCGTCTGGGCACAACGACGGCTGCGGTACTTGAAACAGCACCACAAAATCTTTTACTATAATCTGCTCACTTCCGGCAAGCTCCGCTCCCATCTTGCCGATGTGGAGGAGGAAGCACAATCTCTCTTTCTTCGGCTGGTAAAAGAATATGCTGAAAGGGAAGGTGTAACCGAACAGCTTAAGGCTGAGAACCCAATGGAGTGGGTAAGGCGGATGAATAATATTCGAAACCAAGTAATAGGGATTGTAATAAATGAATTGATCTACCAATAAGGATGATGGAATATATCAGGAATCAAATGCATTTTATTTAAAGATTATCTATCCATTTGATTCATTCAGCATATTCAAAATATTAAGTAGGGGTTTAAAGCCAGTAAAATCAATTTTTGTGTAATTTTGAAATATGTATTTGGAGAATATATCTTTGTTATAATATTTTTGTGGATCCTCATCGTGCCTAGAAAACTTTCTACCGTTAATTTCAATATTTAATGTTTCATCAGTAAAAAGATCTTCCAATTCACATTCATTTTTTCCAAGGGGCAATGGAACAGATACCAAGTTTAATTTGCAATTTGGCTCTAAGAGCACATAATTCTCTTTTTCAAGCTGTTCTTTTTTCAGTTCACTTAATTCAGCATAACTAATAAACCCTCTCAGCGGGCGTTTGGTATTCTTTTCATTATCAAACAGCAAAACAGTGGGATACTCAGAAAACTCAGTTTGATGTTCCAGAAAATAATCACAGAGGTTCTTTAATCCATTTTTTCCGACAAAATAGTTATATAAAGATTTCATTGCATCAGCACCGTCTAATGACATTCCAAAAAAATACTTCCAGTGTCTTGAACGAGAAAAGAAGGATATATGGTAATGGAATTTTCCATTGTTGTCTTTAGTAATTAGCTTTGGGTATTCTTTATATAAGCTTTTAAGTGCGGCTTTAATATACAATACATCGGTTTTCCCCTCTGTAATTAAAAGCATCTGCTTGTTAGCAATAAAATGTTTATAAAAAAGAAAATTCCTATAATCAATTTCCTTTCCGGAAAGTGATCGATAATTATGTTTTGCACCACTAATATCATGTTTGTTATTGTAAAATTCGATTTGATCAATAAACGATAACCTACCTGCAAGTTGTGCAATTGTTCCGTTTTTGTCATCCAACTTAAATTCTCCCGTTGTATACAAGGAGTGGAGCATGGCTCGTGTTGATTTATAGAAAGCACGTGGAACATTTATTTTTTGATTAACAACCAGTCCCGTTACTATTTGTCGTGAATCATGATATATAAGTCTGGTTTTGCTATCATTTATTGAAAAACCAGATTTCTGAAATTCTTTTTTTAGATCTTTAAAAAAATCATCTTTGTTATCTAAGAAATCATTTTTATTTGTCGAGAAGGTTAAATCATCTGCGTATCTTGTGTAATCCAATTTATATTTTTTTGCAATTTTTAGCACATGCATATCAAGCGTTTGACAAATTAAATTGGTGATTATAGGAGATGAAGGTGCACCTTGCGGTAAAACACCTTTATAACATGCAACCTGAGAAATAGTTACTGCAACTTCTTTCGGTAATTTAAAGTATCTATTTGATGAAAAATACCCCAAGACTCGTCCAAAGTGAAACATATTAAAAAAATCATTTAAATCAATGCAAAAAAACAAATCGCTTATTTTTATGGATTTTGGCATTAGAAATAATACTTTTATTTTTCTCGAACGCATGAGATATATTGGCTTTGATGTTTTCTTCGCCTCGTATTTGTTTTTGATATTCATATAGCGCATCGGCTAATTTACGCTGTATCATTTTTAACGGGCCAGAAGGAGCGAAAATATGGCGTGGAGAACCATCTTTTTTGGGGATATCAAAAGAAGAATAGAATGAATGCTCTCTTTTACTTTGGATAATTGGAGATATTTAAAAGAAGATGATAAGGTACGTTTACATAAAATATCTAAAATCATAATAGATTCGTCGTTGCCGGAATAACCTATAACGATCATACCTCGATTTGTAAGACAGTGAAGCCAGTGTTCCTGCAAAGTGCTTTCTAATTTTTGTAATTCATCTTCTGTATTTTGCAGATTATCATAGCGAAAATCACCGTGTAATTTACATACGCTAGGATATGTAGGGTTGAAATTTCTAATGCTATCCGAGTTTGTTGAACTACATATTAAGAGTTCTTGCTGGGGATTTATGATATTAATGGCTGTCTCTGTCAATGCATCAAAATTGGTTGTCCAAACTCTTTTAACTTTATTTTCAATCATCATATCTGCCAAACATAAATATCCTAAGGAAGGATTATGTCTTGTAACTTTTGATTCAATAAAACGCTTTCGTGCAATGCAAGAGTTATAGCATTCCTGAAAATAAAATGAGTATTCATTTGATGCATATTTTGGAGGATAACCGCCTTTTTTATCAAAATAATCTTGCAGCAATTTTTGTGTGGACGGTAGCTTTAAATCTTTGAATTTTTCGGTGGAAATGTGATTCTCAATACAGTAAATTTCTCTTTTAAAAAACCATATTAAATCTCCTCCGGTTGGTATACCGGAGTTAACGGATGCACCTGCCCCTAGAAAAAAGTCAACTTCTCCGTTTTCCATTACAGAGAAATTTCTAATTAACTGTTCTTGAGAAATCACATGTTTCCCTCCTTGATAAGTAAAAGTATTTATTCTATATTATGAAATTATGTTTTTCACCAGCTCTACTGCGCTTTCCTCGGCAGGGTTGTTGGTGCCGAGCTCGCCACGAAAAGCACGGGCGAGGATGGATTTTTTCATGAGGTCAATTTGATCCAGTACGGCTTCGGCGGCTTCTTTGGCTTGCTGCTCTTTGGCGAGGAGGTCGTCAAGGATACGGACGATTTCGGTTTGTTCTTTTGATTTAGGGAGTAAAATATTAAATGCTCGTAAATAACCCAAAGATACAAACTTTTGTGTTGAACCTTTTGCGTCTTTTTCCATCCGGTCTATTACTTTCTTACTTTCTAAAAAATATTTTACAAAATAAGGGGAAGCTTTTCCGATGTTTTTAAAAAGCGCTACGTTCTTTATAGCAAACTTTGGCTGTGTTTCAACAACCACAGGATTTCCAATTGTTCCAATCATAGCAAAAAGAATATCACCAATATCAACTTTACTTCTCTCATTTATTTTATCGTAATCCTCTTTGCTGATAAATTTTAAATCTTTATCTGTAATCTTACCGTCTTTAAGATTTTTTGAGGTTATTAGTGGAAAACCTTGATCGAAGTATGTTGGTGAGTCATGTGTGCCATCACGGACATCTAAAATATCATTAAATTTATATTTTTCCCAACTCTCCATCCCCAAGCCGTGTTCTTTTCTCCACCGGGCGGTGAGTTCGCCGGTAAAGGCTTTGTGGAGGATAGCGGCTTTGCGGGTTTCATAGCTGTTCAATGCCTCCTGCGTCTTTTGCTTTGCCTCGTCCAGCTTGGCAAACAGGCTTTCAATGCGGTCAACAATGCGCTGTTGTTCGGGGAGTGGAGGGAAAGGAACTTCTTTTTGCAATATATCTTCTCGTGAGATTCCAGGTATCAAGCCATTTCCAGCTTGGCGAAATGAATCAGAAATATTATTAACGAGCCAATATGTAAATCGTGGAAATAAAGTTGAGCTAGTTCTAATGGCCATAATTTGTCTGCTAATATTAACTTTTTCTTCTTTTTGTAAATATACTTTTCCTATTGTGCCTTTTACACTTAGAAGGACATCGTTTTTAAGTGAGATCACTTGTGGGTTCTCAATCCATCGTTCAATAGTAAATACATTATTTTCGAGATTGCTTGCCCCTAAAATATATGGAATACCTATTCCTAAACTGTTACAATCCGTTAATTTTGCATCTCTTCCAGAAATCAAATTAATTATTTTGCTGAATCTAACCCAACACCAATTCTTCGGCACCTTGTAGGGCTGTTCCCAATCCGGCACCAATGCCGCCTGCAAGCGTTCTTCGGGTGTTAGGGTTTCTTTTTTCTTCGCCTTTGCCATCAGTCCTGCACCTCCAGCGCCCGCAGTTCTTTCACCACGCTCATCAGCAGGTCAACCGCTTCTTCCAGATTAGCGGCGGCTTCCTCGGCGCTGTCCGCCGGGTCGGGCAGATCATTATAATCCAAAACGGAATCGTCACGAATCAGACCAAGGTCGAGGGTGTCGCCCTTTTCGGCAATTTGTTCTCTTGTAAACACACTCCAGCGCTCATCCTCCACAGCGTGGCGGTCTTCGGCGGTATAGGCTTTTACGAAACCTTCAAAATGCTCTTTTTTCAGCGGCGTTGTCTTGCCGAAAGAGGGCATATTGGTGCGCAGGTCATAGAACCAAACTTCTTTGGTGTTGTCCTTTTCAGTTTTGCCACGGGTAAAGAAAAGCACATTAGTTTTAACCCCCTGCGCATAGAAAATGCCAGTGGGCAGGCGGAGAATGGTATGGAGATTGCAAAAGTCCATTAACTCCCGGCGCACGCTTACACCATCGCCGTCGGCAAAGAGAACATTATCTGGCAAAACAACGGCACAGCGGGCGTTTCCGTCCGCTTTTAAACTGCGGTAGATCACCTGCAAGAAGTTTAGCTGTTTGTTTGAGGTCTGGAACGAAATATCATCACGGGAGGTGCGCTCGCCGCCTTTTTTGGTTCCGAAGGGCGGGTTGGTCAAGATTACATCAAAGCCTTTGAGTCTTTTGGCACTCGGAGACAGGGAGTCCTCGCAGAAAATGTGCGCCGGAACATTATGAAGATAGGCGTTCATCAAAGCCAGACGATGTGCGTCGTGTACCAGTTCCACACCGTAAAAAGAGTCCTGAAACGCCGCCATTTCCTGATCGGAAAGAGAATAGAGATCCACACCGTTTGTAGTGTGCTGATAGGCGGAAATCATAAACCCGAAAGTACCGCAGGCGGGGTCAAAGCATTTTTCACCGAATTTCGGGGAAATCAAATTGGTCATCACATCAATGAGCACACGGGGCGTGAAATACTGACCTGCGCCGGACTTCTTCTCGTCGGCGTTCTTTTGCAGCAAGCCTTCGTAGAGGTCGCCGAGACCCTCCTGCTTTGCCTCGAACCAGTCCAGCTTGTTGATCTCAGAGATGATTTTCTGCAAATTTTTTGGTTCTTCAATACTGGAAACCGCTTTTGTATAGATGTCGCTGATTTTGGGAATACCGGTGCTGCCAAGCTCAGAAAGCAGTTTCATATAGTAGTTTTTCAGTTCAATGCCTTCCAAGGTGGTAAGGTACTCCCACGAGTAGTTGTAAAGCAGAGGCTTTCGGGATTCCTTTTCTTCTTCGGTTAGTTGTTCAACCGCTTTGCCCTTTTTGCGGGCATACTGCTCCAAAGATTTTTGGTATGCTTTCAGCACATCGGCTTTCAGGGTGTTTTCTTCACCGGTTTCATCCAGCATTTTCAAAAAAAGAATATAGGTGAGTTCTGTAACATACTGATGATAGGTAATACCGTCATCACGCAGAACGTTGCAGAGATTCCATAATTTTTGAACAATATCGATGGTACTCATTATGCGGCTCCTTCATAAATGTAAGTATTGATCTCCCGAATAATGTCAGCGAGCGCTCCGCCAAACTTCTTGTTAAACCGGGCAAAACCACCATCCATTTTAAATACCGGGGCTTCAAAAGTTTCGGTGTTCAGGATACTTTCGTGCAGCATATAGGTTTTGATTTTTTCCAAAAGATCAAGCTGCATTTTATTGAAACGATGTGCGGCAATTAACTTGGAAAAAGCAGCCTCAACCCGTTCATCGTGATTAAACAGCGGCGTTTTCAAAACAGCCTTCCGGACATGAGCGATAATATCCGCTACAATATGTGCGTTTGTAACGGCACTGGAGGCTTCGTTCAGGCTGGTTTCCGTGAAATTCTCTTTATCCAAAGCGAGTTTCAGCTCTTTTAGCTGTGCTCTGGTCATGCTACTTGGCTTGGTGCAGGCAATTCGGATGGCTTCAATCTCATCTTTGTTCTCATTGACGAATTTCGTAAAAGCTTCCAGATAATCTTCTGGTTTTTCCGTATCGCCGTATCCACGGGTGGTTTCGTTCAAGGTGTCTTCTTTTTCAGAATAGAAATAACCTTTTTTCTTGCCCTTGAGCGAATCTACCCACAGCAAAAAGTCTTTATCTTTTTTACAGGCTTCGATAAACGCATCTTGTGTGCAGGATTTCAGCTTGTGCACATATGCTCTTAAATCAATACCACCCAAGCGTTCCGTGACCTCATATTTTTGCTCCGGTGTCAGATTGTTGTTTTTTCGCTGAAGCCGTGCAAGAATGCGATCTTTAACCGGCTGCTTATTCTCGCCGCTGTCACGGAACAGATCTTCCAGTAGCTCTGACATCGTTTTGCTTACGGAAACGGATTTCATCCCGGAAGTGGAGTCTAAATCCTCATACACTCGCACGGCGTCGAAAATATTAAAATGCGTTTTGCCGATTTCAGGACACAGACGGGTGGCACGGCCCAGCATCTGTTCGAACAGAATGCGGCTGTTAATCTTCCGCATAAACACAAGGTTGCAGATAGCCGGAACATCAATGCCGGTTGTCAGCAAATCAACGGTAACGGCAATGTTTGGGTATTGGTTGTTTTTAAACTGTTTGATTACCTGCAAAATCTTCTTTTTATTGCCACCGGTGGTTTTGCCTGTGATTTTCATAATCGCCTCATTGGAAATGCCATAAGGTTTATAAATATCACGAAGCGTATCTACAATGCAGTCGGCGTGGTTATCATTGACAGCAAAAATTAGTGTTTTTTCGCCGCTTTCGGGGTTTAAGTAGTTGGCAACTTCTTCTAACACCTTACGAGTATGGTCGGGAAGGACAATCGCTTTATTAAAATCTGAAACATCAAAATCCAGCTCATCCTGCAATGCCGCCCCATTAATCAGTTCGTTTGTGTTGGGATCGTACTGCGCAAGCGTTTCGCCCTTTTTGAACTTTACGTTATTTTCGATAAAATCCGTGTTGATGATATAAGGCGGATCGTGATCGACCAGCCAGCCATCGATCACGGCTTCACGATAGCTATATGTAAAAATCGGTTCGCCGAAAATTTCAGTGGTGTGCAGGGCAGGAGTAGCGGTTAAAGCTACTTTTACTGCATCAAAATACTCAATGACCTGCTTGTATTTGCTCATATAGTCATCTTGATTATCGTAGAGAATTTCTTCCTGCGTCATTTCCTTGTCCAGAATATATCCTCTATGAGCTTCGTCTACAATAATCAAATCGAACGCCCCGGGCATTAAATCAGGTGTTTCAGACAGAATAGTGCGCTTTAATAATCCCTGCACAGTAGAAATGCTAACTTTAGTTTCCAGATTGATCTCATTATCATCAATGTCTTTAATTTCATAGATTTCATTTAATGTCATTAAATCTTTCAGCTTGACATCCTTAAAAGTGTCCATTGCCTGTTCGCCGAGCGCTATGCGGTCAACCAGAAACAAAATTCTCTTGAAGCGCTTGGATTCAAGCATTTTATAAATAAGGCCAAGAACGGTTCGTGTTTTACCGGTGCCGGTTGCCATTGCAAGCAATGCCGTGCGGCCGCCATTCATGATTGCTTCGGTAGCCTTGTTGACCGCCTTAATCTGATAGTCACGAAGATTAAGACCGGTAGGGTCTTCCATAAATGAATCGTTATAGGTTGCTAAGGCTTCATTTGCCTTAGCAATATCTTGACTCAGTTTTTCTTCCAGATCGCTGGGGCTGAACCAATTCCGTATAGGATAGGACTGGTTAGATGATTTTCGTGCATCTAAAAACCATATGCCAGATTTTGTTCGGAGCTGCTCCAGAAAAGCTCTGCCGTTTGAGGCAAACAGGAAAGGCACCTGATAATCGCCCCACGAACCGATAACATATCCTGCGTGTTCTTCTTTGATATGCTTTGCATAATCCTTGACCTGCACATCAATGGTGGAAGCAACATCTTCCGAAGCTTTTTTCGCATCCATTAAAGCGACGAGTTTTTCCCCAATGAAGAAGGCATAGTCTGCATATCCATTTTTATAAAAAGCAGAATTGGTAGGCCATTCGCTGATAGCAATATTTCTGCCTTTCACTGGGCGAGTGCCTTTGCTGTAACGCAAATTGGTGGTATCTGCTTCCCATCCTGCTTTGCGAAGCTGCTCGTCTATCAAACAGCGTGTTTGTGCTTCGTTCCACTGCATCATAGAAGAAACCGTTTCAGCTCGTTTTGCACGTTCTTTCTGCGTTGTACCCGAAACAGCTGTTGTTACCTGTGCAAGCTTTTTTGACAGTTCGGCAATCTTTTTTTCCTGATCTTCTATTACTGATTTTAGGTCTGCCTGATGCACTTCTTCAGGCATAACAAAATCTTCGGCGATAAATCCCCAGTCGCCGTAGGTTTCCATAAACCAAATCGCTAAATTATATGTCGTAGAAAGAAGCGTTTTTGCTTCGTCTACGGAATCTGTTCCCGCATGCACTGCGGAATTGCGGGTTTTACGGAGAACATATAGTGTATTATCAATCTCGTGGGGAAGAAGGCCGGCACGCTTCAACAAACGAATACGATTGGCGTGGGTGTTATCTGTCTTGGGTTCATCCATATGTTCAAATACCAAAATTTCCTGAACAAGGCGCTCGGCAAACATACCTAGTTTATAGATACACGCATTGGGATCAGAATACAGATAGTTTTCTGCATTAGCGCCTAATTGTGCCAGCACAGGCCAATATCTATTTAGAAATTCAAAGTTTGATTTCATGACGCCCAATCCTCCTATTTTCTATACAGTTCATCCAAAGTTTTACCGTCTTTATTTTTCCACTCGACCCAGCCATTTGTGGAACCGCCAAGAACAAAATTACTTGCCCCACTGGGCGTATCAAAATCTACCGTTACTTTTAAAATATATTTACCGTCAGCATTCACGATGGATTGTTGAGAGATAAGATCCTCCCTTTGACGATTATACCTTTGTAAATGTGCGGGTTTATCCAGATTGATTTGAGAGCCGTCTAACACCTCAAATTTTTCACCGTTATATACGCCGAAAGCCATAATGCCGTTTTGGGTGGTATGTAATATGTCCGCTTCATTTAATGTGCTTTTTGCGTTGTTCATTTTATAGCCCTGTGTTGCCATAATGAACTGTATTTCATCGTAGATTTCTTCCACTGCCGCAAGGTCATATTCATCAATCTCATATTTCGGCACGATATTGTTTTCGACCTTATACCGTTTGGACTCCTGCGCTTTTATGATTGCAAATTTTTCAAGGCCGCTGATCATATCCAGTGTGAAGGTTTTACTTTCAGCGAGAAACATAATAGCTTTATTCCAAAAATCTTTGGAACGATTATGATCGTCCAGCCGGGTAATGCCATTCCGTGTTTGCCCAATATAAAGCTGCACGATTTTATTTCCGTCATCTTCGTTGATCAGATAATATATTCCCGGACGATTGATACCGGAAATATTTTTTGCTTCTGAAAGTAGTGGTCTTGGAATGACATAGGTCGTCATAGTACAAAGATTTCGCCGAATGGAACGAATGCCATCGGGCTGTCCATTGTGATAGATCATTTCAAGTTTTTTACTGATCGCCATAGTCATTCCCCAATCTTTTCTATAATTGCTCTACATGTTAATTTTATGATTACTGGTTTTTATTTTTCATTCTCTAAAAGTCCATAAGTCCGATAATAGGACAACATCTCCTGAAGTTGCAGCTTATTGGCGAAAAGCTGGCGGTAGGTGACGGTTTTCTCCTTGCCCTCAGCTTTGAGCTTCGCCATCTTTTCCGTCGTATCGTCGTATTGCTTGAGAATGGCGGCGAGCATATCTTCAAAGGCTTTCAGTCTCTTTTCGTCCATGTTGCGCCCCATTATTTCTCGGCCGCAACGCCGGATTTCATCCAAGCGTCCACTTCGCTTATCTTGAATTTCCACAGCCTGCCGATTTTCGTGGCGGGCATTTTTCTTTTTTCGATCCATGCGAGCACCGTGTCCCGGCTGACACCAAGGTATTCGCAAATCTCTTTCATCGAGCACCAGCGTTCTACATTCAAATCCATTTTTCGCCCTCACTTTCGGGTAGATATAAAAATACAGCATAATTATGCAGCAAACTGAGAAGAAAATCAATGT
This sequence comes from [Clostridium] leptum DSM 753, assembly GCA_000154345.1. GTDB lineage: Bacteria > Bacillota > Clostridia > Oscillospirales > Acutalibacteraceae > Clostridium_A > Clostridium_A leptum. The sequence goes on from DS480350.1 coordinate 408,706, forward strand.
TTTTTGCCGATTTATAAGGAATAGAACAGTTTGTTTGGATAGCTACCCCGAAAAAGAAGCTGCTCCGATCGGAACAGCTTCTTTGCTTTACCGGCATCTTTACAGCTATATCTCTGCCCGCCATTCCCGGCGGGCAAATTTTTTTGCCTTTTTTCAAAATCACTGTCCCCAAACACCCTTTCCAAGTGGGAACAAGTGAGGGAATGCTTTTGAGACAAACAGTCTTTTCAAAAAATTTTTTCTGTTTTTCCTGAAAAACAGGTTGCGTTTTGGCATCCCAATTCCAAATAAGTGAAGGAATAAAAATTTTTTTGAGATTTAGGGGGTGCATTTGGCTGTTCTCAGTGGGAATAAGTGAAGGACTTTTTGAGCAAGCAGAATCAAGGCCCTCAATCGAAAAAAATATTTTTCAATATTTTTGTAAAAACAGGTTGCGTTTCGGCTTCTCAATTCCAAATAAGTGAAGGGGAAAAATTTTTTGAGATTTTGGGTGTGCATTTGGCTGTTCCCAGTGGGAATAAATGAAGGGGTTTTTCGGAGCAAGCAAAATAAAGCACCCACAACCGAAAAATATTTTCTTATTTTTTCTGTGAAATAGGGTGTCATTTGGCTTTGCAATTCCAAATAAGTGAGGGGGCCTTTTCAGTGAATAAAAATTTTTTCTTAGAAAACCTCAAAAATGGGTGTGCATTTCGGCCCCCTTTGTCCAAATGAGTGAAAGGGGTTTTCAAATTCTCAAATATTTTCCCGTTTAGGGTTGCCACTTGCCGCTTCCCAGTGGGAATAAGTGAAGGGCTCTTTCACAGCAGCTGAAAATTGAATGACCGTCCGAAGGATACAAACCGCCATGACTTTGCCGAAAGGCAAATGAGCGCCTGAGCTGAAAAAACGACAGCTTGGGACTGCACAGCGCCCGCCGACAAGCGGGAGTGCCTGTAGGAATCTTAGGGTGCAACGGCGGCGGATACCGGCAGCGCAGGATTCCTCAACCGGTATCCGATTTTACATAGCTGTAAAGGAGGAATGGAAGCTATGAAAAAATCAGAGCTCAAAGAGCTTTATCAGATGATGTTTCCGGAATATCCGGACATCGTGACCGTCCGGCAGCTTCGGGAAATGCTGGGCATCAGCCGGCAGCTTGCCTACGATCTTATCAACGATGGTGAATTGCAAGCAATCAAAATCGGCAATAATTTCAAAATCCCGAAAGTCAGCGTCATAAACTTCGTGACCGAAGAACAAAAGGAGGCGAAATCAAGTGCCTGAAATCCTGCGGCTTACCCCGTCCCAGCGCTCACGGTGCAACCGCCTGATCAAAAGGCTGTGCGCCAATTATGATGACGGCAACTGTCTGCTGCTGGATGACGGCGAGCCCTGCGTCTGCTCACAGACCATTTCCTATTCGCTGCTGTGCAGGTATTTCCGTAATGCGGTTTTACCGGCAGACAAGGAACTGTATGCGGACATTTTCAAACAACATACTTATCACTGTGCGGAATGCGGGACTGCTTTTGTGCCGAATTCCAACCGGCAGAAATACTGCTCGTTGTGCAGCAAAAAGGTGCACCGCAGGCAGAAAAACGAGAGCGCAAGAAAGCGCAAAGCGGACAATTAGGGGTGTAAAAATACCCGGTTTACAAGGATTTTTGACGCCGGATTGGGGTACATAAAGGAATCATACCAACCCTCTCAATTTCGGCGTTCTAACTGTCCGAATAACAAAAACGAAAGGATGTACTTATGAAAAGAAAATTAGTGACCGTGGACGCAGAAACCCTGCTGGCCACACCGATGAGTAAGACTATGTTTATTGTCGATGGGCTGATCCCGCAAGGGGTGAATGTCCTCAGCGGAGCCGCCAAAATCGGCAAAAGCTGGCTGATGCTGTGGCTTGGCTTGCAAGTATCGCAGGGGTTCTCTGTTTGGGGAATCCCGACCATGCACTGCGATGTGCTGTATCTCAGTTTGGAGGATACGCTGAGGCGAATTAAAGATCGACTTTTCGATTTGACGGATGATTCAAACCGGAGTTTCCATTTGTCGGTGACCTGCGGATTGATTGGGAACGGGCTGGAGGAAGAAATCATCAACTTTCTGGAGGACTTCCCGAAGACAAAACTGGTGATTATCGACACGCTCCAAAAGGTGCGAGATTCCAAAGGCAGCGCCGGGAAAACGGGAATGTACGGCAACGATTACGACGACATTTCCTCCATTAAGCGGGTCGCAGATGAGCACGATATTTCCATTATTCTCGTCCACCATCTGCGAAAGTTCAAGGACGGGGACGATCCGTTCAACGAGGTGTCCGGCTCTACCGGCATCATCGGAGCTGCGGACACCAATTATGTGCTCAAGCGCAAACGAAGCAGCAGGGATGCCACGCTTCTTGCCTGCGGGCGGGATGTGGAATATCAGGAACTGACCCTGCGGTTTCAAGACCTGAAATGGGAATTGATAGAGCATAAAAATACGGAGGACATCCATAAAGCGGAGATTCCGCAGTTCCTTTTTCGGGTAGTGGAATTTATGAAAACCCGCACTGAATGGGTGGGAACTGCCACCGAATTGATCACCGATATGGCGGAAACCGAAACCACGCCCAATGTGGTCACCAAGTACTTAGGGCAGTTTTCCTGCGATGTGCTGGAGCCTGCCGGGATCGAGTACCGAACCAAGCGGACGGGACAAAGCAGGCTGATTAAATTCATACGACGTGACGGCGGTGACACAAATGACGGGACAAACGGTATATAGCGAAAAGTGCGTCACAAGCGTCATTACCGTCACAAACAGAAAATACGAAAAGGAGAAAAAACAATGGCAAATTATGAAATTGTAAAGAAAATCGCCGTGCTCGGCGGAAAGCCGGACGGCGTAACCAAGGAAATCAATATCGTGAAATGGGGCGTTAATGACCCGGCAATCGACATCCGCCGCTGGCAGGGAGACATTGCCTCAAAGGGAATTTCACTGAAGCGGGAGGAAGCGCAAAAGCTGTTGGAGGCTTTGAAAATCGTATTTGGGGAGGTGGAAGTATGAGAAGCAAAACACTTGGAATCAACGTGCGGGTAACGCCGGAGGAGAAAGAAAAGCTTTTGAAAAATGCCGATTACTGTGCGCTTTCTCTTTCAGAATATCTGCGGAGGCTGGGGCTTGAAATGAATGTTGAAGCAACAGTCCGAGAAAAAGATTACCGACTTTTCCGGCAGTTAAAGCAACTAAGAGCAGCCATTCCGCAGCTTGAAAAGGATGAAATTATCCGCTGTATAGATGCGATTTTGAAAGAATTACGTTAGGCAGAAAATGGCTGCGCTATCGTAGCGAGCAGACCGTTTGTACTCCCAAAGGTAGTAAAACGGTAAATCTCGTTAGGGCGCACCCTAATACCCCTTAGAGAAAGGATGAAAAAAGATGCAACGAAGAATCAAAAAACAGTTCTGGCTTTCCCCGCAGGATGCCAGAGAATTAAAACGCAAGGCAGAACTTTGCGGAATTACAGAAACAGCGGTGATACGAATTCTGCTGTACGGCTATGAGCCGAAAGAAAAACCGGACGCAAGGTTTTATGAAGTAATGCGCCAGCTTTCCGCCATCGGCAACAACATCAACCAGCTTGCGGTGAAAGCAAATACCCTCGGCTTTATCGACGCACCGATGCTGAAAGCGGAAGCCTTGCGCTGGCACAGGTTTCAGGCGGACATCGAAGCGGTGTTTCTCCGCCCCGGACAGAGTAACTTGAAATGGCAATAAGGAGGCGAACATAATGACAACACGAAAATCTGATTTTACTTTACCAACAAATTCGCTGGACGAGCTGTTTTCCTCGCAGGAGGAGCGGGACGATGCAAAACTGGAACGAGTACGGGATATTCCATTAAATGAACTTCACCCATTTAAGGATCATCCATTCAAAATCCAAAGTGATGAGGAAATGAAACGCTTAATCGAGAGCATCCAAAAGTTCGGGACGCTCACACCGGCGCTCGCCCGCCCTTTGCCGGAGGGCGGCTATGAGCTGATCTCCGGGCATAGAAGGCTGGCGGCATGTCAGGTGCTGGGAATCGAGACAATGCCCGTTATCGTTAGGGAGATGACAGACGATGAATCAGTCATTGCAATGGTGGACGCCAACCTGCAACGGGAACATATTTTGCCCAGTGAAAAGGCTTTTGCCTACAAGATGAAAAGGGATGCGTTGAATCACCAAGGTATAGCTTCTCCCCAAGTTGGAGAGAAGTTGCTGACCGTCGAAAAAATCGGTGCAGACAGCGGAGATAGCAAGAATCAGGTGCTACGCTATATCCGTCTGACATATTTAATCCCTGAACTATTAGAAATGGTAGACGAAAACAAAATCGCTTTTAACCCTGCGGTAGAAATTTCGTACTTAGAGCAGTCGGAACAACGGGTGTTGTTAAACGCAATGGGGCTCAACGACTGCACGCCGTCCCACGCACAGAGCATACGGCTTAAAAAACTTTCGCAGGAGGGAGTGCTGCAAGACCGGACAATCTACGACATCCTCGCCGAACAGAAGCCCAACCAGCAGGAGCAGTATAAATTCAAGCGGGAGGACATTCGCAAATATTTCCCGAAGAGCTACACGGACAAGCAGGTCTGCGATACGGTCATCAAGCTGTTGGAACAATGGCAGCGCAGACGGGAAAGAGACAGAGACAGCCGTTGATTCGAACTTTGTGCGGCTGCAGCAAGACGAATCGCACCGTGGAAAGAACGGCACCGGCAGGGTACAATGGCCTTGTCGGTGCCGGACTGTCCGTGAATGCCAAATACAAAGAACGGAGGTAAAACAAATATGGTATCAGGACATTTACAGGTTAAAAAGGGATACTACTACGCCGTGTTAAGCTATTACGACAGCAAAAACAAGCGGCACGTCAAGTACATATCCACCGGACTTCCCGAAAAGGGAAACAAACGAAAAGCCGAAGCGGAGCTTGTGAAAATCCGCAACGCCTTTGAGCCGCCCGCAGAGATCGGCGAGCTTTGCTCCAATATGCTGTTCGCCGATTATCTGCTCGGCTGGCTGGAAATCGTCAAGGTCAGGGTGAAGCCCACCACCTTCGGCTCCTATGAGAGCATGGTGAAGCAGACCATTGAGCCCTATTTCCGGAATAAACCGATCACCCTCAAGGACTTGGAAGCAAGACACATCCAGCAGTTCTATTCCGAAAAGCTGAAAACAGTCAAGCCCAATTCCGTCATCCATTACCACGCTGTCATTCATCAGGCGCTGAAATACGCCATGAAAACCGATCTGGTGGCGCAGAACGTGGCGATGAAGGTTGACCGTCCAAAGAAGAATGACTTCCAGCCGGTCTTTCTAGATGCGGCGGAGCTTCAGCACTTATTTGACGTGGTCAAGGGGACAAAGCTGGAGCTTCCCGTTTTAGTCGCCGCCTTTTACGGTCTGCGCCGTGGCGAGGTGCTGGGGCTCAAGTGGGATGCCATCGACTTTGAGCGGGGAACGCTGACCATCAAACGGACGGTGACCTCCGTCAATGTGGGCGGGAAAACGCAGGTCATCGAGCAGGAATCGGCAAAAACCAAATCCAGTATGCGCACTCTGCCGCTTGTGGGAAGATTCAGGGAATATTTTGCGGAGGTCAAGGCGGCGCAGGAGCTGAACAAGCAGGTCTGCGGCAACTGCTACAACTATGAATACGACGGCTTTGTGTTCGTGGACGAGTTGGGCGAGCGGATGAAGACTGACTATCTGACATCCCAGTTTCCTGCTTTCATCCAGCGGCACGGCATGAAAAAGATGCGCTTCCACGATCTCAGGCATAGCTGCGCATCCCTCTTGCTTGCCAACGGCGTACCGCTCAAACAGATTCAGGACTGGCTGGGGCATTCGGATTTTTCCACCACGGCAAACATTTACGCCCATCTGGATTACAGTTCGAAACTCTCCTCGGCGCAGGCGATGGTGAGCGGAATGCCCCTTCCCGAAGCGGGCGATTTCGGCAGCAGATGGGAGCAAAACGCAGAAAAAAACGGGGCATAAAGCAAAAAGCTGTTCTTTCCAAAATTATGGAAAGAACAGCCCAAAATCAGGTGATTTTTGGAATGGGAACAAAAAAAGAAAAATCCAGAAACCCGCATGGTTACTGGATTTTTCGATGGCGGAGAGTGTGGGATTCGAACCCACGTGCCCTTGCGGACAACCGCATTTCGAGTGCGGCTCGTTATGACCACTTCGATAACTCTCCCTCTATGTTCAGCCGCCGTTTTTCCCCGCCTTTTTTCGATAGAAAAGGGCTTTGGAAAGAACTGACGGAAAGAACAGCAAAATATTCACTTTTTTGAACTGAGATAAACCCGCATCACTGCTGGGTTTTCGGGTGGACGAAATGAACAGTCTGGTCGACCATTTCGAGTGCGGACCCTTCAGCCACTTGGGTACATCTCCAAATAGTGATTTTTAAATGGTAAGCTAACTATTCTTGGAACAACCTGTTCCAAGGCCGTTGAGAGGTCTGCATATCATCACCAAGTTCTTCTATTCTAAAGAAAAAGGCGCAAAATGTCAAGGGAAAACATAGTATAAATAAGAACAAATCAAAGGCGGTGATTATTTGCCTTATACAACCAGAGAACTTTTGGCGAGATTGATAAAATGCGAGGCGGGCGGAGAAGGCGACGATGGAATGGCGGCGGTAGCCTCAGTGGTGAGAAACCGGGCTGATGTCCCCTACGGAGAATTTTTTCGGGTAAGCCAGGGAGGAGACATTCGAAAAATAATCGAGCAGCCCGGTCAGTTCGTATGTATGCGAAGTACAGTGGGAGGGGAATACAACTCTCAGAACGTGTGGAACATGGACCCGGAGGAAATTCATTACCAAATCGCGGACTGGGTTTTGGCCGGCAACACCTTCAGCGCGGTGGGAGACAGCTTGTTTTTCTATAACCCCTACAGTGAAACCTGCCCTACTTATTTTCCCCCGAACGGAATGGGGGTGGCCTATAACCGAATCAACCAGCATTGTTTTTATCGGCCTACAGAAAAATATGCCGAGTCATAAAGGAGGTACCTAATGAATAACGAACAATTAGATTTAGCCAGCATTTATGGAATTCCGTCCTGTGCAGGCGGCGATTGCTCACCAGGGGCGGTCTTTACTCCGACGAATCCTTCCCCGTCTACCCCAGGCAACCGAATTCCCACGTTAGAAGAAATCGCCGGCTATAATATTCAAAATCCGAAAATTCCGGCACCGCTTCCGCAAATTCAGCCCACACCGGGACAAAGCGTTCCCATGACAGGCTCTAACGTAGGGGAAAGCACCTCGCATATGCAAAGCCAGACTCCCTCTACAAATCCTCTGGCGCCGCTGACGCCTACCAACCAGCCGCCGCCTATCTCAGGAGAAAGCCTGCAATATTTGAATGGATTTCTGCGAACTCAGCTGGGAAGGACCGTCACGGTGGAATTCCTGGTAGGAGCCAATACCCTTGTAGACCGGACCGGCGTTCTTCTGGCGGTGGGCGCCAACTATATTTTGATCAATGAGATTCAAACCGATGATATCACGGCCTGTGATTTCTATAATATAAAATTTATTCGTTTTTATTATTAATGTGTTTTTTCATACATCGTTAAGAGCAAACAGGGAAAGAAACGCCTTCTAATTTGTTTAGAAGGCGTTTCTTTGCGTTTTGCCCTATCGTAAAATTACCATCCTGATCTTGCGGGAGAGAATAAAAGTGCTCGGGAAACGGTCACGGCGGGAACGGCATCACGCAATGCGAATTCGTGCAACGAACCGTTTATGGATTTCCAGTAAGAGGAGGCGCGGACGGAAAGCTGAGAAAGAAAATTAGAGGAGAGCTATACCATTCCGGTTTAAGAGGCGCGAAAGGGACGAAGAGGCAGAGAAATGAAGAAAGGCGCGGAAAAAGGTTTTCAAAGATTCCAGCGGACCGCCGGAGCGTAACTGCTTTTTCAAAGTGTAGAAGGAGCAGGCTTTGGAGATTAGCCTGAAAATATAATCTAAGCTTAACGTAAATTTAACATAGCAAAAGTAAGATAACAGCGTACTCGAAAATTAGGAGGAAATTGAAATGAAAAAATTCGCATCGATTTTGCTGGCCGGATTAATGGCCCTGTCGCTGTTCGCCGGCTGCAGCAGTGAGGTTACTTCCACCGATGACGGCAGCTCCGCCGCCCAGGCTTCCAGCAGCGGGACAGAATCTCAGGTGGAATCCAACGGCAGCTCAGAAGATGCTTACGCCGGTCTCTCCGGAACCTTAACGCTGAACGGCTCCACTTCCATGACCGCCGTGTGCAACGCACTGGGCGAGGCTTTTATGGCGAAATATGACGGTGTAACCGTAGAGAAAGCGAATACCGGCTCCGGTTCCGCTGTGACCGCGGTCAACGACGGGACTGCCTTAATCGGAGACTTGTCCAGAAAGGTAAAGGACGATGAGGATCCCGACGGAAAGTTCACCAAGGTCACCATTGCGCTGGATGGCATCGCCATCGCGGTTAACCCTGAAAACCCGGTAGACGCTCTGACCTCTGAGCAGATTGAAAAAATTTTTGCGGGAGAGATCACCAATTGGAGCGAGGTAGGCGGCGATGACGCCGCGATCACTGTGATCGGACGCGAGGAAGGCTCCGGTACCAGAGACGGCTTTGAAAGCATCTTCGGTTTCGGCGAGGATAAGAAATGCGCTTACGCTGCTGAGGTTCAGGAAACTGGTATTGTGGTTTCCAAGGTTGCCTCCGATCCTTCCGCCATCGGCTATGTGTCCCTGGCTTCTGTCAATGATGAAATCAAGGCTGTGTCTGTAGACGGCGTAGAAGCCACTGAGGAGAATGTTTCCAACGGTACCTATGTGGTACAGCGCCCCTTTGTTCAGATCTATACCAAGGGCACCGACAGCGAACTGGTAAAAGCCTGGTTTGATTTCCTGAAGTCTGACGAGGGCCAGCAGATTATCGCCGACCAGAAGCTGGTTACCGTAGACATTGACGAGAATACGGAAAACCAATAAGCTGATTCCCCAGCGGTCCTTAGGCCGCGTATGGCAGGATCAAGGGCTCAGCCGGAAAAGCTGGCCGGACGGTCAGACGGCCCATTAACCGGCAGCCGCGGGATTAAGAAGAAACGCGGCCCGGCAGCTGCAAGAGCCAAACCTGGCCGCAGGGATCCCGCCGCGGGCCTGCTGAAAAGTGCGCGGGAGCATACGGGGCGGAAGCTTTTACATAGATTTACTATCCCTAAAAATTGCCTTTTACAAACTCCCCTTTAACATTTTACGCCCGGACCTCAATTGACGTATGTCATGAGGTCCGTTTGGCGGTTTTACCAATCGAAAGAAGCGCGGCCCAGCGGGGAGGAGGGGGCGCGCCAAGGAGGTTTCATATGGAAACGACTATGAAAGACGATGCCCATTTGAAAAGGGAACGGCAAAAGCGGAAGCTGAAGGTGATTTTTGCCGTTGCAATGGGAATCGTTCCTATCGCGACATTTTTTCTTCCTTATGTCAATTATACCTTTAAGGACAGCACCTTTGTGCTGTCCGCTTATCAAATTTTAACCAGCCCGGGAATCCGATTTCAGGGCTATTTGATTTCTATCCCCTTGCTTTCCAAAATCGCTGTGCTTTGCGGGGCGGTGCTGGCTTTGACGGGCGGAGCGCTGCTCCTTTTGAAAAAGCCTGGACTGGCGGGAACCGGCTTTGTGCTTTCTGCAGCCACCCCTCTCATTGTGCTGATGACCAGTTCCTCCATTCAAACGGCGGTGACATCCCTGGGGGTCAGCAATATTATCATCAGCTATCAGTGGCCCTTTCTCCTCACCCTGATTTTAGGCCTGGCCGCCGGTGTGCTGGCTATTTGGACCAAGGGCGGCGAAAAGCTGGCGGAAAGCATTTTTCGGATTTTTGCCTGCGTGTCAGTAGGCTCCGTGGTGATCATTACCGTATATATGATTGTTTCCGGAGCCCCTGCTATCGCGGAGATCGGCCTGGGAAATTTTCTCTTTGGCACCGAATGGGAGCCGAAAAGCGGCGTTTACGGAATTTTGCCCTTGATACTCTCCTCCATCGCCGGTACTGTGGGAGCAGTGATTATCGGTGTTCCCATCGGAATTTTAACCGCGGTTTTTCTGTCGGAAACCGCTCCGAAATGGGTGGCCAGTGTGGTCCGCCCGGCGGTGCAGCTGCTGGCGGGAATTCCCTCGGTGGTTTACGGCTTTTTCGGTATGCTGATCATCGTTCCCGCGATCCGGAGCATGTTTCCCGGACAGACCATCGGCGACAGCCTGCTGGCGGTAATTCTAATATTAGCGATTATGGTGCTCCCCACCATTGTCAGTGTGTCGGAAACCTCTCTGCGGGCGGTGCCGGTATCCTACCGGGAGGCTTCCCTGGCCCTGGGCACCACTCCGGTGAAAACTATCTTTAAGGTGACGGTTCCCGCCGCGAAATCCGGAATTTTGGCAGGCGTTATTTTAGGCGTGGGACGGGCCATCGGCGAAACCATGGCTGTGATCATGGTGGCCGGCAACGTGGTGCAGATGCCTTCCATTTTGGGCACTGTCCGGCTGATGACCACCGGTATCGTCATTGAAATGTCCTATTCCTCCGGCCTTCACCGCCAGGCGCTGTTCGCTATCGGCCTAGTGCTGTTCGTATTTATCATGATTGTCAATATCGCCTTTACCTATATTTCCAGGAAAGGAGTGCAGATGGAGCGTGACTAAATCCCTTTATCAAAAAAAACGCCGTCCCTCGGACCTTTTACTGAAAATCGCCATCAACGGTGCGGCGCTGCTGACTGTAATCGTGCTGGCAGGTATCATCCTTTATATCTTGATCAACGGCCTGCCCTATATCAGCTGGGAATTCCTCAGCACCTCCTATTCGGAGTCGCCAAGCGGCGCCAAGGGCATTTTGCCCATGATCATCAATACCCTGTATATCGTGGCCATTACACTTCTGATCGCCACGCCTATCGGGATTTCATCCGCCATTTATCTGACTCAGTACGCTAAGCAGGGGAGGCTGGTGCGGGCCATCCGGTTTACCACGGAGATTTTGTCCGGCATCCCCTCGATTCTGTTCGGCCTGTTCGGTTACACGGTGTTCTGCGTAATGTTCCGCATGGGAACCTCCATTTTGGCCGGCTGCCTGACCATGACCCTCTGTATCCTGCCTACCATCGTCCGCACCACCGAGGAAAGCCTCCTCGCGGTGCCCGGCTCCTACAAGGAGGGAGCCATGGCCCTGGGCGCGGGCAAGCTGCGGGTGATTTTGGGCATCGTGCTGCCCTGCGCCGTTCCGGGAATCCTCACCGCCGTGATTCTGGCCATGGGCCGTATCGTCGGGGAATCGGCGGCGCTGCTGTATACCTCCGGCATGTCCTACAATATGCCCAAGGATTTCTTCGGCCAGATCATGAATTCCGGACGAACCCTGACCCTGCACCTGTACCAGACCGCTATGCAGGCTACCTCTGATGACGCGTTCCATATCGCCTTCGCCACCGCCGCGGTGCTGCTGGTCATTGTGTTCCTTTTGAACCTTTTGGCCGGACTGGTGAGCAAGACCTTGAAAAAAGGAGAGCAATAACATGGAAAACAGCAAAGTAAGCATTCAGAATATGGATCTGTATTATGGAGATTTTCACGCCCTGAAAAATCTGAACCTGGAAATTCCGGCCAACCAGGTTACCGCCTTTATCGGCCCGTCCGGCTGCGGGAAATCCACCTGCATCAAATCCCTGAACCGGATGAACGACCTGATCGACGGCTGCAAAATAACCGGCACCATCAAAATCGATGGAGAGGACATTTACGACCCCCGCACCGACGTGACTCTGCTGCGGAAGCGGGCGGGTATGGTGTTCCAGAAGGCCAATCCGTTCCCCATGAGCGTGTACGACAACATCGCCTACGGCCCCCGGGTTCACGGAATCAAGAACCGGGCGAAGCTGGATGAGATTGTAGAAAATTCCCTGCGGGGGGCGGCGCTGTGGGATGAGGTAAAGGACCGGCTGAAAAAGTCCGCGCTGGGCCTTTCCGGCGGCCAGCAGCAGCGGCTGTGCATCGCCCGGGCCCTGGCGGTGGAGCCGGATATCCTGTTGATGGATGAGCCTACCTCCGCCCTGGATCCCATCTCCACCCTGAAGATCGAAGACCTGATGGAGGAGCTGAAAAAGGATTACACGGTGATCGTGGTGACGCACAATATGCAGCAGGCCGCCCGTGTGGCGGATATGACGGCATTCTTCCTGCTGGGGGAGATCATCGAGTTTGATAAAACCCAGCTGATGTTCAGCACGCCCAAGGACAAACGGACCGAGGAATATATCACCGGACGGTTTGGCTGATCGTAGACAAACCAAGCGGATTCCATTATAATAAAAGGAGAAAATTTCGAATGCCAAGAAAATATTTCGATCAAAAGCTGGCGGATTTAAACCGCAGCATGAAGGAAATGGGAGCCGTGGTGGACCGGAGAATCGGGGAAACCATGGAGGCTTTGAAAAACCTGGATAAGGACCTTGCCGCGGAGGTAGTGGGCGGCGACCGGGAGATCAATCAGGTGGAGCATGAAATTGAGTCGGTATGCATGAATCTGCTGGCGCTCCAGCAGCCTATCGCCACAGATCTGCGGGTGATCGCCTCCTGCTTAAAAATCATCACTGACGTGGAGCGGGTGGCGGACCAGTGCGCCGATATCTGCGATATTATCCAGGCGGGAGAAATTCCCGCCCAGTCCAGCGTTGTGAACCATGTGGTGCAAATGCTGGAAACAGCTGGCGCGATGTTTGAAAAGGCCATGGACGCCTTTATCGCCCGGGACGTGGAGCTTGCCCGACAGGTCTGCGGCATGGATGACCAGGTGGACGCCATGTTCAGCAAGATCGTGCTGGAGGTCTGCGGCACCATCACCGAGAATCCTCAGAGCGTGATGAAGGAGGTTGACCTGATGTTCATCACCAAGTATATCGAGCGCATGGGGGACCACGCCACCAATATCGCGGAATGGGTGGTTTATATGGAAACCGGCGTTCATCCGGATTTGAACGATGGAAGGATTTAGAAGCTTAGGAGGAAACCGATTTGCCAGATTTAGTTTATATTGCCGATGACGAACCGAATATCAGAAAGCTGGCGGCCCTGGCGCTGAAGGATTCCGGCTTTGAGACCCAGGAGTTTGCCGACGGGGTGTCCTTAATGGCGGCTGTCCGAGTGCGAAAGCCCGACGCCATTGTGCTGGATTGGATGATGCCGCCTCCCGACGGTCTGGCGGTATGTCATAAAATCAGGGCCGATGAAAGCACCAGGCCCATCCCGATTTTGATGCTCACTGCACGGGGCGAGGATGTAGGACGGATTTTGCGGACATTCAAAATAAAAAAGAATGTGGAGGTAACAGACAATGGCAAAATCATTATTTGAGGAACTGGGCGGCAAATACGAAAGGCAAGGGGATTATTTGATACCGTGCTTAACTGTACCCGCCGAAGAAGAACAGGCAATAGGCATCTGGGGGCAACGGCATTTAGATTATCTAAAACAGTACCGTAAAGTTACATACACCAATCTTCTTACAAGCGGCAGGCTAAACGCCTACCTTGCCGACATCAACAGACAGGCACAGGAACGCTTTGAAAGGCTCATAGAGGGTATGAAACAGGCACAGGGCATAACGGAACAGCTAAAGGCAGAAAACGCCTTAGAATGGACAGGATGCCTCAATAACATAAGGGCTTGTGCGAGGGAGATTGTGGAAAAGGAAATTATTTTTGCATAAACAGATGATTAGTGGCAGGGGGAAATCCTGCCGCTTTTTCTGCTTTAGTTTGTCAGCTTGACAAATAAAGGGTTAAGGAATATAATTAGATTCAGTATTATACAAGGAGTTAATAAATATGCGGCAAGGTATTCTTAAATAAACTGTCAATTTGATAGTGGGAACAAAAAGTAGCAGTCCCGTTTCACTTTTAATATGGGGCTTAGTTTTTTGTACCCAGTTTAAGAATACTTTTATCATGTAATTTTATATGCCCGAAAACATATAAGTGTTTTGGGGCTATTGGAGTTATTTACCCAGTGATAGGAGTATTTATCACTGGGTATTTTTATGCCCTTTTTTGGGTGTTGATAGGAGGAAAATCACATGAAAATAATTAACTTAGGCATTCTGGCTCACGTTGACGCAGGAAAGACAACATTAACGGAAAGTTTATTGTATACCAGTGGTGCAATTGCAGAACTAGGGAGCGTAGATGAAGGCACAACAAGGACAGATACAATGAATTTGGAGCGTCAAAGGGGAATCACTATCCAGACAGCAGTGACATCTTTTCAGTGGGAGGATGTAAAAGTCAACATTATAGATACGCCAGGCCATATGGATTTTTTGGCGGAAGTATACCGTTCTTTATCCGTATTAGACGGAGCAGTATTATTAGTTTCTGCAAAGGATGGCATACAGGCACAGACCCGTATACTGTTTCATGCACTACAGATAATGAAGATTCCGACAATTTTTTTCATCAATAAAATTGACCAAGAGGGGATTGATTTGCCAATGGTATATCGGGAAATGAAAGCAAAGCTTTCTTCGGAAATTATAGTGAAGCAAAAGGTTGGGCAGCATCCCCATATAAATGTAACGGACAATGACGATATGGAACAGTGGGATGCGGTAATTATGGGAAACGATGAACTATTAGAGAAATATATGTCAGGGAAACCGTTTAAAATGTCAGAACTGGAACAGGAAGAAAACAGGAGATTCCAAAACGGAACGTTATTTCCCGTTTATCACGGAAGCGCTAAAAACAATCTGGGGATTCGGCAGCTTATAGAAGTAATTGCCAGTAAATTTTATTCATCAACGCCTGAAGGTCAATCTGAACTATGCGGGCAGGTTTTTAAGATTGAATATTCAGAGAAAAGGCGGCGTTTTGTTTATGTGCGTATATATAGCGGAACATTGCATTTGAGGGATGTTATTAGAATATCTGAAAAAGAGAAAATAAAAATCACAGAGATGTGTGTTCCGACAAACGGTGAATTATATTCATCCGATACAGCCTGCTCTGGTGATATTGTAATTTTACCAAATGATGTTTTGCAGCTAAACAGTATTTTGGGGAACGAAATACTGTTGCCGCAGAGAAAATTTATTGAAAATCCTCTCCCTATGCTCCAAACAACGATTGCAGTAAAGAAATCTGAACAGCGGGAAATATTGCTTGGGGCACTTACAGAAATTTCAGATGGCGACCCTCTTTTAAAATATTATGTGGATACTACAACGCATGAGATTATACTTTCTTTTTTGGGGAATGTGCAGATGGAAGTCATTTGTGCCATCCTTGAGGAAAAATATCATGTGGAGGCAGAAATAAAAGAGCCTACTGTTATATATATGGAAAGACCGCTTAGAAAAGCAGAATATACCATCCACATAGAAGTCCCGCCAAATCCTTTCTGGGCTTCTGTCGGGTTGTCCATAGAGCCGCTCCCTATTGGAAGCGGAGTGCAGTATGAAAGCAGAGTTTCACTTGGATATTTAAATCAATCGTTCCAAAATGCGGTTATGGAGGGGGTTCTTTATGGCTGCGAGCAGGGGCTGTATGGATGGAAAGTGACAGACTGTAAAATCTGTTTTGAATATGGATTGTATTATAGTCCTGTAAGTACCCCCGCAGACTTTCGGCTGCTTTCCCCTATCGTATTGGAGCAGGCTTTAAAAAAAGCAGGGACAGAACTATTAGAGCCATATCTCCACTTTGAAATTTATGCACCGCAGGAATATCTCTCACGGGCGTATCATGATGCTCCAAGGTATTGTGCAGATATTGTAAGTACTCAGATAAAGAATGACGAGGTCATTCTGAAAGGAGAAATCCCTGCTAGATGTATTCAAGAATACAGGAACGATTTAACTTATTTCACAAATGGGCAGGGAGTCTGCTTGACAGAGTTAAAAGGATACCAGCCAGCTATTGGTAAATTTATTTGCCAACCCCGCCGCCCGAATAGCCGTATAGATAAGGTTCGGCATATGTTCCACAAGTTAGCTTAACAGCTTGCAAAAGTCATATAAAATGAGATTTGAAAGGATTAGAGACTAATTATGATGAAATGCGAATGGATATTGTGTCCTGTTTGTGGGAGCAAAACCCGTAATAAAATTAGGAAGGACACTGTTTTGGAGAATTATCCCCTTTATTGTCCAAAATGCAGACAAGAAAGATTGATTAAAGTTGACAACTTGAAGATAACTGTCATCAAAGAGCCAGACGCTTAAGACGCAGAGCCGATGAAATTGTGGAACAATTCACGAATCATCGGCTCTTTTTGTTTCGTATTTGAAAGAACAAACTCACCAAATAAAAAAACGATATTCGGGTGGGTTATTTTGTTATACCCTAAATTACCCTCTGAATTTGTTTTTAAATTTGGAGGGATTTTTTTATGTCCTTTTTTCGGGCAGTTATCTATCTGCTCATACGAAGCAAAATTTATCAATACATAGCATATCAGAGAACGGCAGGAAACCAGTTAAAAAAATTTCTGCCAGTGCAACGGTACTTCTCACCTTGAAAGTAGAAGTACAATCTCCATACAATAGAATTACTATTTCCTATAACCGTAAAGGTCACAGAGCCTTTGCGGTTTTTCTTTTGTCGATTTTTGTTGGAAAGTGCCGTAGGGCTGTTTCTGATATGCGGTGTCGTTCTCCGCCTCTCCATCTGGATTTTTTACATTTCAAAAATTCAGATGGGAGGTATTTATGGTGAAATATGCACCAAGAAAGGTATATATCAGAGAAAGTGGCGGCTATGTGGAATTATCCTACACGGAGTTCTGCCGTTGCAGGGAATCCGACCAGACCTATATGGACAAGCTGTTTATCCCCATTCAAGGCTGTCTGCTTGAAGTCGTGAGGGAGCAATACACAGACTTCTACCGTGACAAGGAACGGTGGCGTTATCTGCAAAAATTAGATACAAAGAATAGACTGCTATCTCTCGACGGATTTACGGACAGCGAGGGGAATCCTCTGGACTTTATCACTGATGAAGCGGTGGACATTGCAGAAACCGTTGTCAAT
Organism: [Clostridium] leptum DSM 753; assembly: GCA_000154345.1. Taxonomy (GTDB): domain Bacteria; phylum Bacillota; class Clostridia; order Oscillospirales; family Acutalibacteraceae; genus Clostridium_A; species Clostridium_A leptum. The sequence continues at coordinate 425,821 of DS480350.1, forward strand.
GCGGTCATGGTGGACAGGCTGAAAGCCGCCCTGCCTTTGCTGTCGGATAGTGAACAGGAGCTGATACAGGCAATCTTTTTTGACGGACTTTCCGAGCGTGAAGTCGGGGCGAGGTTGGGCATAACCCAGAGCGTTGTAAACAAACGCAAAGCCAGAATCCTAATAAAACTAAGAAAGATAATAGAAAATTAAAATTTAAGGCGTTCAGCCCCCTTGTTTTTTCCTTTGGGAAGATGAGGGGGCTTTTCTCTGCCCTCTCAATCAATTCTGATTGGAGGAAGTAAGAATGGCATACAACCACGGACGGGAGGACAGGAAATGGCGTATCTGGAAAGAAGCGGAGGAAAAGCTGCTGCGTGAGTGCGGCGTTGATGAAGCGACCATTGAGCAGATACGCATGGCGGACAGGGCAGACTTCAATTCCAACAGGCGGTTTTACCGATGGACGAATGACGTTGCGGAATATCTTGAGGACATGGCAGGCAGGGAGCGGCAGGCGGAAGTGGGTACGGTTGCGGAGTTACTGGAAGAGATTGAGAGCGAAAATCTCTATCAAGTATTAGTCACGGTGGACGGGCGTACCTTGAAAATCGTCCTGCTGAAAATGCAGGGGTATTCCACAAAGGAGATTGCCCCGCTTGTGCATTTGACGACTGGTGCCATCTATGCGAGGTTAGACCATCTGCGGAAGAAGCTGCGGAAAATTTTATAGCTTCTAAAACAGCCTGCCATCCTGCGGGCTACTGGGTGAGGGATGGAAATCCCCTCACTCATTTTTTGCAGGAGGACAACAGGATGGCATACAGGGTTAAGGCATACACGCTTCGGGAGGAATCCACGGAAAGCGGCACAAGGTATTTTATCAGCTTTAAGGACGGGCAGGGCAAATCCCACGAGTTGGAAGTGTCGGAACAGTTCTTTATGGAGTTTCGGCAGATGGAGCGCAGGAACAGGAATCTTTTCTAATGGGACGAGCGGCACAGGGAGTTTAACGAGGTATGGGACGAAACCCTTTACAGACGGGCGTTGCGTGTGCCTAAGAGCCTTGATGAACGCATGGTTGAGGAAGAACGGAATGAAACGCTCTATAAGGCGGTTGGGAGCCTTCCAGAGATACAAAGGCGGCGTTTCCTGCTCTACTACGAGTATGAGTTCAATTTTTACCAAATCGCCGCTATGGAGCATTGCACCGCTTCGGCAATACAGAAATCTGTTGCGATTGCAAAGGAGAAAGTAAAGGCGGAAATTGAAGAAATATCTCCAACCGTGACCGACACCGCCCGAAAAAGAAATCTGTTTTTTATTTGTGTGGGATTGGCGGCATTACATACTCTCACTTTTTTCCGTGGGAGTAAATCTATTTTTAAGGAGGTCAACGCCTATGTGCAACGAAAACAAAGACACCGCCCGAAAGGAGGAAAGCCATGCAGAAGTTACAGACAGTCAACGCCGAAACGCTCCTTTATGAACCGCTTGAGAAACCATCCTTTGTGGTGGACAGCCTTATCCCGACAGGCTTATCGCTGTTCTGCGGCTCACAGAAGATAGGCAAAAGCTGGCTCATGCTGAAGCTATGCTTATGCGTGTCGCAGGGAATCCCTTTATGGGATATGCCGACAATGGAGGGCGATGTGCTTTACCTCTGCCTTGAGGACACGTTCTGCCGCATACAGGACAGGTTATTTCGTTTGACGGACGAAGCAAGCGGGCGGCTCCACTTTGCCGTGGCAAGCTGCAAGCTGTCAGACGGTCTTATCGTGCAGCTTGAAGATTATCTGAAAGATTACCCAGACAGCAGGCTCATTGTCATTGATACCTTGCAGAAAGTCCGTACAGCTTCAAAAGACAATGCCTATGCAAGCGACTATGGGGACATCTCCCTCATCAAAGACTTTGCCGACAGGCACTCTCTGGCGGTCATTGTCGTACACCACATCCGAAAGCAGAATGACAGCGACGTGTTCAACAAGGTGTCTGGGACGACAGGATTAACGGGGAGTGCGGACGCTACCTTTGTTCTGGAAAAGGAGAAACGTGCGTCTGACACCGCCAAGCTGTATGTGACGGGCAGGGACACGCCTTATCAGGAATACACGCTGCGTTTCCGTGATTGCCGTTGGGAGCTTGTGGAGCGGAAAACGCAGGAGCAGCTTGCGAAAGAAACGATACCAGATGTCCTTTTTCGGTTGGTGGATTTTATGAGGGATAAGGAAGAATGGATAGGCACGGCAACGGAACTGTTAGCCGCTATGGGGGAAACGGAAACCATACCCACGGTGATTACGAAATGGCTGAATGAATACCGCACCACATTTTTAAGCGAGAACCGTATCTGCTACCAGTACAGCCGCAGGAAAGACGGCAGGCGGATTGCCCTTGCAAGGAGGGCGGGTGACAGCGGTGATGGTGGTGACAGCGATATTAGGATACCCCCCTGTTACTGTCATTGACGCTTAAAGCCATGTAAAGCTGGCGGCTCTGCCCTGCGGGTGACAGCAGTGACGGTGGTGACAGTGATTTTAGGATACCCTGCCGCTGTCATCCCTACGGGAGAACACCCCGTAAACGCAAAATGCAGGCGTGAGATTTACTCGCCCTTTTCGGTCGTGTAAAACCACCCCTGCGGTCAGAAAAATCATTCCGATTTTTCCGACTGCGTTTACAGGGTGTAACACACTACACTTTGCCCTGCAAAGTCGTGTGCCAGACGTTCCCTCTGGACTCCCTTAAGGCAGGGCTGTGCCCTGCTATCCTACGCCTTACGGCTTCGGATAAAAGAATGGCGGCATGACGGTGACGGCTCTTGCGAGGGGGGTATCCCAAAAACACCGTCATCATCGACATGACCGTCATGCAGGGGGTGAGGGTGACAGTTGCGGCAGTCGGCAGGGGGTATCCCAAAACTGCTGTCACCACCGTCACCGCTGTCACCCCAAAGGACGGTCACCCGCCGAAAGAAAGGAGGAATCCGCCTATGCCTTATGCAATCCTGCGTTTCCAGAAACGAAAAGCGGGCGGCGTTGCGGCTTGTGAACGCCACAACGAGCGGAAGAAAGAAGCCTACAAAAGCAACCCAGATATAGATATGGAACGCTCTAAAAACAATTACCATCTCATAGCACCACCAAAGTACACCTACAAGAAAGAGATTAACCGCATGGTAGCCGAAGCGGGGTGCAGGACAAGGAAAGACAGCGTGATGATGGTGGAAACGCTCATCACAGCTTCACCAGAATTTATGAACCAGTTACCGCCCGAAGAACAAAAAGCGTATTTCCAGACGGCTCTTGACTTCATTTCGGAGCGTGTTGGAAAGCAGAATATCCTCTCCGCTGTCGTCCATATGGACGAGAGAACGCCCCATATGCACCTCTGCTTTGTGCCGATTACGCCAGACAATAAGCTGTCAGCGAAAGCTATCTTAGGCAACCAGAAATCATTATCCGAGTGGCAGACCGCCTACCATGAGCGGATGTCCTCACGGTGGAATCAGCTTGAACGGGGGCAGTCCTCAATGGAAACCAAGCGGAAACACGTCCCCACATGGCTCTATAAATTAGGCGGCAGGCTTGATAAACAGTATGAAGAAATCGTGTCTGCCCTATCCGACATCAACGCCTTTAACGCAGGGAAGAAAAGGGATAAAGCGTTAGATTTACTCTCTGCATGGCTGCCAGACGTGGAGAAATTCTCTAAGGAAATCGGGAAACAGCAGGCGTATATCGACAGTTTGAAAGAGAGAATTGGGCAGGAATCAGACTATGCGGGGCGTATGCGTGATGAAAAGTACGAGCAGGAACTAAAGGTGCAGAAAGCGAATCAGAAGATATTTGAATTGCAGAGAACCAACGAGCAGATGGGGCGGCTGCTGTCAAAAATACCGCCCGAAGTGTTGGAAGAATTGCAGAAAAATCATAGAAGCAGAGCGAAAGAAAGGTAGATATGTGAATGAAGAAACAGGATTTTAAGGTGTTAAAGACCAAAGACTTGTACCCGTTCCCCGACAATCCGTTTCATGTGGCAGAAGATGAAACACTGTCAGAGTTAGCGGAAAGCATCAAGGAATTTGGCATTGTCACGCCGATAATCACACGCCCGAAAGAGGACGGGGACGGTTATGAAGTGATTGCAGGACAGCGGCGTGTCCGTGCTTCTGAACTTGCAGGGATAAATACCGTGCCTGCGTTTGTCCTGCCCTTAGACCGTGACCGAGCCATCATCACCCTTGTAGACAGCAATTTGCAGCGTGAGAATATCCTGCCATCGGAGCGGGCGTTTGCTTACAAGATGAAATCCGAAGCCATGAAGCGGCAGGGTTTCCGCACAGACTTAACCTCGTCACAAGTTGTGACGAAGTTGCGGACGGACGACAAGGTGGCACAGGGCTTCGGCGTGGGCAGGATGACCGTGCAGCGTTTTATCCGCCTGACGGAACTGATACCGCCGATTTTGCAGATGGTGGACGAGGGGAAAATCGCCCTCACGCCTGCGGTGGAACTGTCCTTCTTGAAGAAAGACGAGCAGGAAAACCTCTTTGCCACGATGGAGAGCGAAGAAGCAACGCCCTCACTCTCACAGGCACAGCGGATGAAACAGTTAAGCCAGAGCGGGCGGCTTGACATGGATACGATATTTGCGATTATGACGGAGGAAAAGGGCAACCAGAAAGAAACCTTGAAAATCAACACAAGCAAGCTGAAAAAATACTTTCCGAAGAACACAACGCCGAAGCAGATGGAGGAAACCATCATCAAACTTTTGGAGCGTGAGTTGCAGAGGAAACGCAACCGTGACAGCCGCTAATCTTCTTTTTTCGGGAAGTAAATACAGAGAGTTGAGGTATGGAGAATGAGAGAAATCCAGTATGAAATCGTAAAGGAAATCGCAGTATTGTCTACGGGCGACAGTGGCTACACAAAGGAAATCAATCTCATTTCATGGAATGGGAAAGAGCCGAAGTATGACATCCGCAGCTTTTCCCCGAACCGTGAAAAGTGCGGCAAGGGAATCACGCTGAACGCTGATGAAGCGGCGGCACTCCTTAAAGCATTACAGAAAGAATTAAACAGCGAGGATTAATGGTATCTGATTGGCAGGGCGGGGACATTTCCAAACTCTTCCCTGCCCTGTCTGGAAAGGAAGATTTAAGTATGGGCGAGGATAAGAAAGCAGATAAAAAGAGAAAGCGTATCGTGCCAAAAGCACCAGTGCAGATGATAATCAGCCGTGAATATGTCGGCACACAGACCGTTACAGAAGCGTTTGTCCCGATTATCTCCGAGGATATTCGGAAGAAGATTGCCGAGGGCGACACCTTCGACAATGAGGGGCTGTCCGCTTAGAATGTACGCAATGGGACATGAAAACAGATAGGACAGATACGGAGGTTTTACAGTATGGCAGGAATCAAAGAAGAAAAGAAAATCTATTTAGTCGGCATTTATTGCCGCTTATCTAAAGACGATGGTACGGATAACGAGAGTGCGAGCATTGCGACACAGAAATCCATCCTCACGGATTATGTGAAAAAGCAGGGATGGCACATAGCAAAAACGTATGTGGACGATGGTTATTCTGGTACAAATTTCCAAAGACCAAGTTTCCAGAATATGATAAAAGACATTGAAAGCGGTCTGATAAACTGCGTGATTACGAAAGATTTATCCCGTCTGGGGAGAAACTATCTTGATTGTGGGTTATATCTGGAAGTTTTCTTCCCAGAGCATAACGTGAGGTATATAGCGGTCAATGACGGCGTAGATACCTTGAATAAATCTGCTATGGACATCACGCCTTTCCGCAACATTTTAAACGAAATGTATGCCGCTGACATATCTGTTAAGATAAAATCGGCATATCGGGCGAGGTTTCAACAGGGGAAATTCATGGGAACTACCGCCCCTTATGGCTATATCAAAGACCCTGCCGACCACAACCATCTGCTGATAGATGATAAAGTGGCACATGTTGTAAAAGAGATATTCGACCTTGCATTAAAAGGGAATGGAGTTGCCAAAATTTGCAGACATCTTAATAAACAGCATATCCTACGCCCTGCCGCTTATGCGGCGGAGCGTGGCGAAACAGGCTTTGAACGTCATTTTGAGGGGAACGAGGACAAACGCTATATTTGGAGTGGGAACAGCGTGAGGAGCATTTTAAGAAGCCCGATATATGCGGGAAATCTTGTAGGCTACAAACGGATTGCCGCCAATATGAAAAGCAAGAAACGCCCCTCTAAGCTGCCCGAAGAATGGGAAGTGATACCCAATACCCATGAGGGAATAGTCACGCAGGAGGAATTTGATATTGTCCAACAGCTTATTACAAGTCGTAGGCTTCCACAGAACAAGGGAGGATTTGTAAATATTTTTGCAGGCGTTATCAAGTGTGTGGACTGCGGATGTGCTCTGCGGGCAATGAACGTACACAGGAGGAAACGCCCAGAGATTATCGACTGTGTACAGTATTCATGTAATAATTATGCAAGAAACGGAAGAAGCGAGTGTAGTGCCCACAATATAGAAGCAAGGGATTTATTCAATGCCGTTCTTGCCGACATCAACTGTTTTGCGGATATGGCAGTGAATGATGAAAAGGCGGTCAGGGCCATAGAAAAGCGGCTCACGGAAACAGACCAGAGCAGGGCGAAAGCATTAGAGAAAGAACGTAAGAAGCTGAACAAACGCCTTGCGGAACTGGACAGGCTGTTTTCCTCTCTCTACGAGGATAAGGTCATGGAGCGTATTACCGAGCGGAATTTTGAGATGATGTCGGGGAAATACCAGAAAGAGCAGCTTGAAATTGAAGCAAGGCTGAAAGAGGTGACGGAAACTCTTAATGAAAGCTACGAGAAATCACGGGGAATCCGTGACTTCCTCGCCCTTATCCGAAATTATCAAGGCTTAAAAGAACTGGATGCAACAGTTATAAACGCACTCATAGACAAGATACTTGTTTCGGAGCGTGAGAAGATGGCAGACGGAACAGTGAAGCAGGAAATCAAGATTTACTATAAATTCATCGGCTTTGTCGATGAATTACATATCATACCTACAAAACGGTGGGCAGCAATGCCCGCTAAAAATTGTACGGTGTGCGGCGTTGAATATGTCCCGGGCTCTGGTGCATCAAGGTATTGTCCTGCTTGTGCCAAGAAGATACGGAGGGAGAAATCAAACGAGAGCAAACGCAGGAGCAGAGAACAGAAAAGGATAGCATGTATGAACTGTCCGCAAAAAATGACCGACTGAAGTCGACCGGGTGCTGGGATTGGAAATGGGCGCGGATGATTACATTACCAAGCCCTTCAGCGTGAAAGAGCTCTGCGCCCGGGTTCGGGCGGTGATCCGCCGCAAGGAATACCTTTCTCCGGTTCAGGACGAGGTTCTGACCTGCGGGCCGATCTCCGTGAATACGGCGGCCCGCCGCTGCCTGAAAAACGGGGAGCCGGTTGAGCTGACGATGAAGGAATTTGACCTTTTGGTCATGCTGATGCGGAACGCGGGCCGGGTGCTGACCCGGGACGCCTTGCTGGATAAGGTGTGGGGGCTGGAATATTTCGGGGATGCCCGCACCGTGGATGTGCATATCCGCTATCTAAGGCAGAAAATCGAGGACGAACCGGATAACCCAAGGCTTGTGGTCACCCTGAGAGGGGTGGGCTACCGGTTTGCCTCCGCCGAAGACTTGAAATAGCTTTGTACCCTAACAGGAAAGGGAGTGCGCCGTCCAGACCGAAGGGAATAAAGAGTGAAGGGCGGGGAAGCCCAGGAACGGAAGGGAATTTCCCGCCTTTCGCCTAACCCGGCGCGAGCGGGCGGCAGACTGTTCCAATGGGCGGGAAACTATGATTGATGGGAAAAGGGGGAAGCTACCTTGCAGAAGCGCTTGGTGCTGATCAACGTGGGGGTGGTAATCATCGGCTTGATCGCCGCGGCCTTGCTGGCTATGCCCCTGGTGCGGAACCTGTATCTGGAGGAGTTTCACCGGACCTTGGACTCCGCTGTGATGCTTCTTACTACCGACGGCGATGAAATTCAGGAGGATCCGGAGGCCTTTGTCCAGCGGAAGCGGGAGGCCTTGCAGCAGGCGGGCCAGGATATCCGCCTGACAGTAATTACATTGGACGGCCAGGTGATTGGGGAAACCAGCAAGGACAATCCCACCGGCATCAATCCGGAGAATGAGAACCATCTGGGCCGGCCGGAGGTGCAGGAGGCGCTGCAAAGCGGCGTGGGCTTTGATACAAGAAAATCGGAAAGCACAGGAGAAACCTACCTTTATGAGGCCAGAGTACTGGGAGATTATGTCCTGCGGGCGGCGATGCCTGTGACCGAGATGGACGAGGCCACCCGAAAGCTGAGCCTCTTCATGCTGGCGGGAGTCTGCTTGGGGGGAGCTATTGTGGCGGTGGTATCCGTTGTCAGCTCCCGGAACATTGTGCGCCCAATGCTTCGGCTCACCGAGGCCACCCGAAAGGTCGCGGCCGGTGATTTCGAGAGCCGGGTACCGGAGCACTACCCCAATGAAATCGGCCAGCTGGCCCAATCCTTTAACCGGATGGCGGATCAGACCCAAAAGGCGTTCTCCGAGCTGACAGAGCAGGGCCATCAGCTGGAGGCGGTGCTTCAGGGAATGGACGACGGCGTGCTGGCGGTAGACCAGTACGACAATATTCTGCTGTTTAACGAGCGGGTAAAGGCGCTGCTGCAAAATAGCGGACTGAAAATTGGAGAAAAGCTGGACGGCTCCATCGTGCTGTCCCAGCTCGCCGGATACCTCAGAGAGGCCCTCGAGACCGACAGCGTGGTTCGTAAGGAAATTAAGCTGTCCAACCCGGAGCGGATTATGACTGTGTACGCCGCGCCCTTAAACGCGGAGGATGCAAAGGATGGCGGCCTGCTGGTGCTTTCCGATGTGACGGAAGTGAGAAAGCTTCAGCAGCTGAGAAGCGAGTTTGTAGCCAATGTGACCCATGAGCTGAAAACGCCCCTGACCTCGATTCGAGGGTTTATTGAGCTTTTAAAATCCGGCGACCGGGATGAGGAAACCCGTCAGTATTTTTATGACGTGCTGGATATTGAGGCGGAGCGCCTTCATCATCTGATCGACGATATGCTGGTGCTTTCCCAGATTGAAAACGCTAAGGATGACGTTCAGACGGTGCCTTGCAATTTAAATCAGGAAATCGAAACTGTGCTTCGGCGGGCGAAGCCCATCGCTGAAAAAAACGGTATTGTGCTGCGGCTGGAGGCGGAAGAGGCGTTTTTGGTGGCATCCTCGCCTACCAGGCTGCAGCAGCTTTTTGGGAACCTGGTGGAAAACGCGATCAAATACAATAAGCCCCAGGGGAGGGTAACGGTGACCTTGCAGCGTCAGCGGAATATGGTGCTGGTCAAGGTCAAGGATACCGGCATCGGGATTCCGCAGGAGCACCTGCCCCGGCTGTTCGAGCGGTTCTACCGGGTGGATTCCAGCCGCTCCCGCGAAATCGGCGGCACCGGCTTGGGCTTGTCTATCGTGAAGCATTTGGCCGGCCTGTACCACGGCGACGTCAGCGTGGAAAGCGTGGTAGGGGAGGGATCGGTGTTCACCGTCAGGCTGCCCTTATTAGAAGGGTAGGATAAAACGGTATTAAACAGCCTGCCTGCCGGGTAAAAAGGGACCCAGTGCTTATGCAGAGGGTGAAGCTGAAACGGCCGAAAGGGCGCTGTGCCAAAGAGTGCAGCGCCCTTTTTATATGAGCCGCTTATTGTTTGTCACAGAAAAAGGCCGTTTTTCCTAGACGGCAAAAAGCTTTCGCGGAAGAATGGGAAGAGGTGCCGCCGTTATGCGGCGGCTATACACTTAAGGCAAAACAGAGCCGGCGCGCCGGCTCTGTTTTACATTCTTCGGGAGTTTTTGGGAGGCGTTTTGACCGTCTCAGGTGGATTTTATCAGTTCACATATTTTTTACAAAATACAGGTCAAAATAAATCGCTTGGTACCTTGCAATTTAAAATTTTATCCACTATAATATGCATAATGCATTCTGAAAGGGAGGAAGAAGCATGATGCCGGGAAGGATCACCGGGCCGATGCCGGAAAGGATCATTGAATATCTGGGGGCCTGCGGGCGCTTTCTGCACTATAAAATGGGCGAAAAGGCGGGACGAAGACGCATTTTCACCATTTTGAGCAAGGCAAAGGAGCTGCCTCAGCGGGAGCTGCAGGATATTCTGGGAATTTGCTCCGGCTCGCTCAGCGAAATCCTGGCGAAGATGGAGGCCGACGGCTTTTTGGAAAAGGCCAAGAGCAAAACCGACGGCAGGCAGCTGAATCTGCGGCTGACGGAAGCCGGCAAAAAGGAAGCTGTGGAGCAGGAAAAGGACTACCAGCGCAGAGTTCGGAGGATGGTAGCCTGCCTTTCCAGGGAAGAACAGGAGAGCCTCCTGAAAATGCTGACGGCCCTAGCGGAATGCTGGTGGGATTTGGATCAAAATAGGGAAGAACAGGGGGCCATAGTTTCCGGAGACAGCGGGAACGGAAAAAGAAGCAGCGAGTAATGTTTATCATTTTGGTATGCGGGTAAGCATTGCTCTCCTTTTATTCAAGATTGGAAAGAGGGAATGATATGACATGATAAGAGAGCTGGCAAAAAGTATCCGAGAATACAAAAAAGTATCGATCATGACGCCGATTTTGGTTTCCATGGAGGTGGTCATGGAGTGCTTGATTCCATTTATCATCGCCAACCTGGTCAATCAGATTAAGGCGGGCTGTGAGTTTCAGGTTATCGCCGTTTATGGCCTGGTGCTGGTATTAATGGCGGGGATTTCTCTGCTGTTCGGCGCATGGGCGGGAAATACCTGCTCTACGGCCTCCTGCGGGCTGGCCAAAAATCTGAGAAAGGATATGTTTTATAATATTCAGAATTTCTCCTTTGAGAATATTGATAAATTTTCCGCGTCATCCCTAGTCACCAGGCTGACCACCGACGTTACCAATGTGCAGATGGCCTATATGATGATTATCCGCATCGCCATCCGCTGCCCGCTGATGCTGATTTTCGCCTTTATTATGGCCTTTGTCATGGGCGGTAAAATGGCGGCGATTTTTCTGTTCGTGGTGCCGGTGCTGGGCTTTGGCTTGTTCCTGGTGATCCGCAGGGTGATGCCGCTTTTCAGAAGGGTGTTCAAAAAATACGACGCCCTGAACAGCTCGATCCAAGAGAATGTCAAGGGCATCCGTGTGGTAAAGTCTTTTGTGCGGGAGGATTATGAAAAGGAAAAATTCGACCGTGCGGCGGAAGATGTGTGCAGCGATTTTACCCGCGCCGAGCGGATCCTGGCCATCAATAACCCGCTGATGCAGTTCTGTGTTTACGCGGTAATGGTGTTTGTGCTGTCCTTTGGCTCGTATACCGTCATCACCTCACGGGGGATTGATCTGGATGTGGGACAGCTTTCCGCCCTTTTGACCTACAGCTTTATGATCCTGATGAGCCTGATGATGATTTCCATGGTGTTCGTAATGATCACCATGGCGGAGGAATCGGGAAAAAGAATCGCGGAGGTGCTGACCGAGGGCAGTACTCTTCATAACCCGGAAAACCCCGTTTATGACGTAAAGGACGGTTCTGTGGATTTCGATCAGGTCAGCTTCAAATATTCCCAAGCCGCTGAGCGGATGGCCCTTGCCGATATCGACTTGCATATCAGGTCCGGTGAAACCATCGGCATCATTGGAGGCACCGGCTCATCCAAATCCTCCTTGGTGCAGCTGATCTCCCGGCTGTACGACGCCACCGAGGGCCGGGTTCGTGTGGGAGGCGTGGATGTGAAGGATTACGACCTGGAGACTCTGAGAAATCAGGTGGCCATGGTGCTGCAAAAGAACGTGCTGTTCTCCGGTACCATTAAGGAAAACCTCCGGTGGGGCAGCGAAAGCGCAACCGACGAGGAGCTGGTTCACGCCTGTAAGCTTGCCCAGGCGGATGAATTTGTCTCTCAGTTCCCGGACGGATACGACACCTATATCGAACAGGGAGGCACCAATGTGTCCGGCGGGCAGAAGCAGCGCCTCTGTATTGCCCGGGCTCTGCTGAAGAAGCCGAAAATTTTGATTTTGGATGACTCCACCAGCGCGGTGGATACCAAAACAGACGCCCTGATCCGCAAGGCTATGCGGGAATTTATTCCGGAAACCACGAAAATCATTATTGCCCAGCGCACCGCCTCGGTGGAGGACGCGGACCGGATCATCGTCATGGAGGGCGGCAGGATCAACGGTATCGGCACTCATCGGGAGCTGATGGAAAATAATGAAATTTACCGGGAAATTTATACCTCTCAGAATAAGGCAGGTGATCAAGATGCGTAAGCAGGAAAAATCTCAGGGTACCGTAAAGCGTCTGATCAAAACCTTGTTTGGCTTTTATCCTAGAATGCTTCCTGTGACCCTTGTGTGTATTGTATTCAGCGCGTTGATTTCTTCTATCCCCGCTATTTTTATGCAGAATGTCATCGCCCTGATTGAAACCAGCTGGCAAAGCGGCGATTGGAATGCCGTAGGCGGACAGATTCTCTCTTTGGTGGGGATTTTAGCTGCGTTTTATGTGATTGCCCTGGCATCCACCACTGTGTTCACCCAGCTGATGGCGATCATTACCCAGGGAGCCCTGAAAAAGCTTAGAGAGAAAATGTTCAATACCATGCAGGGGCTGCCCATCAAATACTTTGATCAAAACAACCATGGCGATATTATGAGCCACTACACCAACGATATCGATACCTTGCGTCAAATGATCTCTCAAAGCTTTCCCCAGCTGCTGACCACGGTGATTACCTCTCTGACCGTGTTCTGCATTATGATCTACTACAGCGTATGGCTGGCTTTGGTGGTGGTAGCCGGCGTGGCGGTCATGCTGCTGATTACCAAGAAAATCGGCGGAAGCTCGGCCCGGCACTTTATCCGGCAGCAGCAGGCTCTGGGTAAGGAAGAGGGCTTTATCGAGGAAATGATCAACGGCCAAAAGGTGGTCAAGGTTTTCTGTCATGAAGAGGAGAGCAAGGCGGATTTCGACAAAATTAACGATTTGCTGTTTACGGAGTCGGAAACAGCAAATAAATACGCCAATACGCTGGGCCCGATTTTGAACAATATCGGCAATGTGCTGTATGTAGTGGTAGCCTTGGCCGGAGGTCTTCTGCTTCTTTCGGGGGTGCCGAATCTGAGTATTTCCGGCCTGTCTCTGAGCATCAGCGTGGTGGTGCCCTTCTTGAATATGACCAAGCAGTTTTCCGGCGGAATCGGCCAGGTTTCCCATCAGATCAACGCGGTGGTTATGGGGATCGCCGGCGCGGAGCGGATTTTCGCTTTGCTGGATCAGCAGCCGGAAGCCGACAGCGGCTATGTGACCCTGGCCCAGGTAAAGGAAGAAAACGGAATGCTGGTGGAAACCAAGGAGCGAACCCATATGTGGGCCTGGAAGCATCCCCACCAGGCGGATGGAACCGTCACCTATACCCGTCTGACCGGCGATGTACGGATGATGGATGTAGACTTTGGCTATGAGAAAAATAAGATCGTACTCCATAATATCACCCTTTACGCCGAGCCCGGACAAAAGGTGGCGTTTGTAGGCGCCACCGGTGCGGGAAAAACAACCATTACGAACCTGCTGAACCGTTTTTATGATATCGCTGACGGTAAGATCCGATATGACGGGATCAACATCAATAAGATCAAAAAATCCGATCTGCGCCGGGCCATCGGCATTGTCCTTCAAGACACCAATCTGTTTACCGGCACGGTGCTGGACAACATCCGTTACGGCCGTCTGGATGCTTCGGATGAGGATTGTATCTCGGCCGCCGAACGGGTGGGCGCGGATGATTTTATATCCAGGCTGCCTGAGGGCTACCATACCCTGCTGACCGGAAACGGGGCAAATTTGTCTCAGGGCCAGAGGCAGCTGCTGGCGATCGCCCGGGCCGCCGTGGCGGATCCGCCGGTAATGATTCTCGACGAGGCCACCTCCTCGATCGATACCCGCACGGAAGCCATCGTACAGCGCGGCATGGACGCTCTGATGAAAGGGCGTACGGTGTTTGTTATCGCTCACCGGCTGTCCACGGTGAAAAATTCCGACGTGATCATGGTTCTGGAACACGGCCGGATCATTGAGCGGGGAACCCACGAAAAGCTGCTCGAGGAAAAAGGAAAGTATTATCAGCTTTACACCGGAGCCTTCGAATTAGAGTAAGTCTCCTGAACCGGCAGCACGCTGGCCGTCAATCGGAGGCTGGCAGAGAAATGGAAAACGCCTTGCCGGGAGGAGCGGCGGCTGTCCGCCGGACAGCACTCCCTTCCCTTCCGGCAAGGCGTTTTTGCAACGGGCTCCTGTGCGGATCAGGCTTTCGGCAGAGCCGGGAAGAATAAAAAATACCGGATTTTAAGTTGGGCGGACCGCAAGCTTTCGTCAAGCGGTTGGCCTCCGGGAGGTTCTAATAAAATGGCCGCCGCTGCATCCTGCTCCGAAGAATACTGCGGCGCGGGTGGTTCCTTGGCTCGTCCCGATAAAAAGGTTTGCCGGAAATCGGGCGGTTTCGTCCCGGAATAGGAGAGACAATATGCGGAAAAGAGAAATGACCGTTCAAAATTGGTTTCAGCTGTGGCTCACAGGAAAAGGCCCTGAGCTTTCCCGGATTTTTTCCGAGAACGCGGTTTATATGGAAAGCTGGGGGCCGGAATATCATGGCGTAAAGGCCATTGAGCATTGGTTCGCGGAGTGGAATACCCGGGGACGGGTGCTGGCTTGGGATATTAAGCAGTTTATCCACCAGGGGGATCAAACGGTGGTGGAATGGTATTTTCAATGCGAAATGAACGGACAGGGCGTTCAGGCCTTCGATGGGCTTTCCCTGATTCGCTGGTCGGAAGACGGCAGAATCACGTTTTTAAAGGAGTTTGGCTGCAACCTTGACCGGTACGATCCGTACGCCTGGGGTGCGGGCCCTAGATTCAAGGAGGAAGCGGCCCGGTGGTTTTAGGCGAAGGCCTTTTCCCGCTTTTCTCTTGCGGAAATTCATGCTATAATAGCTTTATTAACGGTATATGCGGAGGAAAAGCGGAATGACAGCGCATGGGAGCTTGCTTTTCCTCCTCCCGTGTATTTTGGCGCTGCGGCGCTTCGAATAAAGCAAAAGAAGAAAAGAGGAATCCCCGATGGAATGGACGGAGATCATTATGAAGGTGCCGTCTGCCCAGCTGGAGCAGGCGGCGGATATGGCCCAAATGGCGGTGGACGGCGGTATTTACGTGGAGGATTATTCTCATTTGGAGGAGGAAGCCAGGGAGATTGCCCATATTGATTTAATCGACGAGGAGCTGCTGGCAAAGGACCGGGAACACGGACTGGTGCACCTTTACATCAGCCCGGAGGAGAACCCGAAAGAGGCGCTGGCTTTCCTCCGGGAGCGGTGCGCCGGCGAGGGCATTGACTGCGAATTTTCCGTGGAAAGCTGTGCGGAAGAGGACTGGATCAATAACTGGAAGCAGTATTTTCATCCGATCCCTGTGGGGGAAAAGCTTTTGATCCGCCCCACCTGGGAGGAAGCCTACGATCCTCAGGGCAGGACGGTGCTGCATCTGGAGCCAGGTTTGGCTTTCGGCACCGGTACGCATGAAACCACCCGGCTTTGCCTAGAGCTTCTGGAAAAATATCTAAAGCCTGGCATGAGTCTGCTGGATGTGGGCTGCGGCAGCGGCATCCTGTCGGTGGCGGGGCTGCTGCTGGGCGCGGAAAAGGCGGTCGGGGTGGATATTGACGCCTTGGCGGTGAAAACCGCCGGGGAAAACGCTCAGACCAACGGCGTGGAGGAAAAATTCCAGGGGATCTGCGGCAATCTGACGGATCAGGTGGCTGGAAAATACGAGTTGGTGGTGGCCAATATCGTGGCGGATATTATTATCCTGTTGACCAAGGATATCACGCGATACTTGAATCCGGACAGTATTTATCTGATGAGCGGTATTATCGATACCCGTGTGCAGGAGGTGCGCGATGCCCTGGAGCCTCGGTTTACGATCCTTGAGGAGCGTCAGGAAAAGGGCTGGTTCGCGTTAGCAGCAAAACAAAAAAGCTGACAAGATGCGTGCGGTCATATTTTTGTTAGGTGAATCTCTGCCCGCACAGGTGCTGAGCTTACGCGGAAGCCTGGAGCTGGTTTATTTCTGCTTTATGCTTTTTTTATCTGCCTCTGGTGTGAAAAGCAGGCAGGGGCGGAGAAAACAAAAACGATCATCAAAAAAGCCATAGGATGTAAAACCATCCTATGGCTTTTCCGTTATAGGTTATAGAACGCTTAAGTGAAGCGGCGTCTCCCAGAGGAACCGAAAATCGTGACATTTTCTTTCCGTGTAAGGAGCACCGGATCCTTTTCGGATCTTTGCCAGCCGGATTTCCCGCGGCGCCTTTTCAGTGGGCTGAAGCCGGAGCGTAAGGATAGAACGCACAAACGCGCGGCGTCATAAACCGAAGAAGCGAAATCCTGGCTTTTGCCGAGCCTGGATACCGTCAAAGGTCTTTGAAAACCCAAGCGCCAGAGACGCCTGCCGCCGTTTAAGCGGAAATTACGCGGATACGGATAATTCCCTCAGAATCCACCAGGGATTCTAAAGCATCCTGGCCGACCTGGCCGGCGCAGTCCAGAACCGTGTACGCAACATCCTTGCGGGACTTGCTCTGCATGTTCTCAATATTCACGCCCTTGTCGGAGAGCAGCTTGGTCACCTGGCTGAGCATAGAGGGGATGTTCTTGTGGAACACGCACACTCTGGAGCAGCCGGCCGCTCTGGGAGAGGACAGGGCCGGAAAGTTAACGGAATTGATGATGTTGCCGTCGGACAGATATGCCATCAGCTCGTCGGCTGCCATCCTGGCGCAGTTGTCCTCAGATTCGGGAGTAGAGGCGCCCAGATGGGGGATCGCGATGACGCCGTCGACGCCGAGCAGATCGTCGGAGGGGAAGTCGGTGACGTAGGCCGCAACCTTGCCGGCTTCAATCGCGGCGACTACGTCGGCGGAATTGACCAAGCCGCCTCTGGCGAAGTTCAGAATCCGCACGCCGTCTTTCATCTTAGCGATGGAATCCTTGTTAATCATATTTTTGGTATCCGGAGTCTGGGGAACATGGACGGTGATATAATCGCAGGTTTCAAAAATATCGTCCAGGGTCAGGCTGTGCTTGACCGCTCTGGAAAGGCCCCAGGCGGAATCCACAGAGATATAAGGATCGTAGCCGTGAACCTCCATGCCCAGGCTTCTGGCGGCGTTGGCCACCAGGATGCCGATGGCGCCCAGGCCGATAACGCCCAGCTTCTTTCCCTTGATCTCAGGGCCGACAAAAGCGCTCTTGCCCTTTTCCACGGCCTTGCCGACCGCATCCCCCTGGCCCTTCAGGCCCTGAGCCCAGGCCATACCCTGGGTGACCTTACGGGAGGAGATCAGCAGCCCCGCCAAAACCAGCTCCTTGACCGCATTGGCATTGGCGCCGGGAGTGTTGAAAACCACAATGCCCTTTTCCGTGCACTGATCCACCGGAATATTGTTGACGCCCGCGCCCGCCCTGGCAATGGCCAGCAGGCTTTGAGGCATCTCCATCTCATGCATGGACGCCGAACGCACCATGATGCCCTGGGGATTTTCAACCGCGTCGCCGTACTGATACTCGTCGGTAAAACGCTCCAGGCCGGTTTTGGAAATTTTATTCAAGGTTAAAATATCATACATAGTATTCTGCTCCCTTTCTGAAAGGAAATGGGAAGCGGCGGATCACCGGCTTCCCTTTCTTGGTTTCTGTTGGCTTATGGGTTTCCGCTTACAGGTTGGCGGCCTCAAATTCCTTCATGAAGGCTACCAGCTTTTCCACACCCTCGATGGGCATGGCGTTATAGACAGAGGCTCTCATGCCGCCGACGCTTCTGTGGCCCTTGATGTTGACAAAGTCGTGTGCGGCGGCTTCCTTGACAAACTTGGCGTCCAGCTCCTCGCTGCCGGTGACAAAGGGGATATTCATCAGAGAGCGGTCTTCCGGCACCACGGTGCCCTTGAACAGCTTGGAGCTGTCCAGGAAGTCGTAAAGGATCTTAGCCTTCTTCTCATTGAACTCCTTCATCTTTTCCAGGCCGCCGATGTCGTTTTTGATCCAATCCAGCACCAGCTTGCAGATATAAATCGCGTAGCAGGGCGGGGTGTTGAACATGGAATCGTTGTCGGCGTGGGTCTGGTAGTTGAACATGGTGGGGGTGAAGTCCTTGGCGTGGCCGATCAGATCCTCACGGATGATTACTACTGTTAAGCCGGCGGGGCCCATGTTTTTCTGAGCGCCGGCATACAGCAGGCCGAATCTGCTGACATCAATGGGCTCAGACAAAATGCAGGAGGAAATATCAGCGACCAGGGGAACGTTCCCAGTTTCCGGCAGAGTGTTCCACTTGGTGCCGTAAATGGTGTTGTTCAGGCAGATGTGGAAGTAATCCGCATCCTTGGTAAAAGTGGAGGGGTCCAGCTTGGGGATGTAAGAGAAGGTCTTATCCTTGGAAGAGGCTACCACGTTGGCCTCGCCGTAACGGGCGGCCTCCTTGTAAGCCTTGGTGGCCCACTGGCCGGTGAGAACGAAATCAGCCTTGCCGGAGCCGGTCATCAGGTTCAGGGGAACCATGGCGAACTGGGAGGAAGCGCCGCCCTGTAAGAAGAGCACTTTATAGTTATCCGGGATGTTCATTACCTCGCGGAGAAGGCTTTCCGTTTCCTTAATAATACCGTCATAGACCTTGGAACGGTGGGACATTTCCATAACGGACTGCCCGCTGCCGTGATAATCCAGCATTTCGTCAGCGGCGGTCCGCAGAACTTTTTCCGGCAGCATGGAAGGGCCGGCAGAAAAATTATAAACCCGTTTCATTTCATGACCTCCAAAATGTAGTAGTAATTAACTTTTATTATAAAACGTTATGATGGGATAGTCAATTGACATTTTTAAGACAATCTCGCTTTTTTACGCCAAGGAAGCACATTTTTTCTGTTTTTTCTGAAAAACAGACTGTTTTTGTATGCCCTGGGAGGACAGTAAAATTGGAAAAATTTATTTTCATAGGATTCCACAAAAATTATAGTGAAAGGTTCCGAAAGTTATGGTATAATAACGCTGTTGGTAAGGACAGAGGGGAAATGAAAGGCCCTCTGTTAACTAGAGCAAAAATATGGGGGAAAAGAAAATGACAATCAGAGATATTATCAGCCTGCTGGACGCGGAGATCATTTCGGCCGCCGACCTGGACCTTGAGGTAAAAACCGCCTGCGGCAGCGACATGATGAGTGATGTTTTGGCGTTTGTGAAAGACCAGTCTGTCCTTCTTACTGGATTACTGAACCCTCAGGTAGTGCGCACCGCGGAAATGATGGATATGCGGTGCATCGTGTTTGTCCGGGGAAAGCAGCCGGACGACAGCATTGTGGAGCTGGCGAAAAAGATGGACATTACCCTGCTGAAAACAAGGTACCGCCTTTTCACAGCCTGCGGAAAGCTGTATGAAAACGGCCTTAGGGGAGGCTGTGAGTAAAGATGAGCAAAATGCATTTCCATTACATAGTGCCCGGAGACGACTTTACCCGGGCGGGAGAGGCCTCCAGCAGCGTGAAGAAAAAGCTGAAGCAGCTGGGCTATGATCCCGACGCTACCCGGCGGGTAGCCATCGCCATGTATGAGGGCGAGATTAACATGGTGATTCACGCCGGCGGCGGAGAGATTGACGTAGACGTGTCCCCGGCTCAGGTAGACGTGGTTATGGCTGACCAGGGGCCGGGTATCGCCGATGTGGAAAAGGCCATGCAGGAGGGCTACTCCACCGCGCCGGATAACGTCAGATCCTTAGGGTTCGGGGCCGGAATGGGGCTGCCGAACATAAAAAAATATTCCGACGATATGCGGATCGATACGGAGCTGGGAAAAGGCACCACCATGTACTTTTCCGTTTTTCCGAAAAACTGACCCAGGGCGGACTGGGTGCCGCCGGCCCTTTCAAGAGGACGGCTTGATGATAATCTTACGATAACTTAGCATGTCCCGAACGGGGGCACGCCTTAGGAGGGAGACGATTTCCTGTGGACCGGTTTTTTCATTCCGTGACCCTGGATAAGGATAAATGCTTAGGCTGCACCAACTGCATTAAGCGTTGTCCCACCGAGGCCATCCGGGTGAGAGAGGGAAAGGCCCAGATCATATCCGAGCGGTGCATCGACTGCGGCGAATGTATCCGGGTATGTCCTCATCATGCGAAAAAGGCGAGGTATGACCACCTTTCTGTTTTGGAGGGGTGGAAATATAAAATTGCCATTCCGGCGCCGGCGCTGTTCGGCCAGTTCAATAATTTAGACGATATCGACATCGTGCTCACCGGGCTGAAGCAGATGGGCTTTGACGATGTTTACGAGGTTTCCAGAGGAGCCGAGCTGGTCTCCGACGCCACCAGAAAGCTGATGGCGGACGGCAGGCTTCCTAAGCCTGTGATCAGCTCCGCGTGCCCGGCGGTGGTCCGGCTGATCCGGGTCCGTTTTCCGGATCTGTGCGACCATGTGCTGAATCTGAACGCGCCCATGGAGGTTTCCGCCATGATGGCAAAGCGGGCGGCCAGCGAGAGAACGGGCATCCCGATAGAGGAAATCGGGGCCTTCTTCATCACCCCGTGCCCGGCCAAGGTGACGGATATTAAAATGCCCATCGGCACCGAGGGCTCCTGGTGCGACGGCGCCATCGCCATCAGCGAGGTATTCCCTCTGCTGTCTCACCGGATGGATAAGCTGGAAACAGTGGAGCCCATCGGCCAGTCGGGACTGATCGGCGTCAGCTGGGCCGGCAGCGGCGGAGAGTCCGCGGCGCTGCTCAATGAAAAATACCTGGCGGCGGATGGCATCGAGAACGTGATACGGGTTCTGGAGGAGCTGGAGGACGAGCGGATTCGGGAGCTGGACTTTGTGGAGCTGAACGCCTGCAGCGGCGGATGCGTCGGCGGCGTGCTGTGTGTGGAGAACGGCTATGTGGCTAAAGCCAGGCTTCAGCGCCTGAGAAAATATCTGCCGGTTTCCCAGAACCATTTGGACGGCGGCGTGCCCCGGGATATGGAGTGGACCGAGCCTCTGGAATTCGCCCCGGTGCTGAAGCTTTCTCAAAATCTGGAGGAAGCCATGCAGATGATGGAGGAGATCGACGTGATCTGCGAGGGTCTGCCCGGGCTGGACTGCGGCTCCTGCGGCGCGCCCAGCTGCCGGGCCTTAGCCGAGGATGTGGTGAAGGGTGTGGCTCGCACCAGCGACTGTGTATTCGTTATGCGGGAACAGGTGAAAAATGTGGCGGATACCCTGTCTTCCATCGGCGGCTATGTTCCCAGCTATCTGGACTCCAAGGAGAAGCAAGGGAATTAAATGCGTGCCCGGCGGTATATGCTGGTAGGGGACGGGAGCGCCCAGAACCGGATCGGGCGCCGGGAAAGCACAGGGGCCCGGTTTAAACAGCTGATGGAAGGAAAGAACAAAGATAATCCAGATCGCCTGCGGAAAGGATTTCCCCAAAGCATTAAGAGGGCTTTCATGATCATGTTTCTTATGGATAGAAGCCAGGACAGGCGGGAAATTGCAATCTTAGCTTCATGCTGGTAAAAAAACAAGGCTTTTATTCGTCCGGCTGAAGCGTTCCTGAACAGGCGGCAATACAAAACAGCTAACCGAAGAACAGCTTCCCGTGGGAAACGCTCTCAAGGAAAAAGAGTTCTCAAAAGCGGTTATCGGTAAAATTGAAGCAATTGGATGTGAGAATATGACAGTACAGCAGCTCAAGGAAGCCCTTTCCCTGAAGCTTTTGGCGGGGGAGGAGGGGCTCTCCCAGGAGGTCTCCGGATGCTATATCGGCGATTTGCTGAGCTGGGTGATGGGAAGGGCCAAGGCCGGCGACGCCTGGCTGACGGTGATGGGCAACATCAGCGCCCTGGCGGTGGCGTCCCTGGCGGATACCGCCTGCATTATCCTGACGGAAAACGCCTGGCTGGACGAGGACGCTAAGCGGAAGGCGGACCAGCAGGGGATCTGCGTGCTTGGCGCGGAGGAAAACAGCTACCGCCTGGCTTTGCAGATCGGCCGGCTTTTATCATGAGGGTTTATTACGATCTCCACATCCATTCCTGCCTATCCCCCTGTGGGGACAACGACATGACCCCCAATAATATTGTGAACATGTCCCTGCTGAACGGCATGGACATGATCGCCCTCACTGACCACAATAGCTGCAAAAACTGCCGGGCGGCGGTGAGGGCCGGTGAGGAGGCCGGCGTGACAGTGGTGCCTGGCATGGAGCTTACCACCAGCGAGGAAGCCCATGTGGTATGCCTGTTCCCCACCGTGGAGCAGGCCGAGGCCTTTGGGGATTATGTGGAGTCCCGTTCCCCGGAGATTCGGAACCGGCCGGAAATTTTTGGGGATCAGCTTATTATGGATTGGCAGGATGAGGTGGTGGGCAGGGTTTCCCGGCTTCTCATCAACGCAAGCAGCATCAGCGTGGGAGAGCTGCCCGGGCTGATGGCGGAATTCGGCGGGGCGGCGTTCCCAGCTCACATTGATCACGATTCCTACAGCGTGATCTCCTCCCTGGGCGCTATTCCGGCGGAGGCGGAGTTCCACGCCGCGGAGATCTCCGGCAAGGGAGACAAGGAGCTTCTGCTCAAGCGGTACCCGGAGCTTCAGAATATGATCCTTTTGCTGGATTCCGACGCCCATTATCTAGATTGGCTGAAGGAACGAAGGCCCTGGCTGGACCTGCCGGAAAAAACGGCCCGGTGCTTAGTGGATGCCCTGAATGGAAAAATTCAGGTGAAATGGGAAAGATAGGAAGCGGCTTGACTCGGATTTTGATGATGTTGAAAAACTTTTGTCGGGTTTTCACAAAAAATAAAAATCAATTGAATTCAAGAAGTGAGTTCGCTGAGTGTTCTGATTTTGGAAAAAATCGTCATTGGTGCATTTCGCCAAAACCTTCCCCCTATTTTCTCTGGGAACTTTGTAGGATCGTATAGATTTTAGGGAAAGAATCCGATATAATCATATTTTGTAGGCAACCGCAGCAGTTGGTTTTGTATGCGTTTAGTTGTTATATTTTTAACAGGTTGCGTTCAAAGACAATAAGGAGGAAATCAAATGCAAAAGCGTATCAGCAATATCCCGTTCAGCGGGACGAAAGAGCAGGAGGCTCAGCTTTTTGAGATTATCGAGAAGCATAAAAACGAGCCGGGCGCCATCATGCCTGTTCTGCAGGAAGCCCAAAACGTTTACGGCTATCTGCCCATTGAAGTGCAGCAGATGGTAGCCGACGGTTTAGGGGTTCCCCTTTCCGAGGTGTTCGGCGTGGCCACCTTCTATTCCCAGTTTTCTCTGACTCCCAAGGGTAAGTATAATATTTCCGTCTGCCTGGGCACCGCCTGCTATGTTAAGGGCTCCGGCAAGATTTTGGAGGAGCTTTCCAAGGAATTGGGCATCGAAGCGGAGGAGTGCACTGAGGACGGCAAGTTCTCTCTGACAGCCTGCCGCTGCATCGGCGCCTGCGGACTGGCTCCGGTTATCACCATTAACGACGATGTTTACGGCCGCCTGGTTCCCGAGGACGTCAAGGGCATTTTGGCAAAGTACGAATAAAGCCATGCGGGAGCTGTCGCTGAATGTAATGGATATCGCCCAGAACTCCCTGTCGGCAGGGGCTTCCCTGACGCAGATCGTTGTGGAGGAAAGCAGCGCGGAGGACACCCTGACGCTGAAGATCATCGACAACGGCAGGGGAATGACCGCCGAGCAGGCGGCTCGCGTGACGGATCCGTTTTTCACAACCCGCACCACCCGAAAGGTGGGGCTGGGAGTGCCGCTTTTTAAAATGGCGGCGGAGCAGACCGGCGGAAGCTTTTCCATCGAGTCTGAGCCGGGGAAGGGCACCACGGTGACCGCGGTGTTTAAGCCTTCCCACATTGACATGACTCCTTTGGGGGATATTAATTCCACGGTGGGGCTTTTGATCTATTCCAATCCGGAACGGGATTTTATTTTCCGCCGGGAACGGGATGGAAGGAGCTTCACTTTGGACACCAGGGAGCTGCGAGAGATTTTGGGGGAAGAGGTAAAGCTTTCGGCCCCTGAGGTCAGCGAATGGATACAGGGTTATCTAAAGGAACAAACCGATATGATCTTTGGAGGTGCACAAGAAGATGAAAACATTAGCTGAATTGCAGGCGATTCGAGATAAGGCCCGCGCCCAGATTGGAATCCGGGAGGAGGATAAGGACGCCGTCCGTGTGCTGGTCGGCATGGCTACCTGCGGAATCGCCGCCGGAGCCCGTCCGGTATTGAACGCTTTTGTGGAAGAGGTTGCCAAGCGCAACATGACGGAAAAGGTTGCCGTCACCCAGACCGGCTGCATCGGCATCTGCCAGTATGAGCCCGTGGTGGAGGTGCTGGTTCCCGGACAGGAAAAGGTCACCTATGTAAAAATGACCCCGGAAAAGGCTGTCCGTGTGGTTAACGACCACCTGGTCAACGGCAATGTGGTCACGGAATTTACCATCGGTGCCAATTCATAAGAAGGAGGAAAACCAAATATGTATCGTTCCCACGTATTGATTTGCGGCGGTACCGGCTGTACCTCCTCAAACAGTGAAAAAATCATTGAGAAGATGAAAGAAGAAATCAAGGCCAGGGGCTTGGAAAACGAAGTCAACGTGGTCCGCACCGGCTGCTTCGGCCTGTGCGCCCTGGGCCCGATTATGATCGTATATCCGGAGGGTGCCTTCTACAGCATGGTGAAGGTAGAGGACGTTCCGGAGATCGTGGAAGAGCATCTGCTGAAGGGAAGAATCGTCAAGCGCCTGCTGTATCAGGAGACCGTGCAGAAGGATGACACCATCAAATCCCTGAACGAGACGGCCTTCTACGCGAAGCAGAGAAGAATCGCCCTGCGGAACTGCGGCGTCATCAACCCGGAGAACATCGACGAGTACATAGCCCAGGACGGCTACGCCGCGCTGGGCAAGGTTCTGACCGAGATGACTCCCGAGCAGGTCATCCAGGTGATCAAGGATTCCGGCCTCCGCGGCCGCGGAGGCGCCGGCTTCCCCACCGGTGTGAAGTGGAGCCTGGCCGCCGGCAACAAGGCCGACCAGAAATATGTGTGCTGCAACGCCGACGAAGGCGATCCGGGCGCGTTCATGGACCGTTCCGTTCTGGAGGGCGATCCCCACTGCGTGCTGGAGGCTATGGCCATCGCCGGCTATGCCATCGGCGCCACCAAGGGCTACATTTACGTTCGCGCCGAGTATCCCATCGCTGTAAAGCGTTTGGAGATCGCTATTGGCCAGGCCCGTGAATACGGCCTGCTGGGCAAGAATATCTTTGATTCCGGCTTTGATTTTGATATCCAGCTTCGTCTGGGCGCCGGCGCTTTCGTGTGCGGCGAGGAAACCGCTCTGATGACCTCTATCGAGGGCAAGCGCGGCGAGCCCCGTCCCCGCCCGCCTTATCCGGCGGTGAAGGGCCTGTTCGGCAAGCCCAGCATCCTGAATAACGTAGAAACCTACGCCAATATCGCCCAGATTATCCTCCACGGCGCCGAGTGGTTCAACTCTGTGGGCACCGAGAAGAGCAAGGGCACCAAGGTGTTCGCCCTGGGCGGCAAGATCAAGCATACCGGCCTGGTGGAAATCCCCATGGGCACTACCCTGCGTGAGATCGTTGAGGAAATCGGCGGAGGCGTGCCGGACGGCAAGAAGTTCAAGGCTGCCCAGACCGGCGGACCCTCCGGCGGCTGCATCCCGGCTTCCCTGATCGATACCCCCATCGACTACGAC
This sequence comes from [Clostridium] leptum DSM 753, assembly GCA_000154345.1. GTDB lineage: Bacteria > Bacillota > Clostridia > Oscillospirales > Acutalibacteraceae > Clostridium_A > Clostridium_A leptum. Next base: position 451,738 of record DS480350.1, read on the forward strand.
AACCTGATCGCCATCGGCTCCATGATGGGGTCCGGCGGATTGATCGTTATGGACGAGACCACCTGTATGGTGGATATCGCCAAGTTCTTCCTGGAGTTCACTGTTGACGAATCCTGCGGTAAGTGTACTCCCTGCCGCGTGGGCACCAAGCGCCTGCTGGAAATGCTGAATAAGATCACCTCCGGCACCGGCACCATGGAAGATATCGATAAGATGGAAGAGCTGTGCTACTATATTAAGGATAACGCCCTGTGCGGCTTGGGACAGACCGCGCCCAACCCAGTGCTGTCCACCCTGCGCTACTTCCGTGACGAATATGAAGCCCATGTCAAAGAGCACCGCTGCCCGGCCGGCGTCTGCAAGGCCCTGCTCCATTATGAGATCGTGGCCGACAAGTGCCGCGGATGCACCGCCTGCGCCAGAGTCTGCCCGGTGGGCGCGATCTCCGGTACGGTGAAGCAGCCCCACACCATTGATGTGAATAAGTGCATCAAGTGCGGCGCCTGCATTGAGAAGTGCAAATTTGACGCTATCATTAAGTTATAAGGAAGGAGTGTGCCAAAATGGAAATGGTAAATATTAAAATCAATGGTATGCCCCTGTCTGTACCTGCTGGATCTACAATTTTAGAGGCTGCCAGATACGCCGGAATCAATATTCCGACCCTGTGCTGGATGAAGGACTTAAACGAGATCGGCGCCTGCCGTATCTGTGTGGTCGAGGTTGTCCGGGCAAAGACCCTGGTTACCGCCTGCGTTTATCCGGTTAACGAGGGCATGGAGATCTACACCAACTCCCCCAGAGTCATGAAGGCCAGAAAGATGACCCTGGAGCTGATGCTCTCCACCCATGATAAGAAGTGCCTCTCCTGCGTGAGAAGCGAAAACTGCGAGCTGCAGAAGCTGTGCCGTGACTACGGCGTGGAGGACGTCGACGCCTTTGAGGGCGAGAATCCCCAGTCTCCGCTGGACGAGACCACCCTGCATATGGTTCGCGACAATAATAAGTGTATCCTCTGCCGCCGCTGCGTGGCCGCCTGCGAGGATCAGTTCGTGGGCGTGATCGGCCCCAACGGCCGCGGCTTCGATACCCATATCGGCTGCGCCTTTGAAAAGGATCTGGGCGACGTGGCCTGCGTATCCTGCGGCCAGTGCATCGTAAACTGCCCCACCGGCGCTTTGCGTGAAAAGGATCAGATCGACGAGGTGGTCGCCGCTATCGCCGATCCCAAGAAGCATGTTGTGGTTCAGACCGCTCCGTCTGTCCGCGCCGCTTTGGGCGAGGAATTCGGTATGCCCATCGGCACCAACGTAGAGGGCAAAATGGTTGCCGCTCTGCGCCGCCTGGGCTTTGATAAGGTATTCGACACTGATTTCGGCGCCGACATGACCATTATGGAGGAAGCCCATGAGTTTATCGACAGAGTGCAGAACGGCGGAGTACTGCCTCTGATCACCTCCTGCTCTCCCGGATGGATCAAGTTCTGCGAGTTCTATTATCCGGAGCTGCTGCCGAACCTGTCCTCCTGCAAATCCCCGCAGCAGATGCAGGGCGCTCTCATCAAGACCTGGTACGCCGAGACCCACAACATCGATCCGAAGGATATCGTGTCCGTCAGCGTTATGCCCTGCACCGCGAAGAAATTCGAGATCAGCCGTGACGATGAAAACGCGGCCGGCGTTCCCGATGTGGACGTGGTGCTCACCGTCCGTGAGCTGGCCCGGATGATCAAGCGGGCCAATATCGACCTGACCATGCTGCCGGATGAGAAATTCGATCCCACCATGGATGTGTCCACCGGCGCTGCGGTGATCTTCGGCGCCACCGGCGGCGTTATGGAGGCGGCGCTGAGAACCGCTGCCGATACCCTCACCGGCAAGTCCCTGGATTCCATCGATTACGAGGAAGTCCGCGGAACCGACGGCATCAAAGAGGCTGTCTACAACGTGGCCGGCATGGATGTGAAGGTGGCGGTAGCCAGCGGCTTGAGCAACGCCAACGAGATTTTGAAAAAGGTGAAGAACGGCGAGGCCGATTATCACTTCATTGAGATCATGTGCTGCCCGGGCGGATGCGTCAACGGCGGCGGTATGCCTATTCAGCCCTCTTCTGTGAGAAACTTTGTGGACATTCGCAAGGAGCGTGCCAAGGTGCTTTATGAGGAGGATAAGAACCTGCCGCTGAGAAAGTCTCACGACAATCCGGTTGTGAAGAAGTGCTACGCCGAGTATCTGGGCGAGCCGGGAAGCCATAAGGCTCACGAGATTCTCCACACCACCTATACTCCCAGACCGAAAATGAAATAAGCTCAAAGCCATCCGGTGTTCCCCGGATGGCTTTTCTTCACCAGGCGGCGCCTGTTCCAAGAGCGCTGGAGCGCTGTGGCCGAAAGAAGGGAAACCTATTGGCCTGTCCAAGATTAAATAAAAGGCGGTCCGGACTTTTGAATTGGATAACAGATCATGGAAAAAGCGGCCGTCAAACCGTTCAATACCGGGTTTTGGAAGAAGAAACCCGGCAGTTCCTGGCAGAAGTCCGAATATTGACGCGCCGCGAAGCCGGAAAAGGCTTGCGGCGGTAAGGAGGCTGTTATGCCGAGAAACGAGGAGAAAAAAGCGTTTATGGGAATCGGGAGGCTTTGCGTCGTGCTGGTCATCGCCTTGCTGCTGGCTTGGTTTCTGCTGCCGGTGTTCCGGGGCATCGTGAATATCGGGAATGCGGCGGGAATTTTGCTTTGTTCTTTTGCCCTTTGGCTGGCGGGATATCCTGGCGCGGCCGGCTGCCTCTCCAGCCTGTGGGGGCATCCGGGCGGCAAGGTGCTTCTTTCCGCTGCCTCCCTGGCGCTGGGCGCGTTCCTTGTGTTTGGAGCGGTGATGTCCTGCCTGATGGCCGCCGCGATTCACCGGCCTCCGAAAGAAAACGGAACTGTGGTTATTCTGGGCTGTCAGGTGAAAGGAACCCAGCCAAGCCTAATGCTGACGAAACGGCTGGAGGCTGCTAAGGAATATTTGGACCGAAATCCGGAGGCGATGTGCATACCATCTGGGGGAAAAGGCAACGGGGAATTGGTCAGCGAGGCCCAGGCCATGAAGGCCTGGCTGGTAGAGCACGGGATAGACGAAAACCGCATCTATCCGGAGGCTCAAAGCAGAGATACGGTGGAGAATATCAGAAACTCCAAGGAAATCATGGATAGCAAGGGCCTTCCCAAGGATATGATCCTGGTATCCGACGGCTTTCATCAGTATCGAGCAGGGCTGATCGCGCAAAAGCAGGGAATCGAGGCGGGCGCCGTTTCGGCCCAAACTCCCTGGTATACCCTTGCAACCTACTGGATGCGGGAAATTTTTGCTTTAGCTCAGGAAATTCTTTTCCACTGATGTGGAAATTTAACAGAAACCCATCTTGACAAAGAAGGGTTATTTGGCGCATACTATAAGTATTAGCAGATGTTATTTGAATAGCATCAAAAAATTTACATAGCAGGAGTGGTTTTACATGCAGAAAGGAAAGTATGGAGTTTGTCTGTGGTTTTACGCGCTGGTAGCGTTCATTCTGGCATTTTTAGGCCAGGTTTTATTGGGAGGCCTCCTCTTGGGCTTTGTCATTGTGGCGGAGAAAAATGAATGGCTCACCCGTCAGGTTATTCAGGCGTTCTTTTTAACCATTATTGTATCCGTCATCAATGCGGTGCTGGACCTGCTGAACATTTTCGGCAATGTTCCGATTGTCGGTACCGCTATCGGTGTGGTGTTCAACGTAATTTCCACCATTGTTTCCATTGTTGTGCTGGTGTTCGTCATTATCGCTATGGTCAAGGTGGTAAAGGGACAGGAAGCCAATATGCCCTTGCTGAGCAAGCTGGCTAACAGAGCTTACGGCATCATCGAGAAGAAGGTCTATACGCAGGCCGCTCCCGCCAACTATGCTCAGCCTCAGGCTCCCCAGGCCCCTCAGGTTCCGGTACAGCCGCAGGCTCCTCAGGCTCCCCAAGCCCCGGTGCAGCCTCAGAATCCTCAGAACCCCACCCAGCATCAATAAGCTGAATCAAAAAGAGATCAGACTAACAGGTCTGATCTCTTTTTTGTATCTCCGTTAGGAGGGAGCATCACAGATAAGGAAGCTGGCTAAAGACTGAACAAGCTTCTAGGATATAGCGCCGCGGGGGCAACCGGAGAAATGGGCCGCCTGCACCGCTGTTTACTCCACAGGACGGCACCGTGGGCAATCTGTTTAGGCTGAGCGGATGTGCGCCCTGATAAAATTTGAAACAGCAACAGGGGGCGGAGCAAAATTTAGAAAGAGCGAACGACGTTGCGACGCGTAAAAAGCCATAGATGTCTTTAAGGCGGATTAGAGCGACGATTGCCGTGAAAAACAGGGCGCTTTCAATCGGGGCAATTCCTTCCTGGGGCCAGGGAAGCTCCCAATGAGAGGGATTACCGCCCCAAAGCCTTTAAAATCACATCAGGGGTGTTGGTAATCACCGCGTCGCAGCCCCAGCCCTGGAGGGTTAAAGCCCGTTTAGGCTTATCCACCGTCCAGACATTAACCTGGATTCCCAATTCCTTGGCGATGCGGACCTGATTTTTGGAGAGAAGGGCGCTGTGGGGATGGATCGCCTGGGCTCCTTGCCGATGGGCATACCGGGCGGGGTTGAAAATAGGCTTGTCGTACAGAAGTCCGGCTGGAAGGCCAGAATTATGACATTCCAGGGCAACGCGGTGGTTGAAGCTGGAAAGAATAACTTTTTGAGTCAGCGCCATTTTTCGAACCAGCCCGCAAACCTTTTCCGTCAGGCCCGGATAAGGAGTTTGAGCGCTTTTTATCTCAATATTGATGAGCTTCATATTCTTAACGATCTCCAGGGCTTCCTCCAAAGTGAGGATAGAAGTGCCTTTGAATTCTACGCCTTTCCAAAGGCCGAAGTCCAGCTGCTTCAGCTCCCTTAAGGTGTATTCCTCGATCAGCCCCAGGCCGTCGCTGTTATGATCTACGTCGAAATTATGGTTTACCACCATGTGCCCGTCCTTGCAGAGATGGACATCCAATTCCACGCCGTCGGCTCCCAGTTCAATAGCTTTGCGGAAGGCGGGTTCCGTATTTTCGGGGGCGTAAGCGGAGGCCCCCCGGTGAGCGAGTACCAGCATGAGCAGTTCCTCCCAATCATTGAAGCGATAGATTTTTCCAGCCTTTTAGCCGCCCGTGTATCAGGGTTCAGAGCGCGGGCAACAGCGGCGCGGCCTAAAAAATGCCGAAAGCGTTTGCGAACGGGGCAGGGCCTATTTCCAGCTTAAGGGATCATCAGCACACGGATTTACCCTTGACAGGGCTAGACCGGAGCCCCGGGGCGGGAAGAAGGACTGATAGATTTCACAGTAAGGCTTCCCTTGCTTATTCTATGACAAATTCTTTGGAAACGCAAGACCAGAGCGGACAAGAAAAGGCCGGAAGCCCGGCCTTTTCTTGTCTTACAGCTTGCCTTCAATAGAATTGATGATCGTCCGCAGAGCCTTGATGCGCGCGAATTTTTTGTCCTCAGATTCGATGATGTGCCAAGGGGCGAAATCTGTAGAGGTATAGGCGATCATCTCGTCCACCGCCGTCACGTACTGATCCCATTTTTCCCGGTTGCGCCAATCCTCGTCGGTGATTTTCCATTGCTTTTCCGGCGTGTTTTGGCGAAGCTCAAACCGTTTCAGCTGCTCTTCCTTGCTGAAATGAAGCCAGAATTTGATGATTACCGCGCCCCAGCGTTCCAGCTCCTCCTCGAACTCATTGATCTCCTGATAGGCCCGCTTCCATTGCTCCTCGGAGGCGAAGCCCTCGATGCGCTCCACCATAAGCCTCCCATACCAGGTGCGGTCGAAGATGGTGATATGCCCATCCTTGGGCAGCTTAGTCCAGAACCGCCACAAATGCTGGTGGGCCAGCTCGTCGGCGGTGGGGGCCGCGATGGGCACCACCTCGTAGCCTCTTGGGTCCAGGGCCTCAGCGACCCGGCGGATATTGCCGCCCTTTCCGGCGGCGTCCCAGCCCTCATAGGCGATGACCACAGGGATCTTTTTCCGGTAAATCTTATTGTGCAGCTTTTTTAAGGTGGATTGTTCCTTCTTTAAAAGCTCCCGGTATTCCTCCTCGTTCAAAGCCTTAGTGAGGTTTACCTCGGAAAGCTTCGGCTCCTTAACCAGCTTGAAATGGTCGGAAACTACAATAGGAACCGCCTTCTTAGGGGCAGACCTCTTTCCTTCCCGGGAGGCCTCCACCGCCGCGCCGATTCCGTCCACTAAGATATGGTAAATTTCCGCCAGGGCGCTGTATTTATCCTCGCTGCCAATTACATGCCAGGGCGCGTAATCAGTGTTGGTCTCCTCCAGGATGCCATCGATGATCTGATAATACTCGTCGTAGCGGCGGTTCTGCTCCAGATCGTTCAGGCTGACCCGCCAGGCGGTATCCTTAGAGGAGAGCAGCTTGTCAAACCGCTTTTTCTGCTCCCTTTGGCCGATGTGCAGAAAGAATTTCAAAATCAGATAGCCGTCGTCGTGAAGCTGGCGCTCAAAAATCTTGACGCTTTCCAAGCGCTCCCGCAGCTCTTTTTGCTCCAAATGAAGGGCGTGGGACGGGAAGGCCAGCTCCTGATACCAGCCCCGGTCGAATACGCCCATGGTGCCCCGGGCAGGCAGCTTTTTCCAAAAACGCCATAAATAGGGATGCCGCCGTTCCTCCAGAGTGGGAGGCGTGGTGGATTCCACGTGGAAGCCTCTGGGATCCATGGTCAGAATCACGTTGGACATCAGGCTTCCCTTGCCGGATGCGCCCCAGCCCTCAAACAGGACGATCACGGGAACCTTCGCCTGTTTGAACCTCTGTTGAAGCTCCCCCATTTTTTGCTTAAGGGGAGGAACCTCCTGTTTATATTCCTCCTTGAGCATGATCTTTTTTAAGTTGATTTTATCCAGCATCCTCAGAAACCTCCAATCTCTGGTGATTTTATAGTATTATGATACAATAAATCTGAAAAAGAATCAAATATTATTTGTCAATTGCAATAAAATCGAACGAAGCATTGTAAAAAAACCGTAAAACTTTTCTGAATAAATCGGGATATGCTTTTTCTTATCCCCAAAATAGATTATAATTGACCAGTAAGAAGCAGGCGGTTAAAGCCGGCTGGAAAAAGGAATTGGCCGGAAAAGACGGGCAACGGGATAATAAAGAAAGGCGGCGTTTTCATGTTTCCACTGTGCTGTCCTAAATGCGGACTGCCTCTGAAAAAGGAGGGAAACGGCTGCCAATGTTCTGAAGGGCACCGGTATGACCTCGCGAGAAGCGGCTATGTGAACCTTCTGCTGGCTAACGGCAAGCATTCTCTTCAGCCCGGCGACGATAAACGGATGGTGAGAGCCAGGCGTTTGTTTTTGGAAAAGGGATATTATGAGCCCTTCCGGAGAGCGGTGTGCCAGAAGGCTCTTGAGCGCCTTCCGATGGAGAGGCCTGTGGTGCTGGACGCCGGATGCGGAGAGGGCTACTATACCGGCGGGCTGGCTCAGGCTCTGAAGGAGCGGGGGAAAGCTCCGATGGCCGCGGGGGTCGATATCTCTAAAATCGCGGCTGATCAAGCTGCCAAGGCCCATAAGGGGATCCAGTTCGCCGTGGGCAGCGTGTTTCACTTGCCGGTGCTGGAGGCCTCCTGCGATTTGGCGATGAACCTGTTCGCTCCCTTATGCGCCGGTGAAATCCTGCGGGTGCTGAAGCCTGGCGGCGTATTTCTTCTGGGTGTGCCTGACCGAAGGCATCTATGGCAGCTGAAGCAGGCTGTTTACCGGGAACCCTATGAAAATGAACTGAAGGAGCCGGAGTTACCGGGCTTTTCCCTTCTGGAGGATTACCCTGTCAAGGATTGGTTATTACTAGATAATAACGAGGATATTCAGAATTTATTTCAGATGACGCCCTATTACTATAAAACCTCCCGCCAGGATCAGGAGAGGGCGGAGCGGTTAGAGACATTAAAAACCCAGGTGGAATTCCGGGTTTTTGTTTACCGGAAGCAGGGCGCATAAGCCTAAAAAAGTGCAAAACTTGCATTTTAGGCTGTTGGATGCTAAAATTAAAATAATTACGACCATTTTTATAGTGTGAAAGGCCATTGGGCCGGGTTGAAAACAACAAAGGCAGGTACAGCCAATGACACAGGATAAGGTCTCAAAATACAAGCGCGTGGTCATGTTCCTCATCGGAATTGTGATTCTGGGAGCGAATACCGCCATTTTTGGCTACGTATGGTACCAGTTCTACAGCGACGCTATCTTGCTGCCCTTTTACCGCAGGGGAAACTGGCTGGTAGTTGGCGTTTATTTGGTGATTTACTTTTTGTTTTCCAAAATTTACGGAGGCCTTAAGGTGGGAAACGCCAGGATCTCCGATATTATCTATTCACAGACCCTGGCGCTGTTATTCACTAACGCGGTCACCTATGCTCAGATCAGCTTGATTGCCCGCCATCTCCTATGGCCTATCCCGGTGATCGTCATGACCGTAGCTCAGATCTGCCTGGTGGTTCTGTGGGCGTGCGGGGCGAACTGGGTATATTTCCATGTATTTCCCGCCAGGAAGATGCTTTTGGTTTACGGCAGCCATTCCGCTACCCGTCTGGCGCTGAAGATGAGCAAGCGGTCGGACAAGTATCTGATCTGCGCCGCGGTAAACGCGGAACTGGGCTATGACGAGGTTATTAAGCAGGTGGACAAGTTTCCGGCCATCGTTATCTGCGATGTAAAGGGAAGCCTGCGGAATCAAATATTGAAATACTGCTACGGAAAATCTATTCGGGTTTATATCACCCCTAAGCTTTCCGATATTATCATCGGCGGGTCGGAGGAAATCCATTTGTTTGACACCCCCCTGTTTTTATGCCGTAACTCCGGCCTGTCTCTGGACCAGCAGGTGGCCAAGCGGGCGCTGGATCTCATCTGCGGCGTTTTGGCTTTTATTGTCGCAAGCCCTTTTATGCTCATTACCGCCGCCGCCATCAAGCTTTACGATGGAGGGCCGGTGCTGTTTAAGCAGAAGCGGCTGACCATTGGAGGAAAGGAATTCAATGTCTATAAATTCCGAAGCATGGTGGTAGACGCGGAAAAGGATGGCGTGGCCAGGCTCGCTACCCAGCATGACGACCGGATTACCCCGGTGGGCAGGATCATCCGGAAGATTCGGTTCGACGAGCTGCCCCAGATACTGAATATCCTGAAAGGGGATATGTCGATTGTCGGCCCGCGGCCGGAACGGCCTGAAATCGCGGAGGAATACAAAAAGGATATGCCGGAGTTTGACTACCGGCTGAAGGTGAAGGCCGGCCTCACCGGATACGCTCAGATTTTAGGAAAATACAATACGCTTCCTTATGATAAGCTGAAGCTGGATTTGATATATATTGAAAATTATTCTCTCCTGCTGGACTTGAAGCTGATCTTAATGACCATCAAGATCCTTTTTATTCCAGAAAGTACCGAAGGGCTTGCCGACGGCGAGATCACTCCCTTGGATGAGGCTCAGAAAAAATAGAGATTAGAGGGTAATGATGGAGCTTTCGATTATTATGATCAATTACAACACGCCTGAGCTGACTGCCCAGGCGGTGGAATCTATTTTGAAAACCACTCATCAGGTTTCCTATGAAATTCTGGTAATAGATAATTCCTCCGAACGGGACAAGGAATACCGGCCTGAGGCGCTTCCGGCTCCGGTAAAGGTTTTTTACGGCATTGAAAACAAAGGCTTCGGCAACGCCTGCAATTTGGGCGCTGAAAAGGCGGAGGGATCAATCCTTCTGTTTTTGAATTCCGACACCATTCTGCACGAGGGCTGTCTGGACAGAAGCCTTGCCTATCTGCGTAGTGAGGAGCGGATCGGCGGTCTGGGCATTCGCACGCTGAAGGATGACGGCACCCTGGACCACGGCTGCAAGCGGGGATTTCCAACGCCCAGCGCCTCGCTTTATTATTTTCTGGGGCTGGATAAAAGGCATCCGGAGAGCCGGAGGTACGGCGCTTACCGGCAAACCTTTATCCGGGAGGACCAGACCGCCGAGGTGGACGCGGTATCCGGCTCGTTTCTGATGATGCCCAAGGAAGTATTTCAGAAGGTGGGCGGTTTTGACGAGGATTATTTCATGTACGGAGAGGATTTAGACCTTTGCTACCGGATTAAGGAAGCGGGCTACCGGGTGGTGTATTTCGCCGGGGCCTCCATGACCCACCTGCGGGGACAAAGCGGCCTTTCCGCCCAGTCCAAGGAAATTATTTACCAGTTTCATTACGCTATGGCGCTGTTTTACCGCAAGCATTTCAAGAAAAAATATAATGTATTTGTTACCGGAGCGGTGTATGCCGGCATTTGGCTGAAATATGGCCTTACCCGTCTGAAATCAATGCTGAAAAGAGGATGATCTGGGGATTATGATCGATATACTCATGACCGTCTATAATGGGGAACAGTATGTGGTCCCTCAAATAGAGTCCATTTTGAATCAGACCGATTCCAACTGGAAACTCTTTATACAGGACGACTGCTCCACAGACCGGACGGTGGAGCTGATCGAGCCTTATGTCAGGCGCTATCCGGAGAGAATCACCCTTTTGCGGAACGAGAAAAACAGCGGGTCGGCCCAAAAGAACTTTTTCAGCATGCTGCCCCTGGTGGAGCACAGCTATTGTATGTTCTGCGACCACGACGACGTATGGAAGCCGAGAAAGGTCGAGATGACCGTCCGCAGAATGATGGAGCTGGAGCAGGCCAACGGACAGGATACCCCGCTGCTGGTTCACACGGACCTGGCGGTGGCGGATGAGAATTTAAAGGTGCTTTCCGACTCCATGTTCCGAAGCCAGAACCTGAACCGGAAGGGGAATAGGCTGAACAATCTTTTGGTGCAGAATAATGTGACCGGATGCACAATGATGGTGAATAAAGCATTGGTGGATATGGTAGGGCCGACCCCGAAGCACGCGGTAATGCATGACTGGTGGATGGCGCTGATCGCCGCCTGCTTTGGAAAAATCGGCTTTGTGCGTCAGGCGACGATTTTATACCGCCAGCACCGCGCCAATGAGGTGGGTGCGAAAAACGCCAGAAGCCTGAGCTATAACGCCAGGAGGCTTGCCGAAAGGGAGCAGGCCAGAAAGGTGCTGAACGACACCTACCTCCAGGCCAGGGAGTTTGAGGAAAGGTATCACGCCCTGCTGAAGCCGGAGGATCTGGAGCTTTTACAGGTTTACCAGAACCTTCCCTATTTCGGCAAGCTGAGGAGAATCGCTGTTTTATTCCGCTATCACCTTTTCAAACACGGCCTTGCCAGAATTTTAGGCCAGCTTTTGTTCGTCTGATTTTGTCTATTTGTACAGGAACCAAAAGGGAAACCTGGGTTAATTTGGTTTTTCGACTCTTAACAAAGCGTAAAGAAATATGGTATAATAACCTCGCCCATAGGCGGCGGAGCCGCCTTTTCTGCTTGCGAAAGCCTTGGAATATCCAGAAAAAATAAGCGCTGTCAAAAAAGCGCGGGCTTCGCAGGCTCGATCTTCCGGAACCATGGCTTGCCGAGCCTGCCCGCGCGGATTCCTGTTCACACCGCGGGCCGGCAGAAATCCGGCGGCCGCCTGATAGCTTCTGCTGACGGCGAAACGATGAAGCTTTCATAAACAGGAATCGGCGGCTGTCATTTGCCGCTGCCTGCCTACTGGGAAGGCTTCCCTTTGAAATAGAAATCAATTTTATGGAGGTACCCGTATGAAAGGTATTATTCTTGCGGGCGGAGCCGGCACCCGGCTGTATCCGTCTACCATTGCGTGCTCAAAGCAGATTCTTACCGTTTACGACAAACCGATGATTTATTATCCTCTCTCCACCCTGATGCTGGCGAAAATCCGGGAGGTGCTGATTATTTCCACGCCTCGGGATGTGAAGGTTTTTGAGGAGCTGCTGGGTGACGGCAGCCAGCTGGGCATGGAGATTACCTATACTGTCCAGGAAGCCCCCAGAGGACTGGCCGAGGCCTTTATCCTGGGAGAAAAATTCATCGGAAACGACCATGTGTGCCTGGTGCTGGGAGATAATATTTTCTATGGCTACGGCTTTTCCGAGCGGCTGCAAAGGGCCGCATCCCATCAGGACGGCGCTACTATCTTCGGCTATCACGTGAGCAATCCCAAGGATTTCGGCGTAGTAGACTTTGACAGCGACGGCAACGTGCTCTCCATTGAGGAAAAGCCCCAGAACCCAAAATCCAACTACGCGGTGCCCGGGCTGTATTTTTACGACAACAACGTGGTGGAGATCGCCAAAAATGTGAAGCCCTCCGCTCGGGGAGAATTAGAGATCACCTCGGTGAATAACGCTTACCTGGAGCAGGGAAAACTGAAGGTGGAGCTGTTCGGCAGAGGAATGGCTTGGCTGGATACCGGCACTCACCGGGCCATGCTGGACGCCGCCAACTTCATCGAGGCGGTGCAGACCCGTCAGGGGCTTTATGTAGCCTGCCTGGAGGAAATCGCCTACCGCAACGGCTTTATCGATAAAGCGCAGCTGTTGAAGCAGGCGGACCGGTTCCAGAAGACAGAATACGGACAATACCTGTATCAAATTGCGGAAACGGTAAAACTTAAGAAATAAGAAGGTGCGTTCATGAACGTATTAGTAACCGGCTGTAAGGGACAGCTAGGCAACGAGCTTTATAAAATCATCACGGAAAAAAAGTCCGAGCTGGGGGAAATTCCTCAGTGCTTTCATGACTGTAAGCTTACCTGCATCGACGTGGAGGATTTGGATATCACCGATCTGGAAGCGGTTCAGGCTTACACCAGGACTTTGAGGCCGGAGGTAGTCATCAACTGCGCCGCATATACTAATGTGAACGGATGTGAAAGCGACCGGGACGCGGCGTTCCGGGTCAACGCCCTGGGCCCCAGAAATCTTGCTGTGGCCTGCGAGGAAACCGGCGCCAAGCTGGTGCACGTGTCTACCGACTACGTGTTTCCGGGAGACGGCACAGAGCCTTACGTGGAGTGGGACCTGTGCGGCCCCCAGTCTGTTTACGGCAGAACCAAGTATTTGGGAGAACAGTATGTCCGTGATTTCTGCTCCCGGTATTTTATCGTCAGAACCGCGTGGCTTTACGGCTATGTGGGCAATAACTTTGTAAAAACTATGCGCCGCCTGGGCACGGAAAAGGGGGCGGTGAAGGTAGTCAGCGACCAGGTGGGCACTCCCACGAACGCGGCGGACCTGGCCCATCACCTTTTGAAGCTGGCGGCCACCTGCGAGTATGGCGTTTACCACTGCACCGGAAACGGTCCGGCGTGCAGCTGGTATGAGTTTACCAAGAAGATCATGGAATACAGCGGCATCAGCGCCGCGGTGACTCCCTGTACCACAGAGGAGTATCCCACCCCGGCGAAAAGGCCCGCGTATTCCGTTTTGGATAATTGTATGCTGCGGGTAACCGTAGGAGACGAGATGCGGGACTGGCAGGAAGCCCTGAAGTGCTACATCGAGAAAATCGACGAGAAATAAGATTGATAGAAATGAGGAATTCGGAATGAAAACCTATTTAGTCACCGGCGGCGCCGGCTTTATCGGCTCTAACTTCGTGATCTATATGCTGAACAAATACAGCGACGTTAAGATCATCAACGTGGACAAGCTGACCTATGCCGGCAATCTGGAAAACCTGAAGAGTGTGGAAAGCAACCCGAATTATGTCTTTGTTCAGGCGGATATCTGTGACAAAGAGGCGATCCAGAGCCTGTTTGACCAGTACGACATTGATTACGTGGTGAACTTTGCCGCGGAAAGCCATGTGGACCGTTCCATTACCAATCCGGAGATTTTCGTCCAGACCAATGTTTTGGGCACCGTCAACCTTTTGAATATTGCGAAAAACGCCTGGGCCGTGGGCGACGACCAGTACAAGGATGGCGTAAAGTTCATGCAGGTTTCCACGGACGAGGTGTACGGCTCCCTGGGTGCGGAGGGCTTCTTTATGGAAACCACTCCCCTGGATCCCCACAGCCCTTATTCCTCCAGCAAGGCCTCCGCGGACCTGTTCGTCAAGGCTTATTCCGATACCTATAAGCTGCCGGTGAACATCACCCGGTGCTCCAATAACTACGGCCCGTATCAGTTCCCAGAGAAGCTGATCCCCCTGATGATCAACAACACCCTCCAGCATAAGGAGCTTCCGATCTACGGAGACGGGATGCAGATCCGCGACTGGCTGTATGTGGAAGACCACTGCAAGGCCATCGATATGGTGGTGCGCGGCGGAAAGCTGGGGGAGGTCTATAACGTAGGAGGCCATAACGAGCGGCCGAATATTGTGATTGTCAAGACAATTTTAGAATATGTAAAAGAAAATGTGGACCCGGCGGTAGGGGAGCACATGATGAAGCATGTGGCCGACCGGAAGGGCCACGACCGGCGGTACGGAATTGATCCGGAAAAGATCAAGAGGGATCTGGGCTGGTATCCTGAGACCACCTTTGAGGTGGGCATCAAAAAGACCATCCAGTGGTACCTGAACCACAAAGAATGGATGGAAAACGTCACCAGCGGCGCCTATCAGGAGTACTATCAGAGGATGTACAGCAACCGGTAACAAATCAACCAGCAGAGGCTTGCGGCAAAAGGTGTTTTCTTTGGCGGCGACCTCTGCTTTGCATGTTTAAGAAAGCGGCTTCGCGGCTTAGCAGGGAATGAAAGCCTTTGCTTCTGCAGTCTGCGGCTGCCGTGCCGAAGGCAAACTCTTAAGCCTGCTGACAGCTAATCCAGTGAACTAAGCAGACGCACTTAAAATGTCTGCAAATATTTAGGATACGAGGAACGATTGCTATGGGACAATTTCAGTTTACGAAAACCGGGATCGAAGGCCTTGTCGTGGTAGAGCCTAAGGTGTTCGGCGACAACAGAGGCTATTTCATGGAGACCTATAATTATAACGATTTTAAAGCCGCCGGCCTGGATATGGTGTTTGTCCAGGACAACCAGAGCAAGTCTAAAAAGGGTGTGCTCAGAGGCCTTCATTTTCAAAAGAAAAACCCCCAGGGCAAGCTGGTGCGGGTGGTCAGCGGCGAGGTTTACGACGTTGCCGTGGATTTGCGCAGGGGCAGCGACACCTATGGAAAGTGGTACGGCGTGCTGCTTTCCGCGGAAAACAAGAAACAGTTTTACGTGCCGGAGGGCTTTGCCCACGGATTTGTTGTGATGTCTGAAACGGCGGAGTTCGTTTATAAATGCACCCGGTTTTACGATCCCAGCGACGAGGGCGGCCTGATGTGGAACGACCCGGAAATTGGAATCGACTGGCCGGTGCCGGAAAACGCGGAGCTGCTTCTGAGCGAGAAGGATCAGCATCACCAGCCGCTGAAGGACTTTGAAAGCCCCTTTACGATGGAGGGCTGACGATTCCATTAGCCTTTTGAAGAAAGCGCAGCGGACAGCGGGCGCAATAACAGACAGCATTAAAATTTTTCAGCGGCTGCGGCCAGTAGAAGATCGGCCGTAGCCGCTGCGCTATAAAGGTAGGGAGCTGCTTTGAAAGCATATTTGACCACTTTTTTAAAGTATAAATACCTTTTGCATAACCTGATCAGCAGGGATTTGAAAGTAAAATACCGTCGGTCAACCCTGGGGCTTTTGTGGAGCGTCCTGAACCCCCTGCTGATGTCCATTGTAATTTCTATCGTTTTTCAAAACTTTTTTAAATTTGACGTTCCTAATTTTGCTATTTATTATCTTACCGGTTCCCTGATTTTTAACTTTATGAACGAGGCCACATCCTCCGCCATGGTTTCTATTGTGGGGAACGCGCCCCTGATTAAAAAGGTGTATATCCCAAAGTATATTTTCCCTTTGGAAAAGGTGATGTTCGCCTTTGTCAACATGCTTTTTTCCATGATCGCCCTGGTGATTATGATGGGCGTGACTAAGCTGGGAATTATTGGCTCTGCCGCTGATCTGAATATCAGCTGGACGATCGTGCTGTTTTTTATTCCCATGCTTTATACCCTGGTATTCAGCCTGGGATTAGGTCTGATTTTAGCGGCGGTCAACGTTTATTTCCGGGATGTGGGACATCTGTACTCCGTCTGGACCATGGCCTGGATGTACCTGACACCGATCATTTATCCTATCAGTATCGTAGAGGGAACTTGGGCAATGAATATTATCCGTCTGAACCCTATGTACTATTTTGTGACCTATTTCCGCGACGTGGTGACAGACGGGATCGTGCCCGGCCTGAAAATGAATTTGCTCTGCATGGGGATTTCCCTGTTGTTCCTGGTGCTGGGCCTTTTGGTGTTTAAGAAAAAGCAGGACCGGTTTATTCTGTTCATTTAAGGGGGGAGCGTCTTGGCCAACGCTGTTGAGGTAAAAAACGTAACCATGGAATTTAATATGTCCAAGGAAAAAGTGGACAGCATCAAGGAGTATTTCATCAAGCTGGTAAAGCGGGAGCTTCACTTTGAGCAGTTTTTGGCGCTGAAGGATGTTTCCGTTACGATCGAGCAGGGAGATGTCTTCGGCATTGTCGGCTTAAACGGCTCAGGGAAAAGCACCTTGCTGAAGGTGATCTCGGGGATTCTCAAGCCTACGAAGGGCACGGTGAAAACCGTCGGCACCATCTCCCCGATGATTGAACTGGGCGCCGGCTTTGACATGGATCTTACCGCCAGGGAAAATATTTTCCTGAATGGTTCTGTTTTAGGTTATTCCAAGCAGATGATGGAGGAAAAGTTCGACGAAATTTTGGAGTTTTCTGAGCTCCAGCCCTTTGTGGATGTGGCGGTGAAAAATTATTCTTCCGGAATGGTAGCAAGGCTGGCGTTTGCCATCGCGACCATTACTAAGCCCGATATTTTGATCGTGGATGAAATTTTAGCGGTAGGAGACTTTTTGTTCCAGCAGAAATGTGAAAAAAGGATTCGGGAAATGATGGACCGGGGAACTACGGTTATTATTGTGTCTCATACCATTGAGCAGATTGAGCGGCTGTGCAAGCACGTGCTTTGGCTGGAGCATGGAAATATGAAAATGCTGGGAGACACCAAGACGGTGTGCGACGCATATAAAGCAATTTAACTTCATTTGGGGAGGCATGTTATGAGCAAGCGCTACGAGGATATTTACACTCAGAATTATTATGACCAATACAGCGTTGGAAACGGTCATGAGGGTTATGAGGATTCCAAATATACAAAGGATTTTTTAAAAAATATCGCCGGACGAATCTATGAGGACAGAAAGCCGGAAAGCGTTTTAGACGTAGGATGCGCCATGGGATATTTGGTTGAGGCGCTGCGTGATTTAGGTGTGGAGGCTTACGGCGTCGATGTTTCCGAGTACGCAATTTCCAAGGTGAGAGAGGATTTAAAGCCGTTCTGCAAGGCGGCCTCCGCCCTGGAGGAGCTGCCGGAGGGCTTTCCCCGGCATTTTGATTTGGTGACGGCCATTGAGGTGGCGGAGCATCTATATGAGGAGGACAGCGACCTGTTCTTCGACCATTTATGCAGCTGGGGCGACCAGGTGGTGTTTTCTTCCACAGACGACGATTATGACGAACCGACCCATGTCAATGTCCAGAAGATAGAATACTGGACGAAAAAATTTGCCCAAAGAGGCTTTTACCGCGATTTTTCCAGTGATTTAAGCTACCTGACAAGACACGCCGTATGCTTTGTAAGACAAGAGAAGCGGTCTCCCATCGCGCTGGCGGAGGATTATGAACGGCTTCTCCGAATAAAAGTGGATGATGAGGCGGAGCTGGCCGAGCGGATGGAGAAGCTGGCTCAGCAGCTGACGGGCTGCCAGGGTCAAATGGATACCTTAAGGGATATTTTTGAAAGATATCAAAGGGAAAAAGAGTCGGAAATCAGCCAGCTGGAGCGTAAAAGTAAAGAAAACGTAAAAAAACTAATGAAAGCGAGGCAGGAGCTTGATTTAGCGAACCGCGCCCTGCAGGAGTTCCACGGCTCAGTTTTCTGGAAAATGACTAAGCCGCTTCGTTTTTTGGTGGATCTATTAAAAAGGGGAATGAAGAAATTTAAGGTTACCCGGCTGATTTACAAAGGACTGGCCAGCGTTAAGGATGTGGGAATAAGGGAAACCTGCCGTCGGGCCAGAAAAATGACCTCCCGGTTAAATGAGACGGCGCTTTATGTTAAGAGCAACGCCTTGACAGAGAAGCAGAGAAAAATTGAAGAAAACACGAAGTTCCAAAACCCGGTAACCTTCAGCGTGATCGTCCCGGTTTATAACTGCCCTGAGCAGTTTTTAAAGGAGATGATCGAATCTGTGATCGGCCAGACCTATCCCAAATGGGAGCTGTGTCTGGCGGATGGCTCGGATCAGGAGCACGGCTACGTAGAAACGATATGCCGCGGGTATGCCCAAAAGGATCCCAGAGTGAAGTATCAGAAATTATCCAAAAACCTGGGGATTTCCGCCAATACAAATGCGGCTATTGAGATGGCTGCGGGTGAATATATCAGCCTGTTTGATCATGACGATTTGCTTCATCCTTCCGCCTTGTTCCAGGTGATGAAGGTAATCGAGGAACAGCACGCGGACTTTATCTATACGGATGAGTGTTCTTTTGAGGGCACGCTGGAGAATCCTACCTTTGCTCATTTCAAGCCTGATTATGCCCCGGATACCCTGAGAAGCAATAACTATATCTGCCATTTGTCCACTTTCAGCAGAGAATTGATGGATCAGGCGGGACGTTTTTCCACCGAACATGACGGCAGCCAGGATTACGATATGATTTTAAGGCTGACGGAAAAGGCAAAACATATTGTCCATATTCCCAGGGTGCTGTATTATTGGCGTGTTCATGCCGGCTCCGTGGCCAGCGGCGTAGGCGTGAAGCCCTATTGTATTCTGGCGGCGAAAAGGGCTTTACAGGATCATATGGAGCGTGTAGGATTAAAAGGAGAGGTCACCGACTCCAAAGTGCCTTCCACTTACAAAATTAATTATGAGCTGGATGAGACGCCCTTGATCTCCATTTTGATTCCGAATAAAGACCATATTGACGATTTGAAAAAATGTATCGATAGTATTTTGGATTACAGCACTTATAAAAATTTTGAGATCGTCATCGTAGAGAATAACAGTACCGAACTAAGAACCTTTGAGTACTATCAGGAGCTGGAAAAGGATTCTAAAATTAAAGTGGTCACCTGGAAAGGAAAGTTTAATTATTCCGCTATCAACAACTATGGCGCCGGCTTTTGCTCTGGAAAATATCTTCTTTTGTTAAATAATGATATAGAGGTTATCACGCCTAATTGGATCGAGGAAATGCTGATGTTCGCCCAGCGCGAGGATGTGGGGGCCGTAGGGGCTAGGCTTTACTATCCTGACGGCACCTTGCAGCATGGCGGCATTATTTTGGGCCTTGGAGGAATTGCCGGACATGCACAGCTAGGAATCAGCCGGGAGGATCCCGGCTACGCTGGCCGGGTATCTTTTGTTCAGAATTTAAGCGCCTGCACAGCAGCATGTCTGTTAGTGAGAAAAAGCGTATTTGATGAAGTGGATGGCTTGGATGAAGAATTTCAAGTAGCGTTCAATGATGTGGACTTTTGCTTAAGAATAAGGGATAAGGGTTATCTAATTGTATATACGCCTTATGCTGAATTATATCATTATGAATCTAAAAGCAGAGGCTATGAGGATACTCCGGAAAAACAAGAGAGATTCCAGAGAGAAATTGCCCTGATGAAAACACGCTGGGATGGCCTGTTGGAAAATGATCCCTATTATAACCCCAACATGACGCTGAAAATCGGCGGATTTACGATCAAATAATAAAAAATGGAAGGGGAGTCCCAGATGAAAAGCTTTATCAAAAAGTTCTTTGATAAAAGCTTGCTTTTATTCTTAATCATTGGCGCCTGCAATACAGTGCTGAGCTTGGCCCTCCAATTCGCTTTGTTTAACTGGGCTCATTTCGGCTATTGGGGTTCCTCTGCCACAGCTTTCGCTATTTGCAGCATCAGCAGCTTTTATTTCAATAAAAAATATTCCTTCAAAAATACAGAAAAGGTTTGGATTACCGCTTTACGCTTTGCGCTGGTAATCGCCGTGTGCTATGTATTGGCCTATTATGTCGCTCAGCCTCTGACTAGCTGGCTTCTGAACGCCTTGGGCTGGACTCTGGAATCCAAGATCACCGACCAGATTGCCATGCTGGTCGGCCAAGTAATCTTTACTTTGTTGAATTATACCGGCCAAAAGTTTTTTGCTTTTAAAAACCAGGAGGATAAAAAAGAAGGATAACGGCCTAGGCCGTTATCCTTCTTTTTTAGGTTACAGCTGAATTTCTACCCAAGTCAAACATCAACCGCGTCACTAAGGTTAATAAATCCCCTGTACCGTGACTTCCCCGGAGCCAATCTCCACAATGCCGCCGTCAGTTTGAATCAGCAATTCTCCTTCTTTGCTGAGCCCGATGGATTGTCCGGTGATTTCCCGCCCGCCGCGGATGACGCTGACCTGACGGTTGAGGGAAACGCACAGCTCCTCGTACGGCGTGATAAAATCGGCGGTCAAATCAGTAACAAACCGGTCATAGCAAGCCTCGAATTCTTCCAGCACCGCCCGGATCAGAGCGGCCCGGTCTATTTTCTCTCCGGTTTCCAGCAGCAAGGAGGTCGCCTTCTTTTTGAGCTCCCCTTCAAATTCAGAAAGATTGGCGTTGACGCCGATACCAACTACTACGTAATGAATCTGTTCCATATCAGCAGCCAGCTCGGTCAAAATTCCGCATACCTTCTTTCGGCCGATTACGATATCGTTAGGCCACTTAATCATGGCGCCGCAGCCGGTGAGACGGCGGATCGCCCGGCACACAGATAAACCGGCGATTAAAGTGAGCAGAGTGGCTTCCTGAGGGGCCAGCTGAGGACGGAGCAGCAAGGACATCCACACGCCAGCACCGGGAGGCGAGGACCAGGACCGTCCCAGACGGCCTTTTCCACCGGTCTGACGTTCGGCTAAACAAAGAGTGCCGTCGGGAGCTCCTGCCGCGCCCTGGCGCTTGGCTTCCTCGTTGGTGGAGTCGGTTTCCTCCAGAACGACGATGTTCCGGCCCAGAAAGTGCGTGGAAAGTCCGGACTGGATAGCCGTGGCGTCCAAAAGGTCGGGCTGGGAGGAAAGGCAGTAGCCCCGGTTGGTGACGGAGTCGATTCCGTAGCCCTTTTCCCGCAAGGCCTTTACCGCCTTCCAGACTGCAGCCCGGGATACTCCCAGCTGCCGGCTGATCTCCTCGCCGGAAAGATAACCGTCTGTTTGCTTTAACAGGGATAATACTTGTTTTTGCATAAAAAGCCTCCCTCTCGCAGTGGCATTTGCTTTATTATAAACCAATTTACCGCCGTTTGTCCATGCGCCGGTAAAAAGATACAAAATGTTTATTGAATAGGGACGGGGAGAAGTGCTATAATAAATTGTTACAAACTGGGAATCTTTAGAAGTGATGAAACAGCCTTTCGGAAAAATGGAGGTGCGGCGTATGGATGTCCAGGTAGGCGATATTTTGGAAATGAAAAAGCCCCATCCCTGCGGGAGCAGGAGATTTTTGGTTCTGCGCTCCGGCATGGATTTTAAGATCCGCTGTACTGGCTGCGGCCATGAGGTGATGGTTCCCCGGGTAAAGGCGGAAAAAAATATCAAAAAGATTATCCGGCAGGAGCAAGATGAAAAATAAAATCCGGATTTAACGGAGCTATTATCCTAGAGAAAGCGGTGGCGTTATGTTTGACCGTTTAGAGGTCTTTGAAAAAAAATATGAGGAATGCAATCAAAAGCTTTACGACCCTGCGGTTGTGTCCGACCCGGAAGCGTATGCGGCGCTGATGAAGGAAGTTAAGGGGCTGGAGCCTGTAGTAGAAAAATACAAAGAGTATAAAAAACAAAAAAACAACGAAGAGGAAGCAAAACAGCTGCTTGCGGAGGGCGGTTTAGAAAAGGACTTTAGGGAAATGGTGGAGCTGGAGCTGGAGGAAGCCAGGGAGTCCCTGGAAAAAATTTCCGAGGAGCTGAAAATTCTTCTGCTTCCCAAGGATCCCAACGACGACCGGAACGTTATTGTTGAAATTCGCGGCGGCGCCGGCGGCGAGGAGGCGGCGCTGTTCTCCGCCAGCCTGTTCCGGATGTACAGCATGTACGCGGAAACCAAGCGGTGGAAAACGGAAATTCTCAACGCCAATGAAACGGAGCTGGGCGGCTATAAGGAGATCAGCTTCATGATCACAGGCGAGGGGGCTTACTCTCGGATGAAGTATGAGAGCGGGGTTCACCGTGTCCAGCGGGTGCCGGAAACGGAGACCCAGGGCCGGATTCACACCTCTACCGTGACGGTGGCCGTACTGCCGGAGGCAGAGGATGTAGAGGTAGAGATCAACCCGTCAGACTTAAAAATCGATACCTTTCGTTCCGGCGGAGCGGGAGGCCAGCACATTAATAAAACAGATTCCGCCATCCGGATTACCCATCTGCCCACCGGCTTAGTGGTGGAGTGCCAGGATGAAAGAAGCCAATATAAAAACAAGGATAAGGCCATGAAGGTACTGAAATCCCGTCTGCTGGAGGCGGAGAGGGAAAAGCAGCAGAACGAGGTGGCTCAGGAGCGGAAGTCCCAGGTAGGCACCGGCGACCGCAGCGAACGAATCCGCACCTATAATTTCCCCCAGGGCAGGCTTACCGACCACCGGATCGGCCTGACCCTTTACCGCCTGGAGGATGTCATGAACGGAAATCTGGACGAGGTGATCGACGCTTTGATCACCGCAGACCGGGCCGCAAAGCTGGAAAGCACCATTGAGGGTTAATGCCTTCGAAAAGGAGGCTCCGCCAGGCGGCAGAAGGAGAGCCTCGGCAGAGGCTTGGCGGAACCTCTTTTTAGAACAGGCACCGCCTTCCTGGCCGGCGGCAGGAGTGCGGGGACCATTCGCTCTGGAAAAAGCTTTTTAGCCCGCCGGAGGCGATTAGGCCATTAGGCCGGCGGCGCTGACGTTTTTCTGCCGGGACCGAAAGTGATAAACCTCTGGCTGTGACGGAACCGGACCTAAAAAGCTGTGGGATTTACTAATTGATAATTCACGGCCATTTTGTTTTGAGCAGATCTAAGGAATAGGATGAGAAAAATTGCAAACGCTGATGTTACAAGCGGACGACAAGGGAATCCGGCGGGCCGCTGAGATCATTCAACAGGGAGGCCTGGTGGGAATCCCGACGGAAACGGTGTACGGCCTGGCGGGGAACGCCCTAAACGGCTCGGTATCCCGGAAAATTTTCGCGGCGAAGGGACGGCCTTCGGATAATCCCCTGATCGTCCATATCGCGGCGGAGGAGGAAGCGCGGCCCCTGGTCAAAGAGTTCCCGGAGCCTGCGCGGAAATTGGCTGCGGCTTATTGGCCCGGCCCGCTGACCATGGTTCTGCCCAAATCCGAGCTGGTACCTATGGAAACCAGCGGCGGCCTTTCCACCGTAGCGGTGAGGCTTCCAGCCCATCCGGTGGCAAACCGGCTGATCCGGGCCTGTGGATGTCCCTTGGCCGCGCCCTCGGGAAACCTGTCCGGAAGGCCCAGCCCCACCACAGCGCGGCATATGCTCCACGATATGGATGGCAGGATTGACGCCATTCTGGACGGCGGCCCCTGCGGCGTAGGGGTGGAGTCCACGGTGCTGGCTTTGGCGGAACAAAAGCCAAGGCTGCTGCGCCCGGGCGGCGTTACCTTGGAAATGCTTCAAAGGGTTGTCGGCGCCGTAACGGTAGACCCGGCGGTGCTCCATAAGCTGGCGGATGGCGCTCAGGCGGCGTCACCCGGCATGAAATATAAGCATTACGCTCCCAAGGCCAAGGTAATCCTGGTGAAGGGAACTGCGGAGCGGTACCGGGAATTTGTCAACAGCAAAAAGGCCCCCGGAGTAGGCGCTCTGTGCTTTGACGAGGATCAGCATCTTTTGAAGGTGCCTTCTGTGCCCTACGGCAGCGGAAACGACAGCGCCGCCCAGGCCAGAGAGCTGTTCGATGCTTTACGGGAACTGGATGAACGGCAGGAAATCCAGCTGGTATATGCCCGGTGCCCGGAGCCGGAGGGCGTGGGCATGGCGGTTTATAACCGGCTGATCCGGGCCGCGGGATTCGAGGTGATCACCCTTTGACAGAGCCTTTGATTATCGGCCTTACCGGGCCCACCGGTTCTGGAAAAAGCACGGTGGCCCAGTCCCTGGAGGAGGCGGGATGCGTCGTGATCGACGCGGACAAAATCGCCCGGGAGGTAGTGGCTCCCGGTGCGCCGGCGCTGAAGGAGCTGCAGAGAGAGTTTGGAGATACGATCCTGGATGATTATGGGAATCTGCGGCGCCATACCTTGGCAAATCTGGCGTTTTCCTCTCTGGAAAAAACCAAACGCCTCAATGAGATCACCCATCCACATATTTTGCGGAAAATGAAGGAAAATATAGAGGAATGCAGGCAAAAGCGTAAAAAAGTGGTCGTTCTGGACGCGCCCTTGCTGTTTGAGGCGGGGCTGGAACGTATCTGCACCGTAACCCTGGCGGTGCTCGCCCCTCGGGAACAGCGCCTTCAGCGGGTGATGGCGCGGGATTCCATCACCAGAGAGGAAGCGGAAAAAAGGATGTCTGCCCAGCAGCAGGATCAATATTATAAGGACCGGTCGGATTACGTGCTGGTCAATCAGGAGACCAGCGGCGCGCTTTATTACCAAACCAGGAGACTTTTACAGCGTCTCAGGGAGGAGCACAATGTCTAAAACGGCAAAAAAGGGATTGCTGGCATTGCTGCTGCTGGCCGTTTTGGCTGTTGCGGCGGCAGGTGCCTATTTTTCCTATTCTTTTTTCATGAAGCAGGCTTATCCCTTGAAATATAGGGATATTATTGAAACGCAGGCGGAAAAATATAGTATTGACCCGGCGTTTCTTTATGGGATGATCCGTACGGAGAGTAATTTTAACCCTGACGCGGAATCCTCGGCGGGCGCCAGAGGGCTGATGCAGATCATGCCCGCCACCTTTGACTGGCTTCAAACTCATAAGGGCACGGAGCCAAAGCTGGATGCGTCGGCTTTGTACGACCCTCAGGTAAACGTGGAATACGGTGTGTATTTTCTTTCGATCCTCTGGGAGGAATACGACGATGAAACCGTGATTCTGAGCGCTTATAACGCGGGAATGGGCAATGTGGACCAGTGGCTCAGCGAGGAGGAGCACTCCTCTGACGGCGTGACTCTGCACGATATCCCTTACGGGGAGACCGAGCAATATGTTAAGAACGTCCTGGAAAGCCAGGAAATGTACCGCCGTTTATACGGCGAAGAATTTAAAAATTGGAGGTAACGATTATGTCAAAGAAACCGGAAAAGGAGACTTCCTCAGTAGAAAAGCTGAAAGAGGCCCTCTTTATTGACAAAAAAAGCGGCGCCGCTAAGATCAGCGACAGCGAGCTGAAGAAGGCCGACGCCTTCTGCGAGCCTTACAAAAAATTCCTGAACAAATGCAAAACCGAGCGGGAGGCTGCGGCTGAGGCGGCAAGACTGGCTCAGAAGGCAGGCTTCACGGAGTTTGATGTGGAGAAAAAATACGAACCCGGAGACCGGGTGATGGTGAATAACCGGGGCAAAGCGATTATCCTGGCGGTGATCGGCAAAAACGGCGTAAAAAACGGCGCGCGTATTGCCGCTGCCCATATCGATTCCCCGCGACTGGACTTAAAGCCCAATCCCCTGTATGAACAGAACGACCTGGCCCTGTTCAAGACCCACTATTACGGCGGCATCAAAAAATACCAGTGGTCCGCGATTCCCCTTTCCCTTCACGGCCGGGTTGTGAAAAAGGACGGCTCTTATGTAGATATCGTTCTGGGCGAGGATAAGGATGACCCTCAGTTCTGCGTCACCGATTTGCTGCCCCATCTGGGCGGTGAGCAGATGAAAAAGCCCGCCGCTAAAATTATTGAGGGAGAGGACCTGAATATTCTGGTGGGAAGCCGCCCCTTTAAAAGCGATAAGGGCAGCGAGCTGGTAAAGCTGAATATTTTAAAGCTCTTGAACGAAAAGTACGGCATCACTGAGTATGATTTTCTTTCCGCCGAGCTGGAGCTGGTGCCTGCGTTCCAAGTGACGGATATCGGCTTTGACCGGAGCATGATCGGCGGCTACGGCCACGACGACAGGGTGTGTGCGTATCCGGCGCTGATGGCTGTTTTGGACCAGAAAATCCCGGATGACACGGTCATCACCATCCTGACCGACAAGGAGGAAACCGGTTCCGACGGCAACACCGGCCTGAACTCGGATTATCTCCGGTATTTTGTAGCTGACCTGGCCATGCAGGAGGGCCTGGAGCCAAGACATGTGCTTTCCCGTTCCGCCTGCCTTTCCGCTGATGTGAACGCGGCCTTTGATCCTACCTTTGCCAGCGCCTATGAGGCCAATAACGCCAGCTTTTTAAATAATGGCGTAGTGGTGACCAAATACACCGGTTCCGGCGGCAAGGGCGGCACCTCTGACGCCTCCGCCGAGTTTATGGGCCGGATCCGCTCGCTGCTGGATAAGAAAAAGGTCCTTTGGCAGGTAGGCGAGCTGGGCAAGGTAGACGGAGGCGGCGGCGGTACCGTGGCCAAATACATTGCCAATATGAATGTAGATGTGGTGGATGTAGGCGTACCCGTGCTTTCCATGCACGCGCCCTTTGAGGTGGTTTCCAAAATCGACGTATACATGGCCTATCGCGCGTTCTATGAATTTTTTAAGGACTAACCAAGGCTGTTTTTTGATTAAGAACCAATCGCGCGGCGGGTGCTGGAGCAGGTCATAGCCGCCAGCAGGCCCTTTTAGAGTGCCTATTGACGCGGGCGTTTCAAAATGCGCCGCGCTTTCCTGCTTTTGCGCCGCTTGCCCCACAGCCCGTAAACGGGAATCGCCGCCTTAGCGGCTGTTTTGGTTCAAGCATATTGACCGCGGTATTGAAAATCCCCCAAAGAGAAGCTTCTCTTTGGGGGATTTTTTGAATAGGAAACCAATGGCACAGCCGAAAGAAGCACCCGGTAAAAAGACTTTCGCGGCAAGCATCGAACGAAGCGGGCTCTTAACAGCGATTTTTACGATGCCAGCCAGGCTGCCGCCCGCGGAACGGGGAGGAACAAGGGCGATTTCATTCGGGAAAACGCCGCCGCGCTTTGTGAATAAAAGCCCGGAAAACGCCGGGCTTCGGCGTGTTTTATCAAGAGCCAGGAGCACCGGGACGGCCGATTACCGATTCGGTCTGGGGAGATGGTGGCTGGTACCGGAGAATACAATGCCCCGCTGGCAGTCCAGGGTCACGGTAGTGCCGCTTTTCAACAGCTTGGTGGCGTTTTCCGCGCCTACCAGAACCGGCAGATCCAGCGCCAGGCCGACGATGGCGGCGTGAGAATTGATTCCGGGAGTCTCCGTGATAATGCCGGAGCAATCCTTGAGGATGTCCAGCAGGCGGTTGCTGGTCTGGGGCACCACCAGGATATCGCCGGGCTTAAAGCTTTTCAGGGCTTCCTCCTCGGTGGCGCAGACGCACAGGTTACCGCAGATGGAAGCGTTGTTTACGCCGATGCCGGAAACCAGCGCGTCCCCCACCAGATGAACCTTCAGCAGGTTGGTAGTGCCGGAAACTCCCAGCGGGACTCCAGCGGTGATGACCACCAGGTCGCCGCTGTTTACCAGGTTCAGAGAGCTGGCGACGGAAACCACATGCTCAAACAGCTCGTCGGTATTGGTTTTCTCCTCGATCATAATGGGGGTGACGCCCCAGGAAAGGTTCATCTGCCGCCAAACCATGGCGTCGGTGGTGCCGCAGATGATGGGGCACTTTGGCCGGTATTTTGAGATCATCCGGGCGGTTTTTCCGGATTTAGACACTCCCATAATGGCCACGGCGCCCAGGTCGTGGGCGGTGGTACAGGTAGCGTGGGAAATGGCCGAGGTCACGTTGGGACGCTCATACACATCACGCTTCTGAAAACGGGATACATAATCGATGTCCTCCTCCGTGCGCTCTGCGATCCGCGCCATGGTCTGCAAGGCGATGACCGGGTAGCTGCCGGCGGCCGTTTCCCCGGACAGCATAATGGCGCTGGTGCCGTCGTAGATGGCGTTAGCAACGTCAGTGGATTCGGCTCTGGTGGGGCGGGGGTTCTTCATCATGGAATCCAGCATCTGAGTGGCGGTGATCACCTGAAGGCCTGCGTTATAGGCTTTTTTGATCAGCTCCTTCTGGATAATCGGAATCTCCTCCAGAGGAATTTCCACGCCCAGGTCGCCTCTGGCAACCATGATGCCGTCGGCCACATTGATGATCTCGTCGATGTTTTCCACACCATCCTGATTTTCAATTTTGGCGATGATCCTAATTTTATCGTTATGGTTTTTCTTCAGCTCGGTACGAAGCTCTAGAATGTCGGAAGCGGAACGGGTAAAGGAGGCGGCGATAAAATCAAAGCCCTCCTCTACGGCGAAAGCGATATCAGCCTCGTCCTTTGGGCTGATGAAGGGCATGGACAGGGTGACTCCCGGCACGTTGATGCCCTTATGAGAGGAAATTGTGCCGCCGTTGATCACCGTACAGACCACGTCTGTATCGGTGGTGCTCTCCACCACCATTTCAATCAGGCCGTCGTCGATGAGAATTCTATCGCCCCGTTTGACATCCTGGGGCAGGCCCTGGAAGGTGACGCTGGAGACGGTATTGTCCCCGACCACGTCGTTAGTGGTCAGCGTAAAGATCTGCCCCTCCTCCAGCTCAACCTTAGGAGTGGAAAAGTTACCGGTACGGATTTCCGGGCCTTTGGTGTCCAGCAGCAAGGCGACCGGAAGATTCAATTCCTCCCGCAGCTTTTTCACCGCGCCGATGCGGACCCGCTGGGCGTCGTGATCCTGATGGGACATGTTCACTCTGGCCACGTCCATACCGTTGAGCATGAGCTGTTTCAGCACCTCCGGATCGTCGGTAGACGGTCCAAGGGTACAGATGATCTTTGTTTTCCTCATGGAAACACACCTCTTTTTTGGATTTTGCTATTTATTTTAAAAATTTACCCACTTTATAGTATCACACAAATATTAGAAACAAAATAGGTTTTTGGGGAATTTTGAAAAAACAGGAAACTTCATGAAAAGCATTGGGACGCTTGAAAATAATGTGGAAACGTTATACAATATTTTTAAACCGGCTTTGCCGAAACCCTGAGAGGCGGGATCTGATGCCGAGACGAAAAAGAGAAAAAGCGAAATCTGCTTTTGACAGCGAAAAAAGACGAAGCGAAGCGGCTGCGTTTTTTATTTCTGTAAAGGGGATTGACCGTGGGAATAAAGCGGTCCGCGTGGATTACAGCGCCAAAGAGAAAAAAGGAAGCACTAAAAAGCTGAGGGTCTTAATGGCAGTATTGGCGGTGGTTATGGTGGGGGTTATCTCCGCGGGCGGTTATTTAATTTATCAGGAATTTTTGAAGCTTGGACCGCCAAGCCAGCCAGTGTCGGCAAGCGCGGCCTCCTCTGGGGAGGATTCCGGAAGCTCTGTTCCGCCGGTGGATCCGAACGACCGACTGCTGGTGGTGGGCAACAGCAAAACCAGCCTGCCGGATACCTTTGCCCTGGACCTTCAGGAGTATGAGGGGATTCCCGTGGACAGCCAGCTTCTGATCCAGCTGAAAAGCATGGTGCGGGCGGCGGCCGCGGAGAATGTAACCCTTCAGGTGGAACAGGGGTATGTGGCAGAGGAGGCCTTGCAAAAAAATTTCGACGATACTGTGTCCAGACTGGTTTCGGAGGGCAGAAGCAAGGCAAAAGCGGAAGCTGAAGCTCTGAAAACTACTCTGCCCGCCGGAAAAAACGAGTGGAGCACCGGTCTTTTGATTCGATTTGCCAACCCTGGCGGCGGGGATTTTTCCAATTCCGACGCCTACAAGTGGCTCAGCGACCACAGTGTGGATTACGGCTTTGTCATCCGCTATCCCGAAAATAAAACGGAAGTCACCGGAATTGAGACGGCTCAGCCGCAGGTATTCCGTTTTGTTGGAGTGGAAAATGCGAAAAAAATGCGGGCTTTGGCCTTTTGCGTGGAGGAATACGCCGATTATATCCAGGAGCAAAAGGCAGGCTATTAATCCAGTCCGCTTTTAGCGGGATCCAGCGGGGCCCCGAGAAGGCCCGCCGGAAGGCTCTATCAAGCAAACGTCTGCGCGGCGGTTGTGTTTTTCTAAAAAAAACCATACAACCGCGAAGGCTTCCTCTGCCTTTGTATTCTGCGTGCCGAATCGCTGCGGCCTTCTTCCGCCGCGGCGGCCGGATGACGACGATCCATGAGATGAAAATGAAAGTTTTTAAAATTAAGGCTTGCTTTTTGCATAGGCCAATGATATAATTCAAATGTTAATGTTACGGTTTCAGCGAAAGAGGTGACAACTGCAATGAAAGAGAATATTCATCCTAAATATGAGGACGCGACCATTACCTGTGCTTGCGGCAATGTAATCAATACGAAGTCCACTAAGGGCGATATCCGTGTTGAAATCTGCTCCAAGTGCCATCCTTTCTTTACCGGAAAACAGAAGCTCGTTGATACCGGCGGACGTGTGGATCGGTTTAAGAAGCGT
The DNA here is from genome assembly GCA_000154345.1 of [Clostridium] leptum DSM 753. Classification (GTDB taxonomy): domain Bacteria; phylum Bacillota; class Clostridia; order Oscillospirales; family Acutalibacteraceae; genus Clostridium_A; species Clostridium_A leptum. Next base: position 482,450 of record DS480350.1, read on the forward strand.
TACAATCTGCAGGAAAAATAATTTGTGCAGAGCAAAGCTAATAGCGTAATGGAATGTTAAGGGCGGCGCAGCTTCTGCGCCGCCTGTCATTTTTTTCCGGAGGGGTTGCTATGGACCAGTACCGTACGGTAAAAAACGAGGCGGAGGATGAATTTGTGGAGCGTCGCTCCCGTTTTATCGGCCGGGTAAAGCCGGTGAAAACGGAGGAGGACGCTGTTTCTTTTATACGGGCGTGCAAATCCAAATATTGGGACGCTTCTCACAATGTTTACGCCTATTCTCTGAGAGAAGGCAGTGTTCGGCGGTATTCGGACGACGGGGAGCCGCAGGGCACCGCCGGGGTGCCGGTGCTGGAGGTGCTGCAAAAAAGCGGCGTCACCGATTTGGTGGTAGTGGTCACCCGGTATTTCGGCGGCGTGCTGTTAGGAGCCGGCGGCCTGGTGCGGGCCTACTCCCACGGTGCGAAGATCGCCTTGGACGCGGGAAGGATCATCACTATGGCCCTCTGCCAAACCGCAGAGCTTGTCTGTGATTATAACCAATACGGGAGGCTTCTGTCTCTGATTCCAGAGGCCGGCGGCGTGGTGACGGACACACAGTTTACCGACGTGGTAGAAATCTCCTTTCAAATTCCGGGGGAAAGCCTGCCTGCGTTGAACCGAAAGCTGGCGGATGCTACCAGCGGAAGCGTTCAGGCGCAGGCTGCCGGAGAATTATTTGTGGAGTGGAAGGACTAGGGAGAATAAGGATTGGAAGAGATATGAATCGAAATAAAGTGATCTGTAAGTGCCGCAAGCTGACCAAGGGAGACGTGGCGGACGCGGTGGAACAGGGAGCCGTCTCGTTTCGCCAGGTAAAAAAAGCGACCAGGGCGGGGGACGCCTGCGGCCACTGTAAAAAGAAGATAAAAAAGCTAATCCGAAAGCTAACGGAGGATCATAATCAGGCGGCGGAAAAGCGGCGCTGACAGCAAAAGAGTGCAGAGAAGCAGGAATGGCGTCGGATAGCGGCCGCTTGGCGGAGGCCATCGGGAAATAGACGAAAAAGTGAGAGAACAGGGCGTGGATTTTGTCTAAACCGGAAATTAAAAAATATTTTTTAGAAAAAGCAGGATTATTTACCTTTTTGGCGTATATCCATAATAGAAAAACAAGAGAGGCTTGTCAGGAAAGGAGCGGAAAGCATGACGATTCGGGAACGTACGGAGGAACTGGAAGAACGGATGCTGGCTCCCTATGCCGCATTGTCGAAAAAAAGCCTGGGCCGGGACGCGGCGGAGGAGCCTTGCGATATCCGCACCTGCTACCGGAGAGACTGTGACCGGATCATCCACTGTAAGGCGTTCCGCCGCCTGAAACGGAAAACCCAGGTATTTCTTTCTCCGGAGGGGGATCATTACCGTACTCGGCTGACCCATACCCTGGAGGTTGCCCAGATCGCCCGGACCATCGCCAGGGCCTTGCGGTTGAACGAAGATCTGACAGAGGCGATTTCTCTGGGCCACGATTTGGGACATACCCCTTTCGGCCATGCGGGGGAACGTGCTCTGAATGGAATGATACCGGGCGGCTTCCGGCACTATGAGCAAAGCGTCCGGGTGGTGGAAAAGCTGGAAAAGGACGGTAAGGGCCTGAACCTGACAAAGGAGGTTCGGGACGGCATTTTGTGCCACACAAGAGGGAAGGAAGCCTCCACCCTGGAGGGCAGGATTGTGAAGATTTCCGACCGGATCGCCTATATTAACCACGACATCGACGACGCGCAGAGGGCCGGCGTGCTGCTGGAAAAGGAAATTCCGGAGAAGGCGGTTAAGGTCTTGGGGGCCAGCCGTACCGCCAGAATCAACACTTTGGTACATTCTTTGGTGGAAAACAGCCGCGGTGAAGAGCTGGCTATGGAGCCTCGGGTGCAGGAGGCCTTTGACGAGCTGCACGCCTTTATGTATGAGCATGTGTACCACAATCCCTGCGCCAAGGGGGAAGAGAAAAAGGTTCCGGAGCTGGTGGAGCAGCTGTTCGATTTCTTTATGAACAATCCCCAGCGGCTTCCGGACCAAATGCAGCTGATCGCTTATCAGGAGGGCTTGGTCCGGGCGGTTTGCGACCATGTGGCCGGCATGACGGACCATTTCGCGGTTCAAACCTTTACCTCTATTTATATCCCCAATTCCTGGACAAGCTAGACAGGATCAGCGGGGAAAGAGAGAAAACTGGAATCGGCTCATTGCTCTTGAGGCGGAACCATTCTTCAGCCGTGCGGCTCGTTGGGAGAGCCGGTGAGGCCCGCGGAAGGGCTTTTCCTTGAGCACCGGATGAAACAGGCCTTACTGGGGCGTTCCAGGGTGAAATCACGGGAGGGATCAGCTCTGCGGTTTTGGAATTTGCGGCTTCCCGCCGCAGAGATTTTCAAATCCGCAGGAAGCTTATGGAAGAAAGGAGGGCTGACATGCGTCTGCCGGACAGCTTTTTACAGGAACTGAAGGATAGAAACAATATTTTAGACGTGGTCTCAGGCTATGTGAACCTGAAGCGCTCGGGCAGGACCATGTCCGGATTGTGCCCCTTTCATGGGGAAAAGACCCCGTCCTTCCATGTGAACGCGGAGCAGGGCTATTTTCACTGCTTTGGCTGCGGCGCCGGAGGAGACGTTATTACCTTTATCCGGAAAATTGAGAATTTGGATTACATAGACGCGGTGAAATTCCTTGCCCAGCGGGCGGGAATGGAGCTGCCGGAGGACGGCCGGGACGAGGCCGCCGCCCATATCCGGGGCAGGATTTACGAGGCTAACCGGGAAGCCGCCAGATTTTTCCACAGGTGCCTTTACAGTGAGGAAGGGAAAAACGCTTTGGCCTATCTCAGGGGCCGGGGGCTTACCGAGCGGACCATCAAACACTTCGGCCTGGGATACTCTCCTAATTCCCGTTACGCTTTGGTGAGACAGCTCCGTTCCCTGGGATTCCGGGATGAGGAAATTATCCGGGCCAATTTGGGGTTCCAGGGGAGGTACGGCAGCAAGGGGGCGCTGGACCGGTTTGCTGACCGGGTCATGTTCCCCATCATCGACCTGCGGGGAAACGTGATCGGCTTCGGAGGCCGGATTATGACCGACCAAAAGCCTAAATACCTGAACACCTCCGACACCATGGTGTTTAATAAAAGCCAGAACTTATACGCGCTGAATTTCGCGAAAAACGCCGGCGAAAAAAGGCTGATTTTGGCGGAGGGCTACATGGATGTCATCGCCCTGCACCAAGCGGGCTTTCCCACAGCCGTGGCGACTCTGGGCACAAGCCTGACCACAGAGCAGGCGCGGCTGATCGCCCGGTACGCCCAGGAGGCGGTGATCTGCTACGACAGCGACGGCGCGGGCCAAAAGGCCACGGCCAGAGCGATTCCCATGCTGCGGGAGGCGGGGCTTCTGGTGAGGGTGCTGACAGTGACTGGGGGAAAAGACCCGGATGAATTTATCCGCTCTCACGGAGATCAGGGCCCGGCCAGATTCAAGCAGCTTTTGGAAGCATCTGGAAACGATGTGGAATATCGGCTGCAAAAGGCCGCAAACGGCCTGGATTTATCCCAGCCTGATGGGAAAATCGCATATTTGACCGCTTGTGTGAGTATACTAGCCACGCTTGATAGTAAAATTGAGCAGGAGGTTTACGCGGGCAGGATAGCCGCGGAGGTGGAAATTGAGAAAAGCTCCGTAATGGCCCAGGTCGAAAAACAGATGAGAAAGCGCAGGCGGGATCAGTCAGTCCAGGAATTCCGGGAGATCCAAAAGGCGACCTCGGGCTTTGGGGACGCGGTAAATCCGCAGAAAAGCCAGAATCTGCGGGCCGCCAACGCGGAGGAGGCCCTGACCGCTTATGTGATAAATAACCCGGATATGGCTAACAATATAGAAAAATGGATCCGTCCGGATGATTTTGTCACTGATTTTAACCGGCGGGTGTACGAAACGGTGACAGGAAGAATCCGGGAGAACCGTCCCGTGAGCCCGACGGATTTGACCCAGGATTTTTCCGAGCAGGAAATGAGCCGCATTGCCGGCATGCTATATAAGGCCTCGGTAGGCGGGGAAACCCTGGAGGCCGCCAAGGATTACTGTAAAATTATCAAGCAGGAAAAGAGCAGCGCCAAGCTGCGGGAGCCCCTGGAGGATGACGAAGCCAAAAGGCTGTTTGAAGAAATTCAGAAGAATAAATTGGGGAAATAGATAGGGAGGAGCTTTGACTATGACCACAGCTACACCAGACAAGAAAACCGTGATTAGGGATTTGACCGAACAGGCCAAAGCCAAGGGCCAGCTGAGCAACAAGGAGATTTTAGACGCCATCGGAGAGTTGGATTTTGAGCCTGAGCAGCTGGAAAAATTTTACGATACCCTGGAAGCCATGGGCGTGGAGATCGTGGAGGATTTTGAGGAGATTCCGCTGGATGACATCAATTTTGACCTGGTGCCCGACGATGAGGATGACGCCGAGGTCCCCGCCGTGGAAAGCGTGGCCATCGATGACCCGGTCAAGGTTTATTTGAAGGAAATCGGCCGGGTGCCCCTGCTTTCTCCGGAGGAGGAAATCGACCTAGCCATCCGGATCTCCGAGGGAGACGAAAGCGCTAAGAAGCGGCTTTCCGAGGCAAACCTGCGGCTGGTGGTTTCCATTGCCAAGCGGTATTTGGGCCGCGGTATGCAGTTTCTAGATCTGATCCAGGAGGGCAACCTGGGCCTGATCAAGGCTGTGGAAAAATTCGATTATACCAAGGGCTATAAATTTTCCACCTACGCCACCTGGTGGATTCGCCAAGCCATCACCAGAGCGATCGCGGACCAGGCCAGAACCATCCGGATTCCGGTGCATATGGTGGAAACTATCAATAAGGTGAAGAAGGTGAGCAGCCAGCTGCTGCACACCAACGGCCATGAGCCTACCGCCGACGAAATCGCCTTAGAGCTGGATATGCCGGTGGATAAGGTCCGGGAGATCATGCGGGTAGCCCAGGAGCCGGTTTCCCTGGAAACCCCCATCGGCGAGGAAGAGGACAGCCATCTGGGGGATTTTATCCCGGATGACGACGCGCCGGCCCCGGCGGACGCGGCCTCCCATATTCTGCTGAAGGAACAGCTGGCCGAGGTGTTGGATACCCTCACCCCCAGGGAGGAAAAGGTTCTTCGCCTGCGGTTTGGCCTGGAGGACGGACGCTCCCGCACCCTGGAAGAGGTGGGCAAGGAATTTAACGTCACTCGTGAGAGAATCCGTCAGATCGAGGCGAAAGCTCTCAGAAAGCTGCGCCATCCCAGCCGCAGCAAAAAGCTGAAGGATTTTTTGGATTAATCTGACCCATTTTGTTGGAAAGGAGGGCGCTGCCAAATGCATATGACGCTGGAAGCGGATTACGCGGTGCGAATTGTGGAGTTTTTGGCGGAGCAGGGATGTAAAACCGACGCTCACACCATCGCGGAGCAAACCCGGGTTCCCTTGCGGTTCGCCCTTAAAATTCTGAGAACCCTGGTGTCCCAGGATATTATTGTCTCCTATAAGGGCGCCAAGGGAGGCTATCAGCTGGCTCATCCGGCGGAGGAAATCACTCTGAGACAGGTTATCGAGGCGGTGGAGGGGCCTTATGTGCTGAACCGCTGCCAGCATGACGAATACACCTGCGGGCACACTGCCTGCCGGTTTCATCATGTGTATAACGAGATTTCCCAGCTGGTCCGGGAAAAACTGGAATCGGTGAATTTTTCCGCGGGAACAGAAAAGAAAAAGGATACATAAAGCAGGATTTGCTTTTGGGAGGAGAATGGATGTGGAATTAAAGCGGGGAGCCGCCTACTGGGCTTCCAGCATGGCCGGGCTATTTCTTCTGCTGGCTTTCCCCGCGCTTTTTGATGGGATAGAAGGCCTGCGCTGGCCCGCCTTTTTCGAGTTTATCCTTAAAGCCGTTTTCTATGCGGTTCTGGGGGCGCTGCTGCTGGCCTCCTTCCATTGGCAGCCTGCTGTCACCTCTGGGACGGTAGCTCTGGTGGAATTGATTCGGATCTTCAGCTGTGTGATATTTTTAATGGATACCTGGGATTTTTCTCAGATCCCGGTGTTTATCCTATGCATCATGTTTTTTATCGCAAGCCTGATTTTTGCTGTGATTCATTATGGCAGGACCCAGGGATAAAAAGAAGGTCTAGGAGACCGTTTTTTATCCCTGGGCCAATGGCCCCGGCTGTGTGATGAAAGGGAGGCGCTGAGGGCCTGGGCTGCTTTTGGCAATTTGAAGCTTTTTATGCCGAACCTTCAAATAGGAGAAATCTAAAAAATCATTTGCAGAGCTTTGACAAGATGCCCAAAGGGCCGGCGTTTCAAACGCCGGCCCTTTGCTCTGTTTGGTGGCGCCTGCGCTGGGTCGGAGGTGTTTTCGCTTACTCCGCCGAGAGCCGAAAAAGCGCCTTACTCCTGGGGAAGCACCTGTACCTTAATGGAATCGGAATCCATCTGCTTGAAAAGCGCGGCCTCCAGCTGGGATAAGGGATACTGATGCGTGATCAGGGGAGCGGTCTTGATTTTTCCCGAGTTGATCAGATTGACCGCCTTTTGATGGGTATCCGGGTTGATAAAGGAGCCTTTGACAGTCAGCTCCTTCTGATAGACCTCAAACAGCGGCAGGCCGTATTCCGCTCCGGCTTGAGGCACGCTGAACAGCAGAACCGTGGCACCCTTATCCGCCGCGGAAACCGCCTGCTGAGTGGCAAAGGTTTTTCCTACGCATTCGATTACAACCTGAGCGCCCGCAATTCCGAGAGTATCCCGCAGCTGAACGTCAAGAGGCTTTTCCAGTGGATTGAAAGCGTAGTCCGCGCCCAGGGTGAGCCCGATTCGGCGGCGGTTTTCCACTGGTTCGCTTAAAATGACCCGGGCGGCGCCCTTCAGCCTGGCAAGCTGTACCATCAGCAGGCCGATCGCGCCGCCGCCGATGACGCAGACCGTATCGCCCAGTTCGATTCCGGCAAGCTCCACACCGTGGATACAGCAGGCGAGAGGCTCCGCCATAGCGCCCTCCGCAAAGCTGACTTCCGGGTTTAAGCGGTACACCTGCCCCTCCGGCACCACGCTGTATTGGGCAAAGCCGCCGTCAAAGTTAACGCCCACGGCTACCAGATTGCTGCACAGCTGCTTTTTTCCGGCCTTGCAATAGGGGCATGTTCCGCAATAGATGTTAGGATCCACCGTCACGTGGTCCCCGGTCCGCACCGTGGTCACGCCGCGGCCGGTTTCCACCACCACGCCGGCGTATTCATGGCCCAGCACCACCGGAGGAGTAACCTCCGCGGAACCCTTTTCCCCATGATAGATATGAATGTCGGTCCCGCAGATTCCCGCCGCCATATTCTGGATTTTCACCTCAAAATCTCCTAAAGGCGGAAAGCTCATTTCTCTCACTTGGAACTGACGGCTTCCCAGAAAATAGTTGCCTTTCATAGGACATCCTCCTGTTTGAATTGATATCTATGGAGCTGTTTTTCTCAATTATATTGCAGGCTGAAATGGATGTAAATAGATAGCCTGCGCCCTTGCCTAAATATTTTTTTATTTCCTTCAGATGAAATAAAGTTGCAGTAAAATCCTGCGGGCTCTTGTATTTTAATAGAGAAAAGAATAGAATGGGGGTGAAAGGTTAAGCGAAGCTTAGGAAAGGGCGGGATTTTGACTGTGAAACGTTCCTATGAGATCGATATGTGCAATGGACCGCTGTTAGGAAAGATTCTTCAATTTTCCATTCCACTGATCTGCTCGGGGATCTTGCAGCTTTTGTTCAATGCCGCCGATATCGTGGTGGTAGGGCAGTTTACAGGAAGCGACGCGCTGGCGGCGGTGGGGTCTACCAGCGCTTTAAATAACCTAATCGTCAATGTGTTCCTAGGTTTCTCTATTGGCTGCAGCATTATGACCGCCCGGTACTATGGCGCCCAGAAATGGAAGGACGTCCACGAGGTCGTCCATACTTCCATGCTGGTCAGCATGATCTGCGGGGCAGCGCTGATCGTCATTGGGATTGCGTTGGCCCGGCCTTTGCTGGAGGTCATGGGGACGCCGGAAAATGTTCTGGACCAGGCGGTGCTCTATATGCGGATCATTTTCGTAGGAATGCCGGCTCTGATGGTATATAATTTCGGTGCGGCTATTCTAAGGGCGGTGGGCGACACCAAGAGGCCGCTGCTGTTTCTGCTGATCGCCGGTGCGATTAATGTTGTGCTGAATTTGGTGTTTGTTATCGTGTTCCATATGGGCGTCGCCGGCGTGGCTGTTGCTACCGTGATTTCCCAGTGCGTGTCGGCGGTCATGATTGTGGTCTGCCTGATGCGAAGCGAAACCGTCTATCAGCTTTGCCTTAAGGAGCTTCGCATCTACAAGGATAAGCTGATTGAAATCACAAAAGTAGGGCTGCCTGCCGGAATCCAGGGGGCGGTGTTCAATGTTTCTAATGTGCTGATCCAGTCCTCAGTCAATTCCTTTGGCTCCTTGGTGGTTGCGGGAAATACGGCCGCTACCAACCTGGAGGGCTTTGTGTATACCTCCATGAACGCTATTTACCAGGCATCCCTGAGCTTTACCAGCCAAAATATTGGCGCGGGAAAAATGGAAAGGATCAAACCGGTGCTCTGGCGCTGCCTGGCGGTGGTGTTTGTGGTAGGGGCCGGTATGGGCGGGCTGGGGCTTTTGTTTATGAACCAGCTTCTGGGGATTTATTCCGGTGAGCCTGAAGTGATCAGCTACGGCGCTTTGCGGATGGAGCTGATTTTCTCCACCTATTTCTTCTGCGGCATGATGGATGTAGCCTGCGGCTCGGTGCGGGGGCTGGGCTATTCTATTACGCCTACGGTGATCTCGCTGACCGGCGCCTGTGGCCTGCGGATTTTATGGATTTATACCGTTTTCGCTTTGGACCGTTCCTTGTTTACCTTGTATTTGTCTTATCCCGTGACTTGGGCGGTTACTTTTTTAGGCCATCTGGTATGCTTCTTTATTTTTCTCAGAAAGGTAAAGCGGAAAGCCGCCTGGGAAATACGGCCGCAAGGGCCTGAGCCTGGCGTGAAAGAAGAGCGCGCCGAAGAAATTTACAATCAACATGAAACGAATGAAGAATTGTAAAAAAGCATCTGGTTTACAGCTGTGCGTAAAAAGGATAAAAAGCGCCCTGTCCGGAAATTTGTTTCGGACAGGGCGCTTTAGCAGCTTTTTAACGCTTTCAACTTTTAGGGATAGGCGCCGGATGCGCTATGTTTTAAGACCGTGATGGAAAACCTTGATTAACAGGAAGAAAAAGGGAATAAAATAAAAAAGGGGTAAAAGAAAAAAGAAAAACTTTCCTAGTTTTCCTTGACAATCCCCCGAAAGTATTATAAAATAATATACTGCATCATAATGGAAACATATACCCTAACTCCACTTAATATTATCATCATTGCGACAAAAATGCAAGGGGAAATGTGAAAATTTTTGGTGGCTGGAAAGCGTTGCGTTGGTACCGCCGCACGGCGGTAAATAGATAAAGGAGTGATTGAGCCTATGGTGAACGTCAAACCGGTGCACTTGGGAGAAACGGTGCGAATGAGTTTTTCCCGCATTGATGAGGTTCTGGAAATGCCGAACCTGATCGAGGTACAAAAGGATTCCTACCAGTGGTTTCTGGACGAAGGACTGAAGGAAGTCTTTAAGGATGTTTCCGGGATTACGGATTACACTGGCAACCTGGTTCTGGACTTTGTAGACTACAAGCTGGATGTAGACAAGCCAAACTACACGGTGGAAGAGTGCAAGGAAAGAGACACCACCTACGCGGCCGCCCTTCGGGTGACGGCCCGGCTTCTCAATAAGGAAAGCGGCGAGATCAAAGAATCCGAAGTGTTCATGGGCGATTTTCCTCTGATGACCGACAGCGGCACCTTTGTGATTAACGGTGCCGAGCGCGTAATTGTTTCCCAATTGGTTCGTTCTCCTGGCGTTTACTATAAAATGGAATACGATAAAACCGGTAAAGAGCTGTTCAGCTCTACCGTGATCCCCAACCGGGGCGCCTGGCTGGAGTATGAAAACGACGCCAACGACGTGTTCTATGTCCGTATTGATAAAAACCGCAAGATCCCGATTACCGTGTTTATCCGCGCTTTAGGCTTGGGCACCGACGGGGAGCTTTTAGATTATTTCGGCAACGACCAGAGAATCAAGGCTACCATCGAAAAGGATCCGTGCAAAACCACTGAGGAGGCCCTGCTGGAGGTTTACCGGAAGCTCCGCCCCAGCGAGCCCCCTACTATTGAAAGCGCCCAGTCCCATATAAACGCCCTGTTTTTTGACGCACGGCGTTACGACCTGTCCCGGGTGGGACGCTATAAATACAATAAAAAGCTTGGAATCTCCAACCGTCTCCAGGGCCAGAAGCTGGCCGCGCCTATCGCCAACCCGCTCACCGGCGAGGTGATGTTCGACGAGGGCAAGGTGCTGAGCCGTGAGGAAGCGGTGCAGGTGGAAAACGCCGGCGTGACCGTGGCCTATGTCATGGCAGAGGGACAGGAGGAGCCGGTCAAGATCATCTCTAACGGTATGGTGGATATTTCCTGCTACGTGGATTTCGACGCGAAAAAGGAATGCGGCATTAACGAAAAGGTCCGCTTCAGCGTGCTGGCTGAGATCCTGGAAGCCGCCCGCACCCCCGAAGAGCTGAAAGACGCCCTGCGGGAGCGGGAGGACGAGCTGATCCCCAAGCACATTATCGTGGATGATATTTTCGCCTCCATCAACTATATGAACTGCCTGGCCTGCGGCATCGGCTCTACCGATGATATCGACCACCTGGGCAACCGCAGAATCCGCTCTGTCGGCGAGCTGCTGCAAAACCAGTTCCGTATCGGCTTTTCCCGCTTGGAACGGGTCATCCGGGAAAGAATGACCCTTCAGGCTCAGGATCTGGAGGTGCTGACTCCTCACGCTTTGATCAACATCCGCCCGGTTGTGGCGGCGATCAAGGAGTTTTTCGGCTCCTCTCCACTGTCTCAGTTTATGGATCAGAACAACCCGCTGGCTGAGCTGACCCACAAAAGAAGGCTTTCCTCTCTGGGCCCCGGCGGCCTTTCCAGAGACCGGGCCGGGTTCGAGGTCCGTGACGTACACTACAGCCACTACGGCCGCATGTGCCCGATCGAGACGCCGGAAGGCCCCAACATCGGCCTGATTTCTTATTTGGCCACCTTCGCCAGAATCAACGAGTACGGCTTTATCGAGGCTCCGTTCCGCAAGGTGGATAAGGTTAACCACGTGGTGACCAACGAGGTGGTTTACATGACCGCCGATATGGAGGACGATTACATCGTGGCCCAGGCCAACGAGCCGCTGGATGAAAACGGGTATTTCCTCCACGCCAAGGTCAACGGACGTTTCCGCGACGAGTTCGTGGAGGTGGAGCGGGACCGGGCGGATTATATGGACGTTTCTCCCCGGATGGTAGTTTCCGTGGCCACCGCCATGATCCCCTTCCTGGAGAACGACGACGCCAACCGCGCACTGATGGGCTCCAACATGCAGCGGCAGGCGGTTCCCCTTCTGAAGACAGAGGCGCCCATCGTGGGCACCGGCATGGAATACAAGGCCGGCGTTGACTCCGGCGTATGTATCCTGGCGAAAAAGGATGGCGTGGTGGAAGCCGTCAGCGCCGACGAGATCCGAATGAAGAATGACGACGGCACCACGGACACCTATCATGTGATTAAGTTTATGCGCTCCAACCAGGGCACCTGCGTCAATCAGGTTCCGGTGGTCTCCAAGGGACAGCGGGTGAAGAAAAACGCGGTGCTGGCCGACGGCCCCGCCACCTGCAACGGCGAGATCAGCCTGGGTAAAAACGCCTTGATCGGCTTTATGACCTGGGAAGGCTACAACTACGAGGACGCGGTCCTCATCAACGAAAAAATCGTCCGCGACGACGTTTATACCTCGATTCACATCGAGGAATATGAGACCGAGGCCCGGGATACCAAATTAGGGCCGGAGGAGATCACCTGCGACATTCCCAATGTCAATGAGGATCTGCTGAAGGATCTGGATGAAAACGGCATTATCCATGTGGGCGCCGAGGTCCGCGCCGGGGATATCCTGGTAGGCAAGGTCACTCCTAAGGGAGAGACGGAGCTGACCGCAGAGGAGCGGCTGCTGCGCGCCATCTTCGGCGAGAAGGCCAGAGAGGTGAGAGATACCTCCCTGAGAGTGCCGCACGGCGAATACGGCATCGTGGTAGACGTGAAGGTGTTCACCAGAGAGAACAGCCACGACGAGCTGCCTCCGGGAGTGAACAAGGTGGTGCGCTGCTATGTGGCCCAGAAGAGAAAGATCTCGGTGGGAGACAAGATGGCGGGCCGCCATGGAAACAAGGGCGTTGTTTCCAGGATCCTGCCTCAGGAGGATATGCCGTATCTGCCTGACGGCACCCCGCTGGATATCGTATTGAACCCCTTGGGCGTACCTTCCCGTATGAACATCGGCCAGGTGCTGGAGGTTCACTTAGGCTATGCCGCCAAGGCTTTGGGCTGGAAGATCATGACGCCGGTATTCGACGGCGCCAATGAAGAGGATATTTTCGAGTGCTTCCGGGAGGCCGGCCTTTCCGAGGACGGAAAGACCTGGCTGAGAGACGGCAGAACCGGACAGCTGTTTGATAATCCCGTCACCGTGGGCTATATGTATTACCTGAAGCTGCACCATCTGGTTGACGATAAGATCCATGCACGTTCCACCGGGCCTTACTCCTTGGTTACCCAGCAGCCTCTGGGCGGCAAGGCTCAGTTCGGCGGCCAGCGTTTCGGCGAGATGGAGGTTTGGGCCCTGGAGGCTTACGGCGCGGCCTATACCCTGCAGGAGATCCTGACGGTGAAGTCCGACGACGTGGTGGGCAGAGTGAAGACTTACGAGTCCATCGTCAAGGGCCAGAACATTCCGGAGCCCGGTATTCCTGAGTCCTTCAAGGTGCTCATTAAGGAGCTTCAGTCCCTGGGCCTGGATGTAAAGGTGCTGGATAAGGATGAGCAGGAGATCGACCTAAAGCAGAACTTTGACGACGATGACGATATCGGCTTGAACGACGGCGGCACCATTCTGGAGGAGGATGAAGTCATGACCTCCATGGATGGCTACACCCTGGAGGACGATCCGGACGATAACAACATGTTTGACGATTCCGGCTTTTTTGACGAAGACGGAGACGATCTTTTGGATTTTGATTCCATTGCAAGTGATATTCGTGAAGAATAAGGAGGGGCGATAGGATGGAGTTTAACGTTTTTGAGTCAATTAAAATCGGACTGGCCTCTCCGGATAAAATTCGAGAGTGGTCCTACGGCGAGGTAAAGAAGCCGGAAACCATCAATTACAGAACCCTGAAGCCCGAGCGGGACGGCTTGTTCTGCGAGCGCATTTTCGGACCGACCAAGGACTGGGAGTGCCATTGCGGCAAGTATAAAAGGATCCGCTATAAGGGTAAAATCTGCGACCGCTGCGGCGTAGAGGTTACCCGCTCCAAGGTGAGAAGAGAGCGTATGGGCCACATCGAGCTGGCCGCGCCGGTTTCCCATATCTGGTATTTTAAGGGGATCCCCTCCCGGATGGGCCTGATTTTGGATATCTCTCCCCGGATGCTGGAAAAGGTGCTGTACTTTGCCATGTACATCGTCACCGACCCCGGCGCCGCCAGAGAGCTGACCAAGCAGCAGTTCCTGAATGAAAAAGAATACCGGGATATGCGGGAAAAATATGAGGACGATTTCGAGGCCGGCATGGGCGCGGAAGCCATTAAAAAGCTCCTGGAGGAAATCGACCTGGATGCCCTCTCCAACGAGCTGAAGGAAGAGCTTGCTACCGCCACCGGGCAAAAGCGGGTCCGCCTGCTGAAGCGCCTGGAGGTCGTGGAAAGCTTCCGGCTTTCCGGCAACCGCCCGGAGTGGATGATCCTGGACGTGGTGCCGGTCATTCCCCCGGATATCCGTCCTATGGTTCAGCTGGACGGCGGCAGATTCGCCACCTCTGACCTGAACGACCTTTACAGAAGAGTCATCAACCGGAACAACCGCCTGAAAAGGCTGCTGGAGCTGGGCGCCCCGGACATCATCGTCCGCAATGAAAAGCGCATGCTTCAGGAAGCGGTTGACGCTTTGATCGATAACGGCCGCCGGGGCAGGCCGGTAACCGGCCCCAACAACCGTCCGCTGAAATCCCTTTCCGATATGCTGAAGGGTAAGCAGGGGCGTTTCCGCCAGAACCTGCTGGGCAAGCGCGTGGACTATTCCGGCCGTTCCGTTATCGTGGTAGGCCCGGAGCTGAAAATGTACCAGTGCGGCCTGCCGAAGGAAATGGCTCTGGAGCTGTTCAAGCCCTTTGTCATGAAGCGCCTGGTGGAAACCGGCGCCGTCAGCAATATCAAGGCCGCCAGAAAAGCGGTGGAGCGGGCGAAGCCAGAGGTTTGGGACGCCCTGGAAGTGGTCATCAAGGGGCATCCGGTGCTTTTGAACCGCGCTCCCACCCTGCATAGGCTGGGTATTCAGGCCTTTGAGCCTGTGCTGGTAGAGGGCCGAGCCCTGAAGCTGCATCCCCTATCCTGTACCGCTTATAACGCCGACTTTGACGGCGACCAAATGGCTGTTCACGTGCCGCTGTCCGCTGAGGCCCAGGCCGAGGCCCGGTTCCTGATGCTGGCAGCCGGCAACCTGCTCAAGCCCTCCGATGGACGTCCGGTAACCGTGCCAACGCAGGATATGGTTCTGGGTTCCTATTACCTGACCCTGGATAAGGACGGGGAAAAGGGCGAGGGCAAGGTGTTCCGCGATTTTGACGAGGCGCTGATGGCGTATGACGCCAAGGCGATCAGCCTTCACGCCAAGATCAAGGTGCGCCGCACTCTGGAGCTCGGGGAGGAAACCATCTCCAAGCTGATCGAAACCACCGTGGGCCGGATCATTTTCAACCAGCCGATTCCTCAGGATCTGGGGTTTGTGGACCGTTCCGATCCGGAGCACCTGTTTGATTTGGAGATCGACTTCCTGGTGGGCAAAAAGCAGCTGGGCAAGATCATCGACCGCTGTATCAAGGTGCACGGCACCGCGAAAACCTCTGAGGTTTTGGATAACATCAAGGCCCAGGGCTATAAATATTCCACCCAGAGCGGCATCACTGTAGCCGTCTGCGACGCCACCATCCCGCCGGAGAAGAAGGAAATCCTGGCGGAAGCGGATAAGCAGGTCGACCGGGTGGGCGCTCAGTTCCGCAGGGGCTTGATCTCCAACGCGGAGCGCTCCGCGGCGGTTCTGAAAATCTGGGATAAGGCCACCAACGACGTTACCGCGAAGCTGCAGTCCGGCCTGGATCGCTACAATCCCATTTATATGATGGCGGATTCCGGCGCCCGTGGCTCCATGAGCCAGATCCGTCAGCTTGCCGGCATGAGAGGCTTGATCGCCAACACCTCCGGTAAGGTTATTGAAATCCCAATTCGGGCCAATTACCGTGAAGGCCTGAATATTTTGGAATACTTCATCTCTTCCCGCGGCGCCAGAAAGGGTCTGGCGGATACCGCCCTGAGAACGGCGGACTCCGGTTATCTGACCCGCCGTCTGGTAGACGTTTCCCAGGATGTGATCATCCGGGAGGATGACTGCGGCGCCGCCACCGGCCTGGAGGTTTTCGACATCCGGGACGGCAAGGAGGTCATCGAGTCCATGCACGAGCGCCTGATCGGCCGATATCTGTGCGAGGATTTTGTGGACGCTGAAACCGGCAGGGTGCTGGTGTCCAAGGATAAGATGATGACCGACGAGGACGCCGATATCATCGTTAACGCCGGCGTCAAGAAGATCCAGATCCGCTCTATCCTCAACTGTAAGGCCAAGCACGGCGTCTGCAAAAAGTGCTATGGCTCCAACCTGGCCAACGGCATGCCTGTCACGGTAGGCGAGGCGGTGGGTATCATCGCCGCCCAGTCCATCGGCGAGCCCGGCACTCAGCTGACCATGAGAACCTTCCACACCGGCGGCGTCGCCAGCGCGGAGGATATCACCCAGGGTCTGCCCCGTGTCGAGGAGCTGTTCGAGGGCAGAAAGCCGAAGCACTTGGCCATCATCAGTGAGATCGGCGGCAAGGTCCGGTTTGAGGAAATCAAAAAGAACCGCCATGCCGTTGTATTTAACCAGGAAACCGGCGAGGAGAAATCCTATCTGATCCCCTTCGGCTCCAGAGTCCATGTGGAGGAGGGCGACGTGATCGAGGCCGGCGATATGATCACCGAGGGTTCCGTGAACCCCCACGATATTCTCGCTATCAAGGGCACCGACGCTGTCCAGAATTACCTGATCCAGGAGGTTCAGAGAGTATACCGGATGCAGGGTGTTGATATCAACGATAAGCATATCGAGGTTATCGTACGCCAGATGATGAAGAAGGTCCGGGTGGACGATGAGGGCGACACGCTGCTGATGCCTAACTCCCTGGTGGAAAAGAGCGAATTCGATACCGCCAATGAGGAAATCCGTGCCAGAATCGCAGCCGGTGAGCTGGATCTGCGGGAGGCCACCTGTACGCCGACCCTGCTGGGTATCACCAAGGCGTCTCTGGCTACCGATTCGTTCCTGTCAGCCGCCTCTTTCCAGGAGACCACCAGAGTGCTCACCGACGCCGCTATCAAGGGTAAGGTTGACCCGCTGCTGGGCCTGAAGGAGAACGTAATTATCGGTAAGCTGGTGCCGGCCGGCACCGGAATGCACCGGTATAACGACGTCGAGCTGGAGGAGGTCCAGAATACGCCGAATCCCTTGACAAATGAGGCGTTTTAGTGCTATCATAAACAATTGTGGGCGGTAATTTCCACTTTCGTGTCCGGCTGGGAAGGTCAAGCTTGAAAAGGCTCCTGAAAACCGCTGAAAAATAGGAATTTCCAGGCCGCCGAAAGGAAAAGCCGCCGGCCGGTTCCCTCGTCTCTTCGATTCCGGAAGGGCGGGGAAAAGGAGAGGATTCATCAGCTTTTTGCTTCTGAATCCGAAAACTGTTATTTTGCTGTAAACAGGACAATACTTTTATTGTCCTGTTTCACATAATAAATTTTTGTGAGGAGGTGTCATATGCCAACCTTTAACCAACTGGTCCGTAAGGGACGTGAGGTTTCCGAGAAAAAAGCAAAGGCTCCGGCTCTCTTAAAAGGATGGAACTCTAAAAAGCGTGTGGCGATTGATCAAAATTCACCGCAGAAGCGTGGAGTTTGCACATCTGTTAAGACTGCTACCCCCAAGAAGCCCAACTCTGCTTTAAGAAAAATCGCCAGAGTCCGGCTTTCTAACGGAATTGAGGTAAGCTCTTATATTCCGGGTGTGGGCCACAACCTGCAGGAGCATAGTGTTGTGCTGATTCGTGGTGGACGTGTTAAGGATCTTCCTGGTGTGCGTTACCATATTATCCGCGGAACATTGGATGCCCAGGGCGTTGCCAAAAGAATGCAGGCCCGTTCCAAGTACGGCGCGAAGCGTCCGAAGGCCGGCGCAAAGAGTTAAGATTGTGACCAAACACGTATGGGCTTGCGCTTAACGCGCAATTTAATTGCATGTAACATCTGCAAAACAATGCAGTGATATATACTAGATAGATATGTCTCTGTATTGGCCCGCGGGAGTTTGTCGCTTTCGAGTACCGATGATATCATCTATATGAAGGAGGGAAGCGAAGTGCCAAGAAGAGGCTCAATTGCAAAACGTGATGTTTTGCCAGACCCGCTTTACAATTCAAAATTAGTAACCCGCCTGATCAACAACGTTATGGTTGACGGCAAAAAGGGTGTGTCCCAGAAGATCGTATACGGTGCTTTTGAGATTATCCAAGAAAAAACAGGCAAGGATCCCCTGGAGACCTTTGAACAGGCTATGGAGAACATCATGCCCCTGTTGGAGGTAAAGGCCCGCCGTGTCGGCGGCGCCACCTACCAGGTTCCTATGGAGGTCCGCCCGGAGAGACGCCAGACCTTAGGTCTGAGATGGCTCACCAATTACGCAAGACTGAGATCTGAAAAGACCATGAAAGAAAGGCTTGCCGGAGAAATCCTTGATGCGATCAATGGCGTCGGCGGCGCTGCTAAGAAGCGTGACGACACCCACAAGATGGCAGAGGCCAATAAGGCGTTTGCACATTACAGATGGTAATTTGAGACCAATTAAGGAGGACCCGACACTATGCCAAGACAGGTTTCACTTGAGAAAACCCGTAATGTCGGCATCATGGCTCACATCGATGCCGGTAAAACAACAACAACGGAACGTATTCTGTACTATACGGGCGTAAACCATAAGATCGGCGAAACCCACGACGGTGCTGCTACCATGGACTGGATGGCGCAGGAGCAGGAGAGAGGTATCACCATTACCTCCGCCGCTACCACGTGCTTCTGGAAGGAACATCGTATCAACATCATCGACACCCCCGGCCACGTTGACTTTACCGTAGAGGTGCAGCGCTCCCTGAGAGTGCTGGACGGCTCTGTAACAGTTCTGTGCGCCAAGGGCGGCGTGGAGCCTCAGTCTGAAACCGTATGGCGCCAGGCTGACGAATACCACGTGCCGAGAATGGCCTATGTCAATAAGATGGATATCATGGGCGCCGATTTCTATCGGGTCGTCCAGATGATGAAGGACCGTCTGCAGTGCAATGCCGTTCCGATTCAGCTGCCTATTGGCTCTGAGGATACCTTTAAGGGTATCATCGACCTGGTGGAAATGAAGGCTGATGTTTATTATGACGAAATGGGCACCGACATGAAGGTGGAAGAAATTCCGGACGACATGAAGGAGCTGGCGGAAAAATACCGCGCTGAGCTGATCGAGCACGTCGCTGAGCAGGATGACGAGCTGCTGGAGAAATATCTGGGCGGCGAGGAGCTCACTGTCGACGAGATCAAGCGCACCATCCGCAAATCCTGTATCGCTAACACTATGGTTCCTGTCACCTGCGGTACTTCCTACCGCAACAAGGGCGTACAGAAGCTGCTGGATGCGATCGTGGATTATATGCCCGCCCCGACGGATGTAGCGGCGATTAAGGGTATTAACCCGGAAACCGAAGAAGAAGTGGTCCGCCACTCCTCCGACGACGAGCCGTTCTCCGCTCTGGCGTTCAAGATTATGACCGACCCCTTTGTGGGCAAGCTGTGCTTCTTCCGTGTGTATTCCGGTACCATCAACGCCGGTACCACGGTGTACAACGCCAACAAGGACAACAATGAGCGTATCGGCAGAATCCTGCAGATGCACGCGAACCACCGTCAGGATATCGAATGCTGCTATGCGGGCGATATCGCGGCGGCGGTAGGACTGAAGAACACCAGCACCGGCGATACCCTGTGCGATGAAAAGCATCCGGTTATCCTGGAATCCATGGTGTTCCCGGAGCCGGTTATCCGTGTAGCCATCGAGCCTAAGACCAAGGCTGGACAGGAAAAGATGGGCATCGCTCTGGCTAAGCTGGCGGAAGAGGATCCCACCTTTAAGGCTTACACCGACGAGGAAACCGGTCAAACCATTATCGCTGGTATGGGCGAGCTTCACCTGGAAATCATCGTGGACAGACTGCTCCGTGAATTCAAGGTGGAGGCCAACGTTGGTAAGCCTCAGGTTGCTTACAAGGAGACCATCCGCGGTACTGCGGACGTGGACAACAAGTATGCCCGGCAGTCCGGCGGTAAAGGCCAGTATGGTCATGTTAAGATTAGAATCGAACCCAATCCCGGTAAGGGCTATGAGTTCGTGAACGCAATCGTCGGCGGCGCGATTCCGAAGGAATATATCCCGGCGGTTGATCAGGGTATCCAGGGAGCTATGCTCTCCGGCGTCCTGGCCGGCTACAATGTAGTCGACGTAAAAGTTACTTTGTACGACGGTTCTTATCATGAGGTTGACTCCTCTGAAATGGCGTTTAAGATCGCCGCTTCCATGGCCTTCAAGGAGGCAATGAGAAAGGCTCAGCCGGTTCTCATGGAGCCGATTATGAAGGTTGCGGTTATTGTGCCTGAGGAATACATGGGCGACGTTATCGGAGACTTGAACTCCCGCCGCGGTATGATTCAGGGCATGGACGCTCTCCCGGGTGCCCAGCGCATCAACGCCATGGTTCCTTTGTCTGAGATGTTCGGTTACGCTACCGATATGCGCTCTAAGACTCAGGGACGCGGGCAGTATACCATGGAGCCCAGCGATTACGCGGAGGTTCCCAAGTCTGTTGGCGAAAAGATTATTTCCAGCCGTACAAAGAAAGCCGAATAACTTATCCAAAACTATTGCAATTTAGGAAAAGAATTGCTAAAATGAGGATTATAGCCCGGCTTATGAAATTTAAAATTATTTTCTGATTAAAAAGGAGGAAATCCCAATGGCAAAGGCTAAGTTTGAAAGAACAAAACCCCATGTTAACATTGGCACCATCGGTCACGTTGACCATGGCAAGACCACTCTGACCGCTGCGATCACCAAGGTTCTGAACCTGGAGGGCGACGCGGAGTATGTGGATTACGCCAACATCGATAAGGCTCCCGAGGAGAGAGAGCGTGGTATTACCATTAATACCGCTCACGTTGAGTATGAGACCGAAAAACGCCACTATGCTCACGTTGACTGCCCCGGCCACGCCGACTATGTTAAGAACATGATCACCGGTGCCGCTCAGATGGACGGCGCTATCCTGGTTATCGCTGCTACCGACGGCCCTATGGCTCAGACCAAGGAGCACCTGCTGCTGGCCCGCCAGGTAGGCGTGCCCTATATCATCGTATTCCTGAACAAGGTTGACCAGGTTGACGACGAGGAGCTTCTGGAACTGGTAGAGATGGAAGTCCGCGAGACCCTGAACGAGTATGAGTTCCCGGGCGACGATACCCCCATCATCAAGGGTTCTGCTCTGAAGGTTCTGGAGTCTGACTCCAAGGATCCTAACGCTCCCGAGTATGCCTGCATCAAAGAACTGATGGAGGCTGTTGACAGCTATATCCCCACTCCTGACCGTAAGGCTGACCTGCCCTTCCTGATGCCTGTTGAGGACGTGTTCACCATTACCGGCCGTGGTACTGTTGCCACTGGTAGAGTTGAGCGTGGACAGCTGAAGACTGGTGAGGAAGTTGAAATCGTTGGCTTGGCTGACGAGAAGAAGAAGACCGTTGTTACCGGTATCGAAATGTTCCGCAAGATTCTGGACTATGCTGAGGCCGGCGATAACATCGGCGCTCTGCTCCGTGGTATCCAGAGAAATGAAATCGAGCGCGGACAGGTTCTGTCTAAGCCCGGCTCCATTCATCCTCACACCAAGTTCAAGGGCCAGGTGTACGTTCTGACCAAGGAAGAAGGCGGACGTCATACTCCTTTCTTCAATAACTATCGTCCTCAGTTCTATTTCAGAACTACTGACGTTACCGGCGTAATCTCTCTGCCCGAGGGCACCGAGATGTGCATGCCTGGTGACAACGTTGTGATGGACGTTGAGCTGATCACTCCTATCGCTATCGAAGAAGGTCTGCGCTTCGCTATCCGTGAAGGCGGCCGTACCGTTGGTTCCGGCGTTGTTACCGCCATCAACGAGTAATTAAATTATCTTTGAGCGTGGAAAAGGCCCGGACAAATCTGTCCGGGCCTTTTTGCATGTTTCTTTATGCGCTATAATTAGTATCTTCCTTAGCCAGAAGAATGTTTTGTTTCCGCCATCGCAACAATTTTAGTGGGGGAGGAAAAGGCTTCTGTCTATAGTTATGGGCATATGGAACAGCGAGAAGATTTATAAGCCGGATTGGAGTTCTTTCACCAGATAACGGGAAGAATTTGTTATGGAAGAAGGAAAATAAATTGAAAATTCGAACTGCCGGTGTGCAGGATCTGGAAACGGTGAGCAGGATTCACGCTTTAAGCTGGAAAACCGCATACCGTGGAATCCTGCCGGATGATTTTTTGGACCAGCTTTCCTATCGACGCTGGGTCGCACCTCTGAAAGACATGATGGAGCAGGGGCTTGAAATCAGAGTGATCGAGGAAGAAGAAAAACCCTTTGGCTGCATTACCTTCAGCGCCGCTAGGGATCAGGCGTTTGCCGGATGGGGTGAAATCGTATCCTTTCATTTGCTGCTGGAGGCCCGTGGAAAAGGATACGGCAGGTTATTGATTCAGGATGCCATGAGACAATTAAAAGAAAAGGGCTATTCAAAAATTTACCTATGGGTTTTGGAGAAAAACGAAAGAGCAAGAAGATTCTATGAGAAAAATGGCTTTACCTGGAACGGGGATCGTCTGGAAGGGGAAGAAGGCGGGCGAAAGGTCACGGATCTTAGATATGTTTTATCTTTCCCTAAAACAAATTTATCTTAAGCACAAATTCTCAAAGCAAACAAAGGCTGTTCAAAGCTTACCGCCCATGGCGGCGATTTTGAACAGCCTTTTGTTATATCGAAAACTGCCGGTACTGCCGGCGGCCCGACAGCCTGATGGCTGCGATTCCATTTTACCTAAGGCATCATCAGACCGCAGGGCTGGCTTTTTGCGTTTGTTTTAAAGGAAAAAAATCAAAAATCAAGCGGTAGAAATTGAAAAGCATACCAGTTATGGCTTGTCAACACCATCAATCAGAGCTTCGTAGGAAACGCCGAAAATTTTCGCTAACGCTTGAAGCTCTATATCGGTTACATACCTTTTGTTGGTTTCGATTCGGGTAATCACATTTTTATCAATGTCCATTCCTAACAACTGCAATCGTGTTGCCAATTCTCGTTGTGACATATGATGTTCTTTTCGTAAACTTTTTAAACGATCAGATATAAAATTTTTATCGCCGGTTTCGCTCCTTGGCTTTGGCATATTTTTCACCACATTTTTTTGTACCAATTTTTACTAATTATTTCATTTTTATTGATTTTACTCCAAATATGAGTTTTACTCGGTTGTAAAAATGAGACAAAATGGGGGGAAACCTATGAAAATATGTAAAGAACTTTTATATCAGGAATTGGGCAGGCTTTTAGTCCGTAATTTTAATGAGCTTCAGTTTGATTACCAGCAGGTTATCATGACGAAATCCGTACAGGCTTTAAACCGGATTCAAGAAATATTGCAGGATGATACGCTGGACGATTTCTATAAAATAGAGAAAATCGAACGAATTTTTGAAAGCTGTGGCGTCAGTCTGAAAAATCGCCGCGAATAGAATCGAAAGAAAATTTTTCCGGCAAGGCTGAATAACCTTAAATTTTTTCCCGCGATAACTACCGGAAACGGAAGATCCCTTCGCACAGCAAACACTGGACAGCACGAATCGTTTTATGCGGTAAATGCAGGAATAGAAAAAGCAGGCCGGTTCATTTGTGAACCAGCCTGCTTTTTCAGCAGCCCTATATTTTTTTGTTTATTGTTGGAAAAGAGAATACAAAAGGCAGAAAACAAGAAAATAAAAAGGATATGATATAAAAATCAGAGGGGATCAGGAAAATATGGACAGCCGCAGGTTAACCTGCGGCTGTCCGTTCGTTTGCAGCACACAGTCGAGAGACGCCGGCAAACGAAAGAAAGGAACGGCTTCTGTCTGCCGCGCCTGTTGTGAGATCAATCCGGGGAGGAGGCTAAGTCCAGCCGCATAATGTGGTCATCCATCACATAGCCTTGACCGATATCGGTCACCTCGTCGTGATCCACATAGAAGCCGGCCTGCCGGTAGAAAGCCACGGAACCGAGATTATCCCGGTTAACGGTCAGCCAGATGTAGCCCAGGCTTTTCTCCCGGCAGATTTTTTTCAGTTCTTCTAAAGCAAAGCTGGCCAAGCCTTTGCGCCGGAATGTTTTCTCAATATAAAGCTTGCTGAGGAATAGGGCGCCGTTTTCAATTTTGTAGCCGCAAAAGCCGGCGTTTTGGCCATCGCAGACCAGCCAGCAGTAGGTATAGCCCTGATGCTCGATCTGATTAGTGACTGCCTTGAAGGACTGAAATTTTTCCACCATGTAGGTGATCTGGTCGGCGGAAAGAATCTGTCCGTAGTGCTCTCTCCAAATACGGGAGGCTAAAAAGCACATCTCCTTAATTTGCTCTGGGGTTTTGATTTGTTTCATTTGAAGCTCGCTCATGGGTTCTAACCTTGCTTTCTGTTAAAATGATTTTATAATTTTTTACTTTTATATACTTATTGTTTATTCTTAAGAATAATATACAAATAGAACGGCTTTTAAACAATTCTTTTGCTTCGCCGCTCAGCCGGAAAAAGACTGAACCAAAGGCGTGTTTAAAATTTACGGTATTTTTTCACCTTGCGCTTTCTGCGGTCGCGGCGGTTGTAAATGGTGGCGATGATCAGATAGATGATAAAGAGTAATACAAATAGGCCGCAAATTCCGAGAAACCAGGGAGAAGATATGATATTCTTTGCGCCCTCCCAATAATACAGCAGATCGCTTCTCTGTACGTCCTCGCTGGCAACCAGGTTAATGGTGGCGAGCTCGTGATTGGCGTAGGAAAGAGTGGCCTTTCCTAAAATTTCTCCCTTCGTAATAGGCGCGTTGACGCTCTCAGGCTTTTCCACCTCGGATACGACGATGGAGTTTAAATCCACGTCATTAGGAAGCAGGGCGGTGACATCCTTTTCCGGAACCAGCAGGAGAGTGTCCTTTTCCCAGGCCAGGTTCAAGTTTACTTCCGCCAGAGGCTTTTCCATATCTACAATGGATTTCAAGGTGAAGGTGCGGAACGCCCAGCGGTACAGCGCCTTGGAATCAATCATGGCGCCGTTGTCAGGAACAGGGTCCTGCCCCGCCACGTGGGGAGAGCCCATCGCCACGCACAGGTAAGCGTAGCCCTCGGCTTTGGCGGTGGTAACAATACAGTCGCCGGCTTGGTCGTGCCAGCCGGTTTTGATGCCGGTGACATATTGATAATAATAATCCGGATAGCCGGGCAGCATCATTAAATTGGTAGTGTCTAAGCGCCGCTCTTCCTGCATATTGGTGGCGGGAACAATATGATAGGTTTGGCTCACAATGTCCATAAACCGGGGCAGATCCATGGCGTATTCCGCCATGATTCCCATATCACGGGCGGTGGTATAGTGGTTTTCGTCATGAAGTCCGTCCGGGTTGGCGAAGTGGGTGCCGGTACAGCCGAGCTCGGCGGCCTTGTCGTTCATCATTTGAACGAACCGGTCTATATTGGAAAGCTTTTCCGGGTTCCCGGTCTCCTGGTTTTTCCTGCCTCCCACATAGTCAGCAAGGATAACTGCGGCGTCATTGCCGGAGGGAACCATCAGGCAGTTCAGCGCCTCGTAGATTGACATGGTTTCCCCAACCATAATATTGGCGATTGAGCTTCCCGTACCCTCTAGGGAGTCCTTCAGCTCTTGCGTCAAAGTTACGGTGGTGCCGTCTAAATCCTCCACATTCTCACTGACTACAATATAGGTCAAAATTTTCGTGGTGGAAGCAGGCTCGATCCGTTCATCCGCGTTTTTTGTGAAAACCACAGTGCCGGTATCCAGATTTTTCATGAAAATAGCATTGCAGTTGGTTTCAAAGTCAATCGTAAAACCCTCATCCCCCGCCGCGCTGGCAGGAAAGGCGAAAATTGAGGTAAACAAAAAAAGACAGGAAAACAAAAGGATTAACTTTTTTTTCATAGAAGTTTTTCCTCCGATATGGTATGATAAAATTACTGAAACAGATCAGCGGGTGCGCGCTTTTATTTTTATGCCGTGTCGTCCAGCCTGGTTCTGGACATCCTGCGGGAAATTTTCACAGTGAGCGCTTGCGCCGTACTGCAAATGGATTTCTACCGCCGCCATTGGAATACTGATTTTAAAACGGGAATTTCCTATGGCTTGGAATCCAAATAGGAACGATAAGCACTGCCTCTTTCTTGAAAAGGAATCAGAGACCATATTCACCAATTGGAATTCCGCTCTCTTGCCGCGGAGGTACCCAGCCGGCGGAGGATGGCCCTGATTCCCGCTGCTGCCGGTGCCCCGCCATGGATGATTTTTGATCGTCTAACGATGCCATCACGCCCCTTTTTGCCTGTAGAATAGAATGGATTATGTATACCATTTTACCTTATTTATCCGGGAAAGGCAAATTAAAAATTTATGACAATTATAACAGTTTCCTAACGGGAGGAATTGAAATGATATTTATTACGGGAGATATGCACGGTCTTATGGAACGCTTTCAGGATTCCGCGTTTCGGCACATCAAAAAGGGGGATACCCTGATTATCTGCGGAGATTTCGGCTTTCTCTGGGAAGGCACCGAGGAGGAGAAAAAGGCGCTGAAAAAGCTGGAGAAGAAAAAGTACGAGATCCTGTTTGTAGACGGCATCCATGAGAATTTCGACCTGCTGGAAAGCTATCCGGAGGAGGAATACGCCGGGGGAAGGGTTCACCGTATCGGTACGAATCTCCGCCATCTGATGCGGGGAGAGCTGTTCACCATCGAGGGAAAAAAGATCTTTGCCTTTGGCGGCGGGGAGAGCATCGAAAAGGAGGACCGGGTCAAGGCGGGAAAATGGTGGGAGCGGGAAATGCCCACCCTGGAGGAAATGCAGCACGGCGTGGACCGGCTGGATGAGGTGGACCGCAGGGTGGATTACATCGTGACCCACGAGCCCCCTACTAGGGTACGCACAATTATTGATAATACTCTGAGAAATTTCAATATGCTGGACGCTTATTTGGACGAGCTGTCCACTAAGGTAGCTTATGAAAAGTGGTTTTTCGGCAGTCTCCACTTAGACCGGAAGATTACCGCTAAAAGCTACGCGGTGTTTAATGATTTGGTTCCGGCGGAAATCCCTCAGGGAAAAAGAAGAAGGTAAGCTATGAAATTTATCCATACCTCCGACTGGCACTTGGGAAAAATGATTTACGGCCGCTCCTTGCTGGAGGATCAGGAATATTTTATCAAACAGGTTTTCCTGCCCGCCGTGGACCGCGAGCAGCCTGACTTTGTCATCCTGGCCGGGGATATTTATGACCGCCAGATCGCCCCGGTGGAGGCTATCCGGCTTTTCGACTGGACCGTAAGCGAAATGGCGGGAAGGGAAGTGCCGTTTTTTCTGATTTCCGGCAACCATGACGGCGCCGACCGCCTGTGCGTGGGCGCCAGGCTGCTGCGGAAAAGCGGTATTTATCTTACGGCAAGGCTGGAAGACGCGTTTGAACCGATCCTCCTGGAGAAAAACGGGGAATCGGTTCAGATTTTTTTGCTGCCCTATTTTGAGCCCGCAGAGGCCAGGGACGTCCTGGGGGACGACTCGATCCGAGGCTTTTCAGAGGCCTATGAGGCGGTGCTTTCCCGTTTAGAGGAAAAGAGAGATCCGGCGCTGCCCAGCGTTTTGGTTTCCCACTGCTTTGTTGCGGGAAGTACGGCGTCCGATTCGGAAAGCACACTCTATGTAGGCGGCAGCGGGGAAGTCGGAGCCGGCTGCTTCCGTAATTTTACTTATGCGGCGCTGGGGCATCTTCACGGCCCTCAAAAAGCCGGCGCAAACGGATGGTATTCCGGTTCTCCCCTGTGCTATTCCTTTGACGAGGAAAAGCAGAAAAAGGGCTGTACGGTGGTTACTCTGAAGGGTTATGAGACGGACTGCCGGCAGGTTCCTGTGGTGCCTATGCGGCCGATGAGAACCCTGACGGCCGCCTTTGACCAGTTGATGGAGGAGGGAAAAAAGTCTCCCTGCCAGGATTATGTGTTCCTGACCCTGACCGACGACAAGCCTGTGTATATGCCGGTGGACCAGCTGCGGGAGTATTATCCAAATCTGCTGGGACTTACCAGCCAATGGCTGCAAAACGGCGGCCTGGAGGGCTTGACCGGTGAACAGCAGGAGAAAAGAGAGCTTCTAAAACGCGGCGGGGAAAAAGAGATTTTCAGCGCCTTTCTCACCAGCGTATGCCAAAGCGGCGCGACTGAGGAGGATCAGGCGCTGTTTGACCAGATTCTGGCTCAGGTAGGAAGGGAGGCGGAGCAATGACGCCGATTCGTCTAAAAATGCAGGCGTTCGGCCCCTATCAGGGCGCTGTGGAGATTGCCTTTTCCGGCCTGCGGGGCAAGCTGTTTTTAATTACAGGCTCCACAGGGGGAGGAAAAACCACCATTTTAGACGCCATTTGCTTCGCGCTGTTTTGCCGGGCCACCGGCGGGCGGAGAACCTGGCAGGATATGCGGAATCTGTCTGCTGGGGAAGATGTGCCGACGGTGGTAGATTTTGAATTTTCTCTTGGGGAGGAGCAATACCGTTTTCAGCGGTCCTGGCGCTGGCATAAGGTCCGGGGCAGCGGGCGGATGGAGATGCGGGATGAGCACCAATGCAGCCGGAGAAACGGGGAGCAGTGGGAGCTGCTGGCTTCCGGGGCTGAATCCAGAGTGAGGGAATACGCCCAAAGGCTTTTAGGGCTGACCTGCGAGCAGTTTTCACAAGTGATCGTTTTGCCTCAGGGGGAGTTTAGAAAGCTGCTGCTTTCCAACTCCACGGAAAAATCCAAGATCTTTCAAACTCTATTCCAGACCGAAAAGTGGGAACGGATCACCAAGTGCGCCCAGAGCATGGCGGAGGATTTGGAACAGCGCTGCGGCGGGCTTCTCTCTGCCCGGCAAGCGGTTTTGGAGAGCGAAGGCGTTCAAGCCTCGGAGGAACTGGAGCTTTTGCGGAAGGCTACGGAGGAGGAGTATGAGAAAAGTATCGCTGCGGCGAAAAAAACAGAAAACGATTTAAAAAATATATCAGATATTATACAAAGAGTAAACAGATTAAAGGAAACGGAAACTGTTTTCCGAAGACTTCAAAAGCAGCTTGCGCAAGCGGCAGCGGAGAAAAGGGCTTTGGAACAGAAGCGGCAGGAGGCTGTCAAGGCCGCGGCTGGGCTTGCCCGGCTGGAGGAGGAGAAGGCGGCTGGCCTCCAGCTGGCCGCGAAGCACCAGGAGCAGATGGAAACTCTGACGAAGCTGAAAAGCTTAGCGGCGGAAAAGGAGCGTTTAGAAAAGGAAATTGCCAGCCAGAAGGAGCAGCGGCTGGAGTGGGAGCAAAAGGCTCTTTCCGCGGCGGAAAATGTGGAAAGGGGAAGGGCTTATTTGAGGGAACTGAATGACAAGCTGAAAGCCTTGCCAGAAGCTTCCCGAAGCTTTCAGGAATTGAAAACGGCCTTTGAACTGTTGAAGCAGTGGGAGGAAGGCAAAAGACGCTTGGCCGGGGAACAAAGCGCCCTTCAAAAAGCGGAGGAGATTTTAGAGCAGTCCAGGGTAAAGCTTTCGGCCTTGCAGGAAAGCTTAGAAAGAGCGCAGCAAAAGGCACGGGAGGATATGGCGGGGCATTTGGCCTCCGGCCTGCGGGATGGGGAGCCCTGTCCTGTGTGCGGTGCGGTTCACCATCCCAGTCCGGCCAGTCTGGAAATAGGAGTAACTGTTACCCCAGAGGAGGAAAAACGCCTGAAAAGGCTGGTAAAAGAGGCCCAGGAGGCCTTTACCTCAGCCCAGGGAGCGTTCACCAAGCACCAGGGCCAGCGGGAACTGCTGGAGAAAAATGTAAGGGAATCAGAGCGCCGGATAGCGGACTTCCCATACCCGCCTGAGAAGCTCCCAGCCTTGCTGGCGGCGGCGGAAAAGAAGCTTGCCGGATTGCAAAAGGCGGGAGAATTGCTGCCCCAGGGGGAGAAGCGTCTGGCTCAGCGGGAAAACGAGGAGAAAACCGCCAAGCTCCAGGCTGACCGGAGCAAGGAGCGGCAGGCGCAATGGGAAAATAAGCTGTCCGCAGTGAGCGCGGAGATTAGCTCCCTTTGGGGCACCTTGCCGGAAGAAAGACAGGGGCAGAGCCTTGACCAGGCTGAGCAAGGATTGCGGAATTCCCTGACAGAGGTTCAAGCCCGGTTAGAGAGCTTGCGGAAAAAAATCCAGGAAACCCAGGAGGCGTCTGCAAAAACCGGAGAGGCTCTGGCGGCAGCCGCGGCGGGGGAAAGGGCTCTGCGGAACCAAACCCATGAGGCAAAGGAGCAATGGGAGGCTGCAGGGAGGGAAATTCCCGGAGAACTGAATCAGGAAGCGCTGGAGCAGGAGTATGCCAGTCTTCAAGAGGAAAGCCGGGAAAGCCTGCAAAAAACCGGCCGGCTTCTGCAGAAAAGGAAGTCACTGGAACAGGCTGCGGAAAAAATCAGGGATTTAGAGGAGGAAAGCAAGGCGGTTCAGGAGGAATATTCCAAAACAGAACGGATCGCCAGATTTTTCAGCGGTAAAAATCCTATGAACGTGCCCTTGAAAATGTTTGTGCTTGGGGTTATGCTGGACGATATCTTAAGCCGGGCTAACGTGTACTTTACTACCCTGAGCGGCGGTCGGTATCAGCTCAGCCGAAAGCGGGAGGGGGCAAGCCGGGGATACAGCGGCCTGGATTTGGAAATCTATGACGCTTATTCCGGCGGCGGCAGAAACGTCGACACCCTTTCCGGCGGAGAGCTGTTTTTGGCGTCCCTGTCTCTGGCTTTTGGACTTTCCGATGTGGTGCAAAGCTACTCCGGCGGTGTCAGGCTGGAATCTATTTTCATCGACGAAGGCTTTGGCACCTTGGATGAGGAAACGCTGAACACAGCCATGAAAGCCTTATTTGAAATTCAGAAAAGCGGCAGAACGGTAGGGATCATTTCTCACGTGGCCGAGCTGAAAAGCAGGATCCCCGCCCAGATCCGCATATTAGACGATCACAAAATTAAAGTAGTTCTGCCTTGAAAATCCTCCTGGAATATCAAACGAAAAACTGCCGGCTGCGCGCTGTAAGGAAGCTCTCTGAGGCGGTGCTGGCGCCGAAACGATGGGGCCGCCGGCTGGCAGGCAAAAAGAGCAAATGTGAGGAGGCATATCATCATTTATTGGATTTGCGCAGAAAGAGCTGAATGGATATTTGCGGAACAGAATTTTATACCTTTCAACAGAAAAAGCACCGTACAAACACGGTGCTTTTTTCCTAAATTTCCGCTTGCCATAAAAAGGCTGGGAGTTTGTTTTTGATAAATGTAAACGATTCTCTATGACCTAATTGAACGCAGTTTCACCGGCCTGGGAAAATAACCGGCGGATTTCTCCTTTGATTCCGCGGTGCTCCGGAAAGGATAGAGCAGGATCTTTTTTCAGCAGGATTTTGGCTGCCTGCTGGGCTTGGGACAGTATATCCATATCTCCGAGCATATCGGCGATTTTCAGCTCCGGCAGACCATGCTGTCTGGCGCCGAAGAAGTCTCCGGGCCCTCGAAGCTTTAAATCCTCGTCAGCGATCTGAAAGCCGTCGTTGGTGCGGCACATTGCCTTGAGCCGATAGACGGCTTCCTCGTTTTGAGCGTCGGAAACCAAGATACAGTAGCTTTTTTCCTTGCCCCGGCCGACCCGGCCCCGCAGCTGATGAAGCTGGGAAAGGCCGAACCGCTCGGCATTTTCAATCAGCATGATGACCGCGTTAGGGACATCCACGCCCACCTCGATTACCGTGGTGGAAACCAACAGATCCAGTTCCCCGCGGGAAAAGGCCCGCATTACCGCTTCCTTTTCAGCGGGCTTCATCCTCCCATGGAGCAGGCCGACCCGATAATCCCGGAATTCCCGGGCCTTCAGGCTCTCGGCATATTCTACCGCGGAGGCCAAGCTGGCCTCGCCGGATTCATTTTCTACCAGGGGGCACACGATGTATCCTTGCAGGCCCTGGTTTAGGTGCTTCTGCAGAAAGCCGTAGGCCCGGCCGCGTTTTTTACTGTCAATCCAAAAGGTATCTATTTTCTGGCGCCCCGGGGGAAGCTCATCCAATACGGAAACATCCAGGTCGCCGTAGATCATCAGGGCGAGAGTCCTGGGGATCGGCGTGGCGGACATGACCAAAAGATGAGGATTTTCCCCCTTGCCGGCTAAGGCCGCCCGCTGGGCAACGCCAAACCGATGCTGTTCGTCGGTAATAACCAGCCCGAGCCTTTGAAATTCCACCGGATCCGAAAGCAGGGCATGGGTGCCGATGAGCAAATGAATTTGTCCGGCTTTTAAAGCGAATAGCAGTTCCCGGCGCTCTCTTTGCTTGGTAGAACCGGTCAGCAAGGCTACGCTTACACCGGTGCCTTCAAACAGCTTTTCCATGGTGTGATAGTGCTGTTCCGCTAAAATCTCAGTGGGCGCCATAAAAGCGGACTGGATGCCCTCTCTGGCGGCGCAGTAGCAGAGCGCGGCGGCCACAGCGGTTTTTCCCGAGCCTACGTCGCCCTGAATCAGCCGGTTCATGGGCGTTTTCCTCCGCATGTCGGCCACGCATTCCGCTACCGCCCGCCTCTGGGCGCCGGTAGGTGGAAAGGGGAGACAGGAGAAAAATTCTTGGGAACGGTCGGCAGTGAGAAAACAGCTGGTTTCCCGGCGGTTTCTCGTTTTGAGCTGGCAGAGCCCAAGCTGGAGAACGAACAGCTCCTCAAAAATCAGCCTGCGGCGGGCAGCGTTCAAAGCCGGCTCCGACTGAGGCAGATGGATATCCCGAATCGCCTGTCCCAGCTCCTCCAGCTGATAGGAAGCGCGGAGCTCCTCCGGCAGCGGATCGTTGACGCGTTCCGGCAGGAGGGAGAGGGCTTGCCGCACCGCTGCTTCAATCTGACGGGAGGAGAGGCCCTCGGTTTGTCCATATACAGGATGAAAGCCGGAGCTTTCGGCGGAGGTGGTGAAGCTGGGTGAGGTCATTTCCCGTTTGGTAAAGGTTCCGCCGACCTTTCCGTAAAAAAGATACTCTCCATTTTGTTTTATTAAATTTGGAATATACCGGTTGTTGAAAAAAGTAAGCCGCATCACCGAGCTGCCGTCGCTGGCCTGGCACCGGTAAAGAGTCATGCCCTTGCGGATTCGGGTTTCCGTCACCTTAGAAATAACAGCAGCCCGGATGCAAACCGGACAGTCAAAGGGGGCGGCGTCGATTTCGAAAGGATGGCTCCAGTCCTCATAGGCTCTGGGGTAGTAGCGCAACAAAGCGCCGACGCTGTCGACGCCCAGCTTTTCAAACAGCTGGGCGCGTTTGGCACCGACGCCTTTTAATGATTGCAGCTTTTGATCGAATAAAGAAGCCATACTTATTCCACAGAGATGATAAAGTAATAAATCGGCTGCCCGCCCCGTACCAGGGTGATATCCACATGGGAGCCTACCTTGCGCTGGATCGCATCCTTTGCCTCGCTGGCCTGCTCCTCGGTGATATCCTGGCCGTAAATCAGGGTAAGGAAAGCGGTATGATGGTCGCATAGGGATTTGGTCAGCTTGACAGCGGCTTTTACCGGATCCTTCTCCACGGAGGTCAGCTTACCGTTTTTCAGGGTGAGGATTTCCCCCTCTTTGATCTTAAACCCGCCGTACTCGGAATCCCGGGCGGCAAAGGTGACCTGGCCGGTGGTGACCTTTCCGGCGGCCTGCATCATCTGCTCCACTGCATCTTCGCCGTCCAGATCAGGATCGAAGGCCAGCATTGCGGCAATCCCCTGAGGAATCGTCCTGGTGGGAACCACCACCACGGTGCGATCCTTCGCCAGCTCTGCCGCCTGCTCCGCAGCCAGAATAATATTTTTATTGTTGGGCAGCACATAAACCTTCTTTGCGGGGGTAGCCATAACCGCCGCCAAAATGTTCTGTGTGCTGGGGTTCATGGTCTGGCCGCCGCTGACCACTGTGCTGCAGCCAAGATCCTGGAACAAGGCCTGCAGGCCGTCGCCGGCGGCAACGGAGACAAAACCGATTTCCTCGGTAGGCTCCGCCGGCTCGAACTGGTTGGCGGTTTCCATGGCGGCCTTGGCCTTTGCCTGCTCGTTCTGTTCAGCGGCGATCCGGTGCTGTTCCTTCATGTTCTCCACCTTGACGGTCAGCAGCTGGCCGAACTTCAAAGCTTCCTGTAGGGCCTGGCCCGGGTTCTCCGTGTGCACGTGGGTTTTGATGATTTCGTCATCATCCACAACAACCACGCAGTCGCCGATAGTTTCCAAATAAGCCCGAAGCTCCAGCGGACTGGCAGTGACCTCCGGATTACGGCCTACAATAAATTCCGTGCAGTAGGTAAAGGTGATGTCCTGGTCAAATTCAGCCGCGGCGTTCCGGAAGAAATCATCGGAGCTGACCGGCTTGGAAACCGCACCGGAGGCCGCCGCCTCCTCTTCGTTGGGAATAATATAGCCGTCCTTGAATACGGACATCATCCCTTCAAAAATCAGGCACAGTCCTTTTCCGCCGGCATCCACCACGCCTGCCTTTTTCAAAACAGGCAGAAGCTCCGGCGTAGTCCGCAGCGCGTCGGTAGCGCCCTGGCAGATGGCGGTCCATACGAACACAGGGTCCTTGTTTTCCTCTGCGGCCGCGCGGCCTTCCTCGTAGGCGACCCTGGCGACCGTAAGGATCGTGCCCTCAGTTGGCTTCATCACCGCCTTATAGGCGGCCTCCACGCCGATGCCTAAGGCGGTGGCGATATGGGAGCCATCCATCACGTCCAGCTCCTTCAGGCCCTGAGCGAAGCCCCGGAACAGCAGGGAAAGGATTACTCCTGAGTTTCCTCTGGCTCCCCGCAGCAGAGCGGAAGCGCAGGCAGACGCCACCTGGCCCACCGCGTCGCTCTCATTTTTTTCCAAAGCGGCGGCCGCGGACGACATCGTCATGGACATGTTGGTACCGGTATCCCCGTCGGGGACGGGGAAAATATTCAATTCATCGACAGAGGTTTTATGCTTGGCAATATTATTCGCGCCGGATATTATGGCGTTACGCAGACAAGTTCCGTTAATCAAGATCAGCACTCCCTTGGTTCTTAGTTTATAACGATTTTTTCAAATCATGCAGATATACTTTTTTTCATTATATCACATAATATTTTTAGAATCAAACAAAAAAATAACGGCAGCAGTCTCTTTTTTAAGAGATTCCGCTGCCGAAGCTTGCAGATATGCTATCTAGGCTCAACAATCAATTTGATAGCGGTGCGTTCCTCCCCGTCAATCACGACGTTGGCAAAGGCCGGAATACAGACCAGATCTACTCCGGAGGGCGCCAAATAGCCCCGGGCCACGGCCACCGCTTTGATCGCCTGGTTGGCGGCGCCGGCTCCCACAGCCTGGACCTCCACACAGCCGAACTCCCGAATAACGCCCGCAATGGCCCCCGCGACAGAGTTAGGTGCGGATTTTGAAGAAACCTTTAGAACTTCCATTAGTCAGTCCTCCTTTTAGAACGAACTTGAGAGATAGGGCTCTCCTAGTATCTATTCTAATAATAGTAGAAAAATCCACTAATAAAATTCCAAAATAGAAATATATGTTAATTTATCATAAATTTTATTTTTAATTAAGTGTTTTTATAGGGGAAATGCTGTTTTTAAATGATTTCTAACCGTTCCACTCCTTGGGTTAGGCCGGTTTTAGGATCTACAGAGAATAAAACGCAGTCCATTTTGCAAGGGCCGCCTGCTAGATCGAAGCGGATCGGCAGCTTATTCTTCATTTTCTCAATGGTCAGCTCTTTTTTCACCCCAAGCACAGAGTCGATCGGCCCAGTCATGCCCGCGTCAGTGAGATAGCCGGTGCCCCGGGGTAAAATCGTTTCGTCGGCCGTTTGAACGTGGGTATGAGTGCCGAACAGGGAGGAGACCCTGCCGTCCAAATAAAACCCCATAGACCGTTTTTCTCCGGTGGCCTCGGCATGGAAATCCACGACGGTGATTTTTGGCCGGTCTGGTTCGGCCAGAATCCGATCCGCGGTACGGAAGGGGCAGTCCAGGCTTTCCAAATAAACAGTGCCCATCAGGTTGATCACCTGCACTTGGAGCCGGCCCAGGTCGACCAGGCAGGAACCCCTGCCGGGCGTAGTCCCTTCCGGGAAGTTGGCGGGCCGCAGCACATAGGGATGCTCCTCGTACAAAGCATAGCTTTCTCTCCGCCGGAAAGCGTGGTTCCCGGTAGTAATCACATCCACACCGCTGTGGAACAGATAACCGGCGGAGGCGGGGGTAAGCCCGTTGCCGTCGGCGGAATTTTCCCCGTTGGCGATGACCAGGTCAACGCTTTTCAGCTTTTTCAGAGACGGCAGACGCTGTCGGAGAAACTGGCAGCCAATGCTGCCAACCACGTCGCCGATACAAAGAATATTCATAGCGGTTTCACCTTTCTCTGGCGGTCTTCCGGACGGCATTGCCCAGGCTCTAGACGAGAGAATTAAAAATGGGGCAAAGCGCCGGCCGGAAAAGCCTTTCTCCAAGAAAATAAGATCTGCAAAAAAGGCACAGAGCGTTTCAGCCCTGCGCCTTTTCGTTTCTTCGGACTCCGTTTATTTCGCGTATTCGATCGCGCGGCTTTCACGGATGATGTTGACTTTAATTTGTCCGGGATAATCCAGGTCGTCCTCAATCTTTTTGCAGATCTCCCTGGCCAAAAGAACCATGCGCTCGTCATTGACAACCTCGGGCTTGACCATGATGCGGATTTCCCTGCCGGCCTGAATAGCGTAGCAGCTGGAAACGCCGTCAAAGGAAGAAGCGACCTCCTCCAGCTTTTCCAAGCGCTTGATATAGTTCTCCAGGTTTTCTCTGCGGGCGCCGGGCCTTGCGGCGGAAATGGCGTCTGCGGCCTGCACAATGCAGGCGATTACGGTTTTCGCCTCCACGTCGCCATGATGGGCGTGAATGGCGTGAACCACAGCCTCTCCCTCTTTATACCTGCGGGCTACATCCACGCCGATATCTACGTGAGAACCCTCAATCTCGTGGTCAAGAGCCTTACCGATATCATGGAGCAAACCGGCCCGGCGGGCGATGGTGGGATCTAAGCCCAGCTCGGAAGCGATCATACCGGAAAGGTAAGCCACCTCCAGAGAGTGATTCAGTACATTTTGTCCATAGCTGGTGCGGTAACGCAGCCGCCCCAGCAGCTTGACAAGCTCAGGATGGATTCCGTTAACGCCGGCCTCGATAATGGCCCGTTCACCCTCCTGCTTGATGGTAGCGTCTACCTCCCGGCGGGCCTTTTCGACCATTTCCTCAATCCTGGCGGGATGAATCCGTCCGTCGGAAATCAGCCGTTCCAGGGCGATCCGGGCAACCTCTCTGCGGACCGGGTCGAAGCTGGACAGGGTGATAGCCTCGGGGGTGTCGTCAATAATCAAATCAACGCCGGTCATGGTCTCGATGGCCCGGATATTACGGCCCTCGCGGCCAATGATGCGGCCCTTCATTTCGTCGTTGGGCAAGGGCACAACCGAAATGGTGGCTTCCGCCACGTGATCGGCGGCGCATCTCTGAATGGCCAGGGAAATGATCTCGCGGGCCTTGTTGTCCGCGTCATCCTTTGTCTGCTGCTCGATTTCCATGATTTTGATCGCTTTTTCATGAACCAATTCGTCTTCCAGTTTTTTCAGCAAATAATCCTTGGCCTGGTCAATGGAGAATCCGGAGATTCTTTCCAGCATTTCAAATTGGCTTTTTTTGACGGTTTCCGCTTCCGCGAGTCTTTCGTCGATTTTTTTGGTCTTTGCGTTAATGGCCTCTTCTTTTGCCTCTAAATGCTCCAGCTTTTTATCCAGAGTTTCTTCTTTCTGCTGGATTCTGCGTTCCTGGCGCTGTACATCCTTGCGGCGGTCGGCGATTTCCCGTTCCGCCTCCAGACGCTGGCGGTGAATCTCGTCCTTTCCCTCCAGGATCGTTTCCTTTTTCTTAGCCTCCGCTGTCTTGATGGCTTCATTGACAAGACGCTTCGCTTCCTGTTCGGCAGAGCCGATTTCCGCCTCAGCCGTATGTTTTCTATGATTAGAGCCCGCAATAAAGGCGATAACAGCGCAGACTACACCAACTGCGATGGGCAGGAGGATTTGTAGTACTAATGGCAAGTGAATTGGCACCTCCTTTTCTTCATTCTGTTTTCAAGTATTTCAATCAAAAAAATAATAGAAAGTAGAGTTTCTCACCTAACAGGTGCGTTAATCCTGAAAATGAGCATAATAACCCCGCGAATACGCAGTTTTGCGTATCCTTAACAACTATTGTATTACTTTCAGGGGGTGTCTGTCAAGAAAATTGTACATACTTTGCTATTGACAATTCAAAACCCCGGTGTTACGATAATAATCGAAAAAGAATCATCTCAAAAACGTTGAGAAGGAAGGAAAAGCCATCAGTTTTCCTATAGAGAGCAGACGTCACCGGCTGAAAGCGTCTGCGGTAAAACCGGCTTCTTCTACCGCCTTCGAGTGTGCCGCGAAGAGAGCAACGTTCTATAAGCGGCGCCGGCCGGCCCCGTTACAGGCCAGTTGAGGGCAAAGGGAGATTTTCCTTTTGCTGAATTTGGGTGGAAACACGGAGCGCAAAGCCTCGTCCCTTTTTGGGATGAGGCTTTTTCTAATTATTTTAGTGAAGGAGCGCATAACTATGGTAAAGGTTACACTGAAAGGCGGAGCGGTAAAGGAATATGACGATAATGTCACCGTCGCGGAGATTGCGAAATCCTTAGGCGGCGGCTTGTATAAGGCGGCCTGCGCGGGAAAGCTCAACGGCCGGGTGGTGGACCTTCGAACCCCGGTGACAGAGGACAGCGAGGTAGAGCTGCTGACCTTTGATTCCCAGGAAGGGAAAAGGGCCTATTGGCATACGACCTCCCATATTATGGCCCAGGCGGTAGGCCGGCTGTTCCCGGATGCGGTGTTCGCCATCGGCCCGTCTATTGATCAAGGCTTTTATTACGATTTTGACCTGCCCAGGAACCTGACTCCCGATGATCTGACCGCCATTGAGAGCGAGATGAAGAAGATTATCAAGGAGGATGAGCCCCTGGAGCGGTTTGAACTGGAGCCGGAGGAAGCCGTCAAGCTGATGAAGGAAAAGGGCCAGCCCTATAAGGTGGAGCTGATTCAGGAGCATTCCGGCAAAGGAGAGAAGATTTCCTTCTACCGCCAGGGTGATTTCGTAGACCTGTGCGCCGGCCCTCACCTGATGAGCACCGGTAAGGTAAAGGCTGTGAAGCTGACCAGCTGCACAGGGGCCTATTGGCGGGGAGACTCCAAGAGCAAGATGCTCCAAAGAGTGTATGGGATTTCCTTCCCCAAGGCCAGCGAGCTTACCGCTCACCTGGAGGCTATGGAGGAAGCCAAAAAACGCGACCATAATAAGCTGGGCCGGGAGCTTGGTTATTTTACCACCTGTGATATCATCGGCCAGGGCCTTCCGATCCTGCTGCCTAACGGCGCCAGAGTGATCCAGCTTCTCCAGCGGTTTGTGGAGGATGAGGAGCAGAAGAGGGGATGGCTGCTGACCAAAACCCCGTATATGGCGAAAAGTGATCTGTATAAGCTGTCCGGCCACTGGGATCACTATAAGGACGGCATGTTTGTGCTGGGAGATGAGGAAAAGGATGACGAGGTGTTCGCCCTCCGTCCCATGACCTGCCCGTTCCAGTATCAGGCTTATTTAAATAAAAAGCGGTCCTACCGTGATCTGCCCT
Source organism: [Clostridium] leptum DSM 753 (assembly GCA_000154345.1). GTDB lineage: Bacteria > Bacillota > Clostridia > Oscillospirales > Acutalibacteraceae > Clostridium_A > Clostridium_A leptum. Next base: position 521,965 of record DS480350.1, read on the forward strand.
TACGGTATAACGAAACCTCCACCTTGTTCCGCAATGAGGCAAGCGGAGAAATGCACGGTTTGATCCGGGTACGCCAGTTCACAATTTCTGAAGGCCACCTTATGTGCCGTCCCGACCAACTGGAGGAAGAATTCAAAAGCTGTTTGCAGCTTGCCAACTATATGCTGGAGACTCTAGGCTTGGCCGAGGATGTTTCCTATCGCTTCTCCCAGTGGGATCCGGAGGATAAGGACAAATATATCGGTACCCCCGAGCAGTGGGATGAGGCTCAAAGCGCCATGAAGAGAATCTTGGATCATCTGGGCATTGAGTACGCGATTGGCGTCGGAGAAGCGGCCTTTTACGGCCCAAAGCTGGATATCCAGATTAAAAATGTGTTTGGCAAGGAGGATACCCTGATTACCATCCAGATTGATCAATTATTAGCGGAGAAATTTGGTATGGAATATGTGGACGCGGATGGCAAGGCTAAAAACCCCTATATTATCCACCGTACCTCTATCGGATGCTATGAGCGCACCTTGGCGCTGCTGATCGAGAAGTACGCCGGCGCGCTGCCTATGTGGCTGATGCCCGAGCAGGTCCGTGTTCTGCCCATCAGTGAAAAATTCCTGGATAAGGCTCTGGAAGTGGATCGAGAGCTGAAAGCACAAGGAATCCGCTCTACCGCCGACAGCCGTAACGAAAAGATCGGGTATAAGATCCGGGAGGCTCAGATGGAGAAAATTCCTTATATGCTGATTATCGGCGAAAAGGAAGTTCAGGAAAATGTGGTTTCCGTGCGTTCCAGAAAGGACGGCGTACTGGGCTCCATGTCCTTAGAGACATTCCTGGAGAAAGCGCTGACGGAAATCAGAGAAAAAACAAAATAAGACAGCCGGTAGGGAGTTTAAGCTAAGCGGACAATTCATGTCCGCTTAGCTTTTTGCCGGTTTTAGCAAGAGGGCTTCGGTGAAACCGGGGAATAAAAAGGCTTAATAGGCCGAAGTCAGTATCAGGGTCAAAAATGATCTATTACTCAACAATGATTCTTTATCTTTTCCGTATTTCCTTTTTATTGGTTGCCTGGCTTACCAGTTGTGGGGTGAGCGATGCCACGGGATTTTTAGCGCCCTTACCGGTGGGCGGCAAGTACTCTCTGGAGCCTATGAAACTCACTAGCTTACTGGCAGGCTTGATAGTTGCTTGAAAAAGGCTTTTTCCGTTATATTCTGGGGAGAAATTGATGACAGTTGGAGTTCATTGAGACAGGAGTTTTATGATAAAGGGAAAATTATTTAGGTGAAGCCGAAACGAGATGTGCTTTTTCCTCGATGAAAAGTATTGAATCGGCAATGAGAAGATGAAGAAAATTTTATGCGGAACAGACTGGCAGTGATAGGCTTTACAGTGATCGTATAGAGGCGTAAGCAGAGGTTTTTATCAGGAGTTCCCTTTTTGCAAAAAGAAATCAAAGGCACCACTTGATTTTAAAAAAAATATCTGGTAAAATAAGTATTACTGAATTATGAAGATGCGTGAGTAGTTCAATGGCAGAATGTCAGCTTCCCAAGCTGAACACGCGGGTTCGATTCCCGTCTCGCGCTCCAAGAAGGGGTGACGAAATAGATGTCACCCCTATTTTTTCAGTATTCATGCGGGTTTCCGGGCTTTTTAGGGGCGATTTTTCAAAATCGCCCCACCGTGGATGTCCAACCCCCAAAAGAGCAAAAAAGGCAAAAAACCGCTTCCTTATTTTTAT
>DS480349.1 GCA_000154345.1 [Clostridium] leptum DSM 753
GATCTATTGTCCTGCTCGAACCAGCAGAAGCTTTTCTTTGCTGACCGCAGTCTCACCCGCTCCTTTCGTCGCCTGGCAACTCTAAAATATCCCTGATAGCTGAGACGATTTTTGGCGTTGCTAACTGTCCGGTTTGAATCTTATATAAATAAGAATCATCAAAATAGAGCCCAGTTGTTTGTCTTACTTGTTCAATTAGCCACACTTGTGTATGCTCTAAATCAATTAGCCTTTTTTTTATATCTTTACCAAATACAGTAAATTGTGCCATCTTGTCGATCACCTCCCATATAATGCGATTGACATTTACGGGAAATAGTAATATAATCTAATTGCAGATAAGATAAATTACTTCATTCCGTCCGTCTGATGTTATTATATTACTTCAAACAGTAAAAATCAAGCGTATTTTGCACTGTTTTTAAGGAATAAAGTAATTTTGTCATTATACCTAAAACGGGGTGGCAAATTTGAACGAAATGTATAACAGAATTGAAGATTTATGTAAGAGTCAGGGGATAAATATGACACAAATGTGCAAGGAAGCCGGTATTCCTAGAGGCAACCTGACCGATTTAAAAAATGGGAGAACCGCAATTTTATCCACAAAAAATTTAGGCAAAATTTCGAATTATTTTCAGGTATCTATGGACTACCTTCTTGGAAATGAGCAAAAAAAAGAGCCCACCACTAAAAGCGATGAGCTTGATTTGCAGCTTGAAGGAATAGACTTTGCCTTATTCGGTGAGGTCAAGGAAATGACGGACGAACAAAAACAAGATGTGTTAGACTATATTAAATTTAAGAAGTCGCAACAGAAGAGGGAGCAAGAATGACACTTTTTCGTCTTTGCCAGCTTGCTGAGCAATTCGGAATAGAGATAGATTACTTTACTATGCGTGATACAAAATCTCTGGCTCTGCCTCAAGGGTGGATTGCATTAGATACAGATCATATCGAGAGCACTACAGAAGCAAAAGTGCGCTTAGCTCACGAAATGGGGCATATAGAAACTAATTCATTTTATAATGTACATAGTCCTTTAGATGTGAGACAGAAGCACGAGAACAGAGCGAATAAATGGGCCATTAAGCAGTTGATTACAGAGGAGGAACTTGATGAAGCTGTTGCAAATGGGCACACAGAGATATGGGATTTAGCGGATTACTTTGACGTGACAGAAGAATTTATGAGAAAAGCCGTTTGCTTGTATACTTATGGAAATCTAGCAACGGAATTGTATTTTTAGAGGAGAAGGGATAGAGTTGGTGGAATCAACATCATATACACCACTTTGGGTTACCATTGTCGGATATATAACGACAGTTGTTCCATGTATAGTTAGTATTATTTTGGAAATTCTTAATCGCAAAAAACAAAAAACATTTGAAGAAAGTTTGAAAGAAATAAAGAAGGCACAGGCAAACGCCATAGATAAATATAAATTTTTGAATGAAAAAAATATGATACTAAAAAAATTGAATAATTTTGATTTGCAATTAAAAAAAGATCTCCTAGGATTTCCTCTAGCAAATGATATACTTATTGTAATAGTAAAAATACAAGGTTATGCAAATACAATAAAATTTTGCGTACCAGACCAAGATGAAATTTCATCTTTTTATAATCTAGTACATAATTATTTGAATGTCGATCAAGGCGATAGAGAAAAAATGACATGCAAATTTCGTGAAAAAATACAAATTATTAAAAATATTATAAATAAAGGAGAATATTCATGATTTATGACGTTGTGGAAAAATTTGAAAGGGATTTAATAGAAAGAACTAAATTAGAAAAAATTGATTGGAAAGATTTAAGAGCATTAAAAGAAAATGAATTTCCTGATATACCACTATACATTAAAGAAAATCTACCTCAAAATGAATTTACAAAAGTGGAATTAGGTAACTCGTTTTATTTTAAGCATAAAAATGGAATTATTGCTCTACTTTATATAGATAATGAAAGCGGAAAAGATGGTTCTCATTCAAGGAATTTTATTTTACTAGTGCAAATTAAAGAGCATTCTCCTGTGTTTTCGTATGATAAATTCCAAGAAAACTTTGAAAGCCTATACTTAGCGATATTAAACTATTTTAATAGAGGACTTAATCTGCCTTCTGATTTAACGAATTTTTTGTCGTGGGCTGATGATCAGCAAGATATTCCAAAAGATTAAAAACATCTCTTGGAACACTTACATCGGTTAAATATTCGCTGCAAGATGGGTTTGTACAATGGTAATGGAAAGATGAATCATGGGATAAATCTATGTTCCCACGTTTTAAACATTTAGGGCAAATACCAAAAGGAACTATTTTTAGAAATTCAAAACGATCAACGTTTTCCATTTTTTAACCTCCGTTTTATAAGTTATATTAATATATAGTAGCCGATTAAAAGAAATATATCGAAACATATGTTCTATAATATATAATTATATCTTATGTACTAAATAAATTCAAGAGTATTTTTCTGAAATAACCAATTTCTCCAAATGGCGAAATTGGTCGGTTTGATGATTTTTAGAGCAACAAGTCGTAAATAAAAAATCCCCCCGCCGGCTGCAACCGGCAGGGGATCGAAATAGAACAGCTTACCCAAAGTGGATAATGCGTCCGAACAACGAAATTATACCACTTTCTGGGTAGGCTTGGCAAGTCTTACTTTGGAGGTGGTTTTTATTATGGCAAAAAGCAGAGTGAAAAAGAGGCCGGACGGCAGATATGCTATGCAGATATATTTAGGCACCGTAGACGGAAAGCGGAAATATAAGACGGTGTATGGGGGGACCCCTAAGGAAGTACAAAAGAAAGCTGACGAAGTGCGGATTCTGATGGGAAAGGGAATTGATATTTCTGCTCAAAGAGATACATTTAAGGAATGGGGAAACCACTGGTTAAAAATTAAAAAAGCTATAGTTTCTTCTGCACACTATAAAACTTGCGAGCAAAAATTAAGAATAATAAATTGCTACATTGGGGACATGCCTATATCTCAAATTAAAACGGCTAATGTACAAAATATAATATTTGATCTCTCAAGTTTAAACAGATGGACAGGTAAGCCAACAGCGAAAAGAACATTAGTTGAATACAGATCAGTATGTAGGCAAGTTTTTCAGCTGGCGATTGAAAATAGAATTATTGATTATAATCCCGCAAGCTCTGTTAAAATTGTTTCAAATCAGTTAAAGAAGGAAAGAAGAGCGTTAAGCGTTGAAGAACAAGGCTGGATTATTAACACGCCGCACAGAGCGCAAAAAGCGGCTATGATAATGATGTTTGCTGGGCTTAGGCGCGGAGAAGTTATTCCACTTACATGGAATGATATAGACTTTGAAGCAGGCACTATTCGTGTAAATAAATCCGTTTTTAAAGAGGGAACTCGTTTCAATATAAAATCAGGTGCAAAAACAGAATCAGGGAACAGGGTTGTAAATATACCACAAATATTAATTGATTTTTTAAAATTACAGCCAAAGGACACTATACTTGTATGCCCAGATACAAAAGATGTTATGATGACTGAAACAAGCTGGAGAAGAATGTGGGATAGTTATATTAAGGATTTGAATATAAAGTATGGAGATTTAAACGGGAAAAGAAGCAAATATGACCCCAAAGGTGTACCAATTACAATTCCTCGTATTACTCCTCACTGGTTAAGACACACTTTTTGCACATTACTTTATTTATCTGGTACAGACGTTTTAACAGCTAAAGAACAAATGGGGCATTCTGATATTAAAACCACGCTGGGGATTTATACTCACTTAGACAAAGAACATAAGAGAAACGCAGTAAGTAAATTAAATGAATATATTGAAACACATGCAAGTCACATGCAAGTCAAAAACAGCTAAAAACCGCATTAATTCTAGATGGATTTCAAATATAATTAAGATTCCGATTCTGAAGGCCGGGGGTTCGAATCCCTCCGGGCGGGCCATGTGAACAGAGGTCGAAATTTGGAACTCAAAAATGAGGCAATCCAAATTCGGCCTCTTTTTCTATGCTATAAACCTTAAAAATTAAGCCGCTTTTAAAACTTTTTTCGTTCATCAAAATGGGACACCCAGAAATAAAAATCAAAAAATCGCAATGTAAAAATGAAAAAGGGGCAACCCCGAACCTGGAATCATCATATTTTGAGGATTCCTTTTCTTTTGTCTAGTGTTCTTATTGTTCTGGTCGGACATATCCTACCGGTATTTATTCTTTATGCCTGCCAAGGAAACAAAACTCAGTTTTGAGATTGCTGGAGAAACAAGATGCCAAGTTACAGACCTTCTGCTAATCTCCTGGAAAATCCTCGCCTTTGTTGGCGAGGATTTTTTGCTTTAATTTTACAAGTAAAAGCTTAGTTTTGTGCTCTTTTCTTAGAATTGTTGAGTTTTAGAAAATAAAATATTTATTTATAATAAAAAAGTAAAAACAAAAGTGAGGTTTTTATAAAAAAGAGAAAACCTCAAGCCTTTAAGGAGGGATATATGAAAGTATAGAAAAAGCTTTTCAGGACATAGAAATATTTCGAGAGGAGAGAAAAAATGGAACGGTGTAAAAAAATAGCACGTGGGGCCGCGGCGGGTCTGCTGTCGGCGGCGGTATTGATGAGCAGTATGCTCACCACAAGCTTTGGGCAGATGCGGGCCAGCGCGGCGGAGGTGAGGAACCCGCAGGCGACGCTGACGGTAGACCTAGACCCAGCGGTGAACACGGGAGATATTGTCCACGGAGCCGCAGGCTTCCTATATGGCGTCAGCAGTGAGGACGTCCCCACTACCAATACAATAGTTCCGCTGAAGTCTAAAATTTTAGTGACTAAGGGCGCTTTGGGAACGGAGCACCCCTATGGAGACGCGTTAGACGTCGCTAAGACTTTCCTGGAGAGCGGCGGCGAGCAGGTTCAGATGTACAACAGCAATTATTACGGTGTAGTGAACCCGACTTCGACCATTGAGCAGTATTGCAGCGACTTGGAAAAGTATATATGCCCTGGCGTTGTAGCCTGGAAAGAAGCCTGGAAGGAGGAGCACGGTACTCCCGAGGCTCCAAAAGATAACGTTGGAGCCCGAATTGATATCGACGAGGCGATTGTCTATGTCCCTATCAATGAGGGCTGTCCGGTTGAAGGAAACTTTTTTAAAGCATGGAAGAGTTATTACGAAGTTATCAAAACTGCTGATCCCAATGCAAAAATTGCAGGGTCCAACGATTCTGAATATGGTTGGGGAGCGCAGAGCGGAGATTTTAAGGATTATATTCAGTTCTGTGCAGACAACAACTGTGTGCCGGATGTTGTGACTTGGCATGAATTGGGTATGACCGATTTAAACGATATCAGTTGGCATGTATCTGATGCCCGCAGCAAATGGGAGGCTACCGATTGGAGCAAGTATAATGAAGCCAACGGCACCGAGGGTATTCCGGAAATGCCTCCGATTTGTTTTAACGAATATGCGGTAATGGATTACTGCGGCGTACCCGGCAATTTGGTGAACTGGATTGCCAGAATCGAGGACGAAAAGGTAACCGGCTGCCTGCCCTTCTGGCACCAGGCGAATAACCTGAACGATCTAGCTGCCGGCGCCAACGAGGGCAACGGGGCCTGGTGGTTGTATAAATGGTACGGCGATATGTCCGGCACCACCCAGCCGGTTTCCACCAGCACAAACTATGACGGCCTTTACGGCCTTTCCACCATGGACGAGGCCAAAAAGCTGTCTACGACCCTTCTGGGCGGCTTTACCGGAGACATTACGGTTCAGCTGAATAATGTGACCGCCACCAGCACCTTCGCGGATGCCGAAGCGGTTCATGTAACGGTGCAGGAAAGCATGTTTACAGGTTTCCACGGCGCACTGAATGAGACCCCGACGATTTTAGAGGGTGCTTATCCGGTAAACGACGACGGCAGCGTTACCGTGAAAATCCCGGATACCCTGTTTGGAAACGCGTACAATGTGACCGTCACCCAGGCGAGCGGCGATGAAATCGTAGGCCTTGCCCTGAGAAGCCCCAGCGGCGATGTGTATGAAGCGGAAGACGCCGGCCTTTCCGGCGGAGCATTCGCTTCCAGCGCTGGCACGAATCCCAGCTATTATATGTCCAATAACGGCAGCGGCGACCGTGCGGTAGGAATGCCCTCCGGCTCGTCTATGACCTATACGATCAATGTGCCGGGACGGCAAATATAAGCTGGACTTTAATTACGGCAACGGCGTAGGCAGCGCAAGAAACGATATGTACATTCACGATACTGTGAATGTAAAGCAGACCTTTGCGCTGGACGGCGGCGACCCTCAGACTGTCATTATGGAATCCACACTGTTCCAGACCATAACTGGGACAAAGACCTTGTATTACGACCTGACTGCGGGAGAGCACCAGATCACTGTGACCACAGCCGACAGCGGCGTCGATGGAAATCTGCTCTTCCACGATTTTGTGCGGGTTTCCTACGCGGGCGTATACGGCCAGGAGCTTCCAGCCTTTAATAAGGTGTATGAAGCGGAGCTGGCGGATGTCAACCGTCTTTTAGGAAATACCGCTTCTACTGTTTCCACCGAGACAAGCCTTGAAGGTTATTCCGGCGGCGGTTATGTAATGGGCCTGTCCGACAGGGCCGTGACCGAAGGCGGCGGCATTCGGAACACCGTGGTAGTGGAGGAAAGCGGCCTGTACAATATTACTCTGCGGTACCAGTCCAGTCAGGCGGGCGAAGCCAGCATTTATGTGGGCAATACCGCCGTTACCCTGGACCGCGTGAATAAGACGGTATCCCTCCAGGCGGGAGACGGCTGGCAGGAGGTTACGGCGTCTGTTTACCTGCAAAAGGGAATCAATGTGGTGGATCTGGATACTACCGTTCCCGCGGCTCTGGACTACATGCGCGTGCGCGCGCTGCCCGCCCAGGACAGCTCCACCACGATCGAGGCGGAAGACGCGATTCCGGAGGAGCTTGAGGGCTCTATCCAGGTAGCCGAGAGCGACGGGGCATCCGGTGGAAAATATGTGGTAGGAATGAAGGGCGCCTATCAGGACGCCGATTATTTAGAGTTCACCTACAATGCGCCGGAGGCCGGAAAATATCAGATGCAGGCATTCCATTCCAATGAGGATCTGGCCGGCAGCCATGGATACAATATTAAGGCAATTGATAAATATGCCGTCGTAGATGTAAACGGAAACTATGAGTACCCTCGTTTCGAAGGAATCGTACCGGTAAAGCCGGAAGGCCTAACAACCTATTACTTTGTAGACTGCGGCGACCATGGCGTTTCTACGGTAACTAAGGGTGATGAATTTGGAGAGAACAATTCCGTGACGGATCAAATCTATGGTAAGGACGCCGAAACAGGATATAGCTGGGGCGTAGTGGATCCTAAGGGTGACTATGATACGGAAGGCCCCGGACTGGAAAGCGATACTGGTGTTTACACGGAGTACACCTGGGCTAGTGAATACGATCAGGTAGATAACGTTGCTCAGGATGACCTGGATAAGGAAACTACTTTCCGTTACGCCCGCGGCCAGGATACGGCCGGAATTACCCCACGCGAGGTAACTTACAAGTTTGAACTGGATCCAGGAAAATATGACGTAGAAGTAGGTATGAGCAACACTTGGGGAAATGCTGGAAGCCCGATAGTGACTCTCAGTGCCGGTGAAGTAGAAGACGTGGTTTCAGAGCCTTACTCCAGCGGCAGCAAAACCCTGACTATCGATCTGACCGATGCAACCCCTGAAGATAACGGCAGAGTAGTGCTGACAGTCAAGGGTACTACTGCAGGCGATACACTCCAGATGACCTACATCATCATCACGGACTCTGCTGACGATGGGAAAGAATACTTTATTCTGCCGCCCGGAGAAGAGAAGATACCAGTAGAAAACATCAAGGATGTCGAGGGAATCTATACCGGCGAGCTGGCCGACGGCGTTGACTGGTTTATTGATTACCGCAATATGAAGAACGACAGCGGCCGTTACTTCTTCCTTAATACCTTCTCTGACGATACCTTCCGTGAGAAAACCATCACCCTGGATCTCCAAAAGGGTGAAAATATCATTCGTATTTACAACGACAACAGCTGGAATGTGACTTTCGGAGGAACACAATCGTTCCCTGGTTTAGAGTATCTGACAAATTATGCGCCTAATTTCGATAAGTTTGTCATTACCCCGATGGCTCTGAACAGCGCGGTAGAGCTGGAAGAGGAGTACACCATAGACGTGGCGAGCACGGAATACGGTATTGCGTCAGCGAATCAGAACACCGTAGGGGAGAACGGAGAATATACCGTTTCAATGATTCCTGCGGAGGGCAAGGAGATTGTAAACGTTCTGGTTAACGGTGCGGACCGGACAGACGATATCGTCTTTGACGAGGCGTCCGGTGCTTATCAGCTGAAAATTTCCGGCGTGTCTGAGGATCAGAAGGTACAGGTGTATTTCAGCAAGCCCAACACCTCTAAGGACAGCCTGAAAAATCTGTACAACGAATATAAAGACCTTGAGAAAGGAACCTATTCCACCGCGACCTGGGAACAGTTTGATCGTGCCAGAACAGAAGCCCAGCAGGTTTTAAAGGATGATGACGCGCCTCAGTGGAAAATCAATAACGCCTACGACAAGCTTTTAGCCGGCGTCAACGGCTTGAAGGACATTGGAAACCTGGTTTTCTTTGTAGACTGCGGCGACCATGGCGTTTCTACGGTAACTAAGGGTGATGACTTTGGCAGAAACAATTCCGTGACGGATCAAATCTATGGTAAGGACGCCGAAACAGGATATAGCTGGGGCGTAGTGGATCCTAAGGGTGACTATGATACGGAAGGCCCCGGACTGGAAAGCGATACTGGCGTTTACACGGAGTACACCTGGGCTAGTGAATACGATCAGGTAAATAACGTTGCTCAGGATGACCTGGATAAGGAAACTACTTTCCGTTACGCCCGCGGCCAGGATACGGCCGGAATTACCCCACGTGAGGTAACTTACAAGTTTGAACTGGATCCAGGAAAATATGACGTAGAAGTAGGTATGAGCAACACTTGGGGAAATGCTGGAAGCCCGATAGTGACTCTCAGTGCCGGTGAAGTGGAAGACGTGGTTTCAGAGCCTTACTCCAGCGGCAGCAAAACCCTGACTATCGATCTGACCGATGCAACCCCTGAAGATAACGGCAGAGTAGTGCTGACAGTCAAGGGTACTACTGCAGGCGATACACTTCAGATGACCTATATCACCATCAATAAGTCGGTAGAAGCTCCGGTACTCGACCGCTTAGAGGTAGCGGCGCCGACGATTGTGGAATATGAGCTAGGGGAAGAGCTGAATACAGACGGCATGGTAGTCAGGGCGGTGTACAGCGACGGCAGCAGCAAGGTTCTGACCGCTGAGCAGTATACCTTAAGCGGGTTCTCCTCTGATAAAGCGGGCACAAAAACCGTTACCGTGTCTTACACGGAGAACGAAATCACAAAGACCGCCTCCTTTGACGTTACCGTAAAGGAAGCGCCGGTTGTGATCCCGGTAGATAAGACCGGCCTGAAGGAAAAGCTGGACGAGGCCAAGGCGATTGGCCCGGACGGCGTGACAGAGGGAAGCTATGAGAAGCTGCAGAACGCCATTCAGGAGGCCGAGGGAGTGTACAATGATCCCAACGCCAGCCAGGATGCGGTAAACCAGCAGATTCAAAAGCTGATAGGAGCGATTTCGGGCTTGAAGCCGGTGTTGAGCGGACTGGAGGTAAGCGATCCGGTCAAGACCGAATACGCCGTGGGAGAACGGCTGGATACCACAGGAATGACGGTGACCGCCCAGTACAGCGATGGAACCACGGTAACGCTGGCCAGCGGCCAATACACGGTCAGCGGCTTTGACTCAGCGACAGCGGGAGAGAAGCAGGTGACAGTTTCCTACACGGAGGACGGCGTGACCAAGACGGCGGCCTTTACCGTAACCGTGAAGGAGAGCTCCGGCAGCAGCGAGGATCCGGGCACTAGCGAGGATCCAGGCAGCAGTGAAGGACCTGGAACTGGCAGCAGCGGCTCTGAAAGCGGCGGAACAGAATCCGGAACCGGCAGCGGGACAGAGAACAATAATAACGCTCAGACCGGCGACGGAATGACAGTGCCGATTATCCTTTTAAGCCTGTTAGTCGCGGCGAGCGCGGGAATCGCGGTTGTCTTAGGTAAAAAACGCAGACTAGGATAAGCAAAATTGAATAGGGGTCGGAATCTGGAACTCAAAAATAAAGCAATCCAGCTTCCGACCTCTTTTTCTATACTAAAACGTAGCGTCCAAGCCATTTCTCGGGATTTCTCTTTTTTATCGAAATAGGGCATCAAAAAGAGATAGATCGTAAAAATAGTAATTAGGATTTATTCTGAACCCGTGATTCTTATTTTGCCAAGGCTGTCTTTTGTTTTTTAAAGATCAGCAACCAAACAATTTTCGATTTCCCATCCGGATTGCTCTGGGAATTTTCAGAGGAAGAAAGCGACGGATGGCAACCGGGACGAAAGAAACGATCAATTTGCCTTGCTCTCAGTTTAATCAATGGAGAAGTCAGGCGGCAAGAACGGTTCTTCCTAACCGGTCAATAGCGCAAAATACTATACAGCCTTCCCCCTGAGGATTTGATTTGAAAATTCTACCTAGATTATTCTAGAGGTTTATATATAGATTGTATAGCCATAGCGAAAAAAACAACTCATACCTTAAGATCGGCCTTTGACATGAGCGAGGATACTGGGTGAAGGCCCCAGCCGAATCTACCGGCCTTGTATGAAAGAATAAAATAAATTTAATAAAGAAGCAGTAATAGCATTGGCCTTATAAAGTTTCAAGCAAAATAATGGAAATGGAATAAATATCACTAAAATTTTAGTGATATTGCTAATTTTTGAGATTTCCTTTGCTCAAAACGGAGTATATAATTATAGATACAGTAACCAAATAAATAAAGGATGGAGGAAAGAAAATGAGAAAATTTATAGCGGCCGCTATGAGCGCGGTTATGCTGCTAAGCGCGTTTCCCATAACCGCCCAAGCCGCAAAGGAAAACTCGTCAGATGCGGAAACAGCATTTTATGTTTCTCCTGATGGAAGTGACAGTAACAGCGGAACAGAGAGAGAGCCGTTCAAAACCATTGAAAAGGCCCGGGATGAGGTAAGGAAACATACAAAGGACATGACGTCAGATATTGTCGTGTATCTTAAGGATGGAGTCTATTATCAGGATGAGACGCTTGCCTTTGGAACAGAGGACTCGGGAACCAATGGATATCAGGTGAGATATGAGGCGTATGAAGGAGCTGCTCCTGAGATCAGCGGAGGCAAGCTGCTTGAAGGAACATGGGAGGTTGATGACGCAGAAAAGAATATTTATAAAATCAGCGTTCCTGAGGACATGAATTTCCGCCAGCTATATGTAAATGGAGAAAAGGGAATTCGGGCTAGAACCGGAGTGCCGACGGGCGAGCTTGATCCCACTTCCAGAATTTTAGGAGCCGAGAGATTTACAAGCCAAGGAAAGAACAGCGGTTATGTATACGTTCCTGCGGATGAGCGGATTTTAGAGGATCCGTCGGAAATGGGTGGAGAAAATCCAGTAGAATTACATATCTTTGTCGCCTGGACTGAGAATATCCTCCGCGTGGGCGAAATGGAATATGTAGACAATTATAACGGTGAACAGGCCTATAAGGTAACGGTGCAGGAACCGGAATCTGAAAGAATTTTCAGCCGGCCGCACCCTGATTTAACCGGGTATGTAGGCGTCAAAAAATTTGCGTTTTATTATGAAAACGCCTATGAATATATCGACTTAGACAAAGAGTGGTATCTGGATACAGAAGCCAATACCCTGTATTATAAAGCGCCTGCCGGAACGACGGCAGAGGACATGAACAAGGCGTCCGTGGTCGTTCCAAACCTGGAGGAAGTAGTTTCTATCAAGGGCGAATCCCTGGACGCTCCCATTCATGATTTTGTTTTTAAGGGGATAACCGTAGAGCATTCCACATGGCTGCAGGCCAGCGAAGAAGGACTGGTGCAGGGGCAAGCGGGCCAGTATTTGGTGGATGGCAGCGTTTATGAAACCAATGACATCAAGGTAACGCCCGCGCCTGGAGCGGTACACATTGAAAATGCCCAGTATGTTAGATTCGACGGCAACCATGTTCGCTACACAGGAGCTGTCGGTATTCTGATGGCTTCCGGCACCAAAGAAGTGACGCTGGTAAACAACGAGGTAGAAGAGACTGCCGGAAACGGAATAGAAATCGGTAAATTCGTCGTTGACGACAAAACCGATTACCATACGGCTTATAATCCTGACGACATACGGGAGGTTTGTACAAACGACAGAATTTTAAACAATAAGATTCACGATATTGGAACCCAGTATGAAGGAGCCGTCGGCATAGGCGCCGGCTATGTACAGGGAATTATGATCGCGAATAATACGGTTTACAACTGCCCCTATACAGGAATTTCTATGGGCTATGGCTGGACCAGCGACGCCAATCCTATGAAATACAACAGTATTATACGCAATGAAGTTTACAATGTGAATAATGTCGTATGCGACGGCGGCGCCATCTACACCTTATCGAATCAATATCCCAGCTCCAGAATAGAAGAAAATTATCTGCATGATAATTATGCCTCTGAGGGACTTGATTATGGTTCGTGCGGAATTTACCTGGATGAGCAGTCCGACGGATTTTCAGTTAAGAATAACGTGCATGTGCAAAGCTACGGCCGGGTTAACCTGAACCGTGTCGGCTCGAGAAATGATATAAGCGGCAACTACTTTTTCGAGGGAGACGTCAACAGTGACGCTTACGACAGCTTTGCGACAACGAAAGTGCAGCAGATCATGGATCAAGCCGGGGCGAAGGATGACTTTACCCTGGAGGATGAAGAAGAACTGCTCAAGCCGGTTCTTCAAAGCGTGGAATACGACCCTGTGTATAATGTAATGAGATTGTCCGGCCGGAATTTCGGCAGCGATATCGGAACCGTAACCTTTAACATCAGCGGCGAAGAAAAAGTAATCGCTGCGGAACAGGTCAAAGAATGGTCATACGGTGCGATCAGCGTTGAAGTACCCGAGGGCGCAAAACGCGGAGATACCGTGGCGGTTACTCCCAAGGGAATGAGCGTTACCTCAGAACCCTTTACCATAGGCAGAATCATGAATGTAGTAACCGAGTTGGTCAAGGAAGATTTCGAGGATAAAGCTGTCGGACAGTTGGATTCAAATGAGTGGGAAGTAACGGTTCCCGAAAAGGCGGCTGTAGCGGAAAAGGACGGCAATCAATATCTGGGCCTGAAGGGCAACGATCCCAATTTGAATGTTACTAAGCTGCAGGATGGGGAAACCCTGCAATTTGGAAGCAACGTGACCGAGTTTGATTTCTGCTTCCCGGAGGATATGGGCGGAAGTGTAGATTACGTAGGCCTTTATAACGAAATCCGCCGCCTGCCTGGAGAGGACCATCTATATTCAATCGACATCCGGCCGGTCTTTGGCTCAAAGGCGACGATTGAATACAAGCAAGGCTGGGATGGCATACAGACTAACGACAGCTCACTGCAAGAAATAAAATGGGGCACCTGGTATACCTGCCGGTCGATGGTATATAACGGTACGATTTATCTCAGCGTTTTTGAAAAGGGCCAGGACCCCAACGGCTGGAAGGTTACTTATGAGATGCCGGATGCGGTCAGCAATGACTGTGTGCTGAACTTTTCTTTCTATGACCCGAGAGGGAAAGAGGTTTATATTGACAACATCAAAGTGAGCACCTTTGACGCGGACATCAGCCAGCCTGAAGTAGACGAGGCCGATTATGATATCAATTCAGAAATTGTCACGATCAAAGGATACGGCTTCACCGAGACGAAGGGCACGGTTACCTATCAGACAGAGAACGGCCCCGCGGAGTTATCCGGAGACGCGATTTCCGTTTGGACCAATGAGCTGATTCAATTTACAAGGCCGGAGGATGGCATAAGCGGAACCGCGTTCGCGACGACAAGCGAGGGTGAAAAGTCAGAAGAATTCTTCTTAAAGCTGCCGGTTCGGATGCTCTCCTATGAAGAGAATTTCGATACGCTGACGCAGGAGCAGTTTGGCTATCAGTACAGCGTATCCAACAAAAACGGAGACACGATGCCGGAAGATTCGGCCGTTATATTCGACGATAACGGCAATAAGGTGCTCAAGCTGAAGGGAAGCGATCCGGACCTGTGGGTTGACCTTTTAAACAATGATTTGCAGGCCAGCAAATATGGAGAAAATATCACCACCTTTGACTTTAAGTTCCCGAATGGTATTGCAGGCTATTACGGAATGTACAATGAGCTCAGAAGGGCTGCGGATGGCACTGTTTACCGGCTGGGTATTACCCCCACGGACGGAAGCCATTGTTTCTTGGGGATCAAGGACGGCAATACGTCAGGATCCGGAAAAGATGTTGCGGCAAATACCTGGTACACCTGCAAAACCATGGTTTACGATGATGATATGTATCTGAAGGTGTGGAAGACAGGGGAGCAGGAGCCTGAAAACTGGGATGTAAGCTTCCAGATGGCGGACTTCACCGGGGCTGAGGAATGTCAGCTGAACTTTGCCTATTATGATCCGAGCGGAAGCTATCCTTTGTATATCGATAACATCAAGGTAGAAGTCTTGGACGAAAACGACGTAGAGGCAAGGCTGACGGGAATCGAAGTAGCGGAAGGCCCTGACAAGGATGTGTATTACATCGGAGAGGACTTTACCGCCGATGGCCTGAAGATCAACGCTGTGTTTAACGACGGAAGCAAGCAGGAACTGGCTCAGGATGCTTATGCGCTCAGCGGCTTTGATTCTGAGACAGAGGGCGGCAAGACGGTCACGGTATCCTATCGCGGCTTCACCGATGACTTCACTGTTCAGGTGCAGAAGAAGCCTGTAATCACAGAGATCAAGATCACGCAGCAGCCTTATAAAACTGTATATGACCTTGGAGAGGAACTGGATGTTACCGGTTTGACAGTGAAGGCTGTATATGACAACGACACGGAAGAAACGGTTTCCTTATCGGATTGTACGGTGACCGGCTTTGACTCCGAAACAGAGGGCGTCAAAACGGTGACGGTAAGCTACCAGGGCAAGACAGCGCAGTTTACCGTAGAGGTAAAGGCGCAGGAGATCCCGGAGAAAACCTTAACGGGGATCCGGATTGACCAAAAGCCAACCAAGACGGAATATGAGGTCGGAGAGGAATTAGACCTCAGCGGGCTTGTGGTGACCGGAATCTATGACGACCAGAGCGAAGCAGTTTTGCCGGAAGGCGCCTATTCCGTGGCCGGCTTTGACTCCGAAACCGAGGGCGTCAAAACGGTGATGGTAAGCTACCAGGGCAAGACAGCGCAGTTTACCGTAGAGGTAAAGGCGCAGGAGATCCCGGAGAAAACCTTAACGGGGATCCGGATTGACCAAAAGCCAACCAAGACGGAATATGAGGTCGGAGAGGAATTAGACCTCAGCGGGCTTGTGGTGACCGGAATCTATGACGACCAGAGCGAAGCAGTTTTGCCGGAAGGCGCCTATTCCGTGACCGGCTTTGACTCCGAAACCGAGGGCGTCAAAACAGTAACGGTAAGCTGTCAGGGCAAGACAGCGCAGTTTATCGTAGAGGTAAAGGCGCAGGAGATCCCGGAGAAAACCTTAACGGGGATCCGGATTAACCAAAAGCCAACCAAGACGGAATATGAGGTCGGAGAGGAATTAGACCTCAGCGGGCTTGTGGTGACCGGAATCTATGACGACCAGAGCGAAGCAGTTTTGCCGGAAGGCGCCTATTCCGTGGCCGGCTTTGACTCCGAAACCGAGGGCGTCAAAACAGTAACGGTAAGCTGTCAGGGCAAGACAGCGCAGTTTGAGATACAAGTCAAAGCCAGCGCGTCTAGCGGATCACAGCAGGAGAATGGCGCGGAAGGCCAGTCACCCCAAACTGGCGACAATTCTATGCCAATCCTTTGGGTCCTGTGTTCTATGGTATCTTTATGCCTGATTGTCATTGGGCAAAAAAGATATAAGAAATTTCATTCATAAATGGAGGAAAAGTACATGAAAAAATTGCTAAGCTTGTTTCTTTGTGCGGCTATGGCCGCCAGTCTGGTCGCCGGCTGCAGCAGCGACCAGACCACGGAAAGCTCGTCTGGAACAGCTGACAACAGCCAGCAGGAGGCCGCCTCTTCGGAGGGGCCGGAGGAGGAAGCCGCGATTACATGGGCTGTATTTGAAACAGACAACTATACAGCGGAAGTGTGGCAGCATATTATTGATACCTTTGAAGCCGATAATCCGGGAATAAAGATCGAAAAGGTGCTGATGACAGGTGATTCCAGGCCTCAATTTTTAAAGACAATGCTGTCTGCCGGCAACATGCCTGACGTTAATATCGATCCGGTGGATCTGGCTAGTACAGATGGCGTATATGCTGAGGTTCCGGATGAGCTTTTGGCCAATTATGAAGAAAGCGCTGTAGTCTCCTTCAATGGAAAAAAGACCCTGGTTCCCGCCTATAAGGCATACCGTACACAAGTGTTTTATCACAAATCCCAGTTCGAGGAGGCTGGCATCACCAAGATTCCGGAAACTTGGGATGAGTTTATAGCAGTATGCGATCAGCTTCAGGAAAAAGGCTACACACCGTTGATGGGTGTCGGCGCCTCTGATATCTGGGCTACCGCGTTTGGCTACTGGACCGGCGTTGTGAATTCCGAGCTTTATTCCGCGTATCCGAATTTTAACAGAGACATCCTGGATGGAAAATTGTCATGGACCAATGAGGTGCTGTCTGAGACTTTGAAGGACTGGCAGTCGCTGACCAAATATTACCACAAGGGTTCTATGTCCTTTAGCAATACTCAGGCGACTTCTGAATTTATGAGCGGCAGCGCGGCGATGTTTATGGACGGTGCGTGGAGCGCTCCCACCATTGATAACAGCACGGAGTATTCCGCGGATGAATTCGGTGTGTTTATGATGCCGACTCCCTCCGGCGCTAAGACATATTGCACAATGCCTCAGTATTGGGGTGTGGCGGAAGCTTGTGAGAATAAAGAAGCTGCGTTCCAATTCTGCGAGTATGTGCTTGGCGGAAATGAGGATATTTACAGATATTACCTGCAAGCAGACGGAACCTTTTCTGTTACCAAAACGCCCGTAACCTATGATATGGGACCGGTGCAGACAGAATTTATTAATAATTTGGAAGGCTACGAGCTGGTTCCCGAAGCAATGAAGGTGGTTGGCGACGATGCCTTCCCCACTGGGTTCGAGGATTTTACTTTAAAATCTCTTCAGAACATCTTTACAGGAGCTGACGTTGATGCCGAATTGGCAACCTGGGACGCGGAAATGGAGCGTTTGGAAGCACAGTCATAAGCTGTAAAGCCTATAATTAGAAAGATTTAGAGTACAAACTCATCAAACAGTTTTGTACTCTAAATCATTTTTAGGAGTCAATTTTATGAAGAAAAAATCTATATTATTCACAATACCTGCATTCCTTATCTATACGGTCCTGATGATTGTCCCAATTATCGGAGCGTTTTTGCTGAGCTTTACCGATTGGAACGGGATCAGTGCCTCCTATAATATTACGGGCGCAAAAAATTATCTGGATATGCTGTCGGATGAGAGACTAAGAAACGCTATTTTTGTAACCCTAAAAATTACCGTTGTAGTGGCGGTGACAGTAAATGTATTGGGCCTTCTGATTGCGATGATGCTGAACCGGGCGAGGCGAATGACCAACGTATTTCGCAGTATTTTCTTTTTGCCCTATGTGCTTAGTACAGTAGCAATCTCTTTTATCTGGCTTGCTATTCTTTCCTATACCGGAGTGCTTAATTCTTTGCTGGATATGGTGGGCCTGGAAAACTTGGCCGCAGATTACATAGGCAATGCCAATAACGCCATCTGGAGCATCTGCGTCATTGAAATCTGGAGGATGCTGGGCTTTCATATGGTGCTGTATCTGGCCTCCATACAGACAGTGCCTCAGTCCTTGTATGAAGCCTGTATCATGGATGGCGGAAGCCGTTGGCATCAGTTCCGCTATGTAACGCTTCCTATGATCGTTCCCGGTATCACCATTTCGGTCATTATGAGCATTATGACCGAAATGAAACAATACGATATTGTCAAAGTAATTACAAACGGCGGGCCCGGTTATGCTACAGAAACTGTGACATACAATATTGTAACCCAAGCTTTTGGAAATAATATGTTGGGCTATTCTTCTGCAATCGCAGTGTTTCTGTTTATTGTAATCGCTGCAATCTCTGTTTTGCAGATCCAACTATCCAAAAAATTGGAGGTATCCTAACATGAAGATCAAAAGTAAAAAGACAAGCGCTTTAGACATAATTTTAAAGATATTTCTAGTGGTACTGGCGGTAATCTTCGCAACCCCATTGTATATTACGCTGATCAACATCTTTAAAAGTACAAAAGAGATTGCCGCTTCGCCTATGTCTTTTCCCCTTCCGCCCATTATTGATAATATCGTTCAGGTAATAAAAAATCCCAATGTCAATCTGGGAGAAATGTATTTCAACTCTTTATGCATTACCATATTTGGAGCGTCTATCTGTATTTTAGTATCCGCAATGGCTGGGTACTATCTTGCCAGAATGAAATCAAAACTGTCGCAAGGGCTTTACATCTATTTTTTGCTTGGATTGATGGTGCCCTATGCAATTGTTTACGTTCCGCTTGTTTCCATTTTCAAAGGAATTGGTTTAATCGGAAACCTGCCGGGATTGATTATGGTATTTGTATCGGGAAGCATATCGTTTTCGGTATTTATGTATCAAGGCTTTATTAAATCGACGCCGGAAGAATTAGAAGAAGCCGCGATTATTGATGGCGCCGGCCAGTTCAAAATCTTTACGTCTATTATCTTTCCGCTGGTAAAGCCATGTACGACCACGGTGGCCATTTTTATCGGCCTTTCCATGTGGAACGATTTCCTCACGCCGCTGCTAATTGGACAGATTAAGACAATTACAGTAGGAATTTATACGGCGATTGGCCCATATGCTTCTGATTGGGGAAGTGTGTTCGCTTATGTCATGTTTGCTACGCTTCCGATTATTATTGCGTATCTGCTGGCCCAGCGGCAATTCATCGAGGGGCTAACCGCGGGAGCTCTGAAAGGTTGAGGTTTTTATGAAGATACTATCCGAATACTCTTTAGGAGATATGAGCGTTAGGTATGTGTTGGCCGAAGACGGCCAGGTGGGCATGGAGCTGTATCCGGCGTCTATGAAGCCGTTCATAAAAGAGGGCAGGCGCTATCAGGTTGATCCGCTGGTGCAGTGGAAGAAAGAGGGAGACGCCTTTCCCTATGGCTTTGCCAACGGTATGACAATGCGCAACAGCGAAACAGTAAGCCGAATGGAGTATAAAGAGCAGAAAGTGGAACAAAGCGAAGAGGGAATTTGCGTCACAACAGTTCTAGAGGACGCGTTAGGCAGCGAAATACTACATATCCTAAGATATAAAAATGGAGATCCGGCCCTCTGGGTATCTACAGGGATTAGAAATTTAGGGAAAAAGCCGATTGTCCTTGAATTTCTGGCCAGCTTTTCAGTCGGCGGGATTACACCGTTTGCCGAGGATGAAGCGGTTAATCGGCTCATTGTGCATAGAATACGAAGCAAATGGAGTGCGGAAGGACGATTGGAAACCAGAACGGCAAGCGAGCTGCTGTTAGACCCGTCCTGGTCACGCCACGGAGCCTACAGCGATAAAATCGGCCAGAAGGGCTCTCTTCCGGTTCGCGGCTATTATCCGTTTGAAGCGGTGGAGGATACGAAGGAAAACGTGGTGTGGGCGGCCTGCCTGGCATGTCCCTCAAGCTGGCAGATGGAACTCTACCGAAGAGATGACGCGCTTTGTATGTCAGGAGGAATCGCGGATTACGATTTTGGCCACTGGCGCAAGGAGCTGAGGCCGGGAGAATATTTCCGTACCGCTCCCGCCTGCCTCACCGTTTGCAGACAAAATGTAGACAGCGCCTGCCAGAGACTGACGCAGATGTGGAAAAAAGAAGATGGTCAAAAGGAGCTGCCGGTAATATTTAATGAGTTTTGCACTACCTGGGGAAAGCCTTCCGACGAGAATATCAGCCGGATCTTAACGGCACTGGGGAGCCGGCCCTTCCAGTATTTTGTCATTGACGCGGGCTGGTATGCGGATCCGGTAAAAGGCTGGGAAAGCAATATGGGCGATTGGGAGGTTTCTCAGGAGCTGTTCCCGCAAGGGCTTAAGGCGACAGTAGATAAAATCAAAGACGCTGGATTCATTCCTGGAATCTGGTTTGAAATGGAAATATGCGGGAAGGATTCAAAGGCATTCTGGTTTGAGGACCACCTGCTGAAACGAAACGGCAAGGTTATTACAGCGGGCGGGCGGCGCTTTTGGGATATGAGGGATCCGTGGACTCAAGATTATCTGTCGCAGAAAGTGATCGGATTTTTGGAGTATTATGGGTTTGGCTACCTAAAAGCAGATTACAACGAGAGCATTGGAATCGGATGCGACGGGGCGGAGAGTCTGGGAGAGGGGCTGCGGCAGAATATGCAGGCCGCTCAGGACTTCTTCCGAAAGATACGGGATAGGCTGCCAGGCCTGGTGATTGAGGTATGCGCTTCCGGAGGCCATAGAATGGAGCCATCCATGATTGAATTATGCGATATGGTCTCTTTTTCAGACGCGCATGAGGAAAAAGAGATTCCTGTTATCGCAGCAAATGTCCATCGGATGATTCCGCCTGGCCAAAGCGAGATATGGGCTGTCCTTCGAGCTGAAGACACAGGGAAAAGAATTGTTTATTCCATGGCGAATACCTTTCTGGGCGTTATGTGCTTGTCGGGGGACGTGCATACTCTTTCCGAGGGACAGTGGAAACTGGTGGATCGGGGAATTGAATTTTATAAGGCGGTCAGCCATATCATACGAGATGGGAATACCTGCTTTTATGGCACAGAACAGAACAGCTGGCGATGTCTTGAAGGATGGCAAGGGATCGTTCGATATTCACATGACCATCAGGAAGCCTTATGTGTGATCCACCGGTTTGAATGCCAGCAGAATACGAAAGTAAGCCTGCCTGTTGGAGAGGGATACCGGATCAAGATGGCGTATGAGGAACTGGATCACCAGATCAGACTGGATAACGGGAGTCTGACGTTAGAATTTGAGCAAGACTTTGAAGCTGTTGCGGTATATTTAACGAAGGAGCCGTTTGCTGGCCAAATGTCATTGTAATGTATCGGCACCGCAGAAGTTAGGAATTTGGAAAGGGCTCTGGAATATGTGGATCAGAAAAATGAAAGAGAAGCTGAGGCATCCAGGCATTTTTCTTAAAATATTGATACTGTTTGAGTGTATTTTAATTATTGCTGTTTTGGTTACTTCATCCTACATCATGCAGCGTTTTTCCAAAACGGTGATGGAAAAGGAGATTATGCTGGGAGATACAAAGCTGGACAGTCTGACGGATTACTGTAATGATAAATATAATAGGATTTACAGCCTCTATAATTATATCCACAACGATTCCATTTCTGAAATTGTTGCTGCGGTGAACCAAAACCCGGATGAGGCCTATCAGATCAATAAAATCGAAATTGTAAAAGCGTTTTCAAAGGGAGTGTTTTCTGCAGATCCGGATATCAGTGATGTCATTATCAGTTCGCTCAATGGAACCGTATATTCATATTCAGGCGATAAATATATCAATGTAAAACCTAGTTTTGATTTTGTACATTATAAGGCTGTTGAAGAATTTCTCAATTCTGACGAGACGATTTGCATGATTTATGACGATCCCTCCTCCTATACCTTGAGGGAAAGGGAACCTGTTCTCTCTTTTGTAGGGAAAATATTTGATTCCTCTATCTTTCCTCAAAGGGAAATGGTAGGAGTGTTTATCATGAATGTGCCATTGGAGATGATAGAAAAACAGAATCCGCTGTCAAACACATCGATGGAGGGAGAACTAACTCTCATAAATAGTAAAAAGCAGATACTGTATTCTACAAATCAAGAAAATTGGGGAAAAACAGCGGAACCGATGCCTCAGTCCGAAGCGGATCAATATATTAAAATAAAAGACGTAGGCACCTCTGGGGCTAAAACGGTATATGTTCTTTCCAATAAGGACATGACGAAAGAATTACAGGAAATCAATAATCAGATTTATGTGGTTATGGTAGCGGCGATTATCCTCACGATAATGGTTTGCCTTTTCATTTATCGAATTTTTAACCGCCAGGTTCAAACGCTGCTTCATTCGATGCAGCAGGTGCAGGCGGGGGATTTCAGCTTACAGATTCCAATCAAATCAAAGGATGAGATCGGCGTCATTAGTCAGGCGTTCAATGAAATGTGCGAAAGGCTGAACAGCTATATTTCAGAGGTATATGCAGCTGAAATTCAGCGGAAAAACGCGGAATTAAATGCGCTTCAAACCCAGATAGATCCTCATTTTTTATATAATACTCTGGACAGCATACGGGCGAAAGCCTTGGCGGCGCAGGATGAAGATACGGGAGAAATGATCGTCCTTTTAGGAAAGCTGCTCCGCTGGAGCAGCGGGACCACTGATAAATTTATAACACTGGAAGATGAGTTAGAGTATATAGATACTTACTTAAGGCTTCAAAAATATAGGTACGAAGAACGATTGGAAGTAAATATACAAATACCGGATGAATATCTTGATGATTTTATTCCCAAGCTTATCCTCCAGCCATTGGTAGAAAATGTTATAAAACATGCGTTCGCTGATAAAGAAGACAAGGGATTTATCGGCATCGTCGCTTCGGAAAAAGAGGGTAAAAGGCTGGAAATCACGATTTTCGACAATGGCAAAGGAATTGAGAAGGATACCCTACAGGAAATCTGCGAGAAATTAAATCAACAGGTTCTCCAAGATGAATTTAAGAGTATCGGCCTGCAAAATGTCCAGGCCAGGCTAAAACTCCTTTTTGGTGAAGAATATGGGCTGATGATTAAAAGCACAGCTGGAATTGGCACCGCAGTAAAGGTTACCTTTCCAATATTAACTCAAAAGGATGTGCAGGACGGATGTATAAATTACTCATCGTAGATGACGAAAAACAGGTGAGAGAAGGACTCAAAAGGCTGTTGCCGTGGCAGGATTATGGAATTACCATAATTGGAGAAGCGATAAACGGCCGTGAGGCGCTGGGAATCATAGAAGACCAGCGTCCGGATATCGTCCTTTTGGATATTCAAATGCCGGTTATGAACGGGCTGGAATTGGCTAAAAGAATTCACGGCCAATATCCAGAATGCAAATTTATAGTGTTAAGCGGCTACAATGATTTCGCAAGGGTCCGCGAGGCGATGAAATACGGTGCGGTCGATTACCTTTTGAAGCCCTCGGGAAAGGAGGAAATTATCCGGATCATTGAAGAAATCATTGATAGTCTGGAGGACAGCTTAATTTCAAGGCTTCACAATAACGAATACCTGGCGCTATTGAAAAATAATGTATTAAACAGGCTGATATCAGGAACTATTTCCTCTAGAGAATTGAAAGATAAGCTGGCATTATTACAGCTTGACTTATCCTCGGGCTGCTTTAGCATAGTATCCGTTGAAATAGCGAAGAATGAAAGCATGGTAGAGGATGATGCCTCATGGCAGATTTTTAGCGCATGCAATATCTGTGATGAAATTATGGTGAAATCAGGAAAAGGCGTGGCGTTCACAGATTTTTCGGGCCGGGTAAATATGATTATTAGGGATTTTAGCGGCTGGTCGACGGATACCCAGTTAAAAATTTTGCTGGAGAACTGTATTTGCGAAATAAAAAAGCGTTTGAAGCTGGAAGTCACGATAGCTGTAGGCAATCAGGTGAGTAGTACCCGCAAGATGTATGTATCATATAAAAATGCGCTGCGCACCTTATCGTATAGGTTTATATTTGGGATCGGCACAGTTTTATACTATGATGAGATTAATGAATACTTTGAGAAGGCGCCAGGAGCTGTCAGCATTGACAGCGATCGCTTTCGAGAATTGATCAAGGAAGGCAGCTTTAAGCCGGTAGACCGCTATGTCCGGGCTTTGTTCGAAGATCAGATCCGCAGCGATCCTCTAGCGGAGATCTATGTGTTAAAAAATAGCGCTTTAGAATTAAGTGTGCTGGCGTTCCAATGCCTCTCAGAAGATTTTTTTATAGACCAGCATGAAATCGCTGATACCAAAAACCAAAGTTTCAGAAATATCATGATTCAAATATCTCCGGAAGGAGTACAAAATCAAACGCTTGAAATATTGAAGCGGGTCATAGAAATGATTGAAACAAGCAGGGAAAAAACTTTGAGCAAGCCGGTTTTTGACTCGATTCAATTTATAGAAAAAAATTATTCAAATCCAGATATTTCACTTCAGTATCTTGCTGATGATTTTCATATCAGTACGGCTTATCTAGGAAAACTTTTTAAGAAAGAAATAGGAAGCAATTTTAATGATTATCTGAATACATTTCGCATACGAAAAGCAGAAAAGCTATTGCTGTCTACAAATTTTAAAGGAAAAGAGCTGGCGGAAAAAGTGGGCTTTTCCAGCTATAATTATTTTTACATGGTTTTTAAGAAAATTACGGGCCAGAGACCTATGGATATCAGAAAAAACACTTTGGGAAAGCCGTAATCATCAATCCTAGGTTTCGTTTGGAATTGGAAATTCGGCTTCTAAGCCTGTGCCTGTTTTTTCCTTTCTTTGCTGCCCTTAACTTTTGGAACAGAAACCAGAATCCAAAGCCTGATGCTCAGGCTTTGGATTCTGGTTTCTGTTTTCTACGTGCGATTTGTGTGTTCAAATTATTTTTAAGGCCCCATTTTTAAAAACAATGAGGAATCAAAAAACAAGCTGAAAAACTGGAACAGGAATTTGACCGGAGGATGTCTAATGGCTAGAAGAGGGAATGAGATTGCGGCCCGAAAATGACAGCAGACCGGAGAGAAAGCGAATACCGAAAGAAAAAATCAAGGACTGGGATTGTGCTCCTGTCTGGGAAAAAAGGAGATAGCTTTAGGGTGAAATGGAGGATGCCGTAAGATTCATGTTGGCGTAGCTGTGAAAAATTTTACTATATACATCAGCTTTCAGATCAAGCAAGCTGTAAGTGGTAAAAATTTCAGGTTAATATCTGTCCTGCGTCAAATTTTTAATGAGTTCTTTGCCCAAACGTTTTATACGTTTATATTTTAGTAATAACACAGAAAAAACAGGTTAAAAAAACACAAATGATAGAAGAAAAATATCCATTCTCTTATGGGAGGTGTTGAGATATAATATAAAAAATAACTGATTTATCAGAAAAATGGTGAATTTAACAGAGAAAGGAAGTGATCAGAGCGTCAAATTATACCTTTTTAGAAATTTATAAATAGCGCAATATTTTGAAAAATTCACAAAATATTGTGCTATTTTTATTATATATTGCTATTCTAAAAAGGTATGCTTTCAAGAAATTCAAAACAAAAGGAGGACTCTTATGAAAAAGGCATTGAGTGGAGTGTTGGCTGCCCTGGTTTTGTTGAGCAGCCTGCCGACAACAATGACAGCTTCTGCGCTGCCGGATAATTCCGGCGCTGAGAGCAGAAATGTAGCGCATACGCTTTATGTTTCTACTGCGGGAAACGATAATACCGGTGACGGTACTCAGGACAATCCCTTCGCTACGATTGAAAAAGCGAAAGAGAAAGTCCGCGACTTGCCAAAAACTGGCGGCGATATTGTGGTGGAAATTGCGGACGGCACTTATTTCCTGGAAAATACCATAGAGTTTACGCCGGAAGATTCTGGCAGCGACGAGTGCACCATTTATTACAAAGCCGCCGAAGGAGCCAATCCAGTAATCAGCGGCGGCCGTCTCATAGAAGGAGATTGGCAGGAGGAAGGCGGCGGGATCTATAGTATAGAGTATCAGCGCGATGAAAAGCTGAGAGCCCTTTATGTAAACGGCGAGCGGGCCTATATGACGTCAAAGAAATTGTGGGGCAATGGAGGCTATGGAACCTATCATATCGATCAGAATGATACCTGGGCGTGGAAGAGCGGGGATAATTCTCTTGGAACCAAATTCACCAAGGGCGATATCCCTCTTGATACACGAAATCCTGACGATATCGAGCTGATGACCCAGACAACCTGGAATACGGCGATTGTCTGTGTGGATGAGCTGGTGGACATTGGCAACAAC
This sequence comes from [Clostridium] leptum DSM 753, assembly GCA_000154345.1. GTDB lineage: Bacteria > Bacillota > Clostridia > Oscillospirales > Acutalibacteraceae > Clostridium_A > Clostridium_A leptum. The sequence continues at coordinate 26,333 of DS480349.1, forward strand.
GAGATTTCCGCGAATCTGCAGATGCCCTACGGAGCGATCGCGCAGCAGCCCAGTTGGAATAACTACTATAAAACAAGCGGCGACCAGATGGTCTATAATGTGTTTGAATGGCTTGACGAGCCGGGAGAATTTTATTTCGACAAAACCGAGAAACGCTTGTACTACTATCCCAGAGAAGGGGAAAACCTGGAAAACGCTGAGGTCATTGCCCCCGAACTGGAAACCTTAGTGAATCTCCAGGGTGAAAGCACCAGCAGCCGTGTGCATGATATTGCCTTTGAGGGCTTGACCTTTGCCCATACGGACTGGAACCTGTATGAGGTGGAAGGCTCCTACGGCAGAGCCACCGTACAGGGCGCAGCGGGTATTACCGCTTACGCCGACGGAAACTGGCATCCGTATATTTATCGCGCCTATGACGTAGGCCCCGGCGCGGTGATGGCCAGCTCCGCCACAAACCTGGCCTTTGAAAACAACACTATTTGCCATACGGGAAATGACGGCTTATCTTTAGTCAACGATGTCACTAACACCGTAGTGAACGGCAACATCATTTATGATTTGGCTGGCTCCTCCATTCTGATAGGACATCCCCAGCATGTTTATATCGGCGACAAGGGGAGCAATAAAGGCCAGTTCAGCGACAAAGAGAAGTACGACGTCGGTGTAGAAGGCGCATGCGAATATCTTACTGTAACGAATAATTTCCTCAGCGATACCAGTAAGATGTTCTGGGGCGATGCCGGCGTTATGATTTTCCTGGGAGCACACATAACCTACCAGTACAATTATCTTCAGAATACGCCGTATGCGGGTCTGAGCCTTGGCTGGGGCTGGTGGAACATGGATGGCTCCAGCGGCTCGGTAGTACCGGGCGAGCCAATGACAACAACCCACGACAATACGATCGCGAATAATGTATTCCGCAATACGATTACCATTTTGGGCGATGCCGGCGCTATTTACACGCTTGGGGATATGCCCGATACAATTATCAGTGAAAACTATATCGATTCCATCGGAACCCCCGGCACGGATCCGTACCATATCAGAGGCATCCATGTGGATGAGGGAACCAAGCATGTCCTTGGTGAAAGAAATGTGATTGAAATCCCCACTGACCTAACCTGTGTGGACTGCGGAAACTGGGGAAACAAGGGCGATAATGTATGGAATGATAACTATTCCACATCCGCCAGCTACACCACCACCGGAAATATGGAACCAGGCACGGTAGTGACCAACGCCCATACCAGCGAGAAAGGAATCTGGGGACTTGATGTATTCGAGATTCTGGCGAACGCCGGACCGGGCGACGAGTATTTAGCCCGCGTGCCAGAGTCCTTGTATAACATGCAGGATGAACTGCTTTCAACAAAATTTTATGTTGCGCCGGAGCAGGAGCTGGACTTTAAAGTCGACCAGTCCTATCTTCAGAGCGAGATTTGGTTGGCACCGGAAGGTACCCAAGAGTTTACCGAGGGTAATACGATGACCAAAGCGGCAGACGGAAAAATCAAGGCTCCTTCTGAAGCGGGAAATTATAAGCTGTATCTTGTGAACGGCCAAGAAGTATCTCAAGCCTCCAAGGGCGAAATCATTGTTTCCGGAGTAAGCCTAACTGAAAACGTAGAGGAAGGCGGCCGTTATCAGACCAGCCAGCTTAAGCCCTTTAAGGTAGAATTAAAAACCGAGTATCTTTCCAAGGCATTGCTCAACGGCGAGGAAATCAGCTCCGGTCATAAAATTCCCGAAGAGGGCGAGTATACCTTAACCCTTACCGACCTGACCAATGCGGAATCTACGATTCACTTCAGCACGTATATTACCGACGTAGACAAAACCTTCAGCAAAAACACTGTCAGCAATCCCTCTGAGGAGGTAGCCCTGACGCAGTGCGGCAGCGACGCGATAGCCTGGTTTGTCCCTGAAGGCGAGGAAATATCAGACGCCGCGCAGCTGGCCGAGAGCGATACCATGACCAAATCCGCGGAGATCAATCCTGCCTCTATCCTTGCGCCGAAAGCGTCGGGACGTTATGTGCTGTATCTGGTAAAGGACAGCGCTGTCAGCGAACCGTCCGCGGCTGTCCTGACCGTATCCTCCAGCGAGATTCCGGTCACCGACGGCATGCTGGCCAGATTCAACGCGGACTCCATCGAGGCTGCCGGCGGGGAAAAGATTTCTCAATGGGCTAATGAGGTAGGCGAGCAGACGCTTGTCCAGACTGACGAGAGCAAGCAGCCCACCTTGAAAACGACCGAATTAGGCATGAACTATGTGGAATTCGATGGAACCTCAAATCAAATGGCTTTCGACAGCGGTTTGGATTTAAACGGGAAAAGCGAATTGACCATATTGGCGTTCAGCTCCTATACAGGCGAAGACCCTGATAATAGCTGGGGCGATACTAGAAGTACGCTGTATTTCGGTGAAACCGCCGGATGGGGGTCTGTCTATTTGTCGTCCTACGGAGGATATGTCGCCGCCCGCTTTGGCAGTGGTCAAACAGATAACTACATTAGAGAGTACAGATCCGAGAGAAATAGCGACTTTATCATGACCGCCATGGTAAAGGACGGCACAACGGAATATTTATACGACGCGGGAAAATTGGTTAAGACCGAGACTGGAAAGAATGAAAAAATAGCGAACACCTCCGATATCATGACGGTAGGCTATACGGCGAGCGGAGCCCCCGGGTATTTCAAAGGCGGCATCTCAGAAATTTTGATTTACGACCGCGCGCTGTCAGAGGAGGAGATTGCCCAGCTGCAGGTGTATATGATGCAGAAGGCTTATCTGAGCGCTCTGAATCCTGCGCTGGACAATGCGTCGGAGATTCTGAATGAAGACGGAGCGGAGGACAAGTACAGCGAGACCAGCTTGAACAACCTCCAAGAGAAGTATAACAAAGCGCTGGAAGTGAAAGCTTCTGTCGTAGAGGGAAATTGTTCTTATGAAGAGGTAAAAACCGCTTATCAGGAATTGGTCAACGCAATTGATGGCCTGAGAGAAGCCATTACCGAAATTCCGGATGAAGACTTAAATCTTTGGCTGAAGGCTGATGAAGGCGTTGAGCTTGGCCAGGATGGAAGAATCAGCGTTTGGAAAGATAATTCAGGCAACGGAAACAACGCGACTATCGCGCAGAATCCTCAAGCTGGGGAAAACTTGACGTCGCCTACACTGGTTGAAGACGGATATAACGGAAAACCGGTCGTCCGCTTTAACGGCACGTCAGACGGTATGCAATTTCCTTTTGACAATCTTGATCAGACAGCGGAAGCCACAGTTGTGATCGTATCTTCCAGCAAATCCGACCGTTCCGATACGATGGGCGGAGACAATATCCCGCTGCTTTATTTCCATGAGTACGGCGCTGGCTGGAGCAAATTTGTCGTAACGCCGACCCAAAGCAATATTAACGCGAGATTTGGCAGCGGAAACTCCGCGGATAACGGCGGGTTTATGCTGTATGAGCGTCCGGAAAATATTGGCGATAGCTTCAGCACCACGATGGTCGTAAAAAATGGCGCCAGTGAGACTATTTATGTTGGAGACCAGCAAGTAATGAATAGAGACAATGGCGCCGCAGTATTTACAAACGTAAAAGACGATATTGGATACATAGGAAGATATCCGGTAGGAAGCCACTCTGAGAATTGGTACAATCAAAGCGACGTAGCCGAAATTATGATTTATAACCGCGCTTTGGGACTGGCCGAAATTCAGCAGATTAATGCTTATCTGAACGAAAAATACAGTGAGAAACCCGAGGTCACTCTGGAATCCATCACGGTGAGCGGCCCGACCAAGACTGAGTATGAGATCGGCGACGAGCTGGATCTGACTGGACTGGTGGTAACCGCTCATTACAGCGACGGCAGCGAGGCTGCTGTAGAGGATTACGAGGTGAGCGGGTTCGATTCTTCCACCGCGGGAGAAAAGACCATCACCGTGACCTATCAGGACAAAACCACGGCCTTTACGGTGAACGTGAAGGAAGCCGCGCCTGTAGTGACCTTGGAATCCATCACGGTGACCGGCCCGAACAAGACCGAGTATGAGATCGGCGACGAGCTGGATCTGACTGGATTGGTTGTAACCGCTTATTACAGCGACGGAAACGAGAAGGTATTGTCAGCTGGAGATTATGAGGTGAGCGGGTTCGATTCCTCCACCGCGGGAGAAAAGACCATTACCGTGACCTATCAGGACAAAACCACGACCTTTACGGTGAACGTGAAGGAAGCCGCGCCTGTAGTGACCTTGGAATCCATCACGGTGACCGGCCCGAACAAGACCGAGTATAAGATCGGCGAGGAACTGGATCTGACTGGCCTGGTAGTAACCGCTCATTACAGCACAGGCGATGAAGCCACAGTAACCGGCTATGAAGTCAGTGGCTTTGATTCCTCCACCGCGGGAGAAAAGACCATTACCGTGACCTATCAGGGCAAGACCGCGGCCTTTAAGGTAACCGTGAAGGAAACCGAAAAGCCAGTGGTGACTTTGGAATCCATCACGATTTCCGGCCCGACCAAGACCGAGTATAAGATCGGCGATAAGCTGGATCTGACCGACTTGGTAGTAATTGCGCATTACAGCGACGGCAGCTACCAAGAGGTAACGGATTATGAGGTAAGCGGCTTTGATTCTGCTGCCGCGGGAGAAAAGACCGTTACTGTGACCTATCAGGGCGAGACGGTTTCCTTTAAGATCACTGTGAAAGAGGATACCGCTTCTTCGGAACAGCCCGGAGAATCCGGCAAGCCTGATGATAACCAATCCAGCAGCCAGCCTGACGGCAGCCAGAGCGGCAGCGGAAGCCAGGACGATCAGAATATCCAAACTGGAGATTCCATGGCGCCTTATGTCGGCGTTGCTATCGTACTGATCCTGCTCAGCGGCTTAGGCATTGCGATTGCCCTTATTATTAGAAGAAGACGGCTTGGTTAAAATATCCTTTCTTAATAATTCTTTTAGCGATATAGCTCCATAATAAAAACCCGCCTATTCCGAGGACATCGGAATAGGCGGGCGAAAAAATAGAAAGGGATGGAAAGATGAAATCGATAAAGAAGGTGCTGGTTAAGACGTGCGCGTGCGCGTTAGCGGGCTTAATGACGCTGAGCTCGCTGCCGGTGTTGTCGGCCCAGGCCGCCGCTTCCGGCACGTTAAGCAGCGATTTTGACAGCTTGCCATTGGGCCAGATTGCCGAAACCGCAGACCTGAAATTACTTTCAACAGGCGGCAGCGATAAGACCCAGGCAGTGGAATCGGAGGGAATCCTGACGATGTCGTCCTCGACACAGGGCCATGTAGGGTTTACCTTGAAAAACGAGCGGTTCCAGCAGTCGGAATTGACTATGGATTTCCGGTTCAACGATACGAACCATATGACGCATGGATATGAGGGCTTGTATGTCAGCCCCTACTGTGTGGAGTACGATAAAACCTTTGCGGCGGTTGTAATTCAGCCCCATATCAGCGCAGTTTATGCACAGGCAAGCTCAGTGAATGCCGGCACAGTAGCATTTGACTTTTCCTCAGATACCTGGTACCGCCTGAAGGTGAAAACAAGCGGTACTAAAATCTCGTATAAAATCTGGAACCGGAACGACCCAGAGCCAGAGGAATGGACGCAGGAGCACAGCTATTCCCTGTCCGGAGACGGCGGGCTGGCGGTGTATACCTATCAGAACAACGCGGAGTCTGCGGTCAGCGTTTCTTTGGATAACATCCAGCTGACGAAAAACGAGGGCGAGACGGTTTTCCAAGAGGACTTCAACGCATCGTCTGAAGGCGCCGCCGGCTTTTTCGACAAGGTCGACCTGATCCAGGATGGGAGCGGGACAGACGATAAAAAGGCCGAGCTGCAAGAGGAAAACGTGGTGCGCCTATCCTCACAGGCGGAGGGCTTCAGCGGTATTCAGTATGTGAATTACAATTACCAGAACAATATCGCGCAGCTGAAGATAAAATTCGCGGAGGACTTTGAGGCGGCAGAACTGACCGACGGCGTTTACGTGGCGCCGGTGGGAACAGGATTAGACGAATACGCCGCGGTCGGTGTTTCCCCAGCGAATGGAGGAACCCTGTCGGTTCGGATCCAGAAGCCAGGAGAAGCCCCTCAGGATACCCAGGGGGGCGCTCCTGTGTCCATATTGCCAGGCGCTTGGTATCATTTGAAGATCATGACGCTGGAGGGCCAGGACGGCGGAGAGAACCGTATTTGCGCCAAGATTTGGAACGAACAGGAAAAGGAACCCGCGGAGTGGAGCATTGACCATTCCTATTCCGGAACAGTTTCAAGCGGCAGCTTTTCTGTTTTTTCCTATCACAGCGGAAACCAGGCGAATTCAGTGCTGATCGGCGATATCAGCTCGAACTATTATGCCGGCAGCGCCCGGCCGTCCGGGAATACGAAGCTGTCCTCCATTTCCATCGGCGGAACACCGCTGGAGGGGTTTGACGGCGATACCTTAGAGTATGAGTATGACGTGCCCCAGGAGAGCATAAACCAGGCGGCGCCGGAAGTGACAGCCCAAGCAGCGGATTCGTCCGCTCAGGTGCGGGTAACCCAGGCATCCTCACTGCCGGGCACGGCGGAAATCACGGTAATCGCTGAAAACGGCGATACTGCGGTATATTGCGTCAATTTCCATTTAGAGGGATGCAAAATCGAGTCGATTGAGGAAAAAGCCATTACGGTCCGCAAGGGAACCAGCCTGGAGGAATCCCCTCATCCCCAGACGGTGAAGGTGACTATGGAATCCGGCACAGAGGTGGATACGCCGGTGCTTTGGAATATGGACGAATACGACCCGGAGAACCCGGCGGAGCAGACCGTGACCGGCGTGCTTGTGCCAGAGGACCAATACGGAATGGAAGTCGCGGCCGGTGACATTCCTACTCTGAAGGTGACCCAGCGTGAGGTGCAGCAGGAGCTTTTTGTATCTCCGGAGGGCAGCGACAGCAACGCGGGAACTATCGACAGCCCCTTCCTCACCGTAGCGCGCGCCCAGGAAGAGGTGCGCAAGTACAATCAGAATATGACGGGAGACATTCTGGTCTATCTGCGGGAGGGAACCTATGAAATCACGGAGCCTATGCAATTCGGAGTCGAGGACTCGGGAAGCAACGGCTATTATGTGGTATATCAGAACTATCAGGATGAGCTCCCGGTGGTCAGCGGCGGCACGGTATTAGACGCCGAGTGGGAGGAGGACCCGGAGAGGCCCGGGGTGTATAAAACCACTCTGGACCGGGACCGCAAGCTTCGTTATCTTTACGTGAACGGAGAGCCGGCGAAAATCACGGAACATACCGTAGAGGGCCAGGGAACGGTAGGAACCATGACCATTACGGGAGAGGAATCTTGGGCGGAAACGTCCGGAACCGCCTGGACAGGCATCAAGTTTAAGAAATCCGACGTGGCCGTTTACGCAAATCCTGAAGACGTGGAAATTACACAATCAAAGGTTTTTAATAGGAATACCGTAGGCATTCAGAATATTTATGAGGATGAGAGCGGGGAGTATATTATCTTCGAGCCCCAGCAGCCCTTCGGCGCGATCTTCTCCACTATGGCTTGGGGCTGCAACCTGGTGGGAACCGGAAGCATTACGATCCGGAACACGCTGGAAAACCTGAAGAACCCAGGAGAATTCTATTTTGACCGTGGGGAAAAGACCTTATACTATTATCCGCCCGCGGGCGCCGATATCAACGATATGGAATTTGTGATTCCGGAGTCGGAAGGCTTCATGAGGATCAACGGCGAGTCCACCAGCGAGCGGGTGGAAAATATTGAGTTCAGCGGGATTCAGTTCAGCTACGACCATTACAGCCTGGAGGTCATCGACGATCCGGAAAACGGCCTGCACGCCATCGGGTACGGCGGCGTACAAAGCCTGGGCCTGTACCGGAAATTCGCCGACCACGGCAACTGGCATCACAGCTGGTATAATATTGTAGACACGCCGTACGCCGCGGTGGATGTGCAGAACGCCCGGGGGATCGTTTTTGAGGGCAACCGTTTCAAGAATATTTCCAGCTCCTGCGGCGTCAGCTATACCAACGATGTGGTTGATTCCACCATACAGGGGAACGCCTTTATCAACGTTGCTGGAAACGCGACGAATATTGGGCATCCCCAGCATGTGTTCATCGGGGAGGATGCCAAGAGCGATAACCAGAGGTTCCCGGTTGGAGTGGAAGGCGTGTGCAAGAACGACCAGGTAGTGTATAACCTGGTGCGGAATGTTTCCTCCGAGTTTTACCAGTGCGACGCCATTATGGCTTTCTTTGTGGAAAACTGCGACTTCTCTCATAACGACGTAGCGGATGTTCCCTACACGACTATGTGCGTCGGCTGGGGCTGGTGGAACTTTAACGGTGAAGCAGAATCGGAGGTTCCCGGGAACCGAACCTTAACGGCAAAGAACAACCGCATTATGTTCAACAAGCTGGGCGATTCCCACACGAAGCTTCCGGGCGACGGCGGAACCCTGTATACCTTAGGCTACCAGCCCAATTCCATTATCGCCTATAATTATATCTACGACGGCCCTCGTTCCATTTATCTGGATGAAGGAACGGAAGGCTTTATGGTCCATGATAATGTGATTCAGGATTCCTGGGATGTTTGGCTGAATATTTGGATGTCAAATGGTAAAATCCGCAATAATACAATCTACAATAACTATACGACGACAGGATCTGTGAATAACCAGTGGCCCCAGAGTAATCCGATCACCGATACCCATGTGGAAACCCTTCCCTGGTCCGACCCGGCGCAGAATATCATCGACCAGGCCGGATTGACGGGCAGCTACGCCGAGCTTTACAAGCTGCTGGAGATTGATACCTCTGGTCTGGAGCAGGCGGTTGAAACAGCGAAGTCCCTGTCGGGAAGCGACTACGACCGGATCAGCTGGAACGAGCTGGAGCAGGCATTGTATGCGGCGGAAGCGTATTTGTCCGGCGGCTCTCTCAGCCAGGGAAGCGTGGACATGATGAGCCGTCGGCTGAATAAAGCCATCGAGGGCTTGAAGGACCGGCTGGAGAACCTGTTCCCCTATGACGCTTCCAATTTCAGCATTACAGAGGACAATGGAAGCCTGGTTTTGGCCTGGGAGGCTCCTGAACAGGCCGTTGACCATTACGTCCTGCTGGGCCTGGGAGACGCTGTGGAGATTTCCGCGGACTGCGGCCGGTATGTGATTGAGGATCCGGAGCCTGGAAAAGTATATATTCTCACTTTATGCGCCGTCGACGCGGAGGGCAAATGCTCGGAGGGCGTCACAGGATTTTACAGCACGGGCGATTACAGCGCCGTACCGGAAGAAAGCCTGCTGTGGCTTTCCGCCGGAGACCATGTAACAGTAGATGGGCAGGGAAGAGTTTCCAGCTGGGAAAGCCTGGGAGATTCCGGAATCAGCGCGGAGCAGCCTGAACAAGAAGCCCAGCCGGTTCTGGTGGAGGACGCTTACGGTGGGCAGCCGGTGATCCGTTTTGACGGCGTGGACGATACCATGTCGTTTGATCTGGATCTTGACGGAAAGAGTGCCGTAACCATCATTGCGGTATCCGCATATCAGGGAACAGAGACAGGAACCGGAGACCAAAACTGCCTGGTATATTTTGACGAAGACGGAAGCTGGGGCAAGACGTTTGTTTCGCCGCTGGCGGATGCGATATCCTGGCGTTATGGTTCAGGCCAGGAAAATAACAATAATGTTTACCAGCGCGAAAGCGGCGCGGGCAATGAATTTTCCGTCACCGCAGTAGTGAAGGATTCTGCGGAAGAGTCTCTGTTTGTAGACGGAAAGAAGGTTATGACTCAAACAGGGAAAAACACTGTATTGGCGAATAACGCAGCCGAGGGCCGGCTGTGTTCCTATTATTTTGCCTATGCGGATCATTTCACCCAGTACGACTTGGCGGAGCTGATGATCTTTGACCGAGCGCTGAGCGATGAGGAAATCGGCAATATCGAGGCGTATCTGAATTTGAAATATGAGACGGACCTGGATAAAGTAGCCGGCGGCATTTCCCTGGAAAATCCAGAATATCCGGACAAGGGCCTGAAGCTTCCCGAAATGCCCAGGGGGATAGAGCTTGCCATTGAGTCCAGCGATCCGGAGGGCGTCATCGGAGCGGACGGCTCGATTACCTGGCCGGAACAGGAAACAAAGGTCAATGTGGTATGCAGAGTTACCAATACTTTAACAAAAGAAAGCGTTCTGACAGACAGCTTTGAACTCACGCTGACGCCTGTGGTGAAAGCGGATTTGTCGGCGGCGATAGCGGCGGCGGAAGGCAAACAGGAGGCCGACTATACGCCGGAGACCTGGGAGCCGTTCGCGGAAGCGCTGGAATATGCCAAGGCAGTGCTTGCGGATAAGAACGCAGCGCAGGCTCAGGTAGACGAAGCAATGAAAGCTCTGACCGAGAAAATGGCCGCTTTAGCAGAGACAGCGGGTACCTCTTCCAAGCCGGGAGATTCCAGCTCTAAACCGGACACATCAAGACCCGGGGATACTTCTAATCCTGACGATTCCTCAAGCCAGGGAGGAACTTCTCAAAACGGCCAGAATACGCCGCAAACCGGAGATCAATTCTATCCTGGAGTATTCATCGTTTTGATCGGTGGATGCCTGTTATCTTCTGCGGCATATGTTTTGATAAAACAACGCGGGCATAATTCGTAATTTTCAAAAGAGGTCGAAATTTGGAACTCAAAAATGAGATAATCCAGATTTCGGCCTCTTTTTCTATGTTAAAAGCCAGCGCTTAAGCCATTTTTTAGGTTTATCTTTATAGCAATGGGAGGTCAAAAAAAGCAAAAACAGAAAAACGGGCTGTAAAAACAATAATTCTTTTTTCGTCATACGCATAGTGAACAAAAACGTACAACTGTGAACGACCGGAAGCTGGTGGTACTGAAACAGTTAAAAAATTAGAGAGGTTAGAATATCAGGAACGAAAATCAGTAAGACAGTAACCAATAGTAAAAGAAATGAATAAGATGAAAGGAGAATTTGCATAAGAAAGCGGGAAATGTAATGCGTCGTTATTATTGTGGCTGCGATTCAAATATGTCTTGCCCATGCAGATGTGTTCAATATATTGGTCCAAGGGGAGCAACAGGGCCTGCCGGCGCAGCCGGCCCGCAAGGTGTTACAGGAGCTACCGGCCCCACAGGAGCCACTGGGGCGGCGGGCCCTACAGGTCCTGCGGGATTGGGTATAACCGGCCCGACCGGGGCTGCCGGCCCAAGGGGAGCAACAGGGCCTGCCGGCGCGGCCGGCCCGCAAGGAGCTACAGGAGCTACCGGTCCCACAGGAGCCACTGGGACGGCGGGTCCCACAGGTCCTGCGGGACTGGGTATAACCGGCCCGACCGGGGCTGCCGGCCCAAGGGGAGCAACAGGGCCTGCCGGCGCGGCCGGCCCGCAAGGAGCTACAGGAGCTACCGGTCCCACAGGAGCCACTGGGACGGCGGGTCCCACAGGTCCTGCGGGACTGGGTATAACCGGCCCGACCGGGGCTGCCGGCCCAAGGGGAGCAACAGGGCCTACCGGCGCGGCCGGCCCGCAAGGTGCTACAGGAGCTACCGGCCCGACAGGAGCCACTGGGGCGGCGGGCCCCACAGGCCCTGCGGGACTAGGTATAACTGGTCCGACCGGGGCTGCTGGCCCAAGGGGGGCAACAGGGCCAGCCGGCGCGGCCGGCCCGCAAGGAGCTACCGGTCCCACAGGAGCCACTGGGGCGGCGGGCCCCACAGGTCCTGCGGGACTGGGTATAACCGGCCCGACCGGGGCTGCCGGCCCAAGGGGAGCAACAGGGCCTGCCGGTGCAGCCGGCCCGCAAGGTGCTACAGGAGCTACCGGCCCGACTGGGGCTACTGGTCCCACAGGAGTAATGGGGCCGACAGGTGCAGCGGGGGAGGCTCCAGATGATATTTTTGCCTCATACGCGGCGGTACAATCGGTATACAATAATGGAGATCTTATCACGCTTTATCCAGCAATAACAGATCCTACCGGCAATATTACCGCTACAGATCTCACTCATATTACTCTTGCCGCAGGCTACTATCTCATTTCATATAAAGTATCTGTAATCTTTCCTACGGCGAATTATATGCAGATTACTCCGTCGTACAATGGAACTCCGCATTTAGATACTGGAATTTATTTTGCTACTAGTACGAACGGATCAAGTGCTTGCGGATCTGCTTTTTTTGTTTTGTACGCTCCGAGCCCAACTGTTTTTACTTTGACTTATTCTGGTTCCGGAAGAGCAACCGGCGGGGATGTCAATCTCACGATACTCAAACTTCAGAGGACAGAATAAGACGGTAAACTAAAATTTTATGAATAAAGCAGCCGTTAGTTTTGGTGAATTAGGAGAAGCGGTTAGGACGGGAGCGTGCAGGGAATGAAAAGGAAACGTCATCCTGGAGAATTTAAGAAAAATAGCGTGCAAAAGGTATTAAAAATGAAATTAAAAAACAGCCTATTATAAATTTTTAAGGCTTTCCAATTATTGCACCGCTCCCATACCATATGAAAAATTTGGCCTTTAGGGAAAACTATCTTAAAATTCTGTTCCAACACAAATAAAGCATTTGAATTGAAATATATTTTTGCGGCTATTGACACAGAATGAAATAACTGTTATACTAAATGAGTATTCATGATAATTGCTTTGTTCTCACAAGTTTGCAGATCATAGTTAGTTTTATGATTGTGCAAATTTGTGAGTTTTTGTTTTATATGGGTACAAATAAATATTTATGGAGGTACCTAAATGAATAATGGTACAGTAAAGTGGTTTAATTCTGAGAAAGGGTTCGGTTTCCTTTCCAATGATAACGGCGGGGAGGATGTATTCGTACATTTTTCCGCAATTGTTGGAGAAGGCTTTAAAAGCTTAGCTGAGGGCCAAAAAGTTACGTTTGATACTGAGACAGATCCGAAAAACAGCAAAAAACTGAGGGCGGTAAACGTTTGTCCTGTATAAAGCAGAAAAAAGGAGGAAGGGTGTTATAACTTTCCTCCTTTCCCTTATAGTATAAAAGAACCTTCTTGACAGCTTTTTTTAAAATTGCTATACTGTTTTTGTCATCGGAGGGCTTGTGGTCAAAACTGCTAAGCTGGATAAGATGTCGGGGGTGCCTGATGTTTTATCCGGCTTTTTGTTGTATTTAGGAGGTTACAGCTTGTGGGAACAAAACGCACCTTTACAGAAGGAAAAATTTTTTCACCATTGATTTCCTTTGCGTTTCCTGTGCTGATTGCTTTGTTTTTACAGGCAATGTACGGTGCTGTGGATTTATGGGTAGTTGGAAAATTTGGTTCCGCGGCAGATGTGTCCGCAGTGGCTACCGGAGGCCAGGTGACTTATACTGTTACCGTCGTGATCGTGGGGCTTTCTATGGGAATCACCGTTTTAATAGGCCAAAAAATAGGTGAAGGACGGGAAAAGGAGGCCGGTCAGGTCATTGGCAGCGGAATCTGTATGTTTCTGTTAATTTCCATAGCGCTTACCGCGGCAATGCTATTGTCGGCGGAGCCTTTAGCTCATTTAATGCAGGCGCCTGAGGCAGCCCTCTCACAAACTGTAGATTATTTAAGGATCTGCTTTGCCGGGACGGCCTTCATTGTGGCGTATAATGTTTTGGGCAGTGTGTTCCGGGGAATCGGGGACTCTAAAATGCCGTTGATCACAGTCGCTATCGCCTGCGTCTTTAACATTATCGGAGATTTGATTTTTGTGGCGGTATTTCATATGGGAACTCAGGGCGCCGCCTTGGCCACCGTGATGGCGCAAGCGTTCAGCGTATTGCTGTCAATTTTTATTATCCGTCGGCGGATGCTGCCGTTTTCTCTGCGCAAAAAAGATTTGCGGCCTGAGAAAAAGCATATACAAAAAATTTTGTCTCTCGGAGCACCGGTAGCCTTTCAGGACCTGCTGGTCAATATTTCTTTCCTGGTTATTATGGCAATTGTCAATTCCATGGGAGTAATCGCTTCGGCTGGAGTGGGTGTGGCGGAAAAGCTCTGTGTATTCATTATGCTGGTGCCCTCGGCCTATATGCAGTCTATGGCTGCGTTTGTGGCCCAGAATGTAGGCGCAAAAAGACTGGATCGGGCGGGAAAGGCACTATTGTATGGTATCTTGTCCTCGCTTGTGGTTGGCTTGGTTATGGCGTATCTTTCTTTTTTCCATGGAAGCGCTTTGTCCACGCTGTTTGTGAAGGAAAATGATACAGCGGTGATTATGGCGGCCTCCGATTATCTGCGGGCGTATTCTATCGATTGTATTTTAACTTCATTTTTATTTTGCTTCATCGGCTATTTTAACGGCCGGGGGAAAACGCTTTTTGTTATGATCCAGGGAATTGTAGGCGCCTTTGGGGTGAGAATCCCTGTTTCTTATTTAATGACTTTGACGGACGGCGCTTCTCTATTCCATATCGGCCTGGCCACACCGGCCTCTTCTGTAGTGCAGATTTTGCTGTGCGCCGGATACTTCCTATTGCTGAAGAGACGGCAGAAGAAATTTCTTTTGGAAAATTCAGCGGAATAACACAGGCCTGAACAGAAAGATGCGTGCCTCTTTCCGAGCATAGGGGGATTTTTCCCTTCAGAGAAAATGCTTTATCACACCCTCTAATTAAGCGGCTTGGCCATTTAATGTGCCGCGGGACAGCATATACGGCAAGGAAAGTATTTCGATAGGCGAAAAATATTTTCGTATGGATAATAATTGATATTTTCCCTTTAAAGGCTTATCATAGAAAAAAACAGAACACGGAAGGAAGATGCTATGTTGCGGCAGGCTGTTTTTGATAGGATTCGCTTAAGTAATTTAGAGCAGAATTTGGGATTGTATGGTATCCATTTATATTGCAATGGAGAGGAAGCTGCCTTTCAGTTCCGCAGCGATGACAGAGTGAATCTTCATTCTGCAAGCAAAACCTTTTTGTCCGTGGCGGTAGGAATCTGCCTGGATGAAAGGAGGCTGGCCCTTTCAGACCGAGCCTTATCCTATTTTCCGGAATTTGCAGAAGACGCTTCCGCCGGCAGTGAGAAGATTACGCTTCGGGATCTCCTGCACATGTCCTCCGGAAAGGAAAATTTTTGGTTTTCCGTACCGCTGGAGCAAAGCTCGGATTGGGCCAGGCAGTTTTGGGCGGACCAAATGAAAAGCAAGCCTGGGACTCATTTTTATTATTCCAATGCGTGCACCTATATTTTAGGACGGGTGGTGGAAAAGGTTACAGGGAAAAACGTCAGGGATTTTCTTGTGCCGCTGCTGTTTGAGCCATTGAAGATTTTTAATCCTCAATGGAATCGCTGCCCTCTGGGGCACCCGCTGTGCGCCACCGGACTCCAGTTGACTACCGGGGAACTGGCAAGATTAGGAAGGCTTTTATTGCAAAAAGGAAGCTGGGAGGGCAAACAGATTGTCAGCGAAGAATATGTGGAACAGCTTCAGCTCGACTGTATTGGAACCGAGAGTGGTTCTGGAGAGCCGGAAAATTCTCAGGGGTACGGCTATCAGGTTTGGCGGTGCGTTTATCCGGGAGCCTACCGCCTAGACGGGAAATACGGCCAATATTCTATTATTGTTCCGGACAAAAATGCGGTAGTCACGGTTACGGCTCACAATGAGAAAAACTGCGGAGATATTATTCGCGCAGTATTCCGTGACGTGGTGGAGGAGCTTTGATACAAAGAGAGTATAGAGAACTCGTGAGGTTCGAATATCAAAGGGCACAGCGCTGATAACCAGCGCTGTGCCCTTTTTGTGTAGATTCGGACAAAACTAGGAACATCCGCTTATTGCGGCAGCTTTAGCTTTTCTAAGAATATTAAAATACAATTCCGAATAGTTTCATACGATAAAAATTTCAGAGCAGCCAGAAACCGTTACTTACCGCTGTTCTTTTTAAATTCCTCTAGAACCGTCTGCTCCGGATCGTCGGGAGAATGGGCTTCATAAGGAGAGTTGCGAAGAATCTGCTCGGTAGTAAGCCGCTTCTTTCTCAGCCGTGCGGAGGTGTCTCCGCGCAGCAGTGTGTAAATAACGGAGAAAGTGGGGATGCCCAGCAGAATTCCGACCATACCGAACAGGTTTCCGCAGAGAATAATGGCCAGCAGCACCCAGATGCCCGGGAGGCCGATTGAGGTTCCAACCACTCTGGGATAAATAAGATTGCCTTCGATCTGCTGCAAAATCAGGAAAAAAATCAGATAAGTCAGAGTGTGCCAGGGATTTACCAGAAGAAGGATAAAGCCGGCGGTGAACATAGAAATGTAAGGCCCAATGATAGGGATCAGGCTGCAAAGGGCCACAATAGCGCTGATCAGCAGAGCATAGGGAAGCCGGAGAACCGTCATGCCCAGATAGATGAGGAAAAACCAGATACAAGCCTCGGTAAGCTGACCTCTCACAAAATTGGAAAAGATTTTATTTGATAGAATGGCCACGTCAATGGTCCTTTTGGCTACCCGGTTTGGCAGGTAAGCGTACATTACCCGCTTTAGGTTTGTGGTGAGCTTTTCCTTATTTACCAACATATACATACAGAAAATGAAGCTCATGGCCATAATGAAAATACCGTTTGCCACATTGACAGTGATATTAAACACGGAACCCATGAAATTGGTAGTGACCTGAGTGGCCTGGGTCAAAATAGAGGACCAGTCCAGCTTGAGAGCGTTGATTTGCTCCTGAGTGACGTTCCACTTTTCCAAAAGCTTGGTGGTCTCCTGCATCAGCCGGTTGATATAGGAAGGCGCATTGTCAGTGAGCACCTTAACGGAATTTACCAGCTCGGGAACCACAAACAGGATAATACCGCCGATGACCAGAACAAAGGTTAGAAAGGATAAAAATATACATACTCCCCGGCGGATTTTTTTCCAGATTCTTCCGTTCCGTTTGTTCAAAAACGCAAATGCCTTTTCCTCATAGAATTTTAACAGAACGTTCACCACAAAAGCGATGGCAATTCCGATGAAAAAGGGGGCGGCCAGTGAGATGGCACCGGTGATAAACCCCCAAACCCGATCAAAATTAAAGAGAGCAAAAATGAGTGCCACTGTGAAGGTGATGATCAGCAGGATTTTCTTGATAATTTTTCGGAGCAGCTTTTTATTAGCGAAGAATTCTTCTAGTTTCACGTTCATCACATCCTTATACCTCTTTATTATATGGAGGATTGGAAAATAAATCAAATGTTTTCTGGTGAAATTTGGATTCTGTTTTTTCAATTAAAAAATCCCCCTACAAATTGCACTATTGTACAAAAAAATGTCAAATTCGTAAGGTGTTTTGTCGCCTGGATAAATGCTATAATAAAGCAAATCTTGAAAATACAATTTTGTTTATTTGGTTTAGTGATAGGAATTGTTTTAGCCGTATGCCAGCCGCGGGTTTTCAAATGATAGGAGAGGAGGGCTTTGCGGAAGAGAAACAGCGGGACAGCGGCCGATTATGAAAAATGAGGAGGAACTTCTGTTGAAAGAGATTCGAGTAGGTATCATCGGTACTGGTATGATATCCCATACCCACATGCAGAGATATGCAAAAATCCCTAACGCCAAGGTTGTGGCGGCCTGTGACTTGAACCAGGAAAAATTGGACGCCTGGAGAGCGCAATACGGCGTGGAAAGCGGTTATACCGACTACAGGGAGCTTTTAAAGAGAGACGATATTGACGCGGTGGATGTCTGCCTGCACAATAACCTGCATGTTCCTATGGCGCTGGAGGTTTTAAAGGCTGGAAAGCATTGCTACTGTGAAAAGCCAATGGCCGGTTCCTATGCGGATGCCAAGCTTCTTTATGATTTTGCGAAAACCTGTGGAAAGGAATTGTCTATCCATCTGGAAGCGCTGTTCTTTCCTCAGAGCCGGGTAGCAAAGGAAATGGTAGATAACGGAGCATTGGGCAAGGTGTACCATGCCCGTTCCGTAGGTTACCGCCGCAGAATGCGTCCGGGCTTGGATATTACCGGACCAGCTTTGTTCCAGCCGGAGTTTTTGACAGCGGAATACGCCGGACACGGCGCTTTGTATGATATGGGCGTTTATCATATTTCCCAGATCCTGTATATTTTGGGAATCCCGAAGCTGGAGCGGGTTTCTGGTATGACCTATCAGGAAATTGGCGCGGATCCCAGAGCCTTGGAAGGCAAAAAGTTTGAAGTCGAGGAGCTTGGCTTAGGCTTTGCAAAGTATGAAAATGGTTTGACGCTCGACATTCTGGAATCTTGGGCAATCCATATGGATAATATTGGCGACAGCTTTGTCGTCGGCACTAAGGGCGGGCTGCGGCTCCCCTATCAGTTAGAGTATCAGGATCAGGTGCTGAAATATATGAATTTGGTCAACGGACAGACCACAGAGGCGGAGATTCGATTCGACGAGAACGAGGAGATCAACCGTACCATTGATCCGAACCTATTCTATAATGTGAACGATCAGGCACACTGGATTGCTTATCTGAGCGGCCAGATTCCCGAGAGAATTGATACCGCCTGGCTGGCGCTTCAAACTATGCTGGTCAGCGAGGGTATTTTCCTCTCCGGCAAGCTGGGCAGAGAGGTTACTGTGGACGAAATTGAGGCGATGTCTGAGAGCAACGCTATTCGTGTGCAGAAAACCCCCTACGGTTCCTTCCAATATGATTTTTAACAGCATTTAAGCTTTACTCTAAACAGCCTTCGCGGAATGGAAGGACTCTGAAGGATAAAGCGTCAGACCTATGAGGTTTGTTTTAATAAACCGGTATTTTTATGGTTTACTATGGTTTTCTTTTTCGATACAGCTTGTCCCTTATGCGAGGCTGTATCAAGAACATATTAAGCGGCATACAGGCTCCAGCCGAGAGCTGGAGCCTGTCAAAACTAGAATATTACCAATTTGTAGGAGGAAAAGAACTATGAAAATTGCCAACGTATCTTGGGGCTGGACCCCGATCCCGGAGGATACCCCTCACGGAGATTCCCTGATTAAAATTGCGGACCAGATCCGTGAGCTGGGTTTTGAAGCCGTCGACTATTTGGGAACCCCGGAAGCCCTGGATGTATTTTTCAATGAAAAGAGCAGCACCGAGCTGGGAGAGCATTCCAGAAAGATCGGCTTGGAGCCCAATGTTTTTGTATTCCAGGATGCCGTTTGGAATAATCCGGATGAGGCTGTCCGCGCAGACAGCTTAAAGCATTTTGAGAAAGCGGCGCAGACCGCGAAATGGATTGGCTGCAAAATCGTATCCGCCCTGGTTCCCATGCCCTTTGGCGCGACTCCCTGGACCTTTAACCCCATGGCTCCATCCTTGAAGCAAAGCTATCGCTTACCTGCGGATTACTGTTTCCAGAAGGACTGGGATTTGCTGATTGACAGCTACAAGAAAGCCTTGGCTATTGCGAAAAAATATGGCCTGCGGATGTCCATTGAGTGCTTCCCTCATTCTATGATTTCCACCCCTCACGCTATGCTGAAGGTGCTGGAGGATGTGGGTGATGACGATTTCGGCATCCAGCTGGATACCAATCATCTGATCGACCAGCATATCGATCCGGAATGGACTATTTACGTGTTGGGCGGTAAGCGTATCTTCAATGTCCACTGTAAGGATAACGACTCTATTTCCAGAGGAAATATTCCTGCCGGCTGCGGTATTTGTGATTATACTGCCGTTATCCAGGCTTTGAAAAATGTAGGCTACCAGGGCAACCTGGCGGTTGAGCTGGAGTTTACCGACAATCCCCGCCGTTACAATAAGCAAGCGCTGGAGCATCTGAAGCTTTGCGTGGCGGGAGAATATTAAGCTATCGACCTCCCATTTTTTCCCGGGTTGGAATTGCAGTTCCAGCCCGGTTTTTTTTATGCTTCGGGCTGGAAGCTGTCCTGGGACGGCGAAAAGTATCTTCCAGGCTTTTCATGAGCCTGAAAATACGGTATAATAATCTTATAAATAAGCGGGGAAAAGCTGTTGGATGTTGATTAAGCCTCGAAAGATGCAGGCGGCAGAAAGTGACAGCGTTTTTCTACGATCTTGGCTTTGTCAGGCTCTTGCCTAATGATGTTTTTGGGGAAAAGATGGGGAAAGAAAAATGAAAAGGACGGACATGATTTCCTTGAAAAGAAGGGCTAAAACAGCTATAATAAAAATATTCCCGTTTTATTAAAAGTAAAAGGCTAGCTTTACATGGCTGAAATATAGTCGGCAGAGGAGAAATTTTCGGAAAAGTGTGGTGATAGAGCCGGTGAAAAGTGACGAGGTCATCTTGATCGTGGATGATGTGGAACTGAACAGAGCCATTCTCAGCGAGCTTTTTCAAAAGGAATATAGCATCCTAGAGGCGGAAAACGGCGCCGAAGCCTTAGAACTGCTTGAACAAAACGGCGGCCGCATCAAGGTAATGCTGTTAGACTTGGTGATGCCGGAAATGGATGGCTTTCAGGTGTTGAGCCAGTTGAGAAATAGCCGTTGGTTTCAACAAATTCCAATTGTTTTGATTACCGCTGAAAATAGCGAGAGTACCGCGCTGAAGGGATACACCAGCGGGGTTTCCGATATTATTAATAAGCCCTTTAATCCAGAAATTGTTCACCGCAGGGTGGAAAATATCATCGAGCTTTACAATCATAAGCGCTTTTTGGAAACGAAGCTTCAAGAGCAATACCGGCTTTTGGAGAAGCAGGCGGAAAAGCTGAAAAAAGCTAATACCTTTGTAATTGACACATTAAGCACCGCAGTGGAATTTCGGAGCAGCGAATCGGGATTTCACATTGCCCGAATGCGGAAGATCACAGAGTTTTTGCTGAGGGCGCTGTCAGCCCGGCATGAGCAGTACGATTTTTCGGAAGAGGAGATCAGTATGATCTCAGATGCCGCCGCGTTGCACGATATCGGCAAAATTGCGATTCCGGATGAGGTGCTTCTGAAGCCTGGACGCCTTACGCCGGAGGAATTTGAGATCATGAAAACTCATACCACCAAGGGGTGTGAGATTTTGGAAAGCCTGAATTATGCCCAGGATGAAGAATATTACCGCTATAGCTATGAGATTTGCCGCCATCATCATGAGCGTTGGGATGGGAAAGGCTATCCCGATGGCTTAAAAGGAAACCAGATTCCTATCTGGGCCCAGGTGGTTGCTTTGGCGGACGTTTATGAGGCTCTCACGGGAGAACGGGTTTATAAGCCGGTGTACAGCCATGAGAAGGCTCTTTCCATGATCGTTAACGGTGAGTGCGGACAGTTTAATCCGGAACTGTTAAACTGCTTCTTGGAAGAAATAGATAACCTTTTGATGGAATTAAGGCAGCCGGAAAAGCAGCTGGCGCCGCCTTCTTTGCCGGTATCCTCCAAGCCGGCGGCAAGTCAGTCTGAAACCCTTTCTGAAAGGACGCTGCGGCTTTTAGAGCTGGAACGGCAAAAATATCGGGTGCTGTCTGATTTGTCGGGAGATATTACCTTCGACTACGACGCTCAGACCGATTTGTTGACTTTTTCTGAAAAGTATACTGAAATGTTCGGCGGGAGCTTTCAGATGCAGGATGCCCTCAAAGTGATTGAGAACACAGATAAGATTCTGAAAGAGGATAAACCAATTATATGGAAAGTCCTCAAAGAGCTTACTCCTGAGCAGCCCGTTGGAAAAATGGAACTGCGTATGCAGACGCTGGCTGGCGATTTCGAGTGGTTTGAGGTATTGATTAACGCTCTCTGGCGCAATGAAAAGGAGCCTGAATGCGTATCGCTGATCGGGAAAATGACTAATATTAACGATCAGAAGCTGGAAACCTCCCGGCTGAAACGGCAGGCCAGTACGGATTCCTTGACCGGCACCTATAATCGGAAGGCGGCTGTGGAATTGATTTCCGATTATCTGCTTTCTGAGCCAATGCCCCAGGGCGCCCTGTTCTTTATGGACATCGACGATTTTAAATCCTTTAATGACGATTATGGCCATCAGTACGGGGACAAAATTTTGCAGAAGATCGGAGAAAAGCTGAGGGGAGCTTTCCGCGGAACCGATATTGTAGGGAGAATCGGCGGTGACGAATTTATCGTGTTCCTGGAGGAAATCAGTTCCCGTGAGGCAATCATTAGGAAGGCCCGGGAGGTCTGCGGGATGTTTCGGAAGGTCGGGGATGAAATTGGTTCCCCACGGGAAATTACCGGCAGCGTGGGTGTGGCTTGCAGCCCGGATGACGGGCTTTCCTTTGACAGCCTGCTGGCGAAAGCGGATCAAGCGCTGTATCACGCGAAAAAGTGTGGAAAGAACCAGTTTTCCTTTTCCACGGATTTATCAAAGCAATAAGAGCTTATGCTTAAAAATCCCGGAGCGCTTCGCTCCGGGATTTTTGTACGGAAACCGTCGGCCCAGCTGACGGAAGCGCCGCGTAAAAGCTCTCGCTTCAGGTATCGGGCGAAGCGGGCTGCTGAAAGCGGCTTAACGGCACCATATGAGTTTTCATGCTGCGGGGGAGGAGGCTCAGAACAGGCTCAGCGCGTCCTGAGAAATTTTCCCGCAGCAGGTCCTTATGGGGACGAATCAAGCAGGACGTTTCGCCTGGAATTATGACAGCCCATTCTTGTGTGCTCCGGCTAATCAAAATAAGCTTAGCTGCTGCGCCGGATGAGGAGCCTTGCCGGCAGGCCGCGCCTCCCGTTTTAAAAGCTCTTGCGGGATTTCCCCGAGAAAAGGAGAGGGATGATCGGAAGAAAGAAGGATTAGTTCATCCTTTGCACGGGTCATCCCGACATAAAACAGCCGGCGTTCCTCCTCAATGCTTTGCATCCGGCCCTGAGCTTCCAGGGGCAGATTTCCCTGGTTGACGCCGCAAAGGAAAACTACGGGGAATTCCAAGCCCTTAGATCCGTGTAGAGTAGTTAAGGTGACGGCACTGGAAAACCGGTTTTTTTTGCAGCTTCGGGTTAGATCACTTTCCTGACCCAGAATGAGCTGGGCCAGAAGCTCAGAGGTTTTGGAATAAAAAGAAGCGGTGTTAAGAAGTTTTTGTACAGCCGGTTCCTGCTCCAGAGAAAGCTCCAGCGCGGCTGTTTCCAGAAGCTTCGCGGGCTTTTTCTTTTCCAGTAGGGGATATATGCTGCGAAACAGAGGTAAGGAAACTGTCAGAACGCCTACATTTCGGTACTCATTTTCTAAAAGCTCCAGCTTTTTCGGAAGGGAATATCCCTGATAAGAGCTTAAAAAGCGTTGCAGGCTCTCCGACAAATCCTCCGGGCAGCTGAATAAAAGCTTTAAGCACACGGCAAGGGCGGTAAGATCATCCGGCTCGGATAAAAATTGGAAGAAGCAGGTCAATCCCCGCACCTTATCGTGGCGGAGAAAATCCTCACGCCCGGCTACCACATAAGGGATGCTCTCCCTTTGGAGACATTTTTCCAGAAGCTCCGCTTCGTGGTGAGTGCGGTATAAAATAGCGATTTCGGAAAAATCCCGGGAGGTTTCCCGCTGGGAGGAAACGCAGGACTGGGCGTCCAGCATATCGATGCCGCCGACCATGGCGTTGATTTCCTTGGCTATGGCGATACCCTGAGACAGGCCGTTTTCACAGGGGAGAAAGCGGACCGCTCCTTGCGGAGGACGGAAAGCCTCCAGCTCCCGCTTCCCGCCCGGGTTATGAGAAATTACCGGAAGAGCGCAGGACAGAATTTCCGGAGAAGAACGGTAATTGGTTTTCAGCCTGACTGCCTGAAGCTCTGGATATTCCTCCTGAAGCCGTTTAAAGCAGGCTGGGTCGGAACCCCGGAAACCATAAACCGATTGATCCGGATCTCCGATTACAAAAAGCCTGCCGTTTTTTTTACTCCAATACCGCAGCAGCTTGAACTGGACCGCATTGCAGTCCTGAAACTCGTCCACAAGAATCTGTCTGAAGGGCTTAGAGGGAAATGCGTCAGGATCTCTTTCATACTCCCGCAGAACCTCCAGGAGAAGATCGTCAAAGTCTAACAGCTTCCGTTCTGACAGCCGCCGGCAGTATTCCTGGCAGGCGCCTGGATGCTCCAAGGCTTCCTCAGAAAAGCCGTTTTTCCATTTAGAGACCTCCTGCAAAAGCCTTCTGGGGGACAGCTTGAGTCCTAAAGGGCGTAGAACCTGGCTGGCAATGTCAAGAGCTTCGGCTTCACCCGCTAAGGTCACTTTACCCCGCAGTCCTGTAAGAAGCTTAAGGCATAGGGAATGAAAGGTGCCGATATGAACGGCGTTAGCTGCTTTTGCGGGCAAGGCGTATTTTAACCGTTGGCGCAGTTCGCCGGCGGCTTTGTTGGTGAAGGTGACGGCGGTGAGTTCTCCGGGCGGCTCGTGAAGCTGTTCCACAGAATAAATAATTCTAGAAACCAGGGTTTTCGTTTTTCCGGTGCCAGGCCCTGCAATGACCTCTATAATGGGCTCCTGACTGGTTACTGCCAGAAGCTGCTCAGAATTAAGCTGCTCGATCCGGCTTTGGGGACCTGAGGAGACTTTTTGCTGTGTGGGAGAAGCTATAGGACCGGCTGGGAGGGACTGCGCGGATTTTGGAGTGCGGCGCCTTACAGGCACGTCGCTGCCGAACAAGCTGGTCTGGCCGCTGATTGCTTCAATTTCTGATTGTTCCAGCAAATGGATTACTCCATAAGCGCCGTCATAGCCAGGCTCCCGGCCGACCTGACCCTCCCGCAGACGGCGAATACCCTCCTGGATACACGGTCCGGCTGCTTTTCCGATTTCCTCTAAGGGGGTTTCCCGGAGGATGGAAAATTCAGACCCCAGCCGTTTCAGCATGGCCTCGTACTGAGCCAAAACCTTAACGCTGGCTGGGGAATGGCTGGTAGAGGCGGCGATCACCTCCGGCAGAGGAACCAGGCTTTCAAAAGCTTTGCCGTTAGGCTTGACAAAGCCCTCGGGCCGGTCGGCCAGCTGCTCCACCCGATGCTGCACCCCGATGGTGATTTTTTTGCCGCAGATAGGACATCTGCCTCCATATTGTTCCGTTTCCGAGGGCTTTAAGCATAGATGGCAGTTCCGGTGTCCATCGTAATGATATTTTCCCTCCTCAGGGAAAAATTCAATGGTTCCCAGAAGCCCGTCAGGATTTCTTCCTTGAATGGCGTTGGCTAATTCGGAATAGGAAAGCTCCGTTTCCAGGAGATTGGCTTCCCGGCCCAGCTTAGCGGGAGAATGAGCGTCGGAGTTGGAAATCAGGGTATAGGAGTCTAAGGCGGAGATTCTCCAATTCATCGGCGGGTCGGAGGAGAGCCCGGTTTCTAAGGCGTGAATGTGGGGGGTTAAATCCTCAAAACATTCCTCAATGCTGTCAAATCCGGAAAAAGCACCAAATAGAGAAAAGTGCGGAGTCCAAATATGTGCGGGAATGAATACCGCCTCGGGGGCAGCCTCTAAGGCTGTTTCCAAGAGATCCCGGCTGTCCAGACCTAAAATAGGCCTGCCGTCGGAATGAATGTTACCTATCAGCTCCAAGCGCCGGGAAAGCTCCTCGGCAGCTTCCAGGCTAGGCAGAAGAATCAGATTATGTACCTTGCGGACCTTTCCGTTCTTTTTATAGATTGAACTGATCTCTCCTGTTACCACAAAGCGTACTGATGTGCTTTGCGCGTCGGGGCCCTCTGGAAATTGGAATTCTTTTTTTAGGGTATACAGCCCTGGTTCTGCGGGCTCCAGCTTTTCCCAAAGCTCCTTCCTCCAGGCGGGATGGGTGAAATCGCCGGTCCCAAGTAGAGAGATGCCTTTTTTCCGGGCCCAAAGCTCTAAATATTCAGGAACGCATTCCTTGCTGGTAGCCCTGGAATATTTGGAATGAATATGCAGATCCGCGATATACATGGTCAGCCTCCGATTTAGTGCTTTTCTCTGATACCATTAATCATAGCACCTTTTTAGCTTAATCATCAAGCAGAAAATAAAAAATTGATATGATATCTTTTTATGTCGCGAAAAGAGAGTTTTCCAAAGAAACGAAGCGTGGAATCGATTCCGCAAAGGAGGTGCAAAAACCATCTTATTTTGAATGGGAAACATCTGCGGCGCTCAACGAAAAAGGATACCGTAACGGTATCCTTCCCTATCATCATGAATTGAGCCTACAAACCAAATTCTTTTGCGTAGGCTACCGGGCTGCGGATAGGCTTTGCGTCATTCCGCAGCTTAGCAATCATAAAATTCTGATCTGGTATACCTAGCGGAAGCTCTACGCCCAATTGACTGGCAGGGCGGTATCCCATTCTGGGATAGTATAATTCGCTTCCTAAAACGAGGGAGTACTGATATCCCAATTCTTTCGCAATTCGGTGCCCCTCCTTTATTAAAGCTGTTCCTACCCCCTGTCTTTGATAAACCGGCTTAACCGATAACGGGGCCAAAGCTACAACCTCGGCATTGCCAACCCGCGCTTTTGTAAACAGAATGTGCCCTGCGATTTCTCCGCTTATTTCTGCAACAAGAGATAAATCTGCGATAAAAGCGTCGCTTTTCCGTAAGGCGCAAACTAAGTCCTGTTCACTGCCATCGGTATGCTCGGCAGTTTCAAAAGCCTCCTTAATTAACTGATAGACTTCAGCATGATCCTTCGTTGTTTCTTTTCTAATCACCAATTTTGTTTTACCTCCGCAAATTCTGTTGTCAAATTTGAGCTGTAGATTAGTTTTTTATTGCTAGGCTGTTTTTAAAATTGCTTAAAGGCAATGGGACGCTGAAAAATAGGCTTATGGCAATTTGAGGTCAGCCGTTTCTAAGCAAAGCGATAGGGGCTTATTTTTAGAATATAGCATCCTGCGGCTTATGGGGCAGAGAGCGGACCTATAAAAAATCCCAGCCGCGAAAGATGGCTGGGATAAAAAGACTGGCTTTACTGGAAGCTTATTAATAGCCTATATGGAAACGCTTATGCCGATGGCCACGAGAATAATGACCAAAACATAGAAAAAGAGCACAAAGGAGCTGACGATAACGCCGGCGATCCCAAAGCCTTTGCCGTCCTGATCCAGCCGGGTACTCTGTGAAATGCCGACACCGGATAAAATTACGCCCAAAAGCGCGCAGACGAATCCAAACCATGGAAGAAAGACGGATACCAGAGAAAGCACAAATCCAGCGATGGCGCAAGGGTTGGTCTGCTTGGGCTTAACGGGCGCCATAGGCGGATAGGGTGGGTATTGATAGGGGGGATACGGTGCCTGAGGCGGAGTATACGGATTCATAGGGGGTGTGGGCTGAAATGAATTATTATCATCATAATTTAAACACGCGCCGCAATAAGTACAAAATAGACTATCCGGGGGATTGTTCTGGCCGCAGTGAGGACAAAACATACCTCTTTCCTCCTTTGTTTGTATTGATTTTATTTTACAATAGATAGAAAAAGAAAACAATAGGGAAAGCCCGGAGAATGTTTGAAAATAACGACTCCCGGGAAAATTTAATTTCCTGGGAGCTTTTGGGGCCGTTTAAGGGAAATTTATGATAAGCACTAGGAATCACAGTAACGGCAGCTTACTAGCGCCTTTGCCGCAGATGATAGATAAAAGGGACTGCTGGCGACGGCTTTTGATTGCTTTAAGATTTGACTTGAGAATGTTAAGCCGTTGCTACCGGAGGATATTGACTGCTGTAGCCCATAGAGCGGGAAACCCTTTCCGCCGCAGCCAGCACTGCTTTAACATTCCCGTCAAAAATTTCTTTTTTGCGGTATTGGTCGATATGTCCAGTGATGCCAATGGCGCCTACACAGCGGTTTAGACCGTCTAAAACCGCAGCGGCGATACAGCCGATGCCTCTGGAATATTCCTCGATGTCCGTAGCATAGCCTTTTTGCCTGGCACTTTTGATATTTTGCAGAAGAGCGCTGATGCTGCTGATAGAATAGGGGGTTTTTTGTACTAGGGTTTCGTGGTTCAGCAGATCCTGCTGCTCCTCTGCAGATAATTGAGCGCAGATAATTTTTCCGGCTGCGGTGATATTGATCGGGATAGGAGTATGCATGGGCGCCACAATTGATACCGGATTTACTGGGATCGCCTGGTCAATATAGAGAACGGTTCTGTTTTGAAACAGGGCAAGCTGAGCGGTTTGGCCTGTGACCGCGGCCAGTTCTTTTAAAGGCGCCTGGGCCATAGATTGAAGAGGATTGTTTAATTGGTACCGCTGTACAATTTGGAACAGCTTGCTTCCTGGCACATAAAGCTGCTGATTTGAGCTGATTTCATCCACGTAGCCCCGAGCGGTCAGGGTTTTAATCAGCCGGAAAGCGGAAGCGATGGGAATCGATAATTCGTCCGAGATTTTTTTTAGAGATGCGGGCTGGTTGATTTCCAGCAAATATTCAATCATGGAGAGCCCTCTGTCCAGCGCGGGCGCGGCGGAAGGCGGTGTTTGGTTGTTCAATGGAATTCCTCCTTTAACTTTATTGTAGCAATTATTTTAAAACAGTGCAATCCTTCTTGACAGATTCGGTGCTTTACGATATAATTTTCATATACAATAACATTATTTCATATATGAAAAGAGGGGTCCTTTGTGAAAATTGCCATTGGTTGTGACGAAGCGGGCTGTGGTTTAAAGCATATTATCATTGATCTGCTTCAAAAGGAAGGAATCGAAGTGACAGACGAGGGATGTCGGGATGACGAAGTGGTGCTCTATCCCAACATTGCCGAAAGGGTGGCTAACATCGTGGCGGACGGCGAGGCGGACCGCGGTATTTTAATCTGCGGCACCGGCATCGGCATGGCGATGGCCGCCAATAAGGTGAAAGGAATCCGGGCAGCTGTTTGTCATGATCCCTTTTCTACGGAACGCTCCCGCAAAAGCAATGACGCCCAGATTATGTGCATGGGCGCCAGAGTCATTGGCCCGGAGCTGGCGAAAATGCTGGTGAAGCTATGGCTGACCTGTGATTTTGCCGGCGGCGGCTCTGCTCCCAAGGTGGAAGCCATCAATCAGATGGAAGAAAAATATTTCAAATAATATTTTTTAGGAGGTTGTATCTATGCAGATGTTTGCCAACGATCCCCAGTATATCGTGGAGGATATGCTGAAGGGCTACGCCAAGGCCCACAGTGACATTGTAGCCCCCACGGACAATCCCAGAGTGTTCAAGACTGCGCAGCCCGTCAGAGAGGGCAAGGTTGGTATCGTTACCGGCGGCGGCTCCGGCCATAAGCCCGCGTTTATCGGCTATGTGGGACGCAATATGGTGGATGCCGTAGCGGTGGGCGAGATCTTTTCTTCCCCCACGGCGGTAGCGTTTTACGACGCCATCCGGGCCGCTGACCACGGCAACGGCGTCGCCTGTTTGTATGGAAACTATGCCGGCGACAATATGAACGTGAAAATGGCCATGGAAATGGCGGAGGATGACGATATCGAGGTGAAAATCGTGGTGGCTAACGACGATGTCGCTTCCGCGCCCAAGGAAAACCGGGAAAAGCGCCGCGGCGTTGCCGGCGAGATCTTTATGTGGAAATGCGCCGGCGCCAAGGCTGCGATGGGCGGAACCTTGGATGAGGTCATCGCGGCGGCTCAAAAGGCCATTGACAATTGCCACAGCGTGGGCGTAGGCCTGAGCCCTTGCTCGCTGCCTGCCGCCGGAAAGCCTAATTTCCAGATTGAGGAGGGCACCGCGGAATTTGGCATCGGACATCACGGCGAGCCTGGTGTGGAGGTGTGCAGGCTGGGTACCGCGAAGGAAATCGCTGAAAAAATGACCAAGCTGGTGATGGATGATATTTCCGATAAAGGCAATGGCGAGCTGGCGGTTCTGGTTTCCGGACTGGGCTCTACCCCGGTAATGGAGCTGTATGTGCTCTATCAGGAGGTAGAAAAGATCCTGGAGTCTAACGGCTTCAAGGTAGTATTCCCGCTGGTTGGCAATTACTTTACCTCTTTGGACATGAAGGGCGCTACGGTAACGCTCTGCCAGGTGGATGATGAGATGAAGGAATACCTCAATATGGAGATTGATACGGTAGCCTGGAAGCAGTTCCAGAAATAAGCTGTATGTGTCAGGAATACGGAAGGAGATTACTTGCATGAGTTCGATTGCAACCGCCAATTCCGGCGGCATCGTTGTTAAGGCTGCCCAGTGCATCCGAGACAACAAAGAGTATTTAAGTACCATTGACGGCCTGATCGGCGACGGTGATCACGGTATTAATATGGATAAGGGCGCGGGCATTTATCTTTCCCGGCAGAGCGAGGCGGGAGAAGGCCTGCAGGAAAATTTAAAGCTGCTGTCCCGGGTTCTCATGAACGAGATCGGCGGCTCCATGGGGCCGTTGTACGGCACCTTTTTCGGACGTCTTGCCAGAACCGTCAAGGGCAAGGAAGCCTTGGATCTTCCCTTGTTCTCCGATATGATGGCGGCGGCTCTGGATGGAATTCAGAGCCTCGGCGGGGCTAAGGTAGGGGATAAAACGCTGGTTGACACCCTGACCCCGGCAGTAGAAAGCCTGAAAAAGTCTGTGGAGGCGGGCGACGATTTTTCGGAGGCCCTGAACAAGATGGAAGAAGCCGCGGAAGCGGGAAAGGAATCCACTAAGGATTTGGTGGCAAAGCTTGGAAGAGCCAGCCGCTTGGGAGAGCGCTCCAGAGGTGTTTTAGACGCGGGAGCTACCTCCTGCTGCCTGATCATTAAGGCGCTGTCTCAGGGCATCAAAGAGCTGCTGCAAGCTTGAGCCCTGTTACGGTTCATTCAGGTTATCAATAAGTGAAATTAGGAGCGTGGCAGAAATGAATAAGAAACCGAAAATTGGCGTAATCGGCTTTTCCGACGGCGAACCGGAGGTTCATGAGGAACTGAAGGGTATCGTCCAGGAGCAGATGGACGCTATCGTAAAAGCGCTGAGGGCATCCGGCGAGGTCGATGTGGTGGAAGCGGATTATCTGGTGCATTCTCCCGAGGAGGCGAAGCTCCAGGGGCAGAAAATGGTCGCGGAGGATGTGGACGGAACTATTTTCTCCTATGGCGTGTTCAGCTTTCCTAATTTTTCCGCTATTGCCGCGAAATTCGGAAAGGGCCCGTTTTTGCTGGCCGCAAACCTGAACCCCGACTGGCCTGGCATGGTGGCTATGCTGGCGGCGGGCGGCGCCCTGCATCATCTGGGCATCGAGCATTTCAGAGCGGCTGGAGATATCAATGACAAGGAAGTTTTAGATAAGGTTCTCCAATTCGCTAAATGCGCCCATGTGGTAAACTCCCTAAAGGGTTCTACCTATGGGCTGATTGGCGGCAGAAGCCTGGGAATGTACAGCGCCACGGTGAGTATGCAGGACTGGCAGGATAAATTCGGCATTGATATCGAACATATCGACCAGTCTGAGATCGTGCGCCTGGCGGATACGATTCCCCAGGAGCAGGTGGATAAGGCGTTCGGCTGGCTGACGGAAAATGTGGGCCGCATTGAGTATGACGACAAAAAGCTGACTCCGGAAAAGCTGAAGCAGCAGATCCGCCATTACGAGGCTACCAAGAAGATCATCGAAGACCGCAGGCTGGACTTCATCGGCGTAAAATGCCACTATGAGATGAGCCGCCATTACTGCACCCAATGCTTGAGCGCCGCTTTCTGCAACGACCCCTATGACTGGGATGGCCCTAAGGAGCCGGTGGTATGCGCCTGCGAAGCGGACAGCGACGCCGCGCTGACCATGCAGATCCTCCATTTGCTCACCAACGATCCGGTGGTGTT
Source organism: [Clostridium] leptum DSM 753 (assembly GCA_000154345.1). GTDB lineage: Bacteria > Bacillota > Clostridia > Oscillospirales > Acutalibacteraceae > Clostridium_A > Clostridium_A leptum. Next base: position 58,082 of record DS480349.1, read on the forward strand.
CATGGATGTGCGTCACTATGATAAGGATTATGACGTGATGGTGTTCTGCAACTGCGGTTCACAATCCACCTATTACGCGGCGGCTTCCGACGATCCCAGGGAGAACTTGAAAAAGGTTACTCTGTATCCTTGCCTGGATATTTACGCCGGCGGCGGCTGCCATGTAAACCTGATGACGAAGCCTGGCAAGGCTACCATCGCCCGTCTGAACAGGACAGAGGGAAAATACCGCATGACCATTATTCCCACCGAGTTCGTAGAGCTGCCGGAGGAGAAAATGGCGGAGACCACCAAGGAGTGGCCCCACGTGTTTGCGAAGCTGCCCTTTGACCATCAGATTTTCTTAGACCGTTTTGACGCCAATCACTGTCATGCGGTTTACGGGGATCATGTGGAAAGCCTGAAGATGATCTGCCAGATGCTGGATATCGACGTTGAAATTTTAGGGGAGTAACCTTCAACAATAGGAATTATAACCTGGAAAAAGCTTAGTAGACACAGAGAAAAGCCCCGGCCTTTTAAGGCCGGGGCTTTTCCGGTATCCCGTTATTTTATTATGTGATCGTATAGCACCAAGTTTTTTACTCTGTGGATTTCATGGACTCCACCATACTGATCTTTTTCAGCTTGCGGTACATGACCAGGTTGACAATGATAGAGAAGAAGATCGTGAGTAAAGCGGAGAACACATAGCTGAGCCACTTGATCTCCCGGCCAAACATGACCATATCCACTTCCGCTGTCTTCACCACGAAGGCGTGGAGGAAGATACCGAATATCAGGCCGATTGCCGTACCGATCAGCGTAAGAATGCCTGTTTCCCGGTAGATATAGGCGGAGACCTCTTTGTCATAGAAGCCCAGCACCTTGATGGTGGCGATTTCCTTTTGCCGCTCGGTGATGTTGATGTTGGTCAAATTATAAAGCACCACAAAGGCCAGTAAGCCGGCGGAGACAATCAGCACAATCACGATAAAGTCAATGCTTTTGATGGTGTTTTGGAAAGAAGCCTTGATGTCGTCGGTAAAACTGACGGCCTGCACCTGATCGGATTCCAGAAATGCCGAGGTGATCCGGTCACGGTTTTCCTGGGAGCCATCCGGTACGACGGCGATAGTCTGGTTCATTTCCGGCTGCGTATGGTATCCTTCCTCGTAAAGCGCAGGGGATAGGTAGATGTAATTTTGGACATAGTTCTCAACAACACCGCCGACGGTAAACTCCGCCTGCCTGTGATCATCGTTGCGCTGTACCGTGATGGTATCCCCTACAGCAACACCAAGCCGTTCCGCCGCTTTTTCCGTCAGCAGGACAGCGTCTTCTTCAAGCTCAGCCGGTACCTTCGATTTCCGATCCTGGAGGGTAACAAACTGGGACAGCCGGTCTGGCTCCTCAGGGACAAATAAATAAACATCCAGGCTTTGGCCGTTGGCGGACGCATCGCCGCCCTCTTGTGCGATCCGCAGGTACCGGTCTACCGTACCGGTATCGTCCAGAAGCTCCTGAACGACGGGATCTTCCTTCATCTTTTCGGAGTCCTTGGCGGTGATGGTGAGATTATATTGCAGCACTTCCCCAAACTGGAGATTGACAATATCGGAAATAGAATCCTGGAGGCCAAACCCGGTCAGCAGCAGAGCGGTACAGCCGGCGATGCCGACCACCGTCATCAGGAACCGCTTTTTGTACCGGAACAGATTCCGGGCGGTGACTTTGTGGATAAAGGAAAGCCGGGACCATAGGGGAGTTATCTTCTCCAGCAGAATCCGTTTGCCGCTCTTTGGAGCTTTGGGAAGGATCAGCCTGGAGGGCGCTTCCTTTAAGGAACTGTAGCAGGCCCAGAAGGTGGTCAACAGAGTAGTCAAAATCGCGGCTCCGGAGGATAACAGAGCGTATTTCCAGTTGAATTGGATGACCAGCGCCGGCAAGTCGTACATTATGGTGTAGGCGTTCCAGATCACCGTGGGGAATACATAGAAACCGACCAGTAAACCGAACAGGCTGCCGGTAATAGTGGCCACGGCAACGTAAATCAGATATTGGGCCGCGATTTTTCCTTTGCCGTAGCCCAGAGCCTTCATCACGCCGATTTGCGTTCTCTCCTCATCTACCATACGGGTGGCGGTGGTGAGCACGACCAGCGCCGCGACCAGGAAGAAGAAAATAGGGAATACCTTGGCGATGGCTTCCACCTTTTCCGCGTTGGAATCAAAGCTCACATACCCCACGTTGGTATCCCTGCCCAGCACCATCCATTCCGAGGGCTCCAGCTGATCCAATTCCTTCTGCGCGTCGTCAATTTCCTTTTGCGCGTCGCTCAGCTTTTGATCGGCCTCGGTTTTACTTTTTAAGTATTCAGCTTCGCCTTCTTCCAGCTGCTTTTCACTGTCGTCGATCTGAAGCTGGGCGTCGTCCAACGTTTTCTGGTTTTCCTCCAGCTCCCGCCGCCCGTTTTCCAGCTCCAGCTTGGCTTGAGCCAGCTCCGCTTTGGCGCTGTCAAGCTGAAGCCAGCCGTCATCCAACTCTTTTTTAGCGCCGGCAAGCTGGCCTTCTGTTTCCTCGAATTTTTGCTGAGCCTCTTGTTTGGCGGCCTCCAGCGTCTGACGGCCCTGATCTAATAAAAGCTTGTAGCCATCCAGCTGAGCCTTGGCCTCCTGATACTGCTGGAAACCGGCGGCGTAAGCCTCCTCCTTAGGCTTTAGCTGCTCCTCCAGCTGCTGGGCCTGCTGAATCAACCCTTGCTGGCGCAGCTGCTCAATGGAAAGCTTTGCGGCGTCAATTTCTGCTTTCGCCTGATCCAGCTTTCCTTTTTCAAGGTCCAAGGCCGCCTTGTTAACGTTGTATTCGTCCTCTTTCTGGCCTAAATCCTGCTCCTGCTGGGCAAAAGCGGCTTCGGCCTCCTGCTTTTGGGACTGGTACTCCTGCCAGCCGGCGTCATATTCCGCCTGGCCTTGGGCCAGCGTTTCCTCGCTAGACTGAATCTCCGCCTCTCCGGAAGAGATTTGGCCGGGCGCCTCCTCTAACTGCCTGCGGGCCTCCTCCAGCGCAAGCTTACCGTCGCTCAGCTCTTGCTTTGCGCTGTCCAGCTCCTGCCAGCCGTTGTCCAATTCCGCCCTGGCGTCATCAAGCTGCTTCTGTGCGTCGGCTTTTTGTTCCTCAAATTCCTTCTGCGCGTCATCGATTTTCTCCTGGGCTTCCTCGCGGATTTCCTTATCCCGCAAAGGCGCACGCTGTTGCCCCAGATCCTCCAAGGTGGAAACAACCGGGTCTACTGCCGCGTCATAGGCTGATGGATCGGATAAGGAATCCAGCGCCTTGGCGTCAGAAAGGGTGACGAACATATCCGTATACACATCCAGAGCGAAATCCTGCTCGGGAATGAACATAACCATGCCTACCGTGCCATTGCCGACGGTGCTGGTTTCTTTTTCAATGGAGGCGTAATAGGAGCTGTAAACATAGCCCACCACTATGTATTCGGTGGTTTGGAAGGTCTCCTCTAAATTCTGGTTTTCCTCAGAAAGCTTGATGGTGGAGCCGATGGGAATGATTTCAGAGGAGAGGTGCTCCGGCTTAATGACGCATTCCCCCGGATTTTCAGGAAGCCGCCCCTCCGCCAGGGTAAGCTGGTTCAGATAGCCCGAGGTTTCGGAGGTCAGCGGCTCACCGGCTTCCCTGCAGGCCGGCAGACTGTGGATGCGGGCAACTGCAGTATCCTCGCTGGGAAGAGTAACCAGGGCGTCAGAGGTATAGGAGGGCATCCCTTCCTCTACGCCCTCAGTGCTTCGGATCTCCTCAACATCCTGCTTTGTCAGCCCCATTGTAGAAACAATCCGGAGATCCATCAGGTTGGTTTGGCGGTAATATTGATCCATGGAATACCGCATATCCGGGGTAGTGGCCAGAAGCCCGGCCAAAAAGCCCACGCCTAAGGCGATAATAGCAAAGATCGCTAAAAAGCGGCTGAAGCTGTGGCGGAATTCCCGGAGGATCATTTTCGAATAGGAGCGTTTCACTACCATTCAATCCTTTCTACCGGTGTGGGGTTAGGATTTAAAGCCATATCGGTAACAGTTCCGCTTTTGATGTGGATCACCCGGTCGGCCATAGCGGTGATGGCCTGATTGTGTGTGATGACAATAACGGTTTTTCCCATAGAACGGCAGGTGTCCTGCAGCAGCTTTAAAATAGTCTTTCCAGTGTTGTAATCCAAAGCGCCGGTAGGCTCATCGCAGAGCAGGATTTTTGGGTTTTTCGCCAAAGCCCGGGCAATGGAGACCCGCTGCTGCTCGCCGCCGGAAAGCTGAGCGGGAAAATTATCCATACGCTCGCTCAGTCCAACATGGGCCAGGGTCTCGCTGGCGTCCAGCGGGTTCTCGCAGATTTCAGAGGCCAGCTCCACGTTTTCCAGGGCGGTCAGGTTCTGCACCAAATTATAGAACTGGAATACAAAGCCCACGTCGTACCGTCGGTAGCGGGTAAGCTCCTTTTGATTATAATCGCTGATCCGGCTTCCATCCAGCAGAATAGTGCCTTCGTCGCAGGTATCCATGCCGCCGAGCATGTTCAGCACGGTAGTTTTTCCAGCGCCGCTGGGACCCACGATCACACAGAATTCCCCCTTGTCAATTTCAAAGGAAATCTTATCAGCGGCCTTGATCGTGACCTCGCCCATGCGGTAAATTTTAGAGACTTGGTCAAAGGACACAAAATGGCCCATAACGCACCTGCTTTCTTAATATTTCGTAATATTATTATAGTATTTTTAAAAGAAAAATTTGTAAAGATTCTATGTACAAAACGCCGGAAGGACTGGACAAATCCGGCAGAAGCTGTTAGCATAAAGGGGAAAAATAAAAAAGGGGATACATCCGATGGAATTAGTAATGAAGGAATTCGCAGAGGAACAGCTGCCCGAGATGACGGAAATATGGAACGACGTCGTGGAGGAGGGAATCAGCTTCCCTGGCGATAAAGCCCTTTCGGAAAAAGAAGCTTTGAAGATGTTCCGGGAGCAGGCCTCTACTGTTTGCGCTACGCTCAATGGAGAGGTGGTTGGCGTTTATATCCTGCATCCCAATAATTTCGGACGGTGCGGCCATATTGCCAATGCTTCCTACGCGGTTCGGAAGGACTGCCGCGGAGAGGGAATCGGGCGGAAAATGGTGCGCCATTGCTTGGAGAACGCAAGGGAAAAGGGGTTTCGCGGGCTCCAGTTTAACGCTGTAGTGGCTACGAATCAGGCGGCTATTCATCTTTATGAAAGCCTGGGCTTTCATAAAATCGGGACGATTAAAGACGGCTATCATTTAAAAAACGGCAGCTATGAGGATATCCATATTTTTTATTACTACTTGGGAGAATAGCAGCCTGTTTGGCTTTATGCTTTACAAAGCCAAAAGGTTTGCGCAATAAGGCGGTCAGTGAGCGGAAGAAGCCAGCTTTCAGGAGCTTCTTCCGCTCTTTCTTTGGAAAAAGGATAAGGAAGCCCTTCTTTTGGAATAACAATAGGAAAGGAGGAATGGTTATGACGCCGCTTAGGGAACTGTATGAAGAATTTGTCAGGGAAAAGACAAAAAACGCTTCGCAAAGCGAATTGGACTGCCTGCTCCACCCTCGCAAATACCCTGTGGTTTGGAAGGTGGGCGATTGCAGCTGCGATCCGGGCAAAACGCCGGAATGTCAGGCCAGCTGTCTGTTTAACGCAATTAAAATAGGAAGCGACGGGAAGCTTTCGATTAATGAGGACTGTGTAGGCTGTTCTGCCTGTATCGACGCCTGTCAGGCGAAAAAGCTGGTAGCCAGCAAGGATATTCTTCCGGCAATGAAAGCGGTTCTGGAGAGCGATCAGATGGTCTACGCCCTGGTAGCTCCCGCTTTTATCGGTCAGTTCAGCCCGCAGGTGACTCCTGGGATGCTTCGCAGCGCTTTTCGGCGCATTGGATTTGACGGTATGGTGGAAGTAGCCATTTTCGCGGATATTCTGACGCTGAAGGAGGCACTGGAATTTGACCGTAATATCAAGACGGAATCGGATTTTCAGCTGACCAGCTGCTGTTGTCCCATGTGGATTGGGATGATCCGAAAAATTTATCATCAGCTGATGCCTCATGTGCCTGGAGCGGTGTCTCCCATGATTGCCTGCGGACGAACGATCAAAAAGCTGCATCCTGGCGCTGTAACGATTTTTGTCGGCCCCTGTATCGCGAAAAAGGCAGAGGCCAGAGAGAAGGATTTGCAAGGAGCCATCGATTATGTGCTGACCTTTGAGGAGATGCAGGACATTTTCGACGCTTTAAGGATAAAGCCTGAAAGCATGAGGGATCGAAAGAGGGAGCACTCCTCGAAAGCCGGAAGAATTTATGCGAGGACCGGCGGCGTGAGCCAGGCGGTGCAAAGCACTTTAGAAAAGCTGGCGCCGGAAAAAAGCATGAAGATAAAAACCCGGCAGGCGGATGGCGTTCCCGCCTGCAAGGAAATGATCGATAGTCTTTTAGAGGGAAGAGGCGGCGCCAACTTTTTTGAGGGAATGGGCTGTGTAGGCGGATGCGTTGGCGGCCCTAAGAGGGTAATCAACCAGGAATTGGGACGCAAAACAGTGGACGCTTACGGCGAAAAGGCCCGATTTGAAACTCCCCTCGAAAATCCCTATGTGCTGGAGCTGTTGAAACGCCTGGGTTTTGATACCGTAGAAGAGCTTTTGTCCGATCAGGAACTGTTTACCCGAAGCTTTTAAAAGCGGCTGGCCATCGCCTTGCGGACTGCGGAGGAGAAAAATCTAAAAGAAGTCCGCCGGTGGGAATAAAAAGAGCTTTGGCATCATTGCCAAAGCTCTTTTTATTTTGATTTTAATCGATGCGGCCGCTCATTTTATTATAAGGCTTTTATAAGAACTTTCCTTGATCAAGGAACTAAAGCCTTGATAATACGAAAGCGCTGCTGCGGCTATATCATAATTACAGAGAAACGGTTAAAAAAGCCGCAGGTTTCAATCGAATATTGAGCTGAAAAAAGATACGGCCACCCTATGGAAAAATTGTTCCCGCTAATTTTCGTTAAACCGGGCAAGAAAAGCCTTGGTTCGCGGGTTCTGCGTATGTCCGAAGACCTCTTCCGGGGTTCCCGCTTCAACAATAACGCCGTCGTCCATAAAAATGACCTTATCCGCCACATCTCTTGCGAATTTCATTTCATGAGTAACCACGACCATTGTCATATGCTCTGAGGCCAATTCACGAATTACCTTCAGGATTTCCCCAGTAAGCTCCGGATCCAGCGCTGAAGTAGGCTCGTCAAAGAAAAGAATATCCGGGTTCATTGCCAGCGCCCTGGCAATGGAAACCCTCTGCTGCTGGCCGCCCGAAAGCTGGTAGGGATAAGCGTCGGCTTTGTCCTGCAGCCCCATCTTTTCCAGCAGCTCATGAGCGAGCTTGTTGGCCTCCTCTTTGGTTTTTCCTAAGACCCGTACCGGCGCCTCCGTAATATTCTGCAGGACGGAGAAGTGGGGAAATAAGTTAAAGTTTTGAAACACCAGGCCGATATGCAAGCCAATCTTGGCGCAGGCAGCCTTATCGGAATAGACCGCGGTTCCCGTAGGGGAGTTTTTTACCAGGCTTTCGCCGCAGATAGAAATTTCCCCGGCATCTACGGTCTCCAGCTGAGTGATGCACCTGAGCAGTGTGCTTTTTCCAGAACCGGATGGGCCGATGATCGCCAATACGCCGCCTTTTTCCACCGTTAAGGAGATTCCCTTGAGAATCTCAACACCGTCAAAGCTTTTTTTAACGTCCTTTACTGTAAGCATTTCCATTTGAAATTCCTCCTTACCGGTAATAGGACAAGCGTTTTTCAGCGATGGTGAAGCAGCGGGTTACCACACCGTTCATCACCAGATAGAACACTGCCGCGATCACAAAGGGAACCATGCTTACCGCAGATGAGACCCAGTTGTTGGTGACCTTCAGCAGCTCTACCACAGCGATAACCTGAGCCAGAGAGGTGTCCTTTACCAGGGTAATAAACTCGTTGCCCATCGGCGGAATAATCCGCTTGACCACCTGAGGCAGAATGATTCGGAAAAAGGTCTGCTTTTTGTTAAAGCCGAGAACCTTTGCCGCCTCATACTGGCCATCGGGGATGGATTCGATGCCGCCGCGGTAAATTTCGGCAAAATAAGCGGCGTAGTTCAAGGCGAACGCCACCTGCGCCGCGATTACCCGGTCAAGCTGGATTCCAAACAGAGGCTTTAAGCCATAGAACACGAATAGAAGCTGCAGCATCAAGGGGGTGCCCCGCATGATCAGAATAAAAAGCCTTACCGGCCAATTGATGATTTTTATTTTAGACATACGGCCTAAGGAAACCAGAAGGCCCAAGGGCAGCGCAAATACCAAGGTAGAAAAGAAAATACGCAGGGTCATTAGCGTGCCTTGCAGCATTTCTGTCAGCAATACCTGATAGTTCATATGTTACAGCCTCCAACGTTGTACGTGTATCGCAGGAAAATCACAGAGGAATATTATTCCACCGTGGTGACATCCTCGCCGAACCATTCTTCAGAGATTGTTTTCATGGTGCCGTCGGAAGACATCTCTCTCAGGGCTTCTTCGACCTTTTCCTTCAAGGCGTTGTCGCTTTTCCGGAAGCCGATGACATAGTCCTCTGTGGCCAAAGAAAGGGCGTTGCCATCACTGTCGGACAGAATACGGTAAGCGTCGGGATCATTGTTCAAATAGAAGCGGGCGACAACCTCATCGATAGAAATAGCGTCGATGGTGCCGTTTTGGATCTCCAAAACCGCCATGGCATAGTCCTCAATTTTTACAATCTCTCCCAAGGAATCCTTGAACTCCTTGTTTTCCTCAGCCTCCAAAGCAGATTCCGCAGAGGAGTCGGCCTGTACGCCGATGGTCTTTCCCGCCAGATCCTCTAAGGTCTGATAATCGGAATCGGTTTTTACCAGAATGATCTGCTCATTCTTCATATAGGGGATACTTAAATTAAACTGTTCGTCGCGCTCCGGCGTCTTGCTGAAGCCGTTCCACAGGCAGTCAACATTGCCGTTTTCCAGCTCGGACTGCTTATTGTTCCAATCGATGGGCTGAAGCTTCAGCTCAATCCCCAAACGGCTGCAAACCTCCTTGGCGATGTCGATATCGAAGCCGATGATGTCGCCGGTTTCGGTATCCTTATAGCCCATGGGAGGGAACGCGTCATCTAAACCGAGCACCAGTGTGCCGGCAGACTCTACCTTTTCCCAGGATTGATCGTCTGTGGCGGCCGCAGAGGAAGATCCATTGCTGTCTTCTCCGCCAGTGGAAGAGGAACCGCCGTTATCCCCGCAGGCCGCACAGGTGGCCGCAAGAGCCAGGGCCATCAATGCCGCTAATACTTTTTTCATAAATTTACTCCGCCTTTCCTAAAACGTGATTATTTGGGCGATGCCCAAGGATCAACATGTAGTATTTTACCTGATTAGCAAGCTAAAGTAAAGCCTATTTTAAAAAAATCGTCTTTTTCTACAAAATACACGGGAAACAGCCATGCCAGAGCAAGGCGTTCCACGCTGTTTGACAGGCTGGAAAGCAGGACTGTTCGAATCCTATGGAAATCAAAATAACAAAAAGCCATCTGTAAAGATGGCTTTTTGTTTCGAAGTAAGGCTAAGCTGTTTTTTTAGTTAGACCTACTTTAGGACTGGTATTTTTTTAAAAGGGCCTGAATTTTCTCATGGGGATCGATAATGGCGCTGACGGAAATATCGTGATTGACCGCCGCGATAAAGTAGGCGATATATTTGGATACATCCACCTCAAAGAACCATTCTCTCTGCTTGAGGGCGTCCGTTCTGTAGGTGAGGTTGCTGCCCAGCACACCGTTAATGACTCCGTCATGATAGGCCTTATCGAAGTCATCCAGCCCATTAGTGAAGATAGAATAGGTAGCGTAGCAGAAAATGCGGGAGGCCTTTTGCTTTTTCAACTCATAGGCGATATCCAGCATAGATTCGCCGGAGGAAATGATATCGTCGGTGATAAAGATATCCTTACCCTCAACGGAAGCGCCAAGATACTCATGAGCGACAATTGGGTTCCGGCCATTGACGACCCGGGAGTAATCCCTTCTTTTATAGAACATACCCAGATCGACTCCCAGAACGGAGGCATAATACATATTTCGGTTCATGGCGCCTTCATCCGGGCTTACCACCATGAAGTGCTCACGGTTGAGCTTTAAATCCGGGATTTTTCTCGTCAGCGCCTTCAGCACCTGATAATAAGGCATTACATTGTCAAAGCCCATCAGAGGCACGGCGTTTTGTACCCGGGAGTCATGGGCGTCAAAGGTAACAATATTGGAAACTCCCATAGCCTGCAATTCCTGCAGCGCGCAGGCGCAGTCCAGGGATTCACGGTAGCTGCGGCGGTGCTGGCGCCCGCCGTACAACAGGGGCATAATCACGCTGATCCGGTGGGCCTTTCCGCTGGCGGCCTGAATTAAACGCTTAAGATCCTGAAAGTGGTCGTCAGGGGACATAGCGTTTTGTTTGCCGAACAGCTTATAAGTACAGCTGTAATTTCCCACATCTACCAGGAAAAACAAATCGTCTCCCCGGATGGTGCTTCGAATCAGCCCTTTGCTGTCCCCGGAAGAAAAACGCGGACATTCATTTTCTACAAGGAACGTTCCTCTGGGATTATTGTCTGGTGTCGCCCAGCTCACTAAATGGGCGTTGATCTTTTCGCCTAATTCCCGGGCGCCTTCGGTAACAACCAGGCCGAGAGGGGCGACTGCGCTGTCGTGTGAATTAAAAAGTTCTTGAGCATCCTGTGTGGCTGCCATGCTGTAAGTCCTCCTTGCAACGTTGTGGTTCACAAAAAAAGTATCAGCCCCGATTTAGCTGATACTATGTCGAACACTGGAAGATTTCTTTCAAATTTATTATAACAGCCGGAGGTTTCTCCGTCAAACGAAATAGCACAAATGTGAAAAGTTTTGACAAATTCACGCATAGATGTCAGTGAACAATGTTTTTATTATTAAATTAGACTAGAAAAATAGAGTAAGCGGATATAAATTACAATGTTTTTTACATTTTCAGCTTTTGGCGATAATTTTTCAATCTGTTCGAAGAAGGTTTATTCACTTTTATTTTTGCGATAGGATTTCAGAAATAAATAGGGAGGACGGATAATGCTCCGCCAAGGGGAGCTTTTCTAAAATTAAGAATGGGATATATTTTCAATGAGAAACTTGGGCGGAAATACCATTAACCCTTACCAGCAGCGACTTCAGTTGATTAGGTGCTGACCGCCTTATCATTTGGAACAAATCCTATCATTCATATTGTTTTGTTGATGATGTCTAATCTGATTATAAAAAATTAGAATAAAAACAATTTAGTATACAATTAGCACAAAATATAAAATTTGTCGGGGGATTCACATGAAATTTATAGGGTAGCCTCTTTCGACTTACTGTGAGATAATTCAACCATAATCTAAACACGGAGGGCGGTAAAAATGTGAAACATAACAAAGGGGCTGCAAAATTACGTTAAAGCAATGAGAGAGGGGATGTAGATGTGAATAAAATACGGAGGGGAAACCGTGAGGGGAGCCGGCTGTTTGGATACTTAATGGTAGTGCCGGCAACGCTGCTCCTGGTAGTGGTTTCCATCATACCGCTGCTTGACGGAGTTTACTTGGCTTTCACAAATACAAATCTTAATACCGGTGCGGATGCCTGGGTAGGGATTCAGAATTTTGTGGAAATATTTCAGGATTCGAAATTTTATCAAGTATTTGGATTTACCATTCTTTACGCGTTTGCCGTTGTGCTGTTTTCCTACATATTAGGAATGTTGATCGCCTTGCTGCTGAATCAGGATATCCGGTTCAGAGGCGTTTTCAGAGCGATTATTCTGGCGCCCTGGGTCGTGCCCCCGGTAGTGGCCACCATCACCTGGTCCTGGCTGCTGAACGACAAGGTGGGCTTAATCAATACCGTGCTCCAGAATATCGGCATGATTCAAGAACCGATTTATTTTCTGTCCGACCTGACTTTGGTGAAGGGAACGGTTATCGCATTCGGCGTTTGGAAATCTTATCCGTTTATGATGATCACCTTGCTGGCGGGCATGCAGTCCATCGATGGTGTGCTCTATGAAGCGGCGAAGATTGACGGAGCCGGCAAAGTGAAGGCTTTCTTCCATATTACCATGCCGATGATGAAAAACGTCAGCTTTGTTTGCACGATTTTGATGTTTATCTGGACCATCAATAACTTTGAAAATATCTATCTGATGACCCAAGGCGGGCCGTTGGATTCGACTATGATATTATCGATACTCACCTATAACTCAGCGTTCTTCCGGGGTCAAATGGGATACGCCTCCGCTATCAATATGGTGATGCTGGTGTTCTTAACGATTCTCAGTATGATCTATTTGAAAGCGCTAAACCAAAAAGCATAAGGAGGCCTATGAAATGAACGGAAAAGCAAGAAGAGCCATAGGCAAAACCGCTACCTATGTTACGCTGGTAATCATTATTTTAGTTTTAAACCTTCCTTTTTTGAGTATGCTAGGTACAGCGCTGAAGCCGTCAAAGGATGCCATGACGGTAGAGCTGTTCCCGTCTAATCCGACTTTTGAGAACTTTGTTAATATCTTTACCAATACGAATTTTCCAAGATATCTGCTTAACAGCTTTATCGTCGCGATCGTAGCGATGGTTCTCTGTACTGTGTTTGCGGCCACAGCGGGATATGTCATCGCGAGAAAAAGCACTTTCTTTTTCAGAAGCTACGGGGTAACTCTTCTGCTTTTGCAGATGTTCCCGACGATACTGCTTCTTCTGCCCTTGTTCTTGATTTTTAAAAACTTGGGCCTGGTCAATACGATTTACGCGCTGATTATCACCTATACGGCGATGAACCTGCCGTTTTCCATTTGGCTGGTTCGATCCTTCTTCTCAACGATCCCTACGGATCTGGAGGAAGCTGCCAGGATAGACGGCTGTTCCCAGTTTAAGACGTTTTATAAGATTATCCTGCCCTTGGCTCTGCCGGGATTGGCGACAGTTGCGATTTTTACCTTCGTCAATAGCTGGAACGACTACCTGATGGCCAGCTTGTTCCTCCGGTCTGACGATATTTATACTCTGACAGTGGGACTGCACTCCTTTATCAACCAGCACTCCTTCCAGTGGTCCAACCTAATGTCGGCGTCTACTGTATCAGTGCTGCCCACGGTACTTTTCCTGGTCATTGCTCAGAAATATTTGATCCAGGGCTTGTCTGCGGGTGCTACCAAGGGATAAGCGATATAAAATTTGTCAGAGATTTTCGGCCTGTTTATCAACGTCTTTCGCCCCAGCACAGCCTGTTCACCACGCTGGGTTTATTCCTGATAACGTGGCTGGTCATTGAGGGGCCGGCCAGGTTGATAAAAAATTTTTTAGGAGGAAAGAAATGAAAAAGGCAAGATCAATTGTGGCATTTCTGATGGCCGCTGCAATGCTGGCGGCTACGGCGTGTTCCCAATCCGGAGGGGAAAGCTCCTCTCAGGGCTCTTCCGCGGCGGAAGGATCCTCCGCTGCTTCTGAGGCTTCTCAGGGCGGCGACGGCGAGACTCATGACATTGTGTACTGGGATATGGCCTGGGGCGGAGAAGATTACGTTAAGGCTATGGAGAACCAGCTGCAGACTGAGTTGAAAGAAGCTGTCCCCGGCGTTGGAAACGTGGAATATGTATCGCTGACCTGGGATAACTTCCTGCAGGTTCACCTAACCGCTATCAACTCCGGTACTGCCCCTGATATCTTCACCGCTGGTTTCGGCACTGGTGAAGTATTCGCGAGAATGGGCGCTGTTCATTATTTGGATAAGATCGACGCTAACGAGGAATTAAAGGCTAAGTACGACGAGGCTACCTGGAACGCCCGCCGTTATGAAGGCAACATGGTACAGATTCCCTGGATGAGAGGCGTAACCTCCATCTTCTATCGCACCGACATGTTTGCCGAGGTTGGCTATACCGAATCTCCCAAGACCTGGGATGAGTTTATGGACGCCTTGCGGAAGGTCAAAGCGGAATACAATATCGATCCCTTTATCTTTGACCTGGCCGGCAACCAGTCCAACCACCTGTTGCTGCTGTCTTTGCTGAACAACGGCGTAGGCTGCTGCAAATATGACGCCAACAATAACGTGGTTCCCGCCATGTCCGATCCGGAAAATAAGCGTATGATTCAGTACCTGGTAGACATGTATCAGGAAGGCCTGGTGCCCCAGAGCTTGTCTACTTATAAGCGCTCCGACCTGATGAAGGTTTACCTGGATGGCCAGGCAGCTGTGTTTATCGGCGACTTGGCTTTGGATGTAGTCGGCACTGAACTGGAAGAGGTAACCGGCGTTCTGGATGTGCTCACCGGACCTGATTCTGACGAGCAGAGAGCGTTGACCTTCTACAACGGTTTAGGCGTATTCGCCCAGTCTGAATGTCCTGAGCTGTGCGAGGATGTGATCGCTTACTTGGTAAACAACACCGATCAGTACTTTGTGGACGGTATGTGGGAGGCTTGGCCTGCCGATAAGGAAACCACTGAGTTGGTTGTGGAGAACAGCTCCAATCCCTTCTATGAGAAGGGCGCCAAGAATATAGAATTCTGTACTCCCGCTATCTATCCGATTGAGGAAGTATATGACGGCTGGGGCGTAATCGACGGCGAAGCCTTGTTAGGAAAGGTAGCTCAGATGGCCATGACCGGCGCTTCCTCTGACGTAGATGAAATCGCGGCGTATGGCGATCAGCTGATCCAAGACGCTATCGATTCTCAGAAAGAGGCACAGTAAGGCATTTAGTTAAAATAGAATAATAGTCAGTTGTCCACGGGACGGGGCTTCCGTCCCGTGGAATTGAAAAACTCAAAGAGGTATTTTAATATGAAGCTTTCTGTAACACCATATACCTTTCATCAGGAGTTCTACCGGGGGGAAATGGATGTGTTCCACCTGATCGAAACGATCAAGTGCCGCTACCATTTAAATGCTGTAGATATGTGGAATCCGCAGTTAGAGAGCATTACTGATGAAGCGTATTTGAAGCGGGTAAAGGCGGCTTTGGACGCCAACGACCTGATCGTCAATAACTACGCCATGGACGGCGCCAACCTGTGGGATCCGGATCCAGAGATCCGTAAAAGAAATGTGGAATTTTACCGGCAGAACGCCAAGGCTGCGGAAATCCTGGGTGCTAAGTCGGTAAAGGTCGATACGGGTTCTCATTATTTGAGGCATTTCCGTTTTGCCTGGGATAAGGATCCCAAAATCAAAGAAAGAAATTACGGTACCTTTGCGGCGAATCCGGTAGAGGATGACGAATACTGGGATCAGATGATCTATACTGATGAGATGATCGAGTATTTCCAGAAGGTTCTCAAGGAATATTGTGACCGTGCGGCAAATATGGGCTACGATGTTTACATTGAAAACCACTGGGCGACCATGTGCGTCGCGTCAGAGCTGAAAAAGGTCATGGATGCCTGCGCCCACCCGAATTTAGGTGTGTTAGCTCACCTGGGACGCTGGTTCAAGGGAGATACATTAGAGGCAGAGAAACTGATTGCGCCGTACACCCGTTACGTGCACGTGGATTTGGGAATGGCCGAGGGGGGCATTTTCGAACACGGCAAGCCCTATTTGGACGCCGGCTTTGACGGATATTGGGGCGTTGAGTACACTGGCGAGGGAGAAAACTCCTACGCCTGCGCTGAGTATCAGCTGGCGGCGATTAAGCGTTTGTTGTCGCTGAAAAAGTAAACGATTACAATGCTTAATCGGCCTGGTTACCCTCTGGAATCCATGCGGCGGATTTCAGAGGGCAGCCTGCCGCTGGAAAAATTTTTAATTTGGACTGCAGCCGGAGGAAAGAAATCTTTCAGCCGGATCAGATAGATCTAAATCAGTGTAAAGAAAAATAAAGCTTGGCGTTTTTGGAACAAAGCGGCCTGTTTTGTTTTCTGATACTGAAGCAGCTCTGATAATTTTAGCAGGGGCTGCTGCTGCATCGGCGATAGGTGGAAAGGCGAAAAGCCTTTCTGGTTGTCATAATATTTTAAGTTATTGGAGGAAATAGTATGTCTAAAGTTTACAGAGTAGCAATCATCGGAACCGGTATGATCTGCAACGCCGCCCATATTCCGGCTTATAAGGCCATGGGCGACAAGGTGAAAATCGTCGCGGTGGCGGATATCCGGGAAGAAGCGGCAAAAGAAACCGCTGAGCGCCACAATATTCCCAAATATTATGTGGATGCTTATGAGATGCTGGAAAAAGAAAAGCCGGACATTATCTCTGTCTGCACCCCCAACGCTTACCATGTAGAGTATACCCTGGCGGGCTTAAGAGCGGGCTGCGATGTGTTCTGCGAGAAGCCTGTGGCTGTTAAGTACACCGACGCGGAAATGGTATTCGCTGAGGCTGAGAAGCTGGGCAAGCACTTGTTCGTCACCCAGTCCCTGCGTTTCTTCAAGGACTATGTGGCCGCCGCCGATATCGTAAAGTCCGGCGCCCTGGGCAATATGTACTTTGCCGATCTGCATCTGGTACGTCGCCTGGGCATTCCTAAGTGGGGCATGTTCCATATGGCGAAAGAGAACATCGGCGGCGCGTTCTGCGACATCGGCGTTCATATGTGCGATTACTTAATGTCTATCACCGGCAACCCCCAGATGGTATCCACCACCGGCAAGGCGGTAGCTACCTTGGTGAACACCATGAAGGATACCTACTATTCCAATGTAGAGAGCGGCGCTCTCAGCGGCGATATCTTTACCCCCAGAAAGTTTGACTGGAAAGAATTTGACGTTGAGGAATTCTCCAACGGTTATATCCGCTTTGAAAACGGCATGACCGTTACCTTCAAGATTTCCTGGGCGCTGAACCAGCCCAACCAGCAGACAGTAAGCCTGTGCGGTGACAAGGGCGGCCTGCTGCTCACTGACGACAGCATGAAGCTCATTACCACCCAGGGCAGGTATCAGGCTGACCTGATGCCCAGAATCTTTGAGGATAAGTATGAGAAGCTTTCCAACTTCTACGGCCATATCCATGTGTTTGAGAACGCGCTGAAGGTTTTGGATGGGGAAATGACCATGGAAGAGTATCCGATCAAGAAGGAAGAGGTCATGAACGTAGTGTCCATCATTGAGGCGTTCTATAAGTCTGACAAGCTGGGCCGCGAAGTTACTTTCGCCGAGCTGGAAAAATAATTCTTCTCACCGGCTCATATTAGAACATGCTTTGCCTGCCGGCGGCAGCCAGCAAATGAAAGCGGGCTGAAAGACACAAAAGCGATACCCTAAGGGAATCTTTAGACAAGACCGCCGGAGAGCCAGGTGTTTTGCCAGGCTTTTCGGCGGTCGAAAAGAAAGATAAGGGGGAGCTGCCACATGGAAAAACAGTATAGGGTAGTGATCATCGGTTTTTCGCATATGCACATTAACGATGTAGCCGCCCATTTTTATGAAAATCCCCGCACAGACTTGGTAGCGGGAGCGGATACCATTCCTCTGGTACCGGAGCTGAAAGAAGGAACCTTTACCCGGAAATGGAATCTGGAATTTTGCCGCACAAATTTTAAAATCCCGAAAATTTATGAGGATTACCGGGAAATGCTGGACCAGGAAAAACCGGATCTCGCGGTAATTACCTGTGAAAACGCCCAGCATCTGGAGGTAATGTACGAATGTGCTGTCCGGGGCGTCAACGTAAGCATTGAAAAGCCTATGGCCGCTGATTTGTCCATGGCTATGGAGATGATCCGGATTTCCAATACATATGGCGTTAAGATGTTTGTAAATTGGCCTGTCACCTGGCGGCCGGAACTGCATCTGATGAAGGATTTGCTGGATGAGGGAAAGATCGGCCGAATATTGGAGTTTAAGATTCGGGTTTCCCATACCGGACCTTTAGGAGACGGCGCCAAGCATCCAGGTGTAAAAATTACAGCCGAGCCTATGACCAATGAGGAGAAGGCCAGAACCTGGTGGTATCAAAGCAAATGCGGCGGAGGAGCCATGCTGGATTTCTGCTGCTATGGCGCTATGATGAGCCGGTGGCTCATCGGGAAGCCCGCCGTTGCCGCTCTGGGGATGCGTGCGAACCTGAACACACAGTGGGGAAACGCTGAGGATAACGCCAGTATGCTTGTGCGCTATGACGACGCGATGGCTTCGATAGAGACCAGCTGGACTACCTATCATGATTTGGTGCCGGTAAACTGTCCGATGGTTTATGGAACCAAAGGCGCTATGACAGCCGCTCAAATCGACGGTAAGGATTGTGTTAAAGTAATTCTGCCGGATGGGGAAGAAGAATATTATTATCCGCCGGAGCTGGAATATCAGTATCGGGATATCGCCTGCGCGTTTGTCCACAATATGGATACCAACGAGCCGGTTCATGCCACACTGACCCCTGAGATCAATATTGATGGGATGGCGATTCTGGATGCGGGTGTTCGTTCCTGTAACAGCGGAAGGCTGGAGCTTGTGAATAACTGGGCCTGGCAGATAGGATAAGCGGAAAAAAACCGATTGCTGGCGGATGCCCCGAAGGGAATCTTCCGGAGAGCGGTTTGTCCCGGAGTCATGGATTATCGTGATGAAAATAAAATGAGTAAGCTTGGTTTGAAAGGGGAGTTCCGAATGGCAAAACAGCATAAAATCGCTATCCTGGGCTTGGAGCATTGGTATTGGGCATATCCGATTGCCGGTGCGGTCAGCGCTATGAAGGATGCGGAATTGACCTATGTGATCGGCGAGGATGAGGAGCAGACCCAAAAGACCGCCGATTTAATGCGTGCAAAGCATTGGGGAACCGACTACCGGATCGCGTTGGAGGACCCGGAGGTGGATATTGTGGTGATTATGCCGACCACCAACCGTCACGAGGAGCTGGCGATTGCCGCAGCCAACGCAAAAAAACATATTTTGATCAGCAAGCCTCTGGCCAGAACGCTGGCCGGCGCCGACCGTATTATTCAAGCGGTTCGGGAAAACGGTGTGATCATGACCGGAATCGGCGCGGGTCCAAATCCTACCGATCCGGTGATGCAACTGGTCAGTAAAGGCGTGATCGGCAGGCCTTACGCCGCTACCAGCTCCTGCCGCGCCAGGACTCCTTTGAAGGCTCCAGGCTGTACAGATGTGGGCTGGTTTAAAGATGCTTCTAAAGCATCGGGAGGCGCTTTTGTGGATCATGCGATTTACGCCGCCACCCGGCTTCAGATGATTTTTGACAGCAAGGTGGAAAGTGTGTACGCCCGGATGGGAAAGATGGTGCATAAGGATTGGGATGTAGAGGATTATGGTATCGCCATCCTGACCTATGAAAACGGCGCCATCGCTACCATAGAATCTACTTTTGGCGCTACAGAGTATACTGTGAACAATTTCCTTTTGACCGGTACGGAGGGAGAAATCCAGGTGGATGACGATACGTTGAAGATTACCGGAAGCAAGGAGCCCTATAAGGTGCCCCAGATCACCAGAACTCTGCCCAGAAATCCAGTGTATCTAACCTTGGAGGACTACGCGAATCCTTTTAACACTCAGGCTGACGCTGGTACGGCGATGATCAAGGAGCTGATCGATGTGATTGACAATGGGGCCGTTTCCCTGAATACGCCGGAAAATGCCAGAATCGGCTTGGAAATTTGTTTAGCGTCTTATTTATCCTTAAAGACAGGTACTGCGGTAAAGCTTCCGCTTACGGAAGATGTAGACGTACCTGCCATACTAGCGGAGGTACTTTAAATGACCCAAATGAAGCAAGAACAAGAGATTATGGGTATGGTAACCGATATTCAGCGGTTTTCCGTACACGATGGGCCGGGCATCCGGACCACAGTGTTTTTAAAGGGATGCAATATGGACTGCGCCTGGTGCCATAACCCGGAAACCATTTCCTTTGAGCCGGAGATGATCGTAGATGAAAGCAAGTGCATCGGCTGCGGGAAATGCGACGAGGGCTGCTATTCCGGCGCAAAGCGCTGGGTAGGGACCCAAAAGACGGTGGGGCAGGTTTTGAAGGAGGTCCTTTTAGACCAGCCCTATTACGGAGAAGACGGCGGCGTCACTATCAGCGGCGGCGAGCCCACCTGCCAGCCGGTTTTCACTCGGGAGCTTTTAAAGGCTTGCAAAGAAGCGGGAATCAGCTGTGGAGTGGAATCGAACCTCTCGGTGGATTGGGCGATTTTGAAAGAGATCGCCTCTTTGTGTGATGTGTTTATGTGTGATTTGAAAATATGGGACTCCGACCTGCATAAGAAATATACGAGGGTCGGCAATGAGAGAATCATTGAAAACCTGAAAAAGCTGGATATGATCGGAATCCCCATTATTCTAAGAACGCCGATCATACCGGGAATCAACGACAACGCGGAACAGATCAAGCCGATTGCCCAGTTAGCGGCTACGCTGAAAAATCTAAAGTATTACGAGCTGCTGCCTTACCACCCCTTAGGACTGTCAAAAAAGCTGGCGGGTAAGGAGCAGAAACCCCGGTTTGAAAAGCCGCCGAAGGAAACCATGAGCGCGCTTGCTCAGCTGGCGAAGGAGCAAAAGCTTCCTGTCAGGGTGGCGTCTGTTAATATTTTCGAGGAGGAATGACGATATGGAAAATAAAACCTGGACCTATGCTGACCGCTACCGCCATATCAAAGAGGTAAAAATCCGCCATACGGAAGAAAAGCGGATTCAGCAGGGCGGATTTATGAACGCGGATGGCTACGGCAACGTGCCGCTGCCGGAGGACTACCACTTCACCCCCATCCCGGCGGATGGAGACTTTATCGGTTATTCAGGCTGGGCGGAGAATTTTGCCGCTATGCTGGAGATTCATCCCATTTATGTGGACCCAATTGAAATTTTGTGCGGACGCTGGGGAGACCAGCTGACCAAATACCGTAAGACTCAGGGAAATTATATGGATTACCGCAATTTCCCAGAGGATCGGTTCCCCTATGACCACCTGAAGCCGGGCATCGACCTTTACGGAATCGACTCGGGAATCGGCTCTGATTCTCACTTTAACTCCGACTTCAATATCGGAATCGCCTTGGGATGGGGAGGTTTCTTAGAGAAAATCAGAAAGTATCGGGAAATCCATAAGGGCGATAAGGAAAAGCAGGAGTTTTACGATGCGGAGGAAAAGGTGGTTTTGGCGATTCAGAAATGGATCCAGAAGCACATTGACCGCATCGAGGAGCTTCTGAAAACTGAGGATCGCCCGGAAATCAGGGCCACCCTGGAGGAAATGCTGGCGTGCAATAAAAACGTCATCTCCAAAAAACCGGAAACCTTCCTGGAGGCCTGTCAGTATTTGGCCTGGTTCGCGACGGTTTCCAGAATCTACGACCGTGACGGCGCGGGCTGCTGGCTGGATCAGCTTTTGTATCCCTTCTATAAAAAGGATATGGAAAGCGGTTTGATCGATAAGGATAAGGCCCGGTTCATCTTGGCTGACCTGCTGATCATTGATCCTCACTATTACCAGCTAGGCGGCTGCGACCTGGAAGGCAACGATATGACCAATGAGCTTTCCTGGCTGATCCTGGAGGCGGCTCATGAGCTGAATACCTCCGCCAACCTGACGGTAAGGGTTCATGACAATATGGATCCGGCTTTCTTCAAAAAAGCGGTCAGCTATGTGTTTAACGACCGGAACGCCTGGCCCCGTTTCTCTGGACATAAGGGCATGATGAATTACGCGAAGAACCAGGGAGTCAGTGAAAAGGATGCCCTGGAGCGTCAGGCTGTAGGCTGCGGATGGAGCGCGGTGCCCGGTAAGGAATTCTGCATGAACGACGTCATTAAGATCAACTGTGTTAAGGTGTTCGAGGTGGCGTTCCAGGAAATGATGCTGGCGTATCACGACGCCGCTCCTACCGATAAGGAGAAGTACGCGCCGTCTCTGGAAAGGCTTTACGATATTTACCGCGCCCATTTGAAGAGAGCCGTGAAGGTGATCGCTGACTGC
Organism: [Clostridium] leptum DSM 753; assembly: GCA_000154345.1. Taxonomy (GTDB): domain Bacteria; phylum Bacillota; class Clostridia; order Oscillospirales; family Acutalibacteraceae; genus Clostridium_A; species Clostridium_A leptum. The sequence goes on from DS480349.1 coordinate 80,126, forward strand.
GTGGAGTTTTATAACCAGTACCAGCACATCACCATGCCGGAGCTGGTCATGAACCTTCAGATGTATCATACCCTGGAAGAAGGGAAGAATATTTCCCAGTGCGCCGAGATTTATACCCTGTGCTGCGACGGTGTAGGGCTTGGAACTCTGGCGGATTCCTTTGCCGCGATTGAGCAGAGAATTGTTCGGGAAAAGAAGCTCACCTTTGAAGAGCTGGAGGAAACCCTGCGGAACAATTTCGCGGGCGATGAGCGTACCCGTTTAATGCTGTCTCAGTCAGAGCGCTACTGTCAGGGCGGCGACAGCCTGGGCGACCAATGGGCGCAGCGGCTTACCCGTGATTTCGCGGAAATCGTAAAAGCCCAGCCGGTGGCCGGCGGCAAGCAGCTGGTGCCGGGCTGGTTCTCCTGGAGCAAAACGATCCATTTCGGCCGCCAGGTGGGTGCGACGCCCAACGGCAGAAAAGCCGGCGCGTCGGTTACTCACGGCGCTAACCCCACCCCCGGCTTCCGCAAGGACGGAGCGGCAACTGCTCAGGCCACTGGAATCGCCTTGTGCCAGCCTGGCTATGGAAACACCGCGCCGCTGCAGATTGAGTTTGATCCCAAGCTCAGCGCAGAGGAAGGCGGGATTGACCGTGTCGCCAAGCTGTTAAAGACTCATATTGACATGGGCGGCACCCTGATCAACGTGAACGTTTTGGATAAGGACGTTCTGATGGAGGCCCATAAGGATCCCAAGTCCCATCCGGAGCTGGTGGTCCGTGTGACAGGCTTTACCGCTTATTTCTGCACCCTTTCCGAAGATTTCCGTCAGCTCGTGGTAGACCGGTTCTTAGATGGAATGTAAGAATCCCAGCGGCAAATATGTTGAAAAGTCCTATAATTTGTCGGGTTGTAATGCATTTCTTTAACTGATATAATATCACAGTTTGTTTTGATGGGGCTTCCTGCCTGCTTTTCGATTCTACAGGCAGGAAGCCTTTTTCAATCGTGGAGTTCTGTTATCCGGAAGGCGGTGGAGTGGTTGTTTCAAAATATGAGTATCCGTGTAAAGCTTTTGATCTCTTATCTGTGTGTGACCTTGATCCCTATTATTGTGTTTGGCATGATCATGACAAGCTGGCTCAGGGAAAATACCATGGAAAAAGCGATTCAAGAGGCTCGAGACAGCTCTGCCCGTGTGGAAGAGCGGATTCAATCACTGCTTTCTACGGTTAACGAGGTTTCCAACCAGCTCTGTGTCGATGAAGAGCTTTATCAAATCGCTACGACTCAATTTGAATCTCCATTGGAATGTATTGAGGCTCTGAATGATTATAAGACCTTCCAGGAATATGAAAATACCTATCCTGAAATTGACGTAATCAAATTCTACGTTCAAAACGACACTCTGCTCAATTCGGGGCATTTTATCAATCCCGGCGCGAGGGATCTCCACTCTCTTTGGTATTCTCAGGCGAAAAGGAACAACGGAAAAGTGCAGTGGTGGTATATGAGCGACGAAAGCTACAGCGATTCCAGGCTGGCGCTGATCCGTTCCCTTTATAACTACGACGGCGAATTTATGGGCGTGGTAAAAATCTACATCAGTAATCGCGCTCTGCTGCAGATTTTAGAGCAGGAAAACTTTGACAGCTTTTTAATCACCAATTATAAAGAAGCGATTGGGGCTAAGGCGTCGGAAGACCTGAAAGCCAGTGTAGAGGAAGTGGAAAGCAGCCGCACGCCGGTGGATCAGTTTGTGGCGGACAACGGGGTAGAATACCGTTTGATTACAAGCTCGTTTTCCAGCGTCAACGATGTGGGAGAATTTAAAATTGTTTCCGTGTTCCCAGTAGAGGACATTTTAAAAAATGTGCAGAGCGTTGAGCAGATCGCTATTTTGATCATTTTTGCCAGCGTTCTGATTTCATGTATCATTATCTTTATTATCAGTTATTTTTTATGCTACCGCATTTCCCAAATCAGTGAGAATGTGCATATGGTGGCTTCCGGCGTGTTCAACAACCTGGTGGAAATTAAGGGAAATGACGAGGTGGGCCAGCTCTCTCAAGACCTAGAGGTAATGGCCGGAAAGCTCCAAAACCTGATTTCCGCAGTAAAAACTGCGGAAAAGCAGAAATCGGAAATGCAGCTCCAGCAAAAGGATATCCAGTTTAAAATGCTGGTCAGCCAAATTAATCCTCATTTTTTGTTCAATACCTTGGAAAGCATCCGTATGAGCGCCTTGGTGGAAGGAGCCAGGGAAAGTGCGGAGATGGTCAAGCTTTTAGGAAAGCTGCTGCGAAGCAGTATTGAAATCAACAGCGTGGAAATCTTATTAAAGGATGAGATCGCCACCGCTGAGAGTTATTTGAAAATACAGAGCTTCCGATATAGGAAGCGGCTTGAATATACAATCGATACAGACGCCGTCAATGACGGCTATAAGGTAATTCCCTATATTTTACAGCCGATTGTAGAGAATTCTATAATTCATGGAATGGAGGAACAACGGCAGGAAACCACAATTGCCTTAAAAGCGTATTTTCAGGATGAAAAGCTCGTTTTGGAGGTGGCCGACAATGGCGTGGGAATGACAGAGGAGAAGCTTCAGGAGCTAAGGGAGCTTCTGGAGGTTCCGTTAGGGTCTACCTCTACCCATATAGGCATGAGAAACGTGCATCAGCGGATTAGATTCCATTACGGTCCGGAATATGGATTAGAGATTCAAAGCGAATACAAGGCAGGAACAGTTGTGAAGATATGTTTACCGGGGGTGTTGTCATGAATAAGAACGAATTGCTGAAGGTTATGATCGTAGATGATGAGGAAATGATCCGCCGGGGCCTGAGAGCCATCGTGGACTGGAAGGAATACGGCTACACCGTTTGCTGTGACGCCGCAGATGGAGAAGACGGCTATCAAAAGGCGCTGGTTTATCAGCCGGATTTGATTATCACCGACATTAAAATGCCTATCGCCGACGGCCTTCAAATGATGACGAAGCTGAGGGAAAACTGTTTTGAAACCGAGTTTATTCTGCTCACCGGCTATGCGGAGTTTGAGTATGCCCAAAAGGCGCTTCAGCTTGGAGCTAAGTCCTATATTTTAAAGCCCATCGATGAGGAAGAGCTGGTAAAGACTCTGATTGAGGCGCGGGAGGAGATTTTACAGCGCCGTAAGGAAAATTTTCATAATAAGTATTTTTCGATTTCCATGGAGCAAGTGATCACGAAGCTGGTTTACGGCGCGGTAGATGAGGAGTTTATTGACGCGGCCAATGCGGTGTATGGCTTCCAGCTGCCGTGGAAGCGGTATCAGCTGGTGCTGCTGGAGCAGACCAAGAACCAGGAAACCGATGAAAAGGTTTTGGATTTGCTGAAGGATTTTACGAAAAATAATATCGGGTTTGTTTTTTCCTTAAATAACCATTTTGTAGTCCTGACCAAAGACGTCATTTTTGAACAGGGAAAAATGCGCCTGCTGGAGGATCTTAACGGCAAACTGAGGAAGCTGCCGGGTTATACCCAGCCTATGGTGGTCAGCCGGCCTCTGAAAGAGCTGGAGCAGATCAACCAGGCCTATTATGCCGCATCCTATTTCATTGAGCACCAGTTTATTTTCCCGTATGAGGAGATCGTCCTGATCGATGAGGTGGGAAATCCCTATGCCCAGGGAAAAATCAGCAATGCAAACCAAAGAGAGCAGCTTGACTATCGAAAAATCGCTGAGGGCCTTTGTGTTGCGGTATGCGGAAACGACCTAACAGGAATATCATCTCTTCTGGAAAATCTGGGGAATAAGTGTGTGGAAAGCGGATATGACCTGGAACAGATCCGTATTCGCTATGTAAGCACCTATGTATCGGTGATGTATTTATTGAAGATTCAGTCGGAAGAAATCTTTAAGCAGGAGGGAATGGTGGATGTGGTGATTCTCCAGATCAGCCGCCTTTCCCATCTTCAGAGCATCAACAGCTTTTTCTTGGATAAGCTGTCACAGATCGCCCAAAAGCTAAACTCTAACCAACAGGGTAATGTGATCCGAAAAATGAAGGAGTATATTGAAGCCAATTATAATTCGGATTTAACCCTGAAAAATTTATCAAAAATTTTCCATTATAACGTAGCCTATTTTGGAAAGCTTTTTAAGTCCAATACTGGTATGAGCTATAACGATTATGTTACCTCAGTGCGGATGGAAAAGGCAAAGGAGCTTTTGAATCAAGGAGAAAAGGTCTATAAGGTGGCTAATCAAGTGGGGTATCAGGACTTGGACTATTTTAATATGAAATTTAAGAAGTATTTTAACGCCCTCCCTTCAGATTTTCATAAAGACAACAATAAGTAATCGAAGGGAAAGGAGGCGGAAATATGGCTGTCAGACGATTTGCCGCGGGACTGCTGTGCGCGTTTTTGCTGCTTCCCGCCGGGTGTGGTCAAGCGCAGGAGACTAAGGATCAGCAGCCGAAAGGCGAGCAGGAGCCGGTAACCTTCCGGGTACTGTGTATCGACGGAGCTTGGAGCCAGAACCAGATTTCCGACAGCGATATCAATCTGGTGTTGGAGGAAAAAACCGGCGTCACTCTGGAAATTGAATACATGGCGGGAGAGATCAGCGACCGTCTGCAGCTTCTGACCGCCAGCAGGGATTATCCCGATGTGATCAACGCGGGCGTTTACCATAATATTTTATATCAGGCAGGAGCGTATCTCCCCTTAGATGAATTGATCGAAAAATATGGGCCGAATATTCAAAAAATGTACGGAGATATGTATTACCGGCTGAAATGGAGCAAAGAGGACCCTAAGATTTATACTTTAGGGGCGGGAGATACTCAAACGGAAGAACTGACGCTCCATGGCTTTCAGCTGCAAAACGCGGCGGCGCGCCAGCTGGGCTATCCGGAGATGGACACATTAGCGGATTTTGAGGCCGCGATTCGCTCCTATATGGAGCAATATCCTAAAATTTACGGTTTAGATACGGTGGGGCTTTCTTTATTGTTTGACGAGCAAGGGTTTGAACGTACGGTGATGGAGCCGGCGGTGGTATCCACTGGCCTTCCCTATCAGGGAGACTGGTATGTGGATCAAAATAATATGGTTCGCTTTCACATACAGCGGGATGAGGAGAAGGAATATATTCGATGGCTGAACCATATGTACCACGAGGGACTTCTGGATCCGGAAAGCTTTGTTCAAAATCAAAACTTTTATACCAAGAAAATATGCTCCGGGCAGGTGCTCGGATTGGCCGAGGACTACGATTGGATGCAGTATCCCCATTCGGTTCTCCGATCATTGGGAATGGATACTCGAACCTATGGTTTTTATCCTTTGACTTTAGAGGAAGGAGAAACCTATGCAAAGGTGGAAAAAACGGGCTTTTCCGGAGGAAATATGGGTTTTGCCGTTACAACCACCTGCAGAGAGCCGGAACGCTTTATTCAGTTTGTAGACTATCTTTGCAGCGATGAGGGCCAAATTCTTTTAAACTGGGGAATTGAGGGACAGCAATACCAAGTGGAGAATGGCGTCAGAACTGTAATCGGCTCTGTGTGGCAGAAGTTCTATATGGATCCTACTTACCGGCAGCAGGTGGGGATGGACGCCTATTCAGAGATTTGGCCCTCCTACCGCGGCTCATCTGCGGACGAATCCGGAAATTTGTACTCTCCCCATACCAAGGAACTCACTATAGAAAGTTATTCCAGGGTGGAAAAGGAAGTGCTGGAGCATTACGGCTTTGATTGCTGGGAAGACCTATATTGGTCTGACAGCGGCGAATATTCGCTGAGATTTTCTGATCTTAGCACTCTTCAGCTACCTATGGAACGGGAATATCAAAAGATTTATCAGGCCTGTAAAGAACTAATTCGAGAAAGCATCAAAGACCTGATTTTAATGGATACCAGCCAGTTCGACGCGGGATGGGAAGAATTTATGGAGGAATTAGGTCAAAGAGGCGCTCCGCAGCTGGAGATCAAAATGACCCAGCAGGCAAGAAACCGGCTCAATCGATGGGAAAAAGAAGCCTGATATAAGAAGCTTATCAATGATTTTATGGAGGAAGGATTTTATGTTTCAGTTTTGTGCGGATCAATATGAGTGCTTAGAAATTTTTGCCAAAACCCAAAAAGGAGAAAAGGGAAGCGTCAGTGTTAGAAAGCTGCCGGATGGGGAGTTTCTTACCCAGCCGGCGGAAAAATACCATGCCGCTTGGCTCAAGTTCGACCTGCGGCAGGGTGCCTGTTATGAGGTGAAGCTGGAAAATGCCGAACCGGTTTACTGTTATTTAAGCGGGAACGAAAACATTTTGGAAGAGGGCGTCCGGTTTTTAGAATTTCAAGAGCAAGGCGTGACCGCCTATACGAAGGAAAACCTGAAAAGCTTTTTTGATACGCCTTACCGGGAGCAATATCACTTTCAGGCGTATAAAAATTGGCTGAATGATCCTAATGGCCTTTGCTGGTTCCAGGGATATTATCATATGTTTTATCAAATGAATCCGGCCTTCCAGGGCTGGGACAATATGCACTGGGGCCATGCGGCCAGCAAGGATTTGGTCCATTGGACCTATCTGCCGGTGGTTTTGGCGCCCCAGCCGGAGTTAGACGATTACCCAGAGTTTTTGGGCGGAGCGTTTTCCGGCTCCGCCTTGGTGGAAGAGGACCAGGTTTCTTTGTTTTTCACCCGTCATTTCAGCCCGACTCATGAGCGCACTAAGATAGAATACCAGTCCCGGGTAACCAGCAAGGACTTACTTCATTTTTCGCCGGAGGAAATCGTTCTGCGTATCAAGCCCAGCTGCGAAATTTCTCAGAATTTTAGAGACCCCAAGGTGTTTATAGAGGATGGCGTTTACAAGATGGTGGTCGGTTCAGGAATATCTGAAAGCGCGGCGATGCTTCAATTCCATTCTCGAGATCAGAAAAAATGGGTTTATGACGGGCCTGTGGTTCAGGAAAACGATCCTAAGATCGGGGGATGCTTCGAATGTCCGGATCTTTTTCAGCTGGATGGGAAAATGGTCGCGGTAGGATGCGCCTGGAAGCTAGTGCTTCCCGACGGGAGAAAGCAGACAGAGTGGTACTACATAGGAGAACGAAAGGACGGCTGCCAATTGGCAGTGGAGAGCAAGCGGATTTATGATTTTGGTACGAATTTTTACGCGATCCAGTCTTTTGAGCATCAGGGTCGCAGAATTGCCGTCGGCTGGGTTGCGGATAATTATAAAGAACACGTGGAGGCTGAAAACGGCGCTTACGGCAGCATGGGGCTGCCCAGGGAGCTTCGTGTTAAAGAAGACAGGCTGATTCAAAAGCCTGTTGAGGAAATTTATTCCCTGTTGGGAGAGACTGTTTTGCGGGAAAGCGGAAAACAGCAGGTTTGCTGTGAAGTGCCTGGAAACAGCTATTGGGCAAAGGTTTCTCTTAGTAAGCCCGGAGATTTTTCCATTTCGCTTGGTGAGGAGGACGGCAGGAGCATCCGTCTGGAGTGCGTCAATGGAGTTACCGGATTAAGAACTCAAGGAGTAAAATCAGAAAATATCGGCTTTGTCTCAGATGTAGAGAAAGTTACTGAAATCGAGATTTTTGTGGACAGACGGCTGGTAGAAGTGTATTTAAACGGCGGCGAGGGTGCCGGCGCGAAATTGTTTTATCAGCATACAAAGGATGGACGCTTTGCGGCCCAATTTGAGGAAAATATTTTGCAGGATGTCCAGGTGCGTCAGATGAATAGCGCCTGGTAAAGAAAAAGCTGCGGGAGTTTCTGCTCCCGCGGCTTTTTCCTTTCCGCGTTTTATGTTATAATGAAAAACAGCGAAGAGGATATTTCTTACATCATTTTGGGAAAAAACAGCTTTCCGGAAATTTATTTGCCGAGTGAGGAAGATCTATTTTAGAATGTGAAAGCTGTATGGCGCGGCGTTCTGCCGCAGAGTAAAATCGTGCGGAGAGGACGGATACTATGAAAAAGTACATAAGCAGTACCTTTGAAATCGGGCAAATTGTAATGATAGAGGAGGAAGGCTCTTTAACGAATTTGTTCATTCCTGGTGAGAACCGGACTTCAGCAAAGAGGCAAAAAGAAAATGCCGTAGAGGAGGAAACTCCGGTTTTGCGGAAGGCAAAAGAGGAGCTGAGAGAATATTTCTCTGGAAAGCGAACCAGCTTTACCGTTCCTTTAGCGCCTAAAGGAACGCCGTTTCAGCAATTGGTTTGGAACGCTTTGCTGGAGATTCCCTATGGAGAAACTAGGACCTATCGGCAGATTGCTGAAAAGACCGGAAATCCTAAGGCGTGCAGGGCGGTAGGAGCGGCCAATAGCCGAAATCCTATTTGGATTATGATACCCTGCCATCGGGTAATAGGAAAAGACGGCGGTCTGACGGGATATGCCGGGGGATTGGATAAAAAATCTTTTTTACTGGATTTGGAGAGAAAAAACAGTGGGGAGAAATGATGAGATTCGAAACCGGCTGGAAAGCTTAGCCGAACCGGAATTTCAGCGGTTTGCCAGTTCGCTGATCCCGGATTTAAAACCAGGTTTTCTGTTGGGAGTACGGCTGCCGAAGCTGAGAAAAATTTCCAGGGAAATTGCCGGGAATGATCCGCAGGGCTATCTAAAAGAGGCAAGATCTGATTCTTTTGAGGAAATTATGCTCCAGGGTATGGTGATCGGCTGTATTCCAGGAAAACCGGAGCAGGTTTTTCCTCTGATCGAGGACTTTTTGCCTAAAATTGATAATTGGTCTATCTGCGACAGCTTTTGCAGCTCTTTGAAAATAGCCCGGGAATACCCGGAAGCGACATGGAAGCTTTTGCGGCCGCTGTTTCAGGATCAACGTGCCTATTATGTCCGTTTCGCGGTGGTAATGGCTATTTTTTATTTTATCCAGAAGCCCTATCTGCCGGAGATTTTTGCTTTTTTAGATGAGATTTCCCTGGATTCCTATTATGTGAGGATGGCGGTTGCGTGGGCGGTATCCATCTGCTTTCGGGAGTTCCCGGAGGAAACCATGACTTACCTGGAGACTGCCGCATTGGATCAGTTTACCTATGAAAAGTCTTTGCAAAAAATCACGGAGTCCTTAAAAACAGATGCAAAAACCAAGGCGTTGATCCGTGAAATGAAACGGAAAAAGCGGGATAGTGAAGAAAGATGAATATGATTTTTGAAACAGAGCGGTTATTTGCCAGAAAATTAACCAAGGATGATTTCGGGAGCCTATGCAGAATTTTGCAGGATCCAGAGGTAATGTACGCTTATGAGCACGCTTTCAGCGATGCGGAGGTAAACAGCTGGCTGGAGCGGCAGCTAAAGCGGTATGTGACGGATGGGTTCGGCTTATGGGCGGTGATCCTGAAAGAAACCGAAAGCATGATCGGGCAGTGCGGCCTGACCATGCAGGATTGGAACGGGAAAATGGTGCCGGAGATCGGCTATTTATTTGAAAAAGCTTACTGGCACCGGGGCTATGCGTCCGAAGCGGCGAAGGGATGCAAAGAATACGCGTTTCAGTCTTTGAAGCTTCCCCGGGTTTATTCTATTATCCGGGATAATAATCTGCCCTCTCAAAGGGTGGCGGAGAGAAATGGCATGAAGCTTTGCGGAAGCCTGGTGAAGCATTATTACGGTCTGGACATGGCTCATTTGGTTTTTTGTGTGGAGAATATACACCGCTAGGCAAAACTGCCGGCGCAAATACTTCAATTTACCAGGAGAATGATCTGAATTATTTCCCGTTGTCCCGTTGACTTTTGCAGGATATACTTAAAAATATGAATTGCAAAGACGCGATTTATGTGCTGAAAAGCTGACCCCAAGGCAAGATGCTTTTCTTGGACCCTTGCTGTCTGGAAATTTGTTTCAAACAGCAAGGCGCCGGAAAAACAAGAAAATAAAATAGGAGGATTTGAAGACATGGAAAAGATCAAATGGGGCGTTTTGGGCTGTGCCGGAATCGCCGCGGAGCAAACCATTCCCGCGATGCAGCAGGCGGAAAACGCAGAGCTTTATGGAATCGCCAGCAGAGGATTGGAAAAAGCAGAGGCGTTTCAGAAGCGTTTTGGCTTTGCGAAGGCTTATGACAGCTATGAAGCGCTGCTGGATGATCCCCAGGTTCAGGCGGTTTATATCCCGCTGCCCAACAGCCTCCATGGCGAGTGGGTACGGAAAGCGGCGGCGAAGGGAAAGCATGTGCTTTGTGAAAAGCCTCTTTCTGGCAGCGCTAAGGATGTAGAGGATATTATCCGCTGCTGTGATGAGGCCGGAGTGGTTTTCATGGAGGCTTTTGCGTATCTTCACAGCCCGATTATTCAGGAGATTAAGAAAACGGTGCAGAGCGGAGCGATCGGTAAGGTCACTATGGCGGAGGCCGCTTTCTTTATCGTGCCGCCGAAGCCGGAGGATATCCGCTGGAAAAAGGAAACTCTAGGCGGCGGCGTTTACGACGTGGGATGCTATCCTATCAGCCTCTTTTTGAATCTGTTCGAGGAGGCGCCTGAGGAGATCAAGGCCGCCGCTCATTTTACCGGCCAGGGAGTGGACGATTTTGCCGGGATGTATTTTGGCTATGCGGATGGAAAGAAGCTGAGTATTTCCTGTGGAATGTGCACCAGCCAGCGGGCGGATCGGTTCTATTTGTACGGCACGGAGGGGACGCTGGAAGCACCGATTCCCTATAACGCCAAAGGGGCTTTGCATTATTCTATCGTGCGTGGAGATGTGGTGACTACTAAAACCATGCAGGTGGAGGATAACTATAAGCTGGAAATAGAACAGCTTGGCCGGTGTGTGCTGAATGGGGAAAAGCCCTGGGTCAGCCATCGGTTCTCCATTGAGAACGCTAAAATTATAGACCGGGTTTTGGAAGCTATCGGCTATTAACCGGAGGGGAAAGCATGAACGATATTTTGAGGATGGTTACAAAGCAGGAGGAGCTTTTGCGGTTTGACAGCTTCTCCAATGACGATGCCTTCGCCTTAGGCTGTCTTCTTGTCAAGCATGGAAAAAAGTTTGGTCCTGCGGCGGTGGAGGTTAGTATTAATGGATTGGCTTTATTTCGGAATTTTCCAAACGGAACCAATCAGGAGAATGGCGTTTGGCTGGCGGCAAAGCGAAATTTAGTTAACGCCAGGGGAAGAAGCTCTTACGGCTCTTTCCTGGAGGCTCAGAAACAGGGAAAGACACTGACTGATTGGAAGATGCTTCCGGAAACGGAGTATGCTCTTTGCGGCGGAGGTTTTCCCATTCGGCTGAAAAACGGAGCGCTGATCGGTACGGCATGTGTTTCAGGCTTGCCCCATGAGCTGGACCATCAAACCCTGGTGGATGGAATTTCTGAATTTTTAGGTGTGACTGTGGAATAAAATATAAGCTACAAAAAAGAAAGCGCAGCATTTCGCTGCGCTTTCTTTTTTAGAAAAGGAGGGTTATGAAAAATTGAAAAGGTGTATGAATAAACCTTCTGAAGAAGGATTGTTGTTGGTCTGTGTGCCCGGGAGTCAACCGGCTTTCCAACGCACACAGTAAAATTACGAAATGTTTTTCGTTCTTGGAATGATTATAGTATAGGGAAAGAATGTGTACACAGATTTAACACAATGGGAAAATTATGCGAAGGTTTTGTCAAGAAATTGTAAAATCACCGGGTGCTTTACTTTCCAAATAGCCTCGTACAATGAAATAAAAAAGTATGATCTATTGATGTCTCCCTAGAAAACGCGTGACCCAGCCCTTTGCATATCATGGCTGGCGGCTGATGTGGACAGCTTACATTTCAATAAGGCATTTTCCCCTGCCGGGGTGTTTTTCTGCGCCTTATTCGGCGGGCGCTTCGCGCCTGCTCTAAAGAGAAATCACTTTTCCTTATTTATCCGACCCCAGAGCCTTGCCAGGCGTCACTGGACAAAAGGAAACGGACGGAGGCAATGCGCTCCGTCCGTTTCCCGGTATTTCAGTTTATAGGAGATAGGTATAAGCTTAAATTCTGGCGACGCCTGTTTCATGAGCCGCCTTGATAACCGCTTCAGCCACAACCTTGGCGATTCGTTTATCCAAAGCGTTGGGGAGGATATATTCCTCATTCAGCTCGTCTTCACGGACTAAGGAGGCCAAAGCATAGGAGGTTGCCACTTTCATTTCCTCGTTGATGCAGGAGGCACGGCAGTCCAGAGCGCCGCGGAAAATCCCCGGAAACGCCATGACATTGTTGATCTGATTGGGAAAATCGCTGCGTCCAGTGCCCACCACTCTCGCGCCGGCGGCTTTGGCGGCGTCAGGCATGATTTCCGGTGTGGGGTTTGCCATAGCGAAAACGATCGGATCGGCAGCCATGGTTTTGATCATCTCTGGAGTCAGCACATTGGGAGCGGAAACGCCGAAGAACACGTCCGCGCCCTGCAGTGCGTCAGCCAGAGTTCCTCTCTTATGCTCCCGGTTGGTGAGCTCAGCCATTTCAGCCTGGGCGGGATTTAATTCCTCCATCCCCTCGTCGATAATGCCGAAACGATCTACCATGATCAGGTTTTTCAGCCCTAGGTTCATGAGGTGCTTACCGATGGCGATTCCGGCGGAGCCAGCGCCGTTCAACACGGCACGGACAGAGGAAAGCTCCTTGCCGACCACCTTCAAAGCGTTGATAAACGCAGCGGCCACCACGATAGCGGTGCCGTGCTGATCGTCATGGAACACTGGAATATCGCAGATTTCCTTTAATTTTCTTTCTACTTCAAAACAGCGGGGGGCGGAGATATCCTCCAAATTGATGCCGCCAAAGCTGCCTGAGATCAAATAAATCGTCCGCACCAGCTCGTCGACATCCTTGGAACGGATGCAGATGGGGAACGCGTCCACATTGGCGAACTCTTTAAACAGAGCGCATTTTCCCTCCATTACCGGCATACCGGCTTCAGGTCCGATATCGCCGAGGCCCAGTACGGCGGTGCCGTCGGTGATGACGGCCACTAGGTTGTGGCGGCGGGTAAGGTCATAGGATTTGTTGTAGTCCTTCTGGATTTCCAGGCAAGGCTCCGCCACACCGGGAGTATACGCCAAAGACAAATCCTCTCTGGTGTTGATGGGAGCGCGGGAAATCACCTCGATTTTTCCGCCCCATTCATAATGCTTCTGTAAAGATTCTTCACGTATATTCATAGCAAATCAGTCCTTAATTAGTCTTCAAAGGGGAACTTGTATTGAGTCAGACCTAATTCATCCCGAACGGCGATCAATTCCTTCTGAACAGCGTCATTAATCGGTACGCCGCTGTCTTTTCTCTTCTGCCAGACCAGGTATTCTTTTTCGCCGGCAGTGTAGATTCTCTCGGCGCCAGGCGCCTTTTCGGAATTTCTTAGGTCTCTCAGGATGTCTCCAGCGGTCTTTTTGAAGGCTTCCAGACCCATAAAGGCCTCGGTATCGATAGCGATAAAGAAATGACCCAGATGGAAGGGGATTTTTTCCTTGTTGGGGCCGATGCCGGACAATGCCCGCAGGAAATTGCCTTGCTGTAAAGCGGCGGAAAGGATCTCCACTACTGTAGCGTAGCCGTAGCCCTTATAGCCGGCTAAATCCTCGCCAATGCCGCCTAAAGGCGCTAACGCGGCCTTGCCTGTATTCAGATCGTCGAGGATTTCTACAGAATCGGTGAGGGCCTCGCCGTTTCTGCCAATGACCTGGCCGGCGGGAGTGTCCTTGCCGATACGGGCGTAGTATTCGATTTTACCTCTCTGCACAATGGAGGTGGCGCAGTCTAATACAAAAGGAAATTCCTCGTCGGTAGGCATACCGAAAGTAAGGGGATTGGTTCCCAGCATATTTTCCACACCGAAGGTAGGTGCGATAGAGGGGCGGGCGTTGGTGCCGGTAATACCGATCATGCCGGCGTCGGTAGCCATGGTGGCGTAATATCCGGCGATACCATAATGGCAGGAATTTCTGGCGACAACCATACCCATGCCATACTTTTTGGCTTTTTCAATCGCCATGGTCATGGCCTTGTAGCCGACTACCTGGCCCATACCGTCGTGTCCATCCACTACAGCGGTGGCGGCGAAGTCCTTGATTACTTCAAATTCCGTGACAGGCTTCTGGATTCCGGCCTTGATGCGGTCCAGATAGATGGGCTTAAAACGGTTGACGCCATGGGATTCGATTCCCCGCTTGTCAGATTCCAGCAGGATATCAGCGCAGATTTCAGCGTCTTTTCTGGGAATGCCGTAGCCTACAAAAGCGTCGGTCACAAAGCTGGTGATGGTTTTCCAATCCACGATATTCGTTTTCGCCATGTTTCTTCCTCCTAAAATGGTTTATGGTTTCATGGAGAAGCATAAAAAAAGCGCACTACTCCAAAACGGAATAGCGCACTCTCAATACTCTCTCTGTGCTTCCAAGTTTATTATAACAGGTTCTGGTAAATTAATCAATCATTTTTTTGCTTTTTTTATAACATCCCGCCTTTCTCCGGCCTTTTGCCAAAGCCTTTGCGGGAACGCGGACACTCAGAAAATGATGGGCCGCTAAGATGGAATGAAAGCGCGGCGGTAAAGCAGGCAATTTTATAAAAACCATACGTCTGGATTAGTGGAGGAAATTGCTACCGCTCCGGCGGATAAGGCGCCCACCACATCCTCCTTGTCCCGAATCAGGCCGCCGGCAATGATAGGTTTATCGCACTCTCTCGCTAATTGGCGGATGATTTTTGGCATAACCCCTGGAAGCACTTCCAAGAAATCGGCGGAGGAGTGCTGCTTTGAAGCTAAAATATTTTCCATTCCCCGGGAGTCCAGCAGAAAATAGCGCTGAATCGTCAGCAGTCCAAGCTGGTGGGCATAGCGAATCAGGGAAGCTTTGGTAGAAATAATGCCGTCGGCCCGGGTTTGTGTTTTGATAAAGTCCACTCCGGCTTCCCGGGCGGCGAGGCCGTCGATCAGGTCCATGTGAACGACCGCCACCTTATCCTTTTGTTTTACCAGCTCGACGATAGCGCCAATGCTACAAATGTCCCCAAATAAAATAAATACGACGCTGCTGTCCGATTCCAAGCTTTGCTCCAGCTCCTGAAAGCTTTTCGCCGCTGCGGCGATGGGGGCGTCCATAAATAAATCCAAAAGCTTTTCCCGAAGCAAGGATGTTTTATCCGGCATTTTACCAATCTCCTCATTGCCCTTACAAATTTCCGCGAATACTTTTCTATTCTATACTATTTTTCCTAAGAGCACAAGGGAGGGAAGAACAGAAAAAGGCTGTTTTCCTTAACATCTCTAGTTTATCCGGTGTTCCTCAAAGGGTAAGAACGATATACTAAAAGCAAGGCGGAAAGCCAAAGATAACGAAAGGACGGTAGAACAAAAATGATCAAAATTGTTGCGGTGAGTACCTTAAAGCCTGGCGTTTTGCAGGATTACCTCCAAGCGGCTGCGGAGCTGATTGAAAAAAGCAACCAGGAGGAGGGGTGTATTTCTTATCAAATTTATCAGGATAAGAATGATGAGACTAAGGTGGCCATGTTTGAGGAATGGAAAGATGAGGAAGCCATCGAACTGCACAACAACAGCGAGCATTTCACCAGAATCTGTCCCCAGCTTTCCAAGTATTGCGTCGGAGACAGCGTTGTGACTTTTTACAAGGAAATCTAATAAAATAGATAAAGGAAGCGCCCCATGGAATTTTTCCATGGGGCGCTTTTATGTACCGTTAGGCGCTGTATTATTATGTGGCGATGGAATGTGCTTAAAGCTTATTTGCTGTACTCCTTAAGCACATCCGCCGAGATCTGATCTATCTCCTTAACGGCGTTTTGCAGAAATTCTGGGGTGGCAAGATCGAACCCATAGGAAAAATCGGTATTTAAGAAGGCTTCGGCCATTTCGATACCCATTTTAGGCCCGACAATAAATCCGCCCATGGCAAGAACATTGCAGTTATTGATAATCCGGCACTTTTTAGCGGCGAAAACACTCTCGCAGAGTCCGCAGTAAACTCCAGGAAATTTATTGGCGACTAGGTTAACACCCATGCCGGTGCCGCAAAACAGCAGGCCGCGCTCGAATTTTTTATCGGCTACTTCTTTGGCGACACGGCGCCCAACCTCATAGTATACCACAGGCTCATCTAATGACAGTGTGCCGACATCGGTTACATCGTAGCCGTTTTTTAATAAGTGTTCCTTTACGGCCTCTTTTAGAGTAAAGCCGCTGTCATCCGCGCCGATAATGATTCTTTTATCCATTTTAACAGCCTCCGTTTTTTAGAAATAGGTAAATCTTCCGACAGCTCCATTATAGGCAATGCCCCGAAATAAATCAATCATAATTTTGCTTCTGTTATATCTTTTTTAGGCTTTTTGCAAAAAAATTACTGCCGATTACTATCGGCTGGGAAAAATATACCGACTTGCTTTCTGGCTTCATCCATCAGCTCCAGCTCTAATTCGGTCCAATGGTTCCATTTTTTAGGGCTTTGCTCTTTATAGATCATCTGGGCGAAGGCGTTCAGCTCATAACACATATCCTGTTCCTCAAAAGAAAAAGATATTTGCTCCTGTTTTCCCTGGTTCCAGCAGAGGGTGACCTTTTTGGGAATATTAATTCCTTCAATCAGCATAGAGCCATTTTCGCCTTGAATTTCGCTGGAAAGCTTTGAATTGGAGATTTTAGAATAGAGCAGCTCCGCCTGCATTTGAGGATAAGCAGCCAAGATGGTTCCAGCGCCTTCAAATCCATTAGAAAGCCTCACGCTTTGGGCCAAAATAGAGCTAGGCCTGCCAAACAAAGCCACCAGGGGATGGACGCAGTAACAGCCGATGTCCATGAGAGCGCTGTTAGAAAGCCTGGGGTCGAATGCGTTTTCCACGGTACCGTTTTTAAACTTATCATACCGCGAGGAGTATTGGCAGTAAATAAAAGTAGCGCGCCGAAGAGTGCCTAAACGCGGCAAGCAATCTTTTATGGCCTGAAAGCCAGGATGAAAAACGGGGCGCATGGCTTCTAACACGACCACGCCGTTTCTTTCTGCGGCCCTTACCATGGCAGACCATTCCCAGGCGTTGGAGGCTGCCGGCTTTTCACAAAGCACATGCTTTTTGCCGGTTAACAGCATAATAGACTGGGCGGCATGAAAGGAGTTTGGGCTGGCGACATAGACCGCGTCGACCTGAGAACTTTTGGCTAACTCTTCGAGGGAGTTATAAAAATAAGAAGCGCCATGGGCTTTTCCATATTCCTCGGCTCTGGCAAGACTGCGGGAATACACGGCGGTGAGCGAGAATTGCCCGGAGAGAGGGAGCGCTGAAAGCAGGCGGTCTGTAATAAAATTAGTTCCAACTACGGCAAGACGGATCATTAAAAGTCTCCTTTCGGATCGATGCTTCAACCGCTCCCAGCTAAGGCTCTTAGAAGCTGTCAGACGGGACTAGATTTTCAGCAGGAACGACAGGCTGGAAGGCTTATAAAAATCAGACATCCTAATGGCCTGATTGTGGATAGATCACTTGGGTTTGCTTTTTCAGAGAAGCCAGAAGCGCCTGGTCTGGCGGGGCGTCTGTAACAATGGCGTCGATTTCCTGAGCCCGGCAGGACTTACAGAAGTATTCCCGGTTCATTTTGGTGCTGTCGCATAGCAGGATTTTCTTTTTAGCGTTGCGAAGCATCAGTTTTTTCATAGCGGCGGTTTCCTCATTAGCCTCAGTGACCAAATCCGGCGCGGAGATGCCGCAGCAGGAGAAAAATAAAATATCAGTGTGAAAATGCTCCAGAGTTTCCTGCGCCAGACTGCCTACCATGGACGAATTATTTTGAATTAGGCCGCCGCAGAGATAGATTTTAAAGCTGGTGTTTTCGTTGAGCACACCGGCGGTTTCAATTCCATTGGTCACCACGGATAAATTTTTAAACCTGGCCAGCTGAGCAGCCAGACAGGTGACAGTAGAGCTGGAATCCAGCATTACCGTCATGTTATCCTCTAAAAAGTCCAAGGCAAGCCCGGCCGCTATCTTTTTCTTTTCCCGATCCTTTTGGGTGCGAACCAGCAGCGGGGCATCCTGGCTGGCGCCGCTGATTAATGTGGCTCCCCCTCGAACCCGTTCCAGCAAGCCTTTTTGCGCCATTTCCGCCAAATCCCTTCGTACGGTGGCGCCGCTGGCGAACAAACGGCGGCATAGAAACTCAACGGTAACGGTGCGGCGCTCTTTTAACAACTCGAGTATTTCATTTTGACGCTCATAGGAAATCATAACGGGAAACCTCCTGTAAGGCGGATTTACGATATGCCATCAGGCTTGTGCCTGGATCATTTTGGCGGGAATAACAGAAAGGTACCGTAAAAGCATTACAGTACCTCTTCGCCGTATTGAATTTTTTACCGCTTTCCCAAATCCCTTTTCTGTATTCGGATAAGCATTATTTTTTCTTTTGAGTTTCCTGATACATTTTAAGAAACACCTGGGCGTAAAGCAGGAAGGCCAGAAGAAGGAAAAGGCCGGAGATTAGAATTAAAATGTTTCGAACACCGACATCCAAGCTTGGAAAAACGATAATAATGAACATGACAGTGTAAAACACAAAGGTGGAAACTTTGCCGAACCATTTGGCGCCGTCCATTTTGGTGTTGTGCTTTGTCAGCAGTACGATAGAGGTGATCCCCATAAAAAGCTCCTTGACGGCGAAAAGAAGGAAAAGCCAGCGCATAGGCTCAATGCGGATCATCAGGCTGATGACGATAGCGGCTTGCGAGAGCTTGTCCGCTACCGGGTCGATGGCCTTTCCAAGCTCTGTGACCATGTTGAAATGCCGGGCGATAAAACCGTCGGCAAAATCGGTCAGGCCGGAAAGCAGCACAATAAAGGCGGCAAAATAATAATCCCGAGTCTCTTTCGCGTTAATATAGGAAATCATAAATACCGGGATCAACAGAATCCGGAAATAGCATAGAATATTGGGAATACTGAAAATCTCTTTCTTAGTTAATTTCATGCTTGATTTCATGAAGAGCACCTCGGCGTGATGATAATATAGAAAACACCAACATATTTGGCAATCATATTCATTATACCGGAATTTCCGGGAAAAGAACAGCTTTTTATCAAAAATTAAAAAAATATTAGAACGAAACGAAGGAGAATCAGGCGTCTGGTGAGAAAATAAACTTTCAATTATCCGGAAAGCATTACTTCAGCGCTCCGAAACAAGCCGATCATATCCTCCGAGGATTTGCGAACCGCGCCGGTTTTCCATACGCTCGGCAGGCTGTTGTGGTTAAAATTCCGCACGCTTTCGGTTTTGCTTTCCATTTCCGGTTTACCATAGGGGGATACTTGCGGAACCGTTTATGAAGCAGTTTGGAACATCCGTCGTTGACGTATCACGGAAAACCAGCTCTGTGCTTTTGCTGAAATGGAGGCTGATTTATGATGTGCGGTTTAACTGCCGTGATACAAGCTTTTCAGCAAAGCGATCTCCTCACCGTGGCCGTCGTCGTCATTAGGGGTTTCCAGATAAAAGGGCAGGTCACGCAAAACCGGATGGTTAATCATGCGCTCAAAGGCCTCCAGTCCCAGCGTGCCTTTTCCAATATTGGCATGACGGTCCTTATGACTGCCCAAGGGATTCAGGCTGTCGTTCAGATGCACGGCTTTCAGCCGGCTCAGTCCGATAACATGGTCAAATTCCTCCAGCACCTGGTCTAAGCGGCCGGCGATATCGTATCCGCCGTCGCTGACGTGGCAGGTGTCCAGGCAGATTCCCAGCTTCTCCTGGAGCTCAACACCGTCGATAATCCTCCGAAGCTCCTGAAAGCTTCCGCCGATTTCGCTGCCCTTGCCGGCCATGGTTTCCAAAAGCACTATGGTGCTTTGATTGGGAAACAGAATCTGATTCAGCGCGTCGGAGATCAAATCGATTCCGGTCTGAACACCGCCGCCTACATGGCTGCCCGGATGAAAATTATAATAATTGCCGGGCAGAGACTCCATTCGGATCAAGTCATCCCTTAAGGTTTCCAAGGCGAATTCTCGGGTGTGCCCGTTGGACGAAGCGGGATTTAGGGTATAAGGAGCGTGGGCCAGAATTTTTCCAAAATGATGCTCATTCATTAGCAGCCGGAAGGCGGCGATGTCCTTTTGATCTAATTCCTTCGCCTTGCTTCCTCTGGGATTCCGCGTAAAAAACTGAAGCGTATTAGCTCCGATTTTTACGGCGGTCAGGCCCATTTTCTCAAAACCCTTAGCGACAGACATATGACAGCCGATGGTAAGCATAGATTTCCTCCTTGCGGTGTTCCGGAATTTTTATTTTATCCGCCCGCCGTTGCACTCATACGCCGAAGAACGGGATTTCATCGGATTTGGCATCTCCGAACCGAAGCAGGCCGTCAATAAGCTCTGGCTCCGGCGGAGAAAAGACAGGCCTCTGATAACAAGCCGAACAGATTGGCTTTGAAAAAGCGTTCCGAGCGGCTTTTGGAACGCGGCCGCTGCCTGTTTGCGGCCGCAGGACAAGGCTGCGCGAGCCCAAAGAAAAGGCGAGAGCTTTAACGAATTTGTATCAGGCTTAGCAGGAGACTGCCTAATGCCGGCAGCTTGACGCAAGCCGCCGGTGAAACGGCGGTACGGATGGGAGGGCTTTGTTTACTCCCATTTATCACACATAGCGTTGAGTTGATCGGTAAGCTTAGCCATATCCTTGTTGGCCCGGCCTTGGCTGCGCTGGATTAACTCCATCAGGCGGCGGCCTGCGGACAGCAGCCGCAGATAGACCGGACTGCCCTTGGGCTTGGAGGCTCTGTCTTTGTGAATTTTCTGGCGGCTGCCTTCGTAAAGAAGCTGATTTCCCGCCAAATCAAACTGAGCACCCGGATAGGGAGCGAAAGAATCCAGATGGAGCTCCTCCCTGAGCCTGCCGGCAAATAAATCGCATACACTATCGTCTCCATGGGTAACAAAAACCCTTTGCGGCCTGGGATCGAAATGGGAGATCCATTCCAGCAGGCCATTATTGTCTGCATGGCCGCTGACGCCCGCCAGTCTGCGGATTTGAGCCCGAACCTCGATTTCCTCGCCGAACAGCCTGACCTTGGAGGCGCCCTCCACTAAGGCCCGGCCCAGGGTGCCGGCGCCCTGATAGCCGACGAACAGAACGGTGCATTCAGGACGCCACAAATTATGTTTTAAATGGTGCTTAATCCGGCCGGCCTCGCACATGCCGCTGGCGGAAAGAATCACCTTACAGCGCTGGTCCTCATTGATCGCCTTGGATTCCTCGCTGGTAAGGGACACCCGAAGCCCGGGAAATTGGATGGGATTGATTCCGCGGTTCAGCAGCTCCAGAGCCTCTTGGTCAAAGTAATCCCGGCGGTTATCCTGAAAAATTTCCGTGGATTCCACCGCTAGAGGACTGTCTACATAGACCTCAAAGCCGTCGTGGCCGGAAATTAGGCCATCCGTCTTGATCTGCCGGAGAAAGTACAGGAGCTCCTGGGTCCGGCCGACGGCAAAGGAAGGAATCACCACATTTCCTCCCCGGTCAAAGGTAGTTTGGATAATTTCAGACAATTCCTTGACATAGTCCGGACGCTCCCCGTGGCTCCGGTCGCCGTAGGTGCTTTCCATTACCACATAGTCTGCGGACCGAAAGTACTGGGGATCCCGCAGCAGAGGCTGGTTTTTATTGCCGATATCGCCGGAAAACACCAGGGTTTTCGTAACATTTCTTTCCGTCAGCTGAAGCTCAATGCTGGCGGAGCCCAGCAGGTGCCCCGCGTCGGCAAAGCGTACCTGAATACCGTCAGAGGGGGAAAATGCCTCTCCGTAGCGGCAGGAAACAAAACAGCTGATGGCGCCGGCGGCATCCTCCATGTTGTAAAGAGGAATATACGGCTCTCCGCCGGCTCGCTTCGCTTTACGGTTTCTCCACTCCGCCTCGAACATCTGGATGTGGGCGCTGTCCCGAAGCATAATGTCGCACAGATCACAGGTAGCGCCGGTAGCGAATATTTTACCCCGGAAGCCGTGCGCGTAAAGCAAGGGGAGCCTTCCCGAATGGTCGATATGGGCATGGGTCAGCAGAACCCAGTCTATGGAGGAGGGGGATACGGGGATTTCCTGATTTTCATATTCGTCCGGCCCCTGCTCCATGCCGCAGTCAATCAAAATGGTTTTACCGCAGGCCTCCAGCAGATAGCAGCTGCCGGTTACCTCGTGGGCCGCGCCGAGAAAGGTAAGCTTCATAGAAAATCCCCCTTTGAGCATAACGATAGAAATTCGTTCATTTACGCTCACTATTATACCCCGCCTGGAGAAAATTAGCAATGGCAGGGCCGGAAGATCTCAAACTGTACATTTAAATATAGTAAAAATTGTACATTTACAAAAGACAGTTTTTCGCCTAGGATAGAAAATATAGAAAGCAAGGAGGGATTTCCCATGAAAGAGAACCGGTATGAACTGAATAAGGAGCTCGCCCAAATGCTGAAGGGCGGCGTTATCATGGATGTGACCACACCGGAGCAGGCTAAAATCGCGGAAGAGGCGGGTGCCTGCGCCGTAATGGCGCTGGAAAAGATACCGGCGGATATCCGGGCCGCGGGAGGCGTGGCCAGAATGAGCGACCCTAAGATGATTCGGGGCATCCAAGAGGCGGTTTCGATCCCGGTCATGGCGAAGGTGAGAATCGGGCATATTATGGAAGCGAAGATCCTGGAAGCTATTGAGATTGATTACATCGACGAAAGCGAGGTGCTTTCTCCGGCGGACGATGTGTACCATATTGATAAAACCCAGTTTCAGGTGCCTTTTGTCTGCGGAGCGAAAAACCTGGGAGAAGCCCTGCGGCGAATCGCGGAGGGCGCCTCGATGATCCGCACGAAGGGGGAGCCGGGCACCGGAGACGTAGTTCAGGCAGTGCGCCATATGCGGCTGATCAACAGTGAAATCAGCAGGGTAAAGGGAATGCGTCAGGATGAGCTGTATGAAGCGGCCAAGGAACTGAGAGTGCCTTATGAGCTGGTATGCTATGTACATGAAAACGGGAAGCTTCCGGTGGTGAATTTCGCGGCCGGCGGCGTGGCGACTCCCGCAGACGCGGCTCTGATGATGCACTTGGGCGCTGAAGGAGTATTTGTAGGCTCAGGTATTTTTAAATCCGGAAATCCGGCGAAGCGGGCCGCAGCTATCGTGAAGGCTGTGACCAATTATAACGACCCCGAAATGCTGGCGGCTCTTTCCGAGGATTTGGGAGAAGCTATGGTGGGCATCAATGAGCAGGAAATTCAGCTGCTGATGGCCCAGCGGGGAGAATGACCATGAAAGTCGGGATGTTGGCCCTGCAGGGTGCTTTTACCGAGCATGAGGATATGCTTTCCAGACTGGGAGCGGAATGCTTTGAAATCCGGCGGAAGCAGGATTTAACACGGCCAATGGACGGACTGGTGCTTCCCGGAGGAGAGAGCACGGTGATGGGAAAGCTGCTCAGGGAATTGGAGCTGTTCCAGCCGCTGAAGGAGAAAATCCTGGAAGGCTTGCCGGCGTTCGGTACCTGCGCCGGACTTCTGCTTTTGGCGGAGACCATTGAAAATGGGGGGAGCCCTTGCTTTGGAACGATGCCCATCACGGCGGTGAGAAATGCTTACGGGCGCCAGCTTGGCAGCTTTCAGACCCAGGGGGCTTTTGACGGTAGGGAAATCCCGATGACGTTTATCCGGGCGCCCTATGTAAAAAGCGTGGGAGCGGGGGTGGAAATCCTGTCGGAAACTGACGGCAGGATTACCGCGGCCCGATGGCGCAACCAGCTGGTAACAGCCTTCCATCCGGAATTGACCAAGGAAGCTGCGGTTCATCAATATTTTCTTGCCATAATCTCTGAAGGCATGAAATCATAGGCAAGAGGATTCTTAAATAACCTTATCTCCAAAAAGGAACCAGTCTCCGCTGCTCGGAGACTGGTTCCTTTTTGGTTGCTGAGGCCACGCTTTTATGAAATCGAGAAGGTTTATAGGCTGTCTTTTCCTGCTTTTTTGTTTTTTATTAATGAAAAAGAATTATGCTGGAAAATGGCAGAAACATCCAGGCGAATTTCTTCGAAAATAAAAATAATTTAAGGAAAATCTATTGAATTACAATTAGGATTCTTTTATACTTATTAGGTATAATTAGTCGAATTATGTCTTGTGTTTTTAGAGCGATTCCTGAAAGGACTGGGGTGAAAAGAACATGCCGCAGAGCAATGGCGGGGAAAAGACCTTCCCGCTGTCGATCAGTCAAAAAAACATTTGGAATGTGGAGCAGGTGCATAAAGGCACCTCCATTAATAATATCTGTTCTACCATTTATATCAAGGGCCGGATCGATATGGCCGCTATTCAGAAAACCTTGAACCTGGTGATCGAAGCCGACCAGTCATTGCGGACTCAAATCGATTTGGTGGATGGTACGCCGGTACAGTTCCATGCGCCCTATGCTCCGGAGCAGTTCCCGATTTTTGATTTTTCCCTTACAAACCAAGAGGGAATCACCCATTGGGAAAATGCGGTGACCCGGGAGGTTATGCCGCTTTACCGTCATCCCCTTTATTACTTCGCTGTTTTTAAATCAGGGGAATCCGACGGCGGAATTTTGATGAAAACCCATCATATCATCACGGACGGCTGGTCTCAGGCGCTGTTGGGAAATCGGATCAGCGAAACCTACCTGGCGCTCCTGCAAGGAAAGGAACCCGAGCTGGAGCCGCTGGACAGCTACCTGGTTCATGTAAACAAGGAGCAGGAATACCTTGCCTCCAGGGCTTGTCAAAAAGACAGGGCCTATTGGGAGGAGAAGATGGCCCAGTTTCAGGAGCCTTGCGCCCTGAAGGAATGTAAAAGCGCCATTGTCAGCCCGGTGGGGCAGCGGAAAACCTATCAGCTTTCCGAGGTGCTCAACCATGCGATCGGGAATTTCTGTACTGCCAACCGGGTGGCACCTTTCGCTGTGTTTTATATGGCGCTGGCAATTTATTTGAGAAGAATCAGCGGTTTAGAGCAGCTCGGCATAGGCGTGCCGATTTTCAACCGGATTAATTTTAAGGAAAAGAAGATTACCGGTATGTTTGTCAGCACGTTGCCGTTTTTAAACCACCTGGACGAGAATTGGAGCTTGGAGGAATTCACCGAGCACCTGAACGACGAGTGGTTTGATTTGCTGCGCCATCAGAAATATCCCTTTGGGGATATTATGTCCTTGGCGAAGAAAAAGCATCCGGATTTGGATCACTTGTTTCATTTGGTGCTGTCCTATCAGAACAGCCGGCTGTTTCAAACAAAGGACGCGTCCGCGTTTTTCACTGGACGGTGGCATTACAGCGGCTACCAGTCGGAGCACTTGGTGATTCACTTAAGCAGCTGGGAGTCTGAGCACAAGTACTCGGTGGATTACGATTATCTTACTCAGATCTTTTCCGCCGAGGAGATCGACTGCTTCCACCACTATTTAATTAAAATTTTAAAAGAGGCTTTGGATCATCCGAAAAAGCCTATCTGGCAGTTGTCTGTCCTGAGCGGCGGGGAAGAGGAAAAAGTGCTGTTCAGCTTCAATCAAACCGCTCAGCCTCTTATGGATCAAACGATCTCGAAAAAGCTTTCCGCCTGCGTTAAGGAGCATCCGGACCGGGTGGCCCTGATTTTTCACGGCCGGCGCATGAGCTACCGGGAGTTATATGAAAACGCCAGGCGGTATGCTTATTCCATCGAATGCGCCTGCCCCGGAGGCGGAAAAATTGTCGCGGTTTCTCTGGAAAAGGGTTTTTCTTTAGTGCAGGCTATGCTGGGCGCCGCCCTTTCCGGAAACGCTTGGGTGATTATCCCAGCCTCTCTGCCCAAGGATCGAAAAAAAGATATTTTGCTGGACAGCTCCGCGGCTCTTTTGATTTCGGAGAAATCCCTGGAGCCGTCGGTGCCGCTGCTGACGCCTGGCGGAATTGCCGGTGAATGTCCGGAGGACTATCAGATCAGGAAAGCCGAGGGAAATGACCTGGCTTATTTGGTTTACACCTCAGGCAGCACCGGCAAGCCGAAGGGTGTGGAAATTGAACAGAGAAGCCTGCTGAATTTTGCCATGGGCATGGCGCCTCTTTATGGCTACGGAGGGGTTCTTTCTCTGTGCAGCGTGGGCTTCGACGTGTTCGTTCTGGAAAGCGTGGTTTCCCTATTGAACGGCCGCACCGTGATTCTCGCCAGCCAGGAGGAACAGGAAAGCCCCTCCGCCTTAGCTTCTCTAATCCGCAGCTATGCGGTGGGCGTGATTGCCATCACGCCGTCCAGGCTGAAGGCGTATATGAACCATCCGGAGTTCCTGCGGGCGTTAAAGCAGATTGAAAGCTTTATCTGCGGCGGGGAGCATTTGTCCGGCGAATTGATCCAGCTTTTAAAGCTTCATTCATGGGGCAGAATCTACAATCAGTATGGACCGTCAGAGGCGACCATTGGCGTCAGCTACCAGCTGATGAACGATTCCCCGGTGATTACCATCGGTGCCCCGATGCCTAACTGCCGTCTTTATATATTGGATTCTCATTTGCAGCCCTTGCCCATCGGGGTTTACGGCGACCTGTACGTAGGGGGACTGTGTGTTGGCCGTGGATACCACAATGCTCCGGAGCTTACGGAGCAAAGCTTTTTGGAAAGCCCCTTTGAGCCGGGAGAACGGATTTACAGAACCGGCGACGTGGCCTGCTGGAACCAGCAGGGCCGGCTGCTGCTGGGCGGCCGAAAGGACAGCCAGATCAAGCTTCGGGGCTTGAGAATCGAGCCGCAGGAGATTGCCATGTGCCTGATGGCCCATCCGCAGGTGGAAACAGCGGCGGTTCGGGTGATTGGAGAGGGGGAGCGCCGTTATCTGGCGGCTTATTACACCTCCAAGACCAATGTGCCGGAGGTGGATTTGATTTCCTTCGCGGTGACCTGCCTGCCGGATTACATGATCCCGGCCTATTTGACCAGGATCGACGAGATGCCGCTGAGTCCCAGCGGAAAAATTGATTACAGCCGTCTGCCCGACCCGGTGGTTTCAGCCGGCGGAGAGCGGGCGAAAACCGATACCCAGCGGCGTTTGCTGGAAATTTTCCAGCGGGTTTTGAATAACCGGAAAATCGATGTCCAAAGCGACTATTTCCTGGCCGGCGGGGATTCCCTGAACGCCATGGAAACCCTGTGTCAGATTGAGCAGGAGTTTGGTGTCACGCTGAAAATAGTGGATTTATACGCTTTCCGCAATGTGGTTCGGTTGGAGCAGCGTCTGAAGCGTGAGGGAGAATCTGCGGAGTTTTCCGGCGCCAAGGCCTTTGTCATTCCCAAAGCCCCGAGGCTGTCTCTGTATCCGCTGACCCCCTCCCAGCAGAGCCTGTATTTTCAGTCCCAGCTGGATCCTACCAGTCTGGCCTACAATATGCCCGGTGTGTTCCGGTTTGGAAAACAGCCTGATATCAGCCGGCTGACTTCTGCTCTGAAAAAGCTGGTGCGGGAGGAAGCCTTGTTCCGCACCGCCTTTGTCATGGAGAATGGAAAAATCGGCCAAAAGGTCCTGGAGGATGTGCTGTTCGATGTGGAGCGGCTTCAGGCCGGCACCTTTGAAGAAGCCAAGAGAGCTTTCCTGCGGCCCTTTAATCTGGCTGCGGCCCCCTTGTTCCGGGCCGCCCTGTGGCGGGAGGACAGCGGCGAGCAGCTTCTGTTTATCGATATGCACCATCTGGTCAGCGACGGTATCAGCACACCGCTCCTGATGAAGCGGCTGGATGCCCTTTACCGTGGACAGGAGCCTGAGCTTCCGGAGATTTCCTTCCAGGATTACGCCTATTGGCTGCAAAACCGGGATTCAAAAACGGTGGCCGGTGAGGAGAGCTACTGGAAAGAGAGGATGGAAGGTGCCGGAGAGCTTCTGGATCTCCCGGTGGATAAGCAACGGCCGAAAACCTTCGATTACCAGGGTGAAAATGTCGTTTTCTCCCTGGAGGAGAAAACGGCGGCCCTGTGCGCCGAATTTTGCAAAAAGGAAGATTACTCTCCCTATATGCTGTTCGCGGCGGCTTTTGCCGTCCTGCTTTCTAAATATACGGGAAGCTCGGATATTATTATCGGCACTCCGGTTTCCGGCCGGCGGGAGCAGGAGCTTTGGAACGTTTTGGGGCCGTTTTTGAATACGCTGCCCTTGCGTCTGGCGCCTCAAAAGGAGCTGACCGTTCGGGAGTTTTTACAGCAGGTGAAGAATACGGTTTTGGCGATGCTGGATAATCAGGATGTATCGCTGGAGGACATTCTGTCCTTAGCGCATGTGAAGCGTTCCGCGGGCCAGGCCGCTCTATATAACGTGATGTTTTCCTATCGGCCTATGGAAGAGGAGGCCTTCTTCCTGGATGGCGAACCTGTTTCCTGCGTGCCTCTGGAGACGGGAACGGCGAAAATGGATTTGAATCTGGAAGCCTATAAAACGAAAAACGGCTATTCTTTCCGTTTGGAATACGCAACGTCTCTCTATTACCGGGACAGCATGGAACTGCTGAGCCGGTGCTTCTGCGCTGTGGTGGAGGAGCTGATAAAAGGACAGGAAAAGACGCTTTACGAGCTTCCGGCGGTATCTTTCCGTGACCGGCTGGAGCTGCTGGAGCGTCCCAACCGGATGCACACTCCTTATCTGAAGCTTTGTGTGGATCAGGCGGTGGATCAAATGGCGGAGCTGATCCCAGAGGCTCCGGCTATCCGCTCCCACGGCGTGGTGACAACTTACGGGGAGTTGAAAAAGAGGTCCGACGCCTTGGCCGGCCAGCTTCAGCGGTCCGGCGCCCGAAAGGGCGACTTTATCGGCTTATCCGGCCGCCGGGATAGCGACCTGGTAGCCGGTATGCTGGGAATTTTGAAAGCGGGCTGCGCGTATGTGCCGGTGCTGTCCTCGTTCCCAGAGGCCCGGCTGCGCTATATGCTGGAAATTTCAGGGGCAAAGCTTCTGCTGTGCGACCCCTGTACCTATCCTGAGCTCCCAGACGAGCTTCCCTGCCCCAAGCTGGTGATGACCAGGGAAGAAACCCCGTTCACGCCGGTAGAAGGAAGAAGCGTGGAGGATGACATCCATATTCTGTTTACTTCCGGAACTACAGGGCAGCCCAAAGGCGCGGTTTTGCCTCACCGGGCTATTATGAACCTGCTCACCAATGTGGAGCGGATGTTTGAGACCGCTCCAGGGGATATTTTGTGCGCTTCCGGAGTGATTTTCGATACCTTTATCACAGAAACCCTGCTGGCTTTTTGTATGGGAAAGTGCGCCGTTATGGCGGATGAGGAAGAAATGATGCTTCCCTGGAGGATCGCCGAGCTGATTGAAAACAACGGCGTTGAAATTATACAGCTGACTCCCTCCAGACTCCAGATGTGCCTGGGGACGGAAGCGTTTGTAAAGATACTCCCCAGGATTAAGGTATTGTTTTCCTGCGGCGAGGTGCTGACCCGCCAGCTTTTGGATTCCCTAAAGGAAGCGGGAGCGCAGAAAATTTTCAATTTGTACGGGCCTACTGAAACAGCGGTTTATATTACCGGCATCGATATGACCCACCGGGATAAGATCGTGGTGGGAAAGGCCTTTACCAACTGCAGGCTGTATGTGCTGGATGAGAACCTTAAGCCGGTGATGCCGATGGCCAGGGGAGAGCTGTATATCGGCGGCGAATGTCTTTCCCGAGGCTATGTGAACCGTCCGGACCTGACCAAGGAAGCCTATCTGCCAGACCCTTTTTTCCCGGGAGAAATCATGTATAAATCCGGGGATATCGTTCGGTTGATGCCGGACCGGGGCGTAGAGTTCGTAGGACGCAGGGATTTGCAGGTGAAGCTGAACGGCCAGCGCATCGAGCTGGATGAGATCACCGGCCAGATCATACAATCCGGCCAGGTCGGGGAGGCGGCGGTGATCGCTGTCCGGAAGCCTGATTTTTCCATGGAGCTTAGGGCCTTTGTCATCCCGAGATCAGAGGAAAGCCAGGTCGATCTGGAGAAGATAAAGAAATATTTAAGAACCCAGCTTCCCTCTTATATGGTGCCGTCCTCTTTTTCTGTGGTGACGGAAATCCCAAAAACCGCCACAGGCAAAAACGACCGGCGGGCCTTAGCCCGGCTGGAGACGGAGGCTCCTTCGCAAAAAGGGCAGGATAAGCCCGAAAAGCTGACGGTAGAGCAGCAGGTGGTGAAAATCTGGCAGGAGGTTTTAGATCGTAAGCAGCTGGACCTGGATGCCTCCTTTTTTGACCAGGGAGGCACCTCTCTGGCGGCGCTGACGGTGCTCAGCCGGTATTTCCAGTTGAACTGGAGCATGACCCTGGCACAGTTTTACGAGCACGCCGCAATCCGGGAGCAGATAGCCATACTGAAGGACGCGGCTTTGGAACAAACGGAAAAAGCCCGCGAAGTGTTCGGACAGACAGCCTTAACGCGCGAAAGAGCGACGCTTGAAGCGCCGGACGGCAGACAAGGATTCAATCCTCCAAATGTTTTGAATGTGCAGAACCAAACCGCCGAAAGCCGGTTTCCAGAAGCGAAGGACAGCATTTTGGTGACAGGGGCTACGGGCTTTTTAGGAGCCCATCTGGTAAAAGAGCTCCTGGACGCCGGGGAGCGCAGCCTGTTGTGCCTGGTGCGGGGCGGTTCTCAGGAGCGCCTGTGGGAAACTCTTTCCGGTTATTTTGGAGCCGGCTGGGTTGAGGGCTGCAAAGACCGGGTAAAGGCTTTCGGGGGAGACATTACCCAGGATAGACTGGGCTTGCCGCCGGATGCGTATCAGGGCTTGAGCCGCTGTGTGAAGCAGGTGGTTCATGCGGCGGCGGATGTGCGCCATTACGCCGCTGGAGAGGAATCCCTTCGGACCAACGTCCGGGGCACGGAAAACGTGATCGCGTTCGCGGCGGCGGCAAACGCAAAGCTGATTCATATTTCTACCGCCAGCGTCAGTGGAGAATATTTGGTAAACGCCCCGGATCGCTGCGCAGTGTTTAGCGAGGACGATTTTGATATCGGCCAGAACTGGCAGGAAAATATTTATGTAAAAGGAAAATTTTTAGCGGAGCAAAAGGTTCGGAAGGGAATAGAAGCCGGACTGGACGCTAAGATTTTCCGAGTGGGACGGCTGGTGGGCAGAAGAACTGACGGGGTATTTCAGAAGAATCCGGAGACCAACGCCTTTTACCGGCTGCTGCAGGGTCTTCTGAAGCTGGACGCGATACCGGCGTCGGTGATGAACGAGCCGGTTGAGCTTACCGCCGTGGATTTGTGCGCGAAGGGTGTCGTCGCTTTGCGGAATGGAGTGAGAACGGTTTATCATTTGTTTAATCCCAATACCATTCCATTGCGGGAACTTCTGCGAAACTTGAATCATGCGGCGCAGCCCATCGGAGACCTGCAATTTGAGCAGCTTTTAAAGCAGTATTCTGCCGGCGCGGAGCAGGAGCTTGCTTCCTCTGTGGAAACCTGGAATCAAAAAAAGATTCACGGACAAAAGATTTATCCTACGGCCGAGCTCACTGTTCAGGAGCTGTCCGGCCATGGGATCGTGTGGAGCTATCCCAACGCGGCCGTGCTCCTGCGGGCGTTTTTATAGATTTATGACATAAGCCGCCGATGTATTTGCGCGTTTACCGCTGCCTTGAAAAGCATTAACGGATTTTTAATTTTAGGTGTTCTGTATGCTATGATGCAGCTTACCAATCAAACAAGGGCGCCTATTGCAGCAGAAGGGAGAGGAACGCTGTGATTTCTGATGTAGCCTTAACTATATTTATCATCGCCATTGCGGCGATTCTTTCCTTTATTATCGTTAGCTTGCGCAGGGGAAACGCCAGGCTGATCCATAAGCTGTATTTTATTCTGGCGGCGGGCCTGATGATTTGGCTGGCGGCGCTGATTGGAATCAGGCTTACTGATCCCAATAATATGGATATGATGTTCATATGGGATTCCATCACCTATTTAGGCGGCCCTTTTGGTACGGCCTGGATGGTCTTGATCTCTTTGGTATTTGTCAAAGGACTGGATCATCTACCCGGAAGATATCTGCTTTTTTTGATTCCTCCAGCTATTGTAAATATTTTAGTTTGGACTAACCCGCTCCATCACTTAATTTATCAGGTGTTTGATATTGACAGCTCTAAAATTGTCTTCGGCCCCCTGATGTTTGTGTCAGGAGCGGTGTCCTACTGCTATTTAGCTTCAGCGGTGGCCATCATGATCCGATTCGCTGTGAAAAGCAGCAGTAAGCTTTATATGCGTCAAGGCTTTTTGTTTGCCATAGGCGCGCTGATTCCGCTGGTAGTGAATATGATGGCCACCTTTAAAATCGGCAGTCTGGGCATTGAGGCCACCCCTTTGGCGTTTACGGCCACCATTATCCTCCATGGCTTCGCGATTTTTTACTTCCATATGCTGGACATTAAGCCGCTGGCCATGCAGAGGGTTTTGGATCGGCTGTCGGATTGTTACCTTGTTATCAGCGATACCGGCCTGGTGGTGAATTTTAACTGGCAGTTTCAGGAGGTGTTCGGCAAAAAGTACGGGATCCAGGAAAATACCTTTTTGCAGGACAGCGTACAGGTGGAGGACGCAGACACCAAATCAACCTTTTACAATCTAACCTCTTCGATTGAAACCTGCCGGGAAACCATGGCTAACATTTCCTATGAACAGTCTGTGTTTCTGCGGCAGGATGGGGAGCTGGTAAAAAAGTACTTCATGGTGGAGATCACCCCTTTGCTGGTGGAGGAAAACAAGCTTGGCGGTTTTCTGGCTTTTTTTAAGGATGTTACTAAGGTCAAGGAAAGTATGCAGCGCCTTCAGGACAGCCAGACAAAGCTGATGGAACAGGAGCGGCTGGCCTCTCTGGGGCAAATGGTGGGGGGAATCGCCCACAATCTGAAAACGCCTATTATGAGTGTTTCCGGAAGCATGATCGCTGTGGAAAATCTGGTGGAGGAATGCCAGCGGAGCCTGGGAGATCCGGAGGTTACGCCGGAGGATTACCGTGAAATTTATCAGGAAATTGACGAATGGGTCAATAAGGTAAGGGAAGCCTGCTCGTATATGTCCGAGATTATCACGGCGGTCAAAGGTCAGGCGGTGAATATGAGCCGGTCAGAAACCGAGGCGTTCGCCGTAAGCGACGCGATGAAGCGGGTAGCGCTGCTGCTGCGCCATGAGCTGGTAGGCAGCGGATGTAAATTGGAGATCAAGAATTCGATTTCTCAAGATGTGATCCTTCAAGGGGATATCAACAGCATGGTGCAGGTAGTGAATAACCTGGTGA
Organism: [Clostridium] leptum DSM 753; assembly: GCA_000154345.1. Taxonomy (GTDB): domain Bacteria; phylum Bacillota; class Clostridia; order Oscillospirales; family Acutalibacteraceae; genus Clostridium_A; species Clostridium_A leptum. The sequence goes on from DS480349.1 coordinate 113,410, forward strand.
CCAACGCTGTGGACGCGGAAAAAGGTATGGGCGGAGGCGTAATTTCCATTTTGCTTGAGAAAACCGGTGAAGAGTTTTTGATCAAGGTAAAGGATACCGGCGCCGGTGTGCCGGAGGATGTGAAGAAAAAATTGTTTAAGCAGATGATTACCAGTAAAGGGGCCATGGGGAATGGGTTGGGAATCTATATTTCCAATTCGGTGATCAAGGCCAAATTTAACGGGAGAATGTGGATGGAAGATAATCCAGAGGGCGGCGCGATTTTTGGGATTGCGATTCCTCTGCAATATGTCAGCTTTGCGGAGTTTCAGAAAAGGGGGGATGCCGAATGAGAAAAAACAGAGTTGCGGCCAAGCAGACGGAAATCTCCATTTTGGCGTTGGATGACGATGAGATCATGACCATAACCTTGCAGTCCTATTTTCAGTCATCCGGCTACCATGTGGACATTGAAAATGACCCGAATAAGGCTGTGGAGCGGATTCGGAATCATCATTATGATATTTTGCTGCTGGACTTTTTGATGAGTCCGATCTGCGGCGACGAGGTAGTCAAAGCTATCCGTGAATTTAACACAGATCTGTATATTATTTTGCTGACAGGCCATAAGAGCCTGGCGCCCCCAATCAAAACGATAAGGGAATTAGATATTCAGGGCTATTATGAGAAAAGCGACAGGTTCGATCAGCTGGAGCTTCTGGTAGAGTCCTGTGTAAAATCTATCCGGCAAATGCGTACCATCCGGAGCTACCGGGATAAGCTGAGCCAAATTGTGGCGGACAGTCCCCAGCTTTACCGCCTGACCACCATAGACGCTCTTTTAGAGAGCGTTATGAGCCAAATGAACCGGATTTTTGGGTTTGAAAACGCCTTTTTATATGTGCGGAGGCATTTCTTCCAGGACGGCGGGGAAATAGCCGGTGCGGTTCAGATGCCGGCGGACTATTATCTGGGGATCGGGGCCTACGGGGAAGCGGCCGACCGGGTGCGGAACTATCTGATGGAAAGGCATGAGACAGAATTCCCAATTTTTGAGGAAGCTGAAAACGAGCCTTGCCGGGTATTTCCCTTATTGGATGAGAACCAGAAGCCGTTTGGCATATTCGGCGCCAGGATTTCCCATCAGCATTATTTTGATACCGTCCGCCTGTTGGAAATTTATCTGCGTCAGGTGACGTCCACCGTCAGCAATCTAATGCTCCATATCCAGCTGCAAAAGGCTTACGAAAAGCTGGAAGTAAGCTACGAGGAAATGACGAAAACCGTTCGCACCATGGTGGATGCCAGAGACCTTTATACCAGAGGCCATTCCGACCGGGTATCCTATTATGCCTGCCGGATCGCTGAAAAAATGGGTAAGGACGAGAGATTTATCAATCGGATTCGGGTGGCGGGCCTGTTTCATGATATTGGAAAAATCGCTGTGCCCGATTCCGTGCTTTTGAAAAACGCATCCCTGACTCGGGAAGAATATGAAATCATCAAGCGCCATCCCGGTTTAGGCTATCATATACTGTCCGCGATTTCCTCGTACCAGGAGATCGCGCCGATCGTGCTGTGTCATCATGAGAGAATCGACGGCAGAGGGTATCCAAATGGAATCACTGGAGACCAAATTCCAGAGGAAGCTAAAATGATTTCCGTAGCCGACGCCTTTGACGCTATGACCTCTCACCGCCGCTATCGGGAAAATTTGACGCTGGAGCAGGCAGTCAGCCAATTAGAGCAAGGAAAAGGAACCCAGTTCGATCAGAAGATTGCGGAAGCGTTTATTGAGATTCTTAAGGATTACGAGGCGATTCGTGAGGAAATCGCCTGGACCTTTGAAGAAACGGCGCTGGACCTGGAACACAGATAAAAAGGGAGTAAAAAGCATGAACCAGTATCCGCTGAATCCGGTAGACTTCTATGAAGATTTTCTAAGCTTTTTGCGGGGAATTGAAAAGTATGGAGATAAACCGGCGATTACAACCTATACCAGTGAAAAAGAAGCGGTAACAAGAAGCTACCGGCAGCTTACGGAGGATGTGTATGCTTTGGCGGCGGCGATGCGGGAGAAAGGCTGGCAAGGCTGGCATGTGGCTCTGGCGGGAGAAAACAGTTACCAGTGGGTGGTGGCTTTTTTCGCGTCAGCGGTTTTGAACTGTCCTGTGGTTTTGGTGGACATTGAGCAAAGCGTGGAAACCATTGCCCAAATGCTGGAAACCGCCGATTCTCAAGTGGCCTTTGCGTCGGCCTCCGCGGCGGAACTGTTCGCTCAGGAAGCTGACATGCCAAAGCTTCCCCTGGTGGCCTCTGGCGGCGAATATGGCATTCCTTTCACAAGCCTGTTAGAGGAAGGCCGCTGCCTGCTGAAAGAGCATGACCATTTTTTCGATACCTTGCCGGCCGAGGAAAACCTGGCGGTTATCGCTTTTACTTCAGGAACCACCAGTGCGTCAAAGCCGGTCATGCTGTCGCGAAAAGGCGTGCTGCATAACGCCAGCAGCTCTGTGGCCATGGTAGCCACCGGGGAAAGGCTGTTTGCGTCTCTGCCCTTTTACCATACCTATGGCCTGACCTGCTCTGTGTTAGGCCCCTTGATTGTGGGAACGCATCTGTGTATTAACGGCAGCCTGAAAACCATGATGCGGGACCTGCGCCTGTTTCAGCCGGATACGATGATGACGGTGCCCTTGATCGTCGAAATGGTTCACCGCAGGCTGGCTGCCGCCTCACAGGAAAGAGGGCTGGAAGAAGAGCTGAACCATAAAGCAAGGCGGAGATTTTTGCGGAGGGAGCCAGAGGCTTCTGTTTCGGAAAAGCTGGAAAATCTCAAAAATGAAATTTTCCCGGAAATGCAAATCATCATCAGTGGGGGAGCACATCTTTTGCCGGAGATCTCTCTGGAGCTAAAGAGGTTTGGAATCCAAACCCTTCAGGGCTATGGTATTACCGAGTGTTCTCCGCTTATCAGTGTCAACCGGAATCAGATGAACCAGCCGGAGAGCGTGGGGGTTGTTGTGCCCGGCGTGGAGCTTCGGTTCCAGGAAGGGGAAATCCTGGTGCGGGGAGAAAATGTGATGCTGGGGTATTATAAGGATGAAGAAATGACCCGGGAGGCGATGGGGGACGGATGGTTTCACACCGGGGATTTAGGCTATCTGGATAAGCGGGGCTTTCTTTACATCACTGGCAGAAAAAAGAACCTGATCGTTTTGAAAAACGGAAAGAAGGTGTCTCCGGAGGAGATCGAGTCGCGGATCGCCAGGCTTCCTCTGGTAAAGGAGGTTATGGCGTATGGAGCTACCACAGGCCAGTCCGCGGACGATGTAAAAATCGCGGTGACAGTGTATCCGGACCCGAAAGAAGCGGGAGGAATGACCTCTTATGAAATTCTCAATACCCTGCAAAAGGAGATTGAGAGCATCAACGGCCATTACCCATCCTATAAGCAGATACAGCTGGTGAATTTAAGAGAAAACGAGTTTTCCAAAACCTCCTCGCAGAAAATAAAGCGGCGGGAGTTATGAGCGGAGCGCTTAGACAAAAGGAAGTGATTGTCCATGCTGAAATTGATCCAGGAGATCATCTATAACGTCACCGGCAAGAGTAATATCACCGACGATACGGATTTTGTAAAGGATCTGGAATTGAACTCCTTTGACGTTATGAATATTGTATGCGCTTTCGAGGAATATTTTGACGTGACCATTCCTACCCGGGATGTGTGGAAGATGCATCAGGTGAAGGATGTGATTAAATATATGGAGGATAAAGGAATCGATTTGCCTAAGAAATGATTGGCGGTGGGATATGAGCGAAGTCGTGGTTTCCCTGTTTCATGTCAGGGATGAAAGAACGGTGCAGAGCCGTATCGAAGAAGCGGTTGAGGATTACAGCCGGACGTACAAGACGGAAGATTCCCAAGTCAAGCTTCTATACGAATCCGGCGGCAAGCCTTACTTGGAAAGCCGGGCGGTGGAGCTCTCTATTTCCCATAGCGGAGAGCTATGGGGCTGCGCCTTATCCAAGGAGTCGGTGGGGCTTGATATCCAACTGATAAGGGAAAAGGGCGTCTGTTCGGTAGCAAAGCGTTTTTTCCATCCGGAGGAATACCGGTATTTGCAGGAAACCGGGTTTTCTGATTTCTTTTCCCTCTGGACGGCAAAGGAAAGCTATGTGAAATTTACCGGCGAAGGGATTACTGACGGCTTTTCCGCTTTTAGCGTAGTGGATTCACAGGGCTTACTAAGCTCTGTGAATGGAGCCGAACTGAAGTTAATTCCATTTTTGCCGGAATATCGGATTTGTGTATGCGCTGAACGAATCGGCAGCCTCATCATTAGAGATAAACGGGAGAAGCGGTAAAACGCTTCTTTTTTACATCATGGACGCACAGGGTGCAGGAGGGCTTTATCGAGGCGGCAAATTGGCTTTTTACTTTCCAGCTGTAAAAAACAGTGCTTAAGCTTGATTTGGATCATAAAGTTCATTTATGATAAAGTTATCTTGATGCTATTTATGTGGGGGGAATGAATATGGAGAATATGAAAGGCCGTGCGAGGGAATTTCCGTTGTTTGGACAAATTTTGCGGGTGCCAGCGGAGATGGATATTTTTAATACCTACAGGCTGATGTTCCGGGACTTAGCGCTGGATTATACCGATCAGGCTGAGACCGCGTATCACGCTAATATCCATGATTTTGATTCCTTTATTGAATTTTTTATGAGGATCTATGATTCCAAGCTGGAGCCTCTTGTGAAGAAGGCGGTGGATCTGCTGATTTCCCAGGGGATTTGGACTGTAACTTACGAAGCCTTTTGGCAGCAGCATAAAGAAGATTTCCACCTTGCCATTGACGACTATAACAGTATGATTGACAGCTTTAACCTGACGCTGGAAAATAATCAAAAGGCTATTTCTGGAATTATGGGCTTTGTGCCTAATCTGGTAGGCGGCGGCTTTGGGCTTTCGGGAGCGTTAAAGGGGATCGCAAAGGCGACAGCGTTTAACCTGGTCAGAGATGGGATAGAGACAAGCGCTTTAAAGAATGCGAATGTAAAGCCGGCACAGCGCCAGGCTTTGTACCAGCAGATAAATGTGGAGGCGCTGTTGGATCATGTGTTCACAGATTATTGGAGGGTGTTTTTGACTCTGGTATGGACGCTGATCCAAAACGGGCAGGATATTTGGTGGCCGGCGCAGGAATTGGATCAGCGGTCGGAGAGCATTTTTCAAAATCTTCGCCATCCCAGCTTCCCCCAGGATAAAATTTTATATGCGATCCTGGATGTGATCACGGCAAATCCTTATCACGGGGAATATTACCAGTTTTTGACTGCAAGGTTTGGCTGTACGCAAGAGGTCTCAGCAATAAAGAATTATTTTGGATACCGTTAGCCTATCGTAAAAACGCTGATGGAAGCCAGTTCTCCCAGAAGGTTCCGTTACGATGTATGAGATTTAGGCCTGAAGCCACCGGATGATATTAAATAATCTTACTTATGGATATTCGGTTTGCCTTAAATGATAGCTTTTTATCAGCATTAACAACATTCCCATGGCTCATTCTTCTTCCCTTGCTAGTCCTTTTACCGTGGAAGATAGAAAAAGAGTGGAAAGCCGCTGGGGCTTTTCCACTCTTTCTCAGGAATCGTTATCAGCCTAATTTCCTAACAAAATCGGCCATTGCCTCTGAGACTTTAATTTGCTGAGGACAGACGGCTTCACAGCTGCGGCATCCAATACAAGCGCCCGGCCGTTTTTCCTCCTGAATGGCGGATAGGGCCATTGGCGCGATAAAACCTCCGTCCGTGACACAGTGCTCATTATACAATGCCAGCAAAGCGGGAATATCCAAACCTTGGGGACAGTGGCTCACACAATATCGACATGCGGTACATGGCAGCGCAATTTTTTCCACCATATTATTCGCGATTTTAAGCAGTTTTTCCATTTCTTTCGAATTTAAGGGCTTTTCCTCTTCAAACGTCTGGATGTTTTCCCTCAGCTGTTCACTGTTTGACATGCCGGAAAGCACCATGGTTACACCGGGAATGGACTGAAGAAAGCGGAAAGCCCAAGCGGGAACGGATTCATCCGGCCTCAGATTTTTGAGTAATTCGGCATCCTCCTCGGATAATTCAGCTAGTTTTCCCCCGCGTAATGGCTCCATGACCCAAACCGGCAGCTGATGCTCAGCCAGCAATTCTAGCTTCCCCTTGGCGTCCTGAAAAGTCCAGTCAAGATAGTTTAACTGGATTTGGCAGAATTCCATTCCTTCCCCATATGCCTCCAGAAAACGTTTCATGACATCATAGCTTCCATGAGCCGAAAATCCAAGATGCCGGATCCGCCCAGCTCTTTTTTGCTTCATTAAATAACGGTAAATCCCATACTTATCATCTAGGTAAGCGTCAATATTCATTTCACAAACATTGTGAAACAGATAAAAGTCAAAGTATTCTACACCGCACTTTTTTAGCTGCTTTTCAAAAATTTCCTCTACTTTATCCATATTAGAAAGATCATAGCCAGGAAACTTAGTCGCCAAATAGTAGCTTTCCCTGGGATACCGCTTCAGTGCCCGGCCGATTACAAGCTCAGATTGACCGCCATGATATCCCCATGCGGTATCATAATAATTGATGCCATGCTCCATCGCATAGTCCACCATTTTTTCAGCCGCCGTCTCGTCAATTTTTGAGTCATCTCCTCCAATCACCGGTAAACGCATGGCTCCTAATCCTAGGGCAGAAAGCTTATGGTTTTGAAAATTCTTGTAAATCATCTTATGCATTCTCCTTTTTCCTAATAATATATTTTCCCGACAGAAAAATTATCACAACTCCGGGCAACTGGCTTTTTCACAGGGCCTATGTTTTTTCTGTATACACATGCTCTAATAAGGAAGGATACGGCTCTAAACTAATTGTAATCTCCTTAAGAGAAAATAGCAAATACTTATATTCAATAATCATTTATAGCTAATAACTATAATACAGCAGCGTCTGCGAACCGGCAATAGAATCAATAGTTGAGGAATTAGTCGCAGCGTGCTAAAATAAGATAGATATCTTTACCATTGAACAAATAGAAAAGGATGACAATTTTGAAACGAGAAGATTTAGTGCCGCGAATAGATTTTTTTCAGAACAGTGGGATTTGGACTGGAAGCATAGAATTTCCAGATTGCCGGCCCTTGGAAGACGAATTCCGCTACCGCCTGGAACCGATAGAAGATAAAGTAAAAGGATCTGTATGGCATGGGCCCTATTGCTATTCCTATTGTAAAGAAAAAAATGAGATTCTTTCAGAAGCGGAATTCTCTATGAACGAAGACGGAATGCAAGAGTTGTTTGTCTGGCTGGAAACCAGCTACGAATCCATGAAAAGCAGCCGTCGCGGCCTAAGTCAGACTCGATGACATAGAAAAGCGTTCTACCCAATATTTTAAAGATACACTATGAAAGTCTGACCGGGCAGCGAGTATCCAAACGTATGTGACGGGAAAGCGCCTAGAATAGATCCACTAAATCGACAGAAATGAGGAAAATAAATGAAATGGATGATAGCCTCTGATATTCACGGCTCCGAATATTATTGCAGGAAAATGCTAGAAGCTTTTTATGATGAAAAAGCGGACCGGCTTTTATTGCTGGGGGATATTTTATACCACGGCCCCAGAAATGACCTGCCCAGGGATTACAATCCCAAAAGGGTTATTGAACTGTTAAATGGAATACAGAGTCATATCCTGTGCGTACGGGGAAACTGTGACACGGAAGTAGACCAGATGGTGCTTGACTTTCCGATTCTTGCCGATTATGCTATCCTGACGGTGGGGGAGAAGATAATTTTTGCCACCCACGGCCATCATTTTAATGAGGAGAACCTGCCGCCGCTCCAGGAGGGGGATATCCTTCTTCATGGTCACACTCATGTTCCAAAGCGGGTAAAGCATAAAACCTATGTTTATTTGAATCCAGGTTCGGTTTCTATTCCAAAAGAAAACAGCTATCATGGGTATCTGCTATTGGAGAACGGCGCTTTTATTTGGAAGGATTTTGATGGAACGGTTCGGGATACCTGCCAGATTGCAGAATAAGTATGTATATTCCTCCGCTATATGAAACTATAGCGGGGGAATTTTTATTTGCGGCGGCCTAACAGAGGAACCAAAAGCTAGCTTCGATATATACTATAAAAAAATAAATCTGGATTTCTGACTAAAATGCCGAAATCCCATTATTCAAGTTATATTTTCCGAGGAACTGTTGACAATAGAGAAAATATGAATATAATAATATATGAACAATGGTTCATATGATATAACGAAAGGATGAACGAAAATGGAAGAACCGCTTGAAAAATGCGAGTATATGCATGTCCATGAAGATATTGTCCATAAAGTAAACGAGCAGATGCCGGATGAGGAAATTTTATATGATCTGGCTGAGCTGTTTAAGATTTTTGGGGATTCCACCCGGATTAAAATCCTATATGCTTTGTTCGAATCGGAAATGTGCGTTTGTGATATTGCCCAGCTTTTAAACATGACCCAGTCCGCTATTTCTCACCAGCTTCGCTCCCTCAAGCAAAGCAAGCTGGTGAAGTATCGCAGAGAAGGAAAAACAGTGTTTTATTCCTTGGCGGATGCTCATGTGAGAACAATTATCAACCAAGGCTTAGAGCACGTAGAAGAATAACCTGATTCTATTAGAAAGAGTGGGGAAAGATATGAAGAAAAAGTTTCAATTAGTAGATTTGGATTGTGCGAGCTGCGCGGCCAAAATGGAGAATGCGATCAAAAAAATCGACGGTGTTCAAGCTGCCAGCGTCAGCTTTATTATGCAGAAGATGACCATTGAGGCGGAAGAAGGACGCTTTGACGAAGTCATGAAAGAGGTTGTATCTGTGTGCAGAAAGGTAGAGCCGGACTGCACGATCAAATTGTAACCGTGGAGATGAGCTTATGAGCCGGAAACAAAAGAAAACGCTGGTTCGTATCCTGATCAGCGGGGCACTGTTCGCAGGAGCGTTTTTCATTCCCGTGGAGGGGATTTGGAAGCTGGGAGTGTATTTAATCCCCTATTTTGTGATTGGCTGGGACGTTTTGTGGAAGGCTGTCCGCAATATTTCCCATGGCCAGGTGTTCGATGAAAACTTTTTGATGTCCATCGCCACAATCGGCGCCTTCTGCGTTGGTGAGTATCCTGAGGGCGTGGCGGTTATGCTGTTTTACCAGGTAGGCGAGCTGTTTCAAAGCTATTCCGTGGGACGTTCCCGCCAGTCCATCGCAGCGCTGATGGATATCCGCCCGGATTACGCCAATCTGGAAAAGCCGGACGGAAGCTTTGAACAGGTAGACCCGGATGAAGTGAACATCGGCGATATTATTATAGTGAAGGCGGGGGAGAAAATCCCTCTGGATGGCGTTGTAGTGGAGGGGATATCCTCTTTAAATACATCGGCTTTAACCGGAGAGTCCGTGCCCAGGGGCGTTAAGCCCGGCAAAGAGGTCATCAGCGGCTGTATCAATTTAAATGGCCTGCTGCGGGTAAAGGTCACCAAGGAATTTGGAGAGTCGACTGTGGCTAAAATTTTAGATTTGGTAGAAAACTCCAGCAGCAAAAAAGCAAAATCAGAAAACTTTATTACCAAATTTGCCCGATATTATACTCCGGTGGTGGTTATCGGAGCGTTGCTGCTGGCAGTCATTCCGCCGTTGATTTTAGGCGGCGGCTGGAACGATTGGATCGGCAGAGCGTTGATCTTCCTGGTCATTTCCTGCCCGTGTGCTTTAGTCATTTCTATTCCCCTCAGCTTTTTCGGTGGAATCGGCGGAGCCTCTAAAAAGGGAATCCTGGTGAAGGGTGGAAACTATTTAGAGGCACTGTCACAAACAGAACTGGTGGTATTTGATAAGACTGGTACGCTGACAAAGGGGATTTTCCAGGTTTCCGCCGTACATCCTGGAGAAATCGAGGAAAAGCGCCTGCTGGAGCTTGCCGCTATGGCAGAATCGTTTTCCGACCATCCTATATCCAAGTCGATCCGGGAAGCTTATGGGAAAGAAATCGACGCCACCCGTGTGTCCGATGTCGAAGAAATGTCGGGCCGCGGCGTGAAAGCGTTAGTGGATGGGCAGACTATTTGGGCCGGAAATGGAAAGCTGATGGATTTGGCAGGCGCCAAGTGGCGTGAATGTCATCTGCACGGCACGGTGGTCCATGTAGCAGCAGGCTCGGAATATCTAGGCCATATCGTAATTTCTGATCAGGTCAAGGAAGACGCGGCCCAGGCGGTCCAGGAGCTAAAGGCGTTAGGGGTTCGGAAAACAGTGATGCTCACTGGTGATAAGGCCCAGGTTGCCAAGGAAGTGGCCCGGCAGTTGGGAGTGGACGAGGTTCATGCAGAGCTCCTGCCCGGGGATAAGGTTCAGCAGGTGGAAAGCTTGCTGAAGGAAAAAAGCGGAAAGGGAAAGCTGGCCTTTGTGGGCGACGGAATCAACGATGCCCCGGTGCTTTCCCGGGCGGATATTGGTATCGCGATGGGCGGTTTAGGCTCGGATGCGGCGATTGAAGCTGCGGATATTGTTCTGATGGATGACCACCCCTCAAAAATCGCGGAGGCGATTCGGATATCGAAAAAAACGCTGCGCTTGGTAAAGGAAAATATCGTTTTCGCGTTGGCGGTAAAAGTATTATGTCTAGCGCTGGGCGCGGTCGGCTTAGCCAACATGTGGGAAGCGGTATTCGCCGATGTAGGCGTTTCCGTTATCGCTATTTTAAACGCTTCCCGGGCGCTAAAGGTGAAAACCAAATCGCAATCATAGAATTAAGCTATAATAATATAACTTTCTAAAAAGGCTCCTGGATTTTCCAGGAGCCTTTTTGGCGTTGCATAAGAGAATTTTTAAGATTTGTTCCCACTGTGGGGCTTAAAAATCCGTAGAGCTTTCATCTTTGAATTTGGAAAGATTTCTTAAGACCATTCGTTAAGCATATGACTTAAGTCAAATGCTTTTATATAAAATAGTTGCGCTGCAAGGAGGGATGGTCAAGCGCCCATTTTCCAGAACAGCTTCACCATGATAGGAATACAGAACCTTATGAAATCCGGTTTCTTCGATTTGGCAGGAGGCAGAGGAATCTGCCGGATTAATGGCCACCAAGGCGGAACCTGTTTTTCCAGTTCTCAAATACACTAACGGCTGATGATCCTGGGCATTTAGGAATCGGAAAGCGGCATTGCTTTGCAACGGCTCATTTTCCAAGCGAAGGCGAATCAGCTTTTTAATCTCATGATATAAGGAGCCAGGCAGGATGGATTGGTTTTCCACCGTAGGCCTATCGGGGGAGGAGTCTATCGGGATATACAGCTGCTCGGGAGAAGCGGAAGAAAAGCCTGCGTTGGCGGTGTGGTCCCACTGCATGGGAGAACGGGCGCCGGTACGTTCAAAGCCGCCTTCCACTGAAGTCAGTCCCTCTAAATACCGCATTCCTATCTCATCGCCATAATAAAGGAAGGGAGCGCCAGGCATGGTCAGCAGAAAGACGAATACCAGCTTTTCCTCTTCGATGTCAAGATAATGAGAGATTCGGGGCATGTCGTGATTGCCGGAAGGAATACAGATTAACCCCTTTCCGTTGGTGCGCTGATAGTTTTTCCAGTAGGCTTCCGCAAAGGGGGTAATGCTTCCGTTTTTCTTCCTGGAAAAATAAGGAGCCTCGCAGCGGAATAAGTCGAGATAGTGGGAGGGCCCAAAGTGAAGAAGGAAATCCATATGGAAGCCGCCGGCCAGGGATTTTTTGGGGTCGCCCCATTCTGAAATGATGGCGGCATCTGGAAATTCCCCGTCTAAGAACCGGCGGAAATCCTGCCAAAGCTTGATTGTTTCCTTGCCGTCACCGTCGTTTTTTACCAGGGAGCCTGCCATGTCTACCCGAAAACCATCGCAGCCAAGCTGAAGCCAGAAACGCATCACGTCTTTTATCGCCTCACGGGTGGCTAAGGCGTCTTTGGAATCCGGGGCGCATTGCCAGCTTTTCGAAGGATTAACAAAGCCGTAGTTCAGGGCAGGCTGGGTGGAGAAAAAATTTACCGCGCAGCAGCCGTTACGGTCAGAAATCCCCCGAATGCAGCCGGTAATATTCTGAACTCCCTCGAAGGTATCCCAGATATCGTCGTTCCATACATAGCGGTTAGAAAATTCATTGGGCTGGGACTTCATTGATTCCAAAAACCAGGGATGCTGCACGGAGGTATGCCCAGGCACTAGGTCTAAGATTACGCGGAGCCCTCGGCTGTGAGCTTCGCGGAACAGCTCCTTCAAATCCTCGTTGGTACCATAGCGGGGAGCTACCTTTTTGTAATCGGCCACATCGTATCCGGCGTCGGTGAAAGGAGAATCAAAGCAAGGGTTAAGCCATATAGCGTTGCAGCCCAAGTCCCGGATATAATCCAGACGGTTGATAATTCCTCTCAGATCACCGATCCCATCGGCATTGGTGTCCTGAAAGCTTTGGGGATAGATTTCGTAAAAGATCGCATTGTCCAGCCAGGCTGGCATAGGTCAGGCCTCCTTCATTTTTATTAGTGTTTTTTATAGAGCGTTGGGTGACATCGCGGCACTAGCGCAGAAAAAATCTCAATGCCTATGATATCTGCTCTTTATTATAAGATAGCTTTCCTGTTTTGAAAAGTGGACAAATTAAAGTAATTAATGTAAAAATAACTTATTAACTGTTCGTCAGGCCGTTTTGAACGGGCGGAAAAGTATATTTGGAGAGTAAACGCCACTGCCTAGCATGGTAAATTGCTTTTGGATCTGCTTTCTTATTATTTATATTAATTGCCGGTGTATACATGCTTCATCCTACCTATTGCGATTGACAAAAGTGTGCGGATACAGTATATTTGAATATGGGTGAATGGCTTTTGTAATGAGCCGTATAAGAAGCTATGAATGAAAGGAGAAGAAATGTGTTATGGAAAAAGAAAAATTAGAGTTTGTAAAAGGAAAAACACAGGAGCTGCTTCAGTCGCAAACCTGCTGCGCGGAGGGAAAAGCGGCGGCCAAAGCTTGGCTGGAAGCCATTGGAACGGAACAGGAAGCGGCCGAAACCGAACGGTATCTGAATGAGCTGAAAGCGGATATCATGCCGATCGATCAATTAATTGGCTTTGCCGGCTCTGAGGCTGGAATACAGTATTTTGGGGAAGCTGCAGCGAAAGGAATTGTGAGCCACGCGGAGGAGATTAAGGCGAATGGCGCCCGGTACTGCGACTGCCCAGCGTGTGCGGCGGCGGAAGCGATTCTCAAAAAGCTGGAGATACTGTAAGAGACATCAAAGCAGCAGTTCTGTTTTATTTCTGAGAGCCCAAAACGGCTGTCCAAATTTCCGGACAGCCGTTTTTTGATCGGATTTTTGCATAGAAGAAAACCAAAGAACCGGCTTGGGAAAGACCTTGCCCGTTTTCGGGAAGGCGCTGTCCTGAGCCGGTTCTTTGGCTTTTTGTTACTCTATTTTTTAGGAAGGAGTGGATTAAATTATTTGATGTCCCGCTTCTGGAAAGACCAGAGTCCCAGCACGGTGAAGGCTATAAAATAGATGATCCCAACAGCCAGGGAGCGGGTCATCAATTCGCTGGTGACCTGACCATTTACCAAATAGGCTGCGTTGGTGGAGAGAAGATAATCGGAAAGAGCTGCTTCCAGATTGAAAAACTCATGGAGAGCCATTTGCGCCAGACTGACAAAGAGGTAAATAAATTGCATCGTAATACAAAGATTGATGGCGATGGCACCGCCGGATTGACGGATCAGCATGGCGACCATCACAAACACGGCGGTGTAAGCGAAGGTTAAAAGAAATTCCAGACCGACGATTTTTAGGGTTTCCGGCCAGTAGCTGGCGGATACTTCTCCAAACCCCCATAAAATTGTGGCGGTACCGGTATAGGCAATGCTGTATACCAGCTGGATCATCAGAGCGATGAAGCAGGAAACAATCAGCTTGGAAAAATAGATGCTGATGCGGCTGAAGCCCCGTGAGGCTGTATTTTTGATTGTTCCAAAGCCAAACTCAGAAGCCGCAAAAATAGAAACTACAATAGCGATAAAAATTTTGCAGTCGCCTGCAAAGGTGCTCAGCAGCTGATTGGAACCATTATAGACAATACCTTCGCCCAAGAATTGAGCGGAATAATCCTGAATAAAAACGGAGCCCACGGTAAGCGCTACAACGATCAATAAGCAGATGGGAAAGGATTTCATTTTGGAAAGCTTATAGAAATCTGACTTTAACAACCCTGACATTAGCGGTCCCCTCCAGTTACTTGAATAAAATAATTTTCCAAGTCCGCATTGGACATAGAGATAGAATTGACGATGATATCATGCTTTGCAAGAATCGTGTTGATCAGGCCGGCTTCATCCAAATGGTCAAAAAGGGAAATGGTGCCATCCGGATTTACGGTATAATTTTTCGTTCCCACCACGTTTTCTAAAATGGAACAGGCTTCCGGGATCCGGTCTACCTGGATCATCAGACTGGATTTGCATCTGGCTTCCAGATCTTCAGCGGTGAATTCGTCGATCATCACGCCTTTGTCGATGATGCCATACCGGGTGGCCAGCTTAGAAAGCTCGCCCAGAATATGGCTGGAAATCAAAACGGTAATGCCGTGCTCATGGTTCAGCTTCTGGATCAGCTCACGGATTTCCTTAATGCCGGTAGGGTCCAAACCGTTGGTCGGTTCATCTAAAAATAGAAAGTCGGGCTCCCCGATCAAAGCGATCGCGATCGCTAAGCGCTGCTTCATGCCTAGAGAAAAGTTCTTCGCTTTTTTCTTGCCTGTGCTTTCCAGTCCAACGGTGCTTAAAATCCGGTCGATTACTGAAAGATCCTTGACGCCTTGCAGCTTGCATTGGGCAACTAGGTTTTGTCTCGCCGTCATATGAGGGATCACCGCGGGATATTCAATTACCGTACCGACCTTTTTCCTCATCTGCGTCAAGTCCTTGCTGCCGAAAAGCTCTATGCTCCCGCCGCTGGGAGCTGCGAGCCCCACAGCCATACGAATCAAAGTAGTTTTGCCAGCGCCATTTTTACCGATAAATCCATAAATGTCACCGCGGTTCACGGTCATGGAAACGTGGTCTACTGCCTTTTTACCGGAAAACACTTTGGTAAGTTCAGTCGTTTTTAAAACTGTATCCATATACCTTTCTCCTTTTGCATAATTGTGTTATTGTATTACGTAATTAATACACTAGAACAATAATACAGCCTTCCGGAGTATTTGTCAATAGTTTTTTGCAAAAAAATGGAACCCCTGATTTTTAGGGGTTCCACTGTAAAGAGAGCTTATTTTTGATCCGCTGATGCTCTTGCAGCCAACGGGCTGTATCACACAAGGTTTCTTTGATTGGGCGGGGCTGATAATTCAGTTCACGGGTTGCTTTGGCGTGAGAAAAGGCAGCGTTGCTTTCCAGAGTATATAGGGAATAGGAGGTATACAGCGGCGGCTGCTTTAGTATTTTATAATATATCTCAGATAAAGGCGCGGTTGCCTTGGCGAACCAAAGGGGAAGAACGGTTTTCAGCTTTTTCTTTCCCGTAATGTCATGTAAGGTATCAAGAATCTCTTTTATCGGGAAGTATTGATTGGAAAGAATATAGCACTCACCGGGCTGGCCGTTTTCCACGCAGGAAAGGATACCGTCGGCTACATCCCGCACGTCCACAAAATCATAGCCGCCCTTCACGCAGGCGGTGAGCCGGCCGTTCAGATAGTCGATCACCAGCTGGGTCAGATGGCCCCGGCCAAAGTCGCCCGGCCCTAATATCCCAGAGGGATGGACAATAGAGGCGTTCAAGCCGTACTGGGTTACCGCATCCAGCACCGCCTGAGAGGCTTCTGATTTTGTCTTGGCATAAGGACCATGGACCTCCTCGGGCTGAAAGGAAGAGACCTCTGTGATGACCTTACCCTTTTCCAGCTCAGGAATAGCATGGACAGAGCTGACATGAACCAGCTTTTTGACGTGGTTTAGAACGCATAGCTTCAAGATATTTTTAGTCCCTTGAACGTTTACATCGTACAGGCGCTGCTGGTATTTCGAGGAAATAGAAACGATTCCCGCGGTGTGAATGACTACAAGCTCCTGGTCAATTTTGTGAGCAAAGAAGGGAACCAGGCTTTCCAGATCCCGCACATCTCCCCGGACGATCTCTACGCCTGGATCAAAACAGGGAACAGAATGGTCTGCCGGCAAGGCAAGCCCCCGCACCTGGGCTCCTTGCTGGCGCAGCTTTCCAATAACAATATTTCCTAAATGGCCCATGGCCCCAGTTACTAAATACAACGGAGACGACATTTTCAACAGCTCCTTTCTGCCATTTCTCTTTATATTTATTGTAGCCTGCAAATAAGAAATATCCGTGAATACAGATTGAATTTTCCTTGATATAACAAAAGGAAAAAGCGGATAAGGGCTGAAAAGATTTTATAAAGCTGGAGAAAATGGAAACGCCCCCTTGGAAAGCCGACAGGCGATCCAAAGGGGCGCAGCCTCAAGGAATATTATGATGGAGTCAATAGTAATTATTGATTTTGCTGAGAAGCAATAGCGTCCTGCACCAACTCGTCGCCGTAGGCGCCAATTTCAGCGGGATCACTAGAAGCACCGGTGAAAGCCATTTGAGCAACCTTGCCCAGTAAAGCTTCGCCGTCGATTACGCTCCAGCCGTCGTATACCTCGGAAAGAGGGTAGGTGGCGGGAGTCATGTAATCCAGGATCTTGGAGCCTTCCTTCGCAAAAGCGAAGTCTTCGCTGACAGAAATGCCCTCATAGGTGGGCCATTCGCCGCACTCTGCGTTGGTGAAAATGGGCTGGCTGTTTACCACTATGCTTTTGCAAATCTGCTCGGCGAGCTGGGGATTTTTGCTCTGAGCGAATACGCCGATACCGTTAATAAAGGTACAAGCACGCTTTTCATCTGTATCAGGTCCGGTGAGAACATCCATGACACCGGTAACAGCGGCAATCTCGGGATCGGCCGCCAGATCCTGAGCCATATCGTGAATGATAACGGCGGCCTGCCCATCCAGATAAATCTTAGTCAAATCGGTTCTCTTGTAGCTGGAGAGGCTCTTCGGTACCAAGCCTTCCTGATACATCTGAATCCAGTAATCATACATGTGCAAGGCGCTTTCATCAGACATAGCGGAAACCACATTGTTTTCAGCGTCATATTTGCAGGCGCCGGTGCCGTTGTTAATCAGGGACATCAAAGCCAAATGGTTCGCCTGGCCGCCGGAAAGCTCGAAGATAAAGGGATCAATGTTGAATTTCTCCTTTACCTTTCTCAGAGCGTCCATAAATTCATCCCAGGTTTTGGGAGACTCGGTGTAGCCAACCTCGGCAAACATGTCGGTACGGTAGTACAGCATATCGATGCCTACCATGTAAGGCAGCTGAACCAGCTTGCCTTCATATCTTCTGGATTCCCAAATAGCCTCGCTGAATTTAGAAGCGAATTCCTCATCAGCGTCCAGATTATCCATGTAGTAAATTTCTCCCATACGGGCAAAGGTTTCAGCGGTGCCGTAACCAGCGGCGAAAATATCAGGGGCGGTGCCGCTGTTGACAGCGGTCAGATGAACCTGATAGAAGTTATCCCAAGGCAGGTTCACATATTCGATTTCCCCATCCAACTGGTCGGCAAATTCGCTGTTAACGGCAGAGAGCACTTCTTCCATAGCGGGAACATAGGTGTCCGGGCCGCCCCAGGCCATATCCCAAAAGAGGATGTGGCTCTTTTCGGAAGTCCCCTCAGAGGATTCCTGCTGACCAGATTCTTCCGCCGCGGAAGAATCTCCTGCGGGCTCAGAGCTGTTGGTGGTTCCCTGATTACAAGCCGACGCGAAAACCATCATACCAGCAAGCAAAGCCGCAAGAACAGATTTTGCTTTCTTGTTTGCGTTCATTCTTTTCCCTCCTGAAAAATATAAAATCCAAAAACCGCACACGCGGCTGGTTTACTAAAAGATTCTCCGAAAGGTTATTGCTATTTTAACTATTTTTAACGGTTAACTTGAATAATTTGTAATGAAATTGTCGCATACTTTTAAAGTGTTGACCACCGGACAAAATTGATGTAAAATACCCTATAAATTATTGTTTTTGTGTTTTCGTTGCGTTTTCATAGTGTTACATAGCGATTACAAAAAGACGGCTGGCAATAAGGAGAATTTTTATGAAAGCAAGACTTATTTCTCAGGAAACAGTGTATTTATATCATATCGGCTTGAATTCTCAGAGGGGACAAGAAATTACCCAGGCACTGGGAGAAATTTCCGTTCAAGTGAAAGAGATCAAGGAGGAGCAGCTGGGAGAGACCTTAGGCTATTGTCTGGGCTTGCCCGGATTTTCTAAAAACGATTCTCCGCTGGCGGAAGAAGGCTTTGACCAGGAGGTCCTTGTCATGAAAGGCTTTACCCGGCAAAGCATGGACCGGATGCTGAAGCAATTTCAAAGAAAAGGAGTTCCGCCGGTAGCGTTGAAAGCGGTGCTGACAGAGCATAACAGCAAGTGGAGATGCATCGATTTTTTCCGGGAACTGGAGCGGGAGCATATGTTTATGAGCGCTTATCAGAGCCTGCGGTGCCAGGTGCTTGTGGCGGAGGGAATAGCGGCTCCGTCACAGGATCTCCGCCGGGAAGCTTTGCGCGCCAGTGAGCTTCTAGCGAAAGGAAATGAGATCGAATATGAGGAGCTGGTTCAGGAACTGAAATGTATAAGCAGTATTTTGGAAAAGGAATGTAGAGAAGAAAAGTAAGGTATATCTAACGATTTCGAAATTAGTTAAATAAGAAAAGCCTATCCTTACACGGATAGGCTTTTTATTTTTCAGGATTTCCAGATTAATAAATCTTTTTATACAGTTCGCAAATTTCTTCCGGACTGGTGTCCCTTGGGTTGCCGGGAGTGCAGGCGTCGATGAAGGCAAACTCGGACAGGGCCTTTAGGTCTTCTTCCTTTACGCCGATTTCATGGAGAGTCTTGGGAATTCCCACATCCTCAGACAGCTTTTTCACAGCGTCGATTGCAGCTTTGCGGTATTCCTCCTGGCTCATGGCTTCCGTACCCTGTACGCCCATGGCCTTGGCGATGTCTCTGTATTTTTCACCGGTGCAAGGAGCGTTGTATTCCATTACGTAGGGAAGAATGACAGCGTTGGCGACGCCGTGGGGAGTGTCATAGAAAGCGCCCAGGGGATGCGCCATAGAGTGTACGATGCCGAGGCCAACGTTAGAAAAGCCCATGCCGGCCACATACTGGCCCAATGCCATATCCTCGCGTCCCTTGGGATCATTTTCTACCGCAGCGCGGAGAGAACGGGCGATAATTTCAATGGCCTTTAGATGCATCATATCGGTCAGCTCCCAAGCGCCCTTGGTAATATAACCCTCGATGGCGTGAGTTAAAGCATCCATGCCGGTAGCAGCGGTGAGTCCCTTGGGCATGGAAGACATCATGTCTGGATCGATAATGGCAACGACGGGAATATCATGACAGTCGGCGCAGACAAATTTGCGGCGCTTTTCCTCGTCGGTAATAACATAGTTGATGGTGACCTCCGCGGCAGTGCCGGCAGTGGTGGGAACCGCGATAATCGGCACACACTTGTTTTTGGTAACGTCAGCGCCCTCCAGGCTTTTAACGTCGGCATGCTCGGGATTGTTGACGATAATAGCGATGCCCTTGGCGGTATCGATGGAGGAGCCGCCGCCAATAGCGATAATATAGTCGGCGCCAATAGACTTGAACATTTCCACGCCGCTCTTAACAACATTAACGGTAGGATTGGCCTTAACTTTGTCATACACCTCATAGGCTAGGCCGTTAGCGTCTAAAAGCTTAGTGACATTATCCGCAACATGAAACTTAATCAGGTCAGGATCCGTTACAACCAGAGCTTTTTTGAAACAGCGTTTTTTCACTTCGGTGACAATATCCTGTACCGCGCCTTTTCCATGATAGCTGGTTTCATTCAGAACAATTCTGTTTGCCATAGTTAAGACTCCTTTTTATATTATTTTATGGACGGGAGCTTTTTTGAAAAGACCCCGAAAAATACCATATGGCTGATAAAAACAGTATAACGTAATTTATTGTTGTTGTCCATATTTGATAATGAATTTGATAAATTTTCGGCTTTTAGCCTTGTCGTGAATCAAATCAATCAAAACTGATCATTTCTTGAAAATTAGAAAGACAGCTTCAGGGGCAGAGCGGTATATTTTATGAGAAACTGTAAACTCTAATGCCGGAGGTGATTTAGTATGCCAGATATTTTTAATTTCACACCAGAAATGGAAACCTATTTTTCCACCCTGCCTGTCTATGTCCAGGAGAATATTAAGCAAAGCAATCAGAAGATCAATTCTTTAGAGGATTTGAGAGCGGTTTCTGAAAAGCTGATGGAAAGAAAATAAGCCGAAATGGAGGAATGCTTCCTCCATTTTTTCAATGCCAAAGAGGAGAACAGCAATGCAGAAGTATAATGACCTATATAGCCTAATTCAATCCGATCCCAAAGCGGACCAATATTTCCGCTCCCTGCCCGGGTATGTGCAGGAGGCGATTTCCAGTAAGGCTTCCGGCGTGAATTCCTATGAAAGCCTGATAACTTACGCAGAGAAGCTAACCCGAGGGGATCTATAGAAGCCCTGGTTTTAGGAAAATTGAAAAAACGCCGGGATAAAAGCGCTGACGGACTGGAAAGACAGCACAGAGCTCCGTTTTCTGTGTCCCGGATCAGTACCGTCTAGTCCGATCAGGCAAGCATAGGAATCATACTAGATAACTATAAATTACCCATTCACGTGGAGACAGATGAAAGCGCGTCTTGCGTCAGGACAAAAATTCCCTGGTAAATGCGGTTCGGCTGGTAGCACACTAAGCAAGGGTGATATTTTTGAACCAGAATGATTATGGCAGCAGCGATATGCCGGGAATTATCGATGTTGTAGGCTATGATGACGACGACTTTTTCTCTACTCTTCCGGAACGGGTAAAGCAAGAATTGAGCCAATACCGGACTGAAGTGTCAGACTCGTCTGAGCTTCGGCGCCTGGCGGAAAAAATCATGCTGCGCTATTAAAAGAATTAAAAGGCAAATCATTAGAATAACGGAAAAGGACGCCTATCTCCCTTGAACAAATCAACAGGGGAGAAAGCGGCCTTTTCTTTTTTTATTTCCTATGATATGATGTTTTCAAGCAAAGGCATAGGAGGAATTAACTATGAACATACAGATATTCGGAAAAAATAAATGTTTCGACACGAAAAAGGCGGAGCGGTATTTCAAGGAACGGGGTGTAAAATATCAGAGAATTGACACCGTAAAATTTGGAATGAGTAAGGGAGAGCTCCAAAGCGTCGTCAAGGCGGTTGGTGGAATCGACAAACTGGTAGACGAAAAAAATCCGGACAGCGCCATCGTCAGCTATCTTGCCCGTGACGAGGATAAGCTTGAAAAGCTGATAGAAAATCCGAGGTGGTTGAAAACCCCGGTAGTACGCAATGGAAGGCAGGCAACGGTGGGGTATCAGCCGGAAGTGTGGAAAGCCTGGAAATAAATATATCTCTTGCTATGTTAAAAAAGCGCATCAAAATGGGAAAACGGAGATCGTTTTGTGTGGATAAATTTTCCGCCTGGAGTTAGGGGAATGCCGGACGTTTTGGTTTTATGCGTGTAATTCAGGAAAATTTTATTTTTGATCGTTTCCGTTTTATTGCTTTTCAGGAAAGCGTCTGCCTGTTTGCCCGCTGAAAATTTTTTGCATGTTCTTTTAATACTGTTTTTTGCCCCGCTGTATGGAAAAATAGAAAAACGGCCCAGCCGGCGCTTTGACCGGCTGGGCCGTTCGTTATCATCGTGTGAGGAAAAAGTCAAAGAAAATCAAGGCAGGCCCTTATTTAGAAGCGGCTTCCTTTTCCGAGGCTTCCGGGGCAGGCTCCTCGTCGTTGGTGAGATGGAATTTCTCACATACGTAAAAAATCAGGCTCAGGATCATACCTACTACGCAGGCTAAAACCATACCCTTTAACTCTAGGCTGCCAAATTTTAAGGTAATGCCAGACAGTCCGGTGACAAAGATGACCGAGGTAAGGATCAGGTTTTTGGACTTGGAGTAGTCTACCTTGGAATCCACTAGGATTCGCAGGCCTGAGGTTCCAATCATGCCGTACAGCAGGAAAGAGATACCGCCGATGACAGCGTTAGGCATGGTTTGAATCAAAGCGGAGAATTTACCGATAAAAGAGCAAAGAATAGAAAGGACAGCGGCGCCGCCGATTACCTGAACGCTATACACTCTGGTAACCGCCATAACGCCGATATTTTCGCCGTAGGTAGTTGTCGGAACAGAGCCAACCAAACCGGAAAGCATACTGGAAAAGTTGTCAGCGAAAATAGAACGGTGCAGGCCGGGGTCCTTGAGAAGATCTCTGCCCACCACCTTACTGGTTACCAGCTGATGGCCGATGTGCTCACTGGTAATGACCAGCAGAGCAGGCAGAATAATTAAAATAGCGTTGATGTCGAATTTGGGAAGCTGGAAATTTGGAAGAGAGAAGAAGGGAGTATCGATTACGGCTTGAAAGTCGACCGTACCGCAGCAAACGGCGGCGATGTATCCGGCGATAATAGCGATCAGGATTGGAATAACGGACAAGAATTTTTTAAACAGTACAGAGCCGAACACAGCGACCCCGATGGTGACCAAAAACACAATAATTGTGGAGGAATCAATGGAAGCGCCTTCCTCCGGGAGAAGTCCAGCGGTGCTCGCGGCATTTCCAGCAAGTTCTAAACCGATCAGAGCTACTACGGAGCCCATGGCCGCCGGAGGAAGCACTACGTCGATCCAGTTGGTGCCGAACTTATAAATGACGAAAGCTAACAGGCATCCGCAGGCGCCGGTAACCACAAAGCCGCCTAAGGCGTATTGATAGCCAAAGTTCGCGATTACCAGGCTGCCGGCGCCTAAAAAGGCGAAGCTGGAACCCAAATAAGCAGGAGCCTTCCCCTTAGTGATGATAATAAATAAAATTGTGCCGATACCATTCATTAAAAGAACAATGGCGGGATCAATGCCGAATAAAGTAGGAACCAGGATGGATGCGCCGAACATGGCGAACATGTGCTGAACACTCAGCGGAATCAGCATAGAAACCGGGACCTTTTCATCCACTTGTATGATTTTTCTACGTTCCAAAGAGATACCCCCTATTGATTTTATCTTGAAAATTATATCATAATTCATAAAAAATTCATAATGTTTTGTCGAAGGAAAGGGGAAAACAATCGCCAAAATTTCAGAAAAAATTTTAGGACTTTTCACAAAAGCCGGGAACTATCATTGGCAGAAGAACCGGGAACCGTTATAATAAAGCTATATAGAATCAGAAAAACCGATTCTCTGTTGTCATAAGCTTTGTAGTCTGAAGGACGTGAGAACGGTCTGAAAATCTGCACAGGCATAAGAGAGGGAATCATTGCTATGTATGAAAAGAGCTATGAAAAAGAGATTACCGTATATCAGTATGAATGTGACGTGAAAAACCGGATGACAGCCGCCGCCCTGTTAAAGCAGGTACAGCAGATCAGCACAGAGCACTGCGACATATTCGGATTAGACGCCGCCTACTATCAATCCACGAATACGGCTTTCCTGCTGTCGAAGATATCCTTGCTGTTTCATCGGGAAATCCTGGTAGGAGAAAAGCTGAAGCTGGTGACTCAGCCCTCCTTGCCGGTAAAGGCAGTTTACCATCGGTATACCAGCGCCTATGATGATCAGGGGAAGGAGGCCGCCTCTGTGGACAGCAGGTGGATTTTGGTGGATACCCAGACCCGTAGGATTCTGCGTAAAATTCCGGAAAATTTTCATTTCCCTTTCCTGACGGAACAGGTGCCGGAGCATCCTTGCAAGCTTGTGAAGTCTGAATGCATGGAGCATGCTGGAGAACAGTCTGCCGTTTACTCAAAGGTGGATCAAAACGGCCATTTAAACAATACGGAATACGCCTCTATCGTGTGCGATCTGGTGCCCATTTCTCAAATTACTGAGCATCCAGTACGATCCATGGTGTTGGCTTATCATAATGAGCTGCGTCTTGGAGAAACAATGGATCTGCTTATGGGCCCCATTGAAAATGGCTACGATATAACGGGCGAACGGGAAGGAAAGCCTTGCTTTGAAGCGAATATCCTGTTTTAGATTTTGATTTCACCGTCGGCGAGGGCAGCGGCATAAACGGCGCTCATAGGAGTTCTGCTGCCGGCAGGGAGGCGGGCGGCGCCGAATGTTTCCACCCATATTTATTTCCTTTACAGCGTTAAGCTTCCAATATTCTTAAAATTGAATTTTTCTATTTTGGAGTGCAGCACTCCTAAGGCCAGCGGGGTTCTTTGCGCGCTGGTTATTATGGAGCTCTCTTTTGGGGCATTCTTCCAGCAGGACGGCAGGTATCAAAGTCAAACAAAGAAGCCCTATCCGGCGGTACGACCGGATAGGGCTTTCTGATACGTTTATGCGATGACTAGATCAAAAGACTCCAGCTGCCGCAGCTGTTCCGCAGCTTGCGGATCAATTCCTTTGTCGGTAATCAGCTTGTCAATATCCGACAAAGCAGCGAACTGGGTAAAGGAAAGCTTCCCGAATTTCGAGCTGTCGCTGAGCATGATTACTTCTGACGCCACCTGGATCATTGTTTTTTTGACCTCAGCCTGATTGAAATCAGGAGTGGTAAAGCCGCGGTCCAGGGAAACGGCATTGGATGAGAGGAAAACTTTGTCTACATTCAGCTCGGAAAGATAGGATACCGCCATAGGGCCTACCGTACAGTGGAAGCCATGGCGCAGGGTGCCGCCAATCAAAATTAGATTGGCTTGGGTGAATTCCTCCAATAAAGAAGCGATTTCTATGTCATTGAGAACGATGGTCAGGTCCCGTTTTCCCGAAAGACATTTGGCCAGTTCCAGGGTAGTAGTACCGGTGTCCAGGATAATGGTGTCTCCATCCTCAATCAGCTTTGCGGCACAAGCGGCGATTTGCCGTTTCTGCTCCATATTCCGGATTTCCTTATGTCTGGAATCCAGCTCAAAGGAGGTTTTTTCCAGAGAGATGGCACCGCCGTGGGTACGTTTCAGCTTTCTTTCGTTCTCCAGGTCCCGTAGGTCATTTCGAATGGTAGCGGGAGAAACGTCGAAATAATCGCAGAGCTCGGGAACCAGCAGCTTAGATTTCTGCCGCAGAAGCTCCAAAATTTGGCCTTTTCGCTCCTCTGCAAATAAGGGGTGCTCGGATTGAGGCTTCATGTGTGACCACTCCGATCTCATAATTCTTAAAAGGATATTTCTTTATTTGCTTCTATAATCTTTCAGCGATAAACTTAATAAATTTTATTATAATATAATCCGAAAAGAAACGCAAGAATAGACGATTATTAATAAGCGGAAAATGTAAACAGTCAAAAAGAAGCGAAAAACATAATAGAGGCGCTGATGCATGGCCGGGAATCAGGCTTAAGGCGAAAACAACAAGTGTTTATGATACCGCCGCGTTAAGCTCCCGTTTCCATTTTAGGCGGCGTTTTTTATTGCTTCTAAAGCCAGCCGCTCTCATAAGCTGCTAAGCTTTTTGTTTTCCAGCGGATGGAGGGCTATCGCCCCGATGAAAGAATTCAAAATTACTGAAAAGGAGAGAAATACTATGCTATGTGAGCTGCGTCCGTGGCGCATGGAAGACGCAACAGAGCTGCAAAAGATTCTTAATAATAAAAAGATCCTGGATAATTTACGGGATGGGATTCCTTATCCATACACTTTGGCGGACGCAAAAGCGTTTATTCAGTCTATGAGCGAGGCGGAGCCGGATTCCACCTATGCCTTTGCCATTACAGCGGACGGCAGGCTGGCGGGCAGTATCGGCGCTTTTCGGAAAGAAAATATTCATTCCCGCACAGCGGAGATCGGGTATTATATTGCTGAAAAGGATTGGGGGAGGGGAATTGGTTCTGACGCTGTTAAGCGGCTCTGCCGCTATCTTTTTCAAAATACAGATCTGCTTCGGATCTTTGCCGAGCCCTTTGCTTATAATCAGGCGTCGTGCCGGATTTTGGAAAAGGCTGGATTTGCCTTAGAAGGCGTTTTAAGAAAGAACGCGGTTAAGAATGGGAAGATTTTAGATATGAAAATGTATTCCATTGTGAGGGAGTAAGCAAAAGCGGCCTTCTTCCCTGATGAAGGCCAATTTTCAGCGCAAGATTTCCTTTTGGCCTTTGATCCTCCTCTTGCGGGGCGTTCTTCCCTGCGAATTGTAAAAAACCGCACGAACTTGTTTTCATCTTCTCATTTGATTCTATACGCTTGTTTGGAGATTCTTCCGGCGCATTTTGATCTGGGCTTTCTAAGATCTTAACCAGAGCCCCAGAAAATAGGAAGCCGGATTTTTAGTGCTTTGCTGTTGAAGAACAAAGCAATGAGAATAAAATTCCGCTTATAGTGACTTTGCAGGAAGCCATGCTAATTTGCGATCAGGACAGCCAGCGGGATGGAAAGACTGCAAATATGATGGAAATCAGAAAGCAACTGGCGCGAAGGAAAGAGTGATTTTAATCAAATTGTCAATCTTCTAGCCTTACGATTCTTTTTTCTGCGATGGAAAGGTTTCCGGCCTGGACGATTTTCACCGCCATCAGGCCGTCAACGCCCGTCACACAGGGCGTTTTATCCTCCAGCACACATTCGGCAAAGTGAAGGTCCTCCTTTAGATATGCGTCCTCAAATAAATTCTTCCAGCTTTTAATAAACTGCCGTACCTGATTACCGCTGCGGTTGGCGCAGATCATATTGTTTTCGTTGCTGGTTCCCAGATAGATTACCCCGTCTGTGCCCAGAATTTCTACCCGGGCGTCATAGCCGTAGCCTACTCCCTGAGCACCGTCGATAGAGGCGAGCACGCCGTTTTTAAATTTACCGTTCAGCACCACGTTGTCATAAAAGTCAGGAAATTCCTTTTGGGCTTCATGGCAACGATAATTTCCGGCGATCGCGTACACATGCTCAAACTCGCTCCCAGAAAACCAACGCAAGGAATCAATATCGTGGCTGTTGACTTCCGCCAAAGGACCATTGCTTTTTTTGATATCATACATCCAAGGCCTTGGGGTGCTGGGCCCGCGGGTCAGGGATTTGACCAGCACCACACTGCCGATCTCTCCAGCTTCCACTGCCTTTTTGGCAGCCTGGAAGCTTTCGTCAAACCGGCGCATAAATCCGATTTGCAGCTTCACCCCGCTGTCCTTGACTGCCTCCATGATTTGCACACATTCCCGGGCGTTCATGGCCATGGGTTTTTCCAGTAGAATGTCCTTGCGATGCTTCGCGGCGCATACGGCGATTTCACAGTGATATTTGGTGGGGGAAACGATAACAACCGCGTCGGTTTCTTCATCCTCCAAGGCTTGCTTGTAGTCCAGATAATATTTTTCAATTTCCAGCTCCCGGCATGCGGAAGCTGCGGCCTCCTCCACGGGGTCGGCTACTGAGACGATCCGAAATCCCGGCACACTGCGCTGAAAATTACGCGCATGGATCATCCCCGCCCGGCCAGCGCCGATGAGACAGATTCCACGGTAGTTTTTCTTCATAAAGCTCACACTCACTTTCTGTTCATTTGCTGATCTAAAAGTCCGGACGCTAGAATTCTACAACGTTTTTTAAACCCTTCACCTGCTTCGCCAGCTCAAACAGATCTGATATTTTGTCCAAAGGGGCTTTTTTAGTTATCAGACTGGCAACCTCGACGACGCCATCGGCAATAAAATCAAGAGTCTTGCGGTATTGCGACAGACTTGCGCGGGTGGTCCCGGTAACGATAAGCTGCTTGTAATGGATTATATTGGAGTTAAGCCGCACGACCTCCTTCCCTTTGGGCAGGCCTCCGAAGAAACAGATCCTGCCGTTGACGGCGGCCTGTGAAAGCGCGGATTCCTGGGCGGCGGGAGAGGGACACGCGGTGATGATCACGTCAAAGCCCCGGCCCTTGGTCAGCCGGCTTACATCCTTTTCCTCTAAGGAAGCCGCGGGAATCAGGCTCCGGTCTACGCGCCGGCATTCCTCCAGACGTTCCGGCGACAGATCGCTGATCACCACACGGCCGGCGCCTGCCAGCTTAGCCAGCTTAGCATGCATTAAGCCGATGGCGCCGGAACCGACCACCAGCACATAGTCGCCTGGCTGGATATGGCAGTGCTGAGAGCCGTTATAGGCGCAGGAGAAGGGCTCGTTCAGAGCGCCTTCCGCATAAGAAACCCTCCGCGGAAGAACTGCCACGTTGCCGCCGGCTACCGCGCGGGAGGGAATTCTGACGTATTCTGCGAAAGCGCCGTCCAGATTGATGCCGAAGGCTTGGTAGTGCGGACATAAATGTCCGTTGCCGCTGACGCATAAATCACACACACCGCAGCCCATATTAGGCGCCACTGCTACTCTCATGCCGGCTTGATACCCGGTTACTCCTGAACCGATTTCCACAATATCTCCTGCGAACTCATGGCCCAGCACCAAAGGCTGGGACGAATCGGTCCCTTTCGCGCCGCTGGTGAGCATCCGCACATCGGTGCCGCAAATTGCGGCGGCCCGGACCTTTACCAGAATTTCCCCAGCGCCGATCTTTGGCTTTGGCATCTCCTCGATCCGAAGATCATTGATTCCGTACATCCTTGCCGCTAACATGCAATACCCTCCTATGTATCGTTTTTCTATTGTTGAATGTTTTATTAGATAACCTCCGTGTCAAAGCCATAGACCTTTGCCATTTGAAGAAGCTTATAGGTAACGTCTCCTTGAATTAGGATTGCGTGGTGGGAGGAGAGGCTTTCCATTACCTTGTGCCCGCTGCCGTTTCGATAGCGGAGCAAAGCCCCGTTGCGGCAATCAGAGCCGGGATATTGTACGTAATCTTCAATTTCCGCCTCGATGATGGTAAGCTTTTTCATATCGGAGCGGAGCTTGGCCATCGTAATAGGCCCTGCTGCCATACGGCAGTCGATAACAACGGCGTCATCGCTGACGATGTCCAACACCTTAGGGCGCATGACCCATTGCGTGCAGAAGCTCTGAGGAGCGCAGCCGAAATATCCGCAGTGAACTCCCAGCGCGTGGCTGTCGGGATCGTCAATGCTGGGAAAACGCTGAATTTTTTCATGCTTTAAGGCCGCCATTCCTACTAGAAAGGGATAGATATTCGTCATCATCATAGGCGTTTTCAGTGCGGAATAGAGGATAAATTTGCTGATTAAAGTAACCGTGTCTCCTTCGCACGCCCAAATAATATGATCGTATTCAAATAGCCAGTTCCAGGCCAGACAGGGTGTGGTAGCGCTGTGGAAGGATTCGTTCAGACAATTAGCGCCCGCGCCGCAGACTCCACCGATTTCGAGGATCAGCTCGCGGATTGCTAAATAAAGCTTCACAGCCTTTAAGATGCTCTCCTGCGGTACTTCTTGGATAGGAACAGGGCGCTGGTTCCATAGCTCCTGAGCCTGAGCGTCAGAAAATTGAGCTGCCCTGAAATTCACCTCTTTCCAGCTGCGGTACACAATTTGAACGCCAAAAGTATCTTCAATCTGACGGGTGCAGGACTTATCCCACCAGTAAAACCGCTTGAACAGATACGCCTGCATCCCTTCTCCCGGATTATCCTGCAGCATAAGAAACTTCATGCCGGAGCGCAGTTTCCTTTTAGCGGAGAGAGCTCGAAGAACCACTTTAGCAAGCTCACATTGATAGGGGGAGAATACGTTTCGACCCAGTTCGCCCCGCAGATAAGCCACGATCTCCCAGTCCCACATTTCCACAGTGCCGAATTCTGAGGTTAGAATAATAATCGGCAGCGAGACGCTCTCTATAAATTCGCGGTATTGAAAGACAGCTCCTAGAAGCTGGGGGAATACTATGGCGTCTGCATCGGGAGGGACAGGCTCTCCCAGCGGCTGAGGAGGAAGGAAATCGGCTTCCGCGCCGTAGAGAATTTGCAGCTTTTTTAGCTGTTCCTCAAATTCCCGAGTCTCCCGAGGGTTTCTTTCTTTAAAGTATAGGGGAAGCAGTTTTGCCTTCATGGAATAAACTCCTTTGCTGTTGTTTTGTTTTATATTATCATAACATATCCTAATATTCAACAATAAATAATAGAAATCAAAAAATATATTGCACAATAAAAGAATATATGATAACATATAACAGAAATAAAACGGAAGGGCGGTTCTGCCATGCAGTATCTGATCGGCGTCGATATCGGCACGCAAAGCACCCGTGCGGCAGTTATGGAGGAATCGGGAAGGATTCTTACTCAGGCCTCTAAGGAAACAGAACTAATTTATGAAGGAGACCGCTGGGTTTGGCAGGAACCGGATCGGATGTATGGCGACGCTGTGGAAACCGTGAAAGCAGCGGTGGAAAAAGCGCGGATCGCCCCCCAGCAGGTGGCGTCTATTTGTATGGACGCGCAAATGGCGGGCACTATGGGAATCGGGAAAAATGGAGAAGCGGTTACGCCCTATGACAGCTGGCTGGATAAACGGTGCGAGGATAGCTGGGAGGAGCTTCGGGCCTTTGGCGAGGATGAAATTATTTCTATTACGGGAGCGCCCGTGACCTATGCTCATGGGCCGAAAATTCTTTGGTGGAAAAAGCATCGTCCGGAGATCTATCGGAAGATTGATAAATTCGTCCCGCCCGGAAGCTATTTGACGATGCGCTTCTGCGGCTTAACGGGCGAACAGGCGTTTATAGACCATACTTATCTTCATTTTTCCGGATTTGCAGATACCAGAAGGAAGGGCTGGTCAGACAGGCTATTGCGGGCGCTGGGTGTGGAAGAAAGCAAGATGCCCAGAATTGTCCGTCCCTGGGATCTGGCGGGAGGCTTGACGAAAGAAACCGCCGAGGCCTGCGGCCTGCGGGAAGGAACCCCGGTAGTGTGCGGCTGCGGCGATACCGCCGCCTGCGCTGTGGGCGCTGGGATCACGAGGCCCGGGGTTATGTATGACGTGGCGGGGACTGCCTCTGTATTTGCCTGCGCGGTCGGCAGGTACCAGCCGGATGTGAAATACAAGACAATTTTGTTTGCTCCGGGAGTGATTGAGGGCCTGTATACCCCGATGGCTTATATTTCCGGAGGCGGAATGTGCTTAAAATGGTTCCGGGACGCCATTTTAAGGGGAGAAAAAAGCTACCGGGAACTGGATGCCTTGGCGGAGGAGGTGCCAAGAGGCAGCGCAGGACTAATTTTTACGCCTCACTTTTCCGGCCGTGTCTGTCCAAACGACGGTGTGATAAAAGGCAGCTGGCTGGGGCTTACAATGCGGCATGACTACCGGTATTTATATCGCGCGATCGTGGAAAGCCTGGCGTATGAGTATAAAATGTATTTAGATATTATTCAGGAATCCGTTTTGTTAGAGGGGGGCGGCTCGCATGTTCTGTCGGTAGGCGGCGGAGCCCAGAGCGCCTTGATGAATCAAATCAAGGCGGATGTCCTCGGGCTGCCGGTCCGCACGCTGGAAAATCCGGATACCGGGGCCTTGGGATGTGGTGTGATCGCCGGTTATGGCGTAGGGCTTTATGACTCGATTCCTAAAACCGTGGACCGGCTCACGGCCCAGAAGCAAGAATTTATTCCTGAGCCCCAGGGGCATCTGGATTATCAGCCTTACACGCAGGCCTACCGGAACAGCTTTGAGCGGCTGCGGTCCGTTTACACTTTTTTACAGAAGGCACGGCATCAGGCATAGCCAGGCTTGCTGCGTGAAATCAATAATCGGAACGATAGCCGGTTGATAACTTTTTGAGCGTCCCCAAAAATCAGGCGAATATTTACTGAATCTATCATTTTAAGAGTTTATTGAGGAAAGGCGGAGAATACAAAATGGAAAAAATGACAAAAGAGCAATTGGCCAACATGTTTGACCATACCTTGCTGAAGCCGTTTGCGACCAAAGAGGACTTTCAAAGGCTGTGCGAGGACAGCAAAAAATACGGCTTTAAAATGGTAGCGGTCAACTCAGCGCCGGTAGCGCTGTGCAAGGAGTATTTGAAGGGCTCCGGGGTGCATGTGGGCGCTGCGGTCAGCTTCCCTTTGGGGCAAACCACCATTGAGTGTAAAGTGTTTGAAACAAAGGACGCTATCGCTAACGGAGCGGATGAGATTGATTACGTGATCAATGTGGCGGAACTGAAAAATAAAAATTACAAATATATCAAAGAGGAAATGGAGCGGATTGTTTCTGTGTGCCGGGAAGCCGGGGTGATCTCTAAAGTAATCTTTGAAAACTGCTACTTGACCAAGGAGGAAATCCAGAAGGCTGCTCAAATTGCGAAGGAAGTGAAGCCGGACTTTATAAAAACTTCCACAGGGTTTGGCACCGGAGGCGCTGCTGTGGAGGATGTGAAGCTGATGAAAGCCGTGGTAGGCGGCGCTGTGAAAGTAAAGGCGGCCGGCGGCATCCGAGACTGGAAAACCTGCAAAGCGATGATCGAGGCGGGCGCGGAACGAATTGGAACCAGCAGCAGCCTAAAAATCCTGGAAGAATTTCAAGAGGAGGAAGGGTGAGCCCGAAAGAGGTTCTGATAGGAGAAAGCGGGCGGAAACAGAAAGCTTTTAAACTTCCGCGTGTAAAATGTGCAGAAAAGAAGAGCTGTAAGGGGAAAGGCACACGCCCATAAGGAAGTAATTGTATTACCGCAGGGCGGCATAGTCAAAAGGCTATGCCGTTCTGCCTTTTCTTTGCCGTTCAATGGTCTGCTTGTTCTCGTCCTGTTCCAGTTCCCCGATAAAGTTCCAGACAATTTCAATCTTCTGTCTGCGGTGTCCGCTGGATTTGTCCGGCGCGTGGACAATGATTTTCTTTACAAACTCATTGACGATAGCAGGCGTTAATTCTCGTATTCCCACATATTTGCGGATAACGGCGGCGAAGCTGTCAAAATCCGTCCTGTCCTGTTCGTAGGTATCAACGGCGGCTTGCCCTACCTTGACAAATTCTGTCAGTTCCTTTTGTTCCGCTTCATACTCGGCGGACAGTTTCAAAAATCGCTCGTGACTGATTGTGCCGTTAATATCGTCCTCGTAAATCCGCTTGAAAATACGGTCAAGTTCGGCAATCCGTTTCCTTGCCTGTTCTAATTCTTTCTTTTGCCGCTTTACTGCTTTTTCCGCTTCCTCAAACCTCTGCTGATAAACCATGTTTTGAAAGCTCTGTATATCGTCAAAGAACATAGCTGTTACATCAAATATCCTTTGCAGGACGAAAAGCTTTAGCGTTTCTTCACGGATATAGTGCATAGTACAATCGCCGGTATTACTTTTGTACTTTGAGCAACGGTAACAGTCTTGTTCTGGCGTCATGTTCTTACCCGTTGCAAAGTGAAGTTTGCTTCCGCAATCGGCACAATACAACAAGCCAGAAAACAGACCTTGACGTTCAGCCTGCTTTGCGGGGCGGCGTTTGTTTGCTCTTAATTCTTGCACCCTCTCAAATACCTGTTCCTCGATAATGGCAGGTTGGGTATTGAGGAAAATCCGTTGATTTTCGGGCGCATTTTGCAGACGCTTTTTCAGTTTGTGGGATTTGGAATGGGTCTTGAAATTGACCGTACAGCCCGTATATTCCGGGCGTTCCAATATCCCCCGTATGCTCTCCACAGACCAACGATAAGGATTGTCAGGCATAGTTCTTCCATTCTGCTTTGCATAGTGGGCTTTGACCGTTAAAACCTTATCTGCCGTCAGCATTTTTGCTATCTGCATTGGTCCTTTTCCTGCAATGCACAAGTCAAAAATCCTCTTTACCACCTCGGCGGCTTCTTCGTCCACAATCCATTTCTTTTTGTCTGCCGGGTCTTTCCTGTACCCATAGGGCGGATTGGTACAGAGGTGTTCCCCTGCATTACCCTTCGACCGCATGACCGCGCGAATTTTTTTGCTTGTATCTCGTGCATAAAAGTCGTTGAACAAGTTTCTGAAAGGGGTAAAATCATTATCGCCTTTGTCGCTGTCTACGCCGTCATTGATTGCGATATAGCGAATATCACGCTCGGCAAAGAAACTTTCGGTGTAATAGCCAACTTTCAGATAATCACGCCCCATGCGGGACATATCCTTTACGATAACCTTCTTGACCTTTCCGGCTTCCGAAAGTCCTATCATTTCATTCCAACCGGGTCTATCGAAAGTCACGCCTGAAACGCCGTCGTCAATGAAAAATGTAGGATTAGGGAAGCCGTTGTCCATTGCGTATTTGAGCAGGATTTTCTTTTGATTTGCTATACTGTTACTCTCTCCGTCTAAAGCGTCCTCTTGACTTAAACGGGCATATAAAGCGGTAATGTTGTCGGGATAATTTTTTGCTGTCATGTGTTCATTCCTCCTGTAATGAACGCCCGACAAACAGGTTGCTATTCTTATTATAGCGGACTTCTTTTTCTTTGTCAGTAGGCGTTTTGCCGGATTCCGCTTTTATGAGCCGCTCCATTTTGCTATAAAGCGGTTCGGAGCCGCCGCAAATCGTTGACACCTCAAAAATTGTACCGCCGATTTTGTAAGTAACTGTTTCATGCAGCGGATTGCCCTTTTTTGGCAATAACTCGGTATGTTTTGTATCTCGTTTCTTTTCCATTCCTTTCTCGTCCTTTCTTTACTTTGTAATGTGATAAGTTTCGTAGCAAGCATAGGAAAGGGGTACCCTTTCCGTAAAATCGTCCGTTTTCTGTCTGCCGACAGCGGCGATTTTTGCTTGTTGGGAAGTTTCCCAAACCCTCTGTTTTTTTCTCTCACTACCTACTACACCGCGCAAGGCGATTTTGCCAAATTTTTGAGAGAAATTTTTAAAATAATTTCTTATGTCCTGTTACGCCGGATAAAGAAAAAAGCCAATGTTTACTTAACAGTAACTAAATATGGTGCTTTGAGCCGCAGGACGATTGACAACACATATGGGAATCGCTATAATTATTTTGTAATAAGTTTTCAGAAAGAGTGAGTACAATGTTATTTGGGAAATTTTGCATTGAATACAGCTCCGCACAATTTGATATTTCAAAACATTGTACGGAGCCTAAAAGACACGAGAACATTTATATTTAGGCTTGCTCCAACATAACTTTATCATGTGGGGCTTTGTTCGCGTGTATATATTATGATATTCGGGCAGTAGGCAATGTTTTGTCTGCTGCCTTTTGTTATGCAGAGGGCGCACTGTATCGTGGCTACCCTCTGCTTTTTTTATTCAGAAAGGATTTTGAGAAAATGAAAGAAGAACAGAACTTAACAACAGGAAGCGTACCGAAGAAGTTGATTATATTTGCACTTCCTCTATTGCTTGCTAATCTTTTGCAATCTTTTTATAGTATTGTAGATATGCTTGTTGTTGGAAATATCGTAGGAGAAACAGGTCTTGCTGCAATCAGCAATGCGTCTATGATAAGTTTTATTATCAATTCAATTTGTATCGGCGTAACAATGGGCGGTACTGTTTTAATCGCTCAATATAAGGGGGCAAACGATGAACAAGGACAAAGTAAAACAGTTGGAACACTATTCGCAACATCCCTTATCGCTTCATTTATCGTAACGATAATAGGATTGATTGTATATAAGCCGCTTTTCCATATTTTGAATGTTCCTGCGGCTTCTATGCAAGACGCTTGCGAATATATGAAAATCATCTGCTGCGGCACTGTATTTGTGTTTGGTTACAATGCAGTTTGCTCTATTATGAAAGGCTTTGGGGATTCAAAAAGTCCTCTATATTTTGTGGCGATTGCGACGGCTGTAAACGTCATATTAGACCTGATTTTAGTCGGCCTCTTTAACATGGGAACGGCAGGAGCCGCCTATGCAACTATTTTTTCGCAGGGTGTTTCTCTTTTTGTATCAATCATTCACTTGAAAAGGAAAAAGTTTGTCTTTGATTTTAAGATAAAGCACTTTGCTATCAAATCGGATAAACTGATAACTGTTTTAAAAGTCGGATTACCTACCGCTATCCAAATGGTAATTGTCAATATATCGTATCTTCTAATTACAGGAATGCTCAACTATTTTGGCGTATCTGTTGCCGCAGCGTCCGGTGTAGGTCTTAAAATCAATACATTTGCAGGTATGCCCTGTTGGGCGATCGGACAGGCTGTTACTGCTATGGTCGGGCAGAATGTAGGGGCAAACGATATAGAGCGTGTGAGAAAAACGACGAAAATTGGATTGTATTTGAATGTATCAGTTACTTTGATTGCCATTATCATTGTGCAATTATTTGCGGAACAAATCATCATGTTATTTGAGCCGGAAAGCCAGGAGGTCATAAAAGGCGGCGTTCTATATCTAAGAATGTGTTGCGGTATTAACAGTCTGATTTATGCAGCCATGTACACATTTGACTCTTTTGCTATCGGAATAGGCTCCGCAAATGTTGCTATGATAAATGCGCTTTTGGACGCGGTATTTGTCCGGTTATCTGTAAGTTGGATCTTAGCGTTTGTCATTCACATTGGATTTACAGGTATCTATATCGGTCAAGCTGTTTCTCCTGTATTACCCGCGATTGTCGGATTGATATATTTCAAAAGTAAATCATGGGAGAAGAAAAAGTTGATACATCATGCGGAAAGGAGCGTGGGGCAGCCATGAAGCAAGCAGAATGGTTATTATGCCCTATATGCCATAATAAGACCCGTATCAGAGTACGAGAAGATACCGAACTAAAGAATTTCTTGCTTTACTGTCCTAAATGTAGGAATGAAGTTTTAATCAATTTAAAAAAGAAACATATATCAGTTATCAAAGAGCCGGACGCATAGACGCAGAGCCGATAACACGCAGAGTAAAAATGCGGTTATCGGCTCCTTTTTTAATTGTGAGGAGGTCTATGGTGTTTTTTTCTAATTATTACGACATCTTAAAAAAAGACGAATCTTTGCAACGGGATATTGCGCCCATAAAGATGAACTTATAAATCATTTAATATGTTCTGATAACTCATATTGTACAAGCACCCATGTGGTTTTCAATTTAGACGCTTGTTCCCCCTATTGGGAAGAAAGGGGGCGAGTTAGATGATTTATTCGGAAGAATACAAGGAGCATATCGAATACACATTTGCCGCTTTTTGTAAAGTCGTTCTCCATAATGCGGCAATGACCGCTTACCGTGACTTCGGACGGAAACAGAAACGGGAAGTATCACTTGAATACTTGATGTCTGAAACGTCGTTTGAACCGTTTACAACGGACACTTATTTTGAGCAATACGACCAACCGACTGTCTTTGTTGCAAAAGGGGAAAAAACTGTTGTCGCAAGTAAGCGGTTAGCCGACGCACTATCAAAATTGACCGAGCAAAGACGCAATGTTTTGTTTCTGTACTTTTTCTTCGGTTATACCGACACTCAAATTGGAAAAGAGTATGGAAGAAGCAGAAGTACCGCAAATTACTGGAAATTAGCGGCATTAAAACAGCTACGAAAAGAAATGGAGAGATTAAAAGATGAGGAACAAGAAGCTGATACCTTTTGGAGTCATTGAAAAGGCAGTCGCCGGAGAGCCGGAAGCGATTGACATAGTTTTAAAACATTATATCCCACGCATTAAGTATCTGTCCAAATACCAAGGACATATCAATGATGATATTCAAGAACGTTTGAAAGCACAGCTTATTAAAGCTATCCTGCAATTCCATTTTGGCAGGTAGCAAGTAGCAAAGCCAGAGAAAGCCGTCAAGGATAAACTTCGCACTTCGCGTCCTTGACGGTTTTCCCCGTCCTTGCTATGTGGCAGCCAAGAGCGAAATCGGATAGACCGCTTGCGCGCCTATAATTCATTATGCGATGTTATGCAGTAGAGGTTAATTTTTCCTTAATTTATGCGGTTTATAGGACGTTATAGCAGCAAGGTAAGGGGTTTCTACTCATACCCTTAAAAAGGGCACTCTACTGCGTAACACTTTATATTTGCAAGGTCATAAAAACAGAACTAGAAAATACAGTATATCCTTGAAGATAAAACACACTATCCTATCATTTTACATAACATAGAAAAAATAGATAAGAAACCGTTAGGCTTCTTATCTATTTTTACGATTTCTAAATTGATTTGTTATTCATTCTGATGAATTGGAGAAAAACTTGTAACATTATTCATCACCCAATATCTTTCACTCATATCTAGTTCACCAGATACGGAAACCTCCAGACCATCTCTATGTGCGTTACAAGCTATACGATATTGCTCATCTGACAATACAATAGTTACTGTACGCGATGCACCTTCAAAAGTAGTATACAATCTAATTGTTTTTAAATCTCTATCATTATCAATTTTTTTTGATAGAGAACGAATAATTCCAGTAAGACTGACATCTTGAATAGCAATCTTATCACGGTAAATTTTTGCCAATTCATCAATGACAAGAAAATGATTTGTACGCATTTCAATTTGTTCAATCTGGCCGGTTTGTCTTGTTAGCGAAGATGCATAACGGATTGTTGTAGTAACTTTATCTGTATCTGAAACAGGACGCATTTTTAGAAATGCATCACACATATTTGCAGTAATACCATTTTCAAATGCCGTTTCCGCCATTT
This sequence comes from [Clostridium] leptum DSM 753, assembly GCA_000154345.1. Lineage (GTDB taxonomy): Bacteria > Bacillota > Clostridia > Oscillospirales > Acutalibacteraceae > Clostridium_A > Clostridium_A leptum. Next base: position 152,119 of record DS480349.1, read on the forward strand.
CAGTCAATTGACGTTGATTGTTCACAATTGCGTCTACTTGACTAATAGCCGTTCCTATCCTTTCAATAACTTTATGCTCAAAGGGAGTTGGAATGTCGCATCCTTCTAACACTATTTGTTCATTATTTTCGTCAACTACTTGAATATCGACGTTCAAAATAAAACTTCCTTTTTCCGTTTGAGCCAACTTAAATTTATTGAGTAACGCTTTAGAATAATCTGTTGTTCGATAACATATAGGACGGGCAGATTGTTCTGCACACACTGAATATAAAATAAGGTTCTTTAATCCTTCTACACAGTCTGCTGCATACTCAAGTGGAATTTTTCCATCCTCGGTTATCTCAGAAATAACTCGAAACTCTAAACGGTCAATAAAAGTGGTAGTTATATCTTTTACAATATCATTTGCGGGACGATTTTCTTTTTTTTGTAGTAGACCAATTACATCTCTCAAAATAGGATAAAAGTCTTCAAATTCTTCACTTGCGGGTATAGCCAATGTTTTTTGACGATTATTTTTACTAGTATAAACCATCATGTTTCGATTGGCAAAATTATAATTTCTTATCCAACCATTAAACTGCAAGTATCTATCAATAGAGGACGCGGTTATGTTGTAAAAACTATATATAAAATCTTTCATAACGCTACACCCTCTTTCACTTTTTGCATTAACTCAATAAGTACTTCTGGTGTCAATTGTTGTGTCAATGGAATTTCAATTACCACTCGCTCTTTGTTTTCGACTTCTGGATACCCCTGTAACGAACACCACCAAGCACATTTTCGCAGCAAAGTTTCATTATCGTTAACTGTTAACCACATATCTTTGTCGCGTGGCATCGAATAAACGATTAAAATTCTCGGAGTTCCTACATGGGTTTTAATCAACTTATGATAATTTTTAACCTCTAAGCTGTATTTTATAACTCCCTTTTTAGGCAATGCATTGACAGTGGCTTTTAGTTGGAAATCTATTCCAAATCCTGTTTCGCCATATTCCTTAGTCTCCACATCATATTCTATATCCTTAAATGTACCATCTAGGCCATAATCCAGTGACGAATTCGCCACTGTCATACCAACACGAGCTGCAAGCGCATTTACATATGCTTTACTGATAAGTTCTTTTGTATGGGCTTCCGTCACAAAATCACCACCTTTTTGTTATTATACAATATTTGGACGATTTGCTCAACAAAATGTCAGAAACAAATCAGCAAATAGCTTTAAAATTTAGTGCGTAATGCATGATATATAATCTGAAATAGACGTATCACATTAAAAATGTGATACGTCTACTAGCACCTGTTTGTCAGTCGTTAAGTTAGTTTGTTTTTAGAACTTCCTTATCGGCGTTTATCTAAACCTCGCAGTTCTTCTTTTTTCTCTTCCGCCTTTTTACAAATTATGTGTTACTCGAGGAAAAAAACCTGCTCTGGCTTTTCCTGGAACATGGTCATGATAGGCTCCATAGAGATATCCCATCTGGCCACGACTTCGCTCTCCGCCTGTACCTTCAGGGCGTGCTCCAGGCCTTTTTCACATTCGTAATAACCGAACAGATCATTGCCGTCGCACCAAATGGTGTAATTGCATACGCCGGCTTCCTTTAATACCTCGACCATCTCAGGCCAAATGGTATCATGCCGCCGAATATATTCTTCCTTCATGCCCTCTTTGATGACCGCCCGCCAAGTGTATTTTTCCATACTTAGACCTCCTTGTTTTTAATCATTCTGTTACTTATTAACGTAGCACGCTAGAAAATCACCGTCAATAATTGTTTTCTCTTTCACAAACGGGGACAAAGGTTAGGGCTTTTTGCAGAACTCCGGAAAAAAGGAATCGGGGTTCTTTTTAAACTGTTCTACCAAATCCGGTTCCTTTTCCTCGGTCTTTTCCTTTTGCAGCCGCATCCAAGCGGGAATTTGATTTTGACTGGGCTTTTTACAGTCATAAATATGAGTGCGAAGCTCCATAACGATCCTCCTTATCCGTTGATGTTATCCGGGCTCACTTTACACTATATTCATGAAAAAAGAGAAGAGTGCGGCCTATTGACGGAAAATCATAAGAAAAGGATAACCGGGACGGCTTGTGAAAATACTAAACAAAAAGGAGGCTTATTCATGAGGTTTGTAAATCGAAAGGTGGCGTTGGTGGGAACCGGGCTGGTTGGCATGAGCTACGCTTACGCGCTGCTCAATCAAAGTGTGTGCGATGAGCTGGCGCTAATCGATATCGACCAGCAGCGCGCTCAAGGAGAAGCGATGGACTTAAATCATGGACTGGCTTTTTCCGGCTCCAATATGAAAATCTATGCCGGCGGCTACCAGGATTGCTCCGATGCGGATATTGTAGCCGTATGTGCCGGTGTGGCGCAAAAGCCGGGAGAATCCAGGATCGATCTGCTGCAAAGGAACACGGAAGTATTTCAGTCCATTGTCGGGCCGGTCGTGGCTTCCGGATTTAAGGGGATTTTCCTAGTCGCCACCAATCCAGTAGATGTGATGGCTCATGTGACGCAAGCGCTGTCCGGCTTTGACGACCATCGTGTGTTGGGAACCGGCACAGCTCTGGATACCGCCCGCCTGAGGTACCTTCTGGGAGAATATTTTTCCGTAGACCCGCGAAACGTTCACGCATATGTCATGGGCGAACACGGAGATAGTGAGTTTGTGCCCTGGTCCCAGGCTATGGTTGCCACCAAGCCGATTTTGGATATTTTCCGCAGCCGTGGGGTAACGGATTATCAGAAGGATTTGGACCATATCAGCGAAGAAGTGAGAAACGCAGCGCAAAAGATTATTTCCGCGAAAAAGTCCACTTACTATGGAATCGGAATGGCGATGGTCAGGATTACCCGGGCAATTCTAGGCGACGATCACAGTGTTTTGACGGTTTCCTCAATGCTTCACGGGGAGTACGGGGAACGAGACGTATACGCCGGAACCCCTTGTATCGTCAGCCGGGACGGAGTGAAACGGACGGTAGAGCTTACCTTAACCCCGGAGGAACGAGAAAAGCTTCATGACTCCTGTGAACTGCTGCGGTCCGTGTACCGGGACATCCGGGGCGTCTAATGAAAATTTTGAAACCTCCTCCTTTTCATAGCGGAAATATGAAAGGAATTTTGGTTGTAAAAATAAAAAACGGAACCAGTCATCTTCTCCCAAAACGGTACAGCCGTCAGGCTGTACCGTTTTTTGACTGTCATTCGAAAACTCCCGGCAGAGCCGGCGGAGACACCCGCTGAAAAGCTTTCGCAATATACATTGGGCGAAAGAGGGGTGTAAACAGCAATCTTCGATGACAGCCAAGCCGCCGTTAGGATGGCGGCTCCCGTTTATGGACCGCGGGGCAAGCGGTGTAAGATAAGGAAATTTCAATGGCCTTAAGGAGCTTGCCGTCAATAGGGCGTTATAGAGTCTAAGCAAAATACCGTCTTACCGGTGGTTATGACTATTCGCCGAAAATTACTTTCCCTTGGGAGACATATTGTGTTATGAATTAGGATAAGAATGGTAGTGGAAATTAATAACGGCAGAATTTGTGCAAGGTGGTGCGTCAGCATGTATGTGGTCATAAAGGGGAAGAAGCTGATTGGAGCTGCGCTGTGCCTGATTATTGTGGCAGCGGCTGTGATCAGTTGGATCGGTTTTTCCAATCGGGACGATGGGGCAGTGGAGGCTGCGGCATCCAACGATAATTGGGGCTTGTCCTTCCAGGAGGAGGGGAAAACCCCGGTCGGCAACGCTACGCCAGAGTTTTTGAAGCAGTATAACGCCTATTTCTGCGGGAACAGTGAGGATAAAAAAATTTATTTGACCTTCGACTGCGGATATGAAAACGGGTACACGCCGGCAATCCTGGATGCGCTGGAAAAGCATAACGTAAAAGCCGCTTTTTTCGTAGTGGGCAATTATCTGGAGACCAGCCCTGACTTAGTGAAGCGAATGGTGGAGGAGGGACATATTGTGGGAAATCATACCTACCATCATCCTGATATGTCGCAAATTTCAGATCCAGCCTCCTTTCAGGAGGAAATTACCAGCTTGGAGAAAAAGTATCAGGAAATTACAGGACTTGAGATGCAAAAATTTTACCGTCCTCCTCAGGGAAAATACAGCGAAAGCAACCTGAAAATGGCCCAGGAATTAGGTTATCAGACGGTTTTCTGGAGCCTCGCGTATGTGGATTGGTACGTAGATCAGCAGCCTACGCAGGAGGAGGCCTATGCTAAGCTGCTGCCGAGAATCCATCCGGGAGCGGTGGTTCTGCTGCACAGCACATCAAAAACCAATGCGGAAATCCTAGATGACCTGTTGACCAAGTGGGAGCAGGAAGGATATACCTTTGGTACTCTTAATGAGCTTTGCGGATAAAACGGAGGAGCATGGGGAAAGAAAAACAGCTTAAACATGAGAATACAGGGATGCGGGGAAAATGCTGGACGTTTCCCCCGCATCCCTATTTTTCAGATGGAGCTTGTGAAAGTTAACTATAAATTCCAGGCTTTTTGACCGATATTCTTCGCTTGTTTTGCATGTGTGAATAATATTTCAATATCTTGTTTGTTTTTACAGGAATTTGTTAAATAGAACGTGAAAAATCTGTATACTTAACACTTGTTTTCTTGACAGCGATTCAGTATAATAAAATGAGAAATTTCGAGGAGGCACTATGAAATTATGAAAATGAAAAAAATTCTGGCCGCGGCGATGGCTGCGGCACTGTTGACCGGAACCCTTGCGATGGGCGGCTGTTCTTCTGACAGCGGAAAGCTGGTCATGGTTACTGAAGCCGGCTTTGCCCCCTATGAGTATTACGACGGTGAAGCGGTTGTCGGCGTAGACGTGGACATTGCCAAGGAAATCGCCGCCGCGATGGGCAAGGAGCTGGAGGTCCGCGACATCGCTTTTGATTCTCTGATTAATGAGGTTCAGTCTGGCAAGGCTGATTTTGCCGCTGCTGGGCTGTCCGTTACCCCTGAGCGCGAGGAGCAGGTGGATTTCACCATTAATTACGCTACCTCTAAGCAGGTTATCGTTGTTCGCCAGGACAACACCGAGATCACCGGACCGGATGACGTGAACGGCAAAACAGTTTCCGTTCAGCTGGGCACCGTAGCCGATACGGCGGTTTCCGACAAAGAGGATTATCCGGACTGCACCGTGATCCAGCAGAAGAAATACCTGGCTGCCGCGGAGGATGTGAAATCCGGAAAAGCCGATTGCTTGGTCATGGACGAGCTTCCTGCCCAAGAACTGGTAAAGGCGAATCCTGAATTGAAGATTCTGGATGAGGAACTGTTTACCGACGTTTACAGCATGGCTGTCCAAAAGGGCAACACCGAACTGCTGGATAAAATCAACGAGGTGCTCCAGAAGCTGATGGACGAGGGCAAGATTGAAGAATTTACCATGAATCATATTGCCGCGTCTGGAGAAGCGGCGGAATAAAGGAAAGGACGGGCTGCCATTTTGGATTGGCTTTCTCAAATCGGACAGTGGTTTGTCTCCGCCTGGAATTGGATTGCGGATTCGGTGTATAAATCCATTGTCGCGGATAATCGATATGTCTTTTATTTGACAGGCTTAGGAAATACCCTGTTGATTTCTTTAATGGCAGTGGTAATCGGTATTACTCTGGGCGTTTTGATTGCGGTCGTGGTAAACGCCGCCAAGGCCAATCCACGGCTCAATTGGGCAAAAAAAATCTGTAGCCTTTATGTTACGGTTATCCGGGGAACTCCTGTGGTTCTCCAGCTGATGATCATTTACTACATAATTTTCCGGTCTGTGCAGATCCCGCAGATTGTGGTCGGCGGTTTGGCTTTCGGCTTAAATTCGGCCGCTTATATTTCTGAGATCATCCGCAGTGGAATCGAGTCTATCGACCGGGGACAAATGGAGGCCGCCCGCTCTCTTGGTTTAAGCAGGGGAAAGGCGATGCGTCTGATTATTCTGCCTCAGGCGGTCAAAAATATTTTGCCTGCCCTGGGCAATGAGTTTGTCACGCTGGTCAAGGAAACGTCTGTGGCTGGTTATATTGGTTTGAGAGATCTGACCAAGGCGTCCGATATCGTGGCTTCCCGCACCTATGATTACTTCGTCCCATTGATTTTGGCGGCTTGCGTCTATTTGGTGATCGTTTTGGGCTTAACCAAGCTGGTTCGTATGTTCGAGAGGAGGCTGGCGCAAAGTGATTACCGTTAAAAACCTGCATAAAAGCTTTCATGGAACCGATGTTTTAAAGGGAATTAACGAGACGATTCACAAAGGGGAAAAGGTTGTGGTAATCGGTCCTTCCGGTTCCGGAAAATCTACCTTTCTGCGCTGCTTGAATCTATTGGAGACTCCCACGGAAGGCGAGGTATGGGTAGAAGGCAATAATATCACCGCTCCGAAAACCGACATTGATAAGGTGCGTCAGAAAATGGGGATGGTTTTTCAGCATTTTAATTTGTTCCCTCATCTGACGGTGAAGAAAAATATTACTCTGGCGCCTACAACCCTGAAGCTGCAAACCGAAGAAGAGGCCGGCGAAAATGCTATGCGTTTGCTGAAGCGCATTGGCTTAGAGGAAAAAGCGGATTCCTATCCCAACCAGCTTTCCGGAGGCCAGAAGCAGAGAATCGCGATTATTCGCGCCTTGGCTATGAATCCGGATGTGATGCTGTTTGACGAGCCTACCTCTGCGCTGGATCCTGAGATGGTAGGCGAGGTGCTGGAGCTGATGAAAGAACTGGCAAGGGAAGGCATGACCATGGTCTGCGTTACCCACGAAATGGGCTTTGCCAGAGAAGTGGCTACCCGAGTTCTATTTATGGATAACGGAGTAATCACGGAACAGGCTCCGCCGGAGGAGTTTTTTGCCCACCCCAAGAATCCCAGGCTTCAAGATTTTTTGGCGAAAACGTTATAGTAAAAAGAAAGAAAATCCCCAGGTCGAAAAAAGACCTGGGGATTTTTGCATGACCACCTACAGCTTTCCTGTTAAGGAGAAAAGCAAACCTTTCCTTTTATCCGCCTTTTAACTGTCCAATCTCGGTTTCGGGATAAGCTAACCGGCAAAGAAAATCTGTGAATGTAGGGGGATGATAGCCTGCGGATTTCGCGTAAATATGAAAATTGCTAAAGATAGTTGGTTTCCGTGAAAATCAAAAGTTATTTAAGCATTTTTTGCATGGTTTCGGCGTTGTGTTTTTGAAGACTTTTGTGATCTAAAATGTATGCTTCTTTGTTAAAAAAGTCAAATTTTCCCATGAAAGGAGCGGAACAAAGGAGTGAGAATTTTATCATGGACAGGGCTCCGTCAAAATCACAAAAAAAGGCCTGAAAAAAAGAAATTCTTTGGTATTTACATTTTGCCGATTATCGTTTAATATGATTTCGATTTTAGAATATATTTATTTCAAATTCGTGACAGAGGAGGCATTTCCTTGGTAAAGGATATGACAGTCGGCAGCCCGACAAGATTGTTGGTTGGCTTCTCAGTCCCTATGATTATTGGAAATATTTTTCAGCAGTTTTATAGTATGGTGGACGCTATTGTGGTGGGAAAATTCGTAGGTGTAGACGCTTTAGCGGCCATCGGAGCCACAGGCTCTTTTAACTATTTGATTTTAGGGTTTGTCATCGGCTTGACCTCAGGCTTTTCTGTTATTATCGCTCAGAGATTCGGAGCGGGGGACGAAGCCGGCGTAAAGCGGGCTACAGCGATGAGTGTTTTGCTGAGTGCGGCTATTACGGTGATTATTACCGCTGTCAGTATGCTTTTGACAGAGCCTGTTCTGGCTGTCATGCAGACCCCGGAAAATATTATGCAGGATGCCTGCGGATATATGTACGTTATTTTTGGAGGAACCGCGGCAACATTATTTTTTAATTTGGTGTCCTCGGTGCTGAGGGCTTTGGGCGATAGTAAAACTCCGCTGTATATTCTGGTAGTGGCTTCCATTTTAAATGTGCTTCTGGATCTTCTGTTTGTGCTGAAATACAATATGGGGGTTATTGGAACAGCTTACGCAACTGTTATCGCGCAAGCCATTTCCTGCATTTTATGCGTGATATACATCATCTGCAAGCTGCCGATTCTCCGCCTGAAGAGATCGGATTTTGATTTTAACGGCGCTTCCTGCCTCCAGCTTTTGAAAATGGGACTGCCTACCGGCGGATGCGCTTCTGTGACCGGTATCGGAGGTGTAGTGCTGCAGGGAGCCATCAACGGCTTTGGCAGCGATGTTGTGGCGGCGTTTACCTCGGGAGGCAGAGTGGAGAACCTGATGATTCAGCCTGCTTATTCCTTTGGTATGGCCAGCGCAGCTTATGTGGGCCAAAACCTGGGCGCCAGGAAGATGGATAGAATTCAGGCCGGGGTTCGAAAAAGTGTCGTAATCTGTATAGTGATTTGTGTCGCGCTTGGTTTAGTGGAAATTTTGTTTGGCGAATATTTGGTGCAAATTTTTGTTTCCGGGGAAGAGACGGTAGTGATTTATTATGCGAAATACTATTTAATTGTCTCTGGTATTTTTCTTCCCGTGCTGGCTCTGTTAAATATCTATCGCAATGCGGTGCAAGGCTTAGGAAATGGGATGATCCCCTTATTGTGCGGTGTACTGGAGCTAGTGAGCCGAGTGGGGGTAGCATGGTTCTTGGTGGAGCCCTTGGGCTATTTGGGGGTTTGCTTGGCGAGCCCCGTAGCTTGGTTTACCGCTTTCCTTTTGTCAGGAATTTATTTTTATAAAATTCTAAGGAATCTAAGGTCAGATCCCAGCCTGACGCATGGTTGATGGAAATATCGCCCTCTTTTTCTAAAGGGGGCTTTTCTTTTGTGCTGATTTGTGGCAAAATAGGAAATAGTTCTTGAAAATTGGAAAAGCGTGAGGAACCTAGGCTTTGAAACAATAACAGGAAGCCTTGTGATACAAAGGAGGAGCTATCTTGCGGCAGGAATGGAAAATAAAAGACCGTTTATTGAAGTTTCATCACAAAACCTTGATTATGGGCGTTTTAAACGTAACGCCGGACTCCTTTTCCGATGGAGGAAGCTATCCCACCGTGGCTTCGGCTGTTGAAAGAGCCTTAGAAATGGAACGGCAAGGCGCCGATATCATCGATATCGGCGGAGAATCCACCCGGCCGAATTATGCTCCTGTAGGCGTCCAAGAGGAAATCGAGCGGGTGCTGCCAGTGATTGAGGAACTGCGGGCAAGAACCAGCCTTCCCATTTCCATCGATACCATGAAGTCGGACGTAGCCCGGGCTGCGGTAAACGCTGGAGCGGATATTATCAATGATGTATGGGGAATGCAGAGGGATCCGGATATGGCCAGAGTCGCTGGAGAAACTGGCTGCGGCGTTATCATTGGACATAACCGGGAATGTACCGGAACAGTGGACACAGTGTTCGCCCAGATGTACGGTTTTTTTGAGACGGGAATCCGCCGGCTGCTGAGCCGGGGTGTGGAACGGGATAAAATCTGTATCGATCCAGATATCGGATTTGGAAAGACCTATGAGGAAAATTTATATATTTTAAAGCATTTGGATTGGCTGGAAAGCTTTCAGCTCCCTATTTTGCTGGGAACCTCCAGAAAATCAGTGATTGGCCTAACGCTGGATCTCCCGGCCTCGGAACGGCTGGAGGGGACGATTGCCACCTGTGTCCTGGGGGCCCGGCAGGGGGCCAATATCGTCCGGGTTCATGATGTAAAAGAAGTGGCCCGCGCAATGAAAATGACAGATGCGGTTCTGTATCAGGAGGGATAAACGGTGTTTACCATTTATTTAAAAGGTGTAAAGGTGTTTGCTTACCATGGGGTTAATCCGGAGGAAAACCGTGACGGACAGTATTTTTACTTGGATGTGACGGCAAAAACCGTAACCCAGGCAAAGGAGTTAGAGGATCATCTGGAAAACACCGTCAGCTATGCGGCCATCAATAAATTGCTGCTGAAGGAAGCTACGGAAAATACGTTCCAGCTCATCGAGAGCCTGGCGAGCCATTTAGCGGATAAAATCCTGGAGAGCTTTTTGCCGGTTTATTGGGTATCGGTTACGGTAAATAAGCCCCACGCCCCTATGCGGGGAGAGTTTGAAAATGTCAGCGTTACTTATGAGCTTCAGCGGCCGATGGAGCATCAGGTGTATTTGTCCTTGGGCTCTAATTTGGGAAAACGGGAAGAAAACCTGAAAAAAGCTGAGGAACTGCTGAACGGCCATCCCTGTATTCAGGTGATGTCCGTATCCTCCTATTATGAGACAGAGCCTATGGGCTATTTGAACCAAGGAGCGTTTTTAAACTGCTGCTTCAAGATTTTGACAAGCTTAAGTCCTTGTCAGCTGCTGGAGGTAACCCAGGGCATTGAAAAGCAAATGAAGCGGGTCAAGGTTATTGTGAACGGCCCCAGAATTATCGATTTGGATATTTTGCTTTTCGATCAGGAGCAGGTAAAGCGGCCAAGCTTAGAAATTCCCCACCCGCGTATGATGGGACGCCGTTTTGTCCTGACGCCTTTGCTGGAGATTTATGACGGCGAAGATGAGCTGGCAGAGGAATTTAGAAGGAAGAACGAGGCGCTGACAGAAAGCGTTGAGCTCTGGAAGCCCCGGATTTCATAAGAGAAGAGAGGGAAAACCATGCTGTCCATTGAGCGCCATGAGCAGATCCTACAGATTCTGATGGAGAAAAAGTCCGTCACCGTGGGAGAGCTTTCCAAAACCATGTTTGTCAGCGACGCTACGATTCGCCGGGATCTTTCCCAAATGGAGAAGGAAGGGCTGATCAAGCGGAGCCACGGCGGGGCGGTGCTCTTTGAGTCAACCAACGACGAGACCTCTATCCTCATGCGGGAACAGGAAAATATCAAGCAAAAAAAGATCATTGCGGAAATCGCGCTGAAATTCATCAAAAATCATGACACCTTATTTGTGGATTCCAGTTCTACGGCAGGAATCGTAATCCCGCTTTTGAAAAACTTTAAGTACATTTCGGTGATTACCAATGGAATAAAAAATTCCTTATATCTGTCTCAGAATACGGACGCCAAAATTTATATCGCCGGCGGAGTGGTCAATAACCGCTCTAATTCCATTGTGGGGACGGATACGCTGGACTATTTGGGAAAAATGAACGCCGATGTATCCTTGGTTTCCTGCAGCGGCATCAGCCTGGAAAACGGCGTTACAGAGTCATCCTATGAACAAAGCCATATTAAGAGGGTCATGATCCGCAATTCCAAAGTTAAGCTGGTTTTATGTGACAGCTCAAAATTTGACAGTACGTATCTTTGCCGTTCCTTAGGGCTTGAGGAGATCGACTATCTGATTACGGATCAAAAGCCCAGGGAGGAGTACCTGCAAAAAGCGGAGGCTTGCGGCTGTAAGATTTTATATCCGGAAAAGCTCTAGCTCTTGGACTGACGGCCTGACAAAGGGAATGTCCTTTTTGTCTGCGCCGTTATTCTTGTGAATACCAAAAGACGTTTTTTTGAAAGCGCTTTTCGCGTGTGGTGCCGGAAGGTTATTCCGAACGGGACAGAGGCGCCGGCCCTGTGAGGCGGTCATATCCAAGGGCACTGCCGGCGGCTATGGCAACAAGAAAGCTTCGTCGGCCTTGCCCCTGGATTTTTCAACCAAAGGAAGAAAAGCTCCGCCTTTGCGAAAAAGGAAGGAGCTTTTTCCAAATCTGTCCGGATCTATTTTTAGGAAAGAAGAGGGAGAATACCCATGAACTATATCAACGTGGAAAAGGGAGGCTTTTGCCGCAGGCCGAACCGTTTTATAGCCGAGGTGCAGCTGGGAGACGGGATTGCGGTATGTCATGTGAAAAATACCGGCCGGTGCCGGGAACTGCTTGTTCCCGGGGCGGAAGTATACTTACAGCGGGAGGATAACCCAAAACGGAAAACCAAATATTCCCTGATCCATGTGCAAAAAGGGGAAAGGCTTATCAACATTGATTCCCAGGCCCCAAACCGTATCGCTGGGGAATGGCTGCCTCAAAGCGGTTTGTTTCCCGAGGATACGGTGTTTTTGCCGGAAAAAGCCTTTGAAAATTCCAGGTTCGATTTTTACTTTGAGCATGGAACGGCCAAAGGTTATCTGGAGGTAAAAGGGGTTACCCTGGAGGAAAACGGCGTGGTTTCCTTTCCAGACGCTCCTACCAAGAGGGGAGAAAAGCACCTCCGGGAACTGATTCGCTGTAGGAAGCAAGGGCTGGAAGCGTATGTTTTATTTGTAGTGCAGATGTCCCGCGTCCGTTATTTTACCCCGAATAAAAAGAACGACCCGGCCTTTGCTCAGGCGCTGAGAGAGGCTTACGAAAGCGGCGTCACCGTACTTGCGATGGATTGCCTGGTGGAGCCGGGAAAGGTGGCGATCCACAGGCCGGTGGAAATTCGGCTTTAGGTTTTAAGCCTTTGCGGAAGCAAAGAAGGCTTTTCCGCCGCATTATGAGCTGAAAGCTCCTCGATACCGTCACGCTGGGCTTGCAGCTCCGGATAAAGCTCTTCAAACTCGGTCATGTGCTTCCAGTAGCGCTTCGGCATATGGGTCATACGGCATTTGTGATTGCGCCGCCCCGGCACCTCGATGGTGTCGTAGAACATTTTCCAGAGCGCCCGATAAAAAAATTCATCCGCGCTGGCCTTTGGTACGATCAATTCCTCCAGAGGGAGAATCGCGAAGTCATAAGGACGGTATACTAAGGCCATATGGTGGGTTTCATCAAAGATTAGAAACTGTTCCTCGGGAAAGCGCTCGCAGAAGTGCTGTGCGATCATCGGCAGTACCTGGTTTTTTGGCTCGATCCGAGAAATTAGAGTGTCGTTATGCTCGGAAAACCGAAGGAACTCCTTCATGTAATGGCTTTCATTTTCTAAGTTTTTTACAGCGTTGAATAAAGGCGCCAGCTTTTCGTGGGAGATCATGGTCATTACCGAGGGGCCAAAGTGGAACCCCATGCGGAGGAACATCAATAGATGCCATTCCTTTCGCGGCAGACAGGTGAGAAAGCCTTTTTGGACGAACCGGAGGGCTTCCGGACCGATTTTCTGGGGAATGGCGGTTTGAGCTCTCTGGGCGGCCGCGCGGTCTGTTTGGATCTCACGGCAGGGCAGCAGACAGGTTTGTTCGGTATCCGGCGGAAAGATTTCTGCCGGGATTTCTTTTTTTTGATAGCTTTCCATCAGACAGGTGAAAAGACCATCAAGAGAGCCGTCGTATCGATAGGTTATAGCTGGCCGGTAAGGCATTTTTGCACATCCTCCTGGGTTAGTTTTGGCTGTTCAAAGAACGAAAGCTGTTCCATGCTCTGGGGCATTTGATATTGGTAATAAAGGCTCTTGGCGGAATCGGACATCATGGACCGGAGCACCATATCTTCAGAGACCTTTACGCCTTCCATCATTTTTCCCTTGCACAGCAGAAAATACTGGGCCCGTTTCAGTACCACCCCAAGCCGCTTAAGATCCTGAAAGGTCAGGCTGGTGGTTCTGCGGGCGGTGATAATTTTTTTCGCGCCCTTTACCCCTATTCCCGGTACCCGCAGCAGAGTTTCGTAGGAAGCCTTGTTGACCTCCACTGGGAAAAGGTCCAAGTGATTTAGCGCCCAATTACATTTGGGATCCAGGTAGGGGTGAAAGCTTTGATGCTGCTCGTCTAAAAGCTCCTTTGCCTTAAAGCCGTAAAAGCGGAGAAGCCAGTCCGCCTGGTAAAGGCGGTGCTCCCGAAGAAGAGGCGGCTTGGTGCCGATGGGAGGGAGCAGAGCGCTCTCGTTTACCGGCAGATAGGCGGAATAAAAGACCCGTTTCAGCTTGTATTTTTGGTAAAGTCCTTCCGTCAGATTAAGTATTTGATAATCTGTGTCAGGGGTGGCGCCGATGATCATCTGGGTGCTTTGGCCGGCCGGAGCGAATTTTGGCGCGTGATGATATTTCACTAAATCGGAAGCGTTTTCCCGCAGCTGGTTGCGGATAAACCCCATGGGCGTGAAAATGGATTGCTTAGATTTATCCGGTGCCAAAAGCTTCAGGCTCTGCTGAGAGGGCAGTTCGATGTTGACGCTCATCCGGTCCGCCAGCATCCCAAGCTGTTGGAGAAGCTTGTCATCGGCGCCAGGGATCGCTTTGGCGTGGATATATCCTGCAAAATGGTATTCCTCACGCAGAAGGCGGAGGGCCTCGATCATCTGCTCACAAGTATAATCAGGATTTTTCTGAACCCCGGAACTCAAAAACAATCCCTCAATGTAATTGCGGCGGTAAAACTGGATGGTCAGCTCCGCAAGCTCCCTGGGGGTAAAGCCAGCCCGGGGCGTATCGTTTGACCTGCGGTTTACGCAGTATTTGCAATCGTAGATGCAGGCGTTGGTCATTAGAACCTTTAAAAGCGAGATGCAGCGCCCGTCCCCGGCAAAGGAGTGGCAGATGCCGCAGGATACCGCGGAACCGATCTGCCCCTTCTGCGCTTTTCGGTCCACACCGCTGGAGGTACAGGCTACATCGTATTTCGCGGCGTCGGAAAGAAGCTTGAGTTTATCGAATAAATCCATGAGAAAAGCCTCCTTTACTATTTTTACTATATCACAGAACATATGTTCTTGTAAAGGGGTTTTTTCATTTTATTTTTTGAAATTACTTCCAAAAAGAATCAATTTGCCCAGGAGAAAGCTGCTGGGCAAAGCTTTGCTTTACCAGAACCAGGGCTTCCAGGTCGGCAGCGATTTGGTACAGCACTGCTCTGGCCTCAAATTCCTCTCGGGTTTGGGGAAGAGGAGTGGTCTTATAAAATTTTCGCATTTCAGATAAAATAGACAACAGGAATTCGGCGTTGTTATAGTCCTGCATAGATTCTGCGATTCGCTTCATAAATCGGGAGACGGGAAACGCCTGGCTCGGGACAAATTGAATTTTCAAAAGATTCCGATAGACCCGCTTCAACAGTCCCTGCTGGTTTTTCCGCAGCTCTATAAAACGCACGTAATAGCGCATATCAGAGGAAAGTGTGTTATTCATATATTGATAAGCGTGTGCCAGTGCTTGACTTAAGCGATTCTGCAGGAATTGAAAGTCTGCCTCCAAGTCAATTTCATGGCCGTGGATTAAGGACGAGGACATCTGTAAAAGGATTTGTTTCATACTGTTATCGATTTCTTCTTGGTCCTGCTTGATGATATGGATCATTCGCGGCATATAAAGATTGATAACAACAGCGATTCCCACGCCGATGCACAACAGGAGAAATTCGTTTATGATTAGGGTGTAGTGAAAGCTGTGGGCTGTCCAGAAGTGAGTGACTAAAACCGTGCTCATGGAAACCCCGGTTTCCAGCTTCAGCAGATAGCAGGCAAAGGTAAACAGCAGCAGAAAAAAGCCAAAGGAGAAAAGATGATACCCCCAGAGGGTAAACAGTGCATAAGCGATGGCCACAGCGATAAAAAAAGCGCTGATGCGCTTTCCCGCAATGGTTAAGGTTTCCTTTTTGGTGTTCTGAATACTCAAGAGGGCGATAATACCTGCTGAAGTGGCGCTTCTCAATCCGATCCAGTCTGCTAAAAAGACCGCAAAGCAGCAGCCAATTGATATTTTAATGATTTTGAGCCAATCCACTTTTTTCATGCCGTCATCCCCTATCCTTGTACTTATTTTGTTACTAAGATCCTGATTTAATCATGAAAAAAAGACCGGCTGATTTTCCCTAAAATCCAGCCAGTCTCTTTATTTATTAAGAATCGATATTTTCAAGCCTGTCAGAGAGCCATAGAATGGTTCACTTTTTTCATTGACGTCTTTATTAGCTATTTATTAGCTATATAAAGAAGAAACCAGGAAATAAAAGATTAAAAATAAGCTCGTTTTCTATAAATACTATAATAAGAATCTTTAGGGGCTTATTGTCTACATCTTTTTACCAATATAAAAAACATAGCCGTAATACTGTTTAAATTTTGTATATAGCTCTACTTCATATTTGTCCTGCGCAATGTAAGCCTTTACCGTTTGATTACCGTTATATTTTTCTGCTAATGACTTTTCCGCCGCTGCCCTTGGAATAAAGTAATTTTCTGTCCAGCAGTTTTCTGGAAGGGTAAAGGCGGCTATGAAACGGTAGCCAGCTTTTGACATGACGGATATATTATATTCTATGGTATCCAATCCACTGCCGGCTTCCACCCAGAATTTTTCTACCGCAGAAGGACATTGAGAGGTAAGCCATGAGGGACACGTTACCACGACATAGCCATCCCTTTTTATAAAACCGTTCCAATACGCCAATCCTTTTTCGAAACCAATACCGTCTATCATTCCTTCGGACCAGACCAGATCGAGCTCCTCTTTTCCAAAGGGAAGCGACTCAGCCGAACCAACAATGCCGGCTATCCTGCCTTCGAGATGATTCCTTTTTGCATTGTTATTAAAAATATCGATGAAATCAGGCACCATGTCCACGCCGGTTATATGTCCAGCGGTATTTTGTGCGAGGACCATTGTTTGACCGCCGGTTCCGCAGCCTAAATCTGCTATGCGTGAATTTTCATTCAGATTCTCCACAAAGCTTAACGCTCGGAGCGTCATCTCTGGGCTGCCTGGACCTTGCCGCTCTAGACTCTTATGGGTTT
This sequence comes from [Clostridium] leptum DSM 753, assembly GCA_000154345.1. GTDB lineage: Bacteria > Bacillota > Clostridia > Oscillospirales > Acutalibacteraceae > Clostridium_A > Clostridium_A leptum. The sequence continues at coordinate 168,748 of DS480349.1, forward strand.
CAATCAACAGGTCAAATATTGTAATATCCTTGTTTTTCATTTTTGCTCCTTAATCAAGCTGCTTTCTATAAACTTATTTTATGTTGTACGACTAGAATAAAAACTGAAAGTGAGAAAAATTTAGACTCGTCCCGGGAAATATTTGCAAATAAGCTGTTTAGCTCAGGCACGGGCGGTTAGAGAAAAGAAAAAGCCCCGAGCCTGGAGCGCGAAATGCGTCAATGCCCAGCCTGGGCTTATGCGGCACAAAGAGATGCCTGCTCCGACGCGGGCGCAAAACAAAACGCACCCCACGAAAGTGAGGTGCGCGGTGTACATCCAGGCTCAGCCTGGTGGTGCCGGTGACCGGGGTCGAACCGGTACGGTATCGCTACCACTGGATTTTGAGTCCAGCACGTCTGCCAATTCCATCACACCGGCAGAATTACTAACAGCGAGATTTATTATACAATATGAAAAAAGAAAAAGCAAGATAAAAATGAAAAAATTGTAATGAAAATGTTGTTGTTTATTTGTGGCATTGCTGATAAAATAGATGGTGGCTTAAGAAAGGAGGAGAAATATGCCGAAAAAAAGAGGTTTTATTTTGTTTGGCTCTCCTCACCAAAACGGAGCAACCGCCCGATTAGTCCAGGCGTTTTTAAAAGCGTTTCCAGAAGAAACGGAATGGACTATGGTGGAGGCTTATCATCAGAAAATCGCTCCCTGTTTGGGCTGCGGTCTCTGCGAACACAAAGAAGGATGCGTTAATTCTGACTTTGACCAGATTGATCATTTGCTGAGGACCTGCGACTATCTGGTGGTGGCTTCCCCGGTTTATAATCTCAGCTTTCCCGCGCCGCTGAAAGCGATTTTTGACCGGACCCAACGGTATTTTTCCGCTCGGTTTGTGCGGGGAGAAAGGCCGCCCATCGCTAAGCATAAAAAAGCGGCTATGCTTCTCACCTGCGGCGCTGACAGCCGGGATGGGGCGGACATCATAAGAAAGCAGCTGAAAATGATTTTTACGGTTCTGAACACAGAATTGGCGGGAGAGGTTCTTTGGAAAAATACGGACCGTGACAAAAATATGGAGCCTTTGATGGGAGTGCTGGCGGAAACAGCTGAAAAACTTGCCATAGCGTGGGATTTGTGATAATATAAATCATTATGAAATCATTTATATCACGACTTATATATTGGAGGACAGGTAGGTATGTCAGGACATTCTAAATGGAGTACGATTAAAAGGAAAAAGGAAAAAACCGACGGCGCCAGAGCTAAGGTGTTTACCAAGATCGGCCGTGAGCTGGCGGTCGCCGTGAGAGAAGGAGGCAGTGCGGATCCAAGCTCCAATTCAAAGCTCAGAGATTGTATTGCTAAGGCGAAAGCGAATAACGTGCCCAACGACAATATTGAGAGAATTATCAAAAAGGCCGCCGGAGACAATGATTCCAGCAAATATGAGGCGATTACCTATGAGGGTTACGGTCCCAACGGCATTGCGCTGATCGTGGAAACCCTGACCGATAACCGGAATCGTACCGCGGGCGATTTGCGTCATTACTTCGATAAATTCGGAGGCAATATGGGAACGCCGGGCTGCGTATCCTTTATGTTTGAGCAAAAAGGGGTCATCGTGGTAGAGCGGGAAGGCCAGGATGAAGACAAGGTGATGGAGGACGCGCTGGAAGCCGGAGCCGCGGATTTCCAGGCTGACGACGATGTGTTTGAAATCTATACCGAACCGGAAGATTTCAGCGGGGTCCGGGAGGATCTTCAGGCGAAAGGATACGCATTTGTGAGCGCGGATGTGGAGATGGTTCCCAGTACGTATGTGAAGCTGACTGATGAGGAGAGCATCACAAAAATGCAGCGCCTGATGGATGCGCTGGAGGATAACGACGATGTTCAGAATATCTGGCACAACTGGGAGGCCCCAGAATCCGACGACGAGGATTGATAAGTAATGGTAGATCTTCATACTCTTTGCATGGGCTGTATGGGCAATAACGAGGGTCGTGATGTATGCCCTCACTGCGGCTATGAGGAAGCTATGCGCCCTCAGCCGGAGGATTGCCTTCCCCTGCGGACCTTGCTGCAGAACCGGTATCTTGTAGGGAGGCTGCTGGAACGCAACGGAGAGGGCATAGGCTATATCGGATATGACACCGTGTCCGACGGCCCTGTTTATATCCGGGAGTTTATGCCGTACCGCTTGTGCGGAAGAAATCCAGAGACAGGCTTTTTGCAAGAGTTCCCTGGCTGCGAAGTCCCTTTCAAGGAAGCGAAAATTGAGTTTTTAGAGCATTCGAGAAATGTGGCGCGGCTGCGGGAGCTTCCCGTCATGGTGCCGATCTACGATATTTTCCAGCAGAATCATACTGCCTATGTGATTTCCGAATGGACAGAGCATATTACTCTGGCAGAGTATGTGGAGCGGAGCGGAGGACGGCTGGAATGGAACGCGGCCCGTGCTCTGTTTATGCCGGTCTTGTCCGGCTTAAGCGATCTGTACCAGGCGGGTGTCAGGCATCTTGGACTCAGCCCTGATAATCTGATTATTACCCAGTCCGGCAAGATGAAGCTTTGGGGTTTCTGCGTGCGTTCCGTTAGGCAGACGGGAACCCAATTAGAGCCGGAGCTGTTTCGTGGCTGTGCCGCGGTGGAACAGTATTCAGAGCCCAATAAAATCAGTCAGGCCACTGATGTTTACAGCTTTACGGCAGTGCTGTTTTATGCCTTAACCGGCGAGCTTCCCCAGGAGGCGGTAAAGCGCAGAAATGACGGCAGGCTTCTGATCCCTACCAATATTTTAAAGCAGATTCCGCCGCATATTGTTACCGCGCTGGCCAATGGATTGCAGGTTGAGCCGGACAGGCGGACGCAGACCTTTGAACGGCTGCGGGCTGAGCTGTCTGCGGCGCCTACGGTGACTATGGTGCTGAACGAGGTGGCGGCGCCGCCCAAAGCATCGCCGGCCCAAAGAAAGCGGGAGGCGCTGGCTGAGCAGGAAAAGCGTGGCGTTCCAAATTATGTTTGGGGAATCGTCAGCTGTGTTGTGGCGGCGGCGGTCTTTTTGACAATTGCTCTGATTTGGATGAACCGGGGAGGGGAGGAGGCTCCGGTCAGCAGCGGCCAATCCAGCGCCGCTTCTGTCTCCTCTACGTCTTCTCAGGAAGATTCCAGTCAGGCCTCCGCTGTGCCCGGTGAGACCATAGATATGCCAAATCTGGTGGGAGAAAATTTTGAGGATGCGCAGAAGGCTGCTCAGGAAAACGGTAAATACCAGGTGCTGATGTCCACGGAGGAATTTAACGATACCGTGGCAGAGGGCCATATTATTTCCCAGGTGCCGAAGTATGCGGAAGGAGAAAAGCTTCCGGAAGGCTCGGTAATCGCTGTAATTGTAAGCAAGGGCCCCGAGAACCGGCCTCTGCCTGCGATCGCCGGTCTTAGCTTGACCGAGGCCTCTGCTCAGCTGACCGCTAACGGCTTTGTTCCTGTCAAGGGAAGCGAGACCTATAGCAGCGAATACCCGGAGGGACGGGTAATTGGCTATGAAAGCTTTACGGAGGGGGATTCTTTGCCCCAGGGCACCAGCATCCGTATTATTGTCAGCAAGGGTCCCGATCCGTCTGCTTCCAGCAGTAATCCGTAATTTGATCGCAATGGTTTTCTAACCAATAAAAACAGCCTTTAGCACCTTGGCTAAAGGCTGTCGTTTTATTTTTTAACGTATATTTTTATAGCTGCGTGCTCTTTAGAGCCTTTTCAAATGCTTTCACCTTCTATACCATATTCATTTGTGAGAGGTGAGAAAGAATAAAAATTTTCCTCAATGCTCTGCTTTTGTTGCGTGGAAGGCGCCTATTTTTTGACGCCGGCCTTTTTAACCCCCATGCGGGTCTCAGCATTTTGTATCAGGTTATATAGGGAAGAAGCGAACAAAGGATACTGCTGGGAAATCAGTTCCGGAGAAAGCGCCAGGGCGTCCTCTCGATTTAACCCGGACAGCTGCCCCGCGTCGTTGCCGTCAGCAATACAGATAGCGTTGGCCTCCGCGATAAATTGAGCAGCGGCAGATAAGCCCCGCTGAAGCTCCTGGGGCGCGGCAAACAAGCCCTGGGGATTTTTCGGGTTAGCGGAATAAATGGTGCGGAACATTTTATAAACGGAAAGGGTCAAATAAGAAGAAACCTCGGTCGTCAACCCCTTATTATTGCTCTTTTGCAGAAGATCAAATATAATATTTAAAGAGTTGGCGATCAGCTTCTTGTTCAGGGTAGGCAGAAGGCTGCCTCTGAACTTATTTTCCTTTCCAGCGGCTTCCGGGTCTGGAAGATCCTCTACTGTCAGCGTGGCGCCGCTCCGGTCAGGCGTGCGTCCCAACAGATAGTCGCAGGACACATTATAATAGTCGGCTGTTCTTACGACGAAATCCAGACCACATTCCCGGATTCCTTTTTCATAATGGGAGAGGAGCGCTTGGGAGATTTGTAAGTCGGAGGCGGCTTGCTTTTGGCTCAATCCGCGTTCCTTTCGAAGCAATGTGATGATTCTTGGGAAATTGCTGTTCATATCCGATGTCCCCCCAGTGATGACAGTAAATATTACTACATGTATACTTATTATATTCCGAACAAAACCTGATGTAAAGCAAAATGTTGAAGAATCTACAGTGAAAAATATGAAATTTGTCGAAATAACAAATCAAAAGGAGAATAATTATGAAATCTTACCAAATCCATTTCATACGCCATGGCGCTACCGCAGCCAACCGTGAGGGGCGCTATGTGGGCGTCACCGATACTCCTTTGTCGCAGGAGGGAATCGGCAAGCTGGAAGACATGAATCGGCGCTATTCCTATCCTGGCGCGCCGGTGTTTTATGTCAGCCCATTGAAGCGCTGCGTGGAAACCTGCAAGATCATTTATCCTCAGGTGACGCCTATCCTGGTGCCCGCGCTTTCCGAGTGCAATTTTGGAGAATGGGAAGGAAAAACCGCGGAAGAGCTGAAGGAAGACCCAAAATTTCAACAGTGGCTGGAAAACGGTCAAAAGACTGCTCCTCCAGGTGGGGAAAGCGGGGAAGACTTTACCATCCGGGTTCTAAACGCTTTCGATAAGCTGGTAGAAGGGATGCTGCGTACTGGCACCACCCAGGCGGTAGTAGTGACCCACGGCGGCGTCATCATGACGATTTTATCCGCTTATGGGATCCCTAAAGCGGGCTTTTACGACTGGATTGTAGGAAATGGCTGCGGTTATTCAGTGAGGATTACTCCCGGGCTGTGGATGCGGGACAAGGTGATGGAGGTTTACGCCAAGGTTCCAAAGGATTTGGATGAGGAGCAGGACGGAGATCTAAAGTACATACGGAATATCGTGCGGGAAGCGGCGGACAGGGCTTACGGAACTGGAGAGACCGGCAAGAAAACCTGACGAATTGTAGCGAAGATTACAGTTAAGGCCGGCAAAACGGAGGATAATAGTGGATAGAAGCTAGCGAATATAAAAAGGAGCGGTCATGATGAAGCAATATAAAATTACACTGCTGAAGGGAGACGGCATCGGTCCGGAGATTGTGGACGAGGCGGTCAAGGTTTTGAATAAGACGGCGGAGAAGCGGGGATTTTCCGTAGCCTATGAGGAGGCGGAGCTGGGAGGCATCGCCATTGACCACACAGGGGTTCCCCTTCCGGAGGAAACTATAGCAAAATGCAAAGCATCCGATTCGGTTCTGTTAGGAGCCGTGGGCGGTCCCAAATGGGAGAATCAGCCGGGCAGCAACCGTCCGGAGGCTGGACTGCTTGGAATCCGCGGGGCGCTGGGGCTGTTTGCCAATCTGCGCCCGGCGGTGATCTTTGAGCCGTTGAGGGAAGCCTCTCCGCTGAAGCCGGAGATCATCGGGGAAGCGATGGACATCATGGTGGTAAGAGAATTGACCGGCGGTATCTATTTCGGCGAGCGTGGAAGAACGAAGAAAAACGAGGCTTCTGCCGCCTATGATACGGAGCTGTACACAGTACCGGAGGTTGAGCGTATTGCCAGAGTCGCCTTTGACTTGGCGATGAAGCGGAACAAAAAGCTCTGCAATGTGGATAAGGCCAATGTGCTGGAATCCTCCAGGCTGTGGAGAGAAACGGTGCTGAAGGTAGCCGAGGAATATCCCGAGGTGGAGTTAAACCACCTATATGTAGATAACTGCGCCATGCAGCTCGTCAGAAACCCAAAGCAGTTCGATGTGATTGTTACCTCCAATATTTTCGGAGATATTCTATCCGACGAGGCATCCATGATTTCCGGTTCCATCGGAATGCTGTCCTCAGCCAGTTTAGGCGAGGGCAAGCTGGGACTGTATGAGCCGATCCACGGCTCAGCTCCTGATATCGCGGGAATGGGAATTGCCAATCCCCTGGCTACGATTCTTTCTGTAGCTATGATGCTGCGTTATTCCTTAGGAGAGCCTGCGGCGGCGGATGACATTGAGCGGGCTGTAGGACAGGTCTTAAAGACTGCCCGGACGCCGGACATTTACACCGAGGGAACAAGGAAGGTGAATTGCAAGGAGATGGGAGATCTGGTGTGTTCCGCGCTGTAACATGCGCTTCAAGTCTCAGGGTATCAGCCAAGACTCCCAACAAACCGTAAAAAACGCAGCCGTACCAAGACAGTTGGTACGGCTGCGTTTTTGCGTGCCGTTCTTAACACAGGTTTTCGCTAACGTCTGGAGCTTCCAGCCTTGAGGGCTTCCGCTAATGGATGGAGAGCCCCCGGCTTTGGAAGATTTTTTTTGCCGCAGCGACCTCCGCTTTGGTCGGTTCACGGGTGCCGGACAAGGGAGACCTCAGATTTAAAGCCTCCCATTTGTATTCCCCCATTTTGTGAAAGGGAAGAAGCTCCACCTGCTCCACGCAGGAAAAACCGGAAAGAAACTCAGCTAAATTTTCCAGCAGCTCCCGCCGCAAGGTAAGACCGGGAACCAATACATGGCGAATCCAAACCGCTTTTTGGGCGGCTTCGCAGTATTCCAGCAGGGCTAGAGCGTTTTGATTATCCTGGCCGGTAAGCTCTTGGCATAGAGTAGGGTCCAGTGCCTTAATATCCAGTAAAAGAAGGTCGGCGGCGTCCACAGCCTGCCGGCAGAAATCCAATGGGATAGAACCGGCGGTATCAACAGCGCAGTGGATTCCGGCACTGTGGCACAGGCTGATCAGCGCCTGGCAGAATTCCGGCTGTAAAAGAGGTTCTCCGCCGGACAACGTTACCCCGCCGGAGGAAATAAAATTTTTATATTTTAAAATATCCTCAAACGCATCCTCCGGTGTGACAGCCTTGCCGGTACAGGCCTGCCAGGTATCCGGGTTGTGGCAGAAGCCGCAGCGCAGGGGACAGCCTTGCAAAAACAGAACATAGCGTATGCCGGGACCATCCAGAGCGCCAAAGGTTTCCACTGAATGGAGATATCCTGTATCCTGGTTGCTTTTATTCATCTGGCTTCCTCCCGGTGATTGAAAACAGCGAGACGGCAGGAAATACGAAAATAACAGCTTGAGCGTATCCCAAATGCCGTTGGATTGAGTCTTCGTGGAATGAAAGAAAAACAGGCGCGTATGGACGATAGAATGGAAACTGGCGGTCCTTCTCTTTAGAAGCGGTCGTGGAAAGTCCGGCTGATGACATCCAGCTGCTGCTCTCGGGACAGCTTGATGAAATTCACCGCGTAGCCGGATACCCGGATAGTAAGCTGGGGATAAAGCTCCGGATGCTCCATAGCGTCAAGCAAAACATCTCGATTCAAAACATTTACGTTGATGTGGTGGCCGCCCTCCTTGAAATAGCCGTCTAACAGCCCGATGAGGTTGGCGGCTTTCTCGTCGTCGTTCTTGCCTAAAGCTCCCGGTACGATAGAGAAGGTATAGGAAATGCCGTCCTCGCTGTAATCATAGGGAAGCTTTGCCACCGACGACATGGAGGCGATGCAGCCGTTTTGATCCCGGCCGTGCATAGGATTGGCTCCGGGAGCGAAAGGCTCGCCCCGCTTGCGGCCGTCCGGCGTGGAACCGGTTTTCTTGCCGTATACCACGTTGGAGGTGATGGTCAGAATGGAGAGGGTGGGCTTGCTGTGCCGGTAGGTAGGACATTTCGAGATCTTGTTCATGAACATTTTAACCACCTGCACGGCGATTTCATCCGCTCTGGGATCGTTGTTGCCGAATTTCGGATAATCCCCGGTGACCTGATAATCCACCGCCAGCCCCCGTTCATCCCGAATCGGCTTGACGCTGGCGTACTTGATGGCAGAGAGACTGTCCGTCACTACCGACAGTCCGGCGATGCCGCAGGCGCAGGTGCGGAGGATTTCGTCGTCATGAAGAGCCATTTGAATTTTCTCATAGCAGTATTTATCGTGCATATAGTGGATGATATTCAGTGTGTTGATATACAGCTTAGCGAGCCAGTCGCAGATGGCGTCGAATTTTTTGATTACGTCGTCAAATTCCAGCTTTTTACCCCGGCAGGCCAGAAATTCGGGAGCGACCTGCTCTCCGGTAATTTCATCCCGGCCGCCGTTGATAGCGTACAGCAGAGCTTTCGCCAAATTGGTTCTGGCGCCAAAAAACTGCATCTGCTTTCCTACCCGCATAGCGGAAACACAGCAGGCGATGGCGTAATCGTCTCCGAATTTTTTCCGCATCAAGTCGTCGCTTTCATATTGAATCGAGGAGGTCTCGATCGACAGCCTGGCGGCGAACCGCTTAAAGTTTTCCGGAAGGCGGCGGCTCCATAAAATAGTCATGTTAGGCTCGGGCGCCGGCCCTAAATTTACCAGGGTGTGCAGGTAACGGTAGGACATTTTGGTAACCATGTGTCTGCCGTCTGCGGAGCGGCCCCCAATGGATTCGGTGACCCAGGTGGGGTCGCCGGAAAACAGCTCGTCATAGGCGGGCGTGCGGAGAAAGCGGACCATTCTCAGCTTCATAATAAAATGGTCTACAAATTCCTGAATCTGTTCCTCGGTATAAACGCCGCTTTCCAGGTCCCGCTGGGCGTAGATGTCCAGGAAGGTGGAGGTGCGGCCCAAGGACATGGCGGCGCCGTTCTGCTCCTTAACCGCCGCCAGATAAGCGAAATAAAGCCACTGAATGGCTTCCTTGGTGTCCTTGGCAGGCTGAGAGATATCATAGCCGTAGCTTTCCGCCATACGTTTTAAGCGGTGAAGGGCCTTGATTTGTTCGGCGGTCTCCTCCCGGCGGCGGATGGCCTCCTCATCCATTACGTTATAATTCATGTCCTTGAGAGAACGCTGCTTGTCCTCAATGAGAAAATCCACGCCGTAAAGCGGCACCCTCCGGTAGTCGCCAATGATGCGTCCCCGGCCATAAGCGTCCGGCAGGCCGGTGATGATGCCGTGGTGCCTGGCCCGCTTCATTTCGTCGGTGTAAACGTCGAATACGCCGTCGTTGTGGGTTTTGCGGTATTTGAGCACCTCGGCAACCTTGGGATCCATTTTGCGGCCGTAGGCCTCTAAGGACTTTATGACCATGCGCTTGCCGCCAAAGGGAAGAATGGCCCGCTTTAGGGGAGCGTCGGTTTGAAGCCCGACGATGTCTTCCAGCTCCTTGCAGATATAGCCGGGAGCATAGGCGTCGATATCGGAAATGGTGTGCTCGTCGATATCCAGTACGCCGCCGTTTTGAACCTCCCGGTCCATCAGCTGCCGGACCTGAGCCCACAGCTTTTTGGTTTTCTCCGTGGGAGGAGAAAGAAAGGATTCGTCGCCGTCATAGGGGGTATAATTGTGCTGGATAAAGTCATGCACGTCCACATAGCGGCTCCAGTTGCCTTTGATAAAATCCATGGTAGAACCTCCATAAGAATCGCGGTTAATAGCCTCTCGTACCCGTCAAGGATTCGTCGTTATAAATCCAGTCGTCTACGTTGACGGAAGTGAACGAGTCTTTTGTGTTGCGTATGATCACCCGGACAATGCCGGCGTTGATGATCATACGCTTGCACATGGAACAGGGCGCGGCATTCTCCACATAAGAATTGTCCGCCGCATTTTTGCCTACCAGATATAACGTGCCTCCCAGAGTATCGTTTCTGGAAGCATGGATGATAGCGTTGGCCTCCGCATGAACGGAGCGGCAAAGCTCGTACCGTTCCCCACGGGGGATCTGAAGGCTTTCCCGGACGCAGTAGCCCAGGTCGATACAGTTGCGGCGGCCTCTGGGAGCCCCCACATAGCCGGTGGAAATAATCTGATCCTTATTGACAATGATAGCACCGAAATTCCGGCGCAGGCAGGTGCCGCGCTCCGCCACCGTTTCCGCGATATCCAAATAATAATTTTCCTTGTCTCTTCGTTCCATTCTTGTGCCCCTTTCCAGCTTCAGCTTCTATTTTATCTGTAAAACACAGCACTACATATCGTGATAAATTTAATTTTATTTGCGTTTTATCACAACATTTGGTATAGTACTATCATATTGCATTTTAATAGAATAATCAATGCTTTTGACTAAATGATTTTTATGATATAATAAACTTATTAAAATTTACTAAAAGCGGAGGAAAAAATGAGCCAGCTTTCAGATATAGGGAATATAAAAAGTATTCTGTCCCGGTACGGATTTTCATTCTCTAAGTCCTTGGGACAGAATTTTTTAGTGAATCCAGGGGTGTGCCCCCGTATGGCGGAGGAATGCGGCGCGCGGGAGGGAGTGTGCGCTTTGGAGATCGGACCCGGCATCGGAGTGCTTACTTATGAGCTTGCCCGGCGGGCGGACAAGGTGGCGGCGATCGAGCTGGACCGCCGTCTGCTGCCGGTGCTGGAAGAAACGCTGGGAGAGTTTTCCAACGTCACGGTGATTTCCGGGGACGTGATGAAGCTGGATCTCAGGCAGGTGATTCAGGAGCAGTTCGGGGATAAACCGGTGTGCCTGTGCGCGAATCTGCCCTATTATATTACTTCTCCGGTGATCATGAAGGTGCTGGAGGAAAAGCTGCCGGTGGATTCCTTAACGGTGATGGTGCAGAAGGAGGCGGCTCAGCGAATCTGTGCGGAGCCAGGCTCCCGGAATGTGGGGGCGGTCAGTATCGCGGTTCGATATTACGCCCAGCCGGAAATGCTTTTCCAGGTTTCCCGGGGTAGCTTTTTGCCGCCGCCTAATGTGGATTCCGCGGTGATTCGGCTGAAAATACGAGAAACGCCGGCGGTCTCCGTAGAGGATGAGGCTTTTTTCTTCCAGACAGTGAAGGCCGCTTTTGCTCAGCGGAGAAAAACGCTGGCCAATTCCCTCAGTGCCGGACTGGCAGTTTCCAAGCAACAGGCTCTGGAAACTCTGGCGGCCTGTGAAATCCCGCCGAACGCCCGGGCGGAGGAGCTTACGATGGAGCGGTTTGGGCGGTTAAGCGACGCTCTTTTCCGGAAGGTAAATTGTATAGAAAGGGGATAGCGAGTTGGGTATCAAGGGAAAAATCAGCTTCGCGGCGTTCACGCTTGGAATCTGCGGCGTTTTGACCGCGATTATCTTCTGTGCTGTGGAAAGGGTGGAGCTTTCCTGTATTGTTGGAGCCGTCACAGCGGCGGTTTGCTGTATCGGATGCTATTTCGGCTTTGAAAGCTGGGAGGAGGAAGAGCCGGAGGACGGAGCTTCTTTGCCAGGCTGGAAAGAAAAAATAGGGAAGCTGTTTACGGAAACGCCGCGGCCGGAACCGGAGGACAAATCGTAAAGATTTTGTAAGAAAGACATCGCCTATTCTGTAAGACATCTCTTTTACACTACAAGCATAGGGAAATCCTAAAAGGAAGCAGGTAAAAAACGGATGAGCGGCAATATTTTGGTGGTAGACGACGATAAGGAAATTGTCCAGGCAATCGCGATCAATCTGGAGCAGGAGGGGTTTCGTGTTTTTAAGGCCTACGACGGCCTGGAAGCCCTGGAAATCGCTATGAGCCAGGATCTTCAGCTGATCATTATCGACGTGATGATGCCGAAGCTGGACGGTTTGTCGGCGGTGCTGAAGATTCGGGAACGAAAAAACTTCCCGATCATGATTCTGTCCGCCAAAAGCGAGGATACCGATAAGGTGCTGGGGCTTTCTATGGGGGCTGATGATTACCTGACAAAGCCCTTCAACTCCATGGAGCTGATCGCCCGAGTGAAATCGCAGGTCCGCCGATATACAACGCTGGGGGATATCCACGCGAAAACCGGAGGAAAAACCATCGAGATCGGCCGCCTTTGCTATGATTTGGAAACCCGGTCCCTGTTTGCGGACGGAGAGCCGGTCCATTTGACCGCTACGGAATCCAAAATTTTTGATCTGCTGATCCGAAACGCCGGAAGAATCTTTCCCGCGGAGGAAATCTACGAGCGTGTATGGAACGAGCCTGCTTTTTCAGCGGAAAATACGGTGATGGTGCATATCCGCCGGATCCGTGAAAAAATCGAGCTGAATCCGAAGGAACCCGAGTATTTAAAGGTGGTGTGGGGGATTGGATACAAAATCGAAAAGCACGGCAGGTAAGCAGGTAATCGGCTTTTTATGCTTTGTCATGTCCTTTAGCATTTTTTTCAGCGTAGGCTTGCTTCTGCTGGAGCAGCCGGTTTATGGAGACGGCAGGTTTGTCTTATCCGAAGCGTTTGACGGCGACGTGCAGTCCACTCAGCGATATCAGAGCGCGGTGGCGTCAAGATTTCAAACGCTGATGGTGGATGCGGGCGCCGACGGCAGTTTTGAGAATTTAAGCTTTAGTTCCATCAACGAGGATCAGGCCAATGTGATTTATCGGATTTCCAACAGCGAGAGCGGAAAAACCTTCAGCAATACCAATGTCAACCTGTTTCAGGAATCCGTGCCGGAGGGCTACAATTACATTGTGGATTACCGGAATGGAAATGTGAAGGTCACCCGGGACGGCCGGGATATTACCGGTCAATTTGAGTTTTGGCCCATTTATGACCTTTACCTTGAGAGATACCGGGCGGACAGCTATGATTCCTATGAATATTCTGACGGCTACGAATCCTTTGTGGAAAGCTATGGCTGGCAGGACCTGGAGCTGCGGATGGCTTTTTCTGAAAAGATCGTTCCAACCGAAAGCCCCTGGTCCATGTATACCGTGATTCAGGAACGTTTTTGGGAGCAGGCAGGCACCTTTATCGCCCTGGGCATTGCTGCCGTTTTATTGATGGTTTATATTTTTCTGCGAAAGGCCAAAAAGGCCGCGGATCAAAGAATCGCCTGGGTTTCTGGTAAGGTGTGGCTGGAAGTTAAGCTGATTCTGCTTTTCATTTCGTTCTCGATCTATTCCGGCTTCTGCTGGAGTTCCTACGGCCGCAGGTTTTACAAAATCATCGCCTTGCTCCAGTTTGTCTATTATGTGTATGTCCTGATCAACGATATGCGATATAACAAAGGGAACGTGTTCCGGCATAACATCATACGCTCTATTATGCGTTGGTACCGCAGGCGGGAGCAGTATAAGCCGTTTCAGAGAAAGCTGGTAGACCGGTTCTGGCTGGTGCTTGGAATTGAGGCCGCTTTGCTGGTGATCGGGATGCTGCTGTTCATGATAAGCCTTTCCTCTTCTTTTATATCCCCGTATTATCAGTTTGTTTTTCTGGTCTTTGTGGTTATTTGGATTGCGGCGGCTGTCGTGTGCGTTTGCGTATATGTAAAGCGTTTTCGGAAAACCGTAGAGGAAATGGGCGAGGTCGTGGATCAGGTTTCCGTGATGAAAGCCGGAGATATGGAGGCTAAGCTGACTCTGCCGGCGGATTCTGATCTTTATGCCACCGCTCAGGATTTAAACGAAATTCAGGAGGGCTTTTCCGTGGCCCTGGAAGAGCGGATGAAATCTGAGCGGATGAAAATAGAACTGATTACCAACGTGTCCCATGACATCAAAACGCCTTTGACTTCCATCATCGGCTACGTGGAGCTTCTGGAGAAGGAAGAAGAACTGCCTGAGCACGTAAAGGACTATATCAAAATTTTGTCCAAGAAGTCCCAGCGTTTGAAAACCATGGTGCAGGATATTTTTGATGTGTCCAAGGCCTCCAGCGGAGAAATGAAGCTGGATATCGAGGAGCTCGATTTGGTAAAGCTGATCCGTCAGACCTTGGCGGATATGGATGAGGACATCTCCGGCTCCAATCTGATCTTCAAAATAAACCTACCCAACGATCCTGTGATGATCCGTGGAGATGGAGAGCGGCTGTACCGTGTTTTCCAAAATGTAATTAAAAATTCCCTGCAATACTCTCTGGAGGGTTCCCGGGTTTATATCAGCCTTTACCGGGATGATTCCTGGACGACAGTGATGATCAAAAACACCTCTAAATATGAACTGGGAGGCCTTGGAGAGAATATTACCCAGCGCTTTGTCCGGGGAGATGCTTCCCGTTCCACCGAAGGCTCCGGCTTGGGGCTTTCCATCGCGGAAAGCTTTACCGAGGCCTGCGGAGGGAACTTCCGGGTGACTACTGACGCCGACCTGTTTACGGTGGAAATAGCCTTTCCCAGCGTTCGTTAAAAGATCAGCCCGGAGAGGAAGCTTCTTGAGCCGGTATGAGTTCATTCTCCTGCGGAAACGCTTAACGGTAAAACGAGTAATGAAAAAAGCCATCTTTCTCTAAGGAAAGATGGCTTTTGCTTTGTGTGCCTTATCAAAATGAGCCTTTTCAGCTTTGCCGGGGAGAGAAAAGATGATTGGGCCAAGATATTGGGAAAAGGGAATAGTCCTGCAGAAGGCTTAAAGGATACATGAGTCAGTCAAGAGTTGAACTGCCTATTCCTGGTCGGCAAGACGTGAGGTGTAAGAAGAAGGCTTCTTGCCACTTGAAGGCTGGCCGGCAGAGGAATCTTTTAGAGCTTGGGATTGTTCAGGCGTCGACACGCTGTGAGGAGCTTCATTTTTCCGGGATACAAGATCAAAAGGAGCAGCTGGTAATTTTCAGCGCTGCTCCTTTGATTGTTTTTATGGATAAGAGGTTCAGACACCTGGGAGCAGATTTGCTTAATACAAAATCGCGCCGTAATAATCGACGATAGGCCTCATTTCTTCTTCCTCCAAATCGCAGGCAGAGTCTACGATCAGCCGGCCCTGGAAGTTCCGAAGCGTGTATTCCAGCACATCCAGATTATGAATCCGCACGACAATGGGAAGCCGGGTCATAGAGGCGTTTTCGATCAACAGCTTGGCGTCGTCTATACTGTTGACCTCGACTAAAGCGGCATTGACCTGCTCATCCTCAATGTCGATCAAATCGTCTCCAAGATCGTAGCTGCATTCCAAAGGCTCGCTGAGAGAGATATCGTCTCCAAGGAAAAAGCTTTCGCTTTCGATCGCAGCGGCGAAATGGTCCGGTTCCTGGGGAGCAAGCTCCCGGTAAGTATTTTCCACTGTTTGGGCAAGCTCCCTGATATGCTCCGGCGTAGAGCCGCAGCAGCCGCCTACGATTTGGGCGCCCGCAGCCAGAAGGGATTCCATTTTTTCAGCGAACTCGGCGGGAGAGAGGGGATATACGGCGGGATCCTCCTGGGAGGGCTTCCCGGCGTTAGGCTTGGCGATCAGGGGTACCTGAGCGTGGGACACCGCGCCCTCCAGCAATTCCTCCATCACTTCGGGGCCGGTGGAGCAATTTAAGCCTACGGCGGCAGCGCCTAAGGCCTGCAGCGTAATCAGAACCGGAAGGAATTTTGTTCCCATAATGGTTCTGCCGTTGTCTTCTACCGTAATAGTCGCGAATACCGGAAGCCCCGCCTCCTTTGCCGCCAAAACTCCCGCCCGAAGATCCGCCAGGCTCATCTGGGTTTCCAGGGCGATAAAATCCACGCCGGCTTTTTTCAGAGCGCGGATCTGTTCTAAGTAAATGTCGTAAAGCTCGTCAAAGGTCAGATCGCCGTAAGGCTCGATCATCACGCCGGCAGGAGAGACATCTCCGCCTACTAAAGCATGAAAGGGCTCGGCGGCCTCCTTGCTCAAGGCCACCAGCTTTAAATTGATTTCCTCTACCTGATCCTGAAGTCCGTATGCCGCCAATTTTTCCCGGTTGGCGCCGAAAGTGGGTGCCATAACCGCGTTGGAGCCCGCTTCCAGAAAAGCCCGCTGCAAGGCCAGGAGCTTCTCAGGATGCTCTAAGATCCATTGCTCCACGCACACACCGCTGGGCATACCGGCGGCGATAAGGTTGGTTCCGGTAGCGCCGTCTAAAATCAAGGGCAGGTGAAATGGAAAACTCATAAGGCAAACTCCTTTTATTAAGTTCGGTAGGATACATGGATTTAATTGTGTCCATTCAGGCGCAAGAAATTGAATACAAATTTGGGAATAGAGGTCCGAGCACGGTTACATGGATTCAGGAGCGGAAATTTTAAACATCGTCAGCACGTTGTGGATCACTGTTTTTACCGCCACGCATAGGGTCAGCCTGGCCTGGCATAGGCTGTCTTCCTCGCCCTTGACGCGGCAGGCGTTATAAAATTTATGGAACAGGTTGGCTAAATCAATCACATAGCGGGTGATCCTGGCGGGATCATAGTCCTTGGCGGCGGAGACGACCTCGCCGGTATAGGCGGCCAGATGGCGGATCAGGCTGAGCTCCTCCGGCTGGACCAGCAGAAGCAGCTCCTCCTCAGAGCAGGCCCGCTTGACGACGCCGTCTTTTTCCAGGGCCTTTAAAATACTGCAAATTCGGGCGTGAGCGTATTGAACGTAATAGACTGGATTCTGCGCATCCTGCTGAACCGCCAAATCCAGATCGAACTCCATTTGGGAATTGGCTTCCCGCATGTTGAATAGAAAACGGGCGGCGTCTACGGGAACCTCATCCAGCAGATCGGCTAATTGAATCGCCTTGCCGGTCCGTTTGCTCATGCGGACGATTTCTCCGTTGCGGACCAGCTTGACCAGCTGCATCAGGACAACGTCCAGCTTGCTGCCGTCAAGCCCTACGGCGTTCATAGCGCCTTTCATTCTGGCAACGTGTCCGTGATGGTCGGCGCCCCAGATATCGATGCACCGGTCAAAGCCCCGCTGGAATTTATTTCGGTGATAGGCAATATCCGCGGCGAAATAGGTGGGATTGCCGTTCTTCCGGACCAGGACCTCATCCTTTTCCGCGCCAAAGTCGGTAGCCTTATACCAGAGGGCCCCGTCCAGTTCATAGGTCATGCCCTTTTCCATCAGGATTTTCAGGGTGTCCTGAATTTCACCGTCATTATGGAGCACGCTTTCATGGAACCAGGTATCATACTCAATTCTGTATTTCTTTAAATCGGACTGCATTTTGGCGATATTCTTCGGCAGAGCGAAATCGACCAGGGCCTTTTGCCGTTCCTCCTGGCTTTTTTCCAAGCAGCTGTCGCCGTAAAGATCGGCAAATTCCTGAGCCCGCTCTAGAATATCGGCGCCCTGATAGCAGTCCTCCGGCATGGGAACAGCTTCTTCTCCCTTGAAAATCTGCTGATAGCGGATATCGAGAGAGAGGGCGAATTTATCGATCTGGTTTCCCGCGTCGTTGATGTAAAATTCCCGGGAGACCTGATAGCCCGCGGCATCCAGCACCGCCGCCAGACAGTCGCCCAGGGCGCCGCCCCTGGCGTTGCCCATATGCATCGGGCCGGTGGGATTGGCGGAAACGAATTCCACGTTGATTTTTTTGCCTTTTCCAAAATCGGAGCGCCCATAGCCGTCCTGTAAAGCTTCAATATCCTGAAGCACGGCCGCATAGAACCTGGGGCTCAAAAAGAAGTTGATGAAGCCGGGACCGGCGATTTCAAATTTTTCAAAATAGGTGCTGGAAAACTCAAAATAGGGAGAGAGGGCCTCGGCAATTTTCCGGGGCGCCATGTGAAACGCCTTGGCGGATACCATAGCCACGTTGGTAGCGAAATCTCCATGGGAAGGATCGGCGGGAGTCTCAATGGTGAAATCCGGCGCCGGCTCCATAGGAAGGGCTTTTTCCGCTACGGCCCTGCCTAAAGCGTCTAGAATGATCTGCCGCAAATCTCTGGTTGCCTGGGCTGCAAGTTTTGACATTTTTCCTTCTATCCTCTCTTATGATTTTTTCGCGTTTCTTTTGACGTCCACAAAGATACTATTCATGCTGTTGAGGCCGGAGTTGATATCCAGGGAATAGCTGACGTCTAAGGTGCCTCCGGAATCGGTTAAGTCGCTGTGAATCGACTGGGCGAACACCCCGACCATCAGGGAGCCGAAGCCGGTGTCGTAGTGACATAAATGGCGCTTGCCCTTTTCCAGCACCAGGCGAGAGCGCTGGCCGCCGGAGCGGATCAGGGTTACCCGTTTGTCATCCTCTACCTTCAAGACGGAGGTGACCTTCCCGGCGGGTAAATCCTGATTAAACTCGTGATAAACGATGTATCGGCTGTTTCCTTTGCGGACATAGGTGCCCACGGTCGTCAGCTCGATCTGGTCCTTTTCTCCGTCGATCTCCTGGGTGCCTACGATGGAGATTAAATAATTTTCCTGCATTCGCTTTAATGCTCCTACTCTGTTTTAATATTCCTCTATATTAATTCGGCAGGCGCTGTGGTTCATTTCTCTGCCGAGAAAAATATCCGCGATCTGATTGAAGCCGTCCACGCTGTCGCTGACATAGAAAGCGTTTCGGCCCTCCTGGCCGCCGGAAGCCAAAAGCTGCTGATCCTTCAGCAATCGGGCGGCATAGACAGCCGTTTCCCTGCCGGAATCAATCAGGGTGACCTGATCTCCCATGGCCTTGGAAATAATGGCGCTGATAATAGGATAATGGGTGCAGCCTAAAATCAAGGTATCCACGCCGGCGCCGCGCAGTCCGGATAGGTACCGCTGGGCCACCAGGTTAGTCACCTGGTCTCCGGGGTCGATAAAGGCGTTTTCCACCAGGGGGACAAACAGGGGGCAGGGCTGCTCAAAAACCTGGATTTCAGGATGCAAGGCATTCAGCTCCTTGCGGTAAGAGCCGCTGTCAATGGTGGCCGCCGTGGCAATTACGCCGATTCTTTTGTTTTTGGTAGCCTTTACCGCGGCACGGCAGGTAGGGGTAACCACGCCGGTAAAGGGTACGGGCAGGCTTTGCCCCATGGACGCCGCCACCGAACTGACGGTTCCGCAGGCGGCGATGATCATTTTTACCTTTTGCGAAAGAAGAAAATTCACATCCTGCCTTGCGTAGCGCAGGATGGTGTCCCGGCTGCGATTGCCGTAAGGTGCTCGGCTGGTGTCGCCGAAATAGACGATATCCTCGTGAGGAAGTAAGGCTCTCAGCTCCTTTACGGCGGTCAGCCCGCCCACTCCGGAGTCAAAGACCCCAATGGGATGGTTGGAGGCCATTACGCATCCGCTCCTTTTCCCATACGCTTGACCGCCAGCTGGATCAGCCGGTGAATCAGCTCCTGATTGGAAAGCCCTTCGTGCTCCATCAGCTTAGGATACATACTGATCGAAGTAAAGCCAGGAAGAGTATTGAGCTCGTTCAGCAGCACCTCGCTGCCGTTTCTTACAAAGAAGTCCACCCGTGCCAAGCCGCTGCAGCCCAGCACCTGATAGGCCTTTTGGGCGGTGGAACGGATTGTCTCAATGACGCCGGACTCCAAATGGGCTGGAATATAAAGCCCGGAGGTGCCGGAAAGGTATTTGGCTTCGTAATCGTAAAACTCATTGGAGGGGGCGATTTCCCCTACGGTCGAGGCGAGCAGGTCATCCTCGTTGCCCAGAACGGCGCACTCAACCTCCTGGCCCACGATATTCTCCTCAATAAGGATTTTTCCATCCTCCTTGGCGGCTTTGGCAATAGCGGCTCTAAGCTCCTCACGGTTTTCCGCCTTGCTGACCCCAACAGACGAGCCTGCGTTGGCGGGTTTTACGAATACAGGGTAGCTGCCCAGGTCTTTTTCAATTTTAAGAACGGCTTCATCAGGAGCGCTTTGAAACTCATAGGCATAGAGCCACGTGAACCTTGCCTGGGGGATTCCGGCCTGCTCCAGCATGACGTTGGTAATGACCTTATCCATACAAGCGGCGGAGGAGGTCATATCGCAGCCCACAAAAGGAATGCCCGCAAGCTGCAAAAGGCCCTGTATGGTTCCATCCTCGCCGTTTTTTCCGTGAAGGGCGGGAATCACGCAGTCAATTTTTTTCACGGTATCGCTGTGGTCAGAATCCCGGATCAGCAGACCCCCGACAGAGGCATCCGGCACTAAAAAGGCGGGAAGGTTATCGGGGCAGCTTTCCCAGCGCCCGTCGAGAATCAGGCCGATATCGCCGGGATACAGCCACCAGCTGCCATCCTTTTTGATGCCTACTGGAGTTACCTCATAACGGCTTTTGTCGATAGCCCTCAGAACAGTGGTGGCGGACATTCTGGAAACCTCGTGTTCAGAGGAGGCACCGCCGAACAGCACCGCGATTTGTAGTTTAGACAAAAAAGATCACGCTCCTATGTTCTCATGATTCTGAAAAACAGGCTGCCGTTTATTTTTCAGTATTATATCATACCACAGAAGCGTGAAAGGTGCAATTGAAAAAAGTGTGAGAATCCGGCGGAAAAGGGTGACAAATTTAAGCAGAAGTGTTATAATACTAAACTGAGTATCAGATGAATAAAAGACCAGGAGTGATTTTTTTGGATAATAAGGCGTTTGACCTGATTGCCGATAAGGTGGGAGAGGCTCTTGACAGCCAGGGATTTGTCCGCCAGAAGGTGGATACTGACAGTAAAAGCGAGCAGATCGCCTTGTATACGGGGGAGGGCTCCGCTTACAGCGTGCTGTTCGACGGAGAGGTCAAAAAATACTTTTTGAGAAGCTGCGCGATGACGGACGAGGGTCCGGACAATCAGTGGAAGAACATCGCTGTTTGGCTGTTCGATCCGGAGACGGATTCCACTAAGGAGGCTGAAAGCATTGCCGCCGACTTTGTGGAGACGGTAGAGGGGCCGAAGCGCAAGGCCATTGTCCAGCAGCAGAATAAAAAGAAAAAGAAGAGCGACGAGGGAAATGTGGATCCTCTGTTTTTCTGCAACCGTCTGGTAAATGTATTCCCCTCGTTAAAGGATGACATTCGCTTTGAAAAAGAGCATTATCCCTCCTTTCGCGGTGTGACTTTCGCCCGGGAAAAAATAGTGCCTCAGGTTCAGTACCTGTTGAGAACCCCCGGAGAGCAGCAGAGAAAGGAAAAGCTGTTTACAATTCTTGATGATGTCTATAACGTAGGCGATCTGGATGTACGCGGAATCATCACCATGGTGATTTTGAATTCCATCGAGGGCGACGCGGCGGAGACCGCCAGAGAGGCGATGACTCCCGCTTTGCAGAAGGCTTGGAAAAACGCCCTGAAATATAAGGGAAAGAACGTTAAGCCCGAGAAGAAGAAAAAGCCGAAAAAGAGCTTCATGGGCAGTACGCTGAATGATATGAGAAGATAATATGGAGAACGCTCGTCAAGCCCCTGGAAAAAAGGGCTTGACGAATTTCTTATGGTATGCTATAATCATTTTACCTCAAATGGAGGCTTTGTTTTTTTGCGCCTTTTTGAGGGAGGCTTATGAAAATTCCGAATTACCGGGAGGTGCCGTCATGAGAGTAAAAATTACACTAGCCTGCACAGAGTGCAAACAGCGCAACTACAACACGATGAAAAACAAGAAGAATGATCCGGACAGGCTCGAAATGCATAAGTATTGCAGATTCTGTAAGAAGCATACTACGCATAAAGAGACCAAATAGTTTGGACGGAGGGACAACACATGGCAAACGCTGCTGACAAAAAGCGCAACATTTTCCGTAGCGCTGGAAAGTTCTTCCGTGACTGCAAAAATGAGATCAAAAAGATTGTGTGGCCGACTCCTAAGGCCGTGTTTAAAAACATGGGCGTGGTGCTGTCGGTGATTATCATCATCGGTTTGTTCATTTTTGCATTGGATACGGGTCTGATTAACCTGTTCCGCTTATTCATGGGTGTAGCGGGATAAGCCAGACGGAGGAGAAAAAATGCCAGAGGAAGCAAAATGGTATGTAGTACATACCTATTCCGGGTATGAAAACAAGGTCGCATCCAATCTTGAGAAAACCGTGGAAAACCGTCAGCTTCAGGATCTGATCCAGGAGGTTCGGGTTCCTACGGAAATGGTAACAGAGGTAAAGGATAATAAAACCCGCCAGGTTGAGCGGAAGATTTATCCCAGCTATGTTCTGGTCAAGATGGTGCTCACTGACGAGTCTTGGTATGTGGTGCGGAATATCCGCGGCTGTACTGGGTTTGTCGGTCCGTCTTCCAAGCCGATTCCTCTCACCGACGAAGAGGTGGCGAGAATGGGCGTGGAGGTGCGTCAGGTGGAAGTTTCTTACGAGGTGGGCGATTCCGTCCGCATTGTGGACGGCCCGCTGGATGGGTTCGTCGGCACGGTGGAAGAAATGAACACCGAGAAAAACAGCGTCCGGGTCACGGTTTCCATGTTCGGGCGCGAAACACCGGTCGAGCTTGAGTTGGATCAGGTCGAACCGGCCGAATAACTTAACCAATTAAACGGCGGCTTTCCGCTGTTTAACAAAGGGACGGTCAGTCCCTTGTGGGAGGAAGGCGAAACGCCTTTCCGTAAGTTACCACGAATTTTGGAGGTGCAAAGAAATGGCTCAAAAGGTTACTGGCTTCATTAAGCTCCAGATACCTGCTGGCAAGGCTACCCCGGCGCCGCCTGTTGGACCTGCGTTAGGTCAGCACGGCGTCAACATTATGGCGTTCACAAAAGAATTTAATGAGCGCACAAAGAACGACGTAGGACTTGTAATTCCTGTCGTCATCACTGTTTACGCGGACCGTTCTTTCACGTTTGTGACAAAGACGCCCCCCGCCGCAGTACTGATTAAGAAGGCTTGTGGTATCGAGCACGCTTCCGGCGCGCCCAACAAGCAGAAGGTCGCGAAGATTACCCGTGAACAGGTCAAGAAGATTGCCGAGCAGAAAATGCCCGACTTAAATGCTGCTAGCATTGATTCTGCGATGAGTATGATCGCAGGCACCGCGCGCAGCATGGGCATTGAGGTTGTCGACTGATCAAAATACCCGGGTGGGAGGAAATTTCCGATTTTACCACTCAATAGGGAGGAAAACCAATGAAACACGGTAAAAAATACGTTGACAGCGCCAAGCTGATCGACAGAGCAAAATTGTACGACGCTGAAGAGGCTCTTGACGTTTGCATCAAGACTGCCAAGGCTAAGTTTGACGAGACGGTGGAAGCTCACATTAAACTGGGTGTTGACAGCCGTCATGCTGACCAGCAGGTCCGCGGCGCTATCGTGCTGCCTAATGGTACCGGTAAAAACGTCCGTGTACTGGCGATCTGCAAGGGCGACAATGTGGAAAAGGCCCAGGCTGCCGGTGCTGAGTTCGTAGGCGGTGAAGAGATGGCCGCTAAGATTCAGCAGGAAGGCTGGATGGATTTTGACGTGGTCATCACCACTCCTGATATGATGGGCGTGGTTGGCCGTTTAGGTAAGGTGCTTGGCCCCCGCGGTTTGATGCCAAACCCCAAGGCCGGTACTGTAACTCCGGATATTGCTAAGGCTGTTACCGAGGCGAAGGCCGGTAAGATCGAGTACCGCTTGGATAAGACCAACATTATCCATTGTCCTATTGGCAAGGCTTCCTTTGGCGTACAGAAGCTTCAGGAGAACTTTGACACCCTGATGGGCGCTATTGTAAAAGCGAAGCCCGCCGCAGCGAAGGGCCAGTATATCAAGTCCTGCGTGGTCGCTACCACTATGGGCCCTGGCATCCGTCTGAATCCTAACAAGTTCGGCGCTTAATTTTGTTGCTTGACAGATCGAAAGGTCTGTGCTAGTATAATATTTGCTGATCTTTTCCAAAGACAGCAGGTGCTTATTGCGTAAAGAGCTTATTGTTCTGCCTGCCGAGGAAGGTGACTTGCAAAGCCTGCATTTTTCTGTGTATGGTACTTTCAGGCCCTTTCCGGTATGCGGAAAGGGCCTTTTTACATCTCATTTTGTGGAGGTGAAAAGAAATTGCCAAGTGAGAAGATTTTAGAGCAAAAGAAACAGGCTGTAGCAGATTTAGCGGAAAAAATCAAGGGTTCCTGCGCCGGCGTTCTAGTCGAGTATAAGGGAATCAATGTGGCCGACGATACAAAGCTCCGTAAGGAACTGCGTGAAGCCGGCGTCAGCTATTCTGTTGTGAAAAACACTCTACTCTCCCGTGCTGCGAAGGAAGCTGGTGTAGACGGCTTGGATCCGGTTCTGGAGGGTACCACTGCGTTGGCTGTCAGCGCGGAGGATCATGTGGCGGCCGCTAGAATTCTCTGTAAGTTCGCTGAAACCCATAAGTTCTTCAAGGTCAAATCCGGCTTTGTAGACGGTATGGTCATGAGCAGCGCTGAGGTTGAGGAGCTGGCTAAGCTCCCTTCCAAGGAGGTTTTGGTTGCCAAGGCTTTGGGCGGCTTGAATGCCCCGATTTCCGGCTTCGTCACTGTGCTTAACGGTACTTTGAAGGGTCTGGTTGTTGCGCTGAACGCGATTGCGGAAAAGCAGAGCGCGTAAAAAATTTAAATTAAAAATTTATGGAGGTACCTAACATGTCTGATAAAGTTGTAAAGTTAATTGAAGATGTTAAATCCTTAACTGTTCTGGAGCTCAGTGAGCTCGTAAAGGCTCTGGAGGAAGAATTCGGCGTTTCCGCCGCTGCTCCTGTTGCTGTTGCTGCCGCTCCTGCTGCTGGCGGCGCTGCTCCTGCCGCTGCTGAGGAGAAGACTGAGTTTGATGTTGTTCTGAAGGCTGCCGGCGCCAACAAGATCGCCGTGATCAAGGTTGTCCGTGAGGCTACCGGCCTGGGTCTGAAGGAAGCCAAGGCTCTGGTTGACGGCGCTCCCAAGAACGTCAAGGAAGGCGTTTCTAAGGACGATGCCGAGGCTTTGAAGGCTAAGCTGACTGAGGCTGGCGCTGAAGTAGAAGTAAAATAAGTTTCCTTTATGGAAGCCTGATAGCGGTACAGCTTAGCTGTACCGCTATTTTATATTGAAGTTATATTTTTTGCAGAAATAGAATGTATTCTTATCAATCTTAAACAATATTGACTAGTTTTATGGATTTGATAGCTGATAATATGACGATATTTCTACGGTACGTTGATACTTCCATTGCTATGATGTTTTGTGGGTTATGCAATGACAGAGCAGCATCAATACAGGAGAAGAAATGGACATAAAAGTTAGATTAGCTGGAACCGGAGATGTTCCGCAGTTATTAAAAATTTATGAGCAATACATTGATACTCCGATTACTTTCGAATACACATTACCCACTAGACAGGATTTTACAAAACGTATCCTCAGTTTAACTAAGGATTACCCTTATCTAGTCTGTGAAAAGCAAGGAAGACTCGTGGGGTATGCCTATGCTCATCGTCATATGGAAAGGGAAGCTTATCAATGGAATGCGGAGCTGTCTATTTATTTGGGCCGGCCTTATACTTCCCAGGGAATAGGAAAAAGGCTGTATTGCGCTTTAATAGAACTCTTGGAAAAGCAGGGAGTCAAAAATGTTTATGGAGGCGTTACGCTTCCAAATGTGAAAAGCTGCATTTAGGCCTGGGGTTTTCCTGCTTGGGAGTTTACCGCAGGACTGGGTTTAAGTGTGGCCAGTGGCGCGACGTAGCTTGGTTTGGAAAAGAAATCGGCCCTTATACGCAGGAGCCTACACCCTTGAAATCCATTAGCGATCTGTCTTCGGAGTATCTAAACATGATCTTACAGAAATATTCTTCTGCTGATTCTGAATAGGCATACAAAGAACACCTGAGAGTGAGAAAAACTCATCAGGTGCTTTGTATGCTTCACTCTGTTTTAAGCTTAAGAGGAAGTGAATACGGTTTCCACTAGCTTTTCACTGGACTCCGGCGAGTAAACAAAACGATCCATATGCTTTTCGTGGTAAAAATAGTCAGGAGCACAAGGACGATAATCATATTGAAAGGTGTCCACGATGATCAGCTTCACCTTCATTTTTGAAGGGATAATGCTTTTAATGTACACACTGGCCTGCTGTCCCGGGGAGATTCCTTCTTTGATTTCAGCAAGCCCGGCAAGATTAGGGGTTAGCTCTACAAAGGCGCCGTAGCTTTCCACGGACCGGATAATGCCCGCGACGGTTTCCCCTGGGGAGAATAAGGCGGCGTTTTCTTCCCAGGTACCCAAAAGCTCCTTATGGGTCAGGCTGATTCGGCCGTTGTCGATAGCCTTAATGACTGCCGTAATGTCCATTCCTACTGAAAAGCGCTCTCTGGGATGGTCTATCCGGGAAACGGAGATCATGTCGATTGGTAATAGAGAAACGATGCCGCAGCCGATGTCCGCGAAAGCGCCAAAGGTTTCCAGATGGGTGATTCTGGCGTTCACAATATCCCCGGGAACCAAAGTTGAAACATATTCCTTCATGCACAGCTCTTGGGCGGCCCGGCGGGAAAGAAGGGCGATGGTCTTTCCATCTTCGTTTTTTTGAAATCCCGTCACAAGAAAGCAGACGGGACGGTTCACCCGGGAAATGACGGCAATATCCCGGACGCTGCCGTCATTCATGCCGATGGCTCCTTCTTCGCGGGGAATCAATCCACGCATGCAGCCACAGTCTACAACAAGGTTGTGGCTGCTGTCGCAGATAACCGCCCTCCCCTCTAAGATTTGCCGATCCCGGCACGCGTCAGCTAGGGAAGAGGCGGATTGAAAGGCGGCACGGTTTTCAGGCGTCTCCATTTTCCAGCCCTCTGGAGTAAATTCATTTATTTTTGGGAGCACAATGCTCCACCCCCTTCGCACACAAACAAGTCATGAATCCGTTCATTTATTGTCTGCGATTTTTGATTGCATACTTTTTTCAACTTAATACCTCCCGTTTTCGTGTGCATAGTATTTATATGCGGGCGGACTATTAAATTAGAAGCGCTAATTCATAAACTGTCTATTGCAAAAAAATGGCACATATACTAAAATAGTTTTATATCAGTAAGGAGGAGTTTTCATTGAAGCATAGGATTCTTGCGGTGATTTGCGCCTTGACTCTGGCGCTTACCTTCGGAGTGTTTACGGGGTGTCAGGGTTCTAAAGGCTCGGTAGGTTATCAATTGGATATGCCCCAGAAAGGGGAAGAAATTGCGATTATGCACACCAGTATGGGGGATATCAGTATTCGGTTTTTCCCGGAAGCCGCTCCCAAGGCGGTAGAGAATTTTAAAACCCATGCCAAGGATGGTTATTACGACGGCTTGACCTTTCATCGTGTGATCAACGACTTTATGATCCAGGGCGGAGATCCTAACGGCGATGGAACCGGCGGCGACAGTATTTGGGGAGAGCCCTTTGAGGATGAATTCAGCGATACTTTGTTCAATATCCGCGGTTCGCTGTCTATGGCGAATTCCGGACCGGATACGAACGGCAGTCAGTTTTTTATCAATCAGGCGCCGGCCAGTGCGTTTTCCGGCTGGGATTTTTATAAGCAGTATTGGGCGCAGTACAAGGCGGCTCTGGATCAAGCCGGGGAAGAGTATAAGGAACAGTTTGGGGCGCAGTACGGATCTGCGTTTGACACGGATAAGCTGACGGAAGAAATTGAAAAGCTGTATGAGGAAAACGGCGGCAATCCCAATCTGGATGGCGCATATAGTCCCGTCGACCGGGGGCATACTGTTTTTGGCCAGGTATTTGATGGCATGGACGT
The DNA here is from genome assembly GCA_000154345.1 of [Clostridium] leptum DSM 753. Classification (GTDB taxonomy): domain Bacteria; phylum Bacillota; class Clostridia; order Oscillospirales; family Acutalibacteraceae; genus Clostridium_A; species Clostridium_A leptum. The sequence goes on from DS480349.1 coordinate 196,473, forward strand.
GGTGGATGCCATTGCTGGTGTCGAGGTAGACAGCCAAAGCAATAAGCCGTTAGAGGATGTCGTCATCAACAGCATTGAGATTGTAGCTTACGAGGGATAACGATGAATGAGGAATATAACAAGGTAAATGTAAAGCTGTTATCTATATTAGCCTATATCGGCCCTTTGTTTCTGATGGGAAAGCTCTCTGTGGAAAAGGATGAACCTCATGTGAAGTTCCATACCCACCAGGGAGCGATTCTGTTCTGCTTTGTGGCCGGCGCTTATGTGGTAACCTCTTTGCTTTGCTGGCTGTTAAGTTCCTTTCCGGCGGTGCAAGAAATTTTCAGTTTGCTGTTATATGTTGGAATTACCGTAGCCTGGGTGATTATGATCGTTATGGGCGTGATCGGGGCGGCGAGAAACCAACAGCGGCCGCTTCCCTTTGTAGGCGATTTTGATAGGCTTTTAAGGAAATAATCCTATCAATGAGAGGAGATATATCATGGATCAGTCCAACCAGACGCCCAAGGCACCGGAAAATCAGGAGCAAAAAAACGATGCGGGAAGCAATGCCTCGGGAGAAAAATCTCATGAGGCTCAAAATACGGGGAATGCTCGGCGGCAATCCGCCTATCGCACGGAGCAAGCCTTTGTGGGCTCCAATGGAAACCCGGGCGGCACTACTCCCCTCACAAAAGCGAATAATACCAAGCTGTTTTCCGTTCTCGCCTATTTTTCCGTGCTTTGGCTGGTAGGCCTGCTGGCCGATCCGGATAATCCAAAAGTGAGATTTCACGTCAATCAGGGAATCCTGCTGAGTATTTTCTCAGCGGCGTACAGCCTGGCAATGACGGTTTTAAACGCAGCTTTTACGTATTTGCCCTTTCTGTTTATCTTTACGGCCTTATTATCTGTTTTGGGAGGAGCTGCGGTTTTAGCCTTGATGGTTTGGGGAATCGTGAATGCGGCCCAGGATAAGGAAGAGCCGCTTCCGATACTGGGGACGCTGTATACCTTTATTCAATGATATTGGAAAGAATGTGTTTCTATGCTGGAAATTGCAATTATCGGTGCTGGCCCCGCAGGGCTTTCGGCCGGGATTAATGCGATAGCCCGGGGGAAAACGGTCCGCATTTTTTCGTCGGAAAGCAACTATCTTTTACGGGCAGAAAAAGTAAACAATTATCTTGGCCTGTATGATGTAGACGGCAGGCAAATGATGGAACAGTTTCTCAGCCACGCCCGGGCGATGGGAGTGGTTCCGGAAAAAGGGAAGGCAGCCAATATTCTTCCTATGGGAGAATATTTTCTTTTGAATGTGGACGGTGAGATGGTCGAGGCGAAAACAGTGATTTTGGCCACCGGCGTTTCCAGCGCAAAAGAAATTCCCGGGGAGCGTGAGCTTTTGGGCAGGGGAGTCAGTTACTGCGCCACCTGCGACGGTATGCTGTACCGGGGGAAAAGCGCTGTTGTATGGGGCTTGAGCCCGGAGGCGGCGAAAGAGGCTAATTTTCTTCAGGAGATCGGCGTTTCCGTGACGTTTGTCTCCGCTTCTGCTTTTCGGGAGGGCCTTGCAGAGCAGATTCCTTATCTTTCCGGAGCAGTAAAGCAGGTGAGCGGGAAGGAAAAGGTGGAGGCCGTCTTAGTGAATGGGCAGGAGCTGCCGGCGGATGGACTATTTATTCTCCGAAATAGTATCGCTCCCGCCGCTTTGGTGGAAGGGCTTGTTTTAGAAGAAGGCTACATAAAAGTCAATCATAAAATGGAAACCAATGTTCCAGGACTATACGCCGCGGGAGATTGTACCGGAAAGCCGCTGCAGGTATCCAAAGCGGTAGGCGAAGGCTTGATCGCCGCACAGATGGCGGCGGCCTATTTGGACGGACACAAGTCTTAAAAAGGAGGAATTTTCTTATGGCTGAAATATTGCATCCTACCCGGGAAAATTTTGATGACATGTTAAGCAGAAATCACCTGGTTCTGGTAGACTTTTGGGCCGCTTGGTGCGCTCCGTGCAGAATGGCGGCGCCGGTTATCGAACAGCTGGCCAATCTGTACCAGGGAAGAGTAGCGGTTGCTAAAGTCAACGTGGATGAGCAGCAGGAATTAGCGGTCCGATTTGGTATCCAAAGTATTCCCACAATTCTTGTGTTTAAAAATGGTGCGCTGCAGGCATCTGAGATTGGCGTGAAGTCTTTGGCAAGCTATACTGGATTGCTGGATAATCTCCTGCAGGCTTAAGCTGGTGTTGCTTTTAATCCCATCTTCAGCAAAATGCTGTATCCTTTTGTGAAAACAAAGAAATGTGAAGAGGAAAATATAAGCGTGTTAGGAAAATACCGGTATCAAAACGATCCTTCTTTTGATACCGGTATTTATTTTTTTATTTTTCAGAAAGCTTATCGGCTGAAACGAAACAGCGAGGTCTTATTATGCGGCTCGATTCCTTTATGGTTAGCGTTGATTGGTTTTCTCTGCCATTCCAGGGCTTTTAGGATAGGCGGCTGAACAATTACCGATGAAAAAAGCGCTGTCACTGTGAAAGCTTCCACAGTGACAGCGCTTTTTAATGTTTTTGATTTCTGTAAAGTGTTTCAGAGATTAAGAGGAAAAGCTTCTCCCTTCCGTCAAAAGAAAAGACGGAAAGCGATAAGTTAACACCTGTTACAGAGCCAAGAAAAACGAGATATCAGGCGGTAAAAATCTTATTTACCGTAATAAGCCTTCGTATACAGCTCGGCAATTTCGCTGATGAGGGGATAGCGGGGATTCGCAGTGGTGCACTGATCCTCATGAGCGTTTTCAGACAATCTCTGGAGATTGTCAAAGAAGAGCTTCTCATCAATGCCGCATTCCTGAATGCTGGCGGGAGCGCCAACCTCTCTTTCCAGGTCGCGGATCGCTTGCACCAGATTCTGTACGCTTTCCTGTACAGTCTTACCACCCTTACCAATATACTGGGCAATCCTGGCATATTTCTCGTCCGCAATGAACTTCTCATATTTCGGGAAGGTAGCGAACTTTGTAGGCTTTTGAGCATTGTATTCCACAACATAGGGGAGAAGGATCGCGTTGGCGCGTCCGTGAGGAATATGATAGTCGCCGCCCAGCTTATGAGCCATAGAGTGGTTCAGGCCCAAGAAAGCGTTAGTAAACGCCATACCGGCGATACAAGAGGCATTGTGCATCTTTTCACGGGCAACCGTATCGGTAGCACCGTTCTTATAGGCTCTGGGCAGGTACTCAAACACCATGCCGATTGCCTGCAAGGCAAGGCCGTCGGTGTAGTCGCTGGCCATTACGGAAACATAGGCTTCCAGAGCGTGAGTCAGAACGTCCAAACCGGTATCCGCGGTAGCGGATTTCGGCAGAGACATTACAAACTGAGGATCAATGATGGCAACGCCGGGAGTCAAAGCGTAATCGGCCAGAGGATACTTAATATTGCCGTTCTTTTTATCGGTAACGACAGAGAAGGAGGTAACCTCAGAACCCGTGCCGGAGGTGGTGGGGATACATACCATCTGAGCCTTGGCGCCTAATCTCGGGAACTTGTAAGCACGCTTTCTGATATCCATGAATTTCAGCTTCAAGCCGTCAAAGGTCGCTTCCGGATGCTCATAGAACAGCCACATACCCTTAGCGGCATCCATAGCGGAGCCGCCGCCCAAGGCGATAATGACGTCAGGCTGGAACTGACGCATAGCCTGTACGCCGCGCATAATGGTTTCTACGTCCGGATCAGGCTCAACGTCGGAATAAATTTCAGAATGGCAGTATTTTTCACGCTTTCTCAGGTAATAGAGAACCTTATCCACATTGCCCAGCTTTACCATAGTGGGATCGGTGACGATAAAGGCGCGCTCAATGCCCTCCATCTTCTGCAGGTATTGAATAGAATCGTTTTCAAAATAGATCTTCGGCGGAACTTTAAACCACTGCATGTTAACTCTCCTCTTGGCGATGCGCTTCTTGTTAATCAGGTTAACGGAAGAAACGTTGGAAGTCGTAGAGTTGTGGCCGTAGGAGCCGCAGCCCAGAGTCAGAGACGGGGTATTGGTGTTATAAATGTCACCAATGGCGCCCTGAGAGGACGGAGAGTTGGAAATCACACGGCCAACCTTCATAGTTTCACCATATAGAGTGATTAAATCATTGTTGGTGCTGTGGATAACGGCAGAGTGCCCCAGGCCGCCAAGATTCAGCATCTTCTGAGCGTATTCAAAGCCCTGATGCCAATCCTTTACCTTGAAATAGGCCAAAACAGGAGAGAGCTTTTCTCTGGAGAGAGGATACTCAGGGCCGACATCCGGCAAAAGGGCGATCAGGATTTTGGTCTTGTCGGGAACCTTCACACCAGCCTGTTCAGCGATCCAGGAGGCGGGCTTGCCGACTACAGCGGAATTAACCGCCTGCTTCTGCGGATTGATAACATAGTCGGAAACCTTTTTGGTCTCCTCTTTGTTCAGGAAGTAGCAGTTGTTTTCTTTCATAATCCGCTCAAAATCATCGGCCAGGCACTCGTCAACGATGACAGCCTGCTCAGAAGCGCAGATCATACCGTTATCAAAGGTCTTGGAAAGCATCAGGTCGGTGCAGGCTCTTTCCAGATTAGCGGATTTTTCGATATAGCAGGGAACATTGCCGGGGCCTACGCCCAAAGCAGGCTTACCGGTAGAATAAGCGGCCTTTACCATGCCGGCGCCGCCGGTGGCCAGAACCAGCGCAACCCCCGGATGGTTCATCAAAGCGTTTGTGGCCTCGATAGAAGGGGTTTCTATCCACTGAATGCAGTTTTCAGGAGCGCCGGCAGCGATAGCGGCGTCACGAACAATTTTTGCCGCCTCAGCGGAACACTTTTGAGCGCTGGGATGGAAACCAAAAATGATCGGGTCTCTGGATTTAGCACAGATCATGGATTTAAAAATAGTAGTAGAGGTCGGATTGGTGACAGGGGTAACACCGGCTACAACACCTACCGGTTCCGCAACCTCCACATAGCCTTCCATGTCGTTTTCATCAACAATGCCTACCGTCTTGGCATATTTGATATCATGCCAAATGTATTCACTGGCAAACATGTTCTTGATGATCTTGTCTTCCATCACTCCGCGTCCGGTTTCCTCATAGGCCAGCTTGGCGAGCGGCATATGATTGTCCAGACCGGCCAGAGCCATCGCATGCACGATCTTATCGACCTGCTCCTGGTCCAGCTTCATATACTCTTCCAAAGCCTTTTGTGCGTTGGCCACCAGCTGGTCAATCATAGCGTTAACATCGACGGCTGGCTTTTCCTGATTTTTCTTCTCACTTGGCATGGAAAATAACCTCCTGTTGTTAATTATATAACGAACTTTGTTATTATTATAACAAAGTTGTTCTATGGTGTCAAGAAAACTATCGGATTATTATTACCAATCTTAAGGGATAAAATGCGAAAGAATCTAGTAAATAGTGTTCAAAGAGAAGAGGCAGCTTTGTTTGAGAAAATCTTTGGTTTGGGCTTTAGCGGCAAAAGAGATCAGATCTCACGGATATCCTCGCTTTTGTTGGACATCCGGTAGCATAGGGTCATCAAGCTGTCGCTCAGATGGACATTTTCCACAATGACATCGGGATAACGGATCGCCAAATCATAATGGCTGAAATTCCAGTAATTTTTAATACCCAGATGATAGAGCCGATCCGCTAAAGCGGCCACAGAATCCCGGGGGATACAGAGGATCGCCATATCGGGAGTACGGTCCTTGCATACAGCTTCCAGATTGTCGATGTTTTGAATCGTGATGTCACGGATTTTTTTGCCGATCAGGGATTCGTTGCTGTCAAAGATAGCGGTCAGGGTAAAACCGCGGCTTTCAAAGGACATATGAGTGGAAACAGCCCGCCCCAGGTTACCGGCGCCGATCAATATGGCGTTGAACCGGTTGGATAAGCCTAAAATATTTCCGATTTCGTTATAGAGCTGTTCCACAATATATCCATAGCCCTGCTGTCCGAACCCGCCGAAGCAATTAAGATCCTGACGAATTTGAGAGGCGGTAAAGCCCATCTTGTCAGAAAGCTCCCGGGAAGAGATCCTTACTACACCGTTATCCTTTAACTCGGACAGAAAACGGTAATAGCGGGGCAGCCGCCTGATGACAGACATAGAGATATTATCGCGTTTTGGCACGTAGGGTACGCCTCCTTAATGAAATAGAGTCAATGCCGATTATTTTTGGAGAAGCTTTTGAAGTCTCTCATTGATTTCTCTGAGGAAGGTTTCCGTATCCACAGAGGTTTTATTCTCCAGTGTAGACAGAGCGTACAGATCTCCGGTCATAACGCCGTCCTCAATGGTCTGAATAGAAGCCTGCTCCAGCTTGTCGGCGAAATCTACCAGCTCGTCCAAGCCATCCAGCTCGCCGCGCTTTCTTAAAGCACCGGACCAGGCAAAGAGGGTAGCCATCGAGTTGGTAGAGGTCTTTTCCCCCTTCAGATGCTTATAGTAGTGGCGCTGTACAGTGCCGTGGGCCGCCTCATACTCATAGATGCCGGAGGGGGAAACCAGTACGGAGGTCATCATGGCCAGGCTGCCAAAAGCGGTAGCCACCATGTCGCTCATTACGTCGCCGTCATAGTTTTTGCAGGCCCAGATATAACCGCCCTCAGAACGGACAACCCGGGCGACGGCGTCGTCGATCAGAGTGTAGAAATATTCAATGCCGGCAGCCTCAAATTTTTCCTTGTATTCCGCGTCGTAGATTTCCTGGAAAATATCCTTGAAGCGATGGTCGTATTTTTTAGAAATGGTATCCTTAGTAGCGAACCATAAATCCTGCTTTTGATCCAGAGCAAAATTGAAACAGGCCCGTGCAAAGCTGGCGATGCTCGCATCGATGTTGTGCAGGCCTTGAATGATCCCAGGAGTCTTGAACTCGTGAATCAGCTGACGGGTCTCCCTGCCGTCCTTGCCGGTGACCACCAGCTCCGCCTTACAATCGGAACCCACCTGCATTTCCGTGTTTTTGTAAACGTCGCCGTAAGCGTGACGGGCGATGGTGATCGGCTTCTTCCAGGTGGGAATAAAGGGGGTGATGCCCTTTACTACAATAGGCGTGCGGAATACGGTGCCATCCAAAATCGCACGGATGGTACCGTTGGGGGATTTCCACATCTCCTTCAGATGGTATTCATCCACTCTGGCGGCATTGGGCGTGATGGTGGCGCATTTCACCGCCACGCCGTATTTCTGAGTGGCGTAAGCGGAATCAAAGGTCACTTGGTCGTTAGTCTTGTCGCGGTTTTCTAAGCCAAGATCATAATATTCGGTTTTCAGGTCAATGTAGGGGTTTAAAAGGATGTCCTTGATCATTTTCCAGATGATCCGGGTCATCTCGTCGCCGTCCATCTCGACCAAAGGGGTTTTCATCAGAATTTTTTCTGCCATGGTGTGCCTCCTGTATTTTATTGAATCGGGGAAGTACCGGATATTGGCCTTATGCCTGGTGCTCCCGGGTATAGTTTAATAAGCCGCCGTCCAGCACGATGTCTCTTTGGCGCTGGGTCAGCACGGCCTCGGTTTCAAAGGTGAAGCCCTTGGTGACGTCCTTCACGGTGATGGCGCCGCCCTTTTGAATCGCTTCCCGCAGATTGGTGATTTCCAGTTCATCCATTTGATCAATTTTGCCGTAAACGGATTCATCCTTGAAAACCAAGGGCAGGATGCCGGCGTTTGCCAGATTGGCGCAGTGGATTCTGGCGAAGGATTTTACAATGACAGCTTTGACGCCTAAATACAGAGGCACCAGAGCGGCGTGCTCCCGGGAAGAGCCCTGTCCGTAGTTGGAGCCGCCGATGACAATGCCCTTGCCCTCCTGGCGGCAGCGCTCCGGAAACTCCTTGTCACAGACGGTAAAGCAGAAGTTGGAGAGATAAGGAATATTGGAACGGTAGGGAAGAATTTTCGCGCCGGCGGGCATAATGTGGTCGGTAGAAATATTATCGCCAACCTTCAGGAGAGCCTTGGCCTGAATAGTATCCTCCAGAGCCTTGGTGGCGGGGAATTCCTTAATGTTGGGCCCGCGTAGGACCTCCACAGAAGCAGCCTCTTCCTCAGAGGCGGGAGCGACCACCATGTTGTCATTGATGAGGAAATGCTCGGGCTGGGGAATTTCTACCTCGGCGCCCAGGGTTCTAGGATCGGTAAATACGCCGGTTAAAGCGGAAACCGCGGCGGTTTCCGGGCTGACCAGATAGATCTGGCCGTCGGCGGTGCCGGAGCGGCCCTCAAAGTTGCGGTTGAAGGTGCGCAGGGAAATACCCTTGGAATTGGGGGATTGTCCCATACCGATGCAGGGGCCGCAGGCACATTCCAAAATTCTGGCTCCGGCGGCGATCAGGTCGGCCAAAGCGCCGTTTTGGGCCAGCATATTGTAAACCTGCTTGGAGCCGGGGGCAATGGAAAGGCTGACATCCGGATGGACGGTTTTGCCCTTCAGAATGGAAGCCACCCGCATCAAGTCTAAATAGGAGGAGTTGGTGCAGGAGCCGATGCAGACCTGGTCGATTTTCCGCGGGCCGATTTCCTCAATGGTTTTTACGTTATCCGGGCTGTGGGGGCAGGCCGCCATCGGCGCCAGCTTGGAAAGGTCGATGTCCAGCGTCTCGTCGTAAACGGCGTCCGCGTCAGACGCAAGGGGAGTATAATCCTGCTCGCGGCCCTGAGCCTTCAGGAATTCCCGGGTTACCTCGTCGGAAGGGAAAATAGAGGTGGTGGCGCCAAGCTCCGCGCCCATATTGGTAATGGTGGCGCGCATGGGAACCGTCAGGGTTTTGACGCCCTCGCCGGCGTATTCGATGATTTTTCCTACGCCGCCCTTTACCGTCAAGCGGCGAAGCACCTCGAGAATGACATCCTTGGCGGAAACCCAAGGCTGCAGCCTGCCGGTCAAATTTATTTTTACCATTTTGGGCATATTAATGTAATAAGCGCCGCCGCCCATGGCCACCGCCACATCCAGTCCGCCCGCGCCCATAGCCAGCATACCGATGCCGCCGCCGGTGGGAGTGTGGCTGTCGGAGCCGATCAGGGTCTTGCCGGGAATGCCGAAGCGCTCCAGATGAACCTGATGGCAGATGCCGTTTCCGGGACGGGAAAAGTAAATGCCGTGTTTTTTGGCCACCGTTTGAATAAAGCGGTGGTCGTCGGCGTTTTCAAAGCCGGTTTGCAAGGTGTTGTGGTCGATATAGGCCACGGACTTCTCGGTTTTGACACGAGGAACGCCCATAGCCTCAAACTCCAGATAAGCCATCGTTCCGGTAGCGTCCTGCGTTAAGGTCTGGTCGATTCTCAGTCCGATTTCAGATCCTACGGTCATCTCACCGCTTAACAGGTGATTTTTAATGATTTTTTGCGCGATAGTGTAACCCAAGTTCAGGTCTCCTTTCAATACTAGTTGCCATATAACAATACACCTCTATTATCTAATATTCTAGGGAGTATGTCAATCTTTTGACGAAAGAATTCTTTTCGGAAAAGGGGCTTGGTGCTTATGCGGAGAAAGTTTTTCGGCGCTTGCTCAAACGCGGGATGGATGATATAATAAAAATGGCTGTTTAGGGCCTGCCGCTTCTAAAAATACAGGCTGAATACAGAACGAGCTGACCGGATTCTTTGGCTTTGCCCGCAGCCCAATGGATAAACCGCGCCTCTTTACGACAAACTACTTAAAAGGAGGCGTGATAGTATGAAGCTATATGATCTTGGCAAAAATCATTGCGACTATTTCAATCAGTTTATTCCAAATCCGGCTCAGCCGGAGCCAAAGCCTGACGAGGAGTCAAGGGATGAAGGGGTCGGCAGCGAAAAGCAGAACGACCAAATTCAAAATACCGGCTCTATTATTGCCAGCACCGGGAAATATACCATCCACTGCCTGACAGTGATCGGCCAGATCGAAGGCCATTATTTGCAGCCGTCCAATACGAAAACCACCAAGTATGAGCATGTGCTGCCGCAGCTGGTAGCCATCGAGGAGGAGCCGCGGATCGACGGCCTGCTGGTGCTTTTAAACACGGTGGGCGGCGACGTGGAGGCGGGACTGGCTATCGCAGAGCTGCTGGCCGGTATGAAAAAGCCAACGGTTTCCATGGTGCTGGGAGGAGGACACTCCATCGGGGTGCCCCTGGCGGTGGCGGCGAAAAAATCCTTTATCGCCAAGTCAGCGTCTATGACAATCCATCCGGTTCGGATGAGCGGCCTGGTGCTGGGAGTTCCCCAAACGCTGGAATACTTTCAGCGGATGCAGGACCGGATTACCAGCTTTGTGGCCGAAAACTCCAACATCACTCCGGAGCGCTTTTACGAGCTTTCTATGAATACTGAGGAGCTGGTGATGGATGTGGGCACTGTTTTGGATGGAGAAGACGCGGTGAAGGAGGGGCTGATCGACCGGCTGGGAAATTTGTCGGACGCGCTCCAGTGCCTTTACGACATGATCGATGAATACCGGGCTTCTAAGGAGCAGGAGGACAAGCCGGCGATGAAAAAAGAGCCGAAGAAAAAGCCTGCCCGTAAGAAAGCCCTTTCTGAAACATCTCGGACAAAAAGCGGAAAAGGTTAAGAAAAATAAGGTGCGGAAACGTACCTTTACATACCAGAAGGCGCCATAAGGTTATAACATCAAATTTAAGAATCTATCAATAATGTAAGGTGATGAGTTACATAGTGGCTGGAACGAGATCGAGAACAACTAAAAGTCAATCCTCAGCTAAAAATAGGACAGCTAGGACGCCTGCCTCCAAACGGAAGCCCGCGGCCGGAAACCAGCAGCCTAAACGGGGCCGTCCGCCAAAGACGTCTCCCGGGACGAAACGGGCAAAGACCTTGGAGGAGAAAAAGTCGCGGAATCAGACCTTCGCGATTGTTTTGTTCGCTGTGTCTATTTTCCTGTTCTGCTTGGTGCTGGTACCGGGGGACAGCGTCTGGAACTGGCTTCATACGATGATCCAGGGCCTGTTCGGCTCCTGCGCAATTGGCTGGCCGATTTTGCTGACCTATGTTTCCGTGGCCACGGCGCTGGAAAAGCCGGTGCAGAAGCTGAGCACTAAAATTTGGCTTTCCATCACCATGATTATTTTGTTCTGCGCCTGCATTTTCATTTTTAATCCAGGAGCGGTATCTCCGGAAAAAAATTATTTTCAAAAGCTGTCCGAATTGTACGGCCTGGGAGCGCAGATGAAGGGGGCCGGCTTGTTCAGCGGCATTTTAGGAATTCCCTTTGTTTCTGTGCTGGGGGAGACCGGCTCGAAAATCGTCATCATTCTTCTGCTGTTCGTCAATTTGATGATCCTAACCGGGACCAGCCTGATTCAATTGTTCCGCGCGGTGACAAAGCCGGTGGATATGGCGGGAGAATATATCGGCAATACCCGGGAGGAGCGCCGGATGAAAAAGGAAGCGCTGGAGCTTCAGGAGAGAAAGCGCACGGACGCTGCCGATATTGACATTTCCCTGGATGATATGCCGGCCCATCCGGTCATTTCTCCCGATGCGGCTATGAAAGAACGGATTTTGGAGCGCAACGATAAGCTGGAGCAGCTGAAACGAGCTGTCAGCGCGCCGATGCCTACGATCGATACCGATTTAAAAAAAGAAAAAAAAGCCCGCAGGCAAAAAGAAAGCGGCATCCCGGCCGCCGGCTTGGATATGGCGGGAGCTATGCCGCCCAGAAAAAAGCTGGAGGAGCGGCCTATGGATGATAACGGGGCGGCCGCGGCGGCAGCCGCTTTCGCGGCGAAAAAGCGGAATTTGGCGGAAACCAAATCCGACCCGGCCCAGAAGCAGCCGGATCCCCAATCTATTTCCATCAAGGTAGAGCCTTATCCGGAGGGGGATAACGGAGAGCCGTCCTATCGGTTCCCGCCGGTATCTCTGCTGGATCCGTCGCCGGAAACGGATGAGGGGGATGTGACTCACGAGCTGCAGACCTACGGCCAGATGCTGGTGGATACTCTGAAAAGCTTCGGCGTTCAGACAAAAATCGTCGATATCAGCAGGGGACCAGCGGTGACCCGGTATGAGCTGCAGCCGGCCGCAGGCGTAAAAATCAGTAAAATCACGAATCTTGCCGATGATATCGCCCTGAATTTAGCGGCGTCCGGCGTCCGTATCGAGGCTCCAATCCCGGGAAAAGCGGCGGTGGGCATCGAGGTGCCTAATAAGGTAGTCAATGTGGTGAAAATGCGGGAACTGGTGGAATCCAACAGCTTCCGTTTGGCGAAAAGCAAGCTGACTGTTACCCTGGGCCGGGATATCGCCGGACAGGTGACCCTGACGGATTTGGCAAAAATGCCCCACCTGCTGATCGCCGGCTCCACTGGCTCCGGTAAATCGGTGTGCATCAATTCTTTGATTATCAGTCTTCTTTATAAATCCACCCCCAGCGAGGTCCGCTTTTTGATGGTAGACCCCAAGGTGGTGGAGCTGGGAATTTATAATGGAATTCCCCACCTGCTGGTGCCTGTGGTCACTGACCCGAGAAAGGCGGCCGGCGCCCTGAACTGGGCGGTAAACGAAATGCTGAACCGCTACAAGATTTTTGCCCAGTACAATGTGAGAGATCTTCATGCCTATAACCGAATGGTAGCGGCCAACGGAGGAAAGCCTCCTGTGGCAGAGGGCGAAGAGCTTCCTAAGGATGAAAAGGGACAGGAGATCAGGCTGGAAAAAATGCCCCAGATCGTTATCATTATCGACGAGCTGGCGGATCTGATGATGGCGGCTCCCAACGAGGTGGAGGATTCTATCTGCCGTCTGGCCCAGATGGCGCGTGCGGCCGGGATGCACCTGGTGATCGCTACACAGCGGCCCTCTGTGGATGTAATCACCGGTATCATCAAAGCCAATATCCCCAGCCGGATCGCTTTCGCCGTCTCCTCGGCTGTAGACTCCAGAACCATTCTGGACTCCGGCGGAGCGGAAAAACTGCTGGGCCGGGGCGATATGCTGTTCGCGCCTGTAGGCTCTCCTAAGCCGGTTCGTATCCAGGGCTGCTTTGTCACTGACGCCGAGATCGAGAAGGTGGTGGACTTTGTGAAGAAGAGCCAGCAGGAGTCTGCCTATGATCAGAATATTATCGAGGAAATCGAGAAGAACGCGGCGGCGGAGTCCGGAAAGGATTCCGGCGGCGACAGCGGAAAGGACGAGGATCCGGTGCTGAAGGAGGCTGTCAAGTGCGTGGTAGAGGCGGGACAGGCTTCTACCTCCTTGCTCCAGCGCCGCCTTTCCGTCGGTTATGCCAGGGCCGGACGCTTGATCGATGAAATGGAGCAGATGGGAATTATCGGCCCTTATGCCGGCTCTAAGCCCCGCCAGGTACTGATAACCTACCAGCAGTGGCTGGAAATGAGTATGCGCCAGGCGGATGAATCAGAAGAATAGACAGCGCCAGAATCCTCTCGCCTTAACGGCCGGGAGGATTCCTTTCAGCCGACCGGCTGATAAAAAGAGCTTCTTGGTTCTCCTGTTCCGCCGGAGAGGTTCCCCTTGCCAGAAAATTTCCAGTGCGGAGGCTTTCCGCGTACTTACTGAAAGCATTGCCCGATAAAATGGCTTGCTGTCTGTAGAATGGTAAATCCGGCTATTTGGACGGATTGTGGCTCATGTATATGAGGACGCTGAGAAAATGTTGAAAAGTGCTCTCCATGTATGTGATGCTGTAAATTTAGATGAAGGAATTGTGGTATGGCTTTTTTACCGATTACAAAAGAAGAGATGGTGCAGAGGGGATGGGACCAGGCGGATTTTGTCCTGGTGACAGGAGACGCCTATGTGGATCATCCGAGCTTTGGCGCGGCGATCATCTCACGGGTGTTGGAGGATGAGGGCTTTCGGGTCGCTGTTCTTCCCCAGCCGGATTGGCGGTGCGACCGTGATTTTATGCGGTTTGGCAGGCCTCGTCTGGCCTTTCTGGTAACCGCCGGGAATATTGATTCTATGGTGGCGCATTATACCGCCGCCAAAAGAAAGCGCAGCGACGATGCGTATTCCCCGGGAAACAGGGCGGGAAAACGGCCGGACAGGGCTTGTATTGTATACAGCCGTAAATGTAAGGAGCTTTACCCTGATACACCTGTGATTCTGGGAGGGTTGGAGGCGTCTCTGCGCCGGTTTGCCCACTATGACTATTGGGATGACCGGGTGCGCCCTTCTATTCTGCTGGAAGCGAAGGCGGACCTGCTGACCTTTGGCATGGGAGAAAACCAAACTAGGCAAATCGCTTCCAAGCTTGGCCAAGGGTTACCGGTTAGCTCTCTGCGGGACATCAGAGGCGTCTGCTACGCGGTGAAAACCCAGGATTATCAGCCTGGCCCGGCGGTAGAATGCCCCAGCTTTGAGCGGGTATGTTCCTCTAAAAGGGATTACGCCGTTTCCTGCCGCAAGCAGCAGGATGAGCATGACGCGGTGCGGGGAAAAACCGTGATTCAGCGCCACGGGGACCAAATTGTGGTGCAAAATCCGCCGATGCCTCCCTTGACCACTCAGGAGCTTGACCGGGTCTACGCGCTGCCCTATGAGCGTATGTACCATCCCTCCTATGAAAAGGAGGGCGGCGTCCCGGGAATCCAAGAGGTGGAGTTTTCCATTACGCACAATCGGGGCTGCTTTGGGGCCTGCAATTTTTGTTCCATCGCCTACCATCAGGGACGGGCGGTAACGGTGCGCAGCCAGGAATCGATTCTCGCGGAAGCAAAAAGGCTGACGGAGAACCACAGATTCAAGGGGTATATTCACGACGTCGGCGGACCTACCGCAAATTTCAGAAGGCCCTCCTGCGAAAAGCAGAAAACAGCCGGGCTGTGCAAAGGGAAAAAATGTCTGGCCCCGAAACCGTGTCCTCAGCTTCAGGTGGATCACAGCGAATATTTGGAGATCCTGCGAAGGCTGAGAAAGCTGCCGAAGGTCAAGCGGGTATTTATCCGATCCGGCATCCGGTTCGATTACCTAATCCAGGACAAAGACCAGGAGTTTTTCCAGGAGCTGGTCCGGCATCATGTCAGCGGCCAGCTGAAGGTGGCGCCGGAGCATTGCTCGGCGGCGGTGCTGGATGCCATGGGAAAGCCGCATATTGAAGCTTACCTGCGCTTTGCCCGGCGGTTTTACGGGATCACCAAAGAGGCTGGAAAAGAGCAGTATCTTGTCCCGTATTTGATGTCGTCCCATCCTGGTTCTACGTTAAAGGACGCTGTGGAACTGGCGCTGTTTTTAAAACGGGAAAAAATTCGTCCGGAACAGGTTCAGGATTTTTATCCTACCCCGGGCACCATTTCCACCTGTATGTTTTACACGGGGCTGGATCCGTATACCATGAAGGAAGTGTACGTGGCTAAAACTGAGAAGGAAAAGGCTATGCAGAGGGCGCTGCTTCAATATTTCAATCCCAAAAACCAGGGGCTGGTGATCGAGGCGCTGAAAAAGGCCGGCAGGCTGGACTTGATCGGTACCTCGCCTGGCTGCCTGGTCAGGCCGGACCCGAAGACGGCGGCCGCGCTCAGAAATAAAAAGCCTGCGATAAAAAAACACACCGTGAAGAAGGGAAAGGGCTCTTACCCAAAAGGGAAAAAACGAGTATGAGATCGACGACAGGGATGGCCAAAAAGCGTCTGATGGCCCTGGCGGCAGTGCTGCTTTTTGTAACCGCCGCTATGGTAGTCAGCTTTCAGACCATAGACGGAATTCCGAACTGGAAACGGATTTATCAATTTTTCGGGGTGGCTGATGTTTCCCGGGAAGCGGACGCTTATGATTTATCCGTCCATTTTATCGATGTGGGGAAGGCCGACGGAATTTATATCCGCTGTAATGGCAAGCATATTTTAATCGACTCCGGCGATGTGGAATATTCCGGGACGGTGACGAATTATCTGAAGCGTCAGGGCGTGGAGGTTCTGGATATGGTAGTGGTCACTCATTTTGACCGGGACCATATCGGCGGCATGGCCAACGTTCTGATGGAGTTTGAAGTGAAAAGATTTCTGATGCCGGAGCTTCCGGAAGAGCTGGTTCCGGATTCAGCCGCCTATGAAACGATGATTTATGCCCTTGGCGCTCGGCGGGTTCCGGCGGAAAGCCCTGATATCGGAGACAGATTTTCTCTGGGAGGAATGGAGATACGGGTGCTCGGCCCGCAGAGGGTTTACGATGATATGAATGACAACTCGATTCTCTTGAAAATGACCTACGGAGAAATAAGCTTTCTGTTTATGGGGGACGCTGAGGAAAACGCGGAGAAGGATTTGCTGGAGCAGGGATATGACCTGAGATCGACGGTGCTCAAGGTAGGCCATCACGGCAGTAAAACCAGCACCTCCCAGGAGCTTTTGGATGCGGTCATGCCTCAGGCGGCTGTGATTTCTGTAGGCGAGGATAGAAACGAGCTTCCGAAAACACAGGTGCTGGACCGCCTCAGTGAAAACGGCGCGGCGGTATTCCGAACGGATCTAAACGGCACCATCGTTATGGCAAGCAACGGCGATATGCTTCATATTTTTATGGAAAAGGATGAGGAAAATTGAGAAAGCTAATCATTGACCGGTTCGAGGGAACCTACGCGATCTGTGAGGATCAGGAAAAAAAGATGTTCGCTATTTCGCTGAATGAGCTTCCCCAGGGGGCGAAGCCGGGGGATGTTCTGCAGATCAGCGGCGCGGGAGAGCTTTCTGTAGATCAGGAGGAGACTCAGCGGCGGCGCAAAAAAATGGCAGGCCTGCAAAGCAAGCTGTTTCGTTAACCGGATATCATTGCTTCAATTTCAGAAAGGCGAAAAAGTCAGGCTGAGTCAAACTAAAAACAGAAGGGGCCTGATTTTCGTTTTTCATGAACCGCCTGGTGTTATTCGCTTTCCGGTTTTTGCATCACTACAAGCCGATTCCTAAGAATCGATTTCCGTGAATTAGTCCTTTTAGTTCTTTACTTTGACCGGGGCTTATAGTAAAATGATAAGAAGATATGGAGCCGGTTGCCAATAAATTTCCTGAGAAGGCTCAAAAGGCTTTCATGATTTTTGGAGAGCTTTTATTGGCTTTTATCGGCCCAGGGGCTGAAAAATAAAAAGGGAGCGTGTTTGAATGCAGCCAAAATACAAGCGTATTTTATTGAAACTCAGCGGCGAGTCTCTTGCCGGGGGCGATAAGCACGGCATCAACAACGAGACGGTGCTTTCCATCGGCAGGGCCATTAAGGCTTGCGCGGATATGGGAGTGGAGATCGGTATCGTGGTCGGCGGCGGCAACTTTTGGAGAGGCCGCAGCTCGGGAAGCATGGACCGCACCAGAGCGGATCACGTGGGAATGCTGGCTACCGTTATGAACGCGCTTTGTGTCGCGGATGCTTTGGAGCAGATGGAGGTTCCCGTCCGCGTGCAGACCGCGATCTCCATGCAGCAGGTCGCAGAACCTTATATCCGGAACCGGGCGGTACGCCACCTGGAAAAGGGAAGAGTCGTGGTGTTTGGCTGCGGAACCGGAAATCCTTTCTTCTCCACGGATACCGCCGCCGCCTTGCGGGCCGCTGAAATCGATGCGGATATCATTTTAAAGGCTACGATGGTGGACGGCGTATATGACAGCGATCCTCATAAAAATCCCAGCGCGAAAAAGTACACGGAGCTGACCTTTTCCGACGTGCTGAATCAGAGCCTGCAGGTGATGGACAGCACCGCCGCTTCTTTGTGCAGGGATAATAAGCTTCCCATTTATGTTTTCAGCATTGAGGATCCAGATAATATTCCCAGAGCCGTGTGCGGGGAGCCCATTGGAACCATTGTCCGCTCTTAATGGTCGCGGATTGATGAAAGCGAGATAAATACGAAAATAATGATCTTGGAGGTTTTACCATGAAGCAGGTGTTTGAAAACGCAGACAAAAAAATGAACAAGACCATAAACGCGCTTACCTCGGAATTTGCCGGTATCCGTGCCGGCAGGGCCAATCCGGCGGTGCTGGATAAGATTATGGTGGATTATTACGGCAGCCCTACCGCTATCAACCAGCTTGCCGCTATTTCTGTTACAGAGGCCCGCACCCTGACCATCTCTCCTTGGGACCAATCTGTGGTGCACGCGGTGGAAAAGGCTATCCAGTCCTCTGATCTGGGGATTAACCCACAGACAGACGGCAAGGTGATCCGTTTGATTTTCCCGCCGCTCACCGAGGACCGCCGCCGGGATATCGTAAAGGATATCAAGAAAATGGAGGAAGAAGCCAAGGTGGCTATCCGCTCTATCCGCCGGGATTCTATGGATAAGCTGAAGGCTCTGAAGAAAAACGGAGAGATCACAGAGGATGACCTGAAGGATGCGGAAAAGAAAATGCAGAACCAGACCGACAAGTTTATCAAGGAGATCGAGTCGATTTCACAGGTAAAAGAAAAAGAAATTATGGAAATCTAAGGTAGGATTTTCAATAGCGGGATAGAAAACGGCAGGGTAAACCAGATGGCTTTGCCCTGCCGAAAAGAATGTGATGTGATTTTACTTGGCCTTGTTTTTTAAAAAAGGCGATTCGGCAAAGCCGCGGCAGGCGGAGCGGATTCTGCCCAGGCACTTAGGAATCATTATGGATGGCAACGGCCGGTGGGCGAAAAAGAGGGGAATGCCCCGGTCAGCGGGCCACACGGTGGGCGCCGCCAATTTTAAGACGATTACACGGTATTGCGCCAAAATTGGAATTGAGTATTTAACCGTTTACGCTTTTTCTACTGAAAATTGGAAACGTCCGTCTGCGGAAATTAACGGCTTGATGAAGCTGTTCAAGCAGTATCTGGAGGAATCTCTCCGGGATTTCCGAGATGATGATATAAAGGTCCGCTTTATTGGGGATACGGAGGCTTTTTCTTCTGACCTGCGCCAGCTCATTGAGGAAACCCGGGAGGTCTGCAAGGACCGCACCGGAATGGTGCTGAATATTGCTATGAATTACGGCGGCAGGGATGAAATTCTACGGGCGGTAAAGCAGATTTCCCAAAAGGTATCTCAGGGAGAGCTTACGCAGGAGGAGATCACCGAGGAGGTTTTCTCCAGGCATTTATATACCGCTGGCCAGCCTGACCCCGATTTGATTATCCGGCCCAGCGGGGAGCAAAGGATCTCTAATTTTCTGCTGTGGCAGTCGGCCTATACGGAATATATTATTATGGATATTTTGTGGCCTGATTTTACCACTGCCGATCTGGATGCCGCGTTAGCGGAATACGCTAGGCGCAATCGGCGGTTTGGAGGGGTTTAAATGGCGAAACGATTGATGTCTGCGATATTCGGGATCACTTATGTGGTTTTGGTATTGGTATTCAACGGCAATCTGCCCGTGCTTCTTAATATCTCTCTGGCTGCGGTCAGCGCTGTGTGCGTGTTTGAGGTATGCTCCGCCATGGGGATTCAGAAAATATATGGAATGGTAATTCCGGCGCTGGCGTTTTCTTTGATTATGCCTTTGTTTGGCTTTACTATTTTCAATAGGGCCTGCTTCCTCTTTGCGGTAGTGATGTTCTGTGCCTTGATCGCCATGCATAAAAACATTACCTTTAAGGATATGGCGGTGCTTTATTCCCTATCACTGATTATCAGCTATCCCCTGGGGCTGATCTGCCAGCTCCGGGATATCGGCGGAGCGGTGCATAACACCGTTGGAATTTTCTATATTGTAATTTGCCTTGTGCTGCCCTGGACAGCAGATGCCGGCGCTTATTTTATCGGCTCCGCTATGGGAAAGCATAAGCTTTGCCCGAATATCAGCCCTAAGAAAAGTGTGGAGGGCGCCGTAGGCGGCGTTATTATTTCTGTACTTTGCACGGCGGCTGCTTGCTTGATTTTCCAGTATTGGATTTTCCCGGAAGGCGTTAAAATCCATTATTTTGCTGTGATTCTTATGTCCCTGGCGGGAGCCGGCCTCTCTATTCTCGGAGATTTGAGCTTCTCGCTGGTAAAAAGAGGCTGCCATATTAAGGATTTCGGCAATGTCCTGCCGGGACACGGCGGGCTTTTGGACCGTTTTGACAGCGTCATCTTTGTGGTGCCCATGGTTTATTTTGTTACTACCATGTATCCGGTCGTCACCATTTAACTGTTTAGCGGCGATCTTGGCATGAACCGCTGTCGAAGGGGGAGGCCTCTTTATTTTGTGAGGCCCGTTAAAAGGTGTGAAAGCCAAGCGGCCCGGGATTTCCGGACCCGCTTGAAAGATCCATGGATAAAATGGAAAGGCGTTGCATAATTATGATTCAGACCCTGTCTTTGCTGGGTTCCACCGGCTCGATCGGAACCCAGGCTTTGGATATTATCCGCAGATTGGGCATACAAGTGAAGGCGTTGGCGGCCTATCGGAATATCGAACGTTTGGAGCAGCAAATTCGGGAATTTCAGCCTGAGTTTGCTGCCGTTTATGATGTTGCTCTTGCGAAAGAATTGAAGCTCCGGGTGGCGGACTGCTCTACCCGGATTGGCGCGGGTATGGACGGCCTGCTGGAAGCGGCGGTTCTGCCGGGTTCTGAAATGATGTTCAATTCCGTAGTGGGGATGGTAGGCCTTCTTCCTACGCTGGAGGCCATTCAAGCCAAGAAAAAAATTGCTCTGGCTAATAAGGAAACCCTGGTGGCGGGCGGAGCCTTAGTTATGGAGGCGGCCAAAAAGCAGGGAGTGCCGGTTTATCCAGTAGACAGTGAGCATTCGGCGGTTTTCCAATGTATTCAGGGCTGTCCTGAAAGGAAAGCCCTGAAAAAATTGATTTTAACCGCTTCCGGCGGCCCGTTTTTCGGAAAGAGCATGAAAGAGCTGGAGCAGGTTTCCCCGGAACAGGCTTTGAAGCATCCGAATTGGGACATGGGAGCGAAGATCACCATTGACTGCGCCACCATGATGAATAAGGGCTTGGAAATCATGGAAGCCTCCTGGCTGTTTGATATGCCGATCGATCGGGTGGATGTGGTGGTTCACCGGGAAAGCATAATCCATTCTATGGTTCAGTTTCAAGATAATTCTGTGCTGGCCCAGCTTGGGGTTCCGGATATGCGGATTCCGATCCAATATGCCCTGACCTATCCGAAAAGGCTGAGATCTCCTGTTAAGGAGCTTGACCTGACAGAGCTTGGAGCCCTGACGTTCTTTCCGCCGGATGAAGAAAATTTTCTTTGCTTAAAAGCCTGCAAACAGGCTATGATATTAGGGGGGACGGCTCCGGCGGCGGCAAATGGAGCCAACGAGCAGGCGGTAGAACTGTTTTTGCAGAAAAAGATTTCCTTTTTGGATATCGGCAGAATGGTATCCCTGGCTATTGAGAGGCATACAGACAGGAAGCTTACGGGTTTGGAGGATATCCTAAAGGCTGACCGGAACGCAAGAGAATTTGTGCTGCGGGAAGCTGATTAATTTGAGGTGATTGTTATTCCCGAGGTTATCATCAATATCCTATTGATTATTTTCGCGGTTCTTTTGTTTGAATTTATCATTTTATCCCATGAATTCGGTCATTTTAT
Source organism: [Clostridium] leptum DSM 753 (assembly GCA_000154345.1). Taxonomy (GTDB): domain Bacteria; phylum Bacillota; class Clostridia; order Oscillospirales; family Acutalibacteraceae; genus Clostridium_A; species Clostridium_A leptum. The sequence goes on from DS480349.1 coordinate 217,966, forward strand.
CACGGCTAAGCTATCCGGCATCCGGGTCAACGAATTTGCTTTGGGAATGGGGCCGAAGCTGATTCACTTCAAGAGGGGTGAAACGGAGTATTCCCTGCGGGCATTTCCCATCGGCGGCTTCTGTGCCATGGAGGGAGAGGATGAATCCAGCGACGACCCAAGGGCTTTCGGCAACAAAGCGGTATGGAAGCGTATTCTTGTGGTCGTGGCCGGAGCGGTTATGAATATTCTGCTGGGCGTGGTGCTGATGATGGTTATTACCGGGCAGCAAAGCGTTTTCAGCTCTACAACCGTAGCCGAGTTTACGGAGAATTCCTTGACGAAGCAAAGCGGCCTGCGGGCGGGGGATGAGGTGGTTTCCATCAACGGCTACCGGGTCTATACAGACCGGGACATGAGCTTTGCCTTAGCCTCAGACCAGGGAATCGCCCAGGCGCTGGAAAGCGGCGATAAGCTTACCGTGGACATGGAGGTCTATCGGGATGGCCAGGTGGTGGCTCTGAACGACGTGGAGTTTCCGAGGTATACGGACACCGATGGAAAAAACTATCTTTCCATCGATTTTAAGGTGTACGGCATTGAGAAAAATCCCTGGACGCTGCTTAAAATGTCCTGTTCCTATACGGTTTCCACCGTCCGCATGGTCTGGACCAGCCTGGTGGGCCTGCTGACGGGAAAATACGGCCTGAATGATATGGCGGGGCCCATTGGGGCGGCCCAGGCGATTGCCCAGTCTGCGTCTCAGGGACTTTCCGTAAATGTGAAAACGGCGATTAACAATATTCTCTTGATGATGACCATTATTACGGTCAATCTGGGAATCGTGAATCTGCTTCCTCTGCCGGCGCTGGATGGAGGAAGATTGGTGTTTCTGTTGATTGAATTGATTTTCCGCAAGCCGGTTCCGGCGAAATATGAGGGCTGGGTCCACGCGGCGGGATTTGTGCTTTTGATGGTGCTGATGGTGGTTATCGCTTTCAGCGATGTGTTGAGATTGGTTACGGGAAAGGGTCTCGGCGGATGATAAAACGGAAAATTACAAAAAAAATAATGGTTGGCGGGGTACCGCTGGGCGGCGGAAGCAGAATTTCCGTCCAGTCTATGCTGAATGTTCCCGCAGACCAGGTGGAAAAAAGCGTAGAGCAGGCTTTCGCTCTGGAAAAGGCTGGCTGCGATATTGTGAGAATTGCCGTTCCCAATAGGGAAGCGGTAAGGCTGGTTTACGCCTTAAAGTCCGTCCTTTCCATTCCGGTAGTGGCGGATATTCACTTTGATTACCGTTTGGCTTTGGAAGCCGCGGCGGCGGGTGTAGATAAGATTCGGATCAATCCGGGAAACATTGGGGATGAGGGCAAGGTCAAGGCGGTGGCGGATACCTGCCGTCAAAGGGAAATCCCCATTCGGATCGGAGTAAATTCGGGCTCTCTGGAAAAAGAGATTTTGGCGAAATACGGCCATCCCACGCCGGAAGCCCTGCGGGACAGCGCTTTGTACCACGCCTCCCTATTGGAAAAATATGATTTTACCGATATTGTCCTTTCTATGAAATCCTCCCATGTGCCGACTATGGTACGGGCGTACCAGCTGGCCAGCCAGGCCTGCGATTATCCTCTCCATCTTGGCGTGACCGAAGCGGGTACCGAGCGGATGGGGCTGGTGAAATCCTCGGCCGGTATCGGCGCCTTGCTGCTGGAGGGCGTCGGAGACACCATACGGGTGTCCCTGACCGCAGACCCGGTCAGGGAAATCTATGCCGCAAAGGACTTATTGAAGGCGCTGGAGATCGAAACGGAAGGAATCCAGTTTATTTCCTGTCCTACCTGCGGGAGAACGAAAATCGACCTGATCGGCTTAGCAAATCAGGTGCAGGAGGCTTTGCGGGACTGTAAAAAAAATTTGACCGTGGCAGTGATGGGCTGTGTAGTCAACGGCCCGGGAGAAGCCAGGGAAGCGGACATTGGAATTGCCGGCGGCAATGGAGAGGGACTGCTCTTTAAAAAGGGACAAGTCCTTAGAAAGGTGCCGGAGGAACGGCTTTTGCAGGAATTGTTAAAAGAAATCGAATCGATGGACTGAGATAACTGAGGTGTCGTTTTTGAAAAACTTTGGCGAACTTTTTCAAGGCTACTTAAAAGACGAGGAGCTTTTATCCCAGCTTGGGCCGGGCGTGGTTCAGGCTATGAGAATTGACTCTAAAAATAGAAGGATGGAGCTGGATGTGGCGTTTGACAAAATTGTGAAGCGCCGCGTCCTTTTTGATGTGGAGAGAAAGCTGCAAAAATCCGAATTAAATTTAAGCTTTGTCACCATTCAGCCCCATTTTCCGGAGGAATCCTTTTCGGAGGATTATTATCCGGAGCTTGTGGAGGAGCTTCGGCGCCGGATCGCCAGCCTGAACGGCACCGTCAAAGATTCCACAGCCAGAGTGGAGGGCGAGCGCTTGACGGTGACCTTAGCCCATGGCGGAGCGGAGATTCTGAAAAGCAAGAGATTCGATAAGGAGCTGTCCAGGCTGATCCGGGAGGAATTTGGAAAATCCTTTCAGGTGGAGTTTGACGGCGTAACCTCCATTGAGGCGGACAGCGCTGTTTATCAGGAGCATAGAACCATCCGCCGCGTAAAAGAGGAGCGGAAAAAGGTTGTAGAGGAGATCGAGACCTACGAGAGCAAAAATTTTGAGGGCAAGCGAAAGGATACCGCGCCGATCAGCATCCGGGAGGGGGACAGCCTGTATCCCCAGGTAGCGCTGTCCTCCGCGAAGGTTCTTTACGGCAAGCCAATCAAGGGCCAGCCGATCCCGATTGCCAAAGTAACCCCCGACGCCGGAAACGTCACCATATGGGGCGAGGTGTTTGCCGCCGAACAGCGGGAAACCCGGGATGGCAGCAAAAAAATCTATTCGATCAATGTGACGGATTACACCGGGTCGCAGACCTTAAAAATCATTGAGGCTAAAAATTTGTGCAAACCCCTCGATACCATTTCCAAAGGGATGTGCCTGCTGATCCGCGGCGAGGTAAGCTACGATAAATACGATAGGGAAGTGATTATCCGTCCCCGCTGCCTGAGCACGGTGGAAAAGGTAAAGGTAGTGGACGACGTCCCGGTAAAAAGGGTAGAGCTCCACTTACATACCAATATGTCCTCCATGGACGGCGTGACCCCGGCCGCGGATTTAATCAACCGGGCCTATGCCTGGGGCCATAAGGCTGTTGCCATCACGGACCACGGTGTGGCCCAGGCGTTTCCCGACGCCATGAACGCGGTCAACGCGATCCGCGGCAAGGGCGGGAAAATAAAAGTAATTTACGGTACAGAGGCTTATTTTGTCAACGATATGGTGCCGGTGGTCAAGGGCGAAAGCGAAATGCCCTTTGACGGGGATTATATTTCCTTTGACCTGGAGACTACCGGTCTCAGCGCCGCCAACGACCGGATTACGGAAATCGGCGCGGTGCGGATCCACAATGGCGAGATTACCGATGTATTCAATACCTTTGTCAATCCGGAACGTCCCATTCCGGCGAAAATCACGGAGCTGACCGGGATCAACGACAGTATGGTGATCGACGCTCCCAAGGAAAAGGAAGCGGTAGAGGCTTTTCTGGAGTTTTGCGGGAAGGAGCCGGTGCTGCTGGCTCATAATGCTCCTTTCGATACCTCCTTTATCCAGGCGGTAGCGGCAAGGCACAATTTGGATTTTTCCAATACCTATTTGGATACGGTGCCTATGTGCAGGGCCATGCTGCCGGGGATTAAAAACCACAAGCTGGATACGGTGGCCAAGCATCTGAAGCTTGCGCCCTTTAACCATCACCGGGCCAGCGACGACGCGATGGTTCTTGCTAATATTTTCCTGGTGCTGCTCCAGCGGCTTCAGGAGGATTATCAAATCGGTAAGGTCTCCCAAATCAATACGGCTTTGGCTGGCGGCGATATAAAAAAACTGCGTTCCTATCACCAGATTATTCTGGTGAAAAATTCCACAGGACTGAAAAATCTGTATAAATTGATTTCCTACGCTCATCTGGATTATTTTTATAAAAAGCCGAGAATCCCGAAAAGTGTGCTGATGAAGCACCGAGAGGGCCTTTTGATCGGTTCCGCCTGCGAAGCGGGAGAGCTGTTCCGGGCCATCGTTTCCGGCCAGCCCTGGAATGAGCTGGTCAGCATTGCGAAGTTTTACGACTATCTGGAGATTCAGCCCTTGGGCAACAATATGTTCATGCTCCGGGACGGCACCGTTCAAACAGAGGAGCAGCTTAGAGAGTTTAACCGCACCGTCATCAAGCTGGGACAGGAATTGAACAAACCGGTGGTCGCTACCTGCGACGTTCATTTTATGGATCCCCATGACAGCGATTACCGGAAAATCCTGATGGCCGGACAGGGCTTTACCGACGCCGACCAGCAGGCGCCCCTTTATTACCGTACCACCCCCGAAATGCTCCAGGAGTTTGCTTATCTGGGCAAGGAAAAGGCTTACGAAGTGGTTGTGGAGAATCCCAATAAAATTGCAGATATGGTGGAAGAGGTCAGCCCGATTCCGCCTGGTGTGTTTCCGCCCTTCATCGATGGGGCGGAGGAGCAGCTTACCACCATAACCTGGGAACGGGCAAAAAAAATGTACGGCGATCCTCTGCCTAAGATCGTGTACGACCGGCTGGACCGGGAGCTTTCCTCCATTACGAAGCACGGCTTCTCAGTGCTGTATATGACTGCTCAAAAGCTGGTGGCGGACTCGGAGGCCCACGGCTATCTGGTAGGCTCACGTGGTTCCGTTGGTTCCAGCTTTGTGGCCACCATGTCCGGTATTTCCGAGGTAAACCCATTGTGCCCTCATTATGTGTGCCCAAAATGCCATCACAGCGAGTTTATTACCGACGGCTCCGTTGGGTCAGGCTTTGACCTGCCGGATAAAAACTGTCCGGAGTGCGGCACTCCCTACCACCGGGATGGCCATGATATTCCCTTTGAAACCTTTTTGGGCTTTGACGGAGATAAAACCCCTGATATCGACCTGAACTTTTCCGGTGAGTATCAAAGCGACGCTCATCGGTATACAGAAACCCTGTTCGGCAAGGATAACGTGTTCAAAGCCGGAACCATTGCCACGGTGGCGGAGAAAACCGGTATCGGCTTTGTAAAGAAATACGCCGAAAGCAAGGGTACTATGATGCACAGGGCTGAGGAGGCCAGACTGGCGGCGGGATGTACCGGCGTCAAGCGCACTACCGGCCAGCATCCCGGCGGTATGGTGGTTGTGCCAAGAGGAATGGAGGTCTACGACTTCTGCCCGGTGCAGCATCCCGCAAACGATCAGAACTCCGATAACATCACGACTCACTTCGATTTCCATTCTATTCATGACACCATCTGCAAGCTGGATGAGCTGGGCCATGATGTTCCCACCATATACCGCTATTTAGAGGATTACACCGGTATAAACGTTATGGATGTTTCCATGAGCGACCCGGAGGTAATGTCCCTGTTTACCTCGACCAAGGCCTTGGGAGTGGAGCCGGAGGATATTGATTCCCAAACCGGAACCTTTTCTCTGCCGGAGGTAGGAACCCATTTTGTGCGCCAGATGCTGATCGATTCCCAACCAAAAACCTTTTCCGACCTGCTGCAGGTTTCCGGCCTGTCTCATGGCACCGATGTTTGGATCGGCAACGCCCAGGATTTGATCGCCAATAAGACCTGCACCATTTCAGAGGTGATCGGTACCCGCGACAGTATCATGACGTATCTTCTACATAAGGGGCTGGAGCCGAAAATGGCTTTTAAGATTATGGAGATCACACGTAAGGGAAAGGCGAAAAAGCTGCTGACCGAGGAGCATTACCAGGCGATGCGGGATCACGGCGTGCCGGAATGGTATATTGAGTCCTGCCTGAAAATCAAATACATGTTCCCCAAGGCTCACGCCGCCGCCTACATGATTTCCACCTTGCGGCTGGGCTGGTATAAGGTTCACCGCCCGGTGGAATATTACGCCGCTTATTTTACCGTTCGGGGCGAGGATTTTGACGCCGCCGTGGTAGTAAAGGGAAAGGAAGCGGTTCGGGCGAAGATGCTGGAAATCCAGCAGAAGGGAAAAGAAGCCAGCGCTAAGGATAACGCCAGCTACGCCACCCTTCAGATCGTCAATGAAATGCTGGCCAGAGGCATCGAGGTTCTTCCTATTGATATTTATAAATCCGACGCCAGAAAATATTTGGTGGAGGATGGGAAAATCCGTCTGCCGTTTGGCTCTCTGCCGGGAGTCGGCGGAGCTGCCGCCGCCTCTCTCGCGGCAGCAAGGGAAAACGGTGGAGAATTTATCTCTGTAGACGATTTTCAGGCCCGGGCTAAGGTGGGTAAGGCCGTGATTGAAACACTGAAAGAAACCGGAGCGTTCCAGGGCTTGCCCGACAGCAGCCAAATGACCTTGTTTTGACCAGCTTTGGTAAAAAGGTATGCAGCAATGCCGGAAAATAAAAAATCCCGTGGTTTCCGAATGGAAAAAAGCAAGCAGGAGAGGCCGGCGGCTTGAAATTGGCAAGGCCGTATCAGGAACGTGGTTTTGCAGGAGGTTAGGCAGTCAACGCAGGGGAAAAGAGGTCCTGCTGCTTACCCAGTAGTTTGCTGGCAGGAACCCTTTTAAATTGAGCCTCGGCTTCAGATCAAGATAAGCCCATGGCAAAGAAAAAAGTTGACACAATTAATTTATCGTGTTATTATAGTAGCACGCTAAAGCGATTAACGCAAATAAATCGCCTTAGTTGAATTACTTTTTTCTTGGAGAGTTTAAGCTTATGAAAAAATATTGTAAAATTACGCCGGAGGGAACCCGGGACCTTCTTTTTGAAGAGTGCCTGACCTATCGGAATATTGAAAAGCTGCTGGCCGGTGTGTTTCAATCCCGCGGCTTTCACGAGGTGATCACTCCCGGTCTGGAATATTATGATGTATTTTCCCAGGGGGAATCCAGCATTCCCCAGGAGTTCATGTTCAAGGTCACCGATAATAAAGGACGCCTGATGGTGGTGCGGCCTGACTCTACACTGCCGATCGCCAGGCTGACCGCGACCAGGCTGCAAAACGAGCTCAAGCCTCTACGGCTGTTCTATACCCAAAAGGTTTACCATAATTATCCCAGCCTTCGGGGCCGGAATAACGAGATCAATCAGAGCGGAATCGAATTGCTGGGAGCCAGCGGGGTGCGGGCTGATTTAGAGGTGCTGTCCACGGCGGTGGAGGCCTTGAGCCGCTGTGTGCCGGATTACCGGATCGAGCTGGGGCACGCCGGTTTTTTCCGGGCTTTAGCAAAAGAGCTCCCGATTGATGACGAGGTTCGGGAGACCATCCGCAGTTCGATTGAGCAGAAAAATTACGCGGCCCTGGATACAATATTAGACCGTTTGGAGCAGTCACAGGCGGTACTGGCGATCCGCAGGCTGCCCCGTTTGTTCGGCGGCGAGGAGGTTTTCGACGAGGCCTTCGGCCTGTGCTCTGAGATTCAGGAGGCCCAGGAGCCTTTGGAATATTTAAAAGGACTGTATCAAAAGCTGGCGAAGCTTGGCATGGGCAATAAACTGATGATAGACCTGGGGATTGTCCATCGAAACGACTATTACAGCGGTATCGTGTTCAGCGGTTATGTGCTGGGCTCCGGAGACGCGATTTTAAGCGGAGGCCGCTACGACCGCCTGTTGGAAGCGTTTGATTCTCCAATGCCGGCTATTGGATTCGCTATTGACATTAACGCTTTGACAAAGCTGATGATGGATCGTGGCAACCTCCCTTCGCAGAAGTCCGCGGATGTTTTGATTCATGGAGATGACGGCTACGAGATCAAGGCGCTGGATTACAGCAATTCTATGAAAATGAGCGGCTTGTGCTGTGAAAACAGTGTGCTGCAAACCAGAGAAGCCGCTGTTGATTACGCGAAAACGAAAAAAATTCCCAGAGTCGATTTTGTCGGCGCTGAGATTGAAACAAAATTACTGTAAGGGAGGAAAAGAAATGAAGCCTCTCAGAATCGCGCTTACCAAGGGCCGTTTGGAGCGGGATACCGTGGGATTATTCGAAGAGATGGGACTGGACTGCTCCGCTCTCCGGGAAAAGGGCAGAAAGCTGATTTTGCCGGTGGGAAACGGTGAGATCGAGGCGGTACTGGCAAAGGCCGCGGATGTGATCACTTATGTAGAGCATGGCGTCTGTGATTTAGGCGTGGTGGGCAAGGATACTATTTTAGAAAACGGCACCGGTTTTTACGAGATTTTAGACCTGGGCTTCGGCAAATGCAGATTCGCCTTAGCCGGACCGAAAAACAGGGACTTTTTTGGCGGCTATTCCGCCAAGACCATTGCGACCAAATATCCCAATGTCACTAGAAACTACGTGGAAGAAAAGGGGATGGACGTCAGAATCATCAAGATTGAGGGCTCTGTGGAATTGGCCCCCTTGCTTGGCTTGTCTGACGCTATTGTCGATATTGTGGAAACAGGCTCCACCTTAAAAGAGAACGGTCTGGAAGTGATCGACGATGTCGCGCCGATTTCCGCCCGGCTGATTGCCAACGTGGCCAGCCTAAAGCTGAGAAAGCAGGAAATTGAGGATTTAGCGGACCGGATGGAAGCGGCTAAGTCGTCTTTGCAGCGGAAAAAGGAGGAAAGCAGATGATTCCCATTGTAAAAGCCGACGGAACGGTAGAGTTAGAATTTATCCGCCAGCTGAAAAAGAGAAGCGGAGAAGTAGATGAAAAGGTGAATCAGGCCGTGGCTCAAATCATCGCCCAGGTCAAGGAAAGAGGAGACGAGGCCGTTAGGGAATACACCGTAAAATTTGACGGCAGAGCACCGGAAAATCTTGAAATTTCGAAGAAAGAACTAAAAGAGGCGGAAAACAGCCGTGCTCCGGAGCTTTTAGACGCATTACGCCGGGCAGCCGAGAATATCGCGGATTTTCACCGCCGTCAGGTGCAGCAGAGCTGGCTGGAGACGAAAAAGGACGGCGTTATTTTAGGGCAGAGAATCCGCGGCTTGCAGCGTGTCGGCCTGTATGTGCCGGGAGGCACGGCGGCGTATCCTTCCTCAGTGCTGATGAACGCTATTCCGGCGAAAATCGCCGGGGTGCAGGAATTGATAATGGTGACTCCCCCAGGAAAGGACGGAAGGCCGAACCAGGATATTTTGGCGGCGGCATCCATTGCCGGCGTAGACCGGGTGTTTCTGATGGGCGGCGCTCAGGCGGCGGCGGCCCTGGCTTTCGGTACCCAGCGGGTGCCCAAGGTAGATAAGATCGTCGGCCCAGGCAATATTTTTGTAGCCACAGCAAAAAAACAGCTTTACGGCGTGGTGGATATCGATATGATCGCCGGACCCAGTGAGATTTTAGTACTGGCCGATGAGACTGCAAAGCCAGAATTTTTGGCGGCGGATCTGATGTCACAAGCGGAGCATGACAAGCTGGCTTCCGCTATTTTGCTGACTCCTTCTCAGGAGATCGCGGAAAAAACCAAAGAGGAGCTGGAAAGGCAGATCAGATCCCTATCCAGAAAAGAGATCATTGAAGCGTCCCTGAGGGATTTTGGGATGATCCTAGTTTGCCGCAGTATGGAGGAAGCGGTAGATTTCGCCAACGAGCTGGCGCCGGAGCATTTGGAGGTTTGCTGCGCCAATCCCATGGAGTATATCGGCAGATTGGATAACGCCGGCTCGGTGTTCCTGGGCAATTACAGCCCGGAACCCCTGGGAGATTATTACGCGGGTCCGAACCACGTGCTGCCTACCTCCGGCACCGCAAGGTTCTTTTCTCCCTTGTCTGTGGACAGCTTCATCAAGAAGTCCAGCTTTATTTATTATACGGAAGACGCTTTGCGGGAGGCCAAAGACCCCATTGCCTCTATTGCCCAGGCAGAGGGCTTAACCGCTCATGCCCATTCGATTCAGATAAGATTCTGAATCCAAGATAATGAGAAAGGCTATTTGCGAAAGAAGACTGTTTTGCAGAAAAGGAAAGATGCTTAGCGGCCGGCGCTGATCCACAGCTTTTGGGCTGGGCTATTTTGGCTTTCCGCACTTTCTGGAAAACGGACGAAAAGGAGGCGTTTGCGTTGCCTTATGCTTTAAACGATAAAATCCGAGAACTGACTCCCTACGAGCCCATCAGCGGAGCTTTTCAGATCCGCTTGGATGCCAACGAGTCCTATCTTTCTCTGCCGGAACCTGTTTTGGCAGAAATCCGGGCTAGGCTCGAAAAATTAGATTTTAACCGTTATCCAGACCCGATAGGCGGGGAATTATGCCGGGCTTTTGCCGGATATTATGGGATAGACCCGAAATTCGTTACTGCGGGAAACGGATCGGATGAGCTGATCTCTATTTTGGCCAACGCCTTTTTGATGAAAGGGGATGCCATGCTGACGGTGGCGCCGGATTTCTCTATGTACCAATTTTACGCTTCTATCTCTGAAATAGATTGTGTCGTATTGGATAAGGGACCGGAGCTGTCTATAGACGTAGATGAGTTGATTCGTAAAGCGGTGGAAACCGGCGCGAAGATGATTTTGTTTTCCAATCCGTGCAATCCTACTTCCTTAGGGTTGAGCCGGAAGCAGGTGAGAAAGCTGATCCGGTCGGTAGACAGCCTGGTGGTTTTGGATGAAGCTTATATGGATTTCTGGGATCAATCTCTTCTTTCTGAAGTGGAGGACTATGAGAATCTGATCATCCTCCGAACCAGCTCGAAGGCAATAGGCTGCGCCGCGATCCGGCTGGGGTTCGCCGTTGCTAATGAAAGGCTGTCTAACGCTTTGCGGGCGATCAAATCTCCTTATAACGTAAATTCCTTTACCCAAATGGCAGGTACGGTTCTGTTTCAGCATAAGGAACTGCTGGAGCGGGCAAGGCGGCAGATTATCTGCCAGAGGGAAAGCCTGTATGATGCTCTTTTGTCGGTTCAAAAGGAATTTCCCGGGAAATATAAGCTTTGGAAGCCGGAAACAAATTTTGTGTTTATCAAACCGGAAGCTCCTGAAGACGCCCGCAGGATTTTCGAGTTTTTACTGAAAAATCAGATAGCGATCCGCTGTATGGGAAACTATCTGCGGATTACCGCCGGTTCTCCGGAAGAAAACGCTGAATTGATAAAATTATGGCGCTTATGGTTTGCAGAGGAGGAAAAAAATCATGAGAACGGCTGAAATTACCAGGAGCACGAAAGAAACCCAGATCACCGTGTGGCTGTCTTTGGACGGCGGTCCGGTGGAAATTTCTACTGGAGTAGGCTTTTTTGATCATATGCTGAATTCTTTTGCGGTCCATGGAGGCCTTGGCTTAAAGGTGCATACGGAAGGGGATTTATATGTGGACTGCCACCATACGATCGAGGATACGGGTATCGTGATCGGCCAGGCCTTATGTCAGGCTTTGGGGAATAAGGGAGGAATTCAGCGGTTTGGTTCCTTTTTTATCCCGATGGACGAAGCGCTGGCGTTTTCCTCGGTGGATATCAGCGGCAGGCCGTTTTTAGTGTTCGACGCCTCCTTTCCGGAGGAAAGCATCGGCGGCTATGATTCCTGCATGACAGAGGAATTTTTTCGTGCGCTGGCTTTCCAGGCCGGTATTACCCTGCATTTAAAGTGCGAATACGGTAAAAATTCCCATCACATGACTGAGGCTGTTTACAAAGCGGCTGCCCATGCTTTAAAGGCTGCGGTTCAGGAGACCGGAGCCGGGGTGCTATCCACCAAAGGAATTTTATAAGGAGAAGAAATGCATGATATTGTTACCTGCCATTGACATCAAAGATGGAACCTGTGTGCGTCTGCAAAAGGGAGATTATCAAACGGCGCATAAGGTGGCCGAAAACCCGTTGGAAACGGCTTTATCCTTTCAGAAAGCCGGCGCCGAATGGATCCATATGGTGGATTTGGATGGCGCTAAAGACGCCGTTATGGTGAATCAGAAAATTTTTCTGGAGATTGCGCAAAAAACCAACCTGAGGGTAGAGCTGGGCGGCGGGATCCGAAACATGGAAACCGTGGATTATTATCTGCAAAACGGTATTTCCCGGGTAATTTTAGGATCAGCTGCGGTGAAGAACCCGCGCTTTGTGGAGCGGGCAGTAGGAAAGTACAGAGATCAGATCGCCGTGGGAATCGACGCGAGAAATGAAATGGTCGCCGCCGAGGGCTGGCTGGATACCTCGAACGTCCATTACTTGGATTTAGCAAAAAAAATGGAACAAATCGGTGTAAAGACAATAATCTTTACGGACATTGCGAAGGATGGAATGCTTCAGGGACCCAATGTAGAACAGCTGAGACAGCTTAATGCTGCTGTAAGCTGCAATATTATCGCAAGCGGCGGGGTTTCTACGATAGAAGATATTCGCAGGCTTCGGGATGAAAGGCTTTATGGCGCTATCTGCGGTAAGGCCCTTTATACCGGCGGAATTGATTTGCAAAAAGCGATTTTTCTTGCAAAGGGAAACGCCCTTACAGATAAATATTTTCAAAAAAGTGAGCTTTTGCCGGCAATTGTTCAAGAGGCTTCTACAGGCCAGGTGCTTATGCTGGCCTATATGAACCGTGAATCCATGCAGCTGACTCTGGATACCGGTTATACCTGGTTTTACAGCAGGTCAAGAAAAGAGCTTTGGAATAAGGGCGCCACCTCGGGACATCTGCAAAAGGTGGTAGCTGTTTTTGGCGATTGCGATGACGATACTCTGCTGGTGCAGGTGGAGCAGACAGGCCCCGCCTGCCATACCGGCGCGCACAGCTGCTTTTTTAATGAAATTACAGTGACAGGAGGAACAGGCCATGCAGTCAAATGAGGTGTTAGAGGCTCTTTATCAGACCATTATCGATAGAAGGGAGCAGCCCAAGGAGGGGTCTTATACCTGCTATTTGTTTGAGAAGGGCTTAGATAAAATTTTAAAAAAGGTCGGGGAGGAATGCAGCGAGACGATCATCGCCGCTAAAAACGGCGACAATCATGAGACGGTGCTGGAAATTTCCGATCTTCTTTATCACTTGATGGTGATGATGGTCAACGAAGGGATCCCGCTCTCCGATGTCCTGGCGGAATTGGACAGGCGCAGTGAGAAAACCGGCAATCTAAAAACTTTCCATCAGGTAGATAAAAATAGTTAACTTTGTGAAATATCGATAGAAATAGTTCTAAAATTTGGTAGGGATTCCTTTTAAAATTATTGATTTGTTCATTCTTTTCCCTGGATTTATATGTTATCATAAATATAATAAAGTTTTGGAGGCATTGGAAGCATGAAGTACAAAATGACAGTTCTTTATTATTCAAAAGCAGGAAACGCCGAAGCGCTGGCCCGGGCGATCGCCAGAGAGCAGCAGACTAAGGGAGACCAAATTCCTCCGGCTTATCCCTGTGAGGCGCAAAAATTACTGCTGATCGGCCTTGAAACCAACAAAGCTGTTGATAAGCAGGTCAATGCGTTTGTCAGAGATTTAAATCCCAACAGAACCAAGAATGTTGCGTTTTTCTGTGCCGGCGACGATGTGAGCAAATTGGATGAATTAAAATCCATCTTGAAGGGCAACGGCGTAAATGTGTTGGATGACGTATTTACCTGCCAGGTAAAGGGCGGTTTGTTCAAAGCCGGCAAGGTGAGTGATGAAGATATCAAAAAAGCAGTTGCCTGGTCTAATAAGGTTGTTGATTCTCTCCTGTAAAAGGAAAGATTTGTATTTTTTAATCACTACATAATGCTATGAAATCAAAGCCTATGCCATCTTTCGGCGTAGGCTTTTTTTGTTCAACGTTTTTAGTAAGAGAATCGCTCCGGCAGAACCGGGAAAGATAAAAAGACCTCGGTTAATAAATAGGCTGAATCCAACAGCAAGATAAAAAATGATCGATTTTCCGATAAAAAGTTCTTGTGCTTTTCCATGAACAGAAGGAAAATATTTTGTAAAATTGACAATTAAAAATAGATTTACGAAATTTCTTTCTTATGATAGAATTGATAAAAATAAGGTGTTTAAATTTAGATAGTATCAGACAGGGGTGTTCTTAATTGAGGAAAATTGGAAAAATAATTTTTTCTTTTCTATTTGTATGCTGCACTGTCATTGGTTTCTATATTACAGATCAGTCTTTTGGAATGGAAGCTTCCGCCGCGGGAAACCCTCCGCAGGCGCCCGAACGCTTGAAGGTGAATTTATTGGACAAGCCTTTGGGCGTTTCCAAAGACGGGCTTCGTTTTTCTTGGTCTTTTGAGGATCCGGATGCTAATGAATATCAGAGTGCGTACCACATTGTGGTAGCGTCTTCGAAAGCTCAGTTTTTGCAGAAAGAATATGTTTATGACAGCGGTTGGAGCGATGCCTCCGCATCCTCCGGTGTGGAACCAGCGGGTTTGCCTGAATGTCTAACAGATAATGGACTTTACTATTGGGCTGTACAGGTGCGGGACAGCCAGGGGTTAGAAAGCGAGCTGTCGCAGCCCGAGATGCTTGTCACTAGTGTGGGGGATCAATGGACTAACAAGAATGGAATTTGGGGAAGCTCCAGTCAAAAATTTGTGTTTTTAAGGAACAAGCTGTCTCTGGATAAACCGGTGGAAAAGGTAATTGCCAGTGTAACGGCTGCCTCTACAGAAACCACGCAGCAATATGTTTATCAATTTTATGTGAATGGTCAATTGGTCGGATTAGGTCCAAGCGTAAAAAATCTTTCAGACCTATATTATAATACTTATGATATTACTTCGCTTTTAAATCAAGGGGAAAATATTTTAGGCGCGGTCTGCTATGCGGAGGATAAGCAGGGCTTTTTATGCCAGATTACAGCTTTTTATGAGGATGGGACCAAGGAAGTTTTATGTAACTCTGGCTCCAACCCCAGTTCTTGGCAAGCTCTGGATGCCAACGAGATTTATGGTTACCAGGGGAAAAGCATCGCCAGCTATTATCATGCCAGCCCAGAAAATCTGAATGGCACCAAGTTTCCTTACGGCTGGAATCAGGCGGAGTTTCAGGGAACCGGCTGGAAATCCGCGTTGAGCTCTGGAAGCATTGAGGAAAAAAACCAAGGGGAGCTGACGCCATATCCCTCAGGAAATATGACACGGTACCAGCAGCCGGCGGCCTCGGTAACGCGCTTGAGCGATGGCTCCTATGTAGTGGATCTGGGTAAGGAAATTATCGGAAGCATACGCTTAACGGTAGATTCTCCTAAGCAGCAGACCGTCACTTTACTTTACGGCGAAGAGAGAAATAATGACGGCACTGTAAAGAGTAAAATGCGGACTGGAAATGTGTACGAGGAGCAGTGGGTTCTGAAAAAAGGGGAGCAAACCTTAGAAGGAATTGGGATGAAGTGCTTCCGGTATATCCAAATTAAAAATTTTCCTGCTTCGCTCACAGCCGAACAAATTACCGGACTAACGATCCGTCAGGAATTCGATGATTCCCAGTCTTCGTTTAGCAGTTCAAACCAAATGCTGAACGAGATTTATGAAATGACCAAATATACAGTGAAAACCGCGGCTCAAAGCCAGTATGTGGACTCCCAAAGCAGGGAAAGAAAAACCTATGAAGGGGACATTTTAGTGCAGATGATGTCTTCTTTCTCGTTTTTGGATGATTACAGCTTGGCGAGACATTCTCTGGATTATGTAGTGAACAATCCCACTTGGCCGGCGGAATACCAATTGTTCGCGATTACAGCAGCGTGGCAGGAATATCTTTATTCCGGGGATATTGCTTTTTTGCGGGATCATTATGATCAATTGAAGAACGCGCTGTATGACTCCTCTTATAACAGCAATTTGGGGTTAGTCCATAACCCGGGAAAAGTGGTTATGGTGGACTGGCCGTATAGCCAGAGAGATTCCTATGAAGTTAGCAATACGGCTTATAATACCGCTTTTAACGCGGTGTGCTCGTCTGCCTACCGTGATATGGGAAATATCGCGGCTGCCTTAGGATATGGGGATGACGCCTCTTTCCTGAAAGAGCGGTCGGATGTTATCAAACAAAATATGATTTCCCGTTTGTATGATCAGAATACAGGCCGCTTCTACGATGGGTTAACGGAAGCGGGGGCTGTGGTAAACCATTGTGCCCAGCATGCTACCGCGTTTTCGCTGGCGTGCGGCATTTATGCCGATCAGGCGATGGCGGACAGGATGAGTGCCACGATCGTAGCGGATGGAACCATTCGTATGAGCGTTTACGGTTCCTATTTTTTGCTGGACGGCTTATATCAGAGCGGCAGCGGGACCCTTGCGCGCCAGTTTATGAGTAATCCGGACACGCAATACAGTTCGAATAGCTGGGCTTATATGCTAAAAAAACTGGGAGCCACCATGTCTACGGAGGCCTGGAGCCCTGAGGCGAAAGGGAATATGACCTTTTCTCACGCTTGGGGATCTTCTCCCGCCAGCCAAATTGTTCGGGGAATGTTTGGAATAAAACCTACCGCTCCCGGTTTTTCACAATTTGAGGTAAAGGTGCAGCCTGGCGGCCTTACTGAGGGCGCTGTAGAAATTCCTACAGTGAAAGGAACCATCCCTGTTTCTTTCCGCTTAGCGCAAGATGGAGTGATTACCGTAAGGGTGTCTGTTCCGGCCAATACCCAGGCACAGGTCCTTTTACCTGCTAACGCGGATGGAAGCCGGTCTGTCACCGTGAACGGAACCGATACTCAGGCGGAGGTACAGCAGAATTTTGTAAAAGTTTCCCTTGGCTCCGGAACCTATAAGCTCGTTTACGATACCGGGACCGCGCCCGATCCTTCAGAGATCACCATTCCTCCGGTGGTCAACGCTGAGGCTTACGTGGGTGGGTTATATTTCTGGCAGGAGCCTGTGACCATGGACGGCGTTACCTGTGGTACGGAGGGAAGAGGGCTGCCTTTAAACGGCCTGCGTTTTACTTTGAGCGGAAATGGGATTTCGGGAGGCATTTCCTCCAGCGTCAACTTAATTAAAAACGGATGGCAGGGCTGGAAAGAAGCCGGAGAACTCAACGGAAATGCTGGAAACGGTCAGGCTGTTCAGGCTGTCCGGCTTAAACTGACAGGCGAGGCCGCCCAGCAGTATGATTTGTATTATCGGGTTCATTCCAAAACCTATGGATGGCTGGATTGGGCAAAAAACGGACAGATCGCAGGGACAATCGGCCTTGATAAGCAGATGGAAGCGATCCAAATCCGTATCGTTAAAAAGGATGGCGGAGCCCCCGGCTCTACCACTCGGCCTTTTGTGCAAAAAAGCCAGGACGTTTTGACCTATCAGACCCATGTGCAAAGCTACGGCTGGCAGAACGACGTAGGACAAGGGAAAATCAGCGGCACAGTGGGTCAGGCAAAGCGGCTTGAAGCGATCCGTATTAATGTCCACAGCACCGAGGGGAGTATCCGTTATCGCACCCATGTACAGACCTACGGCTGGCAGGATTGGGCTTATGATGGCGAGGAAAGCGGTACGGTAGGCCAGGCGAAGCGGCTCGAGGCGATTCAAATTGAGCTGACTGGCGGCTTGGCGGAAAAATATGACGTTTATTACCGGGTTCACTCGCAAACCTATGGCTGGCTTGGATGGGTGAAAAACGGTGAGCCTGCGGGGACGGAAGGCTTGGCGAAGCGCTTGGAGGGAATCCAGATTACTTTGGTGGAAAAAGGCGGTTCTGCGCCGGGAATGTATGGCGGCGGCTTTATCAAGCCCGGGCTGGGAACCAAGGATGGCGTTAACTATAAGACCCATATTGAAAGCTACGGATGGCAAAGCTGGAGGAGCAACGGAGAATCCAGCGGCACCATGGGAGAGGCCAAGCGCTTAGAGGGTATCTGTATTCAAGTGCAGAATCCAGGGGCTGCGGGTGATATTGAGTATCAGACTCATGTGCAGACATATGGCTGGCAGAATTGGGTGAAAAACGGAGCGGTCAGCGGTACTCAGGGCCAGGCAAAACGGCTGGAAGCCATTAAAATCAGGCTGACAGGAGCGTTGGCAGAAAAGTATGATGTTTATTACCGGGTTCACGCTCAAACTTATGGGTGGCTTGACTGGGCAAAAAATGGTGAAGCTGCCGGAACCGAAGGATTAGCAAAAAGATTAGAAGCCATTGAGATTCGTTTAGTGGAAAAAGGCGGTTCCGCGCCGGGAAGCACGGAGAGGCCCTATGTTACTCCACCGCCGGCTACCGTAGATGGAATCAATTATCAAACCCATGTGCAAACCTATGGCTGGCAGGCTTGGAAGGCTAACGGTGCTGTAAGCGGGACTTCCGGAGAGGCGAAACGGTTGGAGTCTATCCGAATTTTGCTGCAGAATCCAGGGTATAGCGGCAGTGTGGAATATCAAACCCATGTGCAAACCTATGGCTGGCAGAATTGGGTGAAGGATGGAGCTGAAAGCGGCACCTCTGGCCAGGCGAAGCGGCTGGAAGGGATCAAAATACACCTGACGGGGGAATTAGCCGAGCACTATGATATTTATTATCGAGTGCATGTGCAGACCTACGGCTGGCAGGATTGGGTGAAAAATGGTGAAATGGCGGGAACCTCGGGTGAGGCGAAACGCCTGGAAGCCATCGAAATTAAGCTTGTGGAAAAGCCGAAACCAGTCCCGCCGGAGGTTTCTGAAAGTCAGGCGCCTTCTGAGAACGTTTCCACAGATCCTGCGTTAGAGTCCTCTTCTGAAACGGAGTCTTTAGCTTCACAAAGTTCAAACAGTGTAGAGGCAGAGATTGAAAACGGAAGCTTAAGCCAGTCGCAGAGTTCAGTGGAATCCTCAAAATTTACAGACGATTAAAAAAAGAAGGACACTGTAAATTTACAGTGTCCTTCTTTTTTGCAATTTTATTTTTGACAGGAATGAAATATTAAGATTAGAAATTCTTTGTCCATGAAACAAAAGCGCGGAAAAGCTTGAGGGGTCAGAAAATCCATAGAATTTTCGTTTGAGTTCACTCGTGAATAAATGTTTCTCTGCCAATCAATAACGAGCTGCGCGTGTAAAGTGAACAATATGGCGGACGGCCTGTAGGAAAACAGGTAAATAAATAGAAGATAAGAAGGCAGTCACTGAAAAATCTATTCCCCTTTTTTCTTAATCAGTAGATTTTGTTGTATGGTAAATCGATTTTTTTGGAAATCAAGAATCCCCTCGTTCTTTAGTTTGCCCAGTACCGCTGATAACGCGCTGCGGTCAGCCGCTAAATAATCCGCCATTTTTTGACGGTTGAAGGGAATGGTGAAGCTGCGGCTGTTATGCTGCCTGGCTTGCCCGATCAAATAAGACAGTACTTTTTCTTTCAGGGTGCGTTTGGATAAATGACCGATGCGGGCGTTTAAAAAAATATTTTTATTTGCTAGGATTTTCACCATATTTTTGATGACTGCAGCGTGAAAAGGGCAAGCATATTGGCATGGGGATAACAGCTTATTATAATCCAGCCATAGAATAACGGAAGGCTCCGTGGACAGAACAGCCACCGGTAAAGCAGCGCCGGCACCCACAAAGGCCTCTGCAAAAAGCTGTCCTGGGGTAATCTGTGCGACAATGGTAATATTTCCCTGGAAATCCTCCTGCTGGATTTCCACTGTACCAGATAGCAAAACGCCGAAACGGGAGATTTTTGTCCCCGCTGAAATCACAAGCTCTCCTTTTTGATACCGCCTTTCTCTGGCGTCAAGACAGGACAGGAGCTTATCCATTTCATTTTCTGAGATTCCCGAAAACAGCGGACAGCATTGTGATAGATTAATTTTCATAAAATCCTCTTTTTGTTGTAATTACAACTGAAATTTGTATTTGATTTTACTATACTGTAACTGCAAAGTCAAGAAGAAGGAGTATCGAGCATGATTAGAAGAATAATTCAAATTGATGAGGAAAAATGCAATGGATGCGGCCTTTGCGCCCAAGCCTGTCATGAAGGCGCTATCGGCATGGTGGACGGAAAAGCCAAGCTGCTGCGGGAGGATTATTGTGACGGCTTAGGCGATTGCCTGCCGGCTTGTCCTACAGGAGCTATTACCTTTGAAAATAGGGAAGCGCCAGCCTATAATCAGGAGGCGGTGAAGGCCGCTCAAGCTGAAAAAAAGCAGCATGGGCCATCCGGGGCTTCGCTGCCTTGCGGATGTCCGGGAACGCAGTCGAAAAAAATTCACCATCCGGAGCAGGAGGTACTTTCCAAAGAATTTTATGCTCAGGAAAGTCAGCTTTCCCAATGGCCGGTTCAAATTAAGCTTGTACCCATTTCCGCGCCATACTTTGACGATGCGAACCTTTTGGTGGCGGCTGACTGTACCGCTTATGCCTATGGTAATTTTCATCAGAAATTTATCAAAAATAAAATTACACTGATCGGCTGTCCTAAATTAGATGAGGGGGACTATACGGAGAAATTAACAGCAATTTTAGAGAACAACAATATCAAAAGCTTAACAATTGTTCGTATGGAGGTTCCTTGC
The DNA here is from genome assembly GCA_000154345.1 of [Clostridium] leptum DSM 753. Classification (GTDB taxonomy): domain Bacteria; phylum Bacillota; class Clostridia; order Oscillospirales; family Acutalibacteraceae; genus Clostridium_A; species Clostridium_A leptum. The sequence continues at coordinate 238,419 of DS480349.1, forward strand.
TGCGGCGGAATTGAGCAGGCAGCCAAAGCGGCGTTACGGAAGAGCGGAAAGTTTATTCCGTGGCAGGTTTACACAATTTCTACAGAAGGACAGATTATAGACCGATGATCCTATCGAGAGCGGCCGGACGAAATACCGTCCGGCCGCTTTGCTTACCTATCAGAATTCTGCGTTTTTTGACTGCTTTTTTGAATAAACCGGGAGGTAATGGCGACAAAAGCCAGACATAAGGGTACGATAAAGAAGGCCGGCCTAGTTCCGATGAAATCATTCAGCAGTCCGATCAAAAGGGTGGAGAGCATTGCCGTCAAGCTGCTGGACATCATGATTAAACCGGTAGCCTGGGAGGTTTCCTTCCCAAAGGAGCTTGGAATAGTGGAAAGAGTGGTTGGATAAATGGAGGAAAAAGCCAGGCCGGCTAAAACAATGAGAAGCAAGCCGGACTTTCCGAAAGCAATTCCAGCCGAAGTCAGCGCCGCCGCCGCGGCGGCATAGAAAAGAACCGTACGGAAGTAACCTAAATATCGGATGACAAAGCCGCCGAATACCAGTCCGATGGTTTTGAGAAGGAAAAAGAGGGAGGCGTAGAGCGCGCGTTCCTCCGCGCCCATATAAAACGACTCGCTCATGTAATTAACAAACCAGCAGCCAACGCCAGCTTCAGAAGCGGAGTAAAAGCCAGCCGCCAGCATGTATAAATAGATCATAGGATTTTTAAAAAGAGCTTTTTTACCGCTTGAGCTTTTTACCACTTGAGGCTGGTAAGGTATTTTAAGAAAAATGGCTCAAATAAGCATAATCCCAAAGGGAATCAGTAAAAATAGAAAGAACCAGCGCCAGGATATTCCATTTTCTAAAAGGGTGCCGGCGGCCCTTTGCATGGCTGAATTGGCCAGGCCGTAGGAGCCGTGAATACAGCTCATTAGAATAGCCGGGGAGGTCACCGCCAGAGCGGGCCCTAGTAGATTGATATTTAAATTAAACATGGACATACCGATATAGAGCAGAAATATGCTGGATAAAAGAGTAAGGTAGCTGGTGCTGAAGACCACCAATATAATCGCGCCGCCCACCACAATAAAGCTGATGACTAACAGTCTCTTATACCCAAGCCTGCCAACGATTAAGCTGCTGAGATATTGAAAAATGGCTAAAGCGAGCATGGCGGAGGTAGAGATCGCGCCGGCCTGAGTGTCGGATAGCAGAAATTCCTCCTTATAAATGGGGATAAAAATGCCTTTTAGGTTATCGCACATGGAAAAAACCGCATACAGAACGACCAGGAAGACCGCGACAAGCAGAGTCTGCTTTTTTTCAGGATAAGAGGAAAACGTGGAAGCGGGCTTCATAAAAATTCCCCCATAAGGCTATGAAATTGTATATTGTGTTTCTGAGATAAATGTAGCAGGATTTAGGTTCCGTGTCAATCGGGTGTGAATACAAAATATTTACTCTTATATTTGGTGATAAATACCCAGTATTTTCAAAAGAAATATGAGAAAATTCAGAAATCTGTAAGGGGGTTTTCGGTTGCTTCCGCATGAAAACGGTGTTAAAATAAAGACGAAGTAAAGAAGGCTTATCTTGTATCATAAGATGGGCTTAATTTTGAAAGGATTAAGGTGCCGGGAATGTCTGTAGGCTTGGTGTTGGAAGGCGGCGGAACCAGAGGAGCGTATACCTCCGGCGTGCTGGATGTGTTTTCAGAAAATGAAATTCAATTTCGTAATATATACGGCGTATCGGCCGGGGCCTGTAATGCCCTGAGTTATATTTCGGGACAAACCAAGCGTAATTTTGATATTTTCTACCATTATTTAGCGGATCCAAGATATTTAAGCGTAAAGTCCTTGCGGAAAACAGGTTCTATTTTTGGGTTTGATTTTATATTCGGAGAGCTCTCTCACGACCTGCTTCCCTTTGATTTTCAGGCGTTTGACAGGGCCGAGGTGAATTTTCGGGTAGGCGCTACGGATGTGGAGACCGGATGCGCCGTATTCTTTGGGAAAAAGGATATTTATGATCCCTTCACTGCGGTTCGGGCCTCGTCCTCGCTGCCTCTGCTGTGCAATATGGTGGATTTTAAAGGATATCGCTTGCTGGACGGCGCAATTGCCGATCCGATTCCCCTGGAGCGTTCTGTCTGCGACGGCCACGAATACAACGTGGTGGTGCTTACCCGGGATATCACGTACCGGAAGAAGGAAAAATCCTCCTATCCCAAGCCGCTGGTTTATGCTAAGTATCGCGGCTATCCCAATCTGATTTCCGCCCTGGAAAGCAGAGGAAGCCTTTATAACCGCCAAGTGGAATATGTTCTGGAGCAGGAACGGCGGAAAAAAGCCGTTGTAGTACGGCCAAGCCAGCCGATCGAGATCGGTGCGTATGAGAAAAATCCAGATAAGCTGATCGCTGTTTATATGATGGGAGTCCAGGATGCGGTACAGAAGCTCAGAGAAATCCGAAGTCTTCTGAAGAATCAGGAACCCCAAAAAGAATTTTAACCATCTTTCCTATTGCAAAGGTGTTTATTAGAATGGCCTTTACGCTATTAAAGAATGATGTATCAAGCGGCCTAATAGCATAGAATGGCCGTGCGCAGGAAAGGTTTAAAAGCTGTCTCTAATTTAGAGACAGCTTTTTTAGCATTGCTTCTCCAGACAAAGCCGGCGGAAGGAATCATTTAACAGGCAAATGATATATTTGATTTTTCAGTCGACATATTGTGAAAAATTTCTAGAGAAGCGTCAGATTTTAAGAATGGCCGGTGGCAAGCGGTATGAAAAGCAAAGAAAAGCCGCGCGTGATCAGTTGCCCTGCGTAGTATTTTATGCTATAATTAATTGATTATCGCAAAAGCGGAAGGAGACGGGATGGCTTGATTATTTTAGGGATTGATCCTGGTTACGCCATCGTTGGCTATGGCGCCTTACGGTTTGAGCGCGGCCAATACCGTGCAATCGGCTTTGGCGCGATAACCACCGAGGCGGGGATGGATTTTTCCGCGAGGCTTCAGTACATTTACGACAATATGATGGAAATGATACGGCAGTGCAGGCCGGATGCGGTTGCCATTGAGAAGCTTTATTTTCATACCAATCAGAAAACCGTCATCCATGTGGCGGAGGCGAGAGGAATTATCCTATTGGCGGCTCAAAAATCAGGTGTGCCGATTTTTGAGTATACGCCTCTTCAGGTGAAAACCGCTGTAACCGGCTATGGCCGTGCCCATAAGCCTCAGGTGATGGAAATGACCACCCGTCTGCTGAAACTAAAGGAAGTTCCAAAGCCTGATGATACCGCCGACGCATTGGCTGTGGCTATCTGCCACGCTCATGCGTCCGGCTCCAGATTCCGGTATCAAATGCTTCAGAAAAAGAAGGAAGGATAAAAGTTAGATGCTGTATCGGTTACGAGGAAGTTTAATTCACACAGAGCCCTCCTTTGCGGTGATTGAATGTGCCGGCGTAGGATATAAATGTTATACCACTATGAATACCCAGCGCAGCCTTCCCGCTATCGGTAAGGAGGCAGTCCTTTATACCCATATGAACGTCCGTGAGGATGCGGTGGACCTGTTTGGCTTTTCCAGCCTGGCGGAATTGAACTGCTTTAAGCTGCTGACGTCGGTTTCCGGCGTAGGCCCTAAGGTAGGTTTGGCCATTCTTTCTGTTCTTTCGCCGGAGCAGGTGGCCGTCGCTGTCGCGGCTGGAGACTTCAAAACCTTAACGATGGCTCAGGGAGTAGGCAATAAGCTGGCGCAAAGGGTAATTTTGGAGCTGAAGGATAAGCTGAAGGCATTAGGCGGCGGAGAAGAGGTGACCGCTGCGGCTGGAGTGGTAAACGCGGCAGGGAACGCCGCCGAGGCGATGAATGCTTTGACAGTGCTGGGCTATACCCCAAGCGACGTTGCGCCGGTGGTAGCTAAGTTTGACAGTTCGTTGCCAGTAGAGGAGCTGATTCGGCTTACCTTAAAGGCTATGGCTGGGAGGATGTAATCAGTGGATTTCGAATTTGATTTAGAAAACCGGATCGTAGACCCGGAGGATATTCCTGAGGATGCGGATATTGAAAACCCGCTGCGCCCCAGGACGCTTTCGGAATATATCGGCCAGGAAAAAGCGAAGGAAAACCTCTCGGTATTTATTGAGGCCGCTAAGCTGCGCCATGAATCCTTAGACCACGTGCTGTTATACGGTCCGCCTGGCTTGGGAAAAACTACGCTGGCTGGGATCATCGCCAATGAACTGAATGTAAATATCCGCATCACCTCCGGCCCGGCCATCGAAAAGCCGGGAGATTTGGCGGCGCTGCTGACAAATTTAAACAGCGGCGACGTGCTGTTTATCGATGAGATTCACCGGCTTTCCAGAAGCGTGGAGGAAATTTTGTATCCCGCTATGGAGGACTTCGCCATTGATATCATCACAGGAAAGGGACAAATGGCGGCCTCTTACCATTTGCCCTTGCCCAAGTTTACCTTAGTGGGAGCCACCACCCGCGCGGGACAGCTGACCGCGCCTTTGCGGGATCGGTTCGGCGTTGTCCTCCGGCTGGAAATGTATACCCCGGAGGAGCTGGCGACCATCGTGTCCAGAAGCGCCAAAATTTTGGGAATTGAAACGAATCAGGAGGGAGCGCTGGAAATTGCCTCCCGTTCCAGAGGAACACCCAGAATCGCCAACAGGCTTCTAAAAAGAGTGCGTGATTTCGCCCAGGTGATGAGCGACGGCGTAATCACCTATGAAACGGCTAAAGTAGCTTTGGATAAGCTGGAAATTGATGAATTAGGTCTGGATGGAAATGATAGAAGGATGCTGGAAACCCTGATCCGCTTTTACAAAGGCGGCCCGGTTGGGCTGGAAACCCTGGCGGCGGCTATCGGGGAGGAAGCGGTGACCATAGAGGACGTTTATGAGCCTTATCTGATGCAGATTGGATTTTTGAGCAGAACCCCTAGAGGAAGGTGCGCTACCCATGCGGCCTATCTTCATTTAGGAATGACTCCTCCCGGAATGGAGCGGGAGAATTCTGACCAAACAACAATATTTTAAAGGACGGGAGCTCTAGCTATGGGAAGACTTTTTGGAACTGACGGCGCCAGAGGCGTCGCCAATACGGAATTGACCTGTGAATTAGCAATGAATATCGGCCGGGCGGCGGCCATGGTGTTGACGGATAATACTCACCGGCATCCTCGGATTCTGATCGGTAAGGATACCCGGATCTCTTCAGATATGCTGGAGGGGGCGCTGACTGCGGGCTTGTGCTCTGTGGGCGCTGATGTGATCAGCTTAGGTGTGATTCCCACTCCGGCGGTAGCTTTTTTGGTGGGGAAATATAAGGCGGACGCGGGCATCATGATTTCCGCCAGCCATAATCCCTGTGAGTTTAACGGCATCAAAATATTCAGCGGCGACGGCTATAAACTGCCGGATGCCCTGGAGGAACAGATCGAGTCTATCGTTCTGGACCATAGGGCGCCTTATTTGACGCCGGAGGGCGGGGATATCGGCAGGGTTTCTGTAGCGGAAAACGCGGTAAAAGACTATATTGACCACATTAAAGCTACGGTTCCCTTTGCTCTGGATGGCATGAGGATCGCTTTGGACTGCGCCAACGGCTCGGCCTCCAGAACGGCGGAGCGCTTGTTCACCGAATTGGGCGCTCAGGTCTACATGCTGTCGGATCAGCCTAATGGTGTGAATATCAACGATAACTGCGGCTCTACCCATATGGAAAGCTTAATGGCTTTTGTTAAGGAGAACCATCTGGATGCCGGCGTAGCCTTTGACGGCGACGCGGACCGCTGCCTTGCGGTAGACAATCAGGGAAACTTGGTAGACGGCGATTTTGTTATGGCGATTTGCGCCTTGGATATGAAATCCCGGGGGAAACTTGCTAAAAACACGGTGGTAGGCACCATTATGACCAATATGGGGTTTATCCGTTTTTGTGAAGAAAACGGTATGAATTTTGTAGCCACAAAGGTGGGCGATCGGTATGTATTGGAAGAAATGCTGCTGGAGGAATACAGCTTCGGCGGCGAGCAGTCGGGGCATGTGATCTTTTTGGATTTCGGCACCACAGGAGACGGCCAGCTGACCGCGGCTCAGCTGATCAGCATCCTGAAGCGGCGACAAGCGAAGCTTTCCAGCTTGGCTACCCTGATGGAGCGGTATCCCCAGGTAATGGTCAACGTCCGGGTCAGCCCGGAGGGGAAGCTCCGGTTTTATACCGACGCCGACGTTAAGGCCGCCACGGAACAAGCCAAGGCTGTGCTGGGCAAGACCGGGCGGATCGTCGTGCGGGTTTCCGGCACGGAGCCTTTGATCCGGGTCATGGTAGAGGGCGAGCAGGAAGAAACCATCAACCGGCTGGCAAACGAGGTAGCGGATGTGATCCGGGAGAAGCTGGTATAGTGGAATTGGATTTCCCTTAAAAGGGAACCGGGTTGTTTTTAAATTTTGAGCATATTCAGCGAACCCTGTCAGTTTTTATTTGGAAAGATTACAGGCTTTCTTTTACGGAGCCTTAAAGCCTGCGGCAGCTGTAGGGTTTTGTGGTGATGAATACTAAGCGGCATCGCTGAACCTGGAAGGCCGAGCTGCAATGGCTTGAAAATATATTTTTATGGACTGTTTTATTTAGATCAATCGTTTGTGAGCCCTTACCTTAGCGGGTTACTCGAATGAAAACCCGCAGCCGTCCGGAAAAGGCTTTCCCTCTTTCCGGACGGCTGCGAATACGACAACTGGGAGGAACTGTTTTGAGAGCTGCCAACTGGAAGGATTATGAGCTGTTGGATACCAGCGCTGGAGAAAGGCTGGAGCGTTGGGGTGAGGTTATTTTGATTCGCCCGGATCCGCAGATCATCTGGAATACGCCAAAGCAACTGGCCTTGTGGAAACAGGCTCATGCCCGCTACCGCCGTTCCAGTACAGGAGGCGGGGCGTGGCAGATTCTCAAAAAGGTTCCGCCTGTTTGGAAAATCAGTTATGGTGATTTGCGTTTTCAATTGAAAACCATGGGGTTTAAGCATACCGGTGTGTTTCCAGAGCAGGCGGTAAACTGGGACTTTACCGGGAATTTGATTCGAAATGCCCCAAAGCCCTTGAAGGTATTAAACCTGTTCGCCTATACCGGCGGCGCTACCCTGGCCTGCGCCCAGGCGGGCGCCAGTGTATGCCATGTGGACGCGTCGAAGGGGATGGTGGCATGGGCCAGAGAAAACGCCGCGGCGTCCGGCCTTTCAGATAGGCCGATCCGCTGGCTGGTGGATGACTGCATTAAATTTGTCCAGAGAGAGCAGCGGAGAGGAAACCGGTACGACGGTATTATCATGGACCCTCCATCCTATGGAAGAGGTCCCGGCGGCGAGGTGTGGAAGCTGGAGGAGCAGCTGTTTTCTTTGGTGGAATTGTGCCGGAGCATACTGTCTCCCGACGCTAAGTTTTTTCTGTTGAACAGCTATACCACGGGCCTGTCGCCCTCGGTGATGGAATATCTTCTGGGGGTGCTTTTGCAAAAGCCTATGGGCGGCAGAGTGGCCTCGGATGAAATCGGTTTACCGGTGACCAGCACCGGCCAGGTGCTTCCTTGCGGCTCCACAGCTATTTGGACAGGGAAAGACGTAGAGTAATGAAACATTGATAGACAGTATCGCCTTAAAATTGGCGCTTCATAGATAGGATTTGGAGATATGAGCTTTATTCATGTTGAAAATGTAACCTTCCGATATGGAACCGACGATCCCTTGAGCTTGAAGGAAGCCTTGTCTGGGGTAAGCCTTGCCGTGGAAAAGGGAGAATTTGTGGCTTTATTAGGCCACAATGGATGTGGAAAGTCTACATTGGCAAAGCACTTTAACGCTATGCTTCTGCCAACCAGCGGCAAGGTTTTTGTGGATGGGATGGATACCACAGAGGAAGCTTTAAAATATGAGATCCGGCGGCGGGTGGGGTTAGTCCTGCAAAATCCGGACAATCAGCTGGTGGCGTCCATTGTAGAGGAGGACGTAGCCTTCGGCCCGGAAAATCTGGGTGTGCCTCCCAAAGAGATACGCCAAAGGGTCGACGATGCCTTAAAGGCGGTGGAAATGTATGATTACCGGCTGGCCGCCCCTTATAAGCTTTCCGGAGGGCAAAAGCAGCGGGTCGCTATCGCTGGTATCATTGCCATGCAGCCTGAGTGTATTGTACTGGACGAGCCTACCGCAATGCTGGATCCAAGAGGCCGAACCGAGGTGCTGGATACGATCCATAAGCTGAACCAGGAACTGGGGATCACCATTGTTCTGATTACCCACTACATGGATGAGGCGGTAACCGCAGACCGTGTGGTTGTCATGGACAGCGGCAGGATTCTTACGGAAGGAACGCCGAAAGAAGTATTTTCCAAGGTAGAGCTTTTAAAGCAGCATCATTTGGATGTGCCGCAGGCGACGGAGCTTTGCTACCGGCTGCGGGCCTGCGGCTGTCAGGTGCCTTTGGGAATATTGGATGCGGAAGAATGTGTCGGGATTTTAGAGAAGCTTTTGGAGGCAGAAAGATGCCCATCTTAGAAACGCAGGATTTAACGTATGTTTACGGCGCGGGAACTCCCTTTGAGAAAACCGCCGTCGACCATATCAGTCTTCAGATTGAGGAAGGGGAGCTGGTTGGCGTGATCGGCCATACCGGTTCCGGCAAGTCTACCTTTGTGCAGCAGCTCAACGGCCTTCTGAAGCCAACCTCAGGAAAGGTGCTTTTAAAGGGAAAGGATATCTGGGCGGAGCCAAAGAAAATCAGGGCCATCCGGTTCCAGGTGGGGATGGTGTTCCAATACCCGGAGCACCAGCTTTTTGAGGAAACGGTGGAAAAGGATATCGCGTTCGGCCCAAAAAATATGGGGCTTTCCGAGGAAGAAATCAAGCGGCGGGTGAAAATGGCGGCGGCTTTCGCCGGGCTGAAGGATAATTTGCTTGGAGCGTCTCCGTTTGAGATATCAGGCGGTGAGAAACGGCGTGCCGCGATCGCTGGGGTCATTGCGATGGACCCGGAGGTATTGATTTTAGACGAGCCTACCGCCGGACTTGATCCAATGGGACGAGATGTGCTTCTTTCTCAGATTGTGGATTATCACCGGCAAAGGAACAATACTGTTTTGCTGGTTTCCCATAGCATGGAGGACATCGCCAGAATCGCGGACCGGGTACTGGTGATCGATGATGGAAAGGTGGCTATGTTTGAAAAAACGGACAAGGTGTTTGCTCAAAGCGCCCGGCTGTCTCAAATGGGACTGCGGGTGCCTCAAATCACTAAAATTATGACTATGCTGAGGGAAAAGGGTTATCCGGTTTCCTCCGGCGTGCTGACGGTGGAGCAGGGCGTCCAGGAGATTCTCCGTATATTAGGCAGGGAGGAGGAGTCCCGTGGTCAGTAATATTACATTAGGACAGTATGTACCGGGGAAATCCTTTCTCCACCGCATGGATGCCAGAGTGAAAATTGTTTTAATCATTGCTTTTATTGTCTTAGTATTCGTTGGCCAGAATTACCCCGCGCTGGGGATTGTGGTGGTTTCCGTTCTCGGGGTTATGGCTTTTTCCAATGTGCCGGTTAAGCTTTATTTTAAAAGCTTAAGAATGATTATTTTTGTGGTGATCCTTACCGCCGGACTGAACCTGTTTTATGGACGGGGGGAGCCTCTTTGGCAGTTTGGCTTTATGACCATTACCGAAGCGGGCATTACCAACGCGGTCTTTATCGCTTTGCGGATCATTTCCTTGATATTTATCAGCTCGGTGCTGACGTTTACCACTTCGCCGACCGATCTGACTGACGCTTTGGAGCGTTTGATGAAGCCGCTGAAGGTGCTTCATATCAGCGTCCATGAAATTGCTATGATGATGACGATCGCTCTGCGGTTTGTCCCCACCCTGCTGGAGGAAACCGATAAGATTATGAGCGCTCAAAAGGCCCGCGGGGCAGACCTGGAAAGCGGCGGGCTGTTCCAGCGTATCAAAGCGCTGGTGCCGATTTTGATCCCTTTGTTTGTGTCCTCCTTCCGCCGCGCCTATGAGCTGGCGATGGCAATGGAATGCCGATGCTATCAGGGGGGCTCCGGAAGGACCAGAATGAAAAGCATGCACATGACCCGGCTGGATGGATACGCAATCGTCGGGATGTGCGTGATTTTAGCTGGAGTAGTGCTGTGCAATGTTTTTTTACCGGCTGCGGTCCGGTGATTTTGACAAAGACCTGAAAAGCGGCTGGGAGGGAAGACTCTTTTGGAAAAAAGAAATTTACTACTGACTATTGCGTACGACGGCCGTGCATATCACGGCTGGCAGATTCAAGAGAACGCTCTTTCCGTGCAGGAGGTCTTTCAAGGCGCTCTGCGCCAGGTGATCGGAGACGATTTTGATGTAAAGGGATGCAGCCGTACAGATTCCGGCGTTCACGCGAACCAATACTGCATCAGCCTGAAAACTGGGCATCGAATCCCTTGTGAGCGGCTGGTGGCCGCTTTAAATCGTTTTTTGCCGATGGATATGGCGGTAAAAGGATGCCGCTCGGTTTCCCTGGATTTTCACGCCAGATATTCCTGCAAGGGTAAGGAATATCAGTATTTAATCTGGAACGATCCGGTGAGGAACCCCTTTTTAGACGGCCGCGCTTTTCACTATTGGTATCCTTTGGATACGGATATGCTGAACCAGGCAGCACAGGCGTTTGTGGGAAAGCATGACTTCACCTCCTTTTGCACCTTAGATCATCGGGAGAGGGACAATATGGAGCGGATGGTGAAATGCTGCTCCGTGAGCCGGGAAGGGTCATTGGTGACGTTTCGTGTGGAGGCTGACGGCTTTTTATATAACATGGTGCGCATTATGGTCGGCACTCTTTTGAGAATCGCCCAAGGGAAAATTCCGGAGGATGGGATTCCTGCCATTCTTGAGGCGAAGGACAGAAGCAAGGCGGGGCCCACAGCCCGGGCCTGCGGATTGTATTTAAACCGTGTGTTTTATGAGGAGGACCTATAAATGCCCAAACGACCCGTACGGTATGAAAAGCAGAAAAAGGCCCGGGAGCGGGCGTTAAAGGAGCGAAAGGCCCTCAGCTATGAGGATGTGCCTTTAGAGCAGTATGACCAGGAAGAAATCAAACTGAAAAGGCCGCCGAAAAAAGTGATCCGCTTACTGCTGATTTTGGTTTTATGCAGTCTGGCGGTGATTTTGTGGGCTAATCGGGAGTCTCTTTCGCCCCAGCGGGTGGGCAATTGGTTTCAGAACACCTTGCTGGGGATGGGAGTAGGCAGCGGTTATCCCACGCCGATTTCCGGCAGCGAAGTCCAGGAGGGGAATTTTCAGCTTTTGGATTATCAAGACGCAGTGGTGGTCAGCGATACCTCTTTTACCCTATACAATGACAGCGCTAAAGAATTGGCCCAGCGTCAGCATAGCTTTAGCTCTCCGGTACTGCGAACAGACGGCAGCCTGGCGGTTGTTTATCATCAGGAGGGCACGGGAATCCGGATTGAAAGCGCCTCGGAAACCTTGACGAGCAGAAATCTGGAGCAAAAAATCATTTCAGCGTCCGTTTCCTCGTCGGGCGTTTACGCCGCTCTGACCCAGTCGAAAAACTATCTAGGAGAGCTTACCGTTTATTTAAGTGATGATACGGAAAAGTATAAGTATTATTTTTCCGAGTGGTATCCGGTAGATATATCTCTGAGCGCTGACGGTACGTGGGGCGCTGTGACGGGAATTGCCGCCCAGGATGGGACGGTTAAATCAGTGGTTTATATTTTTGACTTTAATCAGGAAGAGCCTAAGGCCAAATTTGAGTTTTCCGATAACCTTTTACTGTCGATCCGGTGCCTGGAAAGCGGTAATGTCGCCGCGATCGGTAATCGGGGCGCCAGTATCATGATTCCTGCTGCCCAGGAAAAAATCGATTACGACTATCAAGGGAAAACCCTTTCCACTTTTCAGCTGGATCCGTATTACGGGATGGTGCTCGCTTTGGCACAGTCTGAGGACGGCAGGAACTGTACTGTGGTGAGAATCGATAATCAAGGGAAAACAGCGATGGAGTATCCCGTAGCAAGAAAGGTCACCTCCATCGGATATAATAACGGAGTTGCCGGGATTCTTTCTTCCGGAAGGATTTACACCTATTCAGATCTGGGAGAAGAAACCGGCGCTTATGATGCCGGCAACGACGCTAAGAAAATTCTGCTGTATTCCAACAGCCAAGCCTATGTGCTGGGGGTCAGCGAAATCCGGCAGGTGTTTTTTTCTTAACGCAAGGGGGAATTTTATTTGAATTATGTTCTTGACGCCATTGTACTGGTCATTTTAATCTTTTTTATTTACGGAGGAATCCGGCGGGGAGGCGTCCGCTCCTTAATCGGCTTAGTTTGCGCCGTGGCGGCGGTTTGGGGAGCCAGTTCTCTCTCAACTGTGATTTCTCAGGGCTTTTATTCCGCGTTTTTAGAGAACTCCTTACACCAGCAGGTGAGCGCAGTCCTTCAGGGAGCGGCAGGAGAAGACCTTACCGTAGCGGCGGAAAGGATTTTGGAGTCTTTGCCGGGGCCCCTTTCCTCTATTTTGGTCAAAGGCGGTTTTGACGCCGCTTCCTTTCAGCAAGGAACCCAGTGGGCGGCGGCTCAGGCAACGGAAACTATTATGGCTGGGATCTCTAAAATTATGGTGGACTTCCTAGTGATCGTATTTTTCCTGATCCTGATGATTGTGTTCTTTGTGATTTTTATTTTGATTTACCGTTTGGTCATTCGCCCGGTACTGCGGCTGCCGGTATTGCGGCAAATCGACAGCTTTATAGGCTTCTTCGTAGGCGTTTTGCAATGCATTCTGTTTTTGCTGGTGGCTGTTACAGTGCTGCATTGGGCAGTGTCGTCTATGGACCCCACGCCGGCTGCTTTTTCAAGAGAAACCATTGATCAGACGTTTTTATTCCGCTGGATTTATGATTGGAATCCGTCCTCTTTGTTTTTTCCTGCGTAGGGTTTAGAAATTTAACATTCCTTAACAAATCATTAAGGCTTGAGGTGTATACTGTAAACAGCGGCGAAGCCGCTAAAAAGGAGAAACACTATGCTTTGTTCAAGATGTAAAAAAAGACCTGCGGTGGTGTTTATCGCCACCAATACCAATAGTTCGAATACTCAGGGATTATGCCTTACCTGTGCGAAAGAGCTGGGTATTAAGCCGGTAACGGATTTAATGGATAAAATGGGCATTGATGACGAACAGCTGGAAGCGATGCAGGAGCAGTTCGGAGGCCTCATGAACCCTGAGGAGCTGGGAGAGGCTTTTGGAGGCGCAGCCGACAGGGAAGAAGAGGACAACGATGCCTTGTTTACGCCGGGAGGAGCGGCGACATTTCCATTTTTACAAAATATTTTTGGGGACTCTTTCCAAGCGGGAGGCAATGCCGCCCAGAACGCCAATGCTCAAAAGTCTGCGGAAAAAAAGCAGAAGGCGGAAAAGCGTCCAAAACGGAAGCATTTGGATACCTACTGCTATAACCTAACGCAAAAAGCAAAAGATGGAAAGCTTGACGCTATTATCGGCCGTGATAAGGAAATCGGCAGGGTGGTGCAGATTCTTTCACGGCGGACAAAAAACAACCCTTGTCTGATTGGAGAACCCGGCGTAGGTAAAACCGCGATTGCCGAGGGACTCGCTTTGCGGATCGCCTCGGGAAACGTGCCGGCAAGGCTAAGGACTAAGGAAATCCATTTGCTGGATTTAACAGCCCTGGTAGCCGGAACCCAGTTCCGGGGACAATTTGAAAGCAGAATTAAAGGCTTGGTAGATGAAGTGAAAGCCGACGGCAATATAATTCTCTTCATCGATGAGGTTCATAATCTGGTAGGCACCGGTGACGCGGAAGGCTCTATGAACGCGGCTAATATTTTAAAGCCGGCGCTTTCCCGTGGGGAAATCCAGGTGATAGGCGCCACTACCTTTACGGAGTACAGAAAGTATATTGAAAAGGACAGTGCTTTAGAGCGCCGGTTTCAGCCGGTGACCGTGTCGGAGCCTTCCATTCAGGATACCGTAGACGTATTGATCGGGATTAAACCCTATTATGAGAATTATCACCGGGTGAAAATTTCCAATGAACTGGTGAAAAAAGCAGTAGTCCTGTCTGAACGGTATATTACAGACCGTTTCCTGCCGGATAAAGCCATCGATCTGCTTGACGAGTCCTGTGCCTGCGCGGCTTTGCGGAACACGGCAATGGACGAATATGACGCGGTAAGCGCTCAATGCGGCGAACTGAAAAAGCAGGAAGACGCTTTAGCCAGTGAAAAAGACATTGATTATGAAAAATTAGCCGAGGTGCGCTGTGAGTTTGCCCGCCTGGAAAATAAGGTGCAGGAGCTTGCGCCGGAGGCTTTAGGCGCGCAGGTGACGGAAGAGGATATCGCTAAGGTGATCGAGCTTTGGACTGGAATCCCCGCTTCTAGAGTTAAGGAAAACGAGTTGAAAAAGCTTGCTTCGATTGAGGATAAGCTGAAAAGCAGAATTATTGGGCAAGACGAGGCGGTGAAAGCGGTTTCCGCAGCGATCCGCCGCAGCCGTGTACAGATCAGCCCCAGAAGACGGCCGGCCTCGTTTATTTTTGTCGGTCCTACCGGTGTAGGAAAAACAGAATTGGTGAAAGTATTATCGCAGGAGCTGTTTGACACGCCGGAGACCTTGATTCGTTTGGATATGTCGGAATTTATGGAAAAGCATTCTGTCAGCCGCATCATCGGTTCTCCTCCGGGTTACGTTGGCTATGACGAAAGCGGACAAGTGACAGAGAAGGTGCGCCGCCGTCCATATTCTGTGCTCCTGTTCGACGAGATTGAGAAAGCACATCCCGACGTAATGAATATTTTGCTGCAAATCTTGGATGAGGGAAAAATCACAGATGCTCACGGAAGAACTGTCAATTTTGAAAACACTGTGATCATTATGACCTCAAATGCCGGCAGCGACCGCAAAGACGCTGCTCTGGGCTTTGCGAAGACCGAATCTGAAATCAGCAAGGAAAAGGCGTTAAAGGCTCTTTCTGAGTTTTTACGGCCGGAATTTTTGAGCCGAATTGATGAAGTTATCGTTTTCCGCCCCTTAGAGGAAAATGATTTTGTCAGCATTGCGCGCTTAATGCTTTCAGAATATGTGGATAGCCTAAAAGAAAAGGGCGTGCAGTTTACCTTCCAGGACAGCGCTTGCCAGTGGCTGGCCCATCATGCTATCGGTGGAAAAAGCGGAGCTAGAGATTTGAGAAATTTAGTGCGTAGAGAGGTAGAGGATCGGATTACAACTGCTTTTATTGATGCGGAGGACACTCAGATTCTGGGAATTGATCTCTTTGCCGAAGGCGATCAGTTGAAAATTAATGCGCTATAAAATTTTTTAAACGAATCAAAAGAATCTGCTTGACGAACGGCGAGTTTTATGGTAATATATAACTCGCCGTTGAAATGCGGGTGTAGTTCAATGGTAGAACCCCAGCCTTCCAAGCTGGTCGTGTGGGTTCGATTCCCATCACCCGCTCCACATTTATTTCACCCCTGAGCGGGCAAAATAATGACCCATGCGCCAATAGCTCAGCTGGATAGAGCACCTGCCTTCTAAGCAGGGGGTCAGGGGTTCGAGTCCCTTTTGGCGCGCCATATGGTGGATGTAGCTTAGTTGGTTAAAGCGCCAGTTTGTGGCACTGGAGACCGTGGGTTCGAGTCCCATCTTCCACCCCATAACTGTAAGCGATATGCGGACAACCTTGTATTGTCCGCATATCGCCCCTAAATTCCTTTTTATTGGGGTGTAGCCAAGCGGTAAGGCAACGGACTTTGACTCCGTCATTGCGCTGGTTCGAATCCAGCCATCCCAGCCAGTTATTAGACCATAGGTGGTCTTTTATAAATATTTATAGGAATCATTAGCTCAGTTGGCAGAGCACTTGACTTTTAATCAAGGTGTCCGGGGTTCGAATCCCCGATGGTTCACCACACCAATATTAAACAAAGTCCCCGAGAATATTATTTTCTCGGGGGCTTTGCTATTATGAGGTATCTTACAGAACCCTACAAGGGCAGATAGAAAGTCATAATAGAAAAGACCAGTTAGGCATTGAACGCTTAACTGGTCTTTTTTTGTTACAGCTATTTTTTATCTGAAAGATCGGTTATAGGCTTTACTTGAATCATTTTCTGTAAAAGCTCATAGAAATCAGTCTCAACAATTTTGGCGTTGAATTTTTGACAGAACTCTCTGATTAAAGATTCAGCTAAATTTTTATCTTGTATTTTTTTACCATTACTTTTCTCGTATAAGAAACTTTCTAATTTTTTACGAGCTTTTTTAAAATATGGAAATGAATAACTGTAAGTATTAGATTTTTTACCGTAACCTTTGGCTGCCAAAATATGGCTTCCGCTCCACCCCTCCGCTAATATGATACTTTGCGGCTTTATATTCCTTTCAATAAATGTATTCAAATCTTCTTGTAAACTGGCTTGTATATATCTGCTTTTTCCATTTTTAATTTCAACAGCAATATTAACATAACAAGATACTATGGAGAAAAAAGCCTTCCCCACTTCCACTGTTCCTTGTAATGGCTTCAAAGAATTGCCATGTGCGTTAGCATATTTTATTTTCTGAAAGATTAAAAAAGCAGTTCTATAACTTTTGATGCCTATTTCTTTTTGTAATCCAATGGCAGTCGCTTTTTCTGCGTTCGATGAAATATACCAAACCGCTCTGAACCAGCAAGTTAAAGGTAAATGCGTATCTTGAAAAACCGTACCTGCGGTTACAGTCGTTTGATATTTGCAATTTTTGCATTTGTACTTTTTTTCATTCAGAAGCCATGCTTCATCATGTCGGCAACGAGGACAGCGGTACCCGTTCGGCCAACGTAAATTGGTCAGAAAATGGAGGCACTGTTCTTCTGTTCCAAATTCAGAGTCAAAATCAGCTAATGTTTCAATATTTTTCATACTGTGATTATATCATGCTTTATTTGGTTCGTCAAATACATAAAATTCGATAAAAAGGTTATCAGTCATAGAACAAATAAAAAGGAGTTGAATTGCTATGTATGATTTTTCAATTAGCAAAGAACAAGCCCGTCAATTTGCCTATGACTGCTTCGATGTCATAATCCGTGATGTCAAAATGCTGGAAGAGCAATCTCAAAATTCTTCAGAAAACAATCAACAAAAAGTAGCTTAAAGTAAAGGAGTGTGAACTATGAATTTCAATAATATTCCTCATAAAATGAGAGTTTATCGAAATTGGATTGTATGGCGACTGGAAGATAAAGGTAGGAAGAAGCCAACGAAAGTCCCTTATTGTGTTTATGGCGGTCCTGCAAAAGTCAATGACCCTCGCACATGGTCAACATTCGATGAAGCTGTATGTGCTTGTCAAGAAGGTGATTATAACGGTGTTGGATTTGTTTTTACAAATACCCCCTTCATCGGTGTTGATATTGATGGGTGTTTGGACAAATGTTCAAAGGAATTATCGCAAGAAGCCATAGAAGTATTGGAGATAGCTAAAAGCTATACGGAGTTATCTCAAAGCGGCAGTGGGCTACATATCATTTTGGAGGGTTCACTGCCTCAGGGGAGACGTAGAAATGGCAACTTTGAGATGTATGGAGAAGGTAGCAACCGGTATTTTGCTATAACCGGTGAATTGTATGATGAGTATATAGAGATTCGGAACGATCAACAGGCTATTAACACCATACACCAGCAATATATAGCTCTGCCTTGTACTTTATCTATGGAAACCAAACCACTTTCAAAAAGTGTGACGAATTTAACAGATGACCAAATTATTGAACGAGCCTGTTCTGCTAAAAATGGTGGGCGTTTTTCAAGTTTATGGGCTGGAAATATATCGGAATATGATAATGACCATAGCAGGGCAGACCTTGCTTTGTGTAGGATTCTGGCCTTTTGGTGTCAACGTGATTTTCAGCAAATCGATAGATTATTCCGTCAATCGGGACTAATGCGCCCCAAATGGGACGAGCTACACGGAAAAGAAACCTATGGTAATATGACGATTCAAGAAGCTGTAAAACATTGTGAAACAGTCTATACAGGGGGAATTCAAAATATGAATACCGAAAAAGTTAATCCGAATGAAAAAGAGTGGGAACAGCCAATCCCTTTTAACCACATTAATATACCCGATTTTCCTGTCCATAGACTACCCAAGCAATTGTCTGACTTTGTAGAGGCTTTATCCGAAAGCACACAAACACCAAATGAAATGGCTGGTGTGTTGTCTTTAGGTATACTGTCAACAGCTTTTCAATCACGTTATATAGTTGAGCGTAATTCAGATTGGAAAGAACAGCTATGTTTATATACCATAGCTGTTGCGCCACCTGCTGACCGTAAAAGTGCTGTAATAAGAGCATTAACTAAGCCTGTTTACGCATATGAAGCATACAGGAAAGAAAAAGAACGAAAAGAAGTTGCTAAAAATCAAGCGGAACGCGCAAACTTAGAGGCAGAATTGAATAATGTTCGTCACAGAATCGGGAAAAAAGGAGAAAATGATATGGAATGCCGCAAAAGGGTTGAAGAACTAACTGACCAATTGGAATTTTTCCAAGATAGGTATCCTTATCAGCTATTTGCAGATGATATCACCCAGGAAAAACTAATAGTGACAATGGAAGAACAAAAAGGCTGTCTTACTGTTGCCAGTTCGGAAGGCGGGGTATTCGGCATGATGGCTGGACGCTATGATAAATCTTTGTCGTTTGATGTATATTTAAAAGCACATTCTGGAGATCCTATTACAGTTGAACGCATGGGAAGAAAGAAGAATAGCATTCCACAGCCACGGTTATCTATGATATTAACTGTTCAACCGGAAGTTTTAACTGGTGTGATGGACAACAAAGCATTTAAGGAGCGTGGCTTGTGTGCTCGCTTTTTATATGCAGTTTGCAGGTCAAAGATAGGACACAGGAATGTTGAGCCTAAGACAATACCTCAAGAAATAAAAAAAGCATATGAAGATTTCATTTTTAAAATTTTTTCCAGCATGGATTCCGGGGTTATTCACCTAAGCGAAGAAGCCAATCAAGTCCTCAATTCCTATATTGAAATAACTGAACAACGTTTGGTTAACGAATGGGACTGTATGATGGATTGGGGTGGCAAATTAGCAGGAGCAGCTTTAAGAATTTCCGCTTTGATTCACGCTGCGGAAAATCCAGATAATGCCTCAGAACAGCCGATTTCTTCTGAAACTATGAATAGTGCTATTGAAATCTCGGAATGCTTGAGTGCTCATGCTATGAAAGCCTATCAGATTATGTCTGTAGACGACAATCAAAAAAACGCAAAATATCTTTGGGAAAAAATTCAAAAAATAAATAAAGATATATTCCGTCAAAATGAATTGTTCGATCTTTGTAAGGGAAAATTAAAAAAAGTTGAAGATATGAAACCAGCTTTGAATCTGCTTTCCGAGATGCATTATATCAAAATTTCTGAAGTTAAGACAGGTGAAAAAGGAAGGCCGGGCACAAATATAATTGTGAATCCACTAACAAAAAATAGTAAAAATAGCAAAAATGAATAGAGTAAAACTTATTTTCACTATTTTTACTAATTAATTTTAAAAGCCATTGATTCCGTTTTTCGGGTTCAATGGCTTTTTTCATATTATGATGTTTCCCCCGTTATTCTTCCAAACGGTCATAATCTATCTCATAGGTATCTTCAACGTACTCCCCTTCGGGTAAGTCGTACTCCAGCGTGTTCACCAGTTGAAACGCTTCTTTCAGAGAACTAGCGGACACAGGAATAATCGCCCTCATCTGCCAAGTCACGGGGATCCTATAAATGACTTCTTCATTCGCATAAACTGGGCTGTATACTTTTCTTCTTATCATAAATATACTACCTTTCTAATTCGTGTAAATTTCGTTTTTAAGGCCGGTTTCATACTATCCGATAAATTTAGCAGAAAACCGTTGTTCACACACCCAGGTTAGATGTCTCCCCGTTTTAAAAGGCAGTTTGACGGTTTCAAAATACCTTTGTAAAACAAAAAGCGGAACAATTTTCCTCTTGTTTAAAATTAAGGTTTCCGACAAAAAATACCATTGCCTATTTATCATAGGCAATGGTATCATTCGTCAATCCGATTTTCTAAAATCCATTATGATGATTTTGCTTCTTTTTCCTTTTGATTCAATCGTACAACAGCTTTTCCCTGCTCTACATATATAACCTGCTGTTCAGATGTCATGGAACGAAAAATCCTTAATACTTCATCTTCTATATGAGAAAAAGTCCGGCCTGATTGAAAGTCTAAAAGATAATCGGTCGAAACATGAAAATACTTTGCGATTCTTTTAATAGTTTCAATGTCTGGCTCACGTTCATTGCGAATATAACGCCCTAATGTTGCTGGAAGTAAATTCAATTCGGCCGCAAGCTGCTTTTGTGTTATTTCTGTTTCTTCTAATAATCCTCTTAATACATCTCCGAATTGCATAAATTCACCTCCATTTCAATTATACAAAAGATAATTGTCAAGTACCGGAAATGTCCAAAAAGGATTGACAAAAACCGAAACGGAGTTTAAAATGATGGTAAGAATGTATTCACATCAAAAATCGGAAAGAGTGTAAAAATCATGTGTTCTGAAAACTGCAAAATCATCTCTGATGATGGCATGATTCAGGCGTTTTCAAAAGAGCGGATTCCCTACCAACCGCAAGACTGGCGAAAAGAATTCCGTAACGCTTTGCGGTGTGCCCTGTCGCAATTAACTCCCTTCACAGAAGGACAATATCTGATGGCTTGCTACTATGGGACGGGGACTGGCTCTTTTGATTTAGAAAACGTTCTGTTTTACAATATTGGCTCTGCGCCTTTTCGTCCGTTTGCCGCCAATCGAATCTTTGCGGAAAACTGTTCGCATCAGGGAACAGAAACAACTGATGAAGGAGCGAAATTCCCCCATAGGTATGTCTATAAAATCTGTGATTCAGAAAATCAGACGGATTTTTGGGGAAAGCACACTTTAGCGGCAGAATGGGAATCCCTATCGGTTCCGGTTTCTTTGAGTAGCAATAAGGCTGTTGTTTATTGGCGGGCGCTCAGGGAGAACCCCGGAAAAGTTCATTCTTATCATAATCTACAAGGCAGTAACTTTGGGGTAAAAATCAAGCTGTCTGTTCCGAAAACAAAAACTGTGAATCTTACCACAGTTGTAAAACCTATGCTTGACGGAGTGATTTGTGCTTTTCACAGCGCAGATCAATGTCTGCAAAAAGAATCCAGCCTGATTGCTTCCCATCTTGGAGTTCCAAAGCAACAGCTTCTTAGCACGGACAATGATATTTTGGGAGCGTGCAGGTTTATCTACCCTTATCGGGAAAACAGCGTAAAATGGAACCCACAGGACAATCGTTGTTTTGCATTTGAAATTGAAGCGGAACACAACAACGATGGGGGTTGCCACTTTTCCGGTGGAATTTATGACCTGCCTTGAATGAAAAACGACAGCCAACTATTGTGCAAATATGCAAATATCAAATATGTTGTTCTTTTAAATGACATTGATGGAGCGCACGAAAAAAGAAGGGAGAATTGATAGTATGAAAAAGATGATTGCAGCTTTATTGAGCGTTGTTTTGGTTTTATCTGTTTTCCCGGCTTCGGTTTTTGCGGCTACTGACAGCGGCTATTCTTATTATATATCAAATGAGGAAGCAACCATCATAGGTTGTGATGATAGCATCACTGGAGATGTTGTTTTGCCGGATACCTTGGGCGGATATCCAGTAACCAAAATAGGGCCGTACGGACCGTACGGAAGTTCTGGATTTGCAGGTTTAACCAGTATTGAGATCCCAGACAGTGTGACGAGTATTGGAGATTATGCATTTCGGTACAGTAGCAGTTTGACCAGCGTTAAAATACCAGACAGTGTGACCAGTATAGGAAGGTGTGCGTTTCAGGGCTGTACAAGTTTGACTAGTATCGAGATACCAGACAGCGTGACGAGTATTGGAAATAATACGTTTGATGGTTGTACAAGTTTGACCAGTATTAATATTTCAGATAATGTGACGAGTATTGGTGATTATGCGTTTTGGAGATGTACAAGTCTGACCAGTATTAATATTCCAGATAATGTGACGAGTATTGGAGACCATGCGTTTAGTAGCTGTACAAGTTTGACCAGTATTGAAATGTCAGACAGCGTTACAAATATCGGAGATTATGCATTTGGAGCATGTGAAAAGCTTGAGAAAGTGTATTATGAATCCGATATAACAGCATGGTGCAATATCAATTTTGTAAATAGCTCGGCTAATCCACTTTACAACAATGGAATGCTGTATGTGAATGGTGAAGCTGTTCATGATTTAGTTATACCAGATGTTGTCAAAAATATAGGAGACTATACGTTTGCAAACTATAGTGGATTAACTAGTGTAAAAATATCAGGCAACGTAACGAGTATAGGAGATGGTGCATTTCAGAATTGTACAAGTTTGACTAGTATCGAGATACCAGACAGTGTGACGAGTATTGGTGATCGTGCATTTCAGGAATGTACTGGTTTGACTAATATTGCAATACCAAACGGCGTTACAAATATCGGAGATTATGCATTTCAGAAATGTACTGGTTTGACCAGTATTGAAATACCGGACAGTGTGACGAGTATTGGTGATCGTGCGTTTTGGGGCTGTATTGGTTTGACTAATATTGCAATACCAAACGGCGTTACAAATATCGGAGATCATGCATTCTGGGGCTGTACTAGTTTGATTAATATAAAAATACCAAAAAGCGTGACAAATATAGGTGATGGTATATTTCGAGAATGTACAAGTTTGACTAGTATCGAGATACCAGACAGTGTGACGAGTATTGGTGATCGTGCATTTCAGGAATGTACTGGTTTGACTAATATAATAATACCAGACGGGGTGAAAAGTATTGGGATTTATGCTTTTGTCGACTGTACCTCTTTGACCAATATCGTCATACCGGAGAGTGTGACGAAGATAGGAGATTACGCATTTCAGGGTTGTACAGGTTTGACTGATATTGAAATACCAAACGGTGTAACACATATTGGAAATAATGCATTTTGGCAGTGTACAGGTTTGAGTAGCATGAAAATCCCAGCCAGTGTAACAAGTATAGGTGATCGTGCATTTCAAGACTGTAGCGGATTGACCAAAATTGAAATCCCAGACAGTGTGACGAGTATTGGGGATTATGCATTTCGGAACTGTACAGGCTTGACTAGTATCAAAATACCAAATAGTGTAACGAGTATAGGAAATGATGCATTCCCCTCAGAGATAACCATTCTCTGTACAAACAACTCTGCGGCACACACCTATGCTTTGCAACACCACATTACATATGAACTTTTTCCATACATTTATTTGTCAACAAACACATTCCATGTCGGAGACGAATATCAGCTTACTGTTGCAATTGATTCGGCAGTAGATGTTTGTTGGTATTCTTCCAATCCAGATGTAGCCAGTATAAGTTCTTCCGGTAATATGACCGCTCTTTCAGAAGGGGAAACACTTATCACAGCGGTAATAAGTGGCTACACAGAAGAAGATTATGTAGCCACATGCCTTGTAACCATTAAACCTGTATATCATGTGTATTATATATCTGCCGGAGAAGTGCAACTGCCAGCAACACAACGTAAATTGTCTGAGAAAGTATTGACATTTTCTTCCTATACCCCTGTGCGCACGGGATACCGTTTTGAAGGCTGGTCTACAGAGCCAAACGATACAACTGTGGAATACCAGCCGGGAGATACATATACAGAAGATGCAGATTTAACCCTATATGCTGTCTGGAAATGGACTCCAAAATGTTCGGCCTGTGACGGTACTGGTCAGAAAAGAGTATCGTGCCAAGAATGTGATGGCGATGGATATACTACGGTCAAGACATCAAGAACATGTACCATATGCAGTGGAAAAGGGACTGTGAAACAAACGTATACGGTCAAAGAAGAACATACCTGCCCCATCTGCCATGGCGAACTGGTAACATGGAGTGATTCATTACAAGGTTGGGTACCATGCCGCGGTTGTAATGGGTTGGGAACAGTGACCGTTGAGGTAGAAAAAGAAAAAAATGTGACCTGTATAACCTGTAATGGTGCCGGAAAATTATATAGCACAAGCACAAAAACATGTAGCACATGCCTTGGCGTAGGTTACAAAAAAGTACGTTGTACTCAGTGCGGCGGCGATGGTATCTGCACACAGGATTCTTTCGGCGTATCTTATGACCCTAATGGTGGAACAGGAGCGCCCGCGTCTCAAACAAAGGAAAAGGCTTCTTCCCTGACTTTGAGTAAAGACATTCCTGTAAAAGACGGATATACTTTCTGTGGCTGGTCAACAAGCGTAGGCGGTTCGGCGAAATACCAGCCGGGAGATATTTATTCCGCCGATCAGGATTTAATATTAGTCGCAGTGTGGCAGAAAGAACCGGAACCTATCCCCGGTTATTCCTGCGGAGATATTGACAATAACGGGACAATCAACCTGAAAGATGTAACACAGTTGCAAAAATATCTGGCAGGCTGGGACGTGGAAGTTGCAACGAAATATTGTGACGTCAATGCAGATGGTAAAATTAACCTGAAAGATGTAACCCATCTACAAAAATATTTGGCTGGCTGGGAGGTGAAACTCGGCCAATCATAAAGCGAAATTAAACCAATCGAAAACAGACGGAATTGTCGGGCGCATAGAAGCCTGTCAGTCAAAAAATCGAAACGGAGGTAAAAAACATGAAGAAGTTTATTGCAATGATAACTTCCATTTGTCTCTGTGCAGTCGCTTTTCTTTCTACTCCTGCCCTTGTATCTGCGGTAGGCAATGATGAACCTGCGTTTATCGTTGAGGAAGTAAGCGGCTATGCGGGAGACGAGGTAACAGTCAACATCAACGTCAACAATAATCCGGGAATCTGTGCTGCGGGTGTAACCGTGAGCTATGATGGAAATACGCTGGAACTCAAATCAGTGACAAATGGTTCAGTACTTGGAGGAAATATATTTGGGCCTGTAAGCAACAATCCCATAAAACTAACATGGTCAACCACAGAGAACTCTACAGCAAACGGTGTCCTTGCAACTTTGACTTTCACTGTCAAAGAAAATGCAGATTCCGGAAAATCAGCGATTACACTGACTTATGACCCGGACGAAGTATATAACATTGATATGACAAATGTTGCCTTTGCAGTAGAAAATGGTTCTGTTACGATAAATTGTAACCATGTAGCTGGTGCTTGGGAAGAAGAAAATCCGGCCAGTTGCACAGAGAAAGGAACCGAAGTACAGAAATGTACCAAATGCGGCACAGTTTTGAACAGACGGGACACCGATGCTTTAGGGCACAGTTTTGGAAAATGGGAAACCGTGACCTCTCCCGACTGTACCAATAAAGGAAGCGAAAAGCGCACCTGCTCTGTCTGCCAGTACACAGAAACCCGTGATATCGACCCCTTGGGTCATAGCTGGGAATCCGACTATACGATTGATAAAGAAGCCACCTGCACAGAAGATGGCAGTCAGTCTATCCACTGTTCCAGATGTGACGCTGTAAAAGACAGTCAGGTAATCCCGAAAGGCCACAAATACGGAGAATGGATTGTGGATAAGGAAGCTACCTGTACCGAAGATGGAAGCCGTCACCGTGTCTGCTCTGTCTGCAAGGCGGAAGAAACCGAAACTATTCCTGCGGCACATCAGTTTGGCGAATGGGAAATCATCACTGCGCCTACCTGCACGGAAAAGGGCAGTGAACAGCGTACATGTTCTATTTGCAAGGAAGTTGAAACCCGGGATATAGACGCAACTGGCCATAGCTGGGAAACTGAGTTCACCATTGACAAGGAGCCGACTGCAACCGAAGATGGGAGCAAGTCAATCCACTGCAAAAACTGCGACGCTGTGAAGGACGTTACAGTGATTCCGGCAGGAACAACAGCAACAGATCCGACGGAACCATCTAGTCCCTCGGATTCTTCCGAAAGCGACGTACCCCAAACGGGCGACAGCTTCCCCGTTGCGGTTCTGATCGTGTTCTTTGTTGCCGCTGGAGCCTTGACGGTTCTTTTAGTGGTCAACAAAAAGCGTGTTCGCTCAAAATAACATCAGGATAACACCCCATAGGGCAGGACTTTGATAGTTCTGCCCTTTTTCTATAAAATCAAAGAGTTCATTTGCTTTATAGTTTTATGGCCTTGCAAAATAACCAAAATTTCCTGAAAAATCAGGCAAAAATATTAAAGAAACTATTTACCTCCTTTCATTTATATCTTATAATATTATTATAGAAAAACGAAAAGAGGCATTTCTATATGATTTACGGATATGCGAGATGTTCCACCAATGAATCTATGCAAGATATTGACCGGCAGATTCGGGAACTGAAACAACAGGGTGCAAAAGATAAAACCATCTATCGGGAATATGAGAGCGGGACAAAGACCAATCGGGCAGAATTACAAAAGCTTCTTGATATTGTAAAACCCGGCGACACCATTTTAGCAACAGAAGTCAGCCGAATTACCCGCAGTACCAAACAGCTTTGTGATATCATAGAGTTGGCAAAGAACCGGAAAATAAAGCTTGTTTTAGGCTCTTTTGTGGTGGATTGCCGGAAAGAGCTTGACCCTATGACTGAGGGAATGCTGAAAATGATGGGTGTCTTTGCCGAACTGGAACGGAATATGATAAGCCAGCGAGTAAAAAGCGGTATGGAGAATGCCAAATCCAAAGGGAAAGCGATTGGGCGGCCTGCGGTCACATCCGACGATATTCCCGCTATTTTCTATCGACATTATCCGAAATATCAAAAGGGCGAAATCAACAAGAAAGAGTTTTCAAGGCTCTGTTCCCTGTCTTATCCGACGATTTATAAATACCTTCGGATTGTTGAGGGTTAAAGTATTAGGAAGGTGCGAAAATGAACGTTGTAATTTATGCTCGTTACTCAGACAGTAAACAGCGAGAAGAATCCATTGAAGCTCAATTAAAGGTCTGCCACGCTTATGCGGAATCAAAGGGATATACTGTCATTAGAGAATATATTGATAGAGCTTTATCTGGTAGATCAGATGATAGGCCACAATTTCAACTAATGATAAAACATAGTGAAAGAAAGCAATTTCAAAAAGTTCTTGTATATAAACTAGACCGTTTTAGTCGAGATGAATATGACCCTGCCATATATAAAGCTCAACTCCGAAAAAATGGCGTAAAGGTCGAATCTGCAACTGAGAATATACCAGATAATTCTTTTGGAATTTTAATAGAGGCTCTCATAAGCGGCAATAATGCTTCTTATAGTGTGGAACTTCGAGAAAAAGTTAAACGTAACTTAGAATTGAATGCGGAAAAGTGTTTATCAAATGGTGGTACCACTCCATTAGGTTATAAACTTGTACGCCTAAATCCTAATGAGGAAAAAAGTAAAAAGAAATATGTTATCAACGAAGAAACAGCACCAACCGTACAAGAAGTTTTTACTAAGTATGCAAATGGTTGGAGTATTAAAGAAATATGTGATAGTTTAAATGCAAGAGGGTTAAAAAGTGCTCAAAGAGCAGCGTTCAACAAATCATCTTTACACACGATGTTGTGTAACAGGAAATATTTAGGTATTTACATTTATGACGGAATAGAGATACCGGGTGGAATGCCGCAAATTATCGACGAGGATTTGTTTAATAAGGTAGCAGAAAAAATGAAATTGAATAAAAAGAATCCGGGACGGGCAAGAGCAAAAGCTGAGTATATCCTGACTACAAAATTGTTTTGTGGATACTGCAAAGAAAAAATGGTAGGTCATAGCTCTAACCAAATCAGCAAAAAAGGTATTATTTTTAACTATTATAAATGTAAAAATTCGGGCAGAAATAAACCCTGTAAAAAGAAGATGGTACATAAAGATTATATTGAAGACATTATTATTATGGAATGTCGTAAGCTTCTTACACCAGAAAATATTAGCAGGATTGCAAAAGAGGTTGTAAAGATAGCACAGAGTTTCGATGACCGATCGGCGCTCCATCGTCTGGAAAGTCTGATTCAAAAAGCACAGGAAGAAAAAGAAAATCAGATGACTTCACTTCGTGCTTGTAAGGACGATACTATTAGAGAGATGATTTTTGAAGATTTAGGCAGGATCGGAGCAGAAATAAAAGAGTTGGAAAAACAGATTGAAATAGAAAAGGAGAGACATTATGTTGTGACAGAACAACAGGTAGTTGATCATCTTAAAAGTTTGGCTGATGGAGATATAAAGGATATTACATATCGTAAATCGTTGATTCGACTTTTTGTAAATAAAATATTCTTATATGATGATAAATTTACAATTACTTTTAATACAGGCGATGAGGAAGTGACCATCACAGAAGTAATGCTCTCTGAAATAGAAGAGGAATTATCGGGGAATTCTCTTTGTTTTTTAAAGAACAAGGTTCACCAATAAGGCCGAGGAAAGTACAACTATTCTTTTCTCGGCTTTATTTTATTTGATAGTATTTTTGACAATATCTGATTGTTATTAATATGAGTTTTGAAACAAAAATTGTTTAAAAAATGTCCGATCACTTCTAGTGAATCGGGCATTTTTTGTTGTAAATGTTATTTTTGTATAAATAGAACAAAAATAACAAATAATAAATGGAACGTATAAAACATAAATAATGAATTATTTGTAAAGTCTGATAAAATATTGACAATGTATTAAGAAAGTAGTATTCTTAATACAAAGATTGTTTGAGACTTAAACAATTAAGGCGAGCGATAAGCTGTTTCAGCGCTACAGAATCTAGTCATGGAGTGAGGGCTATGAAATTCAGGTATCACTGGTGGGGAAAAGGGGATATCGATGCATCCTTTGGCGTATTCTTTGATGGTTTCTCCAAAATTCTCTCAGCTACAGGAATCATGCTGTTTGTGTTTGGTATGCCAGCGAATATTGTTCTTGGGAAAATTGTACCAGGAATTGGGCTGGCAATTTTTGCTGGAAATCTATGGTATTTCTATGAGGCAAGATCATTAGCCAAGAAGGAGAACCGGCAGAATGTGACAGCTCAGCCCTTTGGAATCGGAGCCTCACAGTTGACGGGCTGGCTGTATTTAATTATGGGCCCTGTTTATTGGCAAACAGGAGATGCTGAGCTTGCGTTTCAGATTGGCCTTGCCGCGGCGTTGATCGGCGGCTTTGTGGAGGTTTTAGGCGGTTTCATTGGCCGCTGGCTGGTAAGCGTAATTCCTCACAGCGCGCTGATGGGGAATATGGCGTCTTCTGCCATCGTCTGGCTGTCCTTTGTAGGGATCGCCATGGTATTCGACCGCCCGGTATACGCTTTGCTTCCCTTATTCATCATTATCATCGATTATCTGGGAAAAGCGGATAAGCGGTTTCAAAAAATTCCTTCTGGTTTAGTGGCGATTGTCTTAGGTGCCGCTATCGCTTGGGGCACCGGATACCTTACACCTGATAACTTTACTTCGGCATTCTCCAATCTTAGCTTTTATCCGCCGACCTTCTGCGGTATAGACATCGCCAAGGGTTTTAGTGGGATTTTCCCGTTTCTGCCGATTATTATTCCGCTGCAGATCAATAATTTTCTTTCTACGCTTCAGGGTGTGGAATCTGCTAAATCTGCTGGTGATATTTATCCGGAAAAGAGATCTATGATTATGGACGGATGCTCTACTATATTAGGTTCTTTATTCGGGAATCCGTTTCCAACTACTGTTTATTTCGGTCATCCCGGCTGGAAGGAGCTGGGAGCAAGGGCTGGTTTCTCTTTGGTCAATGCCTTTGCTTACCTGCTGATCTGTATGACTGGCTTGACCGGTGTTCTTATGGCGCTCATTCCTACAGAGGCTGTTATGGTACTGCTTATTTTTGTCGGCCTGTCTGTTACGGCAAACACTTTCCAGGAGTTGGACAAAAAGTATACCAATGTAGTTCTTTTGTCGTTAATTCCGATTTTATTCCAATATATCCAAACGCTGATCAGCTCTGCGGTTCAAGCGGCTGGGACTACGGTGGCGGATATTGGAGCTTCAAAATTTGCCGAATTTTCAGTACCCATTACGGGAATCCAATATTTAGGAAACGGCGCGTTTTTGTCCAGCCTTTTGCTGGCGGCGTTGTTAGCTTATATCGTGGATAAAAAATATTTCTTCGCCGCAGCAATGGGAGGCGTTTTGGCTTTCTGTTCCTTTGTTGGAATGATTCATGCGGAATCTGTGGCACTTTTCCCGCCGGAGGGAGTAATCTTCGGAATCATTTACTTAGTTGTCGGCGCGTTTTTAACGCTGAAAGGTTTTCTTTTCCGCGGTACCGCTCAGAAAAGAAAACCCAGCACGGAATCGCCCGTAATACCATAAATACTGTCTTCTGAAAAAGCGAGGTGAGGCAGAGACAGCATATGTAAGCCTATCTAAGGGAAACGATTTATTTTAGGAGGAAATGAAATTATGGGTAATGTGAAAATCCCTCTGTTTAAAAAAGCTGACCTTGACGCATCAATCGGCGTATTTTTTGATGGATTCTCTAAGGTCATTGTGGCCATCGCCATTTTGGTCGGAACCTTTGGCTTGGATGGCGGCACTGTATTTGGCACGATGATGCCTGGCGTGCTGGTTTCCGTTATCGTATTAAACGGCGGCCTTTGGCTTTATTATCGCCATATCGCTAAGCAGCGCGGCGATTCCAATTTAACCGCGATTCCCGCCGGCTTGCAGGCAGGCCGTATGTTTATCTGGCTGTTCAGCATTATGCTGCCGGTATTCAACAGCACCGGCGATGCCTTCATGGCCTTTAAGGTCGGCGTGCTGGCTCACTTTATCGGCGGCGCCGTGTTTATCATCGGTGCGTTTGTGGTCCCGAAGATTCTGAAGATCGTTCCTGCCGGCGCTTTGTTTGGTTCCTTGGCCGGCGGCGCTATGGCGTTCTTAATTCTGCAGTCTATGGACGGCACCCTGAAAATGCCTTTGGTAGGCTGGCTTTCCTTAATTGTTTTGTTTGTGATTTATCTGGGGAAGGTAAACACCAAGCTGCCCGCGGCTCTGATCGCCATTGTGGTGGGAGCCGGCATTGCCTGGGCCACCGGCTCTATGAGTTTTACCACTGTGACGGATTCCTTGGCGAACCTCAACTTCTACATTCCTAATTTTACCTTCTGGATTTTCTCTGGTGACGTAATTTCCAATACCATTCCGTTCCTGCCCATTGTCATTGTTTTCTCTCTTAATGAGGTAATTACTGGCATTCAGGCTGTGGAGCAGGCGAAAGAATGCGGTGACACTCATTTCACCACTACCAAGCCTCTGGTCCTTGCGGGAGCCGCCAGCATGGTGGGCGCGTTGTTTGGCAATCCTCTGGCGGTAGGCCTTTATTGGGGTTATCCTGGCTGGAAAAAGATGGGCTCCGGCACCGGGTATCATCTTGGCATCGTCGTTCTGTACGCTATCGTTGGTTTGACAGGACTTTCCGCTATCATTACCGCTTTCATTCCCGAGGCTGTGGTTCTGCCGATCCTGGTATTCGTCGGAATTTCCAGCTACTCTCAGGCTTTCGAGGTTGTCAAGAAGAAGTACTATCCCGCTGTGATTATGGCCTCTCTGCCGGTTGTCATGGACTTTGTCGTGGATAATATCGCGGAAGGAAAGCTTCAAGGATTCTTAGCGTTTGATCCCGGTTCTGCCTTTGTTGGCCTGCTGGTCGGCTGTGTGTTCGTGTTCATCATTGACAACAAGTGGCTGAACGCCGCAATTACTAACGTGGTTGCGTTAGCGCTGACCGGTATTGGTATGATCCATTCTCCCGGCTTGCTGTTTACAGATACCTATTCACCGGATCTCGGCTTTGTAGCGGCTTATTCTGTACTGATCGTCGCTTTCTTGGTGCTTCACTTTATTAAATTCAATCACAAGTCTTTTGAAAAAGCGTCAGAAGAAGAAAAAAAGATGGAAATGGCTGAATTTATGGAAAATGCCAAGGCCGCCGGTCTAACCTTTGTTCCGGCTGCCGGAGAAGCACAGGCGGAGGAAGCAATGGAGAAAACTGCTGAGGAAGCGTAACAAACCGTTTTTTGGAGGCAATAAAAATGAAAACTCTCGTAATTACTGGCGCGGCCCGTCAAAAGGGCCACACCAACCAAATGGTAAAGCTGTTTTTAGATACTCTGGGCGGGGATTATGACATTATCGACGCTTATCGTGTGGAGAATGTGGCGCCTTGCAAGGATTGCCGGTACTGCTGGCACAAAAAGGGATGCAGTATCAAAGACGGAATGCAGGAGATTTACGATAAGCTGGAAGCCGCGGATAATATTGTGTTGGCGTCTCCGATGTATTTTCATTCCATCACTGGTAAAATGAAGGCTTTGATTGACCGCTTTCAGGTGTATTGGGCTGGGCATGTCCGCAACGATATGCCAGAAAAGCCCGTGCGCAAAGGGGCGATTCTCATGGTGGGAGGAGCGCCCAGCTTTCCAAATCAGTTCCTAGGCGGAGAACTGGTGCTGAAAAATCTGCTGAATGATTTAAGCGCCGAGTTTCTTGGCGAGGTCTGCCTTCCTAACAGTGACCACGACTCTTTGGAGACTCGTCCTGACATCGCGCAGGAGGTCAAAGAGTTGGCGGAAAAGATGAAGGCTGCCAACAAAGCCGAATAATTATTTTGTTAGCAGTTAGATTGTTATTCGAAAATATTAAATATTTTAATGCAATTTTAAGGAGGATTTATCATGCAGGGTTACACATTTGTAAAAGGCGAGCATTATCCGGTAGAGCATCTGGTGTTTGAGACCGCTCCAGAGTTTGTTGAGGAGTTTTTAGAGGTGGACCATGAGGTTTGGACTTTAGGCGAGGCGGAGAGCGACCTGTTTGACCATATTCCTTTTTTGTACAAGGAAGTCTGGATCAATGAAAACAAGCCCGGCGAGATGCATTTTATCTTTATTTGGGAGAGCATGGAGAGCTGGAAAAAGGTGGACGATAAGGACATTCAGGCTGCCCTGATCGCACGTTTTGAATCTAAGTTTAAGCATCCTTATAAGCTGACTCGCTGCATCCAGAACGAGGAAAACTTTGGACTGCATCGCTACAGCCGTTTTGAGCGCATCTAAATAAAATCGAATTTATTACGGTAATTGCAGGAAAGGAAGCGTCACAATGAAATTTGAGAATAAAGTTGTCGTCGTTACCGGCGCAAGCTCCGGGATCGGCGAAGGCGTGGCAAAGATGTTTTTGGAGGAAGGCGCCAAGGTCGTTGGCTGCGGAATCGAACCTGAGATGAAAATCCAGGACAGCAGCGCTATTTACGTTCAGGCAGACCTGACCAAATTTGACCAGGCTGAAAATGTGATCGCCAAGGCGGTACAGACCTTTGGCAAAGTGGATAAGCTGGTGTGCTGCGCCGGCGTTACCTTTATCGGTTCTCTGGAAACCACGAACAGCGAAACCTTTATGCGTGAGCTGTCCATCAATCTGGGCGGCGTGTTTAACATGTGCAAGGCTGCGGTTCCGGAGCTGAAGAAGCAGCCGGATGCTACCATTGTCACCGTCGGCTCTGATTTGGGCGTGCGTCCGATTCCGGAGCGTATCGGGTACTGTCCTTCCAAGGCCGGTGTGATTATGCTGACCAAGTGCATTGCCTTGGAGTATGCTCCGGCGATTCGGGTAAACTGTATTCTGCCCGGACTGGTACGGACTCCAATGATCGAGCAGCGCTTCCAAGAGGCGGAGGATCCGAAGGCTTTGGAGGAATCCTATGCCTCCTTGTATCCGCTGCATAAAATGGGCAAGGTAGCCGATATGGCTAATGCTGTAAAATTCCTGTCCAGCGAGGAAAGCGGATTTATTACCGGCGAAATCATGAACGTGTGCGGCGGAAGCCTGATTTAACGGAGGATTTTCACTATGGCTACTTCTCTTTTTAAAATGCCCTTCGATGTAGAC
The DNA here is from genome assembly GCA_000154345.1 of [Clostridium] leptum DSM 753. GTDB lineage: Bacteria > Bacillota > Clostridia > Oscillospirales > Acutalibacteraceae > Clostridium_A > Clostridium_A leptum. Next base: position 272,482 of record DS480349.1, read on the forward strand.
CGTTTGAAGGTTCAGCGGATTTACGCCAGCAAGGAGCTGGAGCATTGCACCGCGGAAACCATGAGCTGCGATAAAATCCGCAAAATTTACGGCGATTTAAAATTTCTAGAGCTTCATGAGGATCGCCCGTGCACATATACTTCTTTGGTGACCTCTCTGGATGGCAGAATTGCCTTTACAGACGCGCCTCAGGGTCCGTTGATCGCCAAGCTGAATAAATATGATCCCGCCGGCGCCGACACCGACTGGTTTATTCTGAATATGCTTCGGGCGGTTTCCGACGGCGTGATGCTGGGAGCCGGCACCATGAACGCGGAAGCTGACTATACCTGCCACGTGTTCGACCAGGATATGGAGGACATGCGGATTGAAGCCGGAAAAAATCCTGTGCCGTGGAATATTATCACTTCTCTGGATGCCACGGATATCCCTTTTGACCATGTGCTCTTCAACACTCCTGAGGTTCCGGTTATGATCAGCACCTCTAAGCAAGGCGTGGAATTGGTCAAGGATAAAATTAAGAACAATTACTTCGTTGTAACCGCTTCCAGTATGGAAGATGTTACGGATGAAATGATTGCCGGGATGAAAGACAATGGAGATAAGGTTCTGGTGATCGGTACCGGCGACAAGACACCGGATTCCAAGGTGGCGCTGTATATTCTCAAGCGCTTTGGAATTGACCGCCTGCTGGTGGAAACTCCCTCTTATATGCATTACCTGGTGTCGCAGAAGATGATGGATGAGCTGTTTTTCAATTACTCCTGCATTTATGTAGGAGGTCAAGCCCTGACGATCGGAAAATTCGGCAAGGAGTTTGGATCTAAGGATCATCCTCATACCCGGATGCTTTCCATTCACAGCCACAGCGACCACTTCTTCTATTTCCGGCATAAGCTGCTCTATGATTAATTTTTAAACTAAGATTCCTCAAAAGACCGTATCATAAGCGAAAAGAGGAGCCCTGATACGGGCTCCTCTTTTGTCACAGCAGATCTGATAAAAATCAAGCTTCCGGTTCTGTATTGGCGATCTCTTGGAAAAAATGGTCGATAGTTTGTCCGGCCGCACCTAAAATGGCGCCGTTTTTGCCCAAATGTGATAGAACCACTTGCTCCGAATGAGTAATGGGCAGGATCATTCTCCGCAGAACCTCCGGAAGATAATAGGGAAGAGCACTTAAAAGCTCTGAACTCAGGGAGATCACCTGGCAGTCGAAAATAAAAATAATATTCGTCAGCCCGATGGCCAGATAAGAAATAAACCGGTCCAAAACCTTTTGGGCGGTAGGATTTTGATGCTGAATTAAAACTACCAGCTCTTGAATACTTTTAATGGGGGCGGGAAGAAGGCTGTTGGCATAAGCGATTACCGCACTGTCGGAGCAGTATTGCTCCCAGCATCCGAATTTTCCGCAGTGACACTGCCTAGGTTCGTCGAAATTGATAGTGTGGTGGCCAATGGCGTTTGCGAAGCCGTGATATCCCCGGAGAAGCTCGCCGTTAGTGATTAGTCCGGCGGAGATCGAATCGCTGATGTTTACGGCCGCCAAGCTTTGATAAGCGGCCTTGGCAGCTTGCCCATCCTCTTGTTCACTGGGAGCTATTTCAATATTCTGCTGGGCGATAGCCGCAAGATTGCCGTCGTTATCGATATTGATTGGAACGTGATAGCGTTCTCCCAGTAGAGTGCAGATATCGATATTCCGCCATCCAAGGCTGGGAACAAAACGGATCAGTCCGGAAAGGTCCACAATGCCATGAACGGAAATTCCAATTCCAACCAGTCCGTAGAGCGTTTTCGGCTGGCCATTCAGCATTTCATCCAATGCGCCGCAGATTTGGCCGTATACTGCGGAAAAGTCTGGGTTTTTAATGGAAAATTTTCTTCGGGACAAAATTCTCTCTCCGGAAAGATCAGTGAGAATAGTCTGAACGTTGCGTACGTCAATATCCACGGCTATCACATAGCCTACGCTTAGCACAGGCTGAAGCAGAATGGGCTTTCTTCCGCTTGCTGATTTTCCGAGCTCGGTTTCAGTCAGAAGGCCGGCGTCAATCCACTCCTTCACAATGGTGGAAACCGTCGCTTTATTTAGTCCGGTGAGGCTACAGATATCAACGCGGCTGATAGGATAATTATGAAGAATTTGCTTGATAATTTCCCATCGATTAGCAGCGCGGATATCCTTTGTCTGGGTGATTTTCATGTGAGAACACTCTTTTCTTGTTGAGAAATTTTATAATTATCATAATAATAGAATCATTATACAATAGAAAATGATAATTTTCCAGTTGTCGGGGATTTTAATAATCGTGATTCATGTTAGTAAACGATAAAATGTGAAGGGAGAATCATTTTATATGCCTTGTATTCAAATTAAAACCAATGTAAAGGTAAATGAAGAAACCGCGGAGGCCATTAAAAGCCAATTGGGTAAGGATATTGCCCTTCTGCCGGAAAAAACGGAAGACTGGCTGATGGTTACGTTAGAGGATAGCTGCCGCATGTGGTTTCGGGGAGACGCCTCTCATCCTCTGGCGATTGTAGAGGTTAAAGTATTTGGAGCTCAAATCGACTCTGCGGCCTCAGAAAAAATGACCCAGGCTGTTTGTAAGCTTTTCCAAAAGGAGCTGGGAGTGGATCCAAAGGATATTTATATCCGGTATTTAGCCTCTCCTGACTGGGGATGGAACAATACAAATTTTTAACACACGCCAAACAGAAGAATCAATAGCCTGATGAGCACAAAAAAAGCACTGAAAAAAGTAGAGACTTTTTTCAGTGCTTTTTTGTGGCTGCCGTTGTTGACAAAGAGAAATAATAGGATATAATAGTTTATAGTAAAACAGTTTCTTAAAAAACTGTTTTACTATAAACGGGTTGAGTTTAGAAAGGGGTTGTCACAGCCATATGAAAGATAACTCAAATCTTTGGCTGGGAATACGGAAAAGCTTAAAGCTGTATGAGCAAATGCTGAAGGGCGTGTGCATTCAATACCAGCTGACAGGGATTGAGGCGGATGTTATTAGTTTTTTGCAGCATAATCCGGGCAAGGATACCGCTATGGATATGGTAGAACTTCGCCTGCTGTCAAAGGGCTCTATTTCAAAAGCGGTAGAAGGGCTGATACAAAAGTCTATCCTTCGGCGTCATCAGGATGTTGAGGACAGAAGGGTCATCCATTTGGAGCTTTTACCAGATGCTGAACCAATATTGGATAGTATTGAAAAGGTTCAGCAAAGATTCTGGGAAATCGTCTTTAGTGGATTTACAGCCGAAGAGTTAAGCCTTTACGAAAGCTTTAATAGAAGAATTTTGAATAATACCTTGACTGCGATAGAAAGGAATCGTTTGTTATGAATCAGGATAAAGATTTTCTCGGACGCGAACCGATTGGAAGGCTTCTTTTAAAGCTGGCTTTTCCAACCGTGGCAGCTCAGGTCATCAATATGCTTTATAATATTGTGGACCGTATCTATATCGGCCACATTTCGGATATTGGAGCTATGGCGTTGACCGGCGTAGGAGTTTGTATGCCTCTGATTATGATCGTTTCAGCATTTGCGGCTCTGGTGGCTTATGGCGGCGCGCCGAGAGCTTCGATTTTCATGGGACGAAAGGATACAGACTCGGCCGAAAAAACCTTGGGAAACTGCTTTATAGTGCAGATCGCGATCTCAATAGTTCTTACCGCTGCGCTTCTTATTTGGAACCGCGATTTTCTTATGGCGTTTGGCGCCAGTGAAAATACTATCGAATATAGCGTACGGTATATGAATGTTTACGCTATTGGTACACTGTTTGTGCAGCTGACCCTGGGCATGAACGCATTTATTACCGCGCAAGGCTTCGCGAAAACAGGCATGCTCTCCGTGCTGATCGGCGCGGTGGCGAATATCATTTTAGATCCGATTTTTATTTTTGGCTTCAACATGGATGTACAAGGGGCCGCATTAGCGACCATTATTTCTCAAGCTCTTTCCTGTGCTTGGGTATTGGCCTTTCTATTTGGAAAAAGAACCATGTTAAAAATTAAAAGAAAAAATCTTTTTCTGGAAGCGAAAATCATTCTGCCCTGTCTGGCGCTGGGATTGTCTGTTTTCATTATGCAGGCCAGTGAAAGCGTGATCTCCGTTTGCTTTAATTCCTCGCTATTAAGATATGGCGGAGATATCGCCGTGGGCGCAATGACTATATTGACAAGCGTTATGCAGTTCGCCATGCTGCCGCTGCAAGGGTTAGGGCAAGGAGCCCAGCCGATTATCAGCTATAATTACGGAGCGAGAAATGTCGGAAGGGTAAAGGCAGCTTTTAGGCTGCTGTTAAAAACGAGTGTTTTATATGCGGTGGCATTATGGGGGCTCGTCATGATTTTTCCTCAGTTATTCGCCGCTATGTTTACCTCAGACGCTGAGCTGATGGAATTCACAAAAACAGCGCTGCGTATTTATATGGCTTCTATGTTTCTTTTCGGAATACAGATGGCATGTCAAATGACGTTTAATTCCTTGGGAAGAGCAAAGGAATCCATTATAGTCGCTGTGATGCGGAAATTTATCCTTTTAATTCCATTAATTTATATTATGCCTGCTGTTTGGTCTTCCAATCAGACGATGGCGGTATACCTGGCGGAGCCAATTGCGGATGCCCTTGCGGTTACCTTTACCGCTGTTTTGTTTGCGTTCCAATTTAAAAAGGCTTTGGGAAAGATATCTGATACCCAGTCTATTTAACTTGTCTAAGAGTTTAAGTTTTTTAAGGGAAAGCCTATGCGTAATTTAGATTTATAGAATTATCTTTTAAGTGCTGATTAAAAACGATAGGGGGATGTTATTGTCAAGAACTAGTAGAATTAGAGATAAATAATTATTTTCCTTTAGAAAGTGAAAACAAAATATATCTTAGATATTAATTGAATAATATCTAACCGTATGCTACACTAAAAGCATTATATCAGATGCTTTGAAATCAGCCTGAGATCATGGAACCGTCAAACCTTGATAGGAAGAAAGGTGTAATGCATATGGGTGCAAGTGGGAGAAAAATAGAATTCTGTACTGGATTTCTGCTGGCGGTATGGCTGTTGGCTGCCTTCTGGGGCCCTTGTGTATCGGCTGAGGAAAAGAACGGAACTGTTTTGCGGGTAGCCTTTCCCCAAGTTGAAGGCTATACGTTGACCGATGAGGACGGTGAACGATATGGCTTGGTGGTGGATTATCTGAATGAAATCGCTAAGTATACAGGATGGAAATATGAGTATATAGATACGGATAATAATTCTGTGGTTGACAATTTTTTAGAGGGAAAATTCGACCTAATGGGAGGTACTTACTATTCGGAAGAATTCGAGAATTATTTTGCCTATCCAGAATATAATAGCGGCTACAGCCATTTAGTGCTGTTAGCTAGAAAAGAGGACCGTTCGATCAGAAATTACGACTTAGGGACTTTGCAAGGAAAAACGATTGGAATTTATGAAAATTCGCAGGAAAGCATCCGTCGTCTAAAAGAATGGCTGGAATATCAAGAACTGGACTGTGAACTAAAATATTATGACTACGAGGATTTGCAGAAAACTGGAAGCCTATACCGGTTTTTAGAGGACGGGGAAGTTGATCTGTTGGTGGGAAGTAATGCTGGCAAATCTTCTGATTTTTATGTCGCCGCTGAATTTGAATCGCAAGCCCATTATATTGTAGCTCAGCCGGGTAATCGGAAAATTTTAGAAGAACTGAATATGGCTTTAGGCAAAATTTATGAGTCGGATCCAAATTTTGCAGCAAAAGTATACGAGAAGAATTTTCAAGGGCTGGATACAGGATATGCTGGATTAAATCATGAAGAATTGGATTATATTAAGAAAAAGGGAACGGTAACAGTCGCTGTTCCAAGCGATTGGCATCCGATGTACTGCTTGGACAATACCGATTATCACGATGGATTTGTACCAGATATGCTGAAAAAGGTGGCGGAATTTTCCGGATTGAAATTTACCTATTACACTTGCGATACTTACATTGACGCAATCAATATGTTGAATCAGGAGCAGGCTGACATGCTGGGCTTTTTCGCAGGAAATGATAAAGAAGCTGCTCGTTATGGCCTGGCCTGTACAGAGGCATATGCTTCTGTAGCCTCTATTTTAGTCCGTAATAAAAATATTACTTTTCCTAATGAGGAACTGATTGGCGGCGTTTTGGAAGGACGGGATTTGCCTGATAATATTTCTGCGAAAGAGGTAAAATACTATCGAAACGCTACTGACGCCCTGGCGGCTGTCAATCGGGGAGAAATTGATTTCTTTTATGGCCTTGCCGCTCATGTTGAGAATATTATACGCCAGCAAAATTTCACCAATGTGGTTCAAGTAAGCCTGGACAATGATAATATTGATGTAGGCTTTGCCACGTCCAGCCCAATCAATTCGGAGCTGTTTTCTATTTTAAATAAAGCGGTAAATAATTTAACAGAGGAAGAAAAGGAAGCTATTAGCAGTTTGAATCTAATATCGGTAGGAGAGACAGAACTCTCTCTTTCCAGCCTTCTTTATGCCAATCCAGTGATGGCTATTACCTTGGTGGCATTGTTTACGTTATTTTTTCTAGTAGCTTTGTTGTTGATTTTTCGCTCCCGCTTGCATTCCGCAAAAATGAAGCTGGAACTGGAAAAGGCAGAGGCCGGCAGTCGGGCCAAAAGTGATTTTTTATCTCGGATGAGCCATGAAATCCGAACGCCGATGAACGCCATTGTAGGATTGGCCGATTTAACAGAAATGATCCCCTCGTTGCCAGAAAAAGCGCAAATCAACCTAACAAAAATTAAAACTTCGTCGCGTTATTTGCTTAGCCTAATCAATGATATCTTGGATATGAGCCGCATCGAAAGCGGAAAAATGGAATTGGAACAAAATCCATTTTCCCTCAATGTTTTGCTATGCGATATAGAAAGTATGCTTACTGCTGAGGCGGAACGCAGAGAATTAACCTTCCGGGTAGAAAAAAATTTGCAACATGATGTTTTTATCGGAGATACCGTACGTTTACGGCAGGTAATTCTAAATCTTTTATCAAATGCTTTTAAATTTACACCAAGTGGAGGTACTGTATGGCTTCGGGTTACCGAGCCTTCATTTACTGAAACGACGGGCAATGTCTTAGTTCAAGTCATAGATACAGGGATAGGAATTTCGGAAGAAAATCAAAAGCGTATTTTCCGAAGCTTTGAACAAGTTGGACCTAACGCGACCAAATGCCAGGGAACTGGTTTGGGATTAGCAATCAGTAGGAATATTATAAAGTTGATGGGTGGGGAAATACTGGTCAAAAGTGAATTGGGGAAAGGAAGCGAGTTTAGTTTTTCTATTTCTATGCTGAAGGGCGAACTGCATGAATTGCCTGAGACTAAAACAAACGCAAAAGAGATTAGCTTTACTGGAGTTACTATATTGCTGGCGGAGGATAATGATCTGAATGCAGAAATCGCTATAGAATTGTTACAGACGCAAGGGGCGGAGGTTTATCGAGCTGAAAACGGAAAGCAAGCATTGGAATTGTTTCGCGATAGTCCGGAAGGAACCTTTCAAGTGATCCTGATGGATATTATGATGCCGGAAATGAATGGACTAGAGGCTGCGTCTTCCATACGGGCGTTGAAGCATCCAGATGCTGAAAGAATTCCTATTATAGCGATGACTGCCAATACCTTTAAAGAAGATGTAGAATCGGCATTGAACGCGGGAATGACAGGTTTTGTTTCCAAACCTATTGACGTGGCATATTTGTATCAAGAGCTTAACAGCGTTTTATCTAATTCTAAGAGAGATTAGTTAAGCTTACAGAGTGCAATAAGAGATTTTGATGATTCTTCCACAGGGTGCTGGAAGCAACGCTGTCAGGCATGAGATCGCGTATTCTACAGGGCTTTTCGCCAATTAGGGCTGAGTAAAATTGAGTGAAATAAATCAAAAAAAGCCGGTGTACTGCTTTATCCTTAAAGCAGTACACCGGCTTTTTTAATTTTATAGCAACACGGATTATTTCTGCTCAATGACAGCAGTATCAAAAAAGTGATTGTAATGAGGCATTTGTCTCCAAAAGTCTTTGCTTAAAGTATTTATTTTTTCAAAATCAGATTGTTCCATTTTCCAGCCACAGGCGCCAACATTTTCTAAAACCTGTTTATCGGTACGTCCACCTACGATGGGTGCGGTGATTCCAGGAAATTGCATCACCCATTTAATGGCTAATTGAGCCAAGGTTTTTCTGTATTTTTCAGCAATAGGCCGGAGCTTTTCAATAAGCTCCAAGGCTTTGATTCTGTTTTCAGGCAAAAATAAGGGAGTGTTGCTGCGAATATCGTTGTCTGGAAAAACCGAATCGATACTGAATTTTCCGCTGAGTAAGCCCTGGGCAATAGGCGAATAGGGAATTACTGAGATGCCGTTTTCTATACAATAGGGTAGATTTTCATCCTCCATTCGTCTCCAGAGGATATTAAAAGGAGGTTGATATACATCAACACGATCAACTTCCATTGCGATCTTAAATTCTTCAACAGAAAAATTTGAAAGGCCGATTGCTCTAATCTTACCCTCTTTTTTTAGCTCAGACATAGCTGCCATAGTTTCTTCCAAAGGCACCTTTTTACCGCCATAAAAATGAGACGGCCAGTGAAGAAAATAAACATCTAAATAATCCCGGCCCAAACGCTTTAGGCTGTTTTCACAGGCCGCTTTCAGCTGGTCGTATTTGGAATGGCAGTTTAATGCTTTTGAAGAAATTACATAATCGTTTGGATGTCCCTGAATCGCCTTTCCGATAATGCTTTCTGAATATCCATCGTTATAGGCTTCGGCAGTATCCAGCGTGTTAATACCAGCATCGTAGGCGGCGTGGATCGCCCTGATGGATTCGTTATCGTCAGCGCCGCCCCATTGAGCGCCGCCCATAACCCAACAGCCCAGTATCATTTCTGATACCTGGACGCCGCTGGTTCCAAGCTTTTTCATATTCATAAGAAAACGCCTCCTGATTTTTAATGTTTTTCCAATGGTTAGCCTTTTACAGCCCCCATTGTGATTCCACTGATAAAGGATTTTGAGGTAATACCGAAAAGAATAATGAGAGGTAGGGTGCCCAAAGAAAGGGCAGTGATTTTGGCTGCCAGATCATTGCGATAAGAGGAATTCAGACTGATAATGCCAATCGGTACGGTGTACGTTTCGGGTTTATTCAGCACAATGAGAGGAATCAAATACGAGTTCCAGTTACTGACAAAATTGATTAATCCTAAAGAAAGAAGAGCGGGCTTGATACAGGGGACTGCGATATGAAAGAAAATTCTTAGTTCTCCAGCTCCATCGATTCTGGCGCTTTCTAGAATTTCAGAAGGGAGGGTGCCGCTCATATAATTTTTCATCCAATAAACGCCAAAACCTGTTGCGGCGGGCGGAATGATTAGGGGAAGTAGGGTGTTGATCCAGCCGATCCCCTTCATTTCCACAACAAAAGCCACTAGTCCCAGCTGAGCGGGAATCATCATCGTAATCATTACGAAATTAAACAGTAGCTTCCGTCCTTTGTATTCAAACTTTGCAAAGGAATAACCGCATAAGCAGCTGACAGTTACCGAAAGAAAGGCCGCGCTGACCGCTGTGATCAGGCTGTTGATATAAAAGACCTCAAAATGAGCGCTGAAAACTGTTTTCAGATTTTCTAAGAGATATCCTCCCGGAAGAAGCGGGATTCCCTTATAAATATCCTCGCTGTAATAGGTGCTCATCATGATCATAGTGTAAAAAGGAAACACAAAAATTAATGAGCAAAAGATTAAAAATACCATCAGGAGAAGCTTTTTCATGGATTTTGCTTTCATGAGTCACACCTCCTCCCGATTAGTGCGCTTTAGAATGAACAGCGCTACCAGTGAAAACAGTAAAATGAAAAGGAATAAACCATAGGCGATCGAGGCGCCTTTTCCATACTGCATTTGGGTACCAAAGGAGGTGTCATACAGATTCCATACAGCGGTTAAAGCCGCGCGGTCGGGCCCACCGATGGTTCCGGCGCCGCCGCTGGCAGAGAGCCAGGGAGAAAATAGCACCTTAACCTCGTCAAATAGCTGAAACCCATTGATAATGTTCATAATCAGTAAAAATTCAATAATGGGCCTGAGCATAGGAATAGTAATCTTCCGAAATTTTACAAAAGCGGAAGCTCCGTCTACCTCGGCGGATTCATAAAGCTCGACCGGAATGCTTGTAATGCCTGCGGAGAAGAAAACAGCGTGATAGCCAATGTATTTCCAATTGATCATCATAATTACCACAAAACGAGCGGGCCCTGGTAATCCTAAGAAATTGACTGGTTCCTGAAAAATACCAAGAGACACAAAAATTCGGTTGATTAGTCCGCTGTTCCAATCAAATAGCAGCATGAATAATACGCCGATGGCTACCGGTATGGTGAGATAGGGCAGAAATGTAGCCAGCTGAAAAACATTGCGGCCTCGAATCAGCTTGCTGTTGAGCATAGTAGCCAGGATTAAGCCTCCGATTAAAACAAAGGGAGCGTTAAAGAGCATAAACAGCAGCGTGTTTCCAATTGATTTTAAGAAATAAGGATCATCGGTAAAGATATTGACAAAGTTGGAAAGCCCCACAAATACCGGTTCGGTGAAACCATCCCATTGTGTCAGACTGATCACAAAAGAATAGATGAGCGGATAAAAATTAAAGGATAAGTAGATTACAAAAAAGGGAATTAGAAAGAGATAAGGCCAAACTTTTTTTCCCGTGAGTTTATGTTTACGCCGGAGAGAAACCGATGTCATAACTAGCGCGCTCCTTTCCTGAAATAAAGGCGGAGGTGGTATTCCTCCGCCTTTTCTTTCTTCTTATGTGGATAAAATGTAAAATACTTTTACTTTAATTCAGGCAGTTTATTTCTGATTTCTGTTTCAAATAGCTCTATAGCGCTGTCGGTATCCATGGAATCATCACTGTTTACTGCCTCGATGACATAATTCCAAACCTCTGTGATAGTGACATCATACTCTGAAACAGGACGCAGATTGATTGTAGGCATCGCTTCCACAAAGAGAATTTCTCCCAGATTTTGGTCGCCAAAACTGGGATCGCTCATCTGCGCGAAATCAGGATCATTGTAAGCTTCTTTGTTAGCGTAATTATTACCGGTAAGTTCACGGGCCCGGGTAGTACCGTCTTTAGAAACCAGCCAGCTGATAAACTTATAGGCCCCCATTTTGTTGTTGGCGTCAGCGGGAATCATGTTTCCAGAGCCTCCCATGCTGAAGCAGCCTCCAGGAGGAATCATCAGCCCCCAAGTATCTGTTCCCTCCGGATCGTTGGGCCCAATAACATAAGCTGGTCCCCAAGAAGCGCAAGGATAGAAAATATGGATGTCATCAGCGAAAGAAGCGCTGTAGGCAGGAGAGGATTCGCTGATGTTATCACAAACCTTATTATTTCGGAAATCAACCATAAAATCTAAGGTGTTGCGAACGGAATTTTCCAAATCCAGCTTATCTCCGGAAACAATTGGAGTGGAATTTTGTCCGTCGATAATATACTTTACGCTGGAAAGGCCTGTAAACATAAAGACCTCACCGTTGGTATCCTTTTGCAGATCAATACCAACCTGTTTGAAGGCCTCCCAGTCAGAGAGCATAGCCTCCAACTCTTTCCGGTCAGAAGTACCTAAGTATTTTTCAGCCACATCTTTCTTGTAGGCCATGCCGGCAGTGCTAATATCCATAGGGATACATACAAAAGCGCCGTTTTCATCCTTGCAGAGAGGCCCGAAATAGTCAAAAATAGTGGACTCGTCAAAATTGTAGGGTTCGGCGCTCAGGTCTTCCCAGATTCCTAGAGACATCATAGTTCCACGTTGTCCGATTTCACTGGAAATGGCGTCGGGCAGATCAAGTCCGGCGCTAATGGTGGTTTGCAGCTTTTGGAAAGCTTCGGTTTGCTGGATTGTCACATACTCCATTTCTCCATTGTAACCAGTATCTTCCGCAAAGGCGTCAAATAAGGTTTGCACCTCGCCTACGCTCCAACCCCATACTACAATATCTCCATCCTCGTCTTTCGCCGGATCTGTTTGGCCTTCACTTGATTCAGCCTGAGAATTGCCTGATGAGGTCGTGGGCGTTCCAGAACCCGAACAGCCGCTCATAGCGGAAATTACCATTGCACCCGCTAAAAGTGCGGAAAGAATTTTTGCCGATTGTCTTTTTTTCATAATTTTTTTACACCCCTTTTTTGAGTTTATATGCGTATTATAGAAGCCATACTGGTAAACGGCAATGATTCAAATTATAGATATTTGTTATAAATTATATATTTATTTAAAATATAATTATTTTTTTGTGATTATTTATGAAATACTAGTTGCGTACAGAAAAGTGTTTGTAGTATTGTTAAAGCTGTAATAAGGGGAGAGGGGTGCTTTGATGGAGCCAATGAAGGTGTTTTTTGTGGATGATGAACCTATTGTTATTTCTGATTTGATGACGCGGATCGATTGGAATTTGGAAGGCTTTGAAATAAAAGGCTACGCTTATAGCGCTGAGTCGGCTCTAACCTTGATTAAGGAATATATGCCGGATTTGGTTTTTGTAGATGTGGCGCTTCCCGGAATGAGTGGTTTAGAACTGTCCGCTAAAATCAGAGAGATCAATCGGAATACGATAATTGTGATCTTAAGCGGATATATGGAATTTGATTACGCGCAAAAGGCGATGAGCATCGGCGTTTTAACATATTTAGTGAAACACCAGCTTACAGCCGAAAACCTGATAGAAACATTAAAAAAAGCACGGGCAACCTTTGAAAGCAGAAAATCGGCGGATACGATGATAAAAAAACAGCTCTTGGTTCAGCTTTTTAATGGAGAACGGTCTTATGACCAGATGCAGCCCCAGCAGCAAAGTTATTTAAGTGTTTATATGGAACCTTTCCAGATTATGGGCTTTCGGCCATGGGCACCATATTTTTATCGGCAAGATTCTAGGTGGTCGGTTCTTCCTCAGCATGAAGAGCTTTTAATGGAAGAAAATTTCGAGGGGTTTCAAATAGTTGATACAGTATTATATCAAAATATGCTTGTGGCCTTTGTACGAATTTCTAATAATTTTATCGGCACAAAGGCGTTGATCAGCACGGCTCATCACTGCTGTGTAGCGATAAAGGAATCACTCTCTCGAAAGGCAGAAATTCCTTTTGCCGCGGCTTATCACACTAAAATGTCTACCCTGAAAAGTTTAGAGAGCGATGTGTCTCAGTTGAATATAGAGCTGGATCGTTCGATTTTTCATCGAAATCAGGTCGGAGCAGCCCGTTTAATGTCTAAAAAAGCGTCTACGGATTATAGCTTTATTACCAAACAGGCGTTTATCAACAATTATGAGCACAGCATGGAGAGAATAAAAAATGGTTTAGAGGAGGCTTGGAAAAATAAAAGACTGACAGATTTTATTCAATGTACAGATAAAATAAAAGAACTACTGACAGCGTTAAACATGGACCTGTTTGAAAATGACAAAATTATCAATAGGCTGTATACGGCGCAGGAGGTTTCCGATTACCTAATCAGCGTTTTAAGTCATGCACGGCAGTTCAATATCATAAAAGAAGAATATTCTGCCGCCACTATTTATGTGCTGGAGTACATTAATTCTAACTATAATAAAAATCCGAGTATCAACGAGGTCGCTGGGAAGCTGCATTCCAGCGGGATGTATATCGGTCAAAAGATTAAAAAGGAAACAGGAAAATCCTTTAACGAGTTTTTGACTGAATGTAGAATGTACCACGCGGAGGCGCTGTTATGCGAAACAAATTTAAAGGTCAGCGAAATCAGCAGGCGGGTGGGAATTTCCAACAGTCAATATTTCAGGAGAATCTTTCAAGAGTTTACCGGGCAGTCGCCTAACGATTATCGAAAACAGCTTCTGTTGAAATAGGAAAGGGAGAGAAGAAAACGCGATGAAACGCAGCATCAAATTTCAAATTATGGCGCGAATCGTAGTCGTTGTTCTGGTCATTATCATCTCTTTTGCCTGGTTTCTTTATAATCAATTCACTTCGATTAATATGAATAATCTCAGTAAAAGAGGAAGCGAGGAGGCACAAAGAAATTTAATTCAGCTTCAAAGCGCGATTGAAGATGTTTATCGGCTAAGCGAATATTTAGTGCTGAGTGAAGAGGTGAGTGGCTTTTTAAAAAATCTGGACCGCTTCACGCCGGCAGAGAAGGCAGTGGCCGCCGGAAAACTAATGGATAATCTGGACCGCTTGCTGGTAAGCGGGAAATATATCCATTCCTTTTGTGTAGTCGCGGAAAACGGTGAAAGCTTTTGGAATACGTCTCCTTATGATGACTTTTTTCAGGAATGGTTTATCAAAAATACAGATCAGAGCATCCCCTCGAAGGAATTGGGATTTACCAAAGCATATGATTTCCCGGCGACTTCCCTGTATCATCGGCGTCATACCTTAGTAAGCTACGTATCCAATATTTATCAAATTGAGGATGGAAAATCTACCGTCCGGGGACAAATTATCATACAGATGAATTTACAGGGCTTGCTGGATGACATTTTCGCGAATAATAGCCTGTTTAACGGAATAGCGGTTTTCGATGAAGGCAACAAAATTTTATATGGAATCGGGGAGGATATCAACCGGCTTTCTGATTTGGCAGTCCAGCTCCGCGGAGGAATCGAGTCTTTGGACGGCAATTACTATGTTACAAGCATTTTAGAAGATTGCGAATGGAAAGTAATTTCCACAATTGATCAAAATGAATTCGCCAAAACCGCAGATATACCATATGCAATCGCGGTTTCAGCGGTAATTTTTCTTGCGCTTATTTTATTGTTTGTTTTCCTATTTCCTTTGCTGATTAAAATTTCTAAGCAGATTACACGGTTAGACGGAGCAATCAAGGAGATGTCCGGAGGAAATTTGGACGCGACTGTGGAACTTCATGGTGTTCAGGAATTAGAAAATATTTCTAATGGATTCAATATTATGGTATCTAACACAAAAAAATATATGGATACTTCCATTGAGAGCCTGAAGGAACAGCAAAAGCTGCAATTCGAGCTTCTTTTGGCAAAAATTAACCCTCACTTTATCTATAATACCTTAAATTCTGTCATCTATCTTGCAAGACAGAAAAAATCTGAAGATATTATCAGCCTCACCAGCGCTTTTATTCATCTCCTGCAGGACAGCATACACCTGGGGAAAAACCGCCTGTTTGAAGAAATCGCAAATGAGATTGAGGTCGTTAACCAATATATTATCATTCAAAACTATCGGTATATGGGAAGATTTTCTTTTTCCTGCCGATGGGACGAATCCTTGGCGGGAACCTACATTCCCAAAAATATCTTACAGCCAATAATTGAAAATTCGATTTTACACGGCATTTGTCCCAAAGCTGATCCAGGAAATATCCGTCTGGAGATTAACCGGCGGGAGGAAAATGTTGAGATTATTATTGCGGATGATGGCGTTGGAATGGATCATGAGAGACTGGAAAGCTTGTTTAACTTTAAGAAAGATGAAACGGTAAAAACGCCTAAGCTGCGCCATATCGGCCTTAACAATGTGGCGCAGCGTCTAGAGTTCATCTTTCCGGGAAAGCATCAGTTCCGTATTGAGAGCCAGCCGGGACTGGGGACAAAAATTGTCATAATTCATCCGGTGGTTACTACTCCGGATTATCCGAACAGCAAGGGCGTGGAAAGGAACTAAATTTTTAAATTTATGCAGATAAATTAAGGGCAATTTTCGCTGCCCTTGGTTTCCTGCGCCCAAAACGCCCTGAGTTATATTAAAACTGGAGGTAAAATCATGGGAATCCTTGAAAAAATGAGACTGGATGGCAAGACGGCCTTTGTAACCGGTGGTGCCAGAGGAATCGGGAAAAGCGTGGCCGCAGCCCTGTGTGAAGCGGGTAGTAATGTAGCCGTCGTGGACGTGGACTATCAGGAGGCGGAAAAAACGGCTTCTGAATTGCAAACACTGGGTACGGGCGTGATAGCAGTCTCATGCGACGTTACAGATCAGGATCAGGTAAACCAAATGGTGAGAACTATTGTGGAGCATTTCGGAAGCCTGGATGTAGCCTTCTGTAACGCTGGAATCTGCACCAATTATCCGGCAGAGGAAATGACTTTTGAGCAATGGAAAAAAGTGATCGACGTGAATTTGACTGGAGTGTTTTTGACTGCGCAGGCCGCGGGAAAACAAATGATTCAGCAGGGGGGAGGCTCGATTATCGCGACCGCCTCCATGTCGGCCCATATTGTCAATGTGCCGCAGCCACAGTGCGCGTATAACGCTTCAAAAGCCGGGGTAAGACAGCTTGTGAAATCCTTAGCTGTAGAATGGGCGCAGAAAAACGTTAGAGTTAATTCGATCAGCCCGGGCTACATAGGCACCGACCTGGTGCTTTCCTCTCCAACCTTGATTCCATTGATCGAGCAGTGGAAAAAGGTATCTCCAATGGGAAGAATCGGACGTCCTGATGAGCTTCAGGCGGTAGTCGTTTATTTGGCCGGCGAGGCAAGCTCTTTCACCACTGGATCAGATTTTGTGGTTGACGGCGCTTTTACAAGTATTTAAATAGAAGGAGATATCCATATGAGACAAATACAATATAAGCTTCCCAATGTAATTTTAACAGAGATCCCTGAGAGACAGCTGAGAAAGGATACGGACGTGAAGGTGAGGATTGCCTACGCCGCCGTTTGCGGATCGGATATCCATGATGTTTCTGGAGATTTTGACAACACCTTCATGCGGGAGAAATTTTTGGCGGGACACAATATTGGCCACGAAGCCTCCGGATATGTGGTCGAATTAGGGAAAAACGCTACAAGCAAGGGCTTGAAGGTCGGGGATAAGGTAGCTCTTTATTATAACTGCTATTGCGGGAAGTGCCATTTCTGCAATATTGGGAAACAGCACCTTTGTGAAAATATTGATGTCACCCTTGGATTTATGAGCGATTATGTGGTAGTTGACGAGCAGCAGATATATAAGCTGCCGGAGGATATGGATATGAAAAAGGCCGCCCTGACGGAACCGGTTTCTATCTGCCTTCACGGTGTCGATATGTGCCGCATTAAACCTGGAGATACGGTAGCTGTTTCTGGCGGTGGTGGAATCGGGAATCTTACCATGCAGCTGGCAAGGCTTTCCGGAGGCACCAGGGTCACCTTGTTTGAGCCGATTGCGTGGAAGCGCGAAGCCGCATTAAAAGCGGGCGCCGACTATGTATTAGATCCTCTTGCACCAGACTTTCATGAAAAAGCGATGAAAATCACAGACGGCTATGGGTTTGATGTGATTTTTGAGTGTTCCGGCGCGAAATCCACCATTGCAAGCTGCTATGACCTAATGTCCAGAGGAGGTGTTTTGGAGCTGATGGCATTATTTAAGCCGGAAATTACATTGGAGGCCATTGGACAATTCAGCGCTATGCAGAAGGAAGCCACGATCATTGCAGGGGTGTTCCAGTCTCCTTACACTATGCAGAGGGCGGTCTCTCTGCTGGATCGACTGGAAACGGAGTCCCTGACCTCTTTTGTTTTTGAGCCGGATGATTATCAAAAAGCGTTTCAAGCGCAGAAAGAAGGCAGAAGCTTAAAATCCATGTTTCATTTTTCCGATTAATAATTAAGATAACATAAGGAGGAAACGGTCATGAAAAAATTTAAATACGCTTATCAGGTAGGCGGGCTATGGGGAGATGTCCGTACCAGAATTCCCAGAATCGCTAAGCTTGGCTATGATGCGGTAGAGGTAGCCGGCGTAACCTCTTACTTCCACGAGGGAAAGGAATTTAAGAAAATCTGCGACAGCGAGGGCATTGCAGTTTCCAGTGTATGCACCAACTGCTCTGAATTGGATATGGCATATCCAAGAAAAGGAGTTCGTGATCAGGGAATCGATTATATGTGTAGGGTAGTGGACTTTGCCGCTGACCTGGGCGGGAACGGCGTGATCATCAATCCGACCCGCTTGACGAAATGGACTCCGCTGGCAGAATTAGAGCAGGAGCTGGCTTGGGGTGCGGAAAGCATCCAAAAGGTGGCGGATTATGCCGCCGGAGCGGGAATCAAGCTGTTTGTGGAAGTGTGGAACCGATATGACACCTATTTGCTCAACCGTGCCGAACAGGGCCGCGCCTTTGTCAAAATGGTCAATAAACCCAATGTAGGCGTTATGCTGGATACTTTCCATTTGAATATTGAGGAAGTAGATATGGCTCAGGCCATTTTAGATTGTAAGGGGTGTTTGTATCATCTCCATGTAGGAGACTCCAACAGAGCGGCTCCCGGCATGGGCCATATGGATTTTAGGCCGATTATGAAGGCTTTAGCGGAAATCGGCTATCAAGGCTATGTTACTATGGAATTGGTGCCTCCTGGAGCGGATCCTGAAACCTATGAGGAGCTTCACGATATGACCAGCTTTTTTGAGGAATATCCTGCCGTTTCCCTAAAAACCTTAAAAGCCATTGAAGCGGCTTTATAAAAGCGGAGGGATTGGTATGTATCAATTTAAATACGCTTATCAGGTAGGCTGGGTATGGGGAGATATTTATGACGGAATAAAAAGACTTGCGAAATTAGGGTACCAGGGCGTGGAGGTAGCGGGTCAGCCCGAGTATTTTTCTCAGGCCCAGCAAATCGGTCGCGCGTGCCGTGAGGAGGGAGTCGTCCCTTCTAGTATTTGCTCCATTTTGGATCAGTTTGATATAGCTCATCCGGATAAGAACCAACGTCAGCTGGGAATAGACCATGCGAAGCGTACGGTGGAATTCGCGGCTGGAATGGGCTGTCCTACTGTCATTTTAACTCCAACCCGCTACGGAAAGTACGAACCTCTTACCAGCATTGAGGAAGAACTGAAAACAGGAGCGGAAAGCATGGAGCAAGTGGCGGACTACGCGGCGGAACGCGGTGTGAGGCTTTGTATCGAGGCATGGGATCGATTTGATACCTATCTTATAACGAATCTTGCGGCCGCCAAATCCTTAGCGGAGAAAATTAATCGTACAAATGTAGGCGTTATGCTGGACACCTTTCATATGAACATTGAAGAAAAGGATATAGCCGCTGCGGTGCGGGAGGCTGGCGATATGCTGATGCATTTCCATGTTGGGGATTCCAACCGTGCGGCTCCCGGTATGGGACATATTGATTTTCTTCCTATTCTGCAAGCCATCAAGGATATAAATTACAAAGGCTTTGTTACCATGGAGCTGTTCCCGCCAGCTTTTCATACAGATTCTTATGTAAAGCATCACGATACCAGCTACTTATATCTGAAATATCCTGAATTTTCTATTCAATATTTGAAGAAAATTGAGGAGAAGCTTCAATAAAGGATAGCCATGTAATTTGCAATCATGGGAGTAAGGTGTGCTGAGCTAACATGCTTTACTCCCGTGACGCTTCAATAAATAAGGAGGTTGTGTTATGGCTGATATAATGCGTGACGCCAAAAAACGGATAGAAGACATTCGAAGACGTACGGTGAAAATCGTTGTTCGAAGAGACGGAAGTCCTGTGCCTGACGCTCAGGTTGAACTGCGTATGAACCGTCACCAATTTTTGTTTGGATGTGATTGTTACTGTGCGAATACATACGATACTCCGGAAAAAGAAAAACGGCATAAAGAATTGTTCTCTGGCTTGTTTAATTATGCCACCCTGCCTTTTTATTGGGGACAGTATGAGCCTGTAAGAGGGGAAAAAAGCGAAAAACGCCTTTCCAATATGGTGGAATGGTGCAAAAGTATTGACTTATCGACTAAAGGACATCCCTTGGTATGGCATGAAATTTTACCCGATTGGCTTAACAGCGATTATGACATTGAGAAGTTAATTCAGGAACGAATTGAGGACTTGATGGAACGCTTTGGAGATCAAATCGACTATTGGGATCTGTTCAATGAGATCACAGTATCACAGAGGTTTCACAATCCGGTGGCCGACTGGATCGAAAAAGTGGGAAAGGAAAACGCGGTCGAATATGCCGCCCGGTGTGTCTATGAGGTGAATCCACGGGCTAATTTGCTATATAATGATTTTAATGTCCAGCCGGCGGATATGGAAATTTTGCTGAGGAAGCTGAGAGAAAAGGGGATAAGATTAGAGGCGGTAGGCCTTCAAAGCCATATGCATCAGCGCAAGTGGTCCTTTGATGAAACCTGGGAGATTTGTGAAAGATACGCTAAATATGGCTGGCCCATCCATTTCACAGAATTGACAGTAATCAATGGCAGATGTACTAAAGACGTGGATTATACTATCGGCAATCCTAACTTCTGGATCAGCCGGCCAGAGGATTTAGAAATTCAGCGAGAATATACGGAGCAGCTTTATACTCTTTTATTCAGCCATCCTGCGGTGGAAGCTATTACCTGGTGGGATTTCCCAGACCGGCAGTGGATGGATGCACCTGGTGGACTGATAACAGAAGATTTGAAAATCAAACCGGTATATGACGGCCTGAAAGAGCTGATAAAAAAACGTTGGTGGAGCAATGAAGAGGGCCGCACCAATTTATCCGGTTGCTTTGTAAGTGCGGTTTACTGCGGAAATTATGATATTACCGTTAAAGCGGGTAATCAAGCCGTTTCCCTAAATACGGATATTTTACGTAAGTTTGGCGTTCATGAGGGGGCGCAGAAGCTGGTAATTGAGCTTTAAAGGAGGGAAGAACTATGTCTATGTTATACGATGCGAATCAAAGAATAGAAAAAATTAGAAAAAAAGATGTAGAATTTATTGTGAGAAAAGACGGCAGGCCGGTATCAAATGCTCAGATAAATGTGAAAATGAAGAAACACCAATTCTTATTTGGCAGCAACTGTTTTCCAGCGAATTCCTATGAGGAAGCGGCCGGCTCTCGTTATAAGAAGTATTTTTCTGATCTGTTCAATTACACTACCCTTCCGTTTTTTTGGCAGCGCTATGAAAGAGAACGAGGCAAAACTGATCATGAACGTTTAGAAAAGCTTTTGCAGTGGTGCGAAGCTTTAGATCTGAAGACAAAAGGGCATCCTATTGTATGGCAGAAATTAGCGCCAGAATGGTTGGAAAACTCCGAGGATGTAGAAGCTTCTTTAAAAAAGCGAATAGAGCATCTCATGGAGAATTTTGGAGATCGGATAGATTATTGGGATGTATTTAATGAGATTACCGTAGATCATCTGTACCATAACGCGGTATCGCGCTGGATTCATGAAAAGGGAAGAGCTAACGCTGTACGGTATACGACAAAGCTGGTGCGGGAGATCAATCCTCATGCCAATCTCATTTATAATGATTTCAATATTTGGAATCAAGAGTGTGAGGTTTTGCTGGAAGAGCTTCGCTATATGGGGGTTGAACTGCAAGCGGTGGGAATTCAAAGTCACATGCATACATTTTTGTGGACGATGGAAGAAGCTTGGGAGGTTTGTGAACGTTTTGCAAAATATGGCTGGCCTCTTCATTTTACCGAGCTCACAGTTTTAAGCGGGCGATATATTGGAAGAAATGGTATGATGAACGACGATTCCAAGCCGGAGGACTGGTACCGGGGTAAAGAGTACGAAGAACTCCAGGCAAAATATACAGCGGATTTTTATACAATGCTGTTTAGCCATCCGGCGGTAGAGGCCATTACCTGGTGGGACTTTCAGGACAATGACTGGCGGGCGGCTCCGGCTGGTCTGGTAACGGAGGAGGTTCATCGTAAGCCTGCTTACCATGCGTTACGAAAACTGATTCGTGAAAATTGGTGGAGTGATGAATTTGGAAAAACCAATGGCGAAGGAATATATCGCTGTAACGTCTACCATGGTGACTATCAGATTGAGATGATAGCGGATGGGAAAAAAGCGGTTTTGGAAATTCCAATCCTGAGAGAGGCGGGAGGACCCGGGAAGCCGCAAAAAATAGAGATCAATTTGTAATATGGATTCATTCGTAATAGCTGTAAATAGCTTAAAAGGCGTGCCGATATTCGGCACGCCTTTTAAGCTTACAAAATAATTTTGAGGCTTTTTTCTGATAAGGCTTGACTTCTTATTGCTTATAGCCTAAGTTGTCTTTTAGACGGTCTACTAAGTCGGTATATTTAGTGGACTGAAAGCTAAAAGTATTTTTCAGCATCACTCTTTCCCGCAGACTTAGCTTTTCTGTAATCTCTTGAAGCTTTTTATTATTCTCCGGTTCGATGCCGGCTTTTGCGTAAACCTCATTTTGTCCCTTCTCTCCCGTAACCCGGCCGCTGATCCTTTGCTGGAAATCCTTCAGCTTGTCATTAAACTGAGCAATATGTACGTTTGTTAACACAAAGTCGGTAACGAATATTACAAAGAGCACTCCTGCGATAATATAAACGGCTAAAGGGGGAAGAAGATGGGTTGTCCGCAAGACAAAGGGATGAATCCACTTGATCAAAAGGACCGACATACAGCCAAAGGCCAACGCTCCCCAGAAGCAGATCCTGCCCTTGATATTTAAAAACCAACCGGTATAATCCCACCACTTGGCATGAAAAATTTCTTCCAAAGCCCAGCCAGTGAGATATTCCAGAGTGCAGTTTACAAGCATGCCGGCAAAAAATAAAAGAACAGGGTTATGAATCCATCCTAAAAGGAATACGTCCAGCAAGGCGCCGGAGCCATAAATAGGACAGTAAGGGCCGGCTAAAAAACCGCGGTTGAATACCAAACGTTTTTCCTGAATCGAGCAGACCAAGGTTTCGTAGATCCAACCAACGATATTATAGAACATAAACCATAGGAAAAATTGACAAATAGGTATCATGCGATATCACTTCCAATTCAAAGTCAGATGAGGGGTAATCGGAGCATGATCAACGGTCAGACGAAAAATCATCCAAAGGCTCAGCGAGAGGCAGCGAGAACAAAAACTTTTTTCTGAGCATAGGGTATGGATTTTGTTTAAAGGTTTCGTACAGGGAACAGCCCTTATCTACCAGGCAAACCATCAGGCCCTCCCGACAGAGAGGAGGAACCGGGGTCAAAGGGAACATATGCTTTTTAATAACCTCCCGTTCGATCCGAGAAAGCTCAAATTCCTTTTGCGCGTTGACAAAAGCATCTCTAGCGTGGGTGAAGGCATGAAAGGTATGCCCTTCGCCGGAATTGTGCCAGTCGTAAAGAAAGTAATCATGCAGAAGCGCCCCTCGTACCAGCTCCCGCTCACGAAAATTCAAGTGGAAATACCAGGAAAGATAATAACTGTAATAAGCAACAGCGATGCTGTGCAGAAGAACAGAGGTGTTTCCATGCTGTACATATTGATGGGTGGTGCGAAATGTGGAGCAAGAAGCCACATCCGCTAAGTATTTTTTAAATTCTTTATTTTTGAACACAATTTTCCTGGGAGTAACCCCGCAAAGGCGGCGAAACCAATTCAAAATCATCCCTGCTTTCTGAAAAAGAAACGATTGTTGATTTTTACTCACATGTGTATTATATTATTTCTAAAGAGCAATGACAACGGACATTTATGGGAAATATGTTTCTTAAACAACATATTTAGTGATTTATGTTGCTTTTTGGAGGCTGTATGAAAAATTTAAGGAATAAGCAGGCCGAAAGCGGTGTGCGGATGGACCGAAGATGTTTAAAAACCCAAAAGGCCATAAAAAACGCTTTGGTGGAGTTAATGTCGGAAAAAGATATCTCTCAGATTACTATTAAGGAACTGGCGCAAAGAGCGGATATCAACCGTAAGACCTTCTATACGCATTATACCAGCATTTATGATGTCTCAGGCGAAATCGAAAATGAAATGATCCAAAATCTTAAAAGGCTGATCCAGGAAAGCTGTATTGCTTCTCGAGACTTTGCTACCTATTCTGTGTTCAAAGCGCTGAATGATCTGATTTATCAGGATTTCAACTTTTATCAGAATCTACTGAGCCATGCCAACGCCCATGGTTCTTTGATCAGTAAGATAAAAAATGCGCTTCAGGAGGAATTTTTGGAGAGTGCGAAGGATCAGCTTGCGGCGCTGCCGGAGCAATTTCCGTATATGATCGAATTTGTATCGTCCGGTATTATTTCTATGTATATATTATGGTTTGATTCCGATCAGAAGATACCATTGGAAGAATTGGCGAAAACCGCAGGGGTTTTAGTATCCAATGGGATTGATACTTTGGTAAGGAAAGTAAATGAGTAGAGATACTGATAGAGAAAAGCTATCGTGCCGATTAAAATAGAAAAAGGAACGGCAAAAAGCTGCCGTTCCTTTTCTGCTTCTTGTAATGATTTTGAAAAACCAAATCAAAATTTTGATTTGGTGCTGAATAAAAAGGTTAACCCAAAGCGACATCTAAAATCATCATGACAAGAAAACCGGATAACACACCAAGAGTTCCTATATTGGAATGTTCTCCCAAATGTGCCTCAGGAATTAATTCCTCTACTACAACATAAAGCATTGCGCCGGCAGCGAAGGCTAGCAGCCACGGCATCAAAGGCTGGATAAATCCAGCGATTAACACCGTCAATACGCCGAAAATCAATTCTACTAACCCGGAAAGACTTCCCAAAACGAAAGACTTTGCGGTGCTTAGCCCCTCTTGACGCAGAGGCAAAGAAATGGCAGCGCCTTCTGGAAAATTTTGAATACCGATGCCGATAGCTAAGGCCATTGCGGCGGTATACATGGTTGGATCATGGCCGTTTTGCGCCGCTAAGGCGAAGGAAACGCCTACGGCCATTCCCTCGGGAATATTATGAAGAGTGACAGCGAATACCAATAAGGTGGTTCGCTTCCAGGAGGAAGAAAGTCCCTCTGGCTTTGTCTCGCCAAGGTGTAGATGAGGAAGCAGGCTGTCCATCAGAATCAGGAACGCGGCACCCAAGATTAAACCGCCGGCGGCAGGGATCCAACCGGGCCAGCCCTTTTCCGATGCCTCTTCAATGGCAGGAATCAGCAGCGACCATATAGAAGCAGCAATCATTACACCCGCGGCAAATCCTAAAAAAATTCTTTGAATATTTGTGTTGGCCTTTTTTCGGAAGAAAAAAACCATAGAAGCACCAAGCGCCGTCATAAAAAAGGTAAATCCAGTACCTCCGGCGGCCCATAAAAGCGCGTTTGCCATCAATATATTCCCCCGCTCTCAAATCATAGTTTTTATACAACAAGCTATCGCTTGCCGTTGTTTTCTGTTCTAAATAAAAGAGTTTATTCTTTCTTTGATTACTTTGATTATAACAAGGGATGGGGAAAAGTCAATCGTTAAAAATCAGGAAACAAAGAGTACCCCAGCTCTGCTGGGGTACTCTTATTGCATATCATTGATGCTTACAGTGATTTGACGCTTGTTGATTCCAATTCCATGCTTTTTTATTTTTCGTCAGCCTTTTTTTCGATAGAGGCGGTTCGATAAACAAATTTCACAGAGCCCGACATTCCGTCGGCAATTCCGGAATAATTTTGATAACTTCGGGAAACGTCGCCTAGGGCTTTTAGTTTGGCCGCCAGTTGAGAAAGATCGCCCTGGAAGGCTTCGGTGATTTTCTGGATTCCATCCTCATTAAATTGCTTCATCCCTTCAGAAAGCTGCATTCCGCCGTCCTTCAGTTGGGAAACGCCGTCTACCAGAGCCGAGGAACCGCTTTGAAAGGAGGAAATTCCGTCGTACAGCTGCTGCGCGCCGTCCTTTAGCTGCTGTGATCCGCCCTTCAGCTCATTGGAGCCAATAGCTAAATCTTTACTGCCTGCGTAAGCCTGGGCCACTCCGTCTGTGTAGTCCTGCAAACCGCTGTAAAACTGCTGATAGCTGTCAAGCTGCTGCTTCAAAACAGCGATACTGCTTTCACCGTTCTTAGCGCTTTCAACCGCAGCCTGAATTTGCGACTGCACTTGGCTGCTCTGCATGTTCTGGTCAATCACCTCCTGCTTTTTTTGAGAAACCAGGCTGTTTACTGTCTCGGCCATCTCCTGGCTGGCCATTTTTTTGCTGACGGCGCTGGCGATTTTCGTTTGGGTGTCTGCATCAATCAGACCAGAGGCACAAGCCTGCTCATATTCCTCGGCCGTCATAGCCTTTCCCGCGGCAGCCAGTACGCCCTCCAACACCTGCTTGCGGACGGTATCCTCTACTTGGACACGTATTTCGTTTTCCTGAGCGTTGACCGCCTGAGTGACCTGCTGCAAAGCGGTATTGTAGGCAAGATCATAGACGGTGGTTTCGTCCAAAGAATCCAGCACGCTGTCCAATACGGCAGCGTAATTGTCAATGGTCAATTTAGGTACCGACACTCCGGCCGCCTCTAATTGGGATTGAGCGGTGGATAATAAAGTTTCGAATACGGCTTTGGCGCCGCCGACCAGGTTCTGGCTGTTGCTGTTCAGCTCTCCCAGGCCCGAGCTTAGCTGGGAAGCGCCGCTGTTTAAGTCGGAGGCACCGGAATACAAATCCGCAGCGCCGCTGTTGAGGTTTCCAGCGCCAGAGGCCAGCAGATCGATACCACTGATCAATTCCCCAGATTTTTCCAGCAGCGCGGAAAGCCCGTCGTACAGCTGAGAGGAGCCATCCACCAGTTCCAGGGCTGCGTCGTTGAGCTGGCTGATCGCAGAAGTCAAATTCTGCGCATCCAGATCTTCCAAATCCAAGTGATTGAAAATATCGTTAGAAGCGACGGTCAAGGTGGTATCTAGCCTAAAGTCCTTCACATCCGCTGTCAGCTCCACATAATCGGGAATTTCCAGCTTGCGTTTGTCCAGGTTTAGGCTCTCCTGCAAGCCCGGCATGGCGAAGCCCATAACCACGCTGCGGTCTCCATCGGAAAGCAGCTTGCCATTAGAAATTTGGACATTTGAGAAAACGTCGTTGTCCAGAACAGCGCCAGTCAGCATGACAAAGGGAACATAAACCGTCTCTTTTTTGCCATCGATCTCTATGGTTTCCTTTTGGTTGTTTTGATAGCTGAAGCGGATGGTCACTCTGCCGCTTTTTCCTGCCAAGTCTTCGGCGGAAATAGGCTTTCCGTCCAGCTGATAGGAGATGGATACATCCACCGGAAGAGCCTTCTGGGTGGTGCCCTGATAATAAATATCGTTCCCTTTAGCGTCCCAAACCCGCATATTATTGGGATTCATAGTGTAGGCTTCATCACCTTTTACGTTTTCGATACCATCAAGCTCGCTGATGTCATTGATGGAATTGGCACCGGCAGGATTCTTCAGCCAGTCGCTGACAATGATTTTTTGGACGGAACCGTCTGCGTTAGCCAGAACATATACGGTTTCCTCCTTGGAATTTTGACCGCCGGAGGCTGAATGGACGGCGGTTGTTACCGGATTTCCCACAGAGATGCCATTTTGTTTGGGGGCCGTGACGGCAGAAGCGCTGCAGATGCCTATGAGCATAGTAGCGGCCAGACAGATGGCGATGATCTTGGCAGCCACGTTTTTCTTTAATTTCATATGAAAGACCTCCTGATTACTCTTTTCGTTATAGATTATTACTGAGAAACCTTCTGTTTTTTAGGCCGGAAGCCCAAGGTGGTTTTACCGATGACAGGGTCAAACAGCAGAAGCATTGCTGGTAGAATAAACATAACCGACAGCATACTGATGATCGCACCCCGAGCCATCAGGTTGCACATGGAGCTGATCATGTCGATGTTGGAATAAAGTCCAACTCCGAAGGTTGCCGCGAAGAAGCCCAAAGCGCTGACAAGAATAGAGGAAATGGAGGTTGAAAGCGCGATGGAAACCGCTTCCTTTTTGTCGTGGCCTTGAAACCGTTCCCTTTTATATCGTGTGGTCATTAAAATAGCATAGTCCACAGTGGCTCCAAGTTGAATGGTACTAATGCAGATCGGCGCGACAAAGGGAAGGGATACGTTGGTATAGAATGGAATTCCCAAATTGATAAATACGGCAAACTCGATCACCGCGACTAAGATTACCGGTAGGGAAATGGAACGGAGCACCAGAGCGATAATTATGAAAATAGAAATAATTGAAATAATATTCACTACGTTGAAATCGTGATTGGTAACTTGGATCAAATCCTTTGTGCAGGAGGCTTCTCCAATCAGCATACCGTTCGGGTCATATTTTTTCAGAATATTATTAATCTGTGTGATTTGGCCGTTCACCTCGTCGCTGGCAACCGAATACTGAGAGTTGATCAAAAAGAGCTGGTACTTATCGTTTTTCAGAAGGTCGGTAATAGAGGAGGGAAGGATTTCCTCAGGTACCGCCGAGCCTACCACGGAATTGAAGCCCAACGCATAGGAGACTCCGTCTACTTGATCAATCTCCTTTATCATAGCTTGAGCGTCCTTAGCCTCCATTTTGGCGTCCGCAAGGATCATGTGGGTGGTGCTGATGTCAAAACGATCCTTAAGCTTGGTGTTGGCGATCATATAATCCAAATCCTGAGGTAAAGATTCGCTGAAGTCATAGTACATTTTTGTATTGCTGTAGCCATAAAGCGCCGGGCCGACAATGACCAGAAAGATCGCCAGAAAAACCCAAGCGCGTTTGGTGATGAAGCGGGACAAGCCGTCCATTTTCGGAAGTAAGGATCGGTGCATCGTCTTTTCGATGGGACGATCCAATACCAAAATGAGAGAGGGAAGAACGGTAACGCAGCAAATCACTCCCAGTAAAACTCCCTTTGCCATGACAATACCTAAATCCCAGCCGAGGGTGAAGCTCATAAAGCAGAGGGCGATAAATCCCGCAATGGTGGTGATGGAACTGCCTACGACAGAGGTGATGGTGTGGGCGATCGCCTGTGCCATAGCCTCTTTTTTATCGCCGTTAAAATTACATTTTTCCTCTGAGTAGCTGTGCCATAGAAAAATAGAATAATCCATGGTCACTGCCAGCTGAAGCACCGCGGCTAAAGCCTTGGTAACGTAAGAAATTTCTCCAAGCATAAAGTTGCTGCCGAGGTTGTAAAGGATGGCCATACCGATGCTGGCCAGGAAGATAAAAGGAAGAATCCAGGAATCCAAAAACAGCATCATGGCGATTGTGGCAAACAGTACCGCCAGGCCCACATAAATAGGCTCCTCCTGCTCGCACAGTGCCTTTAGGTCGGTTACCATAGCCGACATGCCGGATACAAAGCATTGGCCCTCTGTGGTCTGCCTAATCTGAGTGATGGCCTCCATTGTTTCATCGGCCGAGGTGGAGGTATCGAAGAAAACTGCCATCACGGTAGCGTCCCCGTTATTAAACGCGTCATAATACTTTTCAGGCAGCAGCTCCATTGGAACCGACAGATCCATCAGGCTGTCGTACCAGATGACAGATTCTACATGGTTTACCTGCTGAATTTTTTCTTTTAGATCCGCGACCTCTTTCGTTTCCAGCCCTTCCACGACTACCATGGAAAAGGCGCCCTTTCCAAAATCATCCAGTAGAATGTTCTGCCCCTTAACCGTATCCATATCCTCGGGAAGATAAGTAAGCATATCGTAATTGATTCGGGTGCTCAGCATTCCAAATAAGGAAGGAATCAGCAGTAAGACGCCGAGAATTAAAATTAGGATCCGGCATTTTACCACCCCTTTGCCAAATTTAACCATTTTATTTTTCGCCTCCAAAAGTGATTGCTGCTTAGAAGTCAGCATAGATTATTTGGGTTGCTCGTGTATTTCCCGGCATTCTACCATAATAGGCACCACTCTTTTTTTGCTTTTGACGGTATAGCCCGCCGTCAATATGTTCTCGCCGCTGTTGACGGCCAGTGCTGCCCCGGTTACTCTTACCAGAATTTCAGCCGTACGGAAGGGTAGAATTACCAGTACAAGCCCCAGTCCAGCGCAGAGTAAGGCGCACAGCAGCATAACCCACCACTTTTTCAAACCAAAGTGCTTAGCATCCAATGCGGTTTGCAGCTTGAAAACACTGTCTACCAGCACTAGTATGCCTACGCTGAAATGGAGGACAGCAACGGTGTCTCCAGGATGAAAAATTAGTACGGTTCCTAAAATCAAAAACACCAGGCCCATGGCGAAATCAAATTGAAAGTTCAGGTTGTAGGAATCTTTAGAGAAATATCCCGCAAGACGGACAGCTCCTACCAAGATCGCCGCGGACCCTACTACATAGCATATGGTTATCACCGACGCACCAGGCCAAATCACCAGAGCGATTCCGACCAATAGGGAAAGAATTGAAATTGTGATATACAGCGCCTTGATCCGTTTCATTTTATTTTCACCTCGGTTTCAAGCTCGGGCCGCCCGTAAAGGGCGTTTTCATTTCGTTTTCTATTATAAAAAGGAAGTAGGGAGACGGCTATCAACAGAAATAGACTGATGACGGATTTTTCAACAAAGGAAGGGAACTGACGGAAAATCCGACATAAGCCTAGATGTGTCGGAGGTGCTGAGGAACAGGAGGCGCCATTGTAAGATTCCGTTTTTTATGGTATAACAAGAGTAACGATAGCGGCATTCTGCTGAAAAAGCTGTAGAAAAGCCGGCGAATAGGAGAAAGCACATGTCGATTTATACAAAAAAGGCAATCATGGATTCTTTTGTGAAGATGTTGTCACAGAAGTCCTTTGATAAAATAACCATCAAGGATATTATTGAGGACTGTGGACTGAACCGCAGCACCTTTTACTATTATTACGAGGATATTTATGCTTTGCTGGAAGATGTGCTCCAAACGGAGTTAGAGAGGATTACGGGCAAGCAAGTCGCCTATTCGTCGTGGCAGGCTGGATTTTTGGAAAGCGCCAAGTTCGTTTTGGAAAATAAAAGAGCGGTGTACCACATCTATAATTCTATCGGACGTGAGCCCTTGGAGAAGTACTTATATCAGATGACTTGGGATTTAATGGTGGGGTTTGTCCGACAAGAGGCCAAGGGTTTAGAGGTTTCAGAAGAGGATATCAATTACATCGCGGCCTTTTACCAATTTGCGTTATCGGGATTTATTTTTCAATGGCTCCAGGATGGCATGAAGGAGGATCCCAATCTAGCGATTCAAAAGCTTGGCGATATTTTTGACGGCAGTATAAAAAACGCCTTGCTCCGCTGTCACGGTAAACAAAGAAATTAATGGTGGATTGAATTTTGTCAGCAAACGCTTTTATCCCGCTTGCTGTATCTAAATAAATGGAACTCTAAAAAGGGGACTGAGGCTGAGCTTGTTTCACCCACTGAAGGAAAAACCATTTCCGGGCTAGGGAGGATATAACATGAAAGAAAATAATGGTGAGCGAGCCATAAAAGGCTTTCTGCGCGCTTATATGGCAGAAAGAAAGCTCCATAAGGCGGTCGCTTATTTGGATAAGAATATCCAATGGATCGGCACTGGCGCTGCGGAGCATAGCTGCACTTATCAGGAAACGGTAGCGGCCTTACAGGAGGAGCTTCTCACGGAGCCTTGGCCGTATGATTATCAGTTTCAAGCATTTCAGGCCACACAGGTAGATGAAAAAAATCAGCTTTTTTTTATTCTGCTGACGGCAGCCTCCCGGTCGCCGGAATTTGACTCGTCACCAATTTTGGTGAGAATTACGGCCGCCTGCCACTGGACAGAGGACGGATGGAAAATTGTGTCGATTCACTTTTCTACACCGAATCTCCAGCAGGAGGATGGGGAATATTATCCTCGAGGCTGGAAAAAGGACAGCAAAAAATCCTTTTCCCGCAATATGAGAGGCAGCTTTGTAGATATTCTAAATCGAAGTGTGTCGGGGGGAATCATCGGATGCTATTTGGAGCCCGGTCTGCCGGTATATTATATCAATCAGAACATGCTGGATTATTTAGGGTATGAATACGGCGAATTTGAGAAGGCGACCGGTAATCTGATCGTGAACTGTATTGATCCCGGGGATTGGGCTCAGATGGAGCATATCATTGATACCGCCATGAAGGAAAATAAAGAATATGCCGTTCGTTATCGGATGCGAAAAAGGGATGGCTCTTATATTTGGGTCAGCGACATTGGGAAAAAATCCTGGGATGAGAAGGGGGTTCCAATCTGTATCGGGGTAGTGCGGGATATCACCGACGAGGTGGTGATGAAGCGGCGCTTGGAGCAGGAAAGCCTGCAAAGGCAGCGACAGGCAGAGGAATACAGCCATATTTTTAATTCCGTTTTCTGCGGCATTGTTCAGTACCGTATGGACAGACAGGGTGGAGTAAAGTTTGAAAAGGCTAATTTAGAGGCGATCCGTATCTTTGGATATACACCGGAGGAATTTTGGACAAAAGAGAATTGGGATCTTTCTAATTTGATTGTAGAGGAGGACAGGACAAAAACCCTAAAGGCTGCTCTTTCCTTAGAAAAACCGGGACAGGTTTCTCAATTTGAATACCGGCTGCGCCAGAAAAACGGAGCGCCCCTATGGGTCATCGGGACTGCCGAGGTTATCCAGATTTCTTCTAGTGAGGGTGTTCTAATTCAAAGTGTTTTTCTTGATATCCAAAAGCAGAAGATGATGGAGCTGAAAAATAAAGAGCTGCTGACCTTGAATGAGGGAAACAATGAATTGCTGCGTCTTGCTTTAAACAACACCTCAATTTACGAGTTTTACTACTATCCTAAAGGGTTCCGCGTGATGTATCCTAAACGTACTGGCGACTATTTTGGACTGCCGGAAACAATGAATAATGTGCCAAGATATTTAATACGTCATATGGCGGCGGAAAGCAGGACTGCTTTAGTAAAAATGTGCCGAGAGGTACGCAGGGGAGCTAAGCGCGTCACCGTGGAGCTTCAAGAAAAAAATGGACGCTGGAGCCGAATTACCTTGTCCGCAATTCAAGAGAACAATCATAATATTCCCACGGTGATGGTAGGCCTGGTAGAAAACATTACCAAGCAGAAGGAGATGGAGCTGGTACTAGAACGAGCCCGTTCCTTGGATTCAATTACCGGATTATACAATAAAGATGCAGGCTTAAAAAAGGTTCGGAGCTTTTTAGAGCAGAAGCCTAAAACGCAGGTTTCCGCCATGATGATTTTAGATTTGGATGATTTCCAGAAGCTAAATGACGAGGAAGGGCGGATGTTTGGTGATGCTATTTTAGCGGAAGTAGCGGATATCTTGAAAAGCAGCGTAGGTCCAGAGGATATCCTTGTACGGCTTGGCGGCGATGAATTTATGCTGCTGATTAAAAATTGTAGTAAACAAAGGGCCAATGAGCTTGGCCCGTCGATTGCACAAAAAATTAAAGAAATCTGTTATCATCAAGAAAAAGATCTCCATGTTTCCGCAAGCATCGGAATGTGCGTTACGTCTGTTATCGACGAATATAACGGCCTTTACCGATGTGCGGAAAGCACGCTGCAATATGTAAAAAAGCATGGCAAGGGCAAAGCGGCTTGCTATTTGGATGTTTCCAGCGAGCTAGGAACTATGCTGACACAGGTCTATACCGGAGAACATCTGCTCAATGAGGTGGTCAGCGGCAGTACGGCGGACAAAAGGAATCTTGCGGATATGGCGCTGGAGTTTTTAAGTAAAGCTAAACACCTTGACGATGCAATCAGCCTCCTCTTGGCCAAGGTGGGAAAGGCTTACCGTCTGGATCGAGTATCCATGGTGGAAATTGAAAGGGATTATCACAGCTTCCACTATTCCTATCAATGGGCTAAAAACAAGCACGACCTGCAAATGGGAAATACTTATTATATTAAGCCTGGCAGAATGGAAGAGCTTTCTCAGGAATATGACGCAGATGGCCTGTGCGATTGGAAATTTCATGAGGACAGCCCTATGGCTTCCTGCTTGAGGTGTGCTATTTGGAATTCTGGAGTTTATACCGGACACCTGGTACTGGAAAGCCATGAGAAAAATTATCTGTGGACTGAGGCTCAGAGGAAGACTCTGCAGGAATTAACCCAGATCATCTCTACTTTTGTGGCAAAAGCTCATGCTGACGCTGTAAGTCTAGCTAAAACACAGTTTTTGTCTCGAATGTCACATGAGATCCGTACCCCTATGAATGCCATTGCGGGGATGACCACCATCGCAAAGACGTCGCTGGATCACCGTGAAAAGGTGTTGGACTGCTTAAATAAAATTGAACGATCAAACCAATATCTTTTAGGCCTTATCAATGACATACTGGAGGTTTCAAGGATTGAAAGCGGCAAAATTGAAATTAGTCCAGAGTGGGTGGATATGGTAACGGTTGAGCGTCAGCTTAACGAGATGTTTGCCTCCCAAGCAAAGGCAAAAAATATTACCCTTTTGTTCCAGCGCCAGTATGAGGAAAAGTATGTTTTTTATTTGGATACGCTGCGCTTCAATCAGATTTTTATCAATTTGATCGGCAACGCTATCAAGTTCACCAGACCGGGAGGAACGGTGATTGGCCGGGCGCGTCTGGAAAGCTTTGAGAAGGATATAGCGTATATCAGATTTAGTATTGAGGATACTGGTATCGGGATTGCTCCCGAAGCGATAGAAAGGATTTTTGATTCCTTTGAGCAAGGGAGCGCCAAGACTGCTCAAGAGTATGGCGGCACAGGGTTGGGACTAACGATTTCCAGTCATTTGGTACAGCTGATGGGAGGAAAGCTGGAGGTAAAAAGTCGGCTTGGAGAGGGATCGGAGTTTTATTTTACCCTTCCGTTAAAATTCAAATACCGGACATTTGGCCAAACTGTCCTGGGTGAAAAGAAAATAGAAAATGTCTCAATGGATTGGAAAGGGAAACGGTTATTGGTGGCAGAGGATAACAAACTAAATATGGAAATTGCCGTAACCCTTTTGGAAATGGAGGGCTTTCAGCTGGAAACCGTTCAGAATGGGAAAGCGGCCCTAGAGCTGTATTTAAAGAAAGAGCCATATTATTTTGACGCAATACTGATGGATATTCAGATGCCAATAATGAACGGCTTGGAGGCTACTAAGGCGATTAGGCTTTCCCAGAAGAAAGATGCTCGCACTATACCGATAATTGCCATGACCGCTAACGCCTTTGATGAGGATGCAAGGGAATCTATTCAGTATGGGATGAACGGTCATTTAAGCAAGCCCTTCACCATGGATAGACTTTTGGAGGTGCTTTCAGAATGCCTATAGCAGGTAAATTCAAGGTCAGAAGGCTTTTATAAAGTCCGATCAAACGAATGGATCAATTGGATACAGCCGCTTTTTTCGAGCAGAAATGCGGAAAAAAGCGGCAATTTGCCTTGAATCTATTGTTGACCAATGGCTTCCTTCGTTTACTTTTTAGATTGCAAAAACGCTTTCTGTGTGATAAAATATTTCAGTAAGTATGCAATTCAAGACAGCCATAAAAACACATATAAATTTCTTTTTTCGGGCTTAAAACACCCAATTTATACCAGATTTTGCTTTTCTATAAAATTATACAATTTTGGACAGTTTATACCCTTGTATAAAAAAGAATAAAAAAATACTGTTTCACCGGAAAATACGGAAAAACAGTATAAAAATAACTGGTGTAAATTGTCTAAAATTGTATAAAATAACGGAAAATAAAGGGGAATAGAATTTATGAAGTTGATTATTCAAATACCTTGCTATAATGAAGCGGAAACTTTAGAGGTAGCGCTGAATGATCTTCCGAAGCAGATTGACGGCATTGATGAAATCGAATATTTGATCATTAATGACGGAAGCAAGGATAATACGGTAGAGGTAGCCAAAAATTGGGGTGTCCACTATGTGGTGAATTTTAAATGCAATAAAGGCCTTGCCAAGGGGTTTATGGCAGGCTTAGACGCTTGTCTGCGGCAAGGAGCTGATATCATCGTCAATACTGACGCCGATAATCAGTATTGCGGCGCGGATATTGAAAAGCTAGTTCGTCCGATTCTGGATGGAAAAGCGGATATCGTGATTGGAGAACGGCCTATCGACGATACGGAACACTTTTCTCCTTTAAAGAAAAAATTGCAGCATATTGGCAGTTGGACAGTTCGCGTGGCTTCTAAGACAGATGTGCCGGATGCACCCAGTGGATTTCGGGCTTATAGCCGCCAGGCAGCCTTAAAAATGAATGTTGTCAATGAGTATACGTATACTTTGGAGACGATCGTACAGGCGGGCCGGAATAAAATGGCAATTACCTCGGTGCCGATCCGTACAAATCCCGAGCTAAGAAAGTCTCGGCTTTTCAATAGTATGTTCGGTTATATTAAAAAATCTATGCTGACTATTATAAGAGCCTTTATGATGTACAAGCCGTTGAGATTTTTCACGATTATCGGCAGTACTATCTTTTTAATCGGCTTGATTTTAGGAATCCGCTTTCTGGTATTTGTTTTTATGGGAGAGAGCGGAGGGCATATCCAGTCGTTAATTTTAGCCAGCACATTATTGCTTTTAGGCTTCCAGACCTTTATTTCCGGGCTGCAGGCAGATCTGATTGCTTCCAACCGGAAACTTTTAGAGGATATTCAGGAAAGAGTACGGAGATTAGATTACGACCACGATAAAAACAAAAAAACCGACGAATGATAAAGGAATTTCAGTAAAGCCTTGTGGCTTTTCTTGAGAATCGGGCGGTATCTTTTGGGCGGAGTGTTTTTATTGCATGTTGAATTTTACAGCTCTCATAAAGAGATGCGTTGAACCTGAGAGGGCAAGAATGAAAGCGAGAAAACCGCCGGGAGGACTTGAGATTCTGACGTCATATTTTTCTCCCATAGGTTTTCGCTTTTTTCTGCCCATTTTTATTTGTCTACGCGATCTGACTCTGGCGGCAGATTGTTAGGGTTTGTATGAACAGATAGGCTGAACTTAAGCCATCTCTTTCCAAGATGGTTAAAAAGGAAAGATATAAGGAGAAATTTATGTTTCAAGAGCTAAAAAATAAAAAGGTTTTATTTATTACTACTAAAAATTTAGACTATTTGAGAAATACCCAGGAGCTTCGGCTCTTGCGGGAACAGGCAGCTCAGGTATCCGTAATTGGCGTTAAGGACAAAAGCTATCCTCTTAGACTGATTAAGGTCTTTTTTAAGCTTCTTTTTACCTCTTGTAAGAAATACGATGTTGTTTTTGTAGGGTTCGCTCCACAGTTAATTGTTCCCTTTTGGAGCTTTAAATTTAAAAGATCTGAGCTTTATATTGACTTTTTTATTTCTATGTACGATACCCTGTGCTTTGACCGAAAAAAGTTTTCACCTGACTCCTTTGCAGGAAAACGATTGCTAAATATTGATAAAAAAACCTTGAGGCAGGCTGATAAAATTATTTGTGATACTAAAGCGCATGGAAACTATTTTGCTCAAGAACTTGGAGCACATCCTGAAAAGCTGCAGGTGCTGTATCTAGAGGCAGATAAAAGTATTTATTATCCTAGGCATGGTGAAAAGCCGCAAGAAGCAAGGGGAAAGTTTACTGTTCTTTATTTTGGAAGTGTTCTTCCATTACAGGGGATTGAAGTTGTGTTGGAAGCTATGAATAGGTTGAAGGATGACCCGAATTTCTGCTTTTATTTTATCGGCCCCATTGGTCAGGATATTCAAAAACCTCAGGGAAAAAATATTCATTATCGCCATTGGCTGAGCCAGGATGAACTGGCCCAATATATCGATTTTTCCGACCTTTGTCTGGCCGGCCATTTTAACGCTGAAATTCAAAAAGCCAAAAGAACGATTCCTGGGAAAGCATATCTTTACCATGCGGTAGGAAAGCCTATGATTTTAGGAGAAAACCTTGCTAACCATGAACTTTTTTCTGAGCAAGAGAAAGGAATTTATTTTGTGGAAATGGGAAGCGGGGAGAAGCTGGCCGAAAAGATCAAGAAAATTGCGAACATAGGAAGGTGAACGAAAAAGGATGCGGATGGTAAAAAACTATAAAAGCCAGTTTGTTGCGGTCATAATTTTTGTAGTATGTATGGCGTTTGCCTGGCTATACCCATTAAAGTCAGTAAATGTTACTTTGCTAATGGAATTTTCTGGAGCGGAGGATGGAGCTTCAGCAGAGCTGTTGATTGACCGGGGTAATGGAGAAGAATTGCTAGCGAGGGCGACTGTGTTTAGTCAACAGGCTCAGTTTCGTTTTGACCCTCTTTATTACAATTTCGAGAAAATCGGAATAAGAGTCTCAGAAACAGGCCGGACGCCTGCGCTAGAAACAGTAAGGGCTTACAGCGGGGAATATGATATTTCGAAGGATAGCTTGATTTGTGAATCTGTTATTGGTTCACAGATGCAGTCACAGCAACAAGGAGTCTTTTATTTTGAGTTGGATTCTCGTACAACAGATCAGCTGTATAATGCAGTCCATCAGAATTATACGATCCGCTGGGTTTTGACTGGTATATTTTCTATTGTGTTTCTCATGGCGCTTTTATATATGAGCAAGCAGCGCCAAAAGGATTGGAATAAGCTTTTGCGGTATGGCCTTCTTATTTTCTGTGGAATCATTGTTATATATGTGTTATTTAACTCCGATTTTAACCGTGAAGAGGCTTTGAACCCCGTGCGGTTGTCGGAAACAGCGGTAACGTCCGATGATGCAGAAAATTTACCGGAATCTGAACCAGAGTTGCGAGGGATTTCCTTAAATCAGCCAATAAAACAACGCTTTACAACTGTATTTGAAAAAATTCAAAATTTGAAGCTGTATTTCCAGCCCTCCAAAATAGAAGTGAGCGAAGAGGCACAAGAAAAAATAAATGGGGTAATAGGCGTTCGTCTGTTGAATGAAGATTCACAGATAGTTTCCAGCGGTGTCTTTT
Organism: [Clostridium] leptum DSM 753; assembly: GCA_000154345.1. Taxonomy (GTDB): domain Bacteria; phylum Bacillota; class Clostridia; order Oscillospirales; family Acutalibacteraceae; genus Clostridium_A; species Clostridium_A leptum. The sequence continues at coordinate 311,232 of DS480349.1, forward strand.
CTGCGCTGGAAATCCAAACCACAGGATATCTGGAATTGAAGGTTCGAGAGTCACAGAGCCGCTTGGGTGAGAATTATAGTATAGAAATAGTACCTCTCTCGGGAAACTTTCCTGCGGATCTGCAAATTCTGGCGGAGAGAGGAAGCTTTGAAGATGCACAGATGTTAACCGTGGGAGAAAAGGCAGAGACTGACATGGTTCTGCGCTGTGATATAGGTTATGCCGGTACTTCGCGTATCCCTCAAATTAGAACATTGGTGCTCATAGGCCTTTTCCTCTTACTAATATTTACTGTCGCTTACCGAAAGCTGCATATAAAATCGGAAACGGCTGCATTATTTATTTATTTAGGGATGTTTGCCTACTCAGTAGGACAGGTCATTTTTTATATGATGTATGTAGGAAATACCCCGGATGAGGCTGCACACGTTTCTTATATTGCTTATCTGATGCAGACAGGAAAAATAATCCCTGATTTTTCACAGATGCAAATGCTAAGTATTTCTGGTTCTACCGCCGCTTTCGTAGATGGAACAGTTAATCAACTGGGCCATCCTCCGCTGTATTATCTTGTTATGACGCTGTGTAAGCCTATTGAAATCATTGGGGAAAATTCTTTTTTAATCCATTTTACTAGGCTTCGTCTTTTCTCAGCGGCATTTGGCTTGCTGGCGTTAGCCATCGCTTTTTATATTGGTTATACGCGAATAACAAAAAAGCAACCGGCTTTGCATTTGCTTTATAGTGCGATAATTACCAGTGTGCCAATGTTTTTGTATAATCTTTGCGGTGTTAATAACGACACCTTTGCTTTGTTAGGCTGCGTCCTATTTTTCTTAGGAATTTTGCGGGTGTGTGAAGAAAAAAGAAATTATGCAACTTACTTTTTAATCGCAGGCGGCTTGGTGATAGCGGTTCTCAGTAAAGTGACCGCTGGCATGTTGATTGGTTTAACTGCGATTATTTATGTTATTTGGTATTGTATTAAGCACAAATCAATAAAATTGATTTGTTGCAAACAGTTTTTGATTTCACTTCCGGTCTATCTCGTAGCGGTGGGGTATTTTGTGATCGTCTATTTGGAATTCCACACGTTGCAGCCCGACCTTAGCAGTATTAATCCAGAGTATTATCAGGCTTCTCCATTTTTTGTGAATTTTGAAGACAGAACTGTTATGTCCATGTTTGATTATTCTCTCTTATACTGGAAAAACTTTTTTGATACATGGACGGCGGTAGCCTCTCATACAAGTCTTTATAAATTAGATCATTGGACTTCCTATGACCGAATTTTGACGCTTTTGATTTTCTTTGTGCCGATTCTTCTGTTCTTTGTTAGAAAGTCGAAAAAGTATATTGCGATGCTGATTGGCTTCTATGTATCCTTAGCCGTGGTAGTATGGATGCAGTTCCAGCGGGCGTTTGAAACGTATTTTTATGTAGCGGGTTACACCGGGGCCTATCAAACCAGATATTATTTGTGTGTGCTTCCTATTCTAGCGTTCATTGCTGTGTATCTGCTGCAAATGCTTACGGAACGCAAGGAAAAGCCATCGGCGGAGTCAGAGCGCTGTCATGAAGGCATGATTATTCTATCGCCTAACAGGGTAGCTGTGACGATTTCCATCGTCGCGTCTATCGGTTTGCTTTATAGTGGCTTTGTGTATTTTCTATTTAACTATTTTGGCTATTAAGCTTGGAAAGGATCCGATATTATGAAGATTGCGGTTGCGGGAACTGGATATGTAGGACTGGTTACCGGCGTATGTTTGGCAGAGCATGGCCATTTGGTCACATGTGTGGACGTGGATGAGAAAAAAGTTGAGCTAATGAAAAAGGGAGTTTCTCCGATCTATGAGGAAGGCTTGCCGGAATTGATGGTTAAAAATATGGAGCGCTTGACCTTTACCACTGATTATGCCTCGGCCTATCGAGATGCTGAGGTCATATTCATCGGCGTTGGAACGCCGGAAAAGGTGGACGGCTCCGCTAACCTAAAATATGTTTATACAGTAGCAAAACAAATCGCTCAGTCTGTGGAGAAGGACTGCGTTGTAGTAGTGAAATCTACAGTGCCGATTGGAACTAACGATAAGGTGGAAGATTTTATTCGTTCTAATTTAGTTCATTCCGTTAATATTGACGTGGCCTCTAATCCGGAATTTTTAGCGCAAGGCACCGCGGTGCGGGATACCCTTCACGCCTCCAGGATCGTGATCGGTGCGGGAAATAACCGGTGTAGAGAAACCTTGGAAAAGGTATATAAAACGTTTGATTCTCCTAAATTAATTACGGACCGCCGAAGTGCGGAAATGATTAAATACGCATCTAACGACTTTTTAGCATTGAAAATTTCCTATATCAATGAGATCGCTAACTTTTGTGAAACGATTGGCGCTAATATTGAAGACGTCGCAGCTGGTATGGGCTTTGACAGTCGCATTGGAAATAAATTTTTGAAAGCCGGTATTGGATACGGCGGTTCTTGTTTCCCAAAGGATACGAAAGCCCTTCACTGGCTGGGGAATTATTATGATCAGGAATTTAAAACCATTAAAGCGGCTATCGAGGTTAATGATAACCAAAAATTGAAGCTTTTAAAGAAAGCCCGTCAATATTATCCTTCTTTGGAGGGTCTGCAAGTGGCGGTATTAGGCTTAGCGTTTAAGCCAGGGACCAATGACCTGCGAGAAGCCCCCTCCATTGTTAATGTAGGGATCCTTTTGGATGACGGTGCATCTATTAGAGCTTATGATCCGGTAGCGGCAAAAGCCTTTGACGCTTTATATCCAGGGAAATTAACTTATTGCGATCAGGCCAAGGAGGCTTTAAATGGAGCGGATTTGTGCTTTATTTTTACAGAGTGGGACGAGGTGCGGGCATTGACTCCAGAGGATTTTTGCAGCCGTATGAAAACGCCAATCATACTGGACGGCAGAAATTGTTATTCTGTAGAGAGCTTTGAGGCGCGGAAAGTAGTTTATGATTCTATTGGCAGAAAGACGGTAAATACTCTCTTCTAAAATTAGCCGGAAAAAAGACAGGCTTTTTAATTACAGCCTGTCTTTTTTATTTGGTTTGGGAATAAAAATATTTGCTTTCATTTATTATATTGAAGAGATGAATTCTGGATTATTCATTGTTATAATAATCTTTTCTATTGCCGATTTTAGCAAGAGAAAGTCCCTGGTAAGCCTCAGAGAAGATAAAAAATCTTTGCAGATAAACTGGTTGATGCCATCAGTAAAACAAAAAAGATTAATTATCAATGATAAGTCTGATTTTGATAAAGAAGATATGCAAAAATTAAGAATCACTGTAAGCGTTAAACGGCCAAGGCTGACTGGTTTACCAGATGTAGGACGAGCGATGCGGTGATGTTTTCAGTAATCCCTCTAAAGAGGTCAGAAAATTCTGTTTCTCTTGAGGCTGCATGCTTCCACTGTAAACTAGTGGGGATCGATTTGAAAATCCTCAATGAGTTTTATTTTCTGCTTTCTAGATAATCTTTTTAATGTCGCTTCCCGTTTTAAAGCTTCACTTTTGGAGGTAAAACCTTCATAATACATCAGCTTTACGGGAAGCCTGGAGCGGGTATATTTTGCTCCTATGCCATTGTTATGAGCTTCAATCCTTTGGCTTAAATCGTTGGTATAGCCAGCATAAATGGTATTGTCAGCACATTGAAGCAAATAAGCGTAGTACATAAGATGCTCCTCTCTATTTTAACAATAAATAACAAAACGCCCCCCGGAAACGAGGCGCGTTTCTTATGTGCAGGTCTAACCCCGCTGGCGTCCACAAGAGGATTCGAACCTCCGACCCCACGCTTAGGAGGCGTGTGCTCTATCCAGCTGAGCTATGTGGACATTTATAAAAAGTTTAATAGTAAGCAGTGTAAAGATTTCTAAAGAAATACCCTACTTGATTTTTTGAACTCTCAGAATATAAATTTCATTGCGTTAGTATTTTACCCCTCTGATAATGGTTTGTCAACCATTATAGAAAAAAAGAATTTATTCGGAGAGAATATTCTATATCAGAACAGCTATAACTAAAAATTTATCACCGTTAGGCTTATATTTTTTTCCTTAGATGTTGACAATACCATATAGTATATTGTATAATAATTTCTGCACTGTTATGGAGGGGTGTCCGAGTGGTTTAAGGAGCTAGTCTTGAAAACTAGTGATCCCGTGAGGGACCAAGAGTTCGAATCTCTTCCCCTCCGCCACTTTCCATTACTATCTATAAGGTGATTTACAATTTACCATCTGGAGAAGTACCCAAGTGGTGAAGGGGCTCCCCTGCTAAGGGAGTAGGTCGGGCAACTGGCGCGAGGGTTCAAATCCCTCCTTCTCCGCCACCAGGCTGAGCTTGGACGCATATCGCGTTCCGGGTTCGGCTTTTTTCTTTTGTCTTACCGCTTGCGCTGATATCGGGTATCTATTTTGTCAACGCTTCTCAAGCAAAAAAGAGATCGATATTTGGAACTCAAAAATGAAACATCCGGGTTTCTCTCTCTTTTATTATGACTAAACCACAAATTGTATCGTTTTTCGGCTTACCTTCAGCTGTAGGAATGGAATCTCCAAGCAGAATAGAATGAGGGGGAGGTATTCTGGATACAGCGTATAACAAAAACTTTTTTTCTATTGACTCTCACGCAGCGTCATACCCTATACTATAGGTACACGGAAGGAGGAAACGCTATGAAAACAGTAAAGGAAGTCAGCCGTTTGACGGGCGTGAGTATACGCACGCTGCATTATTATGATTCCATAGGATTACTGCGGCCGACACAGGTCACGGAGTCCGGCTACCGTCTGTATGACGAAACGGCCTTAGAACGACTGCAATATATTTTGCTGTTTCGGGAATTGCGTTTTTCTCTAAAGGAGATCAATGGGATTATGAGCTGTCCGTCTTTTGACCGCAACCAAGCTTTGGATCAGCAGATCAAGCTGCTCCAGCTCCAGAAGGAGCATATAGAAAATCTCATCGACCTTGCTCGTGGAATACAGATGATAGGAGTGCAGGCATTGGATTTTTCCGCCTTTGACACGCAAAAAATTGATGATTACACTGCTCAAGCGAAAGCTGTCTGGGGAAAGACGGAAGCATATCGGGAATTTGAAGAAAAAGATAAGGCCCGTACAAAAGCAGAGCAGGAGGTATTGTCAAAGCAGTTGATTGGTATTTTTCAAGAATTCGGCGCCTATCGAGATCGGAAAGCGGAGGAGGCTTCGGTACAAGAGTTGGTACGGAAACTGCGGCAGTTTATCAATGATCATTTTTACACCTGTACACCGGAGATTTTGCCATTCCTTGGCAAAATGTATGCTGGTGGGGGGAGTATGACAGATAACATTGACAAGTCATGCGGAGAGGGGACTGCGGACTTTGCGGCTTCAGCGATTTGTTACTATTGTGAAAGCCTTGGTGCTAAGCCATGAAAACAGATTTTAGAGGGTATCACAAAACTGAGTCAGAGATCGCCGAGAAAAAATAAAAGCTTATACGATACAACTTCTTAGATAATTTTTGATGTACGCTAGGGAAACGGACAGCGCTGAGATCCTGATGAATTTAGAAGGGATCTCGGCGCTTTCCCGTAAAACGCAGAAAAAATAACCACTAAATTTTCGAGGGAGCCAGATAACATTTTTTGCTTTACTAAAAAGGATAGGGGCTGTATAATACTACTATAAGAAACAAAGCCTGTGTTGTATATGAATATAATGGAGGGATTTACTTGAAGATTACCAATGATATTAAGTATGTAGGCGTTAATGACCACGAGATTGACTTATTTGAAGGACAATATGTGGTGGAAAACGGGATGGCATATAACTCTTATGTCATCATGGATGAAAAAATCGCGGTAATGGATACGGTAGACGCCCGGTTTACCCATGAATGGCTTGATAATATCGAAAATATTATAGGTTCCCGACAGCCGGATTATTTGGTCATCCAACATATGGAGCCCGACCATTCTGCGAATATCGCTAACTTTATGAACGTGTATCAGAATACTAAAATTGTATCCACAGAAAAAGCTTTCGCAATGATGAGACAATTTTTCGGTACGGATTTTGAAGGCCGCAAGATTGTGGTCGGAGAAGGGGATACCCTCTCTTTAGGTAAGCACATTTTGACCTTTGTGCTGGCGCCTATGGTCCACTGGCCGGAGGTCATGGTTACCTATGACAGTGCTGATAAGGTGCTGTTTTCTGCCGATGGCTTTGGAAAATTCGGCGCTTTGGATGTAGAAGAGGATTGGGCGTGCGAGGCTCGCCGCTATTACATTGGGATTGTGGGCAAGTACGGCGTACAGGTTCAGAATCTGCTGAAAAAGGCGTCTGGGTTGGATATTCAGATTATCTGTCCCCTGCACGGCCCTGTGCTTACCGAGAACCTTGGCTATTATCTGAATCTTTATCAGACCTGGTCTTCTTATGCGGCGGAAACCGAAGGAATCGTTATCGCCTATACCTCTGTTTACGGCCATACAAAAAAGGCGGTGGAGACCTTAGCGGACAAGCTTCTAAAGGAGGGATGTCCGAAGGTTGTAGTGCATGACTTAGCCCGCTGTGATATAGCGGAGGCCGTGGAGGATGCTTTCCGTTACAGCAAGCTGGTGTTGGCAACTACCACCTATAATGCCGACATTTTCCCATTTATGCGGGAATTTATCCATCATCTTACCGAGCGTAATTTCCAAAACCGAGTAATTGGCTTGATGGAAAATGGAAGCTGGGCTCCTTTAGCTGCTAAGACGATGAAGCAGATGCTTGCCGGCTGCAAAAACCTGACCTTTGCCGAGAACGTGGTGCATATTAAATCAGCCTTGAATGAGGAAAGCGCCGGTCAGCTGGAGGCGTTAGCGGCGGAGCTTTGCCATGATTATCTGGAGCAGCAAAGTGAGACCGCCAATAAAAATGATCTGACGGCTCTGTTCAAAATTGGATATGGCCTGTATGTGGTAACGTCAAACGACGGCAAGAAGGATAACGGCTTGATTGTCAATACGGTGACTCAGGTAACCGATACCCCGAACCGTGTGGCTGTCACTATCAATAAGCAGAATTATTCCCATCACGTCATTAAGCAGACCGGCATTATGAACGTCAACTGCCTGTCCACTGCCGCCCCGTTTAAGGTGTTTGAGACCTTTGGCTTCCAAAGCGGAAGAACAGTCGATAAGTTTGCCGATTGTACTCCGCTTCGGTCTGATAATGGCTTGGTATTTCTGCCAAGGTATATTAATGCCTTTATGTCTCTTAAGGTGGAGCAGTATGTGGATTTCGGAACTCACGGTATGTTCATCTGCAGCATTACCGAGGCTAGGGTGATTTCCAATGCGGAAACGATGACTTACACCTATTACCAAAATAATGTTAAGCCCAAGCCTCAGACAGAGGGGAAGAAGGGCTTTGTGTGCAAAATCTGTGGTTACATTTACGAGGGTGATGTCCTGCCGGACGATTTTATCTGCCCGCTGTGCAAGCACGGAGCCGCTGATTTTGAGCCCATTGGTTGACACTTTAGTTTACTTTAGCTGAATCCCGTTCAGAAGGGGTTTAGATAAGATATTAGATAAATTGAAATGCGTGAAACAGCCTGCCGCTAAAAAAAGAGCTTTGCTGGCAGGCTGTTTTATTATTTGTTTTTTAAGCCTTCGATATAATAATAGTTAGCGCCGCGCCGTATAGGAATTTTCCTATACGACGCGGCGCTTTTGGGATTATGGCTTTAAAAAGGCATACGCTAAAATAAATGCAAGCTATTTGGAAACGACGTTAACCGGAGCACCCTTTTGAAATTGTCTCAGGTTCTCCACTGCAATATTCATCAACCGCTGACGGCTTTCCTTAGGTGCCCAGGAAATATGGGGGGTAATCAAGCAGTTTTTCGCTTTCAAAAGCGGATTATCTCCTTTAATGGGCTCGGTAGAAACCACATCCAGCCCAGCTGCATACACCTTGCCTGAATTTAAAGCATCGGCAAGATCCTGTTCTACAATCAGCGGCCCGCGGCTGTTGTTCAAAATAATAACCCCATCCTTCATTTTTGAGATGGTGTCCCGATTGATTAACCCTTGTGTTTCCGGGAATAGGGGACAATGTAGGGAAATTACATCGGATTGAGACAGTAGGTTGTCTAGCCCCGTAAACTGATAGCCCTCCAACAGCCTATCGTCTGGCCGATAGGCATCATAGGCAAGGATATTCATTCCTAAGGCCTTAGCGATTCTGGCCGTAGTCCGGCCGATCCGCCCGAAACCGATGATTCCCATGTTTTTTCCCGCCAGCTCAATCAGCGGATAATCCCAGAAGCACCAATCCTGGTTATTTTCCCATCTGCCCTGGTGAACCGCCTGGTCATGATGGCCTATATGGTGACAGATTTCCAACAGCATAGCGATAGCAAACTGGCCGACAGCGTCGGTGCCGTAGGTGGGAATATTGCTTACAACCACCCCATGCTCCTTCGCGGAAGAAACATCAACAATGTTATAGCCAGTGGCGAGCACGCCGATAAATTTTAAATTAGGGCAGGCTGCCAGGGTTTCCGCAGAAATCGGGGTCTTATTGGTGTAAACAGCCTCGGCATCTCCGATACGGTTTACGATCTGATCAGCAGCGGTTCTGTCATAAACGGTCAAATCACCTAAGGCTTTTAGATCGTCCCAGCTTAAATCGCCGGGATTTTCTGTGTAACCGTCCAGAACAACGATTTTCATGTTATGTCCTCCTTGATCTGTTATTTACCGACGGACACAACTCTTATTTATTAATCCAGTTTTTGGGGTCCTTGCCGTTCATTACGTCAATGATTACCTGAGCGGAGAATAGTCCCACCGCCTCGAAGGTCTCCCAAGTATCGCCGCACATATGAGGCATCATGACAATGTTATCCAGCTCAAACAGCGGGTTATCCTTGGGGGTTGGCTCTTCTTCGAACACGTCAGTTGCGGCGCGGGCAATCCATTTTTCTTTCAGTGCTTTATACATTGCCGCTTCGTCTACGACGGATCCGCGGGCTACATTGACAAATACGGCGGAGTCTTTCATGGCCTTGAATTCCTTCTCACCGAACATCTTATAGGTTTCCGGCGTAGCGGGAACGTGTACAGAAATAATGTCAGATTCTTTTACCACCGTGTCGAAATCTACGATTTCAACGCCCAGCTTCTCAGCTTCCTCATAGTTGGGGTATTTATCATAGGCGATAATCCTGGCTGGACCAAACGCCTTCACCAGCTTCGCCACATAACGGGCAATCGCTCCGAAGCCGACTAAGCCGTAAACCTTATTACGGATAATTCTTCCGGTGCTGTCACGTACCCATTCGCCCCTCCGGACAGCGTTATCAAGATTGACCAAATCGCGTAAAGACGCCAATACCAACAAAATAGTGTTTTCAGCAACAGAATCGGCGTTGATACCAGTGGCAATAGAAACCTTGACGCCGTGACGTTTCGCGGCTTCCAGGTCAATATTGTTGTAACCGACGCCGAAACGTCCAATGGCCTTTAAATTAGGGCAAGCCTGAAAAATTTCTTCATTCCATTCGTCACAGCCGATAATAGCGCCGCAGATATCCTTACCAACAGCTTTGATCTCATCAGCTGTCATTACGGTATCGCCCTGGTATTCGATAACTTCAAAACCTTCTTTTTCCAGAAGCTCTTTGGCGCTTTTGCAGCGCTGAGAATACAATGTGACAGTGGACAGTACTTTTTTCTTCATGTCTGATTCACTCCATAAAGTATAGATTTTATTTGACGGCGGATCAGCCCTTGACGGCGCCCGCAGTAAGTCCGGTGATGATATAACGCTGGAGGAAGAAGGAAATAATGATAATAGGCAGCGTAATAACCACGGAAGCGCACATGATACCGCCCCAGTCTACGTTGGAATAGGAAATAAACTGATAAATCGCGATAGGTAGCGTAGTAGTATCGTTGGAGCAAAGAACCAGGGCGAACATAAAGTTGTTCCAAGAGAAAATGAACGCCAAAATACCGGAGGTCAGAATGCCGGGAGTAGACAGCGGCAGCATGATTCGGATAAAAGTACCGAACCGGGAGGCGCCGTCGATATAGGCGGATTGCTCAAGCTCTTGGGGCAAGGTTTCATAATATGGAATCATGATCCATACGATCAACGGGAGAGAGACAATCAAATGGCAAATGATCAAGGACAGATAGGTCCCGGAAAGATGCAGGTTGGTAAACAGGATGTACCAGGGAACCAGGAAGGAAACTGCCGGAACAATACGGATCATAAGGATAATGCCAGAAAAAAGATGCTGCTTTTCCCGTGCGATGGAATAAGCGGCGGGAAGTCCCAAAATTAGAGACAGAACGGTAGATACCAAGCTGACGATGAGACTGTTAATAATCGGCTTGGCAAAGTCGTAGTTGACAAACACGTTCTCGAAGTTCTTCATGGTGGGCGTGAAGTTAAACAGCTTACTCATATTCAGTATGTCGGCGTTAGTTTTAAAGGAAGCCAGGAACATCCAGAACATGGGAAAGAGAACAAAAAAGAGGAGAATAACAACTACGATGTAAAAGAATATTCTTCCAGTAATCCGAGCGGATCTGGATTTCGCTACATTTTCAGTCATTAATAATCCACCTCCATCTTGCTCTTAATCTTAACGGTGATAGCAGCAATTACCATCACAACAACAAAGAATACGATCAGCATGGAAGACGCCGATCCAAACTGCATAAACTCAAAGGCTTGCCGGTAGGACAAAATATTCATGGTTTCTGTCGCGTAACCAGGGCCTCCCTGAGTCATGGAGTACATGATATCGAAGGTCTTCAGAACATCGATTAATCTTAATAAGAAAGCTGTAAAAATAGTGGGGCGGAGGAGAGGCAGAGTAATATGCCAGGTTACCTGCCAAGGAGTAGCGCCGTCCACCATTGCGGACTCAAAGGGCTCAGTGGAAATAGACGTGATGCCAGCCAAAACAATCAGCATGACCTGTGGAGTCCACTCCCAGATATCTACTACGATCAAAGAATACAGAGCAATATTAGAATCACCTAAAAAGTTTACTGTCGGCATTCCCATAGACTTCAGAATATAGTCAAGAATACCGATGTTGGGATCATACATCAGCTTCCAAACCATACCGATAGCCACAGGGGTTGCCACCATCGGAATAAGGAAAGCTGTTTTTACAAAGTTTTTGCCGAAGAACCGGCGGTTCAAGAACAGCGCGATACCGATTCCCAAAATCATTTCAATTGTCAGAGCGATAGCGGTGAAAATAAAGGTACGGCCGATAGCCATGGGGAACCGGGAATCACTGAAGAGGTCGATATAGTTTTGGAGGCCGACATATTCCCAAGGAATATTGGCTGACATTCTCCAGGAATGAAAACTAAGAACTAAGGTATATATAATCGGAAAAAGCACCATTGCCAAAACAAAAATAATTGTCGGCACGGTAAAGAACCATTTCAGGCGCTTATCTACCCATCTTCCTATCTTTTGCAATTTGAGATTGCCTCCTTTGCTCTTTTTTGGATGCCGCCCGTCTGGGAATTGAAAGAGCCAGGTTTACTGAAACCATTCCAAATCTTTTGTACGCCTATCTCCGCGCAGATTTTAAAGCCAAAATCCCCACAATACCGGTTGGCGGTTCCTAAAATGGAGCCTGCAGCTCGTAATGATCTGCAGGCACCACTTTCACATCTGTTTAGACAGGATTACTGAGAAAAGTCTTATTTCTCTTCGTCGAGAAGCTTCTGGAAATCAGCGTTAGCGGTATCAGCAGCAGCCTGAACGTCACCGCCCTCAATAGCAGTTACGATGACCTGGCCGATTACGTCTCTGGCGGAAGCAACGTTGATCATGTAAGGACGGTCGGTACCGTAAGCCTTATTACCAACCTCAGCGGCCAGATCCTGGAATTCCTGCGGCCAGCTGGAAAGGCCTTCCACTTCCCACACGGAGGTACGGGCGGCGGAGCTGCCGTTAGACTGCGCATCCTGCTGCATTTCAGAAGAAGCCATCCAGTTGATCAGAGCCCAAGCGGCATCCTTCTGGGTAGAACCATAGCTGATGCCCAGCGCCCAAGGAGTGATGGAATAGTTGCCGTAATCCCCATCAGGGCCGACAGGCAGATCAAAGCAGCCGATCTCTTCCAAAGTAATGGCAGAGTTATCAGGATCCCAAGAACCCAGGTTGGTGTTCGCGTCAAAGCGCATAGCGGTTTGTCCCTGGGTGAAGAGGCTCCAGGTTTCTGTCCATGTCATGCTCAGAACGCCGTCAGGGCCAGTGTCTCGGAGCAGCTTACCGTAGAACTCAAAGGCTTCCACAGCTTCCGGAGTATTGATGGTAGCGGTTTTGGTACCGTCATCTGCTTCCGTGAAGAAGTCAGCACCGTAAGCGCGAAGGAAACCGGAGAATTGAGTAACAGCCGGGTTCGCCATACCACGGCAGGCGAAACCAGAAACACCGGCGTCACGGTCTGTCAGTTTTACAGCCACATCATACAACTCGTCCATGGTTTTCGGATAATCATCCTCGGTTAAGCCAGCAGCCTCCCACATGGTTTTGTTGTAATAAACAGCGCCGGACTCCGTCATAACCGGTAAACCAACAGCATCTCCGGTGGCAGGATCCTGGGTGACTTCCTTAGAAGCATCCATATAGTCGTCATAGTTGGCGGCTTCCGGATCAGCGTCTATGTAGGGCTGCAGGTTTTCCAGCCATCCATTCTGTACAAACAGTAGAGTTTCGTCCAGAGGACGGAACATGAGAGCGTCGATATCAGCGCCGCCGGCAGCCATGCTGACAGCGATCTTATTGGACGCTTGCTCATTGGTAAACTGCTGGAAATTCACTTCGATGCCGTACAGGTCGCGCAGCTCCTGCAGATGCTCTTCGTCGAAGGCGGTAGTAGCGATTACGTTGTCAACACCAATGACGTTCAAAGTTGTGTTGAATTTCTCGGTATCGCCGCCGGTGGACTCTGTCGCGGAGCTATCACCAGCAGTACTGCTGTCGCCGCCGGTAGAAGAGGTGGTACCTCCGTCACCGGAGCAGCCGGCAAATATGCCGGCCAGCAGCGCGATCATGGTGAGGGCGCTCACTAGTCTTTTTGCTTTCATAAATCTTCAGCCTCCCAAAATTTTATTTTGCCGGCCTTTCGGCACAGCCTGGTTTAAAACCGTTTTCCGGCTCCCGATCCCTCGCATACAAAAGCCGGAAAACGCAATACCCTAAAACCAATTAGATATACAGGACAGCCTTACAGCTTGGTCGGATCCAAATAGTTCATCTTCTCGATAGCGTCGATCAGCTCTTTTTGCTCTTCGGGGCTGATGGTGCGCAAAGGCTCACGAATAGAATCATGGGCAATCACGCCGCGATGCTTCAGGCATACCTTATATCTGGACATGTTGTTAGGACCGCTGATGTAGTCGATCATCAGATTCGTCTTTTTCTGAAGCTTTCTGGCTAATTCGATATCACCCTTCTGGAAGGCATCGTAAATAGCTACGAAATGCTCAGGAACCACATTAGCATTACCAGAGATTGTGCCGTCGCCGCCAGCACACAGAGTGACAAAGAAGAGATCGTCGGGACCAGCCAGCACAGAGAATTTGCCGTCGTTGACATTCATGAACTTCATCAGTCTGGGCATGTCAGGATAACTGTACTTAATACCAACAACATTCTTGCAGCGGCTGGCAACTCTTTGGGCCAGTTCCGGTGTGATGTCATTCACAGCCAATTGGGGAATGCCATACAGATAGATGGAGAAATCATCGGAAACGCTTTGGGCTACCCGAACAAAATATTCCTCAAGCTCTTTCTGATCCAGCTTGAAGTAATAGGGGGTAACGACACCAATACCATCCGCGCCAACCTTTTCCGCGTGCTGAGCAAGCTCAATGGTATCCTTCGTAGTCAGAGCGCCTACCATGGAGAACACCTGAACACGGCCGTTAGCAACCTTCAGACAGGTTTCGAGAACCTTTTTGCGCTCTTCTAACGTTAGATAGCACATCTCACCGGTAGAACCGTTGGGATATAAGCCGTGAACACCCTTATCGATCAGGTATTCGCAAAGACTTTCCAAGCTCTTGTAGTCCACCTGCTGATCAGGGGTCATCGGGCAAGAAATCGGGACATTAACACCTTTCATTGTTTTCATGACACATGTTCCTCCTTGATGTAATGAATTGCCATAAATGAAATAAAACAGTTGGTTTTGTGCGTATTTAATAAAATAAAATTAACGCACTTGTGTTTTGTAGACATATTAATCTTGTTTATACCTAAAAGTCAATAGTTTTGAACGATTTTTAAAGATTCGAAAATTGACTTCAACAATCGCAATTTGGAATTTATCACTAATTTTTTTAGAAATACAGCCATTTTTTTGTAATTTAGAAGATCGGTTTTATAAACTTGTTGGTTTACATAATTTTATTCGCTTTGGAATGGGACGGGATTTCAAAAAATTAATAATGGGAGTATGTTGTTCTCTAAAAATAATTACAATTTCTCTAATTGGTATAGTTTGACATGCATTTAGGCTTAGTAAGAAAGAGACGACAATCCTAGACATTTTTTGTATCATATGTTATAAGTTTCAGTATTTTTCAGTGCTTTTTTAATTTTGCCGAATGAGAAACATGAGGAGTGGAACAAAAAATGGATATTTTTCAACTGCAATATTTCTTATCAGCGGCAATAACTGGAAATTTTACAATGGCCGCTGCTGAAAACAACATTTCCCAATCTTCGTTTTCCAAGCATATCATGGCGCTGGAAAATGAAATGGGTGTAAAGCTTTTCTATAGGAATCGAAAAAGTATTTCTCTAACTCCTGCGGGAGAACGTCTTCAAAAGCACGCTTACGCCATTTTAGGCTCCTACAAAAGCATGATGGACGATATGGCGTGTTATTCTCAGGACGATATAGTAATCAGCATTTTTTCTATTCCAGTATTTGTACAATATCAAATCCCCGAAATTATGAGTGCTTTCAGGGCGCTGCATCCACAGGTGAAGTTTAATGTGGTGGAAAGTGAAAGCTCTCTTGTGCTGCAAGGCTTAAGAAGGCTGGAGTGTGACTTCGCCATTCTTAGAACGGATTTTTTAGACGAGGAGCAATATAACATCACTCCAATCAATGTGGATAGGCTGGTCGCGGTAGTACCGGAGAATCATCCCTTGGCGAAGGAGAAGTCGATTTCCGTCAAGCGCTTGAAAGGGGAAAAGCTTCTGCTGCCTACAGGCAAAGCGTCGCTTTTTGATATTTGTATGGCGGTATGCAAAAAAGCCGGCTTTACACCGAACGTTCCCTATACCGTAAGCGGTAAACCGGAAATCTCTCTCAAATTTGTGAAAAATGATGGCGTTATTGTTTTGGCCATGGAGCAGGTAATGACTTATTTCGATATGCCAGGCTGTGTGGTGGTACCCCTTGAGGAGGAATATCTCAGTACGACTGGACTGGTTCAGCTAAAGTCTCGGGAAACCAGTTCCATTACTCGAAAGTTTATGTCTTTTGTGAAAGAGTGGCAAAAGCCAATCTCCGAAAAAGCAGGAACTGAAAAGAAAGAAAAATAAAAAATTTTTTAAGGGTTCGCCTCTCTTTTGTGAAAAGAAAGACGAACCCTTTTATTTTGCATGGATGCTAGACTTTCAAAGCCGCTAGAGTTAAAAATCCCGCGTCTGATTTATCATGAAAAATTAAAAAGCTGGAGATATGCCCCTCTTGACACCTTTGAAGAAGTGCAGTATTGTGTACGCGAAAATATTTTCCAAAAAGGAAGGGTTGTCATGAGTCGTATTATTGTTCCTGAAAAAGAATCCCAAGCCTATGTTTCTAAGCTGTTCCAAACCATTGGTGCTGAAAAGAAACATGCCGATGTTGTAGCGGATCATTTGACTATGGCCGAGATGCGCGGCCAGGCGTCTCACGGTCTGAACCGGATTCCGTTTTACACCCAAAAGCTGGAGCACGGTGGCTATAAAGCCAATCCTCACATGAAAATCCTGCGGGAAGATGCCGGTGTGGCGCTTTTAGATGCAGATGATGCCTTAGGAGCAGTTTCCTGCTCACACGCCATGGAACTGTGCATGGAAAAAGCCTCCCGAACTGGATGTGCCTCCGTAGCAGTGACCCATTCCAACCATATTGGATTTTTGGCTTATTACACCATGATGGCGGCAAAACGGAATATGATCGGCATCGCTGTCTGCAATTCCGGTTCCTCAACCGCTGTGTGGGGAACAAGAGAGAGGGTGCTTGGTACTGATCCCTTCAGCATCGGCGTACCTGCCAAAAAGCATTTTCCAGTGATTCTGGATTGCGCTACCAGCGTGGTGGCTCAAGGCAAGGTTTCCGTGGCGGAAACAGAGAACAAGCCGATTCCTGGGAATTGGGCTTATAATAAAAACGGAGAGCCGACCACAGTGGCATCCGAAGCGATGGTTGGTACGATGCGCCCCTTCGGCGATTATAAGGGATCTGGCATTGCTATCGTCATCAGCTTGATTTGTGCTGGCCTGACCGGAATGCCATTTGATTTTGAAGAAGAAAACCTGCGCCGGATTTCCGATTTATCTGCCGGCTCCGAGCTGGCGGCGTCACTAATCGCCATTGACATCTCTAAGTTTACCGATGCAGAGGCCTTTAAACATCGCGTAGATGGCTTTATCGATGTGGTGAAAAGCTTTAAGCTGGCTCCTGACACAGAACAGATTTATATGCCCGGTGAAATTGAGTTTAACAAGGTTGCCGCTAACCGTGCCGCAGGCGGATTTGAAATTGGTCCGAACCTGTATCAAAAGCTAAAGAATATCCGTGATCAATACGGTATGAAGTTTGAGATGGATCACTGGAAACATGATGATTAAGCATATTGACTAAAAAATAACAATCTTTTTTATGATTTATATTCTAAAACTTCAATCCGTAATTCCATAATTGAATTGGAAATTCAAATTTAGGATGGTATGATGAGGCTAATCAAGGAAGAATGTTGGCATTATGGAGGTTGTCTATCGTGAAAAATGAAAACTTCAATCAAGAGTTAAAAAAGCTGGAGCAATTCGACACCCCATCGATCACTAATGTAGTGGCAACGTACCCAGAGGATCAGGAGCTTTGTTTAGGACTTTATGATCCTTGGGCTGCTAACTGGTATACCGATCAATCTGTAAAATGCATGTATCCCGAGCTGGGAAGAAGAGCGGGTTACGCTGTTACGGTGGTATATGGCCCTGTCGACGCCAATTTTAAGCGCCGCAGCTTTGACGATGTTCTGAGGGCCATTGATGCTTCTCCTAAGCCGGTGATCGTGTGCATCAAGCAGGATTTTCCTGAGGAAATCAAAAATAAAAATGGCCTTTGCGGCGGCAATATGACCACCGCGATGAAAGCTTTGGGAACAGTCGGTATTATTTCTGACGGCCCGTCCAGAGACGTAGATGAAATTCGTCCTATGGAGGTTCAATACATGCTCACCGGTGTTACTGCGGGCCACGGCGCTTTCTCCGTAAAAGCAGTGAATGTTCCGGTAAATATTTGCGGCATGGATGTTTGTCCGGGCGATGTTATACATATGGATGAAAACGGCGCGGTAAAATTCCCAAATCAGTATATCGGCGATGTTTTGGATAAGGTGCAAAAGCTCCAGAAAATTGAGCAGGAGCGTCAGGAAAAGATGAGAAACTCCAGCGATGTGGAAGAAATTATCCGGATTATGAACGGCTTTGAAGATAATAAATAAATGACTAAAAAAGATACTGAAAGAGTAAGGGGACGATAACAATGATGAAAACAAACAAACTCCGTGAAATCCTGAACAACAATCAGCCTTCTATCGCTACAAGAATTCTCAGCGCATGGCCTACCATTACGGAAGCGGTGGCCTCTACCGGGAAATTCGATTATATCGAGTTTGTCGCTGAATACGCTCCTTTTTCCCATGCGGATCTGGAGAATATCTGCCGTGCTGCGGAGCTGCACAATATTTCCACGATGATAAAGGTGGATTTCCAGAACAGGGCTTACGTGGCGCAAAAAGCGATGGCTTCCGGATTCCAGGCGCTTTTGCTTACCGACCATAAAACGCCGGAAGAGGTCAGGGAAACCATGTATGTTATCCGGCCTGATACTCCCGAAGACGGCGGACGTTTTGGTTATCCCAACCGCCGTTGGATCGGCTATCAGCCTAATTTATCCCAGATGGATTATGCCGCCATGGTACGTAATACAGTAGCCGCTTTCATGGTGGAGAAAAAGGAATGCTTGGATAATTTAGAGGAAATCTGTGAAATTCCCGGTGTGGATATGGTGCAATTTGGCCCCTCCGATTATTCGATGAGCCTTGGCTGGAACGCCGGAGCCCATGTTGATGAGTATAAAGCAGCTGAGCGTGAAATGATCCGTATTGCTTTAAAGCATGGGGTTCAGCCTCGCTGTGAAATCAATAGCGCAGATGAGGCGAAATATTATATTGATTTAGGTGTGCGTCATTTCTGCATCGGCGACGAGCTGAGAAACAACATGACCTATTGGAATAATGTAGGCGGCGCTTTGAAGGAGATCGTGGATACCTTATAATTTATTACTCAAATCCTCTCGTTTCCTTTCTATATATAATGTATAGAAAAGAAAGTAAAATTGGCGGCCATCCTGAGCCCTCGGGATGGCCGCCAATTTTTATATTTTTAATTATCTTGTAAAAACTAATTAAGCAATTGCTGGGATATTTTTGCGACTCGCATTTTCAATAGTTATTACTTTAAATTTTTAAAGTCATCTACAAACCATACCTGTGGGACTGTGAACTCTCGATGGTTCAGATAGTTTAGAATTCCCGCATCGGTTTGAAAGTCAAAAACGAGCTTATAAGAACAAAGGGCCTGCCATTTATAGCGGCTTTCTCTGTTTTGAGTATTTTTTCCATATTTCCCGTCTCCTACCAGGGGATGGCCAATGGAGGCCATGTGCGCCCTTATTTGATGGGTTCTGCCGGTCAAAAGGTCGACTTCCAAAAGACTGTATTTTTCTTTTTGCTGAAGCGTCCGATATTTTGTCTGGATGGTTTTGGCCCCGGGGAAGGGTCTGGCGGATATATAAACCCGGTTTTTGCTTTCATTTTTTTCTAAATATCCCACCAGTAAATCTGATTTTTTTTCCATTTTTCCATGAACCACACAGAGATAATATTTATGCAATTCACGCTTCCGCATTTTGTCATTTAAAATTCTCAGAGCTTCGGCGTTTTTTGCAGCTATGACAATACCGGATGTGTTTCGGTCGATACGGTTCACCAATGCGGGAGCAAAGGAATTTTCATTCTGGGGCTGGTACTCGCCCTTTTCATAAAGATAATGCTGCACTCGAGCAATGAGAGAATCAAAATGATAGTTCTCATCAGGATGAACCAAAAGGCCTGGCTTTTTATTTAAAAGAAGAATATTTTCGTCCTCATAAACGCAGTCTACTACTTTAGGCGCTTTTAGAAAATCATATTCAGTAGGGGTTTGTTCAAAAAATTCCTCCTTTAAATACAAAGATATGATGTCTCCCTCTTGAATTCGGGAAGAAATTTGGCAGCGCTTTCCGTTAAGCTTTATGTTCTTTGTGCGGATTCCTTTATAAAGCATAGATTGAGGAAGTTTTGTATAGGTTTTAGTCAAAAATTTATCTAACCGTTGTCCGGCGTCATTTTTTCCAACAGTAATTTGTCGCATAATCACAGCCCTTTCGTCATGTTCTTAAATTATACCACGAACTTCTTTTCAAAACTACATTTTTGGAGTATAATAATAACAATTACAGAATATAAACAAATTGTAAAAGGGGCTGTTTTTGTTGATTACGCAGGAAAGAATTCTTGAAATTTTAAAGGAGGCCGGCGTTCTTTTAGAAGGGCATTTCTTATTGACTTCTGGAAGGCACAGCAATAAATATTTACAGTGCGCTAAGGTTTTCCGGAATACAAAATACAGCGAGGAGTTGTGCAGCGCTCTGGCTGAACAGTTCCGAAATGATGGGGTAGAGGTGGTCATCGGACCCGCTATGGGGGCGGTGCAGATGGCTTATGAGGTAAGCCGGGGTTTACATTGTGAAAACTTTTTTGCAGAACGAGACCAGGATGGAAAAATGTGCTTGCGTAGGGGATTCGAGGTTCAACCTGGACAAAAGGTGCTTCTGGTAGAGGATGTAGTCACTACCGGAGGGTCTGTTCGTGAGGTTCTGGAGCTTGTTAAAGCTGCCGGCGGCGATGTGGTAGGGATTGGTTCTATTGTTGACCGTACTGGAGGAAAAATTGATTTTGGCGTACCCTTTAAAGCGGTTATTTCTATGGAAGTGGAATCTTATGAGCCCAGCGAATGTCCATTGTGTAAGGAAGGTAAAATTCCGGTTATAAAACCGGGAAGCCGTAAAATTAAATGAAGAAAACATCACTGCATGACGGACATAGAGACCGCTTAAGAGAAAAATTTATACGCCATGGGCTTTCCAGTTTAGAACCTCATGAAGTAGTAGAATTAATGCTGTATGCGGCAGTGCCAAGAAAAGATATGAATCCACTGGCTCACGAATTGTTGGAAGGCTTTGGCTCCTTTCCGGCCTTACTGGATGCTCCGATCGAAGAGTTAATGAAATATAAGGGAATCGGCCGTGGAAGTGCGATTACGATTAAGCTGTTTTCCGCAATCGGCCGGTTTTATATCGAGAGCAAAGCGGACAAGGGCCCAACCTCCATGGAAGAAGTCATTGATATCATTTTGAGCAAATTTACAGGCAGAAGCAACGAGGCAGTTGTGCTTACCCTTCTGGATGGAAAGGGAAAGGTTCTATATTGTGGTGTGGTGACGGAAGGAACTGCCAATTCCTGCGATGTGTATCTCCGAAGAATCGTTGGATTGGCAGCCAGCTATGATGCTACTCAGGCGATTCTCGCTCATAATCATCCCAGCGGTTTTGCGTTGCCCTCTAGAACAGATCTGCAAACCACTGTTAGGGTGAAAGAGGCGCTTGCATTGGTAAATGTTACGCTGATTGACCATATGATTGTGGCGGATGGAGATTATGTATCTATGGCTCAGGATGAGGGGAAGCTTCATACAGGAATCTTTGATATTGGCGACGAGTATGATGCGCCTTTGGAGAGAAAAGCGGTAGCGGATTGGGAAGAGAAGTAACCATTTATAAATAAAGTAATACATTTTAAGGCCAGCCTTTCTTAGCTGGCCTTTCCTTTTTCCCAATGAGCTTATTCCTAGCCGCACCAGTATAAAAGGGATCATTTTCGCTGGAGTTTAGGCCGCTGACTTGTCATCGTTAAAAAGACCGTATCAAATTAATAGATAATACGCAGGACAGAAATTTACAGTATCCTGATTATTGAAAATTAAAAAATAAACTCGGAGGGTAACAAATGAATTTTGATATTAATCTTTGGATGAAAGAATATTCCAGTGAATTAAGAAAGATATTTGGAAACCGTATCTGGTTTGTTGGCTTACAAGGAAGCTATGGAAGAAATGAGGCGACTGAGCAAAGTGATATCGACGCTGTAGTTATTTTAGACAAAGTGACACTGGAGGATATAAAGGCTTATAGCGCATTGTTAGACCGTTTGCCGTATAGAGAAAAGGCATGTGGCTTTATCTCAGGAAAACAGGAATTGCTTAATTGGGAAAAATCCGATTTATTTCAATTTTATTATGACACTCTTCCTATTATCGGTTCCTTAAATTCCTTGAAAGAATATTTTACAGCCGCGGATGTACGGCGTGCAATAAGGATAGGCGCCTGCAACATATATCATGGCTGTATGCATAATATGGTTCATGAGAAAAGCTGGGAGCTTCTAAAAGGATTATATAAATCGGCGGCTTTTACGTTACAGGCTGCTGGCTTTCTGCAAACAGGCAAATATGAAAGACGCCGGAAAGACTTGTTAAATCATCTGCTTCCAGAGGATCAAGCTATTTTGCTGATTGGTCAAACACTTAAAAACACTAATCTTACTGAAAGGAAGGAATTTGAAAGGCTCTCTGCTACTCTTTTGTCCTGGGCCTCTGATTGGATTGTCAGATGCGGAACGACACAGCAACAGACGGAGTCAGCTGCCGATTCTTTAGAGCCGTAAGGGAAAAAGCTACCAAGGCCAGAAAAATTTTATGTCAAAAGACAATTGCTTTAGAATGGTATCTTAAGAATATATTTGTATTGAGTCCATGAGTAATAAATTATTTTATTTTGTTTCAAAAACCAATTATTGAATTTACGTGAAAATAGAATAATGTATCATTAGTGAAAAACATGGTCGGGACAACGGGCTTTACAGCATTATAAGCAGAACGAATTAACCTGTAGAATCAGAAATCTCAGAAAGACAATGATAGCGACTACTGTTAAGCTCTTGGAAACATGGCCTGGACTATACGGCTTATGCAGTCTTTGACAAGGTGTAAGGCAAATAAAAACAAGCTGTAAATTTATCATTATCAACCGTCATTTTCCTTGACACTACTTTGTAATCAAAGTAAAATGTTAGTGAAAGCGTAGAAAAAAGTTACAAGGAGGACGTTATGTCTGGTCGTTGGGACTGGGACGTGAAATCGTCTTATACTTATCATGCATTAAAAAAAGCAAAAGATGTGGTGGAGAAAAGCTTAAACCAAGCGGCGGAAGAAATCCAGGATAGCCAACGCAAGAAAAGCCAAAATCCTCCTGAAAACGGTATGCCGCATCAACAGCCCCCTTATCAAGCGGAAGGGGACCGTCCTGGACAGGCGCCTTCTGAAAATTTTTCGGGAGGATATCAGCCTCCGCCTGGCAGAGTCTATACCACCCCTCCGCCCCCAAATAACCAAACATCTGGAAAAAAGCAGACGCCTCCTTATCAGGTTTACGAGCCGATTAAGACCAAACGGCAGAAAAAGGAGAACTCCAAAAAGCCTGTGCCCCCGGGAATGATGGAAGTACGGCAAAAATCAGTCGCTTGCTACTATGGGGTCGGTTTGTTTGTGCTTTTTTGGGGCCTGGTGGCGCCTATTTATCGGCTGAGTGATTTTATCATTATGCTTCTCCTGTCTGTGGGCGTATTTTTCCTTTGTAAGCTGATCTTTAAAGGGAAAAGAGTTTTTGTTCCGATTCCAGAAAAAAAGGTTGAAACAGGAGATCGGGAAATCGATCAATTGATTATAGACGGGCAAAACTATTTGAAGAAAATGCAGGAAGCAGATATTGCTATTGAGGATGAAACAGTTTCTGAGCAGATTCGCAAGCTGGAGGAAATTTCAAAAAAGATTTTTGAATTTGTAGCTGAAAATCCGAAAAAGGCGCCTCAAATCCGCAAGTTTATGAATTATTATTTGCCAACCACTCTAAAGCTTTTGTCTTCTTACGATAAGCTGGAGGATACTGGTATCACCGGCACCAATATTTCAGAGACTATGCTTAGCATTGAGCGGATGATGAATACTATTGTGATGGCCTTTGAAAAGCAGCTGGATCACTTGTTTGCTGATGAGGCTATGGATATTTCAACGGATATTACGGTCTTAGAGGGAATGTTGGCGCAAGAAGGACTAACCGGCAGCGACTTTAATAAAGCTAAGCACAAAGGGGAATAAACGATAAATAGGAAAGAGGTAACACAACATGGATCAAGAAAAAATCGAACTTACTTTTGAAACTCCTGCAGCTCCCGCGGTAGCTTTAGAAACAGCAGTTCCCCAGCAGGCAGCGGATCAGGCCTTGGCGGCCGCCGAGCAGATGGCCCAAAGGCTCTCTCCGGAAGAGCAGAAAATGGTCGATGATTTTGCCGATAAGATTGACGTTACCAATACATCTATGGTTATGCAGTATGGCGCTGCGTCTCAGAAAAAAATTGCTGATTTTTCTGAATCCGCACTGGAAAACGTCCGTACTAAGGATATGGGCGAGGTAGGCGATATGATCACCGGCCTGATGACAGAGCTTAAGGGTTTTTCCGTTGATGAGGAAGAAAAGGGCGGTTTTTTCGGCTTTTTTAAGAAAACCGGAAATAAAATCGCTACAATGAAAGCCAAATATGATAAAGTAGAAGTGAATGTGGATAAAATTTCCGAAGCCTTAGAGGGACATCAAATTCAGCTGATGAAGGATGTCGCCTTACTAGATAAAATGTATGATTTGAATCTGATGTACTTTAAAGAACTTACTATGTATATTTTGGCTGGTAAGAAAAAGCTGAAGCAGGTTCGGGAAAACGATCTTCCTATCTTGCTGGATAAAGCAAAAATGTCCGGTCTGCCGGAGGATGCCCAAGCGGCTAATGATCTTTCCGCTCAGTGCAACAGCTTTGAAAAGAAGCTTCATGACTTGGAATTGACCAGAATGATTTCCATTCAGATGGCTCCTCAGATTCGTTTGGTGCAGAATAATGATAAAATGATGACGGAAAAAATCCAATCCACCTTGGTCAACACGATTCCTCTCTGGAAAAGCCAAATGGTTATCGCTTTAGGGCTGGCTCATTCTCAGCAGGCGATGGAGGCTCAGAGAGAAGTCACGAATATGACCAATGAGCTTTTGAAGAAAAACGCCGATGCTCTGAAAATGGGAACCATTGAAACCGCAAAGGAATCAGAACGGGGAATCGTGGATATTGAAACCCTCAAGTATACTAACGAGTCTCTGATCTCAACATTGGATGAAATGGTAAAAATTCAAACTGAGGGGCGTCAGAAGCGTGTCGCTGCAGAGGCTGAATTAGGACGGATTGAAAATGAATTGAAACAAAAGCTGTTGAATATTAACAGCTGAATTTTATATTAGTGGAGAAAACCATGAAATTATTACGCAAAAAAGCTTTTGCTATTTCTGCCATGGCAATTATGATTATAGCTGGTATTATGTATGGCAGCTATTTCTCTATTTCCAGGGCACATCATGGAGCGGAACAGGCTTTTTACCAAGGAGAATATTATTCAATACAGGATGATTTGAATCGGCGTATGGAATATGCCCAGGATATGGTCTATATTGCCAAACAATATAATAAACAGCAAGCGGATACCCATCAACAGGCTGATGTGGAACCTACTCAGGCCGCAATTGACCGTCTCCGCCACGCGAAAACTCTGTCGGAAAAGTATGACGCGGATTTAGATCTTGAGAATGCGATGACGGATTTATATATTTCATTGCAAGGAACAAATCTAAAGGATTCTAATGAACGAGATGCCAAGAGCTTGTATGAATCTTTTCAATTGTACAAGGATAACTATCTGATTGAGGAATATAATAACGGAGCGGTTGCTTTTAACAATCAATTAGAGGAATTTCCCACCAATCTATTCAATGCGATTTATCATTTTGACAAGGTGGAGCTCTACCAATAATAAAAAATCCCTTCTTTTTGTATTAACGGAAGGGATTTTTTTCATCTTTTGGCACATACTAAGGATAAAATTCTATTTTTAGGAGTGCGTAAGTTATGAATTACAGTCAATCACAAATCAAGCATTATATGGATGACCAAATTCATCAGATGGAAGAGGGACTGGATAACCTGAGAGAACGGGACTTTCAGCCTGACGGCATGGGGGATCTTTATAATGGGATGTTAAAGCATACGGTATCCTTTGAAATTCAGCATATGAGAAAGCTGAGAGACGAATTAATTCAAGCGTTAGAGGACTAAGCCAGCGGCAAGCCGCTGGCTTTACATACTATCTATTCTTTTTCAAGTGTTTAATATCCAGTTCATATATGTGCGGTATCCTTTTATTATCAAGGTTGGAGTGTGGCATTATGAAGCTATCAATGATACAAAACTTGGCGATTTGGGGAGATTCCCTTTTAAAGGGTATTATTTTTGATGAAAAAACCAGCAGATATAAGCCTTTGAAGACTTGCTCGGTAAACTTATTCAGCAAGGCATTCCCCTTTACAGTGAAAAACAATTCCCGTTTTGGCTGTACTGCTCCAAAGGCCTTGGAAAATCTACAGGCGTCTTTAAACAATGGCTTGCAGGCAGAGGTTGCACTTTTGGAGTTCGGTGGAAATGACTGTGACTACAACTGGTCTGAAATCAGCCGTAATCCAGAAGCGCACCACGAGCCTCATACACCTTTTCAGACATTTTGTTCCACAATGGAGAAAATGGCGGATCTGCTGCTGTCTCATTCCATAAAGCCTGTGTTTATGAATCTTCCACCGATTGACGGGGAGCGGTATTATCGCTGGATCAGTAGTCTGAAGGACACGGATCCAAAGGCTATTTTAAAATGGCTGGGAGGACAAACGGATACCATCTATCGCCAGCAGGAACGATATTCCAGGGCGATGGAACGGGTGGCGTATCAAAAGAATTTACCGCTTATCGATGTGCGGGATGAATTTTTAGCGATTCATAATTACCGGGATTATTTGTGCTTGGATGGAATCCACTTAAATGAGCAAGGGCAAAAGGTTATGGCGGATATTTTTCAATCGTATGCTATGAATTATGCATAAAAATAAAAACCTTATTACTGGGAGAAATTAGGTAATAAGGTTTTTTCTGTTTCTTGTCTAGAAAGCCGAAACGTGCTATAATAATATTCAATGCCAGTTAATGAGGTGAGTAAGTGTTTCAATTCGGTCAGTTTATCATAGTTTGCGGTCATTATGGCTGCGGAAAGACCAATCTCTCTTTAAATTTGGCAGTCAACCTGCAAAAAGCGGGAAGAAAGGTCACCCTGGTAGACCTAGATTTGGTCAATCCTTATTTCCGATCCTCTGATTTTCAGGAGGTCATTTATTCCAATCAAATCGAGTTAATCGCCCCGGTTTTCGCTCATTCTAATTTGGACTTGCCTGCCTTACCGGTAGACCTGCACCGAATTTTCAATATGCCGGATCGAACGGTGATTATCGATGTGGGCGGGGATGATGCCGGCGCCACAGCGCTGGGGAGCATTTCTCAAAGCATTCAGCAGCTTCCATACCAAATGCTGTACGTGGTGAACCGCTACCGCGCCCTAACCCAGACCTCCGAAGAGGCTTGCGCTCTGTTGAAGGAAATTGAGTCTGCCTGCCGGCTGACGGCGACAGGCGTGGTGAACAATTCTCATTTGCAGGCTGAAACCACTGTGGATGACATTTTGCAGGGAATCCCTTTCGCTCAAAAAACAGCGGAGCTTTTAAATCTTCCTTTGGCGTTTACTACGGTTCCTGCTTTTCTGGCGGGCAAGGCTAAAGAAGCCGGGGAGAATGTTTATCCAGTAGAAATTTATGTAAAACCCCCTTGGGAGCAATAACCCCAAAGGATCCAAATAAAGGAGGGTCGTAGATGGCAAGAATCATTGTGAGAGAAGAAGTATGCAAGGGCTGTGAAATGTGCGTCAATGCCTGCCCGAAAAAAATTATTCGTCTGTCGAAAGACCGGATCAACGCGAAAGGTTATCATCCGGCAGAATTGATTGACGAAGAAAAATGCATCGGCTGCGCCTCTTGTGCGACGATGTGTCCTGATGTAGCGATTACAGTGGAAAGGTAGTGACGAAGTTGTCCGAAAGAGTATTGATGAAAGGAAACGAAGCGCTGGCGGAAGCAGCTATTCGCGCAGGCTGCCGTCATTTCTTCGGTTATCCCATAACCCCTCAGACTGAGCTTGCGGCTTATATGTCTAAGAAGATGCCTAAAATCGGCGGTACATACCTCCAGGCGGAATCCGAGATTGCCGCGATTAACATGGTGTTGGGAGCCTCATCCGCCGGTGTGCGGGCCATGACCTCCTCGTCTTCTCCCGGCATCAGCCTGAAAACAGAAGGAATCTCCTACATCGCCGGTTCCGACGTACCTGCGCTGATTATTAATGTGCAGCGCGGAGGCCCTGGCTTGGGCGGCATTCAGCCTTCCCAGGCCGACTACTGGCAGGCCACCAAGGCCACCGGCCACGGCGATTTTCAGATTTTAGTATTTGCCCCTTCTACCGTGCAGGAAATGGTGGATTTTGTCTCCCTAGCTTTTGATTTAGGGGATAAATACCGTATGCCCGCCATGATTTTGGCCGACGGTATGCTGGGTCAGATGATGGAGCCGGTAGAGTTTAAGGACCAAGGGGAAAACGCTAAGATCGACAAACCCTGGGCGCTGACCGGGCATCAGTTCAAGCGTCCCCATAATGTGGTGAATTCCCTTTATTTGAAGCCTGCCGACCTGGAGCGGCTGGTGAAAGAGCGTTTCGAACGCTATGAAACCATTAAAAAAACAGAGCAGAGGGCGGAAGAATATTTGGTAGACGACGCCGATATCGTAGTCGTGGCTTACGGCGCTTCCTCCCGTGTAGCCCGCAGCGCGGTCAACGCCGCGAGAGCTGAGGGCATAAAGGCGGGCTTAATCCGTCCAATCACCCTTTGGCCGTTCCCAACAGACGCTTTGCAAAGAGCCGCTCAGCATGTGAAGAAATTCCTTGCTGTGGAAATGAGCATGGGCCAGATGGTAGACGACGTGCGTTTAGCGATCCATGATCAGAAGCCGGTAGAATTTTACGGCCGCACCGGCGGTATGATTCCCACTCCTGCTGAGGTGCTGGGCGCGGTCAAGAAAGCGGGAGGTGTTTTGTAATGGCGGTTGTGTTTAAAAGACCAGAATCCCTGTTGGATGTACCCTTCCATTATTGCCCCGGATGCACCCACGGCATCATTCACCGTTTGGTCGCG
Organism: [Clostridium] leptum DSM 753; assembly: GCA_000154345.1. Lineage (GTDB taxonomy): Bacteria > Bacillota > Clostridia > Oscillospirales > Acutalibacteraceae > Clostridium_A > Clostridium_A leptum. The sequence continues at coordinate 339,950 of DS480349.1, forward strand.
GAGGTTATGGACGAATTAGAAATTCAGGGAAAAGCAATCGGCGTTGCCCCTGTTGGCTGCGCTGTGATGAATTATGATTATTTCGCCTGCGATATGGTGGAAGCTCCTCACGGCAGAGCGCCGGCGGTTGCTACCGGCATTAAGCGTGCGAGGCCTGAGAATGTGGTGTTCACCTATCAGGGAGACGGCGACTTGGCGGCAATCGGTACCGCTGAAACTGTCCACGCCGCTACCCGCGGTGAAAACATCACTGTGATTTTTGTCAATAATGCGATTTACGGCATGACCGGCGGACAGATGGCGCCGACCTCTCTGCCGAACCAGGTGACCCAGACCACGCCCTACGGCAGAGACGTAAACGTTGCCGGATATCCTGTCCGTGTTTGCGAGATGCTGTCGACGCTGGACGGCGTGGCTCTGGCACAGCGTGTTACTGTAGACTGTGTGAAGAACGTTAATATCGCGAAAAAAGCGATTAAAAAGGCGTTTCAGAACCAGATTGAGGGTAAGGGCTTTTCCATTGTCGAGGTGGTTTCTACCTGTCCCACCAACTGGGGATTATCTCCGATTGAGGCGCTTCAGTGGCTGCGTGACAATATGCTGCCTTATTATCCCTTGGGCGTTTACAAGGACAGCGTGAAAGGAGCGAGACTGCATGAGCACGAATAAGAACTTCAACATGCTTCTGGCCGGCTTCGGCGGGCAAGGAATCCTTTTCGCTGGAAAGGTTATTGCTTACGGCGGTTTGATGGATGAAAAGGAAATTTCCTGGCTGCCTTCTTATGGCCCGGAAATGCGCGGCGGCACAGCGAACTGCAGTGTCTGTATATCCGACCAGCCTATCGGCTCTCCTTTAGTGGTTAATCCTAATGTGTTTATCGCAATGAATCTGCCGTCCTTTGATAAATTTATCAATGACGTAGAGCCGGGCTCCATTGTAATTGTAGACAGCTTCTTGATTAATAAGAAGGTGGAACGGGATGACGTAACAGCGTTTTATGTACCCGCTACCAAAATCGCAGAGGACAATGGACTGAAGGGGCTTGCCAATATTATTTTGGTAGGAAAGCTTTTCCATGAAACCAATTTCTGTACGGAAGATGCCCTCTATAAAGCGGTGGAAAAATGTGTACCTCCTAGAAAGGCTCATCTGATCGACGCCAACAAAAAGGCGTTGCAGCTGGGCATGGAGGCCTAATCTAAGAATCAAAAAAGCCAGGAGAGAGTTCTTTTCTTCTGGCTTTTCTGCACTTCAAGGAGAGGAAATATGAAGTCATTTGTTACAGCTTTAATTGTAGCGGCCGGGGGCTCCACCCGTATGGGAACCCGAAAAAACAAGCTGCTGCTGGATTTAAAGGGAATGCCTGTGATTGCAAGAACCCTGCTGGCCTTTGAGAATACGGATTGTATTCAGGAGATCGTACTCGTATGCCGAAAGGAAGAACGGGAAGAAATGCTGGAAATCGCACAGATTTTCGGTGTCCACAAGCTGTCGTCGGTCGTATCAGGCGGGAAAACCCGTCAGCAGTCGGTATTTCAAGGAATAAAGGCCGCCGGAGCGGCGACACATTTCGCCATTCATGACGGCGCCCGGGCGTTGATTACCCCGGAGGATATTCAGAGAGCCGTATCGGACGGTATTTGTTTTGGCGCTTCCTCCCTGGGAGTACCGGTAAAGGATACGATTAAGGTAGTAGATGGGGAAGGCTATGTGCAGGGGACTCCCAACCGAGCACTGATGTGGAATGTGCAGACGCCGCAGGTGTTTGAGAAAGCCGTCTATCAAAGGGCTATGAAAAAAGCGGAACAGGAGGGAGCCGATTATACTGACGATTGCCAGCTGGTCGAGCAATTGGGAGTGGGGGTTCATCTCTGCATGGGCTCCTATGAAAATATAAAAATTACTACGAGAGATGATCTAGCGTTGGGAGAGCATATTTTACAGTTGAGGGAGGAAGACGCATGAGAATTGGCCACGGATATGATGTTCACCGTTTAACGGAAGGAAGGAGAATGATTTTAGGCGGTGTGGAAATCCCTTACGAAAAGGGCTTGCTGGGTCATTCCGACGCGGATGTGCTTACCCATGCGGTTATGGATTCCTTATTAGGCGCGGCGGCCCTGGGAGATATCGGCAGGCATTTTCCGGATTCCGACCCTTTGTACCTGGGCGCCGACAGCCTGGAGCTGCTGAGACAGGTATGTCATTTGCTGAAAAAGAAAAATTACCATATAGAAAATATTGACGCTACCATATTAGCCCAAAGGCCAAAGCTGATGCCTTATCTTGCTCAAATGCGGGAAAACTTAGCAAAGGCATGTGAAATTTCTCTGGATTGTATAAACATAAAGGCGACAACAGAAGAAGGGCTGGGTTTTACCGGCGCGTTAGAGGGAATTGCCGCTCATGCGGTCTGCTTAATTGCTTGATTTGGATAAGCAGAATCCATTTCACTGCATATACTGTTTTATAACCTAAAACAGTGAGGTGATATTTATGGGCAAGCCTTTGATTATGGTCAGCTCCATCACTTATGCGATGAAGGCTAGAGATCTGCTGATCAACAATGGAATTGCGGCATATATAGAAAGGACGCCTAAAATAGAAAGAAACGGCGGCTGCGGCTACAGCTTATATGTTCCCAAACGGATCGATGAGGCCGAAAATCTTCTGCGCACCCATGGGATAAAAATAGTGGGCAGAACCGATTGGGAGGAGTCCACATGATCTATTTTGACAACGCCGCTACCACGTATCCCAAGCCTATGGCAGTAACCAACGCCGTGCGGACCGCTCTGCAAAAATACGGGGCTAATCCAGGAAGAAGCGGCCATAAAATGTCAATGGCTGCGGCAGAAGAGGAATACCGCTGCCGGGTCGCCGCGGCGAATCTATTTCATGCGGAAGGCCCGGAAAATGTGGCGTTTACCTTAAACTGCACCCACGCTATCAATATAGTATTGAAGGGGCTTTTAAAGCCTGGAGACCATGTGGTGGTTTCCTGCTTAGAGCACAATGCCGTCATGCGGCCCTTGGAGGCGCTTCGCCAGCAAGGGGTCAGTTATACCCAGGCGCAGGTAGTTCCCGGAGACAGCGACGCGACTCTGGAGGGCTTTCGAAAAGCGCTGAACGCAAAAACAAAGCTGATCGTCTGTATGCATGCTTCTAATGTGTGGGGAATCCGTCTTCCTATTGAGAGAATCTCGGCTATGGGAAAGGAATATGGAATTCCGATTTTAGTCGACGCGGCTCAAACTGCGGGAATTTTACCCATCGATGTTCAAGACAGCCGGATTGATTATCTATGTGCTGCTGGCCACAAGGGCTTGTATGGCCCAATGGGGACCGGCCTTCTTATTACGCCCAATGGGGATAAGCTTTCTACCATCATTGAGGGAGGCACAGGAACAAGCTCCATTTCCCTAATACAGCCGGGAACGATGCCGGACCGCATGGAAAGCGGTACTCCTAATATGCCCGGAATCGCCGGCTTACGGGCCGGTATCGAATATGTCTCTAAAATAAAGCCGGAAACGATCGCAAAGCATGAACAAAGATTGATGCTTCGCTTGTACGATAAATTGTCGTCGATAAAAAAAGTAAAGCTATTCATGCCAAGGCCGGAATTTCCAGCTTTTGTGCCGCTGCTTTCCTTTAATATCGCTGATATGCCCAGTGAAGAGACCGCCGCTCAGCTGAATCAGCATCAAATTTTTGTTCGAGCCGGGATCCACTGCGCGCCGGAGGCCCACAAATTCGCCGGCACCTTGGAAACCGGCGCAGTAAGGGTCTGTCCATCCGTATTCAGCAAAGAGCAGGAAATTGACTTTCTTGTGAATGTAGTAGGAAAAATCGCAAAAAAATAGTATGGAAAAGGTTGCATAACGCATCAGATATGTTAAAATAAAATGGGAAATAAAAACATTCAGCTTGTTTAGGCGAAGGAAAGAAGGCAAATATGGGGGAGTTCATTACTAACATTTTCAATGCCTTTTTAGAACTTATGCGGCAATTCCGCGCGGTTGATGTACTGGATATTGTCGTTGTGGCTTTTTTAATATATAGCTTAATTAAGTTAGTCCGGGAAACCCGTGCCGAACAATTGGTAAAGGGCCTTTTAATTATGATAATTGCATGGGCTCTCAGTTCTCAGTTAAATCTAAAAATGATCAAAACCCTGTTGGATAACTTCTTCCAATTTGGTATTATTGCGTTGCTTGTGGTTTTCCAGCCGGAGCTTCGCCGTGCGCTGGAGCATATCGGCCGTACCAAAATCGGCACCAGAACCTTCAGCGTCGCTAAGGAAGGCGAATCCCTTTTGCAGCAGGAGCGGAAATGCATCAACGCGGTCGTAGAGGCGGCGGCCTCCTTCCAAAAATCTAAAACCGGCGCTTTAATCGTTTTTGAGCGGCAGACCAAGCTCGGCGAAATTGTGGATACCGGCACGATTGTCAATGCCGATCCATCGGCGCAGATTATCGGGAACATCTTTTTCAATAAGGCGCCCTTGCACGACGGCGCTATGATTATCCGCAATGGGATGATCTATGCGGCGGGGTGTATTCTGCCTCTGACAAAAAATGATTCCCTAAGCGTGGATTTGGGAACCCGCCATAGGGCTGCGGTGGGAATGAGCGAAAATTCAGATGCGGTAATCTTGGTAGTTTCCGAGGAAACCGGGACAATTTCTTTAGCAATCAACGGTGTGATTACCCGTAATTATACGAGAGAAACGCTGAAGGGTGCGTTGGAAAACGAAATCCTTCCCGATGTGGCGGAGGACGGCGACCGCAGGCCGATTTTCTCTTCCTTCAGGAGGGTGAAAAAAGATGAAAAAAAATAAATTTAGTATAGGGCGCCTTTTTTATAATGATAAATTCGTTATGATTTTTTCCGTGTTGGTTTCTATTATTTTATGGTTTACAGTTTCAGCAACCAACACCAGTACGGAGAGCCATAAGGTGATCAGCGATATCCCTGTAACCATCGAGCTGTCTCAGAATGCCAAAGATAACGATTTGATGGTTTTTAATGATAACCAGACCGCCAGCGTCTCTGTTTCCGGCTCCAGCTTTATCGTAAGCCAGGTTCAGAAGGAAAATATTCTGGTAACTGCTCTCCAGGCCGGGACGATCGACAGAGCGGGGACCTATACCTTGGTGCTCTCGGCGAAACAGCAAGGCACCTTGAGCGGATATGAAATTTCTCAGACTTCCCTGGTACCACAGACAATTCAGGTTTTGGTAGACCGGCTTAAAGAGCAGTCTTTTGAAATTACAGATAATATTCAATATAAAACCGATCCGGAATATTTTGCCGGCACCACTAAGTTTACCCCTGAAAAAATAACGGTTTCCGGTCCGGAAAGCATTGTAAATAAAATTGATAAGGTGCAGGCTGATTATACGATTAGCGAGACCCTGACCTCATCCCAGTCTCTGACGGCTCCTATTGTCTTGTATGATGCGGAAGGAAATCAGTTGAGTACGGAGGATTATAACCAGCTGACCATCAGCAATACGGAGGTTCAAGCGGACATCGTGGTTTTAAAGCGGGCGACTGTTCCGGTAAAGGCAGTCTTCCAGAATATGCCTTCCGGTTTTAACTCCTCAGATGTGACGGTTTCTCCGTCCACCTTAGAGATTGCCGGGCCTGAGGCTACTATGGCGGAATTCAAGTCTATAGAGCTTTCTCCGATTGATTTTGCGGAAATTAATCCAGATCATAATAAATTTGAATTAAAGGTGGAACTGCCAATCGGATGCAGAAATCTGAGTAACGCCAGTACGGTAACGGTGACAGTTGATCTGTCCGGTTATAGCGAAAAGACATTTTCTGTTTCTAAAAATCAGTTTAGCTGTATCAATGTTCCTGACGGAAAGAATCCAACAGTACTTTCCGATCAAGTAGACGTGGTGGTTGTAGGGCCTAATGATCAGCTTCAAGCTTTGACCGCAGATAAGATTAGCGGTAGGGTTGATTTTGAAAACCGGGATACCGGGCACAAGGAAATGGAGGTTACATTCTCCATAAACGACGCTTCAGGATGCTGGGCATACGGCCAGTATACGGTAAGTGTGGATGTCGCGGATGCCTCAAGCTGATTAGAATATTTAAAAAGCTCTCCGGGGATTCCGGGGAGCTTTTTCTTTTGCTTGAATAACGGTAGGGAAAATGGTAAAATATTTATTTATAGGGTAGGTGTGGATTTTGGTATGAAACAATGGGTGACAGCGCCGCTGGATAAAGAAATAGCGAAAACAATTGCACAGACATATGGATTATCCCAGTTTTTATCGATGATGCTGGTGATACGCGGCTTTCACAGCAAAGAGCAAATCGAGAGCTTTTTGAATACTCCTGATAGCTGTTTTGATCCTTTTCTGCTCAAGGATATGGATTTAGCCGTGGAAAGAATCCATCAGGCGCTGGATCAATTCGAAAAAATCTGCATCTACGGTGATTATGATGCCGACGGCGTAACTTCAACCAGCTTATTATATTCCTATTTGGAATCCTTAGGAGCCGACGTTATGTATTATATCCCTGAACGTGAATCGGAGGGATATGGTATGAATATAGATGCCGTACGAAAATTGTCGGAGCTGGGCGTTCGCCTGATTATCACAGTAGACAACGGAATTGCCGCTGCCCGAGAGGTAGAATACGCCAATTCCTTACATATAGACACGGTAGTTACTGACCATCACCAGCAGCAGGGAGACATACTGCCTCCCGCGGTCGCAGTGGTGGATCCTCATCGGCTGGATTGTGATTGTCCTTTTAAAAATATGGCCGGCGTGGGGGTAACCTTCCAATTGATTTCGGCACTGGAAGGTAAAGACGGCGGCTTCAGCACTCTCCTGGAAAATTACTCGGATTTAGCTGCGATTGGGACCATCGGGGACATCGTTCCCTTAGAAAAGGATAATAGAGTGTTGGTAAAGCATGGTCTTGCCCAGCTCTCCCGCACAGACCGACTGGGTATCCAGGCGCTAATCACGGAATCCGGCTTAGAAGGCAAGAAACTGACTTCTACCGCTGTAGCCTTTTCTCTTGTGCCCAGAATTAACGCGGCAGGCAGGTTAGGATCTTCCAGGCAAGCGGTAAAGCTTCTCCTTTCCGAGTATCCCGACGAGGCGGAGGACTTAGCAAGAGAAATCGGAGAGCAAAACCAGCAACGCCAAAAAATAGAGGGGGATATCGCCCTTCAGATTGAGGAATATTTACAAGCACATCCGGAGCGAAGATTTGACCGGATTCTGGTTGTAGATGGAGAAAACTGGCACGCCGGTGTGGTCGGAATCGTCGCCTCACGAGTGGTAGAAAAATACGGAAAACCTTGCGTTGTTATCTCCAGAGAAGGAGAGCTTTCCAGAGGCTCTGGGCGCAGCGTAGAAGGCTTCTCGCTCTCAGATGCCGTCTATGCCTGCCGGGAGCATTTAGTCCGTTTCGGAGGTCATCCCATGGCTGCGGGCATCACAATCAAGACAGATAAGATCGATGATTTCCGTTTAGCGATCAACGCTTATGCGGCTCAGAGGCATCCCCAGATGCCTTACCCAAAGCTATTGCTGGATTGCAAGCTTCGGCCTCAGGTGCTTTCGCTGGATATTGTAGAGGAGCTTACCCTGTTAGAGCCCTTTGGCACCGGGAATCCCGCTCCGTTATTTGGTCTGTATTCAATGACGTTAACGGGGATTACCCCATGCGGAAATCGGAAGCATTTGAGATTGGCCTTCCAGCGGGAAAAGGTCAAAATTACCGCCATGCGTTTTTCCGTAACGCCGGAGGAATTTCCTTACCAGCCAGGGGATATTTTAGATTTGGCGGTAACTTTAGAACGGAATGAATATCGGGGAGAGGCGTCGTTGTCTATCCATATCCGAGATTTGAAGCTGCACGGTGTGGATGAGGCGGCTTTACTTCAGGAGCAAGCCCTTTATGAAGGCGCTAGAAGAGGCGAGGGCCTTTCTGATGACAAAACAGAAAAGCTGCTTCCTAACCGGGAACAGTTTGCGGTAGTCTACCGTTACCTTCGGGAACAAAAAGGGTGGAATTACGGCCTTGACGTTTTATATTTTCGTTTAGAGCAAAAGATACCTTTCGCTGCTCTGTGCTTAATTTTAGATGTAATGGAGGAATTAGGCTTAGTTACGCTGCAGACTAGCGGATCACTTTATCAGATTCACTTAAGGGAAATCGCCGGTAAGGTGAATCTGGACGATTCTGTGTTATTGCAGAAAATTAGGAATCAAAGGGAAAAAGGAGGTGTGCAGAGTGTCTGAAGGTCATCGCTTAGATAAAAAGGTTGATCACTCCTATGAGGAGTTAAAAGCGCTTTTGCTGGCCAGTGATCGTGATTTTGATATGGAAAAAATCGATAAGGCCTATCAGTTCGCCCTTGAATCCCATGGCGACCAAAAGCGCCGGTCTGGCGTTCCATATATTCTGCATCCGGTTTCTGTCGCTTACATTTTGGTAGAATTGGGGATGGACACCGAATCCATTGTGGCCTCCCTTCTGCACGACGTGGTGGAGGATACGCCTGTTGGCTTAGAAGAGATCAAAAAGCTGTTCGGCATTGAGGTTGCCAATTTGACCGACGGTGTCACTAAGCTGGGGCGGATTCCTTATTCTTCACGCGAGGAGCAGCAGGCGGAAAACCTGAGAAAAATGCTCATCGCAATGGCTGATGATATCCGGGTGATTATTATCAAGCTGGCGGATCGGCTCCATAATATGCGTACTATCGAATTTATGCCGGATCAAAAGCGCCGTGATAAGGCACTGGAGACAATGGAGGTTTATGCCCCCATTGCCCATCGTTTGGGTATCCGGGCCCTCAAGGAAGAAATGGAGGATATTTCCCTTCGTTATTTGGACCCGATTGGATATCACGAAATTGAAAGCGCCTTGGCGATGAAATCTGGAGAACGGGAAGAATTCATCAATAAGATCAAAAAGCAGATCTATGACCGAGTCAGCAGCGTAATTCCCAATGTACATCTGGAAGGCCGCGTAAAAAGCATTAACGGCATTTACCGCAAGGTATTCGTGCAAGGAAAGTCTATGGAAGAAATTTACGACATTTACGCGGTGCGGGTGATTGTGGATTCCTTAAATGATTGTTACAATGTCTTGGGAATGATTCACGACATGTACCGGCCTATTCCGAACCGTTTTAAGGATTATATTTCTACGCCTAAGCCAAACCTATACCAGTCTCTTCATACTACCGTGCTGGGGAAAGAAGGGGTTCCCTTTGAAGTTCAGATTCGGACCTGGGAAATGCACCACACTGCGGAATATGGTATCGCTGCGCACTGGAAATATAAGCTGGGCCTTACCAAGAGCGATTCCTTCGAGCAGAGATTGATGTGGGTTCGTCAAATGCTGGAAAATCAGCAGGATACTGTGGATTCTACCGAGCTCGTGCGGACGATCAAGACAGACTTAGCACCGGAAGAGGTTTTTGTATTCACGCCCAAGGGAGACGTCATCAGCCTGCCGATTGGATCGACAGTAATTGATTTCGCTTATGCAATCCACAGTGCTGTAGGCAATAGAATGATCGGCGCTAAGGTGGATGGAAGGATCGTTCCGATTGATTATAAGGTGAAAACCGGCGAGATTATCGATGTGCTTACTACCAAAGAGGAAAGCCACGGCCCAAGCCGGGATTGGCTCAAAATCGTAAAAACCAGCGAGGCGAGGAACAAAATCCGCCAGTGGTTTAAAAAGGAAAAGCGGGAAGAAAATATCATCGAGGGCAAGGCGGAGATTGAACGGGAATTCCGGCGCAACGGCATTGAACTGCCGGAGCCGGAAATGAAGGCGTTTTTAGAGGAAATCGCCACCCATCAGCATTGTCAAACCGTTGAGGATTTGTATGCGGCTCTCGGCTATGGCGGCATCCAGCTTTGGCGCTTGATGCCAAGAATTCGGGATAATTATAATAAAATTAAGAAGCCTGTAGAGGAAAGCCAGGAGGTCCGCTATCAGAAGGCGCCTTCAAAGGCTACCGGCGGGGTTATTATCGATGGGATCGATAATTGCTTGATCAAGTTCTCAAAATGCTGTAACCCGCTGCCGGGCGACGATATCATCGGCTTTATTACCAGAGGCTATGGTGTTTCCATTCATAAAAGAAGCTGCACTAATGTTCCTAAGGATATCTCTAAGGCTGCGGAGCCGGAACGCTGGGTCAATGCCCGGTGGGCCGGAGATATCCAGGATGAATTTGAGTCTACTTTAGAGATTTTAGCCTCGGACCGTACTGGTTTGCTTGCGGATTTAACCAACCAGCTTTCCAGTATGCACATCTTTATTCACGCTTTGAATTCCAGGGAACTAAAGGATAATAACGCGATTATTTACGCTACGATTACGGTAAATGGCTTAGAGCATTTAAAATCCGTGATTTCCAGGCTGTCCAATATCAGCGGTATTATCTCGATTGGACGATCATAAAAAACACTAGAACGGGAGCAAATCAGCATGAAAGCAGTCTTACAAAGAGTACAGGAGGCGTCGGTTTCTATTAATGGCGATGTCGTTTCTCATATTTCAAAAGGCTTTCTGATTCTTCTGGGCATAGAAGCCCAGGACGGGGAGGAACAGGCTAGAATCTTAGCCAATAAAACCGCGTCTTTACGGGTATTTGAGGATGAAAACGGAAAGCTGAACCTTTCCGCGCTGGAGACCGGCTTCTCGGTATTAGTGGTTTCCAATTTTACGCTGTGCGCGGACTGTAAAAAGGGAAAACGCCCTTCTTTTACCAAAGCGGCGCCGCCGAAGGAAGCTAAGAATTTGTATGAGGCCTTTTGCGGGTATCTAAAGGATGCTGGAATTTCAGAGATCAAAACAGGCTGTTTTGGAGCGGATATGAAAGTATCCTTGGTCAATGACGGGCCCGTCACCATCTTACTGGATACAAAGGAACTTTAAAAGGAGGCTTGTTGATGGAGGTTCAGAGATTTTTAGTAGGGCCGTTGAACACCAATTGTTATTTAGTGCAGTCAAAAAAAACGAAAGAAACCCTTTTGGTAGATCCAGGGATGGCCTGTGACGAGTTAGATGATGCTGTCAGAGAGCTCGGCGCTGAAAATTTAAAATATATTCTATTAACCCATGGCCATTTTGATCACATTGGGGGCGCAGCCTATTATCAAAGGATGACCCATGGAAAGATTGTGATGTTTTACCTTGAGTCCAGGTTTGCGGCAGACGGCGCGCTGAATCTTGGAAAAAGCTTTTATTCTCCTGTGGAGCCCTTTCAGTCGGATATTACCCTAAGAGAAGCTGATACGCTTCCTTTTGGCGGAGAGTCAATTACAGTTCTCCATACGCCTGGCCATACCAGCGGCAGCTGCGTTTATTGCCTAGGAAATATTCTTTTTACCGGAGATACGCTAATGCGCTTCAGCATCGGCAGAACGGATTTTCCAACCGGGAATCTTGCGGAAATGAGAGCTTCTTTATCCAGACTGGCCGCTTTGGAGGGGGAATATTTGGTATACCCTGGTCACGGAGGACCGACAACGCTTCAAAAAGAAAGGGAAAACAATCCATATTTAGGACCAAGTAATTATGACGATATATATTAAAAACCATGATTTTCATTATGAACTGGAAAACCTTTGCCGGATATTCTTCCCTAATGAAAAAATATCAATCATAAAGGATCAGATGCCTGATGCAGCTTCGTCCTTTTGGGCTTTAGCATATTTGGAGCCGAGCGAAAAGCATATCCGGCTGTATGCCGCCGTATATCAAGATGGTCAAAAGATAGAACAGGAAGCCTGTGTGTCCGGGGAAACGCCGGATCTTGAAAAAGAATGTGAGCGAGAGCTTGCGGTTTTGCTGTTTACTTTGCTGACCAAGCTGACGCAGATAACTCCTACATGGGGAATTTTAACCGGAGTACGGCCGATTAAGCTGATGCGGCGATTGACCTCTGAACTGGGAGAAACTGGCGCAAAAGCTTATTTCAGAGACAAACTGCTGGTATCTCAAAATAAAACTGAGCTAGCGGCCATCACAATGAAAGCGGAACAGAAGCTTTTATCTCTTTCCCGTAAAGAATCCTATAGCTTGTACGTTTCGATTCCATTTTGCCCAACCAGGTGCTCCTATTGCTCTTTTGTATCACAGACCATTGAACGAGCACATAAAATGATTCCGGAATATGTAGCGCGCCTATGTGAAGAGCTGGAAAAAACTGCTCAAATCGCCCATGAACTTAACCTGCGATTGGAATCGGTTTATATTGGCGGTGGCACGCCTACCACCCTGACCTGGGAGCAGATGGAGCTTTTGCTCCGCACTATCCGCCGGAACTTTGACTTTTCTTGCTGCCGGGAATTTACAGTAGAGGCCGGCAGGCCGGACACTATTACTCCGGAAAAGCTGAAAGCCATGAAACGATACGGAGTAGATCGGATCAGTATCAATCCGCAAACCTTAAATGATGGGGTGCTGGAACTGATTGGTCGAAAGCATTCCGCGCGCCAAACGATTGATGCGTTCAAGCTGGCGAGAAAAGAGGGGTTTCATCATATTAATATGGATTTAATCGCAGGTCTTCCCGGAGACTCCTTGACGAGCTTTCAGAACACAATACAAGGTATCTGCCAGTTGGATCCGGAAAGTGTTACAATCCATACCTTAGCAATGAAAAAATCCTCTAAGCTTACTATGGAAGGGAAAAAGCTTTACAGAGATGAATGTTTGGAAGCAGCTCAAATGCTGGATTATGCCGGCGAGGTGTTGCTGTCCCGCCAATATGCGCCTTACTACTTATACCGCCAGAGTAAAATGGTAGGAAATTTGGAAAACGTAGGCTGGGCTAAACCGGGCTTTGAAAGCTTTTATAACGTTTATGTGATGGATGAAACCCATACGATTTTAGCCTGCGGAGCTGGAGCCGTCACAAAATTGAAGCAGCCCCAGGGAGATTATTTGGAACGGGTATTTAATTTTAAATATCCCTATGAATATCTTTCCAGGTTTCAGGAAATGCTGGAAAGAAAAAATCAAGTGAGGCAGTTTTATGATCAATTTTGCTAATAGTTATCATAAATACGTCAACCGGTTCCTAGAAATTAATGAGGCGGCTAAAGAAGCGCCGGCAGAGTTGATTCGCCAGGTGGAGGGAGCCTATCGGTCTGCTGTTCAAGAGGTGGCGCAGGAGGTTTTCTCCTTGAAAAACGACTGTAAAGTCATTATGCTTTCCGGCCCGTCTGGGAGCGGAAAAACCACTACAGCTCGTATTTTGCAGAAATTGCTTAAGGAAAAGGGCGTTTCAGCAGTCCAAATTTCTTTGGATGATTTTTTTATGGGAGAAGGTAAAGCCCCTATTTTAGACAGCGGCGAATATGATTACGAGGATATTAGAGCGCTCAATTTAGAACAGGTAGAAAACTGTCTCCTGGATTTATCCAATCGAGGCTACTGCAAAAAGCCTACCTTTGACTTTGAAAAGAAGCGTCCCATGCCGGAGATTACAGAGATACAGCTGCCGCCGGGTGGAATCGCTATTGTGGAAGGAATCCATGCGTTAAATCCCTTGGTAACAGCGCATCTGCCAGAGGATAAGATTTTGAAGATGTATGTAAGTGTAAAACAGGGAATCAAGGATGGGGATGAGGTTATCCTATCTCCCCGCAACCTTAGATTGGTGAGGCGCTTAGTGCGTGATTATCACTTCAGAGCTACCGGGCCGGAAAAAACTCTGAAAAGCTGGGGGGCTGTCTGCCGTGGCGAAAATTTGTTTATTCAGCCTTTTAAGCGTACCAGTGACATTACGGTAAATTCTATTCATATTTACGAACCTTGTGTGCTTTGTCATGATGCGCTGGCGCTTTTGAATTCTATCCACCCAGCTAGCGAATTTTATGATACAGCGATGGATCTGAAACGACGGCTAAGCAGGTTTGTTCAGATTGATGCCGGCCTGGTGCCGCGGGATTCCCTGTTGCGCGAATTTTTAGGTGGAGGAATCTATTTCTAAAAAATTCACAAAACGTTTCCTTTTTACACATATCCTATCGTTGAATAAGCTGAAATGAAATGGTATAATATATAATATCATAAAATAGGAGTGATCATAATGGGAATCTTAGAGGATGTTGTTATAAATGCAAAATCTGCGGCCAACGCAGTAGGAAAGAGCGCTACCAAGCTTTATGACCTTTCTAAGCTAAAGGTTAGCGCGGCTGATCTAAACGGTGATATTAATAAGCATTTCGAGGCGCTGGGCCGGATTGTCTATGACGGAAAACAAAATGGAGAAGATAACAGCGCTTTGATTGAGGACAGCGTAAAAATTATTAAAGATCTTTACGAGAGTCTGGCTGCCATTAATCAGCAGATTGATGAATTGAAGAATTTAGTAAAGTGTCCAAAGTGCGGTTTTGAGAACTCTCTGGGATCTAATTACTGCAACTGCTGCGGTGCAAAAATTGAGAAAGAGCCTGTCTGCGGCGGGGAAGCCGCTAAAACGAAAAATGAAGAGTGTGATTGCGGTCAGGGCGATAGCAGCGGAGAAGCTTGCGATGATACTTGCGACTGCAAAAAAGAGGATTGATAAAATCAACAAAATGAGAGCGTGGAGAGGATTTCCATGCTCTCATTTTGATTTTATGCTATAGTTTACATAATGTTGATTTTTAGAATGGCGTAAAGAGGGAGGATCCCTCTTTTTTGTTGTGTTGCCGATGAAAATAATCTGAATCCGCTGTACATATGGAAGAAAATAGGGTAATATAATACTTTAGACATGTGTTTTAAAAAGCACGGAACATTACAACTGATTGGAAGTGTTGCAATGGCGGCGAAAACAAAGAAAAGAGGCGGTCAGTCTTTTCTTCAGGGTGCTTTGATTTTGACAGCCAGTATGGCTGTGGTGAAAATTATCGGCGCTTTATTTAAGATACCGTTAGGCTGGATTTTGGGCCCGGAGGGATTTGGGTATTTCAATTCGGCCTATGATCTTTACAACCCGTTATTTACTATCGCCACCGCCGGCTTCCCGATTGCTATCGCAAGAATGGTGTCGGAAAATATGGCGAGAAAACGGTATCGGGATGTGCGGCAGATACACCGGGTTTCGATTCCTATTTTCTTGACGTTGGGATTAATAGGTTTTTTATTGATGGTGGTTGGCACCTTCATCTATTGCAACGTAATTAATACGCCTGATGTCAAATATGCTACGCTGACCTTGGCGCCTACCATTTTGTTCGCTTGCCTGATGTCCATCTACCGCGGTTATTATGAGGGAATGCAAAATATGTTCCCCACCGCGATTTCCGAGGTGATTGAGGCTTTATGTAAGCTGATTCTTGGTTTGACAGCCTCTCAGCTGATCCTTTATTATGGCATGAATGAATATGCGCAAAGCGGAACTGTCTTTGGAACGCCTTATGCTTCCGAGGCGTTGGCTAGAAGCGCGGTGTTACCGTTTGCGGCTGCCGGAGCTATCGTTGGAATCACCATTGGCTCCGCTTTTGGATTTATTTATCTTTTTATTCGTTTTAAGCTCCGGGGAGATGGCATCACTAAGGAGGAACTGATTTGTTCCCCGCGCGCCAGAAGCGGACGTTCTACCATAAAGCTTCTGATTTCCATCGCGGTTCCGATTGCTATCGGCGCCTTGGTCATGAATGTAGCAAGCTTAGTGGACTCTACTCTAATTCAGCGCCGGCTATATGATATTATGCAAAATAATCCCGAAGAGCTTACTGCCATATACAAGGATCTTATCGCTCAGGAGCTCGTAGAAAACGATAAGGTACATACTACCTTATATGGCTGTTATGGATATGCCGCTACGCTTATGATGCTGATTCCAGCGATTACCCAAACCTTTGGCATCAGTGCTCTGCCGTCGGTTACCAGAGCTTGGACGGAAGGCTCCCCGAAAAAAATTAAAGCCAGCATAGAGTCTGTAATTAGAATTACTATGCTGGTAACCATTCCTGCTGGATTAGGACTTTCCGTAATGGCGAAACCAATTATGTCTCTTTTATATTCTGACGGCGGAAATACGGCTACAGTGGACACTGCCGCCAGCGTTTTGGTAATCTTAGGCATTGCCGCTATCTTTACTTCTACCAGCACTCCTCTGTGCAGTATGCTGCAGGCGGTAGGCCGGGTAGATCTTCCAGTAAAGCTGTTATCAGTGGGTGTTATTATCAAAATTATCCTAAATTATACCCTGGTGGGCATTCCTGCTATCAATATTCAGGGAGCCGGTGTCGGTACCTTGGTGTGCTATGTATTTATAACATTTTTCGCTCTGTATTTTTTGTGTAAGGAAGCTCATGTCCGGCCGGATATGGTATCGATCTTTCTAAAGCCCTTGGCAGCTGCTGTAATTTGCGCTGGTTCCGCTTACGGAAGCTATTATTTATTGACAAAGGTGCTCTCTTCTGCTAAGCTTTGTACTCTTTTGGCATTGGTGGTTGCGGTAATAATCTATGTAATTGCCCTATTGGTTTTAAAGGCGTTTACAAAAACGGATTTATTAATGCTGCCAAAAGGAGAAAAAATCGCAAAAGCACTTGAAAAGCGGCATTGGATAGGGTAAAATAAGATAAATTGTTGTTCTAAGAAAAAGGAAGTTTTGAGTTTGGAATTTCAAAGAAAGGATCATTATAATATAGATGATCTCCTTGAAATTATGAAAATTTTGCGGTCGCCGGAGGGCTGCCCTTGGGATCGGGAACAAACCCATGAGAGCATCCGCCAAAATTTTATCGAGGAAACCTACGAAGCTATTGAAGCCATTGATACCAAAGACACAGAGCTGTTAAAGGAAGAACTGGGCGATGTGTTAATGCAGGTGGTTTTTCATGCTTTGATGGAGGAGGAAGCGGGAAAATTTGATTTTTCCGATGTGGCGGACGGTGTCTGCCACAAGCTGATTATCCGCCATCCCCATGTGTTTGGAAATGTGGTGGCTGCGGACTCCGATCAGGTATTAAAAAATTGGGATGCAATCAAAATGGAGACCAAGGCGCAGAAGACCCAAAGCGAGGTTATGGACAGCGTTTCGAAGGCTTTGCCTGCGTTAATGCGCAGCCAAAAGGTTCAAAAGAAAGCTGCGAAGGCCGGCTTTGACTGGGAGGATATTTCCGGCGCTTTGGATAAGGTTTCTGAGGAAACTGAAGAATTGAAACAAGCGATTGATAACAGTAGTCAAGAGCATTGCCTGGAGGAACTGGGGGATCTGCTTTTTTCTGTGGTGAATGTGTCCCGCTTTTTGGATTTGGACAGCGAATACGCTTTAACTGTGGCCTGCGATAAATTTATAGATCGGTTTAAATCCGTGGAATTTCTTGCCAGCCAACGGGGAATCAATATGAAAGAAGCTTCTTTACGGCAATTAGATGCTTTATGGGAAGAAGTAAAAGCTAGTCGTTCGCAGAGTTCATACTCTGATGAATATAACAATTAAAAATAACGGAGGTAACAAAATTGAACAAGACCGAATTAATTATGGCCGTAGCCGAAAAGGCGAACATTTCTAAGAAAGATGCCGATACAGCAGTTAATGCCGTAATCGATACCATTGTTGAGACTTTGGCGAAAGATGAAAAGGTGCAGTTGGTTGGTTTTGGTACTTTTGAGGTTCGCAGCCGCAGCGAAAGACAGGGCCGTGATCCCAGAACCAATTCTCCTATCACTATTCCTGCTTCTAAAGTTCCTGCCTTTAAGGTTGGCAAAGCCTTTAAGAGCGCTATCGACAAATAAGAAAGCCTTCATTAGGAAAGCTCTGGAACGGAAATCCAGAGCTTTTTTGTTATCTTCAAACAGGGGGGTATGAACCGATTTTTCATCGCATAAGATTGATACCGAGGGGTGAATGCTTTGAAAAAATCGGTAAAAGATATCTTATTTTATAGTGCTGCCTGTGCTCTCGTAGCGGTATTTGGAATATTGATCTATTCCGCTAGTCAAAAAGTAGCTTTTCAAGCTGACGCTTCACCTTCAGCTCCTAAGCCTATCATTATCATTGATGTTGGGCATGGAGGGGAAGACGGCGGTGCGGTGGCTGATGACGGCACGCTGGAAAAGGACTTAAACCTTTCCATAGCCACTTATTTATATCAATATTTTCAGGAACAAGGCTTTGACACTATTATCACTCGAACGGAAGACGTTGCTTTGGGCGATCAAAATCTTTCCACGATTCGGGAGCGGAAACGTTCCGATCTCCAAAAGCGTGTGGAAATTATGAACTCATATCCTAACAGCATAACAATCAGTATTCATCAGAATAAATTTGAACAAAGTAAATATTATGGCACTCAAGTGTTTTACTCTGTAAACGATGCGGACAGCGTGAAGCTGGCAGAGAGTATACGTGCTTCTGTCGTAAAAGATCTCCAGCCTAACAATAAAAGGGAAACCAAGCCGGCTACAGAATCTATTTATGTTTTGAACCACGCTCAATATACTGCTGTCTTGGTGGAGTGCGGTTTTGTGTCCAACGCAGAGGAATTAGCTAATTTGAAGGACACCGCATATCAAAAAAAGCTGGCCTATGGGATTTTTTCCGGCTTTCTAGACTATTATAAATCCGCTCCAGGTTGAGTTTTCCTATTTCATGTGATACACTAAAATTAAAAGAAGTAAAAAGAAGAGGTCATCCTATATGCCGAAAAGCAAAAGCATTTATATATGCAGTGAATGCGGGTTTGAATCCGCGAAATGGTATGGAAAATGTCCCGGCTGTGGGGAATGGAATACTATGAACGAGGAATTCAAAGAAGCGGTAAAGCATACCGCTTCCGTGCTGCGCCCAGGAGAAAGCGGACGTTTGAAAGCGGCCCCTATTTTAATCAATGAGATCAATACCGACGACGAGCAGCGATATCACACCGGACTCAAGGAACTGGACCGGGTGCTGGGAGGCGGTATTGTGAAAGGCTCTCTGGTGCTGTTGGGCGGAGATCCCGGAATTGGAAAATCAACGATACTGCTCCAGGTGTGCCAGGAATTGGGAAAGACGCTCAAGATCTTATATGTATCTGGGGAGGAATCCAAGCGCCAATTAAAGCTTCGAGCCACTCGCCTGGGAGTAAACAGCGACCACCTCTATATTCTAACGGAAACCGATGTAGAGTATATCATCGAGGCGATACGGAGTGAAAAGCCTGATCTAGTAATTATTGACTCGATTCAAACTATGAGCCTTGGCGACCTGTCTTCCTCTCCTGGCAGCATTACCCAGGTGCGAGAATGTACGAATGCCTTTATGCGCACCGCAAAATCCTTGGATATTCCAATCCTGGTGGTCGGCCACGTCAATAAAGATGGAGCTATTGCTGGTCCCAAAGTGCTGGAGCATATCGTGGATGCAGTGCTTTATTTTGAAGGCGACAGGCAGATGTCTTACCGTATTCTTAGAGCGGTAAAAAACCGCTATGGATCCACCAACGAAATTGGTGTATTTGAAATGGCGGAGAACGGCTTGCGCGAGGTGGAAAACCCGTCTATGATGCTGCTTTCCGGAAGGCCGAAAAACGTCTCCGGCACATGCGTGGCCTGCGTGATGGAGGGTACCCGGCCAATATTAGCGGAGGTTCAGGGCTTGGCCACTTCTTCTGGCTTTGGAAATCCCAGGAGAATGTCCACCGGCTTCGATTACAACCGGATGAGCCTTCTGCTGGCAGTTTTAGAAAAACGGGCCGGATATTTCTTTTCCAATTTAGACGCCTATCTGAACGTGGTGGGCGGCCTACGATTAGACGAGCCAGCGGCCGACCTAGCGGTAGCTATGGCGCTGGTTTCCAGTTTAAAGGACGTACCTGTCAGCGAAAACGCCCTGGCCTTTGGCGAAATTGGCTTGGCGGGTGAGATTCGTTCTGTTAACCACGCGCAGGCACGGGTTAACGAAGCGTCAAGGCTTGGCTTTCAGCGATGTGTACTGCCTTATCACAATCTAAAATCTCTTTCTGATTCTGGCCGCTTGGGACTTGAGCTGATCGGCGTGAAAAGCGTCAGAGAAGCGTTTGAAGCCCTGGCAAAGTGATATTCGGTTCATTTGCATTTGCCTGAGATTTATCCGCCGGTCGAATACAATGAATACAGCCCCCACTATGGTTTGTTACCACAGTGGGGGTTTCTAATGTACAATAACCGTCCTTTTGATAAATACATTGATCATCACAGGGGATAAGGCTCATGGTAACAATTCTCCTTTTCTCCGGATTTTCTATTTTAATAGCATGAAGTAAGAAAATAGAAATATTCCTATGGATAAAAAAATTTATAACTCATAAAAATCCATTCTTATTCAAACAATAGTTACCGTATGAAGATTTGGTTACCAGATAGGAGTTTTTGCCATGGGTAAGAAAATAGGAATTCTTTTCGGAATTACCGCTGTTTTGGTTTTCGGAATCGTGTTTGCCGGAAATTACAGCAAATCGCAGGCGGTACATGTTGAGACAATAATTTTACAGCAGGTGTCAGAGGAAAATACTGTAACCTGTACGGGGAAAGTAGAAAATTCAAAGCAAAAAAAAGTCTATGTAAATCAAGGCGCAGTAGCGCAGGAGATTTATGTGGAGGAAGGGCAAAGAATCGAGAAGGGAGACGTACTGATGAGCGTAAAAGTACCGGTGGAACAGGAAGCGCAGGAGGATTCAGCTTCCTCCGGTTCAGCTTCATCTGATGCCATCGATGTGGATGCTCTCTCTAATCTATATGGGCTGAACGCTAACCAGTCCCAACAGCTTCAACAATACCTCGACAATTCCTCTCAAGTAAGTGGGAAAGAGGAAAAAGAATCTTTACCGGCCCAGAGTACCTTCCAAGAAGAACTGGTACAAGTGACCGCACCGGTTTCAGGCGTTATTTCTGCTGTAAACATCAAGGACCAGGAGGAGATAGGAAGTCAGCCGGCAGCGGTTATCTCTGAAAGCGCGGGACTCCAAGTGAATTTGTCGGTCAATGAATCTCAAATTTCCAGCATTGCTGTTGGTCAAAAAGCTGAGATTACCGGGGTAGGCTTTCAGGGAAAGCGCTATACCGGAACGGTCAGCAAAATTTCAAATATCGCTCAGCAAGTGGTTTCCGCCACGGGGCAGGAAACAATTGTCACTGTAATCGTGAAGGTGGACAGTGATAACAAAGAAAGCCTGGAATGGATTAAAAATGGTTTTACCGCAAAATGTAAAATTATTACATCCGTCGATAAAGACAGAATTGTCGTTCCCTACGAGGCCGTTTTAGCCGATGAGAATGGAAAGGAATATGTGTATAGGGTTTTAGAAAATCGCGCTGTAAAGACCTACATTACCACGGGAAAAGAATTTGAAAATGGCTTTGAGGTAGTCAAAGGGTTATCGCAAGGAGAGGAAATTGTCCTATCACCTGAGCAAGTTTCCGATTTTCAAAGAGTGCTTCGGGATACCCAGAAAGCGGGGAACGCTGATGTGGGATAGTGTGAAAGCGGCGGCTAAAAATTTAGGACGTAAAAAGCTTAGAAGCTCGTTAACTATTCTAGGAATCACTATAGGGGTCGCGTCAGTCATTTTAATCGGTAATATTGGACAATGCGGTACCCAGGCTGTCAATGCGGAGGTTAATAGTTTAGGTTTGGGAGGGCTTACAATCTCCGCTGGCAGCCAGGAGGGGGGAGAAGCCGGGCTGACCTTAGAGGATTTAAAAACAATCCGAAAAACAGCCTCTGTGGAGGAGGCTGCTCCAGTGATTATGCAGAATACAAAAATTGGTTACCGCAATGAGCAGATGGACGCCTTGGTCTGGGGAATTGACACCAAGGCAAGCCAGGTGATTTCCTTGCAGGTTTTATATGGCAGATCAATTAGCAACGGAGACGTCAACACTTGCGCAAACGTATGTATGGTAGATCAAAATTTTGCGAGGGCTGCATACAACCGGGATAATATTGTGGGCAAGCATATCTCTGTTTTGTATAATGGAATTCAAGAGAATTTTGAAGTAGTAGGTGTTATCAAAACTGGAAGCGGGCTTCTCTCTAACATTATCGGAGACTATATTCCTAATTTTGTTTACGTACCTTATTCAACATTGCAGCATACCACAGGAAATAACTATTTTGATCAGATCGCTGTACGGGTGGAAGCTGGCAGCGACGCCGATGAAATAGGGCAGACCATTGTAAATACCCTTGCCCGGGTTAATGGCGGTGGAGAATATGTCTCGAATAATTTAGTGAAACAAAAGGATGGACTGCTAAAGCTGATGGATATTGTGACTTTGGTGCTCTCCGCAGTAGGCGCGATTTCTTTATTGGTAGCAAGCCTCAGCATCATGACCGTAATGCTGGTATCTGTCAATGAACGTACCAGGGAAATCGGAATCAAAAAATCGATTGGGGCTAAACGCTCCACCATTTTGCTGGAATTTTTGCTGGAGGCGGTCTTGATCTCCATTATTGGATGCGGAATAGGGGTCATCATTGGAAATGGAATCTCCTATGTAGGCGCTTCCTTATTCGGAATCACCTTGTCACTTCGTCTGGATGTTATGGGATCGGCGGTTCTTTTTTCCTTGCTCACCGGTATTATTTTTGGAGTTTATCCTGCTGTCAAAGCGTCGGCAATGAGGCCGGTAGACGCTTTACGTCAAGACTAAAAAACCGTTTTGCTTATTCATTCTCTCTCGTTTCTTTCTTTTTCACCTAGCTCACTATTGTCAAATAAAGCTTATTATGGTAGTATGAAATTATTCATAATGGTTAGCATCTATTGTATATAAGGGGTATTTGCTGTGCCGACACTACAAAATGGTGAAAAAAAGCTAAAAGATCTAAGAGAATCCAATATTGCATTGGTAATTAACTTAATGCGTAAATTCGGAATTTGTTCCCGAGCAGAACTGTCTAAGGCTTCGGGTCTTGTCCAATCCACGATTACCAGCATTATCGATAGTTTGATCAAAGCGGGCATCGTGATAGAAACAGGTAGTTTAGTCGGGGGGCGGGGGCGGCGTTCCATCGGTATTCGCCTTAATACGGAAAAACTGATTGTGCTGGGGATCCGTGTAACGCGAAGCTCTTATACCTTAGCAATTATAGATATTTTTGGAGAACTAAAAAATTTAGAGAAGCATTCCATCACAAAGGACTTAGAGGATCCCAGTGTGTTTGAACGCATTCTGGAAGACGCTTCGACTTTTCTGTTAAAAAATGACCAAAAGCCGGTCGGAGTAGGCATGGCGCTTCCTGGTCCATATCTTATTAACGAAGATACTAGTTTGTTTCTAACCAACCAAGGCTGGAAAAGCTTTACTTTTACTAAAAAGTTTGAAAGCCGGCTTCACTTACCAGTATTTGTTGAGCAGGATTCTAACGTAGGGGCCATGGGAGAGTGGTGGTTTGGCAACAGTGAGATAGGGCAAGGAACTAAGGTTTTTGTCTCTACTGGAGATGGCGTTGGCGCCGGTATTGTGGTAGATGGAAAAATCCAGAGAGGAGCTTTGGGCGCCGCTGGAGAAATTGGGCACATGTCTATTAATTTTGAAGGACCTCAGTGCCAGTGTGGAAATAAAGGCTGTTTGGAGTTATACTGTTCAGAAAAAGCTATTTTAAAGGCGGCTAAATGCCTATCGAAACCTATTCTTAATTTTGAATCTCTCGTTACCGAGTATCGAGCCGGAAATTCAGCGGTAACTGAAATTGTGAACCGTGCTGCGGAAATGTTCGGTATTGGTATTGCGAATATTGCGTATCTTTTTAATCCTGGCGTAGTCGTCGTAGGGGGCAGCTATAAAAAATTGGGAGACTCTTTTTTAGATCAAGTAAATCGCACAGTAAGGCGGCATATTTATCCGCTTTTCTATCAAAATATTGGCCTGCAGTTTAGCGCATTGGAACATGATTCCTGTTTAATCGGAATTGCCGCTGTTGTTTTTGATAGATTGCTCAAAAAACCATCTTTCTTACTGGATCATTAAAATTTAAATATTATTAGCTGTATCGTATCAAATAAAATTTTAAAACCTTCTTCCACATAAAAAGTGATTTCTATATGTGGAAGAAGGTTTTTACTTTTTTTGTAGATCAATTATGTATAAGTCAATGGAACAGTGTTTGATAATAAATTAGTACAAAAACCATCTGAATAGATTTTAAGTATTGACATCAATACTTAAAGGTGATATATTCGTGTTAAGAATTAATTCGTAAATAAAATTAATTGTTATCATATAATAATTAATTTTATTATAATCTGATTGTTTTAGGCTTTTATGCAGTAATTGTTGTCAATTTTATGATTGACAACGGTAAAAATAATAGACAAAACTCAATAATTCAGCAAAGGAGCAGTGATTATGAGCGAAAAAAAAATCTGGGTCGAAACGATTATTGATGCGTTTGATCTGGAAACGACAAAGGAAATCGCACGGAAAGCGGTGGAATTTGGCACCGATTGGATCAGCGTAGGTACCAATAACATGTATGCCTGCGGTTTTATGCATTCGATTCCCGCCGTTAAAGAGATTGCGGGAGATATTCCAGTAGTAGCGGATATTAAGATTCATGATGGCGGCAATGGATTTTCCGTACAGGCTCAAAAATGCGGTGCGGATTACAGCGTGGTCAGTACCCGGTTTAATTACGGCTGCGCCCGGCAGGCAATGATCGCTTATGCCAACACGGGAATTAAAATTATTGGAGATTTATGTACTGTTCCAGTAGCGGAAATTCCACACTATGTGGCGGAATTACAAAATATTGGGATTCATGCGGTTCGCGTTCACCAGACCTATGATGAGTTAAAATATCGTTATATGTTTTCCAGAAGCTGGGATGGCGTCAAAGAGGCAAAAGGGGTCGCTACCATTCCGGTAGGCTGTGTTGTGAGAACGAAAGAAGATATTATTCACGCTCTGGAAGATGGTGCGGATTATATCTGCTTAGCTGGAGATGTGGTAGATAAGGCGCCGGAACAGGGATATGAAGCCTTAAAGGAGTATATTGATTTTGTTCATAATTATCAGGGCTGTCAGAGTTCTAACAATCACGGCGGCTACAGCGGATATCAGGCGAAATGAGGAAAGGAGTTGTATTTTATGGAGATTTTTGGAAAAAGGCCTTGGATTCAGGCAGCGATTGATAAGTTTACTTTAGAGGAAGCAATTCCTTGTGCTCAAATGGCAGTAGACTGCGGTGTAGACTGGGTCGAGGTCGGTACTCCTCTGATTTATGGAGAGGGCTTGGAAAGCATCCGTGAATTGAAAAAAATTGCTGGGGATAAAGCTTCCATTATGGTTGATTTTAAAATTCGTACCAATGTTTATGACATTTTTTTGAAAGCGAAAGAAGCTGGCTGCGATGTAGCCACTATTTCTTGTGCAGGCGGAAATGATCCGGCAATTATTGAAGGCTTGAGAGCACGACAAGATTGTGGAATCAAAATCATAGCGGATTTGTGCGGCTCAGAGCTTCAGGATCTTCCCAAAAGAACAGAAGATCTGTGCGGCTTGGGAGTTGACGCAGTTATCTTACATTATGGAGATGACCAGTGGTTCTATAATTATGTCAGAGAAATGGCCGACGGTGTGAGAGAATGCAAAAAGGTAGCTGGTGATGTTCCCATCGGATGCTGCTGCGGTTACGCACCTCCTGGAAAGGGAACTGGACTAGACGCTTATGGAAACGTTATTGAGGCCATCAAGCAAGGAGTAGACTGGGTTGTTGTAGGCGGCGCTTTGACTGGGGAACATGATAAAAACGCATACGAAAGATTTGGATTCCTCTGTGAGTTCGTTCATAGCTGCAGAAAATAAAAATAGCTTAAACAGGATATCTTAGAAAAACATTCTCGGATTTAATAATCCGAGAATGTTTTTCTTTCATCTCAATATTTTTATCTTTGTTTATTACCGAAAAACAATTTGCCTGTTATAAGGGATCGTGATACAATAAAATTATAGGATTAAAAAATTGATGGAGATAGTTTAAAGAATAGCGATAACTATACAAAATGAATATTTTGTATAGTTTAGGGAGGAGAAAAATTGAACTCGAATCAACTTGCAGAATGTCCATTGGTTTTAAAAGAGTTTTTAGGCTATATGGAGACAATTAAAGGAAAATCTCCAAAAACTGTACAGGAATATTTTTTTGATTTAAGAACCTTCTTCCGTTATATGAAAATAAAGAAAAATTTGACTGCGGCTGATACAGAGTTTTCGGAAATTCCAATTGATGATATTACTATTGATTTTTTATCTATGGTATCATTAACTGACGTTTATGAATTTATGAATTTTGTAACGATAGAACGAGAAAATAAAAATGCTGCTAGAGCGAGAAAATCAGCAAGCTTACGGGCTTTCTTCCAATATCTTACTAATAAAACACATCAGCTAAAGGAAAATCCTGTTCAGGAGCTGGAAACACCAAAGCAAAAAAAATCGTTGCCTAAATATTTAACTTTAGAACAAAGTATCGATTTGCTAAACGCTGTCGATGGGCCTTTTCGAGAACGTGATTACTGTATCTTGACTTTATTCTTGAATTGCGGGCTGCGGCTTGCGGAATTGGTTGGGTTAAATTTAAATGACATTCGTCCAGACCATACGATGAGGGTAACGGGCAAAGGCAATAAAGAGCGTATGATATATCTAAATTCTGCCTGTCAGAAAGCTATTGAAGAATATTTAAAAGTACGGCCAAATCCTATGTCTGTCTCTGATAAAAAAGCTTTATTTATCAGCCATTTAAACAAACGTTTGGGAAGGCAAGCCGTACAAAATATTGTACAAAAATATTTAAAAAAAATTGGATTAGACGGCCAAGGGTATTCCGCTCATAAATTGAGACATACGGCAGCTACATTAATGTATCAGCATGGGAATGTGGATATCCGTGTATTAAAAGATATTTTGGGGCATCAAAATTTAGGTACTACTGAAATTTATACACATCTTTCCAACCAGCAAATGGAAGACGCTGCAGACGCAAATCCATTGTCCAAAGTAGAAATGTCTTCCTCAAAACATAAAAAATCAGAATGAATTTCTTCACGCAAAACTGTGGATTTAAAAATTAGAAGGTGTATCACCAGAATTAGCACGATAAAAAACGCTTAGCTTAAAAAAGCTAAGCGTTTTTTAGTGCCATTATTTTTTGTCAGGGTCACCAAGAATTCGTTTATCCTCAAAAATTGGTTCAATGTCATCGTTGTATTTACGGATTAAACGGCCGTTCTCATATACATATTCTACTTTCTTCGGCTTCTCGTCCTCTTCCCTTTCCTCTTCTGTCTGGGTTTCAGACTCCATGGCAAGACGACCTTCAGAACTTTCACCAGAAGCTTCTTCAGGCTTTTCATTTTCAGCTTCCTGCTTAGCATAATAAGGAATTATCATCAATTTTTCAATCAGAGGATAGACCGTAAAGTTGACTAAGAAGGAAATAAACGCGAAAGCTAAGAAAATCCAAAGCAAAACCAATACAATAATTAAAGCATAGGAAATAGCCAGAAGTAAATAAGAGAGTACAAACATGGCCGCAAAAATTATAAGCAGCAGCAAATTTTTTAACGCTCCCGCAAATGCGAAAATCAAGGCGTTTTTATAGATTTGAATCAGCTTCAAATCAAAGGTGACAATCATTAAAGGAATATAAAATTGCATGAACAAGGTGATTAACGCCATAAAAACGCACAAACAGAAGGGAATATAATAAAACTGATTGGTAGAAAGGTTTGCGGAATAAAAACTAATAGAAATATAAAACAAACAGAACAGCGCATAGGTAATGATGCCATGGGCCAAAAACTTTCCCCAGTTTTCTTTTACGCTGTCTTTAAAATCGCTAAAAATAAATGCATGCTCTTCCCTCGCGTAATTCCTTGTAACATAGGTCAGACCTGCCACAAAGGGAAAGATCAATACCACTGGGATTAATGCTACAAAAAGATTATTAATCCCTACCATCAATAACAGGTTCATCAACAAATAAATGATTGCGATGACCGCCACCACCGGGATCATGAACAAAAGGTTCAACTTACATAAATTAAAGAATTTACGGAAGAACACCTCGAAAAAGACTACAATTCTAGGCTTTTTCGGTCCGTCCTTATCAACGCCGGGACCCGGACGGTCATAATGGGTTAATCTGCTGAAAATCGACAATAGTATCCACTCCCTAATCTTACTCGCTGATCAATGAAAATAGCAACAAAATCATTATAACATAAAAGCTACGCTTTTTTCGCCATTGGATGACAATGATTGTAAACATTTTGAAAACGATTATTTAACAGATTGGCATAAACCTGGGTAGATGCAATATCTGCATGTCCAAGCATTTCTTGGATATCCTTTAAGTCGGCACCGTTTTGAAGCAAATGCAAAGCAAATGAATGTCGTAAGGTATGAGGTGTGATATCCTTCGTAATGCGAGCCTGCGCCGCATATCCCTTGATTATTTTCCAAAAGCCTTGACGAGTAAGACGATGGCCGTTTAAGTTTACAAACAAGGCCTGTCCATCTTTACCAACTGGATCGATAATGATTCTCCTGACTCGTGAAATATAATCGGATAATGAAGCAACAGCTTCTGCGTAAATAGGAATTATTCGGTCGCTTTTGGGGCGCCGGCAATGCAGCATGCCGGTTTTCAAATTAATATCCTGTAAATTTAAATCAATCAGCTCTGAAACCCGAATCCCTGTCGCATATAAAAGCTCTATCATCGCTTTATCCCGGCAGCCTTTAGGATCCATCACATTAGGCTGATCCAAAAGCAATCGAATTTCCTCACCGGTTAGAATACTTGGAGGCTTTTTCTCCGTTTTCTCACGCTTGATTTCCTTTGCGGGATTCTCTGAAGCGATGTTGATTAAAATCAGATATTGATAGAAACAACGGATTGACGCAATATTTCTGGTAACAGTTGAAGCGCTTCGACCTAATTTTTCTAAGCTTTCTATGTAGTGCTGCAAATCATCTGCTGTGACCGATGCAGGATTATCGATGTTCTCCGCTGCTAAATATATGCTGAAATGCTCGATATCGCGCACATAGGACTGCAGCGTATTGGAGGAAACACATTTTTGATTTTTTAAATAATCCTGAAAGCCTGTCAAAAATGCCGACATCAGTTTTTCCTCCTTTGAATTTTGAATCATGATTAATCTATAAAAGAATGCTCCGCACAAAAGCCTAAAACTGAAACAGTCCAGAAAAGCAAACAGTACAAATCATATCTAATACAGCCGCAAAGGTAATCATTGTACAAGCCTTGCCCATCAGAAAAAAATACTGCTTAAAATTTATATTCGCCGTTCTATCTGCGTCCTTTTTTTGCGCGCGAAACAGCCGGACAGAAAGCTTTAAAGACTTCTCGCTGCCATACGCAATACCAATAGAAGACAAAAACATCCCCGGCAGAATTACCAGTAGATGAAATAAAAAGCCATGCCACCCATAGGAATAATAAAGGTACCCAGTCAATATTCCCAAACCAAAGCCTCTAAAAAATGTGGTAAGTGGGATCAAAAGTCCTCCCCACAAGGAACAGCCGGAAAGAAAAATTACCAATAGAAAAATAAAAGAAGATGCCAGAGAGGCAGCAAAGGTATTTCCAGCAGGCTGCTGAATCCTGGATTTAAAGTTACTGGCAAACAAAAAGTCCAGCTGCGCTAAAAGATTCTCGTCGGCATTTTTCGCCGCAATTGTCCCTGAGATCATACCAAAGAGCAAAATTACAATAAATCCCAGGAAAAGACGATGGGCCCTTACCAGTTGGAAGAATGACTTTCCTGAAGCGGTTACCTTTTGAATGGAAACTACTGTTCCCGACGCGCTTTTTCTTGATGGACTTTTCCCGGAAGGAATGACTGGAAATTTGGAAGGACGGGAAACAGATTTCATTTTCTCCGCTGCTTTAGGGCTTACATTAAAGGTCGCAAGATTCTTTTTTCGAAACATAGCCGCATACACATCCTTTTTTGATGACATTCATCTATAGGATAAGTATGCGACCATACCTTATTTTATGAACCAATTACCGTCCGAGCTCTTCGGCTCGCTTGGTGCATTGATCCATTGCATCCCATAAGCCTTCGTAGAAGCCGTGTTTCTTTAGGGCCTCCATAGCTTTTAAGGTGGTACCTCCTGGAGAAGAAACCATTTTTATTAGCTCATCCGGAGTATTCCCGGAGGACCGCAGCATCTCAGCGCTGCCCTCTAAGGTTTTACAAATTAATTCTAAAGCGGTCTTGTTTTCAATATTTTGTGCGGCGGCCCAGTCAACTACCGCTTTGGCGAACAAATAAATATAGGCGGGCGAACTGCCGTTCACCGCAATCACGGTATTCATTTTATCCTCTGTTAAAACCGCTACATCTCCCGAAGCGGCGAAGATATCCAACACCATATGGAAAACCTGATCCGTAACATTTGAGGCCTTACACAAGGCGGTAGCGCCTTTTCCTAACAACAGCGGCGTGTTAGGCATCGCTCTCACCACTGGACAAGGTGTTCCCAGAGTATTCATAATATATTCGGTGGAAATGCCCGCTGCAATGGTGACGAAAATCTTCTCCGGTGCAACTGCCTGACGAATTCCGGTTAAAACCTCTTCGTAATTTTGAGGCTTTACCGCCAAAAAAACAACATCGCACTGCTTTACGATCTCAACCGCAGAAGCCATTGCTTGAACACCGAGCTCTCCTATTTTTTCGAGCTGGAGCGGATTCAAATCATAAGCAAAAATTGACTCCGGCTGATAACCGCCCTTTCCGATCATTCCGCGGATAATCGCAGTAGCCATATTGCCTGCGCCGACAAAACCAATTTTTAGAGTTTTCACGATTATAAGCACCTTCTTTTAACACGTGATATTATCATAATACACTTTTAAATTGAAATCAAGAAAAAACATTAGGAATAATAAGAATTTATCCATTTTTATAAATTTATGTAAAAATAGTTATGTAAACTGACAAATAAATTATGTAAACTTGATTTTGTTGACCGAAAGTGTATAAAAACACATCCGCCCTAATTACTGTATTAGAAAACGGATGTGTCTATTGGATCAATTAAAATGATTTTAAAATTTATGATTCCTCTGCGGCCAAGGCGGCTTTTATCATAATAGCACATTCCAGACGCTTTTTCTCGAGATCACAAGAGATTTTATGAGACTTAAGAATATCTCCTTCATACTGCCAGGAATTTGCGTTACACCCCCCGCTGCAATAAAACTTAGCCCAGCAGCTTTTACAGTCATGCTTGCTGTATACATTGGACTTTGCAAACCGAAGCTTCATATCCATATTAAAGCTTCCGTCATTTAAATCACCCATTTTCCATTCCGGATTGCCCACAAACTGATGGCAAGGGTAAATTTCACCATCCGGCGTTACCGCTACATACTCATTGCCGCAGCCACAGCCTCGGAGCCGTTTGATCGCGCAAGGTCCTTGATTTAAATCAATCATAAAATGGAAAAAATTAAATCCCTTTCCCTCTTTTTTTCGCTGAATTAATTCATTCGCCAGAGTTTCATATTCCTGAAATACTCTCGGCAAATCCTCCTCCTTGATGGAATAATCCAGCATGGGGTCGGAAACCACCGGTTCCACAGATACTTGATCAAAGCCCAAATCCGCCATATGAAGAACATCCTGCGTGAAATCCAGATTATATTTGGTAAAGGTTCCCCTTGCGTAATAATCTTTGTCCCCTCTGCCGGCCACCAGCTTTTGATACTGAGGGACAATTTGGTCATAGCACCCTTTGCCATTGATCTTTATTCTAAGCCGGTCATTGACCTCTTTGCGGCCGTCTAAGGAAAGCACGCAGTTTGACATTTCACGGTTAATAAACTCAATTTTATCGTCCGTGAGCAAAAGGCCATTGGTCGTAATGGTAAAACGGAAGTTTTTGTTGTATTCCTTCTCCTTGCTTCTCGCATAGGACACCACTTGTTTGACCACATCGAAATTCATCAGGGGCTCCCCACCGAAGAAATCCATTTCCAGATTGTGTCTAGTCCCGGATTTTTCCAGCAGAAAATCGACGGCTTTTTTACCGATTTCAAAAGGCATCAGCATCCGTTCCCCACCGAAATCTCCTTTCGCCGCAAAGCAATACTCACAGCGTAGATTACAGTCATGAGCTACATTCAAACACATGGCCTTTACAGGGGCAGCCGTCATCATATCGGCAAACCGCTCATAGGTATCCTCAGAAAATAATAACCCGGCTTTCTTGAGCTCCAAAAGCTCCTGGTAAGCCCCTGTCAGTTCCTCGTTACTATAGCGGCCGGATAAAGAGGCTAGCATCTCCTCTGTCAATTCCGGAGGGAAAAAATCCTCATTTACATGATCCAGCAAATCAAAAGAGCAATCATCCAAAACATGAACCGCACCGCTGTTGACATCTAGGCAAATTGGAAAACCGTTTAGCTTATATTTATGTATCATTGCCATACTCTCCAATAAAATAAAATTTGACAAAAGTTAAGGGACAGTTTCCTGTCCCTTAAAAATCTTCAACTTTGAAAAATTACTTCTCACACTTCTGATTGGCAACGGTGCAAGAGGTTTTGCACGCAGACTGACAGGAAGCCTGACATTCGCCGCAACCACCTTTGACTGCGCTTTCTTTCAGGTTCGCATTGTTTAAAGTTTTAATATGTTTCATGGTAACGCCATCCTTCTTGAAAAGTTCTTTTATTCATTATACCAAGATTTTAGAATAAAAACAACATCCAAAAACAAAAAATAACAATTATCTTCTTTTTGACTTTTTATTTACGCCGATCACTCCGCCAATTGCACCGGCAATCACCATTAAAAGGCCGCGCAGCAAGGATTGCTGGGTTAAAGGCTCCTGAATCGCCGCTACACTAACCAGCAGCATCAGTAAAAAGAGAAGCAGAGCGGCTAAAAAGCCAAACAACAGCCCGTTTTTCCTGGATATCCGAACACAAAGATACCCACTGAGCAAAGCGCCTAATCCGCAAATCACCAATACGATTTGCTGAATCATCTGATAGGGAATCGATTTTGCGCCCATAAAAACGAGAGCGCAGGCAATCAATCCTATCATACAGAAAACAGCGCCGAAACATGCTCCCAATACAATCGCTTTCAAAGCATCCATCATAGGATTTTCCGCACGAGAAGACTTGTCATATTTCAAATGCTTCTACCCCCTAAATAATAATCATCCTGTTAGACTATTATTATTCAGGAAGAGAAACGGATATGCTATCATTATTCCACATCGTCATGAATGGTATCGCAGCTCGCGACGGCCCATCTTTTAACACGTACCTTGCTGCGGTCTACGCCGGTCTCGATTACTAAAGAATCTGTTTCCTCTTTGATGCTGATCACTTTTCCCATAATACCGCCGATGGTAGTAATGTCATCGCCGACCTGAAGATTTTTTCTCATCTTTTCTTCCTTTTTTCTCTTCTTGGACTGGGGACGCATCATGAAGAACCACAGCGCGCCGATGACGAGAGCGTAAACCAGAACCATCAAAATGATGCTCCAGGCACCACCGCCGTTATTAGCTGCCGCCTCCTCTAACGCAAAGCTTTTCACAATAGGACTTACATTTAACATTATAAAAAAGCACCTCCACGATTAATAGTTTGATTATAACAATAAAACGCCCACGGCGCAAGCATATT
This sequence comes from [Clostridium] leptum DSM 753, assembly GCA_000154345.1. Lineage (GTDB taxonomy): Bacteria > Bacillota > Clostridia > Oscillospirales > Acutalibacteraceae > Clostridium_A > Clostridium_A leptum. Next base: position 373,627 of record DS480349.1, read on the forward strand.
TTCAGATTCTTAATGCTAAACTTTCCCGATGCTGCCGGTAAAAGGCTTCAAACTGTCCCTGATCCAAAGCAAATCGGATTTTTTCCAGCAAGGTATTATAAAAATAAATGTTGTGCATCACAGCCAGGCGCATTCCAAGCATCTCATTAGCCTTGAACAGATGATGAAGATACGCCCTAGAATAATTTTGGCAGACGGGACAATCGCACGCTTCGTCAATCGGCTGGTCATCTAAAATATATTTCGCGTTATTCAGGTTCCGGATTCCTGCCCAGGTGAATAGATGTCCGTGACGAGCGTTGCGGCTCGGCATTACGCAGTCAAACAGATCTATTCCCCGATAAACAGCCTCCAAAATATTTACCGGCGTTCCTACTCCCATCAAATACCTAGGCTTTTCCTCAGGCATATATGGCTCTACCGCTTCGATAATCCGATACATCTCTTGAGCGGGCTCCCCCACCGCCAAGCCGCCGATGGCGTATCCGTCTAAATCCAATTCCTCAATCTGCTTCATATGCTCGACTCGAAGATCCTCATAGGTGCTGCCTTGGTTGATTCCAAACAATAGCTGATGAGGGTTCAGCGTTCCATCTCTGCTGTTCAGAAGAGACATCTCGCGTTTACACCGGCGAAGCCAGCGGGTGGTCCTAGCAACAGATTTTTTTACATAATTGTACTCGGCAGGATTCTCGATACATTCGTCAAATGCCATGGCAATCGTAGAGGCCAAATTGGATTGGATATGCATACTTTCCTCAGGCCCCATAAATATTTTTCTTCCATCGATGTGGGAAGCGAAGGTGACGCCCTCTTCCTTAATATTCCGCAAAGAGGCCAAGGAAAACACCTGAAAGCCGCCGCTGTCTGTTAGAACAGGGCCCTCCCATCGGGTAAACTTCCGGATTCCTCCAAGCTCCTTGACCACCTTATCTCCTGGACGCAGATGAAGATGATACGTATTACAAAGCTGAACCTGACACTTTAACTCCTTTAAATCCAAAGCAGAAACAGCTCCGCGGATCGCCCCACAGGTAGCCACATTCATAAACGCCGGTGTTTGTATCGTACCATGCACGGTGGAAAAGGCGCCCCGCCTAGCGCGGCCCTCTTTCCGTTTTAATTCATACATAAACGCACCTCAAAAATAATCAATCGCATAACGGTTTTATTATAAACGTTTCTGTAAGTTCCGTCAATAAAAAGACGGTTTACCGGTATTCAAAAACGTCAAAAAGGCCGCCTGGCCAGGCAGCCTTTTTGACAGTGACAAGAAAATGAAAATTTGTATGCGAAATAACTTGTAAGCAAATTTAATTAAGTGTTTTAGGCGTTTGCCAAAGCGGCACCCATAGCCTTGCAGGCTTCGACAGCCTCATCATCGGGAGCTTCGTTTGCAATCACAAAATCACAAATCAAATTAGCTCCAGCCTCGTGACAGACGGATTCCCAATTTCTCATCCATTCACCGTCGCCCCAGCCGTAGGACCCGAACAAAGCGATTTTTTTATCCCTAAGCTCACCTTCAACGGAAGAAAACATGGGCTGAAATTCAGATTCTTCCAATTCCTCAGCGCCCATAGAAGGACATCCGAAAGCAACGGCATCGGCATGATTAAAGTCCTCCAGTGAAAAACCAGACGCAGTATAGAGAACAGCGTCAGCACCGGCATTCTTGGCCCCTTCCAAAACGGCGTTAGCCATCGCCTCCGTGTTTCCCGTTCCACTCCAATATACAACAGCAATTTTACTCATGAAAATCATCCTTTCAGTTTTATTCTCAATTAAGCCGCTACTGTCAATTTCAAAATTGAAACGCCCCGCAAAAAGCAATCGCAGTAAACCGAAGTGCATTTTTTATATTTTTGAAAAAGCTTTTTACAAGCCGTCTCATCAGAATAAACCTTCCAGCAACCGCAATATTTGCAGTTTTTTCCTTTGTTTTCAATAAACCCAATAACATCTTCAAAGGGATAGCTTAAAAACAAACCGATTTCGTGAGGGAAAGCGCCCTTTTCTTTAGTTCGTCTAGATAATAAGGCGATCGATTGTTCAGGATCCCGGGGGTCATATCCGATGGACTCTAAAAATTCAGAAATATTGGGGCTTGCCCAATCCTGTTTTAGCTTATCCGCCCGATAGACATAAACAAGCGATTTTCCTCGGCCAGAGCTTAATATTGTCATTCTTACCCCTTTTTCCCAGCACCGTTCATTCCAATGCTTTATTCTCTCTAGAAGATAATCTAACGATAAATAGGAATAATTGAACAAGCTGCCAGACTTCAATCCAGCCAAAGTTGGCGCACAATACCGCACCAAAGCTTCTTCCAGCATAAACGCTCTCCTTTAACGCTTTATATTAGTCGAAACTAACCCGCTTTCCTAATAAAAACTATATGATATATAAATTAAATCGTTTTCGAGGTTAGGCAAAACTAACTACGTGACTAAGTATAGCAGGAGCTCTCCCTCTTGTCAACACTTTCGCAGTATCTTACCGTCGGCTAAAATTTTCTAGTTCATCGATCTCTTGGAGATATCGGCTTTTGATACATTGAGAGGTTTTGCCGCTGATATCATTCAAATACTGTTTTTTATCTATCCCCAGTGTTTTTATAAAAGAGGAATACCGCGCAAACGATTGCAAAGCTTTATCATCTGATTGCGGTCTGATTCCGCAACCTAAAATAACTTGTTTTGTTAGATTTTGTTGGTGGAAAACCACTTAGGAATGGCTATAATGTAGATTAGGAGGTATGAAATATATGAAAAATAGGAATTTTTGTATTTCTAGGAATCTAACTGTCCTACGGCAGATACACAAATACTCCCAAGAGGAGGTCGCTGAGAAAATTGGGGTTTCCCGGCAAGCGGTGGCAAAATGGGAATCCGGTGAAACTGCTCCTGATCTTATTAACTGCGACGCTTTGGCGGAATTATATAATGTTTCCGTAGACGATTTAATCCACTTTGACCAGTCTAAAGAAAAGATTGAGATCCCGCCGAAAGGAAAACATATTTTTGGAACGGTAAAGGTTGGAGAGCGCGGACAAATTGTCCTTCCCAAAAAGGCAAGGGATATTTTTCATATTAAGCCCGGTGATCTTCTGGTTGTTCTTGGTGATGAAGATCCGGAACGAGCTGGAATCGCCTTAGTCCATGGAGATTCCTTTCTGAAATCCATGGAGTTTCTGCAAAAAGCTGTTCGCCCGGCCGAGGCCGACAAGGAGGATAACAATCTATGAAATTGCTTTCTGTCAATCATCTGTCGAAACGCTATCCGGGATTTGCGCTGCAGCAGGTTTCTTTCTCAGTATATCCCGGGCGGATTATGGGGCTGATTGGAAAAAACGGCGCTGGAAAAAGTACAACCCTGAAATCGATTCTCAATATGGTGCATCCTGATTCCGGTGATGTCAAAATGTTTGGTATGGATTTCTATCAGCATGAAAAGGAATGTAAACAGCAAATCGGAGTGGTATTCGGCGGGGTCGATTTTTACCCTTTGAAAAAGCTTTCCTCTATTACAGCGGTTACTCGTCGGTTTTATAGCGCCTGGGATCAGGAAAAATACGAGCACTATCTTAAGCTTTTCGATTTGGACGATGAAAAAAAATTTAAAGAGCTTTCCAATGGCATGAAAGTTAAATATTTATTGTCTTTGGCTCTTTCCCATCATGCGAAACTGCTGATTCTCGACGAACCTACCAGCGGATTGGACCCGGTTTCGAGAGATGAGCTTCTGCATATTTTCAAAAGAATCACAGCGGATAAAGCCCGAGCGATTTTGTTTTCTACGCACATCACCTCAGATTTAGACCGATGCGCCGACGATATTACTTACATTCAAAATGGTAATGTATTAAAAAGCGCGGATAAAGATACCTTTCTCCGCTCCTTCGACCATTTAAGGACATCAGAGGATAAACAGCCTCTAACCTTGGAAGAAATTATGCTGAGGACAGAGAGGAGTGATTTTGATGAAACTGCTTTATAAAGAATTTGCTTTGGCCGCCCACCCTTCCCTGTTTATTTTTACTTTTCTCGGATGCCTGGTGATCGTTCCGGCTTATCCATATTCAGTGATTTTTATGTTTGGCTGTCTTGCGCCATTTATTACGTTTATGTTCGCAAGAGAGAATAACGACGCTTGGTTTACCGCTATATTGCCGGTAAAAAAACGGGAAACCGTCAAAGCGAAATGTATGTTGATTATTGCCGTCCAATTAGGTCAGCTAATTATCTCAGTCCCTTTCGCTGTTCTAAGGAATATTTTGTCCATACCGAATAATCCGGTTGGCATGGATGCCACTGTCGGCTGGTATGGGTTTGGATTCATAATATTCTCGGTATTCGATCTGGTATTCTTCCCTACGTATTATAAGTCAGGATACAAGGCGGGAAAAGCATTTTTACTGGCGATGATACCAGTGGCTTTATTAATGGCTTTTACCGAGGGAATTATCTATGTTCCTCACCTTTCCTGGCTGGACAGCAGCGATCCAGAAAGCTTGCTCCGACAGCTTCCGGTCTTGGGAGCGGGTATTCTTATATATGTCGTCAGCGTTTTTTCAGCGTATCATATTGCGGTCAAACGGTATGAAAATGTAAATCTATAGGAAAATTAGAACCCCCCGGCTCTCAAAGCTGGGGGATACGTTTTATTTGTTATGCTTCCTTTAATTTTCTTCTTTTGCTCCGCTCACGATAGAATAATACGCTTTGGAGGTAATCCGGTAAACCAGGATATAGAACAAAGCAAAAACCAGATAGCATAAGACAGTCACTAAAATCAATAGCTTGGTATTGGTGAGGCCAAACAGTACTAAGAGCTTTGAGATCATGGGAAACGCAAAAGTTAAATGCAGTCCAGCGGCAATCAGCGGCAAAAAGAACACCGTTAAGACCTGCGAGTTGATGCTCTTTCTGATTTCTTTTTTAGTCATCCCCACCTTCTGCATAATACCAAATCTTGATTGGTCCTCATAACCCTCTGATATTTGCTTATAGTACATAATCAGAACTGCGGCGAATAGGAAAACGATACCTAAAAGCAGCCCAAGGAAAAACAAGCCGCCGTTATTAATGTAGAATTCCGTGCGGTTCGCGGCAATGCTTTCCGTCATAATGGCGAAATAGCTTTCCGTATCATTAGGTGGAAGCTCTGATATTTTTTCTTGGATCTCCGCATCAACCATTATTTGGGTTTCATCGTCACAATCCATATCAAAGCCATAATGCCAGAACAAGGAAAACCTGGAGTTTCCATAGCTGTCTGTAAGCTGAAGCAAAGGAATTAAAAACTCCTCATAGTCAGGAACGAACAAATAAAGCGAAGGATTCGTCATCCCCGGCGACATATTAAAATCCGAAAAATTAGTTGTGGCCTTCTTTATTTTGACAGGGCCTGTATTTTCCATCATAATGGTATCCCGCGAGAAATCCTGTGCTGTTGAGTACGCGATGGCTTCTCCCGGCTTAAGCACCTCATTGCTTTGGGTGAGACGGTTGTAATCCTCAATAGGAACTACGTTCAGATACCACATTTCGGATACATCGTTTCCCGAATTATAAAATTCCTCCTCACCGATCCTTAAGGTATCCTGTTCCCAGTAGCCAACAGAAGAGGCACATCGGTAATTCAGTACATTTTTCATTACTTGATGATGGTCCTGAACCGCTTGCTCCGACAGCTTTATAATCGCTTCCGGTTTATCGGAATTTCTTAAGGTATCCAAATCGCTTACCAGAGCTTCTACAGTAAAATTACGGGGATAACGGGTTCTTAAGCTGTCTTCCGTACCTAGGTACAGACAAACCGTTGTAGACAGCATTACCAGCACCATTGTATATAAAATGCAAATCGAAGCCAGACCCGCTCCGTTTCTTTTCATGCGGTACACCATGGAAGAAACCGAAACAAAATGATTGGTTTTATAGTAATATTTTTTATTCTTTTGTAAAACCCTGCAAATTGCCACAGACCCCGAAACGAAAATAAGGTAGGTCGAAACGATCACCATAATAACTGCGGCAAAAAACCATACCAGAGCTTCCACCGGATCCTCAATGGTTACGGCGATAAAATAGGCGGCGCCTAAGATGACGATGCCGGCCAGAGCCAAAAACCAATTGGCCTTAGGCGGCCTTTCTCCTGCGTTTTCACTGTGAATCAGTTCAATTGGATTGGTTAAGTGAATCTGCCGCAACGCATTCAAGAGAAGAAGGAGAAAAATAACGGCGAACAAAAGCAGTGTCCGCAGGATCGCATCAGGGCCTAAAGAAAGCGAAAACGTAATGTCGCCGTTTACCAGATTGACCATTCCCAGTTCCGCAAGCTTGGAAAGAAGAATGCCAAAAAACAAGCCGGCAATCAGCGCAATCCCGGCGACGATAAGGCTTTCCCATAAAAGGATACGAGCCAGATTCCCCTTCCCCATTCCTAAAATATTATACAAACCAAATTCCTTTTTTCGCCTGCGAATCAAAAAAGAGTTGGTATAAAAGAGAAAAATCAGGGCAAAGGCGCCGATTACCCAGCTTCCGAAGGACAGCATCGACTGCAAGGTCATACCGCCCCTCATTTCCTCGAGCACCGGACATTCGCTGAGAAAGGAAACCACATAAAACATCATGACCATACCCACGCAGGTGAGAAGATACGGCGTATACAGCCTCCTGTTTTTGCGGATTCCCGACCAGGCAAGCTTAAGATAAAAACCGCGCTTCATCGTCTATCACCGCCAGTCGCAAGCATGGTAAGGGTATCGGAGATCTTTTGATACAATTGCTGATTAGTATTGTTTCCCCGATAAAGCTGGTGAAATACCTCTCCATCCTTGATAAACAGCACTCTTCCCGCGTGGCTGGCCGCCTTCACAGAGTGAGTGACCATAAGGATTGTCTGTCCGTTGCGATTGATCTCACTGAACAGACTTAACAGCTCGTCGGTAGACTTAGAATCCAACGCGCCAGTCGGCTCATCCGCCAAAATCAAACGTGGTTCGGTGATCAGTGCTCTGGCGACCGCGGCACGCTGCTTTTGTCCCCCTGAGACCTCATAAGGATATTTTCTTAAAATTCCCGTAATTCCAAGCTGTCCTGCGATGGGAACAAGGCGGCGCTCCATTTGTGATGGATTTTTCCCCGCCAGTACCAGCGGCAGATAAATATTATCCTCAATGGAAAAGGTATCGAGTAGATTGAAATCCTGGAATACAAAGCCCAAATTGTCACGGCGAAAGGCGGAAACCGCCGATTCCTTAATCTTGGAAAGGTTTTGTCCGTCTAAACTAACTACACCGCTGGTAGGCTTATCCAAGGCGGCTAAAATGTTTAAAAGAGTGGTTTTGCCCGACCCGGATTCTCCCATAATAGCTACGTATTCTCCCTCTTCTACACTGAAGGACACGTTTTTTAAAGCCTCTACCTTATTCCCACCGAATCGGGTGGTATAAATCTTTTTCAAGCTGTTTACTTCTAGAATACTCATTACTTTCCTCCTGTATCTGTGATCGTGTCCCTATTATAGCAGAAAGGGGAAATGCGCCTCCATAGAATCAGCTTACATTTCCCCTTGTACTTCTTACATTTTCGCAAGTAATTATTCAAACTCTACTTTTTTTCGCTCCAGTTGAATGCGGATTACTGTACCGCTTTCCAACGAAGAATTTGCGGTAATCGTATGGCCTAAATTGCGGCAGATTCTTCGGCAAAGATAAAGTCCAATACCACTGGCTTTTTTATCGCTTCTTCCGTTATATCCTGTGTAGCCCTTTTCAAAAATTCGAGGCAGATCCTCTGGGGCAATTCCGATGCCAGTATCACGTATGCATAAAGTTTTAGGGCTTTCCAAATCAATGGCAACGCTGCCAGAGGGCGTATATTTCAATGCATTGGAAAGCACCTGCTCTAAAACGAACAAAAGCCATTTTTCATCTGTCAGCACAGTAGTATTCAAAGGATGATAACGCAGCTGAATTTTTTTATTGATAAATTGAGAAGCGTATTTTTTCACCGCTTGCTTGACGATTCTATCCAAGTCATACTCTTGAATTACATAATCTGTGCTTGCTGAGTCCAGACGAAGAAACATCAGTACCATTTCCACATACTGCTCAATGCGAAATAAATCGTCGGATAGCCTTCTGGAAAAAGAAGAATCCTCATTTTGCAGATGCAGGCGCATAGAAGCGATAGGCGTTTTGATCTGGTGAGCCCAAATCGTGTAATACTCTACCATATCCGCGTAACGAATGCTCATTTGATTTTCCAACTGTCTTTGCTCTTCACGAAGCTGCTGAATCAATTGCTGGTAGTCTATGTCATCTTGTGTAACTGCTTCTGGAAAATCTTCCATTACGGCAGCCATCATCTCTTGAAGCTTCTGAAGCTTTTTGTGCTTCCGAAAGGCCTTCTGAAAGTCAAAAAGCAAGTATCCAGCGCCTAATGTTGCGCAGATTCCAGCTGGATAGAGCACAGCTTCCACCGGCAGATGGTAAAGCGCAAAAACACAGATAAAAATAATGGAGAATAAGATAAAAACGCCGGTTCCGGCCCTTCGCTGCTTAAAATAAAAGAAGAAAAAACGCATAAAAATCCTTTCCCGGTTTATCAGCTGATCAAGTATCCTATACCGAATTTTGTGGTGACAAACTGTGTCAAGCCCGCGGATTCCAATTTTTTCCGAAGCCTCGTTATATTTACTGTTAAGGTGTTGTCATCAACAAAGCTGTCGGTTTCCCACAATTGCTCCATCAGCTTCTCTCTGCTGACTACCTTCCCCTTGTTTTTCATTAGGGTGAATAAGATGCGGTATTCATTTTTTGTCAAGGAGATCACCTGATCCTGGTAGACCAAGGTGTTATCTCCAGTGTTCAGCATAGCCCCATGATGCTCCAGGATTGGAAGTGTTTCTCCAAAATCATAGGCTCTCCGTAATAACGCTTGTATTTTTGCGATCAGAACGCTTTGATCAAATGGCTTGGAAATAAAATCGTCCGCCCCCATGTTCATGGCCATTACAATGTTCATATTGTCAGATGCGGAAGAAATAAAAATAATCGGCACTTTAGAAGCTTTGCGGATTTCCTGGCACCAATGATAGCCGTTAAAAAACGGAAGAGAAATGTCCATTAGAATCAGATGAGGCTCATAATCCGCAAAGTCCTTCAATACATTTCTGAAATTTTGTACGCACTTAGCTTCGAGCTCCCATAGCTTTGCTTGTTCTTTGATCGCCTCGGCGATTCCCATGTCATCCTCAACAATTAAAATACGATACATACTTTTGCCTTTCTGTTCGGATTTGATGTTTTAAGCATGTGATATTTCCTTTTATTCTAGTTTCCATTTTTACTATTATACGACATTGCATAATGGGCGGCAAGTCTTAGTTGGCTGAAATATCTCTGGCTGTTCTGATGCGAAATCAAAACGACTTCGCGCTGCGTTTCTTCACCAGTAAATTAAAAAAAGAAAAGCGGCAGCTGCATTCTATTGGATACGGCTGCCGCTTCTTGATAATTTGTCGGGTTTTATAGTATCAGCATGCTATCACCAAAAGAAAAAAACGATACCTTTCCTGTACCGCGGTTTTGTAGGCCTGCATAGTATGGTCATAGCCCGCAAATGCTGAAACCAACATAATTAAGGTGCTTTCAGGCAGGTGGAAATTGGTAATCAATCCGTCCAGCACCTTAAATTCATAACCAGGATATATGAAAATATTTGTCCATCCTTCACTCGCTTTGATCTGGCCTTCAAAAGTTGCTACAGATTCCACGGTACGACAGCTGGTAGTTCCGACTCCGATCACTCTGCCGCCGTTTTTCTTTGTTTCCAAAATTAAATCAGCAACTTCCTGACTGATTTCGTAATGTTCCGAATGCATTTTATGTTCTGTAACATCATCTACTTTCACAGGTCGAAAGGTACCAAGTCCTACATGCAGCGTTACAAACCCTAAGCGGATTCCTTTATTTTTCAGCTTTTCCAATAATTCCGGCGTGAAATGCAGACCAGCCGTGGGTGCGGCGGCACTTCCTAATTCCTTAGAATAGACGGTTTGATAACGCTCTTTATTCTCCAAACGCTTTGTAATATATGGCGGAAGGGGCATCTGTCCGATTCGATCTAATATATTATAAAAATTTCCCTCTTTAGGATCGAACTCAAACCGAATAACTCGATTTCCTCCTTCAACCACTTCTAGGACCTCTGCCTTCAGCAAGCCATTGCCAAAGATAAATCTAGCGCCGGGTTTCGCTTTTTTTCCAGGTCCCGCCAGAACCTCCCACACGTTTTCTTCTTTGTGCGTCAGAAGCAAAAATTCAACCTGAGAGCCTGTCCCCTCTTTGATTCCATAAATGCGCGCCGGAAGGACTCGCGAATCATTCAAAATCAGACAATCTCCGGGATTTAAGAACTCTATGATATCATAAAAATGCCGGTGCCCTATGCTGCCTGTTTTTTTATCCAAAACCATCAATCTGGAATGGTCTCTTGGCTCAATTGGCGTTTGAGCAATCAGTTCTTCTGGTAAATCATAATAAAAATCACTAGTTTTCATAATGGCCTCCAAGGTTTTTTTCTAAATCCATCCAAGGTTACGATTCTTTTAGTATAATCTCTTTTAAAAAAATTGACAACATATCGGAACAATGGTATGATTAGTATCAAAGAAAAATACGAAACCTAAGATAGAGGTGCGTCTTTAGATGATTAGCTGGTTCGAGGTTGCCGAAACCGCAGACATCCAGTAAAAGGCTTTGGTCGCCGAAGGAAAAGAGTTGGCAGCCCTTTTCCTGGGTGCATTAGCGAACAGCGGTGCAACTGTCATCATGAATTTATGATGGAGAGCTATCTGTGCATTACCGCAAAATAATATTTCTATAAATGCGCGGGGAGCTTCTTTATTATATTGGATTGATGACCGGTTTACAACCGGTTTTTCTTTTTATTTGGTGTTTTTCTATCGTTTCGATTCATAAAATTATTCAGGAGGCTTTCATTTATGAAACAATATCGCGTAGGAATTATTGGCGCCACAGGCATGGTCGGACAGAGATTTGCTTCTTTGTTGGAAAACCATCCTTGGTTTACAGTAACCGCATTAGCGGCCAGCTCCCGTTCTGCCGGAAAAACATATCAGGAAGCGGTGGGCAGCCGTTGGGCAATGGCTACACCGATTCCCGCCGCTATGAAAGATATGATAATCCTCGACGCCCAAAAGGATGTGGATAAGGTTACCGCCTTGGTAGATTTTGTTTTCTGCGCGGTCGACATGAAAAAGGATGAAATCAGGGCGTTGGAAGAAATGTACGCAAAAGCGGAATGTCCTGTCATGTCCAACAATTCCGCCCACCGCAGTACTTCCGACGTTCCTATGATTATCCCGGAAATCAACGCTGACCACGCTAAGATTATACCCGCCCAAAGAAAACGGCTTGGAACGAAGAAAGGCTTTATTTCTGTAAAATCCAACTGTTCTCTTCAGAGCTATGTGCCCGCGGTCAATGCCATGATGGATTTAGGCGTAACTAAAGTATTGGCATGCACCTATCAAGCGATCTCCGGCGCTGGCAAAACGTTTCAAACATGGCCCGAGATGGTGGATAACGTCATTCCCTATATTGGTGGCGAAGAGGAGAAATCTGAGCAGGAGCCGCTGAAAATTTGGGGCCATATAGAAGATGATAAAATCGTTAACGCCGCTTCTCCTTCGATTACCTCGCAATGCATTCGCGTGCCGGTTACTGACGGCCACACCGCAGCAGTATTCGTTTCCTTTGAGAAGAAGGCTGAAATGGAAGAAATCATCGAAAAATGGGAAAGCTATCGCGGCAGGCCTCAGGAATTGAATCTTCCCAGCGCACCCAAGCAATTTATCCACTATTTCCGCGAAAACGACCGTCCTCAAATCAAAAGCGAGAGAAATCTGGAAGGCGGTATGGCGGTTTCTGTGGGCAGACTTCGTCCGGACACTCAATATGATGTTAAATTTGTTTCTATGTCCCATAACACGCTCCGAGGCGCAGCTGGCGGTGCTGTGTTAATGGCGGAACTTTTATGTGCGGAAGGCTATCTAGATTAAATGGAAAGCTGCTGAGAAAAAGGAGATTTACTTATGAAAAAGACAGTTTTTACTGGGTCCGGCGTTGCGATCGTGACCCCTATGCATCAGGACGGCACTGTTAATTTCGAAGAACTGGGACGGGTTCTGGAATTTCAAATTGAAAACGGTACCGACGCTATCATTATCTGTGGTACTACCGGAGAATCCGCTACCTTAAATCATGAAGAGCACTGTCAAGTAATCCGTTACGCGATTGAAAAGGTAAATCACAGGATTCCCGTCATCGCTGGTTCGGGGAGCAATGATACCGCCTATGCCATTGAGCTTTCCCAAGAGGCGGAAAAAATGGGAGCCGACGCCTTGCTGGTTGTGACTCCTTACTACAACAAAACCTCCCAGGCTGGCTTAATTAAGCATTATCACATGATCGCCGACAGCGTAAACATTCCTATCATTGTTTACAATGTTCCTTCCCGTACCGGTTGTGCGATTCAGCCCCAAACTTATGTGGAGCTTGCCAAGCATCCGAATATCTGCGGAATAAAGGAAGCGAACGGAAATATAAGCGCTATTGCGCAGACGATAGCTTTATGCGGCGATATGATTGATATTTATTCCGGGAACGACGATCAGGTAGTTCCGATCATGTCTTTAGGAGGGAAAGGAGTAATTTCTGTATTTGCCAATGTATGCCCTAAGGAATCCCATGATTTAACCGAGGCGATGCTCCAGGGGAATATGAAAAAGGGTGCCGAGCTTCAGTTAAAATATTTAGAGCTGATGAACGATCTATTTATGGATGTGAATCCGATTCCGGTGAAGGAAGCAATGAATATGATGGGCTTCCAATGCGGTCCTTGCCGTATGCCCTTGGTTGAAATGAGCGATGCCGCCAAGGCAAAATTAAAAGACTGCTTGAGGCGTTATGGATTGATTCAGTAAAATTTATTACGGGGGACGTAAAAAATGACCAGAATTATCATGAGCGGCTGTACTGGAAAAATGGGACGTGTCATTACTGCCGCTGTAAAAGAAAAAGCGGATTGTAAAATTGTGGCAGGAATCGATTTGAGGGTACCGGAGCAAAGCGAATATCCGGTGTTTTCCTCGCCGGAGGAGATGCAAATCGAAGCGGATGTGGTCATTGATTTTTCTAACCCTACCGCTCTCCCCTCTTTGCTCCGATATGCCGAAAAAAGCGGGATGCCCATGGTATTGTGCACTACCGGTTATTCAGAACTCCAGGTAGCTGAAATTAAGGAAATGTCCCAAAAGGTTCCAATTTTCTATTCTGGAAATATGTCTTTGGGAATTAATTTGCTGATTGAACTTTCTAAAAAGGCTGCTCAAGTCTTTGGGAATGCATTTGACGTGGAGATTGTAGAAAAGCACCATAATCAAAAAATCGATGCTCCCAGCGGTACTGCTTTAATGATCGCCGATAGCATTTCGTCCGTTATGGAGGAATCTCCTAAATATGTTTATGACCGTCATTCCTTCCGGCACGCAAGAACAAAAAATGAAATTGGAATTCATTCTGTACGAGGCGGATCGATCGTAGGCGAGCACGAAGTGATTTTTGCGGGCCACGACGAGATTCTTACAATTTCTCACTCCGCCCAATCTAAGGAAATTTTCGCCATGGGTGCATTGAACGCCGCTGTATTTCTGGCAAAGCAAAAGCCGGGATTATATGCAATGTCCGATATGCTTCGTGATTAAAAGGAGGCCGATCTTATGAGCCAACGCGCAACTGTAACCACTACTGATGGAATCACCTTAATCACCATGCCTAATGTACCTGCTGATATCGATTTTGTCGCGAAAATTTTTGAAAATATTGCTTCATTGGGAATTAATGTAGATATGATTTCTCTAACTCCTCCCCAGGGGGCGAATATCGATCTTTCCTTTACCATCAGCGACGATGACTTAGGAAAGCTTTTGGCCTATAATGCAGAACGGCGCAGCAAGGGCGAATCAAGCATACAGCCAGTGGTATCCAGCGGGAACTGTCAGATTTCTGTTTGCGACGAAGCTATGGAAACTACTCCTGGCATGGCTGCCAAGGTATTTCGAGCTGCCGCAAAGGCCAGCGCAGATATTCGGATCATTACTACTTCAGAGGTACAAATTACTCTATTAGTCACACAAGCAGATTTTGACGCTGTCTACGAAGAAATCAAGTCAACTTTGGCTTAACCCTCGTTTATTGACGGCTTTGTATATTAAGCTATCTGACTTTAGATTTCAATTTTATGCTCCATATTTTTATTTGACGCTTATTTAGGTAAAAATTAAAATTACAAATAGAAAGCGCTTAAAAGGAACCGCGTATGTTTCCAGATGAAACATACGCGGTTCCTTTTAAGCGCTATGAATTAAAAAAACATACAGCACCTTGTCTAATTCCCCGAAAGTCTTGTGAAGCCAAATGACTTTACGAGACTTTCGGAGCGGTTATTTGGGGATACTTTATTTCCAGGAAAAACTAACAGTTTCAATCCGAGATCATGAGATCCGGATTTTCAGAAAAATGCTTCAAAATAACAATTGGGTCGCAATCAGAAGGATTGGTAAAGGTTACTCCCGCCTGGGCGGCTTCTGCCGATACAAAAAACTCATCATTTGTTAACTGGCCAAAACGAATCATCGCCGGTGATTCAATGTTCCAAACGCCGCATTTCCCATGCCCCTGGATAGTGATAAAGCCATAGGCGGCGCTGTCTCGAATCGTAACCGTAGCTCCTGGCAAAATCGTCAGGCGTTTTGCACAAACGGTAGGACATTTATAACAGATCCATTCCTCTATGAAGCCTTCTTTCTCCATCTCCTCAATCGGACGCACCGGCTTCGGCGCCATAAAACGGTGCTTATGAAACTCTGGATCTACATTCTTTTCCCAGTCAATCACATCCACCAGATAATCAAAATTACCAATTTCTTCTTTCGGAGTATTTTTCCACAGCAAATCCTCCGTCACTGTATGGTGTCCAAACAGCACAGACTGATACATAGCATAAACATCTGACGCAAACTGAGGCTCATAAGTACAGAGGCTTCCCGGTGCGTGCAATACTCCAGGAGGAACATCCCAGCCGGTATCCAACGTCAGCTTATAAGACTTTGCCAAGCTTAAAAGCTCGTTATCTCCTTTGGTAAAGTTTTTCAGAGCCTCTTTGACCTCCTCTTTCGATACATCCTCGTTAAGCCCGAAAAAGGTATAAGCAAACTCTCCGTTATGATTGTTCTGCTGTGCCGGGAAAAAATACATTTCCGGTTTTCCGGACTCCCCTACTCTTGCGGCATGCTGATCACGGTGGTGAATGTGATGCGGTAACGGACCTAAATTGTCAAAAAACTTTGAAAACATCGGCCATCTGCCATATTTTTCCCAAAGCGCTTCACCAATCAGGTTTCCTTTTAAGGAGCTTACCGCATCCCTTAAAAGAACCTGCGTGCTGCCATCCGCCGACACAATGTAACTCAGCCCCTCATCAGCTGGAGTACCAGGGCCGTTATCTGCAGGCGTTGTGGAAGCGAACCATCGTTCATCAATAGCTCCTCTCTCTGTGCCGTACACATATAAATCTCTGGGATCCAGCTTTAACCTTTGTCCCGGCCGGCAGAACGATCTGGGAACCCATGTTGGCTTTAAGCGAAAAATACCTTTTCCCTCTTGAAATAGCGTTTCAAAAACATTCATTACAGCTTCGACTCCTTCATCATGTTTTTGGACATAATTATTTTCTTCTGCTTATTTACAGCAAAAGGCTCTGGAGCACCTTAGAATGTGGTTGAAACAATTTCCGATGAAAGCAATGCTGTTCTAAAAACGTTTTTTTAGAATTGGATTTATTATACTCGCCCGTTTTGTAAAAGTCAACAGAATTTAATATTAAATAAAATATTTTTATTTAATATTGACTTATTGTTCTAAGTATGGTGGAAATAAAATATAATTATAAGAAACGTTTTTATACAGAAGTTTTCTCAACACTTTTATCTAAAATTTTTAAATAATATCATTCTAAATTAATTAGATCTATTTTTTCGTCAAAAACTGCATATTAAAACAATTTGTTTCGTGTATTTTTATGCGATATTCTACAGATTTCCCGTAGAATATCGCATTTTTTTATTCTCTTTATTTGTTTTATTTTTTTGTCTAACAAATCATAATTCCGCATACAGCCAATATATATGAAATAACCGGCTTCCTTTTCAGAAAATCGTTTCGTCACATTGGGATCCCTTTTAAGCTTTTTATAAAATGGATCGCTTTCAATTAAGGAGGACCTGTATGAAAAGATACTCTGTTGTTCAAATTGGTTTAGGCGCCCGGGGAATAACTCATTTAAAAGGGTTTCAGAACCATCAGGCTCGAATCGAAATCGTCGGTATCTGCGATTTACAGCCGGAACGTGTGGAGGCTGTCGGGAACCAATTTCAAATCCCGCAAGAGCGTTGGTACCGCAGCGCGGTTGAAATGCTAGAGAAGCTGCAGCCTGATATACTCTCTTTCTGTACCTTGCCCGACACAAGACTGGAGTTGGTTCAGTTAGCCGCCCGTACAGGAGTAAAAGCAGTTTGTATGGAAAAACCAATGGCGACCTCCTTATCCGAAGCAAAAGAAATGACGGAAATTTGCAAAGAGCATCATATCAAGGCAGTTGTATGCCATCAGCATAAATATTTAAAGAATTTTCAGATCCTGGAAAAAATACTGAAAAGCGGAGAACTAGGTACAATTGAGCGGATCAACGCCGAATGTCAGCCTTGGCTCTCGCAGCTTGGCACTCATTATATGGACTATGCCATTTGGGCCAACAGCGGAATCGGACCTGTCAGCGTTGTCGGTCACGTTCATGGGAAGGGGCTGCTTTCCGACAGCCATCCCTCCCCTGATTATTTCTTAGGGGAAGCGGTTATGGCAAATGGAGTCCGTTCCACCTTGCAATTCGGATATTTTTCCAAAAAATTTCACTCTCACGCTGAAGATTATCAGGCTAGCGTCTATCCGATTGATTTTTGGGAGGATGACCGCTTGACGGTTTACGGAAGCACAGGCTATGCATGGGCTGAATGCAGCGGAAGCTGGGGCGCTTTTACTGCCGCAACAAACGGATCTATCCTCAGCGGAAAAGAAAATGGATTCCGCGATGAACTAGAGCATCCCATAGGTCAGACAAAATATACAGAAGATCTTATCCGCTGGCTCGATGACGATGCTCAAATCCATCCTTGCAATATCCAACAGGCCTTTGCGGGATATGAAGCACTGGAAGCAATGTGTATCAGCGCGTTGGAGCACCGGCGTGTTGATCTTCCGATGAAACTGGAACTAGGAGGTGATATCAACGAACGGATGCGTCGGGAACTGCCAGAGGTCCTGCGCAAAAAGCTTCCCTAAGCGCAAGTGCCGCCGGGATAAGTAAAAATGGAATATCCGTCGGTGGTAAATCGGTCTTATCACCATTTATGGAAAGGAAGAGTTTGGGATGACCTATAATTACCGCGATAAGCTTCGCCGTACTCTCATGGATATGCACATCGAAAACTGGAATCCGGAATTTATGTCCCAGTTTGACCCTGAAGCCTATTTTGAAAGCTTGAAAATCGCAAAGATTAACGCGCCAATGATTTATATTCAGTCCCATGTGGGCTTGTGCTATTGGCCTACCAAATCCGGAGAGATGCATAGCGGATTGATTGGCAAGGAAGATGCTATGAAAAGGCTTTTCGACCTATGCCATGACGACGGTATGGCTGTCGTAGCCTATTACAGCATTATTTATAACAACTGGGCCTATCATGAGCATCCGGAATGGCAGATGCGTGATCTGGAAGGAAGAGGTTCCAGGGCAACTGGTAAACGCTATGGCCTGTGCTGTCCCAACAATATGGAATACCGGGATTTCATTCGCACGCAAATGGCCGAATTCTGCGACTATTTTGATTTTGAAGGTATTTTCCTGGATATGACTTTCTGGCCCATGGTCTGCTATTGTGACGAATGCCGCGCTCGCTGGGAAAAAGAGGTGGGCGGCCCTATGCCCAAGGTGATTGACTGGAAGGATGACCGTTGGAATCTTTTCCAGCGCAAGCGTCAGGAATGGATGGAAGATTTCGCCTTAGATATGACGGCGGAAATTAAAAAGCATAAGCCGGAATGTGCTGTAGAGCATCAGTATTCCAATGCTGTACATATGTGGAATCGAGGCGTGAACGAAAATATTGCAAAGGCCAGTGATTACGCAGGCGGTGATCTTTACGGCGGTATCGCTCAGCAATCCTTCGCCTGCAAATTATATTATAACTTAACCCAGATACAGCCTTTTGAGTATATGACCTCTCGGTGCTATCCCGCCCTGAGCGAGCATACCACGACCAAGTCTATGGACCAGCTCCGGGCCAGCATTTTGGTTACGGCATTGCATCACGGCGCAAGCCTAATGATCGACGCTATCGATCCTAAAGGGACCCATGACCGTAGGGTCTATGAGGCGATTGGCCAGGTTCACGGCGAGATGGAGCATTATGAAAAATATTTAACCCGAGGGGAAATGGCCTATGACGTTGGCGTCTATTTCAATCTCAACGGTAAAATGGACGTGGAAAACAACGGCGTCAAAATCGGTTCCAAGGAGGAAACCGATGATACAATGCCTCATTTAGATGCCTCCATCGGCGCTGGAAAATCCTTACAGAGGCACCATATCCCCTATACGGTTCTGAATAACTGGAAGCTTGAGCTTTTAAAGGATACAAAGGTTGTGGTATTGGCGGATGCTCCAATGATTTCAGAAAAAGAGCGCGATGCTTTACGGAAGTATGTAAAGGACGGCGGCCGCCTATACATGAGCGGCCATTCCGCGCCAGAACTGGCTGAGGAATTCTTTGGCGGTACCATTGAGGGCTTAACCCAAGAGGATATCACCTACATCTCTCCAGCGGAAGGCACCGACTGGATGCAGGGATATTTTACCAAGGATTATCCGCTGGTCATGTTTGAACGTTCCTTTAAAATGAAAGGACAGAAAAACGGAGAGGTTTTAGGAACCCTGACCCTTCCCTATACGGTTCCGAACCCTTTGGGAATTTTCACCGATCTGTGCTCCTACGCCAGTGAGATCGTCACAAAGGATGATCCCAGATATCCTTTTGCGACAATTCACGCCAATCCTCCTGGAATCTTTACTGATTATCCTGCTGTTTTAAAAACTCAATATGGCAAGGGCACCGTAATCTGGTCCTGCGTTCCCTTTGAAAAGGCCGAGCGCTTCCAGCACAGCGATATTTTCTCCGGACTGATCCGTTCCTTGCTTTCGGAAGAACCTGTATTTTCTTCCTCCACCGCTCCTGAGCCGGTAGAATTTGTAGTATTTGACGCGCCGGAATACAAAGAAAAATATATTGGCATGGTGAACCTTCAGGAGGATTTCCGTTTCCTTCCGGTGTATCATTTCGACGTGGAAATCAAATCTCCTGAAAAACCGGTCAAGGTGCTAAAGTCCTATAATGACGAGCCGGTGGCTTTTACCTATGAAAACGGTAAAGTGAAAATTTCCATCGACCGTTTGGATTGCTTTGATATGTATACTCTGTGCTATGCTTAACCATTCTTCTTTTGGAGAATTTTAAGTTTCCCCGATGCCGCTTGGATCTGCGCCGATTTCTATCGGCGCGGGTCCTCGGCTGGAAGCTCTGTATTTCTTCCTGCAGCACCGGGAAGGCCAGCTGCTTTCGGTTTTCCCACTGTTTCTTTTACCTTTTTACATTCAGAATGCGGAGGATACATCCGATGAAAAACATTTGCCGCTTTTCCATTCAAATGTTTGGATAACCCGCACGATTGCTGTGGTTGTGATACATGGAATCCTCGGGGGAGAAATCATAAAAAGGAGAAGGTGTCTGAAATGAATCAAACTCAAGTAGGAAAAAAAGGAATCGGTCGCTGGCTTCTATTTTTACTGCTAGTTCTTTTGCTCCTCATTTCCTTTTACCCTATTTTATGGATGTTCCTGGGTTCTTTTAAAACCAACAACGAGATCTATCAAAATGCGCTGGCATTCCCCACTGGATTTGATTTTACCGTTTATCGGGATGCGTGGATCGCCGCTAATTTTTCTCAGGCGCTGATGAACAGCCTGATGATCACGGTGATCAGTGTTGTTTTAATTGTCCTGATTTCCAGTCTCGCCGCATTCGCGTTTGCGGTTATGGACTTTAAAGGGAAAAACGCTCTTTACCTTTTCATTTTGGCTGGACAAATTATCTCTGCCCAGATTATTTTGATTCCCCTATTCTCAATGTTTAAATCTATGCAGGTGCTGAATACCCAGTGGTCTGCGGTGATCGCCTATACCGCAGTGGGGATTCCACTTTCCATGCTTTTGCTCCGCAACAGCTTTCAAGAGGTTCCCAGGGATATCTATGAGTCCACCAAAATTGACGGCTGCAACAGCTTTCATTACTACCTAAGCTTTATGCTCCCACTGAGCAAGCCAGGGCTCGCCAGCGTTATCATTTACCAGGCGCTGTTTGCGTGGAATGAGTATATCTTCGCACTTACATTTTTAAGCGCCAACGATGTGAAAACCCTTCCCTTGACTTTAACGGTATTTGTTGGCAGATACGCTTCCGATTGGCCGAAAATTTTTGCGATTCTTTCCCTTTCGGTCATTCCGATTATTATCCTTTATCTGTTCCTGCAAAAATATTTTATCCGCGGCTTAACTGCCGGCGCGGTAAAGGGTTGAGGAGGAGAATGTGATGACAAAAACAAAAAAGAAATTTCATCCAATGCGCCGCTTGGAACCTTACTTCTATTTGCTCCCTTCCATTTTAGTGATCTCCGCTTTTCTGTTCTATCCAATGCTGGACTCTCTCAGGCTTTCTTTTACGAATTGGGATGGCCTTAAAGAGGCTGCGTATATCGGATGGGGCAATTACGACAAAATTTTCCATAACAACGAATTTTGGAATTCTATCTGGGTGACGGTTATCTGGGTGGTATTATCCGTTGTCATTCTGCCGCTGACAGGACTGCTCTACGGCGTCATGGTAGAATACCTCTCTCCAAACCGGGCGGCTTCCGGCGTATTCCGTACCATACTTTTTATGCCGATGATGATGTCCTATGTAGCGATCGGGCTGTTATGGCAGCTGATCTACGATCCCAATCTGGGGTTGGTCAACAGTGTTCTCGGCCTATTCGAACTCATTGATCCGGTAAATCCCATTCAGTACTTAAGCAATGCCGATATGGCGCTATTCTGGGCATTTATACCAGTAATTTGGCAGTGGTCAGGCTTTGGTATGGTAATGACCTGTGCCGCAATGATGAATATTCCCCATGACATCATCGAAGCCGCCGCAATTGATGGGGCTTCCAAAACCCAAACCTTCTGGCGGGTGGTTCTGCCTCTTCTAATGCCTACTGTGCTGACTGGCTCTGCGATTAACCTAATCGGCGGCTTTAAGGCTTTTGATATCATCTATGTTATGACGCAAGGCGGTCCCGGCAGCGCTACCAAGGTGACATCAATTCTTATGTACCGCCTGGCCTTTACCGAAAATCGTTTTGGCTATGCCTGTGCAATGGCGGTAATCGTGTTCCTGCTGGCATTGGTATTAACCGGTCTGTTCAATAAATTCCGCGGCTCAGTAGACCGGAGCGTTGGAAATGCGTAATTTTAGTCGGTGGGAATGCTGCTGAAAGCAGTATTTCAAATATTTTTCTGTCCTTGCTGAAAAAGGACAAATTAAAAAAACGGGAGGTAAACACTAATGAAAAAGAAGTTCCTGGCAGTTCTAGCTTGTATGTTAGCGGTCCCAATGGTAATGGGAGGTTGTTCCGGAGACTCTGCGAATTCCAGCGCGCCTGCTTCTTCTGATGAGGCTTCCTCTTCAGCGGAAGCTTCCAGCTCAAGCGGTGAAACCGTTAAAATTACGGCTTGGCTGAACGCGCCCCTGGAAAACGAGATGGCCTACTATGAGGCTTTCAGTGAAAAATACCCCCAATATGAAATCGAGTACACCCTTTACCAGGATGACGAACTGAAGGAGCAAACCACAATCGCTATCCAGGCGGGTACGGCTCCCACAATTCTCCGTCCCAAGGTAGGCTCTCAGCTGAACGACTTAATTGCGGCCGGGGCATGCGCGGATTTGAATTCCTATTCGGAGCAGTATGGCTGGAAAGACATGAGCTACGAGGACATTTATGACGCCTGCTCCAAGGACGGTGTTCTTTATGCCATTCCTCGTTCTACCGGCGGATATTGGCAGACGCTGTATTATAATGCTGATATGGCTAAAGAGCTGGGACTTGATCTGAAGCAGGACATGACCATCGATGAGTTCATCGCTTTAAAGGACACGGTCAACGGCGCCGGCTATCAGCTGCTTTCCTTCGGTAACCTGGACCGCTGGCCCGGTGTTATTATGATGGGTGACTACTTTATGCAGGTAGCGACTCCGCAGCTCATTGATGATTTGAACAGTGGGGCGGTAAAGTGGAATGATTCTCCCGAGGTGCTGGAGGTATTCGGTACTTTACAAAAGCTTGGACAGAGCGGCGCCTTTATTACAGGCTTTGAATCCTCGGATCACCTGTCTGTCAATCAGTCTTGGGCTTCCGGAAAGACTCTGTTTATGTATTGCGGAACCTGGTGGCCGGAATCTGTGACCGGAGGGCGTGATGGCGTTCCTTTTGAGATCCACACGGTTTCCTTGCCTAAGATTGACGCTGGCACCGAGCTTCAGGGACAAATGTTCTTTGCCAACGACGCTTACGCGGTCTATAGCGGCGCCAGCGATGCCGAAAAGGAGGCCGCGGCGGCTTGGCTGGATTATTCCTTTAATTTTGACGGCTGCAAGGCAAAATTTGCCGATTCCGCTATGTACACAGTAAATAAGTCCTTTAATGAATCCATGGAAGAATTAGGAATGGAAATGGATCCCCTGTTCCAGGAAGAAGCCTTTACAAAGCAGATGGATCTGCCTCAGATGAACTTGGCGGACTGGGCGTTTGACACCTCCGTAATTGAAGAGCTGAAGCTGCGGATCGTGGATCTTTTTGCCGGTACTATAACTCCTGAGCAGGCCGCCGATTCTGTGGCAGCTGTTGCCGCAGAGGTGATAGGAGAATAACGCTTTCCCCTATTTTCACTGATTCTTTGTAAACAAAGGCTGTCCTCCTTTTTATGATTTTTAAATAGGGGGCGGCCTTTTCTAAAAGCAAATTGGAATCCTCCTGTTATTCTCGCTTGCAACAAACCGGTGAATTCAAAAATAGGCAGAACGGAGTCTGATTATGAATGGCGACAATTAAAGATGTGGCAAAACGGGCGGGAGTTTCCATTTCAACTGTTTCTAATGTATTGAACAGCTCCAAATATGTCAGCGATGAATTAACTCAAAAGGTACAGGCAGCGATCGCAGATTTACATTACCGGGTTGATGTTACAGCCCGTAATATGAAGATCAGGAATACAAAAATGATCGGCGTAATTGTCAGTTCCTTTCATATTATTTTTGTTCCCCAGGTAATGAATGGAATTCAAAAATACGCTTCTGAGCATGGCTACCAGATCTTATTTTATTCCTCGGATTTCAGCTTTGAAAAAGAAAAGCACTGCGTTTCTCTCTTATTGGATCATAAGGTGGACGGTATTATTCTGAATTCAGTGGCCAGTTATCTGGAAAAAAAGTATTTTCGTGAGCTTGCCTCGCTAACCGCCAGTCATAAAAAGGTTTTTGTGGTGAGCCTGGAAAGAAATTTATCCAGCTATGGGATTTTCTCCGTTCATGTAAACAATTTTCTGGGAGGAAAAATCGCCACCAAATATCTTTTAGAGGGAGGGTGTTCTCATATTGCAGTAATCTCCGGGCCCAAAATTCACGATGTGGTCTATGACCGATTATGCGGATACCGAGCCGCACTGGAAGATGCTGGCCTTGTCTATGACACCAGCATGATCGAATACGGAGATTATACAACTCTCAGCGGATATTTAGCGATGAAGCGCATTATCATGAATGGGATCCAATTTGACGGAGTTTTCTCCTGCAATGATCAGATGGCAATCGGCGTATTAAAGGCCATGAAGGAAAACCGCATAGATTGTCCTAGCCGAGTGAAGGTGATTGGTTTTGACAATACCTATGTCTCCTCCATCGCCGTTCCCTCACTCACTACTATCAATGTTCCCAAAGTCCGTATGGGAACCGTTGCCGCGCAAAAATTAACAGAGATGATCGAGGGTACTCTTCCCTCTGGAGAAATTACCTATGAAATCCCCATCGGTTTAGTGCAAAGAACGACCACTGACCTTGATAAAGAAAACGGAATTGAACTGGAGGATTGGTAATCCTTTCGGGCTTCTGTCGACACACAATTTTAATCATTTTACAAAAGGACGGTGATTGGGAAATCCTGCTTTTTCATTGAAAGGGCAGAGAAACCCGCAAAGAATATGAAAATACTGGTATTTCAGCAGACGGGACTTCCCGTTTCAGAGGGCTGCGGCGATGTTTTAGAAAAGCTTTCCCAAAAAGCGGAGCTTCAATTTGTCGATACCAAAGGGATTATGTCCGGCCAATTTTCCGGAGACTATTTCTTCAACGCTCACGGCGAATATTATCCTATGGAAATCGAAGACTCTCTTTTCTCTTTCTTTGCCCAAGGCGGAGGACTGCTTCACATCGGCGGAATGCCCTTTGAAAAGGCTATGGTCTTTGAAAATGGAGCCTGGCGCGAGGTCATCCGTACTTTAGGCGATCTCAGAAATCACGAGGGATACGGCGGCTTGTCGATGCCAATGGATATTTTTCGGGCTAGACTTGGTTTTACTCCATATTCCCCCGCTTATGAGAACGTTTTTATGGATTGGAAGCAAACCTTTGATAAGGCGCTTGTGGGAGACTTAACGCTGACCAATTGCATGCCGGAGCGCAGCGTAAATCTTACGACAACCGTTCCTCTGGAGCTGACCTTTCCAGAGCTGGAGCTGATTGACAGCCGCTCTTATCATGGCAGGCCGATTTGCCGGGAAACCATCCCCGCGGGTTGGGTCACGACACCGGATGGACAAAAAGTCATGCCCTCTCTCCTGCTGACAAAATTCTGGGGAAACCCATATAATAAGGATCAATCGGTGATTCCTCATCCTTGGGCGATTTTTACCGGAGTTTTAAACGGTCCGCTGCCTGAGGAGCTGATTGATTCTATGCTGAACTGGCTGTGCTTGCCGGCGGTATTGAAAAATATTGAACTTCCCTATGCAGCCTTACATCATGGAGATACTGTTGAGGT
Organism: [Clostridium] leptum DSM 753; assembly: GCA_000154345.1. Lineage (GTDB taxonomy): Bacteria > Bacillota > Clostridia > Oscillospirales > Acutalibacteraceae > Clostridium_A > Clostridium_A leptum. The sequence continues at coordinate 399,026 of DS480349.1, forward strand.
GTTGCCGGAGCTGTGCGGCACACTTCCCATAGGCTGGCATATCCGCAGCGGGCAGGCAAAGCTGACCAAGGAAGAGCTTCGCGGCGGCAAATCCCCCGAATGGGCTATTTCTGAAAAGGATAGCATCCAGGTTTCTTATGATAAGACTTTGCTGCTGCAGCCGATTCGGTTCGAGCTTTTAGATGAGACACATCAGGTGCGGGACTTTTCAGAGTCTGCTCTTGTAACCTGGGATCCGGAAAGCCTGCGTCATACCCGCCGCTTAGAGGCGGATGGCTGCTACTTTTCGGAATATCAAAACGGCAAACAGGTTTCCCATTCCCGCTGGATCAATGGAACAAACTGGCAGGATCGCTGTCAGTATTCCCTGACATGGCATAATCCAAATCCGCTTCGGCTGGCTTCGGACGCTAAAGCGCTTCATGAAGCCGGAATGGTACTAGTGCGCACCCACTATTTCATGCCAGGCTGGTTCCGCGTCATGCCGGGAGAAATCTTTGCGGAAACCCACGGCGATTTCTACCGTTCCTTTGAGAAGGGTCCAGAAATCAGCGAGCGGCATCTGCGCGCGATTGAGGCTCACGTAGCCTTGTTCTCCCACATGGATCTTATTCTCATGCCTACCGTTTATACGCAAACAGGGCCTGAAATGGGAAATCCCGCTCATTGGGTTGGCAGTTCCAGGCTCACGATGGTCAAGGCCTATCGAAAAGCGCAAATGGCCTTTGCCAAGCAAATTATGGAACGCCTGGGAGGCTGCGCCTCGATTTCCTGGGATATCTGTAATGAAATAGACACGGAAATGTATCCTACATCAGAATGGCTGACGGAGATGCGTGGCATATGGGGAAAAACCGGACAGATGATCGGCATTGGCACCTATGGTTGTGAGGACAACGTCGCTTTGGGAGAATCCGCAGACTGGCATTCGATTCACACACCTTGCTGCAAAACCAAGGATGAATTTCGCACCGGTAAGCCCTGTCTGCTTCAGGAGGCCTGGGTTCCCACACCTTCCACTCGAAAAGGGGAAAAGGATCTGGAGGACCACCTGAGCAAAAGCCTTGCCTGGACGCTGAAATTCGGAGGCTGCGGATTGATGCCCTGGAACTGGAATATGAGCATGGTCAACTGGCGCTATAAGGTTGGGTTTGTAGATTATTGGGATCTGGAATTAGGCTGCTGCGTCCATCCGGATGGCACTCCGCGCCACGGCCTAATTACTATGCGCAACTGGGCTGCTCTTATGGAAGGCCTGGCTTTTGACCAAACCGCTAATCAGCAGGTCGTATTTATCTATCCTAAAACCTGTTTAGAGGGCGGCGGCTATGAATACACCGTTTATTTAAAAGAGAACCATATTCCCTTTATCGGCGTAAACGACCGGGATTTCGCTGACTTTGACCTTTCCCATACCAAAGCGGTGTTCGCTCCCTATTACGCCTTAGGCTACCGGGAGGAAACCTGGCGGCGGCTGAGAAAATTCGCGGCCGATGGAGGCGTGGTGTTCGCCCATAACGACAACATGCAGCTGGATGAAAACGGAGAATTCGCCCGTCATCGTGAAATTCCGGAACTGCCTGGTATCGAAAAAGTCGGAAAAGGCTGTATCCGGTGGCATATGGGCTATAACGAAAGCGACCCCCTGTCTCTGTGTGATCCTAAGCTGCTGAATTCTCTTCCTTTGGTTCGGCGTGACGATACTGTAATCCCTCTGGACAATAAAAAAATACGCATTACAGAGCGTCTTAGCACTGACGAAACCACGATGCCTACCGACTGGATTCCTTATGATTCTTTGCCGGCGCGGAATATCCCGGTAAAAATTGTCGTAGAGGATGAAGCCGGCGATATAACCAGAGGCTGGGCAAAGGAAGGAAACACCATTTCCTTATGCGGCGCTAACATTTCGGGCTTCCGTCCCTTCTTCGTCATCCAGGTGGCAGAAAATTCCTTTGTCGCCGCCGGCACCGATCTTATGGTGAAAACAGAGCATTCGGCTGATTTCAGATTAGTGGACTACACAGTCGATGGAAAAATTCATCCCTTGAGCTGCTATTCTGTTCTGAAAAAAACAGTGCATCCGGGCGAAACCATCATCCAACAGGATGGGTGGCACGCTATGCATTGGGTTCAGGTAACCTTAAAATAACGTATCAAACTAAAACGAAAATCCCATCTATACAGAAAGAAAGGAATGTTATCATGAAAATTTTAGTATATGACGCTCCCAAAACGATGCGGGTCGATGAGGCTCCTGATTTTCCTTTAGGCGAAAACGATCTCCGTGTACAGACTCTTTATTCCGGAATGAGCCACGGTACCGAAATGAACGTCTATCGAAACCTGGTGCCTCAGTTTTCAAAAATCAATGATCCGGAAACCCGGCTTCTTCTTCCGGCTGAAGGGCAACAGGCCTGGACTTATCCGGTAAGAAGCTGCGATCCCGGTATGTGGGGGCTTGGCTATTCCAATGTAGGTAAGGTGATCGAAAAAGGCGCCAAGGTCGCTGGCTTTGAAATCGGAGATATTGTTTATTCTTCCTCTCCCCACCAGACCCAGGTAGTCAAGGACGCCTCTGAATTTATTAAGGTCCCAAAGGACCTCGATCCCAAATATGTAATCTTTTTCTTTAATCTCATGACCACCTACAACGCCATTCTGGACGCGCGAATTAAGCTGGGCGACGTAGTTGTGGTCAGCGGTTTAGGCTTGCTTGGTCAATTGTGCGCCCAAATGGCCAAAATGAGCGGCGCGGCAAAGGTATATGGAATCGATACCTACTCCCACCGCCGCCAGGCCGCAGAGGAAAATGGCTGCGACGACACCTTTGATCCCCTCAGCGGCCAGGATATCGCTTTGGAAATTCGGAAAAGAACCGGCAATCGAGGGGCTGATGTGGTGCTTGAGGTTTCCGGCAACACGCACGCTTTAAACGAGGCAATTCGGATTGCCGCGCCGGAAACTACTGTCATCGTCGTAAGCTGGTACCAATCGGAGGCCAGAGGTCTTTACCTGGCGGATGAATTTCATCATAACCGCATCGGACTGAAGCAGTCTCAAAGCGCCCATGTAGATCCTGCTTTTTCCACCCTTTATTCCTTAAGCCGCCGGCAGGAGTTTTGTATGAATCTTTTGAAACAGCTGTCCCTCGATAATTTGATCAATATGGTAGATTATCAGGATGCTCCTGCCGCTTATGAACATGTAGATCAGCATCCTGAGGACGTCATTCAAATCGTATTCCGCTATGACAGCTGAAAGGAGGCGTCCCTATGATCAAGCTCGGCGGCCATGTATTTCCCAGCGCTGAAGAAAACGCGAAGGATCCGGAGCTGCTGGCCCATTTAGCCAAACAAATGGGTTATCAAGCGGCCTATGCACCTGATTATCTCACCATCGATAAGCCTGACGAGATCCGTATTGCTCGAAAAGCCTTTGAAAAAGAGGGCATTTTGATTGCTGAAGCGGGCTATTGGGAAAACATGCTGGATTTGCGTCCCGACGAACGCAGAAAAAACCGGGAGGAAATGTGTAAAATCTACGCGATGGCTGAGGAGTTAGGCGCCGGATGTGTGGTAAACACAGCGGGCTCCTATTGCGAAGGGCCGGGATACCAAAACCATAATCCCCAAAATTTTACCGAGGAACATTTTGAAGACGCCGTGGAAATGGCCCGGTTCATCATTGACACAGTAAAGCCTAAGCGCACCTACTTTACCTATGAGGTTTTCATGTATAACTCGATTGATTGTCCGGAACAGTATGCCAGAATTTTGAAAGCGGTAGACCGGGAGAAATTCGGAGCCCATATTGATCTGACAAATATGATGCGTTCCCCGAGGGAGCTTTATCAGGCGAAAGAGCTGACGGAAAAATGTGTTGAGCTCTTCCCAAATAGAATTATTTCTGCTCACGTAAAAGATGCCCGTTTAAAACGTCCGGCAATTACCACGTTGATTGAGGAAGCCATTCCCGGAGAAGGCGAAGTGGATTTATCCGCATTTTTAAAAGGCTTTGCTTCTCTTCCCCACACAGTAACTATGATGATGGAACATTATCAAAACGCGGATGAATACAGCAGAGGCCTCCGGTATCTCCAAAGAGTCGCTCAGGAGTCCGGGATCTCTCTTTAACCCAAACGCATAAACACGGGTTACAGAAAGGAAGAAAAAGCCATGAGAAAGATTTCAATTATCGGAGCGGGAAGCATTGTTTTCTGCAAGACCTTAATCCTAGACGTATTGGTTACTCCGGGACTGGAAGACACTACCTTTTGCCTGATGGACATCAGCGGTCAGCGCACTACCCGGTTAAAAGCGTACCTGGAAAAAATCAAGGAAAAATACGGTTTAAAGGCCGAATTTCAAGTCACGACAGACCGCCGTGAAGCCTTAATGGGCGCCGACTATGTTATCTCCACCTTTTTGATCGGCGGTATGCGCGCTTATCAGGTGGATTACGAGGTCCCTCTGAAATATGGAGTGGATCAATGTATTGGCGATACGCTGAGTCCGGGAGGAATTTTCCGCGCGATGCGCACGATTCCTGTCATGAACTCCCTTGCCGCAGAAATCCGTGAGCTTTGTCCCAACGCGCTGCTTTTGAATTATGTCAATCCAATGTCAGCAGTTTGCTTATCTCTGGCTAACAGCGGCGTTAAGGTAGTCGGTTTATGCCACGGGGTGCAAACTACCTTGGATCTCCTATCACGCTATACCGGAGTGGAAAAATCAGAGATTGACTATATCTGCGCTGGGATCAACCATATGGGCTGGTTCATTAAGCTGGAGAGCCACGGCAAGGATCTGTATCCCAAGCTCCGGGAGGTATTTGAAAAACCGGAATACTATGCCAATGAAAAGGTACGGGGCGAGATGTTCCGCCATTTTGGTTATTTTATGACGGAGTCCTCAGGTCACCTGTCCGAATACCTTCCCTATTTCCGCAGGAGCCGGGAAACGCTGGATACCTATTGCGACGAACCTCTTTTCGGCGGAGAATCAGGAGCCGCGTACTATTGGAACCTAAAGGTTTCACAGAAATACGGTAACCAGGATATCTTTGCCGATGAACCGATTGAGCTTCCTAAAAGAAGCGTGGAATACGGCTCTTATATTATCGAAGCAATCGAATGTAACCGGATGTTCCGGTTCAACGGCAATATTAGAAATAACGGATGTATTGAAAATCTTCCGGATAACTGCTGCGCAGAAGTACCTATTTTTGCCGATGGCGTGGGACTGCATCCTACGGCTGTGGGAAAGCTTCCGCCTCAATGCGCCGCACTGAATATGACCAATGTTTTAGTCCATCAGCTCACGGTAGAAGCGGCGGAATCTGGGGATCCCGAAACGCTCGTTTACGCTCTCAGTATGGATCCTTTGACCAGCGCGGTTCTTCCCCTTCCTAAAATTCGAGAAATGGCTTCGGAGATGCTCGAAAAATCCAGGGCCTGGCTGCCCCAGTTTGCGGGAAAATCAATCCGTTTAAATCCTAAGGTTATCATTCCTGCCGATATTCAAAGGGTTTCGGTTCCCACAGATCCGGCATTAGCTATCTCTGAACGGATGGTGAAGCTGGCGGAATAAAAGGTCTCACTCAGGAGCAGAAGCTTATCCGTTCATTCTGCCGCAATCAAAAAAGGAATCCGGTGTGACTTCACGCCGGATTCCTTTTTTGATGCTGAATTTTACCTTATAGAAATTTCAGTAAAAACTTTTTTACAACATATTTTGAAAATAATTTAAAAATATAAGTTCGGAAGCTTCTCACTTGGTTTCCGGCAATAAGACGTGCTCAAGGCGAAAATGAGATAGAACAGACGCAACTGAAATTTTGTCCAACTATGCCGTGTGAGAACAGCAGGAGCTTTTTGACAGACTTGCGACTTCAGTAAAACAGTTTGATCACTTTGATCCCCGGATACGGCTTAAGAAAGGATCGCCTTATGATAGACTTTCTTGCCTTTCTTAATGATTACAAAGCCTTTTTCAAATGAGCTCTTCGAAATCTTTGCCGTAACGGAATTCACCTTTTCATCATCGATAGAGATGCCTCCCTGATCGATTAGCCTGCGGGCTTCTCCCTTCGAGGGAACCAGCTTTGTTTTCGCCAAAAGATCCAACACCGAGATTTCGCCATCGGTAAAGTCTCCATCGGAAAGCTCGGTGGAAGGCATGTTCTCAGAGTGAGCACCGCCGCCAAAAATCGCTCTTGCCGCGTTCTGAGCTTTCACCGCTTCCTCTTCTCCGTGAATCAGCTTAGTCACCTCAAAGGCTAAAATCTCCTTGGCTTTATTCAACTGGCTGCCTTCCCATTTCGCCATAGCTTCAATTTCTTCTAACGGCAGGAAGGTTAAAATCTTTAAACAGCGAATAACGTCTGCGTCGTCCACATTTCTCCAATACTGATAAAAATCATAGGGGCTGGTTTTTTCAGGGTCAAGCCACACAGCGCCGCTTTCTGTCTTTCCCATTTTACGTCCGTCGCTGGTAGTTAACAGAGTGAAGGTCATTCCATAAGCCTCTTTGTCATCCGCTTTCCGAATCAGCTCGACGCCGCCGATGATATTGCTCCATTGGTCGTCGCCGCCCAGTTCAAGCTGGCATCCATACTTCCGGTTCAGCACCAGGAAATCGTAGCTTTGCATCAGCATATAGTTCAGCTCAAAGAAAGACAGCCCTCTTTCCAAGCGCTGCTTGTAACACTCAAAGGACAGCATACGGTTTACTGAGAAATGCACCCCAACCTCCCGTAAAAACTGGATATAATTCAAATTCATCAGCCAATCGGCGTTATTTACCATGATCGCTTTTCCGTCTGAAAAGTCTACTAATCTGGACATCTGCTTCTGGAAGCAGCGGACGTTATGGTCAATTTCCTCCCGAGTCATCATTCTTCTCATAGCGGTTTTTCCCGAAGGGTCGCCGATCATACCGGTTCCTCCGCCAAACAAAGCAATCGGTGTATGCCCCGCCTTTTGCATATGAGCCATTACCATAATCTGAACAAAGTGACCGACATGCAGGCTGTCAGCCGTTGGATCAAAACCGATATAAAAGCTGGTCTTTCCGTTGTTTAATAAATCCCGTACCTTTTCCTCATTGGTCAGCTGGGCGATCAAGCCTCTCGCTTTTAGTTCATCGTAAACACCCATGATTAATTCCTCCATCTCTATTATTTTTCGCTCAGAGGGCTCTTCCAAAATAAAAAAGCCCTCTGCAAAATTTGCAGAGGGCGGAAAATCCGCGGTACCACCTCAATTCACCACAGCCTCACAGCCATGGCCTCACGGGTACGATAATACCCTGGCGCTGTAACGTGCGCAAATACGGCGAAGCCTACTTAAAAATTCAGCTCCGCGGCTCCAAGATGTATTTCAAAAAGCCTTCTTCCCCGCCTTACACCACCCGGCGGGTCTCTTCGCAAGATAAAGCTTTTTTACTCCTTCTTTTCACAGCCGATATGAGAAATTATATCCAACCCAAACTGGTTTGTCAAGAGCTTTCATTTGAAAATCCTGCTAAAGCGAGCATTTCTTCCGCGCTTTTTAGCGTTAAGTCAGTTACCATTACACCACTGATCATTCTAGCTAACTCCCGCTTTCTTCCTTCAAAGTCAAGAGGATAAACCCCAGTAAAGGTCCTGCCCTCTCGCACCTCTTTCTTGATCAGAAAATGGTGGTTCCCGAGCGCGGCAATCTGCGCCGAGTGGGTTACGCAGAGCACCTGCCGGTTAGCGGCAGCCTCCTTCAGCTTAAGCCCTACCTTTTGCGCGGCACTTCCGCTGATCCCAGTATCAATTTCATCAAAAATCATGGTTTTTCCTAGATTACTGCCGGAGAGCACCGTTTTGACTCCCAGCATAATGCGGGAAAGCTCACCGCCAGAGGCAATTTTCGATAAAGGCTTGGGCGGTTCTCCGGGGTTAGCAGAAATCAAAAATTGAATTTCATCACAGCCATAACGATTTAGGTCGCAGGTTGACTGCCGCACCAAAAAACGGAGGCCAGGCATATCCAAAAAAGAAAGCTCCGCTTTTAGCTTTCCTACAAAAATTTTTGCCGCTTTTTTTCTTGCTTCGGATAATTCCTGCGCCAGGGCTTGTGTATGCTTTTCCGCCTGTTCATATTCCTTATGAAGTTCCCGCAAGCGTTCGTCAGAAAGCGTGATGGCTTCTAAGTCCGATTGAGCCCTCTCATAATAATCAAAAAGCTCATCTTCGGTATTGCCGTATTTTCTCATGAGCCTGTAATATAAATCCAGCCGTTCCTCAATAGCTTCCAATTCGTTGGGATCGTACTCGATCTGCTCACCATATGATCTAAGCTCCTCGGAACAGTCATCCAGTTCATAGGTAAGAGCCGACAATCGTTCGGATAAAGGCTGTAACTCCTTAAAGTAGGGCACAATTTCCTGAATAGCGTCCGCCGCCGTCTGCACAGCCTGCAAGGCACCGGACGACTCCTCATTTCCTGAAACCGCTTCCTTAGCCTCCTGAAACGCTAATGCGATCTTTTCACTGTTTTGAAACAGGGTTCTTTTATTGACGAGCTCTTCCAGCTCTCCACGTTGGAGGTCAGCGGCTTCCAGCTCTTGCAACTGATAGGTCAGCAGGTCGATTTGGCGGGCTTTCTGAGATTCATCCAGGGATAGGGCATCCATTTCCTTTTTTAGCTGCTTTAAGCCGTAATACGCCTGCCTATACTCCTCCAGCTGGCTGGACAGTCCGCCTATATCATCCAAATACTGAATAGGGATGTCGGCGTTTAGCAGCTCATAGTTTTCGTTCTGTCCATGAATCGTGATCAGGGTGTTCCCGATCTCCTTCAATACGGAAACGGTGGCTGGACGGCCGTTGACCCGGCAGCTTCCCTTACCTGAAGAATTGATCTCCCTTTGAAGCAAAAGAGTCCTGTCCTCGTCCGCGTTAAATCCAAGAGATTCCAGCGTTTTCTCTGTCTCTCCTGAAATTTCCGTAAATAACGCGCTCACAACAGCTGAAGAAGCCCCGGTACGAATTAAATCGCGGGAGGTTCTCTGTCCCAAAATCGCGTTAATAGCATCAATCAGAATGGATTTTCCCGCACCAGTTTCTCCGGTAAGTACATTGAGCTGATTGGAAAAATCTATGGTTACTCGTTCGATGACAGCGATATTTTCAATATAGAGCTGGGAAAGCATTGCCTTCACCTCTTTTTATCTGATGATCGAAATAAAATACTTGTCCCTATAATCAAGCATAAGCAGATAGTTAACAAAGGAACAAAAACAAAATCCACAATAGGAATTATCTTCTATTTGCTGTGCCGAATCCCTCGTCAGGATTTCATAATCTTTTTCAGTTCTGTAACTAAATTAATAGCGGCAGCTTCATTCCGCACTAAGATAAAGATCGTATCGTCTCCCGCCAGGGTCGCTACTACGCCATCCCACTGCATAGAATCCATCGCGGCACAGACCGCCTGAGCCATACCAGTCATGCATTTCAGCGCCACCATATTTCCCGCGAATTCTACGCTTAACACGGAATCCGCGAAAAGTGAGAAGAATTTCAATGAAATATCAGAAGACTCACTTTTGCCGGTAGAATATTTATATTTTCCATCATTAGCCAAGGTTTTCACCAGCCGCAGTTCCTTGATGTCTCTGGAAACCGTAGCCTGTGTCACATCATAGCCCTCCGCCCGCAGGAGCTTTAAAAGCTCCTCCTGGGTATCAATATTGTGCTGCTGAATCAATTCTAGAATCTTAGAGTGTCTCCTTGTCTTCATGGATTAAATTCTCCTCTCAGAAAGCTTTTCGTTCAGAATCTCATAAAATCCTTTATTTTTTAGTTTGATCAAACGGACGCTGTGGGCAGCGGGCAAAATATCAATAACATCTCTCTCCCGAAGCAGTACGGAGGTTTCTCCGTCCACGGTAAGGTATGCGTTGCCCTCTCCATCCCGCGTGGAAGCGGAAATAGAAAGCTTTTCGTCAGGTCCGAAAATTACTGACCGGGAAAAAAGAGAATGAGCACAAATTGGTGTCAGCACCATACAGCGCATTTCCGGCTCAATCACCGGACCACCGGCGGATAAAGAATAAGCGGTGGAACCAGTGGGGGTAGAAACGATCAATCCATCCGCCCGGTACTGCGTGACCTTGCTGCCCGTGTAGGAAACGCTGAGATCCACCATTCTGGAAAGAGAGCCTCTCGATACCACTGCGTCATTTAAAGCGTAGATTTCCCGTTCCTCGGCTCCGGTATGCACCGTTACCTTTAGCAGCATCCGGTTCTCAACCTTATAATCCCCGGAAATTAAATATTTCAGCTTATCCAGTTCATCAATCTCAAGCCCCGCTACAAAGCCGATCCGCCCTAAATTGATTCCTAAAATCGGCTTTGCGGCCGCAGCGGCATGCTTTGCCGCATGGATAATCGTGCCGTCTCCCCCGATGGTGATTACCGCATCACACTCCCGCACCATATCGGAAAAATCTTCATAAAAATGAATTGCCTGAATATCAAAATAATCCCGGTATTTTGCATAGAGAAAAATTTCACATTGCAGCTCCAGCAGCCGCTTAATGATGCGAACCGTATATGTATGTGCGTTTTGCTTGCTTAAATTGGGCATCAACGCAATCTTCATGGAAATCACCTATACTTTCAGTTCTTGATGGGAAGCGGCAACTAAACCAGGAATGTCAAACACTGGATCTTCGGATTCGTTTGACTTAGTATTCTGCAGATAAGCCAAATATTCAATGTTGCCCTCCGGCCCTTTTACTGGAGAATAATCCAATCCCAAGAGGGAAAAGCCGTTTTCACGAATCATCGCGCATACCGACTTGATCACTTCCACATGAACGTCCGGATCCCGTACCACGCCCTTTTTACCAACCTTTTCACGGCCAGCCTCAAATTGAGGCTTAATCAAGCAAACCGCTTGGGCGCCATCCCTCATAAAGAGCTTGGCTACAGGCAAAACCAGTTTCAACGAAATAAAAGATACATCTACGCTGATAAAATCAATTGGGTCGGGAATCTGCTCTTTCGTGGCGTAGCGGATATTTGTCCTCTCTAAATTGATCACTCTTGGATCTGTTCTAAGCTTCCAAGCTAATTGCCCGTACCCCACATCTACAGCGTACACCTTTTTAGCGCCGTTTTGCAGCATACAATCAGTAAAGCCTCCGGTAGAGGCGCCAATATCCATAGCAGTTTTATCCTGTAAACGGATCGGGAACACCCGCATCGCCTTTTCCAGCTTCAGACCGCCTCTGCTGACGTAGGCTAATCCAGAGCCTCGGACCTCAATCTCAACAGCTTCCGTGTAAGAGGTGCCCGGTTTATCCGATTTTTGATTCTGAACATAGACCTGTCCCGCCATAATAAGCGCTTTCGCTTTTTCACGGCTGGGAGCCAGACCACGGTCTACCAATAACTGATCCAAGCGTTTCTTTTCACTCACGATTTTCTACTCCGTAAATAATATTTTCCATTCCCTTTTCATCCAAGCAGAACCGGCATAAAGAGCTTTTTACCGACGCCTGGGGTACAAACGCCTCCTCTATGGCGTTGAGGTAAAATTCTCCCGGATAGTGATTTTTCTGCAAAAGATACCCAAAGGTTTCTCCGATGCCTCCATTTAAAATCCCTTCTTCAAAGAAAAACACCCGCCGTTTTTCCAGGCATAGAGATATACATTCCGTCTCAATAGGCTTGATTTGATTCAGCTTTAAAATACAAATCTCAATTCCAAGCTTATGCAGAGCTTCTTTCGCATGACAAGCATAGGAAAAAAGCCTGCCGTAAGTAACCAGCATCAGTTCGGCTTTCGGGTCTCCCCAAACGTCAAAAGCACCACCGGAAGATAAAAAGCCAGCAGGCCGGTAGCCTTCCCCGCCTCTGGGGTACCGTACAGCGGCGACGCCGGAACAGCCGTACAGAGCTTTTTGAAGGCTGGGCTTTATTTCCTGGAAATAAGAAGGAGAGAACACCGTCACTTCTGGAATCTCATTTAGGAAAGCGGTATCGAATACGCCTTGGTGAGTCTCACCGTCTTCTCCTACAAGTCCCGCCCGGTCAATCGCCAAAACCACCTTCATATGCTGCATAGCGGCGTCATGGATAATCTGATCATAGCTTCTCTGCAAAAAAGTGGAGTATACGGCAAAAACCGGAAGCATACCTCCAGCCGCCAATCCGGCGGCAAAGGTTACGGCGTGTCCTTCCGCGATTCCCACATCGAAAAAGCGTTCCCGGTAAAGATGAGAAAACTCAGAAAGCCCTGTCCCAATTTTCATGGCAGCGGTAATCGCGCAGATTCGCTGGTCGTCTCTGGCAAAATCGCAGAGCACTTGTCCAAAGACACCGGAAAAGCCATCCGAGCCTCCGGAAAGCGGCTCCCCCGTTTCAATATCAAAGGCTGAAATCCCATGAAAGTCCTTAGGATTCTGCTCTGCAAAGGAATATCCCTTTCCCTTTTTTGTCTTTAAATGGATCAAAATCGGCTTTGTGGATTGCTTTGCCAAACGGAAAACACTGATCAGCTTTTTCATGTCGTGGCCATCCACAGGGCCATAATATAAAAAGCCCATATCCTCAAACAAGGTGCTTTTATAGATCATATTCTTTAAAGCGGATTTCGACGACTGCAAAAAATTCCGGATATGCCTTCCAACCACAGGGATATGGTTTAATATGGCCTCAACCCGTTCTTTGATCTTGATATAACCTGGTTTCATGCGGATTTCAGCCAGATAGCGGGCCATAGAGCCCACATTGCGGGAAATAGACATATTGTTGTCATTTAAAATTACGATAAAATTCTTTTTAAACCGTCCGGCGTTATTCAAGCCCTCATAGGCAAGGCCGCCGGATAACGCGCCGTCGCCTATCACAGCGATGGTTTTGCTTTGATCTCCAGTAATGCTCTTAGCGCTGGCGATGCCGAAGGCCGCCGAAATTGAGGTGCTGCTGTGCCCCGCATTAAAGGAGTCGTAAATGCTCTCACAACGCTTTGGAAAACCGGAAAGCCCGTTTTCCTTGCGAATCGTGCTGATCTGATCCAGCCGGCCAGTCAAAATTTTATGCGTATAGCATTGATGACCCACGTCCCAGACGATTTGATCCTGAGGCAGATCAAAAACGTAATGGAGAGCCACCGTGAGCTCGACAACGCCTAAATTCGACGCTAAATGGCCGCCGTTTTTAGAAACTGTATTAATTATCTTATTACGAATTTCATCGCATAATTCATTAAGCTGGTCTAGAGAAAGGTCTTTGATATCTCCCGGCAGGCGAAGCTGCTCCAGCAGAGACGGATTCTCCAAGCAATCCCCTCCTTTTGTCAGGTTGCTTTGGTTCCAATTGAATAATTATACCATAAATTCAGCCAGTATGCAATTGGAACTCAATAGCCCCGGTTTGCCAAAGATTGGGCGAATTCCCTTAAAAATGCAGTGTCTTCAGAAAAGGCGGACAGGGCGCTTTCCGCTTGCTGGGTCAGCTCGTTTACCAGCTGCTGCGCTTTCTCCATTCCTAATAGGGACACATAGGTGGATTTTTCGTTTTTATCGTCGCTGCCAACAGGCTTTCCCAGGGTTTCCGGGTCAGAAATCACGTCTAAAATATCATCTCTGATCTGAAACGCCAAGCCTACACAGGCGGCATATTCTACCGCCGCCTCTCTTTGCTTTTGATCCGCCCCGGCCACGGCGCATCCCATCTGCGCCGCCGCCTGAATTAACGCGCCGGTTTTCTTGCGGTCCATTTCCAATAGAACCTCGATTGGCGCCCGTTGATTTTCATGCTGAAGGTCGATAACTTGTCCGCCGACCATTCCTTCCGCTCCGGCAGCCTTTGCCAATAAGCGCGCAGCCTCCGCTCCTCTCTGTGCTCCGGCCAGTTTTATGCTTTCAGGAGACAGAGCGGTCTCAAAGGCAAGAGTAAGCAGGCCGTCACCCGCCAATAGGGCGATATCCTCGCCGTATTGAATGTGGTTGGCAGGTCTTCCCCTCCTTAAATCACTGTTGTCCATACAGGGCAAATCATCATGAATCAGGGAATAGGAATGGATCATTTCCACAGCGCAGGCAAACGGCATAGCCGCCTGCACGTCTCCGCCGCATACCCGGCAAAATTCCAGGGTTAACGTTGGACGAATCCGCTTTCCACCCGCCAGCAGGCTGTATTCCATCGCTTCTATTACATCCTTCTGCAGGCAGTCCTTCGCCGGAAGATAAGACGCCAGCGCTTCCTCAATTCTTGATAAATATTGATTTTCCATAGCCATTCTCCCTATCGATCAGTTTATCAGCGATTAGCCTCCTGAGAATCTTCCTCTAGTTTGGAAAGCTCGGTGATTTTCTGCTCCGCCTTTTCCAGGGTTTGATAGCAGGAAGACGCCAATTTCGTGCCTTTTTCAAACAGCTTCAGGGATTCCTCCAAAGACTCTTCTCCATTTTCCAGCTTAGCGACAATTTCCTCCAACTCCTGAATGGAAGCTTCAAAGCTTAGCTTTTTCATAAGATTTCCTCCTTGCTTTCCGGTAATACGCCGATAACCTGGCATTTTGCTTCCCCATCGGATAATTTCACCGTAATTCCATCATCCTTTTTCAGATCATTTACCGTTTTAATTAAGCTTCCCTGCTTTAATACCAGGGAATACCCCCGTCCCAGCACTCGGAAGGGACTGAGGGCATCCAGCTTGCCGCTGATAACAGAAAGCCTGTTTTCCGCTTTTGAAACACGCAGAAGGAAGCCCTGGTTCAGCCTATTGGAAACAGTATCCAGTAAAATGCGTTTTTGCTCAATAAAATGCAGCGGGGACCTCATCGCCGGCCTGTTTACAGACCAATCCACTCTGGCTTTTTCCGCTGAAATCCTGGAAGACACAGCCTGCTTCAGCTTCCGGCAAACTTGCAGGAAGTACGCCTGATATTCCCGCATATCCGGCACCGCCAGCTCCGCCGCCGCAGAAGGCGTAGGCGCCCGCAGATCCGCCGCAAAGTCACAGATGGTAAAATCCGTTTCATGACCCACCGCAGATATCACTGGGATTCGGGATTGGGATATCGTTCTCGCCAAGCTCTCATCGTTAAAGGCCCACAGGTCTTCCAAAGAGCCGCCGCCCCGCCCTATAATCAAAACGTCAATATCCGGAATCCGGTTCATTCTTTTTACGGCGTCGATCAGCTGCCCGGGCGCTTCTTCTCCTTGAACCAAA
The DNA here is from genome assembly GCA_000154345.1 of [Clostridium] leptum DSM 753. Classification (GTDB taxonomy): domain Bacteria; phylum Bacillota; class Clostridia; order Oscillospirales; family Acutalibacteraceae; genus Clostridium_A; species Clostridium_A leptum. The sequence goes on from DS480349.1 coordinate 414,248, forward strand.
ACCGGGCAGAAAATAATCTCCGCAGCCGGATCGCGGCGGCCTAAAATACTCTTAATATCCTGAACTGCGGCGCCGGTTGGCGACGTAATTACTCCAACCCGGGACGGAAATGGAGGAATCGGCCGCTTTCTCTGCGGAGAAAACAAGCCTTCCTTTTCCAGCTTCTGCTTTAATTGCTCAAAAGCCAGATTTAAAGCGCCGATCCCCTCCGGGCGCATATCTTCCACATAGAGCTGGTACTGCCCGGAAGCCTCATACACCGACACGCCGCCCCGCACCAGCACCTTCATGCCATCCTCAGGATGGAAGCGCACCCGGCTGGAATATCGTGAGAACATCACACATTTGATGACGCTTTTTTCATCCTTTAAGGAAAAATAAAAATGCCCGGAACGGTAATGATCGGTAAAATTGGAAATCTCACCGGTTAAAAAAACCTGCTTTAGAGCATCGTTCCCATCCAGCAAGGACTTAATATAAAAATTCAACTGTGATACTGTAATAACCTGATTCATCCCAAGCCCGCCTTTATCGCTGTCAGAACCCCTACCCCACCGGCGTTATCCGAAGAAAATTGGGGCTCGGCAAACATTGCGCCGTATTGTTTCGAAAAATATTCCCGCAAGATTGAGTTCGACATAACCCCGCCCGCAAACACAACCGGCAGCCTACCATACCGCTCCAATAGCCCTCGGCACATTTGATCCAACGCCGCCTTTACATATTCCAGGCAGAAGGCGGCGATATATGCTGGCTCTTTTCCTTCCCGCAGCAGCTTGATACACAGATTTTCCCCACCGGAGAGGCAGCAGTCATTCCCTTTCATTGCTGGCCTGGCCCCCCTCAAGCCCTTGCTTTCACAGGTCAGGGCCAGCCGCTCCAAAGCCGGACCTGCCGGAAAGCCAAGGCCCAGCATGACGCCCACCCGATCAATCAGCTGACCAGCGTTTAAATCTAAGGTTTTTGCCGCCAATTGGCAGGAAAGAATCCTCTGGTCATCCGGAGAAACCAAAAGCGCCTCTGTTGTCCCTCCGGACACATGGAACGCTAAAAACGGCTGTTTCAAAAGCGAGAGGCTTCCGGAGGAATAAAGCGCCGCGGCGATATGCCCAGCCTGATGGGAAAAGGTATAAAACGGCACCTCTAACGCCGTGCTCAGCAGCCTTGCATAGGTCAGCCCCACGGTAAAACAGGGCATATAAGAGCCCTCAGCATCTCTAGGACGGGCGGAGACACCGACTGCACTAAGCGCTTTTCCGCAGCCAGGCTTCCAAAGCTTGTCCATTAATTCCGGAAGCTGCTGCACATGATGAAACACCGCGTCGCTTTGCCGCAGGCCCTTTTCTCCTTCCTTTACAGGGAGCAGACGCTTTACTTGGCAGATCTCATGGGCTTGGGCATCGTAAAGCGCAAGGGAGGTGGTGTAATTGCTGGTATCGATTCCTAACGCGAGATTCATTGCGCGCTCTCCAATTCTTTGGCGACGGAGCCTAAAACACCGTTGACAAAAGAGGCGTCCTCCGTGCTTCCATAAGTTTTAGCAATTTCTACTGCCTCGTTGATGGAAACGCTGACTGGAATTTTTTCCTCATACAGCATTTCATAAACAGCGGTACGCAGCACAGAAACCGCGACACGGGATAAACGGTTTTTGGTCCAGCCGATACAGTGCTTTTCAATCATTCCATCGATTTCCTCGCCGTGCTTCTCTACGCCATGGAACACGTTCTGAGCGAAACCGCATATGGTAATATCTCTGGCCAGCTGAGCGCTTTCCACCAGTTCCTCTAAGGAAGCCTCTTGAAATGTTCTCTCGAAAATCAGGAAAAACGCCTGTTCTCTGGCCTCATGTCTTTTCATACCATTTCCTCCGAACCCATAAAATTAGGCCCTCCAAAAGCATGGAGGGCCCTAAAATGAAACTGTCCAATTGTCAAACGTCCAATGCTTTTCATTATTATACCACAAAATGAAAACCATTCAACCTATTTTGCTTCTACAATTTTAATTTTATCAAAACTAATACCGGTTTGGCCCGCAACGATATCCTTGATGGTGATCGCCTCGCTGTCTAAAAGCCCTTCAGAGGCCACCACTACGCTGCATTCGCCGTTCTGGATAAACGCGACACAGTCCGCAAAGCCTTTAGCTTTGATGAGATTCTCCACATTATTTTCCTGCTCCATATTCTGAGCGATAGCCGCCGCCTGGTTAAGCGCTTCCTTTTTAGCGTCGTCACTGGCATCTACCCCCTGGAGGATATCCTTAATCAGATCCGCCGCCTCATCCCTGGACTTTTCCCGAGTCAGCCGGGCATTGGCGAAATATCCGCTGGCGCTGGATGATACGCCGGAAGACACGTCGTCTTGCATAGAAGATGTGTCGGAGGAGTCGCTGCCGGAGCTCACGTCTCCGCCGGAAACGGAGTTATTGACATACTGGGCTTCTCCCAGCTCTTTTTGCGAAGAAGTGACGGTATTGGTGGCCAGCAGATCCCGGTTGTCAGAAAATTGCCAGTTCAGATATACGGCCGCCCCCAAAGCTACCACCAACGCTGCTAATACTAATTGTCGTTTTCCAAAAGCCATCTTAAATTCCTCCTAATTTTGTATTATGCTAATCGTGTGACAAAGACACGTTTTGAAGAAATATCCAGCGCCGTTGTCACCGCGCTGATGATCCTTTGCTGTACTACCGGCTCTTCTCCGCCGGGACAAACCACAACCACTCCTTTCACTGTGGGCTGTACCTCTGTAACCGCCAAAGCCCGTTCCGAGCCGTTGGCGTCTCTCACAGTAATATAACTAACCTCCGAGGTACCGGAGGTTTTGTCCCTGCTGGATTCCGTACTGCTTTTTTCCTGCGTAGCATATTTGGTCTCCACTCCGGTTTCTAAGGTAATCATTACTTTAGCTTCTCCCGCGCCGTCGATATGGGATATAATCTGAATCAGATTTTCTTCCAGCTGGCTTGTATATTCCTGAGCCGAAATTTTATCCAGCGTTTCTTCGGCGGATCCGGAGCCTCCAGAGCCGGATGGGAAATAGCTGGATAGAAAAATCAACGCGATGCCGATTAATCCTCCGATGATAATTAAATTTTTCCACCGGTCCGGGGCTTTGAAAAACAAGCCCCTTTTTTCTTTTTCCTCGTTCATTCTACCGCCACTTCCGTCTGAATTTGGAGATGCTCTTCCAGGTACTTTTGAATCCTGATCTTATCCTCTGGATTGTCAGTGGTGACAATCAATTTACTAATACCTATGCTGTCCGAGCTGGAAGTATCCATCACAGCCTCAACTTTTTTATAAGGAATTTGCGCTTCCCGCAATTTCTGCCCCACCAGCCCCTCTACATTGTCCCGTGCGGCGTCAACAACCTGCTGCTCAAAATGAACGGAAAAGCTTTGAGCCTGAGAGGAATCAGATACTTCTAAATCAGGAAAGTGAAAATCCAAATTCGAAATGGGAGAAATCATAGCGCACAGTAAAAAGCCTCCCAAGACAAACCGCATAATTTTCTCCATTCTTCCCGAGGGAATAATCATTTCCAGCATACAGCTGGCCAGAGCCGCCAGGCATAGGATCGCGGACCATTCCTTGATTCCGTTCACGTGTGTCCGCCTCCTATCAGTAATAACAGTACAGTCGATATGATCAGGATCACCATACAGCACACCACTATTGCGATCATGGCGCTGATGACCTTTCCTACCGAGCGCAAAAGGACTGAAATTTCTTTAAGCTCGAACAAATCTCCTACTACAGCGGAAAGATTAACTGCGGCCAGCCATAAAATCAATTCCAGCAGCACCGGTAAAAAAATAACTCCCGCTGCCAGAATCCCAAAAGCCCCGACTCCTGATTTCAAGACCTTAACGCAGCTCTGCACCGTTGTGTAAGCATCGCTGAGCGCACCGCCTACCACGGGGATGAAATTACTGACAGCGAATTTTACCGCTTTAGTACCCGCATTATCCGCCGCCACGCCAATCAGATTTTGGATGGTAAGCAAGCTGACGAAAATGGTCATCACAATGGAAAGCACCCACTTTACCGCCTTATAAAACATTTCACAAATTCCATTAAATTTCAGGCGCGGGGAAATGCTGGATACAATGGAAAGCGCCAAAAAGATATTCAGCATGGGAACCAGAAAATAAGTGGAAAGCTGGGAAACCACCTCTCCGGCACCGATCATCATCATATGATAGGACGCCGCGCTGACGGTTTGTCCTCCGGCGATCATGATGCCGGCCAATACCGGCACATAGCACATCAAAAACATGGACGAGCCGTAAATAACCTCGGCGGTCTCCGCAATGCAGCTGACAATTGGCATAATGATCGCCGCACAGACGCATAAGGTTCCCACAGTATTTACGACCCCGGAAAGAGGACGGTCCCCAAAGGAAACCTTGAGGCCCTCCATTAAGGCGCAGAGCAAAATCACAAACAGCACCTGAAACATCGCGGCGAGAGGGCCTTTTGCCTGGGCCCGCGCCTGGCTTCCAATTTCTGAAAACACAGCTCCCGGGCTTAAATTTTGAATCGACTGCCAGTCTGGAGAGGTCACACCCAGATTTTCCAAGCTGTTTTGCGTGTCACCCGGAAGTTCATCCCAAAGATCGTTGGCACCGCTGGTCTCCATCTGCTCCTGATAATACTCATCCAGGCTCGAAGCGCCTTCTTCGCCTGCCGCATGGACCTGCACGCCTCCAAACAATATTGCAGAGAGAATGAGAAAGATCAGCAGGAACAATTTCTTTTTCATGCTCCGCCTCCAATCAGGGAAAGAGCGGAGCCGGCAATTTGCTGGAATAAAGGCAGAGCCAGTATCACAATGAACAGCTTTCCCGCCAGTTCCACCTTAGCAGCCAGAGCCCCTTCCCCGGCATCTCGGCAGGAATCGGCGGAAAGCTGGGTTAGAAAACAAACTCCCAGGGTTTTTAGAAGAATCACGCCGTATTCGCCGCTAATGCCCGCAGCAGATATCAATTCCCGAATTTGGCTGATCGCGGGAGAAATTTTGGAAAGTATCATCCAGAGCAAAAGAGCCCCAGCGCCCAGACTGATAAGAATCGAGTATTCCGGGTTGTACTTTTTCAGCATCACCGCCAAAATCGCAGCTAAAATGGCGATGCCGGATAACGCAACAATCTCCATTTTTATAACCCAAATATGGTCTTGATGGTTTGAAACAGGGTATCTATTTGCTGGATAATCATCATCAAAACCACAATTAAGCCTGCAAGGGTAGTCATCATCGCCTGTTCCTCTCGGCCGGAACGCACTAAAAGCTGGTTTAAAACTGCTACAATAATGCCGATTGCTGCGATTCTAAAGATAAAATTTACGTCCATGGTATTCTTTTCCTTCCTTACGCTCTTTTACAAAAACAGCAAGGCTGTGGTGATTCCTAAGCTTAAGCCCAGCATTTGATACAGCTTTCCTTTTTTCACCTTGCACTCTCTGGCCTCCTCCAGCCTTAGCTTCGTCAGCTCACTGTTCAGCTTTAGATGAGACAGCTGGCCCTCTAAATCGCTGATTCCCAGGCCTTTTCCTAGGTCTAGCAGCAATTCGATATCCCCTTTTAAAAGCCCATTGTCCTTTGAGAGCTTTCCGACTCCCTGGCGCCAGGATTCAAAAAAAGAATTTCCCTCCTGGATTTTTTCACGGCAGATTCTGAGCACTGGCGCTAAGCGCCGATAATCGCTGAATTTTTCTAAAATACGCTCCAGAGAACTGGAATCGTATCGGATCTGCAAGGTCAATTCCGAAAGGAATTTTTGATATTCCTCAAAGAAAAGTGTTCTCGCCGTCAGCCTTTTAGATTGCAGATATCCAACCGCCGCCCCTGTCAGCACGATCATGAGACATCCCATCATTTTTATCATTCGGATCACCTACTTCATAAATTCCCTGTACTGTACCAGGCGCCGAACGTCCTTCCAGCAGCACAATTCTATAAAAAGCGCCGCTTTGCAGCAGCTGCATTCCCTGCGACCTACGGTAGATTTCCTCTAAGCTGCCCGCGTGGAGGGTAGTAATCAGCCCGACGCCGGCATTTAAGCCTTCCTCAATCGCAGCCGCCTCCTGGCGGCTTCCCGCCTCGTCGCAGATAATAAGCTCCGGAGAAAGGCAGCGCACAGCCTGGAGAATTCCTTCTCCCTTAGGAAACCCTGTAAGCACGTCGCTGAGTCCCAAATCGTTTTGGCATATCCCCTGAAAGGCTCCCCCCAGTTCCCCGCGCTCGTCTATAACGACTACTTTTTTCCCTTTTATCGAAAGCTGCCTGGCAAGATCCCGTAAGATAGTTGTTTTTCCGCTGGAAGGCGGCCCAGCAATCAGCAATCCAGAAATCTCTTTGTCAAGCTCCCTCAAAAGCTCGTCGGCCGCCCCATAAACCTCACGCGCAATTCTGATATTCAAAGAGGAAATATCACGAATCCCGGAAACTCTATTTTCCTCATAAACCGCAGTGCCGCAGACTCCCACACGATGACCGCCCGCCATTGTGACAAATCCCTGCCGGATTTCATGCTGGTGGCTGTATACCGAATAGCTGCAGCAGTGATGAAAGCTGTCTAAAATCTCTTGTGAGGAAACAATCGGCAAGGTGCGGTCAAATCGCTGAGTCAGTCTGCCTTGTTCCTTTACAAAGTAGGTTTCTTTCCCAGTGTAGACCGCGACCGGGCGATTGGCTCTTAAACGGATTTCCTGCGCTTTCTCTTTTACGGATTCTGGAATTTGAAATAAAATTGTACGCAGGCTTCCGCACAGTCCTTGGGCGGCGCTGTCAAACGGCCGCTGATGAAGATCGAGAAAATTGGTTTCCAAATTGCGGCACCTCCTTGTCCGGTTTCTATAGTTATGAATATGGACAAAGAGGAAAAGTTAGAACCGGACAAACCAAAAACCAGGAAAAGAAACTCAGCGGAAAATAAAAAATCCGATGAGGACTAGCCTCATCGGATTACGGAACAAATAAATTTTTTCATCTTATTGCAGCATAGCTAAGAATTCCTCTTCAGAAATTATAGGAACGCCAAGCTTCTGCGCCTTGGTCAGTTTACTGCCGGCTTCCTCGCCGGCCAGCACAAAGCTGGTTTTTTTTGACACGCTGGAGGAAACCTTTCCTCCTCGGTCCTCGATCATTTTTCCAGCCTCCGCACGGGTATACGTAGGAAGGGCTCCGGTAAGAACAAAAGTTTTCCCCGAGAACCGGAGATCCTTGCTTTCCTCCTTTTCAAAGGATTCCAGATTGACTCCCTTGGTACGAAAAGAGTCTATCAGCTTCCTTGTCTCCGGCAGAGAAAAATAATAGGCGGCGCTTTCCGCCATAATCTGTCCAAAGCCGTCGATAGCGGCGATCTCCTCCGGCGGCGCCTTTAAAATCTGGTCAATTGTAGGAAACCGCTGGGTCAGCAGCTTAGCTGCGCGCAGACCGATGTGGCGGATGCCTAAGGCGTAAATAAACCGGTAAAAATCATTCCCTTTGGATTTCTCCACGGCGTTCAATAGGTTTTCTGCCGATTTCTCCCCCATGCGCTCCAGATCGACCAGCGCTTCCTTATTCAGGCTGTAGAGATCCACCGGTGAGCTTACCAGCTGATGGGCCACTAATTGCTCCAATACCGCCGGCCCCAAGCCCTCCATATCCATGGCATCCCGGGAAACAAAATGGATCAGATGCCGCAAAAGCTGGGCCGGGCACTGGGTGTTGTCGCACCGAAGGGCCGCCTCTCCAGGCTCTCTCTGAACCTTTGATCCGCAGGATGGGCAGTGCTCAGGCATTTGATAAGGCTTTGAATCCGGCTTATGTGCCTTTACAGACACCACCTCGGGAATAATCTCGCCCGCTTTTCTCAAAACTACTGTATCCCCGATTCGGATATCCTTTTCCTTAATAAAATCCTCATTGTGCAAAGTAGCCCGGCTCACGGTAGTTCCCGCTAAAAGCACCGGCTCAAACAAACCCGTAGGAGTCAGTACTCCGGTTCTGCCAACGTTGATCTCAATATCCAGTAAAGCGGTCTCCTTCTCCTCCGGTGGATATTTAAACGCTTCCGCCCATTTGGGAAATTTAGAGGTGCTTCCGATCAGCTCCCGGTCATGAAAAGCGTTTACCTTAATCACAGCGCCGTCTACAGGAAAGGAAAACCCGCCCCTCTGCTCGCCGATTCTCTGGATTTCCTTTACCACGTCATCCATATCATCATAGCAGTTGTAAAACGGAGGCGTATGGAAGCCAAGCTCTGTCAAATAGTCCAAGGATTCCTTATGAGTGTTTAAGACCACCCCTTCTATCTGCTGAATATTGAACACATAGATATCCAGTTCTCTTTGAGCGGTAATCCTGGAATCCTTTTGACGCAAAGATCCCGCAGCGGCGTTTCTCGGATTTTTAAAGGGCTTTTCTTCGTTCAATTCCTGACGCTCCAAAAGCTTTAAAAAGCTTTCGTTGGACATATAGACTTCGCCCCGAACCTCCAAAAAAGGCACAGCCCGGGTCAGCTTCTTTGGAATTGTCTTGATGGTTCGCAGATTTTCGGTAACATCCTCCCCTACGCTTCCATCTCCCCGGGTAGAACCCCGTACAAAAATGCCGTTGCGGTATTCCAAAGAAACAGAAAGGCCGTCAAATTTCGGCTCCACCACATAGGATACCTTAGGCACTACCTCCCGGACTTTACGGTCAAAATCAAACAGCTCCTCCTCGGAAAAGCTGTCGTGGAGGCTTTCCATCGGGACTTCATGGGTTACCGGTGTGAACTTATTTAAGGCGGCGCCGCCTACCCTCTGGGTAGGCGAATCCTCCGTTACAAGCTCCGGATAGGCAAGCTCGATTCCTTCCAGCTCCCTCAGCATCATATCATATTCATAATCGGTGATCTCCGGATTGTCTTCCTCATAATATTTTTTCGCATGATAATTTAGCTTTTTCCGCAATTCCTCCGCCGATTTTCTGGCGTTTTCCAAATCCATTTAAGAAACCTCCACTAACACTTTACAAAGGGTCTTTAAATTCTTTTCAAATTTTATCTGCAGCAAAAATATTATAACCAAAAAACGGAAAGTTAGCAACTTATTGTTTTAGAGCGGAAAGGTCTGCCATAAATTCCGGCACCTGACCTACGATCACTGTTTCCGCAACCGCTACGGTAGTTTCTACCTCCACCGTAGTATTAATCCCCGGCGCCATTAAAACCTGATAGCCTTTTACCGTCATTAAAATCTGATGCTTTGTTTGATTAATACCTGCCGACGTAAATTCACTTTTTAAATCTGTCACTACGCTGCCGCTAAAAGAAATGTCAATAGGGATACCGGGCCCTTTGTCTCTCAAAAGATTGCTTCCTGTCAAGGTTCCTAACGGCACTGAAAATTCCCGGTGTTTTTCCTGGCTGAGAGCCGACTGCACAGCTAGGCTGATATCGGCTTTTAACTGATTGATTTTTAGGGAATCGGTAGTAACCGCTAAAACAGAGCCATCCGTGGCTTTTTCAATATGTATTAAATCAGTGTATGTAATTCCTTTGTTATTTAATTGAGATGTGACTGCATCATTCACCGATTGGTTAAACATCTGTTTTGCCTGGCTTGCCGCTGCCTTTTCCACCAAAGGGGATAACTGACATTCGATGACAAAAAACAGGCCGATCAGTAGAAATACGGGAACTAAAAGCTTAAGACGATGCCTCTTTCGTCTGCATCGAATTTTCTTTCGTCTCAACACAAAAATCACCCCTTTTTCCAATGTATGTAGAATGAGGGTGTGTTGACACAAATGAAATCTTTTCTGTATCAAACAGCTGAGAAATCCCATAAATCCCGCTTACTCTTTCTTTAGGCGGAATTTCTGCCAACATACGGCCTGTGCCTTGGACACTTCTGCCTTCGCTATATGGGATCCTTCCCACTCATATAATTTCCTCAGAATTTTCCTGCCTTCCGTTTTATCTCCCGGTTCTGACGAAGAGGGTTCTCTTGCTAACAGTGATAACAAAAACCGGTCCGCCATTATAATGACGAACCGGTTAAACAGATTACTTTTCTATTTTCACAGGTCATAATCGATAGCGATGCTGCTTTCGGCTGCGGCGTGCATATGTTTCTTCACTACGGATACATGATAGGCATCCTCTTGATAATCATTCAACGCTTCCCGATTATCCAACGTGACCTGCAAAATCAGGTCATAAGAACGAGGAGAATGAAGAAAATCAATTCCCACAGAGATCTCTCGCACCAAAGGGACATTATCTTTCATGGATAAAAGGATATCCCGAGCTGTTTCGCAGGCTTCCTCACTATGATCCTTAAGCTTAAAACACACAATATGACGAATCATGATAGAGATCCTCTCAAAATAGAATAGAAAGCGACCTTATTCCTCTACAGCAGGAGCTTCCTCAACTGCCGGTTCTTCTTCCGCAGCGATATCAGCTTCTGTGGAGGCGACAACCTCATCAGGAGCATTAGCGGCTTCCTGAGCTTTTGCCTGGGCCTCTTCCTCCAACAGCTTGCGGATAGACAGGCTGATACGCTTCTTATCGAAGTCAATATCGGTAATAGCAACCTTAACCACGTCGCCTATGGCCAAAACATCCTGAGGCTTCTCAATCCTATGATCGGCGATCTGAGAAATATGAATCAGCCCATCAATACCAGGCAGGATTCTTGCAAAAGCGCCAAAGGTAGTCATACCGACTACAGTAACCTCCACCACAGAGCCTACCGGATAATCTCTCTTCAAAATCTCCCAAGGATTATCCTCTGTTTTCTTATAGCCCAAGGAAATCTTGCCCTTTTCGGGATCGAGATCCTTAATATAAACCTCAACCGTATCGCCTACATTGACGATTTCAGAAGGATGCTTGATTCTGCTCCAGGAAAGCTCGGAAATATGGACCATGCCGTCAATACCGCCCAAATCTACAAAAGCACCGTAAGAGGTCAAAGATTTTACTGTTCCGGTATATACCTTGCCAATTTCTGCGGTTTCCCAGAATTTTTCGGCCAGCTTCTTTCTTTCATCTTTCAGAACAGAACGAATGGAACCGACAGCGCGTCTGCGTCCGCGGTTAACCTCAATAATACGGAATTTCACTTCCTGCTTCAGAAGGTCCTCCAAAGAATCGCCTCTGGAAGCGGTAGCCTGAGAGGCGGGAATAAATACGCGAACGCCATTGGTCACAGCGATCACACCGCCCTTAATAACCTCCGTGACAATACCGGTGACAACCGTTTCATTTTCATTGGCTTCAACAATCTCTTCCCAGCCTTTAATGGCATCCAAGCGCTTCTTGGAAAGCATAATGGTGCCTTCCTGGTCATTGGTGCGCATGATCAAGAGATCCATCTCGTCGCCAATCTTCACAAGGTCCTCTGCTTTAGCGTTGGGATCCGCGGAAAGCTCAGCGAGGGGAACAAATCCAGCTTGCTTTCTGCCGACATCCACATAAATCTCATTCGGAGCGATACCAACGACTACACCGTGAACTTTTTCATCTGTAGTAAAGCTTTTCAGAGATTCTTCAAGCATCTCCTCGAAGTTCATTTCTCCTTCATTAATCTCAGTCATTTCTTTGTTTTCTAGAATATCCGTCATGGTTTCTAGTGCCTCCTTTATAATGCTGGCAGGTGTGGATGCACCCGCCGTGATTCCAATGGAATACGCCTGCTTGATTTCAGATACCGGCAGCTCCTTCGCTGTCTCAATTAAGCAAGTCCTGCAAAAAGGCTCGCACACGCTTTTCAGCTTTGCCGTGTTGGAGCTCTGCCTGCCCCCGATAATAACCATCAGGTCTTTCTGCTTTGCCAATCTTACAGCTTCAGCCTGCCGTTCTGATGTAGCATTACATATTGTATCAAAAATTGCGGCGTTTGTATATACTCTTTTCAGAATTTTCAAACAATTTTCCCATTCTGATACACTAAAAGTCGTTTGAGCTACTACAAAAAGCTCTTTTGACTCTAAATTTGGGAAATCTTTGATCAGATTTTTAAGCTCATTTTGATTGCGGAAAACATAGCTTTCGCCCTGACAATGTCCTCTGATTCCCCGCACCTCCGGATGATCCGGGTCGCCGGCAATTAAAACCGGTACTCCTTTTTCTGAAGCAGAAAAAACGATTTGATGAATTTTTCCTACAAACGGACAAGTCGCGTCGGCATATTCTATGCCAAGCCGTTCAATCTCGCGCAGGATGTCAAGAGAAACGCCATGGGAGCGGATCACTAAAATTCCTCCTGGCTGAACCTGGCCTGGCTGGGAGACAATCGTCACGCCTCTCTGCTCCAATGCGGCCACTATTTGGGGATTATGGATAATCGGTCCCAAGGTATAAACCCTCTTTCCCTGATCCAGAAGGCGGTTTACAATTTCGATCGCACGGTTTACCCCAAAACAGAAGCCGGCGGTTTTCGCTACTGTAATGTCAGCCATTTACACTCTCCCTTTTAAATATCCTGCTGCCGCAAAGCGCTGATCAACTCCATGATTTTACGGCTCGCTTCCCGGAATTGAGGGCCGGTCCCCTCAGTAATTCCCAATTCCTTCGGGGTCACTGTTTGACCGCAGCTGATAGTCACCCGATGAAACAGCTTTAGCAACCCGCCGCCCTTAGTGGAAATGGAAACCGGCATAACCGGAACCTGGGCTTTATAAGCAAGCATCGCGGCTCCGGATTTGGGTTTTAACAAATTTCCATCCTTGGACCGGGTTCCCTCAATAAAAATCCCCACTACAGCGCCTTGCTTCAGATATTCCTCCGCCAAATTGATAGCGCCCTCATCATGCTTTCCCCTTTGAATGGGAAACGCCCCCAGCGCAGAGATGATCTTTGACACAAATTTATTCTGAAACAATTCGCTTTTTGCCATATACCGGATCATACGCTTTTGGGCAAGTCCCAAAAAGACAGGATCCTTCATAGAAATATGGTTACAGCATACCACGCATCCTTGTCCTTGCGGTAGACTGTTTTTATTTTTGACCTTATAGAAATAGAGAGGCTTAAAAATAATAGGCAGCAGGCCTTTGGCAAAGTTATAAAACGGCGTGTTTTTTGTCAGGTCACCCACAGGAAATTCTCTCCTTTATCAATTCAGTTACCTTGTCGACCGATTGCTCTAAATTTAAATCCGAGGTATCCACATAAACGGCGTCTTCGGCCGGCTTGAGAGGAGCGATTGCCCGATGGGAATCCTGATAGTCACGCTGCTTGATTTCCGCCAGCACCTGATTATAATCTGTGGCCGGGTCTTTCGCAATAAGCTCGCGGAATCTTCTTCTGGCTCTTTCCTCAGGGGAAGCGGTCAGGAATATTTTTAACTGGGCGTGAGGCAGTACCACGGTACCGATATCACGGCCGTCCATCACCACATTGTGAAGCTTTGCCAGAGATTGCTGCAAGTCGAATAGAAACTCCCGAACGGCAGGAACCGCGGAAACCTTAGAGGCCATCATAGAAACCTCAGGCGTGCGGATCAAATCTGAAACGTCGCTGCCGTTTAACAGGACATGCTGCTCCCCATTTCGAAATTCCAGATTTATTTTTGTATCCAAAAGAAAAGCTTTCAACCTTTTGGAATCTTTTAGATCAATTTTGTATTCCATTGCAGAAAGACCGACCGCCCGGTAAAGAGCGCCGGTATCCACATAAATAAATCCCACATTTTTCGCGGCACGCCTTGAAATTGTGCTTTTCCCGGCTCCTGCGGGACCGTCGATAGCAACTGAAAACATCTGGTTACCCCCAAATAGAATTTCCGGCTAAATAGCCGGTAGAAAAAGCGATCTGAAGATTAAATCCGCCGGTGTAGCCGTCAACATCCAGCACCTCGCCCGCAAAAAAAAGCCCCTTCACCAGCTTGCTTTCCATCGTTTTGGGTGAGAGCTCATGGACCGATACGCCTCCCGCCGTAACAATGGCCTCCTCAATAGGGCGAAATCCGGAAATTGTCACCGGCAGAGATTTCAGCAGCCTGCCAAAATTCATTCTTTCCTGGCGGGAAATTTGATGGCATTTCTTTTCTCCAGGGATTCCGGACAGGTTCACCGCTACCGGAATAAGTTTTTTAGGCAGAAGCTCCTGCAGGGAATTACTAAAATCCCGGTTTTGGAATTTCTGAAAATCCCTCTGAAGCCGTAAATCCAATTGTTCAAAGTTCAAGCCTGGCTTTAAGTCGATGTGGATTTCATACCGTTCCGGAGCCAAATCCCTCATATGAGCGCTGGCGCTTAATATGACCGGACCGCTGACGCCAAAGTGTGTAAAAAGCATTTCTCCGAAATCCCGGTAAATTTCTTTTCCTTGTTTCCGATCTATCACCTGAACCGCAATATTCCGCAAGGAAAGGCCTTGCAGCTCCTGGCACCAATCTTCCCGGCAAACCAAAGGCACCAGGGAGGGCCGGGGCGGAACGATCGTATGTCCAGCCTGCCTCGCTAACCGATATCCGTCTCCTGTTGAGCCGGTTCCAGGATAGGACAGCCCGCCGCAGGCTACGATAACGCCGTCCGACTGTATTCTTTTTCCGGAAGCTGCTTTCACACCCTTCACGGCTCCATCTTTTATTATAAGAGCTTTTATGTCTTCCTGCAATACATGAACGCCGGAAGCTTCCACATCTTCTCTCATCGCATCCACAATATCGGCAGCCCGGTCGCTGACAGGAAACACCCGGTTTCCCCGTTCTGTTTTCAGCGGCACATGCAGTCCTTCAAAATAATCCATGGTATCCAAGGGGGAAAACCGGTTGACCGCACTGTACAAAAAACGCCCGTTTCCCGGTATCGCACCTATAAACGACTGAACATCACATTGATTACAGACATTGCACCGGCCTTTGCCGGTTATCATCAGCTTTCTGCCCAGCTTCGCGTTCTTTTCCAACAGCACCGTCCGGGCACCCAGCTTCGCGGCGCTGGCGGCCGCCATCATTCCCGCCGGACCTCCGCCTACTACAGCCACATCAAACTCAAGCTTCAACCGGATCCTCCTCAACCTTTTCATAAACCTCGTACTCATCCCAAATCTCTTCCAGGTTTTGGAAGGTCTTTGAAACCTCATCCTTTTTCTTTAAAGCCGTAGCCACGATCATTGCGTTAATCAAGCTTAACGGGGCCACCAGGCTATCCACAACAGAGGCCATGTCGCTTCTGGCCAGCAATACAAAATCCGCCTGCTGTGCCAGCGGAGACAAAAGGCTGTCTGTCAAAGCAATCCCCCTGGCGCCTTTTCTTTTGGCGAAATTCATCGCGCTGACCGCCTGCTTGGAATACCGCGGGAAGCTGATGCCGATAAACACATCCTCTTCATTAATGCGGAACATCTTTTCGTAAATCTCCGTTTTACTGGTTGTAGTTACCAGCTCGACCTTATCGAAAATCAGGCTGAAGTAATAGTTCAGGAAAATTCCCAGAGCGGAAGCGCTCCGGGCAGCTAAAATATAAATCTTTCTGGCCGAAACGATAGCGTCCACCGCCTCGTAAAAATCCTTATGGGAGGTTTCCTCCAGAGTTCTGCGGATCTTATCGATATCCTGGTTCAGCACACTGTCCAGAACATCCGCGTCGCCGATCCGGTTGCTGGTAACCTCAATCCGCTGCACTGAAGTCAGCTTGTTCCGAATCATTTCCTGCATCGCCTTCTGAAGCTGCGGATAGCCGTCGTAGCCCACCTCGGTGGCAAAACGCACCACTGTGGATTCACTGACTCCAACGGTAGCGCCCAGCTTGGATGCGGTCATAAACGCGGCCTTGTCATAATGGTCTTCAATATATTGAGCGATGCGCCGTTGGCCCTTAGAAAAGCCCGGCATCATTTTCTCGATACGGGACAGCAAATGTTTCACGCCTGGTCCACTCCTTATTGCTATTTTCCAGCCAGCAGTTTTTAGTTTATTTTCATTCTGTTGTAAGCATTTCGAATCTTTAGATTCTTAATCCTAACATTCATAGTAAAACTTAATCCTGCAAAAATCAAGTGAAAAATAGGGGATTCAGTGTTTTTTCCTCATTGTTTTGCAAGTTTATTCCCTAAAAACGCAAAAACACACCCGAAAGTAAAGCGTGTCTTTATCATTCGGGCGTGTTTATTTTAAAGTTTTTGTTACTCTATGATGCAGCTTTTCAACATAAGTAGCCACTAAGCCAGACAAGGCGATGTCGTAAATCAGGAACACAGCATTGCCAAGAATCAAAAAGACCCACGGCAAATAAATGCCAAATACAGTAAACGAATCCTCCGGAAGCTGCAAAAAGTTAACAGCTAAAAAGAAGCAGGCCACCACAGCCACGTTGAACACCGCAAATTTGCTGATCCAGGAAAGGACTTTATTAGAGATCCGTTCTAAAAAAGATTTTAAAACCGGATAATACCCAAAGAACAATACAAACAAGAGCGCCGCCTCTTTATCCGCGGCAAACAGCAGCGACAGCACTGCAACCGCGGCATAGATCATCCACGCCCATTTCGCCCCTATTTCGATCACCGCCACAATCAAAAGCACTCCAGCGATAGCAGGCAGCGCATAGGTGCCGATCGGTATTAGTCCAGTGAGGAACATCAGCACTACTCCCAGCGCCGTCAGCAGACCTCCCAGGGCTATTTTTCCACTTTTACTCAAAAGGAAAGCCTCCCTTTTATGGTTAACAGCAGGAAATCAAGTCCCCGCCCATACATTCGCAGCAACAATCGGCGCAAATCAGGGATGAGCACATATCACAAGCGTTGCAGCCGCCGGCAGCGGGAGCCGTGCGGTTATATCCGCCATAAGCGCCGTTCCTCTGATTCTGACATTGGTTCATCGCCGCCCGGTACTCCATATTGCCGGGATCCATGTTACAAGCGGTGGAGAAATTGTTGTAGGCTTCCTCCATCCATCCTTTTTTATACAAGCAGGTTCCCTTCAGGAAATACCATTCTCCGCCTCTGCGGCCGGCGGGAACCCCATCTAAAATCTGCTCCGCATCCGCAATTCTCCCGTTCATCAGCAGATTGCGGACATCGCTGTATTCTGTGCTTCTTCCATAGGAAGCGCCCGACTGGTAGCCGCCCTGATACCCGCCGTAACCGTTCTGCTGATACCCGCCGTTATTAGCGCGGGCCTTTCGGTCGTTCATAATGGTATCATAGGCCTCGTTGATCTCTTTCATCTTTTCGGACGCGAGATCCGCCAACGGGCTTTCCGCGTAATTATCCGGATGATATTTTTTCGCCAGCTCCCGATACGCGGTTTTAATTTCATCATCGGTAGCGTTTGGCGATACTCCTAATACTTTGTACGGATCTGACATTGTTACCTCCAATGGGTTTGCCCCATAAAAATTGAGAGTGCGCTTTTAAACTTTTTCCCTTTTCGCTTTCCTGTCATATAGAACCAATTTTTGCATGGCCGGAAGGCCCTGGGTTAAAATATTTGAAATCACTGTGTCAAAATGACGCAGCGACAACAGTTGATAGGACAAAATAATTTGAGAAAGGGTTTGATTTAACACACCGTTGCAATAATCCGCCAAGGCTTCCCCTTCCAAAGGCTTCTCCCTTTCACGGATTAATTTTTTAACAAAAGGATTGAAGTTGTTTTTCTTTTGATCCTTTTCTATATCATCCGCCGCATCAATCAAATAAATCCACCGACCCAAAAAATAACCTAATTGGAGGAAAATGGCTTCCCGTATTTGATCCCCGCCGGCTACCGGCATCAAAACCTTACGCAGCATAACTGCGGTAGGTTCTGCGGCGGCGTCAATGCCTGTTTGAGGATCCTGTTCCACCTTTGACTGTGCTTGTATATATTCATAAACAATAGAGTCTAACTTTGGATATCTTTTTCTCGCTTTGTGATAGCCTCGTACGGCAAAGGGCAAAAGACAGACAGAACGGAGCTTTCCCCAAAATCCGGAGTCCTTAATATCATCCTTAATCTTATAGTAGGCGGTCAAAACCGAAACCGCGCCAGCATAGGCATAGCTTTCCTCGTGGCCAGTACAGTAAGTGCATCGTTTTGCCGGGTTTGCCACACATCGTCCCGCTTCAAAGCCCGGGCAATCATCCCGGAGCGCCATGGAGAGCATTGCCAAAAACGTGCCGTCATAGCTTAACGCAAGACGGGAAAGCCTGCCGTAGTCCTTGCCCATCCGTTTGCATAAGCCGCAATAAGCGCTTTTATATAGGTCGTATTCCTTGACCAACAGCTCGGGCTTATTGGGCCGGATGTAACCAAACACAGCGATAACTCCATTTCCACAGCGTCGTCTCTTTAAAATAACAACTGTATTTTACACTATTTTCCCACGGGGTGCATTAACTAATTGTAAACTTTTTATTTGTAAGAAATATGATTTTTATCTTGATAACCTGTTATGGTTTCATGCGCGAAAGCCGATAGAAGCCGGCCCTCATGAAGCCGATAAAGCTCGCATCGCTTAAGTCGATGAAAAAAAGCCGCCTGTTTTTTCAGACGGCTTTCTGCTCACAGCATTTTCTTTAAATAACGTCCTGTATAGGAGCTCTCTACTTTTGCGATTTCCTCCGGAGTTCCTTCCGCGACGATAAAGCCGCCCTTATCTCCCCCCTCCGGACCTAAATCGATAATGTGATCAGCGGTTTTAATTAAATCCAAATTATGCTCGATCACCACAACGGTATTACCGGCGTCTACCAGCTTTTGCAGTACGTCAATCAAACGATGCACGTCGGCAATGTGCAAGCCAGTGGTCGGCTCATCCAAAATATAGATGGTCTTTCCGGTAGAACGCTTAGAAAGCTCTGTGGCCAGCTTTACTCTCTGGGCCTCTCCTCCGGAAAGCGTAGTGGAGGATTGTCCGATCTTCACATATCCCAAGCCTACATCCTGAAGCGTCTGAAGCTTACGGGCAATCTTTGGAAGAGAGGCAAAGAACTCCAACCCCTCGTCTACCGTCATTTCCAGAACATCATAGATGTTTTTATCCTTGTATTTGACCTCCAGGGTTTCCCGGTTATACCGTTTCCCTTTGCACACCTCACAGGGAACATAAATATCCGGCAAAAAGTGCATCTCGATTTTTAGGATACCGTCGCCCTGGCAGGCCTCGCACCGGCCTCCCTTTACATTAAACGAAAATCTTCCGCTGTTAAAGCCCCGCATTTTCGCTTCCTGGGTGGAAGCGAAAAGGTCCCGGATATCGTTAAACAGCCCCGTATAGGTGGCGGGATTGGAGCGAGGCGTTCTGCCGATGGGCGACTGGTTGATGTCGATGACCTTGTCCAGATATTGCAGCCCGGTGATCTTATCGTGTTCGCCAGCCCTGCATTTGGCACCATTCAGCTCAGACGCCAGATGCTTATACAAAATTTCATTAATCAGCGAGGATTTTCCGGAGCCTGAAACTCCGGTGACACATACCAGCTTTCCCAGGGGAATTTTTACATCGATATTTTTTAAGTTATTTTGTCTTGCTCCAACAATTTTTACGGTTTTTCCATTTCCCTTTCTGCGCTTCTCCGGCACCATCACCTGCTTTTTGCCACTCAGGTACTGCCCTGTGATAGAACGCTCGCAGGCCTTGATTTCGTCCACCATGCCCGCACAGACGATCTCCCCGCCCTTAACACCGGCGCCTGGTCCCACATCTACCACATAGTCGGCGGCGTACATGGTATCTTCGTCATGCTCCACAACGATCACAGTGTTTCCCAAGTCCCGCAAATGCTTTAGGGTTCCAAGCAGCTTGTCGTTATCCCGCTGGTGCAGGCCGATGCTGGGCTCGTCCAAAATATACAGAACCCCCATTAAAGAGGAGCCGATCTGGGTGGCTAGACGAATCCGCTGGCTTTCACCGCCGGAGAGCGTCCCGCTCGCCCGGGACAAGGTCAGATATTCCAAGCCTACGCTCTGCAGAAACCCCAGCCGCTCGGTGATCTCCTTTAAGATCGCTTTTGCAATCATCCGCTCCCTGTCTGTCAGCTGCAGATTTTTGACAAACTCCAGCGCGTCAGAAACAGACTTTTCACAGAAATCGCTGATATTGATCCCGCCCACCGTGACGGACAGGCTCTCCGGGTTCAAGCGCTTCCCATGACATTCATCACAAGGAATTTCGCTCATAAAGCCCTCGATTTCTTCCTTAATCCAATTGCTGGAGGTTTCTCGGAATCGTCGCTCCAAATTATTGATAATTCCTTCAAATTTTGTGTAATAGGTGCCGCTGCCGTACTCATTTTTCCGGACGATTTTGATTTTATCCTCCGCCGGCGTTCCATACAGCAGCAAATGAACAATTTCAGCCGGCAGATCTTTGATCGGAGTATCCAGAGAAAAGCGGTATTGCTTCGCCAGCGCCTCAAAATACATGGAAGCGATGGTGCTGCCTTCCATAGCCCATCCGCTCGCCTTAATTCCTCCCTGCCGGACGGAAAGCTCCTTATTAGGAATCACTAAATCCGGATCCACCTTCATAAACACGCCCAAGCCGGTGCACTTTTTGCAGGCGCCGAAGGGGTTATTAAAGGAAAACATCCGGGGCGTCAGCTCGTCGATGCTGATTCCATGCTCAGGGCATGCGTAATTTTGTGAAAAGGTGATATCCTTTCCATCCACTACATTAATAATGGTCAATCCGCCGGTCAGGCTGGAGGCTGTTTCAATGGAATCAGACAGCCGGGAACGAATCTCAGGCTTAATCACCAAACGGTCCACGACAATTTCGATGGTATGCTTTTTATTTTTTTCCAATTTGATCGTCTCAGACAGGTCATAGATCAGGCCATCCACGCGAACCCGTACATAGCCGCTTTTTCGGGCAGCCTCGAACTCTTTTACGTGTTCGCCCTTTCGTCCTCGAATGACCGGCGCCAGCACCATAATTTTAGAGCCTTCCGGCAGGGCCATTACCTGATCTACAATCTGGTCTATGGTTTGCTGCTTAATCTCCTTTCCGCACACCGGGCAATGAGGGATCCCGATTCTGGCATACAAAAGCCTGAGATAATCATAGATCTCCGTTACGGTGCCGACTGTGGATCTCGGGTTTTTCGAGGTAGTTTTCTGATCAATGGAAATAGCCGGAGACAAGCCTTCGATGTAATCCACATCCGGCTTTTCCATCTGGCCTAGAAACTGGCGGGCATAGGAGGAAAGAGATTCCACATACCGCCGCTGCCCCTCGGCATAAATCGTATCAAACGCCAGCGAGGATTTTCCGGAGCCGGATAATCCCGTGAACACTACCAATTGATCTCTGGGAATCTCCAAATCAATATTTTTAAGGTTGTGCTCTCTGGCGCCCTTAACAAAAATATTTTTACTAGACAAAATAAGCTCTCCTTAATTTTTAATCATGTCATTTACCGGACTGCAGCTTTTTAATTCGGTCTCGCAGATATGCGGCGTGTTCAAATTCCAGAAGCTTTGCAGCGGCCTTCATCTCCTTGGTAAGCTGCTCGATCAGCTGCTGGCGTTCCAGCTTTGTCAGCCGCTTTCCGGATTTTTTGTCATCCTTATGGCTGGAAATTTCTAAAACCTCTGCTACTTTCTTAACAATCGTTTTCGGCGTAATGCCATGCTCCTGATTATACCGCATCTGGATATCGCGTCTTCTCTGAGTCTCTCGAATCGCAGTTTCCATGGAGGGCGTAACCTGATCCGCGTACATGATAACCTGGCCTTCCGCGTTTCTGGCGGCACGGCCTATTGTCTGAATCAGGGAACGGTCGGAACGCAGGAAGCCCTCTTTGTCCGCATCCAGAATCACCACCAAAGACACCTCCGGGATGTCCAAGCCCTCTCTCAGCAGGTTAATGCCGACCAAAACATCAAACTCACCTAAACGAAGGTCTCGAATGATCTCCATCCGCTCCACCGTATCGATGTCGTGATGCATATACCGAACCCGAATCCCCATTCCCTCTAGGTATGATGTGAGATCCTCCGCCATTTTCTTAGTTAATGTGGTTACCAGCACCCGGTTGCCTTTAGCCACCCGAAGATTGATTTCTGAAATCAAGTCGTCGATCTGTCCCTCGGTCGGCTTAACGATAATCTCCGGATCCAACAGACCTGTTGGACGAATTACCTGTTCTACAATCTGGGTGCTCTTTTCCCGTTCCAAATCTCCCGGAGTTGCGCTGACAAACACCGCCTGGTTGATTCGCTGGTAAAACTCGTCAAAATTCAGCGGGCGGTTGTCGTAGGCTGACGGAAGCCGGAAGCCATATTCAATCAAACTTTCCTTTCTCGCCCGGTCGCCGGCATACATTCCGCGCACCTGGGGCAGCGTCACATGGGACTCGTCCACAAACAACAGGTAATCTTTTGGAAAATAATCCAAAAGCGTAAACGGCGCGCTGCCTGGTTCCCGTCCCGCCATGACTCTGGAATAGTTTTCAATTCCCTTGCAAAAGCCGATTTCCTGGAGCATTTCAATATCATACCGGGTTCTTTGCTCAATACGCTGGGCCTCCAGCAGCTTTCCCTCCCGGCGGAAATATGCCAGCCGTTCTTCCAGCTCCTGTTCGATTTCTTGAATAGCCTCTTTCATTTTTTCCTTGGGGACGATGTAGTGAGACGCCGGGTAAATAGCGATATGCTTCAGATCCGCTTTGATTTCTCCGGTCAGCGGATTAAACTCGCTGATCCGGTCCACCTCATCACCGAAAAACTCCACCCTCACTGCCGTATCATTGGACTGGGCTGGAAATATTTCCACTACATCTCCTCGTACCCGGAACTTGTTTCGGATAAAGTTTATATCATTTCTCTCATATTGAAGCTCTACCAGTTTCTTTAAAAGCTCGTCTCGGTTTTTTTGCATTCCCGGCCGCAAAGAAATAACCATGGTGCGGTAATCAATCGGGTTACCCAAGCTATAAATGCAGGAAACGCTGGCCACAATAATGACATCTCTGCGTTCGGACAGGGCTGAGGTCGCAGAATGACGGAGCTTGTCGATTTCGTCATTAATCGCAGAATCCTTTTCAATATAAGTGTCTGTCGTAGCGATATAAGCTTCTGGCTGATAATAATCATAGTAAGAGACGAAATATTCGACTGAGGACTCAGGGAAGAACTCACGAAATTCACTGCAAAGTTGGGCGGCCAAGGTCTTATTATGGGCTAAAACAAGGGTTGGCCTTTGCACCTGCTGGATGATATTGGCCATGGTGAATGTCTTGCCGGAGCCCGTCACACCTAGCAAAGTCTGCTCTTTATCCCCTCTTTTGATTCCCTCGACCAACTTTGCGATCGCCTCCGGCTGGTCTCCCGTAGGCTTATAGGTGGAAACCAATTTGAATAATTCTTTATCATTTTGATTGTTCATACACGATTTCCTCTATTGATGATAGCTGCTATTGGCCCAAATATGGATTTTTACAACGTCCTGTTTTTCCAGCAATTTCGACCAATCGAGAATTTGCTCACTAAAAATCCGCGATTCCATAAAAGCCAATCCTACAATGCTTATGCTGATGGTTTAGTATACCACAAAATCTCGTATTTTTCAATTCTAACGATATACATGATACATTTATATCCCAGCTGAGCATCCGTTTTCATCCTCTATTCTAATGCCTGGATATTGCGGCGGTTTTTAAGAGCGGAATCAAGCCTATATGGCATTAAATCTATCATTGTGTGTCTCTAATCCTATAATCTTATAGGAATACTCCTTGTGTCTTTACTGAACGACCTGCAAAACGGGGAAGCATTTCTAATACTGTCTTATGAGTGTTGCTCTTAAAGCACTTCTGTTTTTTGACGATACAGTTATATTCGCAAAATCAGAGAGTTGTTTCTAAAATGCTCCTATGCTATAATTTAGCCTGTAGAAACTTTATTGTGCGTGCTTGAGGAGGATTTGTTATGGAAAAGTCCAGGGTTTATTTTACTGATATGCGAACCACAGAAAACTCTAATTTACAGAAAAAGCTCGCCAGACTTATCAGGAAGGCTGGCATTGGCAACATCGACTTCGAAAAAAAGTACGTCGCGATCAAAATTCACTTTGGGGAACCAGGGAATCTGTCTTATTTGCGGCCTAATTACGCTAAAACCGTAGCGGACACAGTAAAAGATCTGGACGGAAAGCCTTTTTTGACCGATTGCAACACTCTCTATGTGGGAGGGCGCAAAAACGCGCTGGATCATATCGACACCGCTTATTTAAATGGATTCTCCCCTTTTTCCACCGGTTGTCATGTCATCATTGCGGACGGGCTAAAAGGAACCGATGAGGTTTTAGTCCCAGTTTCCGGCGGAAAATACGTAAAGGAAGCCAAGATCGGCAGAGCCGTTATGGATGCAGATGTTTTTATCAGCTTAACCCATTTTAAAGGCCATGAGATCACAGGTTTTGGGGGCGCCTTGAAAAATATCGGAATGGGCTGCGGCTCGCGTGCGGGAAAAATGGAAATGCACAGCGCAGGCAAGCCTTACGTAATTCAAGAACAATGCGTGGGCTGCCGTGTATGCGCCAAATCCTGCGCACATGACGCTATCTCGTTTACCGACAAAAAAGCTAATATTAACCACAGCCTCTGCGCGGGCTGTGGAAGGTGCATTGGCGTATGTCATCGGGATGCAATTAAGCCCGCTGATGATGAGTCTTTCGACATTTTGAATCAAAAAGTGGCGGAATATACCAAAGCGGTCGTTGACAAACGGCCTTGCTTCCACATCAGCCTGGTTGTGGATGTGTCTCCTCAATGCGACTGCCATTCGGGAAATGACGCTGCTATTGTACCGGATGTGGGGATGTTTGCCTCTTTCGACCCAGTAGCTCTGGATGTAGCCTGTGCCGACGCGGTAAACGCTCAGCCCCCGATTCAAAACAGCCAGCTTAAAGAGCATTGGAACGAATCCGGGGATCATTTTCACAAGGTCGGGCCCAATACCAACTGGAAGGTCGGTATCGCTCATGCCGTAGAGCTTGGAATCGGCACTACAGAATATGAATTGATCCGTGTATAAATAAAATTTTTTGAAAATCCGAATCGCGGCAAATTAAGAACGATAAGAAAGGCGGGAAGAGAATTCTCTTCCCGCCTTTCTTATCGTTCTTAGCCTGACCAGTAGCTCCATTATCGCAAAACATGGTAAATTATAGTAAGTGAACCAAATACGCTGACAAAGCATTAGGGTATCAGAGATGATTTACCTTTAGGCCATCTGCTTCTCCATAGAGAATTTCCACCTTGGTTTCCAGCTTGCCGCTTTTAGGGTCACGCTTCTGAGAATAGACGCCCCAGTTTTTGGCGTTGGAAAAGAAACACCGAAAATCGTCCTGATGGATCACCGGTGCAAACCCGATGGTATTATTTACCAGGTCGAACTGATAGCCACTCAGAGCCACCAGCACAGACCAGCTCGCCATGCTGCGGACATAATGGTTGCCGCATTCCACCTCGTTCCAGGGATTCCAGTCGTAGCCGTTATACCGTTCCCGAACCGCTTTCACAACGGCCAGGCCTTCTTCCACAAAGCCCTCAAAAATCAGGTGGGCTGCCACCTGGTATTCTATGCCGGACCATACTTCATCGCTGTATACAAAGGGCAGCTTTGGACGGCCGCCCTGAGGCCAGCTGCACAATACCAAGCCTTTTTCCTGATTCAGCGCATAGGTACGCTGGACATTGACATGATCCTCCATCGTCTCCTTGAAATTGTACTGAAATACAGAGTGAATGGCCTTTTTGATGTGCTCCTCCGGCAGGACATAGCCCAGGTGATTCAGGTGGGCCAGCATTTGTCCAAAGACCTGATCCGCCAGGCATCCGGTGCCGTACTGGTATTTATAGGCGTTAATATCGTCGATCACCTGGATATAATAGTCGCCTCCCCACAGCAGGGAATCCATTTTTTCGCTTCCTTTGCGGAACGCTTCGGCATATTTTTCCGCATGCGCGGTATCCCCTAAGTATGCGGCCATTTCCTTTCCTGCCTTCAGCGCCGCCAAAAACAGAGAGTTGCTTAAGGAGTTGGGACCGTAAAATTCTATATCATAGGTATTATGCTGCTGATCATCCAGTACACAGTCCTTATCGGAATCCCAATAGGTAAATGCGAAATCCAACGCTAAGGCAGCTTTTTCCCAGGTTTCTTTTAACAGGGCATCCCCAGCGCCCAGCTTCCAATCCCGGTAAAGCCGCAGAATGGTACCCATTTGTCCGTCTACAGCGGGGATCATTTCCCATTTTTTGTCTCCGAATACTTGCAGCGTCCGAAACGCCATTCTGCCTGTATCGTCGGTTTCCAACAGGAATTCTGTCCTTCGCATAGACTGCTCCAGCTCGGGGAACAAGAACGCGGCGGTCTGCGCATAATTCCACACATGAGTGCAGTTCCCCTCACAGCTGCCGTGTTGGGGAAAGCTCCCCTCCCATGACAGGAACGTACCGTCGGAAATCCGGAAACAGGTAGGACTTCTTAAAACGGTGATATTATTGGCCAGCGCCTCGATCACATAATCCGGCAGCGTACTTTCATAAAGCGCTTTGGTAAAGGAGCGGGAGGCTTTTTCCAGACTCTCCAAATTTTTGTAGAGATATACGCCGTAATCCCAGGCGTTTTTCTGGAAATCGGCGTAATAGTTATGCTCAATCTCCTTTTTATTCCGGTTTTCCGGGCAGACATGGCCGCCCCAGTATTTTGGACGATTCGGAAAATACCAAGTAAGAATAAATTCGAATACAGCCTCTCCATATGCCGGAATTGTTTTACATACGCCTAAAGAACCAATTCTCAAATCGCTTAAATCATTGAATTTGCTTTCCTTGCCCTGGAACTCCGAATGAAATTCAAGCCTTCCATCCTCGGAAAAGTCATCCCAAAAATCATGAATACCATCCCACCAAGCACCGGAAAGCCACTCCTCCTTGACCGTAACGCTGTCCTCCCCAGTCATCACAGCAATGCTGCCGTTTGTAAAATCATCCTCCGCAAGCTCCGGACTGGTATATAAAAGCCCTTTCATTTGATCCTGGTCAAGATATTGGTTTTTCACCGGCCTTTTGACCAAAAGATTGTCAAAAAGGTCGTAGCCGTTAAAGCCCACTGCATTAGCGACGGACGAAGCCACCGTGGCCTCCAGCGCCTCACCGGAGTTGTTTTTCACCTTATAACGGATCACCGCGCCGGGAATTCCAGAATCCTTAGCGTTTAGAGGAATAAAAGGGGTAAACGCCTCTAATTCCACAGAAAGGGGCAGCTTACTGTCCTCTAACGCTACATTGACAAAGGGATAAGCAGCCGAAAAACTGGAACGCTCAAACCGGGGCAGCCCAGCCAAATCAGCCGAAATAAACCCGTGAGAGCAAGTATACGGCGGCTGAATCCGGGATTCCAGAATTCGGACGATGGGCTGAGTATTTTTGCTTTTTGCCCAAAGTGCGAAAAACGTATATGGAAAGTGGATTCCCTTTCCCGGCTGGCCAAAAATTTCCCAGTCGCAGTAGTTGCCCCGGGTCCCCACAGATACATTGCCGGTGCCAATGCCCCCCAGCAGAAATTTACATTCCGTGGCTTCATAAGGATAAACCTTGGCGCCATACTGATTGTTTGTCATAATATTTCCTCCTCTATTTTGGCTAAACGTAGTTGATGAAATTCCGCTGTAATATAAGTGATGGTATGACTGGAGGCTGCCGTCAGGCCGACCAGCAGTTCTTTCTCCTTGGAAACCTGGATTTGGAACACGGGTTCCCACTCCCGCCCCTGCTTGGCCAGCCGGACGGTCAGGACTCCCGCTGCACGGTTTAACCCAAAGCATGGTCTTTCTCCTGCATCAAATTCCTTCAAAATTTCTGTGTTTCCATCGCGCCTGATAATAACCTGTGCTTTTGAGTAAGGATGAAGCAACACGGCGATGTAGCCGCTCTCCGGTTCCAGGCTGTCCCGAACCATCAGGCCTGCCGCCACACGCTCGCCCAAGTTGGTAAGGCTTCTGATTTCAGCGGAAAGACGGAAATCCCCTGAAGCCTGCTGGTAAACAAACCGGTATTCCTCTTTTTCTCCGCAAAATCCCGCCCCACCGGCGGAAAGGATTGCCCCATCCTGTAAAAACTCTGTTCGGGAACTTTTTTTCGGTCTGGGAAAATCTATACTTTTCCAGAGAGTATCCTTCTCCTTAGGCTTTAGCTTGACCGCTAAATCCCCGGAAAAGCCAGGCAGAAGCAGCGTCAGCGTTTCTCCTGCGGCGGTTATCGTACTTTTCTCCAATATCTTTCCGGTTTTGGTATCATAAAATTCCACCTGGTAGTCTCCGGCTTTCAGGCCGGGAACTTCCGCCGTACGCCCCTTTTCCACCGAAGAACTCTTTCCCTCATTAGCTTGGCAGAAGCCCCAGTCCCGCTTTTTTATCCACAGACAGGCCCGGTCTGTTTTTCTCAGGCCCAAGATAAGAAGTCTCTCTGTGACCGCATCCAGGTTGGAAAAAGAAACTGTTCGCCGCAGATCCTCTCCAGCGAAAAAACGGGAAACCGGAAGATATTTACTATAAAGCCTATTTTTATCCACATAAGAGCCCCAGGTCCAGTGCATTGCGGTTCCCAAGGATTTCAGCAGCAAGGAAGCCCACAATTGATTATGAAATTCAATTCCCTCCGGGTCATAATCCTTTTGGATATCTCCGCCGGGGGATAAGGCAAATTCGCCGAACAGAACCGGCTTTTCCACCTGGCTGAACCGTTCCTTTAAAACCGCGCTCAGGGCTCCCTCGGTATCGTACTGCCGCTGGCCGTATTCCTCATTGAAATAAGTATAACGATGAACTGTGGTCAAGTCAATACAGGGAAGCTGCCACAAATTTAAATCCCGTCTGGAATCTGCAAAGCTAGATGTCACAAGGTGCTTGCTGTCCAGCTGTTTCAGGTAACTTCCCATTTCGCTGTGCCATCCAATGACCTTGGAGGCCTCCTGATCGTAGTCCTCCCCCGCTCTCCACATAACCTCCGGAGCGTCGATCTCATTCCAGAGCTCATAGGCCATCAGATTAGGGCTATATCCCCAACGTGCCGCCACATATTTCAGATAATATCTTACATATTTTTTGCAGGCTGGCTTTTCAAAAAATTCGGATACGTTTTTCGCCGGACCGCCGTTTTGATCGTGATAGGGATTTCGGTTCCAGCCCCAATCAGGAAATTTCTCCGTCTCGTCGTCAAAGTCCTCCCAATGAAACAGGGAAAGCCGGAAAAAAATCCCCAGCTCTTCCGCTGTTTGGAACCTCCGGTCCATTTTCCAGGCGTTTTGCTGATTATACTCGTTCAGCCCTTTCCAGTCCTCAGAAAAAGGCAGCTCATTATCACAGGGAGTCCACTCGATCTGATCGCCTTCGCAGAAATCGAACTGGGTTAGGTTCGCTCCATTTTGAGCCATGGAAGAAAGCCACCGGTCATATTCATAGGTTCCCAGACGATTGTCGGTGCCTCCCCATTCCCAGCCGCATAAATTATGTCCAATGCCTAAATAGGGGCTGCCGTCGGAAAACTCCAGATAAGCCGGATCCCGTGCGGAAACCCGCAAAAAGCCCTTTCTGTCCGATGGGGTTACCGTAAAAGAGAGCTCCCCCTTCTCCGGATACCGGTAAGAGCGGTGGCGCTTTTTGTCCAGCAGAGTTACATAGTAGCGGTATTCTCCGGGCACCTGGGCGGAATAACGGATTCTCCAATCCTTTTCCAGTGTAGAAATCAATATCTCCCGCCCATTTCGCAAAACGCGCTGAAAGCCCTCGTACCAAAATCCGGAAATCTGCTTTTGATCCCCGTTCGGCTTTAAAATATAGGCTTTCAGATCCACCTCCTCTGGACAATAGGGATGCTCGAACACTTTCTCAAAAGCGAAAGCCGCTTCAAATTTTTCAAAGGCTGGAATGGCTCCATGAATTGTATTATCCCATAAAAAGCACAATTCCTTGTCCTGTGTCATAATTTCCTCCGCAAATAAAATTTCTTGCTACATCTTCATGCCCGTTGTGGCAACGCCCGCGATCAGGCGTTTTCTGCCTATCAGGAAAACGATTAAAACAGGGATCAGAGCCACAACCATTGTGGCCACGTTTACCGCCGGGCTCTGCTGGCTGTACATTCCCTGAAGCATACTCAAGCCCAGAGGCAAGGTCATGTTCTGAATACTCTTCAAGAAAATCAACGGGTTGAAGAAATCTCCCCAGGCACCGTTGAAGCATAGAATCGCGTTTACCGACAGAACCGATTTAGCCAAAGGGAAATGGATCAATAAGTAGGATCGGAAGTAGCCGCAACCGTCAATTTTAGCGGCGTCATCCAGTTCTAAAGGCAGAGACATAAAAAACTGGCGAATTAAGAAGATGGCAAAAGCGCTGAAGGCTCCCAAAGCGATCAGACTTCCCAAGCTGTCCATCAGCCCCAGAGCCTTGACAATAAAGTAGTTGGGAATAATCGTCAGCTGTGCCGGAACCATCATAGCCGCCATGAAGGTGATAAAAATAAAATTCTTTCCCGGGAAGCGCAATTTCGCAAACACAAACGCCGCTAATGACGCGGTCAGCGTTTGCAGCACGGTGATGCTGGTAGAAACAATCAGGCTGTTTTTATACATAGCCGCCAGCAAGCCCATCTGCTGGAATACCACCAA
The DNA here is from genome assembly GCA_000154345.1 of [Clostridium] leptum DSM 753. GTDB lineage: Bacteria > Bacillota > Clostridia > Oscillospirales > Acutalibacteraceae > Clostridium_A > Clostridium_A leptum. The sequence goes on from DS480349.1 coordinate 444,849, forward strand.
GTAATTTTTAATGGTAGGATTCCTGGGGATAACCGTCGGAGGTATCTGATACATTTCCGCCACCTCCTTAAAGGAAGCGGAAACCATCCAGATGAAGGGGTAGATCATAATGATTGTGCCGATCGTTAAAAACACGATCAGGAAAAGACACCAGGGCACTCTTTTTAATTTTCTCATGATTGTTTAAGCTCCTTCCTGGTTTAATTATAAAACACCCATTTTTTACTCAATACCATTTGGGTCACTGTAACAATCATGACGAAAACAAACAGCAAAAGAGCCAGGGTGGTTCCATATCCCATATCCATCTTCTGGAAAGCGTTCTGCCAGATATAGAACACCATGGTGCTACTGGAATCCCCGGGGCCGCCTTTGGTAAGAACGTACGCCTGGTCAAACACCTGCAGAGAACCGATCACCGCCTGAATGGTTAGGAAGAGAGTGGTGGGAGAAATTAGAGGCAGGGTAATGGAAAAAAACTTTTTACTCTTGCCAGCACCGTCGATCTCCGCGGCCTCATAAAGATCCTTGGGGACATTCCGCAGAGCCACCAGGTAAATGATAAAGAAAAAACCTACGCCCTTCCAAACATCCAGGATGATAACCGTTATTAGGGAAAATCTAGGATCAGTCAGCCAGGGAACCTTGCCCAAGCCCACCGTGGTCAGCAGTCCATTGATTACGCCCATATCCGTGTTCAGCAGCATTCCCCAGACAATGGCGACAATGGCCATAGGCAGAATGATCGGGAAAAAGAAAACAGATTCCATCACAGAGGTCAAAAATTTATTTCGAATACTGTGGACCACTACGGCCAACAGTAATCCTATTCCAATTTTGAGGATCACGGCGGCAACCGCGAAAATCAAGGTATTAATAATCACTGTGCGAAGCCGCTGATCGTTTAACAAGGTTTCAAAATTCTGCCAGCCTACAAACTCAGCCGGCGTCAGCATATCCCATTCACAAAAGGAGATTACAAAGGTGGACACCAAGGGAATCAAAACAAACGTAATAAACAGCAGAATCGCTGGGGCTAACATAATGTAAGCCCACATGATTTCTTTTCCCTTTATCTTTTTCAATGTGTTTTTCATCGTACCGCGCCCTTTCTGGAAATCAGCTCCAATCGAACCTGTCTGGAAATACTCAGCTTACAAAAAGCCCCGGCAACACTACAACGGTTGCTTTATATACTACAATGCGGGCTGCAAGCTTTCCGATTTTCGCAACCGCTTCTTTTGAGTTGAGCAGGACAACGCCGCCTTGCGGCGGCGTTGTCCTGCTGGAAAATTACCGCCTGGGGAAATTATCCGCGTTTTGCGATCTCAGCGTTAATTTCTTCTTCCGCAGCTGCCATGGCTTCTTCCATCGTCTTCATGTTAGCCATAGCGGCGCCGAACTCACGGAGCAAAACAGATTCGATAGCGCCATATTCCTGTGGAGCCGGAACCATTACGCCCTTCTGGGCAGAAGCGTAAAACAAGTCGGCATGAGCCGGGGCAAAATCCTTGGCGGCCAGAGTATCGGCAGCGGATTTCACGGCGGGAATGGACCAGCCATCCTCTACGATAAAGGTATCCTGGAAGTCCTTGCTGGACAGAAACTTTGCGAATTCCCAAGCGGCGTCTTGATGCTCGCTGGCTGCGAAGATTGGAGCGCCACCTACGCCGATCACAGCTTTATCCTCTTTTACAATGGGAAGATCCACTACGTCGTAATCATCTACCGGGAAGTCGGCGTTTTTCAGAGCGTTAACCTGCCACATGCCCGCACTCATAAAGGCCAGCTTATCCTGTACGAACAGATCCAGGTCAGCTACGCCGGCATCAATTTTTGGAGAAATATTATATTTATAAACAAAGTCATACAAAAGCTGCACGCCCGCAAGGGTATCCGGATCCGTCAGGCGTGACTCGGTCCAATCGTCGTTAAGCACATTGCCGCCAGAAACTATCATCCAAGGAACAATTGTATTAAAGTAAGCGTTTCCAAAGGCATAACCGTAAACATCATTGGTACCGTCGTTCTCAGAGGTCACAGTCTGGCAGATCTCGATAAAATCATCAATGGTCCATCCGGATTCCGGCTCGGGGATGTTGAAACGTTCCAGCACATTTTTATTATAGTACAACAATATGTTGTTCCAAACCGTGGGCAGACAGTAGGTCTTTCCGTCGTACTTCATGGTTTCCATCAGCGCCGGGTCAATTTCATCCAGAGTCTCTTTCATTTCTTCCTTATCCCGTTCGAGATACTCGTCAATCGGGATAATAATACCGGAGGCCGCAAAGGATCTCTGGCCCTCGCTGGCGATATCTGCGATATCCGGAACATCGCCGCCAGCGATATTTACACTAATCGCCTGCATGAGCTCACCCCAGCTATTAGCAGGAATTCCTTGCACCTCTACCTTGATATCAGAGCGCTGAGACATAAATTCCTCAGCCCTTGCCTCGAAGCCGGCAGCAGAGTTCGCGTATCCTACGAATTTAATGGTCACGGGCTCCTGGTTTTCCGCCTGGGAGGAACCCTCGCTCTGCGCGGAAGCACCGGAGTCCGCAGATACCTCTCCACCTTGCTGGCTGTTGGAACAGCCGGACACAGCACCGGCCAGCATAGCCGCCGCCAAGAGCAATGCCATCTTTTGTTTTAACATAATTGCCACTCCTTTTTAATAATTTACATGAAATTTATCACAAAATACTTTTCAAAGTATTTTCCGAACCGGTTCGATATTTCTATACAATAAACTAACAGGTTCTTTTGCCTAACTAGCAACTCTCCTTGTGTTGTATTTTTGCAACAAATTTTATCTAATTAACTGCTTGAAAAATAACTAACATACAGGGCTACTTTTTAAGGCTAAGGCATACCCTCACCAGTTTTTCGAACCGGTTCGGATTTTCCTTAAAAAAGATTATAATAGTCTTTTCACCGATTTTCTTACCACTAGCTCAGTATCCAGTAAAATTTCTCTGGGCCTGCCACTGGCTTTTCCCATAATTTTATCAAACAAAAGCTCTGCCGCCTTCTCTCCCATCTCATATTCCGGAATTTGCACAGTAGTCAAAGGGAAAGTCATTAATTCAATATCATCAAATCCGATGATGGAGATATCGTCCGGTACCTGCCGTCCATTTTCCTCCAGGGCACGGATCATCCCTACCGCCACCAAATCATTATACGCAATAATTGCGGTGGGCAAATCCTCGAAATTTACCAGCTTTTTTCCCATCAGATAGCCTTCCTGTATGGTTTTAGCTTTATAAAAAATATATTTTTCCTCCAGCTCAATACCATTATGCTCCAATGCCTTCCTGATTCCCCGTAAACGCCGTTGGGAATAGACCGACTCCATTCCTCCGTGGACAAAGCCAATTTTTCTATGGCCGCAAGAATAAAGATATTCGGCCGCCTGATAGGCACCGTTATAATCGTCAGCCTCTACGCTATCCGCAGCAAGCTCGCCGGCCGTGGTTCCAAACACTACAAAGGGTAGACCAAATTTGTTCAACTCCATTAGGAGATCTGTATCTTTGCCGCTGATATCGATGATAACCCCACTCACCATTTGACCCGACATTACCCTAATAGCGTTCAGTTCTTTTTCACGGATACCGTCAGTATTTAAAATTAAGGTTGTATAAGCGTGCTCGGAAGCAGTATTCTCAATGGCACGGCAGATCTTGGCGTAAAAAGGATTGGTGATATCCCGCACAATGATCCCGATGGTATTCGTAGTCTGCATGGACAGATTGCGTGCAAACTCATTGGGAATATAATTCATTTCTGCTGCGATCCGCTGGATTTCTTCTCTGGTTTTTGGTTTCACTCCCGGTTTATTGTTCAGCGCAGCCGATACCGTACTTTTGGCATATCCTGTTTTTTTCGCAATATCAGAAATCGTGAGCCTCACTGTAATTCCTCGCTTTCCGAACCGGTTCGATTTTAAAATAACACAAAACCCATAAAAAAGCAAGACTTTTTTATGGGTTGCTTACCTTACAAAAATAAAGTACAACATAAAAGCCTATGATCATCAGTTTATTTTTATAACTAACAGAATTATATTTTACGAATGCAGCACATCAATGACTTAATATCACTAATACGTTTCCGCCAAAGTAAGAAAGGATTTTTTTATTATAATAGCCTTTTTCGTATGACAAACAAAACCAAAAACCTCTCGGCATTGCTCATGAAATACCGAGAGGTTACTTAAAAGCCAGATCGAGGTGTTTACTTTTGCCTCACATCGTATCACCTCAAAAAGAGGGTCCTATAGAAAATATAAATAAACACGATAAAACCAATGCTTTACAAATAAAATAGAGGTTTTGAGAAGCTTTTTACCTTTATTCCCCCTCGACAAAGCCTAATCAATTTTGTTTAGAGATTATTCTCTGTCGTATTCGTGGTACTTTTGATTATTTGATGTATCCATATTATCCTGCCTATATGGGCTAATGTTATCAGTTTGTTATCGTGGTTGATAACAGCAGCCATTCAACTGTGGATAATAGTAATATGCTTTAACAGACATTATAAGCGATTTTGTTTAGAATTTCAAGATATCCAACAACACTTCCTCTCACTCCTCAGAATTTTCTTTGTGAATGATCATAATTAAAGTCCTTAACATCTATCAAAGTTTCCTGCTTGCATTTCAGACAGAATAGAGGAAATTTCTTTAACACCGTATCTTCCCTTATCTGTATTTTGCAAGCAGGACACAGTAGCCATTGTATTGTTTTCATTGCTTTACTCCTTGTCTTTTCATACATTCTCCCAAAATTGCACCACCCAATATCAATACAGCGCCGATAATCTGCATAGATAACATTGTTTCTCTTAAAATCAGCATCGACAACATAACAGCAGAAAGCGGTTCTAAATATCCGCAGAGTGCAACACTCTGAACAGGCAAGTTTCCGATAGAAGAAAAATAGAAATAGCAGCCGATTCCCGTATTTATAAAGCCAAGTATCAACAACGGCAAAGTGCTTTCAGTGGAAATAACCATAACAAAACCCTGCTTAATCCCCACGAAAACAGCAACCGTAAGGAAACTAATGATAAGCTGAAGCGTTGAATTTTCAAGACCTGTTATGCTGGTTGCTTTCTTATTGAAAATCACCATAAAGGCATACATCACAGCCGAAAGAACGCCACATATAACACCAAAGGTATCCCCGTCACCGGACAGTGCATTACTATTTACAAAAAACGCACCACAAAGAACAGATATAAAGCCGATAACCTTATAAATTGTTAGTTTCTCCCGAAACAGCAATGGGGATAACACCATCACAATCACAGGGCCGCAGTAATACAAAAGCGACGCAATACTAACGCCGATTCTTGCGTAAGCCTCATAGAGCAGCATCCAACTTGTTCCCATAGAGATTCCCGATATAGTCAGATAAAGAAAATGCTTTTTACTCTTATAAAAAGTAAACTTACCTTTGCTGAGTATAAAAATTGCCAATAAAAGAAAACTACCGAGCAGCGTTCGGAGCAGCACAATTTCATAACTGTTCATCCTGATAAAACTTGCCACGATACCGTTTGAGCCGAAAAGTAACAATGCAAAAATATACTTGAAATAAGAGTGTTTCATTGTTCCGCCTTTCCAACAAACAGCGTACCGATTTTGCCACCCTTGATAATCTCATAAATTGATTCTGGATGCTTTCCATTTGTAATGACTGTATCTGCACCATTTGCTGTCGCCAATTCCGCCGCTTGGAGTTTTGTTTTCATACCGCCTGTCCCTCGCCTTGAGCCTGCGCCCCCTGCGAGAGAATAGACATTTTCATCAATCTGCAAGATTTTTTCAATCAGTTTCGCATTGGGACATAGGCGTGGGTCACTGTCATAAAAACCGTTAATATCTGATAGGATAATCAACCGCTTTGCTTTACATAGAACTGCGACCACAGCAGACAGCATATCGTTATCACCAAACAGACGCTCCTCTGATTCTATTTCGGTGTAACTGACCGAATCGTTTTCGTTTACTACGGGAATAATGCCCATTTCAAGCAAGGCATTAAAGGTGTTTGTAAGGTTTTCTTTCTTTTCCTCTTGCCCAATATCCTCTGCATTTAGCAGTATTTGAGCAATCGTTTTGTCGTAATCTCCAAAAAACTTGTCATACAGATACATAATCCTGCATTGACCTACCGCCGCCGCTGCCTGTTTCATCCGCATACTTGTCGGTCTTGTTTTCATATTCAGCTTATTTGTACCTACGGCAATTGCTCCCGAAGATACCAAAATCACCTCATATCCCATATTCTGAATATCGGATAGGACACAAGCAAGTCGGTCAAAGGAACGCAGGTCACTTTGACCGACTTCATTTGTCAAAGTAGATGTGCCTACTTTGACAACAATTCTGTTTTGATATAGTCCCATTATCACACCTCAATTACAGCAGGCTTATGCTTCGCATAGTTTAATAATTTGTGAACAATATCTTCTGTTCGTATTTTCATATATCCTGTTGTCGTTCCATCACTGCACCCGTAATATTCTTCGGATAAGACATCTTTATCAAAAACGATCTGCACCTTATTGTCACAATCTAAGAGGCAGCTGAAAACAGTCGCAGCACCGATTTTTGTACCAAGCATTGTTTCCATAAGTTCCGCTGGGGCAAAAGATACACGGGAAACAGCAAGCGCATTACTGAAATCCTTTGAACGAAATGCCTTGTCACCGCAGGTAATGAACAGATAGAATTCTGTCTGTTGTCGGTTGCAAAGAAAAAGCGTTTTTACCATTTTCATATTTAACTTTTCGTTGACAGCACTGCAATCTTCCATTGTAATCACTTCGTCTGTGTCAACACGCTCAAACGGTATCTGTAAATTTTCTAATGTATGGTAAACCTTTTCCTGCAAATTTGTTTTGAAAATCTGCGGGGCAGATTTTTGAATTTCACTAACAGTAATCATCATAATCGTCCTCACATACTTGATTTTGTGACGATTTCATTGTATCATAAGGATATATATTTGAAAAGCGAATAAATCAAATAAATTACATTTGGAAAGAGAATGATAGAGCATGGATATGAACTTACAGAAATATATTTCGTTTGTAAAAACGGCTGAGTGCGGCAGTTTTACCAAAGCGGCTGAACTCTTAAATTACTCACAGTCAAGTATCAGCAGAATGATAAACGACCTTGAAAGAGAGTGGAAAGTTGCTTTGCTCGAACGAAGCGTAGGCGGAGTAAAACTAACATCAGACGGTATGAAGCTTCTTCCATATGCGAAAAGCGTTGTAGCTGAATTTGAAAAATTACAGATGGAAATTGATGAACTGAACGGGCTTCAATCAGGCTTAATTCGTATCGGTACTTTTTCAAGCGTGGCAACTCATTGGCTTCCAAACATCATAAAGGAATTTCAAAAGGCTTATCCAAATATTGATTACGAATTGCTGTTGGGTGATTACACGGAAATTGAGGAATGGATTTTAGAAGGACGGGTAGATTGTGGATTTTTGCGATTGCCGACACACCCTGAACTTCAAACAATCTTTTTGGAGCAGGACAAACTAATGGCAATTATCCCTGAAAATCACAGGCTTGCCGAATGTGAGAAATTCCCCGTTGCGGCGCTCTGTGACGATCCGTTTATGTTGCTTGAAAAAGGTGCAAAGGCAGAGATTTCGGAAATTTTTGAACGATGCGGGTTAACTCCCAAAGTACATTTTACCACTTGGGACGATTACGCCATTATGTCAATGGTGGAAAGCGGACTTGGAATCAGTATTTTACCGCAGCTTATATTAAAGCGTGTACCGTATAAAATTCTTGCAAAAGAACTTGATGTTCCAGCATACCGTAATATCGGTCTTGCGCTCCGAAGCAAGAAAACCGCTTCCCTTGCAGTAAAAAGATTTATAGAATATTTGGATTATAGATAACAAAAGGCGGCAAGGATTTTCTCCCTGCCGCCTTATTTTGCCTATGCAAAAATAATCTCCCTCTCCACAATCTCCCTCACACACGCCCGTATGTTGTTCATTCTCTGCACCCATTCTAAGGCGTTTTCCGCCTTTAGCTGCTCGGTCACACCCTCACGCTCTGCCATCTGTTTTACCAGCCGAAGAAACATATCCTCTGCCTGTTCGTCAATATCCGCAAGATAACTGTTCAACCTGCCATTTGTGAGCAGATTGGTGTAAAGCACCTTGCGGTGCTGTTTGAGATAGCGCAGATGCCGCTGCCCCCACACTCCAATGGGCTTGTTTTCTTTTTCGGCGGGTAGGGATAGGCAGGGGAGATTATAATCCCCCTGTCGCACATAAGTGCCGCCCATTTCTTCAAAAATCGTCTTTGACATTTCGTTTTCCTACCTTTCATAATCTTTATTTTTAGAGCGTTGTTCACGCTCCGATGACTGTTGTTCACGAGCCGAAATCGGCTCATAATAAATATTTTTTTCCTGCTTTTTGAATTTTTCAAGAATACCGCTGATAAACTCCTTGACCTTTTGCGGCGCTATCTTTAATGCCTCAAGGTACGGTCTGCACTTTTCGGTCAATTCCCGCAGCGCAGTTCTTAACTTTGAAACCTCGCTTTGCAGCGACCATATTTGACGGGACAGTCTACCATTTTCCTCTCTCAACCGCTGCGCTTCAGATTCCGCCGAGTAACTGCGCTTTGCCAGCGTTGTCAGCTTTTCGTAGTCCCCAGCCGATACCGTGTATTTGCCCGTGAAGGACTTTTTGCCTGAGCTGTCAATCTCCGCAAAGGTCATAAACGCCTTGTGATTGTCGTTATATCGGACTTGCTCAGCGGCAATTCTCTGTTCAATATCTGCCAGCCTTTTTTCGTCCTGCTGGATTTTGTACCCAAGCGAAGTCAAGTTTTCTGCTGTACTTCCTCGCTCGCCACGGTCAAAGCCCTCAAATCCTGCGTCCTTCATATATTCGTAAAACTTATCCTGTAAAATGCTATATGAAGCACGGTAGACAGGTTTCCCCTTACTATTTAGTACGGGATTTCCGCTTTCGTCCAACGCTTTTTCTGATTTCCATTTCTTTGAATGGCTGACTTGATGAATCACCTCTTTCACAGTTCCTACCAGCGCCGGATCTTTACAGCGTTTCGACCAACGCACTTCTTTGTCCACCACAGGCAGCGCCATAATATGCAGATGGTAGTGATAAATCGGCTTTCCGTACTTTTCAGTCATAGCGATATTCAGCTCATCAGCGTGCATGACTGCGGAAATAATATTGTCTTTTCCATAGAGTTTTTCTGCAAAATGGAACGCTTCTTCATAGAATCGGCAGGCGAAATCATAACCGCCGTTTCTCTCGAAGTAGTCGGTATTCACATCCAATATCATCTCGTTAAAGACCGTTGCATCCGCTTTCAGCCCCTTTAAGGAGACCATCCCGTCTGCAATCAGCCTGTCCAGATGTTCGTTGTAGGTCAGCTCGCCGCAACTTTGAAAGTGAACATTCATCGGCGTGCGGGAAAGATCAACATTCATATTTTCATAGCTTTCATTTTTTCGCTCAATGTGCCGTTCAAACTTTCCGACGCTCGCTCTCGTCCGCTTTTCTATACGGGCAACGCTGAAATCTCCCTTCGGCATTCGTATCCCTCCCTTCGTTTTGCGATACTGTGGGGAAGTGCAGTTACGCACCTTTTTCAAAGTGCGTAACCCACTATGACACTTTCAACCTGACGGTTGCAAAGATGTCGTGGGCTCTCCGAGGGGCAAAGAACACCTTTGAAAAGGTGCTCTCCGCACTCTCCACCAAACTTTATTACTTCCCGAAAAAGGAACATTGCAAGGTTGCAGGTGTGCCAGTTTTTGCAATGTTGCAACCTTGAAAACCCTCACTCTGTTTTTTCGGGAAGCTCCCAGTACCACTGACTGCCCTCTTTGAGAGATCGGACATTCAGCGCCTTCTTCGCCTCGTCCAGCACACGCTTGGAGATACCAATCGCCTGTGCTTTCTTCAGCAATGCCTGCTGTGGATACTTACCCTGTGAAAGATATTCAAGGATAAGATTTTCCGCCTGTTCGGATTTTTTCTCTCTTGGAATACCGCAGAGCAGATCGTCCGCCGATATATCATAATGACCGAGCCATCGAAATCCGTCTTCCTTGTCCAGCTCAAAAGCAATCGGCTCGCCTTCTGGAGCAAGGGAGGACTTATCCTGCACCATCACCCTGATCTGCGGATTATCTTTTAACCTGCCGACAATCAGAACGCTCCGTGCAGTTGCCTGAAAGTCGATGGAACCAAGCCCTCTGTAATTGGATTTGTTTCCCTGCGCTTTATTTAAATGTCCGACCAAAATAATGGCGCACCGATATTGCCCGGCTATCCGCCCTAATTGGGAAAGGACGGCTCTCACTTCATTTGCCCGGTTCATATCAACTTTCGCACCGATATACGCCTGTACCGGGTCTAAGATAAGCGCTCTTGCGCCTGTTTCCACAATCGCTTTTTCAATGCGTTCGTCCAGCATAGTAAGCGACGCTTCCGACTCGTCTATGACTTTGATTTGCGAACAATCCGCATTACCGGCGAGCAGCCGTGGTTTGATTGTGTCTCCGAGTCCGTCCTCTGCGGTCTGATAAATCACTTTGATCGGCTCACGCTCGGTGCTGTCGCAGGGAAGCTTTTCTCCCCTCGACAACAGCGCCGCCAACCGAAGGATTAAAGTTGTTTTCCCCTCGCCGCCGTCACCGTGAATAATTGTCAATTTCCCGAATGGAATATATGGATACCACAGCCATTCCACTTCTTCCACAGGGACTTCGTCCATACTGATAATTTTCAGTTCAGCCATTCCTTCCACCGCCTTTCAGAAGAAAAGCATTGATATTTCTGCCTTGATTGGTTATACTGTTATTAATTACATGGAGTGACTGCCTATCATCTGCGCCAACAGATGTGTTACGGGCGGTCATTTCTTTTTGCTTATTCATCCTGTTCCTCTCCTTTCAAGCCGCCGAGAATCACGGCGATTAGTTCAATGACATCGAGCAGTTCATCATCTACACCGTTTCCCGCTTCAATCCTCTGTAACTCCGCAAGGACAGCGGCAAGCTCCTGTTTCAGAGCCTTATACACCCTCGGATTGCCCTGCACGACCACATCCTGATTCAGACAGCGGCGGTAGCAGTATTCCTGCTTCGGCAATCCCGATAAAGCAACCGCCTTGTTAATGCGTTCGTTTTCTTCGGGCGATACCCGAAATCCCACCGTGATATTTCTCCAACGGTTTCTGTTGTCTCTGTTCTTAGCTGACATTTTCAAAATCTCCTTTCCCTAAGTCGTCTAATCGCTCCGCCATTTCCGTCTGTTTGGACGGGAACAAGTGGGCGTACTGATAAGTGATTTCAATACTCTCGTGTCCCACGCGGTCGGCAATCGCCACCGCTGAAAAACCCATATCAATCAGCAAACTGATATGGCTGTGACGAAGGTCATGAATGCGGATACGCTTCACGCCTGCGGCTTTCGCCCCTCTGTCCATCTCGTGATGAAGATAGCTTTTCGTTACTGTAAAGATACGGTCTTTCTTTTTGAGGCCGTAGAGCATACTGAGATATTCCTGCATTTCCTCACAGAGAAAATGCGGCATTTTAATGGTGCGGTTGCTTTTCTTTGTTTTCGGCGTAGTAATCACATCTTCTCCGTGCAGACGCTGATAGGACTTGTTGATCGTGACCGTTTCCTTGTCAAAGTCGAAGTCCGCAGGCGTAAGCGCCAGCAGCTCGCCCTCACGGATACCGCACCAGTAGAGCATTTCAAATGCGTAAAAGGAAACGGGCTTGTCCATCATCTCAAAGGCAAACTTCTTGTATTCCTCTTTCGTCCAGAACAGCATTTCCCTGTGCTCCTCGCTCCCCATATTTCCTACCTTTGCGGCGGGATTAGAGCGCAGCTCATAATAGCGCACAGCATGGTTGAATATGGCTGAAAGCTGGTTGTGCAGTGTTTTCAGATAGGTCTGTGAGTACGGCTTTTTCTTCTCGTCACGATAGGCAAGCATTTCATTCTGCCAAGTGATGATCTCCTTTGTGGAAATCTCGCTGATTTTCAGCTTGCCGAAAAAGGGCAGTATTTTCGTGCGGATAATATGCTCCTTCGTCAGCCATGTGTTTTCCTTCAGGCGGTTTTTCACATCTCTGATATACAGCTCCGTGAAAGCCTCAAAGCTCATATCAAGATCAGAGGAATTCTGTAGCTGGAACATCCGCTCCCATTCCTGCGCTTCTTTCTTTGTGGTAAAGCCACGCTTGCATTTCTGCTTGCGCTCGCCTTTCCAGTTCACATACCTTGCCATCACATACCAAGTACCGTTGTCCTCATTTTTGAATACCGGCATTATTCCTTCTCCTTTCCGGCTCCGTAGAGCCTTTCATAAAAATACTGGCGGTTGACACGCCCCGCAATCGTAATAAATCCCTTCGCTTTCAGCTCCTCGTTCAGCTTCCTGATGAGCTTATAGGCATAGGGCTTGGATACATTCAGTTCCTGCGCCACATCGTCGGCACGGATAAACCTGTTTTCCATAAAAATCACCTTCCCTTCTGTTTTTCAAATTCATTTATTTCGTGTCGGAATACTTTCTTGCCGCCTTCCGATTTGCCCGGACGGGTACGCCATTACCGTGACGCACGACGGATATTAAACTTATTTGCTTAATGCTATTTCATTATACTAAGCATATTTGCTTTTGTCAAGCGGTTTACGAGAAAACATTAAACTTTTTTGTTTTATTTTCTCTTGACTTTCACTAAGCATATCTGCTATACTGGTTGTAGAATGAAATGACGACCAGTTCAAGGTTCTGTCAAGCGGGAGAGGGTGGAGATTTTCGCAGAAAATACTACCCGGCGCTTGACAGGTTCTTATACTGGTTGCAGATACATAAGCAAGGAGTGTAAACACTATGGCGATTGGTGAGAGAATCCATTTTTTCAGGCTTCTGCGTGGTATGACGCAAAAATATCTTGGTACGGCTGTCGGTTTTCCCGAAAGAAGCGCCGATGTGCGTTTGGCGCAATACGAAACCGGCTCCCGAAAACCAAAGGCGGATTTAACGGCTGCACTGGCGCAGGTGCTTGATGTTTCCCCACAGGCTCTTGATGTTCCTGACATTGACAGTCAGATCGGTCTTATGCACACCTTATTTACCCTTGAAGATGTTTATGGGCTGACCATCAGCGAAGCGGACGGGGAAGTTTGCCTGAAAGTCAACAAAGACAAGGGCAAAAAGGCTTACGAGCTGCTGCAAATGCTCTATGTCTGGAAAGAACAGGCGGACAAGCTCTCTGCCGGTGAAATCAGCAAGGACGATTATGACCGCTGGCGTTACTACTATCCGAAATACGATACCACGCAGCTTTGGGCGAAAGTCCCTTCACAGCAGTTAAGCGATACGCTGGTGGAGGCATTTCAGGACAAGCTCAAAAAAGATGAATAAGAACGACAAAAAGCCCTTAGCTATGGAATCATTACCCACAGCTAAGGGCTTTGTAATATGGATTTCTTCCGCCATGCAAGCCGCCTTTTATCATTCCGTAACCCATAAACCACCGGATTACAAGAATAATGGCACTTGTATGGCTGTTATCAAATTGTTATCAAAAGACTTCTCCGAATGCCGCAAACCCGCATAAATACTAGGTTTTTACGGCATTCCATTTTATTCCCACTCGCTCCCTGTAAATCAATCTTAAACGCATTTGTTTATGAAATTTATCAGAGAGTATTTATATTATTTGAATTATCGGTAAAGCATACGCTATCCGATTTTTTGTTGCCATTTCGTTGCCACAAATATACCATAAACCTCTTAATAAATCAAGATTTGATATGGGCGACAAAGGTATCTTTTATCTTCTTGTTTAAGTCTCTCATATTTTTAAATTGGGAAACATTTATCTCACTAACAATTACATCGTGCAATCTATCTGGTATGTCTGCTGAAACAAACTCCCGATACTTAGCAATAATTTGATTCACTCTAAAATGAACAAACTTTTTCTTATCTTCATCAGTAAGCAGATTGAAAACACCTTTATAATCGAAACGAGATCTTAATTCGGGAGATATTTTGCTTTTGAAATTCTCTTTAGTAATATTTGAGGTAAACACAATAATATAACCATTAACATCATACTCGTCTGCTTGAGAATTTACAATTTTACCGTTCTCAAGAACATCCAAAAAGTAATTGAATACAGCATTATCAGCTTTCTCAAATTCATCTATTAAGATTAAGCCTACATCAGATTCGTTGACTCTTTTCAGCAATTCGCCTCCATCACTTCCAATATATCCTAAAGGACTACCGATCAAACTGTTAAGCGCATCGTGGCTGCTGTAGTTTCCAAAATTGATTTTTGCTAACTTTGCTTGACTTCCAAGTGCCTTATGAATCGTTCTCGCAACCTCAGTTTTACCTACACCAGAGTCACCCATTAAAAACAACGATAGTATTTTATGTTCACCTAACTTATTAAATACTCTGAAGGAAGTGACCAGTTCTTTGAATTCTTCTTTAAAGCGTTCGTGACCGTATAACCTTGCATCAAAATTTGAAAAGAATAAATCTAACTCAGCGTCATCTAAATCAGTAATTTTTTTAACGGAAGAAGATTTTGTCGCTGGTATTTCTTGAACTTCATCTGTGATTTCATCGCTTTCAGTTTCAACATCTGAAAACTCATCGAATATATATCGAAAAATATATTTTATATCTTTCTCATAAGCTTTGTCGCAAATGAAAGAAATATTCTCCCCAAAACTATTGAACAGTTGTTCAAAATTGAACAGTTGCGAGTCGTTCGCTTTTACAAAACCAACCATAGAAGAAATATCAATATAATATTGTTGATACACATCCAAATTGTTAATTTTTTGAGATGAAAGCAGCTGAGACATACTCAAGAATTCAAATCCCGCAGTTGTTTGATCAGATTTAAAATTGAAGAACTGATTTTTTGTGTAGAAAAATAATTTACTCATTCGGTAGCCTTCTTTCGTTTTGCTGCCTTTTGAGGTTTGTCATCAATTTCAGTATCCTCTGATTTTATTACCTGTATAATTGCGAGAAGATCTATGTAATTATAATCTACACCGTCATTTTCACTTTTTAACTTAACTACAGTAGGTACAATGTATTGACTATTATGAACCTCACTATCCGAATCAGAATTTGAAACTTGACCCAACTCTTGAAAGAATTCAAATGAATTTTTTAGTCCGTTAATTTTTGTTTTTCCTTTGTATATTCCGATCAAAGAGACATTTCCGATAAACAAATCATCCACATTATACAGATTCTCAAATTCGCTCTCAAATGTAAGTGGAATTTTTATTAGTACTTTTTCATTACTATTCTTGATTTCGCCTTTTAGTTTATAGGAATAATCCTTGAACATCGAATTGAATAAATTGTTAATGTCAAGTCCACCAGCTTCCGGCAAACGCATACCTTTGAAAGAACCATTGGAAAACATTTTGACTGTTCTCAATTCCGTTTCGTTTTCTAAAGAGAGCGATACATTATCAATTCTAACAAGTTGACCCTCTGTAAGATTACTGAAATCCGTAACAAATTTACATTTGTCCATAACTTCGCTCAAAATAAGCGATTTAGTCATAGTTACCTTGAAATTTTCAAGAACCTTTTGTGAATCCGTTGAACCCGACTTAATATCCGAGCCGACCTCAGCATTGAATAATTTCAAAAATTTTGTACCCATTTTTGCTTGCATTGCTGCATCAATAGTATCGTTTTGTCCAGTTTCTATGCTTTCATCCGTCTTAATAACATTACTTAACATCATCTTTATTTCATATACTTTTGAAAAGTTCAAGTAATAAACATTGAATAGCATTATAAAAGCTCATCCTCCTTTTTCGTTTAAATTTGGAATTTATCTTGTAAACCCCTTATAACTTCCAAACCCAAGCATATATGCTGCCATCGCAATTGCCAAATCTTCTGATTCAACATTCTGTTCGCTTGCCATAGTTCTCAGCTCATCAATAACCGTATCGTGTGGCACAATTGTACCTTCTAACTCTTTAACCGCCTTTTCAATGACGGACGGCAATACCATACACATCTGATAAAAAGCATCATTCTGTCCTGTTACTAAAGCGTAGAATTGATCCAGACTGACTCTACGAATAAGTTTATGACCAACTTTTTTCTTATCAACTGTTGTTTCCCATTTGATATTCTGAGATCGCTGTGCGATCGCTTCTACCAAAAAACAAGCACAGTCATCGTCATTTAGCAACTGATTCTGCATTTTGATAAAGGTTTTACCCGCCGAAGCAGAATTCATTGTATTATGTTTGTTTTTCATTTCAACATAAACGGTATGTACATTTCCTGCGTCAGGAATAGGAATACCGTCAGCATTCTCATAAATTACATCCCAACCGCCTTCTTCACCGTTTGGCGGAACGTGACAATTTTTAATGTATTGGAAAATACGCTGATGAAAATATCCAATATCGTTGTTGTTAGACTTGTCCCTTTGACGGAAAATTTCGTTACTTACAATTTCTTCCCAAGAAGATTGATATACTGTCTTGTCAAAAATCAACTTAATCGGATCAATGATATTTTTATTGAAGCGCTTTAAATCAAATGATTCAAGCTTCTCTCCGTATTTTTCAATCGTTGCTTTGACGTGATTCGAAAAATCTTCTTCACTTATAAAAGTTAAATTCCACATCATAAACTCTCCAATGCTTCTCTTATTTTTACTGCAATTTCATACGCTAAATTAACCGGTACAGCGTTTCCTACCTGTTTATATTGCTGTCCTACACTTCCACAGAATTGCCAATCATCAGGAAAACTCTGACATCTTGCGTTTTCTCGGATTGTAAATGGACGAGGCTCCAATGGGTGACAGCGATCAGTCTGCTTTTGACTTGGAGAAGTTAGAACAGTAAGTGAAGGTTCATCTAAACTCAATCTTCTTAAAATACCCGTTCTGCCGCCTTCCATATACCAACAGCTTTTCATATATTCTTTCGCAATATCTTCGGGAATATCTCTCCAATAACCACCCGGGGGAACAAGTTCAAATATTTTGCGTTTATGATCGGAATATTGTGAACCTTCACTTTGCGGACAATCCAAAAGAATATCTCTCAGTACTGGTTTATACTTATGAGGAGCAGGGAAATCAAACTTAATTTTTTGGACTAAATCATTTCTAATTCCAATCGTAATTAAGCGTTCTCTTTTTTGAGCAACTCCGTAATCCCAAGCATTTAAGACTTGTTTTTGTATGGTATAGCCTTCGCTCTCAAAAATATCTGTAATTGTTTTGTATGTGCGCCCTTTATCGTGTGTCAACAAACCTCGCACATTTTCGAACAAAAACATTTTTGGCTGGAGCTGTTCCAAAAATTTTGCGTAATGATAAAACAATGTACCTCGTGCATCTTCCAAGCCTAATCTTTTTCCAGCATAGGAAAATGCTTGACAAGGCGCACCACCTGATAATAAATCAAGCTCTCCTTTTTTTATGTTAAAATACTCCTCCAAATCTAAACAAGAAATATTGGCAATATCATCGTTGATAACTCGCCAATTCGGACGATTGCATTTTAATGTATCTGATGCAGCTTTATCGAATTCTATTAAGCCGATTGTATCAAATCCAGCTTCTTCAATTCCTAAAGCAAGTCCACCAGCACCTGCAAAGAGCTCAATAGTTGAAAAAAATTTTTGTTTAACGGATTTAGAGTCATCTGTAAATTCCATTATATCACCAATATTGCATTGCAAGGCAATACAAATTTTTTCTATACTTTCAAAAGAGACGGTTTCATTTTTACCCATTCGAGCCATTACATTAAAGCTCACTCCTGACGATTCTTTTAACTCGGTTTTATTCATATTGCGATCAATAAGCAGTTTCCAAAGATTATTATAACAAACAGCCACAATTAGCCTCCATTTCACTAGATAAAACACAACAATGGTTTGTTGTATTATAACATATAATCGGTAGAAAAACAAGTGTTACTCACGATATCGTTAGATAATCTCATCTGATATAAAACGGCAGGGATTGTTCCCTGCCGTTGTTGTGTTTATACCGTGTAAATCAGTTCTGCATTTACAATTTCCATTGCACGGTTACGGATATTATTCATCTTTTGCACCCAGAGCATCATATCGGTTGATTTGAGTTCTTCGGTTACATTTTCTTTTTCGGCGAGGTCATTTACCAGCCGGAGAAAAAGCTCTTGAGCCTGTTGTTCAATATCTGCAAGATATGAATTGAGCTTACCGCTTGTCAGCAAATTATAATATAGCACTTTATGGTGTTGCTTCAAATATCGTTTGTGCCTCATTCCCCAAACACCGATATTCGCTTCCTTTTCTTCTTCCGCCGGTAATAAATCGGGCAACATATAGTCGCCCACTTGTGTATAAGTACCGCCTGTTTGTTCAAAAATTGTGTTTGCCATTTCGTTTTACCTCCAAAAATTTATTTATCTTGAGCGTAAGTTTTCACGCTTACGACCTTTAATATTTCTTGCCTGTTCAAGCAACTCGTCAATTTGTTTATGCCCGAAAACCTTACGCAAAAGCTTGTAATCTTTGACTTCTGAACGCAAGCTTTCGTTTTCGCTTTTCAGCTTTCTGTTGATTTTCGACAACATTTCGTTCTCACGATATAGGTTGCCATTTGTAATATTTAGCCTGTGGTAATTGTCCCAACCTTCAAAACAACGAGCCAATGCCGTCTTGACTAACGCTTTCAACTTTTGAATAAGCGGCTCTGCAATTTTGGTTTTATACGCTTTTGCAGACATAAAGCCTTGCGGATCAGAGAGCTGATATTCGGGTGCATTATTGAGCATTTCTTCCACATTTTTTAAGTTTTCCAAACCATCATCATAATTTAACACTCGCTCGGATAACACATTAAATTTGGCTTGCTTTTCTTCGATTTTAGCACCTAATTGTTCAAGCTCTGCCGCTCGCTCTTGCTTTTTGTAGTCAAGAACAGACAAATGTTTTTCGTGTGTGCCTTTGTGTTCCCACTCAATTCCGTGTCGCTCCATTACGAAAGCTAAAGCGGATTTTTCTACGCTTACCCATTGATTCCACTCGGTATCTCCACGAGTTCCGCCCTTGAAACCTTGTGCGGCTAACGCTTGTTTGAGGCTTACTCTCGTATCAAGTCCACGCTTACTGCCGGTTGTGAACGGAACAAAATCAATATGCAAATGAGGCGTTGCCTCGTCCATATGCAGATGAGCAGAAAACACTTTTAGGTTGGGATTTCGCTCTTGAAATCCACGGTAATACTCATCTAAAATTTGCCTTGCAAGTTGTCCGTTTTCGCTTTCGGCGCTCATATTTTCCTTATCGCCAATCTGCAAAATCAGTTCGTGAAACGGTTTTTCCTGCTTTGAATTTCTGATTTTTTCATAATAATTTTCTATTCTGCGGTCGGCCCTTGTCTGCTTTTCGTTGTATCTTTTTAGCGCTTCATCAAACAATTCGTGATAGATTTTCTTTATCGGCTCGTTACAGTAATCAATGTTCAAATGCGTTCTGATCCCGTCAACATTTTCAGCCTTGAACTTGCGGCTGTTGTGATTGACCGAGCCTTTACCTACCATTGCACTTATCGTTCTTTGCATAAGTTATACCTCCAATCTCATAAACTTGCTCGTCCTCGGTTCTGTTACTCTTGTCAAGAGTAACGCAAAAGCACTTTTGACAGGCAAGCCCATCAAAAATGCAACCTGCAAGCAGGTTTTGCGCTCTTCGAGGAGCAAAGAGCCGCCTTTGAAAAGGCACTCTCTGCACACTCCGCTAAACTTTTGCTGTGACAAACCGTGACGATGGTGTCAATGTTTTAGCCCACATCACCGTTCTCGGAAAGTTTGTCACGGCCGTCACGCATTGACGCGCTTTCTTTCCAAAGAGATATTTTTCGCCCGCTATGCGTGCGGCTCGCTTTGTAGTGAATGCCGTAATCTTTGAGCAATCGACCGGCGTTGATACTAAGTCTTAAAGACAGAACATTCGGTTTAATATCCAATCCGATAATCTCGCTCAATTCAGAAGCCGTCCCGTCCCAACGGCTACTGTCCGAAAAAAGAACAGTCGATATTTTTTCAAGCAGCGGGTCGGGTGGCTCCGCCCTAACTTCCGTTTCGCTTTTTTCAAATTCCCATATCAGCCTTTGCGGATTGCGAACAAGGTGTATGCGCTGATCCTGCTGGTCTCTGCCTGTGATGTCAAGCATTGCGGCGTTGGCGGTTCGTTTTTCTTTGCTGAGGACAAAAGCGCCGTCTGCCGCACCGAGCAAACCGTTAGTGCCTGATATGGTATCAAACTTATCGTCAGCCTGCTGTTTGCGTGTATGATGAACAATCAGCATTGTAACCTTGTAGCTGTCGGCTAGCGCTTTCAGTTTTGCGACTACATCGTAATCGCTTCCGTAACTGTAATCCGCACCGCCTGTTTCTCGAACACGCTTGAGCGTATCTATGATAATCAGTCCGGTGTCAGGGTGTTCTTGTATAAAGCCTCGTATTTGGTCTTCCAAACCGCCGTTTACGGTTTTGCATTCTGTTGCAAAATACAGGTTGTCCGTTCCGTCTGCACCGAACATATGATAGAGCCTACGCTGTAAACGTGGATAATCGTCTTCAAGAGCAAAGTAAAGGACTGTTGCTTTGCGGACTTTATAATTCCAAAGCGGCGTACCAGTGCTGATATGGTAAGCAAGCTGTGCCATCATAAAGCTTTTACCCACTTTCGGAGAACCCACGAACAAGTAAGTCCCCTGATAAAGCAGACCGTCTATGAGTGCGGTTTGCGTTTCAAAATCGGTATCATACAGAGTTGACATTGAAACAGTTTTCAGATAGGACGGATTCATTTGCCTGAGCATTTCTCTTTGCATTTCACGAAAACTTTCGTCCAAATCCTTGATATTTTCATCGTAATCGGTTATACTATTGTCAGTACATTTTTGGATTGACTGCTCCGTATCTGCGCCAACAGATACATTCGGAGCGGTCATTTCTTTTTTATCGGTCATTCCGATTCCTCCTTTAATCCGCCGAGAATATCGGCTATCATTTCAATTAAGTCAAGCAGCTCGTCATTGACTTCGCCGCCGGCTTCTATTCTCTGTAATTCCGACAGCACATCGGCAAGCTGATTACGCAATGCCTTGAATACTCTCGGATTGCCTTGCACAACTATATCTCTGTGCGTGAGTCGCCTTGTGATATAATCCTGCTTAGTTAGTCCTGAAAGCCGTACATAAGTTTCAATTTGCTTATCTTCCTCCGGCGATACACGAAACGCTACGGTTTTGTTACGCCATCGGTTATGCTCATCTCTGTTTTTCAGTGACATTTTACTCGCCCCTTTCCATATCTAACTTATCTGCCATTTCAGCCTGCTTTGACGGGAATAAGTGTGCATAGTTGTAAGTTATATCAATGCTTTCATGTCCTACTCGGTCGGCAATAGCCGTTGCAGAAAATCCCATATCAATCAGTAAACTAACGTGGCTGTGGCGAATGTCGTGAATACGGATTCTCTTTACGCCTGCTTCTTTTGCGCCTCTGTTCATTTCTCTGTGCAGATAGCTTTTTGTAACAGGAAACATTCTGTCCTCCAAACCTACATCGTAAAGCATTTTCAGATAGTCCTGCATTTCATCACAAAGGAACTTCGGCAGCTGAATTGTGCGGTTGCTTTTCTCTGTTTTCGGAGAAGTAATAATATCTCTGCCGTTCAAATGCTGAAACGACTTATTGATTGTAACCGTTCGCTTTTCAAAATCGAAATCAGCAGGAGTAATAGCTAACAGCTCGCCCTCACGAATACCCGTCCAATACAGCATTTCAAATGCATAGTATGACATCGGCTTATCCATCATTGCATCGGCAAACTTCAAATACTCCTCTTTCGTCCAGAAAAGCATTTCACGATTTTTCTTTTTACCCATACTACCCGCCTTTTGACAAGGATTTTCTTTCAGGTTGTAGTACCTGACAGCATGGTTAAATATCGCAGACAGCTGATTGTGAATTGTTTTCAAATATACGGGAGAATACGGCTTGCCGTTATCGCCCTTATAATTGATAAGCTTATTTTGCCAAGTGATAATTTGTTGTGCGGTTATGTTGCACATCTTCAGCTTACCGAAATAGGGCATTAGCTTTGTCTGAATGATATGTTCCTTGGTTGCCCAAGTGTTCTCCTTAATACGAGCCTGCATATCCTCAGAATAATGCTGCACAAAGCTCTTAAAGGACATATCCAAATCACCGCCCAGCTTGTTAAGCTGTTCTCGCTCCCAAGCCTGTGCTTCACGCTTTGTTTTGAACCCTCGTTTCTGCGACTGCTTTCGCTCACCGTTCCAATCAGTGTAACGGTAAAGCACTCGCCAAGTGTTTGTTTTTTCTTCTTTATATACTGCCATTATTTAATCCCTCTCTTTCTTAGTTGCACCGTAGCAGGTGCGTTCCATAAAATACTGTTTATTTACTCGCCCTGAAATTGTCATAAACCCTTTTTCTTTCAGTTCGGCATTTAGCTTTTGTACAATTTTGTATGCGTAAGATTTTGAGATACCCAGTTCCTGAGCCACCTCATCAACTCTCATAAAGCTTGTACTTTCCATTAAGTCACCCCCTTTTTTACTCGATTTTTGGTAATTCGATTATTTAGTGTCGGAGAACTTCCTGGCCGCATTCCGATTTGCCCGAGCGGATATGCCATTACCGTGACATATGACGGTTATTCTATTGTCAAGCAAACAACCTAACGCTATTTGCTTAACTATTATACTAAACAAATTCCGTAAAGTCAAGTGGTTTTCGAGAAAATATTTAACTTTTTTGTTTTGGTTATCTTGACATGCACTAAACATATATGATATACTTATCGCATATTACATAATCAAGGAGCGTAATTGCTATGGCAATCGGTGAAAGAATTCGTTTCTTCCGCAATCTGCGGGGAATGACACAAAAGTATTTAGGAACGGTAGTCGGTTTTCCCGAAAATACCGCTGACATCCGTATGGCACAGTATGAGTCCGGCTCAAGAACGCCCAAAGCTGATCTAACCGAAAACCTTGCCGGTGTGCTTGGAGTTTCGCCGCTGGCTCTGTCTGTACCTGACATTGACAGCTATCTTGGGTTAATGCACACGCTTTTTACATTAGAGGATCGTTATGGATTGACAATTGAAAAAGGTGAGAACGGCGTTTCTATGTGTGTTGACCCCCGCAAGGGAAAAGACGCTGCCGAGCTTTCCGAAATGCTAAATGCGTGGGCAAAACAGGCTGAAAAGTACCATAACGGCGACATCAGCCGTGAGGACTATGACAAGTGGCGTTATAACTATCCGAAATATGATGAAAATTCCGGTTATGTTAAAGTCCCGTCACAGGGACTCAGTGACAAAATGATTGAGGCTTTCAAAGACCGACTGAAAAACGATTAAATACAAGCATAAGAAAAAGAGCTAACTGACTTCTCAAAAAATCAGTTAGCTCTTTACTTTTACAATAATTCAAATAATGTTGCCATTTTGTTGCCAAAAAGCATATACAATCGGCAAAAGCCCAGTAAAATAAGGCTTTTTCACGGGTGTGAAATCATTCCCACTCAATGGTCGCAGGCGGCTTAGAGGTAATATCATAAACCACACGATTCACGTTACTGACTTCATTGATAATACGGTTGGAAACCTTTTCTAAAACTTCGTAAGGAATTCTAGCCCAATCCGCTGTCATAAAATCAGAGGTTGTTACTCCTCTTAGGGCAATGGTATTATCATAGGTTCTCCCATCCCCCATTACGCCTACGCTTTTTATTCCTGTTAGCACTGCAAAATACTGGCTGATTTTCCGATCTAATCCTGCGGATGCGATTTCCTCACGGAAAATAGCGTCTGCATTCTTTAGAATCTCAAGCTTTTCAGCCGTGATATCACCCATAATCCGGATCGCAAGGCCGGGGCCCGGGAAAGGCTGCCTCCATACTAAGGGACCTGGGATTCCAAGTTCCAGACCAGCTTGGCGAACCTCATCCTTAAACAAATCTCTTAAGGGTTCGATAATTCCTTCAAAGCCAACATCCTCCGGCAGTCCGCCAACATTATGATGGCTTTTAATCACGGCGGCTTCCCCTACACCACTCTCGACTACATCCGGATAGATAGTCCCTTGGCACAAGAACTCAATTTTACCAAGCTTTTGAGATTCCTCTTCGAACACCCGGATAAACTCTTCGCCGATAATTTTACGTTTTTTTTCTGGTTCGGATACTCCCGCTAATTTTGATAAGAACCGATCCTTTGCATTGACTCGAATCAAATTCATATCAAATTGCTTGCGGAATACGGTTTCTACCTGATCACCCTCATCCTTACGCAGCAAGCCATGGTCTACAAAAATACAAGTCAGCTGCTTACCTACCGCTTTATGAACCAGCAAAGCCGCCACAGAGGAATCTACTCCTCCAGATAAAGCACAGAGCACCTTTTTATCGCCGATCTTTTCCTTTAAGCTTTGAATCGTATCTTTAACAAACGAAGACATAACCCAATCGCCTTTACAGCCGCAAACACCGTAGAGAAAATTTTTTAAATAGAAATTTCCTTCTCTCGAGTGTTCTACCTCCGGATGAAATTGAAACGCATACAGCTTCTTTTCTTGATTTTCCATTGCGGCTACCGGACAGCCCTCAGTTTGAGCAATCACTCGAAAGCCTTCCGGAACTTTCGAAATATAATCGGTATGGCTCATCCAGCAAATATTTTCCTGCTGTGCGCCAAAAAACACCGGGGAATCCGTTTCTACATGAACCATAGTATTACCGTATTCTCTGGCATCAGACTGTTGAACCGTACCTCCCAATAAATGGGCCATTAATTGAGCGCCGTAGCAAATACCGAGGACCGGGATTCCCAGGGAAAATATGTCCGGATCGCAACGAAGGGCCTTCTCAGCATAAACACTGTTTGGTCCACCGGAAAAAATGATGCCCTTATAGCCCTTCTTTGCAATCTCATCCGCAGAGATCTGATAAGACTTTATTTCGCAAAACACATTTAAATCACGGACACGCCGGGCAATCAACTGGCTGTACTGAGCGCCAAAATCTAAAATTAGGATTGCTTCATTTCCCAACAATTTCGACATTCCTCTCTATTCAACAGTTACGGATTTCGCTAAATTCCTAGGTTTATCAATGTCGCAGCCTTTCATAGAGGCTACATAATACGCAAAGAGCTGTAACGGAACTACCGCCAAAGAAGGCAGCAGGATATCCTCTGTACTGGGAATATAAAACACATGATCCGCTGTTTTTTCTATTTCTTTATGCTTTTCAGTGGTCAAGCCTAAAACAACAGCGCCTCTGGCCTTTACTTCTTTGACATTGCTCATCATCTTATCAAACAGCATATCCTGGGTCGCCAGAGAAACCACCAAAGTCCCATCTTCAATTAAGGAAATTGTTCCATGCTTCAATTCTCCGGCCGCATAAGCCTCGGAATGGATATAAGAAATTTCCTTCAGCTTCAGAGACCCTTCCAATGACATGGAGTAATCTAAATTTCTTCCGATAAAGAAAATATCTCTGGAATTAAAATACTGGGAGGCCAAATATTGAATCGTTTCCTGATGTTCCAGAATCTCCTGGATTTGATTCGGAAGATTCTCTAAACCCTTCACATACCGCTCTAACTGTTCAGTCGTAATGGTATTCCGCTTTTCTCCCAGATAAAGGGCCAATAAATAGACCACAGCCAACTGAGTGCTGTAAGCCTTGGTAGTCGCTACCGCAATCTCCGGACCAGCCCAGGTATAAAGAACGTCGTCGGAATCATTGGCGATAGAACTGCCCACTACGTTTACAATCGAAATAACCCGAGCGCCCAATCGCTTCGCTTCTCTCAAGGCCGCCAAAGTGTCGGCGGTTTCGCCGGACTGGCTGATGACCAAAACTAAAACGCTTTCATCGATAATAGGATCACGGTACCGGAACTCCGAGGCCAAATCAACCTCTACCGGGATCCGCGCGATTTTTTCCAGGATATATTTGGCGTTCATTCCAACGTGATAAGCGGAACCGCAGGCTAAAACCACAATTTTGCTGATCTTCTCTAAATCCTCCTTGGAGAGCGAAACGTCATCCAGGACAATTTTTCCATTTTTAAGTCGGGGGCTGATGGTTTTTCGAATCGCCTCCGGCTGTTCCATAATTTCCTTAAACATAAAGTGCTCATAGCCGCCCTTTTCCGCAGAGGAAACATCCCAATCTACATGAAACGGCGTTTTGGAGACAACCTCTTTCTCCATATTGTATACGGTAATGCTGTCGGCCTTCAGCGCCACGATCTCATTATCCTCCAGCCGGTAAATATCACGGGTATGGGATAAAATCGCGGGAATATCCGATGCGATAAAGTTTTCCCCTTCTCCAATTCCTACAATCAATGGACTGTCCTTCCGCACCGCGAGAAGCTCATCCGGATGCTCCTGGCTGATCACGCCGATAGCATAGGAGCCCTCCACCTTGGCTAAAACCTTAAGCATGGTATCCAGCATATCGCCGTCATAATAGTACTCGAAAAGCTGCGCGATAACCTCAGTATCTGTCTCGGAAACGAACTCCACGCCATGATTGATCAAATATTCTTTCAAAGACATATAGTTTTCGATGATGCCGTTATGCACTACGGCGAAGCGGCCGGAATCGCTTACCTGAGGATGGGAATTAATATCAGACGGCTCTCCGTGAGTAGCCCATCTGGTATGACCGATGCCAACGGTTCCTTTGACCTTTGCGCCGCCTTCAATCATATCGCTTAGTATTTTTAAGCGGCCCTTTGATTTGTAAATTTCAAGGCCGGAGCCGTCATAAACGGCGATACCGGCAGAATCATATCCGCGGTACTCCAGCTTTTCCAGGCCCTTCAGCAAAAGAGGGGCCGCCTGTTCATAGCCGATATAGCCAACGATTCCACACAAGATTACTCACCTCATATCTTGATCTCCGACTCAACGTATGATCAGCTTTTATTTCGTATTTCTGTAGATAATATCATCACGGGCGGGTCCATTGGAAACTATGCCGATCGGGATACCGATTTCTTTTTCCGCAAACTCCACATACTTTCTGCAATTCTCCGGCAGATCCTCATATTTTTTGATTCCACGGATATCGCATTTCCAGCCGGGAAGAACCTCCAGGATCGGCTTCGCTCTCTTAAGCTTTGTAGTAGACGGGAACGAATCAATCCGCTTGCCATCCAGCTCGTAGCCTACGCAGACAGGGATCTCATCTAAATAACCTAGGGCATCCAAAACTGTAAAAGCAATGCTGGTGGTGCCCTGCACACGGCAGCCGTAACGGGTCGCGACTAAATCGAGCCATCCCATTCTTCTGGGACGGCCGGTAGTGGCCCCATACTCTCCGCCGTCGCCGCCTCTGCGCCGCAGCTCATCCGCTTCCTCGCCAAAAATCTCGCTGACAAACTCGCCGGCTCCTACCGCGCTGGAATAGGCCTTGACCACGGTAATTACTTCTTTGATTTCATAAGGAGGAATCCCGCTTCCGCCTACCGCGCCGTAGCCCGCAATGGTATTGGAGGAGGTCACCATGGGATAAATGCCAAAATCCGTATCCTTCAAGGCGCCTAGCTGGCCCTCCAGAAGGATATTTTTTCCTTCCTTAACAGCTCGATACATAAAGTCGAAGGTATCCGCCACATAGGGGGCGATGGCCTCTTTGTACTCCATCAGTTTATCGAAAACCTCATCCACGGTAAGCGGCTCTTTATGGTAAAGATTCTGTAAGGTAGCGTTTTTAATCTCAAGGACGTGAGCTACCTTTTCCCGCAGGCTGCTTTCGTCATCGTACAGCTCGTTGATCTGGAAGCCGATTTTGCTCACCTTATCCGCATAAAAAGGCGCAATGCCGGATTTGGTGGAACCAAATCTTCTGGAGGAAAGCCGCTCCTCCTCATATACATCGAACATAATATGATAGGGCATGACAATCTGCGCCCGGTCAGAAATCAAAATATGCGGCTCCGGAACGCCCCGCTCTTTTAAGGATTTCATCTCCTTGACGAAATTCTCAACGCTGAACGCGACGCCATTACCTATAATATTCGTGATATGGCTGTAAAATACCCCCGAAGGAAGCTGATGCAGAGCGAATTTGCCATAATTATTGATAATGGTATGGCCAGCGTTGCTGCCGCCCTGAAAACGGATTACCACATCTGACTGCGCGGCCATTACATCCGTGATCTTTCCCTTGCCTTCGTCGCCCCAGTTGGCGCCTACGATCGCTTTCACCATAAGTCTGAATCCTCCAATTTAAAATTAGAACAACACACGGTAATTATCATACCATAAAACAGAACCCGAAGGAAGATGATTTTTGTAAAAATTCTTACTTCCTCCGGGTTTTTTCATACTTAAACGTTGATTTCCGCCTGCTCGACTTTCAGGTCTTCATATTTCTGCAAAGCATTGGCCACCTCATGGTTCAGAAAATCCTCGGTCTGCTGAGGAGCCCGGCCCACATACTTTTCAGGCAGCATGATTTCCTCCAGTTCCTCCATGGTGACGCCGAAAATCGGATCCGCCGCGATACGCTCCAACAGGTCGTTTTCGCCGCCTTCCTCCTTCACTACCCTGGAAGCCGCCATAGAATGTACGCGGATCCTCTCGTGAAGCTCCTGACGGTCCGCCCCGCGTTTGACCGCGTCCATCATAATGTTTTCCGTAGCCATAAAGGGCAGTTCTTTTTTCAGCCGCTGTTCAATCACCTTAGGATAAACCACCAGGCCGTCGGACACATTCATATACAAATTCAGAATTGCGTCCACGGCCAGGAACGCCTCCGGAACGCTCAGGCGCTTATTAGCCGAGTCGTCCAGGGTGCGCTCAAACCACTGGGTCGCCGCCGTCATATAGGGGTTCAGTGTATCTACCATCACATACCGGGCCAGAGAAGCGATTCTCTCGCTTCTCATGGGGTTCCGCTTATAAGCCATGGCGGAGGAGCCGATCTGATTTTTCTCAAAGGGCTCTTCCACCTCTTTCAAATGCTGCAAAAGGCGGATATCGTTGGAAAATTTAGCCGCGCTCTGGGCGATTCCCGCCAGCACGTTGAGCATTTGGCTGTCCAGCTTTCTGGAATAGGTCTGGCCGGAAACAGCAAAGCAGGACTGATAGCCCATTTTTTCCGCGATCAGCTGATCCAGCCTGCGGCATTTGCTATGGTCACCCTCAAACAGCTCCAAAAAGCTGGCCTGGGTGCCTGTGGTTCCCTTAGAGCCCAGCAGCTTCGCCTTGGAAAGCTGGTATTCCACGTCTTCCAAATCCATCAGAAGATCCTGAATCCACAGGCAGGCCCGCTTTCCTACCGTGGTAGGCTGTGCCGGCTGAAAATGGGTAAACGCCAGCGTAGGCAGGTCTTTATACTTTCTGGCAAACTCGGACAGAGTGCTGATGACTCCCACCAGCTTTTTCTGCACCAGCCTTAGGGCCTCCGTCATAATAATCACGTCGGTATTGTCCCCTACATAGCAGGAGGTAGCCCCCAAGTGAATAATCGGTTTCGCCTTCGGGCACTGGACGCCGAAAGCGTATACATGAGACATGACATCGTGACGGACTTCCTTTTCCCGTTTTTCCGCCACATCATAATTGATATCGTCCTGGTGAGCCTTCATCTCATCGATCTGCTCCTGGGTCACCGGCAGGCCCAGCTCCTTTTCCGCTTCCGCCAAAGCGATCCACAGCTTTCTCCAGGTGCGGAATTTCATATCCGGAGAAAACAGGTATTTCATCTTTTGATCCGCATAGCGGGACGACAAGGGAGATTCATAAATATCTTTCATCAATAATCCTCCTTAACGGTGTACGGGAGTACAGCGCTGCTCTGGCTTGCCTTCCATGATGTGCTTCGGAACCGGCGCCGGATAATTCCCCGTAAAGCAGGCGTCGCAGAAGCATTTTTCCTGCTTGCCGATCATCTGGCACAGGCTGTCGAGCTCCAAAAATCCGATAGAATCCGCGCCGCTGAGCTTTCCGATTTCCTCCACCGACATTTTACAGGCGATTAACTCGTTTTTAGACGGGATATCCGTTCCGTAATAGCAAGGCCAGGTAAAGGGCGGCGAGCTGATCCGCAAATGGACCTCCTTAGCCCCCGCCTCCCGCAGCATGCTCACAATACGGTCGCAGGTGGTTCCCCGGACAATGGAGTCATCCAGCATAACGATCCGCTTTCCCTTTACTGCGGTAACCAGCGGGTTAAGCTTGATCCGCACGCTGTTGCGCCGTTCCTGCTGGGTCGGCTTAATAAAGGTCCGGCCAATGTAATTATTTTTTACAATGCCCTTTTCATAGGGAATCCCGGACTCCTCACTGTAGCCTATGGCCGCGTCGATTCCGGATTCCGGCACGCCGATCACCAGATCGGCCTCTACCGGATGCTGCCGTGCCAAAAGCCGGCCCGCTTCTTTCCTCGCCTCATACACACTGACTCCGTCGATCACGCTGTCTGTCCTGGCAAAATAGATATACTCAAAAATGCACGGGGAAATCCTCCCGGTGCAGTGGTCCCGGATGGACTTCACCCCGCTGGGATCCACCACCACGATTTCTCCCGGTTCCACATCCCGGACAAATTCCGCGCCGCAGGCATCCAGGGCACAGGTCTCGCTGGCAAATACGTATCCTTTGCCAAGCCTGCCCATACACAAGGGGCGGAACCCATTGGGATCTCTGGCGGCAATCAGCTTCTGAGGACTCATCACCAGCAGGGAATAAGCTCCTTGGATCTGAGGCATGGTCCTGCGGACCGCCTCCTCGATGGAGCCGCTGTGCATCCGTTCTCTGGCGATAATATAGGCGATTACCTCAGAATCAATGGTAGTTTGGAAAATCGCCCCCCGGTGCTCCAGCTCCCGGCGGATTTCATGAGCATTTGTCAGGTTACCGTTATGGGCGATGGCCAAGGTCCCCTTGATATACCGCATCACCAGAGGCTGGGCGTTTTCCGGCACACTGTCACCAGCGGTAGAATACCGCACATGGCTGACGCACATCTGCCCGGAAAGCTTGTCCAAATCCTTGGGATGAAACACCTCGCTGACCAGTCCCATATCCTTATGATAGGAAACCACGCCCCGGTCGTTCACAGCGATGCCGCAGCTTTCCTGTCCACGGTGCTGCAGGGCTAAAAGGCCATTGTAAGCGGCGTAAGCCGGAGGCATGACGTCGTCTCCATACAAACCGAAAACGCCGCATTCTTCATGCGGCTTTTCGGCTGGTTCTATTCCATTTGGTTCTTTGGAATTCCAGTAAGAATGATTCAACATGGCACCATCCTAAATCAAGCGAGTCCTATGCGCTTCATCATCTCTGCGTACGCTTCCTCTACGCCGCCCATATCCCTGCGGAAACGGTCCTTGTCCAGCTTCTCGTGAGTTCTGATATCCCAGAAGCGGCAGGTATCGGGAGAAATTTCATCCGCCAGAAGGATTTCGCCGTCACAGCGGCCGAACTCCAGCTTGAAATCAATCAGCTCTACGCCGGTCTTAGCGAAAAACTCCTTTAGCAGGTCGTTGATCCGAAATGTCATGGAGGTAATCGTATCTAATTCCTCCCTGGTGGCGTAGCCCATGGCCAGCACATGGTATTCATTGACCATCGGGTCTCCCAGCGCGTCATCCTTGTAGCAGAATTCTAAAATGGGGCATTTCAGCTCAGTTCCCTCAGCAACGCCGAGACGCTTGGAAAAGCTGCCGGCCGCCTTGTTGCGGACAATAACCTCCAGAGGAACGATTTCAACCTTTTTCAAAACAGTTTCCCGGTCGTTCAGTTCCTCCACATAGTCAGTCTTCACGCCGTTTTTCTCCAGCATCTGCATCAAATAGTTGGACATTTTATTATTGACAACGCCTTTTCCCACAATCGTGCCCTTTTTCTGGCCGTTGAACGCGGTCGCGTCATCCTTATACGATACGATCACATACCGGTCGTCATCGGTAGCGTAAACCTTTTTCGCCTTTCCCTCATACATCATTTGTGCTTTTTGCATGATTGAATGCCTCCTTTTAAATCACAGCTCATATTTCCTTCACTGGCCACAAATCTATTTTTATTATACCTTGCCTCGGCAACTTTCGCAATAATTGAAAAAAGAGATTGAGAAATTCCCACATTTCACTAGAAAAACCTTCGGTGCCCTCTCTGGGTTTTGGCTTAAGTTACAATAGAAGCCGCAGGAGAAATCAGAATTAGATCTTGTCCTAAGCTGAAAACAAGAAAAGCAGCGGATGGAAGCCGGCCGATCCCGCTTTTCCTCCGCTGCTATTTTCACAGCAAATGGATATTATGTTCCTCGCAGAGCCGGATGGTTTCCTCCGGCCAAATCGACGCCTGCACCTCGCCGATATGAGCGCGGCGCAGGAAAAACATACAGATTCTGGACTGTCCGATTCCTCCGCCGATGGTATCGGGAAGCTCATTGTTTAACAATGCCTTTTGGAACGGCAGCTCCGCCCGTTCCATACATCCAGCAATTTCAAGCTGAGCCCTTAACGCCTTCGCATCTACCCGGATTCCCATTGAAGAAAGCTCCAGGGCAGTATCCAGCATAGGATAATCTACGATAATATCTCCATTTAAGGTCCAATCATCGTAATCGGGCGCTCTGCCATCATGAGGCTTTCCGTTTCTCAACGCCCCGCCGATTCCCATCAGGAACACCGCGCCGTGCTCCTTCACGATTTGGCGCTCCCGTTCTTTTGTGGTGAGGCCGCAGTAGCGGTCCTCCAGCTCTGCGGTAGTGACAAAGGTAATATGCTTCGGCAGCACCGGCTTAATCTGAGGATAAAAAGAAGCGACGTACATTTCCGTACGCTTTAAAACCTCGTAGATCTGATTTACCACGGTTTTCAAGGTATCAATGGTGCGTTCTTCCTTGCCGATAATCTTTTCCCAGTCCCATTGGTCTACGTAAATAGAGTGAAGATTATCCGTATCTTCATCCCGGCGGATTGCGTTCATATCTGTGTAAAGTCCTTCACCCTTACAAAATCCGTAGCGTTTTAACGCCATGCGCTTCCATTTTGCCAAGGAGTGGACAATCTCCACCGGCGCGTCATCCAGTTCCTTGATTCCAAAGGTAACAGGGCGCTCTATACCGTTCAAATTGTCGTTCAAGCCGGAATCCGGGCTCACAAACAGAGGCGCGGAAACCCGGGTCAGGGCAAGCGCCTCAGATAGTTCCCGTTCAAAAAAATCTTTAATCAGCTTGATGGCAACTTCTGTTTCCCGAATCGACATGCCTGTGTCGTACTGGTCAGGCAGCTTCAAGTTCAGCATTGGCAGGATCTCCTTTATCATAATAACAAGCTTAGCGCCCGTTAATTAATATCTGCTCAGATAATTTTTAATTTCCCACTCTGTTACCACGTTACGATACTGATTCCATTCCTTTTGTTTATAGGCCACATATTTCATAAACGCATGTGAACCCAAAGTTCTATGGATCAGGCTGTCCTTTTTCATCGCCCGGACCGCCCGGTCCAAATTGTCCGGAATATTTTCGATTCCCATAGCCTCCCGCTCGTCGTCGGTCAGCTTAAACACATTGCTGTCAGTCGAAGCCGGGGGCATTAATTCCCGTTTAATGCCATCCAAGCCCGCAGCCAGGCAAACCGCCAGCACCAGGTAAGGATTCGCTGAGGGATCCGGGTTTCTCAGTTCGATTCTGGTACCCGCTCCCCTAGCTGCCGGCACTCTGACCAGCGGGCTGCGGTTCTGCGCCGACCAGGCGATATAAACCGGCGCCTCATAGCCTGGTACCAGGCGCTTATAGGAATTGACGATCGGATTGGTGATCGCGGTCATACCCTTAGCGTGGTCCATGATCCCAGCGATAAAATGATAGGCGATTTTAGAAAGTCCATTGGGATCGCCAGGGTCCGCGAATACATTTTCGCCGTCCCGGCAAAGAGACATATTGATATGCATACCGGAACCCGCTTCGTTAAACAGAGGCTTGGGCATAAAGGTAGCGTGGAGCTTATGGCGCTCCGCAATAGATTTTACCGCCAGCTTAAAGGTCATTATATTATCGGCGGCAGTAAGCGCCTCGCTGTATTTAAAATCAATTTCGTGCTGCCCCGGAGCGCATTCATGATGGGAAGCCTCGATCTCAAAGCCCATATCCTCCAGAGTCAGGCAAATATCCCTCCGGGCGTCTTCCCCCCGGTCCACAGGGCCCAGCTCGAAATAGCTTCCGTGGTCGATAGTGGTGGTCGTGGGATACCCCTCATCGTCAGTCTGGAACAGGAAGAATTCGCACTCCGGACCCACGTTAAAGGTAAAGCCCATTTTAGCGGCCTCCGCCAGGATGCGGCGCAAAATGCTTCTGGGGTCGCCCTCAAAGGGAGCTCCGTCGGTTTTATGGACGTCGCAGATCAGGCGGGCTACCTTGCCGTGCTCCTGCTTCCAGGGATAGATCATAAAGCTGTCTAAATCCGGATACAGATACATATCGGATTCCTCAATCCGCACGAAGCCCTCAATAGAGGAGCCGTCAAACATGCATTTATTTGCCAGCGCCTTTTCCAGTTGGCTTTCCGTAATGGCTACATTCTTGCACTGTCCGAAAATATCAGTAAACTGCAAGCGCACAAAGCGGATATTCTGCTCCTTCACGATGCGTATGATTTCCTCTTTGGTAAATCGCGGCGTTTTTGCCATTTCTGCCATTCTGCTTTCCCCCACACGAAGTTTTGTAAGCCTTACGGCGCGGCCCTCAAAAGAAAACGTTCCAACAGATGCTTGGAACGCTTAAGCCGGAAGGCTGACTTTCTTTGTAATACCGGTATTATTATACCATTTTTAAAATAGCGATTTCAAGGGATTCCAGGGGCCAAGGCTGAAAACGGAAATTTTTGGCGTTTTTCATAAGGAAGAAAATTTTTCGAAAGAAAATGTATTCATCTTCTAACAGAAATCCCTCTCCCCGCCAGATAAGTCTTAAGCTCCGGGATAGAGATTTCCCCAAAATGGAACAAGGAAGCCGCTAAAACCGCATCTGCCTTTCCCAGAGTGAACGCGTCATAAAAATGGGAAAGCCTTCCCGCGCCGCCGGAAGCGATCACCGGAATACCCACCCGCCGGGAAACCTCTCGGGTCAGGTCCAAATCGTAGCCCTCTTTCACGCCGTCGCAGTCCATGCTGGTCAGCAGAATCTCTCCCGCGCCCCGGCGTTCCGCTTCCACGGCCCATTCCACAGCATCGATTCCCATATTGATTCGTCCGCCGTTAATATAGACATCCCAGCCGCCTGTTTCACGGCGCTTGGCGTCAATGGCCACTACCACACACTGGCTGCCGAACTTATACGCCGCCTCATTAATAATCTCCGGCCGCTTGATCGCCGCAGAATTGACAGAAACCTTATCCGCACCGGCCCGCAGGAGCTGAGTAAAGTCCTCTACCGTACGGATGCCTCCGCCTACGGTAAAGGGAATAAAGATTTTTTCAGCCACCCGGCTGACGATATCCAGCATAATGCCTCTGGCATCGGAGGAGGCGGTGATATCCAGCAGCACCAGTTCATCCGCGCCTTGCCGATCGTAGGCGACCGCCGCTTCTACCGGATCGCCGGCATCCCGCAAATTCACAAAGCTGGTGCCCTTCACCACCCTGCCGTTTTTCACATCCAGGCACGGGATAATTCTTTTAGCATGCATTCAGCGTTCCTCCCCTCTGGTAATGGCCGCGAAGTTACGCAGCATATCTAAACCGGCGCTTCCGCTTTTTTCCGGATGGAATTGTGTGGCGAAAATATTTCCCTTCTGCACCGAAGCGTCAATGGAGACGCCGTAGCTCGTCCTCGATGAAACAATGGCCGGATCGTCGGCAGTCAAATAATAGGAGTGGACAAAATACACGTAAGGGTTTCCTGTGATCCCGGCAAACAGCCCGGTCCGGCTGGGGATCGTCAGGTCGTTCCACCCCATATGGGGAATTTTCAGCCCCTCTCCAGCCGGAATTTTTGTGATTTTTCCTTTCAAAAGCCCCAGCCCCTTCGCCCCAGGGCTTTCCTCGCTGGCTTCAAACAAAAGCTGAAGCCCCAAGCAGATCCCCAAAAAGGGCTTTCCGCTGTTGGCATAACCAATCACCGATTCCGTCAGGCCCGAAGCCTTCATGCAGTCCATCGCGTCAGCAAAGGAACCTACTCCGGGTAAAATCGCTCCATCCGCGTTTTGCAAAACCTGTTTATCCTTGGTAATAACAGCGTCGCAGCCGATATAATGGAGCGCTTTTATTACGCTCTGCAGATTTCCAGCGCCATAATCTATCACAGCGATCACAACAACCACGCCCTTTTGTTTGGATTAGAACCCTGTTAGGGTTACAGTTTATTGTATCATTTTCTTCGTTAAATGGCAAATTGCTTATCAAATGTTCTTCAAAAAACAGGGTATAATAAGGCAAGTCATTTCTTTATCCGGGAGGAGTTCCAATGTCTGTCCCTAGTTATTTAATCGAGCCTTTAAGCATTATCTGGAGAAACGGTCCGGTTTCCGATCCTTCGCTTCTTACAAAGAGCTCCCCCAAGTTTCGTCACGCCGCTTCATCCTGGAAAAGCCGGGGCTCTGGAAGCTCAAAAAGCAGCTCGGAAGCAGCTAAAAAAGCCCTAAATTCTAAAGCATAAATTTTATATGCCTTTTTACCTGAGCACGGCCATATTTTATTGCTTTCAAAATATAATTGTGATATAGTATAAAGAATCTGTATACCTGGGAGGAGTTAAAATGGATTATCTTGCGTTGTTTGGAATCGCCGTGGGCCTTTCCATGGACGCGTTTGCGGTTGCTTTGACCAATGGAGCGGTTACCAGAAATCTCAAGCTGAAACACGCGCTTGGCATCGCTTTAGCGTTTGGAGCTTTTCAGGCGGTCATGCCTACTATAGGCTGGCTGGTCGGAATCGCAGGAAGGGGTATCATCGAGTCGGTTGATCATTGGGTAGCGTTCATTTTATTGGGATATATCGGCGGCAAAATGGTTTATGACGCCGTAAAAGAGGCCAAAAGCCATGAACCAAAGGAATGCCGGGATCCTATCAGCTTTAAAATGCTGATGGTAATGGCGATAGCTACCAGTATCGACGCTTTGGCAACAGGAATAATCCTCCCCTCTGTCGTCGGAGCCTCTACCCTCCTGCTAATGCTGACTGCCGTAGGCCTGATTGGCCTGACAACCTTTATCATTTCTTTTGCCGGCGTTTACATAGGAAAAAAGTTTGGAGATCTCTTCTCCTCGAAAGCGGAATTATTAGGCGGCTTAGTGCTGATTATTATTGGCTGTAAAATTTTGATTGAGCATTTGTTCTTATCCTGAAGCTTTTATGAGTTGCTTTATAAGTCAACACACCTAAAACGTCTGAACGCAGAATGTGTTCGGACGTTTGTTTTTTTCAAACCGCTCCCCAAAAACCTCTGAACTAGACTATGCAAAATAAAAGAGCCCTAATGCAAACCGCACTGATGCTCTTTCTGAGCTACACCACAAAAGAGATCCCAGCACAAGCGCAGACACAAAAGAAAAAGGCACCCCGCAAAGGCGAAGCGCATATTTGGTGATGCAGTCTGCCTCCGGGAAACGCGGACGAGCTAGATCCCCACAGAAAATGCGGGCCGTAGAATTTAAAAATAAAAAACCTACGGTAAGCAACTTGCTTACCGTAGGTTTGGTTTTACGCTACAAAAAGACGCCGCTGCCAAGGCGCGCCATCCTCATTCAAACAAAAGAAAAGAGTCCGAACGCGAATTGCGTTCAGACTCAGTCTGGGAAGCGTTGACAAAAAAGATACCCGTCATAAACGCGAGCGCAAAGCCGTAATAAAGCAAAAACCCCGAACGCGACTTGCGCGTCGAGGCTCTCGACTGGTGCAGTTGAGCAATCCAAATCCGAACCTGTTTTCTGATCGGCCAATGCGGTTTTGAGGTCATCAAAAGTGATGGTTGCTGTCCCTTCCTTGTAGTTGAAGGTTAGCACCATCTTGTCATCGTACAGGAAAATCGCGTTGATAAAAGTGTCAATCAGCATCTTACGGTGGGACTTTTGCTGTACGTCCAGCTTGCGGAAGCGGTGGAGCCAGAAGGTCATAAACTCGGCGCTCACCTTGGGCTTCGCCAGCTTCTCACAGGCAATCTTGTTTTCCAGTTCCTCTTTCGTGGCTTCCAGTTCTTCCAGCCGCCCTTTCGTGGACTTGGTTAAGATACCCTGCTGGATGGCGTTCAGCAAATTTTGGATGGCCGTGTCCGCCTCCCGCAGCTGCTGTTCATAGAGGGGCAGGTTGACATTCTCCCTGTCCTGCAAGTCCATCAGCATGGATACAATGGCTTCAATGGCGGTATCGTCCATTACCATCTTCATGGTTTCGCTGACCACCAAATCCTCGATCCACTCTTTGCGGACAGACTTTTTATGGCACTCGGTGCGCTTTTTCTTCACCGACACACACTTGTAGTAGTGGTGGACATTCCCCGTGTGGCTGGTACCGCTCTCACCGCAGAGGTAGGCCCCGCAGTAGCCGCAGAACAGCTTGGTTGTCAGCAGATAATCATCCTCGGCCTTGTGACGAGCCGGGGCCTTTTTGTTTTTTGCCAGCTTTTCCTGCACCCGGTCAAAGAGGTCTTGGGGGACGATGGCGGAAATGCCGTCTGGCACTACAATGTCCCGATAGGTATATTCCCCGATATAGCGGCGATTGTTCAAAAGGTGCTGAATGCTGTTGTAGGTCATTTTCTGGCCCCGTGTATTTTTCACGCCCTTCTCGTTGAGCCAATCCCGTATCTGCGTCATGGTGGCCCTTTCATCGTAACGCTGGAACGCTTCACGGACAAAAGGGGCGGTAAGCGGGTCAAGCTGGAAGTGCTGGTCGCTGTCGATTTGATAGCCGATGGGCAGAGTGCCGCCATTGAATTTACATTTCAATGCGTTCTCCGTCATGCCCCGGACCACCTTTTCGGACAGGTCGGCGGAG
This sequence comes from [Clostridium] leptum DSM 753, assembly GCA_000154345.1. Taxonomy (GTDB): domain Bacteria; phylum Bacillota; class Clostridia; order Oscillospirales; family Acutalibacteraceae; genus Clostridium_A; species Clostridium_A leptum. The sequence goes on from DS480349.1 coordinate 483,992, forward strand.
TAGTATTCGGCGTAACCCTCCAGCACGCTCTCCAAAATGATGCCCTCGGCTCCGTCTGAAATGACCTCGGTGGCAGACACCACCTTGACCCCGTTCTTTTTCAGAACGGCCTTGTATCGGGCACTGTCGTAGCGGTTGCGGGCAAACCTGTCCAGCTTCCAAACGATAATCATATCGAACAGGCGCTTGCCGCTGTCTTTAATCATGTTTTGAAATTCCGGGCGGTTATCGGTCTTGGCGGAAAAGGCACGATCTATGTAGTGGCGCAGGATGGTGATGCCGTTCTTCTCAGCAAAGGCAGTACACTCTCTGATCTGACCTTCGATACTTTCTTCCCGCTGGTTGTCGGAGGAATAGCGGGCGTAAATAACTGCTTTCATTCTCTTCAACCTCCTTGTTTCTACGCATTTCAAAGTCGTTCTGGGGATAACGCAAGGAATGATATTACCGCGGCACAGACACGCTGCTCAAAGCCGCATGGCACAACACCTTTTGCCCCCTAAATGCGTAAATATGATACTGATTGGTAGGCGCAAGCAGTTGTCTGCTTGCGCCTACTTGGTTATCGCACAGCAAAACCGGGGAATGCCGTCAAGGGCGCGAAGCGTTCATCTTGACCCTTGCACGGCATCCCCCGGTTTTGCTACTTCTTCGTAATGGCCTGCATCAGCTTACTTTGTAAACGGCCTTTCATATATGGGTCTACCTGCTTATGAGGTTGCCCACTTTCATCGATTATCGTTCGCAAACACAATTTGTTGATGTAGCCATCGTAGTGCTGCAAAATTTGTTCTATTGCATCGGCTTTCCCTGAACGGGCTGCCTCGATAATAGATAGGGGTGGTGGAGGTTTGTATCTGCCGTTTAATTTTTTCATAGCAATTCCCCCGTCAGTTGTTTCTGTAGATTTAAGAGAACACTTGTGCGGCGGCGCTGGATGGCGCTTCTGGAACAGCGCATTATCCTGCCGATTTCACGGTCGTTTAGTTCCAGTATAAAGCGCAAAATCAGAAGTCGCTGCTCTGGCTGCGACAGCTTCTCGATGATATTAGCCAACCGCTCATTGCTGATTTGCAGGGCATAACCATCCACTGAAAAAGTTGTGTAATCGCTGGGGTACTGGTCCGTCGTGCAGATGCTGTCTAACATCGGCTGCGGCAAATGATTCAGAGATATCAGCCATTTGTTTTGATAGGAGAATTCCCGAAAACAGTCCAACATTTCATGCCGCAGGACAACTTTGCAAAAGGAATGAAAGCGGCGGCGCTCCACAGTTTCTTCATAGGGCATCATGGGACTCTCCTTTGCATGACGGCTGCAAACGGTCAATCCTCCCGGCCTGAATATCTGAAATATGGTGTCGTATTCTTTGTTCGGGCCAATCCCACCACTTGATTTTTAGCATGGCCAAAATAGTATCATCTGGAAAGCGTTTGCGGATCGGTTTAGCGGGAACACCACCGACAATCGTATAAGGCGGCACATCTTTTGTCACAACGGCGCGAGTGCCAATAATTGCACCATCGCCAATGGTGACGCCAGACAGGATAACAGCTTCATATCCAATCCACACATCGTTTCCGATGATAATATCGCCTTTGTTATCCCATGCGCTCGTTATGTTCTGGACATCCAAGCCCCACTCTTCAAAAAAGATCGGGAACGGATAAGTGGACAAGGATGCTTGTGTATGGTTGGCGCTGGTGAACAAAAACTTTGCGCCGCAGGCGATGGAACAAAATTTGCCGATTACAAGCCTATCATGGTTGATTGGATAGTGGTACAACACATTGTTCCTCTCAAACTGCCGTGGGTCGTTGACAAAGTCGTTGTACATGGTGAAGTCCCCGACAATGATGTTGGAATTCTTCACGACGCTTTTCAAATAAACCGTCTCATGGTCGTTTGCGCGAGGATAAATTTTCTCTGGATTCATGGCTTTTTCCTTCTCTCAAAGCTGTGGAAACTCGTATTTTTCAATCTGTGAAAAATCATTGTTCCGCACATAATAAACGGCGTGTTCCTTCGATGAATAAACGAAAGAAACCCGGGTCGCCCAGATTCCCTCTTGCCGGACAGTTTGAAGTACAGAAAACGCATCAGCAACAGTAAAAAGATCCCTATACGAGTTCAGAAGTTTGGCGGCTCTTTCGTATCGGTCATCCCCCGGTACAATGAAGGAACTTGTGCTTTCTGGCACAAGTACGGAGTAATTGGTAATCAGCGAGTAACGCCCGTCATCTTCCCGCCATCCAATACCTGGTTCAATGATTAGGGTGCGGCCCTGCCGGTCGGACAGCATGGCCTGCATAGTGGCATCCGGGGCATAGACGATCTTCTGTTCCTGCACCATTCGCAGCGCATCGTCAAAACTGATCGTTGCCTGAATAAACCATTCTGTCAGGTCTGCGATTGTCATGCAGCTTTTGGAATCCTGATGGGTTCCCTCCGAATTTCCGTGAACATACAATAAGGTTCCGACATTTCCGTTGCGGTTCACACCATGATAGGAATGACGTACCCCGTCAGGCCGCAGGATGCCGATATAGAAGCGGTCCTTCTCTTTTTCGATTTTGTGGTTCCATACGGTAAGGTCAATATCAAAATTGAAGCCGGTAACCATATCGTCGCCCCGGTAGACAAATCGAGTACACATGGTCTGTTCCTCTCTTGTGGATGTATTCTTTACTTAATATCGTACTACTGCCATGGCCTCTTTTCTATCCACAGGACAATACCGAATCAATCTGTATACAACACAAAAGCAGGGGCTGCATTTCTGCAACCCCTGCCAGTTCATTTCTGATAAATGATTTTCCGAATGGCGTATACGGACAAGAAGTATTTTTCCGCCAGTTCCTCCATAGAGATTCCGTTCCGAAATTCCTCTACGATTCGGCGGTTTCGTTGCTGCAATTCCTGTCGGTAGCCAGACGCTTCTCCCCACCGTTTTTGTTGCGCTTGATCGGCGGGAACATAAAGGTAGCCCCCTTGAATATAGCTTTGCAATTCCTTGACCAGCGCATCGGGAAGAAGATTTTTTGCATTGATGTATTTCATGCAGGCTTCCTCCTTGAGATGATCATCAAGCAACAAAGCCAGCATATTGATTATGCGACGATTTTTACTCCATGCAAACGTCGCAATCTACTGGCTTTGCACGGAGCCGTACTTCGTTGAGTTTTGTCATTGGATACCACTTCTTTCTGTTGGGAACATCTCTATCCTACCACTCAATTATTAACAATTCAATGTTTTTTTGAAAATAGCGGGTAGAAAAGCCCGATGCAAACGTATTATTAGCGAAGCAAACAAGAGAGGGTTTGGGATACTCCCAACAAGAAAAAATCTCCGCTCCGGCAATCTGCCCGAATCGGAGATTTTGCGGGAGTGTGGCCACACTCCCTATGCTTGCTCTTCTGTTACTACCTCGGAAAGGAAGGGAGGGAGGGGAAGGGAACCGATGTAACAAAATTTGAAATAGTATGGTGGAAGGCTCAAAGCATCCGACGGATTGAAAGCAGCAACGCTACCAACAGCTTGAAGCTGACAGACCAGACGGAGGGAGTATTTGAGCCGAAGAAAAAAGCTTATCAATAACACCACCATTCCACAGCATCAGATTGAGGCCATCGCCCGCTGCATTTTACCTGATATTCTGGCTTTCTATGAGAGCGAGGAAGGGCAGAAAGAGTTTGAAGAATGGATAACTCAAAGAAAAGAAATGACTGAACAAGAAAAGGCAGAGTAGACCTGTAAAAAGGCGGTGTGCAATAATAAATATCACACCGCCTTTTCTAGTGATTTGTAATGTGGGAGCTGTAACATATCGCTATGCGTTTGATTGTATCCACATAGTGAGTTTATTATATAGCTGAGTTTCGTGGAATTCGTTATCAGAATAGCCCATTAACAAATATCCAAATATAGTATCTGGATTATATTGAGTGGCAGGCAATGATGAAAAACATTTTGTCATCGCAATTCCAAGTATATCGAGCACATCGTGTCCATTACATAAATCATGAGGATAATATACCTGCATTAAATCGCTTGCTTGGCTTTCTAGAACTTCTTCCGTTACAGAAACAGAAGTTCCGTTCGATATCGTCCTCTGAGTAATTTTTTTTATTAGCTTCTTGGAATCGGGAAGTAGTGTATTTCTATCGATAAAGTCTTTGCATTCAAACCCATCAAAACGCAAATTATAGCGATTAACTAATGATACCACCCGTAATGCGCCTAAACAAGAGGCTGCATTTAATATGCGATTCCGAGGCTTTTCGCCCGCATTTAGCTTATTCTGATCGGCATAGATCGCCAAAAATTTTTCTAACGACACGGAATTAAATAACATCATTTCGATATCGTTACTGTCAGTAAAAAATAGTTGATTGTTTTCTGTAACGCCATCATGCAAGAGAACGTGGAAATCTTTGTCTATAATTCCTAGTATGTTATTAAATCTTTCCTTTTGAGCTAATAGAATAGTCTTATGTACTCGTTCCCAACCGCTGACTGGCCGGAAACGAACATTAGATTGCCTACCCACGAGTACATCGAAAAAGGTTTTGTCCGTTTGCCCCTCAACCAAAATATAAGTTTCATGGCAGTCTTGATACATCATTTTTGCTTCCGCAAGTATTGTATATTCGTCTATATATTTTTGCATATTGTTCACCTTATTCAGATAGAGATACCGTTAAATCCCATTTATCATGAATAATTTGTGGTGAATGAGTTGCCAGAACTGCAGAGAATTTAGTCGCACTGATAATTTGTAATAATTCATCGACATAGTCAAGCTGCCACTTAATATGCAAAGATAGTTCTGGTTCGTCAATTAAAATCAAAGTGTTTTCTGATGCATTAAAAATCAAATCATAAAACATAACTAATTCATGTTGTTCGCCAGAAGATAAACTCTGTGGCAAAATGGTAGAATTAGAATATGTTGTTACGAACCGGAATCCATAATCTTTGTTAAATACAATTCTTTTGTTGTTAAAGTTCTTATCAATTATGTTGCGGAAAAGATTGATGGAAGAAGACAAACTGGATAACGCATTTAACTTTTCTTCCGTGTCGATTGCATATAGTGAAAGATTTTGGCGATTGCTTTCGGTAATCGCATCCACTAAATCATGAATTCCTATATCATCTTGTTCCTCTTCTAAGATTCCAGTATCAATAAATTCCCTGCGTTTCGATTCGAGTTCTACCATCTTGCTTTTTATTTCATCGACAGTCAACGGTGAATTTTGTTTTATAGCCCGAAGTGGAAAAGTTCTATCCTTCGCTTGCGAGAGTTGAGCATATTGTTGAATAGTATCACGAATTTTTTGAGAAAGATCTTTTGCAATAAGATTTACACGACGTTCTATCTTTATATTATCTTCCCCATATTGGCGCTCGACACGCTCTGCTACCGTTAATCTGTCGGCTGCAATTAAACGAACATCCATGGAACTAAGGATATCTTGAACGGGTTGCGGAATATCATCTTCAAGATATTCTCTACTATATCGTCTAAATATGGTGGCTCCATATTCCGAGATGACTTCTTCCATATTAAGCTTTGTTCCGTGCTTTCTATCATACCATGTAGATTCATTTATGCGCTCCAGAAATGGAAAAGGACGATATCCTTTTAAAAACCTTTTTATTATATCTTGATACTCATCAGTATTCTCGAAAGAGTCAAAAACGGATTCTTTTTCATTTTCAATAATTGAGTAGGCAAGATATGTTATTCCTGTTGCCTTTTCTTTTTCTGAATCTAAATAAATCTTCTTGCGCTCGATTTTAAGAATAACTCCAGTCGAAAAGAAAAAGCTTACGGCCTGAAGGTCAGTGGACTTAATAGTATGCATTTTCTTATTAAAGACGGCATTTATGGTTTGTAACATTGTAGTCTTACCGCAACCATTTAAACCATGAAGAATTGTAACAGTATCGTGCAAATCAATTGAATAATCAAAATATCCGAACAATTTCTTAAACTCGACTCTTACCAATTTCATTGTAATACTCCTTCCAGCTACTCTCTTTTCAATTATTGTACCCTTTTGGAGATATAACAGCAATACTCTTTTGCAAATTCAGATACACTTAGTCACAATTAAATTAAAAGAAAACAAATAATCCGAACCCATCTCCTATCGGAAACAAGTTCGGATTATATTGGTTTGGTGCGGATAACAGGACTTGAACCTGCATGAACTTGCATTCATATGGACCTGAACCATACGCGTCTGCCAATTCCGCCATATCCGCATATTTTATTTGTCAACCGTGGCGACAGTTATAGATTTTAGCATAAGGTTTCGGAATTGTCAACTACTTTTTTACAAATTTTAAAACATGTTGAGAAATCAGAGAAAATGTAAAAAAAGATTTAAAAAAATAGCTTTCTGTTGTGCGTTAAGAATAAAACCGGAAGCGTTTGAAGCGGTTATTTGATACTAAGCCTTCCAAGACTTAATTTTGAGACCCGCGGAATAAAAGCTTACAAAAAAACATAGGATACCCTTGGAGGTGATCCTATGCTGAAAAAAGCAAAACCATACCTTATTTCAATCGCCATCGCTCTTGGCGTGGGCCTGCTCTCATCTTTTTTTACCAGAGACGCTATGACCAGGTTTGAAACGTTGAAGAAGCCTCCCCTGGCTCCTCCGGGAAGCGTATTCCCAATTGTATGGTCTGTGCTGTTCGTCTTGATGGGGATCAGCATCGTCTTATTTTTGAAATCAGGCGGCATCGACAAAAAGGCCGGCCTCTTATTATATACCGCCCAGCTGGTTGTCAATTTTTTCTGGACTATTTTTTTCTTCAATTTGGAGTGGCGCCTCTTCTCCTTCTTTTGGCTCTTGCTTTTGTTAGGACTGGTAATAGGAATGATCGTAAAATTCTCAAAGGATTCTAAACCCGCAGCTTATCTACAGATTCCCTATGCTTTATGGCTCCTTTTCGCGGGGTATCTCAATTTAGGGGTCTATCTATTAAACCGGGCATAAACTAATTCTGTCTGATAAAATCTGACATCATGAATTTATAAAGCTAAAACAGGCGAACCGTTTGGTCCGCCTGTCTATTTTTGCGGAAAATTTTTCTATAGGCAAGGGAGCCCATACGCTTCATACCGGACAGCGCTCCTTTCCTTCCGCCACATTCTTTTCCAGCCAGTCTTTTTCAGCCGAACGCTTCCCTTCCATCTTATAAGGGTACCCTAAATAAAAATTTCATGGTATAATAAATGCCATAATAGTAGAAAACTTTTCAGAAAGGATCATATCCATGCGTGAAGAATTGCAGCGCACCGCGCTCCTTTTGGATGAACTCAGCCTTCAAAAAATACAGAGCAGCAAGGTGGCTGTATTCGGAATCGGCGGTGTCGGAAGCTACGTAGTGGAAGCCCTTGCCCGGGCGGGAATCGGTTCCTTTATCCTTGTGGACCACGACCTCGTTTCCATTTCCAACATTAATCGTCAGCTTATCGCCCTACACAGTACTGTGGGCAGACCTAAGGTAATTGTAGCTAAGGAACGCATTTTAGATGTCAATCCCAACGCCTCAGTAGAGGCCCGCCAGGAATTTTATCTTCCCGGACAGGACAACAGTTTTTTATCTGGATGCAGTTACATAGTAGATGCCATTGATACTGTCGCCTCTAAGCTTGCCTTGGTCGAGGCTGCCGAAAAAACAGGGCTACCCATTCTTAGCAGCATGGGCACCGGCAATAAACTGGATCCTTCCCGCTTCCAGATCGGGGACATCTACGATACCAGCGTTTGTCCCCTATGCCGGGTCATGCGCCGGGAGCTGCGGAAACGAGGGATTCCAAAGCTGAAGGTGCTGTATTCTTTAGAGGAGCCAATCAAGCCCAAGGCCTCACCAGAGCCTCTGGGAGAGGGCAAGCGGCAGGTACCCGGAAGCATTTCCTTTGTTCCCTCCTGCGCCGGCCTGCTGATCGCCGGGGAAGTCATTCGGGATCTGATTCAAAAGCCGGAATTAAAATAGAATAACCAGGCCTTTCGGTGGAAAGCTAGTCTTGAGGTGAACCAAATTGGAAAACAAAAACAGGAAGCCCCAAAAGGAAAAGACTCCCAAAAAGCTTTCTCAGATTCTTCCCCAGGAAGGAAAGGGAGAAATTTTATCCGACGTGAACGGAAGCTATACCGGTACTCCTATCGATTCCGTCCAGCCGGTTCAAGATGCCGACGACCTTTAAAATCTCTGAAAACAGAAATAAAATCGCCTGCCCGCGCATAGGTATCCTATGAAGTGCAGGTGATTTTTTTGTGGTCTAAATTTTTAAAATCTCCCAAAATAATCTTAACGGTCCTTTGTGCTTTTCTGATTCTGGCCGTATCGCTTCCAATCTCGTTCGGAAGCGATACCGTCATGGAGGTGACGGCACAGCCGTCCAGCGCCAAACGTGATTTTATCCGTTACGCGGAATTTAATGTTCCCTATGAAGCGCTGGAAACCGCTATGCAGGCGGATATCGACAGCTATGGCTCGGAACACCATATTAACTGGATCGAGCCGCTAGCCTATTTAGGAGCTAAATACGGAGGAAATTTTTCATCCTACAAGAAAAAAGACTTAGCCTCTATTCTGGAAAAGCTCAAAAACGGTGAAGACATGGATGACCTGGCTAAGGATATGAAATACTACCCTTATTATTATCAGGTCTATTCGGCTGTTTTAGGCGGCTTTTTAGGTGAATACCAAGTGACTGTCCAAGATCCGGAAGCTCCCTCTAAAACCGTCACAGAGACGAAATATGGACTGCAGGTTTATTCTCCCATCGCTAAAACCTTTCCTTTTCAGCATTATGATGATTTTGGAGCCTCCCGCTCCTATGGTTATCAACGAAACCATCTGGGCCACGACCTAATGGCCGCTACCGGCACTCCTGTAATCGCGGTGGAAAGCGGCACCGTAGAGGTGATGGGCTGGAATCAATACGGCGGCTGGCGCATCGGTATTCGGAGTTTTGATAAAAAGCGATATTACTACTATGCCCATCTGCGGCAAAACCGCCCTTACCAGGTTGATCTGACAGAGGGCAAGGTCGTTAACGCCGGAGATGTCATTGGTTATGTAGGCCGCACCGGATACAGCACCACCGAAAACGTCAATAACATCAACACCAGTCATCTTCATTTTGGTCTGGAACTGATTTTCGATGAAAGCCAGAAGGAATGTGACAATGAAATCTGGATTGATCTATACGCCATTACCAAGCTTTTGCAAAAGCATCAGAGCGAGACTTTGCGGGTGCCGGAAACCAAGGAGTTTTATTCCATATCCTCTGGGCAGGCAGCCTCCAGCAAGGTAACCGCCTCCCAAAATTCAGAGTCTTCAGCCTCCGGCTCCTCTTAGCGCCTGCCAAATGTCAAACGGAAAGCACACCCGAAAAAAGCCCTCCGCAGGCCAGCCTGCGGAGGGCTTTTGATCTCATTCTTAGAAATGCAATACCAGCGTCATTTCCGCTGGAACATGCTTTTTCCCGCACGGCACACAGGACAGGTCCAATCGGCGGGCAAATCCTCAAAGGGAATATCCGGATCGCTGTAAACATAACCGCAAATAGTGCAAATCCATTCCTCCGTTGATTTCTCCTCTACCCGCTCCGGCGGCTGATAGGTCGGAGCATTTTTCGGCGCCATTCCCTTGATCACCTTGTGATAATATTCGTAGGTCATCGGCTTGCCTGCGCTTCTCTCGCTTCCCGCCTCGATCGCTGCGAAAAAGACAGTATGGGTAGGCGTTTCTACCGTCTGGATCACCTTACAGAGCATCCAGCAACAAATATTTTCCTTCAGCACCGGCAGCCCTTCCTGAAGCATTTTATAACGGATATTTTTCAGCTTTTCCGTATTTCGCCCGGTAGTAAAGCCCAAAGCGCCGATCACCGCGCCAGAGGTATCTTCAGACAGCACGGAAACGGTAAAACGCTTATGCTTCATGATCTGCTGATGCGTATAATTATCGTGATGAATACTAACCGCTAAAATAACCGGTTCCGCAGTAACCTGAAAAACCGTGTTCGCAATACAGGCGGAAGGATAGCTCTCTCCTTCCACACCGATTGCGTAAAGACCATAGGAAAGAGACCACAGTATTTTTTCATTCATGGCTTGCACCCCGCTTTCTATAACTAAGCATAAATAAATTTCTTTTGATACAGCACTTGCCTAATACCATTTTTCCTTTACTCAAAGCGGTATTGAAGCAGATATTCCAGTGCCGTCAACTATTCTGACCAGCTTTCGCCATCTATACCGTTATAATGCCATCAAAAGCTTTTAGAATTTGAATCGATTTATTTTTGACCAAACAGCACAGGCTTATCATAAACACCTTTGAACTTATGGCGCCTATTGCGAGAAAAAATTAAAACAAACTGTTTTTTATTTAAGACCTCCGGCACGGACGAAATCAAAGCTTTCTGCCCTTAACCTTCTCCCAATATTGTCGATAGGCTTGTTCATTTTTATTCTCGCCAAAATGATAATATTCCACATTTTTTAAAACATCCGGCAAATATTGCTGATCCACCCAATGATTTTCAAAGTCATGGGCATACTGGTAGAACTGCCCCTTAACCGGATTGTCCTCCCCGTCGAAATGCTTATTCTGAAGCTGTCTTGGAATGGGGCCATATTTTCCTCTTCTGACATCCTCCATGGCCTCATTGATCGCATTATGAGCGGAATTTGATTTCGGCGCGATACTGACTAAAATTACTCCATCCGCCAGGCACAGACGGGCTTCCGGCAGTCCCACCTGAAACGCCGCGTCTACGCAGGCCTTGACAATGGGAATGATCTGGGGATAGGCGAGCCCCACATCCTCGCAGGCGGTGACCATCAAACGCCGGCAGACCGAGGGGAGGTCTCCCGCCTCCAGCAGGCGCGCTAAATAATGGACCGCCGCGTCAGGATCGGAACCCCGCATGGATTTTTGGAAGGCGGAAAGCAGGTCGTAGTGCTCGTCCCCATCCTTGTCGTAGCGCAAGGCGCTTTTCTGAGTCAATTCCTTCGCGGTTTCCAAGGTGATTTTACGCACGCCATCCGCGGCAGGCGACGAAAGAACGCACAGCTCTACGGAATTCATCGCCTTGCGGACGTCTCCGCCGCAGGCCAGGGCAATGTGGCCTACCACGCCGTCCTCAATTTGAAAGCCCTCCCCGCGTTCTTCCTCTAACAGAGAGAAGGCTCTTTCCACCGCTTTCGCCACCTCAGCTTTCTCCACGGTTTTAAATTCAAACACTGTGGACCGGCTTAAAATGGCGTTGTAAACGTAAAAATAGGGGTTTTCTGTGGTCGAGGCGATCAGAGTGATCTTCCCGTTTTCAATAAATTCCAGCAGGGTTTGCTGCTGCTTTTTATTAAAGTACTGGATCTCATCTAAATACAGCAAAATCCCGTTTGGAGCCGTAAAGGTATTTTCCGCCTCGGTAAAAATCTCCCGCAGGTCTGCGGTTCCCGCCGTAGTCCCGTTGAGCTTTCGCAAGGCCCGGTTGGTCTGCCTGGCGATGATAGACGCCAAGGTGGTTTTGCCGACTCCTGATGGCCCGTAAAAAATCAAATTTGGAATTTCACCGGATTCAATGATCCGTCTCAGCGCTTTTCCAGGACCTAAAAGATGGCGCTGTCCTACCATGTCGTCAATAGTTTTCGGCCTTAAGCGGTCCGCTAATGGGGAAGCCATAATCATACTCCTTTTTGCTGGTTTCTGTTTGCGGGTATCGCTCTTTCTGCTGCTCCACAATTCCATATGTTCCCGCAGATCATAGGATATCGCCGCCCGGCAGACTCTCCGCCTCTCTATCGGCTTTTCTAAAATCTGATGACTGTGGTTTTCCATTTTTCGTCCTGCCTCGCCCGCCAGGACATATGCTTTCGGGCCCAAGCTTCCAGGCCGCCAAGACAAAATATGGAAAGAAACGGAAGGCGCCCGCCCTCCGTTTCTCAAGCTTCAGCTTAATATAAGGGATACTTTTCGCACAATGCGTTTACGCCCGCGCGCACCTTGTCCGCATTGCCCTCGAAGTCCTGAATCACCAGGGAAATAAATTCGGCGATCTGATCCATGTCCGCCTCCTTCAGGCCCCTGGTAGTCACCGCGGGAGTACCGATTCTGACACCGCTGGTCACAAAGGGGCTTCTGGGCTCGTTGGGCACAGTATTCTTGTTCACAGTGATGTAAACCTCATCCAAACGATGCTCTAACTCCTTACCGGTAATCTCCTGACCTCTCAAATCCAAAAGCAGCAGGTGATTATCCGTACCGCCGGAAATCAGCTTCTGGCCCCGCTTCAAAAGGCCCTGGGCCAGAGCCTGGCAGTTCTTCACTACCTGCTCCCCATAAGCCTTAAACTCAGGCTTCAGGGCTTCTCCCAGACAAACCGCCTTAGCGGCGATGATATGCATCAGCGGACCGCCCTGAGTGCCGGGGAAAATCGCCTTGTCAATCTGCTTGGCGAATTCCTCCTTGCATAAGATCATGCCTCCTCTGGGGCCTCTCAGAGTCTTGTGAGTGGTAGTGGTTACAAAATGAGCGTAGGGTACCGGACTGGGATGAACCCCAGCCGCCACCAAGCCGGCAATATGAGCCATATCCACCATTAAATAAGCGCCGCAGGCATCGGCAATTTCCCGGAATCTTTTAAAATCAATAATTCTGGGATAGGCGGACGCGCCGCAGACGATCATCTTCGGTTTACATTCCATGGCGATTTCCATAACCCTGTCGTAATCGATCTGCTCGGTATCGGAAGCCACACCGTATTCCACAAAATTAAAATATTTGCCGGAGATATTAACCGGAGAGCCGTGGGTCAGATGGCCGCCTTCAGAAAGGTTCATGCCCATGATGGTATCCCCCGGGTTAAGCATCGCAAAATAAACCGCGATGTTCGCTTGAGCGCCGGAATGAGGCTGTACATTGGCGTGCTCCGCACCAAACAGCTTGCAGGCTCTCTGGCGGGCGATCTCCTCCACCACGTCCACGCATTGGCAGCCTCCGTAGTAACGCTTGCCCGGATAGCCTTCGGCATATTTGTTGGTAAGCACGCTGCCCATAGCCGCCATTACTGCCGGAGAAACCAGGTTCTCAGAGGCGATCAGCTCCAGGTTGCGGCGCTGTCTCTTCAGCTCCTCGTTCATAGCGGCCCCGACCTCGCTATCGAAAGACGCGATAAACGCTAAATTTTCATCTGCGTAATGATTCATCCTTTAACCACTCCTACATTCCACATAATATGAAAAAAGTATACACGTTTTTTGCGGAAATAGCAAGTTAGACAGCAGATAAAAATGAAAAGTTCTTTTTCTCTGCTTGAATTCCGTGTGATCTGATTTTCCGATTTCCATAATCGGTTTTTGCCGAAACGCCTTGTTTTTGATGTTTTTTTGTTATACACTATGGTTATACGAGCCATAGGAGGTTTATTTTATGACGAACAAAGAACGGGCATCTCTGGCGGTAGCCGCGTTAAAAAAGGAATATCCGGACTCAATCTGTTCTCTCACCTACCATGATCCTCTCCAGCTGCTGATTTCCACCCGGCTTGCCGCCCAATGCACCGATTTAAGGGTAAATATGGTAACACCGAAGCTGTTTTCCGATTTTCCGGACGTCTGCGCTTTTGCTGACGCTGATATTTCTGCGGTGGAAGAGGACATCCGCACCTGCGGCCTATATAAAACAAAGGCCAGAGATATTATCGCGATGTGCCAAATGCTGCGGGATGAATTTGGCGGAAAGGTTCCGGACACCTTAGAGGAGCTGACTCGTCTGCCCGGTATCGGCAGAAAGACCGCCAATCTGGTGTTGGGCGATATTTTTCATAAGCCTGCCGTGGTGGTGGATACTCACTGCATACGGCTGACGCGCCGCCTTGGCTTTCATAATTTAAAGGATCCATACAAAATCGAGATGATTTTAAAGGACGCCCTCGATCCTAAGGAATCTAATGATTTTTGTCACCGCCTGGTACTTCACGGCAGGGCTGTGTGCGACGCCAGAAAACCAAAATGCGAGCAGTGCTGCATGAAAGAATTTTGCGAAACTTATTTAGAAAATGAAAAAAACAGTTGAAATCTGTGTAAGGTAGTGCTATAATATTTTTTGTTCGCTGGAAACTTCAGTGAACAATTCGGGGGCGTAGCTCAGCTGGGAGAGCGTACGGTTCGCATCCGTAAGGTCGAGAGTTCGATCCTCTTCGTCTCCACCATAACAAATCAATCCGAACCTTATGCCGGTTGGCGGTGGGTTCGGGTTGATTGTTTTTTATGATATATTATAATTTTAAGGCAATATTGATTAGATTGCTTTATCTCGGTGCGGGGGCGGAAAACATATAAAAGTTTTCCGCCCTCAATTTAATTATCCATAACTCCATTAATCTTTGCGATCTACAATAGCGCGGCCAGGGCTGCCTGGCCGTTAAGCGCAAAAAGCCCAGACGCTGTGAATCAGCATCTGGGCTTTTATCAATATGTTTAAGTATGCGCTTTCCACAGACATTCTGTTACGTTCATTTCGGTAAATACCGCCTGAAAGGACCCTTTCCCCGGCGAGCAAGCCATCAGTCCAAAGTGAACCTCTCCGCTTCCTTCCTCCAAATGGAAAATACGCATTTGGTGAAAACGGATTCCATCAAAGGAATTTTCAAAGCAAAAATCGCTTTCCCTGCGGCTCAAACGGTAATACACACTGGTAACAGAAGAAGAAATCTCCGATGTAGACCAATCGGAGTAGCCCCGGTTGGTAACCACGCTTCCAAGCCAGGACTCTTTTGCATCATGATACTCAATACAAGCCTTGGCCCAGCTGCCGCTGTTTTGATAAATTGCCAAACCGCATTGATCAAACAGGGTGCTGCTTTGAAAGCTGGCTTTGACGGTAAAAGAGAAATACGGTTCTTTCGTGCTGTTTAACAATACATGGGCGTTGTCGTTCTGAAATCCGTAATAAGTCCTCTGCCAAAAATCAGAGCCCGGATCAGTGGTAATGATTACCCGATCCGGCTGAATTTCATACCGCCTTGGCTCTGAAAACCATCTGGCTTTTTCCGGCTGAAACTGAAACATGTCATTTCCCTCCTGAATCTTATTTAAAATACTGATAAACCTGGCATTTAATCATACCGTTATAAAGCTTTCGCCGTTTATCGGCCATTCTGCCAAAATACTGCTCAAACTGTTCTTCCGGGCTGATTACTGTGTAGCTCCATCCCCTTTTCCGCTGAAGCTTCTGTCCCATCACCCGGTAAAGCTCTTGAGCCGCCTGTTGATCCAACAAACGTTCACCATAGGGCGGATTACAGATAACCGCGCCTCTTTCCCCCGCAAGCTCCAATTCCCGAATGTCCCGGCGCTCAAAACGGAGCTTGCCGGACACGCCCGCCTTTGCGGCGTTTTCCCTCGCGATCGCCAGGGCATTCTCGTCGATATCATATCCAAAGCCTGTAAAAGCAGCATCCTTTTGAATCAGGTCCTGGGCCCTTTCCCGCTCTTTCCGCCACACCTGTGCAGGAATCTGATCCCACCGCTCCGCCGCAAACCGTCTCCGCAGTCCCGGCGCCAGATGCATAGCGTACATGGCTCCCTCCACCAGGATGGTTCCGGAGCCGCAAAAAGGATCAAACAGGATACTGTCGCGATAAACCCGGGAAAGCTTAACCATTGCCGCCGCAAGGGTTTCCTTAATGGGCGCTTCTGTGGCGTTCGCCCGGTAACCGCGCTTATGAAGTCCAATTCCTGAAGTATCCAGCATGACAGAAACCCGATCCTTTAAAATCAAAAACTGGATCTGCCTGGCAAAACCAGTTTCTTCAAACCAGGAAATCCGATACTTCTGCCTCAGTCGTTCCACTACCGCCTTTTTAACGATAGCCTGACAATCCGGGACACTTTTCAGCTGGGAATCCAAGCTTCTTCCCTTGACCGGAAAGCTGTCCTGTCTGCCAATCCACAGCTCCCAGGGCAGAGATTTTACTTGCTGAAACAGTTCCTCAAAGGTTTTAGCCTCAAAGGCCCCCATTTGAATCAAAATGCGTTCACCGTACCGGCAGTTTATATTAGCCCGGGCCAGAATCTCTGGGCCGCCCTGAAACACTACCCTTCCGTTTTGAGGCCGTATATTCTGCGCCTCCAAATACAGAAGCTCGTCCTTTACCAAGCCCTCCAGCCCCAGCAGGCAAGGGCATACCATCGTGATTTCCATGAATCAATCCTCTTCCTACAAAGTTATAGCCGCCGGCACAAACTGCGGTCTCATAAGCCTTATCAGGCTCTGCCGCCAGCAAACGCTTCATTCGAACAAAGCCTACCGATTTTTCGTCTGCGCTACGGTTTTCACAGCTTTTCAGCCTATGACTACTAAACGCCGGCTTTCCACAGCAGGTCCATTCCTCACCCTACGGCTTGATTTTTCCGAAGCCTCAAGTGAAAGCCCTCTGAGGGCTGGTTTGCCTGCAAAGCCGGCACGCATAATAACAAGGCTGCGGCCAAACCGGCAGAGGCCGGATGGCCGCAGCCACCTTGTCATTTTCTAATACTTGCTAGTTTCTCTGAATTTTTATTATATCAGTTCTTTCCAGGCCCTGCAAGCCTTATTCCTCCGCAGGCTCCAGAAGTCCGTAAGTGCCGTCCTTTCTTACATAAACCACATTTACGTCTCCAGTCTCCATATTTTGAAACATAAAAAACTGATGGCCTATCATATTCATCTGTAAAATCGCTTCCTCCACCAGCAGAGGCTTCAAAGCGAAGTGCTTGATCCGCTCAATTTTGTAATCGCCCTCAGCTTCCTCCTCGGCGGAAGCTTCCTCTGTCTCTTGAGCCAAAAACTCATCGATGGCTCCCACCGCGCGGATTTTCTTTTCCAGCTTACACTTATTTTTACGAATTTGACGGCCCAGGGCATTGACCACTTCATCCAGAGCGTCGTTCATTTCCGGAGCGGTTTGCTCGGAGCGGTACACCATACCATCCGCGGTGCGAATCGTCACCTCTACGGTCTGCCTGCGTTTCTCCACGGTGACCGTAACGCTGGCTGAAGCGTCCTCACCGAACATGCGGCCGAATTTTTTCAGCTTCTTTCCCACCCGCTCCTTAAAATTATCGCGTAAAGATACTTTTCTTCCTGTTATGGTGATCTTCATGCTTCCTGTCCTCCTTTAAATTAAGCTTGCAACGATTAGTAAAATGAAATCTCTAGGGTTAATCGCTATTTTTATTATACCATGCCCAGCAAATTATTTAAAGTATTTCACAAAAAATTTATAATTTTAGTACAGTTTGTACAATATTTGTTTTATTTTCTTTCATAAACGATTTTTCCACCGCAAATTACCATTTCAGGCTTGTTCATCAAGTCCAGCGGATCTCCTTGATATACCACAAAATCGGCATCCTTCCCCTCTTTGATGGAGCCCACCCGCTTGTCCAGTCCGCAGATCCTGGCTGGAGTAATCGTAATCGCCTCCAAAGCCTGCTCCCGATCCATTCCCTCCCGCACAGCCAGAGCGGCGCACAGCGGCAAATATTGAATCGGAGTCTCGGGGTGGTCGGTAATGATCGCAGTAGGAATTCCAGCCCTTGCCAGTATTCCTGGGGACCGGGGCGTCATATTCTTCAGCTCTGGTTTGCAGCGGTCCCCCAGAAATGGTCCGGACAGCACCTGCACCCGATCTTGTAGAAGCTCCCGGGTGATCAGATGCCCCTCAGTGCCGTGAACTAAAACATAATCCAGATTAAATTCCTTAGCGATACGAATCGCAGTAAAAATATCATCCGCCCGGTGCGCATGAAAGTGCGCCTGGATCTTGCGTTCCAGCAGCGGCGCCAGCGCCTCGCATCCGGCATCGTATTCCGGCGGATCATAATCTCCCTCCGGAGACTGGTCAGCCTTTATTTGATCCTCTAAATAGCGTTTTGCCTTTGAAAGCTGCTCCCGAATCACTGCGGCGGTTGCCATTCTGGTGGTGGGGGACTGATTTTTACTATGATAAACCGACTTAGGATTTTCTCCTAATGCAAATTTAATCGCCATAGGCTCTTTTAAAACCATATCGTCGATCCGCCGGCCATAGGTTTTCATTGCCAGCATTTGTCCCGCGACCGGATTTGCGCTGCCGGGTCCTGTCACCACAGTGGTAATTCCACCCTCCAGCGCCTCGGTAAAGCACCGGTCCATAGGATTAACGGCGTCCAGCGCCCTTAGCTGGGGCGTCAGCGGTTCGGTTTCCTCGTTGCCGTCATCTCCCTCGAAGGTGATGGCATCCTCAAACATTCCCAGATGGGTGTGGGCGTCTATAAAGCCGGGATACACATCTTGATCCTTCAGATCCACTATTTTTTCATCATCCAAGGTGAAATCGGACATCTCCCCGATCTCCGCGATTTTTCCATTGACGATATGGAGATATCCGCTTTCATAGTTTGAGCCCTCCATGGTGTGGATTTTTCCATTAATAAAATACATAGCGTTCCTCCTCGTGGATTTCCATACAAAAAGGCGAACACAAAGCTGTGCTCGCCCATTTCTTTATTTTTGCTGTCCGGAGCCGCGTCGGGAAAAGCCTCCCCGCTTATTTTCCGTCACCCGCTTCAAATCGGACATCTTTTCATCGCTGGCCTGCTTGAATCTGGACATCATGTCCTCAAAGCTGGCAGGCTCGCTGGACCTGCCTCGGCTGCCCTGCCATTCAAAGGAACCGGGCCGTCCGGGGCTTACAGAACGAGCGGGAGCGGAACTGCGCTGCTGGGGGCGCGGAGCCGGATCCATGGCTTTTTTCATGGAAAGGCTGACCTTGCCGTCTTCGCTGATGCTGAGCACCTTGACCTTGACCGTTTGGTTCTCCGTTACAAAGTCGCGGATTTCCTTTACAAACGTAGGGGCGACCTCTGAAATATGTACCATACCAGTTTTTCCGCCGGGAAGCTCGATAAACGCGCCAAATTTTGTAATGCCGGTAACCTTGCCTTCCAAAACCATTCCTACCTCAAGCTGCATATAGAACTGTTTTCCTCCCTTGATTTTCGATGTCCCTAAACATCAATTCCCTGCAATATTAATAAACACACGCTCTCCCGGATTAGCCAAATCAAGATCTCCTCTGGCAATACGCTCTATGTACTCCTGGTTCCCGTCCTTGGAATTCAAAACATCTCGAAGCTGGTCGTTTTGAAGCTCCTGGACCTTGATCGCCTGATTCAGGTCATCCAACGCCTTCCGCTTTTCGCTGATCTGCATCTGCTGGTTGACCAGCATCACAGCGACATAACAGATAAAGACAAAAACTGCCAAGCGGAGAAAGAAACTCTTTTTAGCTTTTTTGGTTTTTACTTCCTGCATGTTTCTTCCTTCCCTTCTTTTTGGCGTCCTTTTGCTTTCCACGTTTCTTTTTAGGAGAATGTTTATTTAAAGTATACACTATTCTGCGCCTGCGTTTCAAGCTATTTTTTGATTTTACCGCAATTTTTTTCGCAAAACCAAGAGCTTTTTTGAATACTTTTTCAAATTTTTTCCAAATCCAGCAAACCGCCCTCCAAACCGGCTTCAAAACATGACGCTTGATCCAGGAAAAGATCCGCTGCAGCACCTTTACTACCAGCCTGCTGATAAAGAGCGTGGCCTGCCCCAAGGTCAGGTGATACAGGCACCAGCCGATCAGTTCTCCCGCCAGAAGATAAAACCGCATTTGTCCCTGGTTTGCCGCCAGAAGAAACAGAAAGGTCGCAACGCCGCTGCTGAAAAAATAAAAGAGGTCCCAGAAAAAGGTCTGCCGCTTTCCCTGCGCAGTCAGGTAGCGGATAATCCGGAACACATCATAATAGGCTCCCAGAAGCACGCCCAGCAGCCCGGCGTATAAAAACAGCTCCCATTGGCCCGCCACTGTAATCTCCAAAAGGTCACATCCTTACCGGAACAGCTTGGAAAAAAAAGAGCCGTTGCTGGAACGGTTTTCCGTATAGGTCAAGGAGGCAATTTCTCCATCCAGCGTCAGCTCCCCCGTTTCTAAGCTCAGTTTATTGATGTGGAGCCCTTCCCCTTTAATCATCAGCTCTCCTACAGCGGTATAGGCTACCACGGTCTGCTCATCAAAGCTGTCCACATCCTCCACTCCGGATACCACCAGCTTTTTCCTGTCCTCTAAAATCAAATTGTGGGGCATTCCGGCTTTTTTCTCTATTTTTAATTCTGCCATCCTTTTTCCCTCCTATTGAAATCATAATGATACTTATGATTTTCAACGCCCCATTATGCAAAGCCCTGGGATTCCAAAGCCTCTCTAAATCATAAAAAGGATTTTTAAAATTTTTCTTTTGTCAAAACAGGAAATACGCTCCATCATCTGCTGAAGCAATGGGGCTTTCAGCGTCATAAATGGCAAAATTACTCTGAATAAAAGGATTTTGTCAAAATAGTTTTTTCCCCATGTGGAACAGTAAGCATGTACCGATTTTCTCGTAAAACCGGCCACAGAAAGGAGAAAATTATGAAAAAATTTATCAAAGGCATTACCATCGCCCTGGCTGTGGTTCTGTGCGGCCTTCTGGGCGTTGGAGCCTATTTGGCGAACTCATTGCCTGATAATTATAAGGTGACCCAAAACAGCGGCATACAGACCCATAACATGATTCCGGTCACCGCGAAAACAGAAAATAATCAGACACTGGTCGAAGCTGGAATCCTAAATCATCCCGACGAAACCTATCAGGCAGACCTGATGCTGCTGGACGCTATTCCCATTAAAACCGTAGACGTTGAGGTGGTGGAAGAAACCCAGGTGATCCCCTGCGGCACTCCCTTCGGCGTCAAGATTTTTACCCAGGGCGTGGTGGTAGTCGGGATGTCTGATTTAAAGTCAAACGGAAAAACAGTGAATCCCGCCCGTTCCGCCGGATTAAAAATCGGCGACGTGATTACCAGTATCAACGGCATCCAAGTGAATACCAATGAGGAGGTCGCGGCTATTATAGAGAAGAGCGGCGGCGTTCCTTTGAGCCTGTCGGTGCTGCGGTCTAACATGAGCTTTGAGGTCCAAATCACCCCTGTGAAAGCTGACGACGGCGTCTCTTACAAGGCCGGGCTTTGGGTTCGAGACTCCTCCGCCGGCATCGGAACGCTCACCTTTTACAACCCTGAGGAGCACTCCTTTGCTGGGCTGGGCCATGGAATCTGCGACATTGACACAGGCGACCTGATGCCTCTGCTGAGCGGCGATATTGTTTCCGCCAACATCAGCGGTATCGTAAAGGGTGAAAAGGGCACGCCCGGAGAACTGCGGGGTTATTTCAGCAATAACAACGCAATCGGCAATCTCTCAGCGAATATTCAGACCGGCGTTTACGGAACCATGGATCAGTGTCCCGCTTCCAACGAGCCCATGACTGTGGCTATGAAGCAGCAGGTAGTTCCTGGAAAGGCTCAAATTCTTACAACCATCCAGGGCAATGAACCGCAATATTATGATATCGAAATCGAAAGCGTAAATTATAACGAGGATGTACCCACTAAAAATATGATTGTAAAAATCACGGACCCTGAACTTTTGGAAAAAACCGGCGGCATTGTTCAGGGAATGAGCGGCAGCCCTATCATTCAGAATGGCATGCTGGTGGGAGCCGTCACCCATGTTTTCGTCAATGAACCGGAAAAAGGCTATGGGATTTTTGCGGAAAACATGCTGGAAAATTCCTACGAATTGGTAAATTCCCAAAAATTGGCATCTTAAATTAATTTTAAATATCGCATTATTACTGGGTTTTATGCTATTATCTTCCCCCTGCCCGCAAAATTTTTTCAAAAAAGTATTGCCATTTTTACCAATATATGGTAATCTTATGACAGAGAAAAAAATATAGGGGGATTTCAAAATGGAAAATCATGTAAAAATGCTGATTACCGAACAAGCTGCCGAATTTCATCGAGAGGACGCCAAGATCCTCAACGATTATGGTTTTGACCTTCACTTCTGCCAAAAGGATGGCATCCAGGTATTAAACGCGATCAACGAAGTGAATCCTGATGTAGTGGTATTGGATTTATTCATGCCCAGCATGGATGGAATCGGCGTGGTTGCCTCCGCTATGGAGAAGCCTGGCAAGCATCCGATGTTTATTGTTCTCTCTAATTTTGACAGCTCTGTGCTGGAAAAAGAGGTCATGAGCGCCGGCGCCTCCTATTTCGTGTTAAGGCCCTACAACGTCAAGGAGCTCGCCTCAAGGATTCTCCATTTAAAAGGCTCCTGCCAGCCTTCCGCCGGCGGCAAGCCTGTGGCTTCCCATTCCATACAGGGTCAAAGCATCGAAATTCAGGTGACCGATATTCTTCATCAAATCGGAGTTCCAGCTCATATCAAGGGTTATCACTATCTTAGAGACTCCATTTTGATGTCCATTGAAAATCCTGAAATCATCAACGCTGTCACAAAACAGCTTTATCCTGCTGTGGCAAAGAAATATGAAACCACCTCATCCAGAGTGGAAAGGGCGATCCGTCATGCCATCGAAGTGGCTTGGGACCGCGGCGACGTGGATATTTTAAACTCCTATTTCGGCTATACCATCCACACCAGCCGCGGAAAGCCCACCAACAGCGAATTCATCGCCATGATTTCCGACAAGCTTCGTTTGGAGATGAAAAGCGCCTCCTAACCAGATTTCCCTTTTGAAAAAAAGCTTCTTTGCCCTGATCCGACACGGTTCGACCTGGGGCAAAGAAGTTTTTTATTTATTTGATTAGAGCAGGAAAAAAGCGGGAAAACTGAGTATGGACTATTTTTCATAGACAAGCATATTAATGTAACAGGACTGTTACTTTAAGGAGGACCCTAAATGCAAAAGTTATGGACGATTTGTCTGTCTCTCATGATGGGCATATCCTTTGTGGCTTCTTACCCGGCCGCCCTTGTAGAAGCGCCGGCTATGAAAACGCCCGATGAAAGCCTGGAAGCTATAAAAGCTAAGGCTTTTATGGATCCGCTGGACCAGCTCGTCCAATCGTTTCCCGACGATTTCAATACCTGTACCCAGCCGCAGGAGACTGCGCAGCCGTCTTCCTCTGAGCCGGATGCTCCTGCTTCCGAAGCCTCCTCACCTGATTCCAGCAGTCAAGAGGCCGCGTCTTCCGAGCCGGCTGAGCCTGCGGAAGCCTCCGGCGATCCCTCAGAGCCCGCTATACCCGCTAATTCCGACAACGCTATAGAGCTTTCGGAATTTTATATCCCGGAAATTCCATTATCCCAGGAGCTGCAGGCTTACACTTACCAGCAGTGTCAGGAAAAGCAGGTCAGTTACGAACTGGTTTTGGCCATGATGTACCACGAAAGCAACTATGATCCCTCCGCAGTGCGGTATTATGAGGATGGCTCTTCTGACAGCGGGATTATGCAGATTAACAGCATCAATTCTCAATCCTTATATGAGCTTTATGGGATCACTGATCTTCAGGATCCTTATGAAAATATTTTGGCAGGCGTCAGTATTATTTCCGGCTTTGTCCATCAATACGGCGAACATGACGGCCTGATGGCCTATAATATGGGCGTGGGCGGCTATCAAAACGCCATTGCCAACGGAACCTATACCACCACCTACGCTCAAAACATCATGGCAACCAAAAGTGAAATCGAAGGCCTGCGGCAAAACGCCTGATCTCTCTTGAAAACCCGCTCTGCATCCTCTATAATAAAAGCATTACAAAATACGGAGGATTTTATGAGACTGGATAAATATTTAAAGGTCAGCCGTTTAATTAAGCGGCGTACTGTGGCCAACGAGGCCTGCGATGCCGGCAGAGTGCTGGTCAACGGAAAGCCTTCCCGGGCTTCCTACGATGTGAAGGTTGGCGATGTTTTGGAAATTCAGATGGGCAGCCATCCGTTAAAAGCGGAGGTACTGGATGTAACGGAATACGCCAAAAAGGAAACCGCCTCTCAGCTTTACCGATTGCTGTAAAAGAAGCCCGCCGGCATTTGCCGGCGGGCTTCTTTTAATTAATTTTTTATCAAACAGCCTTCAAGATTTTACAAAGCAGCCACTTTCTGATTAGCTGCCGGTAACAAAGGGCAAGCTGTGAAAATGAAGACAGCTGTTTTTATTTAATAGGTTCTTCTACCTGCTCGCCGCAGCCACAGCCGCAATAGTCCTCATCGTCAGCATCAGAGCAGCAACCGCAGTCGCACTCTAAATCGTCGAAGTCGAACTCCAAGGATTCGCCGCAGTTAGGGCACTGAATACCGCCCTTCAGCAAAACATCCTCGGAAACGCAGATAGTTTCATTACAGGTGGGACAGGTGACCTCATAATATTCCTCATCCTCGCCGTCATCTTCATCCTCATCGTAGAAGTCCTGCTCCAGATAATACAAGTCCTCGTCTACCTCATCCAGCTGGTTGCCCATATCGTTCATGCTTTCCTCTAAGTCGGAAACCGTCAGGGCCATATCGTCTAACAGGCCGATGATCGCATTGATAACCTTGACCTCTTTTTCGTCAGCGTTCAGCTCCAACCCTTCTACAAGACCTTTGATGTACGCGGTTTTTTCTGTTAAAGTCATACCTGTACCTCCTTAAAATTCGTTTTGTTCGTTTCTGAATTGATTGGGCTTCCTTTCTTTCCGCTTTCTTCACAATCCACTTCCAAAAACAGGAAACCGCCAATGAATAGTATTGGTTAAGCGCGCTCCATATATTCGCCGGTACGGGTATCTACGCGGATCATTTCCCCTTCGTCGATAAACAACGGAACCTTGATCTCCGCGCCGGTTTCCAAAGTGGCAGGCTTAGTGGCGTTGGTAGCGGTATCCCCCTTAAAGCCGGGATCCGTCTTGGTCACCTGAAGCTCCACAAAGAACGGGGGCTCCACGCCGAACACGCTGCCCTTATAAGAAAGCACCTTGCACTCCATATTTTCTTTCACAAATTTAAAGTTGTCGCCCAGCACGCTTTTGTTGATTGGCAGCTGCTCATAAGACTCCAAATCCATGAAATAATACAGATCTCCGTCGTTGTACAGATACTGCATATCCTTTCTGTCGATAAAGGCGGTGGGATATTTGTCGTTGGGATTGAAGGTCTTTTCCACCACGCTGCCGGTAATCACGTTTCTGATTTTGGTGCGGACAAAAGCCGCTCCCTTTCCGGGTTTAACATGCTGGAATTCTATAATCGAATATACATTCCCATCCATTTCAAAGGTAATGCCGTTTCTGAAATCACCTGCTGATACCATATATGATCCTCCAATACAAAATTATCTAATATAGAGTTTATCCTAAATCACCGTATTTTTCAAGTTTTTTCTCACAAATTATAAAAGAATCAACTCTTTTGATGATTTCGTAAAATTCTGATACCCGTTTTCTGTAATTACCACCATATCCTCGATCCTTACGCCAAACCGGTCCGGCAGATAAATTCCGGGCTCAACAGTCATCACTACGCCCGGCTCCAGGATATCCGGGCTGGACGGACCGCATCTGGGCTCCTCGTGGATTTCCAGACCTACGGAATGGCCGGTTGCGTGGCCGAAGCAGCGCCCATAGCCCGCTTGCGTGATTAAATCTCTGGCCGCGGCGTCCACCTCCTTACAGGACTTTCCAGGGCCAATCGCGGCCAAGGCGGCCAGCTGAGCCTTTAGGACCGTCTCATATACCTGTTTTTGTTCATCCGTCACCTGGCCGAGAGCCACTGTTCTCGTCATGTCGCTGCAATAATGGTGATAGACGGCACCAATATCCATTGTGATAAAATCGCCTTTTTCAACGGGCTTTTCCTCAGGCACGCCGTGAGGCAAGGAGCCGTTCTTTCCGGAAACTACGATCAAATCAAAGGAAACGCTTTCCGCGCCGTTTCTCCTCATAAAAAATTCGATTTCCAGCGCCAGCTCCCGTTCCGTGATTCCTTCCTTGATTTTAGCAAGGATGTGGGAAAAAGCGGCGTCGGTAATTTCTTGGGCTGTGTTCATCTCCCGAAGCTCCCCCGGCTCCTTGATCCGGCGCATTTGGTGCAGAAGCCGGTCTAAGGTTCGATCCTTAACCACCCTAGCCCCAGCCGCATGGAAAATCGTTTCCATCTGCTGGGCAGAGGACAAGGAAATCCCCTCATACTCTAATAAAATGCCCTTGAGCCCTTCCTGACGGGCAAGCTCCTTCAGCGTCTCCCCGATTTTGGAAAACTCCACCACCTTGCAATGGGAAACCTGCTTGCAGGCAGCCTCATAATAACGGAAGTCCACAATAAAATAGGCTTCCCGCCGGGTGACCAGCACGTAGCCCGCCGAGGTTTCCATCCCGGTGAGATACAAACGGTTTGCCGGAGATGTGATCAACGCGCCGTCTACGGCCTGCTCTCCCACCGCCTCCGGCAAAAGCGACATTAACCGCTCTGTTCTTTCCGCCATAACCGCCGCCTCCTTTCTGGCTTTTATCGATGCTTTTCAACGATTTTACAAAACACTTTTATCCATCTGTATTCTTTCATTTCAAAGTAAGCGCTTTAAAGCGTCGATAGCCAAAAAATAGCTGTTTTTTCCGAAGCCCGCGATCTGTCCGGCGCATACCGGCGAAATCACGGAATGGTGCCGGAATTCCTCCCGGGCATAAATATTGCTCATATGAACCTCTACAAAGGGAATCCGCAGGCAGGAAATCGCATCCCTCAGGGCATAACTGTAATGGGTCAGCGCTCCCGCATTGATGACCGCCCCATCGAACACATCCTTCGCCTCGTGGATTTTATCCACTAAAGCCCCCTCCCAATTGGACTGGAAGATTTCGCAGGCGCAGCCCGCCTTGTCTGCGTAGTCCCGAATCTGGGCGTCAATGCTCTCCGCTGTCTCCGTGCCGTAAATTCCTTTTTCCCGCACGCCGATCATATTTAAGTTCGGCCCCAGCAGTACCAATATCTTTTTCAACTTTCCTCACTACCTCCTGGCTTTTTTAACTCCGTCCCATTTTCGCTTTTTTGCGAAATCGCCGTTCCCACTTCCGTCTCAGCCGAAAGCTGGCGGTATTCTCCAGCTGAATCGGCTCCAGCAGCACTGATTTCATGCCGCATAGATTAGCCCCGATGATATCTGTAAATATTTGGTCTCCTACCACCAGGCACTGGCTGTTTTTCACTTGATTCCGCAAGCCTTTTTTTGCTTTTAAATATCCCCACGGCAGCGGCTTTGCCGCGAAATGGACAAAGGGCAGCTGAAACTGGGCGGCAAAAGGTTCTACCCGCTCTTTAAAATTATTCGAAATAATAAAAAGCTGGAAGCCCTGTTCCACCAGATTTTGGGCCCAAGCCACCGAGCCCTCAAACGGAGACTGAGAGCCATGAGTCGATAGGGTATTGTCTACATCTAAAAACACAGCCCGGATTCCCAAGGAATTCAGCAGTTCTTCAGAGATATCCGTCACCCGTTTCAAAGCTACCGTAGGCAGAAAAAAAGACATAAAAACCTCCAATCAAAACCACGGGATGAACCCATAGCTTGCCCAGGCCCTCTGGGCCTATCTCTTGCGGCAGCCCCTTTGGGGGCCATTTTTGACCACCAGCTCAGCTGGTGGATGTATCCGGCCTTTTCGGCGGCATTAAAAAAGCGGGCAATCCTGCCCGCTTTTTCAAAACGCTTGAATTCAATTGGAGCAGCCGCTGTCATAAGCCTGTCGCAGCTTATTTAAACTTGCGCTTACGAGCTGCTTCAGACTTCTTTTTGCGACGTACGGAGGGCTTTTCATAAGCTTCTCTCTTACGCACCTCGGCAATAACGCCGGCTCTGGCGCACTGCTTCTTAAATCTTCTCAAAGCACTGTCCAAAGACTCGTTATCCTTAATTCTAATTTCAGCCATCTATTTCCCTCCCCTCCGTCGAACGACAGGGGTATTTGTGTCTCACGATACTAAAATATTATACAGTAGCGGATCTTAGGTGTCAAGGGCAATGTGTGAAAGTTCACAAATTTGTTTTATTCTCTAGGAAATAAAACCCTAATTTGGTAAATATTTACAATCTCCACTTGTTACACAACGCCCTGAAAAAACTCTCTAATTTCCACAGAACCGGCTCATTTTACCACAAGGTTGACCAGCTTTCCAGGCACGTAAATCTCCTTGAGAATAGTCTTTCCGCCGATTGCGGCGCAGATTTTCTCATCTGCCTTCGCCGCGGAAACGGCCGCATCCTTGGCCACATCGGCGGGCATGGAAAGCTTTCCGCGAACCTTGCCGTTTACCTGCACGACAATTTCTATGGTTTCATCCTTACATTTATCTTCATCATAGGCCGGCCACTGCTGCTGGCATACCATTTCCTCTCCCAGCATATTAAGGCTCCACACCTCTTCCGTGACATGAGGGGCAAATGGGTTCAGCAGAATCGTAAACACCTTAAGCTCCTCCGGCGTGATAGAGCCGCTGTCATAAATATCATTAATCAGGGACATTAAGGCGGCGATCGCGGTATTGAACTTCAGGTTTTCAATATCCTCTCCCACCTTTTTGATGGTTTTATGGAAAGGAGTCTCCAGCGAGGCACGGATTCCGCCATCCTTTACCAGGATATCCTGCAAGTTCCAATAGCGCTCCACAAAGCGGCGGCAGCCGCGGATTCCAGCGGCGCTCCAGGGCGCGGCCTTCTCAAAGTCGCCGATGAACATTTCAAACAAGCGCATGGTATCGGCCCCGTATTCCTTGACGATGTCATCCGGGTTTACCACATTTCCTCTGGATTTGCTCATTTTCTCGCCGTTTTCTCCCAGGATCATGCCATGGCTGGTGCGCTTGGCATAGGGCTCCGGCGTGGGAACAACCTTGATATCGTAAAGGAACTTATGCCAGAAGCGGCTGTAAAGCAGGTGCAGTGTGGTATGCTCCATTCCGCCGTTATACCAGTCCACCGGCGTCCAGTACTCCAGCGCCTGTTGAGACGCCAGGGCTTGATCGTTGCAGGGATCGGTATACCGCAGAAAATACCAGGACGAGCCGGCCCACTGAGGCATGGTATCGGTTTCCCGCTTGGCGGGGCCGCCGCAGTGAGGACAGGTGGTATTCACCCAATCGGTCATATTGGCTAAGGGAGATTCCCCATTTTCCGTCGGCTCATAAGAATCTACTTCCGGCAGGGTCAGAGGCAGCTCGCTCTCCGGCAGAGGAACATAGCCGCATTTCTCGCAATACACAATCGGGATAGGCTCTCCCCAGTATCTCTGACGGGAGAATACCCAGTCTCTCAGCTTAAAGTTCACCTTAGCGCGGCCTCTGTGATTTTCCGTAAGCCACTTGGTGATCTTCACCTTGGCCTCCTCTACAGAGAGGCCATCCAACAGCCCGGAGTTTACCATAATTCCTGTCGCACAGTCTGTAAAGGCTTCTTCCTGTACATTACCGCCCTTTACGACTTCGATAATGGGAGGGCCGAATTTCTTAGCGAATTCCCAGTCTCTGGTATCGTGGGCAGGCACCGCCATAATTGCGCCGGTGCCATAGGACACCAAAACGTAATCGGAAATAAAGATCGGGATTTCCCGGTCATTGATCGGATTGATGGCCTGTACGCCAAGCAGCTTTACACCGGTTTTGTCCTTAGCTACTTCAGTCCGCTCAAAATCGGACTTCTTCGCGGCCGCCTCCTGGTAAGCCCGTACCTCGTCCATATTCTGAATTTGACCAGCCCATTTTTCAATCATGGGATGCTCCGGGGAAATCACCATATAAGTCGCGCCGAACAGGGTATCCGGCCGGGTGGTGTACACGGTCAGCTTATCGCCCAGGGTGGTGTCAAAATCCACCTCTGCACCGGTAGAACGGCCGATCCAGTTTTTCTGCTGCGCCTTGACACGGTCCGGATAATCCACCAAATCCAAATCATCGATCAGGCGCTGAGCATACTCGGTGATCTTCAGCATCCACTGGGATTTCACCTTTCGCACCACTTCGCTGCCGCAGCGCTCGCAAACGCCGTTGACCACCTCTTCGTTGGCCAGCACGCATTTGCAGGAGGTGCACCAGTTTACGGAAGCCTCTTTTTTATACGCCAAGCCGTGCTTAAACAGCTGCAAAAAGATCCACTGTGTCCATTTATAATAGCTGGGATCCGTGGTGTTGATCTCACGGCTCCAGTCAAAGGAAATGCCGAGTGACTGCAGCTGCTGCTTAAAGCGGGCGATATTTTTCTTTGTCACCACCTCTGGATGGACGTGGTTTTTAATGGCAAAATTTTCGGTAGGCAGGCCAAAGGCATCCCAACCGATAGGATACAGCACATTATAGCCCATCAAGCGGCGTTTTCTCGCTACGATATCCAGAGCCGTATAGGATCTGGGATGGCCAACGTGCAGTCCCTGGCCGCTGGGATAGGGAAACTCGATCAGGGTGTAGTACTTGGGCTTGTCGGAGTCATTGCTCGCGTGGAATACGCCCTTTTCTTCCCATTGCTTCTGCCATTTTGCTTCCATGCCGGTATGATCGTACTTCAAAATTGAACCCCTCCTGTTTATTCCAGCACACTAGATAAATCTATCTGCTCGCCGTCCTGCCACAACCGCTCCAGGTCATAAAAGTCGCGAGTCTCTTTCAAAAACACATGAACCACTACATTGCCGTAATCCAAAAGAATCCAGGTATTGGAGCGGTGCCCCTCAATATGGTTAGGGGAAATTCCCAGCTGCTTGAGCTGAAATTCCACCTCATCCGCTAGGGCCTTTACTTGGGTGCCGCTGCCGCCGGCAGCTATGACAAAGTAGTCGGCCAGGGTGGTAACCTCCCTGACGCCGATGGCTTGAATATCGATTCCCTTTTTGCTGTCTAAAATTTTGGCCGCTTCTTTCGCAAGCTCCAAGGATGTCATAAAAACGGGTCACTCCTTTTTCATAGCGAGTAAAATTTCATTATATGCTTCAAAGGTGTTGGGATGGATCAGCATTTTCCGCTTGGACAGATCGCACATGCTGAAGGAAAGGCCCTCCAGCATCACCCTTTCTAAGCTTTCCCGGGACGCCCTTCTCAGCTCGTCCACACCAGGATAATCCCGTTCCGCGGAAATAAAATCAGCGATGTAAATCACTTTTTCCAGGGTGGTCATTCCTTTGCGGGCGGTGGTATGGTACCGCACCGCGTTCAAAATATCCTCGTCCTCGATCCCCAGCTCATACTCCATAAAGCAGGCGCCGGAAACGGCGTGCCAAAGCTTTGGCGCTTGTTTTTCAATATCGCTTAATAGGATACCATAACGCTCCATCATTTGCAACTGCTCCGGATATGGGGTCTCCTTAGTAGCGTCGTGAAGTATGCCGGCGATTTTTGCCTTATGCGGATCGGCGCCGTATTTTTCCGCCAAATCCGCAGCACATTTCGATACGTTTACCGAATGCTGGTAACGGTAGTCTCCCAGGCGTTTCCGAATGATTTTTTTGCAGTCCTCGACCGTCATCGCTGATATGGACATGGAAAAACCTCCCCCATTTTTATTGATACAGGCGGCGTTCCCTGATATAGTCCGCCACCTGCTTGGGCACAAAAGGATCGATCGGCTCCCCAGAGCGGGTCCGTCTGCGGATTTCCGTAGAGGAAACCGGCATTAAGGGGATATTCAAAATTTCATATTGGAACAAACTTCCATATTGTAATTTTAACCGATTCGCGTGGTTTTGTAAAATAAAAATATCAGATTTTTCTCTGGGGGCCGCGCAGATCGTGGCAAGCTCAAAGATTTTTTCCGGCCGCCGCCAATCCTGAATGGTGAGGAACATATCCGCTCCCGTTAAAAAGTAGAATCTGGCTTCAGGATTTTCCCCGCTTAAAAATTCCAAAGTGTCCGAGGTATAGCTGGGGCCGGGCCGCCTGATCTCCAGGTCGGACACCTGAAATACTGGACTGCTCCGCGCCGCCAGCCGGCACATTTCCAGCCGGTCCTCGGTTGAGGCCATATCCGCCGCCCGCTTATGGGGAGGGATTCTGGTGGGGATGATCAGCACCTTGTCAAAATGAAGCGTCTCTGAAAAATCCAAGGCCATTTTTAAATGGGCGTTGTGGATAGGATTAAAGGTTCCCCCTAAAATTCCAATTCGCTGTTCCATAACGCTCCCTTATTTTTTCGGCAGTACAATCACCGGTTTTTTCTCATTTCTTCGGTATAAAATAAACTTTGTGCCGATCACCTGAACCACCTCGGCTCCGATTTGCGAGGCGATCTCCTCCGCCGCTTCCCGGGAGGATAACGGCGAGGTCTCCAGGCACTTGCCCTTGATGATTTCTCGTGCGGTGATGGCGTCATCTGCCTGCTTCAGAATTTCCGGGCTCATGCCGCCCTTGCCCACCATTAAAATAGTATCCAGCGGGTTTCCCAATCCTCTGAGATAGGCCCTTTGCTTGCTTGTTAACATTCCTTAGCTCCTTCCAGCGTTTCTCTCAGCGCCGCTTTTAATTTTCTTAGGGCGGCGCCGCGATGGCTCACAGCGTCCTTTTCCTTCGCCGTCAGCTCGGCGAAGGTTTTTCCGCCCTCTACCACAAACACCGGGTCATAGCCGAACCCGCCCTCTCCAGCCGGCGCGTACGCGATTTTTCCCGGGCACTCT
The DNA here is from genome assembly GCA_000154345.1 of [Clostridium] leptum DSM 753. Classification (GTDB taxonomy): domain Bacteria; phylum Bacillota; class Clostridia; order Oscillospirales; family Acutalibacteraceae; genus Clostridium_A; species Clostridium_A leptum. Next base: position 516,584 of record DS480349.1, read on the forward strand.
CCCCGCACCATTAGCTCTTTTCCATTTGGGAATAAGCAGCAAATGGCGGAGACAAACCTGGCGGTTCGTTTTTCCTCCGGTACATTCTCTATGTTTTTCAAAAGCTTTTGCACCCTTTCCTCGTCGGTGGCGCCCGGGCCGCCATAACGGGCGGAATACACCCCTGGCTCTCCGTTTAAGGCGTCCACCATCAGGCCGGAATCGTCGGCGATCGAGGCCTTACCGGTCAAGTCCAAGGCCGCCTTTGCCTTAATATAGGCGTTCTCCTCAAAGGTAGTGCCGGTTTCCTCCACATCTCCTAAATCGGCGCCGGCCTGCTTCGCGGTCAGAACCTCGATTCCAAGCTCCTTTAAAATGCGCTCCATTTCATCCCGTTTTTTTAAATTATTGGTCGCCATGACAAACTGCATGGTAAGCCACCTCTTTATTCATTTTATGTTCATGCAAGCAGTCCTTTTTCAGACAGAAGCGTGCAAAGAAAAAATATTTTTGTCCACGTCTCTGCTTGCGCGTTTCTCTTTTTCCGTTTGATTCCGAGCAGCGCACAGCGTTTTCGTTCCGCTCATCCGGGTGAAAATTTTTCATTTTGCTTTTTCAGCGTTCGCGGCGCGTAAAGCCGCTCAATATTATTTTCTCCGGTTTCCTGCTTCAGACTTGCTCCGGCTCGAACAGAGCGTTGGCGAAATCCTCCGGGTCGAAGGGCTGAAGATCGTCGATCTGCTCCCCTACGCCGATAAACTTTACCGGAACATTCAAATCCTCCTTGATGGCGATGACCACGCCGCCCCGGGCGGTGCCGTCCAGCTTGGTCAGCACAATGCCGGTAATGCCGCAGGAATTTTTAAATTCCCGAGCCTGGTTCACAGCATTTTGGCCGGTGGCCGCATCCAGCACCAGAAGAATTTCTTTTTCCGCCTCCGGCAGCTCCCGGTCGATGATCCTGCCGATTTTGCTCAGCTCGTCCATCAGATTCTTTTTGTTGTGAAGCCGCCCCGCGGTATCGCAGATAATCACATCCGCGTTCCGGGATTTCGCCGCCGAAATCGCGTCGAACACCACCGCGGCTGGGTCGGAGCCTTCGCCTTGTTTTACCAGGTCGGCGCCGGAACGGTCCGCCCAGACCGCCAGCTGGTCGATAGCTGCCGCCCGGAACGTATCCGCCGCCGCGATCACGACCTTTTTCCCTTCCCGGGTCAGACGGGCGGAAATTTTACCGATGGTGGTGGTTTTTCCTACGCCGTTGACCCCGATCACCAGAATAATGGAAGGCTTGGTTGCCAAATGGAGGCTGGTATCTCCTTCCAGCATTTCCCTTACCACGTTACGAAGCATTCCCATGATCTGGTTAGGGTCTTTTACGCCGTCGCGCTTTACTCTGGCTTTCAGTTCCTCACAAATGCGCTGAGCCGTATTGATACCCACGTCTCCCATCACCAAAAGCTCCTCCAGCTCTTCGAACAGGTCGTCGTCAATTTTCGTAAAGGATTTCAGCATAGAGTCAATCTGCCCCACTACGCTGTCCCTTGTCTTTTTTAAGCCTTCTTTGATTTTACTGAATAATCCCAACAGGACTTCCTCCTTTTGTTACGCTTTCATGCCCAGCTTGGCTTCGATCTCAGACGCCCGCAGCTCAAGAAGCTTCGAAACGCCCTCATCCTGCATGGTAACGCCGTAAAGCACATCGGCTTCCTCCATGGTGCCCCGGCGATGGGTGATGACGATAAACTGGGTATTGTCGTTCATTCTGCGGAGATACGAGGCGAACCGGGTGACATTCACGTCATCCAGTGCGGCCTCGATTTCGTCCAGCACGCAAAACGGCGCCGGGCTGACCTTCATAATGGAGAAGTAGAGACAGATAGCGACCAGGGCCTTTTCGCCGCCGGACAGAAGCTCCAAATGACTGACAATTTTTCCCGGAGGCTGGACATAAATGTCGATGCCGGAATTTAAAATGTCCTCCGGGTCGGAAAGCTTCAGCTGGGCCCCGCCTCCGCCGAACAGCTCCTGAAAAGTAGCGCCGAAATGCTTGTTGATCTCCTCAAACCGGGCAACAAACAAGGAACGCATATTCTGCGTCAGATCCCGGATCAGCTTAAGCAGCTCCTCCCGGGATTTCTCCACGTCTCCTACCTGCTCCTGCATAAAGAGGTACCGTTCGGAAACCTCCTGATATTCCTCGATGGCGGCCACATTGACGGTGCCCAGGCTTTTAATTTTACTTTTCAGCTCATTCAGCCGCTTTTGAGCCTTGCCCGGCTCCTCTATCCGGCCGACGGTTTCCTCCGCCTGTCTCCGGGTCAATTCATATTCTTCCCACAGGCGGCTGATAATTTCATCATATTCCTTTTGGAGATTGGCTTTCCGTTCCTCCAAGCGAGCCAGCTCCCGGCCGGTAAGCTCTCTTTGAGACTGCTTTTCCCGTTCCTCCGCCCGCAGACGGGCGGACTGTTTTTCCAGCTCCAGCCGCTCCTGATTCAGCGCTTCAATGGACTTCTCCACTCCGGCGGCTTGTTCTTTCAGCTTCTGAGCCTGGGTCAGGCACTGGGCAATCTCCTTTTGCAGTTCTCCATTCTTTTGTTTAAGCTCCTGAATCTCCTCCTCCAGCTGGGTAATCCTTCCGGCTTCCCCCTGCCTGCGGCTTTCCATGGAAGCGATCTCAGCCTCTAAAGAGGATTTATCCTTTTCCAGAGATAAGAGTCCCATGCGAAGCTCCTGCATCCTTTGGGAGATTCCTTCCCGCTTTTCGCTGAACTCCGCCTGGCTTCCGGTGATTTGGGAAAGCTTTTCCTCGATTACGGAAATTTCATGTTCCGCTTCCTCCTGGACCTTGCGGGATGCCTCCAAGGCCGCCCTTAATTCTTTCAGCCGTATCTGAGACTGATCCCGTTCATTTTGCAGGTCCTCAACTGCCCTTTGCAGATTTTCCCGCTCCGCCCGGCGGTTCTTCTGTTCCGCCTCCAGACGGATCCGCTCCTCCTGGGCAGAGGACAGCTCTCCCTGGGCGCCTAACAGCGCCGCCTCGTTTTTAGAAACCTCCGCCTGCAGCTGATGATACTCCTCCTGGGCCTTTTTCAGCTTTTCCTGAAGAACGGCCGCTTCCTTTTCATACTTTTCTATTTCGCCTACCCGGCTCAAGAGCCCCGAATTTCTGGCCAGCGAGCCTCCGGTCAGGGAACCGCCGGCGTTAACCACCTGGCCGTCCAGGGTGACGATCCGGAACCGGTAGTGGAACTGTTTGGCAATGGCCACAGCGTCGTCCAGGCTTTCCGCCACCGCTACCCTGCCCAGCAAGGAATCGATGACGCCCTGATACTGAGTGTCAAACCGGCAAAGCCGGCTCGCAACGCCCACAAAGCCCATACAGTCCTCCAGGCCCGGCTCCTTCAGCACGTTTCCTTTAATAGTGGACAAGGGCAGAAAGGTAGCCCGTCCGCTGTCCCGCTGCTTTAAAAGCTGGATAGCCCTTTTCGCATCCTGCTCGGTGCTCACCACCAAATTCTGCATAGCGCCGCCTAATGCAGTTTCGATGGCCACAGCGTATTCGCTGGAAACCTGGAACAGGCGGGACACCGGTCCATGGACACCGGATAAGGCTCCCCTCTGGGATTCCTTCATGACCGTTTTTACGCTTTTTTGAAAGCCCTCCAGGTTTCTCTCCAGCTCTCTCAGCAAATTCGCCCGTCGAAGCTTTTCCTGTGCATCTAAGGAAAGCTGGTCGGCAAGCTTTTTGCTGTCCGCTAATTTCCCCCGCCTGGAATCCAAGCGGAGCTCATAGCCCTTGACTGTGTTGGCAAGGCCGCCGATCCGGTCATTGGTATCGTCCAGCATTTGCTGGTAATCCTTGAGCGCTTCATTGGTCTGATGCAGGCTGCTGAGCCGCTGGGCAATATCCGCCTGCACCTTGGCAAGGCGGACTTCAATCTCACTGATGGAGGAGGCCGCCGTGACCCCGGTCAGCTTGGCCTCTCCGGCCTTTTCCGTCAGCGAAGCGATTTCCCCGCTGAGGGCCTCTCCCTCTGTCAAGTATTTTCCCGCTTCCTCCTGCAAGGATAACAGCTCCTGCTCACAGGCAGCCAAGGCATTTTGATCTTCCGCCTCCCGGCTCTTTTTTTCTAAAATCAGCGCCCGGCGCTTCTCAATTTCCGCGTCGATGGAATCCGCCGAGGAACTGGCCTCCTGAATCTGAGCCTCCACTCTGGAGATCAATTCCTCGTTATGGGAAATATCGCTGTTCAGCAGGCTGGCTTCGTGCTCCTTTTCCCCAGAAAGCTCCTGAAGGCTTTGAATTTCCCGCCGGCGCTCATCCACTTTAGCAGCGTGGGAGTTCATCTCTAAAAAGATCGTTTCCTCCCGGGCCTGAATCTCCTGAATCTGATTCTCAACCTCCTCATCCTGATTTCTGGCCACCAGGATTTTATCCTCCTGCTCCCGCAGGACTTTTCCCGATTTTTCCAGGGTATTCAGCCACAGGCCGATCTCCAAAACCCGCTTTTCGTCTGCGTAGGCCAAATAGTCCTTGGCCTTTTTCGCCTGCTCCTCCAAGGGGCCTACCCGGGCTTCCAGCTCGGACAGGATATCTCTCAGCCTGAGCAGGTTTTCCTCAGTCTGATTCAGCCTTTTCTCCGCTTCCCCCTTGCGGTAGCGGTACCTGGAGATTCCAGCGGCCTCCTCGAAGATTTCCCTCCGATCCTCAGAACGGGAGGCCACGATGCTGTCGATTTTGCCTTGGCCGATAATCGAATAGCCGTCCCGTCCCAAGCCGGTGTCCATAAACAGCTCATGAATATCCTTCAGCCGTACAACCGCTTTGTTAATCAAATACTCGCTGTCTCCGGAACGATAGTACCGGCGGGTGATGGCCACCTCATCCTCCCCAAAGGGAAGCCTTCTGTCCCTATTGTCGATGGTAAGGGTCACCTGGGCGTAACCCTGGGATTTTCTCGCTGGAGTGCCGTTGAAAATAACATCCTCCATTCTGGAGCAGCGCAGGGTTTTGCAGGACTGCTCTCCCAAAACCCAGCGGATGGCGTCGCTGATATTGCTCTTTCCGCTGCCGTTAGGTCCTACCACGGCGGTGATTCCCGGTCCAAAGGAAAGCTTAGTCTGATCCGGAAAGGTTTTAAAGCCTTGCAGCTTTAGTGATTTTAATAGCACGATCTCACCTGCACTTAACTTCTATTTCTCCCGAAGGAATCGACGGGTCCGGCACCGCCCGGGCGTCGATCCCCTGTTCCCTCAGCTTCTGTATGTTCTCCCGCTTTTGTCCCACAATCTGGGAAAGCTCCCTTGGGTTGCCCAAAATTTCAATGGCAGACGGCTTCTGTCCCATAGCGCAAACGCGGGCTAAAATGTCCTTATAAAACAAATAGGACTGGCATTTTTCCCGGAACGCCGGGTGATAAGCTCCAGCTAATAGGTTCCGCTTCAGCTCCAAGGCATCGTGAAGCCCCAGGCGGATTACATCGATTTTATTCTGCCGGAACAAACGCAGCAATCCGGCGCATAAGGGAATGGACTGTTCCGCGTCAGGCGGGCTGTAAAGGCCGGCCTCATAGTATTCCCCCAGCTTGGTGCCCTTCAGCACCACGGTAGGGTAAATTCTGACGCAATCAGGCTTGCATAAGACTAATTTTTTTCCGGTTTGCCAATCGGATTCCGGAGAACTGCCATAAAGGCCCGTCATCATCTGAAGCCCTAACGAAAATCCATATTCCCGAATCATCCGGGAGGCGTTGACCACGTCTTGGGCGGTATGTCCCCGCTGGTTGAGAACCAGCACCCTGTCGTCCATGCTCTGGGCGCCCAGTTCGATACTTTTCACCCCATACTGTTTCAGCCGCTCTAAAACCGGAGGGTCGATAGCATCCGGCCTGGTGGAAATCCGGATACCGGAAAAATCCCCCCGCTTTACGAAGGGGTAGGCGGCTTTCAAAAGTGACTCCTGATAGGCCGGAGGCACCGCGGTAAAGCTGCCGCCGAAAAAAGCGATTTCAGACGCCTTTTGCTTTCCCCTCAGCGCCTGCCGCGCATCCTCTAGAACAGCGGCGACCTCGCCAGGCTCAACCCGCCTGCTCTCACCGGTGATGCTTTTCTGATCGCAGAAGCTGCACTGATGAGGGCAGCCCGCATGGGGAATAAAAAACGCCACATTGCTGTGTTTAATAGCCCATCAGCTCCAATGCTTCCCGAGCAGCCTGTTGTTCAGCTTCCTTTTTGCTTCTGCCTCCGCCTTTCCCGATGACATTGCTGTTCAAATGAACCTCAACAACAAAATGCTTATTATGATCCGGACCGCTTTCCCCCACCAGCACATAGTTAAGCTTTTCCTCCGGATTTTGCTGGACGATCTCCTGCAAAGCCGTTTTATAATCCTTAAAGGCCTTGGGCTTGGGATTTTCCATTTCCGGGACGGTAAAGCGCAAGACGAACTCCCTGGCCTTTTCCATGCCGCCGTCTAAATAAATCGCCGCCAGCACTGCCTCAAAGGCGTCGGCCAAAATAGAGGACCGCTCCGCTCCGCCGGAATTTTGCTCGCCCCGGCTGAGCCGGAGGAAGCTCCCGATTTCCAGAACCCTGGAAAAGCGCTGGAGGGATTTCTCGCACACCAGGGAAGCCCGCATTTTGGTCAGCTCGCCTTCCGGCAGATGGGGGCAGTTTCGGAAAATATAATCGGACACCACGATACTTAAAACCGCGTCCCCCAGAAATTCCAGCCGCTCGTTGCTGCGGGTGCCGTTATGGGCCTCGTTGGCATAGGAGGAGTGGGTCAGGGCGGTTTTCAGCAGCTTCGGATTCTGAAAGGCGTAGCCTAAATTCTCTTCCAGCCGCCGGAAGTCCCAGCCCGATGCTTTTGTGTTTTCCTGCTTACTCATTGCTATCCATTCCCTTCAGCGATTGCAGTGACTCGTTAATCTCCTCTACCACGCCGCCCTTTACATAAGCCGCCGTTAAACGGAGGGCGTTTTTAAAGGTTTTCGCTTTCGCGCTGCCATGGGCTTTAAATACCGGCTTGGCTACGCCCATAATCGGCGCGCCGCCGTATTCGTTGTAATCCATAGCCTTTTTTAGCTTCTTCATGTCGCTGTAAATCATGCCCGCCGCGATTTTCGTCTTTAGGTTCTTGGTCAAAATGCCCTTGATTTTGTTCATCAGCGTCATGGCTACGCCTTCATAAAGCTTCAAAATCACGTTGCCGGTAAACCCGTCGCATACCACCACGTCCGCCGCGTCCTCGGGAATATCCCGGGCTTCGATGTTCCCGATAAAATTCACGCCGGTCTGCTTTAAAAGCTGAAACGCCTGGTGCTGCAGTTCTCCGCCCTTATGATCCTCGGTGCCTACGTTGGCAAGGCCGACCCGGGGATTTTTTACCCCCATGACCTTTTCCATATAAATCGACCCCATCACACCGAATTGCTGGAGCATTTCCGGCTTCGACTCCACGTTCGCCCCGCCGTCGATCAGCATGAAAAAGCCTTCGTTTTTCGGCATGATCGGCGCGAACGCCGGACGCTTAATCTTGGGAATCCTTTTTACGATTAAGGTAGAGCCCACCACCAGGGCGCCGCTGTTGCCCGCGGAAATGAAAGCGTCTCCGTTTCCTGCGGCGAGCTGCCGCAGGCCCTCCGCCATGGAACTTTGAGATTTCGATTTCATAATATCCCCGGCGTGGTCTTCCATGGTAATGATATCCGGGGTATCCACGAGCTCCATTCTGTTCAGAGAAATCTCGTTTTCCTCAGCAACCCGGCGGATCTCCGCTTCCCTGCCGGTAAGCATAACGTCCAAATCATATTCGGCAGCCGCCTGGGCGCATCCCTTTAAAATCTCCAAAGGGGCGTTGTCTCCTCCAAACGCGTCAACAATAATTTTCATATCCTCGCAGTACGCTCATTCCGCTCTATAAAAAGCTTGAACGGCGTTCCCGCTTTCCCACCTTTCTTTGTGGCCTATACTCCGCTATTTATGATTTTCTCGATACGCTCGAGCGATCTCTCCGCCAAGGCGCCGTACCGCCGGCGCTTATCCCGGATAGGTTCCTGAAGCGGCGGCAAAATTCCAAAATTAGCCCCCATCGGCTGGAAATCCTTAACCGATTCGTCACTGATATAGTGGCTTAAGGCACCCATCATGGTTTCTCTCGGAAGAACCAGCGTTTCTCTGCCCTGGCAGCGCCGAACCGCGTTCTTCCCGGCTAACAGGCCCGAAAACATCGCGGCTAAGTATCCTTCCAGCCCTGTGAGCTGCCCGGCAAAAAACAGGTCGGGCCGTGTTTTCATGGAAAAATCCCGGCGCAGCAGCCTTGGAGAATCGATAAAGGTATTCCGATGCATGACCCCGTATCGGACGAATTCAGCATTTTTCAGGGCCGGGATCATGGAAAACACCCGCCTCTGCTCCGGAAACCTCAGGTTTGTCTGGAAGCCCACCAAATTGTACAGGGTCTTTTCCCGGTTTTCCTGCCGCAGCTGCACCACTGCCCAAGGGCGATGGCCGGTTCTGGGATCCCTCAGACCCACCGGCTTTAGCGGGCCGAACCGCAAGGTATCCGTTCCCCGCTGGGCCATCACCTCTACCGGCATACAGCCCTCGTAAACCTTTGGATTATTCACATCAAACTCATGGACCGGCGCTCTCTCCGCCCGGATCAGCTCCTGATAAAAGGCCTCATACTGCTCTTTGTTCATTGGGCAGTTGAGGTAAGCGTCATCCTCGCCCTTATCGTACCGGGACTGGGTGAACGCCTGGGACAAATCTACGCTGCCGTAGGTGACAATCGGCGCCGCCGCGTCAAAAAAGCTCAGCGAGCCCCCGCACAGCCCCGCGATTTTCTCCGCCAGAGCATCGCTGGTCAGAGGACCGGTAGCCACGACCGTCGGCTCCTCGGCGTTGGGCAGGGGAAGCTCCGTGACCTCCCGAGATACCACCTGAATGTTTTCGTGACCTTTTATTTTTCTTGTGACTAGGCTGGAAAACTCATCCCGGTCCACCGCCAAAGCGCCTCCGGCGGGAACCTGGGTTTGGTCGGCGCATTCCATCAGCAGAGAGTGAAAGCGCCGCATTTCCTCCTTCAGCAGGCCGGCGGCGCTTTCCACCCGGCTCGCTTTCAAAGAATTGGAGCAAACCAGCTCCGCCATATTTTGACTGTGATGAGCCGGAGAATATTTTTCCGGCTTCATTTCATACAGGGTCACCTGGGCGCCGGCATTGGCCGCCTGCCAAGCGGCTTCACATCCCGCCAGGCCCCCGCCTATTACGTTAATTTTCATCCTGGTCTTCCACCCGTTCATAGCCGCATCCTTCTGTGACGCAGTAGATCTTGGGCTTTTTCCCCTTCTTTTTCAAAAGGGTCTTGCCGCACTTGGGACACTTCTCCTGAATCGGCTCATCCCAGGATACAAAATCACATTCCGGATAATGGTCGCAGCCATAGAATACCCGGCCTTTTTTCGTTTTCTTCTCGATCACCCTGCCGCCGCACTTGGGACACTCGGCGCCGGTTTCTTTCACAAACTTTTTAATGTTTTTGCACTCAGGATATCCTGGGCAGGCGATAAACTTGCCATACCGGCCCACCTTAACCACCATCTGACGGCCGCATTTTTCGCAGATCAGATCGGTTTTATCCTCCTCCAAGGTGATCTTGACATCCTTCATCTCTTCCTTGGCCTTTTGGAGAGTCTTGTCAAAGTCTCCGTAAAACTCCTCCAGGGTGTCTACCCAATTTTCCTTGCCCGCCTCAATGCCATCCAAATCCTCTTCCATCTGTGCGGTAAATTTCACATTGACGATTTTCGGGAAACGCTCCTTCATCAGCTTAGTAGTAACCTCTCCCAGCTCCGTAGGCTTTAACGCCTTGCCATCCCGGACCACATACTCTCTGCCGGTGATGGTGGTGATCGTGGCCGCATAGGTGGACGGGCGGCCGATGCCGTATTCCTCCATCGCCTTGATCAAGGAGGCTTCTGTATAGCGGGGCGGCGGCTGGGTAAAGTGCTGGTTCGGGACAATCTCCTTCGCCCGGACGGTCATATCCTTTTCCAGGGGCGGTAAGGCTCCTTCGTCCTCCTGAGCCTCATCCCGGCCCTCCACGTAGAGAACGGTAAAGCCGTCGAAGGTCACGGTATAGCCGGAGGCCTTAAACACATACCCGTTCCCGGTGATATCCGCCTGGGTGGTGCTTTGCAGGCACTGGGCCATCTGGCAGGCCAGGAACCGCTCCCAGATCAGCTTATAAAGCTTATACTGGTCATTGGTCAGGCTGTCCTTCACCTGGTCCGGGGCCAGGCCGACCATGGTGGGACGAATCGCCTCATGTCCATCCTGAGCGTTTGCCCTGGACTTAAAATGCCGGGCCTCCTTAGGCAGATATTTCTCTCCCCACCGGCTGCCGATATATTCCCGGGCATCCCGGATCGCATCCTCGGACAAGCGCAAAGAGTCGGTTCTCATATAGGTGATCAAGCCGGTGGCGCCCATGCCCTGTATATCGATACCCTCGTAAAGCTCCTGGGCCGCCTTCATGGTGCGGCGGGCCTGGAAGCCGAGCTTTCGGGAGGCCTCCTGCTGTAGGGTGGAGGTGATAAAGGGCGGCGCCGGAGATTTTCTCCGGGTACCCTTTTTCAGCTTAGTGATCTGGAAATCGGCGTCTTTGACCGCTTCCAGGATTTTATCCGCCTCCTCCTTGGAGGAAAGCTTAATTTTTTCGGCTTCAGTACCGTAAAATACCGCCGGGAACTGCTTGCGGCTGCCCTTGGGAATAAACTTCGCGTCGATGGACCAGTATTCCTCCGGCTTAAAAGCGCGAATTTCCTCCTCCCGGTCCACCACCAGGCGCACCGCCACTGACTGCACCCGGCCCGCCGACAAGCCCCGGCGTATTTTTTGTGACAGGAACGGGCTCAGCTTATAGCCCACCAGCCGGTCTAAAATCCGGCGGGCCTGCTGGGCGTTGACCAGGTCGATATCGATGCCCCTGGGATGGGCCATCCCGTTGGTGACGCCGGTTTTCGTGATTTCGTTAAAGGTCACGCGGTTTTGATCCTCCGGGTCCAGCTTTAGCAGATAAGCCAAATGCCAGGAAATGGCTTCTCCTTCCCGGTCAGGGTCCGTAGCCAGAAATACGGCTTCGCTTTTATCCGCCATTTTTTCCAGCTCTTCCACCAGCTTTTCTTTTCCCTTGATGACAGTATATTTAGGCTGAAAATGCTTTTTCACATCCACACTGAGGCGGTTTTCCGGCAGATCTCGGACATGGCCCATGGATGCGATAACGTCATAGCCTTTTCCCAGATATTTTTGAATGGTTTTCGCCTTGGCCGGCGACTCCACAATTACTAATTTTGACATTCAGCTACCACCTTATTATAAATTACTGCTGAAACGCGTAACGTCGTCCTGAATAGGATTGAATGATCCCGCTGAGCTCCAGCTCCGTCACCGCCTGTAACGCCTGTGCCGCGGATAATCCCGCTTCTTCCGCGAGGATATCCAAATAAGCAGGCTCCCAGCTCATGGCTTGATAAAGCTTTACCGCGCAGGCTGAAAGCTCCTCCTCCCGAATAGCGGGCGGCGCCTTCGGAAGCTCGGTTCTATGGTTTGGCGGCCGCAAAGGGTTTTGCCCCGAAGGAGAAACTCCCTCTATTTCTGTCGAGGCAATTTCATCTTTCTTAGCAGAACCGGAATAAGCATAAGTATAGGCATATTCCTCCAAAATATCCTCCGGACAGGTCACCGGCTTCGCACCGTCCTTAATCAGCTGATTCGTGCCGAAGGAAGCTTCGCTCCGCACGCTGCCCGGTAAAGCGAAAACATCCCGGTTTTGCTCCAGCGCAAGCCCCGCGGTAATCAAAGCGCCGCTGTGCTTTGGAGCCTCGATCACCAGGACTCCCCGGGAAAGCCCTGAAATAATCCGGTTGCGGACGGGGAAATTGCCCCGATAGGGCTTCGTTGCCGGCGGATATTCGGAAAGAACCGCGCCTCCGTTTTCCAGAATGCGTTTTCGCATACCCGCAAAATTAGGCGGATAATCCACATCCGCGCCTCCGCCCAGAACCGCGATGGTTTTTCCCTTTGCCTGCAAGGCGCCTTCCAAAGCGGCTTGATCCGCGCCCAAAGCCCCGCCGCTGACGATCACGGTACCGGCTCCGGCCAGCCTGTAGCAAAGCTCGAAGGCGGATTTCATGCCATCCTCGGTAGCGCTTCTGGTGCCTACCGCCGCCAGGCATAAGGCTTCTTCTAAATCCGGAAGCACGCCCTGACAGTAAAGAAGCGCCGGCGGATTGGGAATTTCCCACAAGCGGTTTGGATAAGCCTGGTCCCCAGGCGCGATCAGGTCGATTCCCTTTTCCCGGCAGGCCACCGATATTTTCTCTGCCTGTACTAAATCACGGGTACTCAGCGCTGAAAGCTCCCCGGCCGGCAGCCGGAAGGAGCGCCATTGGTCGTCCGGGGCTCGGAAAAATTCTTCCGGAGTCCTAAAGCGTTCTAAAATCCGTTTACAGGAACGGCTGCCCGGGGTAAGCCCCAAGGAAAGCCAGATCCAGAAAAGCTCCCGGTTCATAACGCCGCCTCCCCGGAGGCCCGCATCATTTCCCACATCAAAAGGCTGGCGGCTACGGAGGCGTTCAGGGACTCCGCCCGGCCCAGCATCGGAATGGTAACCCGGCGCTGGCAGGCCCGGATGGTTTCCGGCTTTAAGCCGTTTCCCTCGTTGCCCACCAAAACAATGGACGGAGAAGAAAAAAGAACCTGAGTAATCGGCTCCGCTTCCCGGTCGGGCACCGCGGCCATAGTGACAAATCCCTTTTGCTCCAGTGCGTTTACAGCCGGAGGCATGGTTTCAACCAGCGCCATCGGCAGTCGAAAAACCGCCCCCATGCTGCCCCGCAGAACCTTAGGGCTGTAAATGTCGCAGCAGCCTCTGGTCAGGATCACCCCGCCTATGCCCAGGGCTTCTGCGGTCCGCAGAACCGTTCCCAGATTGGAAGGGTCCTGGATATCCTCCAGTCCTAATAGCTGACCGCTAGCATCCATTTTATCCAGACAATCCGTTTTGTCAAGCATAGCGCACACGCAAAAGATCCCCTGCGGGGTTACGGTAGCAGATAAGCCGCCCGCCAGCTGCTGAGAAAGCAAAAAAGCTCTTTCCGCCTTTTCCCGCAGCAGCTCCACATCTTTGGGATATCTCTCCAGGGCCTCCTCAGTATAAAACATCCGGAGGATCCTTACGCCGCTGTAAGCCGCATCCCGGCACAGCCGGACTCCCTCAGCCAAAAAAGCTTCCTCCTGGCGGCGGAATTTCGCGGATTTCAAAAGCCGCGCCGCGTGCTTGACCGCAGGATTCTCCTTGCTGGTGATGATCTCACTCATAGCTTCCCTCACAAGTACCCTTTTGGAATAGAAACCCAATTAACCAGGCGTTTTTATTCCAAAAGAGTATTTTCCATGATACAAAAGGAGCGCCCGGAACATATCCGGGCGCAATCCAAGCTTTTTTATAGAGCAGCCTTTGCCTTTTCCACCAGGCTGGTAAAAGCCGCCGGATCTGCGATTGCGATCTCAGAGAGCATCTTACGGTTCAGCTCGATGTTGGCTTTCTTCAGGCCGTTCATAAAGGTGGAATAATTCACGCCGTTGGCCTTGCAGGCGGCGGAAATACGGGTAATCCACAGACGGCGGAAATCGCGCTTTCTCTGCTTACGGCCGATATAAGCGTAATTGCCGGACTTCATAACGGCCTGTTTGGCCATCTTAAAATGACGGCTCTTGGAACCCCAGTAGCCCTTGGCCAGCTTTAAAATCTTCTTTCTTCTTTTGCGTGTTGCTAACGCACCCTTTACACGTGCCATTCTATCTTACCTCCAAATAATGGTTATTTTTCGTTCCGTAAACAGACTTTCCTTATTTATAAGGAACCAGACGCTTCACCTGAGCCACATTGGTCTTGTCGGCTACGGTTGTCTTTCTCAGGCCTCTTTTGCGCTTGGTGGTCTTTTTATTCAGAATGTGGGACTTGTTAGCGTGGGCGCGGATTACTTTTCCGTTTTTAGAAAGCTTGAAGCGCTTCTTTGCGCCGCTGTGAGTTTTAATCTTAGGCATGGTATTTGCTCCTCCTTAAATCATGTTACTTCTTCGGTTTTGGTGCAAGGAACATCAACATATTGCGTCCTTCCAGTTTGGCGGGTTTTTCAATGTTTGCGAATTCAGCGCAGGAATCCGCAAACTTCCGCATGATCTCATAGCCAAGCTCCGGATGGCCCATCTCACGGCCGCGAAAACGAATGGATACCTTTACCTTATCCCCTTCGCTTATAAACCGCTTGGCGTGTCCCAGCTTGGTATTAAAATCATGGGTATCGATATTGAGGGAAAGCCTGATTTCCTTAATATCGACAATATGCTGATTCTTTCTGGCTTCCTTTTCCCGCTTGGCCTGTTCAAAGCGGTATTTCCCGTAGTCCATGATTTTGCAGACCGGCGGTTTCGCCATAGGGGAAATCTTAACCAGGTCAAGATTTTTTTCAGCCGCTTTATCAAGAGCCTCGCTGGCTGACATAATGCCCAACTGAGAACCGTCCGTGTCGATAATACGAAGTTCCTTATCCCGGATCTCGTCGTTGATCTGTAGTTCCTTGCTGCTGATGGTTACGCACCTCCAAAATAACAAATAGTTGTGAAAAATACAAAGCGCGGACAGAATGCTCCGTCCGCGCACAATACACCTAAAAACTCTCATGAAAGAAAGTATCTTTCCTGTATTGACCCATGCCGGACGAAACCCCACAGGTGAGAACACACTGCTCTGCTTTGTTGTACCTTATTACTTTATCAGACACTTTACGATTTGTCAAGATAAAATTTAAGAAAAGCTGTTGAATCATCCTCGAACGCAGAGGCGCGTGCTGACAGCGTTCCTATGAGCCCGCCTGGCTGTTCGGCTGTTCAGCACCGGCGCTTTTCTAATTTATCCGCACCGCTTCCCCCAGGGAGAAGGAATAAAGGTACTGCTCCGTTACCTTAAGTCCGGTGGTTTGCTCCAATGCCAGAGCGTAAAGGGAAAGCTGCCGGCAGTAACGGTTTTTAAGTTCCTGTTCTTCCTTCACATAATCGGTTTTATAGTCCACCAGAATCAAGCCGCCGTTTTCCTCAAACACACAGTCCACCGCTCCCTGGAGCACCACCGGTTCCCGGCCGTTTTGCCCTGTCAGGCCTGGATTGACTTCGCTGGCCGCAAGCTCCACGGTAAAACGGATTTCCCGCCGGAGGTTCTCAGACTGCTCCATCCGCCGGTAAAGCCCGCTTTGAAAAAAGCGCTCAATTTTTTTCAGGCTGACCGCTTCCGCCTGTTCCTGCGTCAAAAAGCCTTTTTCCAAAAGAAAGCGGAGCTGTTTCTCCGGATCCTGCTTCGCCAATCGGTAATCCGCGAACTGCATATATAAGTGCAGCGCTGTGCCCCGCTCCGCCGGGGTCATGGTCTGACCGGTCAGGAACGCCGGGCGGGACATTGCGGCATATTCCTTTGCGTTTTCCTTTCCCGCAAGCTCGGAGGCCGCCACCTTAGCCGGGACGGATTTCAGCGCTTCTCCGGGATAAACGAAGGAAAAACGCTTTTGCAGGAGCGCTGTCAGTTCGGGATCAGCCTGTATCTGACGGCGTTTTTCCGTCTCGCCGCTTACCGTTTCCTGCTGTTCCCGCACGGGATTCAAAAGGATTTTCCAATTTTCTCCCTCAGTCAGCATGACGCCGGGAAGCACCCCCGCTTTTTCCCGCAGCCCGCCGCCGCTGGGATGCCTTAAGGCGCAGGAAAGAATCCAGTCGGAAAAGGACCCGGCGCTCCGCACTACATAGGGGGAGATAGCCTTGCTGTCCGTCAGCTGAGCGCCTAATTTTCCCAGGGTTTTTACCGGATCGTCCAGGGAGGTCAGCATCACCAGCTTTTCCTTGGCCCTGGTCATGGCCACGTACAGCACTCGGAGTTCCTCGCTCATCCCGCCCCGCTCGATCTCCAGAGACACCGCTTCTCTGGGCATGGTGTCGTATTGAACCGTCATAGTTTCATCCCGCAGCTTCATTCCCAGGCCCAGAGCCGGATGCAGGAGGATGTCCTCCCTGCGCTTATTAAACTGACGGGCAGTATTGGCTAAAATGCAAATTGGGAACTCCAGTCCCTTGGATTTATGAATACTCATCACCCGAACCACGTTGGCGCTCTCAGAAAGAGCCGCCGCGGGAGCCAGGTCGGAGTCCTGCTCCTGAAGTCTGTCGATAAAACGGATAAAGCCGGAAAGCCCCTGGTATCCAGAGCCCTCATAGTCACGGGCGTATTTCATCAGCAGCCGGAGATTGTTCAGCCGTAAATCTCCCTGGCGCATGGCCTGGGCAACCGCCGGATATCCGGTAGCCTCGTAAAGCCGCTGAATCAGCCGGTCCGCCGGCAGAGTAGCCGCCAGCCTACGAAAAGCCTCCGTATGCTCTAAAAACCTGTGGCACCTGGCGCCCAAGACGTCAGGACGCTCCGCAGCGTCCTTTAATGCAAAATAAAAAGCGTCTCCCTTGCGGGCCATTCGGATTTGAGCCAGGTCATCCGGCGTAAAGCCCCAGATCGGGCTGATCAGAACGGAAAGCAGCGGGATATCCTGCACCGGGTTGTCAAGCACCCGCAGATAGGACAGGGCCACGGATACCTCCGGCGTGCCGAAAAACGTGCCCGCCGTATCCGACCAGGCGGGAATTCCCATTTCCCGCAGCTTCGCGGCGTAAACGCCGCCGTGAGCGTTTGCGTTGCGGATCAGCACACAGAAATCCCGGTAAGCCGCGGGGCGCTGTTTTCCGCCGTCCTGCACAAGTTCCCCATTGCGCACCATGGAAGCGATCAGGCTGCCGATATATTCCGCCTCCAGGGTATCCATATCCGCCCCCTTGGGAAGGGTCAGGATATGAAGCTCCGTATCCGCCTCCTCCCGCTCCGGGTAAGAAGCGCCGGGCGTCAGTTCTTCCTCCCCGGTGTACTCCATCTCGCCCATTTCCACAGACATAAGCTGACGAAACACAAAATTCACCCCGTCGGTGACACCGTGCCGGCTGCGGAAGTTTCTATCCAAATTCACCTTGGCGGAATACTCATTTTTTTCGGGGTCATAGTCCGGATAACTGGCCTTTCGCCGTAAAAAGATCTCCGGCATGGCCTGACGGAAACGGTAAATGCTCTGCTTTACGTCTCCCACCATAAAAAGGTTTTTCTCCTCCCGGCTGATCGCTCGGAAGATCATATCCTGGGCCTCATTGGTATCCTGATACTCATCCACCATTACCTCGTCGAAGCTTTCCGCCAAAAGCCGGGCATCCTCGGTCCGCCGCCATCCTTCTTCCGTCTGCCGGACCAGAAGCCGCAGCGCCCAGTGCTCCAAATCCCCAAAATCCGCCAAACGCTTCTGCTGCTTTTTCTCGTCCAGCCTTCGGGAGAACCGCTTAACCGCGCCGAATAATTCACTCACAACAGGCACCAGCCTGCGGATATCCTGCCGGCATTTTTCCTCATCCTCCTGAAATAAGGACGCCAGCTTTTTAAACACGCTTTTGACAGTATCCCGGCTGCCGGCGATCCGCAGCTTAAGGGGATCGTCGCGATAGCCTCTCAGTGCCTTCAGCTTAGCGAAGCCAAAAGCCCGAACCCCGGCAGCGATGCGGTTCCAATCCTTGGATACGATTCTGTCCCGCAGCTCCTCCAGGGATGACAAATCCTCCAAAAAGGCCTCGCGATACGCCGCGGATATTTTTTCATCATCCTCCATCACGGAAAGAGAATTTTGGGTCAGCGCCGCCATGTAGTCCACGGCGCTTTGGGCATAATCCAATATGATTTTTCCCCACTGGGTCTCGCCTGCCGGAAGATCCGCCCGGTACATGGCTTCCTTTTCGTCCAGCCACCGTTCCGGAAAAGGATGAGACCGGATAAAATCATATAAAGTTTCAACCGTTTCCATCAGCCGGCGGTCATCCCGCCCAAAGCTGAAAGCGTCGGAAAGGCCTTGAAAGCTTCCGTCCTCCTTGGCGTACAGCTCCTCCATGACCTCATCCATCGCCTCCTGGCGGAGAAGGGTCATTTCAGCGGAATCGGAAATCCGGAAATCCGGAGAGATATCCAGCTTATAGAAATTTTCCCGCACCAGCTCATTGCAAAAGCTGTGAATCGTGCTGATATGGGCGCGGTTCAGCAGAATCTGCTGGCGCTGAAGCTGGGCGTTCGCCGGATCTGCCTGCAAAAGCTCTCCGATAGCCGCTGAAATCCTCTCTTTCATTTCCGCAGCGGCGGCATTGGTAAAGGTGACAATCAACAGCCGGTCGGCGTCGCAAGGCCTCTCAGGGTCGGTCAGCCGCTCGATCACCCGTTGCACCAAAACCGCCGTTTTCCCGCTGCCCGCCGCCGCGGAAACCAGCAGGCTTCCATTTCTGGCGGAGATGGCCCACCGCTGGCTTTCAGTCCAATTTCGTTTGCTCATAGGCCTCCTCCTTTTCCTGCGCTTCCTCCTGAACCGCAGCCATCACCTGGTTCCGGTCCAGCTTCTCGACCAGCCTGCTTCTTCCCTCCGGCTCATGGCCGCACACCGGGCCGTAGGGGCAATAGGCGCAGGCGTCGTATTCTCCGGCGGCTGGTTCGGCATCCACGTCTCCCTGTCGCAGAGAGCAGGCCATATCCACCACCAGCTTTTCCATTTTCTTGGTTAAGGCCCCAAGCTGAGCCAGGTTCGCCACGCTGTCCAGCTTGGCGGGCTCCCCGTTCTTCAGGGCCACCGGAATAAACACGCCCTGGGCCTGCTTTTCCATGCCGGTGATCACTTCGGGATCATCCAGCACCAAACCGTTCATCCGCAGCTTTTTATCTCTTTCCTTTTCCAGCTTCTCGCCGCTGTCCCCCCACTGGGCGGAAACAGACGGCCTCGCCGCGGGGACGTATAGGATTCCCGCCGGAAGGACGCTTCCGTAACGGCTTTTTCCATTTTTCCAAACCGTATCTAAATATAGCAGCATCTGCATATTCAAGCCATACAGCACATCGGAAAGCTTAAAATCCTTACTGCCGGTTTTATAATCCACCACTCTTATGTATTTCCCGGAGGGCTTTTCCATCACATCCACCCGGTCGATCTTTCCCTCCACGGAAATCTGGCCTCCGCCCGGGATTTCCAGCACCAGAGGCTCCAGCTCCTTTCCTTTCCCGATGGACAACTCAAAATCCGCCGGCACAAAATCGCTTTGCGCCAGCTCCTTTCCCAGATGGGAAAGGAGCATTTGGGCCGTATCCGCCAGCCGCGCTAACAGATATCGGAAGCGGGGAGATTTTTCTTCCCATCCCCCCAGGTTTGTTTCCACATAACTATCTAAAAGCCTGCGGATTTCCGCAAGCAGCTCCTGCTTTTTCATGGATGCCAGAGTCTCTCCGCTGAAAGCCCGGAGCATATTTTCCAGCAGGTAGTGCATCACGCTTCCGTATTCCAAAGCGTCGAACACCGCCGGCTTTCTTTCCTTCGCTCCCAGGCCGTACCGGCAGAAATACTGGAAGCGGCATAGATAATACTTTTCAATCTGCGAGGCGGAAACCCGCAGATTGGAGCCGAACAGCTTTTGAGCGTTCTCAGGATTTTGAAAGGCGATAGGCTCTTCTGAGGCCGCCCGGCCGACGGCCTCCAAACGATCCTGATATTCCGGCAGGCCGCCGAAATAGCGCTTTAGGGTTTCCTCTCTTTCCGATGGCTCCCGCCACAGACTGGCGGCAAGCTCAAAAGCGGGCTCCGGCGACCAGAGCAAATCAGAGAAAGCCTCCTGGGAGCGATCCGCCACCGGACATTCGGGGAAAATCTTCCGAACCTCCCGCACCAGGGAGGATGGCGATCTCGCCCCGCCGGACAGGTCGGAGCTGGCATAGGAGACGAACAGCCTCTCCGAGGGGGAAACCGCCGCCATATAGGCCAGGTATCTTTCCTCTACAGCCAGCTTTTCCAGGGAATCGTATAGAGGCAGGCCCATGGAGATCATCAGCCGCCGCTCCGCGTCGCTGAAAACGCCGGCGGACACCGGCGTCCGGGGGAACTCCCCTTCTTCCGCGCCGATCAGGAACACCGCTCTTGGGGCGGCAGGCCGGGAACGGTCCGCGCCGCCTACCGAAACCTCATCTACTCCCTGGGGAATAAAAGCGATCTCCTCGCTTTGCACCACCAGCTGAAACAGCTCCGACCACCGTCTGGGAGACAAATGCTGCTCCTTCAGTACCAGGGCCATTTGATCCAGAATTTCCATCAGCATGTCCCACAGGCGGATTTGCTCCTGGGCAAGGTTCCATTCTCCCATATTTTCCAATTCGTCGGCCATCCGCCGGATATTCTGGGCCGCGTTCAGGCGTTCTAAAAGCTGGTAAACTCCATAGGCGATGCCTTTTCCTGTTCCGGAACGCAGGCTTTCCTCAAATTGAGCCAGCGGCTCCATAACCGTTTCACGCAGCCGGTTTAGCCCTTCCAGCTTTTTTTGATCCTCTTCCGTCATTTCCGGAGAAAATCCCCTGGGATGCATGGTAAACGGCTCCAGCCACCGCCTGCCGCTGAGATTCCACAAAAGCGCGTAATTTTCCAGCGCAGCGATTTCCTCTGTCTGAAGCTCCGTCAATCCGGTCTTTAGCAAACGGAAAAGCTCGTCGGACCGATAGCCGCTCTGAACACATTCCAAGGCGCTGAGAACCAGTGTCATCAGGGGTTTTTCCTCCAAAGGCTCCGGCTGATCCATAAAATAGGGAATCCCATAGCTTTCCAGGGCGGCATCCAGAACGCCCCGGTAAGACTCCGTTTCCCTAGCGATCACCGTGATCTCCCGGTAACGGTAGCCTTCCTCCTGGACCAGCTTTTGAATCCGGCGCGCGACAAAATCCGCCTCCTCGTAAATATCCGAGGCGTTATAAAGGACAATATGCCCGGGAACCTCCCCGCTTTCCAGCCTCTCCTGGCGGTAAATCACCTGCTCCAGAAGCTTCAGTTCCTCATTTTGAAACCTTTTTCCATGGGGCAGCCGGATCGGCGGCGCCAATGGAATATGATAATCTTTGGTGATCCGCCTGAGCTGGCGCACGGTTTTCTTTACCGGGGAAAACAGCCCCATGCCGTTATCCTTTGCCGGATCCTGGTCCACACAAACGGAAATCACGGTTTCCTTGGCCTGGCGCAGAACCAAGGACAGCACCTCCAGCTCCTGCGCTGTAAATCCGGCAAAAGCGTCCACCATCACCGTATATCCCTTAAAAAAGGGGGTGACCTCCAAAACATTTTTCAGCCTGGTCAGGTCATCCAGGGGATCTATGTAGCTTTGGGAAACCAACGCCTCATAGGCGGCCATCACCAGACCGGTTTCCCGTATTTTTTTCCTTAGATTTCCCTCCTCCAGGCGGTCCGCAGCGGCCTTTAGATCCTCCGGCCGGATGCCGCACATTTTAAATTCCTTCAGCGCCGACAGCATCAGCTCCACCAATTCTCGGGAGCCGCTCTGCTTTTGATAAAGAACCAGCTCCTCTTTTACCTGGCTCAGCGCCAGGCTCATCAAAATGCTTCTTCCGCTGTCGTTCAGCCGCCGTCCCGCCAGGCCGCCGGTTTGGCGCATCACCAGATCTACCATTCTGGTAAAGCTGGTAACTGTGATTCTCCCCGCCTCCTTCGGTCCCATCAGGCGGAGCATCGCTCGTTCGTTTTCAAATGAGTTCTGCTCCGGCACCAACAGCAGCAGCTTCTCTTCCCCTGTTTTTGCTTTCTCCATCAGCATATGCCGAATCGTATCCGTCTTTCCGCTGCCTGAGGTTCCCTCGACAAATTGCAGCATTGCTCCACCTCCGTTTTCTGTTTCTCCTATCAGTTAAAGCTTTTCCGGCTGCCAATGCTTTCAGCCTTTCCATAAAATGATTAAGTAAGCGCCTGACGCGCCAGAGGCCGTTTCAGACAGGTTTCATTTCTATAAATCCGCAAAACATTTCATTTTTATATTTTATCTAATAAAAATAGGGAAAAGAAGCGGCTCTAGCACGCCTGACCGAACGCCGCAGCACAGCGGCTACAGACACGTTCTTCTGCCCGCGGCGAATCCCGAATTTTCTACCGTCATCGAGAGAGCCGCCAGGCCATCCCGAAAGCCGGATACGGCCAAAGGGTTCGGCTTTTGAGGACACGGCCTATTCCCTCCATTTGTTTCCGGCGCTGACGCTTTCCATAGCGCGAGATTATTATAGCATATTTTCGCCGGGAAAAGCTATCGGTCCTGAAACCAATTTTTGACTTTCTCAAACAGCTCCACCGCGAAAAATTTCACCTGGTATTTATCGCCGTTTTCTACTACTTCCATCTGGGACTCGCTGAGCACGTCGTTAAGCTCCTGGCTTTCTTCCGCCGCCGGCAGGCACATGGGCGGGAACATGACGCACCACCAGTTATGGCCCTCAGCCTCTCCGATCGTGATTCTCAAGGCGTCATAGCAGCCGGCGGGCAGCGTTACGGTTTCGTATTCCCGGGTATCGAAAAACATATTGGTAATTTCCGCTTTTACCGGATAATCGTAGCCCTGGCGGTAAACCTCATCCTGAGCGGCCTGACACAGCTCCTGTAAATGGGCGGCGGCTAAGGCTTCTGCCTCTTCCCGGGTCTGAGCATTCTGAAATAATCCCTCGGAATATTCCAAAACCCGGTCCCGGACCTTTAATTTCAACGCCTGATCCTCCTGAGAATCGGAATTGGCCAGCACATGGAACCGGAACACCTGGTTTTCAATCGCCTCGCACTGGCCGGAAAAGCCCGTCATAGTAAGTAAAAAGCTGAGAAGCAGGCCCAGAAGCAGTGATTTTTCCAGCACTGACAAATATGTTTTCTTTTTCGAGAACAAGGGCTTCCTCAAAGATTTCATCAAAAAAACCGTCCTTTCAAACATTTCTGTCTGAGTATGGACGGTTTTTTCCATTTTTATACAAGCGCTAATCCACAATCTCACAGCCCTTTGAGACCGGACGGCACACAAACACCTGGTCGCAGTATTCCTCCAAGGAGCGGGCGCAGCCCTCCGCCATGCCTTTGTCCTTAAAAATACCGAATACCGTCGGCCCGCTGCCGCTCATCCCCGCGTTTAAGGCGCCGGCTTCCAGCATCATCCGCTTGATAGAGGCTACCTCCGGCAGGTTTAAGACTTTTTCAAATTTATTATAGATACAGTTGGCAACTTCCTCTATATCGCCGTTGCACACCGCTTCCACTGCGTCGTCAGTTTCAGGGCTTTCCCACAACAGATGCTTATCCGCCAAAGAGTAAGCCTTTTGGGTGGAAACGGAAATTTCCGGCTTGGAAAGCACGATATAGCAGTCCGGCAAATCCGGCAGAGGCGTCAGAATCGTGCCGATTCCCTCCGCCAGCATGGTGCCTCCGAAGATGCAGAACGGCACATCCGCGCCAACCCTTTCTCCGATATCCGTCAGCTCAGCCTCAGAGAGCCTGGTCTCAAACATACGGTCCAGCGCTACAATGACCGCGGCGGCGTCGGCGCTTCCTCCCGCCAGTCCAGCCG
This sequence comes from [Clostridium] leptum DSM 753, assembly GCA_000154345.1. Classification (GTDB taxonomy): domain Bacteria; phylum Bacillota; class Clostridia; order Oscillospirales; family Acutalibacteraceae; genus Clostridium_A; species Clostridium_A leptum. The sequence continues at coordinate 540,164 of DS480349.1, forward strand.
CCATGGGAATCCTCTTTTTGATCTTGATTCCAATGCAGGGATTCTCTATTTTGGCCGCCTCAAAAAAGGCCTGTGCCGCCCGGTAAGCGGTATTGGCTTCCGACACCGGGATTTCCTCCCGGTTGCAAAACACCTGAATAGGGCTGTCCGCATCATCCCAAACCGTTACCGTGTCGCACACGTCTACCGACTGCATCAGCATTTTTACCAAATGGTAGCCGTCGTTGCGCCTGCCGATAATATCCAGGGTCAGGTTGATCTTTGCCGGCGCGTTTACCGTCAGCTTCATTTTTCTCCCCCTTCATTCCGCAGCGAGGCGACAAATCGCTTCATCCGACCCAGAGCTTCGGTAAGATGCTTTAGAGAGTAGGAATAGCTGACCCGGATGAACCCTTCTCCGCACTCTCCGAATGCGGTGCCGGGCACCACCGCTACCCGCTCGGAGTAGATCAGCCGCTCGCAGAATTCCTCGGAGGAAAGGCCTGTGCTTTTAATGCAGGGGAACACATAAAACGCTCCCTCCGGCTCAAAGCAGGAAAGGCCCATTTCCCGCAGGCCGTCTACCAGCAGCCGGCGGCGCATATCGTACTGCCGGCGCATATACTCAATATCCTCGTCTCCGTTTTTCAGCGCCTCAATCGCCGCGTACTGGGCCGTGGTGGGAGCGCTCATAATCGCGTACTGGTGCAGCTTAGTCATCTGGCCGATGATCGGGCTCGGCCCCAAGGCGTAGCCAAGCCGCCATCCCGTCATAGCGTAAGCCTTTGAAAAGCCGCTGATCACCACGGTGCGCTCCTTCATATCCTGAACTTCCGCGAAAGAGACATGAGGCTCGCCGCCGTAAGTCAGTTCGCCGTAAATCTCGTCGGAAAGGACGAATAAATTACGTTCCCGGACAATTTCGGCCACCTTTTCCAAATCCTGGCGGCGCATCACGCCGCCGGTGGGATTGTTGGGATAAGGCAGAATAAGCATTTTTGTTTTTGGGCTGATATGGGAAAGCAGCTCCTCCGGCGTCAGACGGAAGCTGTTTTCCTCCTTGGTTTCAATGATCACCGGCACCCCCTGGGCCATCTGCACCATCGGCTCGTAACAGACAAAGCAGGGCTGGGGAATCAGCACCTCGTCGCCAGGGGCGATGATGGTGCGGATGGCCAGGTCGATCGCCTCGCTGCCTCCCACCGTCACCAGAACATCGGAGGAAGCGTCATAGGAAACATGAAAACGCCGTTGAAAATAATTGCAGATTTCCTGACGAAGCTCGGCAAACCCCCGGTTTGGGGTATACCAGGTTCTTCCCTTTTCCAGTGATTCGATTCCCGCCTGGCGGACGTGCCAGGGCGTGGAAAAATCCGGCTCGCCGATGGACAGGGAAATCACATGGTCCATTTCGTTAGCGATATCGAAAAAACGTCGGATGCCCGAAGGCTTTACCTTCTGGATCCGGTCGTTCATAAACTGCTGGTAATCAATCACAGCCACATATCCCCTCTTTCATCAACATCACCGTCATCACAGAGGATCATTCCCGAATCCTTATACCTGGTCAGCACAAAATGAGTGGCTGTGGAAATAACGGAATCCAAGGTGGACAAACGCTTTGCCACGAACATAGCGATATCCTGAATAGTCGCCGCCCGGACGATCACAGCGAAATCGTAGGCTCCCGCCATTAAATAGACGCTCTCCACCTCATCGAAAGCCATTACCCGCCTGGCGATCTCGTCAAAGCCGGTCTCCTTTTTCGGAGTCACCTTCAGCTCAATAATGGCGGAGGCCGACTTTACCGGCGCTTTGTCCCAATCGATCAGCGCCTTATATCCCTTGATGACGCCGCTTTCCTCGTAGCTTTTGACCGCCGCCGCTACTTCCGCCTCTGTTTTATTCAGCATTACGGCCAGCTGCGCCGCGGTGAGACGGGCGTTCTCACTGAGAAGGGTAAGCAAATCATTCATCTTGGTATCATTCCTTTCAAATTTATGTTTTATTTATAAAATAAGCCAACCATCAGCCTGAACCTGCCGTCCGGCTGATAATTAGCCTATATTATACTCCTTTTCCACTTTTTTGTCTACTCAATCGGCACCAATCGAGGCTCTCGCTTGGAATAAATCGTATAATGCCGGAAGCCGGTTTTATAGATCATGGACATGGCCTCTTCAATGCCGGCGGACACATCCGCCCAGCGGTGAGCGTCCGATCCCAGCGTCACATAGGTTCCTCCCAGCTCGTAAAAACGGCGGACGATCCCAGCGTCTGGAAGAGTATCGCCGATCTGCTGGCGAAGTCCGGAGGTATTCACCTCCAAAGCCTTTTTCTGCTGAATCAGCTCCAGCAAAACAGCGTCGATTTTCTCTCGGTATTTGGACAGCTCCACCCTGAGTCCCGGCTGGGCCAGTATATAGCGTAGAGGATAGGTTAAATGGGCCAGGGAATCAAACTGCCCCCACTTTGCCACCTGAAGCACATGGTCAAAATAATCGCTGAGCAGGGGGTCCACATTCTTATCTGTATAATTCAAATAATAAAAGTCTTTTTGGCCAGGCAGATTATGTACCGAAGCCAGCACAAAATCGAAGGCGCCGGCGGACAAGGCCTCCCGGGTCGCTTTCGGATCGGTGATGGGCTGGCCCAGCTCGATGCCGGCGTATACCTGAAGCCTGCCGTAAAACACCGCCCTGGCCTTTCTGGTCTCAAAAAAGGATTGTACCACAGAACGGTCAAAGCCCTCTTTATAATAAATATCGCATTCACAGTGATCGGTGACGGCGATGGAGTAAAGGCCTAAGGCGGCGGCCCTCTCGCAAATCATCATAACCGGGTCGGTTCCGTCGAAGGAGCAGTCGGAATGGACATGGCTGTCAGAAATATAGTGGTAACGCATCAGTTTTCCTCCGTTTTAATAGGTATCTTAACGCGCTTTGCGTCTTACTATCTGTTCCGCCGCAATTCATCTTAAGGGACAGCTGCGCCAAAACAGACGGATTGCTTTTCAGCATTGCGGCAATACAGCAATATTTATATTTATTATATCACACGCCGTTTAGAATGCCTAGGCTTCTTTCTGGCAGGAATCCACCTGGTTTCCCCTAAAAATCTGTATCATTTTGTGAAATCTGGTTAAAGAGATGTTAAACCCCCTCTGCCTCTCTGGTTTTCGCTTGACAGTCCAAAGGTTTCCGTTCATAATAAAAAGGATTACAATGAAACTATGATATGTTCGGGAGGTACGCTTCATGAGAGCGGTAATTACGGTAATCGGCAAGGATATGGTGGGTATTTTGGCAAAGGTTTCGGCGGTTTGCGCGAAAGAAAACGTAAACGTCACCGAGGTAACCCAATCGATTCTGCAGGATCTTTTCGCTATGATTATGCTGGTGGATTTGGAAAAAGCCACAGTTCCCTTTAACGAGCTGGTCGATCAGATGACCGCCTTAGGAGAGCAGGAAGGCTTAAAAATCCATGTCATGCACGAGGATATTTTCAACTCCATGCACAGAATCTAAAACGGGAAAGGAACGGCTTACTGTTATGATGAATACCCGCGATATCTTAGAAACTATCACCATGATTGATGATGAAAACCTGGACGTACGTACCATTACCATGGGGATTTCCTTGCTGGACTGCATTGGCGGCGGCATAGAAAGCACCTGCGACCATATTTACGACAAAATCTGCCGCTATGCGGGCGATCTGGTGAAAACCGGCGAGGACATCAGCAAGGAGTATGGAATCCCTATCATCCATAAGCGGATCTCGGTGACTCCCGTCTCCCTGATCGCCGCCGCCCATCAAGCCCAAAATCCGGTAAAAATGGCCAAAGCCCTGGAAAGAGCCGCCCAAAGCACCGGCGTCAATTTCCTGGGCGGCTACTCCGCTCTGGTGCAGAAGGGCTTTGGCCCCGGCGACTATGCCCTGATCGAAAGCATTCCCGAGGCCCTGGACGTGACGGAGCACGTATGCTCTTCCGTAAATATCGGCTCCACGAAGGCCGGCATCAACATGGACGCAGTGGAAAAAATGGGAAAAATCATTCGAGAAACCGCGGAGCGCACCGCCGACCGGGACTGCATCGGCGCGGCCAAGCTGGTGGTATTCTGCAACGCTCCAGAGGACAATCCCTTCATGGCAGGCGCCTTCCACGGCGTGGGAGAGCCGGACTGTGTGGTAAACGTAGGCGTTTCCGGTCCCGGCGTGGTGCGGGCCGCCCTTGCGAAGGCCGGCACAGGCTGCGATATTACGGAAATCGCCAATATCATAAAAAAGACCGCCTTTAAAATCACCCGGATGGGCCAGCTGGTCGCCCAGGAGGCTTCCCGCAGGCTTTGCGTGCCCTATGGCATTATCGATCTTTCCCTGGCCCCCACTCCCGCCATTGGCGACTCCGTGGCGCATATTCTGGAGGAAATGGGTTTGGAAACCTGCGGCGCTCACGGCACCACCGCCTGTCTGGCCCTGCTCAACGACGCTGTGAAAAAGGGCGGCGTAATGGCCTCCTCACACGTAGGCGGCCTTTCCGGCGCTTTTATTCCGGTCACTGAGGATGCTGGAATGATTCACGCCGCGCGGACCGGCGCCCTGAGCCTGACCAAGCTGGAAGCGATGACCGCCGTCTGTTCCGTGGGCCTGGATATGATCGCTATTCCAGGGGATACTTCTTCTGAGGTTATTTCGGGGATCATCGCCGACGAAGCCGCCATCGGCATGGTGAACTCCAAAACCACCGCTGTGCGGGTAATTCCCGCCATCGGCAAAAAAGCCGGCGATGAATTAAGCTTTGGCGGACTGCTGGGCGAAGGCCCGGTCATGGAGGTCAACCCTTGCTCTCCCGCTAAATTCATTCACCGGGGCGGAAGAATCCCCGCTCCCCTGCAAAGCTTAAAAAATTAATTTTCACTGTTAATTTTTCCTGCCAAATATTTTTGACCTGGTTCTTTATTTTATGGCATTCCTATAAAAATTTATTTGACCGCTTGAACAATTTGACTTTTAGGACTATAATCTGAGTTAGTAAAACAATAATATTTGAAAGACGCGCAGAGAGGCGCAGGGAATTGTATTTGGGAAAATTCCCTGCGCTGTCCTTTTAGGAGGTGCTTTTACCATGCAGGATATGATAAAAAAAATAGTGGATATGGACGAAAAAGCCCAAGAAATTACCGAAGAGGCTAAACGCAGCAAGGCCCTGTCCGCCCAGGAAATCGCGGAGACAAAAGAACGAATCCGCGAGAATTATTTAGCCAGGGCCAGAAAGCGGATTGAATTAAACCGGATTCAGGAAAAAAATCAGGCCCGTCAAATTCTGGCGGACGCAGAAAAGAAGTACGAGGTTCAATTGATCAAAATGCAGGAGCTGTACCGTCAGCAAGGCGGCAATTGGGTAGACGCTATCGTAGGCCGTGTGATAGGAGAGTGATTGCATGCTTTCCTCCTTATCTTCTAATGTAGTGCTGGCCAAGGCCCGCGCGAAATACGGCAAGCGGCTGAAGGAAAAGGATTACCGCAATCTTTTGGACTGCAAATCCGTGGCCGAGGTGGCGGCCTATCTGAAGGCTAACACCGATTATCACGACGTGCTCACCGGAATCAACGAGTACGATATCCATCGGGGGCAGCTTGAGGTTTTGATTAAGCAAAAGCTGTTTTATAATTTAAGCTCCTTTGTTCGTTATGAATTATCCGTAGGCGAGCAGCTCGCCGATTATGTGATCGCCAGGGCTGAGATTGAGGAAATTCTGGATGCTCTTATGCTGATGTCCGCCGGCCGGCAGGAAGAATATTCCCAGGCCGCTCCCCTTTATCTTGCCAAGCACACTAAAATCCACATGGAGCAGTTTTCCAGCATCCAAACCTACGGCGAATTTCTAGACGCTCTGGGCAGTTCGGTCTACCGCCGTCTGCTGGCCCCCTTTGAGCCCAAGCCTGGAGAGCCGGTGGATGTTTTCGCCGTCGAAAACCAGCTTTATTCCTATCTGTTTTCCCATGTGCAGGAAATCATCGACCACCGCGTCAGGGGAAAAACAAAAAAGGAAGTCAGGGAGCTGTTCCAGGGCTACATCGATCTGGAGAATTACGCCCGGATCATCCGTATGAAAAAAAGGTTTCGGGCCCATCCGGAGTTCATTGAGAAAAATCTTCTCCCTTTCGGTTCTTTAAAGCCCAAGCAGCTAAACGCTCTGATCCACGCGGAAACCGCCAATCAGGCCGCCGCCATCTTCCGTACCACCTCCCGCGGGAAAAAGACCGCTAATGTGGAATACAATTTCGTGGATGAGCTGGCGCAAAGGATAAAATTTATCTCCGGCAAGCACTATATTCACTTTTCCTCCCATCCTCCGGTAGTGCTTCTTTCCTACATTTTCCTCGCTGATACCGAGGTCCACAATATTACCACCATTGTAGAAGGCATCCGATATCAGGTTTCTGTAGATGATATTAAAAAATTGCTGATCCTGCCCACGGATAAAGCAGGCTGAGCAATGAGAGAGGAGTAGAGCGCCGTGGCTGTTTCTAAAGTTAAAATTGCCAGTATTATCGGCGTTACCGACAAGCTGGACGATGTCATCCGTCTTTGCGGCCAAACTCAGTATTTCCATCCGGATGACGCTCTTTCGTTTTATTCCGATACCCGAAAGTTCACTACCTTTACAGACGCGAATCCTTATTCAGACATCCTCCAGGAGCTGAAAAGCCTTTTAATCCGCATCGGAAAGGATCTGGACGTGGTGGATACCAGAAGGCTGGATCTTCCCCACTATGAACTGAAAAATTATGTAGAACGGTTTTCCGGGCGGATGGATGAGCTTTTAAATCAAAAGGAAGCGCTGGAGGAGCTCCAGGAGAGCTATGTGAAGCAGACGGTGGAAATCGGCCATTTCGTAGGTTTGAATCTGGATTTAAAGAAGCTTGCCGAATGCAAATATATTAAATTCCGGTTCGGGCGTATTCCAAAGGAGTGCTATGAAAAGCTCTCAAAATATGAGGATAACCCCTATGTTTTGTTCTTTCAGTGCACCAGCGACGCCACCCACTATTGGGGCGTTTATATCGCTCCTGTGGAATACATTCAGCAGGTGGACACCATTTTCTCCGGCCTTTATTTCGAACGTCTGAGGGTTAAGGCGCTGGAATCCACCCCGGAAAAAATGCTCCAGGAGCTTCAAGAGAAAATCTCGGAACTGAAGGCGCAGATCGCCGGACTGCAAAAACAAATTGACGATAACTGGAACCAGGAGGCGGAAAAGTGCCAGCAGGTTTTCAGCAAGCTTGAGGAGCTGGACACTTATTTCAATATCCGGAAATATGTGGCCAAGCACGATAACAGCTTTATCTTAACCGGCTGGATTCCCGAGGAGGACGAGGAAAATTTCCGGGAGCGCCTTTCCAAAATCGACGGAATTGATTACGCTGTTGAGGACGCCAGCGAGGCGGTTCGGCACACGCCTCCCACCCGCCTGGTAAACAAAAAGCTTTTCAAGCCCTTTGAGTTCTTTGTGGATATGTTCGGCCTGCCTAATTACCACGAGATCGACCCGACCCCCTTTGTGGCCATCACCTATGTGCTGATTTTCGGCGCTATGTTCGGAGATTTCGGCCACGGCGTCGTACTTTCCATTGTGGGATTTCTCATGTGGCGGCTTAAGAAAATGTCCATCGGCAGAATTCTGATCCCCTGCGGCATTTCCTCCGCCCTGTTCGGCATCCTATTCGGCGACTGCTTCGGCTTTGAAAACACCTTTAACCCTCTTTATCAGGCTATGGGCTTCGCGGAAAAGCCGATTCATGTCATGGAACCCGCCACCACCAACTACATCATTTACACCTCGGTAGGCGTTGGCTGTGTCATGGTGGTCATCGCTATGGCCTTGAACATTATCAGCGGCCTGAAGCAGAAAAAATACGCCAAGGCCATTTTCGGTCCCAACGGCGTAGCCGGGCTGGTTTTCTACGGCTCGCTGCTCGTGGGGCTGGTGCTTCAAATGTTCGCCGGTATCCCAGTGATGAACGCGGCGTATATTATCTGCTTAATCATCCTTCCCCTGCTCTGCATTTGGTTCAACGAGGTTTTGGGAAAGCTGGTGGCCAGAGATCCGGACTGGAAGCCGGAAAAATGGGGAGATTACATTATCCAGGGCTTTTTTGAGACCTTTGAAACCATTTTGAGCTACGCCACGAATACCATGTCGTTTCTCCGTGTAGGCGCTTATGTGCTGGTTCACGCCGGCATGATGCTGGTGGTATTTACCTTAGCGGAAATGAGCAGCGGCATCGGCTATGTACTGGTTTTGATCGTCGGCAATGCTTTCGTCATGGGGCTGGAAGCCCTGCTGGTGGCCATTCAGGTGCTCAGGCTGGAATATTACGAAATGTTCAGCCGGTTCTATGACGGAGACGGCATCCCCTTCCATCCGGTTACGGTTGAAAAGCATTAAACGGGGAATACTTTCCCGTTTCAATAAATTTTGAATCTTATTTTGGAGGTATTCATGATGGATTATCTGTTTTTATTGCCAGTATGCTTCTTAGTATTGTCTGTGGTTTTAGCGACCCGGGCGGTGAAAAGAGGAACGAAAACCAAAAAGGCTGTAGCGGTACAGCTGGTTTCCTTTTTAGTGGTCACCCTGTTCTGCTTCGGTGTGCCTATGGTCGCCCAAGCCGCTGACGCTTCCACCGCCGCGGCAGCCGCCAGCTCGGCTAACGGAATGGGTCTGATCGCCGCCGCCCTGTCTACCGGCATCGCCGGCATCGGCGGAGGAATCGCCGTGGCCGCCGCCGCTCCCGCCGCAATCGGCGCTACCTCTGAGGATCCCAAGGCCTTCGGCAAGGCGCTGATCTTCGTAGCGCTTGGCGAAGGTATCGCTTTGTACGGCCTGCTGGTTTCCATCTTGATCCTGGCGAAGATCTAATTTAAGGATAAAGAAGGGTTCCCTTATGAAATTCCACTTGATCAGCGATAACATCGATACCATCGTAGGCATGCGCTTGGCCGGCATCACCGGCGTTTTGGTGCACGAGGACGAGGAAGTGAAAAAGGCTCTTACCGACGCCATGGCCCGGGAGGATGTGGCAGTGATCCTAATGACGGAAAAGCTGGTAAAGCTTTGTCCCGACCTTGTCTACGACTTGAAGCTGAACCGGCAGCGTCCCTTGATTGTGGAAATCCCTGACCGCCATGGAAACGGGCGGACCAAGGATTCCATCACCAAATATGTCCGGGATGCGATCGGCGTAAAAATATAATGAGAATGGGGGTTGCATGATGCCCAGTGATGAAAAAGCCTCCGCTTTTTTAGAAGCGATCAATAAATACGCGGAACAGCAGCGTAATGAAATTCACGCGGAAGTCGAGCAGTTTAAAGAGGAAGAGCTGAAAAAGGCGGAAATCGAAGTTCTTACCGACGCCTACACCCTCATTCAAAAGGAAATGGCTCAGATGCGGAAAGAGGTCGCCACGGAAATTTCCCACGAGGAAATGGAAGGCAAAAGAAAGCTATTTCTGCAGCGCCGGCAGATTACCCAAGAGGTATTTGAAAGAGCCAAGGAAAAGCTTTTGGCTTATACCCAGACGGATACCTATCCCTCCCTGCTGGAGGGATATGCCTCCTCCATCGCCAAAACGCTGACAAAACCCGGCACTGTTCTTTTGGTCAGGGAAGCCGACCTGGTTTACGCCGACCGGATTCAAAAAGCCTTTTCGCTTCCCTGCGAGGTAAAGGCGGACGATTCCATCGTGATCGGCGGTATCCGCGGCTCCAACCTGGAAATGGGCCTGGTGGCCGACGAAACCATGGACAGCAAGCTGGAAGCCCAGTATGAATGGTTTTTCGCCAACTCCGGTTTAACCATAGTTTAACTGCCCGTCTGGGAAAGGGCGTTTCCTTTTCCCGGCAATGTTTGGAGATGATTTACTACTATGAACCAAGATGTAATTTTCGGAATCAACGGCCCTGTTGTCACGGTTCAAAATTCCCGCAGCTTCTCCATGATGGAGCAGGTTTACGTGGGCAACAGCCGCCTGGTCGGCGAGGTCATTAAGATTTCCGATCAAATCACCACCATCCAGGTCTACGAGGAAACCACCGGCCTGCGCCCCGGCGAACCGGTTTACGGTACCGGCGCGCCGATGAATATCCTGCTGGGGCCTGGTATCCTGGATAATATTTTCGACGGCATCGAACGCCCGCTGAAAGCGCTGGAGGCCGCAGACGGCGCCTTTATCGCGAAAGGCACCACCGTATCGCTTCTGGACGATCAAAAGGAATGGGATGTCACTCTGACCTGTAAGGCCGGGGACCGGCTGTCCTCCGGGCAGATTTACGCCACCTTGCCGGAGACTCCCATTATCACCCATAAATGCATGGTGCCGCCTGGTGTGGAGGGAGAGGTCATCGAAGTAAAGCCTAATGGGCTTTACAGGCTTCACGACACAATCGCAGTACTGAAGGATGGCAAGGGCCGCACCCATGAGCTCACCCTCTGCCAGAAATGGCCCATCCGAAATTCCCGGCCCATCGCCAGACGGGAGCCCCCCGACGTTCCCCTGATCACCGGCCAGCGGATCATCGACACCATGTTCCCTATCGCCAAGGGCGGCACCGCCGCTATTCCCGGAGGCTTCGGCACTGGAAAGACCATGACTCAGCACCAGCTGGCCAAATGGTGCGACGCGGACATCATCATCTATGTTGGCTGCGGGGAACGGGGCAATGAAATGAGCCAGGTTTTAGATGAGTTCTCCGAGCTGGTAGACCCGAAATCCGGCCGTCCTATGACCGACCGCACCGTGCTGATCGCCAATACCTCCAACATGCCTGTAGCGGCCCGCGAGGCTTCTATTTATACAGGTATCACCTTGGCGGAATATTACCGCGATATGGGCTATCACGTGGCGATGATGGCTGATTCCACCTCCCGGTGGGCGGAGGCTCTCCGGGAAATCTCCGGCCGTCTGGAGGAAATGCCCGCGGAGGAGGGCTTTCCGGCTTATCTTCCCTCCCGCCTGGCGGATTTCTACGAGCGGGCCGGCCGCGTCCAGACTCTTTGCGGCCAGGAAGGCTCCGTATCCGTTATCGGCGCCGTATCTCCCCAGGGCGGCGATTTTTCCGAGCCTGTAACCCAGAATACCAAACGGTTTACCCGGTGCTTCTGGGCTCTGGATAAGTCTCTGGCTTACGCCAGGCATTACCCCGCCATCAACTGGATGACCAGCTACAGCGAGTATTTTACCGACCTGGATCCCTGGTTTGAAAAGAATCTGGGCAAGGATTTCATCCAATACCGTACCCGGATCAATTCTATCCTTCACGAGGAAAGCCAGCTGATGGAAATTGTTAAGCTGATCGGCGCAGACGTGCTTCCCGACGACCAGAAGCTGGTGATTGAGATCGCCCGCGTCATCCGGGTAGGCTTCTTGCAGCAGAACGCTTTCCATCCGGACGATACCTTTGTGCCTCTCACCAAGCAAAAGCTGATGATGAAGGTGATTCTTTATTTGAACAAGAAAGCCAGACAGCTGATTTCGGCCTCTATTCCGATTTCCCGGATCATAGAGCTTGGCTTATTCGACAAGCTTGCCACCATGAAGTACGACATTCCCAACGACAAGCTTGAAATGTTCGACGATTATATCAAGGATATCGACACTTCCATCGCCACCCTGTTAGATCCTAACGCGGCGAAAACCGGCGCGGCACTGCCGATGCCCGCCGGGGCGAAAGCATAAGCCCGATACCCAGAAAGGAACATGAAACTATGATTCTTGATTACGTTGGCGTAAAAGAAATCAACGGTTCCCTCATCGTGCTGGACGATGTGGACCACGCTTCCTATGAAGAGATGGTGGAGATCCATCTGGATAACGGCACCCGGCGCCAGGGCAGAATTGTGCAGATCGAGGGCAGGCGGGTGGTCATTCAGGTATTCGAGGGCACCCATTCCATTTCTCTGGGCAACACCCGCACCCATCTGATCGGCCGGCCCATGGAGCTTCCCCTGTCCGAGGAAATTCTGGGCCGCACCTTTGACGGAGCCGGACATCCCATCGACGGGCTGGGAGAAATCTTCCCGGAAAAGCGAATGGACATCAACGGCACCGCCATCAATCCGGTTTCCCGGGTGTATCCGAAAAACTATATCTGCACGGGCATTTCCTCCATCGATGTGCTCTGCACCCTGATCCGCGGCCAGAAGCTTCCTATCTTCTCCGGCTCCGGTATGCGCCACAACGACCTGGCCGCTCAAATCGTCCGTCAGGCTAAAATCGCTAATGATGAAAGCGCCCAGTTCTGTATTGTGTTCGCCGCTATGGGCGTGCAGAAGGACGTTGCCGACTATTTCCGCCGCTCCTTCGACGAATCCGGCGTGCTGCAAAAGGTAGTGATGTTCGTTAACCTGGCCAACGACCCGGTGATCGAGCGCACCCTGACCCCCCGCTGCGCTCTGACCGCCGCCGAATACTTGGCCTTTGAGAAAAATATGCACGTCCTGGTGGTTATGACCGACATGACCTCTTACGCCGAGGCCCTCCGTGAATTCTCCTCCTCCAAGGGTGAGATTCCCGGCCGGGGCGGTTATCCCGGCTATCTGTACTCCGACCTTGCCTCTATGTACGAACGCGCAGGCATGGTAAAGGGCCGGGAGGGCTCTGTGACCCAGATTCCCATTTTAACCATGCCCAACGACGACATTACCCAGCCGGTGCCCGATTTGACCGGCTATATCACAGAAGGACAGATCGTTTTAGACCGTTCCCTGGAGGGCGGCGGCATTTATCCTCCGGTTTCCGTCCTGCCGTCCCTTTCCCGTCTGATGAAGGACGGTATCGGCGCAGGTTTTACCCGTGCGGATCATCAGGATCTGGCAAACCAGCTCTTTGCCTCCTATTCCAAGGTGATGGACGCCAGAAGCCTGGCCTCCGTTATCGGCGAGGAGGAGCTTTCTCCCAACGACAAGCGGCTGCTGGAATTTGGCAGGCTGTTTGAGGAACGGTTTATCACCCAAGGCTCTCACGAATCCAGAAGCATCGAGCAAAGCCTGAATTTAGGCTGGGAGCTTCTATCCACACTTCCACGTTCTGAACTGGACCGTGTGGATCCTAAGCTTTTGGATGAATTTTACAAGCCCAAGAATTTGGAGGCTTCAGATCAGGCTAAGGTGGCCGCTGCGGTAGATTTGTCTCCGGAGGATCTGACCAGCCAGGTAAAATCATTTAATGAGGCGCAGTAAGCAGTAAAGCGAGGTGACTTTCCGTTGAGTATACAAACCGCTCCCACAAAGGGCAATCTGATGGCAACAAAGAAATCCCTTGCCCTTTCCAAAACCGGATACGACCTTCTGGATCGGAAACGGAATATTCTAGTTCGGGAAATGATGACCCTAATCGACCGGGCGACGGAAATTCAGAATACCATCGACGACACCTATTCCAAGGCTTACTTAGCCTTGCAGCGCGCAAACACTACCTTGGGGATCTGCGAGGAGCTGGCCGGAACGGTGCCCGAGGAGGAATCCCTTGGCTTATCCTATCGCAGCGTCATGGGCGTGGAAATCCCTATTGTATCTATCGACGACCGAGAGGATAACCATATTCCCTATGGCCTGATCTCCTCCAACGAAATGCTGGATGAGGCATATGCCAGATTCCACAGGGTGAAAGAATTGACTGCTGAGTTAGCGGAAATCGAAAACAGCGTTTACCGGCTGGCGGATGCCATTAAAAAAACACAAAAACGCGCAAATGCGCTGAAAAATATTATGATTCCCAGATTTGAGGCAACGGTGAAAATGATTACCAGCGCTTTAGACGAAAAAAGCCGTGAGGATTTCTCACGGCTGAAAATCATCAAGGCGCAGAAAGCGAAAAAGGCCGGGCAAAACGAACAGCAAACCCAATAAAAAAGCGAAAGATTTTTTAATCTTTCGCTTTTTTATTTTATGGAAGCCATTCGAAAATATCATTAGGGTCTTGGGATAAAATAAATTCATCGGTAAGCCTTGCCTTTCGTGTTTTTATCGGATTTTTCTTTCAATAAAATTTAGACACGGCTTCCAACAGCGGAAAACCTTTCTCATGCTCAGATTTCATAAGCTCTCTTTTCCCACTGCGCCGTATAACGGAGAAATTACCGGCCATACTAGGAGTAAGCGGAAATCCGCTTATTCTAAAAAGGAGTGAAACCCATGCTTGATAAACTCGCTTTGATCTTAACCATTATCGGCGGCATCAACTGGGGCCTGATCGGAATTTTCCAGTTTGACTTGGTGGCCTGGATCTGCGGAGGCCAGGGATCTATTATCAGCCGGATCATTTACACGATCGTGGCACTGGCGGCTATCTGGTGTATTTCCCTGCTGTTCCGGGAACACGATACCGTTGCCGAAGGCCACCACGCCTGACAAAATAAAGCTGCGGCAAATGGTATGCCGCAGCTTTTTATTTTGTCAAATGCTAATAGGAGCGAGCCAAATAAAAGGCTCAATCGGAATATTCCTCAAAATCCAGAAAGCGGGCAGCAAAAACACCAATACCCGACTAAAGCCCGGGTGGTACCACGGGTTTGGCAGCTTATCGCAGCCAGTGAATATCTTAATACCGTAACGAAGCATGGTGTAGCCAATTAACGGCACCGCAATAAGAGCCAATATATTACACCGCGCCGCAGTTACGATATCCAAATGAAGCAGCGAATAACACATCCGGCCCGTACCGCAGCCAATGCAATAAAAACCTGTCCATTCATAAAAAAAGCAAGGCGGCATCCAGCTGATTTCCCCAGGCTTATGAAAGTACAAAAAGACGGCGCCTGCCGCGCAGAGAAAAACCAGCACGGCAAACGCAGTCCTTGGATACCTTTTAAAAGGGTTTTTAGACCTCATGGATTAATAATAGTAATAATAAGAGGAGGCAGCCATACCGCCAATAATACCGCCAATAATTCCCAGCACAATGGCAATCGCGCCCAAAACGGTAGCGATAATGCAGAAGGTTTTGGCATTTTTCGAAGCGTTCATAGCGCCCTCATAGTCGCCCATCGCAATCAGGTTATTTACCTTACTGGCATATACAATAGCGGGGATCGCCAGAGGCCAGCACAGAAAAATACAAACGATCGCCCACGCCAGATAGTTGCTGATGTGAGGCGCCGGCTGCTGGGGCTGCTGCGGATAAGCCGGAGGAGGCGCCACGGGAGGCTGGGGCGGAACCGTATTATAGGGCTGCTGGGGAGCGACCGGCTGCTGAGGAACCGGGTTCTCCGCGGGAGCTGCCGGAGCCTGAGGCTGTTCCACAGGCTGCTGGGCCTGTTCTACCGTAGCCTGTGGCTGCTGGGGAGCGTTGGTATCCGCCCACAAGGGGGCGCCGCAATGCTCGCAAACAGAATTTCCACTGGCTGTTTCTTTACCACACTGAGGACAGAACATAATTAAGTACCTCCAAACTAATTTAATTTATCAATCATCAGTAAATTCCAAACTCCTTACTGATGCTTTAGACATGCTTTGGTTTTTACCGGCCAACCGCGCCGATGCGTACCATTAGGAAAAGAGCTTAAAGGGCTTCCACGATTTCCTTGGTGTCTCTGGCAATCACCAACTCCTCGTTGGTTGGTATGACATACACCTTTACCTTAGAATCCGGCGTAGAGATCAGGCCCTCTTTCCCACGGATCATTTCCTCATTCAGCTGCGGGTCGATCTTAACGCCCAAATAGGTCAGGCCGTCGCCGATCACCTGGCGGTGATGAGCCTGGTTTTCTCCCAGGCCCGCGGTGAATACGATCACGTCGCAGCCGTTCAGAGCCGCGGCATAGGCGCCGATAAATTTCGTGATCTCGTATTCCAGCATCTCGTGAGCCAAAATCGCTCTGGGATTTCCCTCCCGGGCGGCTTTCGTCACATCGCGGTCGTCGCTGGAAACGCCGGAAATGCCCAGCATACCAGATTTTTTATTCAGCATCTCGCTCATATCGTGAGGCGTAATATTTTCCTTTTCCATGACAAAGGTTACCACAGAGGGATCCAGGGTACCGGTGCGGCTGCCCATCATGAAACCGTCCAAGGGAGTCAGTCCCATACTGGTGTCGATCACCTTTCCATCCTGGATTGCCGAAATGGAGGAACCGTTGCCCAAATGGCAGGTAATCATCTTCAGGTCCTTCAAATCCTGGCCCATCAGTTCCGCGCAGCGGTGGCTGACATAGCGGTGAGAGGTTCCGTGGAAGCCGTAACGGCGAACCGCGTACTTTTCATAATATTCATAAGGAATGGGATACATGTATGCTTTTGGCGGCATGGTGGAATGGAAAGCCGTATCGAATACAACAACCTCGGGCACAGACTTGCCGAACACCTCGATGCAGGCCCGGATGCCCTGGACGTGCGCTTTATTATGTAAAGGAGCCAAGGGAATCAGGCTTTCAATGCCCTCTATAACCTTATCGTCTACCAGAACAGACTTGCTGAACAGCGCGCCGCCCTGTACGATGCGGTGGCCTACCGCGGAAACCTCGTCCAAAGACTTAAGCACTCCCACCTCGGGATCGATCAAAGCGTTTTTCACCTGAGTAAAGGCGGCGGTATGATCCGGCATAGAAACCGTGACATGCTTTTCCCGGCCGTCGTTGGTCTTATGGGTAAAAATACCGTCCTCCATTCCGATTCTCTCACAATTTCCCTTTGCCAGAACGGATTCGTCATCCATGTCGATGAGCTGGTACTTCAGGGATGAGCTGCCAGCATTGATTACCAGAATCTTCAAAACATTTCCTCCTAAAACCCTATTTGATGTTAAATTGAAGTTTTATCCAAAGGCTGCTTGCAAACCTTAAAAACTTACAGTAATATAATAATACATTACAGAAATGATTTCAAGGACAATCCCTTGGAAAAACGCGACTTTTCCAACTTTTTGGCGATAAGCGGAAACGATTTTAAAAATGTGAAGGCGTATTTTTATGATTCATAATGATAATACTTCCAAGGTTGCGGCGGTGATCTGCGAATATAACCCGTTTCATGCCGGGCATGCCTATCACCTGGCCCAAACCCGTTCCCTAGGCGCCACCCATATTGTGGCCATTATGAGCGGCAGCTTTGTCCAGCGGGGCGAACCGGCTATGTTTTCCAAATGGTCCAGAGCCAAATGCGCCCTGGCCGGCGGCGCGGATTTAGTGCTGGAGCTGCCCCTTCCCTGGTGCATGTCCAGTGCGGAAGCCTTTGCAAGAGGCGGTGTAGCCCTGGCTCACGGGCTGGGCTGTGTGGATCTGCTCAGCTTCGGCAGCGAGCTAGGGGAAACCTCTCCTTTGCTCCAGGCCGCTGAGGCCGCTGTCTCTCCGTTGATTCAGGAAAAAATCCGGCTTCTGCTTTCAGAGGGATTTTCTTATCCCTCGGCCAGAGAGAAAGCAATTGAGGCTCATTTTGGCTCAGACATTTCCCGGCTGTTTCAGGAACCCAACAATATTCTAGCAATCGAATACTGTAAAGCTCTGACCCTGCTTTCCTCCCCAATTCAGCCAATTACAATCTCAAGGGCCGGCGCTTCTCACGATGCATCCGAGCCTTCGAGGGGTTCCGGCGGCTTTGCCAGCGCTTCCTATCTGCGCGCCCGCCTGTTAAGAAAGGATTATGATGGCGTAAAGAGTTTTATTCCGGAGTCTGTGCTTACGATTCTTCTGGAGGAAATTCAGACCGGAAGGGCTCCTTGCTCTTTAGCCGCACTGGAGCGGCCTATTTTGGCGGCTCTACGCAATCTTTCCCCCGAGGAACTGGCGAAACTGCCTGACGTTTCAGAAGGATTAGAGTATCGAATCGCTTCAGCGGTAAGGAAAACGACATCTTTAGACCAATTATTTGCAGAAATTAAGACAAAACGGTATACACACGCCAGAATTCGGCGTATAATAGTATCGGCATTTTTACAAATGACCTGTGATTATAATTCACAGATTCCTCCCTACCTTCGGGTTTTGGGCTGGAATGATAAGGGTACCGAAATTTTAAGAACCGCCCGCCGCACCGCTTCACTGCCAATCGTCATGCGCGGCGGCGATTTAAAAAAATTGGCAGAAGGCGCTTTGACTATTGCCCAGCTGGGGAGCCGGGCCGAGGATCTTTACTCGCTGTCTTCTCCCGAGATCCAGCCTTGCGGGTTGGATTTTACCAGCAGTGCCGCCAGGCAGCGTTCTTAGCGCCAGACTCAAAAAGGAGTGATTTCCATGGCATGTGAAATCAAGGAATTGGAATTTGAGAATTACGGCAACTGCCTTTCTGTCAGTAACGGCATGATTGAGGCAGTCGTCACCATCGACGTAGGTCCCCGTATTATTTATTTCGGCTTCATCGGCGGAGAAAATGTCCTTTACAACGATCTGAACCGGGAATACCGCCGCGCCGAACCAATTCTACAGGAACACTACGGAGAAAACGCCCAATATTTTGCTTACGGAGGCCACCGCCTCTGGACAAGTCCTGAAAGAATGCCTGAATCCTACTACCCGGATAATAAGCCTGTGATTTACGCCATTCTGCCTGAGAGCGTGTCCTTTACCCAGCCTCCGCAGGAGGAAAACGGCCTTGCCCTCACGATGGAAATCATGATGTCCGACAATGCCAAGGATATGATGGTAGTTCACTCCGCGCAAAATTTAGTAAAGGATTCTATGCTGGAGGGCCTTTCCGGCTGCACGATGCTCCGTCCTGGCGGAACCCTGATCATTCCTCAGAATTCAACCGAGGAAAGCCCATATATTCCCAACAGAAGCTATGCCTTTTGGCCCTATACCCGAGTCAGCGACATCCGGATCGATTTTAGGGAAAAATATATCACTGTTCGGCAGAATCCCACTTTTTCTAATCCTTTCCGTATGGGCACCAACAACTATTCCAACTGGGCCGCCTACTTGAATCAGGGACTCCTTTTTGTGAAGCATTACGTCCACAATAAAAGCGCCCGGTATCCTGATTTTAATTCCTCCTTTGAGGTCTATACCGATGATAAAATGCTGGAAATCAAAACTTTAAGCCCGCTTTACCGTATGGAGCCCAAGGAAACGATCCGCCATGTAGAAAACTGGTCTCTCAGCAAGGCGCCGGGAGCGTACGACCTCTCCACAGACGAAGGCGTCGACGCAATGCTCGATTCTCTCTGATGTCAGCCTTCTTTTCACTTTTCTGGGTCAGCACGCAGCTTTGACAAGCGCATAAGGCTCCGATAAAATAACGCAAAAAACACCCAACGCTGAAACTAGGCGCTGGGTGTTTCCTTTTCTCTATAGGTTTTATGCCTGACAGATTCCTTAAAATATCTTTGCAAGCAGATAATTCCCGAATACCAGATAACATTCCTCAGAGAGTGCCGAAAATGCGGTCTCCCGCGTCGCCAAGGCCAGGAACAATGTAGCCGTGGTCGTTAAGGCGCTTATCCATCGCCGCGCAGTAAACCGGCACATCCGGATGGGCCTCGGTAAAGGCTTTCATCCCTTCGGGAGCGGCGATAATGCACATAAATTTGATGCTCTTGGGATGGCTGCGCTTAATAATCCCGATGGCATCGATCGCGGAGCCGCCGGTAGCCAGCATCGGATCCAGGACGATCACATCCCGTTCGGTAATATCGCTGGGCAGCTTGCTGTAATACTCCACCGGCTTCAAGGTTTTCGGGTCCCGGTAAAGGCCGATATGACCTACCTTTGCCGCGGGCACCAAAGCCAATACGCCGTCCACCATGCCTAAGCCCGCCCGCAGAATCGGGATAAAGGCCATTTTGCGACCGGCAATTACCTTTGTGGTGGCCGGACCAATGGGAGTTTCAATCCGCGCATCCTCCAGAGGTAAATCCCTGGTGGCCTCATAGCACATCAGCATACCGATTTCGCTGACCAGCTCCCGAAATTCCTTGGATCCGGTATCCTTGCTCCTGAGGAACGTAAGCTTGTGCTGAATGAGAGGATGGTCCATGACAAATACCTGGTTTTCCATTTTTCAACGCCTCCTACAATTTTTCTCCGTTCTCAATGGCGGCGATCTGCTGAATCCGCTCTAAATGCCTGCCGCCCTCAAAGGGAGTATTTAAAAAGATATCCGCAAGCTTCACCGCGGTTTTCTCGTCGATCACACGGCCGCCCATCGCCAGAATATTTGCATCGTTATGGCGCCTGGTCATTTCCGCGCAGAATTCATTGGTACACACTGCCGCGCGAATACCTTTCACCTTATTGGCCGCGATGGAGATTCCGATCCCCGTGCCGCAGCAAAGCACGCCCTTTTCACATTCCCCTGATACAATAGACTGGGCCACCCGGTAAGCGTAAGGTCCGTAATTCACCGATTCCTCGCTGTCGGTTCCGAAATCCTTATATGGGATTCCCTTTTCTTCTAAATAAGCCTTTACCGCTTCTTTCAAACGGTAACCGCCATGGTCCGCTCCTAACGCGATCATTGTTGATTCGCTCCTTTCCGTTTGTTCAGCTCTCTGGTAGCCTGCGGCAGCCTTAGATACACCGGCATCAGCTCCGACGCTGTTAACAGCAGTCCATTTTCCGCCTTTCTTAAGGCCGCAAAAGCTACGTTCGACGCTTTTTGATATCGTAACAGCTCTGGCGCAAGCCTAGCCTCCAGTCTCCCCTGGAGCCTGTCAAAGCACAGTCTGGCGCCGTCGCCGGCAAATACAATTTTCTTTTCCCGGTATGCCGGGGTCTCCGCCAGTTCAGTAAACAGATCTTCTATTGAAAGCGCCCTGTCCTGGCAAAGGCGGGTGACCTCACCGCTTTCGCAGTCGAACAGCGCGTTGTATACCTGATTGCACCGGGCATCCATCACCGCGCACACCAGCGCCTCCTGCCCCCGGTAATTCTCCCCGATCGCTTCCAGGGTGGAAACCGCCGCGCAAGGCTTTGAGGCGGCCATTGCCATTCCCTTTACCGCCGCCACGCCGATCCGGATCCCGGTAAATGAACCTGGGCCGGCGGAAACAGCAAACACATCCACCTGTTCCAGAGGAACCCTGGTGTTCTGAAGCAGCGCCTCCGCCATGGGCATCAGCGTCTCACTGTGGGTCAGCTGGGTATGAATATAAAACTCTCCCAACAGCACACCGCCGTCGATCAAAGCGGCGGAGGCCGATTTCGCGGAGGATTCTATCGCAAATATTTTCATAAGCCATTGATTCCTTCTATGGTAATAAGCCGGTCTGTGTCTGTCCCGCCCCGCTGGAGCTCTACCTGAATAGAATCCTCCGGCAAGGCCTCCTGAATGTTTTCGCTCCATTCGACGGCCAGCACGGCGCCGGTATCCAAATAATCGAAAAAGCCGGTGGAGTAAAGGTCTTCCCAGGTCGTCACCCGATACATATCGAAATGGTACAGGGTCAGACGGCCGTGATACTCATTCACCAAAGCAAAGGTCGGACTGGACACCCCTTCCTCCACTCCAAGGCCCCTTGCCAAGCCGCGGACAAAATTGGTCTTTCCCATTCCCAGGCCGCCGTAAAGGGCAATCACTTCACCGCCTGACAACTGGGCCGCCAGCTTTTCCCCTATCAGCTCGGTTTGGGCCGGAGAACGGCTTTCCACACAAATTTTTCCGCTCATCAGAACAGCCCTTCGATCACGCCGTCAGCGGTAACGTCAATTTTCTCCGCCGCCGGCACCTTCGGAAGACCGGGCATGGTCATGATGTCTCCAGTATAAATCACTACAAAGCCGGCACCGTTGGAAAGCTTCATATCCCTGACGGTAATCTGGAAGCCCTTCGGCCTGCCAAGCAAGGCGGGATTATCGGACAGAGAATACTGGGTCTTCGCAACGCACACGGGAAGCCTGTCGCCGCCCAGCGCCTGGATTTCCTTCAAAGCCTTTTGCGCGGCAGCCGTATAAGTCACCCCATCGGCACCATAAATTTCCTTTGCCAGGGTCTCTACCTTTTCCGCAATCGTGAGCTGGCCGCTATAAATTGGTGTAAAGTTAGACGGCTTTTCACAGGCCGCGACCACCTTTTGAGCCAAAGCCTTGCCGCCCTCTCCGCCTTTGGCGAACACCTCCGTCATGGCGAAATCCGCACCGCAGTCAGCGCAGGTCTTTTCGATGAGCTGAAGCTCCCGGTCGCTGTCGGACAAAAAGCGATTGATAGCAACTACCACAGGGACCTGATATTTTCTCATATTTTCAATGTGAGCCTTCAAGTTAGCAACGCCCTTTTCCAGCGCCTCCAGGTTTTCAGCGCTCAGATCTGCCTTCGGCACGCCGCCGTTGTATTTCAAGGCCCGAACAGTGGCGACCAGAACAACCGCCGAGGGCTTTAAACCGGACAGCCGGCACTTGATGTCGAAAAACTTCTCCGCTCCTAAATCGGAGCCGAAGCCCGCTTCCGTAATGCAGTAATCCGCCAGCTTCAGCGCAAGCCTCGTCGCGCGCACGGAATTGCAGCCATGAGCAATATTGGCGAACGGACCGCCGTGCATAATGGCCGGGGTTCCCTCCAGGGTTTGCACAAGATTGGGCATGACAGCATCCTTCATCAGCGCCGTCATAGCTCCCTCCGCTTTCAGATCCTTAGCGTAAACCGGTTCTCCGGAATAGGTATAAGCCACCAGGATTTCCCCAAAACGGCGCTTTAAATCCATGAGATCACTTGCTAAGCAGAGAATCGCCATGATCTCCGTTGCCACGGTGATGACAAAGCCATCCTCTCTGGGAACGCCGTTGATCCTGCCGCCCAAGCCGGCTACGATATTTCTCAGCTCACGGTCGTTCATATCCAGGCAGCGCTTAATCAGGATCCTTCTGGGGTCGATATTCAAGGAATTTCCCTGGTGGATGTGATTGTCCAGCAAAGCGCACAGAAGATTGTTCGCGGCGGTAATGGCGTGCATATCGCCGGTAAAGTGAAGATTGATATCCTCCATCGGGAGCACCTGAGAATAACCGCCTCCCGCGGCGCCTCCCTTGACACCGAACACCGGACCCAGCGAAGGCTCTCTTAAAGCGATAACCGCTTTCTTTCCGATTTTCGCCATAGCCTGTCCCAAACCGGTGGTGACGGTGGTTTTTCCCTCGCCTGCCGGCGTCGGATTAATAGCGGTTACTAAAACCAGCCTTCCGTCCTTCCGATCCTTTACCCGTTGGAAAAGCTTGTCGTTAACCTTGGCTTTGTAACGGCCGTAGGGCTCCAGCTCCTCTTCCTCAATACCCAGCTCCTGGGCGATCTTTGTTATTGGTTTCAAGACCGCCTGCTGCGCAATTTGAATATCGCTTAACATAGTCCCAATCTCCTCACTCGAAATCATTCTCAAAAAATTATATCATAAATTTCTCGTAAAAAAAAGCGGAAACCATCGGTTTCTTGTTTTTTCTTGGTTTCTTTGAAAAAACAACCGGTTTTCAGCGTAAACCGGCAGATTTTAGAATTTGTTAAAAGTATTTTACTTGAACTTGCTTCTGAGAAATACTATAATGAAACAAATATCTGTCTTCGTTCATGATTGATCTCTTTTGAGGTAAAATAAAATGTCCCCCTAAAACTGGAGGTTTTCTATGAAAAAATTTTTAGGCGCGGTCGGCGGTTTTTTCAAGCGCACCGATTACATTTTCTGGATTTTAACCATCGCCGCGTCTGTCTACGGCTTTGCCCTGATCAACTCGGTTTCCCGGTCCGCCGACTCGGAAAAGGGCTTTTTGGCTACCCAAATATTAGCGGTAGGTCTGGGCTATATCTGCGCCGTTGTGATTTCCCTGATGGATTACAATGTGGTGTGTAAGTTTTGGTATGTTTTCGCCGCGGTTGGGGTTTTGGCGCTGGTCTACACTTCCATCTTTGGAATCCAAGTTGCGGGCACCGACGACAAGGCTTGGATCCGCATCGCCGGCAGAACCTTTCAAACGTCAGAGCTGGTAAAAATCTTCTTTATCGTCACCTTCGCCAAGCACTTGGCCGTATTGAAGGAACGAAACAAGCTGAAAACCTTTTTAGGGGTTATGACGCTGTGCCTCCACGCGCTGGTTCCCATTGGATTAATCCATTTTATGGGCGACGACGGCACCGCCTTGGTGTTTGGCTTTATGTTCCTGATTATGACCTTTGTAGCCGGCGTTCAGCTTAGATACTATTTAGCTTTAATCATTTGCGCCGGAGTCAGTATTCCGATTTTATGGAATTCTGTATTAAATGAGGATCAAAAAATGCGGTTTTGGACTCTGTTTAATTTGGAATCCGATCCCAATGGGTTCGGCTACCAGCAGCTCCAAGGAAAAATTTCTATCGCCTCCGGCGAAATGTATGGCCGGGGCTACTATGAAGGCCCCCGGGTGGCGGCAGGGTCGGTTCCCTATCAGGAAAATGATTTTATTTTCTCTGTAGCCGGAGAAGAGCTGGGCTTTATCGGGTGCGTCGTCCTGCTGGGACTGCTTTTGCTGCTGATGCTCCGCTGCGTCATGAACGCTCTTTCCGCCAAGGATGACCTGGGTAAATTCCTTTGTTTTGGCTTTTTCGCTATGCTGGCGGTTCAGACTGTCATCAACGTAGGCATGTGCCTGGGTCTGCTCCCGGTAATCGGCATTACTCTTCCCTTTTTCAGCTCAGGAGGCTCCTCCGTGGCGTGTCTGTACCTTGGCGTCGGAATTGTGGAAAGCGTTTATATGCATCGGCATAACATTGAAAAGGAAATCGATTTCAGCCATCTTCATGCCGCGCAGGCAGGCGCGCAGCAATAGAGGACTTCTTCGTTCCTTGTCAAATCTATTGAGCAAATCACTGTATGCTGTATAACAGCTGTAACCAATAAAAAAGCCTTTGACGCTATCAGACAGAAGCGTCAA
>DS480348.1 GCA_000154345.1 [Clostridium] leptum DSM 753
CAGCCTATTGTTAAGAGCATCGGCAACAGTACCACAGCACCCAGGGATTTGGAGAGCGGTGAGGACGTGAAAATGATCCTCTATGTTTTGGCGGACAGCGTAGCCCGACGGCTGAGGGAGCAGGGGCTCAAAGGGCGGACGATCCATATTTCTGTACGGGACAACAGTCTTTTCAGCTTTACCCGGCAGAAAACGCTTTTGTCCTATACCAATCTTACCGGGGAAATCGCTAGGGAAGCACTTTCCTTATTTCGTGAGCATTACCGGTGGAAGCGGCCGGTCCGCAGCATAGGAATCAGCGTATCGGACTTGGCGGCGGATACGATTTGCAGTCAAACCGGTCTGTTTTGCGATGAGGTAAAACGGGAAAAGATGGAGCGCCTGGACAAGGCGCTTGACCGCTTAAAGGTACGATTTGGAACTTTTGCGGTACAGCCGGCGGTTTTGCTGAAAGACCGAAAGCTTTCCGGCTTCGATCCAAAGAACGATCATATAATCCACCCGGTAGGATATTTTTAAAAAATCGGTTTGTTTAGGGCAAGAGGCTGTCATATGCCTGTTCATTAAAAATGATTTTGGAAAGGGGAATGGCTGAAAATGTCCTGCAAAAAATATGTAGAAGTAACAGCAAGGTTTGATGTGGACGGCACGGTCTTTCCTCTTGAAATCCACTGGGAAGACGGCGCCAAATTTGAGATTGACCGGATTCTCGATATCCGCCGGGCGGCCAGCCTCAAGGCAGGAGGAGCGGGAATCCGGTATACCTGCCGGATTCGAGGCAGGGAAAAATATTTATGGCTGGAAGAAACCCGGTGGTTTGTAGAAGCCAAGGAGTCAGATTAATACAGAATAAAAATGGTTGGTTTTATGCTCAAATCAACTGGAATAGGAGGAACTTACGATGTGCGGACGATACACATTGTTCATTGATGAAGAATATCAGGATATTCGTAAGATAATTCGGGCTGTGCAGGAAAAGGGCCATGAGGTGAAAACCGGGGAGATTTATCCTACAAATCCGGCGCCTATCTTAGTGTGGGAGGAGAGAGGGGTCGTTCCCCAGGCAGTAAAGTGGGGATGGCCGAAATTTGGAACTCAAAAAAGCAACAATCTACGTTCTCTCTATTTTTGTTTTATAAGTCTAGTATTAAGCTGCTTTCTAGGTTTTTATGGAAATGGGAGATCAAAAAGAAAAAATAGAAAAATGGGTCTTGTTTTATGCCTGAAGCCCTGATAAATCGGGCTTTGTCTGAATTGTTGCTTTACTTGTAACCGATAAAAATGTTTTTTTGACAGGCTATTCTCATATACAAGACATTATTTCTTGCCAAACAACTCCTCAAAATGAGCGGGAGTCTTATAGGCCAGTGAGCGATGCGGACGTTTTTTATTATAGAACTCTATGTACTGTTCAACACTTTTGCGATAGTCATGCTCGGATGAATAGGTTCTGCGATAGGCTTCTTCCTTTTTGAAGGTAGCAAAGAATGTTTCTGCAAAGGCATTATCACACGGCCTTCCAGAAGCGGAAAAGGATTGTTGTACCCCCGCTGTTTCGTAACAGTTTAGTGAATGCTATATATCGGCCTCCCCGGTCACTGTGAAAAATGAGGCCGTTAGGGGTTCCACGTTCTTCAAAGGCGTGTTTAAATGCAGATGTTACCAGATGTGTACTCTAATTTTTGGAAACCTTATAACCTATGACTTTTCTGTAAAACAAATCGATGATGATACAAAGATACAATGGGGAATTGTTGACTTTGAAATAGGTGATTTTTGTGGCTGGTGGCCTCTCTGGATTTCAAAACGGCACTGATTTTCTTCGCACCATAGATTTGGCCGTTTTCATCATAAATTTCTCTTTTCTGTATAAAAATAGAAAGACAATTTATAAAAATCGCTAGAAAATGCTGGATGATGATAAGCTAAAAATGAAAGTATAAAAATTATATAAAAGTTTCGGAAAAATTTGGGGGTAATAGTAATACACACAATAAAAATTAATGATTTTATTTGTTAAAACACCTAATTATTTCAATAAATCCAGATTATTTTCTATTTATTTTAATAATTATGCCCTTTATAATATTTGTTGAAAGGAGTTACGGCAAAGGCGCCGTAACCGATTTGCTTCACGGCGAGCGTTAAATAAATTAGGAAAGGTGAGGTCGATTTATGAAAATGAAAAAACGCATAACCAGAGCATTCGGAGTGCTACTTGCGCTCAGTCTTTTTACAGCAATGATAGGTTGTGCAGAAGACACTGGTTCCAGTTCGGAATCCAGTGGCGGAACGCAGAACAGTTCTGCAGCAGAAGAAAACACAGAGAAAGTTACTATTCGTATTTTGGATCAAAACACCAAAAACACCGACGGAATGACGGCGTTTGTAGAGAGCATAGAAGCCTATGCGGAAGAGGTGTCCGACCGGTATATTATTGAGCACGAAGGAATTGCTGGCGACGATATCAAAACGGCCATGAAAACATACGTGGCTGCCGGGAATACCCCGGATATCGTAGAATACTGGAACTCCGCTTCTGATAGCGGCTCTATGATGGACGCAGGCGTATTTCTCCCTATTGATGAATTCTTCGAGGCCTCTGAGGAACTTAGCGAAGAAGATTTCCTGGAATCCCACTATTATTATCACAACGGTGTGTCCTACGGAATTCCTATGGACCACGCACTGGGCGTATGGCTCGTAAACAAAAACATTTTTGAAGAATACAATTTGGAATATCCCAAAACCTATGACGATATTATCGAAATTGGTAAAGTATTGAGTGCAAATGGAGTGATTACCCTTGCGATGGGCAGTAAAGGCGGCAACCCGCTGCATTTCCCGCTGTCTGATCTGTATGGCCGTATGGAGGGCGCGGAAGAAGAAATGAACAGTATTTCCCAGACGGGTATTATTAAGACAGATCTGTTCGTAGAAGCTCTTACCATTATTGATGAAATGCGTCAGGCTGGCTGCTTCCCCTCTGATACCATTACCAACGGTGACTGGGGTCCCACGTTAGCACTGTACAATGAGGGTCGAGCGGCAATGTACTATCTGCTGTCTGGTAACGCCAATGCGGTGACAGAAGAAGCCTATGCATGGTCTGAAATTATTGACCATCCCCAGCTGACCGGCGAACTTGCCCGTGACGATCAGGACGATATGGGAATTATGCTTGGCAATAAAGCCATGTTTATTTGCAAAGAAGAATGGGATAAGAGCGATGCCAAGAAAGAAGCGATCGTCGATTATCTTGAGTTCTACTTCAGCGATGACATGTGCCAGTTCTATTATGATGCCAAAGCCACTCAGCCTGCCAAAATTATGGAATACAAAGACGACAATGCCGTTCCGCTGGCAATTGATATGAAGCAGTATTATGAAGACAGACCCAATATCACCAAAACCGCCCAGATTCATATGCTCACAATCCCCAACGATACAGTATGGGCTGAATATCAGAGCTACTTAGACGAATTTCTGGCGGGAGCCCTTACTCCGGAAGAGTATGCAGACAAGGTACAGGATTCCATGGATCGGAACTATAAAGTTCCGTAAGTAAAAACTTGAAGACGGCAATAAGAGATCCCGGTTAGGGTTCTCTTCCCTGACTTTCGTTAAAGAATGTATTTATCAAGAATGCCCTGCTGTCGATTTCAATATCGGTTAAAACAACAGGGCATTCTTTCAAGATTGGGAAACAGATAGCACATTATCTGTGTCCCGGGAAAGGATACCAGGATATCATGAAACAAAACAGATTGAAACGCACTTTAGGTGATGTGGCTTTTTCTACCTTTTTTTCCCTGCCTTCTGTCCTGCTTTATATAGTTTTTATGATTTTGCCACTGATCTTTGTGATATACTTATCTTTTACACAGTGGACGGGAGCAGGAGACATTAATTTTGTAGGTGTTGCCAATTACCAGTTTCTTTTCAACTACTCGGACTTTTGGCAGATTATGCGAAATACCGGTGTTTTGATTTTGCTGCATGTCTGCTTCCAGATTCCCCTGGCGGCACTGGTGGCTTTTTTGCTTTTCCGTACTAAACAGGGATTTCGTTTTTTTCGGGCTGTCTATTTTCTGCCCTCTATTATCGCAGCGACGGTAATCGGCCTGATGTTTTCTGTTTTGCTTAACAGCGATATCGGTCCGATTAATTCAATTCTGCGATCGATGGGGCTGAATTGGATGGCCAAAAGCTGGCTTTCCGATCCGGATATTGCCATGTATACGGTAACCTTTATCCAGGTCTGGCAGTATATCGGGTATTATATGGCGATTATTCTGGCGGGAATGCAGTCAATTTCCGATGAGGTTATTGAAAGCGCCCTTATTGACGGAGTAAACAGCAGGCAGCTTGCCTGGCATATTGTTTTTCCCCAGATTAAACCGGTGCTGGAAATCTGCTTTATTTTCTGCTTAACCGGATGTCTGAAATCTTTTGAGCATGCTTTTATTACCACCTGGGGCGGACCGGGAGTAGCATCCACCACGCTGGCTTTGTACATGTATAAATTGGCATTCTCTTCTTCGGAACTGGGGAAAGGGGCTACCATTGCCGTAATTATTGTTATTGGGGCTTTGGTCCTAACCAGAATTACCGGAGCTGTTTTCAAGGATTCTGATCAGGGAGGGAAAAACGTATGAAACGTGGAGTTTTGTTTTATGTCAAAATGATTTGCTTGTCTATTTTTGCAGTTAGCACGATTTTTCCTTTCTGCTGGGTTTTGCTATCTTCTTTTAAGTCAACCACCGAGATTTACGGAAATTCTTTTGCCCTGCCGGAGGTATGGCAGTTTGAAAATTATGTAACTGCCTGGAAAGGGGCGGGCATGTCCTACTCTTTTCTTAATTCTTTTATTTACACAGTGGTTTCTGTTGCACTTGTCTTAATCATCACTTCTATGGTATCCTATGTTATCGCCAGAAATCGTCACGGACGTTATTTGTACCTGTTTTTTTCCTTTGGACTCATGGTTCCCATCCATTCCGTCATTATCCCGCTGAACGTCCTGATGAACCGCATGAATCTGATAGGAACCAGGCTTAGCCTGATTATTGTGTTCGTTGTTTTAAATTCCTCTTTGTCGATTTTTATTATCACCGCTTTTATGAAGCAAATTCCGATGGAATTTGAAGAGGCGGCTACTATCGACGGATGCTCCAAATTGCAGATGTTCCTGCGCATTGTTCTGCCCATGTGCCGCTCTGCTCTGGCAACGGCCGGTACGCTGGCTTTTATTAATTGCTGGAACGACCTGCTGCTCAGCATGATTTTTGTCAGCAAAAGCGAATGGAATACTCTGAATTATTCCATATTTATGCTGAAAGCGCAGTTTATCGCTAATTACGGCGCCATTACTGCGGGGCTGGTTATGTCTATTCTGCCGGTATTCTGTGTTTATATTTTGTTCCAGGAACAGATTGTAAAGGGATTTCTCAGCGGGGCGATTAAGGGATAAAGATTCCGAAATCAAGAAAGGGCCTGATGATGAAAAGAACAACCTATCAGAATAGAATTTTCCGAACACTGCTTTTTTTCACGCTGGGGATTCTAGCGGTGTTTGTCATCAGCCTTGTAAATTTTTACCTTTTTTTAAGTCAGCACTATATTGTATACTGCGAAAATGTGCTGACGCAGGTAAACAGCCAGATCGAAAACGTCCTGCATAAAATGACTCTGTCACAGAAAGAGGCGTTTTTAACCATTTGCGACTCTCCTCTTTATAAAAGTGATTACTACGATGAAAGCGTCATGTTTTCCGGCAGGAAAATTGTCACGTCGCTTGCAAACATCAGCTACAATAACGATGATATTGACAATATTTTTGTCCACATGTATCGGAACGACGGCTTTTACAGTACGGAAAAATCTTCCTACAACCGGAAGGATATTCAGGAAAAAATTACTGAAAATCAGAGAAAGATTGGTAATGAAACAAATTATGATCTTACCCTGAAAGCAGACGAAACTACCGTAGACACTGTGAATTTTTACAGCTATGCCTATGAAATGGGAACTGACAATATTGCCGCCGGCCTTTGTGTCAGCCTAAAATATGCTGTGTTCAGCAATATTCTGAATTCCATCAATCTCCATGAGTCACAGCAGGTGTATTTGGTTGCCCAGGATGGTACTGTGATCTACAGCGGAGGGAATCAGGGAGCCTTACCGGTCGATCGGGAGAATCTTTATTACCAGGAAACGGACATTAACTTTTTCGACAATAAAATTATCATCAGTGACAGTCTGGATTCCATTGACTGGAAACTGGTTGTGGTTGTTAACCATTTTTCCTTGTTTTTCTCTTTGTTTAAAAGTCCTCTGATTTTTCTGGGATGGTCTTATATCATTTTCGTTTTAGTGAGCATTGGGTTTGCTTTTTCCCGGTCGAAGGCGCTGGCGTCGCCTATTAACGATATCATTCAACAAATTCAGGGATACCCGGAGCACAACAAAAAACTGCTGGACATTAAAACCAACAATTCCGACATCGCCTCTCTGATAGAAAACTATAACCGGTTAATTCATCGGATAGAAAATCTGCATGCCATTAATATGCGTCAGGAAAAAGAAAAAATGCAGGTGGAATATGAAGCGCTTTTGTCCCAGATTAATCCTCATTTCTTATTCAATGCTTTAGATTGTCTGCGGGGGATGGCGCTGAAATATAAAGCGCGAGATCTTTCCCTGAGCATCCGATCTCTTTCGTTGATGCTGCAGTATAGTCTGGTAGATACCCATACCAGCGTTACCTTAAAAGATGAGATGGAAAACCTTCAGAATTATTTGGAAGTGGTTAAAAATCAGTCCGATAACCGTCTGGAGTGTCAGTTCGATGTTCAGCCGGATACCTATGATGATCCCGTGATTAAATTTATGCTGCAGCCTATTGTAGAAAATTCGGTGAAATTCCGTGCCAGAGGGGATCACAACTTTATTTGGATTTCGGCGTTTCACCATGGGGATGGATTGGTCATTGCCATTAAGGATAACGGAACCGGCCTCACCAGGGAATATGCGGATAAAATAAATTTTGTTTTACAGCAGAACGGCAATTTACGGGAAAGCATCACTGTCAGTGGGACGGGAATAGGATTATCTAATATCTCCAAGCGTCTTCATTATTCTTTTGGACCGGAATCGTTTGTCAAAATTGACCCCAATGAGGATGGCGGGGCTTTGGTAACCATCTATATTCATCAAAACCGCGGAAACGGCAGGGATCTGTCGCTTCTGAACTGATGGAAAAACAGGAGAATGGTAGGAGAAAGGGAGAGGTTATGTCTGTCAGAGTTATGATTGCGGATGACGAAAGTATGATACGTTTATTGGTGCGGGATATTATCGAAACCTATGTGTCCGGTGTTACGGTAGTAGGAGAAGCGGCGGACGGAGATGAGTGTCTGGATTTGTTTCAAAAGCTTAACCCTCAGATCATCATTACAGATGTGGTAATGCCCCATACAGACGGGCTGGAACTCCTCCGCCAGATTAAAGCTATATCTCCTGAAGTTTTGATTATTCTGCTGAGCGCCCATAAAAAGTTCGAATATGTCCATGAGGCAATTAAGGAACAGGCGTTTGATTATCTGTTAAAGCCTACTCGTGAAGAAGACATCAAGCGGGTATTCGGCAGAGCTTTAAAAGTGCTGGAAGAAAAGGAAAAAAATAAGGCTCTGTACAGCGAAATGAAACGAAAAATCAAAAAGTACGGAAGCCAGATTACCGTAAAAGCGCAGGAAAACAGCGCGGATTCCAGTTCTGAAATTTATACGGACACCATGGATAAGGTCATTAAGTATGTGAATGAGAATTATACACTGGAAATCGGCCTGCAGGAGATTTCCTCCAAGTTTTTTCTTTCTCCTGATTATCTGTCAACACAATTCAAAGTAAAGACAGGAAAAAATTTTAAAGACTATATCAGCAATCTGCGTATTCAAAAGGCAGAGGAGCTTTTAATGTGCTCCGAATTTAAAATATCGGAGGTAGCGGAGTTAATGGGATATAACGACAGCGGATATTTTATTAAGGTCTTTAAGAATAAACTGGGGTGTACCCCCAGCCAGTTCAGAGAATCTAAAAGGAGGGACGATCGGCGTCAGAAATAAGCCGGCGGGTACGATACGCGGACTCCCGCTTGCGTTGCAGGCTGTTTTTCTCGGAACAGTGCCATGAGAAAAAGCGAAAATTGCTGCGTTTCAGATCAGAACACAAATATAAGTAAAGGAGCAAAAACATGGAATGCGGATATAAATTGAGACCCAGGGGCAAGGTGGCAGACTGGGAGGCCGAAGGCTGCGAAGCGGTACTGGGCGGCGCTCTCGGCAGTATTTCCAGCTGTTATGTAATTCAGGAAGGTCCGGTTTATAAAATGTGGTTTACCTGGCAACAGTCTCACTGCATTGCCTATGGGGAAAGTACTGACGGAAAACACTGGGGTCTACCGACTGTAGTGTTAACCCCCAGGTATCAGTCTGAGTGGGAAATTCATGAGGTCAGCCATCCTACGGTGATTTACCGGGACGGGCTGTATCATATGTGGTATACCGGCAGAGTGTTTCCGACTGAGATTACAGCAGCCCGGTGCAGCATCGGCTATGCAGTCAGCAAAGACGGGATTCATTGGAAAAAACATCCCCAACCGGTATTAGTGCCTCAGGATCCATGGGAAAAGATTGGGGTAATGTACCCCCATGTCTTATGGGAAGAAGAGCTGGGGTGTTATCGCATGTGGTATTCCGGCGGTCGGATTACCGATCCGGATGCCATAGGAGTTGCAGTCAGCAAAGACGGAATTCATTGGGAGCGCTGTTCCCAGAACCCTGTGTTCCAGCCGGATTGCAACCGTTACTGGGAAAACGCCAAAACATTTTCCTGCTTTGTCTGCCCCAAAGAGGACGGCTGGTATACCATGTTTTATGTAGGAGCAGACGGAGACGGTGTTTTGGGAATCGGACTGGCACGCTCTAGGGACGGGATTTCCCAGTGGCAGCGGCACCCGTCAAATCCTGTTATTGCAGGGACAGACGGTTCCTGGGATTGGCGCAGCGCCGGAAAGCCAAGCGTTTTAAAAACGCCGAAAGGCTACCTGCTGTGGTATAAGGGCTGTAATGTCCGGTTTGAAGAGATTGGCATTGCCGTGCATAAAGGCTTTGATTTGGGATTCCCCGAGACGGGGCAAGAAGGCGAGAATGAACGGGGACAAGACAACGGTACCGGAAAAGTCAACCTGTATGTGAGAGATGAATTGCCCATAGGAATTTATGTCATTCCCGATTGAGGAGGTTCTAGTAATGATTTTAAACGGATATCGGCCTATGCCTACAGGTACAACAGCAGGCTGGAAAAAAGCAAAATATCCGCTGTTTGAACCGGCTTTGAATACCATGTTCGACAGCTATGTCATCAAAGAAGACGGTATTTATAAAATGTGGTTTTCCTGGAGACCCACTAAATCCATTATGTATACCACCAGCACCGACGGAATCCATTGGGAACCGTTTTGCTGTGTGCTAACCCGTCAGCTGGATTCTTCCTGGGAGGCGGATAAAGTCAGCCGGCCCACGCTAGTGAAGAAGGACAATCGATATCATATGTGGTATACCGGTCACATGATTTGGTCCGGCCCCTTGTCTGCCGCCATCGGGTATGCAGTCAGCGACGACGGTATCCACTGGGAACGCCCACTTGCCCATCCGGTGCTTCGTCCGGATAAGCCCTGGGAAAATCATATTATCTGGACACCTCACGTCATTTACGACGAGGAAGAGGATTTGTTTAAAATGTGGTATGCCGGCGGCGCAACAGAAGGCACCGAGTCAGACGCTCTGGGATATGCGACCAGTAAAGACGGTATCCATTGGACCAAATACCCGTTAAATCCTATTTTCGTTCCCGATGGCAGCATTCCATGGGAAATGGCTAAAGTATCCGCGCCGTTTGTGTGGAAGCGAGACGGCTGGTATTACATGTCTTATTTAGGGAACGATGCGGATATGAGAGGCAGCAACGGTTTGGCAAGATCCCGGGATGGCATTACTAACTGGGAACGGCATCCGTCTAATCCTATTATTGCCAGTTCAGAAGGCTGCTGGGACCATAATTGTATTTGCAAACTCATGATTATAGAAACAGAAACCGGATATATGGGCTGGTACAACGGCGGCAACCGGAAAATTGAGGAAATCGGAATTGTATATCATGAAGGATTTGATCTGGGATTTGAGACAGATGGAAAGCCGGCGCCGAATGAGCGGGGAGACTATTCCTATCTCTGCCCCATCAATATCACACACTGATTATTTGCTTGAAAACCAGCATCCATCACAGACAAGTACACGTTAAAAATAAAAAGCGTCTGATCTTTGGGGGGATTACATGTTAGCGTCCATTCCTTTAAAGGACATCCAGATTCAGGATCGGTTCTGGAAGGAACGCCTGGATCTGGTGAGAAAAGAAATTATTCCCTATCAGTGGGAGGCAATGAATGACCGGGTGCCCAATGCGGAACCCAGTCATTGCATTGAAAATTACCGAATTGCTGCCGGACAGGCGCAGGGGAGCTTTTATGGCGAGGTTTTTCAGGATTCTGATTTGGCAAAATGGCTGGAAGCGGTAGCCTATGTGTTAAGCTTTCAGCCGGATCCTAAACTGGAGAAACTGGCTGACGAGGCTATTGAACTGGTGTGCGCAGCCCAACAGTCAGACGGATATTTGAATACCTTTTTCACCATCAAGGAGCCTGACCAGAGGTGGCGTAATTTGCGGGAAGGCCATGAGCTGTACTGTGCTGGACATATGATGGAAGCAGCAGTGGCTTATTTTGAAGCCACCGGAAAGCGCAGACTGCTGGATGCCATGATGCGGTTTGCCGATTTAATCTGCAATACTTTTGGACCGGAAGAAGGGAAGATACACGCATATCCGGGACATGAGGAAGTAGAGCTGGCGCTGTTTCGCATGTACCGGGCGACCGGCGTGAGAAGATATTTGGAGTTATCCGCTTACTTTATTAATTGCCGGGGCACCGGGGAAAACTATTTTCGAAAAGAAAACGACAGGCCGGGATATCTGCCTATATGGGGCTCTATGGACACGAATTCCGACATGTCCTATTATCAAGCCCACCAGCCGGTGCGGGAGCAGAAACAGGCCGCCGGACACGCTGTCCGGGCCATGTATCTGTACAGCGCCATGGCGGATTTAGCCGGAGAATTAAAAGACGAAGGCCTGCTGAATGCCTGCAAAACCTTGTGGAATAACGTGACAGAACGGCAGATGTATGTAACCGGAGGAGTTGGAGCGTCCGGCATTTTAGAGCGTTTTACCACCGACTATGATCTTTCCAATGAGATGGCCTACGCGGAAAGCTGCGCTTCGATAGGACTAATGCTGTTCGGGCTTCGGATGAACCGTGTTACCCGCCAGGCACAATATTTTGATCCTGTGGAACGTGCGCTTTATAATACGGTGTTAGCCAGCGTGGCGCTGGACGGTAAGAGCTTTTTCTATGTCAATCCACTGGAAGTATGGCCCAAAGCCTGTATGCCCTATACTTCCAAGGAGCATGTAAAGCCGGTGCGCCAGCCCTGGTTCAGCTGCGCCTGCTGTCCTCCCAACGTTGCCCGTACTTTTGCTTCTCTGGGGCAGTATATCTGGGCGCAGGATTCACAGCGGGTATATTTGAATCTGTTTATCAGCAGCACTGTAAAAGCAAAAAACGGCGCTATTTTAAAGCTCGAGACGGAATTCCCCATGGGAAATGTACTGAAAATCACTTCAGACCAGGTTCTCGAACTTGCAGTGCGGATTCCCGGTTATGGAAAAAATTTCAGGGCCAACGTTTCGTACCGGAAGGAAAACGGCTATGGGGTATTTGAACTGGAGGCCGGAAAAGAATTGGAAATTCAGTTTGATGCGCCGGCCTGTTTTATCCGTGCAAATCCTGAAGTGCGCGCGTGCTCAGGAAAAGTATGTATTCAGCGGGGGCCTGTGGTGTACTGTCTGGAAGAGATAGATAACGGATCCAATTTGTCTGCTCTGTCGGTGGATACCGCCGTTTCGCCGGGGGAAAGAGAAAGCGACATTCCCGGTGGCCTGATGATCACCGCTTCGGGAAAGCGCCGCAGGCCATGGGCAGATGACAAGCTTTACGGAGAAATTCCTTCCCAATACGAAGAAACTGTCTTGCAGGCGGTGCCCTATGCGTTTTGGGGAAACCGGGAAAAAGGCGAAATGACAGTTTGGATTCGGGAAAGCTGATTGAAAGAACGGGAGTGGCTGCGCGGAAAATGGAAAAGGAAACTTTGGCCGCTGACTCCGGTGTTAAAAGGGAAAAATCAGGAAGAAAAGCTAATTTTTTTAACGAACAGAAAAGAGGCTGTGAGAAAATGAAATGGGAAAAATGCCCCGTTGAAGTGGATTATACCGGGAAAGTAGTGGTTCTTACCGGCGCTGCCGGGGGAATTGGTTCCAGAATTGCCATGCTGTTTGCT
This sequence comes from [Clostridium] leptum DSM 753, assembly GCA_000154345.1. Taxonomy (GTDB): domain Bacteria; phylum Bacillota; class Clostridia; order Oscillospirales; family Acutalibacteraceae; genus Clostridium_A; species Clostridium_A leptum. The sequence continues at coordinate 12,513 of DS480348.1, forward strand.
CAAAACGGCGCTTCTATGCTGCTTGTAGACAAAAACGAGGAAATGCTAAGGATTACCCGGGAAGCCTGCGGCGGAACGGGAAAAATTGTCTGTATGAGTACGGATCTGGGGGAAAAGGGATTTTCTCAAAAGATCGTTCAGAAGTGCAAAGAGGAATTCGGGACTGCCCATGTTCTCATTCATTGCGCGGCAGTAGCGGATGGGGGCTCTTTATGCGGACTGTCGGAGGAAGATTGGGATTCCACTATGAAGATTGATTTAAAGGTTCCTTTTCTACTGTCAAAACAGTTTGCAAATGAAATTATGATTCCAGCCGGCTGCGGGGTGATTTTGAACATGGCGTCTCAGGCCGGCGTTGTCGCTTTGGATGATCAGCCGGCGTACTGCGTGGCAAAGGCCGGATTGATTGCGTTAACCCGTTCTCAGGCTTATGAGTGGGGACAGTTTGGAATCCGCGCGGTTGCCATTGCGCCAACAGTAATCGAAACGGCGCCTGCCCTTACTTACTGGTGTGGGGAACGGGCGGCCAGACATATTTCTCAGATTCCTGTGGGCCGATTCGGCCGGCCGGATGAAGTAGCAGCCGCCTGTCTGTTTCTGGCCAGTGATGCTGCCGGGATGATCAGCGGTACCACCGTTATGCTGGACGGCGGATATACCATCCGCTGAAAGGAGAGGTGTTATGAAGAATCAGCCATCGGTCGTTCTCAATAACGGGGTGGAAATGCCTCTTCTGGGCTTGGGACTGTTTCGTATTACCAACGAAAACGGCGGATTTTCCCAATGTATCCATGATGCGCTGGAAGAGGGATACCGCTTTTTTGATACGGCAGAATATTATGAAAATGAGAAAGATCTGGGGGAAGCGTTGGCATCGAGCGGCCTGCATCGGGAAGAATACTTTGTCACGACCAAGCTTACCAATGACAATATTAAGCTGCATGATACCCGCAATGCTTTTTTTCGCCAACTGGAACGCCTGAAAATGGACTATATAGATCTTTATCTGATTCACTGGCCGGTCAAAGGATACGAGCAGGCTTGGGTTGAGATGGAAAAACTATATGAGGAAAAACGCATCCGGGCCATTGGAATCAGTAACGGTGAGGAAGGACACCTGAACCGTCTGTGGGAATGTTCCGGTATTGTGCCTGCAGTGGATCAGGTGGAGATGCATCCCTATAAAGCGCAGTTAAAGCTGAGAAAAATCTGTGCCGAACGAGGGATTGTTGCAGAAGCTTACGGACCATTTATGCAGGGAGAGCTACTCAGTGATTCTCTCATTGGAGAAATTGCCCGGAAATATCATAAATCTCCGGCGCAGATTATTCTGCGGTGGTTTTTCCAACAGAAAATTCCGGTTATCCCTAAAACCGTCACTCGGGAGCGAATGATGCAGAATAGGAATGCCATGGACTTTGTCCTAGAAGAAGTGGATATGGAAATCCTTCATTCCCTGAATAAGGAACAGGGCAGTTTTCCGTCTCCCTATGAGGTTATCTGAGTTTGGGACGAAAAGTTTTTGCTTGCTAGGGTTGAATAGAGGTCGAAATTTGGAACTCAAAAATGAGGCATCCAGATTCCGGCCTTTTTTTATGCTATAGCCCCAGCGTTCAGCCGTTTCCGAGGTTTATCTTTTTTATAGAAATGGGACATCAAAAAGCAAAAAACAGAAAAATGGGTTGTAAAAACAATCAAATGTATCTATTCCGAACCCGGAATTCTTGTCGGGAGTTCCTTTTAATTTTTATTTAATAAATTTATTCCAAACGGTATTAGGCCAGTGGACAACAATTTCGTTACTCCCTCCCAAGAAGGGGTGACGAAATTGTTGTCCACCCCGATTTTTTCAGTGTTTATGGGGGTTTCTGGGCTTTTTAAGGCTGGCTTTTCAAAACCGCCCCACCGTGGCTGTCCAACCTCCAAAAGAGCAAAAAAGACAAAAAACCGCTTCCTTATTTTTTGAACTGCACCCTATTTGTTAGACAGTATGATATACTGAATAACAAGTGGGGTGATTTTATGACCAAAGGAATAGGGAACAAACGATATACACCAGAATTCAAAAAGATCGTGGTGGAGACCATGCGAGAGGAGGGACTAAGTTATAAGGAAACGAGACTTCGTTTTGATATTGCAGGAGAAGACCGTGTGAGAAATTGGGAGCGAATCTACTTGGAGGAAGGGCCGGAAGGATTGGCTGTTGAGCGGCGAGGACGCAAGATCACTGGCCGCCCACGCAAGCTTCCCCAATCGACCGAAGAAGATCTCATTGCAGAAAATCAGCGGTTGCGTGCAGAGGTAGCCTACCTAAAAAATTTGCAAGCCTTGGTTTTGGAGCGAGAGCGACGCCAGCAGAAAAAACGCTGGTAGTCCAAAATCTAAGGCGAGAATTTGCATTGTCCCTTTTGCTTGAAATCGCTCAGCTGCCCCGTGCATCTTTCTATTACCACCTAAAGCAAATGAAGCGTGCTGACAAATATGAGACAGCAAAAGCAGAAATTACCGCTATTTACCACGAGAACAAGGGTAGATATGGATATCGCCGCATTACCGAGGAACTACGGAACCGAAAAATTCATCTGAATCACAAGACCGTTCAGCGTTTAATGAAACAGCTGGGACTTGTTTGCCGTGTCCGAATGAAGAAATATCGTTCTTACAAAGGCGAAGTTGGAACGATTGCTCCCAATCTTCTGCAACGGAACTTTTATGCTGACAAGCCAAATCAGAAGTGGGTCACGGATGTAACCGAGTTCAGCCTGTTTGGAGATAAACTGTATCTTTCGCCCATTCTTGATTTGTATAGTAGTGATCTGGTCAGCTATACTATCTCAGACAGGCCTGTTTTGAGTATGGTGACCTCTATGCTGGACAAAGCATTTGAACAAATTCCTGATGGCACCAATTTGATTCTTCACTCAGACCAAGGCTGGCAGTACCAGCACAAGCAATACCAACAAATCCTCAAAAACAAGGGTGTCCAGCAGAGCATGAGCCGCAAGGGAAACTGTCTGGACAATGCAGTGATTGAAAACTTCTTTGGCCTGTTGAAAAGCGAGCTGTTCTACCTGCAAGAATTTAAGTCTATGGAACACTTCAGACAAGAACTAATTGAATATTTGGATTACTACAATAACAGACGAATCAAGGCAAAATTAAAAGGCTTGCCGCCTGCGATTCACAGACAACAAGCCCTTTCGGCTGCTTAAACAGTTTTTAGCTAAATTTATTGTCTAACTTTTTGGGGTCACTTCATTTTATTAGGAAAGCGGTTTTTTCATTTTTTAGACACCAGCAGAGAAATGATTTTCGATTGTCCGTCCGGGATATCCTAGGGATTGACAGGGGAAGGAGGCAATAGTTTTTTGCCGGCAGCCGGGACGGAAGAAACGATTAAGGAGCCATCTTTTCCTTCAATGGAAACAGACATTTTCCCTTTTTCCCAATTTAAGTGGTGGAGAAGTTCAGCAGGGAGAACAATTCTTCCTAACCCGTCAATCGCGCGAAAATACTGCACAGCCATTACCTCCTGAAGATTAGATTTTCGATTTCTGGCTGGATTGTTCCAGTGGTTTAGCTATAGATTGTAAAGCTATACTTATATTTCCACACCAAAAGAGGAAAATTGGTTTCTGATGAGATGCTTGATGCCTTATCTTATTATAAACAGAAGGGGAATAGTCCTAAATTAAAAAAATGGACTTTTGGGTTCTTTAACTTCGAATTAACAAACACCTGATTTGCCTATTACATCTCTTGTTTATAATATTTCATTGTGCTGATCTATTTTGTTTGAAAAGGAGTGTCTATTGAATGAAGAAAAGGCGAATAATTGGGGGGATATTATCCCTTTGCATAGCGGCCTCGATGTGGCCCTCCCCCTTGACGGCTGCGGCAGCCGATTCCGATACGGCCATATATGTAGATTATGAAGCGGAATACACACCCGAAGATGATATTGAGATTACCGCTCAGGTGGAAAGGGCGGATACGGAGCAGGTATTGCTGTGGTACCGCCCCTGTGAGGAATTCGTCTGGAAGTCGATGGCGATGACGGGGACTGCGGAAAATGGCTACAGCGCCGTGGTTGCCCGCAATTCGGCGTGGAACACCACCCTGGAATTCTATGTGACGGCAGAATATGCGGACGGCAGCTCCGAGAGCAGCAGCGTTTCCCTCTGCAATGTGGACAACGGCTTGGATTACCAGAATCTTCCTTGCCTGCTGATTACGGAGGTCGTCCCGGACACAGCGGATGTGGACGGCCAGGGCAAAGACAAAGATGCCTATGAATACATTGAGCTCTTCAACAACTATGCAGAGGATCTCGATCTGAGCAATTACCGCATTGTCCATGAGGACAAGGAAAACAGCGGCGAAACCGAAACTATCGGAGCTGAACTGGATGGGTTTGTCCTGAAATCCGGACAGGCGGCGGTTCTTTGGATCCAGACCCCAGAGATGGAGGCGACCGGCGGATACACGGTCGAGCAGTTCAACGACTACTACGGCTCCGCTCTGGTTGAGGGGAAAAACCTGGTGAGGGTTAAGGCCAATGGGATCAACAATTCCGGCAAGCAGGTGCTGCATGTCCGCCCCGTGATCGGGACGGCCGACATCAGCTACGGGGATATCGGCACGGGAAGCGGTACCAATGACTTTGTGGAAGGGGAATGCGTCCAGTACCGCACCCCGAACCGCGCCAGCGACAATTATACCAAGTCGGTGAAAATTGGCAAGCCCAATATCGTGGAAGCGGCGAAATCCCCTTCGCCTGGCTCTGTCTACACCTGGCAGATCCCCAGCGTGCGGACGGAAAATTCGCCCTTCACCAATGCCGACGACAAGACGGCGCCGGTCGTGACCTTAGTGGATCTCCCACAGAGCCACAAAGAGGGAACCGACCTGGAACTGAAAGCCTCCATTGAGGATGAGAGCAGCATCATTGATTCCCAGATCCTGCTCAAAAAGGACACCGAGACAGACTACGTTTCCTTTAAGGGCAAGAACCCTTCCAGTGACGGCCTGTATTATGTGACGATCCCCGGCAGCGAGCTGCTCAACTGCGCTTCGATTGAACTGTATGCGACGGCGACGGACTCGACTGTTTCGATGAACAAGGGGGAATCAGCGAAAAGCACGATTCAAATTGAGCATATCCAACCGGAGGATGTGCGGCTTCTACCCGGCGACGGGTCACTGGTCAGCGGGGATGTGACGGTCAGCGCGGCCGTGCCCACCCCGCCCTCCACGGCCACGATTCAGGTGGATGGCCTGCCTTTGGAAACGGTCGGGGCGATGGAAAGCGGCGTGTATTTTACCGCCAAGATCACCGGCCTGAGCAGCTATTATAAAAACGGGATCGCCGTGGGTGACGATATTCTGGGCCTAGCGGTCAAGGGCGACCCCGATACCCGCACGGTGTTTGTGGACAAAAAGTACCTGGAGTATCAGGCGGACGGCAGCGCAAAGCTGACCGTCACTATCTGGGCCGGTTCAACCCTGGCGACGATCCGCCCGGATTCCCCGGAAAACAACGATGATATCAAGGCAAAGAATTTCTATTTGACACTGGCGGATGGTACCGTCCTGCAACCAGACAACTTGGACCCGGATAAAAACTACAACATCGGTGATGCGGAAGGTATGCAGGAGTGGCTGGATGTGGTCTTCACCATCCCGGCGGAAAAGCTCAACGCTCAGGCTGCTGTGTGGGATACGACAAAATTCAGCGACGGGGAGCACACCCTGACGGCGGAAGTAGACGGAAAAACCGTGACCAGCACAGTGACGGTGGACAACACGGCCCCTGTGATGGAGCTCAGCCCAGCAGACGGCGAAACTGTGAAGGGCGTCTTTACCATCCAAGCGGCGGTTAACGGCGAGGACGGGGCGGTTGCCCTTACAGCCGAACTGGATGGCGAGGGAATCACCCTGCCGTATACCGCTTCTACAACGGCGCTGCCCATGGGAGATCATGAACTTACGGTGACAGCCGCCGACGCGGCGGGCAATGTTACGGAAAAATCCATCGTCTTCCACACACCGGAGGAAAACCCGGTTTTCAGCAATCTCCAGGCACAGGTTGACGGCACGGACGCGATGCTCACCGCCGTTGTTACCGATCCCAATGGGGATCATACCGACTTGTCCTTTAAAGTCGGCGCTTCCTACACGCCGGGCGACGGCTCCACGGCGGTATTTGCCGGCAGCGGTGATTACCCGGTAAGCGGCGGGGAGGCTGCGAACTGGGCAGACGGGCTGACCACACAGGTTTCCTATGACGCGCCTTACCATCGTTTTGAGGTGGAGACCGGGGAGTTGGCTGACGGCGATACGGTGGAGCTGACCTGGAACGGATCGGCGGACGGCCGCACCGTCCAGATGTACGCGCTGAATCATGCCGACGGAACGTGGACATGCCTCGCCTCCGGCCAGACGGAGCTGTGCGCCGAAATCCCGGCTACAGGTTATGTACAAAATGGAAAGATCACGGTAGTGGTACAGAACCGCCCCGATGGCAACGGCCCTTCCGCAGATCCGGCTCCCATGCTGAACACGGAAGGCACAACAGTTGGTGAAGACGGGCGCTTCCCGATGAACGGCTTCCCCTCTACCGACGCCTATGACTTCAGCTTTGCTTGGATCACCGACACCCAGTATTACGCGCAGAATTTCCCTGAGAATTTCCACGGGATGAACGAATGGATCGTGGAAAACAGCGAGCAGCTAAAGACCAAATACTTAATCCACACCGGCGATATTGTCAATCAGTATAACAAGCAGTTCCAATGGGAAGAAGCGGACGCCGCCATGCAGATCCTTGATGACGCGGGGCTTCCTTACGGGGTGCTGGCCGGCAACCACGACGTCCAGTACGGCCGGGAATGGTACGACCAGTATTACCAATATTTTGGCGAGGATCGCTATGCCGGCCGCGATTACTACGGCGGGAGCTATGAGAACAATAAGGGGCATTACGACCTGATTTCCGAAAACGGACAGGATTTCATCATCCTGTATATGAGCTGGGATGTCTTTGAGGACGAAGTCGATTGGATGAATCAGGTTCTTGACCAATACAGCGACCGCAAAGCCATCCTTTGCTTCCACCGGTTTATCAACAAAGACGGCAAGCTGGATCAGACGGGGGAATATGTCCTGGAGGAGGTTGTTTCCAAGCACAGCAACATTTTTGCCGTTCTAAACGGTCATTATCACGGCGCGGCCATCAACGTACAGCGGTATGACGATGATGGAGACGGTACGGCCGAACGTCCGGTTTACCTGATCTGCACTGATTATCAGGCGGATCCCCAGGGTGGAAGCCAGTACATCAAATTCCTGTATTTTGATTTGGAAAATGACTACGTGTTTATGAATGCCTATTCGCCGCTGCTGGACGATTTTAATTTCTATGACGATACCGACACCTATGACGGCGGCGACCAGGATCACGATGTGTACCACCTGAGCGTCGATTTTGATGGGACGCCGCGCACCTTGACCACCGATTCCTTTACCCTGGATGTGTATACCGAGCAGGCGGTCGGACAGACCGAAGGCGTCGCTAGTGGCGGTGAAGCTCGGGTGACGTTGGAAGGGCTGAAGCCGGAAACCGAATATTTCTGGTATGTGCAGGCTTCCTCAGAGGAGACCGGCATACAGAGGTCTATTTTATCCCGCTTTGTTACCGGAACGGCGCACGATGGAGAATCTGGTAATTCTGACGAAACCGATCCTGTGACGCCGCCTGCCACCGATGAAACCGATCCAGAGCCGGATACAGATATGTCTCCAGCCGGTGGCAATACAGATAAACCGGGCGGGGAAAACGATACAGCTTTCCCCGAAACAGGCGAGCCTGCTCGCACTCTGTGGATACCCTGTACGTTAGCGGCTGTAAGCCTGACAGCAGCTTATTTGATATATTCGCGTAAACGACGTGCTCACTAATTGAAAGAGACCGGAGTTTGGAACTCAAAAATGAGATAATCCAGATTCCGGTTTCTTTTTCTATAACTATAAGTCCAGCATTTATTCTGGAAAATATGGTCACATAATGTACCACGAGCTTTGTGGAATTTGGTTATCGTTGCAGATTTGGAGTACGGCTTCTCAATTCTGGTAGCATTTGTGAATGTCATGGTAATACTCCCACATGCGTGTTATAAGAGTATGATACTACGAAGAGGATTATTGGTTTGAAATCAATAGGCTCCTTTACTTAGAAGCAGGCACAGAGAAATACCGACAAGGTATGTTCTGACAGCATTTTCTCTGTGCCTGCTTTTTCGTTTGCTTTTTTAGGCTTACTTGTGTTATACTTCATTATAAATATAGAATAACGTTTCTTGACCAGTTACAAGGGGATCGGACAGTGAAGGTAGAAAATATATACATTGTCGGCTAGAAGGCTGTTGCGCTAAAAAGGTGTTTTTACTTCAAGAACATCGGGAATTACCTTTTGCGACATTAAGAGGCGGAACTGAATTTACCCTGCCAGTGGTCTATGAATTTTCCGTGGTAGAAGTATACATAAGAATCAGAAAGAAATCTTTGGCCTTGTGGTCTGTAAAATGTGTCGCTGCCTTTTTCTCAGGGGCATGCGGTGCCGGATAGGAATGGCTCGGAATAAACTATAATATGAATGGCCCAATGGGGACAAATAGATAGAACAAGCGCTGGAACGAAAACTGGGATATGTAAAGATCGCGGATAAGACGACAGTACAAATTTTGCCGCTTGGCTGCGAGGACCGAGTCAATCCTAGGCTTTAGCCGCCGTGGGAGCTGTGCCCCCTTTTTTCTTAGATAAAACTATGAAAAACGTTCTGGAATACTTTTGTTTTGAATATAAACAGAATTTTATTCTGAACTGGAAGTTTTGGTTTTTAATGCCTTTGATTTTTGGCTTATCGAGGCCTTTCACACAACGTTGAACTAGTCGACAGCAATTTCGTCACAATTACACAAGTGAAAATCCGCACAAAATAGCCTACAAATGGCGGTTTTGTGCGGATTTTATTTTATCGATTGTTTATTTAGCCACTTTTTAAGCTTTATTTTTAAATCATGCAAGTCAAAACATAAAATAAAAATCCCTCCCTACCAAAAAGCAGGGAGGGAAGATTTATATCTTTTTACGCCTAACCTTAACGGCTGGGGGCTGCTTATTTTCTGATCTGTCCATTTTTTTGAGGATTTCTCGGAGGATAAAATAGGTCATTTCCTGGTTCACAATTAATGTATTAAGGTTTGCGTTAATACATTCTAAGGATGTTAAAACTGACTTTTTGCTTTTCATAATTCTATCTCCTTTCAATTAACCTTTATTGATACATGCCTTTTGTACTCAGGCAAGAGGGCACCAGGTTGGAAAGGAGAGGTCTTTGCGGCTGTTATGGGAGAGTTCATATATATTGAGTATATGAAAAGAAGTTGTTCTATATCTAATATGAATACTATCGCAAACGGCAGGCGGTTAGCTTCTTCGAAGAAAAGAAGGCGGCGGTTATACACAAAACTTTATCGGACTTGTTCAAGCATTCCTATGCTTGAATACTGTAAAGCTTTGTTACCTCCGATATTTCAGGTAGCGAAAAAGAAATAACCGCCCCATTGTCCAAATGTTGCGGTTATCTTTCACTTTTCATTGTGCTAACCATCTGTGGAGAGTGCCTTTGCAATTTTATACTACCACTTTACGTAAGGAGTTTCAAGAACAATATTGAATCTCCCGGCGATTGGATGATTGCTGTGATCCCTTGCGCGTTTCACTGATGATGTTTTGGGCGGCGAGAAGTCCGTCGCCGGACTTTTAGACAACGTGCTGGAGAATTTATAGAGAGGGCAAACCGCGGATCGCCCTGCCATAGTACATTTTTACGAACATTAAATGCAGTATGCCAGCAGCCAGTACAATAGAAAGCTCTTTGGCCGGCAGGGGTGGAAGCTTTTGATACCTATGAGGGCTTGACGCATTGCTGTTAAGCCTTCAACGGCAACAGAATCATTACGATAGCTGCTGCAGGTGCCTGGAGCTGCGTCCTCTTTGACAACAACGGATCAAGGGGCCGCCAACGCTTTTTGCCGGCTGAGATTCCGGTATTGAGCGGGAGTAAGCCGGTGATGGCTCCGAAATATTTTGCCAAAATAGCTGCTGCTTCCAAATCCAGTTTCTAAGGCGATATCGAGAATGCTTTTATTGGTGTTCATCAGCAGAGACTGAGCGTTTTGCAGACGGACAGAAATAAGGTATTCTATTGGTGTAATTCCCATGCTGTTTTGAAATAAACGATAACATTCCCGTTCGCTGATGGGAATACTGGCGGCGATAGAGGAGACGGAAATCTTTTCCGAAAAATGAGCTTGGACATATCGCATCATTTGTTTAATCCGGTCGTCCTCTATGGAGCGCCGCAAGCTGGGAGTGCTGCTTTCCTTCTGCGCTGCCCAACGGTAAATAGATTCCCAAAGCTCCGAAAAAAGATTTCTCAGGCGAAGCTCAAAAAATTCCTCCTTCCGGCTGCAAAGCTCCACTCCTTTTTGAAGACATTCCAAGAAGCCTTTGCTTTCCGGATCGGAACGATATAGCGGTACGGCCTCCAACTGACGCTGATCCAGAACAGGTGCCACATATTTTATGTCCAGCAGGCTGCCGAGGGAGCCTGCCAAAAAGGACTTATCAAAGAATTGAGTCTGAAGCCTGGCTTCACGGCAGGGCTCCAGGGGATGGAGATAATGAAGCACGCCGGAGTTAATAAAAATGCCGTCTCCTTCATGGAGGGTGACTGTAAGCCCGCTGGTTTGATATACTACGCTTCCGCCGGAAATATATCCCAGTTCAAATTCATCATGCCAATGCCAAGGAATATCCGCTTGAAAAACACGTTGATAGCCGGCTGTATACAGTCCGTAATGCAGCATTTGGCTTTCGTAAGTAATAGTCTCTTTCAGGCTGCTGTCTAAATCCATTTTTTCAACTTTTGGCATGAAGGCCCCTCCTTTTATGGCAGAATTATACTATTTATGGGCGGTATCTTTATTTTAATATAAAAAATACTACAGTATAATTATACTATCATGAATTTGTAAAAAGTCAATGCAGGCCGCCTTGGCACCTAAGTGGATTGGTCCCAAATAGGAGGCTTCCTGGGTGTTTATTGATATTGTGGTATTTTTATATTATGATAGTTAATTACGTTTAAAATTGACTAAATATCTAGTTTTTTAGATGGTAAATGACAGAAAAATATATAAATAAATATAACTTTTTTAAGTGTATTTTTAAAAGTATATTGACATATTTAGCCTATAGCGCTATAATACATGCAAAATTATTCCATATTCGATAAAATGATTTTATATACGAAAAATATTCCTCTGCTTATTTATTACATTCAGCCGTATCAGGAAACTATTTCTTGGAGCGCTTTTACGCTGGAAAGGAGGTTAGAAAGCAAGAAGGTTTCTGTTATTTTATACATTTTTAGACAATAATATTTAGTGAATAATACCAGCGATATTTTTGCGTTTTAGCAAAATATCGTCGTTTTTATGCCTTTCTCGGACTGTCTGGCAAAGTATAGCTTTATGTGCCACCGCTTTTCTCTGACGCCTATCTTTTGTCAAAGACCGTTCAAAGAAAGGAAGGAATAAAATGAAAAAACGTATTCTGTGTTTCTTGCTGAGTGCCGCTATGCTGGCTTCTGTGACTGCCTGTTCAGGCGGTGGAGACACCTCCTCTGAAGGCTCCGCGCCTGCTGGCAGCGGCTCCAATGCGGAGGCTTCCCAGCCCGCTGATTCTTCTGAGCCAATCGAGCTGACGGTTTTAAACTGGGGCAGTGATATCGATGTTAAGATCAACCAGGACGCCTATGCCCGCTTAAATGAAAAGTTTCCTAATGTTACTGTTAAGGATAATTTTGTGACGGGGACCGCTACCTGGTCTGAATACATCACCAAGCTTTTGACGATGATCGGCTCCGGCAACTCTCCCGATATGGTTATGATGGCTATTGAGGGGGTTCGGCAGCTTATCGATAATGACGTGGTGATGCCGCTGGATGACCGGATTGAGGGCGACGAGGACATGCAGGCGGTGCTGGATGATATTTCTCCCAGACTGGTGGAGGCTCTGGCTGTTGACGGTCAAACCTATTTCTTCCCCAATTCCTGGAACAGCATTGTGCTGTACTACAACACCAAGATGTTTGCCGACGCCGGCCTGGAGGCCCCGCCCGCTGATTGGGATTGGGATACCTTCCGGGAGTATGCGAAAAAGCTTACTACGGGAGAGGACAACAGCGAGGATAAGGTATATGGCTATGGCATGTCCACCTATTCCATTTTTATGACCCTGTTCCCCTTCTCGAATGGCACCTCCACCTTGACCGACGACCAGCTCGGCAGTAATCTGTCCGATCCTAAGGTAGCCGAGGCGTTCCAGGTGATCAACGACATGATCTATGTGGATGGTTCAATGCCCATGCCCGAGCAGGGAATGGATGCGGCTCAGCTTTTCGCTGCTGGAAGACTCGCTATGGCCGCTATCGGCCCTAACTCTGTGCAGAATATGCTGACCGCTGATTTCACCGATTGGGATGTCGCTTACCTGCCCATTCAGGACAAGGAAAACGGCAGCCACATTTTCGGTGTGACTGGCTACGGCATTTTAAAGGATACAGAAAACCCGGATATGTGCTGGGAAGTCATTAAGGAGCTGGTTTCCCCGGAAACCCAAGAGGCCGTTGCTTCCGCCGGCGTTTCCAATCCGGTCAGCCGTTCCGCTTTCGAAACTCGTGCCTTGGAGGTTCCCAAAAACTGGGAAATCTTCTATGATGCTATCGACCAAAATTCCCGCTGCCTGCCCGCGCCCATCAATGATTCTGAGTATGAGGAAATCTTATTCCGGTACTACTATGAAATGATGAATACCCAGCAGGATGTAAGCGGGGTATTAGCCAAGGCAGACGAGGAGCTGCAGGCTTCCTTTGATGAATTGAAATAATCCGATAGGGCAGGAGAATCCTGGGATTCTCCTGCCTGTCATCGATTAAGATTGGAAAGGATTTCTGCGATGAGTCAACGAGTGAAAAAGAAAGCGTCTCCTATGGCGCGGCAGGAAGCGGTAGCCGGCTATGTGTTTATTCTGCCTACGATCCTGCTATATTTGTGCTTGACGATTATTCCCATTATTGTAACGTTTTCCCTCAGCTTTATGGATTATGATTTGGTCAAGCCTTCAACCTTTATCGGCTTTGACAATTACATCAAGCTGTTTCAGGACAGCCGGCTGGGGCAGGTGGCCCTGAATACCGTTTTATTTGCCCTGATGTCTGTAGTGGGCAATGTGGGGATCGGCCTTCTGCTGGCCGTGATCCTGAACCGGAAAATGCCTAAGTTCTTTGTGAACTTTTTCCGCTTTTCCTTTTTTCTGCCGGTAGTCATCGGCTACGTGTATGTTTCTATCGTATGGAGCAACCTTTACTCCACCGATACGGGCGTGTTCAACTATTTCTTAAGTCTATTAGGCCTGGAAAAGGTGGGCTGGCTTACCAACAAGAGCATCGTGCTGTTTTCGATTATCCTAATGGATATCTGGAAAAACGCGGGCTTTTTTATGGTGATTTTCCTGGCGGGCCTGCAAAACATACCCGCTCAGTATTACGAGGCCGCCCAAATCGACGGCGCCAACCGGTTCCGGCTGTTCCGCCATATTACGCTTCCGCTTCTGAGCCCCACCATGTTTTTCAATGTGATCTGGTGCTCGATCAATGCTTTGCAGGTGTTCGACGCCGTGTATATCTTGACCCAAGGCGGCCCGGGAGACGCTTCCAGAAGCATTGTGGTATATATTTATGAAAGCGCGTTTCAGAAATTTAATTTAGGCTATGCCTCAGCGACCTCTATCATCCTTTTCTTAGCGATAGGACTGCTGACGTTGATTCAATTCCGCGCCAGTAAAAAATGGGTCCACTATTAATGAAAGGAGACGGAGGCCATGAAAGCTAAAAATTACGCGGCCAGGAAAAAGGCCGCAAACTGGATTGTGATCCTTATCATATTCGTAGTGGCAGTACTGATGCTGATCCCGTTTTTGTGGATGATCTCCACCTCTCTGCGGCCCGCAAGCGAATCTATGAAGCTGCCGCCGAGCTTTCTGCCGACTCAGTTTGAGTATGGAAATTATCTGGAGCTGTTCCAGTCCAGTATTCCGTTTCTCAACCTGTTCGGCAACAGCATTTTTGTTACCGTGATTGTAACGGCGGCCCAGCTGATCACCTGTTCTACTGCCGCTTACAGCTTTGCCCGGCTGAATTTTCCAGGAAGAAATATTATTTTTGGAATTCTGCTCTGTACGCTGATGGTGCCGATCCAGGTGACGATTATCCCTCTGTTTATTGGAATGAGCAGCGTAAACCTGACGGATACCCTGCTTTCCATCATTCTTCCCTATCTCACCAGTATTTTCGGGATTTTCCTGATGAGGCAGTTTTTTGTCACCCTGCCCAAAGAGCTGGAGGATTCTGCGAAAATTGACGGAGCGGGACCGTATAGGACTTTCTTTTCTATTATCCTTCCGCAGGCGGGCTCCTCTCTTTCCGCTTTGGGAATCATCGCCTTTAATAACTGCTGGAACAACTACTTTACTCCCTTGATCTTTATCAATTCCTGGGAAAAAATGACGCTGCCGCTGGGAATCGCCGCTTTAAGAGGATTTATGGGAAGCGGAAATCTTTCTGCCGTTATGGCGGGCGTCACGCTGGCTACGCTGCCGGTGATAATTGTGTTTCTGTTCGCCCAGAGATTTTTTATCGAGGGGCTTGCGATGTCCGGCATCAAGGGATAAGAAGAAGCAAAAGTGCGGTTACAAAACGCCGGCCGTGCAGAAGCTTGTAAGCCGGCCGGAAGGAAATTCTATTTAATTTTGCGATAGGAGACTATGGGAATGAAATTGCGTTTAGGCATAGTAGGCTTAGGCCTGATTTGGGAAAATATCCATATGCCCATTTTAATGGACATGAAGGAGCAATTTGAGATCAAGGCGTTTTGTGTACATAATGAAAAAAAGATCCCCCTTTGGCAGCAGCGCCTGCCAGGCGCTGCCGCGTATACCGACTACCGCCGGATGGTCCAGGACATCTCTGTTGACGCTGTCGTGGTCACTACGCCCCTTGAGATGAATGCGGAGGTCACTCTGGCGGCTTTAGAGGCCGGTAAGGATGTGTTTTGTGAAAAGCCTATGGCGGTTCATGTGGATGTGGCGGACCGCATTATGGAAATGGAAAAACAAACCGGGAAAACGGTGTATGTTCTGGAGCAATTCCTGTATAATCCCCAGCTGCCGGTGATGAAGAAAATCATTGATGGGAAGCAGCTGGGAGAATTTGTATCCTTTGAGCGCACCACCCATTATTTGATGGACTCCAGCAACGAGGGCTATGGACAAACCCAGTGGAGGCGTAAGTCTGATTTTCCCCTGGGCCATATTTACGACGGCGGCGTTCACGAAATCGCATTGCTTAACGAGCTGTTCGGTATGCCCGAAGAGATGTACGCTGTGGGGCAGAGCTTCCGGGAGGAAATGGGGAAATACGATCATATTCTAACCATGTTCCACTATCCCAGCGGCGCTACCGGAGTGTTCAGCCATTCCGCGTTCTTGGCCTGCAGCAAGAATTATTTTTACATCCGTTTCACTGAGGGTTCGTTGTATGTTTACGGGGATAAGCTGGTTCTGGAGCATAAAAACGGCGGAACCGAAGAACTGAATACGGCGGAAGGCGATACCTACCGCGCTATGTGGATGGAGCTGGCTAGGATCGTCTCTGGGCATGGAAAGCTCCCCTTTACGGCGCAGGATGCTAAAAACTGCGTGCGGGTGCTGGATGCGGTGGAGCAGTCCATCGAATCCGACCAGTGCGCCCCTGTCAAATAACTCCTTATTTTTTTGAGACGTTTAAAATTGCCTGCCTGAGATTTTAAACGCCGGAAAGCGGCCCGCAGCTTTGTTTGATTGAACGTTACGGCTCAATTGGTATCCAAAGCCCGGGCCGTTTTGCGGCTGACGCCTATTGAAAGAAATTTTACCGAAAGATTTTAACCCCGCCAGACGGCAAGGAGGAGCATTTATGAACGAGATTAACGGCGGAAGCTTCAGGGTTTCCTGGAAGGAAGACGGAGTGTATCAGGAGACTCTGTACCTCCTGGATGAAGAGGAAATTCCTGTGCTCAGATCCTGCCCCTACGCTTCCGTTTTTTCAGATTCCCGGATGTACTATCCTTATTTGCAGGAAGGGACGAAGCTAGTCTCTGCTGCTGTCACAAACCAGGCTGCTGAGATTCGCCTGGAGCATCCGGATTATACCGTCACCCGAAGAATTTCTTTCCCGGAAAGCGGGGAAGGGGTGAATTTCCAGGTTTGCTGCACCGCGAAAAAGGAATTGTTCTGCCGATCCCTTGAGGATAAATGGTCTTTTCTAGTCCCGAGAAAAAAAGATGAGGGGCCGTTGAATGGACCGCTGGATTTTGTTTGGAGCCAAAGAATCAAAAGCTTTCCATCCACTTTTGTGTCCCACTACAATTTCAGAAGCCCGATTGTGATGATGCAGCAGGACGAGCTTTTTGCCGGGCTGGTTCCCGCGTTGGAGAAGGTCACGGCGCAGTTTTTGGAGGAAACCCCTTTAGGAATGGACTTGGATGTGACGAGAGAGTCCTATCCTTGGATGTCCTATGGCATGATCGTGGGGGATCGGCTTTCCCCAGACCTGCCATGTATGCCGGGCCATTCTCAGATCGTCCGCACCGTCAGCGGAGAGCAAGGCTGCAGAAGGCTGCTGGCCGGGGAATCCATTTCTTATTCCTATACTCTGCTTTTGAGCCGCCAGGAACCGAGGCAGGGATACCGCAGCGCGGTGCGTTACCTGTGGAAACGATATGGGGAAAACGGAGTAAACCTTGCGGAAAATTTGAATGACAATCCTCGTTATCCTGAAAATAGGACGCTGGAGGCTTGGAGAAAATCCATTTGGGCTGAAAAGGCGGAGGAGGACTACTTTTCCCTGGAAAAAGAAGGAGTTACAGTGGGAGGCTTGACCGGCCGGCGGCAGGGGGAGTGGTTCAGCCGGACCGACACCAAAAAAGACGTGTGGTTCGGCTGCTGGCTCCAGGAGCTTGTCACCGGCTATGGATTGGCGCTTTACGGAAGACGGAGCGGCCAAGAAATCTGGAAAAAGCGCGCTCAGGAAATGCTGAATTATATTTTAAAGGCTCCCCGGACAAAGGGGATGTTCCCTGTAATCTGCTATGTGGAAAAGGACGGAAGTGAGAATTGGCAGAACGACGACGGCTGGGCAGGCTATCAGCGGGAATTTCACACGATGCCGATGTCCTGGACCGCGTGGCTGATGCTTCGGTGGGGAAAGGAGCTTTGCCCAGAAAGGCAAAAAGAAATTCTGGATTTCTGCCGCCCTTATGCTGATTTTCTGCAAAAAGCGCAAAATCCCAACGGCTGTATCCCGTCCTGGTTCAGCCCGGATGGAATTCCATCCAGAGCCCAGTTCCGGGATTTTAACGCCGAAACAGCTTCCAGCGCCCTGTTTTTACTGGAATACGGCGATATGGTCCAGGATGCCGCAGCCTTGGCCTGCGGGCGCAGAGCGCTGTCCTTTGTCACCGACCAGGTGCTCCCAAGGAACCGCTGGTATGACTTTGAGACCTTCCTTTCCTGCTCAAAAAAATCATTTGGCTTTTATGATTCTATTACCGCCCAATACCCGCAGTGCAACCTTTCGGCGATCCACGCCGCGGCCGCTTACCTGGTGCATTACCGGATCACTCAAAGGCCGGAGGATTTGGAGCAGGCGGAGGCGGTTCTGGATTATCTGCTTCTGACTCAGCAGCTTTGGAATCATCCATTGATGCATATTAAGGCTTTCGGCGGCTTTACGGTGCAGAATACCGACCATGAATGGAGCGACGTCCGGGAAGGAATCTGCGCGGTAATCCTATATCATTATTATTTAGCGACCGGCAGAACAGAGTACCTGGAAAGGAGCATCGCCGCCGCCCGGTCCGGCTTTGAGGTCCTGCCTTTCGAAAACTGGGCCCACTGCGGCTATGAAGGGCTGCAATACGACTCCAGCCTGCTTTGGGGCGGAGGCGTAGTGATGGCTGCGGCGGAGTATTTAAACGATCGGCTGGGAACCATGGCAATAGACGCTGACGCGATCAAAGGCTTTGGCGTGGATAACTGTGTGGTTACCGGGGTCACTCTGTCCGGTGGGGTACTGTCCGTTACAGCGGATTTGAGCCGGCATCCCCAGGGCAGTCCTCTCACGATGTCTCTGTTCGATGTAGGGAAAAGAGTGAGAAGGGTTATCCTAAATGGCGAGGAAATCGCTGCCGGCCCCTGGCAGACATTTCCGGAAAAGCTGTCCTTTCAGAACTAACTGTGAAGGACCGCGACCGGCTTTAAGAAACCAGCAATATTACGCGCCCTTGGCGCATATTCATTGATTGGACTTTTGCCCGCTGAGTTCCCTGTGAACGCTGAAAGCCAGCGCCTGTGGTCAGGCAGTGCCGGAAGCAGGCTGCGGGAAAGGATAAAAAAGCTATCAAGCCCGAAAAAGGGCAATAAGGAGGAACTATATATGCAAGGGACAATGAAAACAGCGGTGATGACAGGCCTGAAAGAGCTGGAGTGGGAGCAGCGCCCTATTCCAGTGCCGTCAAAGGGCGAGGTACTGGTGCGGGTCGAGCACGTGGGAATCTGCGGATCGGATCTGCACTACTACGAGCAGGGGGCGATCGGAGATTTCAAGGTCAGCTTCCCGTTTGTGCTGGGCCATGAGGCTGCGGGCACCGTAGTGGAAATCGGTGAGGGCGTAACAGATCTAGCCGTAGGGGATCGTGTGGCGATGGAGCCGGGAAAGACCTGCGGGCAGTGTATTTACTGTAAAACCGGCCGGTACAACCTATGCCCTGATGTGGAATTCTTTGCCACGCCTCCCATTGACGGGGTGTTCTGTGAATATGTGGCCCATCCGGCAAGCTTGTGCTTCCGTCTGCCGGAAAATATGGATACTATAGAAGGCGCGCTGATTGAACCGTTGGCGGTAGGCTTCCATGCGGCAAACCAAGGCGGCGCCAGGCTGGGCCAAAAAGCGGTAGTAATGGGAGCTGGATGTATTGGCCTGATGACTCTGCTGGCGCTCAAAGCCTTTGGAGTCACTGAGGTTTACGTGGTGGATGTCATGGAAAACCGTCTGGCAAAGGCTAAGGAGCTGGGCGCGGCCGGGATAATCAACGGCAAGGAACAGGATGCCGTGGAGGAACTGATGCGGGCTACCGCGGGAAAAGGAATGGATCTCTGCATTGATACCGCCGGTTCCCAGATCACCATGAACCAGTGCATCGGGGCGGCCGCCAAAGGCGCTGCTGTGGTGTTCGTGGGCTACAGCGCCCAGGATCAGGTGAGTTTAGACATTAACAATGCGTTGAATAAGGAATTAACCTTTAAGACGGTGTTCCGCTACCGAAATCTGTATCCTCTGGCAATTGAGGCGGTGTCTCAGGGCCTAAATGTAAAAGGCGTGGTCACCGACTTTTTCAAATTTGATGATGTGCGCAAGGCGATGGATCTTTCTGTTTCCAACAAAGCGGAAATTGTAAAGGCCGTTTTGAGCCTTCGATAAAATGCCTGTATAGGCGAAGCCAATGAAAGCACCTATTGCTGTATTGACCCTTTGGGACTAAGCGGCAATAGGTGCTTTTTTAGCTTTGCTAAGAAATGAAAAGCAGTCTTAGAAGCTGTTTGTCATCGTTTGTTAATTAAAATGTTTAAATAATTTTGCTTCGGCTAGTTGAAATGGTCTGCAAAGCTGTGCTGCTATAACACAATCATGCGGAGAATACTAGTAAATAACTAAAAATATTGGAAGAATTAACTATGTGAGGAGCTGTTTTACCATGCCAGCAAGTATCTTTAGATTTCAGCTTCCGGAATGGTTAAGCTGGGAGCACCATTATGCTTGGACTGTGATGCGGCCGGTTAGGCCGTATGGGGGAAGCATAGAACGAATCCCTGAGATTTGCGAGTGTTTTTTACAGTCGTGAATAACATTTTCCAATAGGGAAATAATGAGATTTAGAAAGTGAGGTATTCTTATGTTTAAACATGAAAAAATGTTGTTTCATCCGGTTGCTGTAGAAAAGGCCAATCCCCAATATGCGGCCTTGCTCCAGGAGCAGCTGGGCGGTGCCAACGGCGAACTGAAGGCAGCGATGCAGTATATGTCTCAAAGCTTCCGCATTAAGGATCAGGAAATTAAGGATCTGTTCCTGGATATCGCGGCTGAGGAGCTGGGCCATATGGAAATGGTGGCGCAAACCATCAATCTTCTGAATGGCCACGACGTTGAGGCTGCGGCTGTGCCGGCAGGCGAAATCGAGTCTCATGTGCTTTTAGGGCTGAATCCAGGGCTCATTAACGCCTCCGGATATTCCTGGACCGGGGATTACGTCACCGTCACCGGTGATTTGTGCGCGGATCTTCTCTCAAATATTGCGTCGGAACAGAGGGCCAAGGTCGTCTACGAATACTTGTACCGTCAGATCGATGATAAAAAAGTAAAGGAGACCATCGATTTTCTCCTCAATCGTGAGGAGGCCCACAATGCTATGTTCCGGGAAGCCTTCAATAAGGTGCAGGATACCGGCTCTAACCGGGACTTTGGAACCACAAAGGCTGCGAAAATGTATTTCAGCATGTCCGAGCCCTCTCCTCAGAATAATCCATTTTCCAATACCTCCGTTACTCCTCCGTCGTTCAGTTAGCTTTCCAATAAGAGAAATTTGATATGCAGGATTTTGAACAGAAACTTGCAAAATGTTTCGTTTATTTCTATTTAAATCGGGAAATAAATGAAATTTATAGAAAAAACGCAGGATTTATTTTAAAAAAATCATTGACAACGGGGTAAAAATCCTTATAATAAAACTATCCTGAATAAAATAAAATGGCAACGATGGGAAGAGTAGACCGGATTTTGCGTCTCAGAGAGCCGGCGCGTGGTGAAAGCCGGAACAAGGAATCCGGAGGAAGAACATCCCGGAGCAGCCAACCGAAAGCCCCGACCTCCGTTAACAGAACCGCCGGCGACCGTGCGGAAATGTTATGTGAGAAGAGAAATGAATAAGCGGCGGGAGAAAAATTCTCAAACGGCTGTGTTTTTTCTTGATGTGGTTAGGAGCCGGTAGGCTTGGACGCGGGCGGCGCGTTATCGCCGCAAACCATAGTGTTATGAGTGGGCCTTCGGCCTATTTGGGTGGTACCGCGGAGAGCATCAGCCTTTCGTCCCAGTGATGGGATGAAAGGCTTTTTTTATTTTATCAGGCCGGCAAATGGATGACCCCAATATGGCTGGGGAGATCCAATAGAATCGAGAAAAGGAAATCAGAGTAAAGGGGCGATCATCGGATGAAACGGACCAGTTATTGCGGCGCATTGAGGGAAACCAATGTGAACCAAATCCACACCGTCATGGGATGGGTTCAAAATAAGCGGGACATGGGCGGTGTCATTTTTATCGATTTACGGGACCGGGAGGGAATCCTCCAGGTGGTTTTTGACGGCCGAAACCTGACTCCGGAGGCGTTCGCTGCGGCGGAGGCTTTAAAGCTGGAATCCGTGATTGCGGTGGAAGGCCCTTTGCGGATCCGTGGAGAGGAAACCTACAACCCTAAGCTGGTCACCGGCACCATCGAGCTGGCGGCGAAGAAACTGGAGGTGCTGTCGGAGGCGGCGGCCCTGCCCTTCTCCATGAGCGAGGCGGGAAACGTCCGGGAGGAGCTGCGGCTTCAGTACCGCTTTTTAGACTTGAGAAGACCTAAGCTTCTGAATAACCTGAAATTCCGACACAGGCTGACAAAGCTGATTCATGATTATCTGGACGGCCAGGGCTTTTTACAAGTGGAAACCCCTATGCTGACCAAAAGCACGCCGGAGGGGGCCCGGGATTACCTGGTGCCAAGCCGGGTGCATCAGGGTATGTTTTACGCTCTGCCCCAGTCACCGCAGATTTTTAAGCAGCTGCTGATGGTGGGCGGCGTGGATAAATATTACCAGATCGCCCGGTGCTTTCGGGATGAGGATCTGCGCGCGGACCGCCAGCCTGAATTTACCCAGGTGGACATGGAGCTTTCCTTTGTTGACCAGGAGGACATCCTGGAGCACCTGGAAAAAATGTTTAAGCATTTGTTTCGGGAGGCGCTGGGCGTCGAGTTCCAGGAGCCGTTTCCCCGTCTGACCTGGCAGCAGGCGATGGACCGGTATGGAAGCGATAAGCCGGATCTGCGGTTCGGCCTTCCTATCGTGGATTTGACGCAGCAGCTCAAGGGATGCGGCTTTTCCGTGTTCCGAAAAGCCATCGACGAGGGAGGTATGGTGCGGGCCGTCAACGTGAAAGGCCACGGGAATTTTACCCGGAGCGCCATTGAGGAGCTGACGGAAAAGGCCCTGAAGCTGGGGGCCAAGGGAATGGCATGGATCGCCCTGAAGGATGACGGGGAGCCTTATTCGATCCTGACGAAATATTTTTCTCAGGAGGAATTTCAAAGCCTGCTGGATGCGGTAGACGGAAAGCCGGGAGATTTTATCCTGTTCTGCGCGGACCAGTTTTCCACTGTGTGCCGTACGCTGGGCGGGCTGCGGCTGGAGCTGGCGGATATGCTGGGATTGAGAAAGCCGGGGGATTACCGTTTCCTGATCGTCACCGACTTCCCGGAATTTGAGTATTCCCAGGAGGAGGGCCGGTATCTGGCCACCCACCATCCCTTTACCATGCCGTATCCCGAGGATATTCCCTATTTGATTTCCGATCCCGCCAGGGTGAGGGCCCAGGCCTATGACGTGGTGCTCAACGGCGTGGAATTAGGGAGCGGAAGCATGCGGATTCATCAAAAGGATGTCCAGCGGAAAATGTTCGAGGCGCTGGGCTTTTCCGAGGAGCAGATCCAGGAGCGGTTCGGCTTTATGGTCAACGCCTTCCAGTACGGCACGCCGCCCCACGGCGGCTTTGCCTTCGGTCTGGACCGTCTGGCCATGCAGATGCTGGAGGCGGAATCCCTGCGGGATGTCATCGCTTTTCCCAAAAATAAGGACGCGGTGTGTCCTATGACCCAGGCGCCCAACGTAGTCGATCCCCAGCAGCTGGAGGTTTTGGGCCTTGCGGCCTTGCTCTCTAAGGAAGGAACCGGGAAGGCGGTTCAAAAACGGCAGCGGCCGAAAATTGACGTGGAAAATGTGGCGAATCTTTCCAAGCTTCTGCTGAGCCCGGAGGAAAAGGAGGCTGCGGCCAAGGATATGGAGGAGATCGTGGAGTTCGCCAACCAGCTCCAGGCCATCGACACGGAAAACATACCGGCGGCCGCCCATACGGCAAAGCTGACAAATGTGTTCCGGGAGGATATCCCGCGGCAGTCCTGTCCCCGGGAGCTCTTATTGGAAAACGCGCCTGAACAGCACGACGGATGTGTTTTTGTGCCTCAGGTAGTAGAATGAGAAAGGGGGAGGAATCATGACGCAAAGAATTGTGGATATGACAGTCACAGAGCTGAGTGAAAAACTCAGAAGCCGGAAGCTTTCCGCGGAGGAAGCGGCGAAAGCTTATTTAGGCCAAATGGAGAAGCGGGAACCGGAGGTAGGGGCCTACCTGACGGTGACCCGGGAAGCGGCCCTGGAAACAGCCAGAAAAGTGGATCAGAAGCGGATGAAGGGCGAAGAACTTCATCCGCTGGCGGGAATTCCAACGGGCATTAAGGACAATATTTGTACCAAGGGCGTCAAAACCACCTGCGCCTCCAGAATGCTGGAAAATTTTGTGCCCCCCTATGACGCGGCGGTGATCGAAAGGCTGAAAGACTGCCACATAGTGGTGCTGGGCAAGCTGAATATGGATGAGTTCGCTATGGGCTCTACCACGGAAAATTCCTATTACCAGATCACCAAAAATCCCAGGGATTTGACCCGGGTGCCGGGGGGAAGCTCCGGCGGCGCGGCGGCCTGCGTCGCCGCGCAGGAGGCGGCCTGCGCCATCGGTTCGGATACCGGCGGCTCGATCCGCCAGCCGGCGGCCTTCTGCGGCGTGGTGGGCATGAAGCCGACCTACGGCGCGGTTTCCCGGTACGGGCTGGTAGCGTTCGCCTCGTCCCTGGACCAGATCGGCCCCTTGACGAAAAATGTGGCGGACAACGCCCTGGTGATGAACGCTATCGCAGGAAAGGATTTCAGGGACGCCACCTCCCTGGACAGAGCCTGGGGCGATTTTGCCGGTGAACTGAACAAGGGTGTGAAAGGACTGAAAATCGCCTTGCCGAAGCAGTATTTTGGCGAGGGAATTTCCCCGGAGGTTAAGGGCGCGGTGCTGGAGGCGGCGAAGCGGTATGAGGCTCTCGGGGCCTTTGTGGAGGAAGCGGATCTGCCGGCTCTGGAATACGCCCTGCCCGCCTATTACGTCATCTCCTCCGCCGAGGCTTCTTCCAATTTGGCACGGTTCGACGGAGTGAAATACGGCTTCCGGGCTGAGGATTACGAGGATATCGACCAGCTTTATCTGGCGACCCGCACCCAGGGCTTCGGCAAAGAGGTGAAGCGGAGAATCATGCTGGGGAGTTTTGTGCTCAGCGCGGGCTACTACGATGCGTACTATAAAAAGGCGCTTCAGGTGCGGACGCTGATCCAGCGGGAGTTTGACCGGGCGCTGGAAGGCCGCGACTTGATTTTAGCGCCGGTGGCGCCCACTACGGCCTATAGGATTGGGGAAAAAACGTCGGACCCCTTGCAGATGTATTCAGGCGACGTGTGCACAGTGCCGGTAAACATTGCCGGGCTTCCGGCTCTTTCTCTGCCCTGCGGAGAGGACCGGGACGGCCTGCCGGTGGGGATGCAGCTCATCGGAAAAGCTTACCGCGAGGCTTTGCTCTACCGGGCTGGATATGCCTTTGAGCAGGCGGGAAGGGAGGACCGTTAAAATGAGCGGAAAGGATTATGAAATGGTAGTAGGCTTAGAGACCCATGTGGAGCTGAAAACCGCTACCAAGATATTTTGCGGCTGTTCCACGGCCTTTGGCGCGGAGCCGAACACCCAGTGCTGCCCGGTGTGTATCGGTATGCCGGGGTCGCTGCCGGTATTAAACCGCCAAGTGGTTCATTATGCGATCAAAGCGGGGCTGGCCGTTAACTGCCGTATCGCTTCCTATTCCAAGGAGGACAGAAAAAACTATTTTTATCCCGATCTGCCCAAGGCATATCAGATTTCCCAGTATGACCTTCCCTTGTGCGAGAACGGATATTTGGACATTGAAACCGGAGAAGGACGCAAGCGCATCGGAATCACCAGAATCCATATTGAGGAGGATGCCGGGAAGCTGATCCATCAGGAAGGAAAGGGAACCTTGATCGATTACAACCGGTGCGGCGTGCCTTTGATCGAGATTGTTTCCGAGCCGGATTTCCGCAGCGTAGAGGAAATTAAGGCCTATTTGCAGAAGCTGCGGGCTACGATTCTTTACACCGGGGTGTCCGACTGTAAAATGAACGAGGGCTCTTTGCGGGTGGACGTAAACCTCTCCGTCCGGAAAAAAGGAGAAGAGACGCTCGGAACCAGAACGGAAATGAAAAACCTGAACAGCTTCCAGTTCATTGCCAAGGCGGTGGAATACGAGTTCCGGCGCCAGGTGGAGGCGCTGGAAGCGGGTGAGGAAATCATTCAGGAGACTCGGCGCTTCGACCAAGCCTCTGGAAAGACTTTCTCTATGCGGCGGAAGGAAGACGCGAACGATTACCGGTATTTTCCGGATCCCGATCTGCCGCCGATTGAGGTATCCCCGGATCTTTTGCGGGAACTCCAGGCCCAGATCCCCGTGCTGCCGGATCAGAGAAAAAAGGAGTATGTAAAGCGGTTTGGCCTGACTGATTACGCGGCCGAGCAGATCACCTTATCCCGGGAGGCGGCGGACTATTTCGAGCAGGCGGCGCGGCGGACCCGCTACCCAAAGCTGGCGGCCAACCTAGTGCTGTCCGAGGTCATGCGGCTGATGCCGGCGGACGGCGGCGAAATCCCGGTGGCGCCCGAACATCTCGGTATGCTGGCGGACCTGTTCGGTGACGGCAGAATTAACTCTGGAACCTGCCGTCAGGCAGTCGCCCAGCTGTGGGAGCAGGACCAGGATCCGGAGGCCTTAGTTATGGAAAAGGGCTTGGAGCAGATCAGCGATCCTGAGGTGCTTTCTAAACTGGCGGATGAGGTGCTGAGCCAGCAGGAAAAAATGGTCATGGATTACCGGAAAGGAAAAACCGCGGCCTTTCAGGGCTTGATGGGGCAGATGATGAAGAAAACGAAGGGGAAGGGTAACCCGGCAAAAATTCAGGAAATCTTAGCTCAAAAGCTGAAATGAAGCGGAAATGGAAATATCTTCTTTGGGAAATGGCCTGAATGCGGCAAAATTTTCCCTTTGCGGCGCTTGCCGGTCATAATAAAAAGCGGTTTGGAATTTTTTCAAACCGCTTTTTGGATATTTACAGTATACAAGGAATCACGAGTGCTAGATGAAAATTATGTCGAAACTGCTTGCCGGCTTAGGCTCCATGTGTTAAAATTTAATTATCTGAGATTTTGCGGCAAACTAAAAAATTAATGGAGTGATAGAACTTTGGCGAATGAGCTGATCAGCGTTTTACTGCCAAATTTTAACGGCAGCGCCCATTTAAAAGAAACAATAGAAAGCGTCCTTTGTCAAACCTATGAAAATTTGGAATTAATTGTAATTGATGATGGTTCTACGGATAGCTCACCGCAAATAATACGCTCTATGCGGGAAAAGGACGGTAGGGTTCGGCCGGTATTCTTAGACAAAAACCGGCATATTTGCTATGCGCTGAACCGCGGATTAAAGGAGGCCAAAGGCAGGTTCATCGCTCGGATTGACTGCGGAGACCAATTCTATCCCGATAAGCTGGCGCTTCAAATGGAATATTTGCTTCAACATCCGGAGTGCGGCGCCTGTTTTACGCTGGTTGACCTGATCGACGGCAAGGGCACGGTGATCAACGACAAGGAAAAAATTGTCTATCAGCGGTATCAGCAGCCTAATAGGACTCAAACTCAGTGGCTCTATTATTTTATTCACTGCGGCAATTGCCTAGCTCATCCTTCAGTTGTATTTCCCAAATCGATTATCGATCGCGTAGGCCCTTACGATATGGCGATGATGCAAGGCGAGGATTTTGACCTCTGGATGAGGATCGCTCTGGAAGCGCCGCTGCATATTATTGAAAAGCCCCTGCTGGCGTGCCTTTGGGACACGGGGAATCCGGATAAAATTTCCGACGAGGCAAAAGATTCTAATATGACGCGCTTTTTCAATATACGGGTTGAAGCTGTAGAAAAATTATTCGACCATATCACCGACCAGCAGCTGATCAGGTTTTTCCAACAGGAATTTAGGAACAGCGGATCTTCCTCTCCGCTGGAGCTGGAGTGTGAAAAGGGCTTTTTGCTGTTGAACTGTTTTCAGGACTGTCCTTATTTTCACTATCTAGGCTTTAAAAGGCTGGCACGGGTGGTAAACCAGCCTGGCGGCGTAGAACTGCTGGAAGATAAGTTCGGCTTTTCCTTGCATGATTTGTATGCCTTGAATATGGAACATATGTATTTTGATTCGGTGGCTTTTAATGACCAGGCGCAGAAAAATCAGGAATTGGCGTCGTTAAAGCGTCAGTTAGAAGACCAGGCGCGGCAGCGTCAGCACGAGGCCGCACTGCGGACAAACGAAAATGCGCTGCTGCAAAATACGATAATCGCTAAAAACCACGAACTGGCGGCAATCCGCGAGTCTACCTCCTGGCGCGTAACAGCGCCGATCCGTAAATTGCGTTCCCGTTCGCCGGAACGCCGGCCGGTAATTTATTTTGTGCCTTCCAGCGATTATGGCAATTTGGGCGACCACAAGATTATGATGGAAATCCGGCATTTTTTCCGGTGCTATTTTCCAAAATTTGAGGTTCGTGAGATTTCGTGCAGGCATTACGAGGAAAAGCGGCAGGAGCTGCTGTGCCAGGTGCAGAACGGCGATATTTTAGCGGCGCCGGGCGGGGGATCCATAGGCGATGTGTATTTACCGTACGGGGAAAAGTATATGAGGGATATGATCCAGTGCTTTCCTAATAATCAGATTATTATATTTCCTCAATCCTTGTTTTATACAAAGTCTGAGCTTGGCGAGGCGGAAAGAAAAAATACCGC
Organism: [Clostridium] leptum DSM 753; assembly: GCA_000154345.1. Lineage (GTDB taxonomy): Bacteria > Bacillota > Clostridia > Oscillospirales > Acutalibacteraceae > Clostridium_A > Clostridium_A leptum. The sequence goes on from DS480348.1 coordinate 40,822, forward strand.
CGCGATTTTTGACAGCCACCCTGATTTGACGCTGGCGCTGAGAGATCAAAACGCCTATCAGGAGGCGAAAAAGATGTTTCGGCGGACCAAGCTTATGCTCATACCGGATATTGTGCTGTTCTCCGATCCTTATTTAACGAAAGCTCCCAGAAGTGAAACCGGACTTTTGATGATCCGTTCAGACGGGGAAACCAGTCATCCACAGGGCTGGAATCAGGAATTAGAGGAGATATGCGGGAAATATGCCAAAAAAATTATATCCACTGATACCCAAAAGAATTATTTTATTGATCTGGAAAACAGGGAGACAGAGGTAAACGCTGTGCTGGAACAAATCTCAGCTTCCAAATTTCTGGTGACCGACCGGCTGCATGGCATGATTTTTGCTGCGATTACTTCTACGCCTTGCGTAGCGTTTGATAATGTGTATGGAAAGGTTTTTGCCCAATATCAGTGGATTAGAGACTTGCCGTATCTGGAGATCGCGGAAAACCCGGAACAGCTTTCAGATAAGCTGGACCGGGTATTGAAAGCGCAAACGCCTGTATATACCAGAAAGCCTTTAGAGGATAAATATTCAGAGCTCGCCAATGCGTTCCGGGTTTAAAAATCTTTTTCCTTTCCCGGAAGGGCCAGCGCCCGACTTTAGTCGGGCGCTGGCTTTTTATCATGAGAATTAAGATGGAAAGCGGCAGATTTTTCGAAAAAAAGCTAAAAGGGAAGGATTGACTTACACGGACCTGGATTATGCCAGTCCGCAGATCCTGGCAATGGAGGAAATGAAAAAGCAGAGAGTCATACCGCATGCGGTAGGAAGAAAAAAGGCGAGAGCGGTCCATTTCCAGCTTCCGGTTTCCTTTTTGATGGTAAAGCAGGTAGTGCCGCAGGGAAAGTGCATCAGGGAAAAGATCATGACGCACAGAGCGGTGACCCAGGTCCAGCCATGATCCGTCAGTAGAGTGTGGAGCTGGGCTAAGCTGTCGAATTCCATCATGCTTCCCGTGCAGAGATAGCTCATGATGATGATTGGTACCACGATTTCGTTGGCGGGAAATCCTAAGATAAAGGCTAAAAGAATTACACCATCCATACCCAGAAGCTTAGCGAAGGGATCGAGAAATTGGGAACAGTGGGTAAGGATACTGGCGTCTCCTACGTAAAGGTTGGCCATACACCAGATGATCAATCCTGCCGGCGCGGCTACCGCGGCGGCACGGCCGAGGACAAACAGAGTACGGTCAAAGACAGAGCGGACAATGACCCGGCCGATCTGGGGCGTACGGTAGGGCGGCAGCTCTAGGGCGAAGGAAGAGGGTTCTCCCTTGAGAAGGGTGGAAGAGAGAAACCTGGATATCAGCAGGGTCATCACGATACCGAGGAGGATTACACCGATCAGCATCAAGGTGGAGAATATAGATTGAAGCGGGAGAGCCACAGCTCCGGCGAAGAACATAGTGATCACAGCGATCAAAGTCGGAAACCGGCCGTTGCAAGGGACAAAGTTGTTTGTCAGAATGGCGATAAGCCTCTCCCGCGGGGAATCAATGATCCGGCAGCCGATAACTCCGCAGGCATTGCAGCCAAAGCCCATGCACATGGTTAAGGACTGCTTTCCATGCGCGCCGGCCTTTTTGAAATGTTTATCCATATTAAAGGCGATCCGGGGAAGATAACCCGAGTCCTCCAAAAGGGTAAATAGTGGGAAAAAGATGGCCATCGGCGGTAGCATGACGGAGATAACCCACGCTAGAGTACGGTAGACTCCCTCCACAAATAATCCGTTGACCCAGGCCGGAGCGCTGATAGAGGCCAGCCATTCCGTTAGCTTATCCTGAATACCGAATAAAAAGCCAGCGATCAGGTCAGAGGGAACATTGGCGCCGTTGATGGTGATCCAAAAGATTAAGGCCAGCAGCAAGAGCATCACAGGAATACCGGTAGCCTTTGAGGTGAGGAACTTATCGATTTTCCGATCTCTTCCGTTATAGCAAGGATTTTCCAGACAAACGCATTGGTGGTAGATGATCTCACTGCGCTTGACCACACGATACACAATCCGATCGCGAAGGGTTTCCGGTGTATAGCCTGCAGAAGAAAGCTGTTCCCGCGCGACTTTTAGCCCCAGACATAGCTCCTCACAGCCTTCTAAGTCGCAGTCTAAAAATTGGGAAAGAGACTGGATCAGCTTCGGATCTTGGTCTGCGTCCAGCAGCTTAAGCGCCGCCCAGCGTGGATTCATTTTCCCCTGGGTGAGGCGGCTTACAATAGGAATCAGGCTTTCCAAAGCGCGCTCGATGGGTTCGTCGTAGGGCAGCTTGACCTGAAAGGTTCTGCGTTCCCCAAAGGATACGGCAGAAACTGCGTCCATTAGTTCCTGAAGCCCTTTACCGCTTCGGGCTGCGGCGCCGATCACAGGAACGCCTAGATTCAAGCTTAATTCATCTAGATCAATTTCGATTTTTTTCTTTTTCGCCTCGTCCAACAAATTGACGCATACTACCACCTTATCGGTAATCTCCAAAATTTGAAGCACCAGATTGAGATTCCGTTCCAGACAGGTAGCATCCGCAACCACCACGACGGCGTCCGGCTGGCCAAAGCAGACGAAGTCCCGTGCTACCTCTTCTTCTACGGAGGAGGCCATAAGAGAATAAGTACCTGGAATATCCACCAGGATAAAATCGCGACCGTTGTGGGAATAACGTCCTTGAGCGTTGGAAACCGTCTTGCCCGGCCAATTTCCTGTATGCTGATTTAAGCCGGTTAAAGCGTTAAAGACGGTACTTTTTCCAACGTTAGGATTGCCGGCTAATGCGATGACCTTTTCCTGGTCAGAGGATTTTACAATTGCGGGAACGTCGCCGGACGCAGCGCTGCGTGTGGATTGTTTTGTCAGGCCCATGGTCAATTCCCCTTTCTTACCGCTCTACTAGAATCTTGCCGGCATCCTCGCTTCTGAGAGCGATCACGGCGCCGCGGATAAAATAGGCTGTTGGATCGCCTGAGGGGCTTTTTTGGAGGGCTTCCACCGGAGTTCCATTTACCAGCCCCAGATCCAACATGCGGCGGCGCTGGGTACCGGTGGAAAGAAGCTTTTGTACAATTCCTGTTTCGCCGATAGGAAGTAAGTTCAAAGGAATATATTGGTCTAAAAAGTCCATTTCAGTAATCTCCAATACAGTGAATTTAAGAGAGCCAGCCGTTTGCGTGGAGTTCTCCCAGTGTCACTATATGTGAATAGTGGACGAAATGTTAAAAGCAGGGGTAAGAATAAACAAGTTGCTCTCAGAAAACTGAGAAACAAAAATTTCAGATGCCCGCGGCTTTGACCGCTGTTGCAGAAAAAAGAGAAGCCAGGGAAATTCCTGGCTTCTCTTTTTACGATTTAAATCCTGCAGAGGCTCCCCCCGTTAGGAAGAGAGAAAAAAGTATGCGAGGCGCCGGTCGGCTGCCTGTGCTTTGTCGGGCGCCGTAGCCGCCTGGAATGTATACTGCCTTAGGTTTCATTTTCCCTTGGCTGCCGATAAGCTTCCGCTCCTGCCGTGTTCTCGGTTATGTGAAGCAGGTCCGGCTCTGTTCATCCTAATCGCTAGGGGATATCGCAATCATCGAGGGTATACAATACCTCGATTTCATTTTCCTCCGGCCACTGCCAAATTTCCGCTTCCTGTGCCAGGGCTTCTGTCATGATCAAAATAGAATGTAAGCCTACCTGATCTGGCTCATCCTCGTGATAAGCGGTGTAATAAAATAAAATCCGGTAGGTTTCCTGGCTGGTAACCACAGAGCAAGGATAGCGGAAGGTGAGATACCGCCCCGAACCCATCCGCTTTTCGCTGGAGCCGCCTAAATCCTCCCAGCTAACGGATCTGCCCTGATAAAACCGGAAGAACTCGTCGATTTTGCGATCTATTTCATTAATTTTTTTCACCGAGTCTTCGCAGAATAAGTCCTTAAAGCCTTGCTGATCCCCTCGGTCCAAAGCGGTGAGAAGCCGTTGAACTTCATCCTTGGCGTAATTATCGTTCTCTAAAACGTACCGGAATCCGCAGCCCGCCAGACTGAAGCACCATACCAGAGCGGTGAGTAAAACGGCGGCTGACCTCAAAAGCTTCCTGTGCTTCATTCGCTTTCCCCCGTTTCTGGGCCTTACAAGCTGAAATCCTCAGGGGAATAGCTGGGAAGCTTGGGTTTGGTTTTGGGAATCCGCCTTAAGGGATCGTAACGGAAGGCCCGGCAGCCGCCCTTAAAGGATAAAACGCGGCCTTGCGAGCAGGAATAAGACCCGTCTCTGCTTTTTACGCCATGCTCGCAGTAGGAACAATCGGCAGATATTTGGTTGCCAAATAATTTTTTTTTCACAGGCTATCGCTCCAGAGATTTTTTCTTTTTTTTCATTGTAACATTTTTTACCTGCAATGACAATAAGAACACCACGCACAGCAGCAAAAGAAGCAGCCCTCCATCCGCCCGCAGCGCTAATCCTCCGCTGAGACTTTGCCCGGTAGAGAAAAATACGGTTTCTGTAATCGGAAAGAAATGGAGCCCGATCACAGTGAAGAGGGCTGACAGCAGTCCGTGAAACAGACGGAAAAGAAGAAAGACTGCCTTGGAAAAAGAAACGGACCGGAGCATAGAGAAAATTTGGAAATCCACGCAAAGCCCGGCCCAGCCCAGGGCGAAGGAAAGAAACGGAGCGCCGGCACCGGCGGAGGCCGCGGCGGTGCTGCCGGTAGTGACCTCCAGAAGCACCGGAACCAAGGAGGAGGCTATGCGGTCAGGCAGCCCGAAAGAAGAGAAGACCTCCTTCAAAAAGGAGGATATGCCGCTTTGATCCAGGATCACAAGCAGAGCGGAAAACAGAATGACAAAGGAGCACATGCTGATCATGCTGGAAGCGCCATCCGACGCGGCTTCCACCAGAGCGGAGGAAACAGGCATGGAGGCGGAGGATGCTCCGCCGCGCGCTTCGGCAGGAGCCTCCTCTCCCCTTGCGAAAAGCCCAACGAGGATTCCCAGCACAAGAGCGGCGGAGAGCTGAGAGATAAACAGGATAATCCCAGTTTGAACGCTGCCCAGAAGTCCGGAGCCGGTTACGGATATTACAAAGGCCGGTCCGGCGCCGACCGTGAAGCATAGCATCCGGCGGGCCTGCTTTTGGGTGATTTCTCCGGAATCCAACAGGGCTTTAATCCCTCTGGCACCGGAAGGATATCCGCCGGTCAAGCCGATCAGAACAGTGGCTCCGGCGCTGCCCGGCAGACGGAACAGCCTTTTTGTCACAGGGTCGAGGAGCCGGGAAAGCGCCTTGGACACCCCGGATTTCACCACGAATACGGAAAGCACTAAAAAGGGGAAAATAGAAGGAATCAGAATATTCCCGCAGAAGCTCAGCCCCCGCTTAGCGCCCTGGGCGCATTGACCGGGAAAGCATAAGATTCCCGCCGCCGCGAGAGCGGCGGCGACAGCCGCAAAGACCAGCCTGCCTTTTTTCATACAATCACTTCCTTAAAAACAGAATGCAAACGGAGCAAGCGGCGGTTTTCTGGTTTATCGAAAAAGCGCGGACCGGCGGCCCATGAGGAAAAGACCGCGAAAGGCGGATCATTCAGCGCTTTCCATGGCCAGCATAAGGCCTTGGTAATCCAGGGGCTGAACCGCGGCTTGAGACGCTGGGGCCGGCAATTGTTACAGGGCCTTTTTCAAAAAAGGCCCGAAGCGTTGGCCCTCTCGTGTTTTCCGTAATCTGCTGATTTGCTGGAAATATTTTTGGCCGGGGAGAAGCACGCCTTCAGTTTCCATTAGCCCCGGTTAGGACAGCCGGCCTGTCACATGGATACGGCTTTCGAAAAACACCGCGGGAGCTCCGGCCTGTAAAACTATATGCGGCTGTCTAACCGGTTAGGACGGGAAAGGACTAAGTGATTTTTCTTTCGGCAGCCGCATAAATCTAATTTGATAGGGAGACTGCGAAGGAGGAATTCCAATGAGAAAATTCCGAAGGCTGCCGGAGGATGAGCGCCCAGCTCCGGCAAAGGGAAGCAAGCTTGCCGAGGCGCTCCAGGTGCCGGCGGGAGCGGTATCAGTTCTGCCCAGAATGGAGTTCTGCGGGAACCGGGAGGTGACTATCGACGGCTCTAAGGGGGTATTGGAATATGACGAAAACCTGATCCGGATCAATATGGGAAAAATGGTAGCTTGCTTTTTCGGCAGGAATCTAAATATCAAATGCTTTAATTTGGAGTCCTTGGTGATCGAGGGCTACATTACATCAATTGAATTTCTAGCTTAGAAAGCTGGTTCGCGGCTGAACGCATCAGAGGCGGGGCCTCTTGGCGCCCCCATAGATGAGAAGCGCCGGATTGGCCTGAGAGCCTGGCGCTTTTCTGAGGAAGGACAGAGAAAAAACAGAGAGAAGGGGCAGAACCCGCAGCTAGGCTTAAAGCGGGGAACCCAGCCCTTGGAGAGGGGCTTTAAACACTACTACTTTACATAGAAGGAGAATATGATTTCACTGGCATTGCCAGGCGGGATCATACAGAACAGACCATGCTGCTGCGTTTTCTCAGATGGATGGCCGGCTATGTGCTGTTTATCGGTATGGGCGGCTATCCGGAAAAATTTATGAATCTGGCGGCCCGGGCGAATATCACCCTGTGGCAGGTAAAAAACAGCAAGGGAAGCTTTCAGGCCCGGGTGGCAAAAAGCCAGTACCGGGAGCTGCGCCGGCCGGCAAAAAAGGCCGGGATGCGCCTGCGGGTAAAAAAACGGAAGGGCTTTCCCTTTTTTATGCGCCGCTACCGCCACCGCCTGGGACTTCTGGCGGGAATCGCTTTGTTTTTTGCGACCATCTGGTTTTTGTCGCTTCACGTATGGGTTATTAATGTTTCCGGCAATGACGAAATCACCGAGGAGCAGGTGATCTCCGTGATGGATGAAATCGGCATCCGTCCGGGAGTGCGAACCTCCGGCTTAGACGCGGAGCTGCTGGAGCAGGCCGCGATGGTGAAGCTGAAGGATGTCTCCTGGATGGCCATTAACTTCCAGGGAAGCGTAGTGAATGTGGAATTAAAGGAGCGGGACGCGCCTCCGGAAGCCATTCCCATGGAGGAGCCATGCAACCTGAAATCCTCTTATCCAGGCCAGATCGTACGCCTGGAGGTGATCTCAGGGGTCACCGTGGTGGAGGAGGGAGACGCCGTCACCCAGGGACAGCTTTTGGTCAGCGGTGTGTTTGAGGATCTTTTGGAGGGAAAAAGCCATTACCAGCACGCCAGCGGCAAGGTGATCGCCAGAACCCGGAGGCAGCTTTCCGTGGAGGTTCCGCTGACCCAAACGGTACAGGTTCCCACTGAGGAAACGGTGGTCCGTAAAAAGCTGGAGTTATTCGGCCTGGAGCTCCCCTTAACTCTGAACCCCGAGCCGGGGGAGGAGTACGAGGCGGAGGAGGAGAAGGAACAGGTCCGTCTTTTCGGGAATAAGCTGCCGATGGAGTTTACCACTCAGGTTTGGACTCTGCAAAAGGAGGAAACAGTGACTCTGACAGAGGAGGAGGCCAAAAAGCAGGGAGAGGAAAAGCTGAAGGAATTGGAGGAAGCCAGTATGGAGGATCGTAAAATCATCGAAAGGACGCTGACTACCGAGCTGAAGGATGGGATCTGCCGCGTGACGGCGGATTATGTCTGTGAAGAAAATATTGCCCTGGAAAGCCCTATCTATCTAGCCGGGGATTCGTAAGGCAGGCGGGAGCCGCTTGTGGGGAACGGCCGAGTCTGCCGGGGAGAAGCGGATTTTGACGAGCCGCGCGCCTTGCTCCGAAGAGGGCTGTCAGGAAAAGCCCTGATCATTCGAAGAAAATTTCGTGAATGTGACAATGAGGCCCCTGTGTTTTTGCCGTATGTGTATCAGATGTGACAAAACTTTGAAATTTTTGTTTTGCTAATGACTAAAACTGGGATTTGTGTTATAATATTATCAGTTTTAATCCGGCCTTAGGCCGCAAATTCAGGTGATGGAATGGCGGAACAAAGTATTAATATCGACCGCATGGAACACGCGGTGGCTCTGTTTGGAAGCTTTGACGAGAATATCAAGCTGATCGAAAGCGAGTATCAGGTGAAGGTTCTCAGCCGGGGCAACGAGCTGAAGGTGGCCGGCGATGTGGAGCAGGTGGCGAAAGCGGTCCGTGTGATCGACAGCCTTTTAACCCTGCTGAACCGGGGCGAGCTGCTAAGCGAACAGAATGTGCGCTACTGTATGTCTCTGATCGACGACGGCAGCGAGGGCAAGCTGGAATCCCTGGTAGGAGACTGCATCTGCGTCACCGCCCGGGGAAAGCCGGTAAAGCCGAAAACCCTGGGACAGAAGGGCTACTGCACCGCGATTAAGGAAAATACCATCACCATCGGGGTGGGCCCCGCTGGAACCGGCAAAACGTATCTGGCCGTTGCAATGGCGGTCACCGCTTTCCGGGCCAGGGAGGTCAACCGGATCATTTTAACCCGTCCCGCGGTGGAAGCGGGAGAGAAGCTGGGCTTTCTGCCCGGAGACCTTCAGCAGAAGGTCGACCCTTACCTGCGCCCCTTGTATGACGCCCTGTTTGATATGCTGGGCACGGATACCTACCAGAAATACGTGGAGCGGGGCAATATCGAGGTAGCGCCCCTGGCTTATATGAGGGGCCGCACCCTGGACGACAGCTTTATCATTTTGGATGAAGCCCAGAATACCACGCCGGAGCAGATGAAAATGTTTCTGACCAGGCTCGGCTTCAATTCCAAGATGGTCATCACCGGGGACATCACACAGATCGACCTGCCGGATGGAAAGCGCTCCGGCCTGCGGGATGTGCTGAAAATTCTGAAAAATGTGGATGATATCGCCCAGATCCGGTTTAATGAACGGGATGTGGTCCGGCACAAGCTGGTGCAGGAAATTATTAAAGCGTACGAAAAAAACGAGGAGGGAAAACGTAACAGATGACGGACAAAATTAGAGTGATTATTTCCAACAGCCAAAAAGAAGTAAAAATACCCACAGGGCTGCGGATGCTGGTTCGCCGCTGCTGCAACGCCGTGCTTCGAATGGAAAATTTTCAGGGTGCGGCTGAAGTCAGCGTCACCTTTGCAAATAACGAGCAGATTCATGAGCTGAATAAAATGCACCGGAACGTGGACGCGCCTACCGACGTGCTGTCCTTTCCGATGGGCGAAGACGGCAAATACGATATTGACCCAGCGACCAACGCCAAAATTCTTGGAGATATTGTGATTTCCATGGAAAAGGCCGTGGAGCAGGCGGAACGCTTTGGCCACACTCTGCAAAGAGAAGTGGGATACTTAACCGCCCATTCCATGCTGCACCTTCTGGGCTATGACCATGAGGAGCCGCTGGAGAAGGTTCACATGAGAGAAAAAGAGGAGCTGGTAATGACTCAGCTGGGTCTGCCCAGCACCACCAGCTATGTGTTGAATTCGGATGAAGAATAGGCCGTCAAAATTTTTCAGAGGGTTTAAGTTTGCGTTCCGCGGAGTGATCCACTGCATTAATAATGAGAGAAATATGCGTTTTCATACGGCGGTCATGCTGTATGTGCTGGCATTTTCGCCTTTTTTTACCCTGACGAAAACCCAGTACGCTGTTTTGATCCTTACCATTTCCAGCGTGATCTCCGCGGAGATGCTCAACACCGCCGCAGAGGAGCTTGCCGATTTATCTGCCGCCGATTACAATCCCTTGGCCCGGGCTGCTAAGGATATCGCGGCGGGAGCGGTGCTCGTCTGCGCGTTTTTTTCTGTAGTGGTGGGCGCCGTCATTCTGTGGCAGCCTGACGCGTTTGCCAGGATCTTCCGCTTTTTCCTGGACAAGCCTTGGATGCTGGCCGTAACCCTGGCGGCTACAGCCCTGATCGCTGTTTACGTGGCCAAGGGGCCGTTGTGGATCGGAAGAGCCTTTGCCCGCTGGGCTGGAAAAGTAAGAAAGAGGTAACAAGATGCCGGAACAGACAAAACAGAAAAGCGCGTTTATCGCCATTGTAGGAAGGCCGAACGTAGGGAAGTCCTCCCTTCTGAACGCCATGCTGGGCCAGAAGGTGGCTATCGTTTCCAGCAAGCCCCAGACCACCCGCACCCGGATCACCGGCGTGCTGACCCAGCGGGAGACCCAGCTGATCTTTATCGATACTCCCGGGCTGCATAAGCCGAGAACCCGGTTGGGAGATTACATGGTCCGCTCTGTCACCGAGTCGGTGGCGGGAGTGGACTCCTGTATGCTGGTGGCGGAAGCGGGAAAGGAAATCGCTCCGGCGGATTTGGAATTGATGAAAAAGTTCAAAAGCCTGTCCTTACCGGCGGTTTTGGCCATCAATAAAATCGATTTGCTGGAGGATAAATCCGTTTTGATCCGCCAGATCACCAAATTCATGGAGCAATTTGACTTTGACGCGGTGGTGCCGGTTTCCGCCCAGACAGGCGACGGCGTAGGCGGGCTGGTGGACGAGCTGAAGAAGCAGGCGATGCCCGGCGCTCACTTTTTTGACGACGACGCTCTGACAGACCAGCCGGAACGTGTGCTTGCGGGAGAGATCATCCGGGAAAAGCTGCTGCGCCTTTTAGATAAAGAGGTGCCTCACGGGGTAGCGGTTTCCATTGAGAAAATGAAGGAACGGGAAAACGGCATTATCGATATCGACGCTACTATTTTTTGTGAACGGGACACCCACAAAGGAATTATAATCGGCAAAGGCGGCGCCATGCTGAAAAGGGTAGGCACTTATGCCAGGGCGGATATGGAGCAATTCTTTGGTGGAAAAATCAACCTGAAGCTATGGGTAAAAGTCAAGGAAGACTGGCGAAACCGAGAGGGGCTTCTGAGAAATTTTGGATATTCCCAGTCGGATTTCGATCAGTAAGTCCCGCGTGAAAAAATTTCCTGCAATAGCGAACCCTATTTCCAACCATACTGATAACACAAGATCAGTGACGGAAAGAAGGTTTTCTTTTGGACGAAAAAACAGCATGGGAGCAGTTCTTCCACAGCGGAGCCGTACAGGATTACCTTAGCTACCGCGCCGCGGCTGAGAATACGGCGCAAGTTCCCCAGGGAGGAAACATACATGCAGATCAATACGGACGGCCTGATCATACGGGAGCAGAGCATCGGTGAAAGCGACCGGCTGGTAACGGTATTGACCAGGGAGCAGGGAATCCTGCGGGCTTTTGTCCGGGGCGCCAAGGCCATGAAAAGCCGCAGCGCTTCCTCCACCCAGCTGTTGTGCTATTCCCGTCTAAGCATCTACGAGGGACGGGAAAAATACATAATCGACGAAGCGGAGCCTATCGAGGTGTTTTTTTCGCTGCGTACGGATTTTGAAAAGCTTTCCCTTGCCCAATATTTCTGTGAGCTGGCGCTGGCGCTGGCTCCGGAAAAAATGGAGGCGGGGGACTTTTTGCGTTTGGTGCTGAACGCCTTGTATTTTTTAGGCAAGGGCAAGCTGCCCGCGGCTCAAATCAAGGCCATTGTGGAAATGCGGATGCTGTCTTTAGCGGGCTTTATGCCGGATTTGGTCTGTTGCGCCCAGTGCGGCGCTTATGAGGCGGATCAGATGTATTTTATGGTGAAGCAGGGCAGTCTTTACTGCGGAAGCTGTTATCCCCAGTTCGCCCCGGGCGGAGTTTTGATGAACCGGGGAGTCACCACCGCTCTGCGCCATACCATCTATGCGGATTTCAATAAGGTCTTCAGCTTTACCCTGCCAGCCAAGGATTTGGAAGCCTTGGCGAAGGCTTCTGAGCGCTACCTGCTGAATACGGTGGAGCGGGGCTTTGCCACGCTGGATTTTTATAAGCAGATTTGCGTCCCGTCCTCCCCGGACATTTGAGCGCTCCGCGGTTTGTGACGGCGGATGCGTTTGATTGCCGGCTGGAAAAGCCTCGGTGCTCTTTAAGCCTGCCCGCGGCCTGTGATGGGCAGATCTCATTGCGGCTTGCAGAGAATGTTTGGCCGGCTGTGCCCGTGTATGGCCGTCCCGCAAGGCTTCCATAAGCTTTCCCGGGCGGCGCGCTCCGCGGCCTGCGGAGGACGTCTGGCTGTGCCTGCGCGGCCTGTTCAGCCAGCTGCGTCTAAGGGCCTGCTGGCTGAGGCCCTTTCATTGGCTGGATTGGAAAGGAGGACTGGGCGGTAAAGCTTCCGTGCGCAAAAGCAAACCCGAATTTGGAGGGAGGCGGGAATTGATGATGAAAGTTTTCGCAGTATTATCGCTTTATATAGTTTTTGCCCTTATTTTAGGGATTTTAGCTTTTGTATTAAAGAAAAGGCATACGAGGTTCCCTGATTTCACAGTTGGGTACCATGACAAAAGAGTAATGGAAAATAAAGAAAAGTGGGAGTGCGCGAATCATACAGCCGGAAATCTATGCGCTTTTTTCGCGCTGGTCAGCGCGATGGCTTCTGTTTTGTTGTATTTCGTCAAAGCAAGTGTGGAAGCGATGATCATTCTGTTTTTTGTGTTATCCGGCGTTGCGGTATTGGCTGTTCTTATTTTTCCGGTACGGATTTGTAAAAAATTTGATCGCTTATAGTGCCGGCGCTGTGGAAAAAGAGGAATTGCTTTCATGATCAGCGTTTCAGTGAAATGACGCGGCGCCTGTATGGCGCCCGCCGGAGAGATTTCTATGAATTAAATATAAGATTCAGATATCACGGAGATAATAAAGATTAAAAGCGAAAAGCGCTGATTTGTATGTTAAAGTTTTAGGGAGTTCGATGGTTATGATAAAAAACCGACATTACCGGGCTTTAGAGCTCGACAAAGTATTGCAGCTGCTGAGCCGGGAGGCCTCATGCTCAGAATCCCAGGAGCGGATTTTGAGTATGGAGCCCAGCACCGGCTTATATGAAGTGAAGCTGTTATTACAGGAAACCGACGACGCCCATATGCTGACGGGGCGTTTTGGCAGCCCCTCCTTTGGAGGGCTGCAGAATGTGGCCAATTCCCTGCGGCGGGCTCAGGCGGGCGCTTCCCTGTCTATGGGGGAGCTGTTAAAGGTGGCTGAGGTTTTAAGGGTTATGCGCGGCCTTATCCAGTGGAGAAAACGTTCTGAGGGGCTGGAAACTTCTATCGACTGGCGCTTTGAGGCTTTGCCCCCTAACAAATACCTGGAAGAAAAAATCGCCTCTTCTATTTTGTCCGAGGAGGAAATGGCTGACGGCGCGTCCCAGGCGCTGGGAGACATCCGGCGGAAAATCAACGCCGCTTCACTCCGGGTTCGGGAAAAGCTGGATCATATGATCCATTCCCCGGCCTATCAAAAATATCTCCAGGAGCCCATCGTCACCCTGCGGGGCGGCCGGTTCGTGGTGCCGGTAAAGGCCGAGTGCCGGGGCGAGGTGCCCGGGCTGGTGCATGATACCTCCGGCAGCGGCGCCACGGTTTTTGTGGAGCCTATGGCGGTGGTGGAGGCCAATAACGATATCAAGGTGCTGAAATCCAAAGAGGAAGCGGAGATCGAGCGGATTTTGTATGAGCTTTCCCAGGAGGCGGGCGGCTTTGCCGACAGCATTATCGAAGGCTATAACGCCGCCATTGAGCTGGATATTTTATTCGCCAAGGCCAAGCTGGCCTATCGAATGAAGGCGACTTTGCCTGAGGTAAACGACCAGGGAAAAATTTATCTGAAAAAGGCCCGACATCCGCTGATCGACCCGAAAGCCGTGGTGGCTACGGATATTGAGCTGGGGCTTCAGTTTGACACGCTGGTGATCACCGGCCCCAATACCGGCGGTAAAACCGTCAGCCTGAAAACTATCGGCCTGCTGACCCTAATGGCTATGTGCGGCTTGCTGCTTCCAGCTTCCGACGGCAGCATGGTGTCGGTGTTCAGCCAGGTTCTGGCCGATATCGGCGACGAGCAAAGCATTGAACAGTCATTATCTACCTTTTCCGCGCATATGACTAATATGATTCATATCTTGTCCTCTGTGGAGCGGGAGGGAATCAGCCTGGTGCTGATCGACGAACTGGGGGCTGGCACCGATCCGGTAGAGGGTGCGGCTCTGGCAATGGCGATTTTGGAAACCTTGCGGGCCTCTCAGGTGAGGATCGCCGCCACCACTCATTATGCGGAGCTGAAAGCCTATGCTTTGCAGACCGCCGGTGTGGAAAACGGCTGCTGCGAGTTTGATGTGGCCACTCTGCGGCCTACCTACCGCCTGCTGATCGGCGTGCCCGGGCGGAGCAACGCCTTTGCCATCTCCGAGCGGCTTGGAATGGATCAGCATATCGTAGCCCGGGCAAGAGAGCTGGTATCGGCGGAAAATTCCCGGTTTGAGGATGTGGTCCGGAACCTGGAGGAGAGCCGCCAGAGCCTGGAGCAGGAACGGAAGGAAGCCCAGGAGCTGAGCGCTCAGGCTCAGCAGTACCGCCAGGAAGCGGAACAGCGGGCGGAAAAGCTTCGCCGGGATTCGGAGGCGGAGCTGGAAAAGGCCCGAGTAGAGGCCAGAAACCTGGTGGCCAGGGCGAGAGCCCAGGCCCAGGCTTTAATGGATGAGTTGGATGACCTGAGGAAAAAGAACAGAGAAATCGACGCCCAGGCTAAGGCAAGGCTAAAGGCAGGCATCCGTGAGATGGAGAACACCGCCGATCCGGTGAAGGAAAAGCAAGGAGAGGATTACCGTCTGCCCAGGGCTCTCCAGGCCGGGGACAGCGTGCTGATTTATGATTTGGATAAAAAAGCCGTGGTGCTGGAGCCGGCGGACAGCTCCGGAAATGTGCTGGTACAGGCGGGAATCATCAAAACCCGTGTGCCGGTCGGCAATCTGCGGCTGTTAAAGCAGGAAAAGGTGCAGAAGCCCAAGGGCCGGGGCGTGCGGACGGTGAAAACCCGGGCCAGCGCGCCGGTGCAGCAGGAGGTGGATCTGCGGGGGATGACCGTTGAGGAAGGAATCATGGAGCTGGATAACTTTATCGACAGCGCCTTGCTTTCCGGCATTACCCTGCTGACCGTCATTCACGGAAAAGGAACCGGCGTGCTGCGAAAAGCAGTACAGGAGCGGCTAAAACGCCACCCCTCGGTAAAAAGCTACCGGCTGGGCAATTACGGCGAGGGCGAGGCCGGCGTCACCATTGTGGAATTGAAATAACCCCCAGAGGGGGAGAAGGCCAGGAGCGCGTGCCTGCCGGGCAAGAAGCGGTGAACCGGGAGACGCAAGCATAAGCGGCAGGCTGCCGGCTGTATCGCTTGACGCCGAGGGGCGGCTTCCTCTTGAAGCGGCGGAAGGATAAAACGGCCCAAAGAGCAGATTTTCATCAAGGCAGCGCGGCCGTAGGATTCAATCTTAACGGATAGGAATCCCATGCAGAAAAGGAGAAAAGAATGAAGGTACTGACAAAAATCTTGATTGTACTGGCGGTGCTGGTGGTGCTTTTAGGCATTGCCGCCGGAGTGCTTTATTTTTTGGCCACCACTGACGACAACGCGGGCAAATACGAGGTGGAGCCTTCCACTGATATTGTGGAGCCTGCGGTAAAGGCGGCTCTTACAGGACAGGAAACGGAGATCACCCAAGATCAGATCAACGGCTTTTTCTCCTATTATATTCAGGAAAACGGCCTGACCCTGGCGGGGCATCGGGTCAAAAAGCTGTATTTGCAGCTAGGCGAAACACCGGGAGCCGTCAGCCTGTACCTGGTGTGCGAGGGACTGGGGAAGGATTTGGGAATTACCGCCCAGGGACAGATGATTTACTTAGAGGCCGGCAAGGAGTTTTCTCTGCAAATCAGCGATATGAAGGTAGGCAGGCTGAAGGTGCCGGCCTCCTGGGCTCTGTCCTGGATTTCGTCCAGGCTGCCGGAGGGAATGGAGGCTCAGGAAGACACGGTTGTCATCGGCTCGCAGCTTTTGCGGATTCCGTTAGGTGATTTGCAGGCATCCCTGAGCCTGGACGGCTTCCGGACAGAGCAGGGAAGGGCCTATGTGCGGGTGAGCGGAGCGGTAGAGGCGCTGCAGGAATATTTGCAGAAAAAAATCGGGGAGAGCGGATTGGGAGATTTGCTCTCAGGCTTTGGGATCAGCCTGCCGTAATTTTGTGCAAAACAGAGGTTTTTAAAAATCGGGTTTATGTGAAGGCTTTTTCCTTGACATAGACCCGATCCTATTGTATAATCACATAGGATCGAAAGTGTAAAGAGTTTTACTTTACAGGTTTGCCGAAAGGATCGGGAGCGTTCATGGAAAAAAATCTCAATGTATCTATCTTATTGGATTTTTACGGAGCCATGCTGACGGAAAAGCAGCGGGAGGCTGTGGAGTATTATTATAACGACGACCTGTCTCTTTCGGAAATCGCGGATAATCAAGGGATTTCCCGCCAGGGCGTGCGGGACGCTATCAAACGCGCGGAGGCTCTGCTGTTTGAAATGGAGGAGTGTCTCGGCTTTGCCCGGCGGTTCCGGATTCTGCAGGAGGGCTTGGAGCAAATCGAAAAAAACGCCCGGGAGATCGAGGAATACAACAGCCGGCTAAGCTATTCGAAGGAAATTCACGACAGAGCGGCGGCGATTGCCGGTTTGGCCGCTCGATTAAACGACTGAACGGCTTTTTTGCTTGAAAGAATGAAAGAAATGACCACAGAAAGAAACGGGGAGGGATATTTATGGCTTTTGACGGGCTTTCGGAAAAGCTTTCCGCAGCCTTTAAACGGCTGCGGAGCAAAGGAAAGCTGTCCGAATCCGATGTAAAGGAAGCGATGCGTGAAGTCCGCCTGGCACTGCTGGAAGCGGACGTTAACTATAAGGTTGCCAAGGATTTTACCCAGAAGGTGACCGAAAGAGCTGTTGGCTCTGAGGTGATGGAAAGCCTGACTCCGGCTCAGATGGTTATCAAGATTGTTAACGAGGAGCTGACAGAGCTGATGGGCGGCACCAACGCCCGCCTGAATTTCCCCTCCAAGCCGCCGCTTGTGCTTATGATGTGCGGATTGCAGGGCTCCGGTAAAACCACCCATTCCGCCAAGCTGGGCAGGCTTCTGAAAAGCCAGGGCCACAGGCCTTTGCTGGTAGCCTGCGATATTTACCGTCCCGCCGCTATCCAGCAGCTGGAAGTCGTGGGAAATAAGGCGGGGGTTCCTGTGTTCCAGATGGGTACGGAAAACCCGGTAAAAATCGCCCAGGCCGCCGTAGCCCACGCCAAGGACCACGGCAATGACGTTGTGATTTTAGATACCGCCGGACGTCTTCATATTGACGAGGATCTGATGACGGAGCTGAAAAATATCAAGAATAAGGTGGAGCCTCAGGAGATCCTCCTGGTGGTGGACGCTATGACCGGCCAGGATGCGGTTAATGTGGCCAAGTCCTTCAACGACCTGTTGGAAATCAGCGGCGTGATCCTGACCAAGCTGGATGGCGATACCAGAGGCGGCGCGGCGCTGTCTGTAAGGGCGGTTACCGGCAAGCCGATCAAGTTTTCAGGTATCGGGGAAAAGCTGGAGGATTTGGAAGCCTTCCACCCCGACCGTATGGCGTCCAGAATCTTAGGCATGGGGGATATGCTTTCCCTCATCGAGGACGCGCAGAATAAGCTGGATGAGAAAAAGGCCAGGGAAATGGCGGAAAAGCTCACCCAGAATCAATTGGATTTAAACGATCTGCTGGATCAGTTCCAGCAGGTGAGAAAAATGGGCCCCTTAAAGGGTATTTTAGGCAAGCTGCCGGGGGTAGACCAAAAAAAGCTGGACGAAGCCAATGTGGACGACCGGATCATGGACCGCATGTGCGCGATTATTCTGTCGATGACTCCGGCGGAGCGGGCAAAGCCCAGCATTATTAACCCTTCCCGGAAGCGGCGGATCGCCGCCGGCTCCGGTATGAAGGTAGAGGATGTCAACCGCCTGCTGCGCCAGTTTGAGCAGATGCAGAAAATGATGAAGCAGATGGGCGGAAAGAAAGGCAAACGCCGCCGCGGAATGTTCCCGCCGATGAATATGGGCGGCATGGGAGGTATGGGCGGAAGGATGCCCTTTTAACCGGTTTTCAACCAAAGGGTAACAATTAAACTTTGGTGGAATAGATTTAGATTGTTTGTGGAGGTGAATCAGAATGGCAGTAAAGATCAGACTTCGCCGCATGGGCGCCAAGAAGGCTCCTTACTATCGCATTGTGGTGGCGGATTCCAGATATCCCCGGGATGGCCGTTTCATTGAGGAAATCGGCTTTTACAACCCCATGGTAGAGCCTGCGGAGGTAAAGGTTGACGCGGAGAAGGCAAAAAAATGGATCGCCAACGGCGCTCAGCCTACCGATACCGTAAAGGCTCTGTTCAAAAAGAACGAAGTACTTTGATCTCGGAGGTGTGAGATTTGGAAGAGCTGCTGATTAGCATTGCTCGTGGCCTGGTGGAACAGCCGGACGAGGTTCGTGTGGATACCGACGAGCCTGCGGAGGACGGCACCATCGTTTACCATCTCCATGTGGCTGAAAACGATATGGGAAGGGTTATCGGCAAGCAGGGACGCATCGCTAAGGCGATCCGTCTGGTTATGCGCGCCGCGGCTACGAAAAACAACTGCAGGGTTTCTGTCGAAATCGACTGAGCCGAAGAGAAGGACGTATATGCATACGTCCTTCTCTTTTGTATCCTGCAATCAAATAAGCCCCCACAAAATTTGGGATGGGAAAAGAAGGCTTTCGTTTCAGGCGGTAAGCAGGGCGAGAGCGCAGCAGCCATCTATCGGTCACAGTGGATGTGAAAAAGAACAGGAAATGCCCGTTTACGGGCTGTAGGGCAATGTTGCCAGCGGCAGATTGTCCAGTGCCGCTGGAGAGTCGGCGGGTAGTAAGCCTTCCGGGGCTTGGCTGCCTGGCGGAAAATACAGGAAAGGATTGTGGGTCAATGCTGAAGCCATACCTGGAAGCTGGAAAAATAACGGGAACCCAGGGCCTGCGGGGAGAAATCCGGGTGGATCCCTGGTGCGACAGCGCCGAAGCCTTATGCCGGCTGAAAAGACTGTATTTTGAGGAAGGGAAACAGGAGCTGAAGGTGGTGTCCGCCCGCACTCAGAAGCGGATGGCGATTTTAAAGCTGGAGGGCGTGGATTCCATCGAGCAGGCGGATCTGCTGCGGAACCGGGTTTTATACGCAAGCCGCCAGGATTTTAAGCTGGAGCCGGGCCGGTATTTTATTCAGGATTTGTTAGGCGTCAAAGCGGTGGATGCAGACAGCGGCAGAGATTATGGTGCCGTCACCGACGTGTTGAAAACTGGAGCCAACGATGTTTACGAGATCACCGGAGACGATGGAAAGGCGTATCTGCTGCCTGCCATCCCTATGACCGTCATTGAGATTCGGCTGGAGGAAGGGCTCATGCGGATTCGGCCGATAGAGGGGATTTTTGACCATGAGGATTGATATTATTACCCTGTTTCCGGAGCTTTGCGAAGCGGTTATGGGGGAAAGCATTGTAGGGCGAGCCAGGAAAAAGGGCGCTATCGAGGTTTATTGTCACCAATTGCGGGAATACACATATGATAAGCATAACCGGGTGGATGATACTCCCTATGGCGGCGGCATGGGAATGCTGCTGATGGCCGAGCCCATCGCGGATTGCTTTGAGCATGTCTGCGAGCTGGCCGGCCGGCGGCCCCATCTGATTTATATGTCCCCCCAGGGGAAAACCTTGACTCAGCAGCGGGCAAGAGAACTGGCGGGATACGACAGCCTGGCGATTCTGTGCGGCCACTATGAGGGTGTGGATGAACGGGTTCTGGAGGAGTATGTGGATGAAGAAATCTCTATCGGAGACTATGTGCTTACCGGAGGAGAGCTGCCCGCCCTGGTGCTGGCGGATGCAGTCAGCCGCATGGTGCCCGGCGTGCTTTCCAGCGACGAATGCTTTGAAGAGGAAAGCCATTTCAGCGGCCTTTTGGAATATCCCCATTACACCAAGCCGGCGGTTTGGCGCGGAAAACCGGTGCCGGAGGTACTGTTAAGCGGGCATCACGGCAACATTGAGAAATGGCGCCGCCAGCAGGCCCTGCTCCGCACCGCGAAAAAACGTCCTGAAATGCTGGAGGAGACGGTTTTCACAAAAGAGGAACAAGCTCTCTTGGAAAAAGCTCTCCGGAATCAGGAGTGACCCCCGCATATCTTTTGAGATGACTGGCAATAATACCCTTGAGCCTGTCCGCTTTGGGGGAAATTGACAGAATAATTATTCGGACGTGGCAAAAAATACCATTTTTTTCTTGGGGAAAAATCACAAACAAAATTCTAAACCCTCAAAAAATACTAGGGGTTCCACTGAATTATTATTTCTAAAAGCTTAATTTATCTGTAAAAAACAATTTTAGATTATATATATTCAAGGTAAAGAATAAGTATACATTTTGAGCCTTGCTGCAAAATTGGTTGGTGCACAAAAGTTACAAAAATTTTCAACAATTACGTTAATGTGCACAAGATGGGCGGGAAACGGCTTCTTTGGAATCGTTCAGTAAGCCAAAAAATGCGTGTCCGCATTGACGAAGGGGCGATTTGTGATATAATACAATCATTCCAAAAGAGATTGTACGACCATAGATAAGTTGGCGTAAATGATGATTTTCAGTTTTTAGGTAGGAGTGGATTAAAATGTTTGTAAAAGATGTCATGGTCCAGAATCAGGTAGGACTTCATGCTCGGCCGGCTACTTTCTTTATCCAAAAGGCCAATGAGTTCAAGTCCTCGATCTGGGTAGAGAAGGAAGAAAGAAGAGTCAATGCGAAGAGCCTTCTGGGGGTTTTATCCTTGGGAATCGTAGGCGGCACTACCATTCGTATTATCGCCGACGGCACCGATGAGGAAACCGCTGTGGAAAGCTTGGTTAAGCTGGTACAGTCCGGCTTCGCGGAGTAATGGGAAGAGACTTGAAAGCACCGCCAGAGGGCGGTGCTTTTTCATTTTTCGCGGCTTCCCGGCTGGAAGCGGACGGCCCGACCTTTTGAGGCCGCAGTATGCGGCAGCAGCGGCACGGAAAAATTAGCGCTTGATTTTTAATAAGACCTGTGCTTTGATAAGCATAAGCCGGAGGGAAAGGAAGGAAAGCGGTAAAATGGATGAAAAGCGAAAAGCCCTGAGAACCAGGGCAATGGCTCTGCCGGCAGCGCCGGGCGTTTACCTGATGAAAAACGCATCCAATGAAATTATTTATATCGGGAAAGCGAAGGCATTAAAAAACCGGGTGAGCCAGTATTTCGGTTCTCCGAAAAACCATCCGCCTAAGGTGCGGAAAATGGTTTCCCAGGTGGATCATTTCGATTACATTTTAACCGACAGCGAGTTCGAGGCATTGGTGCTGGAATGCAGCTTGATTAAACAGCATACGCCTAAATACAACATTCTGCTGAAGGACGACAAGGGGTATCATTATATTAAGGTCACTCCTAAGCCGTACCGCAGAATCTTCGAGGCCAAGCAGAAGCTGAACGACGGGGCGGAGTATATCGGGCCCTACACCAGCTCCTTTTCCGTAAAGCAAAGCGTGGATGAGGCAAGAAAAATTTTCAAGCTTCCCACCTGCTCCCGGAAATTCCCCCAGGAGATCGGAAGGGGAAGACCATGCTTGAATTATTTCATCAAACAGTGCTGCGCTCCCTGCCGGGGAAAGCTCAGCGAAGAGGAATATGAAGGCTATGTGGACGAGGCTCTGGAATTTTTAAAGGGCGGCTCCGTAGTGTCGGTGAAGGATATGACTCAGCAGATGAATGAAGCGGCGGAAAACCTGGAATTTGAGCGGGCCGCCCGCATCCGGGACCGAATCTCCGCTGTGAAAAGAATCACCGCCAAGCAGAAGGTGGTGGCGACCAAGGTTCGGGAACAGGATGTGGTGGCCATGGCCCAGGCGGCCGGTGCGGCGGCTCACGCCTGCGTTGTGGTGTTCCGCTTTTCCGGGGGCAGGCTCTGCGATCAGGAGGAGTTTATGCTGGGAGAGATTGCCGATGGAAAAACCACCCGTGCGGAATTTTTGCAGCAATATTACGCGCAGCGGACCGTGCCCCCCCAGGTAACCCTGGACGGCGAGGTGGAGGGCAAGGAGGCTCTGCGGCAGTGGCTGTCGGAAAAGGCGGGGCGGTCAGTGAAGCTCACCGTTCCCCAAAAGGGCGAGCAGGCCCATTTGGTGGATATGTGCAGGAGAAACGCCTCGGAAAAACTGGCGCAGCAGGCGGGGCGTACCGGCCGTGAAATGGGAGCGCTGGACGAGCTGGGCAGGCTTTTGGGCCTTGCCCAGCCGCCGGAATATATTGAAGCCTACGATATCTCCAACCTGGCGGGCAGCGGAAATGTAGCGGGCATGGTGGCGTTTGAAAACGGCAGGCCGCTGAAATCCGCTTACCGGAAATTTAAAATCAAGGGCTTTGAGGGACAGGACGACTACGCCTCCATGCAGGAGGTGATTTCCCGGCGGCTTCAGGAATATCAAGAAAAAAAGGACACCGGCGAGGGCTTCGGACGGCTGCCGGATTTGATCCTGCTGGACGGCGGAAAAGGACACGTGGCGGCGGTGCGGCCGGTGCTGGAGGCCTTTGGGCTTCAAATTCCCCTGTTCGGCATGGTGAAGGACGACAAGCACCGGACCAGAGCCATCGCCAGGGACGGCGGAGAAATCGCAATCAACAGCAGCCGCCAGGCGTTTACCCTGGTGAGCCAGATTCAGGATGAGGTCCACCGGTTCGCCATCGGCTACCACCGGCAGACCCGGAAAAGAACGGCTCTGTCCTCCAGCCTGACGTCTATCCCGGGCATAGGGCCGAGCAGGGCGAAGGCGCTGCTGAAATCCTTTAAAACCATTAAAAATATCGCCCAGGCAGAGCTTAAGGAGCTGGAGCAGGCGCCTTCCATGAATCAGCCGGCGGCCCAGGCGGTTTACGATTATTTTCATCCCGCCTCCGTCCCAGGGGAGGAAACCGGGAAAATAGAACGGAAAAATGAAAAAAATTAGACTGTTTTCCTCTCTTTTCCAAAGGAAAGGTTGACAAGCTCCCCTTGATAATGGGATAATATATTTTATAAATCAAAACAGGATGGGCGCCGCGGCGGCAGCCGCGGGGTCTAAGGATGCGAAAGAAAGGGATATGGGGATTTTTCCCTATCAGGAAAAGGCTATGCGCGTAATCACAGGCTCCGCACGGGGCAGACGGCTTCAAACCCTGGAAGGCCAGGAGGTTCGTCCTACGCCGGAGCGGATCAAGGAAGCGGTTTTCAGTATCATTCAGTTTCAAATAGAGGGACGCCGGTTTTTAGACCTGTTCGCTGGTTCCGGGCAAATGGGTATCGAGGCCCTGAGCCGGGGCGCCAGGGAAGCGGTGTTTGTAGATTCCCGGAAGGATTCGGTTCAGATCATCAGGGAAAACCTGGAAAAAACCGGACTGGGCCAGCAGGGTAGAGTAGTCAATATGGATTCGCTGGCGTTCCTTTCCCAGCCCAACGGCAAATTCGACCTGGCGTTTTTAGATCCTCCCTACCGGACGGGGCTGCTGGAAAAGGCTTTGGAAATGACGTCTGCGGTGGTGAAGCCCGGCGGGGTGATTTTGTGCGAGCACCCGGCGGATGAGGAGCTGCCCGCCCAGGCGGGAGATTTTGTCAAGCGGAGGGACTACCGCCACGGCAAGATCCTCATCAGCTTATACCGACATAAGGATGTGGTTGGATCGTGACGACAGCAATTTGTCCCGGCAGCTTTGACCCTGTGACCGTGGGCCATGTGGATATTATCCGCAGGGCCAGGAAAATGTTTGACCATGTGATCGTGGCGGTGCTGGTGAATCCAACCAAGAACCCCAGTTTTTCTCTGGAGGAACGGATCGGGCTTCTGAAGAGGGCGACCAAGGAGATCGACGGCCTGGAAATCGTGGGCTTCGACGGCCTGCTGGCGGATTACGCCAGAACCCGGAAGGCCACGGTGCTGGTGAAGGGGCTGCGGGCGGTGTCCGACTTTGAGTATGAGTTTCAGATGTCTCTGACCAACAAAAAGCTGAACCCGGAACTGGAGACGGTGTTTCTCACCACCTCGGCGGAGAATATGTATTTAAGCTCCAGTATTGTGAAGCAGATCGCTATGTTCGGCGGGGACATTTCCGATTTTGTCCCGGCTTGCATTTTAAAGGATATCCAGGATAGACTTTGTAAATAAGGAGTGTGAAAGCAATGAACGTTTCATCCCTTTTAGATGAATTGGACGAGATGATTGACAGCGCGTGGAATATGCCCTTAAGCGGCGGGAAGGCTCTGGTGGACGCGGAAAGAGTGCGGGAAATTGTGGATAAGATTCGTTCCAGCCTGCCGCAGGAGATTCGTCAGGCTAAGGCGATTGTCAGCGACCGCTCTCAGATCATCGCCGACGCGAAGCGGGAAGCGGAAACCGTGGTGAGGGTAGCCGAGGAGCGGGCCCGGGTGATGGTGAACCAGGATGAGATCGTGCGCCAGGCCCAGGCAAGAGGCAGCGAGCTTTTGAGCCAATCCCAGACCAAGGCCAGAGAAATCCGCCGGGCCGCCAACGAGTATGTGGACGACCTGATGAAGCGTACGGACGAACAGATGACCGCCAATTTAGCGGAGCTGAGGAAAACCCGGCAAAATCTGAAGGCGTCTCAGAGATCGGGCAACCAGTAAGAAGAATCCATTCCAGAAAGCAAGGCGAAGGCTATACGAGCGCTGGCAAGGCCGGCGCTGTACCTGCTTAATGAGAAAACTCCCGGCAGTATTGATTTACTGCCGGGAGTTTTTTTGCCGAAGGGGCGGCGGTTTAAATTTTTAAGTCAAACTGGAAGCGGAATAAGTCCAGCGCGGTTTTGTCAGAGGGACGGCCTGAAATAGGGCTTGTTTTTGGTTATGAAAGAGCCGGTGCGGAAATGCCCGGCTCATGGCCTTATGCGCCGGCTGGCTGAGCACCAAAAACAGGAAAGCTGCCTGGCTGCTCAAAACGGACGGTTTATCGGTTTAATCGTCCGGTAGGCAGCCTTCTAAGCGCTCCAGCTGCTTTTGCCGCAAAGCGTCCAACAGGCTGCCGCCGATATCCACGCAAACGCAGCTTTGGCATACCCCTTGCAGGCTTAAGCTTATGTTTTCCAGCAGGCAGGTATCATCCTGCCAGTATAAGCAAAAATTATTTTCACAGCAGATCATAAAAGCCCTCCTAATGGGTAAAGTTACCATTATACCGTTAATATTAGTCCTTTTATATTGTTTTATCAACTGTGTACACATAACTTAGAGCGGTTTCAATGATAGCCTTGAGTTAACGGTATATTGTTAACAAAGGGTGGTTTTATGACAATCTCTCAAGCGATAGGTGAAAGAATACTGTCTCTTTGCAAGACTCGCAATATTACAGTAAATCATCTAGCCGATATGTCTGGAGTGTGGCAGTCTACATTAAGTGAAATTGTAAGAGGCGTCAGCAGAAATCCACGAATTAAAACCTTATATCAAATTGCGACTGGGTTTGGTATGACTTTATCCGAGTTTCTGGATTTTCCGGAAATGAACGAGGTAGAATTTGACGATTTTAATTAAAGCGACAGCTTTATTTATGGAGGAGAAGAACTTGACTTGTTCTGATGCCCTTAGAAAGAGAATTTCTGAGCTTTGTAAAAGGAGAAATATAACGACCAACCATTTAGCAGATATGGCGGGACTTCGCCAGTCTACTGTAGATGCGGTGGTTCGTGGAGTCACTAAAAATCCCGGCTTAAAGTCAATTTATCAAATTGCCACAGGCTTCGGCATGACCTTATCCGAGTTTCTGGATTTTCCGGAAATGAACGAGGTAGAATTTGACGACTTTAATTAAAGCGACAGTTTTATTTATGGAGGAAGAAAACTTGACTAGTTCAGAGGCGCTTCGGAAGAGAATTTTGGATCTTTGCAAAAAAAGAAATATTTCGATAAATCATTTGGCGATGATGGCCGGAATGCCTCAGACTACTGTGGATGCGGTAGTCCGGGGTGTAACTTCAAACCCTCGCTTAAAGACAATTTATAAAATAGCCCTTGGCTTCGGCATGACCTTATCCGAGTTTCTGGATTTTCCAGAAATGAACGAGGTGGAGTTCGACGATTTTAATTAACATAACAATTGACATAACCATCTTTCAGCCGCGAAATCCCCGGACGGATCTGATCCGCCCGGGGATTTCGTGTTTTTTCGCGAAAATTCCGCGAAAACCGGGCGCTTTTTTACCAGAAATGATTTCCAATTATGAACAAGTTGAAAAAGCACTTGCAATTTACATAATCATGCTTTATAATTTATTCATTAAGTGGTGAAAGGTGGGGGAAAGTAGAGGAAAGTGAAATATATTTCTTCTGTTTTCCCAAAAAGTGGCGGCTATGTTGATCGGCGAGTACCAACATAATATCGATTCCAAGGGCCGCGTCATCGTGCCCGTCAAATTCCGCGAGGACCTGGGAGAATGCTTTTACGTAACCAAGGGCCTCGACGGCTGCCTTTTTGTACTTTCCGGGGAGGGCTGGAAGGGGCTTCAGGAGAAGATCCAGTCCATGCCTCTCTCTAAATCCAGAGGCCTTCAGCGGTTCTTTTTCTCCGGCGCTACCGACGTGGAAACAGACAAGCAGGGCAGGATCTTGATTCCGCAGCCTTTGCGGGATCACGCGGGACTGACCAAGGATGTGACCTTTGTCGGCGTATCCAGCCGGGTGGAGATTTGGGACACCAGCCGCTGGAACCAGGTAAACGGCGAGCTGACGGAAGAAAGCATTGCCGAGGCCATGGACGAGCTGGGAATTTAGCGTTGTCCGCAAGGCTCGGCGGCTTGAATCGCAGCAATGGAAAAATGCTTTCCGGAGGCTGCCCGAAAGGCAGGCCGCGAATGCTTTGAAAAGGCTGTGATTTCCGAAGAGACAAAAGCCGGAAAAGGGCCTGCGGGAAAGGATTCTGATAAAGAAAGGCGGCGGCCGGTTTGGCTTGCTATCATTTACCGGTACTGCTCCGGGAGACCATCGAGGGGCTTGCCGTGAAGCCGGACGGCGTTTATGTGGACGGCACGGCCGGCGGCGGCGGACATTCAGAGGCCATCGCCAAGCGGCTTTCCACAGGCAGGCTGATTGCCATCGATCAGGACCCGGACGCTATCGCGGCAGTCACCAAACGGCTTGCCGATTACCCGGGGGTTACTGTTTGCCGGGCGAATTTCTCTCAGATGGAGGAGGTTGTCCGAAGCCTCGGCGTTGACAGCGTGGACGGCGTGCTGATGGATATCGGCGTTTCCTCTCACCAGCTTGATACCCCGGAACGGGGATTTTCCTATCACAGCGACGCTCCCCTGGATATGCGTATGAGCCAGGAGGGCCCCGGCGCGGGGGATCTTGTCAACAGCCTGCCCTGGCAGGAGCTTGCCGAAATTCTCAGCCGGTATGGCGAGGAGCGGTTTTCCAAACGGATCGCCCAAGGAATTGCGGCGGCCCGGGAACAGGCTCCCATTGAAACGACCTTTCAGCTTGCGGAGATCGTGAAAAACGCCTACCCCGCGGCGGCAAGACGAGATGGACATCCCGCAAGAAAGACCTTTCAGGCGCTGCGGATCGCGGTCAACGGAGAATTGGACAGGCTTTCCGAGGGGCTGGACGCCGCGTTTTCTCTGCTGAAGCCCGGAGGACGCCTGGCGGTGATTACCTTTCATTCCCTGGAGGACCGCTTGGTAAAGCGGAGAATGGCCTCCTGGTGCCAAGGCTGCACCTGCCCGCCGGATTTTCCGGTGTGTGTCTGCGGCAAAACGCCCAGCGCTGAGCTGGTAACCAGAAAACCGGTGAAGGCGTCTGAAACAGAATTAGAAAAAAATCCAAGAAGCAGAAGCGCGAAGCTGCGGGTCTGCATTCGATTAAAATAATAAAAAAGATATATCACAGCAAGGAAGTGAAAAACGGTGGCAAATCAAAACGAAGCATACGATTTTTCCCTGTTTGAACCCTCTCGAAAAGAGCAGGAGCAGCAGCGGCCGGCGCCTAGCAAGCAGCCGAAAAAGAAAAACAACCTGATCAGAATTTCAGAAGAGCAGCTGGAAAAAAGCCGCCGGATCAAATATAAGCCCACTACCGTCATCGGCGGAATCCTGTTTTCCCTCATCGTCCTCACTATTATGGGAACCATGATTTTAAGCCAGGTGCAGCTCACGGAGCTGACAGAGAACATCAACGACGCTAACGCGCTCTTGACAGAGCAGCAAAGCATTACTACCCAGCTTCAGGTAAAGGTGGAATCTCAGCTTTCCCTGCGTTCTGTGGAGGATTACGCCCAGAACCAGCTGGGGATGCAGAACGCCGCCAACAACCCAATCACGTATATCAGTCTGGCGAACGGCGATAAGGCGGAAATCATCCAGCCGGAGGAGAAAAGCTGGCTGGATACCATTGCGGACGCGATTTCCGGCCTGTTGTCATAACCGGATAAGTTTGGCATAAGATTGAAACAGGAAGTTTCAAGGTACGGAGAGTTGAGATAGGATTTATCTTAACTCTCATTTTACTATGTGGAGGAATTTCTGCCGATATAGGAGGTAACCAATGGCAAAGGGTAATACGGTGAGATTATGGCGCAGATCCCTGATCGTGCTGATGGTGATGCTGATTGCAGGCTTCGGCTTGCCGATTTTCCGGCTGGTGCAGCTTCAGATTGTGGAAGGAGAAACCCTGCAGAAGGGAGCGGTGAGCCAGCAGCTGAAGGATACCACGATCAGCGCTAAGCGGGGTACCATTTACGACTGCAACATGAAGCCGCTGGCCCAAAGCGCCAATGTGTGGACGGTGGTTCTGGAGCCCGCGTATTTGACGGATAAAGAGGATCAAACGCTGGTGGCTAACGGCTTGGCAGAAATCCTTGGGATGGAAGCCCAGGATATTATGGATAAAATGAATCCCAACTCCTACTACACCATATTAAAGAAAAAGGTGGAATCCGACGTTAAGGATGCCATTCTGCAATTTAAAACTGATAATGAAATAACAAATGGTATTCGATTAATAGAAGATTACAAAAGGTATTATCCCTACGGTGCCTTTGCCTCAGCGGTGCTTGGGTGCGTCGGAGGAGACAACCAGGGCCTTGCGGGCCTGGAGGCCTATTATGACAGTACCCTTACCGGAACGGCAGGCCGGCTGATTACGGCCAAAAACGCCATCGGCACCGATATGCCCTACGATTACGAGCAGCTGGTGCCGGCGGAGGATGGCTACAGCCTGGTGCTGACCATCGACGAGACCATCCAGCACTTTATGGAAAAGTATCTGGAACAGGGCATCATCAATAATGATGTTCAAAACCGTGCCGCCGCCATTATGATGAATGTAAATACCGGTGAGATCTATGGCATGGCGGTGAAAGGGGATTTCGACCCTAACGACCCCTTTACTATCGTGGATCAGGATGTACAGAAGGCCATAGACGCCTTGCCGGAGGACCAGCAGGACGCGGCTACCAGCGAGGCAATCCAGCAGCAGTGGAGAAATAAGGCGGTCAGCGATACCTATTACCCCGGCTCTGTATTTAAGATCATCACCTCGGCTATGGGCCTGCAGGAGGGCGTAGTGGATCAAAATTCTACTTTTGTTTGCACCGGCGCCCAGATGGTGGAAGGATATCCCAGGCCCATCCATTGCCATGTGACTTCCGGACACGGAACGCAAACCTTCCTGGAGGCGCTCTGCAATTCCTGCAACCCGGCGTTTATCCAGCTGGGACAGAAGGTGGGCGCTGAGAAGTTCTGGGAATATTACCAAGCCTTTGGCTTTTCCGAGCCCACCGGCATCGACCTGCCCGGCGAGGCCACGGACATCTTCTTTTCTTCCGACGGCTCGATGACGAACGCCGACCTGGCGGTAGCCTCCTTTGGACAGAATTTCAGCATCACTCCGATTCAAATGCTCACCGCCGCCGCTGCCGCGGTCAACGGCGGCAAGCTGGTGCAGCCCCATGTGGTGAAGCAGATTTTAGACAGCGACGGCAATATTGTCCAATCCGTGGGCACTACCGTAAAACGCCAGGTAATCTCTGAGGAGGTCTCCAAGGAGCTGTGCCAGATGCTTCAGACCAACGCCACCATCGGTTCGGGCAAAAACGGTTATGTGGCCGGCTTCCGAATCGGCGGAAAAACCGGCACCTCTGAAAAAATTGCCGACGATAACGCCAGCGATACGGGAGAGGATACGTATATCGCTTCCTATTTAGGCTTCGCCCCCGCGGATAACCCCGAGGTGGTAATGCTGGTGTACTGCGATAATCCCCAGGGCCCCAGCTATTACGGAAGTTATGTGGCGGCGCCTATTTTCCGGGATGTTATGGAAGAGGTTCTGCCCTATCTGGGCATTGAGCGCCAGTACACCGACGAGGAACTGGCAAAGCGGGATGCGGAAACTCCGTCGGTAACCGGGCTGCCCATTGAGGACGCTAAAACCACCCTGAACAATTCCAGCCTGGGCTTCAGCGTGCTGGGAGATGGGGATACCGTGGTGCAGCAGATCCCCGAAGCGGGCCAGCCTGTGCCGCAGAACGGCACCATTGTGCTGTATACCGACCAGCAGAGCGTCCAAAACAGTACGGCTACAGTCCCCAATTTAGTGGGGCTGTCGGCAGCTGAAGCCGTAGCGGCGGCGGAAAACGCCGGCATCAATATCAAGATCAGCGGAAACTCTGAGGGGGCCGGTGCGGAGTCAGTGAGCCAGAGCGTCGCTGAAAACACCCAGGTCAGCAAGGGAACTGTGGTAACGGTGGAATTTGTCGTGCCGGATAACGTGGAGTAACGAAGGATTCGCGGGAATTTTGGCCGGAGACTGCCGGGAAGATTCATAATTTATAAAATTTGCCGGCAAAATCCGCCAAATTTTTCTATGACGGCGGAGGCTCCCTATGATATAATCAAAGTTGGTTTTACGAAAGAACTTTGATGATTTGAGAGGCAGGAGAAAAGCATGAATGGAGTTTGGGCATTGATCGCCGCGGTAATCGCTTTTGGCATCACTGCGATCATGGGAAAATGGATGATCCCATTCCTACATAAAATCAATTTTGGGCAGACCATCCGTGACGAGGGTCCCAAATGGCATAAGAAAAAGCAAGGAACCCCTACTATGGGCGGGATTATGTTTATCATAGGAATCCTGATCGCTACTGTCGTGGCAGTGCCTTGTTACTGGCAGATCAGCAGCGACAATGTGTTTCAAATGTCCGAAACCGGCCTGATGGCGACAAAGATTTTCGCCGGCCTTTGTCTGGCCCTGGGCTATGGCCTGATCGGCTATTTGGACGACTATATTAAAGTGGTGAGAAAGCGTAATTTGGGCTTGACAGTCAAGCAAAAGCTGATTCTCCAGTTTCTGGTGGCGGCCGCTTATTTAGCGGCGATCTACCTTTCCGGCGGTACCGGCACCACGGAGATCCCCTTTGTGGGCCTGGTGGACCTGGGATGGGCTTATTGGCTCATCGCGGCGGTTTTGATCGTCGGCGTGGTGAACGCGGTGAATTTCACCGACGGCATCGACGGCCTGAACGGGTCGGTAACCTTCTTTTTTGCCGTGTTTTGTATGGTGATTTCCAGCTATCTCTCCATGTTTGGTCTGAGCATTATGGCCGCCGCCGTGGCCGGCGGATGCCTGGGCTTTCTC
The DNA here is from genome assembly GCA_000154345.1 of [Clostridium] leptum DSM 753. GTDB lineage: Bacteria > Bacillota > Clostridia > Oscillospirales > Acutalibacteraceae > Clostridium_A > Clostridium_A leptum. The sequence continues at coordinate 72,465 of DS480348.1, forward strand.
CTGTGGAACTTCAACCCCGCTAAGGTATTTATGGGGGATACCGGCTCGTTGTTTTTAGGCGGCGCGGTATGCGCCCTTACTTTTGGCATGGACCTGCCCATATTATTGATTCCTTTGGGCATTATATATTGGATGGAAATCGGCTCTGTCATGCTTCAGGTAACCTATTTCAAGCTGACCCACGGAAAACGCCTGTTTAAAATGAGCCCAATCCACCACCATTTCGAACTGTGCGGATGGAACGAGGTCAAAATCTGTGTTGTGTTCAGCTGCATCACCATGATCGGCGGTATTGCTTCTATGCTTTTGGTGTTCTTCGGCGTCTAGGGCGCAGACCTGAGAGCTTCCGTGTGCTGAAGCGGAAAAGCCTGGGCTGGAAGCGGGCGCAGGGCCCTTCTTTCCTCTTGACGCTTCCTGTTCTTGTGCGTCTGAATAACGATTCTGAAAATCCCAGAAAGGCGGTTGTCTATGGAAAATAAAAAAATCAGCAGCCAGTATCCTTCCCGTTCTTACGGCAATAGACAGCAGCCTGAGAAAAAGGTTAAAAAGGCGGAAGGCCAGAACATTTTTGCCCGGTCCGGCCGGGCGGTGAAGAAAAAGTTCCGGATTTTTTCCATTCGGGCAGGCATGGATATGCCCTTTTTCCTGCTGATTATGGTGATTCTCTGCATCGGCCTGGTGATGCTTTTTTCCGCGAGCTACGCAAACGCTTATTATGTTTACGGCGACAGCTATTATTTCATCAAGGACCAGGCGCTGTTCGCGGTGCTGGGGATCGTTATCATGATTTTGGTCTCCTATTTCGATTATCATCATCTTCATAAATTCGCCATGCCGGTTTTAGGCGTTTCTTTCCTGCTGTTAGTGGTGGTGCTGTTCCAGCCCGCGATTAATCAGGTGCACCGGTGGGTGCAGATCGGCACCTTCAGCTTTCAGGCCTCGGAGGTTACCAAATTTGCCATTGTCCTTTCGTTCGCTCATCTGATTTCCATCAATTTCAAGCGGATGGATACCTTCCGCTATGGGATTTTACCCTATTTGATCATTCTGGTGCCGACGCTGCTGCTTTTAGCGGCGGAGCCTCATATTTCCTGTATTGCTATTGTAGTGCTGCTGGCGGCGGGGATGCTGTTCATCGGCGGCGTGAAGCTGCGGTGGTTTGTGATCGCTTTGTCTGTGATTGTCGGAGCCATTTTGTATCTGGTCATTTTCACCGATAACTTTTCTTATGCCAACGACCGCATTTTAGGCTGGCTGGACCCCTTTAACGAGCAGATCTGGCAGGAAACCTGGCAGACCAGAAATTCTCTCTATGCTATCGGCTCGGGCGGCCTGCTGGGGCTGGGGCTGGGAAACTCCAGGCAGAAATACCTTTACCTGCCGGAGCCCCAGAACGACTTTATTTTTGCCATCGTCTGCGAGGAGCTGGGGTTGATCGGCGCTTTGATTATTATCATTCTGTTCGCTTTGCTGGTCTGGCGCGGCATCAGCATCTCGCTGAAGGCCAAGGATAAGTTCGGTTCCCTGCTGGGAATCGGCCTTTCCGCCCAGGTGGGGCTCCAGGTGATTTTGAATATCGCCGTAGTGACCAACACCATTCCCAATACGGGGATCAGTCTCCCGTTTTTCAGCTATGGGGGCACGTCCCTGGTGATTCTGCTGGCCCAGATGGGCGTGGTGCTGTCGATTTCCCGAACGTCGATGATCGAAAAGGGGTAGCGCCCTGGCCGGGCTTCCGTTTTTGCTCCGTTCCTTTCAGCGGGAAAGCGCTGCTGGGCGTGAAGGCTAAGGCTCCGGCGGCCTGGAGAGCTTTTAACATTGGAGCGCGTTCGGAAAGAGTTCTTTTATAGTAAAACGATGCCAGGCATGTTGTCCTGGGGGAGGTAGTGATATGAAATTATTGTTAGCGGGCGGCGGCACTGCGGGCCATATCAATCCGGCGCTGGCCATCGCCGGCTATGTTTGCCAGCGGGAGCCGGCCACGCAGATCCTCTACGTGGGAGCCAAGGGCGGCATGGAGGAGAGATTGGTTCCTCAGGCGGGCTATGATTTTGAGAAGATCGAGATTTCAGGCTTTCAAAGAAAGCTGTCCTTTGAAAGCCTGAAAAAAAATGTCCATACCGTAAAGCTGGTGTTCTCATCCAGCAGAGAGGCAAAAAAAATTATCAGCCGGTTTCAGCCGGATCTCTGCATCGGCACCGGCGGCTACGTCAGCGGTCCGGTGATCCGGCAGGCGCAGAAGATGGGAATTCCCACTTTGATTCACGAGCAAAACGCTTTTCCGGGCGTGACCAATAAAATGCTGTCAAAGCACGCGGACCGGGTGATGCTGGCCATTGAGGACGCGAAGCGGCATATGGACCCAAACGCCAGCTTCACTGTCACCGGAAATCCGGTGCGGGGGCAGATCGTTACCTCTCAGAAGCAGGCGTCCCGGGATTACCTGCGCCTGGACAACCGTCCGGTGATTTTGTCCTTCGGAGGCAGCCTGGGGGCGAGAAAAATCAACGAGGCGGCAGCGGATCTGATCGCCTGGAGCTCCAGGGACGACCGGTTCCAGCATATCCACGCCTATGGGCAGTACGGAAAATGGTTCCCAGAGCTTTTGGAGAAAAAGGGCGTTGACCTAAAGGCCCACAAAAACCTGGACATCCGGGAATATATCAACAATATGCCGGTATGCATGGCGGCGGCCGACCTGGTGATCTGCAGGGCGGGGGCGATCACCCTGACGGAAATCCAGGCGCAGGGAAAGGCTTCTCTGCTGATTCCTTCTCCCAACGTCGCGGAGAATCACCAATATCACAACGCCATGGCGCTGGTCAGCCGGAACGCCGCCGAGATTCTGGAGGAGAAGGACCTGACCGGAGACTCCCTGATCGCGATGGTGAAAAAAATGATTTCTGACCCGATCAAGCTGAAGGAATACCAGGACAACGCCAGGGCCATGGCGATTTTGGATTCCAGCGAGCGTATTTATCAGGTTATCAAGGAAGTTTTAAAGAAAAATCAGAGCTGAAAGCATAGGCTCAGAAACTTTGCGTTCTTCCGCTTTCCGGCAATGCACCAGGTTTTTCCTTTTCGCATAGTATGGCAGTATCAGAAAAGGAAAGGGTGTATTGCTGTGTCGAAGCTGATGATAGAGGGTTCCCACTGTCTGGAAGGGGAATTGACGGTTCACGGCGCGAAAAACAGCGCCTTGCCGGTGCTGTCCGCTACTCTTTTATGCGACGGGGAAAGCCATATACATAACTGCCCCCGCCTGTCCGATGTTGACGCTTCGGTGGAAATCCTAAGGTATTTAGGCTGCCGGGTGGTCCGGGAGGGGGATACGGTGTCGGTAAATACCGATACCCTTTGCCGCTGCGATATTCCCGATCAGCTCATGCGGGAAATGCGTTCCTCCATCGTTTTTTTGGGCGCCGTCGCCTCCCGGATGGGAAAGGCGAAGCTTTCCTTTCCCGGCGGCTGCGAGCTGGGCCCCAGACCCATTGATCTCCATCTGAAGGCCCTGCGCCAGATGGGGATGGTGATCAATGAGTTTCACGGCTATCTGGACTGCTCCGTGCCGGCTAGGCTGAAGGGAACGTCGATTGCCCTGTCGTTTCCCAGCGTAGGCGCCACGGAAAACATCATTTTGGCGGCGGCGCTGGCGGAAGGAACTACTGTCGTTAACAATGCGGCCAGAGAACCGGAAATCTGTGATTTATGCGGCTTCCTGAATGCCTGCGGCGCAAGGATATTCGGCGCCGGCGAAGGCCGGATCGTCATCGAAGGAGTGGAAAAGCTCACCGGAACAGAGCATCATGTGATCCCGGACCGGATCGCGGCCACCACCTTTATGACCGCCGCGGCGGTCACCGGCGGCGACCTCTTGCTGAGAAGGGTGGTTCCCGACCATTTGTCCCAGGTTATTCCGATGTTCCAGGAGGCGGGCTGCCGCCTGCGGTGGGACGACGCGAACCTGCGGATACAGGCGCCCCAGCGTCTGCGGGCGGTCAAAAGCGTGAGGACCATGCCGTATCCGGGCTTCCCTACCGACGCTCAGGCTCCGATGATGGCGATGACCACGGTTTCCGATGGGATCAGTATTTTTGTGGAAAACATATTTGAAAGCCGCTATAAGCATGTCGGTGAGCTTTGCAGGCTTGGCGCTAATATCAAGGTGGAGGGCCGTGTGGCCATTGTGGAAGGCGTGCCAAGGCTGTTCGGAGCGTCTGTGGAAGCGCCGGACCTGCGGGGCGGGGCCGCGCTGATTGTGGCGGGCCTTGCCGCCGACGGGCTGACGGAGGTTTCCGGCCTGCGGCATGTGGACCGGGGCTATGAGGCGATTGAGAAAAGCCTGAACCAAATAGGAGCGAAGGTCAGCAGAATTTAAAGGATGTGGAACATGGGCACGAGAGAACGAAATCAGAATAAACAGCCAGTTCCCCGGGAGAAGCCTAGGAAACCGGCGGCCCGGAATTCCAGGCCGCCGGAAAAGCGCGCCCCCCGGGGGCAGCCGGCGGCTCAAAAAAGCTCCCGGGGATCCGGAGGACGGCGGGCAGAGGCTGCTGTGGAAAAAAAAGAGAAAAAGCGGGTCTATTCGGCGCGCAGAAATAAATACCGAAAGCTGAAAATCGGCGTTTTGTATACAGTGATGATTTTAGCGATTTTGACAGCGGGCATCGCCATCGGCGCGACAGTGCTCTTTAAAATCGATACCATTCAGGTGGTGGGGGAATCACGCTATGACCCCCAGGAAATCATTTCCTTAAGCGGGGTGGAAAAGGGGGAAAACCTGATTACCATTGATACCGCCGAGGGGGAAGCGGCGATTATGAGCCGAATGCCCTATCTGGAAACGGTGCGGATCAAACGAAAGATTCCCTCCACGGTAAATATAGAGGTCACAGAGGCCCAGGCTGCGGGGTGTATCGCCTACCAAAACCAGTATGTGATCATCAGCGGCTCCGGTAAGGTGCTGGAGCTTGCCCAGGCGCCACTGGAGGGTGTACCGGTGATTAAGGGCGCCGCGATCAAGGAGGCGGAGCTTTCTGAGGAGATTGTACTGGAGGATGAAACCGTCCTAACCCTGATTTCAGACATCGAAACCGCCAGAGCGGCGGCAGGCCTGGCTTCGGTGACGGAGCTTGATCTGACCAATCCGGTGAGCCCCACGATCACCTATGATGGAAGGATTATCATTAAGCTTGGCATGCCAACGGATTTGGAATATAAGCTGCAGACGGCGGTGGCGGTGCTGACGTCGGAGGATATGAAAACCGCCCAGCGGGGCACTCTGGATGTGTCTCTCGCCGCGGATAAGGGAAGATCTTATTTCAAACCCGAGTACGGAACGGCATCCCAGGCCGGAACCAGCTCAGAGGCGGGCGTCCAAAGCGAAGAGGCTTCTGCTCAAACAGCCGCAGGCTCAGAGCTATCTTCAATACCTGAAAACATTTCCAGTGCGCCGGACGCATCTGACAGCGGCGCGGACCTGGCAAACACGGGAAATGATGGCGCGGAGCCTTCTTCGGGAGGCTAAGAGGATGCCGGCGGCCAAGGGCTGGACGGCGGGACAGGCTTCCAGGAAAGCGCGGCGGCAGGCTTGGCGCTGGAAGAATAAAATAATGGCTTGAAACGGGAAAAAAGGATTGAAATTCCCATGGAAAAGTGTTAAATTAATAAAAGAGTGTATCTAATTGGACAAGCGGTATTTCCGCGGCTTTCCAGGTACTGGAAATGTGTGAAAGAAATCAACAATACTTGAAAATATAAGAGAGTTTTAGGAGGAAAAGCTATGCCTTTTGAATTGGACAACGACTTTGAAAACATTGTACAAATTAAGGTGATAGGCGTTGGCGGCGGCGGCGGAAACGCCATTGACCGGATGGTCACTTCCGGCGTAAAATGCGTCGAATTTATCTCAGTGAATACCGACCGGCAGGCGCTGATTCGTTCTCAGGCGTCTCAGAAGATTCAAATAGGCGAGAAGATTACCCACGGAAAGGGAGCCGGTTCCAAGCCTGATATCGGTCAGAAGGCCGCCGACGAATCCAGAGAGGCTATCGCCGCGGCGATTCGCGGCTCGGATATGGTCTTTATCACCGCCGGTATGGGCGGCGGTACTGGCACTGGAGCGGCGCCGGTGGTAGCGGAAATCGCAAGAGATATGGGAATCCTGACGGTGGGTATCGTCACAAAGCCCTTTGCCTTTGAGGGAAAGCGCCGTATGGAACAAGCGGAAAAGGGCATTTCCGCTTTAAGAGAGCATGTCGATTCTCTTGTGGTGATCCCTAATGAGCGTTTAAAATATGTCAGCGAGGCTAAGATTACCTTGGCCAACGCTTTCGCGGTGGCGGATGATGTGCTTCGTCAGGGTGTGCAGAGCATCTCCGACCTGATCCTGCTGCCCGGAATTGTCAATCTGGACTTCGCGGATGTTACCGCTGTCATGAAGGATGCCGGCTATGCCCATATGGGCGTGGGCCGCGCCAGCGGCAAGGACAAAGCGGAAACCGCCGCCAACATGGCGATTTCCAGTCCGCTTTTGGAAACTGCGATCAATGGCGCCAAGGGCGTTATCATCAATATTACCTCCAGCCCGGATATCGGCTTGGATGAAGTGGAAACTGCTTCCGCGATGATTGCGGCCCAGGCCGATAAGGAAGCCAACATTATCTGGGGCGCAGCCTTCGACGAGGATATGGAGGATGAGATGTCCGTTACCGTTATCGCCACTGGCTTTGCTACCCACGATTCCTATTTGCCTGAGCCTGAGATCCTGAAAAACGCGGCTCCCGCTCCCAGCCAGCCTCAGGGCCAGAACCTGCGCCGGCCCCAGGAGCAGCCCGCTCAAAGGCCCGCCGTGCCTCAAGCGCCTGCGGCTGGAGCGAATCAGGATGACGACGACACCTTTTATGACATTATGTCTATTTTTAACCGTAAATGAGGAAAAGAATCTAAAAGCAAGGCAGACGCTCTGCCTTGCTTTTTTCATTTGGTGTGTTATAATAAACTGGGTATCCCAAAGACGATAGAAGCAGTTTTGCCGCGGGCTATCATACGTTGGGCCAGTGGGAAAAACGAAATATAGTGAAAAACGGCGGACAAGGTGCGTGTCGTTTTTTTGCTTTGCCCTGGCTGTCCTGTTCATTGCCTGCGCGTGTCTTCGCAGCGTGAAAACCGACGTGTTTTTGCTGCTGCCCACGATGATCGTCTTAGCAGTGATACTGGTTATTCTGACAAATACTTTTTGCAGAAAAAGTAATCCTAAATTAGAATTTGGAGGTGGCGTTGTGAACCCGGAACCTGGCGATACTTATCGAAGTAGCAAATTTATCATAACCGGACGCAGCGCCCTTTTGTGCAAGCCATAGGTGAGGTGCGCCCGGAAAAGAACGGGGGTTGAAGCCTATGGTATCTTACTACAAAACCATAGATGGGAGAATTTCGGAGATCGAGCAGTATGAAAGCGGCTGCTGGATCAATTGTGTGGCGCCGGAAGAAGATGAAATAGAGGCGCTGATTCAGGATTTTAATATTGAGCCGGATTTTTTGAGAGCTTCTCTGGACGAGGAAGAAAGCTCCCATATTGATTCCGAGGATGGGAATACATTGATTATCATTGATATTCCGGTGGTAGAAAAGCACGAGAAAAATATCAGATACAGCACGATGCCTTTAGGCATTATGCTGACGGAAAAAAACGTAATTACCGTCTGCCTTAAGGAAACGGCTCTGCTCAGCGAGTTCGCCGAGGGCGTGCTTAAAGGAGTCATGACGAATTTAAAGACCCATTTTGTGCTGCATATTATGCTGCGTATGGCAACAAAGTATCTGCAGTATTTGAAGCAGATCGATAAAATCAGTGACCACGTGGAGCGGGAACTGAGAAAGTCTATGAAAAACCAGGAGCTGATCCAGCTTTTGGATATTGAGAAATCCTTGGTGTATTTTTCTTCCTCGCTGAAGGCGGATGAGGTCACCCTGGAAAAAATTATGCGAGGACGCTACATCAAGCTATATGACGAGGATCAGGATCTTTTGGAGGATGTGCTGATTGAGATTAAGCAGGCCATTGAGATGTCCAGCATTTATCTGAACATTCTTTCCGGTACGATGGATGCTTTCGCATCGGTGATTTCTAATAATCTGAATATCGTAATGAAGGTGCTGGCCTCTATTACCTTGATCATTTCCATTCCCACGGTTATTTCCGGGTTATATGGAATGAACGTTCAAAACCTACCCTTAGCCCAATTTTGGTGGTTCCCGGTGCTCCTTTCGCTGGGGTTGATGGGAATTGCCGGGTTTATTTTGAAAAAAACCAAAATGCTATAGCGTATAGGGGGGAGAGGCGATGGCTGAGCAGGAACGAGGAAGAGTCCTTTATTTGGTGATTCCTTGCTATAATGAGGAAGAAGTGCTGCCGGAAACCTCAAAACGGTTAACGGCAAAGCTCGGCGCAATGATTGAGATGGGTTTGATTTCTCAGGATAGCAAAATAGTATTTGTCAACGATGGCTCAAAAGACCATACTTGGCAGCTTATCCGGCAGTATCACGAGGAAAATCCGATGATTCAAGGAATCAATCTTTCTCGCAACAAGGGCCATCAAAGTGCTTTGCTGGCGGGCTTGATGACAGTAAAGGAATACTGCGACATGGCGATCTCAATGGATGCGGATTTACAGGATGATGTGGACGCTATCGAACAGTTTGTAGAAAAGTACTATGAAGGCTGCGAAGTGGTCTATGGCGTGCGCAGTGAACGGAAAACAGATTCTTTTTTCAAAAGGGCTTCCGCGCAGAGCTTTTATAAGCTGATGCTGCATATGGGCGTTGAGATTGTCTATAATCATGCGGATTACCGTTTGATGAGCCGTCGCGCTTTGGACGAGATGGAGGGCTTTAAGGAGGTCAACTTGTTCCTGCGGGGAATTGTGCCGTTGATCGGCTTTCAATCTGGTGTTGTTACCTATGAACGCCATGAACGGTTTGCCGGAGAGTCGAAATACCCTTTAAAAAAGATGCTCAATTTTGCTTTTGATGGGATTACATCGTTCAGTGTGAAGCCGATTCGAATGGTCACGACTCTGGGAATTATCATCTTTGCCATTAGTATTTTAATGCTGATTTATTTTTTGATAACCTGGTGTATCGGCTGGACTGTGCCTGGATGGACCTCTATCGTGGTTTCCGTTTGGGCCATTGGGGGACTACAGCTTTTGGCCATAGGGATAATTGGAGAATATATTGGAAAAATTTATATGGAAACAAAAGCGCGTCCTAAGTTTATTGTGCAGGAATATTTAAAGTGATGAAAAACAGCCGGGAGGATTCTCCCGGCTGTTTTTCATAAAATTTCAAAGGGGTCAAGCACAAAGCGGTTAAAGCTGGCATAGGATGAAGTAATGTTCATTTTTAGGAGGTAATTTCATGTTGGGTGCGTTTCTTGGGTATGCGTTAAGTAATCTGCTTTTTGTCATTCTTCATGTCACTGGATCTGGTTCGTTCCCAAGGCCTTTGACTGCTAAAGAGGAAAGGGAATACCTGGAGCGCTTCCAAAATGGAGATATGGAAGCCAGAAGCAAGCTAATTGAGCATAACCTCCGGCTGGTGGCTCATATTATTAAGAATGGATAAAGCAGAAGGAGAAATTACCGAATCATTGTGCTGATGTGTGCTTGTAGGGTTTCATAAGGGATAAAGCAAAAGGAAAAACTATGAATTTCCAGCGGACAAGCTGAATTTGGGCATCACAATAGAGTGGTAAATATTTACTAGGCTGTAGTGAATAGACCAGGAAGGATCATAGGAATTGATTAAAAAGCTTGTCCAATTCTTCAGATTAGGCAGAGGCTTTTTATGAATGAAAATTTTAAAGCTTAATATTTTGTATTAAGTTAAATAAAACATTTGCATTTTATTTAAAAGATCAACAAGCGCATAAAAATATAATTAGAATTTCTTGACAAATAGTCCGTGATGGTTGCAATACCAGAAAAAGGCACCATGGCCTCGACAAAAGAAGCTGGCCTGTGCGTCTCCCTCTGGATAGAGTTTCACGAAATCAAATCGGTTGTTTGTGCAATACGCTGCAAAAGATATATAATGATCTTTTGTCATGGAATGTTGAAAGGTAATCACATGTTCCTGGTCGATAACTTCACACGACGGCTGATGCTCGTCATCTGCGTCTTCGGCTTCCAATGGTGGAAGGGTAATTCCACAGCAGGAAACCATAGCTGGTCCGGTAGAATGTAGAATATTTCCGCATATCGGACAGATATACAAAGGTGATTTTAAAACATTTGCTGAACGATTGGTATTGACAATCTGCTCACCGGACAGCAATTCTGGGATAGAGACCTGTAAGGCACAGGCCAAAGGCTTGAGAAGTGAAATATCCGGAAATCCGCGTCCGGTTTCCCATTTGGATATTGTTTTGTCACTGACACACAGCTTTTCTGCTAGTTGAGATTGTGTTAGGCGTTGTTTTTCCCGAAGTGACTTAATGGTGGATCCTGTAACATAATGATTCATAGGAATATCCGCCTCCTTTCCATGATATTAGAATAGCATTGATAGTGAGAAAATACAATCTACGTACCGTAGAGCTATTACTGCCGTTTAAGAAGAATATTGATACCTGTCCGATTTTCATAACCTTGTAACCAAAAGACTTTTATAATTTTAATACTGTGTCTACCATTTTAAATAACACAGGTATTAGTGCAGGCAGCTGAATGATGAATTGTTTTGAAAACAAGCGAGTGGAGCCTCTCAGCAAGGCACTGAGAGGCTCCACTTTCTATGATCGGAGGAGGAAGTCTATAAAAATCAGATTTTTATAAATAAATAGTTTCACCAGTCTCACTGCTGCGGCGGATAGCGTCTATCATGAAAATACTGATGGCAGCGTCATCGGTATGCACGTAATCCTGGCTGTCAGAAGAAACCGCTTGATAAAATTGCTGAATCAATGCGCTGTGGCTGTTTCCATAGTAAGCTTTTCCAATGGAGGGTTTGCTGTTTTCTGCTAAGAGCATCGGCTGTCCCCCATGAGAAGGAAGCTTCCATAGTTTTTCGTCATCCAGCAGGAAAGAGGCATTTTCACATCGCACCTTGATGCGGACGCTCTGATTTTCATAATTCGCCACGGTGGCGGTGAAAAAACCTTGGATGCCGTTTTGAAAAACAATTTTAGCGGAAGCGGTATCCTCCACTTCCAGGCCATAATCTAAGAGGTGTCCGATTACGCCCCGGATCGAAAGAATTTTGCCGGGAACCAGATGCTGCATCAGATCAAGAGTGTGAATGGCCTGGTTCATCATGCAGCCGCCGCCGGCAGTGTCCATTTTCCCACGCCAGGGCTTCGCGTCATAGTAGGCCTTGCTCCTGGTCCAGGCAACAGAACCATAAATTGCGGTAACGGCGCCGCTGGCAGGAGCCTGGAGTTCTTTCCGCAGCACCTGAATCGTGGGATTCAGCCTGTTTTGAAAGCAGACCCCAACCTTGACTTGGAATGTGGATTCCAGTTCCGTGAATTTTTTCGCTTCCTCTATGTTCATCGCCAGGGGCTTTTCTGTGAGTACATGGCAGCCTGCCCGGGCGGCATCCAGAGCTGCTGGATAATGAAGATAGTGGGGCAGACAGATATGGACGCAGTCAGGATGGATGGCCTCCAGCATTTCCCGGTAGTCGGTGAAAAAAGGAAGTTTCGTATCCTGAGGGCGCAGAGCCTGGTCAATATCGCATACTGCAGCAAGCTGAGCGCCGGGCAGCCCCTTTATGGCTTTCACGTGAACAGGACCAATATCTCCCAGGCCGATGACCGCGGATCGCAGCATCTGAATTCCCCCTAACACAATTTTCAAAGTGAAGCTTTTATCCCTTTACAGCGCCTGAGGTCAAACCTTCGATGAGCCATTTCTGGACCAAAGCGAATAGAATCACTACGGGAATCGTTACAACTACGCCCATAGCCATAATACCGCCCCAGTTGATGGCACCGATGCTTCCGATCAACTCGTTAATAATCAGCTGTACCGTCTTTGCCTGATCGGAGCTAGTCAAAATCAGAGCGTATTGATAGTCGTTCCAGGCGAGGATAAAGGAATAGATGGTAATGGCGACCAATCCGCCCTTTGCAAGCGGAAGAATAATATTCCAGAAGGTTCTTACCCGGCTGCATCCATCAATAGCGGCCGCTTCCTCCAGTTCCATGGCAATTCCTTTAAAGAAGCCGCTCATCATCCAAACGCAGACAGGAATGGTACCAGTAAGATAGATGCAGACCAGACCGAGTTTAGTGTTCAGAATATGCATGGCGCTGGCCATTTTGTACCAAGGAATCATGATCACAGGGCCTTGGAACATCTGGGCGATCATTAAGAATACGATAATCGCGTTGATGCCCCAATAATTTTTTCTGCCAATGGCGTAGCCGCCTGTAGCCGCGAAAAACATGGTGATAATTGCGGTAAGGGCGGCTGTAAAGAGAGAGTTGCCCAGATAGAGCAGCAGTTTGTTCTGATCATTGAAAGCATAGATATAGGAGTCGATTGTCGGATTGATGGGGAGAATGTGCAGCTCCGAGGAAAAAATCTCCTCATTCGGCTTAAAGGTACAGAGAACAAGCCAGATCATTGGAAAGAGAATGATGAACATGACAATGGCAAGACCTATGTAAAAAAAGAGATTTGCGACCGGTTTTCTTTTCTTAGTCATATCATCACAGCCTTTCTGTATATTTCCGGTAGAACTTTAGATAAATAATAATGAAAATGGTCATGACCAGCATGGCCACCACGGCTACCGCTGAACCAACGCCCATTTCGAAGCTTCGGAAAGCTTTCATATATATGTAAACCGGCAGGATACTGGTAGTATAGCCGGGACCGCCCGAAGTCATAGTCCAAATAGTCTCGAATTTTGTCCAGGTGGCAACCATGCTGGTCAGCGCAGTTACCATAATTACCGGAGACAGCAGAGGCAGTGTAATGTGCCAGAAGCGGCGGAAGGGTCCTGCGCCATCCACATAAGCGGCCTCATACAGGTCTCCCGGAATTCCCTGAAGCCCCGCTAGGAACATCAGCGTAGCGTATGGGATTCCTTTCCAGGTAGAGACGATCAGCAGACAGATCCATACTGTACTGGAATCGGCCAGCCAAACAATATCGGTTCCCAGAAGCTGGTTGAAAAGCCCGTAATTACCTTCAAACATCCAGCGCCATATTAATCCGGCGATTACCATGGGGGTGACCCAAGGGACCATCATCAACCCGCGCCAGAGGCCCCGCGCCCGCATTTTTTGGTTCAGCAGAACGGAGATCGGAATAGCGAAGAAATATTGCAGTACAGTGGAACCGAGCACCCAGAAAACGCTGTTCCGGAACAGGGTCCAGAAGTTGGAATCCTGCGTAAACAGCCGGGTATAGTTTGCGAAGCCAACATATCCGCCGCTGCTTTGGTCGGTAAGAAGCCAATTGGTAAAGCTGATACGGACTGTTTCAATGATAGGATAGATTTGAAAAATTAGTAAATAAAGTAGGGTTGGAAGAATCATTAAGTAAAAGAAATAATTCTGCTTTAAGGACAAACGTGAAGAACGTTTTTCCTTTTTCATAAGTGAACCCTCCGATCGTGCGGTAATAAGAAGAGGGTGACACACAGTCCGTGCGAAATCGACGTGTTCACCCCTGCGGTTTTCTTGTTATAGTCAGCCGCCCCCCCTTTGAGGACGGCTGACTATAGAAAATGCAATTTAAGCAGTTTGCGCCTTGATTTCGTCGATGCCTTGCTTAATTTCGTTATAGCAGGTCTCCGCGTCGATTTCGCCGTTGGTCAGTTTTACCATTGCGCCCTGAACAACCTTTTCCATAGAAGGCTGGTTGGTGATGATAGGAGCCATGATGCCGTACTGCTCATTGGCGTCTCTGAATTCTCCCACCAGAGAAATATGCTTGGAAGCGACATCCTCGCCGTAAATATCAACCGCGAAGCTCTCAAGAGTATCGTCAGAAACATAATCGACGGCAGGATAGTTCATGGAGGCTGCAATCTTGCCCAGGATAGGCTCGGACAAAGCAACTTCAATGTACTTGAAGCCAAGGTCTTTCTGACTGGAGCCAGCGATCAGGGCATAGCCTCCGGCGGTGGTCATAACCTGGGTTTCGTCAGCGGAAGGACCAGCCGGGAATGCGAAGGCGTGGGTCCAATCCATGGCCTCGTCACCATGGGAAATCAGGTTGCCGGTGAAGAAGGAGCCGGTATGCATAATGGCGATATTACCCTCATTCCAGGCCTGGAACAGCTCAGGATACTGCCAAGCGGACTGAGCCTCCGGCATATAAGCGGCCATGTCGGCAAAGAGTTGCAAGGTTTCGATATAAGCGTCTTTGGTTTCTTCAGAGGTATCGTCGGGCTGGAATCCGTTGGAGAGGGCTACCATTTCCAGATCGCGGAAGCTGAAGCGGCCCTCGCCGCCGTTTGCCATGGCATAGCCGTACTTTCCATCCATGCTGCCGATGGTCTCTACCGCCGCCAGAACGTCATCCCAGGTTTCAAAGGTTGTGGGATCAATACCGGCCTCGTCGCAGAGATCCTTGTTGTAGATGTGAGCATAGGTGCAGAGTACATGGGGAAGACCGTAGAGTACGCCGTCATAGGTCTTATAATCTAAGCCTACCTGGTTGAAGTTTTCAAGAGAAAGGATGTCGCTCTTTTCCAAATAAGGCTCAATCGGCTCCAGAGCGCCGGCTCTGACAGCGTTTTCTACTTCGTTGATCTGCGTGACATCGGGGTAGTCGTTGGCCTGATCCATTACCAGAAGCTTTGCATCCAGATCGGTCCAGGACAGGAAGTTGTATTCCACTGTGGCATTGGGATACTGTTCCTCAAATGCGGCCTTCAGATCGTTGGCGACTTCCTTTTCAATGTCCGTGGTGCCAGGATAGAGGACACGCAGCGTGCCGGACCAATCCTCGTTGCTGGGCTCCTCGGAGGAGCCGTCCTCAGAAGCGGGAGACGCCGCAGAGCTGCCGTCATCCGCGGTGGAAGAAGTGCTGCCGTCGTTACAGCCGGCAAACACTGTGGCCGTCATAGCGGCTGCCAGAATGAGTGCAAGAACCTTTTTCATCTTAATACCTCCTAAAAATAAAGATTAAAATATTGACTTTCAGGATAAACCTTATCCCTATCGAAACAGAATCGGCGGCCGTTCCAAGCCGAGGCTCCCGTTCCGTTATGTCTAGTTCCAGATGCTGAAGCCGCCGTCTACCACGATATTCGCGCCGGTCATGTAATCGCTCGCCGGGCTGGCCAGCAGTAAGGCTGCGCCTTTGATGTCAATTCCAAAGCGTCCCATCCGTCCCAGAGGAACCTTATCCCGATAGGCCTGGGAATATCCCTCCGGCTGATCGCCTTTGTCGAAAGCTCCGGGAGAGATACAGTTTACATAAACTCCGTACTGGGACATAACGGCGGCCAGATCAATGGTGTAGCCTACAACGCCGCCCTTTGCGGCAGCATAATCCACCGGCTGCTCCATTTTATTATGAAGATGGTAGGTACGCCGGTCTCTGGCGAGAAAAGCAGAAATGGAAGCGATATTGATGATTTTGCCGCAGCCGGCCTTGGCCATCATAGCTCCCACAGCCTTGGAACAGAAGACCGAGCCGGTCAGATTGATATCGATCAGGTTCTGAATATCGGCGGGATCCCGCTTTAAGAAGTCTCCCTCGGTTTTGCCGGAACCGCCGCCCGCGTTGTTGACAAGAATGTCAATGTGACCTTTCCACGCTAGAGCAGCGTCGGCCATTTTCTGAACATTTTCATATTTCCGCTGGTCCAAAGGCAGAGCCAGGGTATCCACATGGTACTTTTCTCCGATCTGTGCCGCGGTTTCCCGAATGGAGTCCACGTTCCGGGAGGTGATTATCACATCGGCTCCTGCTTCCGCGAAGGCGCATGCGATATCGTAGCCCAGCCAAGCGTGAGCGCCTGTTACAATGGCTACTTTGCCATCCAGCCGGAACAGCTCGAAAACACTTCTGTCCATACAGTTTCTCCTCCTATCCTTATTGATTATTATTTTTTATGAAAAGGATAAATGTTTGATTTGGTGTGAGAAAGAAGCGTTACAGACCTTTAAACAAACGGATTTTTTCCAGGGCCAGCTGATAGCCGGCTTCCTTCGAAGGCCCAAACAGGTTAGGAATGGTGTACTTAAAGTCCTGCGGCGCCTGGGTCTTGATATAGGTTTTACCAAAAGCGGCCACCAGCTCGGTGCAGATGTTCACCTTGGCGATACCGTGCTTAACGGCCTCCTGGACATCCTTTTCCGGCGTGCCGGAGCCGCCATGGAGCACCAGGGGAATGGAAACCTCTTTTGTAATGTCGATCAGCCTTTGAATATTGATCTTAGGAGTAAAGGTATAGAAACCGTGAGCGGTGCCGATAGCAACAGCCAAAGCATCTACGCCGGTCTGCTCCACGAAGCGAGCCGCTTCTTTAGGATCGGTCTGGTTCGCTTCCTCTTCAGAAACATTGACAGTTCCCTCATTGCCGGAAAGCTTGCCCAGCTCCGCTTCTACCGTAACGCCGGTGCGGGAGGCGATTTCCACCACCTTGCGCGTGATTTTTACGTTTTCCTCAAAGGGAAGCATAGAGGCGTCGATCATTACGGAAGTGAACCCAGCATTGATAGCCTCGCAGATAAAATCGTAATCGGTGGCGTGGTCCAGATGCAAAGCGACCGGCACCTTGGCGTCGGCAGCGGCGATCTGAGCAATTTGGGCTAAATACTTGACGCCGTCACAGAAATCGCATTCGATTTTTCCGGCCTGTAGAATCACGGGCACATTTTCTGTTTCCGCCGCATGGATAATCGCCTGGGCGGAATCCAGGGACCAGAATTCAAAGGCACCTACCGCGTATTTTTCCTTCTGGGCGGTAACCAGAAGCTCTTTCATTGTTGTTAAAGCCATGGGAACGTCTCTCCTTATAAAATTTTGTGGGATTCCCGCAGGATCTCCACACATTGCTTGGCGTAATCCTCAATCCAGCCGGGAAGCTCGCCTTCGTGGGGCATAGAGGTGTTTTCACAGATGCCGCGCGATTTCAACGCCAAACCCAGCAGCCGAAACAGCGTGGAGGTCTGGGGCCGCCTGCTCATACATTCCGTGACGCAGTCCTGAAGCCGGGTGATATAAGCTTGAATTTCAGAAACCTTTTTCTGGTTGCCAGCCTGAGCATACTCCCACAGCCTGACAAAGGGAAGCGGATCAATTTGGATCAGGCTGACCACAAAGCCCGAAGCGCCGGAAAGCAAGCTTTCTCCTAAGAGAACTTCCTTGCCCTGAAATACATAAAGGTCATCCCGGGCCTTGAAGTGATCCAACAGGGATAAAAAGCGTTCTCTATCACCGCTGGAGTCCTTGATGCCTACTACGTTTTCGTGCTGGACCAAATCGGAGATCAGGCCTTCATCCAGCTTGACACCGGTGAAATCAGGAATATCGTAGACCAATACCGGCAGAGGGCTTTGGTCGATAAAGCGTAAAAAGATATTTTTGATTTCCTCCTGGGAGTAATCGAAATATCCGGGAGCGGTCATTACGGCGATATCGGCGCCGGCATCCGCCATCGCTTTAGCATTTTCCAGCATATCATTGAGCCCGCTCGCCATAACGCCGGCGAAAATCGTGGTATCCTCTTTTTTCGCGCTGACAGCGGCCCTGCAGATTTTGATTCGGTCCTCCCGGCCGAACCAAGGGCCTCTGCCGGTGCTGCCTAAAGCGAAGATACCCTTGCAGCCGAGGCCGGTCATCTCATTGCATACGGAAATCAAGCCTTGCGTGTCCACCTGCCCCTGGCTGTCGCAAGGAGTCACCACCGGGACTAAAATGCCAAACTTTTTCATACGCATCCCACCTTTTCCTTGTTTAATGTAAAAAACTGTTTCTCTATTCTATCTATATTTCCGCCTGCTCTGCTAAGCTTTGCAGAAGTGAAAGAGACTGCCGCATTTCGGACAGAGGCTGCCGGTAATCAGCGGTTTCTATGCTAAGTGCTCCGCGGTAACCGATCTGTTTTAACGCCTTGATAAAATAAGCTTGAATTTCCTGGTCGTATTCCAGGGGAAGGCTTCTGCCTACCAGCGCCGCTGTGTGCGTGTGATAAAGATCATCCCCGGCGGCTAGAATACTGCTCATGCCTTCCTTTTCTACCTGCATGTGGAAATAATCAGCCAGGGCCTTTACATACGGGTGATTGATTTTCCTGGCCAGAGCCACCCCTTCGATCACGGTTTTCATCAGGTTGGTTTCCGTTCCATTGATAGGCTCCAGCACGATTACCACGTCATGCTTGGCAGCGATCTCTCCGGCCATACGGCCAAACTCCTCAAACTGCCTCCAGGCTTTTTCCATGGGGAAGCCGCCTGGAACGTTTCTTGCCCCGCAGCTGCCGAGGACTACCGCCCGGTTTCCAAGCCTTTGTGCCCGTGACAGGGCTGTTTCGCAGTAGGCTGCGGCGGTTTTCAGATTTACATCGTTTCCGGTGACCCGGACGCTTTTGGGAAGAAACATATTGCTGGCGAGGCAAGGAAGATTTTCCGATTTTAACTGGGCAAGGATTTTCTCAAAGGATTGATCGGTTTCCGCTGCTATGGAGCACAGCGGCAGTTCTATGTAATCGAATCCGGCTTCTTTCACCTCCCTGATATAACAGGCAGGCGCGCAATAACCGATTTTCATGTCAAACGCCCCCTTTTCGTTTAAACGGATTTGATTGGGGACGCTTCAATCTTTTCTTGAAGCAGCTTCCAGTACAGATCTGCGTCGATGGGAAATTCAATTGTGGAATCCGTCCAGGAGGACAGGTTCACGGCATTAATCAGAGACAGGGCGTTGATTCCCTCCGGACCGGGAGCGATCAGTTTCTCACCGTTGAGAATGGCGTTGATGACATTTTGGATAATGCCCTTGTGTGCCGTTTCTTCTCCCTCAGGACGAATCACGCGCCGATTGCAGGCGGGACGGTCGAAGCCGGTGCCGTGGTTTTCCGCTTCCGAACGGCTGAACGCAGGCTCGGCAATGACATTTTCATCAAAAATGAAGGAATCGCCGCCCTCGTAAACCAGCCGGCCCATATCGCAGGAAACCTCTAGGCGGTTGGTGCCGGGGGATTCGCCGGTGGAAGCCAGCAGCGTGCCGGTAAAGCCCTTTTCGTATTCCATAAAGACGGAAACGTCATCCTCGACCTCGATCTGATGATATTTGCCGCAGATGGATTTGGCCCAGAGCCGTTCCGGCATACCGAAAATCCAATACAAAAGATCCATATTGTGGGGACATTGATTGATCAGCATCCCACTGCCCTCGCCGGCCCAGGTGGCTCGCCAGCCGCCCAGATTGTAATAGGCCTGGGAGCGGTACCAGTCGGTGCAGATCCAAACATAACGTTTCAGAGCACCGAGCTCTCCGCTATGAACCATATCCCGGATTTTCCGGAACACCGGATTGGTACGCTGGTTATGCATCATGGAGAATACCCGGTCGGAGCCCTCCGCAGCCTCAAGCAGCTCGCCTACGTTTTTTGTATAAACGCCGATAGGCTTATCGCAGATCAAATGCTTTCCAGACTTTAAGGCGGCGATACTGATGGGAACATGGTCATAATGAGGCGTGGTAACAAACACGGCGTCGATCTCCGGATCGGCCAGCAGACTGTCGCTGTCGCTGTAATAGCGGAACAGCCCGCCGTACTGCTTTTGAAATTTGGAAAGAACCTTGGGGTCCCGGTCGCAGATTGCAACCAATCTTCCGTTTTTCAGCTCATGATTCACGAAAAAACCAAGGTATTTGCTGCCTTGGATTCCTACGCCAATGATACCGAATCGAACTTCTTGCATAGGTTTCACAGCCTCCGATTTATTATTTTGTTTTAATTATACATACCACTTTTTGAAAAGTCAACCTATTTTATAAAAATAGTCGGACTATTTTTATATAAACCTGGATTTATAGAAATAAAAACCAGTCTAATTTTGCGGTAAATTCTCGTTTAAACACACCGTACAATAAAATATTTTTCTCTCCGCTTTCTTAAAAATTCCAAAATAAAATTCTTGAAAAAGCGCTTAAATTCTAGAAATATTCAGCTTTTTTAGAAAATTTAACTTTTTGAGCCAATGGGTTGGATTTCTATAGCTTGACATTGCGGTTGGTTTCGGCGTATAATGATTTCAATATAAAAAATCGGTCCGATTTAATTTTTCCTTTTTAAATTTGACCGATTCCCGTTGGCCGATGATAAGGTTTCGCTCCAAATAATTGATAATGGAGAGACAAAGAATGAAAAAGAAGCAGTACCGCTATTTACAAGTGAAAAAAGAACTGTTTGACTACATTCAGGGGCTTCCCGACCAGACCAGGATTCCGCCCAGAACAGAGCTGGTGGAACGGTTTCACGTTACCCGCACTACAGTGGACAGGGCTATTTCGGAGTTAATCGGCAAGGGCTATTTAACTTCAAAAATCGGCAGCGGAACCTATGTGGTAAAAGGCAAGACCAGCCCCCTGGAGCCAAACCAATCCATCGATAATTGGGGACTGATCCTGCCCAATATCGCTAAAGATTCCTACCCTGAGCTGGTCCGGGCGGTGGAGGATGTTTGTTGTGCCTCCATGATTAATCTTATTATCTGTAATACCGACAACGACAGTCAAAAGGAATACAGGTATATGCAGAAGCTGATGAATTCCAATGTTTCCGGGATTATTATCGTACCTACGGTAAATAACGTTCTGCTGGACGGCTACCGGGAGCTGAAGGATCATGGAATCAAATATGTTTTCTGCAACCGGCGGGTCGAAGGCTTAAACGCTCCAAAGGTAGTGGGGAATGACTTTTACGGCTCCAATTTGGTGACTAAATATTTGCTGAGCAAAGGGTGGAAAAAACCGGCGTATATCTCCGTGCCCTATTATTCCACCTCGGAACAGCGGTGTATTGGCTACCAAAGCGCCTTGTGTGAAAACAATATCCCGCTGCGGGAGGAATATGTTATCTTTTCGGAAACCGCTGGGAAAAGCCACAAAAAGCGGGGCTATGAAATGATGAAGCAGCTACTGGCCTTGCCGGAGCCGCCGGATTCGGTGGTTTGCTTCAACGATATGCTTGCAGTTGGAGTATATCAGGCGCTGGAGGAAGCCGGCCTAATGCCTGGAAAGGATATTGGAGTGGTAGGCTACGACAACACTCACATTTCTGCGGAGCTGCCGGTCAGGCTGACGACGGTTCGCTTTCCTTCCTATGAGATCGGTAAAAAAGCCTCCGAGATTTTATTGGATATGGTCAACGGCGTAGAGTATAAGGAAAACCATACAGTAATTTTCCAACCGGAGCTGATTATACGGGACAGCTGCTGAAAAGCTGACGGCTATCATAAATTTTCATGGTGCTCATTTCGATCCAATTGGCTCAATTCAAGCCTAATTGTTCAACAAAAGCGCTGGAAGAGAGAAATCTCTTCCAGCGCTTTTGTTTTGGAAAGATTAATCTTGAAAACTCGGCAGGGCATCTGAGAAAAGTGTAGGAAAAACGCGCTTCCGGGATTTCTGGCAATCGGTCACCCGGCTGAAAAGCAATGATCTGTCACAATTTGGCTGCTGATGGCGCCGCTGTGCAGCCGGCGGCAACGGCAGGCTGACAATATGGTAAAAGCTCAGGAGTCCAAGCTTATGGGACAGTATTCGCAGGCAAAAAGGTCTGCTTTTAAAAGGCTGAAGGACAAGCTGAGTTGGGGCGGTGAATAAATTTTAAGAAAAATTATCAGACTGCTTGAAATTAATGGTACAATCTGCTATACTAATTTCAAAATAAACGGTCTAATTATAAATTGGACTGATCTTTTTTAATTATATTTTGGAGGTGCATCTTAGTTGGAGAAGCTATTTGAACGGCCGATATTTTTTGAGCGAAATCGTGTTTTCCGCATTTATAAGGGCGGGCTGCTGTTCCACGATTTCTTCGGTGACGAGGCGAAGGATGGCAACTATCCGGAGGAATGGGTGGCTTCGTCAGTGCGGGCGATGAACCTGGACAGCACGAACGAGAAGGAGGGCATTTCTAAAATCAAGGGAACGGAGCTTTATCTGGATGAAGCTTTAGAAAAGTATCCTCGGGAAATTCTCGGAGACTGCCCCAAATGGGACGTGCTGGTAAAGCTGCTGGACAGTGGGATCCGGCTGCCAATGCAGTGCCATCCTGACCGGGAGTTTGCCAAAAGGTATTTCCACAGCGAGTACGGAAAGGCGGAAATGTGGATCGTTGTTGCAACCCGGGAAAACGCGAAGCTGTTTTTGGGCTTTAATAAAAAGATGAATCAGGAAGAATTTACCAAGCTGGTGGAGCGGAGCCTGACGGAAAAGGAGTGTATGACCGAATGTGTGAATGAGATTCCTGTGAAAAAGGGCGACGCCTATTTGATTCCCGGCAGAACCATTCATGCTATTGGCTACGGATGCCTGATTTTAGAAATCCAGGAACCTTCCGATCTCTCGGTATGCCCGGAATACTGGTGCGGCGACAGAAGAAGCGCTCCCTATGAGATGTATATGGATCTGGAGCCGGAAATTGCCCTGAAATGCTTTGATTATACGCTCTATGGAGATGCACCGGTCAATATGGCAAGAAAACTTCCGAGAGTAAAGGAGAGAACAGAGCATACTTTGCAGGAAATTATCGTAAACAAGGAAGATACTCCGTTTTTTGCCGTGAATCGTGTAGAGGTCAACGGCGGAACTTTAAGCCTGACGGATTCTCCGGCGGTTTATGTCATCACCGAAGGGGAGGGCGTGTTACATATGAAGGACGGATATGAAAAAAGGATCTCCAAGGGAGACTATTTTCTGCTTCCCCGGTGTCTGGAAGGCTTGTGCGGCCTAGAGGCTTCGAAGCATTTGGAAGCCTATGTGTGTATGCCTCCCATGTAAGGCTTCCGAAAACCAGCGGCCCGCATGCGCAGGAGGCGCGGCCGGCGGCTTTCCTTTGGCAGGCCGGCGGAAACAGCCGTGGATTTCAGGCCGGCGGTCCTTTCGGGTCCCGCCAAGCGCAGGTGCGTTAAAAGCGGTGACTGCAGCACGGCGGCTGGGAGAAACGGGAGGAAAACACAGCCGTAGGCCTGAAAGCTATTTAAAAATGTTTCAGGCCTGGAACAGGCTCCAGACGGCAAACGGTCTCATTGGAATGCGGGAGAACGCAAAAACAAAAATTCCCGACGGAAAAGGAAAGTTTTTAGAAAGTAGGAAAACCCATAAAATAAAAGGCTCCGGAGTGGGCCTTGCAAAGGAGGCGAAATTTTACCTGGCTTCGGCAGAAGGCTCACAAAAATTTTTATGTTGGCAGAAAAAGGAGATGCTTTATGAAGCTTACGAAGGAACAGGAGGATATCCTGAACGGTAAAGAGGGCGAATTTAAACAGGGGCTCATGAGGCTGCTGGTGGATTGGGGTACCGCTATGAAAGCGGAGAGAATGGTTCCGGTTACCAATGTGCAGCCCAATAATTTGAACATCCCCGGCAGCAACCTGGCCGATACCTACAAAAGCCTTGATGATATTATGGCAGGAGTGCTGGATCAATGTTCTTATTGTGCGAAGGTAAAGGCCACTACCCATATCAGCACCTGTAATATTGAGCTGCCTGGACTGGATTCCAAAATCCCGGCGTACGCGAAAAAAATGATCGACGCTACCAGGCCCAACGGATTGGTGCTGACCTGGAGCTGTACCCCTTACCTGATCAGCAACGTTCCAATGCCCGGCGAGCGCTGCTGCTGGACGGAATCTCACGCCGTGATCTTTATTAATTCCATGCTGGGAGCCAGATCTACCCGAAACGGCGCGGAATCCTCCTATGCGGCCGCGATTTTGGGGATTGCTCCGGAGTTCGGCGTGATGCTGGATGAGGGCAGAAAAGGGAATCTGATCATTGACATTCAAACAGAACTTGAGGATCCCATTGAGTGGGGCGCCCTGGGCTATTTTATCGGAAAAAAAGCGGATCTGCGGATTCCTGTAATCACCGGAGGCCATCCAATCTCCATTGAGGCGGCCCAGCAGCTTTGCTCGGCTATGGCATCCTCCGGCGGCGTCACCATGTTCCATATGGTGGGAGTCACCCCGGAGGCGCGGACCCTGAAAGACGCGGTCGGCGACGTGATCCCGGAGGAACGCTATGTGTTCGGTAAAAAAGAGCTTGAGGAAACCATCGAAAGCCTGCGGGAATTCCATGACGAGAAGGTTGATTTCGTCTATTTGGGCTGTCCTCATACGACGCTGTACAAAATTGCTAAAATCTCTCAAATGCTGGAGGGAAAGAAAATCCATAAGGATGTCTATTTTGAACTGTATACTCAATATGGTATTCGTGAAAACGCGAGAAGGCTGGGTTATATCGATGTGATCGAAAAAGCGGGCGGTAAGGTATATGTGGACACCTGCTCCTGCAATATGGACTATTTAAACAATCGTACCATGCTGACAGATTCTGTCAAACAAGCCCATTACGCCAGAGGAACCATTAACAGCCGGGCCGCTCTGGAGACTACGGAGAATTGTGTGAAAGCTGCAATAGAGGGTAGGTGGTCTGCGAAATGAAAAAGACAATTATTAAAGCGAGATGCATCTCTCCGGGCGTCGCGGAGGGCGAGGCGCTGGTGAGCAAGAGCAGAATTTCCTTCTGGGGCGGCGCCGACGTTATGAAGGGAATTTTTACGGAAAGAGGCCATGAGCTGGAAAATTGCTCCTTTAAGGATAAGATTCTGGTGTTTCAGTCCACGAAAGGTTCTTCCGGAACCAGCGGTATGCTGAAATGGAGCAAAATTAACGGCGTGGCTCCCAGAGCCTTTATCAATTCCGATCTGGATGCCTTGGCGGTGCTGAGCTGCGTCGCCTGCAAATTTCCTATGGTTGCCGAGCCGGAGGAGGATGTGTTCTCCATCATCAAAACCGGGGATTGGGTCAAGGTTGATGCGACCAACGGGATCATAGAGGTAACCCATAAGGAATAGAGGAAAATGAACCTGCCCGGCCTTGAAAACCGGAGCAGAACTGACTGAGGCCGCGTAA
Source organism: [Clostridium] leptum DSM 753 (assembly GCA_000154345.1). Classification (GTDB taxonomy): domain Bacteria; phylum Bacillota; class Clostridia; order Oscillospirales; family Acutalibacteraceae; genus Clostridium_A; species Clostridium_A leptum. The sequence goes on from DS480348.1 coordinate 97,587, forward strand.
TGCATAAAGAATGAAGGCCTCCGGCCTGCGAAAAAGCCGGAAAATGTGTATAGAGGCTGTGCGGCAAAGCCGGGCGCGAAAAACTAGAAGGAAATCGAACCGATGCCATAGGAAAGAACGGGAGGGATTTTATGCGGAACGATCAGGCGATAAAGTTTAAGAACCTGAAAAGAGGGCAGTTTCTTCATTCCAACTTTCTCTATACCGATTATACCTTGGATTATACCTTGGCTTCTCTGGAACGCATTGGCGCCAAAAAACTGGAATTCTACGGCGCGGAACCGCATTTGTGCTTTTACGATTTGACCTACGGGGATATGGCGGGATTCAAGCGGAAGCTGGATCGTCACGGCCTTAGTATCGTGGAGATCAATCCAGAATGCTGCACCTATCCCAACAATCTGGCTTCCAAGGATCCTGTCACCCGCCTTCGTTCCTTCCGATACTTTGAAAATGTGATTCATACGGCGGGAGTGATCGGGGCAGCCACAGTGGTAATGTGTCCAGGAAGCGCCCGAAAGGATGAAGATCCGGAGGAAGCGTGGAAGCTGGCGGCAGATTCCATGAGCAGGCTCGCTGATATCGCGGAAACGGAAGGAATCACCATTGTGATGGAGGCGACCACCCGGAATTATACGGTGACCACGGATCATAGAAGGATGAAGCGGTTCCTGGACGCCTGCGGGAAAGATAACCTGGGAGTTGTGGTGGATCTAATGTGCCTGGCCCAAACCGGCGAGACGGCGCAGGATGCCTATGACGCCTGTGGCAAAGACAAGATCCGTTCCGTCCATTATAGAGACGGGGCGCTTCTCGAAACGGGCTCATGGGCCAACCGTGTCCCGGGAGAAGGCACCCTGAGCCTGGACGCCGACCTACAGGTATTCGATGAGCAGGAGTATCAGGGCTATTTCGGAAGTGAAATCCGCTGGAGTACGGACCCGGATCTGAATACGCCGGAACTGGTCTGCAAAAAAATTCAGGATTGGATTGATCTGCATTTTTGAGAGGCAGTGACTGGTTTTACCACATTGGCAACTGCCATGCCTGTGAAAAAGCTGCTGACAGGGGCTTTTCCTGAAAGGGTAAGGCCCCTGCCCTTTAGCGCTTGGATTTTGTGAGAAACAGATCTCTGAAGCAATAGGAAGGGGCACAGGCACCTTCTATTGAGCGTAGGACTATAGGAACCATTAGCCGTTTGAAGGAGGAACCGGCGGCTTTTTGTCTCCGGCATGTCAGCCTGGAAAGCCGGATTTCACAAGACGGCTAAGCAATAGAGAAATAAACGGCTGGCGCTCTGTGTGGCATGACGGCTCTTAAATGAAAGAATAAAGAAAACCGGTCCGGACAACCGGCCGAAAGACCCAGCAGATAGGAGGAGTTTCTGATGATCAAGCTATATACGGATGTTTTGGTTGTGGGCGGCGGGGCAGCCGGCTTAAAAGCGGCGCTGACCGCGGCGGACCGGGGCGTCCAGGTTATCCTGGCGGTGAATTATCCCTACAGCGGATCCACATTTTATGCCAATTCCCCGGAATGGGGGCTCACCTGCGCCCGAGATGAGGCAGACGTAGAGGCGCTTTATCAGGATATTATCCATGCCTCCCACGGCTGTCTGAATCCGGTGCTGGCGCGCCGGATGGCAGAGGAATCCCGACAGGGCTTCGAGGAACTGAAGGGCTACGGCCTGGAGTTTACAAACAGTAAGGATATCGGTATGGTGAGCTGCTTTGGCAAGACAGCGAGAGGCGGAGTGCTGAATGATTTAAACCAGGCGGTAGACGCTTATCAAGAGCAGATTGAGGCTCGGCCCAAACTCAAGGTGGTATCCGGGATTACCGCTTTTACTCTGGTGATGAAGGAAGGCGCCTGCCGGGGCGTGATCGGCTTTCAAAAGGACGGAGAGATCACAGTCCTCTTGGCTTCAGCTACTGTTCTGGCCTGCGGTGGCGGGGAAAACCTATATCAGTATTCCTATGCGGTAGGGCCCTTAAACGGAAGCGCTTACGCTATGGCGGCCCGCCATGGCGCGAGAATCGTAAATTTGGAATTTGTCCAGTTCATCAACGCCACGCTGGAGCCGGCAGGAGGACTCAACTACTTTCAAGGGGCGTTTGCCGCCGCGAAAAGCTTTACCAACCGCTCAGGGGAGCGATTTTTGGAAAAATATCTTCCCAGGGGCTGCACTGCGGAGGAATGTATGAAGCTTCGCAGCTCCCACGGCCCGTTTTCCTCTGAAGATGTTTCCAAATATTTCGATATTGCGGTAGCCGCGGAAGGCGGGGCTGTGATCGTCAGCGACCTGAAAAAGCTGGAGGCGCCTGAGTTTACCTCCTGGAAAAAATTTCTCACCGGCTCCCACTATCCCTTTGATACGCCGATGACGATTTATCCCCACGCCCATGCCTTCAACGGCGGGATTTTGGCGGGAAACGATATTATTACGGATATCCCCGGCCTGTACGCAGCCGGAGAATCCATGGGTGGCTGCCACGGCGCCAACCGTATGGGAGGAAACGCTATCATGGCGGCCCAGGTATTTGGAAAGCTTTCCGCCAACGCGGCGGCAGATTACGCGAAAGCAAGGGGAAATACCGACGACGTGACCAGTGAGGAAAGCCTTGCGATGATCGAGCAGGCCTGCTATTCTAAGGAGAGACAGGGAAAAATGCCTCCCGAAAAGGCTATGGAGGCCGTTCAAAAAATCGTCCAAAAAGCAGCGTTCCTGGAAAGAACGGAAGAAAAGCTTAACGAGGGTATCCGTAGTCTGGAACGGCTTCGGGAAGCGTACGCTCCTATGGCGTTTTTGGATACGCCTCAGGCGGCCTCCGCGTTTTCCACATACAATGCGGTCTGCTCCGCGCTTTTAATGCTGACCGCTATGCGGGAGCGCAGAGAAACCCGGGGTGCACATCTGCGTCTGGATTACCCTGAAAAAACAGACGGAAATATGCGATATGTAACTTTCCGGCCTTCGGGAGAGGTAGCCTTTGGCCCAGTAAGATGAAAGTAAATAAGGGCTAAAGAGTCTGAGAACGAAAAGCATAGTTTTAAATGCCGGCTTACGTCCGCCGCAAACAGGCAAAGCGGGCTAAAAAGGCGGAGTCATTAAAATGCGAAAGCATCAATAAGAGTCGGCCCAAAAACATAAGAAAATTGCTTGTCAATGTCTAGAAATGTTTTACGGGGCGCAAAACGGCTGAGAAGGAAGTGGTTTGTATTAAGATTCTGTGTGTCGGATTGATGGTTTGTGACTTAATGGTAAAACCAGTGACGGAGCAGGCGCTCCGAGAGGATACGTCCCCAGCGGAGATGATCCGTATGCAGGTAGGCGGCGACGCGTTTAATGTGGCGTCAAACTTGGCGGCGCTGGGAGTCGAAACAGCACTGTACAGCGCTGTAGGCCGGGATGCTTTCGGGGATTTTGCTTTGGCTTATGCAGAGAAGTTGGGTGTTCCTGCGCAGTGGATTCAAAAAACAGACAGCCCAACTTCCGTTACAGCCGTGCTGATCCATCCCGATGGGGAACGAAATTTTGTGGTGCAGAAAGGGGCAAGCCAGCAGCTTCGCGAGGAGGAAATCAGCGATGAATTATTAAAAGCTTATGATATGATCTATATTGGCAGCGCCTGCGGGCTTCCCGAATTGGAGGGAGAAAGCCTGACGCGTTTACTAAAAAGGGCTAAAGATTTGGGCCGGCTGACCGCTATGGATATTACGGGAGAGGCCTTGCAGGAGAAAGCTTCTCAGCTTCTGCCCGCTTTGGCGCTGTTGGATTATTTCCTTCCCAGCTCTTACGAAGCCATGGAGCTTTCTGGAGAAAAGACGCCGGAGGCTGCAGCGGCTTACTTTCATCGGCATGGTGTGCCGGTGGCGGTGATTAAATTGGGCAAACAGGGGGCCTTGCTTTCTGACGGCAGAAAGCAGAAAAGATTTTCCGCCTATGAGGGGCCGGTGATTGATACTACCGGCGCGGGAGATGCCTTTGTGTCCGGCTTTTTAGCTGGAATTAGCAGAGAAAAGGAGCTCTCGGATTGTGTAAGGCTGGGAAACGGTGCCGGAACCCTATGTGTTGGAAAAGTAGGCGCTTCCGGAACACTGCCGGCTTTTAAGGAATTATCAGCTTTTATTGGCAGCGACTGATTTACAGCAATATGAAAAGTACGCTTTATAGAAAGAAGCGGCGCGCAAAAACCGCCTTTCTGCATCACAGCAGAAGGGCGGTTTTTGTTTTGCGCTATTCGGTGAAACGCTTAACGGATCAAACACTAAAAACCCTGCCTGAACAGGGGTGCTCAAAAGAGAAAGCACATGATGCATAATTTTTTATGGTTAATAATTGACCATTGTTTGGCACCATCCAGCACCTTTTATGTCACAGCGGGTCTGCGGGTAGGAATGTATGAGGGTATAAAAGGGCGGATGCCTTTCAATAAGCTGTAAAGCATACACCAAGCTTCCATATATGATAAGATAGCGGGTATGATTCGCATCGGCCGGCTAACATCTTTTCATATTCATTTGCATATCCATTAATGGAGGTGAAAGGTTTTGGAGAGCGCGCAGCGAGAATTAGTCAATGTTCTGCTAAAGGTTATTTTTTCCCAGGGACTTATATCAAGAACTACCTATTCTGAAGCGATAAATTTAGTGTATTCTGTAATGGATTTTTCAGAGCTGTTACGGTATCCTGTGTGCTTAACAAAGGAGGCAAGAGCACATGAATGTACTCAAGATACGCAATGAAATGAGAAACGGAAAGTCAATCTTCGATATGCCGTTACGCGTAACTTTTTATGCAAGGGTTTCCACAGATAAGGACGAACAGCTGAACAGTCTGGAGAATCAGATACAATATTACACTGACTTGATTCAGTCGAAAGTAAGCTGGACCTATATTCCAGGATACATCGACGAGGGAATCAGTGGGACGAGTACAAAAAAGCGGGATAGCTTCCTTCAAATGATAGAAGATGCCAAAGCAGGACGCTTTGATTTTATCATTACAAAGGAGATATCCCGCTTTTCCCGTTCTACTTTGGATAGTATCCAGTATACGCAGGAATTGCTGGAGCATAATGTCGGAGTGCTTTTTCAAAATGACAATATTAATACTCTGGATCCGGACAGCGAATTCCGGCTGGTAGTTATGGCCGGGGTTGCACAGGACGAAGTGCGGAAATTATCCGAGAGGTTAAAATTCGGCTTCCGGCAGGCTATCAAAAACGGTCATGTATTGGGTAACGATAAATTATGGGGATATGACAAAAAAGACTGCATCCTTACAATAAATGAGTCAGAGGCAAAGGCTGTCCGACGAATTTTCGACCTCTATGCCAATCAGAAAATGGGTATCCGGAGGATTTCTCAAAAGTTATATGATGAGGGATTTACCAGCCGGCGTGGAAACGCCTTCAACGTACTAACGATCCGGCATATCCTGGAAAACCCAAAATATAAAGGATGGTACTGTGCCAACAAATCTCAGACTGTGGATTACCGCAGCAAAAGAAAAATTTTCCTGGAGGAAGACGAATGGATTATGTATCCTGATCCCTCCATCCCTGCGATTGTATCGGAAGAATTGTGGGACCGGGCCAACGCTCTCTACAAGCGGCGCCGCCAGCAAATGCTGTCTCACCAGAATGCTGCCGAGTTTCATAATCGATATCCGTATAGCGGAAAAATCATATGTGAGGAACATGGCACCAGCTTTCATAGGCAAGTACGGAAAAGCATGAAAGGAGAAAAAGAAGCCTGGCAATGCCGGGTGTACCGGAATCGTGGGCGAGCAGGCTGCTCTGCTCCGCAGCTGTTGACCGAAGAATTGGATCAGATCATGGCACGAATATTTGACCAGCTGGCTCAGGATAAGCAAGCCATTGTGGAGGCAGTGGTCAAAATCATTCGTTCCGTTCCTAACGAACTCGATTATCAGCAGGATATCAGACGAATTGCAGAGGAAATTTCCGCTATCATTTGGAAAAAGGACCGTTTACTGGAAATGAGCATAGAGAGGGCGCTTTCTACAACGGAATTTAAGCAGCGCAATGAAAGGTTCAACCAGCAGCTCCAAGAACTGGAGAGACAAAAAAGAAGTCTTGAATTGGAAAAGGATAAAAGTAAAATCTCTGTAGATCAATTAAGTAAAATCAAAACTGCTCTGGAAGAGGAAATCACCTTTCAGAATGGAATCAATTCCGCTTTGGTGACCACTATCCTGGATCATATTGTGGTCAAAAAGGACTCTACCCGAGAGGTAATGCGTTTGGATATCCATTTAAAATTAGGTGAGCCCTATGAGGCCATTATTGATCGTAAAAATTCCTCCTTCAGCTTCAACCGTCTAAAAAATATTATTCCAGCCAAAGCGATCAGGATGACTTGGTCTCCATCGGTACCATTGGGTTGATTAAAGCGGTTAACACCTTTGACAGCAGCAAGGGAATCCGTCTATCCAGCTATGCGGCCAGGTGCATTGAAAATGAAGTCCTGATGTTTTTCCGAAATGGCAAAAAAAGTGCACAGGACGTATCAATGAACGAGCCGATTGATACAGACAAGGAAGGAAATACCTTGACCCTGATGGATGTAATGTCTACTGAGGATAATATCGTGGATAATTTGGATATCAAAATCAAGTCAGAACAATTGAAAAAGTATTTGGTGGAGGTGCTGACCCCCAGAGAAAGAATTATTATTGAACTGCGCTACGGGTTAAACGGCAGCCGCCCCCTGACCCAGAGAGAGGTCGCACAAAGACTGAAGATCTCTCGCTCTTATGTTTCACGCATTGAGAAAAAAGCTTTGCTTACGCTGAGAAAGCGATTTGAACGGACGGAATTCAGCAGAATATAATTAGTGGAAAAAGAGGAGGCGGACTGGTTCTGTCTCCTTTTCTCATCAAAACATAAGAAGATAGACCTGAAGAATGAATTTTTAAAAATTATGGTTGTTTTTATAGGCAAAATAGTTTATAATAGTAAAGCTGAATCTCTAGGGAAATCAGAAGAAGCAAGGCAGATGCCATGAATTTGGATATACGGGCGGATGAGCCCTGTGCGGCGGCGGGCCGGGAACCATGTCAGGCGGGGAACCGAGCAGCATTAACCGGAGTTTCGCTGTGCGATGCAGACAGTTTGTCCGTTCGTATATCCAAGCGCATGACGCCGCGACCGCGGCCTGTCTTGCTTTCCATTTATCTATTGGAAAGAGGTGAGAATTTTGTATCAGGTGCTTTACCGCAAGTGGCGGCCTCAGGTGTTCTCCGACGTAGTGGGACAGCCTCAGGTAACGGTGACTTTACAGAATGAACTGAAAGCCGGGAGAATCGCTCACGCATATCTGTTTACCGGTTCCAGGGGAACGGGAAAAACCACCTGTGCCAAAATTCTTGCCAAGGCGGTCAACTGCCTTTCTCTAAAGGAGGGCGATCCGTGTGGAGAATGTGAGAGCTGTGTGGGAATTGATAACGGCTCCGTGATGGATGTGGTGGAAATTGACGCCGCCAGCAATAATGGCGTAGAAAATATCCGAAACCTGCGGGAGGAAGCTTCCTTTACGCCTGCCGCTGCGAAATACCGGGTTTACATTATCGACGAGGTCCATATGCTCTCTATTGGGGCGTTTAACGCTTTGCTGAAAACTCTGGAGGAGCCGCCGGCCCATGTAGTGTTCATTTTAGCCACTACCGAGGTTCACAAGCTGCCGGCTACGATCCTTTCCCGATGCCAGCGGTTTGATTTCCACCGGATCGATCCTGAGGTGATTGCGGACCGGCTGCAGTTTGTGGCCGGGGAGGAAAACGCTCATCTGGAGCGGGAGGCCGCTTTGCTCATCGCCCGAATCGCGGATGGGGGAATGCGGGATGCACTGTCCCTTTTGGACCAGTGCATGGGAAGAAGCTCCGAAATTACACTGGAGGTAGTTTCTGAAACTGCGGGCTTAGCGGGAAGAGATCATCTTTTCAGCCTGGCGGATACAGTTTTGCGGCAGAATGGCGGCCAGGCCTTAGAGCAGATTGACGAGCTTCACAAGGCTTCCAAGGATATGGTTCGCTTATGTGAGGAGCTTGCTGGGCATTTCCGTAATTTAATGCTGTTGAAAACTATGAAGAATCCACAGAATCTGATTGTGGTTTCTCAGGATGAATATCAAAAGCTGCAGGTTCAGGCGGAAGCATTTACATTAGCGGGAACGATTCACGCTATTGATGTGCTGCAAGCGGCCAAGGAGCGGATGTTCCGGGGGTTCGACCGACGGGTGGAGCTGGAAATGGCTCTTTTGAAGCTATGCTCTCCCGAATTGGATGAAAGCGTGGACGCTATCCTCCGCCGGCTTGCCAGGTTGGAAAAGCAGCCCAGGGCGGTGATTCCGGAACAGGCGGAAGCCGCTGCGCCGTCCATTAAGCCGCCTGCCGCGCCTATGGAAAGCCAAAGGCCCCAGACAAAGCCTCAGGGAACCAATGCGGAGCCGGAAGGCTGCGGGGAAGAACCTGCCGCAGAGGCGGCTGATATGCCGCAGGAGCAGGAACCGCCGGAGGACAAAAAGGGTCCGGTGGATATGGAAGCCTTACAGCAAGGGGCGAAGCGGATGACGGATTGGCCGGAGGTCCTGGAGTATTTAAAGGATTACTCCCACGTGATCGCTTCTGCGTTTCACGGCTCTGTGGCCTATGTCAATGGGGATTTTGTTTTGATCGACGCTCCCAATTCCATGGCCTTCGAACTGCTGCGCAAATCGGCGCAGCGGGACAAAATGCGGGTAGCCATCAAGGAAATTACCGGCAGGACCTACAAGCTGGGGCCTTACCGGAGAGAATATCAAGAAAAAAAACAGGAGAAGGATCCTTTGGAGCAGTTAGCGGCGGCGGCGGAAAGTGCCGGCGTTTCGGTGACAAAAAAGGACTAATTTCTCACTGTAGAAAAGATAAAATAGAAATGAGGAATCCAAAATGAAAGCTAGATTACCCAAAAACTATAATCCAGGCGCGGCGAATATCCAGCAGCTGGCCCGTCAGGCACAGAAGATGCAGGAGGAAATGGATGCCGCTACCACAGAGCTGGAGGAAAAGGAATATTCCGCCACTTCCGGCGGGGAAGCCGTGACTGTGACCGTAACGGGAAAAATGGAAGTAAAATCTATCGAAATGAAGCCTGAAGTGGTAGATCCCGAGGATTTGGAAATGCTGTCCGACTTGATCATAGCCGCTACTAACGAGGCTCTTCGGGCCGCGGCAGAGGAAAAGAACGCTACTTTGGAGAAGATTTCCGGCGGATTAAACGTTCCGGGCATGTTTTAATGTATGGCCGGGTATCAGGTTGCGCCTCTTTCCCGATTGGTGGAGCAGTTTGAGCGGCTTCCGGGGATCGGAAGAAAAACCGCCCAGCGGCTTGCTTACCATGTTTTGCAGCTGCCAAAGAAAGAGGCTGAAAATTTTGCCCAGGCTATTTTGGACGCCCATGAGAAGATCCACTACTGCTCTGTGTGCTGCAATCTGACGGACCAGGAGCTGTGCTCGGTCTGCCGGAATGAGGCGAGAGAGAAGGGGGTCATCTGTGTGGTGGAGGATCCCCGGGATGTAGCCGCCTTTGAGCGTACCCATGAATATTCAGGCGCCTATCATGTGCTTCACGGCGTGATTTCCCCCCTAGGCGGAATTGGGCCGGATCAGCTTAAGATCAAGGAGCTTTTGGACCGGGTAAACCGGGGCGGTGTGAAAGAGGTGATCATGGCTACCAATCCCACTGTGGAAGGAGAGGCCACCGCAATGTATCTTTCCAGGCTTTTGAAGCCCTTGGGGATTAAGGTCACGCGGCTCGCTTATGGTATCCCTGTGGGCGGCGACCTGGAATACGCCGATGAAGTGACTCTTTCCAGGGCCTTGGCGGGACGGCAGGAATTTTAGAGTTTGACAGCTGATTAGAAATCTGCTATGATAAAAAATCCCAAGAGGGGGGGAAAGCTTTTTGAAGGAAAATTTAAAAACCATTGCCCAAAATAAAAAAGCTTTCCACGATTACTTTTTGGAGGAAAGCTTTGAAGCCGGTATTGAGCTTTGCGGTACAGAGGTGAAATCCATCCGGCAAGGCCGGGTGAATTTAAAGGACAGCTGGTGCTCGATTGTGGACGGCGAGATGCTAGTCAATGGAATGCATATCAGCCCCTACGAGCAAGGAAATATATTTAACAAAGACCCAATGCGTGTCCGCAGGCTGCTGATGCATAAGCGTGAAATTATGCGTCTGTTCGGCTTGGTAAAGCAAGACGGTTACTCCTTGATTCCAGTATCTCTTTATTTTAAGGGATCCCGTGTTAAGGTACAGGTCGGTCTGTGCAAGGGTAAAAAGCTTTATGATAAGCGCAGCGATTTGGCCGCCCGGGCGGCCAAGCGGGATATCCAGAGAGCGATGAAAGAAAGAAACCGGTAGTTTTACCGGTTTTATAGGGGGATGTAAAGGTTTCGACGGGGATTGTGAGCAAAGGTAAGCGAGTAGTGGAGGCGGATACACTTTAAACTTCGCACGTTTCAAAATAAACGACAAAACTCAAAAAACCAATAACGTTATTTCCTTTAATAGGAGCGTAGCGTTAGCAGCTTAATTACAGCTGCCGTCCTTAACCGTGAGTACCGCGGCTCGGATAGGGGCGTAACCTAAGCGGTGAACGTGAACCGGAAACCGCCTCGTTTTCGGTCATGATTAAGAGGCTACTGAAGCGCTGAGCCCGCCATTTGGCGCGGCGCAGAGGGAATTTTAATAAGATGGCTACACTCGTAGAAGGCTTTTGTAAGCGGTTTTCGGACAGGAGTTCGACTCTCCTCATCTCCACCATGAAGGGTTGACAAAAAAGATGTCAACCCTTTTTTCTTAGTATTCATGCGGGTTTGCGGGCTTTTGGACAGAAAATCCGGAAAACGGTTTTACCGTGGATGTCCAAGGCAAAATCCGCAGCGAAACCACACGAGCGGGACTTCCGCCTGATTTTTCAGGCCAGAGGCCCCGCTTTTTTGCGTTCTGCGGCCCTTTTCCCCGTTGTCGGAAGTGTAGAAGTTTCCGGCAGGTTCATAGATAGATTGACGAAAGCCCAAAACGGCCCAAAATCAAGCCCTCAAAATACAAGGGGGTAGTGCGCCCTTTTTTAGAACCGCTCCGGCTGGCAGGCCGGGGCGGTTTTTTGCGCTTCCCCCCTCTCACACTCTCCCCCCTAAATACTTTACCAGCTGGGAAAGAACAGGCTACGCTTCGCTCTTAACCAGCAGGAAACTAAGTTTTCAACAACAGCCAAGAAAGGATGAACAAAACCATGAACATCGGTATCGACCATGGCTACTACGCCATCAAGACCCGGCATTTTTCTTTCCCAGCCGGTATCTCGGAATATTCTCACGAACCCTACACCCTGCAGAACACGCTGGAGTACGGTGGAAAGTTCTTCGTGTGCGGGACCGGCAGGCAGCCGATCCTGCGAAACAAGATGGAGAACGAGAACTACTACCTGCTGACCCTTGCGGCCATCGCCAAAGAGATCCAGCAGCGGGGCGCCAAGACGGAGTGTTCCGTCACCATCGCAGCCGGCCTTCCTCTGGCCGGGTTTGGCCGGGAGAAGAAATCTTTCCGGGAGTACCTTCGCCCTTCTTCCCAGCCGGTAAGCTTCCAGTTCGAGGGCATCCCCTACAAAGTGACCATCGAGGATGTGAAGCTGTTCCCACAGGGGTATTCCGCCCTGATGATCCACCCGGAACTCCTGCAGAACGAGCCCTCCGTCCTGCTCATGGACATCGGCGGCTGGACGGTGGACCTGATGCGGCTGGACAACAATGTTCCCAACGCCGCCACCTGCCGGAGCCTGGAACTGGGGATGATCCGCTGCATCGACGAGGTGAAAGAACAGGTTCGCCGGGATGTGGGGCTGTCCGTTACCGATGCCCAGGTGGAACGAGTGCTGGCGGGAAAGCCCTGCAGCATGGACGAGGACGCCCGCGGCATCATCCAAAAGCAGGGCCGCCTCTACACCGAGCGCCTTCTCTCAGCGGCCATGGAAGCAGGGTTTGACCTCAAGGCCATCCCAGTGGTGATGCTGGGCGGCGGCGCAGCGGTGGTCAAGCGGAACGTCGCCCCCCAGGACGGCCTGTGTAGGGTTTTTGCCCTGCTGGACGACCGTGTAAACGCCGAAGGATTCGAGCGGATTTTGGGGCGTTTGTCGGGCGGTGTGGGCAAAGGATGAGCAGGCCCCTTTTTATGTTCCGCCCAAACCTCCAGAATGAGGACCACCGCCGGGCATGGGCGCTGCTGCAGGCTGTGCCGGGAGGCCAGAAAAGCGCCTTTCTGGTGAAAGCGATTCTGGACAGCGCCAGGCAGGACGCCTTGGAGTCCACCCTGCGCCGCATCCTGCGGGAAGAACTTCAGGCTGTCCCTTCCCAGCCGGTGCAGCAGCCGGAGGAAGCCATCCCACCGGAGATGCTCGGCTTCCTCAATACCCTCATGGATGATGAGTAAAATACCCCAAAGCAGCCCCCAACATAGCCGTTATTGCTTGTGACGTTTGTTGCCTCTGCTTTGGCTGAAAGGTTGTTGGTCTTGGTAATAGCTTTCTCTTCGCTCTTCGGATATGCTTGTGTTGCCCGAAAGGGAAAGAACCAAGCAAAGGAGCGATGGCCGTGGAAACCAAGGGCGTGACCTGCAAAATTCCGCTGGACCTGCACAACAGGATCAGCGAGGAGATCCGGGAAACGGAAAGCACCATGAGCAAGTTTATTGAAATGATCATCCAAGAGCATTATGAGAAAGGGGCTGGCAAAGTCATGGCAAAGGGCAGAACACTGGCATTTCAGGTGAGCGAGGAACTGTTCCAGCGGGTCAAGGAATACCTGGAACGCTTTGAAAAAGTCCACCACCGCCGCCTGACGCAAAAGGAGTTCATCATCGGGCTCATCGAGCAGGCGCTGGAGGAAGCGGAGGAAGAGTTCGAGGCAGCCGAGGCAGCCGGGCGGGAGGAACAGGAAGAAAGCGCCTGGGCCGCCGCCCAGGGCGGGGAAACCGGCGAGGGCGAGGATGACCCCAGCACGGGCCTCCCCAGCGAATACGCCGCCTGGAGCGCCCCACAGGAGGACGGACAGGAAGCGGCGGATGAGGACGAAGGAGAAGCCGAGGGCGAAACAGCTGAAACCGAAGATGCCGGTGAAACCGAGGAAGTCGAAGAAGAAATCTACGCATAAGAGGAACAACAGCAGCCCGCAGGATTGGGTTCACCCCAGCCCCTGCGGGCTGTTTTCATATCATTTGACACTGCACCATGAAAGGGGTGATGCCGGTTGATTGTGTAGCAGCGTTTCACCAAATTTATAAAAAGGAGCGTGATGCCCAAAGCCATAACGTATATTGACCTGTTTTCCGGCATCGGCGGGTTCCGGGAGGGACTCAGCCGGGCCGGAGGTTTTGTCTGCGTAGGCCATTGTGAGATCGACAAATATGCCGACCAAAGCTACCGGGCGCTGTTCGATACGAAAGGAGAGTGGTTCCGTGAGGACGTCCGAGAAGCCGACCCCGATGAAATGCCCGACTTCGACCTATTGTGCGGAGGATTTCCCTGCCAATCTTTTTCGATTGCCGGACACCGTGGAGGGTTTGCCGACCCAAGAGGTACGCTGTTCTTTGAAATTGCCCGGCTGACTGCGGCAAAAAGACCTGCGTATCTGCTGCTTGAAAACGTACCCGGCCTGCTTAACCATGACGGAGGCCGGACATTTGCGGCCATCCTCCATACGCTGGATGGATTGGGGTATGGTGTGGAATGGCAGGTGCTTAACAGCAAAGATTTCGGCGTCCCTCAATCCCGCAAGAGGGTGTACCTTGTCGGATATCTTGATGAAAGATGCAGAGGAAAAATACTTCCTTTCACCGAAACAGCAGGAACGCCTCTTAAACAAATCCGCTCCGGCGCACAGGGGGAGCGCATCTACTCCACAGAAGGGGTAAGCTGTACCCTGACCTCCCAGGCAGGCGGGATGGGCGGGAAAACCGGGCTGTACTGCACAGGCGTCCCCATCAAAGAAAACACGAAAAAGGGATATAAAATGGCATATCCCGGCGACAGTGTGGATCTGGCATATCCCACCCTCAATACCCGCCGCGGCAGGGTGGGCAGGAAAATCGCCCACACCATCACCACCGGGAGCAGCCAAGGCACCCTTTGCTGTGTGGATATGAACGAGGAACCGGAGCTGACGGATTATGCCCGCTGCCTCACCGCCAAGCAGAACGGCGGGATTCGCAGCCATAAGCGGGAAGCCTCCGGCGTGTGGGACGGATGCCGCATCCGCCGCCTCACGCCACGGGAATGCCTGCGGCTCCAGGGCTGGACGGATGACCGCATCGACCTTGTCCTGCCGCTCCAATCCGACGCCCAGCTCTACAAGCAGGCCGGGAACGGCGTCACCGTCAATGTGGTGGAGGCCATCGGAAAGCGGCTGGCCGCTGCCCATCGGGAGGTGACCGCTGTCGATTGACCTGAAAGACCAGTTCTTCGGCTGCGAGATCGAGATGACGGGGCTGTCCCGCCAGCAGGCTGCGGAAGCGGTGGCCGCCCTGTTCGGCGCCACCGCCACCCACTCCCGTTCCTCCCGCACCTATGACCCATGGGAGGTCACCGACAACGAGGGGAAAACATGGCGCTTTGTCTTTGACGCCAGCATCCGCGCCACCCATCGGAGTGGGCGCAGGCAGCTTTCCACAGGCGATGACACCTACAAAGTGGAGATGAACTCCCCCAAACTGGAATACAGCGAGATGGGGAAGCTTCAAGATGTAGTACGCGCCCTCCGCCATGCGGGGGCTGTGGTCAATTCATCCTGCGGGATGCACGTCCATGTGGACGCCTCCAAGCACACCCCGCAGAGTTTGAAGAACGCCCTGTCCATCATGTACTCCAAGGAGGATATCCTGTTCAAAGCCCTCAAAGTGGACGAGCGCCGGGTGGAACGCTGGTGCCAGAAGGTACGGGAACCCATGCTGGAGAAGATCCGCAGGCTGCCCACCAACACCACCATGGAACGCCTCAAGCGGGAATGGTATGGAGGGACCGATGGCAGCTACGAGCACTACAACTGGACCCGGTACTACGCCTTGAACCTTCATTCGGTGTTCTATCGCGGCACATTGGAGTGGCGCTGTTTTGAAAGCACCCTCCATGCTGGGAAAGTGCGCACCAATATTACGCTGGCGCTGGCTATCTCCGCCCAGGCCATCAATCAGAAGCGGACGGTGATGCGGAAAACCGAGATCAGCGAGAACCCCGCCTTCACCTTCCGCACCTTTCTTTTGCGCCTTGGCCTGATTGGGCCGGAGTACAAAAATGTGCGGGAACACTTACTCTCTAATCTTCCCGGCGACAGGGCCTGGCGGTATGACAAATCCCAGTACCCCAGCCTGCAGAACCGACGCAACCAAGAACGATAGAGGTGATGAAAAACCAAAGGGAAACTTTACTTTGCCTACGGCTCCAACATGAACCTGAACCAGATGGCCTTCCGCTGCCCGGACGCCCAAGTGGTGGATACCGTCCGTCTGGAGGGATACCGCCTCGCTTTCCGTATGAATGGCGGCGGGCATGGCGTTGCCACCATCCTGCCGGAGCCGGGCAGCTTTGTGGATGGCGTCCTCTGGCGCATTTCGGAACGGGACGAGCAGAGCCTGGACCACTATGAGGGATTCCCCCGGCTGTACGGAAAGGAACCCGTCACTGTGGTAGACCCGGATGGCCTGAAGCGGGAAGTCATGGCCTATACCATGAACAGCCCCTACAAGGACGCTCCCGCACTGCCCTCTCAATCGTACCTGTCCGGAATCCTTCACGGCTGCCGGCAGAACGGGATTGAAATCGAGTCTGTGCTGGACGCTGTCTGGCGCACCCAGCGGGATACGCACCACAAGGTGATCCCCCGGAAAAAGCCCCGCCAGAAAAATGGCGAGGAACGATAATTCTGCTTTAGCCCCCGTGGGTTTGAGGGTTTCCCTCAAATCTGCGGGGGCTTTTTTTATTTTGCCAAAAAGGAGACTGTTATGAAAAATCTTAAAAGAGTGCTGTCCCTGATGATGGCGGTGCTGCTCTGCTTTGGGCTCTTCCCTGGCAGCGCCCTTGCCGCCGAGAATGATTATGACGGGTACCTCGCCATGATCGAATACAAAGACCGCCGTTATTCTCTCAGCGAAAACCTCCCTGCGCCTTTTGGCGGGCGTACAACCGAGGAATTCTTCGAGCTGCGGATCAATGATTTACGCACATACCGCACCGCCTACTGCATCCAGATGGGTGTACGGGCCAACAGCGGCATCGGCTACGAGGCCTCGGATGATTACGCCTCTTTCACAGAAGAACAAAAGGCGCTGATCAACACCACCCTCACCCTGGGCTACAACATGGAAACCGGCACAAAGTACGGGGGCAGCGCCATCGATGAGTACATCGCCACCCAAATCCTCATCTGGCTCATTGCCCACAACCAGCTCGGCACAGGGTATGAGAGCCAGATCG
Source organism: [Clostridium] leptum DSM 753 (assembly GCA_000154345.1). Taxonomy (GTDB): domain Bacteria; phylum Bacillota; class Clostridia; order Oscillospirales; family Acutalibacteraceae; genus Clostridium_A; species Clostridium_A leptum. Next base: position 114,117 of record DS480348.1, read on the forward strand.
TGGACGAGATCACTGCCAACAGCCCTGCGGCGAAGCCCATCTTCTATACCCTGCGGGAAAACGTGATGAACTACCGCACGGTCCCGTCCTTTACCACAGACGACCCCGGTGCGGTTGGGGCCTATACCCATGCCTTGCAGTACAACGAAAGCACCGGGAAAAATGAAACGACGCTGGTGGATGAGAACCATGTGCTGGGTGATTTCACCTTCAGCTGCCCCGGCGTGGATTTTTCCGTGGACGGGAACCAGCTGCACATTTCCACCAGTGAAACGGAATTCGGGACCATCACCGCTGAAAAGAGCCTGCCCTCTTCCATCCCCGGTGTGGTAACCGGCGGCACGAAATACTGGCTGCGGGATACCTATCAAAATGTCGTCACCTTCGATGTGGAGGGCGAGGCCCAGCCGGTGAAGTGCTACTTCTCCCTCGAAATCAGATCCGGTACCCTGCAGATCGTGAAAACCTCCGAGGATGGCGAGGTTTCCGGCATCCCCTTCCACATCTCCGGCAACGGGGTGGAACGGGATGTGGTGACAGGCCCGGATGGTACCATTGGGGTGGACAATCTCCAGGCCGGCACTTACACCATCACCGAGCAATCACCGGACCGATACGTCCAGCCCGCTTCCCAGCAGGTGACCATTTACCCCGGCCAGACCGCCAGCGTCAGCTTTTCCAATGTGCTGAAGAAGTTCACCGTCACCATGGAAAAGGTGGATTCCGTCACTGGGGAAGCCCAGGGCGACGCCTCCCTGGATGGCGCGGTGTATGGAATGTTCAAGGGAGAAACCCTGCTGGACACCTACACCACTTCGGGCGGGGGAAAATTCACCACCAAGGAGTACCCCTGCGGCACGGATTACTCCATTCGAGAGGTCTCGCCCAGCGAGGGGTACCTGCTGGATGAAACCGTCTATCCTGTGGGCGCAGAGCCGGGGAACTTCACGCTGGAACACAACAGCATCCCCATGACCGCAACGGAGGATGTGGTGCTCGGCTCCATTGCCATTACCAAGCACACCGACCAGCCTGCCATTCCAGAGCAGGACGCTCCTGCGCCTGAAACAGAGTCCCCCACTGAGGAAGAAGCTGCCGTTACGGAAGAACAGCAGACCGAAAGCGCAGAGGAAGCTCCCGCTTCCAGCACACCTGAAAATGGCGCTGTTCCTGAAAACGGCTCCGAGCCTTCCAGCCAGCCGGAAGAAAATGAAGCTGCCGACGAAGGCCAGGCCGGGGAAAGCAGCGCCGCCCCGGAAAACGACGATGAGCAGGAACCAGCCGATGTTGACCAGCCTGATGCATCCGATGAGGAAGCAGAAGCTGTTCCGCCGGCAGTTACCAGCGATGAGGTGCAGATCGAGCAGCCGGAGGCCGGGGCTGAATTTCAGGTCTACCTGGCCAGTGCGGGCAGTTACGAGAACGCCAAAGAGTCTGAACGGGATATCCTGCTGACAGATTCCTATGGTTTTGCCCAGTCGAAGGACCTCCCTTACGGCCTGTATGTGGTGCATCAAACCGCTGGCGCCGAGGGGCAAAAATTCGTCCCGGATTTCTCCGTGTTCATTTCCGAGCATGGCAAAACCTATTACTTCATCCTGAACAACCCCACCTTTACCTCCCTCATCCGCTTTGAAAAAAGGGACGCCGAATCCGGCGAGATCATCCCGCTGGCCGGCACCTCCGTGAAGATCCGCAATGCGGATACCGGCGAATGGGTAGTGCAGCACATCAACTATCCCAGCCCTATGGACATCGACACCTTCGTGACGGATTCCACAGGGACCCTCATGCTGCCGGAGGCCCTGGGCTTTGGAAATTACGAGTTGTATGAACAGCAGAGTCCCTGGGGTTATGTTCTGGATGATGAGCCGGTACCCTTTGTGGTGGATGGCACCCAGGACGTTGTCACCGTGACCAAGTACAACACGGTTCAGAAAGGCACCATCACCGTCCACAAGGAGGGCGAGGTGTTCAGCCATGTGGCAGAAGCCGGTGGCCTCTACCAGCCGCAGTATGAGGTGCAGGGTCAGCCGGGCGCTGTTTACGACATCACCGCTCTGGAGGATATCGTCACCCCGGATGGCGTCATTCACGCAAAGGCGGGAGAACTGGTGGCTGCCCTGACCACTGGTAGCGATGGGACTGCCACATCGGAGCCCTTGTACCTGGGCCGCTACCAAATTTCTGAACGGACAGCGCCCGCAGGCATGGTGCTGGATCCCAAACCGAAGGAAGTCACCCTCGCCTACGCCGGTCAGGAGGTGTCTGTCACCTCCGCCGAAGTGGGCTTTGTCAATGAACGGCAGAAGGTGGAGATCAGCCTCCAAAAGCTGCTGGAGCAGGATGAGACCTTCTCCATCGGGATGAATGAGGAATGGAAAAACATCACCTTCGGCCTGTTCGCCGCAGAGGAAATCGTCGCCGCCGATGGCAGTTCCATCCCCGCCGATGGCCTCATCGAGACCACCGGCATCGATGAAAATGGGAACGCCGCCTTCAAAACCGACCTCCCCTGCGGGGTCTCGCTGTATGTAAAAGAGATCGGTACGGATGAGCACTACCTGTTGAGCGATGAGAAATACCCTGTGGTGTTTGAGTACGCCGGGCAGGACGTCGCCACCGTGCAGCTAAAGGTCAATGACGGAGAAGCCATCGAAAACACGCTGAAGTATGGCAAGATATCCGGCTGGAAGGTGGACCAGGATGGAGTCAAGTTAGGCGGCGCCGTGATCGGCCTGTTCCGCTTTGACGAAACTGAGTTCACAGAAGAAACCGCCCTCATGGTCACCGAGAGTGATCCCGACGGGTACTTTGAATTTGACCGGGTACCCGTTGGCAATTGGGTCATTCGTGAGATCGCAGCGCCGGAAGCCTTCGTGCTGAGCGAGGAGACCTTCCCTGTGGAGATCACCGAAGATGGGCAGGCCATTGAGATCACCATGGAAAACCAAATCATCCGGGGTACTGTGGAAACCACCAAGGTAGACGCCGACTTCCCGGAGAACACGCTGTCTGGAGCCATCTTCGAGGTGTATGCCGATGTGGATCACAACGGGGAGTTCGACCCTGACACCGACAAGCTGGTGGGTGAAATGGCTGAGTCCGAGGGCGGTATCTATCAGCTGAAGGACTTGCAGTACGGAGATTACTTCCTGCACGAGAAGGAAGCCCCTGAATTTTTCCAGCGTGACGAGGGGTACTATCCCTTCTCCATCACGGAAAACGGCGCCATCGTGCGGGTGGAAACCGAAGCTGGCGTGGGCTTCCTCAACCATGCGCAGACCGGCTCCCTGAAGGTGGTAAAGACAGCCGATGACGATAAGATTGAAGGACGCACCTTCAAAATCACCGGCACAGACTTCATGGGCAACGCCTATGAGCAGGAGTTTCAAACCGATGAGAACGGTGAAATCAACGTCACCCTCCGGGTGGGCGAGTACACCGTTTCCGAGGTGGCCGGTGAGGATGCCAAACAGTATATCCTGCCGGATGACCAGACCGTGGAGATCCTGGCTGGTGAAACCGTCACCGTGGCGATGCACAACAAGCTGGTGCCAGAAGTTCCCACCGTTCCTCAGACAGGGGACAGCCCCTGGATGCCCGCAGTTTTGATTGGCCTTTCCGCTCTGGCACTGTTGGCAAGCGGAGGGCTCCTCGCCATGCACCTTGTGGGCAAAAAGAAGAGATCCGCAGGCGGTGATGACAGGGACCAGGATATCCGATGAAAACCTTTCTGAAAGGTTTCTGCATCGGCCTGCTGTGCCTGAGCCTGTTGGGGCTTGCGTGGTTTTTGGTGCTCCAGCCGGAGCTGACCAATGGAGAAGCGCAGACCCTAAAAGAGGAATACACAGTACAGCCCCTCCCCGGAGCCGAAAGCTCCGGGGAGGAACCGGCTGGGAATGAACAAACCGTGCAGGAGCAGGTGCCGGAAGCCATTGTAGACCTCCCGGCCCTGCAAGCGGAATACCCGGATATCAAGGGGTGGATCACCATCCCCGGAACCTGCGTGGACTACCCTGTCCTGCAAAGCAGCGCCGATGATCCCGAATACTACTTGCGGCGCACCTATCAAGGGGAATGGCGCACAGCCGGCAGCATTTTCTTTCAGTGGGACTGTACCCCGGAAAGCCGGAACACCGTGGTCTACGGACACAACATGAACGACGGGACCATGTTCGCTGTGCTTCAGAAGATGGCCGACGCAGCGTTCCGGGAAGAACATTCCGAAATCCTCCTGCAGACGGAAACTGGGCTGCGGGAGTACACCATCGTGGCTGTGCTGAAAACGGATATCTCCAAACTCTCCTTTAACCGCACCGTGTTTGCGGACGATGAAGATTTCCTCTCCTTTCAGAAGGAGCTGCTTGCACAGCCGCTGTATCACGACCCAGCATTTATCCCCGGCGCAGGCCACCGCCTGCTGACGCTCGTCACCTGTTCTTATGAATGGGAGAACGCCCGCACGGTGGTCATCGCCGTACAAGTGAGGTGAGAATGAACCTATGGAACCGAAAGCAATTATAGTCATTGTCCTGTGCGCTGTCATTTTAGGCGGGCTTGTTTTCCTGCACATTCGCAACCGCAGGAAGAAGTAGCAGAGATTTGGTTGAGTGGGGCGCTGAAAAGCGCCCCGCTTTTTGTATTTGAATGCACTGGAGGGATTGATTGAAGAAACTTGGACTTTTAGACCGGCTGGCAGAGCAGCACCGCACCTTCATCTCCAACCTGCGCCTGCAGCCAACCCTCAAATGGGAGGCCCTTGGAGACTTGTACCAGCTGGAGAACAAAGAGCAGTACCCGCTGAAGGAATGGGAAGAAGCTGTGTCCTACCTGCTGGGCTGCGAGGTGCGGTTTGCCAATTATGAGGACATCGGGAAAAGCCTCAAGCCCTTTTCCCTGAAAGTGAGGTGACGCCATGAATCAATTTTACACCGCCGAATCCGTCACGGAAGGCCACCCGGATAAGCTGTGCGACCTCATAGCCGACAGTGTTCTGGATGACTGCCTTTCCCACGACGCTCTCTCCCGTGTGGCCTGCGAAGTGCTGGCCACCAAGGGGCAGATCATCGTAGCTGGTGAGATCACCAGCCTGCACGAACCTCAAATCCCGGCCATTGTCCGTTCCGTGCTGCGGAAGGTGGGCTACGACCCCGCCCGGTACGCCATCCAATGCCTCATCCATAAGCAAAGCCCGGATATCGCCGCAGGGGTGGACTGTTCGTTAGAGCAGCGAAGGGGATCCCCCCAAGATCCTGTCCTCCGCTTGGGCGCCGGTGACCAGGGGGTCATGGTTGGATACGCCTGTTCGGAAACCCCGCAGATGATGCCTCTTCCCGTTGTACTGGCCCACCGGCTGGCCGGCTGCCTCACCACCGCCAGGAAATCCGGCATGGTGCGGGGCCTGCGCCCGGATGGAAAAGCCCAGGTCACCGTGGAGTACGACGAGGATGGACGCCCCCTGCGGCTGGACACGGTTGTCCTCTCCGCCCAGCACAGCCCGGAGAAGCCCGCCGATGAACTGTTTTGGGAACTCACCGACAAGGTGCTGGCCCCGGCGCTGCAGGCGCTTCCCCCGGACGAGGATACCAAAATCCTGCTGAACCCCTCCGGGCGGTTTGTGCTTGGCGGACCGGAGGCCGACACCGGCCTCACCGGAAGGAAACTCATGGTGGACAGCTACGGTGTGTTCGCACCCCATGGTGGCGGCGCCCTTTCCGGGAAGGATCCCACCAAGGTGGACCGTTCTGGGGCATATATGGCCCGCTACATCGCCAAAAACCTCGTGGCCGCCGGGCTGTGCAGCCGGTGCCAGGTGACGCTGGCCTACGCCATCGGAAAAGCCGAGCCGGTGATGGTGGAGGTGGATACCTTCGGCACCGGCTCCATCTGCGCCGACGATTGCCTGGCAGATGCGGTGCGCCTTGTCTTCGGGCTGACCCCTTCGGAGATCATCGCCCAGCTGGACCTTTTGACGCCCCGCTATACCCAAACCGCAGCCTACGGGCATTTTGGAAAGCCGGAACTCCCATGGGAGCGCACCGACCAGGCCAAAATCCTCCGGGCGACGGTAATCTAAGACAAAGGAAGGAGAATTCCCATGCCCGGAGTGAGCAAAGAGCAGATCACCGCCGCCAAGCAGATGACTGCCATCGAGTTTTTGCGCCGGTTTCGCCCCAATGAACTGGTCAGAAGCGGCAGCCGTGGTGAATTCCAGCTGAGGGAGCACGACAGCTTCAAAATCAACGGGGAGTCCTCTATCTGGCATTGGAAAAGCCGGGATATCGGAGGGAAATCCGCTCTGGACTACCTCATCAAAGTGGAAGGGATGAAGTTTGTAGATGCGGTGCTGGCCTTGTGCGACGAATGCCCCGGCTACATCCTGCCTTCGCCTCAACCAAAAAAGAGGCCGGAGTTCATCCTTCCACCGGCAGCTGTGAACAACCGCAGGGTGTTCGCCTATCTGCTGAAGCGGGGGATCAGCCGTGGGGTCATCGAAGCCTGCGTCCGGGCAGGGATCCTCTATGAAAGCGCAGACTACCACAACGCTATTTTCGTCGGCAGGGATGAAACCGGCACTGCCCGGTACGCCTTCCTGCGCGGCACCTACACACGGGGAGAACCCTTCAAGGCAGAGGTGCCGGGCAGCGATAAGCGGTTCTGCTTCCTTCTGCCGCCGAAGGGAAAAACCAACCGGGTGGCTGTGTACGAAGCCGCCATTGAACCCATGGCCCATCTGACGCTGGAAGGGACCACAGACAAATGGCGGCTGTCCCTCGGCGGCATCTATGCGCCGGAAGAAGGACAGCGGCAGGAACGGGAGGCCAAGAACCCCCTTGCGCTGGACGCTTTTCTGGAGCGCCACCCGGAGATCGAGGAAATCGAGATCTGTACCAACAACGATTTTGCCGGGCGCTGGGCCGCAGCCCACATTGAGAGGGCCTATCAAGGCCGGTACCGCATGGTGAAGAACCTGCCCAGGCGGGAGGGCTGCGACTATGGCGACCTGGCAAAAGAAAACTATGAACGGCGAGCCGCCCGGAGCCTTTCGGACGGTTCCCGATAGAAAGAAGGTCATGCAATCAATAAGCAGGAAATCACACTGAAACTATACTCCCCGCTGAAAGGGGATTTCTTCCCCCAGGAGATCTACGACGATATAGATTGGCTGAATCGAGTGGGGCCGGACGAGTTCTCCGGCTTTGAGCTGGCGAATTATGAGGAATCCATCCAATCCGCTATAACGGCCTCTCTGAAAGGAAGCGGCGGGGATCTCATGCCCTATTTTTCAGAGCAGCGAAACCCCGGCGTCAAGGCAAAGGTGCTCAGCGCCATCCCCTCGGTGGAACTCAGGGACGGGGAGTTGATGGGCTGCACCACCGTCCGGCTGAAGGAGCCTCTGAACGATGTGGAAATGAAAGCTCTCCAGGAGTATCTGCGGGGCCAGTTTTCCGATGGCTGGGGCGAAGGCTTCGAGCAGTGGGAAATCTATACGGAGGATGGTACGCTCTACGTCCATTTTTGGAACGAGGACTCCTTCTCCTTCGAAGCCGTGCCGGTGCAGGCCGCAGAGCCTACAAAAGAGCCGTCTGTTCCCAAACGCCCCAAAATGAAGCTGGCCGGCATGGACGGAAACATCTTCTTTATCCTCGGCAAGGCTTCCCAGCTTCTCAAAAGAAGCGGACAGCCGGAACAGGCCAAGGAGATGGCGGACCGTGTCTACAGATCCGGCGACTACGGAAAAGCCCTGTCTATCATCAGCGAGTATGTGGAAACCGAGCTGTCGGTAAAACCGCCTGCGAGATCCAGGAAGGAACGGGGTGACGCCAGATGAATGAGAAAAAGTATGAAATCACCAACATCGCCCATCCCCATTACCCGTGGCTGCACCGCATCCGGGCACTGCGGGATGTGCGGGAGGACATCCATGCCGGTGACCTGGGCGGCTTTGTCCAATCGGAGGAAAATCTGAGTCAGGAGGGCCAGTGCTGGATTGCCGGCAACGCTGTCGCAGCGGAGGAAGCCTATGTGTACGGAAACGCCATCCTGTGGGATCAGGCCTGCGCCCGTGGCTGCGCGGCCATCTCCGGCCCAAGCAGGATCGGTGGAAACGCCATCATAGAGGATTACGCCATCATCACTGCCGGGTACGTTCACGGCAATGTCCATATTTCCGGCAACGCCAAGCTCTTTGCCAATTCCGTGACCGGCGGCATCCCCATCGTTATGGAGGGGGCGACTGTCTACGGTGAACTTGGCGGGGAAATCGAAGTGCGTGAAACCGCCGTGATTTTGCCTGGGGTCACCATAGACAATCCCACCAGTGACGTGATCCTCATCGGGCCGGACGATATCGCCATCGAGCGCAGGTTCAAGCGTGAATCGCCCATTCTCACCCCGCCGCCCGGTTTCCAGCCCAAGCAGCATAGCACCGTCAAGAAGCGCCATCGGGGTGAGGAACGATAAAGACAAAACAGGAAGGATGATGTCTCTGAATCAAAAGAACGAACTTGCTCAAGTTGTAGAAGAATCCACTTTGCCCATCGAGCACAACGGCGGGGATGGCTGGACCATTCTGCATGGGGACACCCTGCAGATCATCCGTGCCTTCAAGACCCAGGTGTTTGACGCCCTTATCACCGACCCGCCCTACGCTTCGGGCGGCTGGAAACCTGCGGAGAAGAACCGCACGACCACACAGAAGTACAGCAGCATGGACCCGAAAAACGCCCCGCCCGACTTCGACGGGGACAATCGGGATCAGAGAAGCTGGACCCGCTGGATGGCCGAGTGGCTGTACGATGCCCGTAAAGCCTGCAAACCGGGTGCGCCCGTCTGCCTGTTCATCGATTGGCGGCAGTACCCCTCCATCACTGACGCTTTGCAGTGGGCCGGATGGATTTGGCGGGGCTGCGTGGTGTGGGATAAGATGACCAGCCGCCCGCAGAAAGGGCGTTTCCGCCAGCAGAGCGAATATGTGGTGTGGGGCTCCAACGGCCCCATGCCGGTGAGCCGCCCGGTGGGCTGCCTTCCGGGGGTGTTCCGTTACGCCAATCCGCAAAACCGCACCCATGTCACCGAGAAGCCCCTGCAGCTCATGCGGGATCTTGTGAAGATTTGTGTGCCGGGAGGAAGGATCCTCGACCCCTTCTGCGGGGCCGGAACCACCGTGCTGGCAGCCAGGCTGGAGGGGTACGAGGCCGTGGGCATTGAGGTGACCGACGCCTACTACAAGCTGGGCTCGGATCGGGTGCGTTTTGCGCTGGAGGCCCAGTCGGAAACCGCTAAATAATCTCCATGGCTATCCATGTGGATAGCCGCCAACAACCCCAAACCCAGGCAGGCTATCCACATGGATAGCCTGCCTGATTACCTACAAAGAAAGGAAACATCGCCATGGAAAAAGCCTTTGCCTACATCTGCACAGCTGCGGATACGGCTCCCCGCCTTTTGAAGCGGTACTGCCGGAAAGTGTATGAGCTCGGATACGTCCCCATTTGCCCCAAATTGAACGATGGGCAGTACCTTGCGCTGGACAACGCTGATGAAAAGAGGGATTTTCACAATATCGCCCGCCAGAAGCTGGGCCGGTGCCGGATGCTGGTGGTATGCGGCAAGGAGATCAGCAACTCCATGTCCGCAGAAATCGGGCTGGCTGAAAAACGGAACATCATTTGCACCACACTGGATGGCCTGGCCAGAATCAAGGAAGCTGGCGAGGACAACGCCATCTGACCTGCGGCGCAGGCCGCTTTTTTCCCAGCCGGTGACTGGTTTTGCAAGCATAGCCTTTGGATATCCAAAGGCATTCTTGGGGAGAACCCCAAACCCCCGGCTGCCAGCCATCGGCTGATTTTATGAAATACGAGGTGAAAAATGAGCCAAAAGCAGTACGCCGCATTTGCGGCAAATATAAAATCATGGGATGCCCTGCGCCAGAAGAAAACAAACTTTGTTCCGGGAGTCCTTCAGGTCGAAAAGGTCATCCTTCTGAGCAAAGCGGATTTTGACAAGCTCTCGGAGGATATCTCCCCGGATTATCCGTTCCTGCAAAACAACCGGAACCTTCTCAGCGCCGATCCGGGCGGGGTGTTCCGCTGCCTGATGGTACGGGCAGAAGGGCAAGCAGAGCATCTGCTCATCTCACAGCGAAGGAATACCCTGTACCTGGGCTATGGGAAGGATTACCGCAAGGTGGACTTAAAAAGCGTTCCGGTGGAACGCCTGGTTTTAGAAGATCCGAAGGTGTACCAGGAACGGGCTGTGTTCCATCATCGGCCCCGCTGCATGGAGGATACCATGGCAGAGCATCTCGGAATCTCTGCTCCAGAGCGCCAAACGGGGTTTAGGGTAGAACAGGTCGTCGTCCTCACCGATGAGCAGTACCGTCAGTTCCAGGAATGCGGCCTTGTGGAAGATCAGATTTTCCTATTTGAGTACAACGACAAGATGTGGTTTGACCCCGGCGACCTGTGCTGGCACTGTGTGCTCGTCAAAGGCGAAACCAGCAGGGATGGCGTCCTGGTGGAAGCGGAGGGGTATTCTTATGCCCGTTACGCCGCCTTTGCCCCGGATTGCAGCAGGCTTCGGCTGCGGGATGCCCCCGTCCACTATGAATACCCAGCAAAAGCGCCGGAGCAAGTAAAAGCACGAAAAAGGAATGAGCCGGAACGCTAAAGGAGTTCACATGAGAAAACGAAACCATATCATTCCCCTCCATCTAAACAAAAAGGAACTGGCCCATCTGGAGGCCCAGGTGAAGCTCAGCGGCCTTGCCCGTGAGGAATTTCTGCGCTCCCTCATCATGGGGGCGCAGCTGCAGGCGAGGCCCTGCACCCACCATGCCGACCTGCTTCACAAAGCGGCGGGTCTCTGCAATAATGCCAACCAGCTTGCCAAGGTCGCAAACACCTATGGCGAGGTCAGCCAGCAGAGCGTGGAGGAAATGACCAGCATCGCCCGTGCGGTCTGGAAGGAAGTGAAGGAGAACTGGTAAATGGCGTACACCAGCATTATCCCCGTGCACCGCCTGGACAATAGCGTGGACTATGTCCTGGATGAGAAAAAAACCTCCCGTTCCCAAAACGCAGACTCCCTGCAGGCGGCGGTGGACTATGCCCTCAACAAGGATAAAACCGAGCAGGACCTGTTCTGCTCGGCCATTGGCTGTACGCTGGATTCCGCCTTTGAGGATATGTGCCAGATCAAGAGGATGTGGCACAAGGAAAAAGGGGTGCAGGGCTTCCACCTGGTACAGAGTTTCGCCGCCGGAGAGGTAACGCCGGAATTGGCACATCAGATTGGCCGGGAGCTTGCGGACCGTCTGCTGGGCGGCAGATTTCAAGTGGTCATCAGCACCCATTTAAACACCGGGCATATCCACAATCATCTGGTTTGGAATTCTGTTTCCATCCAAACGGGCAAAAAGTACCGGAGCAATGAAAAGAACTACGTCACCGGGGTGCGCCGGATCTCCGATGAACTGTGCCGGAAATACCATCTCTCGGTCATCGACACTGAGAAATCAGAACAGGTGGCCCGCCCCTACGCCCAATGGCTGGCCGAGCAAGAGGGAAAGCCCACTTGGAAAACCGTCATCCAGCAGGATGTAGACTCCGCCATCACCGCCTCTCTCACGTGGAAGCAGTTCCTTCGGGTGCTGGAGCAGCGAGGGTACACCTTTCGCTTTGACAGAAAGTATCCCACACTGAAGCCTCCGGGGAAAGAGCGCACCGTCCGGTTCAAGACCCTGGGCAAAAACTACACGCCCGAAGCCATCCAGCGCCGCATCCTGTATCCCAAGCGCTCCGTACCGGCTGGGAAAAGAACACCGCCCGCCCATGGGTTGCTTCTCCTCCTTGGGGAAACGCAGCCCCGCAAGCTCACCGGCCTGCGGGCGCTTTATTATTCCTACTTATATAAGGTGGGAGTGCTTCGCAAAAAACCGCCCTACCCCAGCTATGCCGTGCGGGAGGATATCCGCAAGCTGGACCAGCGGATCGAGCAGGCTGAGTTCATTTTTCAGCATCATGTGGAGGACCGTGGCCAGCTGGCCAGCCTCCGGCAGCAAGCGGAGGATGAAATCGCTGTGCTGTTAAAGCAGCGCCAGAAACTCTACCGCTATGAGCCGGACTCCCCCCAGATCAGCGCCCTCACCGAGAAACTCCGGCAGCTTCGCCACACCGCCAAGCTGTGCCGGAACATTGAAACCCACTCTGTGGAGATGGAACAGCGCCTGCTGGCGGCCCAAGAGGAAGATCGCCAGCGTCAGGAACGGGAAGAAAAACAGCAAGAACGTAAAACGAAAGACGGACCCAGGAGGTGATTGATTGAACAGGATCCCCAGCAGAGAACAGGTGGAACGCCTCCGGCAGCGATACCCTGCCGGAACCCGTATCGTCCTGCACTCCATGGATGATGCCCAGGCCCCGCCGCCTGGCACCATGGGTACGGTTGTCTATGTAGACGATATGGGGCAGCTTGGAGTCGAATGGGACAACGGTTCCGCCCTGTCTCTTATCCCCGGTGAAGATTCCTTTTCCAAGGTCTCCGTACCGGAAAAGGAAAAACAGAAACGCTCCCGTGATTTGGAGCGGTGAAAGCGAGGTGATTTGACTGAACTACGGAAGCGATCCCGCCGACCAAATCGTCCGATTTACCCTTGAGGGTACCGAGGTGGCCCTCAAGCTGTCGGGGCTGGCGGCAAAGAATTTTGCGCTGTTCGTCTATGCGGTATTAAAGGATCAGAAAAAAACCCGTGGTAAGACACGGCTGGTACGGATGCTCAAAGAACAGCGCCCTTTCAAATTCTTTAAGGTGCCGGTAAGTTATATGAAGGAATTTGCCAGGGAAGCCAAGGAGCACGGGCTCCTATACGTCCCCATTCGGAACCGGCAGAAGTCTGACCGCATCGAGGTAGTCGTGTTTGCCGATGACGCCTCCAAGATCCAGCGCATCTATGACAACCTCGGCCTGGATTACGTTGCGGCCCAGGCTGGTGACGCCACTGTGGAGAAAGCGCCTGTGCAGGAGAAACAGCCCCCCGCCGCCGCTGCTCCCAGCAGGACGGAAACCGTCCAGACGGAGCAGGGCGCGGTGGAATTTGAGGTGGGCGGCTTCGAGGATGAGATCGAACTCTCCTCCGTACCGGACCAGGAGGAAGGGGCAAATTTTACTCCTGGCCGGGAGAAGGACCCTGTGCAGGGGGAGGCGGCAAGGAGTCCGTCAGAGAATTCCTCGCCCGACAGAAGTTCTTCGCCCGGTCCAACCGGCAGTGAACCGGCGCCTGAGCAAAAGCCCTCTGTGAGAAAACAGCTGCAGGAGATCCGGCAGAAGCAGATCCAGAAGAAGGAGGAACGGGCCAGGCAACCCCAGCGTGAGCACGCTGCGCCCAGCCGCAGCAGGAAAAAGAAAAAGCAGAAAGGAAGGTAATGCAGTATCGATTTAAGTACATTGATTGGCAAGCAGCAGGAGCCGCAGCCCCAGCAGGAGCCGCCCCGCCTTTCCAAAGAGGAATACGCCGCCATGCGAAAGGCAGAACGGGAAGAACTTCAGGCAAGGGTGGATGCCCAGGCCCAGGAGGTGTTCCGGGATGACGCCTCTATGAAAGGGTTTCTCAATTTCATGGCACAGTGCACCCCGCAGAGCACTCGGAACCTTCTCATCCTCTATGAACAGGATCCCACCATCACTCATCCCCGCACTTTCGACAAGTGGAAAGAGACCGGGCGTTCCCTGCGAAGCGGTGTGACGGGGTATGCGTTCTACGCCGACCAGGAGTATGAACGGGAGGATGGCACCAAGGGCAGCGGCTTCACCATCACCAAAGCCTTTGACATTTCTCAGACCAGGGGGCAGCAGCCCCTGCCCTCCCAGCAGCGGCTGCCGGAGGAGATCATCGCTGCCATGGTGGAGCAGAGTCCTGTTCCGCTGGCCATTTCCGATCAGCTGCCCCAGGGAGTGCAGGCGCAGTATGTCCCAAAGCAGCGCACTATCTATGTGAGAAACGGGATGGACGAAACTGCTACGATTTGCGCCATCGCCCGTGAGCAGGCCCATGCTGGTTTTGACACCGTAGGCAGCGGCTATTACCGGCAGGCGTATGCGCCCCAAGCCTATTGCGCGGCCTATGTGGTGGCACAGAAACTGGGGCTGGACACCTCCGCTTTCCACTTTGATAAGGTGTGCCAGACCTGTGCCGGGATGGAGGTCCAGGAGAAGAAAGGGTTCATCAGCGACGTCAAGCGGGCGGCCTATGCCATCAACCGGGATATGCAGCGGAGTTTTCGAGAGATGGAGCAGACCATCCGGCCGGATGAATTCTCCGTAGAGTCTCCCAAGCCCGTCAAAACGCCCAAGGCCAAAGAGGACAAGGAAAAGGAAGCGGCCAGATAACGGCTCCCGCCGAGAGTTTTCCGTTTGTTTTCTTCTGTGCGGTAGCTTTCTACAAGGCGTTGTGATATGGTGATGATGAAAAGCTACAGAAAGGCAGGGGTACCTATGGAAAAGCAAAGGATGCTAAAGATGAGCCAGCTGGAACAGGATATGCTGGTCAAGGCCCTTTGCGATGCGCAGAGCGATGTGCAGCCCAAACAGGCCGAGGAAATGCGTTCCCTTGCTGCGAAAACCGTCCGCGCTCCCCGCCGCAGGCTGTACTTGAGCGACGAGGAATTCGGGCGGGCGGTACAGGCCCTAAACCGGAAGCGCAACGCCTATCTGTCGGCAGGACGGAGCAGCGTGGGGTTTGACCGCATTCTCCTCAAGCTGTTGAACAGCAAGTACCGGCATACGCCGGTCAGATAAGTCCATTCACTCCCCCCGAAGCCTGTGGGTTCTCCCCATGGGCTTCGGGGGCTTTTTTTGTTTTCTGCAAAAAGGAGGGATCTATAAGAAAAGCACAAAACACGTAATTTCATTATCCGGCGGGAAAGACAGCACCGCCCTGCTGCTGCGTATGCTGGAGGAAAAGATGCCGGTAGACGTTATCCTTTTCTGCGACACCGGATTGGAGTTTCCTCAGATGTACGAGCATCTGGACAAGGTAGAGCAGTACACCGGCAGGGCTATCACCCGGCTGAAGCCGCCCCATAGCTTCGAATACTTTTTCTATGAGTATTCGCCAGAGCGAAAGAATCCGGCCCTGTCCAAATACCGCGGCCTCAGCTGGCCCGGCCCCAAGCAACGCTGGTGCACCGGGCGGTTGAAGCACCGGGTCATTGACGCTTACTTAAAGGAACTAAAGCAGGAATACCACATCGTCCAATATGTAGGCATTGCCGCCGACGAAGCCCATCGGGTGCGGGAATACTGCTATCCCTTGGTAGATTGGGGCATGACCGAAGCCGACTGCCTGTGCTACTGCAGGGAGAGAGGGTTCGATTGGGGCGGCCTGTACGATGTTTTCCGGCGTGTGTCCTGCTGGTGCTGTCCCTTGCAGCCGCTCAGTGAACTGAGGAAACTCTACGCCCTTTTTCCAGAACTGTGGCAAAAACTCCGAGCCATGGATGCCCATACCTGGCGGCAGTTCCGGGCAGATTACTCTGTGCGGCAGCTGGAACTGCGCTTTCAGTTCGAACAGCAGTGCTGGCAAGCCGGCATCTCTCTCACAAGCCGTGAGTTCTTCCGCCTGCTGAAAGAGCATCTTCAAAAGCAGGAAGGGGTGGGTGCTCCTTCGACGGTATAGCTGCACGGAAAAATCCATGGTGGGTGTGGCTACTGCCGCTGCCCATCGTTTGGTGGGCAGCCCTTTTGGTGGCCGGAAGCTGGAGCGCCGGGATGAACCTCGTGGATCTGCTGGGGAAACTCTCCGCGGCCATGAACAGTCCCTTTGCCATCCACTGGACGGAGTATTCCGCCCGGTGCCTGCTGTTCTTTACCATGGGGTATGGGATCGTGGCGCTGACGGTGGCCTCCAGCCGGAAGAACCGCCGCCGTGGTGCAGAACACGGCTCCGCCCAATGGGGCGATGTGTTTCAGATCGCCAAGCGGTACCGGGATAAGAAGCACCCGAAGGAAAATCTCATCCTGACCCAGCACTTTCAGATGGGGCTGGACGGTCATAAACACAAGCGCAATACCAATGTGCTGGTGATTGGGGGCAGCGGCGCCGGAAAAAGCCGCTCCTACGCCATTCCCAACGCCCTGAACTGCGGGAACTGCTCCATGGTGATTTGCGATCCGAAATCCGAAATCCTGCGGAAAACCGGAGGGGCTCTGAAAGCCAATGGCTATGAGGTGCGGGTGTTCGACCTGCTCAGCCCCGACACCTCCTTCTGCTACAACCCCTTGGCCTATGTGCGGGATGACAAAGACGTGCTTCGCCTTATCGAAACCCTCATCCAGAGCACCACCCCGCCCGGAGCACAGAGCAGCGACCCGTTCTGGACCAAGTCGGAAACGGCGCTGCTCCAGGCCCTGGTGCTCTATCTCATGCACGAAGCCCCAAAAGAAGAACAAAACTTCGCCATGGTGATGGAGATGCTGGCCGCCGCCGAGGTGCGGGAGGAAGATGAGGAATACGAGTCCCCCTTGGACATCCTGTTCGCCCGTTTGGAGATGCGGGACCCGGAGAGCATTGCCGTGAAGCAGTACCATGTGTTTAAAATGGGGGCCGGAAAAACCCTAAAATCCATTTTAATTAGTGTTGGCGTCCGGCTGTCCGCCTTCAACCTGCCGCAGATCGCCCGGCTCACCTATACCGACGACCTCCATCTGGAGGAACTGGGTGAAAAGAAGGTGGCCCTGTTCTGCTGCATCCCGGACAGCGATAAATCCCTCAACTACCTTGTGGGCATGATTTACGGCCAGCTCATCCAGGCGCTGTACTATGTGGCAGACCGGAAATACAAAGGCCGCCTGCCGGTGCCGGTGCATCTCCTCATCGACGAGGCCCCCAACATCGCCCTGCCTACGGACAACTTCCTGCCTTGGCTTTCCACCATGCGGAGCCGGAACATCTTTTGTTCCTACATCGCTCAGAACATGGCCCAGCTCAAGGCGCTGTTCAAGGAGCAGTGGGAGTCCCTGGTGGGGTTGTGCGATGAGTTTTTATATCTCGGCGGCAACGAGAAGGAAACCCACAAGTACGTCTCCGAGCTCATGGGCAAGGAAACGCTGGATACCAACACCTACGGCCACAGCCGGGGGCGAAGCGGCAGCTTCAGCGTCAACGACCAGCAGACGGGTAGGGAACTGCTCACCCCCGACGAGGTACGGATGCTGGATAACCGCAAGGCGATTTTGTTCGTCCGTGGGGAGCGCCCCATGCTGGACGATAAGTACGACCTGATGCGCCACCCCAATATCCGGCTTACCGAAGATGGGGGCGCTGCGCCCTACGACTATACCCAGGCGAAAGACGCCGCAAACGATTTGGACTATTCTCCGGAGCAGTACGAGGATTTCGAACTGTTGGATCCGGAGGACTTTTTGAAGCCTTAAACTACACAATGAATTGGAGGAATGCTTCTGAAGAATATTCTGCATCATTGGATTTCCAAGAAAAATCGCAACAAGAAGAACGACAGGCCCCAGGGCGCTCTGCCTCTTGGCAGAAAGGGCCGCTGCGGGTTTTCCGTCTATGCCGCCACCGTGCTGTGTGTCGGCTGCCTGTCTACCACTGCTTTCGCCGCCAGCGATCCGCTGACGGTAGTGAACAATCTCTCCACCTTCATCTTTTCCCTGATCCGCGCCATCGGCCTGATTCTGCTGGGCTGGGGCGTGGTGCAGGTGGGCCTCTCCTTCCAGAGCCATGACCCCTCCCAGCGTTCCCAGGGCTTTCTCACCCTGGCGGGCGGCCTGGTCGTGACCTTTGCCAAGGAGATCCTCGACCTCATTACGGCCTGAGTTTCTGTGTTCCGGCAGCGGGGGCGTCCGCAGGGGCGCTCCCGCCTATTTTTTCTGAAGGAGGTGACCAGCCGGAAACTGGATCATAGATAACCTGAATTCGGCGCTGGAAACATGGAACGACAAGCTGGCTGAAATCTGGACCTTGCTCACCCAGGACCCCGCCACCTTCAAAGGCGGTGGGATTTGGGGCGTCATGCTCAACATCAACGATGCGCTGAAAGCCATTGGCCTTGGATTGCTGGTGCTGTTCTTTGCAGTTGGTGTAGTCAAGACCTGTTCGAGCGTGGCCGATCTGAAGCGCCCGGAACACGCCCTCAAACTGTTTGTCCGCTTTGCCCTGGCAAAGGCGGCGGTGACCTATGGCCTGGATCTGATGCTGGCGGTGTTCCGCATTGTCCAGGGCATGGTCTCCACCATCATCACCAGGTCGGGCCTGTCGGGGAACACCGGCACGACCCTGCCCCAGGAGATCATCGACAAAATCAACGATGTGGGGTTTTGGGACTCCATCCCCCTGTGGGCGGTGACCCTCTTAGGCGGCCTGTTCATCACGGTTTTGTCGTTCATCATGATTCTGACGGTGTATAGCCGGATGTTTAAACTCTATATGTACACCGCCATCGCCCCGGTTCCGCTCTCCAGCTTTGCGGGGGAACCCACCAGCAATGTGGGCAAAAACTTCCTCCGCTCCTATGCCGGAGTGTGTCTGGAAGGGGCCATCATCGCATTGGCTGCATCATCTTCTCCGTCATGGCGACCTCCCCGCCTGCGGTGGATCCCAATGTCTCGGCGGTGACCGCCGTGTGGAGTTACGTGGGCGAGCTCATTTTCAACCTGCTTGTTCTCGTAGGCGCCGTGCGGATGAGTGACCGCATCGTGAAAGAAATCTTGGGCCTGTGAGCCGGAAGGAGTGAAGCATTATAGAAGTAAAAGTGCCAAAGGAAATACGGGATTACCAGGAGTCCATCTTTTTCGGCCTGTCCACCAGGCAGTTTCTCTGCTCCCTTCTGGCGGTGGGCGTAGCGGTGGGCATCTACTTCGGCCTACGCCCCTTTGTGGGGAGCGAGGAAGTGGGCTGGATGTGCATCCTTGGAGCTGCGCCCTTTGCCGCCTGCGGCTTTTTCAAGTACCATGGCATGACTGCGGAAAAGCTGGCCTGGGCCTGGTTTAAGTCGGAATTCCTGTACCCGAAGAAGCTGGTGTTCCAATCCGACAGTCTCTACTACGAGGCAATGGAGGAAGCCATTGCGGAGGGCGAAAAGCCTCCTCGCAAGCGCAAAAACCGCAGGCCCCAGCATCAGCGGGTAAAAACCAGGGGGAATAAGGCATGGAGATGAATATCCACTCCATCCTCCCAGAGGAAATCGCCGCCATGGGCGAGCATAGCAACCGTGTGCTGAATGAAAAAACCGGCTGCATCGGCTATCTGACAGCCAATCTCAATGGTAGCGCCCCGGTGTTTGAAAGCTCCTGGCATGACCGCACGCCCCGGCTCAACACCCCGGAATTCACCGACGATTTCAACGATATGATGGATGCCCTGCGCCAAGGGATCCTGAAAAGCCCCGCAGAACTGCGTGCTTATTGTACCGCTCACCCAGACAGCCTTCTGCAAGACAACCCCAGCGCCGATACACGGTATGGGTTTCGCATCAATACCGGAAGGTACTCCTACTGGATGGTCTGCTCGTTTCTCTCGACAGACTGCCGCTTGTGGGTAAGCGCCTTTTCGTTCCTTTCGCTGGATCGCTACATGAGGGAGGCCCGAAACGGCATCCCCATTTTGGACTTGCAGGGCCATGAGCGGTTCCGAATGCCGGATGGAGGAGAACTGAAAGCCGTGTCTTCCAACGGGCGTCCCAGCTTCTGTACCATCCGCTATTTGGACACGGAGCAGGCGGTTCTGTTCGATGAACTGCGCCAAAGCTCCATCCACACTGTTCAGGAGTTGCCGGAATGGGCGGCAAAGAACGGGCTTCATCTGCTGCCGCTGGATCCGCCCATGCGGGCCAGCCACAAGCCGCACCGTAAAGGGCAGGAGCGATGATGCCCAACACAAAAATCTCTTAGAAAAGGACGGATGCCTATAATCAAAACGCTTACCAAAGCAACGAAGTTGGAAAAAGAGAAATTCACGATTCCCAAGTCCGTACAAGACGCCATCCCCATCCAGCGCATCTGGCCGGATGGGATTTTTCAGGTGGGGAGCCGGTTCTCCAAGACCTTCTCCTTTACCGACATCAATTACAGCATTGCCAGCAAGGACGATAAAACCGCCATGTTCCTGGACTATTCAGAGCTCCTCAACGCTCTGGATTCCGGGGCCAGCGCCAAAATCACCATCCACAACCGGCGGATCGACAAGGCGCAGTTCGAGAAATCCCTGCTGCTCCCCATGCGGGAGGATGGCCTGGACCATTTCCGCAGGGAGTACAATGAAATGCTGCTCTCCAAGGTTACCGGCACCAACAACAGCGTCGTGCAGGACCGCTACATTACCATCACGGTAGCCAAGCGGAATATCGATGAAGCCCGCACCTATTTCTCCCGTGTAGGCACGGACCTCATCAATCACCTGTCTCAGCTATCCTCGGTGGGGCGGGAACTGGATGCTGCCGCCAGGCTGCAGCTGTTCCGGGATTTCTTCAAGGGCTCGGAGCCTGCGGCCTTTGCCTTCGATCTGAGAGAGCACATGAAAAAGGGTCACAGCTTCAAGGATTGGCTCTGCCCTGACTCCATGGAATTTCAGAAGGACCACTTCCGCATCGATGAGCGATGGGGCCGGGTACTCTACCTGCAGGATTACGCCACCTACATCAAAGACTCCATGATTGCTGAGCTCTGCGACATGGACCGCAGCCTCATGCTGGCCATCGACGTCCTGCCGGTTCCCACCGACGAGGCGGTGAGGGAGATCCAGAACAAGCTGCTGGGTGTGGAGACCAATGCGGCCAACTGGCAGCGGAAACAGAACGCCGCCAACAATTTCTCCGCCGTGCTGCCCTACGACATGGAACAGCAACGCAAGGAAACCAAGGAGATGCTGGACGACCTCACCAACAGGGACCAAAGGATGATGTTCGGCCTGGTGACGCTGGTGCATCTGGCCGACACCAAGGAGCAGCTGGACTCGGATACTGAAACCATCCTCACTGTGGCCCGAAAGCATCTGTGCCAGATGAGCACACTGCGCTGGCAGCAGAAGGATGGCCTGGACACCGTTCTGCCCTATGGCCTGCGGAAGATCCATGCCCTGCGTACCCTGACCACCGAGAGCACTGCGGTGCTGATTCCCTTCCGCGCCCAGGAGATCCTCCAGGGCGGCGGCATCTATTACGGGCAGAACGCTGTTTCCAAGAACATGATTGTGGCGGATCGCCGCAAACTCCTCAACGGGAACAGTTTCCGTTTGGGTGTCAGCGGATCCGGTAAATCCTTCTCCGCCAAGGAGGAAATCGTCAGCATCGCCCTGTCCACCGATGATGATATCCTCATTCTGGACCCCGAATCCGAATTCGGTTTCCTGACGGAAGCGTTGGGCGGCGAGGTGATCCGGGTGTCGGCCTCTTCCGATACCCACATCAATGCACTGGACATGGACAAAGCCTATGGGGATGAGCGCAACCCCCTGATTGAGAAGTCCGAGTTCATCCTCTCCCTGTTCGAACAGCTGGTGGGCGCTGGAGGTGTTTCCGCCAAGGAGAAATCTATCCTGGACCGCTGCACCTACGATGTGTACCGGGAGTACATGGCCAACAACTACCAGGGCGAGGTACCCACCCTGAAGGATCTGTACCAATCTCTCCTGAAGCAGCCGGAGCCGGAGGCCAGGGGGCTTGCCCTTTCCTCCGAGCTTTTCATCACCGGCAGCCTCAACACCTTTGCCCAGCCCACCAACGTGGATACCAAGGCGAGAATCATCGCCTACGATATCCGGGAACTTGGGGAGCAGCTCATGCCCATCGGGATGCTGGTCACGCTGGACGCCATTTTCAACCGGGTGATTCAGAACTGGAAGAAGGGCAAGACCACCTGGGTGTTTGCCGACGAGTTCTACCTGCTGTTCCGCTACCAGTACAGCGCCGACTTTTTCTACAAGCTGTGGAAGCGCATCCGCAAGTACAACGGCCTGGTGACAGGGCTGACGCAGAATGTGGAGGAACTGCTCCGCTCCGACACCGCCCGCCTTATGCTGGCCAACTCGGAGTTTTTGATCCTCCTGAACCAGTCCCCCACCGACCGGGACGAGTTGGCGGGCCTCCTGCACATCTCCGACACCCAGCTGGGGTACATCACCAATGTGTCGGCGGGCTGCGGCCTTATCCGCTGCGCCGGGAACATCGTCCCCTTCGAGAACAGCTTCCCCCGCAACACCCGCCTGTACCAGCTGATGACCACCAAGCCGGATGAAGCCCTGAGAGGGGTGTAACATCCATGAATCTGCCATTTCCCAGGGGGCCTCCTTCGGCCCCCTGATTTTAATTTGTGCAAGAATCGCTTGCACGGAATCGTACGCACGCCTCAGAGGTTTTCCATCTCTGATTTTGTGCAACAGGTTGCTGCACAAATCTGCTTCTCACCTCTGATGTGTCTTGTTCCAGGAGGTATGCCTTTGAAAGAAATAAAGACCAAACCGGAGGGCGGCAAGCCCAAACTGCTGGAGAGTGCGGCCAAAGCCCCGAAAACCGCTATGAAGGATTTGTGGCTGAAGTCCAAAGAGAAATCCATCTCCGAGTTAAAGGAAACGCCCTTCGCCAGCCAGCAGGGAGAATCCTTCAACGCCCCGGCCAACACTGCCGGAGATCAGATGCTGTCCGGCATGGAGAGCACTGCCAAGAAGGGAGCGGATTTGACATATCGGGGCGGCAAAAAGCTGGCGCAGACCACCGCCAAAAAAGTGCGGGAGAAACGTGAGATAGCCCGCATACGCAAGCGGGCCGAGGGTCCCGCCTCCCAAGCCGCATCCCAAACGGGAAAGGCCGCCAAGAGTGCGGCCTCCAAAATCAAGACCAAGAACGCCGTGGTGAAGGGTGTCAAAGGGAAGCCGGCAAAAGCGGTAAAAACAGCCAACAGAACCCTGAAGGGGGCCAAACAGGGCGCCAAAAGCATCAAGACCGCACAGAGATCCGCTAAAGTGGCACAGAGAACAGCCCAGGCCACCGCAAAGGCGGCAAAAGCAACTGCCCATGCCGCCAGAGCTGCAGCGAAAGCTACGGCCACTGGGGTCAAGGCCGCTGTTAAGGTGACTGCCACAGCTATAAAAGCGACCATCGCGGCGGTGAAGGGGTTGATTGCCGCCATCGCTGCCGGTGGCTGGGTCGCTGTGGTGATTATCCTGCTGATATGCCTGATTGCTTTGATAGTCGGCTCCTGCTTCGGCCTGTTCTTCGGTTCAGAGTCCACTGGGACAGGGACCAGCGTGACCCAGGCGGTGGCTGACCTCAACGAAGAATACCAGGCGCACATTCAGGAGATTGAAGCCGCCAACCCCCATGACAGGCAGGAGATCACCTCCAACGACGGGGTGCTGTCTGTCAATTGGGAAGATGTCCTTGCGGTATTCTCCGCAAAAGTGACGGGCGCAGAGGATGGCTCCCAGGTGGCCTCGCTGGATGATGCCCAGGTGGATGAACTGCGGAGTATCATGTGGGAGATGAACGCCATCAGCTACACCACCCGCACGGAGAGCAGTTCTGTGGAGGTGACTTCCACAGATGAGAATGGGAACGAGGTTACCAGCACGGAAACGGTGACGGAAACCATTCTGGAAATTACCATCACCCACAAAACACCGGAGGAAATGGCCCAGCAATACAGCTTCAATGACCGTCAGAATGAATATCTGGCCTTGATGACTGAGCCGGAAAATGAAAACCTGTGGGCCGAACTGCTGGGCGGTTACGTCAGCGGCGGCGGGCAAATCATAGACCCCAATACCAACTGGGAAGGAACGGGCATCTTCCAATGGCCGCTGCCTCAGAGCTACACCATTACCTCTTGGTTCGGCTACCGGGCGGATCCCTTCACCGGGGAGATCGACTACCATAGCGGCACCGACATCGGCGCTCCGGGCGGCACCCCCATCCTTGCGGCTGCCGATGGCACCGTCACCATTGCCAACGGGATAGACTCCTGGGGCGGCGGGTACGGGTACTACATCAAAGTGCGCCACAACGACACCTACGAAACCCTGTATGCCCACTGTTCCTCCATCTGTGTGGTGGCAGGCCAGGAGGTCAAGCAGGGCGAGGTGATCGGCTATGTAGGCACCACAGGGAACTCTACCGGAAACCACCTCCACTTCGAGGTGTGGCAAAACGGGCAGCGCACCGACGCTCTTAGCTTCTTCAGGGCTAAAGGATAAAAGGAAGCAGCAGCCTGGTTCAGGCTGCTGCCCCTCATTTCTTTCTCTCGAAGCTGTACCCCACATCACGGATGCACCGCAGGTAAACGCCGGAGTCATGCTTCAAATTCAGCTTGCGCCGGATGGCCTGCACATGATGGCTGACCAGCTCACGGGCCTCCCCATAGTCCGGTTCCCGCCAGATCCTCTCATAGATTTGGCTGTGCGTTAAGACATGGTTGGAGTTCTGGAATAAGTAAATAAGTATTTCGTACTCCGTTTTGGTAAGCGGGATCTCCTGCTGGTTGCGGAAAACCCTGCGCTGCTGCGGATAGATTTCAAGCCCTGGAAGAGATATGATGGAGTCCTTGTTCTGTTTGCAGTTCTCGATTTCGGGATGATCCTGCAAAAATGAAAGAAAGTCCTCAAAAACTTCCCCATCCTCTTCCTGCAGCTCCAGAATAATGACTCGTCTAATTCTATCACCTCCCATGCTTATGAACGAAATCCTTTTTACCCTTCATGCTGCTGCATGAGGTTCCCTGGTTTATTTGTCTTGTTCCCGAAATCCCCAGCCTTCCCAATCGTCATCGTCCTCCTCCGGCTCCGTCTCTTCCGTGAAGGTGGAGCCAGGGGCCTCTGCCGGAGCGTTGAGCATATAGGGCGTAACCTGTACCGGCATCTCGTTCTTGAGCGCCAGCACCTTGGGGGCCGCCTTGCCGCAAAACACCATGGCGGCGGCAAAGGCGAAATACTGCACACAGCTTGTAAGATAGAGATTCACAATGGCCAGTTCATTTCCCTGCACAGGGACGCCCTGCTCAAGCTGCCGAGAGATATTTTGATGGCAGGCCGCCAGGGAGACAAAGGCCGTGATCAGCAGTGCCACAGCAAAAACGTAGCAGGCCACAGCAAGGATGCTGCCCTTTTTGGAGGGCTTAGAAAACTCGTCCATCATCTTACCCTCCTCTCGTTGCGGGAAGCGTTGTTCCTGCGGGACTGGTGCTGGGCTGAGGGATCGTCAATGCGCTCCATCACCTGCAGTTCACCCTTTCTTAGCCGGAACACCACATCGGCCTGCTTCGCCAACTCATTGGAGTGGGTGACGACTACCACACACTTGTTCATCTTGTGGGCGCTCTCTTTGAGGATCTCAGTAATGTCCTGGGCGGTGTCCTCATCCAGATTGCCGGTAGGCTCGTCCGCCAAGATCACCGGGGCCTCGCTTGCCAGGGCGCGGGCAATGGCTACCCGCTGCTGCTGGCCGCCGGAGAGCTTCAGCACATTCCGCTTGGCTTCTTCTTTAGTCAGGCCAAGCCGCTCCAGAATGGGCAGCGGCGGCAGCTTGGAAGTCAGGGACACGTTCTCCGTAGGAGTCAAGTAGTCGATGAGGTTGTACGCCTGGAAGATAAACGCCACATGGTTTTTCCGATGGTCAGAAAGGCCCGTCTTGGCAATGTCCTGCCCGTCAAAGTAAATCTGGCCGCTGCCGGGGCTGTCCAGGCCGCCGATCAGGGAAAGCAGGGTGGTTTTGCCGCAGCCGGAAGGCCCCAGGATGGCGTAAAGCTTGCCCTGTTCCATTTCGGCGTTGACGCCTTTTAAGACTTTCTTTTTATTATCGTAGGAATATCCCACTTGCTTGATTTCCATGATACTCATAGTGATTACCTCATTTCGTTATTTTAGGGGGTGGATAGTCTTATTCCATCTGAGACAAAATCTGCTTGGGCTTCAACCGCAGGGTGGAAATGCTGGAAACCAGCACCGCCGCCACCAGCAGGACGCCGCCCACGATAGCCACCAGCATGAAATGCTCCGGGGTGACGATGACATTCTCCGCCGCCTTGCCGAACAGCGTACCAAGAGTGCCGGCAACCTGCTTGCTCGATAGGTACGCCAGTGGGAAGGCCACCACCGCGATCAGCAGGGTTTCCAGCACATATTGGAGAATCACCGCAGGCTTGGCAATACCCACCGCCAGTAAAATGCCGGTTTCCCGTTTCCGGCTGCGGATGGACATGGAGAGGATGAGAATTATCAAAACCATGCTCACCACGGTAATCACCACAATCAGCGTCGTGACCAAAGTAGCCGTATCCGCAATAGAGCTGGAAATGCGCTCGTACACTTCATTGTTCACGGTGATGTAATAGGAGTTCCAGTCAATAGAGGTGCTGTTCTGCACTTCCTGAACAATGCTTTCCAGCTTGGCGGCGTCGGAAACAAAGAAGTCAACGGAAGTAATTCCATTTCCCTCACTGGCCGTATAGGGCGTAGATATGGCCGACATGGTATCCATATCCACAAAGATGTATTCCTCGTAATCGTAAAATGTTGAGGGCCTTGCCATAGTAGCCTGTTCATCGTCATCATCCGCAATGACCTCAAACAAACCGACAATTTCACACTCCACCAGCGGATCATCGGGGTTCCCGTTTTTTACTTCCAGGGTATCGCCAAGGGACAACCCATATTTATCAGCAAGACCTTCGTACAAGATGATCCCACCATTGCCATCTGTCACATGGCGGCCTTCTGTCAAACGCAGGGCTCCACTAAGGAACAAAGGCGAATATTCTGAATCAAAGCAGCCTGACCCATAAAAAAGGTCTGCTACATATTCTCGTTCATCCGTCCCTTTCATCAAAGTATCTTGATTATAGAGATTTACAATCGTCCATTGGGATGTGTTATAGGCTTCCACGCCGTCAATAGCGGCGATTTCCTCAATCATTTCATCCGTGACAGGCTGCAGGGTATAACCGTTGTTGGCATTGACGGTGAAGCTGGCCCCTGTCACGCCCCGCAGTTCCTCCGATTGCTCCTCTTGGGCGTCTGCAATCGCCAGCCCGGACAGCACCAGGGTGGTAATAGCCAGGAGCAGGCAGAACACCAGCAAGGTCTTTTTCCATTTTCTTGCGGTATGTAAAACCGCTCGTATTCCTAAATTCATATTGCGCCCTCCTTTACTCCATCTGCGCCAAGATCTGTTTGGGCTTCAACCGCATAGTGGAGATGCTGGACACCAGCACCGCCGCCACCAGCAGGATACCGCCCACGATAGCCACCAGCATGAAATGCTCCGGTGTGACAATGATGTTCTCCGCCGCCTTGCCGAACAGCGTTCCCAGGGTGCCGGCGACCTGCTTGCTCGATAGATACGCCAGCGGGAAGGCCACCACTGCAATCAGCAGGGTTTCCAGCACATATTGGAGAATCACCGCAGGCTTGGCAATACCCACCGCCAGCAGAATGCCGGTTTCTCTTTTTCGGCTGCGGATAGACATGGTGAGGATAAGGATAATCAGTACCATGCTTACAGCAGTAATGACAATGATGAGAGTTGTAATCAGGGTGCCGGTATCGGAAAGGGCGCTGGAGATATTCTGATACACCTCGTCATTGGCGGTGATCTTGTAGTTGTTCCAGTTGATAGAGGAAATGCTCTGCACTTCCCGAATCACATTCTCTAATTGGGCGGCATCCGTGACATAGTAGTAGGCTTCGGAAATGCCCTCGCCATCTTCGCCCCAGCCCTTGATCAAGCCTTCGGCTGCGTCCATGCTGCAAAAAACATAGCTGGAATAGGCGTAATAGGATGCATCATCATACATATTTACTTGGTCGCCTTTATCCGCCACCACATCGAAGATGCCTACGATCTCCATATCCACTTCCGGGGTGTTATTTTGCGGGTAGTAAACGCCCGTCAAGGTATCCCCAACCTTCAACCCGTTCCACTCAGCCAGTTCCCGGCTGATAATAATGCTGTTAGTCATATCATCGGTGATGTGGGTGCCTTCCACCAGCTCAAACCGGCCCGACAGGAATAGCTCATGGTATTGGGAATTGTAGGAGCCGTAGTTATAGAAGCTGTAATTCTCATGGACCAGTTCCTCGCCCTTATCATTGAAGATACGGGGCAGGGTAATCAGGGTGGCGTCATACCCCGCAATGCCATCCACTGCGGCAATCTGCTGGATCATGTCCTCGGACATAAATTCCTGTGTGCTGTAATTGCCGTTCCAGCCGCCCGTAGAGATGTCGCGCTCTACCGTAAAGCTGGCCCCTGTGGTTCCCCGGACTTCCTCAGCCTGTTCCTCCTGGGCGTCGGCAATCGCCAGCCCGGAAAGCACCAAAGTGGTAATGGCAAGAAGCAGGCAGAACACCAGCAAGGTCTTTTTCCATTTCCGTGCGCTGTATAAAATCGCTCGTATTCCTAAATTCATATCGCCTGCACCTCCTTAACTCATTTGCGACAAGATACTCTTGGGCTTCATCTTCATTATGGGATAGGCCGCCAGTGCGGTAGAGGCCATACACAGCACCATGCCAAAAGCCCAAACCAGTGCGTAATCCTCGGCGGAAACAGCCACCTCGATCTCGGCAAGGCCCAAATCCTCGGTGGGTTCTTCTTCCGCAGTTTCGCTTTCCCCGGTCAAGTCCACCGTTTCATAGGTTTCGCTTGTCACTTGGGAGAGCAGGCTGCTCCCGATCTGATGGGAAATGGCCGTGCTGGTGCCAAAGGAGATCACCAGGGCGATTGCCGCCACGAGGATCACTTCCAGCAGGTATTGCAGCAGCACCGAGCCTTTGGAAATACCCATCGCCAGATAAACGCCGGTTTCATGGATTCGTCCACGGAGCCGCAGCGTCAGGAACAGGGCAAGCACCAGGAAACAGATCACCGATACCACCGCAATGGCGATAAAGACGATGTTCTGCAAGCCCTCCAAGGATTCCTTGGCGTTCTGATAGTCGTTGTCGTAGCGGGTCAGGGTGCAGCTCTCCCAATCCACGCCATCCAGTTCCTGCACATCGGTCATAATGCGCTCCAGTTCGTCCGGGTCGTTCACATAGAAATCCCCGTACTGGACATTGGTGGTTCCCTCGGTGCCGTAGAGCAGGAAAGAGGCGGTGGAGAGGTCGGTAAACACGATATTGTCGTAAAGGTCATAGGACGGGGCCATGCCGATGGAATCCTGTTCTTCCGTATTGGTGAAGATCCCGGCCACCGTCACGGGGATGGTCTTATCTTTGTCCTCCACATTCCCCAGCAGCATGGTGTCGCCCACCGCCAACCCATTGCGCTGGGCGAATTTCTCATGGATCAGCACCTGGCTGCCGGTTTCGGTAGTGATGGGGCTGCCTTCCACCATCTCAAAGCCGCCATCGGTGAAATAGCTGTCCTCCTGGGAATTGGAGTTTGCCACTACCCGTCCGGCGTTCTCATAGCCCTCCGGCACCTGGGCAGCGCCCTCGGTGTTGATCTCCAGAAGATTCCCGTCTGCGTCAAAATAAGTAGCATAGGTATAGGAGCGCAGGGTGTACCTGCCGCTCAAGCCATCCACATCAACGATCTTGCTTACCGTATCCTCCGGGATACCGTTTTCCAGCGTCTTGGCGTTGATGGTGAAATAGCCCAGCAGGGCTTTTTTGATATTGGCATTGGCTGTTTCCGTGGCCGATTGGATGGAAAGGCAGGTCAGCATCAGCGTAGCCATGACCAGCAGAAACGCCAGCAGCGTAAGGGTCTTGCCCTTTTTGCGGATGGAATACAGGCAGGCCCGTTTACACAGGTTCATGTCACAGCCACCTCATTTCCTTTTTGTAAAACCAGTGGGTTCACTTGTGTACCTCCTAACGTAGTTTTTCGCCGGAGCTGTTTCCCGCTCCGGTGGGTGTCCCGTCTGCCGGGAACACCCTTATGGTACACGACAAAGGTGGAGTTGAGGTGGAGTTGAGGAGTAGTTTTGATGGAGTTGGCGATAGGGCGCAAAAAAGCCGGAGAATTTTCAAAAAGAAATTTCCCCGGCTCTATAATACTGACTATTTTAATATAGCTTTATATCCATTTGTCTTATTACCAGTGATAGTAATAAAATATGATTCACCAAAGTGCGCTTCCCACGAGATAGGTTCCATATATTTTGTGATGTCATCAGGATATACATTTTCATAATTGGGAGCCACATATTCCGTGATGATTCGGAATTGCATGGACAGCTCGAAAGTATCGGCGACATTGTTTAGTTCCTCCTTATTCAACACCACAATGTTATCGGAATCGCGCTTGATTAGCGAACCGTCCGCATTTGATATGCCTCCACTGTATTCGTAACTGTCTGCACGATAATCATAAACCAGTAATCCAACATCTTCTTCCACATCTAATTGCAGGTGTAGAGCTATTTCATTATCAGCAGGCACAAACTCGTCCGAAACCGTTTGATTATAAATGATGAAAGCCAGCGCCAACACAAGCGCTATTGCAAGAATAATTCCTATTATCTTTTTCTTCATTTTGAAAAGCACTCCTGTTTATCAATTTATTCTTTCTTCAATGTAAAGAAAATTCCAATGATTGCAGCAATAAAGATAACCGGTGCTACTCTGACAAACAGCCATTCAAATGAATGGAAAGCCACTCCGAGAACTGCAGTTTCGGGATCACTATAATCCCAACCCAAATAAGGGCTACTTAATATTATTAAGGCCGCAAAAATCACTATTATCATTGCGCATAATGCAATTAGCAGCCAACGAATAATTTTTCTTCTCATGGTTTTCTTTTGTGCCAGCTGCAAATTTATTACCTCCAGCTTTTCGGAAATGGCTTTTAAGGTATCAGCCTCTGTTTCAACAACAGCTTCCCCCAGCAGTGTACTTACAGGTGTTTCAAGCACTTCCGATATGGAGATCAACATATCGGAGTCAGGAACCGACAATCCTTGCTCCCATTTAGAAATTGTTTGCCGCACAACATTCAGCTTGATAGCAAGCTCCTGTTGTGAAAGTCCTTTTGATTTTCTGATTGCTTTAATGTTTTCGTTGAGCATTAAGGATAGCCGCCTTTCTTTCCGTCGCTACCGTTATTGTAGTCGAAATTGCCCGTTGCCACAAGCAACGTATATTAACATCTGAAGAAAGTGGCGAGAATCCTATTTTTTCAGAAGACTACAACCCTATAAAAATTTCATATATTCAAATACTTTCACCGCAGAAACGCCGTAAACCGTACTCCATCCTCCGTATTCACCATGCTGTGCTGTATCCCATGGTGATCCAGAATGGTTTTAGTGATATACAGCCCAAGGCCGCTGCCGCCGCTGTTCCGGTTTCTTGACTTGTCCACCCGGTAGAATGGCGTGAAGATCTGCTTCAAATCTTCCTCGTCAATGTGAATACCGGAGTTCTCCACAAAGAAAATACCGTTCTGCAGCGACACCGTGACAGTGGCTCCCACAGGAGAATAGGCCACAGCGTTTCCGATCACATTGGTGAACACCTTCTCTATGAGCCGCCCATCGCCCGCATAGTGGAAGGCCGGCTGGATGTCCATGCGCAGTTCCATCTCCTTGTCCTCCATCCGACCACGGAACTGCTGGCAGACCTTTCGCAGCATTTGGCTGATATCCAGGTCGGTGCGCTCCAGGTGGAAATCGCTGCCGCCCATCCGGGCCGCCGACAGAATCTCCTTGACCAGCGCCTCCATATCATTGGTGGTTTTCAGACACCGGCGCAGATAAGTGTCCCTGTCCTTATAGGGGCCCACCTGATGGATCATTCCCTCCAGCTGCCCTTTGATGATAGCGATGGGGGTTTTCAACTCATGGGATACGGAGGTAAAGAAGTCCACCCGCTGCTTTTCCTGTTCCCGTTCCCGCTCGATGTCCTGCTGCAGCTGCTCATTGGCCGCCTGCAGGCTGTCCAGAGCATTACTCAGCTGCTGGGACATCTCATTCAGGCTGGCGGCAAGGACGCCAATCTCATCTCTTCGCCGTACATCGCATTTCCAGGTCATATCCAGAGTGGTCATCCGTTTTGCCACATTGCTGATGCCCACCAGCGGCTTGGAATAGTACCGGGAGCAAATCACCGCTCCGATGATGGAGATCAGCAGGATCACAGCGGCGATAAGGGGAATCAGCTTCAGGAGGATATCGTAGGACTGCGAAACTGCTACCAAGGAAGCGTTTGCAAAGAGGTGATAGGTTTGTCCGTTTTGCAGGAACGTTGCAGAGCAGCTCATGGATGGTGCGGAGGAATCCATCTTTTCCATGTCGGCATAGTTCACGGAAAACAGGCTGTTGCCAATATCATCACTGATTTCCACCGAGGCGTTGTTCATCATGGAAAACTCCAATAGGCTGTCCGAGCTGGCCTCCCAGCCGTTCTGCTCCAGAATATCCACCAGGTCATAAAAATCGGAAGTGACCTGCCCCTCCAGCTCCGTGTGGTAATTCCTCGGTAGGAAAATCATCACCATGCCGTAGATGATAATACAACAGACCACCAGCAGGGCCAGCATACTGAGGAAGGTCTTTGCCTGGATGCTTTCACTAATTCTCTTTCTCAATTTTATATCCCGCCCCTCGTATGGTTTCGATATAATCCACACCCAGCTTTTTGCGGATATTCTTGATGTGGGTGTTCACGATCTTCTCGTCGCCAAAGTAGTCGTAGCCCCAAATGCTGTCCAGCAGGCTCTCCCGTGTAAACACCCGCCCCTGGTTTTCCACCAGGAGTTTCAATATCTCAAATTCCCGGATGGTCAGGGACACGCTCTCATCTTTGACAAGGACCGTGAAGCTGTCTGTATCCAGGGTGAGATCCTTATAGCGGAGGATGTTCGTCTCCACCCCGGCACCCTGCTCCGCCCGGCGCAGCACCGCTTCGATGTGCTTCACTACAAGGGGCATGGAGAAGGGCTTGGTAATGTAATCGTCTGCCAGAGCGTCAAAGCCCTTCATCTGGCTGGCGTCATCGTCTAAGGCGGTGAGCATGATGATGGGGACTTGGCTCTCTTTCCGGATCGCCTCGCACACAGAAAAACCGTTCATCTTGGGAAGCATCAGATCCAGCAGGATGAGATCCGGGTGATACTCACGGAATTTCTCCATCCCCTCTAATCCGTCGCTGGCCAGCACTACGTTATATCCTTCATCCTCCAGAAACGCTTTCACTACGCCCTGAATGGCCTCTTCATCCTCTATAATTAAAATCGTTTTCGCCATGGTCTGCACCTCCAAGTAGTAGTGTACCATACGAAGATGGAGTTTTGATGGAGTAAGTGTTACTTTTGAAAAAAAGCGCAAAAAAGCGGCCTGATTTCTCAGGCCGCCTTGCGTTTTTAGAGATTACTTTGAAAACTCCTGCATGATGAGGTTTAGGATTTCCTGCTGGTCGGCAGACAAGCCGCCGTTTTTCGGCTTGGTGCTCTCCTTCAATTCTTTCACCAAGAGGTGAATCAGTTCCCGCTGCCCATCGGTCATGCCCTCCAGCACAACCTGGTCTTTCTTATCGAAGCCAACCAGGTAATCCAGCGATACGTTGTAAATCCGAGCCATGGTCGTGAGGACATCCAGCGTAGGGATCTTGATATTGTTCTCATAGTTGCTGATGACCGATCCGGCCCGGCCTACTCTCCGTCCAAGCTCCTCCTGAGAAATGCCATACCGTTCCCGCAGCATCCGCAAGTGGTTCCCAAAATCAAACATCCCATCTCACCTCGCTTTATCCTCGAACTTAGCGTACAGCTATATTTTACCCGCTTGACCTTCGTGTATAGCTAAGTATATAATGAAAGTATTTAGCGATTTGCTAAGTTGACGGGCGGTGATTTTCATGTTTTGCGAGGGCGGACAGGACGTATGTCAGGAGTTTGTCTGCACATTTGCTGGCCACAGACAGGTTTTTGAGCCGAAGATCGAGGAAAGAGTAAAAGAAACGCTGGGAAGCCTGATAGGGAGAGGACGCCGGCTCGTGTTCCTATGCGGGGGCATGGGCCAGTTTGATGCGCTCTGTGCCGGCGCCGTTCGTTGGCTGAAGAAAAAAACATCCGGAGAAGGATATCCAGCTTTGCTTAGTCATCCCGTATTTCTCAGGTAAATTGAATGCAGATAGAAGTTTTTTTCAATCTCTATACGATGAAATTCTAATGCCGGACGGGGTAGAATATGCCCATTACAAAGCAGCGATCCCGAAACGGAACCGCTGGATGGTAGACCAGGCAGATTGCCTGATTTCCTATATCATTCGCCAATACGGTGGAGCCTATCAGACCTGCCGATATGCGAAGAAAAAGTCTATCCCAATCATCAATGTTGCGAAAGGAGCGCCACAATGCCTAAAATGATTATTATCGAGTGCAGCGACGAAGAAGCTGACCGCATGGTCGAGCAGCTCAAAAACATGGTTGCTGAATATGAGTACCACCCATATCATGGGCCGGGAAAACTCTATGAATTCGGTACGCTGCGGATCGACCAGCCCAAACAGGAGGTGACCATCGACGGAACAGCGGTGGATCTGACCCGCAGGGAGTTCGAGCTTCTCGGACTGCTTGCTGAGCATCTGAACCGTGCTTTGCCAGCAGCTTTCCTCCATAACGCCGTTTGGACCCACCCCGACTCGGAACACGGCGAAGAAGAAGTGGCGGCGTATATAGCTGCTTTGCGGGAAAAGCTGAAGTTGGATCAGCCGGGTTCCCCCTGCAGGATCGTCGATGAAGATACGGAGCGTGGACCAGGCTACCGTTTTACCTGCTCTGCCGGATGAATTCATAATTTGTCGAATATCCCAATACGAAATATGCAATTGGAAGGAGAAAGATAGCAAGAAAATAGTTTCCCCTTTTTATACTGGCCCCATCTGAATTTGGTTGGGGAAAACTGGTATAGCAGGAGACCGCCGGCTTTCCTCACATAGAGGGGATGCCAGCAATGCGGCGTTGGAAACCGCATCATACGATTTTGGCTGCAGCTTCACCCGAAGCTGCAGCCTTTTTTCGTGTATGGCTCGTTTGCCTTGAACAGCCATGCCGTATTTTTTTTGAATCAGCCTTATCCGGCGCATTCGTCCAGGGACGAGTGCGCCTTTTTTGCTTTTGCGGAAGGAGGTCATGGCTAAGGACTCATAGCGGCAGGCCGCCGCCCCCGACAATCTGAATTTTCTCAAATTTCAGATTGATCGGAGGAAACAGCCATGGCTTATAACAAAGCCAGAGCCGAAAAGAAGTGGCTCAAATGGAAGGAAGCAGAGGAAAAGAAACTCCGGGAGCTGGGCGTGGACGAGGAAACCATCCAGCGCCTGCATACATACGACTGGGCCGAATTCAACCGAGAGCGCCGGTACCTGCAGCGGCAGGTGGAGTGGTCTCCCTATGTGGATATGATTTCGGCGCAGAACTTGGAATTGCCCGTCGAGGATGTGGAATCCCTCATGGACAGTATCGAGGATATGGAACTGCTGCGTATCCTCTCCAAGGAGGACAAGCTCACCATCCAAATCGCCTTTTTGAAGATGTCCGGCTACAACGGGTATGAAATCGCTGAGAAAACCGGCCTGACACAAAAGGCGGTCAACCTTCGCATGGTGCGCCTGAGAAAAAAACTGAAAAAGTTTTTTGAAGCGTGAAGCTATCGGCCCTTTTTCCTGGGCTATGGGATGAACGGGGAAAAAAGACGTTCAGCCTGTAGCTTGAAAAGTCAATACCAGCCATGCGGGTACGTTCCCGTCCAGGCGAGCGACGATGGAAAAAGCGCCATGACAAGCTGCGGCACAGCTGCCACTCCCCAATGGGATGGCAGCTTGTGTCGTTGCTTCGAGCGATCCCTTTTGACCGAAAAGAGGGGGCAGTTGCCCTTTTCGCCACGACCCTGGCCGGAGTATTATGATACGCATTACCGTTTGCCCACACGTCAGATGGGTTGGCCGACCCTGGGTTGTAATCAGCAAGACCCCCGGAGAGCCAGTGAACGGCTTGTAAACTGCAAGCCTGCCCCCATGGTTCCCAAGGTTGCCGGGGGGCGAGTTGCAAATACGGCACATCAGAATCAACCCTTTTATTTTTCAGATTGCCGTTGACGGCGAATCCGTGCGGCGCAGTTTTTGCTGCGCCGCATCAGTTTGCCGCCAACGCACCAAGGAGAATGTGCCGATATGAACATAGACCTGAAGGAGCAGGCCCATGGTGAGATCGAGCGGATCTTCCGCATCCTTCTGCCTCAAAACGGGCTGGCGGTGCGGGAAGAACAGATTGCCCTGTGCCATGCCATGCTGGACACCCTGCTCCACAATAAAATTGCCTTGTGCGATGCAGGGGTGGGGATCGGGAAAACCTACGCCTACCTGACCGCCTGCATCCTTTTGAAAAAGTTTTATCCATCCGGGCCTGCCGGTTCCCAGCCGGTGGTGGTCTCCACCTCCAGTGTGGCCCTGCAGGACGCCATCATCGGAGAGTACATCCCATTCTTATCCCGCATCTTTTTAGAAAACCATATCATCCCGAAGCCTATCCGGGCCATGGTTCGCAAGGGGAAGGAGCGGTTCGTCTGCGATGCCCGCCTCGCCCAGCGGCTGGAGGCCGTCAAGGGGAAGAACAAAAACGAGGAACAGCGGAAAGCGTTGTTCTCTCTTAATAGCAATTATGACCTGGACGCTGTCACCGGCCTGAGCGGTTTTGACCGCCGCCAGGTGTGCGTTCCGAAGGTCTGCGAGAAAACCTGCCGGCTTCGGAACAGCTGCCGCTACCATCAATATTTGAAAGAGGCCCGAAGTGCAGAGATTTTCGTCCAGATCTGCAACCACAACTATTTGCTGGCCGATGCAGCCCATCGGCTTCAGGAGCTGCGGCCCCTTCTGAACGATTACCGGGCTTTGGTCATCGACGAGGCCCACAAGCTGCCGGATGCCGCCCGTCAGATGTACGGGCAGAGCCTGTCGGCGGAGGATTTTCATGAACTCTGTTCTCTGCTCACAAAAGAGAAGTATATCCTTGCGGCGCAGAACCTGCGGGAAAAGTTCCGGGCGCTGATGGGCGCCCTGTGCCGTGGTGAACTGCTGGAGGAAGCGCAGCGCACTGCCTTCGTGCTGACCGCAGAACGGGAGGCGGCCCTTCGGGATTGCCTCTCCCTTCTCCGGCTGCTGCAAAAGCAGCTGGCGCCCCATCTGCCACGGTGGATCCTTCACCGGCTGGGAACAACAGAGCAGGCGCTGAACCTGTTCTTCACGGGGGATCGTCGCTATATCCTTTACATCCAATACGACAGGACCGGCAGCCCCAGCCTCTGCGCCGCCAGCCGGCAGATGCCGGAGCAGCTGAACCGTGCGCTCTGGCGCAACAACATTCCCGCCATTCTCACCTCCGGCACCCTCATGGCCGGTGGCAGCTTTCACCGGACCCGGCAGCGCATGGGGCTGTCTTCAAGCCAGCGGCTGGAGGATTTTATTGCGGAGTCCCCCTTCAACTACCAGGAAAACTGCATCCTCTACATTCCGGGGGACCTGCCGAAAACGCCAATGGGCAGCGAAATGGAGGCCAAGTGTCTGGCAGAACAGATCTGCAGGTTGGTGGACGCTACCCATGGCCACACGCTGGTGCTGTTTACTTCCTATTCCCTTATGGGCGCTGTCTACAACCAGGTGAAGGGCCGGATGGCCTTCCCGCTGATGGAGGTCTGGCGGCATTCCCAGAATGTCATCCATCGCTTCAAGCAGGCTCAAAACGCTGTGCTGTTCGCAGCGGGCTCCTGCTGGGAAGGGGTGGACTTTCCCGGAGATATGGTGTCGTCGCTGATCATTGTGCGGCTGCCTTTCCCCGTCCCGGACCCACTGAGCGAAGCGGAACGGGAGCAGTACCCCACCTTGCAGGATTACATTAAAACTGTGGTGATACCCGATATGCAGGTAAAACTCCGCCAGGGGTTTGGCCGTGCCATCCGCACGGAAACCGACACTTGCGTGGTCAGCATCCTGGACCACCGTGCCGCCCCCGGAGAGCGATACCATAAAGCTGTGCTGGAAACCCTGCCACCGATCCGCATCACTGCCAAAATAGAAGATGTGGAGGACTTCATCCGGGCGAAGAAAGGCCCGGATTATTTTATGCCATAAAGGAGTTGCCATAGATGGACAAGAAAAATATGAAGGTGGCAGTTTATTTCCGAACAGCCACTGTGCCAATAGAGCAAAAAGTCTGGCTCTATGCCAGTTCCAAGAGTTCCGAGCAAGCAGAGTGGAGAGATTTGAGCGTAGAAGCCATGAAACATACGGCCCGTCAAAATGGCCTTGTGGTTGCCGGGGTTTCCACTGACTCCAGCAGGCAGCTGCCGCCCATGGAGCGGCCCGGCGTTCAGGAAATGCTGGCGGCTATCCGAGAAGGACAGGTGGGTGCGGTGATGATGCCCAGCCT
The DNA here is from genome assembly GCA_000154345.1 of [Clostridium] leptum DSM 753. GTDB lineage: Bacteria > Bacillota > Clostridia > Oscillospirales > Acutalibacteraceae > Clostridium_A > Clostridium_A leptum. The sequence goes on from DS480348.1 coordinate 152,501, forward strand.
CCGTCATCTTGGCCGGGAGCTCGATGCGATCCTCCCTGTGTTAGCCGAATTTCAAAAACAGAAGGTACACATCCACGCCAAAGACGCCTCTGCGCTTTCCCTTCCTCTGTTTCCAAAGCCGCCCTCAAAGGGGAAAGGGGGCGACGCACGATGAGTTTTCCCTATGCAGACCGCCCCATGTGGCTATACAGCCGTAGCAGCGACAAGCATCTGAAGGTGCTGTTCCAGCAGATGCAAAACCTGCTGGATGAAGCGGAGCGCAGAGCATACGCTGTCGCAGGATATGGGTTCCGGCAAGAGCATGGCCAGAATGGGCCTGAAGCAGATGATGCGGGCCGTGAAAGACGGCCTCGCCCAAGCTGTCCTTGTGCAGAACCTCACCCGCCTAAGCCATGACCCCGCTATCCTTATGAAGATATTGGAGTTCCTACAGGATCACAATGCGGTGCTGATCACCACCGAAAGCGACCTGCGGTATGAACTCTACATCAAAGGGCTGGAACAACATTTTCTCAGGAGAGCCGCCCAAAAAGGGCTCCGGCTTCCATGGTGAACCTACCATGGATCCTGCTTTTACTCCGGCGCTTCCGGACGAAAAGGTGATCAGGGAAATTAAATACTTTGTGCTGTTTTCCATGCTGAAGAAGCTGATGGAGCAGGGGAAAATCACAGCAGAATACTGTCAGCAAGCCAATGTTGCTATTGCCGAAAAGTACGGAGTCTCTGAGTTCAGTATTTAGTGGTTGTCGTAATAGCTATCCCATGCCGGTTGTGGTAGTGTTGGGTGTGACAAAAAAGATGTCCAGCCGGAAAGGGGGTGGCAGAGATGCCGCAGGTCAGAGTGATTCAACCTATCTCAGAGCAAGCCAAAAAGCTGCGGGTTGCCGCTTATGCCCGTGTCAGCAGCGATTCAGCCGACCAGCTGAATTCCTTTGCCACCCAGGTAGCTTATTACACCGACTTCATCCAATCCAAAGACGAATGGGAGTTTGCCGGCCTTTATGCCGACGAAGCGGTTTCCGGCACCACAGCCGACAAGCGGGACGATTTTCAACGCCTGCTTGCCGACTGCCGTGCCGGGAAAATAGACCGTATCCTTGTGAAATCCATCTCCCGGTTTGCACGAAACACTCTCGACTGCCTTCAGACCGTGCGAGAACTCAAGCAGCTTGGCGTGGCGGTGGAATTTGAAAAAGAGGGCATTGACACTGGAAACATGGGCAGCGAAATGCTGCTGAGTATTTTGGGCTCTGCCGCCCAGGAAGAATCCCTCTCCATATCGAAGAACCTGAAATGGAGTTACCGGCGCCGGATGAAATCCGGCGATTTTATTACATCCAAGGATCTGCTGGGCTATTTCTTCAAAAACAACACGCTTGTACCTAATCCCAAGGAGGTTCCCATTGTCGAATATATTTTTAATAGCTATCTGTCTGGAAAAGGGACAGATGAAATCGCAGACGAATTAAATGCGGCGAATCTAAAGACAGATAAGAAACCATCGGGCAGATGGCATTCTACAATGATTCGATATATCCTGTCTAATGAAAAATACATCGGTGACTCATTGGTTCAAAAGAGATATACTCCTGAGGACTTACCACTCCGGCAAAAAAGGAACAATGGCGAACTATCGCAATACTATATTCAGAATTCGCATCCGGCCATTATTTCAAGAGAAACATTTGAGGCCGTTCAACAGCTGCTAAATCGAAGGAGGAAACGGCATCCTCCATCGGTGGAAATGCAGCAGACTCCTTTAAGGAGTACAATGCAGTGTGCGCTTTGCGGCTCTTATTTTCACAAACATAAAAGTAACGGAGAGAATTTCTGGTTCTGTGCGTTACACAGAAAATCCAAGGATTTATGCCCCATGCCAAATATTCGTGAGCAGGAAATCCTGATGGCTTTCCTATCTATGTACAACAAGCTCTTAGACAATATAGATATCCTTAGCACTATGATGAACCAGTTGCTGGAGTTACAGGCGAAGTCCGTTTGTAGCCGGCCAGACATAATGGATTTAAACGAAAAAATTTCAGAATTAGTCACGCAGAATCACTCGCTCTCAAGGTTACAAGCCAAAGGGTGCATTGATTCTGCTATTTTTATTGAACGGAGCAATCGAAACAACAAACTAATCGAGGAATTGCGTCAAGAACTGCGCCAGCGTCAGGAGCCGGACGATACCAGCAGCGCCATCGAAGGAACTCGCCTGTTGCTTGACTTGCTGGAAGGGGCAAAACCTATGCTGGAATTTGACCCTTCCGTCTTTCAGAGCATGGTAAAACAGATCACAGTTTATCAGGAAAAGCTCTGCTTTCAACTTGCCAACGGGCTGGTTCTCGAGGAAAGGAGGGCCCAATCGTGAAAAAGATCCGATACTTTCCCTTCGGGTATCACATGGTGAATGGAAAGATTGTAACCCGTCCAGAGGAAAATGCTCTGCTTCAGGAGTTATTTTCTGACTACTTAAACGGTGCCTCGCTTCAGCAATTGGCTGATTACGCAGAAGGAACCGGGATTCGCTTCCGGGAAAACACCGAGCATTGGAACAAAAATATGATTGCAAGGATGCTGGATGATGAGCGATATTGGAATGCCGGAGATTTTCCTCCAATCATCAGCAAGGAGATGGGGTCAGCTATTACTTCTATGAGAAAACAGAAGGCAACTACCTACTCTTCCATCATATTCATACAGAAAAAGTTGGTCTGCTGTAGTTGTGGAGAAAAATTGAGACGAATCAAACTAAAATCATCCCGAATCCATTGGACTTGCAAAAAGTGTGGCACACCGTTCTGTCTGACAACCGACTATGATTTGCTGCAAGCCGTAACAGATAAATTGCTTATGTGCTGCCATAAGCCGAAGATTGCGGGGCGAAATCCTACAACCAATAACAGCCTGTCTATACAGGCAGCCCGCTTGACCAACGAAATCAATCAAGCAATGAATAAGCGGGAGGTGGATCCGAATGAGCTGCTCCCTCTCATTCTTGAGTGTGCCGCTGAAAAATACAAAACCTGCTCCATCAAGGAAGCAGACCATCTGACCATTACCCTGAAAGCTCTCTTTCAGGCACACAGCAATGACACGACCCTGGATCGGGAACTTTTTGAGAGGGCTGTGAAACAGGTGATTTTGCAGCCGGACGCATCTGTACAGTTTCGCCTGCTGAACGATATCGTGGTTTGAAAGGAGAACCGCCATGGTACAAAAAACAGTTACAGAAATCCCTGCGAACCCCCTGATGGGTGACCTTCGAAAGCGAAAACGGAAACTGCGGGTGGCCGCCTACTGTAGGGTCAGCACCGAGGAAGAAGAACAGCAGAACAGCTTTGAGGTGCAGGTGGCCTATTACACGGATAAAATCACCCATCATGAGGGCTGGCAGCTGGCCGGGATTTTTGCGGACGATGGAATCTCAGGCGTCAGCACCAAGAAAAGAGATCAATTTAATAAAATGATTGAATTGTGCCGGAAGAAGAAAATCGACCTTATCCTGACAAAATCCATTTCTCGCTTTGCCCGTAACACCCTGGACTGCATCAAGCACGTGCGGATCCTCAAAAGTTGGGGCATTCCGGTCATATTTGAGAAAGAAAACATCGACACCTCGAATATGAACAGCGAGATGATCCTCACCTGCCTGAGTTCCTTCGCCCAGGCCGAGAGCGAATCTATCAGCGGCAACGTGACCAAGGGCATCCGCATGGGCTACCGGCAGGGCCGGTTCAGTTTCCGATATAAAAACTTCCTGGGCTATCGCAAAGGGCCGGATGGTGAGCCGAAAATTGTGCCTGAAGAAGCGAAGATCATCCGGCTGATCGCTCAGAATTACTTAAATGGCGATAGCCTGCGTACCATAAAGGAAACCTTGGAGAGCATGGGCGTTCCAACCGCCACCGGCAATCAAAACTGGAGCACGGAAGCCATCCAACGCATCCTGCAGAATGAGAAGTACATGGGTGACGTCCTGCTGCAGAAAACCTACACGGCAGATTTCATTGAAGGCAAGGTCAAGAAGAACAATGGAGAACTCCCACAGTACTACATCAAGGACAATCATCCGGCCATCATTCCAAGGGAAATGTTTTACCAAATCCAAGAGGAAATCGCCCGTAGGAAAAGTAAAAAGCCCGCCAATGCCAAGAAAGCCAAGACCAATCGTGGCCGGTTTACCAGCAAATACGCCCTTTCAGAAAGACTTGTCTGCGGGAACTGCGGCTGTTATTTCCGAAGGGTGACATGGAGCATCCATGGGCGGAAGCAAATCGTCTGGCGATGCATCAACCGGCTGGAATGTGGGCCAAAGGCTTGCAAGGACTCCCCCAGCCTCAAGGAAGATGAACTCTATTCCGCTATCCTGAAAGCCATTCGTTCCCTGGTTCAAGGCCACCAGGAAGAAATGGCCGCCACCCTGCAGGAAGCACTTATACATTGCATCGGTAGAGAAAATGCCGCTATCAATCCCCTTGTGATAGAAAACAGGCTCCATGAACTGGATAAGGACTTGGATCGGCTGCTTACGATGGATGGGAGTGAAATCGTGGATCTGCGGATCAAGCAAATCAGCGACGAAATGCTCCAGCTGAGACAAATGAAAAAACGTGCGGAACTGGATGCCCAGCAGGATATGGGTCGAGAAAACAAAGCCAAGGAAATCATGGCCTTCATCTCCGCAGAATATCTCGACCTTACGGAGTATTCCGACACCCTGGTTTACCGGGTGATCGAACGAGTGACCGTCCTCTCCAAAGAAGAGATCCGCATCCGCTTCGTCGGTGGGTTTGAAATTACCCAGCCCCTTCACTGAGAAGCAGGCACAGAGAAATGCTGGTAGCTTGGCGCTGCCGGTGTCTCTCTGTGCCTGCTTCTTTCTATATTGAGAGTATGTCATGAAATAACCGCATACGTGAGAATTTTGGTATAACCCCTTGCTTTTTGCTATAGCAAATGCTATAAATATATAAGGGGGTGTTACCGTGACATTTGATGAACTGTTAAAAGCAATCCGCACGGAATTGAATTTAACGCAAGAACAATTCGCCCGAGAATTAAATGTAAGTTTTTCAACTTTAAGTCGTTGGGAAAATGGTCATACTGCCCCCAGTCGGTTGGCTAAGATGAGCCTTTTGGAGTTTTGCAGTAAGCAGAGTTTATCCAGCGTTTTGAAAGAATACCTTGAGAAGCTATAGCAAACTCCATTTCCAACACACAATTTGGAGGGAATCTATTTATGGCCAGAGCCGATTTATTGAAAAAACTTTTTAGCAGTTTCAAAATTGAAGATAGAGAAGCATTTCTTAGAGTTGCTGAAGAAATTATTGAAGATGAAAGAAAAAAGAATCATGGAATACTTGCGAATGAGCTGAAGACAATTATTAGTACCGGAACATCATTCCCTAAAAGAAGTCTATCAGCATTTTCTGCTTCCGAATCAAAAACTAAAGACCATGAAGAAACTCTATTTGAAATTAGATATCCAGAAAAAACACTCTCCGATGTTGTTCTTACATCTGAAAACCGACAACAAATAGAGCAAATCATTAGGGAATTTTTGAATTGGGACGTTCTTATGAGCAATGGTGTATACCCCACTAGGCGTGTCCTTTTCTATGGCCCGCCTGGTTGCGGAAAAACTCTCACAGCAAGCGCCATTGCTTCCGAAATTGGATTGCCACTCTTATATGTGCGATTTGATGCTATTATTTCGTCCTATTTAGGTGAAACCGCTGGAAATATCCGCAAGATATTTGACTTTGTTAATGGTGATAGCTATGTTATGTTATTTGATGAATTTGACGCTATTGCACGAAGTCGCAACGATCAATACGAACATGGCGAAATAAAGAGAGTTGTTAATACATTTCTCCAACAGATAGACAGCTTCAAAGGACGTTCATTAATAATCGCCGCTACCAATTTTGAACAATCACTTGACTATGCTATATGGCGTAGATTTGACAACACATTGAGATTCGATTTGCCTGACAACGATGAAAAAGTTCGACTGTTTAATTTGAAATTAAAACAATTCAAAGGATCCGAAAATATAATTGTTGAGTTTCTACCACATATGGAGCATTTTTCACATTCAGATGTTGAACAAGCGGCAGTAACTGTAATGAAACAGTGCATTCTTGATGGTCGGCGTATGTATACAAAAAAAGATATCGAACAAGCAATATTACAACAGGAAAAACTTGTATTGCTACGCAAAACCCAGTATTAGAAAAGGGGGCGGGTTCTAAATGGAAAATCACATTGAAATCCGTAAAGAAGAAATTAGTGAGTGGGAATATAAATTCCCTTCGTTTCCAGGAGCACCTCGACCCCCTGTCCGTAACCGTAGAAGTCATGGTGAATCACTTAAATCTGGACTATCGGGGGCCATCGAGGGGATTAAAGAAGCTCGAAATGCAGCGGGAATTGAATCCGACAATTTGCTGGTGCTGGAAATATCAAGTGATGTGATGGAGCCTGATGTTGATTTGTTGCAGAACAAATTAGGATTATCTATAGTTGAAGAAATTCAACACAAAGATGGTACAGCGAAACTCATAGTCCAATTTAGTAGCCAGGATGCTATCGCCAGTTTTGAGCAAGAGCGTGTATTATATGAAATCGACAGTCATGATGCGGGGATGCTTACATATAGACAAAGAAGCGACGTTTTTGCTTGTATAAATGATATACGACGCCTATCAAAAGAAGATCGTACTGGTCAGAAGCTATCGGTGGCTATTGCAGAGGACACCCTACCTGACGGTCTGTTTTTGGTGGATATTGATGTTTGGTATAATGGGAACCCTGCAAGTAAAAGTTTCATCGAATCGCAAATTAAACAGGCTTTAGGTACAGGTGAAAGTAATCTGTGCGGGGATTTATTTGCTCTGCCCAATCTGCTTCTTGGCCGCGCAAGAGTCAATCGCTTCACACTTGAGGCCATCCGCAATTTAGATCTAATTGCCTTAGTTGATTTACCCTTGGGCGTTGTATCTACGGAACAATGTGAATTATATTCTCCTGAGTTTGTTCCACAAATCCACGATACGCTCGATGATGATGCTCCTCTTGCTTGTGTAATTGATTCGGGCGTGTTTTCTGGCAACTTGTTATTATCATCGTTAATAGTGGCTGAAGAAGACTTCGATTTGACTGAAAACTCGCCATCTGATTTCAACGGCCACGGTACTGGCGTAGCTGGTATAGTTGCCTATGGCGATTTTCATGAATTTGATAAAACCAACCGAGTGTTCAAACCTCTTGTTCGGATTTGTAATGGAAAGGTGATGCATAATCTGCAGAATCCTTTTGGTAATGATGAAACAGGGTTCCCACTCGATAAGCGTCCTGAACAGCTTGTCGAAAAAGCAATTCGATATTTCCATAGAGAATATAATTGCCGCATTTATAATCTATCCGTGGGAGATATTGACCGAATTTACACCTGAGGTCGACAAATGGCCTGGGCCTCATTACTGGACGAACTTGTGCGTGAACTGGACATCGTTATTGTTGTCAGTGCAGGAAATGTATCCAATATAGATGTGCCGGATTTCAATAATAGAATAGAGTTGATGGAAAAAAGCAGAAATCAACTATTGGGCACAGGCCATCGATTAATCGATCCGGCGACGACGGCATTAGGAATTACAGTTGGATCTATCACGAGATACGAAGAACCTGAGAGTTTTCCACAACGACCAACGCCTTTATCAGCCGGTAAAAAAGATTATCCGTCTGTGTTCACACGAACGGGGGCCGGCGTAAATGGTGCTATAAAACCGGAGTTTGTTGATTATGGTGGAAATCTTGCTGTTGTGCAGCAAATTGGAGGTAGACCTCGTTGGAACAGTAACCGAGCTTTAAATGAGCCAACATTAAACAATACCCTTGAAAAAGTTTTCAAGGGTTGGCAAGGCACCAGCTTCTCCGCTCCCCATGTGACACACATTGCAGCAAGGCTCGAAAGAGCATTGCAATCCCAGCTTGGAGAAGTCCCCTCTTCAAACTTGATAAGGGCTTTATTGGCAAGTTCAGCAAAGTGTTATGAAAAAGATTGGCTTGAGACTATAACCCCTCCAGATTTTACTGGAGCCCAAAGGCAGCCACAAGCATGGCGGTTACAGCTATGTGGCTATGGTAAGGTCGATGATTCTACATTATTTTCTGATCGCAACCACGTCACTCTGTTCGCGGAGGATGCATTGAATTTGCGGGAGATCCATCTCTATAAAATTCCTGTACCAACAGAATTCTTGGACTTGAGAACGAATAAACGAATATCAATAGGATTCGCCTACAATCCTCCAACTCGGCTAAGTCGCAAAGCATATATTGCAAACAGTTTGTGGTTTGAGGTGTTTCGGCGGATTGATGCAGAAGCATTGCTAAGCTATAAAGGGAAAAAAACGGACGCAGACGAAGCGGCAGCAGAATATATAATCGAAAACTTTAGCCGTAAACACGGTGCTCCTTTTTCTCCCGGCTATACAGAAGTACGAGACTCAACGCTTCAACAGCGTGTATGGGAAAAAAGTGCACATGGGGGCTCTGATTTATTATGGGATAATAATGACCCCTATATTTATGTTCTTATTACAGGCAAGTCTAAATTCAAACATCCATATGAGATGGAGCCTCAACCTTATGCTTTGGCAGTCACTTTCTCGTATGATAATGCAGAAGACATACAGCTTCGCCAAAAGATAAGTGAACGAGCTAATATCCGGTTGCGCGAACAAGTCAGAACCCGTGCTCAAATTCAAGTGTAGGCAGATACAGAAGCAAAAGGCAGTAGATAGTCCTCTGTTGCTGGGTATCTTTTTTGTCAATGAATAAAGGTCGAAATTTGGAACTTAAAAATGAGACATCCAAATTTCGGCCTCTTTTTCTATGCCGAAAACCGAGGATTCAAGCCACGTTTTTGGGGTTGCCCTCTTTTGTAGCAATGGGACATCCAAAAAGAAAAATTGAAAAATCAAAATGTAAAAATGGAAATAGATCAAATCCGAACCCGGAATTCTCATATTTTTGAGGATTCCTTTTCTTTTATCCAGTAATCCTGCTCTGTCTGTTCCGGAGTTTTATATTGCAGGGTAGAATGAGGACGTTCGGTATTGTAGAAGGCAATAAAATGGGCAATTCCTCTCATCAGACCCCCTTCCGACGTATAGTGCCTGCGGTACAGCTCTTCTTTTTTGAAAATGGAGAAGAACGCTTCGGAAACTGCATTGTCATGGGGACACGCTGTCCGGGAAAAAGACTGTTCTACTCCAAAATCATCCAACAGGTGAACGAACGCATAGGACATATACTGCGTTCCACGATCACTATGGAACATGAGCTCTGCCTTTGGTTGTCTATCTGCGTAGGCCTGTTTAAAAGTCTTGGTAAGTAGTTGGGTGCTGCTTTTGTGGGAGATTCGATAGGAAATCACTTTCCGTGAAAACAGGTCTATGATGACGCAGAGATAATAATACTTGTCATGGAATTTAAAAACGGTGATATCGCTGACCCAGACTTGATTCGGCCGCTCGGTTCGGAACTGCTGCTGCAGAAAATTTCTGTTTTGTCCTTTTTCCCATTTTTTATATTCTTTCTTTGCAGTAGTGCTGACACTGCCGATTCCTAACTCCTTCATAAGCTGGGAAACATACTTTTTGCTGGTTTTGACCCCTTGATTTTGAAGGATAGCAGCGATCTTTCCCGCTCCATAGATTTGTCCGCTATCGTCATAAATACTTTGAATCTGCGTTTTCAACTCCGACCGCCGCTTAGCCGCAAGTGTGTCGCCTTTCTTATTTCGGAAAATGTGGTTGTAGAAAGTGCCACGTGAGACCTCCAGTGCGTCGCACAGGGAGTGAACACTGAATTGACCGTAAAGTGGCTCCATGGCCTTGAGCTTTTCCTGCAAAGGCGAGGAAACCGTACAACTGACCGTCTTTAAAACCTGAATCATATCCTCCAACTTGTTGATTCTTCTTTTCAAGTATTGGAACTCCTGCGGAGTAACTACTGTGCCTGTATCGGTCACAGTTTGTTGATAGTCTTGTATCCAACGATAGAAGGTGCTACGAGGGATTTGGTTTTCGTTGCAAATTTTGATTACTGTTTCTCCGTCCTGGTAGCGTTTCACGAAAGCTATCTTCTCTTCTTTGGTAAATTTCATGGGGGTTACCCTCCTCGTGTTTTTTATAGGGACATGGTAACACGAGGAGCACGGGAATTTGAAATTGCTCGCCATCCACTAAGAAGTAGGCACAGAGAGGCACAGGCAGTTTGGGCGCTGCCGATGTCGCTCTGTGCCTGCTTTCCTCGTTGAGAAATGGAACCGTTTGAAGGATAATTATCTTAAGTTTACACTCAGAAATTGCATTATCTAATTGTAATTGTGTAAGAAATTATTAAAGGAAATCGCCATAAGAAAACCTACCTTAAGTCAGGTTTTCTAATTCAACTTATTTTGTGAAAGCAATCTGTTCGTATTTCTGGGACAAAATCTGTTCTATCGCATTTGCGCCCTGTTCTGAAAACAAGGATAGTGCAACAGTTAAATCCTCGTCTGTAATCGGAAGAATTAATCCTCTATCATCTTCATATGTGTCAGCGCATCGTTTCATAAAGGAATCATTTTCATCAAGCGTTCTACAGGCTAGGATACCAACTTTTCCTCTACGATTACTAAATCTTCCACTTAATTGATCCAATTCAGGATTAGCCACTTCGCCCGTGTAATTTTTGCACTCGACAAAAACAAATGGGCATGGTAGCAATACATTTTTGTTAGGTAGCGTAAAGAAAAAGCCACTCTCAGCAGAATTATTAAACGTTATATCAATACGCTTTCTTCCGTCGTGGATTTTATGTTCTTTTTTTGGCGATGAAAGATTTGGATAAAACAGCAACTCAAGAATCCCAATTATCAAGTTGTGATAATGGGATGCGTTTGCTGTGCCGGAAGGTATTTCTGCCAGTTTTTGTGTCAAATATTCGCAGACTGCCCGAAGATTTAGATTATCAAGAACTGCACCATCTACATGCGACAGTTTTTTTGCCGTTTGCTGTTTAAAGTCCGCAAATACTTCCGGATGTTGCTCAGTAAATCTAGCAAGATATTCCTTGTCGATTACCCCTTCTTTTTCGCGGATACTCTTTTTAGTTACATACTCCTCGCCGCTTTTGTATTTCCTTACTAGCGAGGTATGAAGCTGAAGATTTTCATGTTGAAGGAAGTTTAGAACAAAATGTTGCTTATATTCAGAAGGGGTGTACTTATCAGTAAATGAAACAATTCTCTTGGGAACGAGTAAAATGGGTCTTCCTTCAACAACAAGGCGCTCTATATATTGATTATCCCACATACGTTTTTGAGCATCCCAGTACATACCTGAAGGAACACTTGGTGTCAATGGGATTCCGTGTAATTCGCACTGTTCTTTGGTATATTCAATAAGATGTCTTCTTATTATGTTAGCCGTCATGTCAGACACTTTGTCTTTATCCACATTAGGGACAAAAATCCGAAAATCTTCTATATCCTCCATGATACCAGTTTTGACTGCACGACTTGTTAAAAGTTCCTTGAAAATGGCGGCAGTATCTTCTGGGCCCATACCATGTCCATTAGGCTTTCCGCTTGACATGCCAAGGCAAACATCATTATTCTCTCCAAGATGTGAAAATAATTCTTCGGCTTGACGAATCTTTTGGCCTCGCAAAAGTGCCAGCAAAAATTCAAAATATGAACGTAGAGTCGCATGTGCGTCGATTGCAAATGGAAAATCACATTTTGAAATATAGTATGGGTCAAGAAATAACGGAGTATCTACACTGGGGTCTATATCAACAAAGTCTAGTTCATACTGCGTTTTATTGAGGTTAAATATTTTACTGATTTTCATCAGAATACCTCCTTTTTTGTAATTATATCACCTCCTTCCACGTTATTGAAGATGGACAGAGGTCGAAATTTGGAACTCAAAAATGAGACATCCAAATCCAACTCTCTTTTTCTATGTAGAAAGCATGAGATTAAAGCCCATTTTTCGGCATTACATACTCTTGTAGAAATGGGATATTCAAAAGAAAAAATCATGCTGCAAAAAAGAAAGCGAATCTCTTCTGAACCTGGGAGGCCCATTTTCAGCGGGTATCTTTTTTGTCAACGCTTCCCAGCGGCAAGCTGCCGCTCCCAAGACGCGCACCTCATTGTTATGGGGTGCGCTGTTTTTGCACCCGCGTCTGAGGCAGATGTTTTTTGTCAACGCATCCCAGGCTGTGCCTGGACGCACATTGCGTTCCAGGTCCGGCCTTTTCTTTTGCCTGTCTGCTCGCACTCAAAGACGGGGATCTTTTTGTCAATGCATCCCAATTGAGAGCCTCGGCACGCAGTTTGCATTCGGGGCTTTTTTTATTTGGCTTGATGACCGAGCTTATAGCGGATACTTATTTTGTCAGCGCCTCTTAAAGCGCCTGAACATTAGATGTTCAGGCGCTTTTTTGCGTTAATCCAATCAGGATAAATTTTCTTAATTGTCTAAATTAAGGCATACTCGTTCAACATTCCAAGAGATTGAACAACCGTGTTTATTGTAAAAGGAAAGTCTCAATTTTATAATAAACACAAACAGTACGACATAAAAACGGAGGGAATTTTAATATGGGGATTCAACTGGGAATTATTGGTTATGGCGGAATGGGCGGCTTTCATCACAGAAACGCATCTAGGATTGAAGGAGTGCAGGTGATTGGTGCCTACGATACCGATCCGGTACGCGTACATGCTGCTGAGAAAAACGGAATTAAAGGCTTTTCCACTTTGGAGGAGCTGCTCTCCTGCGATGAGATCAATACTGTTTTGGTTGCGGTGCCAAACGATAAGCATATGGAGTTATGCGTAGAAGCCGCGAATGCAGGAAAGCATGTGATTTGTGAGAAGCCGGTTGCCATGAATGTCCGGGAATTGGACCAGATGATAGCCGCGGCGGGCCGCAACGGAAAAATTTTCACCGTGCATCAGAACCGGCGCTGGGATAAAGACTTTCGGATCGTAAAGAAAATTTTGGATTCCGGCGAATTGGGAAAGGTATACTCGATTCAATCCCGGCTTCATGGCTCCGGGGGCGTTATGTTCGGCTGGCGCGGAGAAAAAAAGCACGGCGGCGGTATGCTTTATGACTGGGGAGTGCATTTTATAGACCAATTGATGTGGATGCTGGGCTATAACAATTTTAAGAGCGTATTTTGTAAAACTTATCATGTGAAAACCACAGAGGTAGAGGACTATTTTTTCCTGGTGTTCGATTTAGAGGATGGCAGGCATGTCCAGGTGGAAATTGGGACCTTTGTTTTAAAAGAATTGCCCAGATGGGTTCTTTTAGGAGACGAGGCTACCGCTTATGTGAATGATTTCTCCAGAAACGGCGGCATTATCCGGCTGGACAGCACTGCGGAAACAAAATCAGAAATCATCATGACATCCGCGGGGCCGACACGTACTTTTGCGCCTAGGCCGGATAACGTAAAGCTGGAAAGCGAACTGCCGGAGGTGCAAGCTGATTGGTCTGAATACTACAAGAATGTTCGGGACGCCATCGACGGAAAAGCGGAACTGATCGTACAGCCCTGGCAGGTACGCAAGGTGCTGAAAGTAATCGAAGCGGCGTTTCAGTCTGCGGAAACAGGAAATTTAGTTTCGCTTAGGGATTAAACCTATTGCTAATAAAATCATCAGAAAGCCGCCTAATGAAGCTGTCATCAGGCGGCTTTTTGGCTACAGCGGAAAGATAGGAAGCTCCTCAGGAACACAGAAAATATTGCTAATCGAAAGGGGAAAAAAGATGTCTCTGAGAAAAAAGCTGATGCTGTCCATGATATCCATCGCCGTGATCCCAGTGGTAGTGTTAGGCAGCTTTTGCTATCAATACTTCAGCAAGGTTCTGCTAAACAATGTGCAGCAAAGAGAGCTGCAAAACAACAATCAGATCATTTACAGCTTAGATGATTTTTTTAATTCACTTTCTAAAATTTCTGATTCTCTTCTCATGAGCGAGGAGCTCACGAGAATCCTTCAAAACACCTACCAGGATCCGGAAGCGCAGCTTCAAAACTACCGGGATAAAAGGCAGGTAGAGGAACTGCTTTACAGGAACGGTTATTATTTGGACAATCGGATCGAGACAATCGCGATCTTTCCCGAAAACAGCGACATGTTTTACTACTGCACCAAAGAAACCATTAATCCGGCTTATGATGTTAGAGAGGAAAAATGGTACAGCCGTATTTTAGAAAAAGAAGGAGCGCAGGCGTTAATTGGAATTCATCAGAATGGTTTGGTTCAGGCATCCTTTCAGGCGCGGCAGCCCTATTGTGTGACCATTGGAAGAAGTATTTATTCCGCTTATGAGTCCAGGCTGCTGGGAACGATTATCATTAACGTCAATGTACGGGACCTTCAGGAGCTGTGGCCTGAGCCTGACCAAAATTTCCAGGAAAAATTTTACCTGGTGGATGATGAAAATCGAGTGGTGTTCAGTGATTCATCAGAGGAAATCGGCGGACAGTTTTCTATGAGCGATTTGAGCGTTGGAATTTCCTCTTGCGAAATGGAAGGCGTTCTTTACGACGCGATGGTGTCGGAATCCGGCCATCAGGGCTGGAAAAGCGTCAAAATGATCATGCGCAGCAAGCTGGACAAGGAAATCGCAGTGGTTCCTTATATGACGATTACTCTTGTGTTGGTTCTCATAGGCTTGGCGGTGCTGGTGTCGCTTTTTATTTCCAAGATTTTTACACGTCCACTTCAGGAGCTGTATGTTAAAATGCGCCGGTTTGAGGCGGAAAAAAGCGGGAATCCCCTTCCGGAAAACCAGGTGGAGATTAAGGGCTTGTCCAGAAGCTATAACCGCATGATTGAAGAAATCAACAGCCTGACCATCAAAAATTACGAGACGGAGCTCCAGCTCCGCCGAGCGGAGCTGATGGCGCTGCAGTCCCAAATCAACCCCCATTTTATCTATAACACCCTGAATTCAATTAAATGGTTGGCGGATATGCAGGGCTCCAAACGGATGGTGACGGCTCTGGATTCTTTGATTAAGCTGATGCAGTTTTCATCGAAAAACAGCCAGGAGGTCATCCGGATTCAGGATGAAATAGATCTGATCAAGGATTATATCAATCTGATCAATTTAAAATATTTCGACAGAATCGTTACACTGATCCGAGTGGAACCAGGGGTAGAACGCTACGAAACCTTAAAATTTCTGTTGCAGCCTATTGTAGAAAATTCCATTTATCACGGCTTTAATAAAATGACGCAGTCATGCGCGATTAAAATCAACATCAGCCGGAAGGGGGACAGGATTTTATATGAGGTAATCGACAACGGGAAGGGGATGAGCAGGGAAAAGATAAGACAGGCGCTAAAGGAGGAACGCTCGGAGAATTCCCATTCCTTCAACAAAATTGGATTATACAATGTCAACAAAAGAATCCAATATACGTTCGGCGGAGATTACGGCGTGAAAATTGACAGTGAGCTAGGCAGGTATACCAGAGTGCTTGTGGAAATCCCGGCCCGCGTTTATAAGGAGGGAAAGGCAGATGAATAAGATCAGCATTGCCATAATTGACGATGAAAGCTTAGTTAGACTTGGAATTAAGTCCTCTGTAGAATGGGAGAACTATGGCTATGAGATCATAGGAGAAGCCGACAATGGCCAAAACGGTCTGGAAATGATTCAGCAGAAACAGCCGGATATCGTGCTTTTGGATATTTGTATGCCGGTTATGGATGGAATAGAGGTTCTGAAACGGCTTCAGCAAATGGAAATTGACTGTAAGGTCATTATTCTCAGCTGCCACGATGATTTCCATTTTGTAAAGGAGGCTATGAAAAACGGCGCTTATGATTATCTAAGAAAGAATGAGATCAACAGCGCAAACATCCTAAATATTTTAGAGGAAGTCCGCCAGTCGGTCCGAGAGGAAAGAAAGAATAAGGAGGCGTCGGAAGAGAAAGAGGAATGGGGCGGCTGCTCGCGGCACAGCTGGCTGCAGCGCCTGGTTACCGAAGGAACAGAGGCGGACGGACATTCAGTTCCGGTGAGCCGGCTGCATATTCAAGAGGGAGGACTCTGCTGTGTTGTTTTTGGTGTTAGCCATTATCGGCAGGTGCTTACCCGGTATGAGGATGGCTATCCCTTTACTTTAGAGCATAGCATCACAAATTTAGCGAAGGAAGTTATCCGCCAGCGAACGCGGGAAATGGAAATTTTTCTTTTCCAGGAAAACCAATATGTGCTTTTGCTCAGCAGCCGGGACAGCGTTAGCGGGGCTCAGTGGGAGGAAGAGGTTTTCTCTCTGATCAACGAGTTGTATACCGTATTTCAAAATTATTTAAACGCGGAGACCTACTATGGGGCAAGCGGTATCGTTTCGAAATTTTCTAGCTTGCCGGAAGCGTTTGAGCGGGCGCAATATTCCTACAAGCTTCATTATTTCCAGCCGGATAAAATAATTCTCAAAGAGGTGCGGAAGCCAGCCAGAACGCTGAGCGAGGAAGAGGTTAAATCCGGGTTAAATGAGATCAACTCCTGTATTTCCCAAAAGCAGTATTCCCATGCCTTTTCCCATCTGTATACTTTTATTCAATGGTTACGGCGTCATCACAGGGAAAATCTCGACGTTGCGGGAATTCTGAATTTCTTTTCCAATATGGTTCGCTTCATTTTGCTGCAGGAGGGGAAAATTCCAGAAGAAACGATTGACAAGCTGCAAAAATGCGAAAATCTAGATGATACCGAACAGTTCCTTTCGGAGTTCCAAAGGGAGTTGAAAGCGGAAGAGCCGGAGCTGGATCAAAAACATTATTTAATCCGGGCGGCTACCGACTATATTCAGCAGAATTTAAGCCGCGGCGATATCTCCTTAGATGAAATCGCGGAGCATTTGATGATCAGCAAATCCTATCTTTGCCGCTTGTTTCAAAAAAAGCTGGGGGTTTCCGTCCAGCATTATATTCATAACATCCGGATTGAAAAGGCGAAAGAATACTTGAATGATTTCCGGCTGAAAATTTATGAGATTGCGGAACTGACTGGCTTTAACAGCTCAACCCATTTCAATATCGTCTTCAAAAAAATTATGCAGTGCACTCCGGTTGAGTATCGGAATGGCTTAAAACAGTAATAAAAAATTTTATCAATACAGGATAAAAAAGGTCAATGTGAATAAATAAAAACGATATTCGACAGATAAATTCATTTATCTTCATTGAAATTGTTCAATATCCATAAAAACTTTCCAATGGCGTTTATAGAAAACGTTCCCTGAATTCATTATGCTAGATATAGTTCCAAAACCAGTAAAAATAAACAAAAAGGAGGTACTTTAAAAAACTAGTCTTACCAACTAAAAGAACAGAGGAGGATAAAAATGAAAAAGAAACTTTTAGCGCTGTTTTTAGCGGCGGCTATGGTAGGGACAGCGGCTGGCTGCTCTCAAAACGGGAGCTCCGGCGCAAGCAACGGCGCAGAGAGTGAAGCGTCTCAGAGCAGCGGGGAATCTCAGGAACCCAGCGGTGAGGTGGTAACACTTCATTGTGGAGGCTGGGGAAGAGTCGATACAGAACATGAGGCTGGAGTTGTTGGGATGGCGGAAGCCATCGGCATTAACGTAGAATTCCAAAAGTACCCTACAGACGCTGATTTCTGGAACAATCTTCCAGCGCAAATCGCGGCAAAAACAGCGCCGGACTTTGTTGCGATAAGTAACGAGCTATATCTGCCCTACATACGCGATGGCCTGATCGTTCCTCTAACTCAGTATATTGAGGACGGTACCATCACCTGTTGGGATAGAGTAAATCAGAATGCAAAGGATGTTTGGACGGTTGATGGGGATATTTATGCCATTCCTTTCTATCAGACTCCCGCGGTGTTCGCTATCAATACGGATCTTTGGAGCGAGGCGGGCCTGACAGAGGCCGATTACCCGGAAACCTGGGATGACGTTTTGGATGCCTGCAAGGTATTTAAGGATACTCTTGGCATGACCGGCTTGTGCGTCAATACACAAGAATACCATTTCACCAACTACTGTCTGTCTTTCGGCGGCGGCTGGGATTTGGGAAAAACCATCGATACTCCGGAAAACGCGGCGGCTCTTCAGTTTATCATTGACGCTTATCGCCAGGGTTATGTGGTTACGCCGAAAGAGCTGGGCGTTAGCTATGACGGTAACGTGATAATGTCCGAAGAGGCGGCCATGTCCACCGGCGGTAGCTGGTATGTGTCTGACTTTGCCATAAATGCTCCGGATCTGAACGTGAAATATATGAAAGTTCCTCATGCGAAAGGCCATGAAGACGCTTCAGGCACCTTCCACTCACCGGCCTTTGCATTGCTGAAAGGCGGCGCTCATGAGAAAGAGACTGCTATGGCGATTAACTATATGATGAATGATGCCCATGATGAGGCATTAATCGATCTGGGTTACATCCCGGTGAATGAAAAGTTTCATAACGAGTATAAAGAAAAGAACCCCTTGGTGGCTGATCTGGTAGACGCTATTCCCAAATCCAATGGCTTCGACTATCCGCCGGCCGGTAAAGAGTTTGCAGACACTTTGATTTCTAAAATGGAGGAGGCTCTCTTTAACTCTGATTCAACCCTGACCGGAGCTGAAATTGTCAAGGAGCTTCAGGAAGAATACGGCGCATAACCTAACGGATGCTTATTAAGCGGAATAAGTGATTACAGCTTCCCTGCCGGCTCAACCGGCAGGGAGGCATTAAGAAAGGTTATGAGGATGATGGCAGAGAATACAGGAAAAAAGAGACAAAAATACAGCAAATTAAGAAAACAGGAAGCAATCGCCGGATGGATTTTTGTGCTGCCGGCAGTCGCCTTTTGGCTGATCTGGTTCCTGTATCCCGCAGTGAAAGCAATTTCCATTAGTTTTTATCATTATAATTACGCGACGCCGGAAACCAATGCTTTTATCGGTTTAGATAATTATATCCGGTTGTTTCAAGATCCCAAATTTTTTACAGCAATGGGACACAGCTTTTTGATGGTGTTGATTATTGTACCGCTGCAAACCCTGATTTCTTTCGCAATCGCGGTTTTGCTAAACGGAAAAATACGGTGCAAGGGATTTTTCCGTTCCAGCTGCTATATTCCTTATGTAATTTCGGCTGTGGCGGTAACGATTTTCTTTATGTACTTTTTTGTAAAGAATGGACCCGCAACTAAGTTTTTCTCCCTTTTAGGCTTAGAAAATGTGAGCTGGTTTGCCAGCACGAAATATGCGCTGGCGTTCCTGATTATCGTATATGTGTGGCAGCAGATAGGCTTTTACATGGTGATCTTTATCGGCGGACTGCAGGAGGTTCCGGTTGAGCTGTATGAGGCGGCTAAGGTCGATGGGGCCGGCGCTTGGCAGCGGCTGATTAAAATCACCGTGCCGTTAATCAGGAATACAACCTATCTGGTTTTGACCTTCGGTATGATTAGCGCTTTTCAGATTTTCGACCAAATCGCGGCGCTGTCAAAGCAGGCGCCGTTGGGTTCCCCATCCGGCGCTACCAGCACTATGGTTACCTTCCTGTACCAGCAGTCTTTCAGCTATATGGATATGGGATATGGAAGCGCCGCCGCGGTCATTCTGTTTTTGATTATTTTTGCTTTATCCGCCGTGCGGGAGTTTGCGGGAAGGAGAACAGTGTAAATGAAAACAAAAAAGAGCATCGCCGGAAAAATTCTGATCTATTTCTTTCTAATTCTTTTAGCACTGTTGTTTTTGGTTCCGTTTTTTTATGTAATGTATAACTCGTTGCTTCCAAAACGGTATATTGGTTCCTTTGTTTCGCCTGCCTTATGGAGCTTGGACAACTATAAAGAGCTTTTCTCAGAGTATCCGATTATGAAATGGTATGGCAATACCGCTATTTCAACCGTGGCCGTTGTTTTGGGCAATATGTTTTTTACGCCGCTGGCAGGCTATGGGCTTGCCAGGCTGCGGTTCCCGGGAAAGAAAGTCATTTTTGTTTGCCTGATGCTTTCCATGATGATTCCTGGCCAGTTGGTTTTGCTTCCGCAGTATATCATGATGGCCAAGGTGGGACTGGTCAATACGCTTTTTGCGATTACCCTTCCGTATTTATCTCAGTCCATGTTTATCTTTATGTCCAGGCAGTTTTTTTATGGAATTCCAGAGGAACTAGAGGAGGCCGCACGTATTGACGGGCTTGGCCGGTTCGGAACCTATTTCCGGATTATCTTGCCAATCTCAGGAGTGCTGATGGCAACCATCGCTATTTTTAATTTTACCGGTACATGGAACTCATACCTGGTACCTTCCACGTTTATCAGTACACAGGATAAATATGTTCTGGTGGTAGGACTACAAACGGTAAATAACGCGCATTTCCAGCAGGAAAACCTTACTCTTGCCGGTGTATTCCTTTTGGCATTCCCTGTGATTATTTTCTTCATGTTTACACAGAGGTTTTTCGTTCAGGGAATTGCCACCTCAGGAATAAAAAGCTGATGTCTGGGCTGTAAAGCGAACAGACAACTCAGAAAAGCATTACCTTAAATTCAAATGTAATGGAGGAACGAAACAAAATGAAAAAATGGAAGGTTGCTCTGATCGGATGCGGATCAATTGCGGACAATACCTATTTGCCCAGGATCAAAGATATCCCTGAAGCGGATATGGTGGCGGTTTGCGATATTATTCCGGAGCGGGCGAAAGACTACGCGGAAAAATTTAATGTGCCGGCATGGTACACCAGCATTGACGAACTGCTGGAAAAGTGCGATTTTGAGATTCTGATGAATACCACGTCGATCCCGGCTCATCATGAGATCAATATGAAAGCGCTAAAGGCGGGAAAACACCTTTACTCTCAAAAGCCAGTAGGTTTAACAGTGGCAGAAGTAACCGAGCAGATCGAAGCTGCGAAAGCGGCCGGCGTGAAGTATGCCGCTTCCCCAATCCATATGCTGCGGGATGATATCAGGTTTGCGAAAAAGCTGATCGAGGATGGCTGCATTGGAGAAATCATGAAGGTTCATACCAATGTTTGCCACGGAGGCCCCGAGTACTTCCAGTACCGCACCGCAGATCCCACCTGGTTCCACCGCCCCGGAAGCGGCGCTCTCTATGATATGGGCGTTCACGGTCTAACTATGACCACAGGAATTTTGGGGCCGGCAAAAGCGGTAGGCTGTATGGCAAAGATTTCAGAGCCTGTCCGTACTGTGAGAAGCGGGACCTTTGACGGGATGAAAATCCAGGCGGATCAACTGTATGATAATTACATCATTACCCTGGATTACGGAGACAGAGCCATGGCGGTGGTGGAATCGGGCTTTTGCCAAAAAGACAGCAAAGCGCCCCAGATGGAAATCTTCGGCACCAAGGGAACGATTTCTCTTGCGAACGATTGGAGCATGAATCCCATGGATTCCTTAGAGGTCTATCTGGACGCACCGGAACGGGGAATTCGCGGTTGGTTAAAGCCAATGGAGTGGGATATTCCGGCCTGCGAGATGAACTTCTTCCAATGCAAGGTGGTTCAGGATCTGATCTATGCCATCGAAGAAGACCGTCCCGTAGGGCTGCCCCCTGAGCATGCTAGACATGTGGTGGACATTATGTGCACCATTCCAGAGGCCATCGAGACAAAAAGCATTGTTCCCCTGCATACCACGTTTTGAGAAGCGGGCTTGAATACATAGTAAATGAGGTAAGCGATGATGAAAAAGAAATATCGCATTGGATTAGTGGGCTTTGCCCATATGCATGTCTTGGATCAGATTAAACCTTTTTTAACCATGCCGGAGCGGGTGGAATGGATCGGAGCCGCAGATGTGAAGCCAATGGTGGAATCAGAATACTTTGAGAGCTCCAGCCGCAGCATGAACTTAAAGCTATGCCAGGAGCAATGCGGCTTTACCGATGTGTTTGAGGATTATCAGCAGCTATTGGAGCTGAAGCCGGACCTGGTGCTGGTAAACTGCGAGAACGCGTATCATGGAACCGTTATTCCGGAAATCCTGATGCGGGGCATCCATGTAATCGTGGAGAAGCCGCTGGCCTATTCTACAGAGCACGCTATGGCCATCGCGCGGGCCTCCCGAATTGGTAAAGCGGATTGTATCATTAACTGGCCGACTACCTGGCAAGCAAGTATCCGATTAGGACAGAAGCTGGTAAGCGAGGGCGTGATCGGCAAAGTATATCGTTTCCAGTTTCGGAACCCGGATTCCCTGGGGCCGTTTTCTTACGGCCAGGTTATGACGGACCGCCAGCTGGGCAAGGAATGGTGGCATCAGGAGGCTGCCGGCGGCGGAAGTATGTTGGATTACTGCTGCTACGGTACCATCCTCTCTAACTGGTATCTGGGAGAGAAGCCGCTGGGCGTCTATGGGCTGAAAGCCAATTTTAACCACCGGTTTGGCGACGCGGAGGATTACGCTTCTCTGATGGTTCGGTATCCCGAAGCGGTTTCAATTTTGGAGGGAACCTGGAACACAGTCAGCAGCGGCTACGATTCAGGACCTATCGTTTGGGGAGAAAAGGGCGCTTTGATTGTGGAGAACGGGGGTGACCATGGAATCCATGCTAATGTGAGCGTGTATCATGACAGATATTCCACTACCCCCAATGAGGTATACAGTTCCGACGATTATCCTCTGCCTGCTGGCAGGTCGAATTTAGCGGAAGAGGTGTTCCACCATCTTGAGACTGGAGAGCCTCTGCATGCTACCATGGATTTGAACAATAATCTTTGGTCAGCGGCAATGCTGGACGCGGGCCTCCGTTCCAGCCGATCGTTGAAAATGGAGGAGGTAAAAACTTCTTGCTGGACGATTGGATAAAAAATAAATCAATAGGAGGACAGATGATGAAATTAGCAAATGTATCCTGGGGCTGGACGCCGATTCCGGAGGATATGCCCGAGGGAGATTCTTTAATTAAAATTGCGGACCAGATCCGCGGCCTGGGCTTTGAGGGCGTGGATTACCTGGGGACGCCTGAGGCCTTAGATGAGTTCTTTACCGAGGAAGCCTGCAGGACGCTGGGAGAGCATTCCAGATCCATTGGACTGGAACCGAATGTTTTTGTTTTTCAGGATGACGGCTGGAACGCCTGCTGCTGTGAAAAGCGGGAAAACAGTCTCAAGTATTTTGAAAAGGCCGCGCAAGCGGCAAAATGGATCGGTTGCAGAATTGTATCCACTCTGGTGCCCCTGCCTTGCGGGGCGACTCCCTGGAAGTTTAATCCCGCGGCTCCGGCGATCAAGCAAGGCTATCATATGCCGGCCGGCTACTGCTATCAGAAGGATTGGGAAACCTTGATGGAAAGCTACCGCAAGTGCCTGCAAACCGCCAAAAAATATGGGCTGCGGATGTCGGTGGAGTGCTTCCCGTATTCCATGGTTTCCACTCCTCATGCGATGCTCAAAATGCTGGAGGATATCAATGACCCTGATTTTGGCATCCAACTGGATACCAACCATCTGGTTATGCAGCATATCGACCCGGAATGGACCATCTATATGCTGGGCGGCAAGCATATTTTCAACGTTCACTGCAAGGACAGCGACGCGGTTTCTCGAAACAATATCCCCGCGGGATGCGGCATCTGCGATTATACCGCGGTAATCCAGGCCCTGAAGAATGTCGGCTATGACGGCAATTTGTCGGTTGAGCTTGAGTTTACGGATAATCCCCGCCGCTATAATAAGCAGGCGCTGGATCATTTGAAGCTTTGCCTGGCGGGGGAATATTGATTTTCTTCCGCCGGCGCGATGCTTCAACACCATTGTAAAAGATACGGGCCGGCCTTCGAAACGGCAAAGGCCGGCCCGGTGAAAACACTTTCAGATTCAGAAACAGAGGAGAACAAAATGAAACAATATAAAGTTGCGATTATCGGCAATGGCATGATCTGCAATGCGGCGCATATTCCCGCCTATCAAGCCATGGGAGATAAGGTGAGAATCGTAGCCGTGGCGGATATCCGGGAGGAAGCGGCGAGAGAAACTGCCGAGCGGCATGGGATTCCCAAGTATTATGTGGATCCCTACAAAATGCTGGAAGAAGAAAAGCCGGATATTATTTCGGTATGTACTCCCAACGCCTACCACAAGGAGTATACCCTGGCCGGCTTCCGGGCAGGCTGCCATGTGGTTTGTGAAAAGCCCGTTGCGATGAACTGCGCGGATGCCGAAGAAATGTTCCGCGCGGCGGATCAGGCCGGCAGGCATCTGTTCGTAATCCAGTCTCTGCGCTTTACCGGCAATTTCAAAGCGGCCGCCAGCCTGGCGCAGAGCGGATGCCTGGGAGAAATCTATTACGCGGATTTGAACCTGGTTAGACGTCGCGGTGTTCCAAGATGGGGAATGTTCCATATGGCGAAGGAAAACGTGGGCGGTGCGTTCTGTGATTTGGGCGTCCATATGTGCGACTATTTGATGTATCTATCCGGAAACCCGAAAATGGTGGCAGTCAGCGGGAATGCGGTAACCAAGATTGTCAGCAAGGAAAAAAATATTGAGTTTTCCAATGCGGAAAGCGGAGCGCCTACCGGTCTGTTTACGCCAAGAAAATTTGATATGAGGGAATTTGACGTTGAGGAGTTCGCCAACGGATACATTCGGCTGGACAACGGCATGACCGTTACTTTTAAAATTTCGTGGGCGCTGAATCTTCCCAACAGCAATACGGTAAGCATCTGCGGCGACAAGGGAGGACTCACCATCGGCGACGACGGCTTGAAGCTGATGACTACCCAGGGTGCTTACCAGACGGATGTGATTCCCAGGGTTTTCCCCGATCCTTATTCTGAGTATTCAGACTTTACCGGACATATTCACGAAATGGACTACATTTTAAAGGTGCTCAATGGAGAAATGACCATAGAGGAATATCCGATCCGGAAGGATGAGGTTATGAATGTGGTGTCCATGATCGAGGCCTTTTACAAATCCGCCCGGCTGGGGAGAGAGGTTACCTTCCAGGAGCTGGGCCGGTAATCCTAAGCAGCTTGAGGAGATTATAATAGAATATGGCGCGGCGGCTGAGCTTACCGCTGCGTCTTGAGTATCCAACGCAGCAGGGAGGCGCCGCCTGAGGGGGAGGGTCTCCCTGTTTGCGTGGCGCGAAAATCCCAAAGAAAGGGGAACAGGAAATGAAAGGTGTTATCACAGAAATTGAACGATTTTCGCTGAAGGATGGGCCGGGAATACGCACCACGGTGTTTTTCAAAGGATGCAACATGGCGTGCAGCTGGTGCCATAATCCGGAAACTCTGTCCGTCAAGCCGCAGTTGATGGTGTATCCGAAAAACTGCATTGGCTGCGGTGCCTGCGTAAAGGCGTGCAAGGCGGGAGCCAGAACCATAGAAAACGGTATCCTGCATTACGACCGATCCGTATGTACCGGCTGCGGCGCCTGCGCGCAAAGCTGCTTCACCGGGGCCTTGGTGATGTCTGGAAAAGAGATGGCTGTGGAGGAGGTCATGTCTGAGGTTTTGCAGGACCGAAACTATTACCGGAACTCAGGCGGAGGCGTGACACTCTCCGGCGGCGAGGTAGCCGCACAGCCTGAATTTGCCGTGGAGCTGCTGAAAGCTCTGAAAAACGAGAATATTTCCACCGCTATTGAAACGAACTTATACGCTCCCTGGAGCGTTTATGAAAGCCTGATGCCCTTTGTGGATTTGGTCATGTTTGATATTAAGGTTTTTGACAGCAGCGCTCATAAAAAATGGACCGGGGTCTGCAACCAGCGCATCCTGGAAAATGCGAAAAGAATTGCGGATTCCGGAAAGCCCTATTTGGTGCGGACTCCGGTTATCCCAGGCGTAAACGACAACGAGGAGGAAATCGGAAATATCGCGGAATACGTAGGCGGTTTAGGCGGCGCGCGGTATTATGAGCTTCTGCTGTTCAATCCTTTGGGAGAAAGTAAATACGACGCCTTGCAGGTGAAAAATGATTTTGCCGGAACCCGTCCCACCAAGACAGAGGACGCTGAGCGCCTGGAGCAGGTCGCGAAGCGGAAATCCGGGCTTCCTGTGAGAGTAGGCTGAAAGAGAAAGGAAGAGCTTTATGGTCAACAGAATTAATATCTTTAAGCCGGATACGCCAATGGGGTATGACGACAGGATCAGGATTTTGAAGCAGAGAAAGCTGGAGGAAACCCAGGCCAAATCCAAGATGAAGGTGTATCAGGATGGCGATGATTACGGCAGCATTCCGGCTCCTGAAAATTATCAATTTCACTGCATCCCCAACCATGAAAACGGTTCCTGGTATGGCTATGACGGCTGGAGCAAAAACTTCCATAAGCTGATGAGCGAGCATCCGGTCTACATTGACCCGGTGGATGCGTTTTCCTGCCGCTGGATGTTCAGCATGATTTGGTTTGAAGAAAAATCACCGGAAAAGGGGCTGCATTGGAATCCTAACTTTTCCTATGATTATTTGAAGCCGGAGCAGGAGCTTTACGGCATCATTTCCGGCATCGGCTCCGACGCCCATTTCGGCGGCGATTACCAGCTTGGGTTAAGCTTAGGCTGGGGCGGCTTGCTGGAAAAGCTTGCGTTTTATCGGAAAAAGCATCCGGAGCACGCGGAATTTTACGACGCGGAGGAATTGGTGATCCGGGGAATTCAAAACTGGATCTCCCGGGCGATAGCAGAAGGCGAGAGGATGGCCGAGGCGGAACGCCACCCGGTTTTGAAGGAGAACCTGCGTCAAATGGCTCGGGTAAACCGCAATATTCTGAATGGAGCACCTAAAACCATGCGCGAAGCCTGCCAGTGGGTATGCTGGTTCAATATGGCAAGCCGGACCTATAACAGGGACGGCGCGGGGTTTCAATTGGATGAGGTACTGAAGCGGTATTACGACGCTGACTTAGAGGCTGGGAGGATTACCAGGGACGAGGCGGTCTTCTATATCGCCTGCCTGCTGCTGAACGACCCCCATTATTACCAGATCGGCGGGACGGACGAAAATGGAGAGCCCTTGCTGAGCGAGTTCAGCTATATGGTTTTGGAAGGTGCCGACAAGCTGGATTCCGCGTGCAATATCACTGTAAGAGTTGATAAAAATATTGACCGGAAATTTTTACATAAAGCGGTAGATTACCTGTTCAAAAATAAAAATGGCTGGCCTCGTTTCTCAGGAGACGAAGCTTTAAACAGAGGCTTTATGAGGCTGGGCTATCCAGAGTCGCTGGCGAGGCGGAGAATCGCGGTAGGCTGCCACTGGATGAGCCTTCCGGGCCTTGAGTACTGCTTAAACGACTGTGTGAAAATTAACAGCGCCAAGGTGTTTGAGGTGGCTCTGGATGAAATGATGAGCCAGGAAGGCCCCTATTCCACGGAACGGCTGTGGGAGCTGTATCAAAAACATATGGCCCGCGCGGTGGAGGTAACCGCTGAGGGCGTGGCGTTTCATTTAAAGTATCAGCAGTATAACGAGCCGGAGCTGATGCTGAACCTAATCAGCCATGGCCCTGTTGAAAAGGGCCTGGATATGACTTGCGGCGGCGCTATGTATTACAATATGTGCATGGATGGCGCTGCCATTGCGACAGTAGCGGATTCCTTTGGTGCCTTGCAGCAGCGGGTCGAGGAGGAAAAACGGATCGACTGGCAAGCGCTGTACCACCACTTAAAAACAGATTTTCAGGACGAGGGCGGAGAGCTTGTGCGTCAGATGCTGTCCCACAGTCCCCGGTATGGTGGCGGAAATACCATCAGTGATCAGTGGGCGGTAAGAATTTCCAATTCCTACTCCGAGCAGGTCCGGGCTGTCAGCGAAAAATATCCGGGCTGCGAGTTTATTCCCGGATGGTTCAGCTGGTCCAATACCATTGTGCTCGGAAAGCAGGTGGGCGCTACCCCAAACGGACGCCACTCTTTCGAGCCTATTAACCACGGCGCCAACCCGCATCCTGGCTTTCGGAAGGATGGCGCTCTAACCGCTATGAGCAACTCGATTTGCGCGGTACAGCCGGGCTATGGCAATACAGCGCCGGTGCAGCTGGAGCTTGATCCCGGCATGGGGCGCGGGGATGAGGCGGTACAAAAAATAGCCGACTATATTTTGACATTATTTGAACAGGGCGCCACGCTTCTGAACATCAATATTGTAAATGGCCAGCAGATTTTAGAGGCGGATAAGGACCCCTCCAAGTATCCTGATTTGGTAGTACGGGTTACCGGATTCACCGCTTATTTCTGTTCCCTTACTCCAGAATTCAGAAAACTGGTTGTAGACAGGATTCTGATCCAAGGAGGAGCGTAAAGGCCGCGGGGCTGCGGTACAGCCCGCGAATTTGGGCCTCTAAGACCTTCTGGATAAGAGAGTGAAGGCGGCCGGCGCTCCTACCCGGCGGCCGCCGGCCTAAGGAGGACGTCTTTTGAGGCTAAACTCGAAAACTGAATTTTGAAGCTGTCAGAAAAGGCATGAGATTTGGAATTTGATGACATTCCAGATCTCAGCCTTTTTCTGTCAGCGGCATAACCGGCGCAATTGGCGATAACGGAGCATAAATGCGAAAAAGAAATTTGAAATTGTCGGATTAGCACGGAGAGAGAAGCCGATTGCTTACTCTGAAATCTCTGAATCAACGGGCCGTTTCAGCGAAAAGAAACCAATCAAAGAAAAAATATGAGCCTTCCCACTCTGCCGCACGGCGGATTCTGTCAGAGCGGTTGACAATTCAGGCGGAAAGCTGTTAAAATAAAACAAGATATGTTTGAAATTTCCCAACGGGTAATTTCGTTTATCATCGATAGAATTGAGATGTGATAAAATGATCAAAAGCATGACCGGCTATGGGCGCGCGGAAAGCGACGCCGAGGGCCGCGGCATTCTCGTGGAGATTAAATCGGTCAATCACCGGTACTTTGAGTTTTCCTCCCGGACAACCAGAGGATATAATTTTCTGGATGAAAAGCTGAAGTCCTACGTCCAGTCCAAGGTGTCCAGAGGCAAGGTGGATGTGTTTGTCACCATTGAGGCCTTAGAGGATGCGGCCGCTGAGGTAAAGATCAATCATTCCCTCGCGGATGGCTATGTGAAAGCCCTTCGGGAGCTGCGGGATACCTACGGCCTGCAGGATGATATTTCCGTTTCCACGGTAGCCCGGTACGGCGATATCTTCTCCATTCATAAGGGGGAGGAAGACGAGGACCAGGTTTGGGAGCAGGTCCGTTCCGTGCTGGACCGGGCGCTGGAAAAGTTTATCCAGATGCGCAGCGTGGAGGGCGAACGGCTGAAATCTGATATTGAGAGCCGCGCTCAAACAATTTTGGCCATTGTGGAAAAGGTGGAGGAGCGTTCTCCTCAAACGGTGATTGAATATCAGGAGCGCCTGCGGTCAAAACTCAATGAGGTTCTTGCAGATACCACGGCGGATGAGCAGCGCATCCTGACGGAAGCCGCGATTTTCGCTGATAAAGTCGCTGTGGCGGAGGAAACAGTCCGGCTGAGGAGCCACTTCCAGCAGCTGGAGCAGATGCTCCAGTCCGACGAGGCCATCGGCAGAAAGCTGGATTTTATCGTCCAGGAAATGAACCGGGAGGTCAATACCATCGGCTCTAAGGCGGTAGACGCTGAAATCGCCCATATGGTGGTGGATATGAAGGCGGAGATTGAGAAGATCCGCGAGCAGATTCAGAACGTAGAATAAGGAAGTTTGGAGAGAACCGTAACCATGAAACTAATCAATATTGGATTTGGCAATATGGTGTCTGCCAGCCGCTTGGTGGCGATTGTCAGCCCGGAATCGGCTCCGATCAAACGGATTATGCAGGACGCCAAGGAGCAGGGAACCCTGATCGACGCCACCTACGGCCGCCGGACCAGGGCTGTGATCCTCACCGACAGCGACCATGTGATTTTGTCCGCCTTGCAGCCGGAAACTGTGGCAAACCGGTTTAACGATAGGGAAGACGAGGAAAGCGCCGAGGAGTTAGAGGAAGATGAATAATAGTAAGGGACTGCTGATTATCCTTTCCGGCCCATCCGGCGCGGGAAAGGATACGGTATTAAAGGAGCTGCTGGCTCATAATGACAAGGTAAGGGTTTCCATTTCCGCTACCACCCGCCAGCCGAGGCAGGGAGAGGAGAACGGAAGGGATTACCACTTCATCTCCAGAGAGCAGTTTGAGACTCTGATTCAGAGGGATGGGGTGCTGGAGTACGCGGAATACTGCGGCAACTTTTACGGGACCCCCAGGGCTCAGGTAGAGGCCTGGCTGGATGAGGGGCTGGATGTGGTGCTGGAAATCGAGGTGCAGGGGGCAAAAAAGGTGATGGCCAAATGCCCGGAGGCTGTCAGCGTGTTTATTTTGCCGCCGTCCTTCGCGGTGCTGGAAAAGCGGCTGAGAAGAAGGGCGACAGACTCTGAGGAGGCTGTTCAAAAGCGGTTGGCCGCCGCCAGGGGGGAAATCCTCCAAGCGGCGGATTACGACTATATGGTAGTGAACGACGCCCTGGAGGATTGCGTCAGCGATCTGGAAGCGGTTTTGCAGGGAGAGAAATGCAGATCCGCCCGGGCGGGGAATTTGATAGAAGAGGTGCTGAAAAATGAGTAGACCATCTGTAGACGATATGCTCAGCGGCAAGCAGAGCCGCTATTCCCTGGTGATCGCGGTGGCCAAGCGGGCCAGAGAAATTGCCCAAACCGCCGAGGACAACGGTGAAATCCTGACGGAAAAGCCGGTAAATATGGCCTTGAAAGAGTTCCAGGCCCACAAATTTAATATTATAGAGCCGGATATTAACGAGTAATGGAAACAGCGCGGGTAGGAAAGGTCGCTGTGGAAAACACGGCGTATCATTTTGACAAGGCATACGACTATCTGATTCCCCAAACCCTTTGGGCGAAGGCGGAAAAGGGCTGTCGTGTGCTTGTTCCATTTGGAGGGGGAAATCGGACCCGTCAGGGGCTTTTGATGGATGTGGAGGAAATCCGCGCGGGGAGGACCGGCTCCGAGGAGGGCCTGAAGTCCGTTAAGGCGGTGCTGGATCAGACGCCGCTGCTTTCTCCCGAAATGCTTCTCCTGGCCCGGTGGATGAAGGAACGCTATTTCTGTACTCTGTTCGACGCCGTCCGGGTAATGCTGCCGGCGGGGCTTCATTATCAGGTCGCCTGTTCTTATCAGGCGGCGCGGGATATTCCGCCGGAAAAGCTGGAAGCCCTGGGGGATGAGGAAAAGCGCCTGATCGCTTATCTGTCCCGGTGCAGGCTCCCCGTACGCAGGGATAAGCTTTTGACCGCTCTGGGCTATGAAGCCGACAACGACCTGCCGGAGCACATGAGCCGGCAGGGGTATCTTGAAAAAATTGACGACGCTTTCCGAAAGATCGGGGACGCCATGGTGAAAATGGTCCGCCTGACAGAGAAGGGCGAAACCGGCGGGGTAAAGCTGTCTCCCAAGCAGAGGGAGGTTTTTTCCCTGCTGCAAACGGTGGGAGCCGCCTCGGTCAAGGAGGTGTGCTATTTCACCGGCGTTACCGCCGGTGTGGTGGACGCTCTGGTGAAAAAAGGTCTTGCCTGCTGCTTCGAAAGTGAACGGTACCGTAACCCTTATGACGGAGCGCCCGAGAGCGCCGTCAAGGAAGAAATCGTTCTGACCCAGGAGCAGCAAAGGGCCTATGAGGAGCAGCTTGCCCAATACCAGAGCCCTGACGGCGGGATTTCCCTGCTTTACGGGGTGACCGGCAGCGGAAAGACTTCAGTGTTTCTAAAGCTGATCGACCGGGCGGTGGAGGACAAAAGAGGCGTCATCCTGATGGTGCCGGAAATTTCCTTAACGCCCCAAATGCTGGCTCTGTTCCAACGCCGGTACGGCAGGCAGGTGGCGGTATTCCA
The DNA here is from genome assembly GCA_000154345.1 of [Clostridium] leptum DSM 753. Classification (GTDB taxonomy): domain Bacteria; phylum Bacillota; class Clostridia; order Oscillospirales; family Acutalibacteraceae; genus Clostridium_A; species Clostridium_A leptum. The sequence continues at coordinate 184,426 of DS480348.1, forward strand.
CAGCGGCCTTTCCATGGGAGAGCGGCTGGATGAATGGAAGCGGGTGAAAAATGGAGACGCCCTGATTGCTTTGGGCACCCGGTCCGCCGTGTTTGCCCCTTTTGAAAACCTGGGCCTGATCATTATGGACGAGGAACAGGAATACACCTATAAATCGGAGCAGGCTCCCAGGTTCCACGCCAGGGAGATCGCAAAGTTCCGCTGCCGCTGGCATCGCTGCCTTTTGACTCTGGCCAGCGCGACCCCAAGCGTGGAAAGCTATTATCTGGCGCAAAAGGGCGTTTACAGTCTGTCTACCATCTCAAACCGTTATGGAGGCGCCAAGCTGCCCCGGGTGGTGGTGGCCGATATGAACCAGGAATTGCTGGAGGGAAATACAGGCCCCTTCAGCTCCGTGCTGATGGAGTGCCTGGCGGAAAACCTGAGGCTTCGCCGCCAGTCGATCCTGCTGCTGAACCGGCGCGGATATCATACCTTTGTGAACTGCCGTGCCTGCGGGGAGCCGGTGACCTGTCCCCATTGCAGTATTTCCCTGACCTACCACGCCGCGAACCGCCGGCTGATGTGTCATTACTGCGGCTACTCCATCCCCTTTACCGACGAGTGCCCAAGCTGCCATCAGCGCCAGGTGCGCTATGCCGGGGCGGGAACCCAGAAAGCGGAGGAGGCCGTCGAGGAGCTGTTCCCGGAGGCGAGAATCCTGCGGATGGACGCGGACACCACTATGGCGAAATATTCCCACGAGAAGAAGCTGAAACAATTCGCGGATGGGGAATATGATATCATGGTGGGAACCCAAATGGTGGCGAAGGGACTGGATTTTCCCAATGTGACCCTGGTGGGGGTGCTTTCGGCGGACCAGGCCCTTTACAGCGACGATTTCAGAAGCTATGAGCGTGCCTTTGCCTTACTGACCCAGGTGGTAGGCCGGTCGGGCCGGGGCGAAAAGGAGGGCTTGGCGGTAATCCAGACCTACACGCCGGAGAACCCGGTGATCCAGATGGCCGCCCGGCAGGATTACGGCGCTTTTTTCCAGGGAGAAATCCAGATGCGCAAAGCCATGCTGTACCCGCCCTTCGCGGATTTGTGCGTCGTGGGATTTTCAGGGCAGCAGGAGGAAAACGTGGAGCAGGCGGCCCGGTATTTTACCAGAGAGCTGATCGCCTTAGCCCAGGCGGAGTACGCAAGCCTGCCTATGCGGGTTATCGGCCCGGCAAAGGCGGCGGTGCCCAAGGTCAGCGGAAGATACCGGTATAAGCTGATTATCAAAAACCGGTTTGATAAAAGCTTCCGGGAATTGATTGCAAGGCTGCTGCGGCAATACGGGAAACAGAAGGAATACGCCAAAACCAGCGTGTTCGTGGATATAAACCCAGATATGATCTTATAAATTTAATTAGAAAGCGGGGAAGCCTAATGGCGATTCGAAATATTGTAAAAGAGGGAGACGGCATTCTGGGAAAGAAGTGCCGCCCGGTGGAAAAATTCGATCCAAAGCTTTGGATGCTGCTGGACGATATGAAAGAGACGCTGAGGGAAGCCAACGGAGTAGGCTTAGCGGCGCCCCAGGTGGGAATCCTCCGCCGGGTGGTGATCGTCAACATCGGAGACGAGGACGGGGATATCGAGCTGATCAATCCGGAAATTGTCGAGGCCTCCGGTGAGCAGGACGGCCCGGAGGGCTGCCTTTCCTGCCCGGGCGAGTGGGGCATGGTGCGCCGCCCCAGCCATGTGGTGGTAAAGGCCCAGAACCGCAGGGGCGAATTTTTTGAAATTACCGGAGAGGAGCTGAAGGCCAGAGCGTTCTGCCATGAGCTGGATCACCTGGAGGGAATTCTGTTCAAGGCCAAAGCCATCCGCATGATTGATCCCAGCGAGCTGGAAACGGAAGAAAACGAGGAATAAGATCGGAAAAGAGGAAACAGATGCGTATCGTTTTTATGGGAACCCCGGATTTCGCCGTGCCGTGCCTGGCGGGACTGCTGGAGGCGGGCCATCAGGTATGCGGTGTGTTTACCCAGCCGGATAAGCCGAAGGGCAGAAAAATGGTTCTGACCCCGCCGCCGGTCAAGGAACTGGCGCTGGAAAAGGGTCTGCCGGTGTATCAGCCGGCGAAAATGCGGGATGGGGAGGCCCTGGGAATTTTACAGGAGCTGAGGCCGGAGCTTATTGTGGTGGTGGCGTACGGCAAAATTCTGCCAAAGGAAATCTTGACTCTGCCGCCAAAGGGATGCGTTAACGTCCATGGAAGCCTGCTTCCCAAATACCGGGGAGCGGCGCCGATCCAGTGGAGCGTCATCAATGGGGAAAAGGAGACCGGCGTCACCACCATGCTGATGGACGAGGGACTGGACACCGGGGATATGCTGCTGCGGGAAACGGTGAAAATCGGGGAAAACGAAACCGCCGGTGAGCTGTTCGACCGGCTGGCCCCCATCGGCGCCCAGCTGCTGCTGAAAACGCTGGAGGGCTTGGAGCAAGGCTCTATAGCTCCTCAAAAGCAAAATGATCAGGAATCCACCTACGCCTCTATGCTGGACAAGAATCTTTCTGCCGTAAATTGGAATAAATCCTCCAGGGAGGTTCATAATTTGATTAGAGGTTTAACGCCCTGGCCTACTGCCTATACTGTGTTAGAGGGAAAAAAGCTGAAGCTGTTCGGCTCCTCAGTGAGCGCGGCCAAGGGCGGCGCCGGTGAAATCGTATCTTTGAACCCATTTTTAGTGGGGTGCGGCGACGGCGTGTGTGTGCGGATCGACCAGGTGCAGCTGGAAGGCAAAAAACGCATGGGCGCTGCCGAGTTTTTCAGAGGCCATCCAGTGCCGCTGAAAACGTCGCTGAATTAGGGGGAAGCTATGTTTGATTTCTTTTATTATTACGGATACGGCTATTTCAGTTATCTGATCTTTATGCTGCCGGCTCTGGTGATCTCCTTATGGGCCCAGATATCCGTAAAAAGCACCTTTCATAAATATTCCGGGCTGCGGACAGGCAGAGGCTTGACCGGAGCCCAGGCGGCCCAGGAGGTGCTGCGGTTTCACAATGTGATGGGCGTCCGCTGCGAGCGGGTGGCGGGCCAGCTGACAGACCACTTTGATCCCAGAACCAACGTGATCCGCCTCTCCGACGGGGTATACGGAAGCGACTCTGTTTCCGCAGTAGGGGTGGCGGCCCACGAGGCGGGACATGCCGTCCAATACGCCCAGGAGTACGGTCCTATGAAGCTGAGATCCGTGATGGTTCCCATTACCAATATCGGCTCCCGGCTTTCTCTGCCGGTGATTCTGTTCGGCTATTTTCTCTCCATCGGGCCGCTGGTAACGCTGGGAATCGTCCTGTTCAGCCTGTCGGTCCTGTTCCAGCTGGTGACTCTCCCGGTGGAGTTCAACGCAAGCCGCCGGGCGGTCAAAACCCTGGAGCAGGCCTATGTGCTTTCCGAGGATGAGCTTAAGGGTGTGAAAAAGGTGCTTCGGGCGGCGGCTATGACTTATCTGGCGGCTACCTTTACGGCCCTGTGGTCCCTGCTCCGGATTATTTTGATCTTTGGCAGGAGGAATGACCGGTGAGCGCCGGAAAGAATGCCAGGCTGACAGCCTTGAAAGCCCTTCTCCGGGTGGAGGAGGGAAAGGGGTATTCCAACCTGGTGCTGGACCACGGCCTGGCCGCGTCTGGCCTGGACGGCCGGGACGCCGCCTTTGCCTCGGCGCTGTTTTACGGTGTGCTGGAGCGGCGGATCACCCTGGACTATCAGATTTCCCGTTACTCCAAAATGCCGCTGTCCCAGATGGCGGCGCCGGTGAGAGAGATTTTAAGGCTGGGCTTTTACCAGCTTCTTTATATGGATAAGGTTCCCCAAAGCGCCGCGGTCAACGAAAGCGTCAAGCTGACGCGGGCGGTGAAAAAAGACAAAGCCTCCGGCTTTGTCAACGGAATTTTGCGAAGCTTTATCCGGGACGGCTGTCCCTGCCGGCTGCCCGCGGAGACGGCGGATGACTACCTGATGGTGAAATACGCCTGCCCCCAATGGATCATTGACCTGTGGATCACCTCCTATGGCCGGGAAAGAGCTCTGGAGCTTGTGGAAAACCTGACGGGCAGGCCGCCGCTGGCCGTGCGGGTTAATTCCTGTAAAACAACCCGGGAGGCCCTGACAGAGCGGCTGAAGGAGGAAGGTGTGGAAACAAAGGAGGTGCCCGGCGTGGAGCAGGCGCTGACGCTGGAGCGTTCCGGCTCTATCGAGAGCCTGTCAAGCTTTCAGGACGGATTTTTTCACGTACAGGATCTGGCTTCCCAGCTTTGCTGCCAGGCGCTGTCTCCCAAGCCGGGAGAGCGGGTTTACGACGTATGCGCCGCGCCGGGAGGAAAAACCTTTACTATGGCGGAGCTGATGGAAAACCAGGGAGAGCTTTCCTCCTTTGATTTGTATCCAGCCAAGGTTAAGCTGATCCAGCAGGGCGCCAAGCGTCTTGGACTTTCTGTGGTGAACGCCCGGATCCGTGACGCCGCTCACCCGGAAGAGATGCTGCCGCCGGGGGATAAAGTCCTCTGCGATGTCCCTTGCTCCGGTCTGGGAATTATCCGCAGAAAGCCGGAGATTCGCTATAAAAACAAGAATATGCTTGACAGTTTGCCGGATTTGCAGTACCTTATTTTATGTATATCCGCAAATTTGACAAAGAAACACGGGGTTTTGCTGTATTCCACCTGCACCCTGAACCCCGGGGAGAATAATCAGGTCGCCCGGCGTTTTCTGCTGGAGCACCCTGATTTTGAGCCGTATCCTGTCTCGCTGCCCGAGGGCTATGAGCGGAATAGCTTTGACCGGGAAAACGAGGCGACTTTGTTTGTGAAAAAGAACGGGACCGACGGTTTTTTCTTCTCCGGGTTCCGGCGGTTGAGGTAGTATGGAAAGCTTTGCAAGCCAAAAGAAAGATATCAAATCCATGACGCTGGATGAGCTCCGGGCCGATATGAAAATCCAGGGGCAGCCCTCTTATAAGGCGCTTCAGATTTACCGCTGGCTCCATAGAGGCGTTTCCAGCTTTGAGGAAATGACGGATCTGTCGAAAATTGTCCGGCAGTTTTTAACTGAAAAGTATTACATATCTGTTGCAAGGGTTGAAAATAAGCTTGTTTCAGATTATGATAATACCATAAAATACCTTTTTTCCTTTGCGGACGGCCAATGCGTGGAGGCGGTGCTGATGGAATACCAGCACGGGCGTTCTATCTGCATTTCCACCCAGGTGGGGTGCAAAATGGGATGTACCTTCTGCGCCACAGGCTTAGGCGGTTTTCAGAGGAATCTGACAGCGTCTGAAATGCTTTCCCAGGTGCAGGCCGCGCAAAAGGATGCCGGCGTGCGGATCAGCAATATTGTATTGATGGGCATGGGAGAGCCTTTAGATAATTATAACCAAGTAATCCGCTTTTTAAGGCTGGTTTCCTCACAGGAGGGGATGAATCTGGGCATGCGCCATATTTCTCTCTCCACCTGCGGGCTGGTTGACCGCATTTACGATTTGGCGGAGGAAAACCTGCAGCTGACCCTTTCGGTTTCCCTGCACGCTCCCAACAATGCGATCCGCAGCCGGACCATGCCGGTGAACCGAAAATATCCCATTGAGGAGCTTTTGAAGGCGTGCCGGTATTACGCCGGCCGTACGGGCCGAAGGATTTCCTTTGAGTACGCGATGATCGACGGAGTCAATGATTCCGACGGCTGTGCCAAAGAGCTTGCGGCCAGACTTAAGGGAATGCTGTGCCATGTGAACCTGATCCCGGTAAACCCGGTGAGGGAAGCGGGCTATCAGAAAAGCGGGCGCGAGCGCCAGCAGGCGTTTATCCGTATTTTGGAAAGGGCGGGAATCACCGCCACGGTTCGAAGAACCTTAGGGGCGGACATCAACGCCTCCTGCGGACAGCTCAGGCGGAAACATTTGAAAGAAGGAGGTAGCGTCAATGCAATTTGCAGGACAGACTGACATTGGCTTGGTTCGAAAAACCAACCAGGACGCGTATAACGCGGGAGCTCTTTCTGAAAATGCGGTCTGGGCCGTGGTGTGCGACGGTATGGGCGGCGCCAACGGCGGCAACATCGCCAGTGAAACGGCGATAGACGCGATCACCAAGGACGTTTTGGAAGGCTACCGGGAAGGGATGGATTCCCAGGAAATCAAGGAATTGCTGGCTTCCGCTTTAGAGGACGCCAATGAGAGGGTTTATGAGAAGGCAAAGCAGGACCCAGCCCTGGAGGGGATGGGGACTACCGCGGTTCTGACACTGATCCAGAATAATGTGATCCATCTGGTGAACGTAGGAGACAGCCGGGCCTATCTGCTGACCCGTGAGAATGTGACCCAGATCACCCGGGACCACTCCATTGTGCAGGAAATGCTGGAAAGCGGAGAGATCACAGAGGAGCAGGCCAGGAACCATCCCAGAAAAAATATTATCACCCGCGCCTTGGGTGTTGACGATACTGTAGTGGTGGATTATTTTGAGATCCCCTTTGAAGAGCACGCGAAGCTGCTTCTGTGTTCCGACGGCTTTTCCGGAAGCCTGACGCCGGAGCGGATTTATCACTTCTCCAGAGGACTGACAGCGGAGAGAATCACACAGCGGGCCATCGAGCTTGCCAAAGAGGCAGGCGGCAATGATAATATAACCGTTATCACCATAAGCAGGTAACGAGGATAGGAGATGACTTTCCATGGATAAATATTCCGGAAAACGGCTGGATGGCCGGTATGAGATCGGAGACCTTCTGGGCGTTGGCGGAATGGCGTATGTCTATAAAGCGTATGACTCTATCGACGACCGTGTGGTGGCGATTAAGATTTTGAAGGACGAATTCCTTGGCAACGAGGAATTTATGCGCCGGTTTAAAAACGAGTCCAAGGCCATCGCGGTACTGTCCCACCCGAATATCGTCAAGGTGTACGACGTCAGCTTCGGCGACCGGATCCAGTATATCGTCATGGAGTATATCGACGGCATCACCCTGAAGGATTATATCGAGCGCCAGCACGATATCAAGTGGAAGGAAGCGGTGCATTTTACCGGCCAGATCCTGGCGGCGCTTCAGCACGCCCATGAAAAAGGGATTATCCACCGGGATGTAAAGCCTCAAAATATCATGCTTTTGCAGGACGGCACCATTAAGGTGACGGATTTCGGCATCGCCCGGTTCGCGAAAAACGAAACCAGGACCATGACAGATAAGGCCATCGGCTCGGTTCACTATATCGCTCCGGAGCAGGCAAGAGGGGATTTGACCGACGCCAAGGCGGATATTTACTCTGTGGGCGTCATGCTCTACGAGATGCTAACCGGTCAGCTTCCCTTTGAGGCCGACAACGCGGTTTCCGTGGCGATTATGCAGCTTCAGCAGGATCCCACCCCTCCCCGGCAGATCAATCCGGCCATTCCCGAGGGGCTGGAGGAAATCACCCTGAAAGCGATGCAGAAGGATCCTGCCCAGCGGTACCAGTCTGCCGCTGAAATGCTCCGGGATCTGGGCTTGTTCAATAGAAATCCCAGTATTCGGTTTCAATATCAGTATTACAGTGGGGAAAGCTCTACAAAGTATATTGATAATCTGGATTCCGTCCGTACCGGCCCCATCGCCAAGCCGGAATATGACGACGGCTACGATTACGAGGATGTGAAAACTGCGAAGAAGACCAGGCCCACAGCGGTTTACGTTTTGGGCGGCATCTGCGCGGCAGTGGTGCTGATCGCTGTTATTTTAGGAATTATGGCCTTTGCCCGCTCCTGTTCCTCGGAGGAAATCAAGGATGTCCCGATTCCAAGCTTTGTGGGACAGAAATACGACGATATTATGGCCAAGAAAGAAGCGGGTGAATATAAGTTCACCTTTATTAAGCAGGATGGCAAGGATGAGACTAAGGAGGAGGGTATCGTTTTAGCCCAGACTCCCGAGGTTTCAGAAACCAAAATGATTAAGGAAAACAGCGAGATCACCCTGGTAGTAAACGTCCTCAATACCGAGGGGGAGGTTCCGGTGCCCGATGTGAAGGCGTGGAAGCAGGCCGACGCGGAAAAGGAGCTTAAGGATGCCGGACTGGTACCGAAAATTACGCCGGTGGCCGACGACGACACGGCGGAGGGCTATGTGAAAACAACAGATCCGGCCCCTGGCTCCAAGGTGGAAAAGGGAAGCACTGTGACCCTGTTTGTCAGCACCGGCCCGTCTACGGAAAAAACAGCGGTTCCCAACGTGATTTATGACAGCGAGGAAACGGCACGTCAGAAAATTGAGGCTGCGGGCTTGAAGGTTGGCAATATAGAACCCAGGTACAGCAACCAGGATGCGGGGATTGTTATTGAAACCGATCCTCTGCCCACTACAATGGTCAGCGAGGGAAGCACCGTCAACCTGGTCGTCAGCAAAGGTCCGGAGCCGCCGCAGGAGAAGACTTATTATGTCTATGTTAAGCTCGACGGCCTGTCTCATCTGAATTTTGATGTGAATTTAACCGTGTATCTCGATGGAGAAGTGGTAAAACAAGCCAAAGTCAATCCGAGTATGGTCGGGAACCCTTATTGTGAAATTCCAGTGACTGGATCGACTGATTCGGGGGAAAAGACTGTTTTAGTTGTTATCAATGGATATCCGTATTATGAGTATAAAGTAGACTTTGGAAACGATGGTGCCATTAGTAGTTGGCCACGCACGGATTTTGTGGAACCGACAGATCCCAATGCGTCTGTAGATCCAGAACCCCCTACCTCGACGCCAAGTGATCCAAGCGAATCTAATGGCGGCGAATCCGGGGATCAAGAATAAAATATTTCGTGAAAGAGGTGGCTCTATGCCTCTGCCTGAAGGAACGCTTCAGGGCACGATCTTAAAAGGAATCGGCGGCTTCTATTATGTGGAAGCCGCCGATACGGTATACGAGTGCAAGGCCCGGGGAATTTTCCGAAGGCACAGCCAAAAGCCCCTTGCGGGCGACCAGGTTGTTATCGTCCCCGCTGAAGACGGCACCGCTACGATTGATGAGATCCTGCCCAGAAAAAATCAATTAGTCCGCCCGCCGGTGGCCAACATTGACCAGCTTATCATCACGGCGTCCACCTGCGATCCGGTGCCCAACCCTCTGATTATCGATAAAATGACCGCCTTGGCGGTGCATAAAAATATCCAGCCGGTGGTGGTGATTACTAAGTCCGACCTGGATGACGGCGCCTGGCTGAAGGGAATTTACGATTTGGCGCAGATCCGGTGCGTGCTGTTTTCCGCTGTGTCCGGAGAGGGGGCCGGGGAAATGAAAGAGCTTCTCAGAAACAGAATTTCCGCCTTTTCCGGGAACTCCGGCGTAGGGAAATCTTCTTTGCTCAACCGCCTGTACGGAGGCTTGCAGCTGGAAACCGGAGATATCAGCCAAAAGCTGGGACGGGGCCGGCATACCACCCGTCAGGTGGAGCTTTTTAAGCTGGAGGGCGGCGGTTACGTGGCGGATACGCCTGGCTTTTCCACCGTCGATGTAGAGCGGTACGAGCTGATCCGCAAGGAGGAGCTGCCCCAGTGCTTTCCAGAGTTTGAACCTTACTTAAATCAATGCAAATTCACCTCCTGCGCCCATATCTGTGAAAAGGGCTGCGCCGTGCTGAAAGCGGTGGAGGAAGGAAAAATCAGCAAATCCCGTCATGGAAGCTATTGCGCCATGTACCAGGAAGTAAAGGATGTCAAGGAATGGGAATTGAAATAAAAAAGGCGCGCTGCGTGATTATAGGCTCGGCGCCGGTGGATGAAGCGGAAAGGTGTTTTATCGGGACGCAGGTTTCTCCGGAGGATTTTTTGGTGTGCGCCGACGGGGGCTACGAGACGGCCCGCCGCCTGGGGCTGCAGCCCAATCTGCTGATCGGTGATCTGGATTCCTGTACGGAAGATTTTCCGCCGGATATCGAAGCGGTCCGCCTCCCGGTGCAGAAGGATGACACGGATATGATGTACTCCCTGAAAGAATGTCTGGGCCGCGGTTACCGTGATTTTCTCCTGTTAGGCGCGACCGGCGGCCGCCTGGACCATACGGTGGCCAATTTATGCGGACTGTATTATTTGGCGATGCACAACGCGAGGGGAGTGCTGGCGGACCGGCAGAACGAGACGGTTCTGGTGATCAACGGCCGGGTAGGGCTTCAGGGAGAACCAGGAGCCCTGGTTTCCGTGTTCCCTTATGGGGCGTCTTACTGCACGTTGAGCTACGAGGGCCTGGAATATCCCCTCGATTATTACCGGCTTTATCCCTACGACCCTATGGGTACAAGCAACCGCTTGATCAGTACGGCGGCGAAAATCACCGTCCACGAAGGGCCGGCTCTGATCATCATGGCTAAGGAAAATGAAAAAGTTTGCACCGATTCTCCGCTTCCGCGTAGGATGGAGTAAGACAGGAACGGCGGAATACCTAAGGCGGCGGTAAAGGGGACCGGCTGAAAAGGACGCTCCTTGACCGCTCGCTTTTATTAGGCGGTGAAAAACATATGGTAAGATGCAATTATAAGCGCCAGGGGAAATGCGCTCTTTATTTTGCGCTGGGACTCACTTGTTCCTGTCTGTTTCCGGACCGCTTTGTGATAGGGATCGTGGCGATCGTTGTGATCGTCCTGGCCGTATCGCTCATACGCCGATAATTTTAGACAGGAGGCTTGGCTCATGAAGGTAGTGGTTGTCAAGAAGGATAAAGGTTTCCTTGGCTTCTTTTTAAGAAAGGTATTCGGTGTGAAGAAAGAAACCACCGCGTAGCTGAACAGCCATTCGCAAAAAGGCGGAGGCACGGTATTGCCGTGCCTCCGCCTTTTTGCGCTTCTGCAGGAGCAGAAAATCCGCGTTTCCAGGAAAAATGGAGAATACAATGATTTTTCTATTCTTGCGGGAATAACTTTTGCGGGCCGGTCATACATTTGGATTAGAAAAAGAAAAAGGAGAGATAAGCTTTATGGAGTACCGAGTAATGAAGGGGGAAATCCCGGTTTGCGAAACGATCCTGGACACCTCAGCTGAGCAGCCCATCGATCTGGATTTCAGCCTGCCGGATTACTGCCCTGATATACAGAAGATTTTAAAATGCCAGATTTACCCCACCATCACGGAGCAAACGATTTCCGACCGGCTGGACGTTGAAGGCGAGGTGCTGGTAAAGCTGCTTTATCTCGATTCTGGCAAAAAAGCGGTGCGCTGCTGCGAGTATGCCAGCCCTTTTTCCACGTCGATCGCTCTGAAAAAAGCGCCGGAAAATCCCAGCTCCGTCGTGACCTACCTGAACACAAAGGTGGATTACGTCAACTGCCGGGCGGTAAGCCCCCGAAAGCTGGATATCCATGGTGCGTTTTCCATCCAGGCCCGGGCGGTCTCCACGGTGATGCAAAGCATTGTCAGCAGTATCGAGGAGGAGGATATTCAGCAAAAGGTCAGCAAGGTGACCCTGAGCAGGGTTTCCTCTATGACCCAGCAGAGCTTTACCGTCAACGAGGTGCTGGAGCTTGGCCAGGGAAAGCCCGAGGCGGAGGCCATTGTGAGGACGGATGCCAGCGCCTTGGTGGAGGACGTCAAGGTGGTGGCGGATAAACTGATTGTAAAGGGCGAGGCTTTGATTAAGGTGCTGTATATGGGCAGCATTGAAAACGGCACCCTGGAGACAATGGAGTTTTCCATCCCTGTCAGCCAGATCGTAGACGCTCCCGGCACCGACGAGGGATGCCTGTGCGACGCCCGGCTGTCGGTGATGGGATGCTCTCTGCAGATCCGAACCGACAGCGACGGCGCGGACACCCTGCTGTCCTGCGAAATGAAGCTGATGGCAACGGCAGTTTCCTACCGGGAGGAAGAGGCCCAAATCGTCACAGACGCTTATTCCACCAAATATGAGCTGAATCTGGAATATCAAACCGCAAATCTGGAACAGCTTTTAGAGGTGATTTCTGATAATGTTCCCTGTAAGTCTACGGTGGAGATCAAGGAGGGCGGCGCCTCCGGCGTCATCGACGTGTGGAGCGACTTTGCCAGCTGCACCGCGGTAAAGGGAGAAAACGGCCAGCTGAGCCTAAAGGGAAAATTCAACCTTTGCGTTTTGGCGGTCAACGGCGAAGGCGAGCCCGTATACCTGGAGAAGATGGCGGATTTTGAGTTTACCAAGGAAAGGGCCTCCCTGCCGGAAAATCTAAGATGCGAAACGGGATGCTTTGTGTCCTCGGTGACCTACCGGATCAACGGGTCCGGCGGTTTGGAAATCCGGGCGGAGGTCCGGGTCAGAACCCTGATCTATCAGAGCGTGGCCTGCAAGGCGGTCTGCGGCGTTTCAGCGGACGAATCCCGCCCGCGGCAAAAGGATGAAGCGGCCTCCCTGATTCTTTACTATGCGGAAAAGAATGAAAACGTATGGGATATCGCCCGAAACTACTGCACCGGCGCCCAGGCCATCTTAGCGGAAAACGACCTGGATGAGGAAATTCTCTCGGAACGCCGGATGCTGTTCATTCCATTATCTTAAGGGGAGGGGAAAATACATGGAAGAGAGAAATATTTATCAGGATATTGCCCAAAGGACCGGCGGCGATATCTATATCGGCGTCGTAGGCCCGGTGAGGACGGGTAAGTCCACCTTTATCAAGCGGTTTATGGATACTCTGGTGATCCCCAATATCGGCAGCGCCTACCAGAAGGACCGGGCGGTGGACGAAATGCCCCAATCCGCCGCCGGCAGGACCATTATGACCACGGAACCGAAATTTGTTCCGGAGGAGGCCGTGGAGGTCAATATCGGCGAAAACGCCAGCTTCCGGGTGCGGATGATCGACTGCGTGGGCTATATTGTTCCCAGCGCCCTAGGATATATCGAGGATGAGCAGCCGCGCATGGTGAAGACTCCCTGGTTTGAAGAAGCCATTCCCTTCAATATGGCGGCCGAAATCGGTACGAAGAAGGTCATTACAGACCATTCCACCATCGGGCTGGTGGTAACCACCGACGGCAGCATCAGCGACATTCCCAGAGAGGAATACGAGGAGGCGGAGGAAAGGGTCATCCGGGAACTCCAGGAGATCAATAAGCCCTTTATCGTCCTGCTGAACAGCATCGCCCCAAATTTAAGCGAAACCCATGAGCTGGCGGCCAGCCTGAGCAAAAAATACGGCGTGACGGTGGTCCCGGTAAGCTGCATGGAGCTGGATGAAATCGAGATCAAGCGGATCCTCGCCGGCATCCTGTTTGAGTTCCCGGTGAAAGAGGTTCGGGTGGAGATGCCCCGCTGGCTGACTAATCTGGAGAAAAACCACTGGCTGCGGACCGCGGTATACCGTTCCATTGCCCAGGCCAGCGAACGTGTGGAAAAAATCCGCCAGGTGCAGGGAATTACGGAAGCGGTTTCCCAGTGCGAGTATATCGAAAAGGCGGAAGCCCTTTCGGTGGATTTGGGCACCGGCCGGGCGCGAATGTCAATTTCTCTGAAGCAGAACCTGTTTTACCAGGTGCTGGGAGAGAAAACCGGCCTGGCCATCCACGACGAGGGCGGCTTGATGGATTCCATAATGGAGCTTGCCAATATCAAGAAAAAATATGACCAGATCGCATCGGCCTATGACGACGTTCAGCAGACCGGGTACGGCATCGTCATGCCTACGCTGGAGGAGCTGACCCTCCAGGAGCCGGAGATCATCAAGCAAAGCGGAAAATACGGCATCCGGCTTAAGGCGTCGGCGCCGTCGATCCACCTGATGAAGACCCAGATCACCACCGAAGTAACCCCCATCGTCGGGTCGGAGCAGCAGTCTGAGGAGTTGGTTTCCTACCTGCTCAACGAGTTTGAGGAGGATCCCACCAAGATTTGGGAAAGCAATATCTTCGGAAAATCCTTGAACGAGCTGGTAAACGAAGGCTTGCACAATAAGCTGTACCGGATGCCGGAGGATGCCCGGATGAAGCTGAAGGAAACCATTGAAAGAATTATCAACGACGGCTGCAACGGACTCATTTGCATCATTATCTAGTTTACTAAAAATTTGGATGAAACGGCTCGATTTTTCAGTAGGAATCGGGCCGTTTTCTCTTGTCAAAAAATAATTAATGCTCTATAATAATTAGAGTGTTTGTGTTTGTGAATATCGATAGCAGTTGATAAGAAATTAAGGATGTGTCGAATTATGTTTAAAATTATAAAGAAAGAGCCCCTGAATCCATCCATGACCCGGATGGTCATCGAGGCTCCGTTTGTCGCCCGCAAGGCGATGCCCGGACAGTTTATCATCCTCCGGGTCAACGAAACCGGGGAACGGATTCCCCTGACCATTGCCGATTACGACCGGGAGGCCGGAACGGTAACCATTATTTATCAGAAAGTGGGCAAGAGCACCCTTCTGCTGGACGAGCAGGAAGCAGGCGGCTATCTGATGGATTTTATCGGCCCGCTGGGAAAAGCCTCTGAGCTGGAAGGCTACAAGAAGGCCGCCGTCATCGGCGGCGGCGCCGGCTGCGCCATCGCTTATCCCCAGGCCAAGGCTCTGCATGCCATGGGAACCAAGGTGGATATGATCGCCGGCTTCCGTGATAAGGATCTGATTATCCTGGAAAATGAAATGCGGGAGGCTTCCGACCGTCTGATCGTTATGACCGACGACGGCTCCAACGGCAACAAGGGCTTCGTTACCGCCGCGTTGCAGAAAAATATCGACGAGGGCGCCGATTACGACCTGGTGATCGCCATTGGGCCGATTCCCATGATGAAGGCGGTTTCCAACCTGACCAAGCCGTACGGCATTAAAACCATCATCAGCATGAACACCATCATGGTGGACGGCACTGGCATGTGCGGCGGATGCCGCTTGACCGTAGGCGGAGAAACCAAGTTCGCCTGTGTAGATGGCCCCGACTTTGACGGCCATTTGGTGGATTTCGACGAGGCTATGAAGCGCCTTGGCACCTATAAGCCGGAGGAAGCCCGGGAGCGGGAAGAACATTGCAGATTGTATGGAGGAATCAAATAATGCCGAATATGCAGCCGAATAAAACTCCCATGCCGGAGCAGGATCCCCATGTGAGAAATAAAAATTTTAAAGAAGTCGCTTTAGGATATACGGATGAGATGGCTATCAACGAGGCCCAGCGCTGCCTGCAGTGCAAGAACCCGGCCTGCGTTCAGGGCTGCCCTGTGAACGTACCGATTAAGGATTTCATTCATGAGATCGTGGAAGGCAACATGGATAAGGCCTACGAGGTCATCAAGTCCCAGAACTCTCTGCCCGCCGTATGCGGACGGGTATGCCCTCAGGAAACCCAATGCGAATCCAAATGCGTCCGGGGCATCAAGAACGAGCCTGTGGCTATCGGCCGCCTGGAGCGGTATGTGGCCGACTGGTACATGAACAACCGGGAGCCGGCGGTGACGGCTCCAAAACATAACGGCCACAAGGTAGCGGTGCTGGGCTCCGGCCCTTCCGGCCTGACCTGCGCTGGCGACCTGGCAAAGCTTGGCTATGAGGTTACGGTGTTCGAGGCACTGCACGCCGCGGGCGGCGTGCTGATGTACGGTATTCCGGAATTCCGTCTGCCGAAGAAAATCGTGCAGGAGGAAATCCAGCAGCTGGAAAAAATGGGCGTAAAGATCGATACTGATATGGTAATGGGAAAGGTCCTTTCTGTGGACGAGCTGTTTGAAATGGGCTACGAGGCCCTTTACATCGGCACCGGCGCCGGCCTGCCCAACTTTATGAATCTGCCGGGCGAGGGCTTGGTGGGCGTATACTCCGCCAACGAATTCCTGACCAGAATCAATCTGATGAAGGCCTATCTGCCCGAGTACGATACTCCCATTATCCATCCCAAGAACGTGGCGGTAGTCGGCGGCGGCAACGTGGCCATGGACGCGGCCCGGTGCGCCAAGCGCCTGGGAGCGGAAAACGTGTATATCATTTACCGCCGTTCCGAGGAAGAAATGCCCGCTAGAAACGAGGAAATCCATCATGCTAAGGAAGAGGAGATCATCTTCAAGCTGCTGAATAATCCGGTTGCTATTCACGGTGACGAGCAGGGCAAGGTAAAGCAGATTGAGTGTGTGGAGATGGAGCTGGGCGAGCCCGACGCTTCCGGCAGACGGCGCCCCATTGAGAAAAAGGGCAGCAACTTCCTGCTGGATGTAGACTGCGTGGTCATCGCCATCGGCAATTCGCCGAACCCGCTGATCCGCAGTACCACCGAGGGCCTGGAGGCTAATAAGAAGGGCTGCATCATCGTGGATGACAACACCTTGCAGACCACTAGGGAGGGTGTATACGCCGGCGGCGACGCGGTTACAGGAGCGGCGACGGTGATTCTGGCCATGGGAGCCGGAAAGCACGCGGCAAAGTCGATCGACGAATATATCCAGTCTAAGGCTGACCAGTAAAAGAAGGCCCGGTAAAATTTCAGTTGCGGTAAAAAATTTAACGAAACAGTGAAAATCATGTTATTCTTGTGAAGCGTTTGAACGGAGTGAATAGATGGAACAGGTACAAGAGAATAAAATGGGGACGGCGCCGGTTTTAAGGCTGATTATTGCCATGTCCCTTCCGGCGATGTTTTCCATGCTGATCCAGGCACTATACAATATTGTGGACAGCTATTTTGTAGCCCAGATCAGCGAGAGCGCGCTGACGGCGGTGTCGCTGGCGTTCCCGATCCAGACCCTGATGATCGCCGTAGGCGTGGGCACCGGTGTGGGAATTAACTCCTTGGTGGCCAGAAGACTGGGAGAAAAGCGCCAGGCTGACGCGGACTGCGCCGCCAGCCACGGCCTGCTGCTGGGGGTCTTCAATTGGATTTTGTTTGCGCTCTTTGGTATTTTCTTTACCAAGATGTTCTTCGGCGCTTTTACGGATATTGAAGAGATTATCACGATGGGCACCCAGTATACCTCTATCGTGACCATATGCAGCTTCGGCCTAATGATCGAGGTGAATATGGAGAAGACTCTTCAGGCTACGGGAAATATGATTTACCCCATGGCTTTCCAGCTGGTGGGCGCTGTAACCAATATTATTTTGGACCCGGTGTTTATTTTCGGTTTTGCCTTTATTCCCGCCATGGGAGTGTCTGGAGCGGCTATCGCGACGGTGATCGGCCAGATTTTAGCCATGCTGGTTTCTCTGTTCGTGATCATCTTTAAGGATCATGCGGTAAATATTAATTTCCGCCGCTTCAAGCCTGATTGGCGCATTATTAAAGAAATTTATGCGGTTGGGTTCCCTGGAATCATCATGCAAGCCATTGGCTCTGTGATGGTAGTGGGAATGAACGCGATTCTGTTCACCTTCCCGCAGAATGCGGTGACCGCCGTGGCCTTCTTTGGCGTTTACTTTAAGCTGCAGTCCTTTGTATTTATGCCGGTATTCGGTTTGAATCAAGGCTTGATGCCCATTATGGGGTATAACTTTGGCGCGAGAAAGAAGCAGCGTTTGAATTCCGCGACCAAGTATGGATGTGTGATCGCGCTTGTCTTGATGGGGGCGGGGATGCTTGTCTTCTGGCTGATGCCGGATGTGCTGCTTTCTATCTTCAACGCTTCCGCGGATATGCTGAAAATCGGCGTGCCGGGACTGAGAATCATTTCCCTGTGCTTTCTTCCGGCTGCCTTGGGAATTGTGGGTTCCACTTTCTTCCAGGCGGTGGGTAAGGGAGTCAACAGCTTGCTGGTTTCCTTGCTCCGTCAGTTGATCGTTCTGCTGCCCGCGGCATTTCTGCTGGCAAAGCTAGGCGTTGTGGAATGGGTGTGGTATGCGTTCCCCATTGCGGAGACCTTTTCGCTGCTCGCCACGATCGTGCTGTATTTGCGGGTATATAAACGCCAGATACAAAATTTGGAGCAGGAACCAAGCCGAATCTCCGGACCTGAAATTGTGTGACAGGCTTAGATCGATGAAAGAGAGAATAGTTTCATCCTATTAAAAATCCCCGGCAGATTTCTGCCGGGGATTTTTCTCTTTAAGCATGTGTTCCTGCTTCTCTGCATACCCATAGAACAAGGAGGAATGTAAAATGCAGGAAGAAAACTATGGGAGAATGAATCTGGCCAGCCAGACTGACGAGAATTCCGTTGATGCCTGGGATGAAGCCTTTGAGGAGGAGTTGGAGGAAGAACCAAAGGAGAAAAAGCATCTACTGAAAAAAAGCGGCCAGATGGTAACGGTGCTGCAGATCGGTTTGTGCGGCTTGATTTTGCTGGCGGCGTTTTTGCTGCGCTTGTTGGGCGGTGCGCCTTATCAAACTGTGCGGTTATGGTATGAAGAAGAAATGAATAAAAGCGTCATCGCCGGTACGATCGTGGAGGAAGGGGAGAAAACACTGCAGAATTTCAGCGCCCAAGTAGGAGAAACCATTGAAAACCTGGGGAAAAAGGTATTGGTATAGTCCTTATGGAATTTACGTTTCGAGGGTGCAGGATTTTTGTCAGCTTTTGGTTTGCGGCCATACTGGCGGTGTCCGCCGTGCTGGACCCGTCGGGAGGGGTCTTGTGCGGCTTGCTGGCGGCGGTGGCTCATGAGCTAGGGCATTTGCTGGAAATGGCGCGGCAAAACTGTCTTCCGAAAAAAATCGCATTTAAAATGTTCCGGGTTGATATGGTAGACAGCCGCCGGAACGAGAGAAGCTATCAAAGGGATTTGCGAATCATATTAGCGGGGCCGGGTTTAAATTTTTTGTTAGCCGCTTTATGTTTACCTGTTTATTTGCTGCTGCCCTATCAGTGGCTCGGCATGTTTTTTTCTGCCAATCTGCTGGTTGGCTTTTTTAATATCCAGCCCATTGCAACCTTGGATGGCGGCGCAGCCCTGTATGCAATTTTATCCGTAAGGCTGGGAGAAAAGAAAGCGTCTTTTTGGGCCAGCTTTTTTTCCTTCGTTATATTAGTCCCCTTGGCCGCTCTTGGCTTTTGGATCCTGCTTAGAAATCCCTATCAGTTTTCACTGCTGTTTATCAGCGTTTATCTGATGGGCGTTTTGGTGCTGCAAAAAACAGATTATTTATAAGTGCTTAGGTTTTCGGGAATGGACTTCTTAGGGGCATGAAGAAATTTATTTTATTCTGTCAAGCCACGGCAAAGGGAAGAAAAGCTGATTTTTGATTTACCTGTACTTTCCTTCTGAAAACCTGATGTGAAAGAGCACCCAAAATAGCGGAAGCTGGAATTCACTTTACAAAGGGAATGAAACAGCAGTTTTGACGGCGCTCCGTTTGTGAAATTATAGTTTATTTTTAGGTTATTTCCGGATGTTCAGCTGAAAAAGCACCAGCGAAAATATTCTCGTCAGGGAGCTAATGGCTGTTGTGAGCAAATACCATAAAACAGATAACAGGCTGGAAAACAAAAATGCCTTAAACAGCGGTTATGACCTTCCCGGCAGCTTAGCTTACGGCCTGGAGTTTTGCTTCAGGCTGTTTTGGCCCTAAAGTAGTTACAGGTCAATAAATCGCCGCAAAAATATTCTTAACGCATTAAGCCGTAATCCAGACTAATCCTGCTTATATTTTTCCGCGTGGGCTTTAATGGCCCGAAAGCTTTCGTCGCTGATAACATGCTCGATCCGGCACGCATCTTCCACTGCGACCTCTGGGCTTACTCCTAAAATCGTCAGCCAATCCGACAAAAGAGTATGGCGCTCATATATTTTTTCCGCAATTTCCCGACCCTTATCCAGCAGAGTGATGGAGCCATCCGGATCCATTTCAATATACCCATTCATACGCAGGTTTTTCATCGCCACGCTGACGCTGGGTTTGGAATAAGAAAGCTCATTGGCGATATCGATGGAACGGACATGGCCGCTGCGCTTTTTTAAAATTAAAATGGTTTCCAAATAGTTTTCAGCGGATTCCTGAATTCGCAAATTCTGTCACCTCGGTTTTTAAGAAATATTGTCTTATTCTAGTCTAACATAATTGGATGAGATTAATCAAGAGTGCTGTAGAGTAATTGACAAAATCGAAGGAAAGTGCTATGGTGTAAATGGTGATTAGTGCACACTAACTCAATGAAGCTTGCAGGACTGCACTGTTGATTTTCCGATTTTTTGCGTGAGGAAAATTGTCTCTTGGGCAAAGCTGACAGGGCTGGGGAAGAAAACAGAAGGAGTTTCCGGGCCCGGTGGAGGAGATAGGCTGCCGCTTTAGCCAGCTGGAAATTTTTCACTGCCCAAAAATGAAGGACAGCCTTGCCGAAGAATCCGGGAAGGCTGCGATAGGTTAGGGAGGTTTTCACAATGGATGGAGTTTGGCCGACAGTAATTATTTGCGCAGTGCTGGCGCTCATCGCGGCTTTGGCGATTCGAAGCTATGTGAAAAAGCTGCAAAACGGCTGTTGTGGAGCTGGAGGCGACAGTGAAAAAAGGCTGCGGCCCCCGGATCGGGAGCTCTCACATTATCCTTATGCTTGGAGAATCAAAATCGATGGAATGAGTTGTAAACGCTGCGCCTTACGGATCGAAAATGCATTCCATGAAAAAGACGGCTTTTACGCGAAGGTGTCGCTGAAAAATAAGGAGGCCATAGTATATACGAAGTCCAAGGCTTCTAGGCAGGAGCTGACAGGTATTGTAGAACGGGCTGGATATCAGCTCCTAAGCCTGGAGCAGGCGGCTGAACGATAGCGGCCTCCTTGCGGGGCTGTTTTCGTAATACCGGTTTCCGGCAAAGTAGAAAATGAGCTTTTCCGATAGGAACATTTATCAGCTCCCTGAATTATTGGTAAAACTAGAAAACAGCCTCCCAAAATTTAACAAGCGCTGCAATGGCAAAGGAGAGGACAGGGATTTATGCATTTTTGCTGGTACGGCGTGAAGGGTGGGAAAAAGCCTTTCCGCCGCAGAAGTGAAAAAATTTTTATGAAATTAAAAAAGAAGCCCCAAGAGGGGCTTCTTTGATTCTTGAGAAAGGCAGCCAATCAGACAAAGGGCGTTGCATTGGCGAAGGAATTCCAGTATAATTAACAATTAAGGTTTCTAACGCCATAGGATAGGAGAACAAGAGATGAACCCTGAACTGGAAAAGGTGCTGCTTAAGGTGCAAAAGCCTGGCAGATATGCGGGCGGCGAAAGCAACCGTGTCGTCAAGGATCAGGAACAGGTTGACGTGCGGTTCGCCTTTTGCTTCCCGGATGTGTATGAGGTGGGGATGTCCCATCTGGGAATGAAAATATTATACGGCCTGTTCAATGAAATGGATGGGGTTTGGTGTGAGCGCGTGTTTGCGCCCTGGCCGGATATGGAGGAACAGATGCGGGAGCATCACATCCCTCTTTACGGCTTGGAGAGCGGTGATGCTATCACAGATTTTGATTTTATCGGCTTTACGCTCCAATATGAGCTGAGCTATTCCAATGTGCTGAATATGCTGGATCTGGCGGGAATCCCTCTATATGCTAAGGATAGAAAAGGGCTGGGACGGATCGTCGTTGCAGGCGGCCCCTGTGCCTGCAACTGCGAGCCTTTGGCCGATTTTTTGGACCTGGTGTTTCTGGGAGAGGGAGAAGAGGTGGACCGGGAGGTCATCGAGCTATATCGGGACTGCAAAAAGACGGGAAAGACCAGGGAGGAATTTCTGGCTGCCGCGGCGGGAATCGAGGGAGTATATGTGCCCTCCCTATACCAGGTGGATTATCATGAGGATGGCACGGTGAAATCTATTTCTCCCACCCAGGGAGCGCCCGCGCGGGTCAAAAAGCGGATTGTGATGGATTTGGATTCCCTTTATTACCCGAAGGCCTTTGTAGTGCCTAATATCGAGATTATCCACGACAGAACCGTGGAGGAAATTTTTCGGGGATGTATCCGGGGATGCCGGTTCTGCCAGGCTGGCTTTCTCTATCGTCCGGTGCGGGAAAAATCCCCGGAAACCATCGACCGTCAGAGCCGGGAGCTTTGCAGGAATACCGGATATGACGAGATTTCCCTGTCATCCTTAAGCTCCAGCGATTACACGAGGATTACGGAGCTTTTGGAAAAAATGCTCACGTGGACCGACCGGGAAAAGGTCAGCGTGTCCCTGCCGTCGCTGCGGGTGGATGGCTTTTCCAATGAATTGATGGAAAAGCTGAACACCGTCCGCCGGGGAGGCTTGACCTTCGCGCCGGAGGCCGGCACCCAAAGATTGCGGGATGTGATCAATAAAAACGTGACGGAGGAGGAGCTTTTAAAAACCTGCTCCACGGCCTTCTGCGGCGGCTGGACCACGGTGAAGCTTTACTTTATGATGGGGCTTCCCACTGAGACTTTGGAGGATGTGGCGGGGATTCCCGCTCTGGCGCAGAGGGTGGTCAACGCCTATTATGCCAATCCCAACAAGCCCAAGGGAAAATCAGTAAAGGTAACCGCTTCCGCCTCCTGCTTTGTGCCTAAGCCGCATACGCCGTTCCAGTGGGAGGCGCAGGATACCATAGAGATGTTAGAGCGCAAGCAGAAGCACTTAAAGGAAAATATCACCAGCAAGAAGATTTCCGCCCATTGGCACGACGCCCGGACAAGCACCTTAGAGGGCGTGTTCGCCAGAGGGGACAGGAGGCTGGGCAAGGTGCTGGCCTTAGCCCAAAAGAAAGGCTGCAGATTTGACGGATGGGATGATTATTTCAATTACAGCCTATGGATGGAATGCTTCGAGGAATGCGGCATCGACCCTTCGTTTTACAATCACCGGAAAAGAAGCTTCGACGAGATTCTGCCCTGGGATCACATGGATTATGGAATCGAAAAGGGGTTCCTGATCGAGGAATGTAAAAGGGCTTACGCCGGCGCCGCTACCCCGAACTGCCGGGAAAAATGCTCCCACTGCGGGGCTGCCTGCTGGAAAGGGGGGCTGTGCGTTGAAAAGCGTTAGAATCTGGTACCGGAAAGAGGGCGCCGCCAAATATATGTCCCACCTGGATTTGGTCCGGGTGATGGGCAGAGTGTTCCATCGGGCGGGGATCCCTCTGTGGTATACAGAGGGCTTCAATCCCCATCCATTTATGACCTTTGCCCTGCCGCTCTCACTGGGAACGGTGGGCCTGCGGGAAACCATGGATATCAAGCTGGAGGACGAAATCTCCCGGGAGGCTATTTTGGAAAAAATGAATCCGTGTATGCCGGATGGCATTACTGTATTCGACGTCACCGACCCGGTGATGAAGCCGGGAGTCATCGCCTTTGGGCAATACCGTATAGAGCTTTTCTGCGGGGAAACAACCCCGGAGGCCCTTTTAGAGACGGTAAAGGGCCAGCTTGAGAAAAAAGAACTGATCATTGAAAAGCGCTCCAAAAAAGGAGTCAAGCTTTTTGACTTAAAGCCTGCGGTTCAGAAAGCGGAGCTTTTTCTTGACGAGTCCGGTGTGGTTCTGGAAACCATACTGCCGGCAGGAAGCACGCTGAATGTCAATCCCTCCTTACTGGTGGAAGCTTTTTGCCTGTATACCAAGCTTCCCGTGGAAGCGAGGATCACCCGGGAGAATGTTCTTGATCAGAATCTGAAAAGCTTCCGTTAATCTTAAAAGGCCGCGGCCGTGCGGGAAAAAGGGGCTGGCCCGCTCGAAAGCTCCAATGTTAATATACGTTGCTTGCGGCAACGGGCAGGCTCTTACATAATAGTGGTAACAACTGATAGAAGGAGGTTACCCCTAATGTTAAACGAAAACATCAAGGCAATCAGAAAATCGAAAGGGCTTTCCCAGGAGGAGCTTGCGGTCAAGCTGAATGTGGTGCGGCAGACAATCTCTAAATGGGAAAACGGACTGTCGGTTCCCGATTCTGATATGCTGATCTCCATATCGGAGGCGCTTGAGACGCCCGTAAGCGTTTTGCTTGGAGAACCTGTTGCTGAACCGGAGGCTGACGATTTAAAAGCGGTTTGTGAAAAGCTGGAGATCATAAACCTGCAGCTCGCGCAAAGAAAGGCCGCAAGGCGAAAAATACTTCATTGGCTGTTTATCTCATTGTGCGCGGTTCTAGTAATAATTTATGGCGCTTTAATAGTATTAGACAGTCCTTACCAGAGCTGGGATTACAGCGCCCCTGAAACCGCCGTTGCCGGGGCTGCTTTTCATGCGTTTGAATGGCTGTTCGTAAGAGCGGCGCCAGTGATCCTCATAGGGGCGGCCGCTGGGGCTTTCTTGACAAGAAAAAAAGCGTAAAACCGCTCTGCTTTTTAATTGGGGTTCAGACTTCAAAGCCCCGCCCGTGGTTTGATAACAGGCCTGCGGCAGCAGACCGGCAACACCGGTGCGGACAGGGGAGAAGGCCTTCTGCCGGCAGCCAATCAAGCCAATAGAGCCTAACCGCTTATACTGGCAACGCAATTAGATTTGTTTTCGTGAAACACAGAGTGAATAAAAGCGGCTCGCGGGAGTGTGAAATTAATTTTCTTCGCAAAGAGAAAAAGCTGTTGCTTTTTTTAGAAAACTGTGATATTATATTTAGGCATTTGGATGCCGTGAGGAAGCTCATGGGGTTCAATGGTGACATTGAAGCTGACAGTCCTCTGCTTTACGCATGAATGTCTGAAAAATAGGAGGAAAAAAGATGGATGCCCTGAAAATGATCGCAGCCGATTCTATCAAAGAGAATCGTCCCCAGTTCGAAATCGGTGATACCGTGAGGGTTCACGTGAATATCCGTGAAGGGGAAAGAGAGAGAGTCCAGATGTTCGAAGGAACCGTCATTGCCAAGAGAGGCAGCGGCGTTTCCGAAACCTTTACCGTAAGACGCGTTTCCTACGGCGTCGGCGTGGAAAGAGTATTCCCGGTGAACAGCCCCAACGTTAAAGGCGTAGACGTAGTGAGAAACGGTAAAATCCGCAGAGCAAAGCTTTACTATCTGCGTGACAGAGTCGGTAAGGCCGCTAAGGTTAAGGAACAAATCCGCTAAGGGAAAAGGGACGATACCGTCCCTTTTTTTGCTATTCATAGGATTTTCGCTCATCATATTGCTAAGAAAGGTGTGACCCGCAGATGGAATGGGAGCCGAGAGATCGTATGGAATTAAATGAACAGAAAAAAGAGTATTCAGCGGTCACAAGAAACTGCTTTGAATGGGTGGAGGCCGTCGTTACCTCCATCGTGGTCGTGGTGCTCCTTTTCACCTTTCTTTTTCGTGTGGTCAATGTCAACGGCCAGTCGATGGAGGATACCATCCATAACGAGGATAAGGTGCTGCTGACCAATCTTTTTTATGAGCCGGAAAACGGAGATGTGGTGGTAATTTCCCGGGCGCAGCATTTTGAGGAGCCCATTATCAAGAGGGTGATCGCCACCGAGGGGCAGACCCTGAAAATCGACTTCAATACCGGCGATGTTTATGTAGACGGGGTTTTGCTGGACGAGCCTTATATTAAAACTCCAACCACCGACAACGAGGGCGGGGAAATCCCAGAAGTGATCCCGGAGGGCTATGTGTTCGTGATGGGTGACAACCGGGGAAATTCCCTGGACAGCCGCTCGGAGCAGATCGGTCTGATCGATAAGCGGAATATTATCGGGAAGGCCCAGTATATCGTCTTCCCCTTTGACAGAATCGGAGGCATCGGCTAATGAGCGAGGCGCAAACCATTCAATGGTTTCCGGGGCATATGACCAAAACCCGCCGAAAAATCCAAGCCAGCCTGAAGCTGGTGGACGCGGTGGCGGAGATTATTGACGCGAGAATCCCTGTCAGCTCCCGGAATCCGGAGCTGCATAAAATCATCGAAAATAAGCCCCGGATTATCTTGATGAATAAATGCGATATGGCGGATCCCTCTCAAACCGCCCGCTGGGTTTCCTGTTATCAAAAGGAGGGCGTTTTGGCCATTCCTGTGGACTGTAAATCCGGCAGGGGCCTGAACCAGTTTATTCCCAAGGTGCGGGAGCTGCTGAAAGACCGTATCATCCAGTGGGAGCAAAAGGGGATGGTGAACCGGACCATCCGGGTGATGATCGTAGGGATTCCCAACGTGGGGAAGAGCTCCTTCATCAATCGCATGGCAAAGCAGAACCGGGCCAAGGTGGAGGACCGGCCTGGCGTTACCAGAGGCAATCAATGGTTCACCATTGGCAAGGCCTTTGATCTTCTGGATACGCCCGGGGTACTGTGGCCTAAATTCGACGACCCAAACGTGGGAGAAAAGCTGGCCTTTACCGGGGCGGTAAAGGATCAGATTGTGGATACCGAACAGCTTGCCTCCCGTTTGCTGGAGGTTCTGCGGGATGAATATTCCGCTATGCTGGCCGCCCGGTACAAGCTGGAGAAATATGACCTGCGGCCGCTGCAAGGCTACGAGCTTCTGGAACTAATAGGGCGTAAGCGGGGGATGCTGGCTTCCGGAGGAGAAATCGATACGGAACGGGCTTCTATTATGGTGCTGGATGAGTTCCGCAGCGCGAAGCTTGGAAAAATCACCCTGGAACAAGTGAACGGCTGAATGAATTCTCGGGCAGGGAGGAATCCCTGCCCTTTTAATGCTTTTGCCTGTCTAACGGGGAAAAGAAAAATCTTGAAGCCGATCAAAAAACTATCTTGGCTTTCACAGCTTAAGCAAGTTTAAGGAAATAATTGGATTTTAGGAAGCGTTTGGGGGAGGTAGATCATGGATTGGCTGCTTTATGAAAAGGAAGCGATCAGCAAGGGCTACGCTAATGTGTGCGGTGTAGATGAGGCGGGGCGGGGCCCCTTGGCGGGCCCAGTCTACGCGGCAGCGGTAATCCTGCCGCCGGGACTGGAGATCGAGGGTGTGAACGACTCCAAAAAATTGACGGAGAAAAAGCGCGAGGCCCTTTTTCCTGAAATCAAGGAAAAAGCCCTGGCCTACTGTATAGCCAGCGCCAGCGAGAAGGAAATCGACAAGCTTAATATTTTAAACGCCACCTATCTGGCTATGGCCAGAGCGGTGGAGGGCCTTCCTGTCAAGGCGGATTACGCCTTGATCGATGGGAACCGTATGCCCCGGTTGCCCATTCCCGGAGAGACCATCGTTAAAGGGGACGGACTTTCTATGAGCATTGCCTGCGCCTCCATTTTAGCCAAGGTAACCCGGGATCATGTTATGATGGAATGGGATCAAAGGTATCCCCAGTACCAGTTCGCCAAGCATAAAGGCTACGGAACTAAGCTGCATATGGATTTGATCCGCCGGTACGGGCCTTGCGAGCTTCACCGGCAAAGCTTCTTAAAAAAGATATTAGGCGCCGGTGCCTCCAGAACTACCCGGGCCCAATCGATTGGAAAAAGGGGAGAAGCAGCGGCAGCCGCCTATTTGGAGAAAAGAGGCTTTCGCATTTTAGAGAGGAATTATCACTGCCCTTACGGGGAAACGGACATAATCGCGGAAGACGGCCAATACATTATATTTGTCGAGGTAAAAACCAGGAAATCCGGCGCGATGGTAGAAGGCGCAGAGGCGGTGGATACGGTTAAGCGAAAGAAGCTGGCGCAGACTGCTCAGGCCTATTTGTCGGAGCATCCCAGCGGCCTTCAGCCCAGGTTCGACGTGATCCTGGTGACGCCCACCGAGGAAAACCGCTGCCGGGTGGAACAGCTGCCCGGCGCGTTTGTCTTAGGAGAGTAGGCGGTTCCGGCGCTCCTGCTGGCTGGTTGAAAAACGAAATTTTTCAACCGGCCGTTGCGCCTGTTTTATACGGCGGCCTGCGGATTCCGGCGCCTTGCTGATTAGAGTACCGCGGGCTCAGGCTGTCTTGATTTTACGGCGCTGTTTTTCTGACAAGAAAAAGAAACGTATTTTCCGATGAAACCCACGCCGGCTGATCGGCGGAAAGGAGCTTTTGATGAAGCTGTTTGATCTGCACTGTGATTCTTTATACCGGGGATATACGGAGAACCAGCCGTTGGGGGAAAACCGCTTTCACCTGGATCTGAAACGGGGAAAGCGGCTTGACCGGTGGAGCCAGTGCTTCGCCGTATGGATTCCCGACGAACTGCGCGGGAAAGCGGCGATGACTTTGTTTGACGGCTGCTGTGAGAAGTTCCGGCGGGAATTGGCGCCGTACCGGTCGGAAACCTTTTCTCCGGTTCTGACAGTAGAAGGCGGCGCGGTATTGGGAGGAAAGCTTGCCAATCTGGAAAAGCTCGCGGACCGCGGCGTAAAAATGATGACGCTGACCTGGAATGGGGAAAACGAGCTGGGCGGCGGCGCGGACACGGCTTTGGGGCTTACCCCCTTTGGACAGGAAGCACTAAAAGAGATGGAGAGGCTCTCCATCGTGGCGGACGTGTCTCATGCCAGCGACGCTTTGTTTTATGACGTGGCGGAAATTGCCGAAAAGCCTATCGTTGCGTCTCATTCCAACGCCAGGGCGGTCTGCCCGCATCGCCGAAACCTTACCGACCGGCAGTTTCAGATTCTGCGGGATAAGGGCGGGCTGGTAGGCCTGAATTTCTGCGTTCATTTTTTGCGGGAGGACTCCAACGCTCATTTTGAAGACCTTTTGCGGCACGCCGATCATTTTTGGTCCCTGGGCGGGGAGACTACCTTGTGTCTGGGCTCTGATTACGATGGCACCGACGTGCCGCCGGAGCTGGACGGCATTGAAAAAATGCAGGACCTTTACGAGCTTTTTTTAAAACATAATTACAAGGAAAGCCTCGTGAATTCCCTGTTTTTTGATAATGCCTCTAAATTTTTTGCTACGCTTTGACAGTATGCCCGTTGTGGTATAGAATAAGGCTATCAGAGTAGAATTCACCTTCATGGAACGGCCGATAAAATATAGAAGAAAGAGGGAACACAATGAAGTATAACAGTACGAGAAACCGCTCTGTTTCCGTATCCGCCGCCCAGGCTATCGCCCAGGGAATTTCCGCAGACGGCGGCCTGTTTGTGCCGGAAAGCCTGCCTCAATATTCCTATGAGGATTTATGCAAGCTCAAGGAGATGACCTATCAAGGCCGGGCGCAGAGGATTCTTTCCGATTTTCTGACGGATTTTACACAGCCGGAAATCGAGGAAAGCGTGCGGGAGGCTTACAGCCCCAATAAATTCGGGGGAGAACATCCGGCGCCTCTTGCGCTGCAGCAAAACGGAGATAAAAATATGTATGTGCTGGAGCTGTGGCACGGCCCCACCTGCGCCTTTAAGGATATGGCGCTTCAGATTCTGCCCCACCTGCTGACGAAGTCTATGAGCAAGGTCAGCGGCGGCAAAAAGGCCGTGATCCTGGTGGCTACCTCCGGTGATACCGGCAAGGCTGCCCTGGAGGGCTTCCGGGATGTGGCTGGAACCGAGATCATGGTGTTCTATCCCCAGGACGGAGTCAGCCCCATGCAGGAGCGCCAGATGAATACTCAGGAGGGCGGCAACGTCCATGTGTGCGCGATCCAGGGGAATTTTGACGACGCCCAGACCGGCGTGAAAAAGATCTTTACCGACCCGGCCTGCGGGCAAAAGCTGGCGGAGCACAATATGATGTTCTCCAGCGCCAACTCCATCAACTGGGGACGGCTGCTGCCCCAGATCGTTTACTATTTCTCCGCCTACTGTGATTTAATGGGCACCGGGGAAATGGACTATGAGGGCGAGAAGGTCAACATCGTGGTTCCCACCGGGAATTTCGGCAACATTCTGGCGGCCTACTACGCCATGAAAATGGGCCTGCCGGTGAATAAGCTGATCTGCGCCTCCAATGAAAACAACGTGCTTACCGACTTTATCCGCACCGGTGTTTACAATAAAAACCGTCCCTTCCATACCACTAGCTCCCCCTCTATGGATATCCTGGTGTCCAGCAATCTGGAGCGGCTGCTGTATGATATGACCGGCGGAAATGACGCCTTGGTGGCCTCTTGGATGAAGAGCCTGAATGATGCCGGCGTTTATACGGTGAACGCCGAGGTGAAGGCGAAGATGGACGAACTGTTCTACGGCGGTTATTGCGACGAGCAGGGAACCAAGGCGGCTATCAAGGAAATGTTTGAAACGGAAAATTATCTCATCGATCCCCACACCGCCGTGGCGGTGAATGTTTACCAGCAGTATCTTCAGGAGACGGGAGACCTGGAAACCCCTGCTATTATCGCCTCTACCGCCAGCCCCTATAAGTTTGCCGCCAGCGTGCTGGAGGCACTGACCGGCGAAAGAGGCCAGGGCAGCGAGTTCGATAAGGTAGCGGAGCTTTCCGCTCTGACCGGAACCCAGATTCCCCAGCCTATCGCGGATCTGCAGCAAAAGCCGCTTAGATTCGCGCAGGTATGCAATATCGCCGGTATGGAGATGGCGGTGCTGGGCACCCTGGGGATTCAGTAAGCATGGCGCTGTTTGGAATTTCCGACCTTCACTTGTCCCTGGGATGCGATAAGCCTATGGATGTGTTCCCCGGCTGGAAGGATTACGTTGCCAGGCTGGAAAAGAATTGGCGGGCCATGGTGTCGGAGGAGGATACGGTGGTCATCGGCGGGGACATTTCCTGGGCGCTGAAGCTGGAGGAAACCGAGGAGGATTTCGCCTTTCTTCACGGCCTGCCGGGGAAGAAGCTGTTCCTCAAGGGCAACCATGACCTGTGGTGGTCCACCGCCCGGAAGCTTCACAACTGGTTTGAGGAAAAGGGCTTTTCCTCGCTGGAGCTGATTTTTAATTCCGCCGCCCCAGTAGGGGACCGGTGCGTCTGCGGCACCAGAGGATGGTTTTACGACGCGGAATCCGACCAGGATAAAAAGGTGCTGAACCGGGAGGTGGGTAGGCTGACCGCATCCATCGAGGCGGGGCTGAAAACCGGGCTGGAGCCGGTGGTGTTCCTCCACTATCCTCCGGTTTACCACGGCCAGGTCTGTACGGAAATTTTAGAGGTATTGAAAAAATACGGGATTCAAAGGTGCTATTACGGGCACATTCACGGCAGCGGCGCCAAATACGCCGAGACCGGGGAGTTTCAGGGCATTCAGCTGCGGTTGATCGCCTGCGATTACACCGGCTTTCGTCCGGTGCTGATCCGCTGAAAATTATTTCAGAAATAGGTGGCATAAATAGATTAACTGTGCTATAA
This sequence comes from [Clostridium] leptum DSM 753, assembly GCA_000154345.1. Lineage (GTDB taxonomy): Bacteria > Bacillota > Clostridia > Oscillospirales > Acutalibacteraceae > Clostridium_A > Clostridium_A leptum. The sequence continues at coordinate 215,406 of DS480348.1, forward strand.
TTATTTAGATATTTTGCAATTTTGCAGGAGGATGACTAAAATGAGTCTTAAATCACAAAACAAAATTGATACCAATCGTGTTGAATTAGAGGTCGTAGTAGATGCGGAAACCTTTGAAAAGGGCTTAGCCGCCGCTTTTAAAAAGCAGAGCAAGAAGATTTCCATTCCGGGCTTCCGTAAGGGCAAGGCCCCCCGCGCTTTTGTGGAAAAGTATTTCGGCAAGGAAGTCTTTTATGAGGACGCCGTCAACGCCCTTTATCCCGACGCCCTGGACGAGGCGGTCAAGGAAGCCGGGCTGGAGGTCATTCAGGACAAGATCGATTTCGACGTGAAAGAGGTCGGGCCTCAGGGCTTTACCTTTACCGCCGCTTTGACCACAAAGCCGGAAGTGACCATTGAGAATTATAAGGGCATCGAGGCCGTAAAGAAGTCCGCCGAGGTGACTGACGAGGATATCGACGCCGAGATCAAGAAGGTGCAGGAACGCAATTCCAGAATGGTAACCGTGGAGGACCGGGCGGCTCAGAACGATGATATCGCCGTAATCGACTTCGAGGGCTTCCTGGATGGCGAGCCTTTCGAGGGCGGCAAGGGCGAGAATTACAGCCTGACTCTGGGCAGCGGACAGTTTATCCCCGGCTTTGAGGAGCAGATCGTGGGCCATAATACCGGCGACGAGTTCGAAGTAAACGTCACCTTCCCGGAGGATTACCAGGCGGAGGAGCTGAAGGGCAAGGCAACTACCTTCAAGTGCAAGCTGCATGAAATTAAAATGAAGGAGCTGCCCGAGGTAGACGATGAGTTTGTAAAGGATGTCAGCGAGTTTGACACCTTGGCTGATTATAAAGAGGACTTGAAGAAGAAGCTGGCTGAAAGCAAGGAGAAGGAAGCAGCCGACGATCTGGAAAATCAGCTCATCGACAAGCTGGTAGAGCTGGTGCAGGGCGAAATTCCGGAGGCCATGTATGAAAACAAGATTGCCGACAGCATCCGCGAATTCGGCTATCGTCTCCAGTCCCAGGGCCTGAACCTGGATACTTATATGAAATATACCGGTATGAACGTGGACCAGATGAAGGAGGGCTTCCGTCCTCAGGCGGAACGCCAGGTGAAGCTGCGTCTGGCTCTGGAAAAGATCGCCGCCCTGGAGGAGCTGAAGGCTGGCGAGGAGGATCTGAATCAGGAGTATCAGAAGATCGCCGAGCAGTATAAGATGGAAGCTGACAAGATTAAGGAGCTGATTCCCGCCGCGGAGCTGGAAAAGGATATCTGCGTGGAAAAGGCGATTAATTTGGTGCGCGACAACGCGAATATTAAGGACGCTGAATAATCAGCGGTGTTTTTGCTCATATTTACAGACAGAATAGTTGGAGGTGTGCTGTGATGAATCAGTTTCCTATGCCGAATATGAGCCTTGTTCCCTATGTTGTGGAGCAGACCAGCAGGGGCGAGCGCAGTTATGATATTTTTTCCAGGCTTCTCAACGACAGGATTGTCATGCTGACTGAGGAGGTCAATGATACCAGCGCCAGCCTGGTGGTGGCTCAGCTGTTGTATTTAGAGGGGCAGGATCCTACCAAGGACATCAGCCTTTATATTAACAGCCCTGGCGGTTCCGTCACGGCGGGTATGTCCATCTATGATACCATGCAGTATATCAAGTGCGACGTTTCCACCATTTGCATGGGAATGGCCGCCAGCATGGGAGCCTTTCTGCTGGCCGCCGGCGCCAAGGGCAAGCGCATGGCTCTGCCCAACAGCGATATTATGATCCATCAGCCCAGCGGCGGCGCCCAGGGCCAGGCGACGGATATTCTGATCCATGCCAACCATATCGCCCGGACAAAGAAAAAGCTTAATGAGATCCTGGCGGAAAGAACCGGCCAGCCCCTGGAAGTGATTGAGCGGGATACCGAGCGGGATAATTTTATGTCCGCTCAGGAAGCTGCGGATTACGGCCTGGTGGATAAAGTGATCTATAAACGATAGGATTGGTGATGTAATGTCAATCAGCGACGAAAGCAAAGACAGGCAGATCTGCTGTTCCTTCTGCGGCAAGCCCCAGGAGCAGGCCCGCAGGCTGATCGCCGGTCCCGGCGTTTATATCTGCGACGAGTGCATTGAGCTTTGCATGTCGATCTTAGAGGATGAAGCGGATTTTCAGGAGCGTTCCGCCAATTATCACAACAACGACGAAACCGTGCTGCTGAAGCCGGAGGAAATCAAGGCCAAATTAGACGAGTATGTGATCGGCCAGGAGAAGGCGAAAATCGCTCTTTCCGTGGCGGTGTATAATCACTATAAGCGGATCTATTTCGGCAGCGATGACGTGGAAATCAATAAAAGCAACGTGCTTTTGCTGGGTCCTACCGGCGTCGGTAAAACCCTGTTAGCCCAAACCTTAGCGAAAATTTTAGACGTGCCCTTTGCTATCGCAGACGCTACCACCCTGACGGAGGCCGGCTATGTGGGCGAGGATGTGGAAAATATTCTGCTGCGCCTGATCCAGGCCGCGGATTTCGATGTGGAGCGGGCCGAGCGCGGCATCATCTATGTGGATGAAATCGATAAGATCGCCAGAAAATCGGAAAACCCCTCGATTACCAGGGATGTTTCCGGCGAGGGGGTCCAGCAGGCTCTGCTGAAGATCCTGGAGGGAACGGTATCTAATGTGCCGCCTCAGGGAGGACGGAAGCATCCCCAGCAGGAATTCATTCAAATCGATACCTCTAATATTCTTTTCATCTGCGGCGGTGCCTTCGACGGCCTGGAAAAGGTTGTGGAAAAGCGCACCGGTTCATCGTCGTTAGGCTTTGGAGCCCAGGTCCGTTCGAAAAAGGAATTGGATACCACCAAATGGATGGGCGAGGTGGTTCCTCACGATTTGGTGAAATACGGTTTGATCCCGGAACTGGTGGGAAGACTTCCGGTCATCACCGCTTTGGACGGTTTGGATCAGGAGGCCCTGGTCCGTATTTTGACCGAGCCGAAGAACTCCATTTTAAAGCAGTATAAAAAGCTGTTCGCTTTGGATAAGGTGGAACTGGATTTTGAGAAATCTGCTTTGGAGGCGGTGGCCCAAAAGGCGATCGACCGGCGCACCGGAGCCAGAGGCCTGCGTTCTATCATGGAAGAAACCCTGACCGACCTGATGTATAAGGTTCCCTCGGATTATTCCGTGGAAAAGGTGATAGTGGATGGCGAGACAGTGAAAAACGGCAGGGAAGCCAAGCTGATCCACAATCCGGATCGTAAGCCTGTTGCGATTACCATCAGTGAAACCAAGAAGGCTCCGAACAGGAGAAAATATTCCGCGTCATAATCAAAGGTTATCATTTGGGCTGCGACAGCGTCGTCGGGCAGGCTTAGGGTCTGGCTCCAGACGTTTGCAGCCCTTTGCGTTTTTTAAAATTCTCAATTGGAGAGAGGAGTTACTATGACGAAAAAAGAAACAGCGCCTATGATCCTCCCGGTCTTATCCTTGCGGGGTCTGGTGCTTTTTCCGAAAATGATGCTCCATTTCGACGTTGGGCGAAAGAAATCCATTCTTGCCCTCAACGCCGCCATGCAGAATAACCAGAGCATCTATTTAGCCCCCCAGCTTGACATCAAGGATGAGGATCCCGGTGTGGACAACCTGGCGCCAATGGGCGTGGTGGGCACAATCAAGCAGATTTTAAAGCAGCCAGGAGACGGCATCCGCATTTTGGTGGAGGGCAATTACCGGGCGAAAATTACGGATGTGCTTCAGGACCATCCTTACATGATGTGCGACGTGGTCTCCTGTGAGGAAGCCGCGGCGCGGGATACGGCGAAAACCGTGGCTCTGATACGGGCAGTGAAGGAAGCCTTCGGGGAGTACATGGAAATGGCTCCCAAAATGGCGCCGGACATCGTGCTGGAGGTGCAGACCACCGACGATCCTGGCTATCTGGCGGATTACATCACCGCCAACATTATGATGGAGTATCAGGATAAAATCGATATCCTGTGCGAGCTTCATCCGGTAAAGCGGCTGCAAAAGCTGCTGAAGATCCTGACCCGCGAAGTGGATATTCTGAAGCTGGAAACCGAACTGAGCGCTAAGGTGAAGGAGCAGATCGACCAAAACCAGCGGGAATATTTTATGCGGGAGCAGATCAAGGCTATCACCGAGGAACTGGGCGAGGCGGATTCCCCTCAAAGTGAGGCCGAGGAATTCAAGGAGAAAATTCTGGGCCTGGATTTGCCCGACGGTGTGCGGGAAAAGCTGTTAAAGGAATGCGACCGCCTGTACAAAATGCCCTTTGGTTCCCATGAGGCCAACGTGGTCCGCAATTACCTGGATATCTGTATGGAGCTGCCCTGGAATGTGGAATCCAAGCTGAATATTGATATTAACCGGGCCAGAAAAATTTTGGACGCCGACCACTATGGGATGGACAAGGTTAAGGAGCGGATGCTGGAGCTGCTGGCGGTGAAAAAACTGGCGCCGGATGTGAAAGGCCAGATCATCTGCCTGGTGGGGCCTCCCGGTGTGGGTAAAACCTCTATCGCCAAATCCGTGGCCAAGGCTATCGGCTGTAACTATGTCCGGATCGCCTTAGGCGGCGTGCGGGATGAGTCGGACATCCGGGGACACAGGAGAACCTACATAGGCGCCATGCCCGGCAGGATCATTTCCGCCATTAACCAGGCGGGCACCCGAAATCCCTTGATTTTGCTGGATGAAATTGATAAGCTGGGCGCGGATTACAAGGGTGATCCTACCTCCGCGCTGCTGGAGGTACTGGATGCGGAGCAGAACAATACCTTCCAGGATCATTATATCGATCTTCCCTTTGACCTGAGCGACGTACTGTTTATCACCACGGCCAACGACGCCAGCATGATCCCGGGGCCTCTGCTGGACCGTATGGACATCATTGAGCTGCCCAGCTATACTCATGAGGAAAAATTCCAGATCGCCAAACGGCATTTGGTTCCCAAGCAGATGAAAAAGCACGGCCTGACCAGTAAAACGGTAAAAATCACCGACGACGCCCTCCATGAGCTGATCAGCGGCTATACCAGGGAGGCGGGCGTCCGTAATTTGGAGCGGGTAATCGCTTCCCTGTACCGGAAAGCCGCTAAAAAGCTGGTAGCCGGCGAGGCGAAGAGGGTGACGGTCGGGGTCAAGCAGCTTGAGCCGATGCTGGGTCCAAAGCGTTTCAAGGACGAGCAAGGATACAAGAAGGATGAAATCGGCCTGGTGAACGGCCTGGCCTGGACCGCGGTAGGCGGAGAGACCATGCCCATCGAGGTAGCGGTCATGGACGGCAGCGGAAAGATTGAGCTTACCGGAAATTTAGGCGACGTGATGAAGGAATCCGCCAGAACAGCCATCAGCTGTGTGCGAACCCGGGCAAAGGGACTGGATATCAGCCCTGATTTTTATAAAACCAAGGATATCCATATCCATGTTCCGGAAGGAGCGGTGCCGAAGGATGGCCCAAGCGCCGGCATCGCCATGGCGACAGCTGTGGTGTCTGCTCTCAGCGAGAGGCCGGTGCGCCACGAGGTGGCGATGACCGGAGAGATCACCTTGCGGGGGCGGGTGCTTCCCATCGGCGGCCTGAAGGAAAAAACCATGGCGGCTTACCGACACGGCATCAAAACCGTAATTATCCCGGCGGAAAACCAGCCGGACTTGAAAGAAGTAGACGAGACGGTTAAGTCCAATATCCAGTTTGTCCCGGTGGAAACCTTGGATACCGTTTTGGAGTGGGCGTTGGTTCCCCAAAAGGAGGAGGAAGCCCTTCCCGCCGGAGAACAAACTAAAGAAGCGGCGGTGGTGCCTCCGGTGAAAAAGACTGCGAGAAAATCCGCGTTTCTTTCCTGAAAAATTTTCAAGGCCTACAAAAACGCGGAAGTAACAGCAGAGCTTGGAGCTTCCGTGCGGCGGTAAGGCCCGTCAGTCCGTTGGAAAGAGAGCCGCCGAAGCAGCAATACGCGGCATGGCGGGCGAAAGGCTGAAAAGCTGTTACGCTGGATAAGGAGCATTGTATGAGATTTGATAACGGGGTTTTTGAGCTGGCGGCCGGAAGGTCCGGCCAGCTTCCCGCAGGCGATTTGCCGGAAATCGTATTTTCCGGTAAATCCAACGTGGGAAAGTCCTCCCTGATTAATAAACTGCTCAACCGGAAAAATTTAGCCCGGGTCAGCGCGACGCCGGGAAAGACGGCCACCATTAATTTTTACCGCCTGGATCAAGCCAGGCTGGTGGATCTGCCCGGCTATGGTTACGCCAAGGTATCCTTGGCGGAGAAAAAACGCTGGGCGGAGCTGGTGGAAGGATACTTCCAGCAGGAAAGGAATCTCGCCTTAGTGGTTCAATTGGTGGATATGCGCCATCCTCCCACAAAGGACGACCTGCATATGATTGAGTTTTTATGTGACGGCGGTTTTCCTTTTTTGGTGGCGCTGACCAAAAGCGATAAGCTGAACCAAACGGAACGCAGGCAAAGGCTCGCCGCGCTGGAAGAAGCGTTTTCCGATTATGAGGGCCTGCGGCTGATCCCCTTTTCATCGGTTACCGGCGAAGGGGTAGAGGAGCTGCGGGAAATTTTGTCCTCTGTGGCGGAAGAACCGGAGGAGCTTGGCTGAATTTTATCGTTAAGGGGTTGGAATCATGTTTGTAGCAGATTGCTTTGATGTAAATGAAAAAGGTCACTTGACCATAGGCGGGTGCGACACGGTAGGGCTGGCCGAGGAATACGGCACGCCCCTTTATGTGATGGATGAAATGACCATCCGTCAGGCCTGCCGCCTTTATCAAAAATCCTTTCAGGAAAACTATGACGGCCATGGTATGGCGTTTTACGCCAGTAAAGCGCTGAACTGTAAGGAGCTTTGCCGGATCGTGGCCGAGGAGGGCCTGGGTCTGGATGTGGTCTCCGGCGGAGAGTTATACACAGCCCTAAAGGCCGGATTCGATCCGGAAAAGATTCATTTCCACGGGAATAATAAAACTCAGGATGAATTGAACATGGCCTTGGACAACGGCGTCGGCGTGATCGTTATGGATAATCTGGACGAGATGAAAAGGCTGGACCAGCTGGCGGCGGAAAAGGGCGTGACCGCTCAGGTTTCCATGCGGATCAAGCCCGGAATTGACGCCCATACCCACAGCTTTATCCGCACCGGACAGATCGACTCTAAGTTTGGCTTTGCCCTGGAGACCGGAGAGGCTTTGGAAGCGGCGAAAGCGGCCATCGCCTCTAAGAACCTGAATTTGAAAGAAATCCACTGCCATATCGGCTCTCAGATTTTCGATATCGATCCTTTTGTCCTGGCGGCCGAGGTGATGATGGGCTTCCGCAAGCAGATCAAGGATGTCACAGGCGTTACGGTGGAGTGTATGAATCTGGGCGGCGGCTTTGGAATCAAATATACCGACCGCGATCATCCGCAGCCTTATAACGCTTATATGAGCACGGTCGCGAAGGCGGTCAAGGCAAAGGCAAAGGAATACGATATGCCGGTGCCTTTTATCTGCCTGGAGCCTGGAAGATCCATTGTGGGAGAATCCGGCATCACGCTGTATACGGTGGGGAGCGTCAAGGTGATTCCCAAGATCCGCACCTATGTGTCCATCGACGGCGGTATGACGGACAATCCCCGTTATGCCCTGTATAAGTCCAGCTATCTGGCTGTAATCGCCGATAAGGCGGGCCAGCCGGCGGTGGAAAAGGTCACCATCGCTGGGAAATGCTGTGAAAGCGGTGATTTAATCCAGGAGGACGCTATGATCCAGGAGGCGGCGCCCGGAGATACTCTGGCGGTATTTTCCACTGGGGCTTATAACTATTCCATGTCGTCCAATTATAACCGGATTCCCAAGCCTCCTATCGTAATGGTCAAGGCTGGAAGCTCCAGAGTGATTGTAAAAAGGGAAACCTACGACGATTTAATCAAAAACGACGTGTAAGCGCCGCTGGCGGCTTCGTTTTTCTCCTTGCCTTTATATTTTATATGTGACGGAAAGCACAGAAAAGAACGCACGCCGCCGGCTGCTCAAGAAACAGCTTATGCTGCGCCAGCGGCTGAAAACCATCAAAAGGAGCCTGTGGAAGAAATTTCACAGGCTCCTTTTGATGGTTTTCAGAAAGAGATATTCCCTCTGTTGAACTTGAGATAAATAAAAAATCTTGGCAAATGAATCGGTAGAAGTTCGATCGTAAGCAAAAGAAATAGAATTATTTTCTTTCAGAAAAGCGTGATGAGACGAAATAGGCGAAAGTTAAAAAGCACGGAAGCCCTAAACAGAAGGGCACGATTGGTTTGCCGGCAGCGAAACGAATACTGGGATAGAGTTTTCAGCCCCTTTTTAGGCGGCGGATTCTGCCCCCAGGGGAAACTGATCGCTAGTTTGCTGGCGGTTTGGATTGTGATCTTTACTTTTCCGCTTTTCTGTGATAAAATTTTATTGTACTAAACCGCAGAAGGAGGCCTTTTGATGAATTCCAAATTGAGAGAAGAGGGCGTGGATTTTTTGTTCCGCTCTATCCTTCAGCTGAAAACAGTAGATGAATGCTATGATTTTTTTGAAGACCTTTGCACTGTTCCGGAGATCAAGGCCATGTCCCAGCGCTTGGTAGTGGCTCACATGCTGAGCGAGCACAAGGTCTATAGTGATATCGTGACGAAAACCGGCGCCAGCACAGCCACCATCAGCCGGGTGAACCGGGCCTTGAATTATGGATGCGACGGCTATGAGATGGTGTTTCGGCGCCTGAGCGAAGAGGACCAGCAGGAAAAATGAGCAGCTACGCCTATTTTGCCGGGTATTATGATGAGCTGACCCGAAATGTGGATTACGGGAAGCAGGCGGACTATTTAGAGGCTCTGTGCCATAGGCTGGGACATGCTCCCGGCTTATCCTTGGATCTGGCTTGCGGAACTGGAAGCCTGACGGTGGAGCTGTGCAGGCGGGGATGGGATATTTATGGTGTCGATGGATCGCCGGAAATGCTCTCAGCGGCCATGCAGAAGGCCTCAGAAGAAGGACTGCATATTTTATTTCTATGTCAAAAAATGCAGAAAATCGACCTGTACGGCACTGTAGACACGGTGGTTTGCACCCTGGACAGCATTAACCATTTGACAAGCCCGCAGGATGTGCAAAGAACCTTTGACCGGGTATCACTGTTTTTAAATCCAGGCGGATATTTTATCTTTGACGCCAATACGATCTATAAGCATCGGGAGGTATTGGGGAACAATACCTTTGTTTATGATACGCGAAATGTTTACTGTGTTTGGCAGAATACCTTTTCTCCAAGCCAAAACAGGGTAACCATCAGCCTGGATTTTTTCCATCGGGATGGAAATGCTTATTACCGCAGCCAGGAATCCTTCAGCGAACGGGCTTACGCCCGGGAGGAGCTGGAGGAAATGCTGAAAAAGGCGGGCTTAGAGGCGGTGGAGGTATTCCATGAGCAAAGCTTTGAGCCGCCGCGGGAAGCCTCTCAGCGCTTGGTTTATGCGGCGCGGAAGCCCATGCGGAAATAGGAGCTTTTCGGCGGCGGGTCCTTGCCGGCCCGTTTTAGAATAACTTGATAATCCTGCTTACTAGATTTTTAGTCAATCCAATCCTTTGAGGAGGCAATTATGGACCGTTTGATTCGCTGCATCACCAAGGACGGCGCAATTATGGCGTCGGCTGTAGATTCTACCAATATCGTCTATACGGCGCAGAAAATACACCAGTTGACCCCGGCAGCCACCGCGGCTTTGGGGAGGCTTTTAACAGCTTCCTCGATGATGGGCGCCCAGCTGAAGCAGGAGGGGGCCAGCCTGACCTTAAAAGTCAGCGGAGATGGTCCAATCGGCTCCATGGTGGCGGTAGCCTACAGCAGCGGATGCTGTAAAGGCTATGCGGTAAATCCTCATGCCCAGGCGGAAAACTATCCCAACGGAAAGCTGAATGTAGCCGGAGTGGTTGGAAAAAACGGCATCCTTTATGTGATGCGCGATTACGGTGCTGGAGAGCCCTATATGGGACAGATTCCTTTGGCCAGCGGGGAGATTGCGGAGGACATTACAAGCTATTACGCCGCCAGCGAACAGATTCCCACGGTCTGCGCCCTGGGAGTGCTTTGCGATAAAAGCGAGGGGGAGGCATTGCTCTCCGGCGGTCTTTTAATACAGCTGCTGCCGGCGGCCGGGGAAGAGGCGGTTGCAAGGCTGGAGAAGAATATCAGCCTGCTGGAGCCGGTAACCACCATGCTGGCCAAGGGGCTTTCTATCGAGGAAATGGCGGGCAAGGCGCTGGAGGGCTTTGAGTGGGAAATCCTGGAGGAGCGGAAGGTGGCCTACGTTTGTGATTGCAGTAAGGAGCGGGTGGTACGAGCGGTCACCTCCTTACCAAATGACGAAATTTTGTCTCTTGCCGACGAGCGGGGGTTTGCTGAGGCGGGCTGCCAATTCTGCAATCGGAAGTACCGGATTTCCAAGGAAGAGCTTCTTCGAATCGTGGAAGAAAAATCAAAAAAAGATGGGGAAAAGTGTTGACTTTTATTTGGAAATATAGTATTATATAACTCGTCGCTGAGAGCGCCAAGGAAAAAAGCGTTTGAAAACGGCGTTTTTGGGAGCATAGCTCAGCTGGGAGAGCACTTGCCTTACAAGCAAGGGGTCACAGGTTCGAGCCCTGTTGTTCCCACCACAGGATTTCCTGATAAAACTGAAAGCATTTGGCCTGAGTTCGAAAAGAATCGGGCCGAAGCGTTCAGGATATGGCCCGGTAGTTCAGCTGGTTAGAACGCTAGCCTGTCACGCTAGAGGTCGACGGTTCGAGCCCGTTCCGGGTCGCCACATTTGCCTCTGTAGCTCAGTCGGTAGAGCAGGGGACTGAAAATCCCCGTGTCATTGGTTCGATTCCGATCGGAGGCACCACAACGTCCGCTGACAGCGGACGAGAAACGCGGATGTAGCTCATCTGGTAGAGCGCCACCTTGCCAAGGTGGAGGTAGCGAGTTCGAGCCTCGTCATCCGCTCCATTGATAGAAAGGACGCTTAAAATGTAATATTTTGAGCGTCTTTTTCATAAAATAAGAGTATGGTGCCATGGCCAAGTGGTAAGGCAAAGGTCTGCAAAACCTTTATTCCCCAGTTCAAATCTGGGTGGCACCTCCAGCCAGAGCCTCGACACGCAGCTTGCGTGCGGGGCTTTTTTTCTGGTATGATTTTGGTGGCCGGGCGCAAACGGGGCAAAGCAGTTATCTATAAAAAGCAAAGATATGCGCATAAGATTTACCATACTGTAGGAAAACAAAAGCTATACTGGGAGGTTTTTATTTCTTGACTTTTGGAAAAGAAAAAGTTACCCTTAATTTGTCAATAATAATATTTATTGGAAATACCTGACAGAAAGGTTGGATGTGGTTATCAAAAATTTTTTAATTCACAGTAAAAGCATAGGGAAATCCTCTTATCTGTGGAACTCCGCGTCCGCTATGCTGAACTCCTTCCAAACGGTGGTCATTCTGATGGTGATTTCCAGGATTGATCCGGTGAATGACGCGGGAATTTTTGTGATCGCTTACGCCATTGGAAATTTAATGCTGACCATTGGCCGTTACGGAATCCGTCAATTTCAGGCGTCGGACGTCGTCGAGAAATACAGCTACCGCGAGTATTATTATTCCAGGATTTTGACGACAGGACTGATGCTGGCGATCTCTTTGGCTTACATCGGTTTTGAATACGGCACCGGCCAATACGACGGCAATAAAAGCATCGTAGTTTTGTTGATCTGTCTGGTAAAATGGATCGACGCCTTTGAGGATGTATTTCACGGAATGTTACAGCAGCATGACCGGTTGGATATCGGCGGAAAAATTCTCACGGTGAGGCTGTTCCTATATACCGTTCTCTATATGGTCCTTTACGCTGTGACAAAGGATTTGATTCTGACCTCCCTGATCAGCTTACTCGTTTCTTTTGCCCTGTTTGTTCTTCTCAACGGGATGGCTCTGAAATCCTTTCCGGTAGAAAAGGGAGAGCTTTCTTTTCGAAAAATCGGAGCTATGCTGTGGGAGTGCTTTCCCCTGTTCGGCTCAACCTTCCTGATTATGTATATTGGAAACGCGCCCAAATACGCCATCGATTCCGTGCTTTCCAACCAGGATCAAGCCAGCTTCAATTATGTTTTTATGCCTGTTTTTGTCATCAGCCTGCTGAGCAACTTTATTTATCAGCCGGTTTTGAATAAGCTGGCGGTGATCTGGAATCAAAGGGAGACATCCCGGTTTTGGAAACTGATCGCTAAATATATCGCCGCGATTTTAGGTTTAACGGCGGCGGTCGCTTTAGGCGGCTATTTCCTGGGAATCCCGGTGCTGAATTTGATTTACGGCGTACACCTGGAAGGCTACCTGCTTCATTTGGAAATCCTTTTGGTCGGCGGCGGCTTGCTGGCTTTAATCAATTTTTTTACCATGATTATCACGATCGTACGGTTTCAAAAATACCTGATCGGCGGTTATATTATTGTATCCTTAGCCTTTCTTCTGTTCGGAAGCAAATGCGTACAAGCTTACGGCGTTTTGGGAATTTCCTGCTTTTATACTTTATCTATGCTATTTTTAGCGTTGCTTTTCTTTCTCCTGCTGGTAGCGATTGCCCGGCGTTCTTCCAAAAATCAGTAGCCCTGCTTTTGATAAAGGAAAAAGCCGCCGCTGTCTCATGACGAACCTGCAAGAAGATTTGCCTGGCGGCAAACCGTGTATTGGTAAATGGGGATTGACAGGCCCGGTTTAAAATAAGCTGGGCTCTCAGCGGAAAAGACGATATCGGGGGAGCGAATGTCCTGCTTTCAGTGCAGCCAGCGCAAGGAAAGCGCCGGCACCAGTACACTGCGGAGGGGCTGTATGCGGCATCAGCGGCGTGTTTGCGGAGGAAAGGGCTTTTGAGCGAAAAGCCCTCCGCTGCTGGGATAAGCGGCGGGAGTTTTTACTTCACGCGGTCACTAAAATGGTTCTTTTTTGAAAACAATATCCATAGATTAGCAGAAGAGCCTGCTTTTTAAATTAAGGTTGAAGGGGAGGAACAACGATGTTCCCACAAAAATTAAAAGACTTGCTGGAAGGCGTAGGCTACAAATGCCTTCAAGGGGACGACCAGGTGCTGGTGAACGATGTGGTTTATGATTCCCGAAGGGTAAGGCCGGGCTGTGTGTTCGTGTGCCTGATAGGATCTGCGGTGGACAGCCACCAGTACGCCGCTCAAGCGGTGGAAGCGGGAGCGGCGGCTGTGGTAGCCAGCAGGCAGCTGGAGCTGGCAAAAGGAACGCTGGTGCTGGTGGAGGACACCCGCAAGGCGATGGCCTATATGTCGGCGGCGCTGTTCGGCCATCCCGCCGCTAAGCTGAAAACAGTGGGCATTACAGGAACCAAGGGGAAAACGACCACTGCATGTATGATAAAAACCATTTTGGAAAAGGGCGGAATCAAGACTGGAGTGATCGGAACTCTTGGTGTAATCATCGGGGATACCACCTATCCGACCAATAATACCACGCCGGAATCTTATGACGTACAGAAATATTTGAACCAGATGGTGGAGGAAGGGTGCCAGTGCGCCGTGATGGAGGCCTCCTCTCTGGGGTTAAAATGGCACCGGACCGACGGGCTTGTGTTTGATTACGGGGTTTTCACCAATTTTTCTCCAGACCATATTGGAGAAAACGAGCACAGCTGCCTGGAGGAATACGCCGCCTGTAAGGGCCTGCTGTTTCAAAGCTGTAAGCTGGGGCTTGTAAATATCGACGATCCCGCCTGCGAGACAATTCTCAAGGACCATACCTGCGAGCTTGAAACCTTTGGTTTTTCCAATCCCCAGGCCCAGCTGAAGGGCTCTAATGAGGGGCTGATATACCGGCCAGGCTATTTAGGGGCTCATTTTGACGTTTCCGGGGCAATGAAGCTGAGCGTGGACGTGGATATCCCTGGAAAATTCAGCGCTTATAACGCCATCGCCGCCATCGCGGTATGCCGCCATTTCCCGGTATCCGAGCAGAATATTCTGGACGGCCTGAACGAGGTGAAGGTGAAAGGCAGAGTGGAGCCGGTTAAGGTGCCGGGAAATTATACCTTGCTGATTGATTATGCCCATAATGCGGTGAGCATGGAAAATATCCTGACAACACTGCGGGAATATCAGCCGCACCGTCTGGTATGCATGTTTGGCGCTGGAGGAAACCGGGCGAAATCCCGGCGGTATGAGATGGGCGAGGTAAGCGGCAGACTGGCAGATCTGACGGTGATTACTGAGGACAATTCCCGGTTTGAGAATGTCATGGATATCATACAGGACATCCAGACCGGGATGGCCAAAACCCAGGGGAAAAGCATCGTGATCCCCAACCGGCGGGACGCTATCCGTTACTGCATTGAAAACGCTCAGGAGCATGACATTGTGGTGCTGGCGGGGAAGGGCCATGAGGATTATCAGGAAATCAAGGGCGTTAAGCGGCATTTTGACGAACGGGAGATCGTGGCCGACATTTTGAAAGAGCTGGGTATGGAGGAATAAGGATGGAACCGATCCGTATTTGCGAGATTGTAACAGCGGTAGGAGGAGCCTTATGGAAGGGCAATCCTAACGCCGAGGTCACCTCAGTAAGCACCAACAGCCGGGAGCTTGAGCCAGGGGCTTTGTTTGTGCCGATTGTTGGAGAAAAGGTGGACGCGCATCGCTTTATTCCCATGGCGCTGGATACCGGAGCGGCAGCCTGCTTTACCCAGCAGGAACCGGAGGAGGGCTTTAAGTATTTAGACGGCGCTGTGATCCGGGTGGGCGATACCCAGAAAGCGCTTCAGGAGTTCGCCGCCTGGTATCGGAAGCGGTTTACGCTGCCGGTCGTCGGCGTGACCGGCAGCGTGGGAAAATCCTCCACTAAGGAGATGATTGCAGCCGCGTTAAGCCAAGGAAAGAGGGTTCATAAAACAGCGGGAAACTATAACAGCCAGATCGGCCTTCCGCTGACAGTTTTTGGCCTGGACCACACGCACGAAATCGCCGTCATTGAAATGGGAATGAGCAATTTTGGCGAGATGGAGCGGCTTTCCGCCATTGCCAGCCCTACCAGCGCGGTGGTGACCAACATTGGCATTTCTCATATTGAACAGCTGAAGACTCAGGAAAATATCCGCGCTGAGAAGCTTCATATCGCCGATACCATTGGGGAACAGGGTGCTTTATATTTAAACGGCGACGACCCCATGCTTCAGCAGCTGAGAGAAAGCTATACCGGAAAAATTGTATGGTACGGCATGGAAAGCGATTGTGATTACCGAGCGGTGAACATTGATACCGTTAAGGATTGTACCCGTTTCGAACTGCACGCGCCCTTCGGTGCCCACAAGATTATGATTCCGGCCTTGGGACTGCATAATGTCAGCAATGCTCTGGCAGCCATTGCGGTGGCTTATGACCAGGGCCTGACCTTAGATGATATTCGCTGCGGCCTTCTTACCTATGAGGGGCTTGCTATGCGCCAGCAGATTCATGAGCTGGATAAAATCACAGTGATCGACGACAGCTATAACGCCAGCCCGGATTCGATCAAAAGCGGCATCGGCGTCTTGATGGCGGTGAAAAGCACTGGAAAGAAAATTGCTGTGCTGGCGGATATGCTGGAGCTGGGAGAGCGGTCCGCCCAGGCCCACTTGGAGCTGGGCGCCTACGCGGCGGCAAGCGGAGTCGACGCAGTGCTCACGGTTGGCCGGGAAGCGGAAAAAATTGCGGAAGGGGCCGCGGAGGAAAGCAGAAAAATTTTGGTGAAAGCCTGCGGAACCAATGATGAGGCGTTCGCTGAATTAGAAAAGATATTAAACGACGGGGATTGTGTTCTGGTCAAAGGCTCGCGAGGCATGCATACGGATGAGATCGTGCAGAAGCTTTTGACAAAGTATCAATAAAAAGACGAAAAATCTTTCAAAAACCCTTGACAGAAATAACTGAAAATGGTATTATAACTCTTGCGTCACGGATGGTTTCGGCGCGGAGTTAGGGGTATAGCTCAGCTGGTAGAGCAGTGGTCTCCAAAACCACGTGCCGAGGGTTCGAATCCTTCTGCCCCTGCCATTTATGGTCCGGTAGTTCAGCTGGTTAGAACGCTAGCCTGTCACGCTAGAGGTCGACGGTTCGATCCCGTTCCGGATCGCCATTTGCTGCTATGGCTCAGGTGGTAGAGCACATCCTTGGTAAGGATGAGGTCGGCAGTTCGAGTCTGCCTAGCAGCTCCAGTTTTAAAGCCTCGGCACGGATTCCGTGTTCGAGGCTTCTTCTCTGTAGAAATAAAATACAGCGGTTGGGTATATGTATATATGCCGAAGCTCTGGCTTTTATGCCTTTATGGCAGCGGCTTTTGCGGTAGGCTAATTAAGCGCCCCAGATTCTGGGGCGCTTTTTGTTATCCTTAAGCAGAAAGAATACAGCGTGAAACGGTATATCCTCAAAAACACCCGCTAAGCGGATGGGATTAGGAACTTAAGCAAAAGCAGCATTTAGTATTCCGTCGAGCCGCATGCTTTGCGTTCGTGACTGGCCGCTTTTAGCACGATAGGCTCCCTGGCAGAGCTAAAAATAAAAAGGCCTTAATAAATGGATTGAAGCCAGCAGAAAGATAAAAGATGCTCTATTATTCAATAAAACGTTTTAGAAAGGAGAAATATAAAAGATAAAGAATCATCGGAAACTTTCAACGGCTAGGATGAGTGGCTTACCAGTTATGGAGCGAGCGATACGATAATATTTTTTGGTGCTCCTTGTAGGGAAGGGCTTCCTGATGAGAACCGATGTCAGGCTATCAATTATAATAGAACCTCCAAAGACAGAAAGCTTTGGAGGTTTTTTGGCGGCAGGCAATTAGGAGTGTTATTTCACGATAATTCATAAATAATAACTAAGAGAAATAAAGTGGTTTGATTATGGCACAGAAACTTGAAGAATGGGGAAAAATAAGCTATAATCTAGAATTAGGCAGAGTTTAGAAGCTTTTATAATTTTTGCTTTTGATATTTTTAATATTAATATTCGATAAGGGAGTTTAGTTCATGAGGCACGTGTTTTTAATTGGCAGCAACGGCATTCCCGCCTCCTATGGAGGATTCGAAACATTTGTAGAGCAATTAACCGCGCACAGGAAAGACCAGGAGATTTTTTATCATGTTTCTTGTCTTTCAGAGAAAAAGGGAGAATTTGAATATAATCACGCGCGTTGTTTTCAAATTAAGGTTCCAAAGCTGGGACCCGCAAAAGTGATTTATTATGACACGGCTTCTCTGGGGGAATGCTGCCGCTATATAAAACATCACAAGCTGGCTGACGCTGTGGTGTATATGCTGGGATGCGGCGTTGGGCCTGTTTTCGGCCACTATAAAAGAAAACTGCATCGTCTAGGCGCTAAACTGATGATTAATCCCGACGGCCTGGAATGGAAGCGGGATAAGTGGAGCCCGCTTGTGCGCAGGTATCTTAAATGGTCGGAAAAGCGCATGGTCAAGCACTCGGATTTAGTGATCTGTGATTCCAGAAAAATAGAGGAGTATATTAAAACGGAATATTCGGCATATGAACCGAATACCACATTTATCGCTTATGGCGCGGATTTGTCAAAAAGCACTTTGACAGCGTGCGTCCGTAAGGGCGTATTGATAATGCCTAAAGAGGTACTGGATTGGAGAGAAATCCAGTTGGTTAGCCGCCTAACCCGGAATCGAAAGATAAAGGGGACAAGAGCATGGCGGAAAAGCATATACGTTTGAAATCAGTGTATAAGCGGGATATGCGAGACCAAAGGCGTGGCATGGTTAAGGCTAAACTGCTTTAAATCCAGTTTCTTTGCTCTAAGTGTGGAGATGTGCGAAGACTGATTGCGCACATGGACAATTTCTATCAGTGAAACCGTTGTCGTCACTGATACTCTCTGAAAATGTCCCGGCATACAGGAAGTATGTAAAAGGAATGAACGGAAACCTAAACCACACCCAATGTATCAATACGACTAAACGGAGATTGCCTAAACCAGAACGCAGAAATGCTATGTGTAATGCCCTATGGCGATAAATCCCAAGTGTGAAAAGCGAGGGAGATGACACTGAATATCCGGCATGGCAACGGAGCCGCCATAGTAGTCCGAGTGCGGGAAAGCCGCATACATGGCGAAGGGCGGCAGGTCATTCTATTGATAATCGAATGGAGGTATGCGAAATGCAAAAAGCTGAAACGGTATTATCAATACTAAAGCAAAAATCCAAACAAGATGAATCACACCGGTATGACCGTATCTACAGAAATCTTTTCAATGAGGACTTCTTTTTGCGGGCATATCAAAAAATCCATGCTAAGCAAGGCAATATGACGCCCGGAACAGACGGGACAACCATTGACGGTTTTAGCAGGAAGCAAATTTCTCAACTGATAGAACTGCTCAAATGGGAACGCTATCAACCAAAACCTGTCCGAAGGACATATATCCCCAAGAAGAACGGTAAAATGCGACCTTTGGGTATCCCTGCCTTTGCTGACAAGCTGGTACAGGAAGTAGTACGGCAGATTTTAGAGGCAATCTACGAGCCAATTTTCAGCGATAATTCGCACGGTTTTCGGCCTAATAGAAGCTGTCACACCGCACTGTATCAAATTAAAAGCACCTGTAGGGGAACCAACTGGGTAATTGAAGGCGATATCACCGGGTGCTTCGACCATATCGACCATGAAATATTGTTAAAGATACTCTTGAAGAAGATTGATGACGGTAGATTTCTTGAGCTTATTTGGAAATTCCTGAAAGCCGGATATTTGGAATTCAACCAGAAGTACAATTCGCTGTCGGGAACACCGCAGGGCGGCATCATCAGCCCCATTTTGGCCAACATTTATCTGCACGAGTTTGATAAGTTCATGGAAGGAATATCTGCTGAATACACCAAAGGGAAACAGCGGAGACCATATCGTGAATATCAGATTCTCCAATACAAACGAAACCGTGCAAAAAAGAAAGGCAATCAGGAACAAGCGGATGAGTACCTGCGGCAAATGCAGAATATCCCTGCCTTAGACCCTATGGATAAAAACTATCAGCGTGTAAAATATGTGCGCTATGCGGACGATTTTGTGGTCTGTATCATCGGCAGCAAGGCAACAGCGAATGAAATCAAGGAAAGAATTGCAGGTTTCATGCAAAAGGAACTTCATCTTGAATTGAGCCGGGAAAAAACGAAAATCACCAATCTGTCGGATAAACGAGTGCGTTTTCTGGGATACGAAATTACAAAATCTCAAGAGAACACAAAGCAAGTGGTTGATTCAATCGGTCGAAAGAAACGCTCTGTAAACGGTACAATTCAGTTAGTTGTGCCGGGAGATGTTATTCGGGAAAAGCTCAAGCCGTTCATTAAAAAGGGAAAACCCTATCAGGTGGGGGCACGAGTTAATCTGCCCGTGATTGAAATTATCAGTCAGTACAACGCAGAAATCAGAGGGCTTTACAATTACTATTGCTTAGCAACGGATGTCAGCACGAAAATATCCACATTTCAGTATTATCACTATTTCAGCATGATTAAGACAATCGCCCGAAAGGAAAAATCATCGGTCAAAAAGGTTATTCAGAAATATGGAATTGATGTTCCCAGAAAAAATGGAACTGGCACCATGCGTATTGTTGGTATCAGATACAATACGAAAGAAGGCCCTAAAACGATGACCTACTTCAATGACAGTCTAAAAAAGGTTAGCCGACCTGCCGGAGAAATCTCCGACCAATTCGGACAGGTATTAAAGGGTGGTCAGTTAATGAAAAGGCTCAACAGTGATGTATGTGAATTATGTGGAGCAGAACATTGTGCCTTGGAGATTCATCATGTAAGGAAGCTTAAGGACATTGTGAAGAAATACCGAAAACGTGGAACGCCTATGCCTAACTGGGTATGGCTGATGAGCTATATGAAGCGCAAAACGCTCGTCTTATGCCATGACTGCCACGTCAATCTTCATAATGGAACTTTGTAAAATGCTTTAGGAATGGCTGGGGAGCCGTATACATCGAAAGGTGTACGTACGGTTCTGAGGGAGGTTCTCGGAAATCCTGTCATAGAAATATGATAAGGCGTCCGGTTCCTACCCTACGGAAGCACCTGAGGCGCAAAAATGGTTTGCGGAGAAGAAGGTTATGCCGAATGAGTATTATTTGGCGGTGGGCAGGTTTGTACCAGAAAATAATTTTCAGACAATGCTTACGGAATTTATGAGCTCAACAACGAGAAGGGACTTTGTTTTAATTACTGATGTCAAGCAAAATCAGTTTTATGAGATTTTAAAGGAAAAGACAGGCTTTGACCAAGATCCCCGGATTAAGTTTGTAGGTACGGTTTACGATCAAAATCTGCTGAAATTTATTCGAGAGCATGCTTACGGCTATATACACGGTCATGAAGTCGGAGGAACAAATCCTTCTTTATTGGAAGCCTTGGCGAGCACTAAGATGAATTTATTATTGGGAGTAGGGTTTAACCGAGAGGTAGGAGGTCAGGGAGCGCTGTATTGGGAAAAGAAAGCTGGCAGTCTCTCTAAATTAATCGGTGATTGCGACAGTATGTCTGAGGATGACCGGCAGGAATTTGAACGGAAAGCGAAAGAACGCATTACCAGCTACTATAATTGGGATCATATTGCCCGGATTTATGAGAAGTGTTTTAAAGGAGAGCTCCTATGATTCAAGCTGACAATCCAATATTGGTTTCAGTAGTGGTTCCTGTGTATAAAATCAAAGAGGAATACCTTAGAGCGTGCGTCGGAAGCCTTCTGGAGCAGTCGCTCAAAGAAATTGAAATTATTTTAGTAGACGACGGTTCTCCGGACCGGTGCGGGGAAATCTGCGATAAATTGGCGGAAACAGATTGCCGGATTCGGGTGATTCATCAGCGGAACAAGGGTGTTTCTGCGGCGCGCAACCGGGGCATGGAGCAGGCGCGCGGGAAATATCTTTCCTTTGTAGACGCTGATGACTGGATTGATCCCGATACTTTAGCGGAAGCTTATCGGAATGGAAATGAGCGGCAGGCAGATATTGTATTCTGGTGTTATCAAAAGGAGTACGTAAACAGATCGGTGCCGGCTGTTCCATACCCGCAGAATGGCTTAATTTACCATGCCGGCGAGGGAATAGAAGAATTTGACCCTTTTTTTATGGGTTTGCTCGGCTCCAGCTGCTGTAAGCTTTACGCCGCGGATGTCATAAAGGGCTGCAGATATGATGAAAGACTAAAAAATGGGGAAGACGTGGAATTTAATTTCCGGGTTTACCGGGGCTTAAAAAAAGCGGTTTATCTGAACCGCCCTTTTTATCATTATCGGCAGCTGGGTAATTCCGCTGTGAGAAATTATAATCCTAAAATGATGGAGCAGTATGGCTTGACTCTGGCGGCGATAGAAAGCGATTTAAACGAAAATAGGGAAGAAAGATTTATTGCCGCGTTTCATACTTTTACTGGATTATGTTACCTGCTTCTGGCTTCACAGCTGGTTTTTGTCAAAGAAAACCCGGCCCCTTTCCGGGATAAGCGCAGGCAGATGAGGGAAATTACCGACACGGAACCATATCGGTCTGTTATTGCCGGAAATCAAGGAATTCATCTTTCCATAGAAAAACGCGTTGCTTTGTTTTTGGCCAGGCGTCATAGCTTTTTCGGCCTTTATTGTTTAGTTCAGATCAAAAAAATATTGGATAAGTCGGAGAAATAAAAGGAGGATGTTAACTGGTTTGCTAATATCGATTATAACTCCATTTTACTGCGGGAATTCCTATATGGCAGGCTTCTATCAAATGGTTGAAAAAGCAGCGAAGGAATTTCTTGCTCAGGGACAGGAACGGTCCGTCGAGGTAATTATTGTAAATGACAGTCCATGGGAAAGGGTAGAACTCCCCGAAAATGAATCACACAGTTTTCGTTTGATTGTGATTGATAACAAAAAAAACAGCGGGATTCACCAATCCCGCGTAAATGGGCTGGAAAAGGCCGCCGGAGAATATGTTCTGTTTTTAGACCAGGACGATGAGATCAGCGGGGATTGTCTGTGCACGCAGATCAAAGCCGCGCGAGGCGCGGATTTAGTACTGGGCAACGGGATATTTGAGCTGCCGGATCATCAAAAGGCGGCGATTTATGGAAATCATTTCTCACTAAAATTTGCTTCCAGAGCGAAGCCCAACGTGATGATCCGAGATTTTATTGTATCGCCTGGACAATGCCTGATAAAGAAGAATAGTATTCCTATGGAATGGCGCCGGTGTGTGATGAAAAAAAACGGAGCGGATGACTATCTGCTGTGGCTTCTTATGTTCAATAATAAGATGTCTGTGTCTGTAAACGACGCTTTTGTTTATACGCACAAATACACCGGGGGTAATATTTCTGCGGACCTGGAGGTTATGTTTCAGTCCTCTTTGGAATTGCTGGAGCTATTGAAACGAAATCCTAACTATCAGTATAAAACTTATCGGAAGCTAGAAAGAACCATACACTATAAGCACGATATTCATCTCAGCCGGAAACGTTATTTTACCGAATCCCTTAAAAACTTGGATATCTTTTTGTATAACGTTTATTACCGTCTTGTCTGGCGCGGATGCCTGCTAGGGAAAGGAAGATATACGTGATAGAGAAAACCGCAGCTAGGTCTAAGCCGCGCCGCATTACAGATTATTGCGCGGCGCTTGTATTCTATTTTCAGCATATCCTTAAGTTCCTGTTTTCGGGCAAAATGATTGCCACGGTCATTGGAAATTTAGATCCCTGGTATTTATTGGGGCCCTGGTATTTGTGGAAAAATCGGAAGGAGTCAAAAAAATTAAAAGCCTCGCTCATTGTGATCAGCATCTTTTTCTTATATGGGATTCTTCAATTAATTGTATTTCCCAATATGAGTATTTTAAAGCTGGCGGTTACACTTTTAAAGCTCGCCGTATGCATACTATGTATGCTGTACGTTATGGAAAATGCGGAAAAGATCAATTTTCTGCGAATAGCCAAGATTATTTCCGTTTTTTATGGAATTACGCTTCCATTCGCGTTATTTTTTAATCAGAGTCCTCTGTTTTGGATTACCAACGATTATGTCAATAAATACACCACGACACGGCTTCGGCTGTTTTATTATGAACCAAGTGAATTAGGCTTCCGCCTAATTATCGTGATGGTAGTGTTGATTGGATTTTTCTTGGCCAGTAAGTGCAAAAAGGAAAAAGTCCTTTTAGCCGTTCTGATACTTGTCGATGCTTTTACCCTCTATTTGGCTAGATCCATGGGCGCTATCGGAATAGGCGCGCTGGCGATTGGCGTTATGTTCCTTTATGACTGGATCGCGCATAACTCTCGGAAAAAAACGGTCATTTACAGTTGCATATGCGCCGCTCTGCTTTTGTTCTGTGTTATGATGGCAGTCACTCAAAGCGATTTGTATATGCGCTTGATGGACACGCTCCAGGGGAAGGATTCTTCTAATCGTTACCGTATCGGTTTGTCGTTCCGCATTTTAGGTGACAGCTTTTGGAATTATTGGGGGCTTGGCTGCGGTTTTGGAAACGTGAATACTCCCGCATTTTTAAACCAGTACACAGACTGGGGATTAAAAACGGTTATTACAAATTCTTATGTATATTACATGACGGAGACGGGAATTTTCGGAGTCTTGACTTTAGGCGGCTTTATCTCAATCCTTTTCTATCGGTGCGTAAAGGGAAAATCAGCTGTAAAATGGGGCCTTTTTGTTTTTATTGTTGTGTTTCAGTTTATGGGAGGATATCTTACTAACGGTCTTAATTGGGTTGCCTATGGAATTATATTAAGTAATTTTAATGAGCGAAATTACTATAAAAGTATAGAACTTAAAAGTTTACAAACTGAAACTCATGCCGATCAAACAAATTTGTCTCAGAAAAAATCGCGTTATTTGAGTTTACGTGAAAAGATACTTGGCAGTCCGTTCCTTAACGTGTTGTTTCAGCCTGTTATTTTTTTGCGTCGGGCAGCACGATGGCTGCGCGGTGTAGTCCAATATGAAATCTGGTTCCGGATTAAGGCGTTCTTCAGAAAACTGCGTTTGGGTACGTCGTACCAAAAATATGAGCCGATGAAGCTCTACCAAAATAGACATAAGGGACAGAGGTGTTTCATCGTAGCTACAGGCCCCAGCCAATCCATTGAAGATATTAATAAGCTAAAGGGTGAGATTACGTTCTCGGTTAACAGCATATATACTTGCTTTTCTGATACGGATTGGAGGCCGACCTATTATTGTGTTCAAGATAGAGTGGTGTATGAAAAAAATTGCAAAGGCATAGATGAATTGAAAGCGGCTCAGCGGTTTATTTCGGATAGCATTCCGCAGGCATATCGCAAGGGCGATATTTTGTATCCCACAAATGAGAGATTTCATCACTGCTTTAACGGATATAAGTTTAGGATTCGTTTTTCGGATGATAGTAGTAAAGTGGTATTTGCCGCCAACACAATTGTATATTCTGCGATCCAGTTAGCTGTTTATATGGGCTTTTCAGAGATTTATCTCACTGGCTGCGACTGTAATTATACGAGCCCTAAAAAACATTTTAATCATGACACTAATGAAAAAATTGAGAGTAAAATAAAGCTGGATGAAATTGGGAACCTGATGCTGGCATCTTATCGCGCGGCAAAAAAATACACGGACACGCATCCGGTAAAAATATACAATGCCACCCGTGGCGGCAAATTGGAGATTTTTCCCAGGGTGAATTTAGATGACGTCGTTTCATAAGCTAGGCATAGATGTTTCTAAAAAGTATAAATACAGAGAGCGGCAGTATAGTTTTTTGACAGAAAACACTATGAGATCAAAGTGGAATTTCTTCAATTATTAGAATAGATAATGATGCGCTTGTTGTGTTTTCTAAAAAAGAGGAAAAGTACATTGTTATTAAAAACTGTTTCCGTAAACTTCTGGCGGCTGGTAACCGTTAATTTTAATAGCAATGCGAATTGGAGCTATCCTGCCGATCGCAAATATATTCTTGAAACTTTTAGGGTAGCTAGTTAGGATTTGAAATATGAACAAGCTTCTAGATAAGTATAAAAAGATACCGGCTCCGGTTAAGGCGGGCTTGTGGTTCTTCATATGCACCGTGCTGCAAAAGGGAATTGTTTTTTTGACGGTTCCTATTTTTACCCGTCTTTTAACTACAGAGCAGTACGGACTTTTGACGGTATATCAGTCTTGGATGGCTATTATTTCTGTGTTTACCACGCTAAATCTATCTGCTGGTGTTTTTAACAACGGCATGATAAAATACCCCGGTCAAAAGAATCAGTTTCTTTCATCGCTTTTAGGGCTGTCCACCACTGTTACGGCGGTTTTCTTCATAGTCTATTTAATGTTCCGCCAACCGATCAACACTCTGATTGAGCTGCCCACAGTATTAGTGCTGGCAATGTTTTTGGAATTGTTTATGAGCCCGGCTTTAGCCCTATGGTCCGCGAAACAAAGGTTTTCCTACAAATATAGGGCTATGACGGCGATTACAGTAACTATTTCTTTGGCAAATGTTGGAGTCGGGCTTTTGGCTGTGTCTTTGGCGGAGGAAAAGGGTGTTGCACGGGTCCTGTCCGCTGCGATTGTGAATATTTGCGCCGGACTGGTGCTCTACGTATTTAATATGATAAAAGGGAAAACTTTTTTTCATAAAAAGTACTGGAAGTTTGCCCTCGCGTTTAACCTGCCGTTAATCCCCCACTATTTATCGGTTACGATTCTAAATAATTCTGACCGCGTGATGATCAATAAATTTTGCGGTACAGGAAGCGCCGCGATTTATGGCGTGGCCTATTCTATCGGTTTGATGTTGAATATTGTTATGACAGCCATTAATTCTTCCTATACTCCTTGGTTTTACCAGTCCATGGCCCAAAAAGAGTATCAAAAAATTTCAAAGCTGGTAACTGCCTTAGTGGCTTTATTAGGCGGCGTCAGTCTTTTGCTTGTAACCTTCGCCCCGGAAATTATCCGGATTATGGCGCCGGCTTCCTATTATGAGGCTGTTTGGCTCGTACCGCCCATTACCTTAAGCATGTTCATTTGTTTGCTGTATAATGTATTTGCCGGATTAGAATTTTACTTTGAAAAAAATATTTTTATTATGATAGCTTCGTGCCTGGGGGCGCTTTTAAATATTGCCCTAAATTCATTTGTTATTCCATTGTGGGGGTATATCGCTACAGGATATACTACCTTGCTTTGTTTTATTGTATGGGCATTTGCCCATTATATCTTCAGCACTTCTATCTGTAAAAAGGAACTGGGATTAAAAAAGAGTATTTTTAATATAAAAGCGATCTGTTTTATTGTGCTGGGTGTTTTTACGGCGACTGCTTTTATCATGCTCTTTTATAATTTGGCCATTGTTAGATATCTTATTGTGGCGGTCTTGTGCTTTGTGTTTATCATAAAAAGGAAAGCGCTCATTCATCTGATCAAACAGATGAAAAATGTTCAGAACAAAGGGAAAGGCGGCGAATAAAAAACATCTGGAAACACTATTAAGGATATCTCTAATCTTGTAGAATTTAGGTTGGCCCTAGGTTAGTAAGGCAATCAAATAGAATTATTTCCGTGAAGAAAGGATGCTGGCGAAAGCTTTAAAATAGATGCGTTTTTTTGAAAACGGTGTAAAGCATGAGGACATAAAAGCAAGCATAAAACGATTGTAGAAAGGTTGCGATTATATGAAAAAGAAAGACAGGTATACGGGGCATCGCTATGCGAAGCCCAATAGATCATCCGAAAATGATATTTATTCTAATTCTGATAGATACGCCCGGACCACTGGGAACAAAAAATATAAAAAGAGAAAGAAAAAATGGTCTGCAAAGAAAAAAATCATTGTGACCTTATGTATTATCCTGGGGATTATTTTGATGATAGCCGGTATTGTATTCGCCTATATCAAAGCCACCTTATCCCAGCTTGGACGAGTCCCTCTTCCGGAAGCCCCTGAGACGCTTGGTATTTCATCCGAGGTTGCAGAAAAATATAAGGATTTAGATGTTACGAATATTGCTTTGTTTGGCGTCGATTCCAGAGAGGACAACGATATTGGACGTTCTGACGCATTGATGATTCTTTCGATCGACCGCGTTCACAATAAAATAAAATTAACCTCTATTGCAAGGGATACGTACGTTACGGTTGATGGCTATGGTCAGACAAAGATTAATCATGCCTATGCCTATGAGGGCCCTGAACTGGCCATTAAAACAATTAATGAAAACTTTGACATGAATATTCAGGGCTTTGTAACAGTAAACTTTTCCCAGCTGGCGGAGATTATTGATTATTTGGGTGGTATTAATATTGCGGTAACAGAAGAGGAACGCGAGGTTGCCAATAGATTAATACAGGAATTGGGCGTTCAGTGCGAACCGATTACGGAAAGCGGAGAATCAGTCCATTTAACCGGTGACCAGGCTGTCATTTTTGCCAGAAACCGCGATACAGGCGGCGACTCAGAGAGAACGGGCCGTCAGCGCAAGGTGCTGTCCGCTATGTTTGATCAAGCAAAGGCGATTGATGTGACGCAGTATCCAGGCTTGATTAATATGGTTTTGTCCCAAAGCGTGACTTCATTATCGGATAATGATATGCTGGGGATCGGTACTTGGGCGGTTACTTCCGGCGCTACCATGGAACAGATGAGTTTGCCTAATGAGAATTGTAATTCTTCCGGTGAAATAATCGACGGTGTTTGGTACTATGTGTATGATTTGGATTTAGCGACAGATCTGCTTCACGACTTTATTTACGAGGAGAATTCTGCGGATTAAAGAAGCAGAATTTGTCAGATGAGGTGGTTAAAATCCAAATCCCAATATTGAGAAGCCTTTCAGCTTTTCAATATTCTGCACAATGCATGCAATGATTCACTTTGGCAAGTGTTTTTAACTTAAGCGACTATAAAAGGGAGAGTTTAAAATGAAGGTAATAGGTGTAATTCCCGCGCGCTATCACTCCAGCAGACTTCCAGGAAAACCGATCGTCGATATATGCGGACGGCCCATGATTTGGTGGGTGTATCAGCAGACAAAAAAGTGCGAAAGCTTTGACGAGGTAGTGATTGCGGTGGATGATCCTCGTATTCAGGCTGTGTGCGACCGGTATGAGATGAAATCACTTATGACCTCTACAGAACATGATACGCCCACCTCCCGTTTATATGAGGTATCGACCAAGTTGGAGGGCGACCTATATGTGCTGGCTATGGGTGACGAGCCTTTAATTGATGCCAGATGCTTTGATTTAATTATACCGGAGCGGCTTGAGACAGAATATTATGTGGCGGGTCTGGTGAACGTTTTGGATAAAGCCACTGAGGTAATAGACTTCAGCAACCAAAAGGTAGTGACAAACGCAAAAGGCGAGGCGATGCTCATTTCACGTAGCCCGATTCCCTATCCGAAGGGTTATTTGGACTTCGAATATAAGAAAATTACGGGTGTCCAGATTTTTTCTCCTAAAGCGTTGGAGTTTTTTAACCGCACAGAAAAATCCATACTCGAAAAAGCAGAGGAAAATGATTTGATGCGCTTTGTCGAACACGGCATCCCTGTGAAAATAATAGAATCCGGCTATAAAACGATTTCTGTGGATACCCAAAAGGACTTAGAGATGGTACGCGATATTATTCGAAAGAAAATAGATGGAGGAGAAGTGATTCTATGAGTATCCGGCTGTTGGACTGTACGCTGCGCGACGGTGGATATATTAATGATTGGAAATTTGGCTATCGTACAGCCAAAAGCATCATTCAAAAGCTGGTGGATTCCAACGCGGACTACGTGGAAGTCGGTTTTTTGCGAA
Organism: [Clostridium] leptum DSM 753; assembly: GCA_000154345.1. Lineage (GTDB taxonomy): Bacteria > Bacillota > Clostridia > Oscillospirales > Acutalibacteraceae > Clostridium_A > Clostridium_A leptum. Next base: position 244,323 of record DS480348.1, read on the forward strand.
ACTGCAGCTATGATAAAAACGCAACGCTGTTCAATAATATTGCGGAACTGAAAAAAATACTTCCCAGAGAGCAGAAAAATACAAAATTCACGGTGATGGCCCTTCATAATAAATATGACATTACAAAGCTGGAGCCCAATGACGGCACAGTGGAAGCGGTGCGTGTAACCTTTCATGATTACGACATTGACGAGGGCTTGGAGTTTGTCAAAAAAGTGATGGAAAAGGGTTATAAATGTTTTTGCAACCCCATCAATATTATGGGGTATTCCGACCAGGAAATTTTAAATCTGATCCAAAAAATTAACCAAATTAAGCCCTATGCGTTTTCCATTGTGGATACTTTTGGGTCCATGATTAAAAGTGATTTGCTTCGTATTTATTCTTTATTGGAGCATAATTTGGACAAGTCGATTGTAATTGGACTCCATTTGCATGAAAATCTTTCCTTGTCCTATTCCTTAGCGCAGGAATTTATCGGGATGCGTAATGTGAACAGAGACTGCGTTATCGACGGCTCGCTGATGGGAATGGGAAGGGTTCCGGGCAATTTGTGCTTAGAATTGATTATGGATTATATGAATAAGTATGATTCGGTTAAGTATAATGTGGATTCTGTTCTCGATGCTATCGACGACCACATTTTGGCAATCCGGAAGGAAAGTCCTTGGGGCTATACTACAGAATATTCTTTGTCGGCTAAATACAATCTGCACCGGAATTACGCGGAATATTTAATTGGAAAGGGTCAGCTTAAGGCAAAGGATATCAATCATATCCTTTCCAATATCAGCAAAGACAAGAAAACTGCTTTTGATGAGGCTTATATCGAAAGGCTTTATTTAGAATATCAGGATAAAATGATCGATGATGAAAAGAGCCTGAACCAAATCGAAAAGACGGTATCAGGCAGAAAAATTCTTCTGCTGGCACCAGGTTCTTCACTGAAAGCATATCCGGATAAAATTAGAAGCTTTATTGAGAAAGAGCAGCCCCTGGTTATCTCTGTGAATTTCGAAAGCAGCGATTTCAAGCCTGACTATGTTTTCTTCAGCAATCGGAAAAGATACGATGATTACCAAAAAGAACCGCATAATGTTCCGGTTTTAGCAACCTCAAACGTAATAACCTCCGGCCAGCGGGAGGAGCTGATTTTTAATTATCACGACCTGGCGTTCAGTGAACATGGAATTTTTGACAATTCTATGATAATGCTGCTCCGGTTAATGAGCCGAATTCATGTGGATCTAGTATCGGTGGCAGGCTTTGACGGCTTTGAACGGAAAAAGAACAATTACGTGGATACCTATTATAAGACTACGGAAAAGGGACTCCTCGCGAATGAGAAGATTGCGTCTGCGGTTTCGGAATTGAAGAAGGAAATCAAAATAGAATTTTTGACGCCTTCTCTTTTTCAATAAGGAGGCGGCTCATGGGCTTTGAGAATATTAGATTACTGGTTCTAGATGTGGACGGAACTATGACTGACGGCGGCGTTTATATTGATAACAACCGAGTGGAATCCAAACGCTTTAGCATTAAGGATGGAGCGGGGATTCTAATGGCCAAAGCCGCTGGAATTGATGTCATGATTTTAACAGGCAGAGAAAGCAATTGTGTAGCCCAAAGGGCGTCTGAGCTGGGCATTCAGCTGATTTTTCAAAATGTAAAGGCTAAGTCGTCTTTTTTGCAAGGTTATCTGGAGGATAACGGCTTAACTAAGGAAAATGTAGCTTATATGGGGGACGATTTAAACGATTTGTTTGCAATGCGGCATGCCGGCTTATGCGCTTGCCCCAGCGATGCAGCGCAGGAAATTAAAAATCAGTGCGGCTATATCGTTGAACAAAAAGGCGGCGACGGCGCCGTCAGGGCTTTTATAGAAATTATATTAAAGGCGAGAGGACAATGGGAACAGTCAATACAAAGAGTATTTTCTGAAAGTTAGCAAAGGAGCTCCTTGCGTTGATTGCCTGTCGGCGGCATAGTAAGCGGGTCGTCCAGAGCAGAAGCTTTTTTCGCAGTTTTGAATTTGAAGGAGAAATTAGCATGGGATTTCACAAACCCCCGAAGAAATATGGAGCGGCCCTTGGAAGAGCAAAATTCAAACTAAACGCCGGATGGCTGGTGCTTTTGGCAGTATGCATTATTATCATCTCCGGCTTGACGATTTGGAACGCTTTGCATCTGCAATCAGCTATTAATAGAAGAACTGAGGCCTATGTATCGGATGTGTCCGATCAGTTGTGTACAGATATTGACTACCGGCTTTCCAAGGTAACCAAGGATTTGGAGATGCTGGGAGACAGCGGGGGACAACCGGGCTTAAGCGACAATGAAGAATTACTAAAATCCTTTTTAAGCAGAAAAGCGGAGATCCTTGGCTTTACATCCCTGATCGTGCTAAATTCACAGGGAGATGTGTATGAAACAAATCCTACTGGGGCTGATCTGCTTGCATTACCGGGCGTGCAGGATTCCCTTGCGGGAAAGAATGGAGTCTCCTTTTTAAATGAACAAAGCATCCTTTATTCGATTCCGCTTTCCACTGAAAACTACGAGGAATACAGCGTGCTGGCCGGCGTCCGGGATAAGGGAAATATGCAGGAGCTGATTCAGGCAAAAAGCTTCGGAGGAAGCGGCCTGAGCTGCTTGATCGATTTAGAAGGGGATATGATTATATCGCCGACAAATTCGGAACCGTTCCTGCGCTTGGATGATATTTTTATGAAAAAATCTGATGATCGGGTCATCAGCCATATATATCAAATGCAGCAGGATATGCAGGCCCATCAAGGCGGAGTATTTACTTTTACCGCTGCAGACGGGACAGAATTAGTTTTGTCCTACAGGCCCTTGATGAGCTTCGATTGGGTATTGTTGACACTGGTGCCCGCGAATCTGATTTCGTATGATACTGATAAATATATTCTTCAAACCTACATGATTATTTCGGGCACGGTTGTATTTTTCGCACTGATATTGGCTTTTTTATTCCGAATCTACCGTAATCATTATAAAGAACTGGAATATTCAGCGTTTATTGATCATTTGACCGGCGGGATGAACAACGCGGCTTTTCAACTGAAGTGTCAGGAGGTGTTTGCCCAGTCTCCGCCGGGCACCTATGCTGTGGCACTGCTCAATATCAAAAATTTTAAGCTAATTAACGAAAGCTTTGGCAGCGACGAGGGAAACCGGACGCTGGAGTTTATTATGAGAGCCCTGGAAAGCTTTTCCGGGCCGGGAGAATTTGCGGCCCGCGCCGAGGCGGATAATTACTTCTTCTGCATGAAGGAGAATGATCCGGATACGATTCGCGGGAGGCTTCGCACCATTGCCGAAACGATCAACGACCGGATTAAAATATTCGACAGCGAGCATGAAACCCCGTTTAAGCTTATCCTTCGCCAAGGCGTCTATGTGGTGGACGATCCCAGCCTGGAGATCACGATCATCCAGGACAGAGCGAGAACTGCCTGCTGGAATCGTGCGGCTCAAGAGGATAATCCGTGCGTTTTCTACAACACGGAGTTTACAGAAAGCATGAAGCGGGAACAAGAGCTCAATGATCTATTCGAGGATTCCTTGCGTAAAGGGGAGTTCCAGGTTTATTTCCAACCCAAGGTGTGGGGGAAAAATGGGGAGATCGGCGGAGCGGAGGCGCTGGTGCGCTGGCTTCATCCACAGCGCGGGATGATTTCTCCAGGGGATTTTATCCCAGTGTTAGAAAAAAGCGGAAGAATCTGCCAATTGGATTTCTATGTATTTGAGCAGACTTGTAAATTTTTGCATGGAAGGCTGGAGTCAGGGAAAAGGGCTTTTCCGGTGTCGGTGAATCTTTCCAGACGCCACTTCAAAGATCCAGATGCGTTAGCTAAGCTGCAAAAAATCGCGGAAGATAATGGCGTCCCGACCGATTTGTTAGAGCTGGAGCTTACAGAATCTATCTTTTTCAATGACCGCGGCATTGAATATGTGAAGAAACAAATTCAGGAAATGCACCGCATTGGGTTCCGGTGCTCGCTGGATGACTTTGGAGCAGGATATTCTTCGCTGGGGCTGTTGATGGAATTCGATGTGGATGTGGTCAAGCTGGACCGCCGTTTTTTCCTGGATGTGGGGAGGAAAAAAGCGCGTGACGTGGTGACTGCAATCACAGAGCTGGCCCAGAAAATCGGCGCAAAAACAGTAGCGGAGGGAATCGAAACCCAGGAGCAGCTGGATTTTGTAAAAGAGGCCCGCTGCGATATGATTCAGGGATATATTTACGCAAGGCCGATGCCGGTCTCGGAATTTGAACGCTGGATTGACCAGCGCCAGAGCCCAGGGAATACCAACTGAAAAACTCTCAGGAAGAAGGCTGTTATGGCTTAAAAGCTCTCAATCTTATGATCGGCCTTTGCCGAAAAGCTGCTTTGCAGGTCTAATGTTTTTATTTATTGGGGGCAGCCCTCTTTTTGAAGAGCGGGCTGCCCCTTCGCATGCTTGGATCACTGCCGGTAAGCAGAAGAATCCGTTGCGGGCCCGCGTTTTTTGAGCTTAAACTGAAAATTTCTTTAGAAGATGAAATTTGCTAAGGCTGTACGGATCCAGACTCCATCTGAAATTAATGATATTGAGGCTTTATTCAAACGTAGAGACACCTCTCGGTTTTGAAAACTGCCGCCTTGACTTTTAGATTGGGATAGAGTATCATAATGTCGTCTGAAAAGGCAGATTGGTATGATTTAGAAATAAAAAATCGACGCGCTTGCGGCTCAATAGTTGTAAGCGCGTTTCTTGTATTGTAAGGCTGGAGCGGGAATAATGGATAAAAAGCGTAACATGGGCACCTATCTCCTGGCATCTGTCATGCCGGGTGTACTGCTGCTGTCCGTTTATATTGCTTTAGGAGTATACCCATTTGGCCAAAGGTCTCTGCTGATCACGGATATGAGTCAGCTGTATGTGGATTTTTATTCCTATTTGATCGATGTGTTTCATGGCCAGAAAGCCCTGTTCTTTTCCTGGGAGGGCGGTTTAGGAATGAATATGACGGGAGTGGTATCCTTTTACTTAGCCAGCCCGTTTTCCTTCCTCATTGCTTTTTTTGACAAGCAGTCCGTCACGGAAGGGATTCTCCTCATTACAATACTGAAGACTGCCGCCTGCGGGCTGACATTTTCTATTTACACTCGAAAAGCGCTTCATCTTCGCGCGGCGCCGAACCTGTGCTTTTCCGTAGCATACAGCCTAATGTCCTATGTGATTGTTTACGCCCTCAATATTATGTGGCTGGACGGCGTGATTTTTCTTCCTCTCGTACTTTTAGGGCTTCACCGGCTGCAGGATAAAGGCTCAATGCTGTTGCTTACCATTGCTTATACGCTGCTTTTTATCGCTCAATTTTACATCGCTTATATGGTTGGAATTTTTTCTTTGCTGTATTTTGCCGGCCTCTGTGTGGTTGAAAAGAGGTTTTCCCTGAGAACCATAGGAAAATTTTTTGTCAGCGTAGTGTTGGCTGCGGGCCTCAGCGCCTTTTTATGGCTGCCCACCTACGAACAGCTTGCTTATGTATACCTTCCGGAACCCCAGAGCTTTTCTACCGGAGATGTGACTTTTTCAAAAATTTTCAGCAAGACCTTGTTTGGCAGTTATGATTCCCTTACTTACGGCCTGCCGAACCTTTACTGCGGGATGCTGACCATGCTGTTTGTGCCTTTGTATTTTTTTAATCGGAGAATTTCTCTGAGAGAAAAAATTGTCAGCGCGGTGATTTCTTTGCTTCTATGCGTCAGCATGATGGTCTGGAGACTGAATCTGCTGTGGCATGGAGGGGACGAGCCCACCTGGTTTCCCTACCGCTTTAGCTTCTTATTGACCTTTTGCGGCCTGTTTATGGCGATACGGGCCTTTCGCTATCACAAAGAGTATCTTCCTAGGGCCTATGGCCTGTCGGTCTTGTTTTCAGCCCTTCTAATGGGAGGACTTTGGTGCTTCCATTACGAATGGGTGACCTTTGAGAATCTTTTAGCGTCTATCCTGCTTTTGCTGCTTTACGGCTTTTTTATGATGGTTTCCTGCTTCCGGCCCCAATTAAAGAATGTTTTAGCCGTATTCGCTCTTTTGTCAGTCTGCTTTGAGATGGGAATGAACGGGGGCAATTTAGTCGATTCCTTGGACAGCCAGTTCGGCTATGAGGACAGGAGCACCTACACGGAGAATTATAACCGCAAAGAAGCGCTGGTCCAACAGGCCTGCCGGTTGGACAGCGGATGGTACCGCTTAGAGGATAAAACGAGGCGGAACGCCAATGACGCCTTTTCCCTAGGATACCACGGCTTAGCGCATTACAGCTCGTTCACCAACCGGAATATGAGCAGCTTTTTAAGCAGGCTGGGGGTATCCGCACGGGTGCAGGGCCGCTTTTTGAGGTACAGCGGTTCCAGCAATGTGATAGACTCCCTCTTAGGAATCCGCTATGTGATCGGCCGCCGCGCCCCGCATCAGGATTATGTCCCGGCAGCAGAAATTGACGGCTTCAGGCTGTATGAAAATCCAGACGCCTTACCGGCGGCGTTTTTATCGTCAACCGATCTGGGAGGCTTTCATATTGCCCAGGATGAAAACGTGTTTGAGGCGCAGAACCACTTGATGAGCGCCTTGCTCGGGGAGGAAAAGGAATATTTTACAGCGGTTGACGGAGTGGAAATGACGCCATCCCGTTACGCGTATCCAGGTCAATGGTTCAGCGACGGCTGGTGTACGGTAACGAAAATGGAGGGCGAGGAGGCCTATCTGGAATTCTCTCTGGTTAACGACAAGGACCAGGAAATCTATTTTTATATGACGTCTTCTGGTTTCGCTGATAATAATTATCTGTTTTTAGATGGAAGGATTCTTGAAGATGAGAAGCACCCCTTGACCGGAGCGGTAGACCTGGGATGGTTTGAAGAGGGAGAAACCATAAAGGTACAGATGTATTTAAACGGGGATTTGACCTATCTTCAGATGCCGTTGTTTTACGGATTTGACGCGGAAGCCTTTCATCAGGATTGTGACGCGCTGAAGGCAAGGGGAATGACGGAGATCACCCAGGATTTGACTGGGCTCTCCGGTACGGTGGAGGTGGAAGAAGGCGAAGCAGTGTTGTTTACTTCGTTACCGGCTGATCCTGGCTGGACTGTATGGGTTGATGGAGAACAAACGCCGTGGAATACGGTATCTGACGCCTTTTTGACAGTGAGGCTTTCCAAGGGAAGCCACCGAGTATCCTTTACCTTCTGTCCCGCTGGCCTGCGGGAGGGATTACTGATTACCGCTGCCAGCGGCGCTGTTGGAATCCTGGGGGTTTTTTGGTTTCGTTTTTTACGAAGCCGCGTAAAAAGCAATGGGCGGAGGTAATGCCGTCTTGGCGTCAGGAAATCATAGAATTACAATATATCATAACGGAGGCTGTTTTCATGAATGTATTAGTAGTGGGCTGCGGTAAGGTGGGCTCACGGCTGGCCAGACTGCTGGCTCAGCGCGGTCATAATGTATCGGTGATTGACAGAGAAGAAGATATGTTCTCTCAGCTTGGTGAGGATTTTGACGGGGTGACTGTTACTGGAATGCCGATGGATATGGATGTGCTGCGGAACGCCGGGGTAGAATGGTGCGACGCGGTAGCGGTGGTTACGCCAGATGATAATTTGAATATCACCATTTCGCAGATTGTTAAGACTTTCTTTCAGGTAGAAAATGTAGTGACAAGAATCAGCGATCCAGCCCGGGAAATGGCGTTCCATCAGTTCGGGCTATCCTCTGTTTGTTCTACCAATTTGGTAGTCAGCTCGCTTTATACGACTTTAACACAGCCTATCGAAGAAAAGCAGATTACCTTTTTAAACGCTACCCTTGCGGTTGATGCCCGGCCGGTAGAGGAAATGTATATCGGCAGGCATCTGGACTCTGTTCCGCAGTTGGCCGGCGAGGCGGTGATGGGGGTTCTCCATCCTGGCGGCAAGGTGACCATTAATGACGGGAAGAGCCGGATTGAGCTGCATACCGGGGATCAAATTTTGATCACGCATTTGGTGGACTGAAAGGGAGGCGGACTGGGATGAATATTGTAATTATCGGTGGGGGAAAGCTGGGCTATTCCCTGGCGATCAATATGCTGGACCGGGATTTTCGGGTAAATGTAATTGAAAAAAATAAGGTGCGCGCTATGAATTTGGCGAACGAGCTGGATGCGGAGGTTATCTGCGGAGACGGTACCGAACTGGAGGTGCTGATAAAAGCCGGCGTACAGGAGGCCGATTGCTTTATCGCGGTGACTGGCCAGGACCAGGACAATCTGGTGGCGTGCCAGCTGGCCAAAAAGCGATTCCGTGTGCCAAAAGTGATTACCAGGGCCAATGACCATAGAAACCTTCTGGCATTGAGAAACCTGGGAGCGGATATAGCCGTCAGCAGTACGGAAATTATCACCCGGGCAATTGAGCAGGAGGTAGACAGCGCGGGAATGCATCTGCTGGCCAGCTTGAATCGGGGCAAGGCGGCAATTTGTGCCCTGACCCTTCCGGAAAATTCAAGATTTCACGGTATGAGCCTAAAGGATATTCAATTGCCACAAAATTCCCTGATTGTGTCTGTGGTTCATCAGGATGTCTTAACGATACCTCAAGGCTCCACGGTTCTCAGCTCAGGCGATGAAATCGTAGCAATTTGTGAAAGCGATCAGCAAAAGGAGCTGATGAAGATGTTCCGGTAAAATGGATGTTAATTTAATAAAGCGGGCGGGTGCGCTGCCCGCCAAAATTAGTGGAAGCGGATTGCTTTGACTTTTTGGCCCGCTCCGTGGGCGGAGCAGGCACAGCTTTTCATTTTCCGTACTGCTTAGAAGCTGTGCTCCGGGTAAGCAACGATTGAGCAAAAAACAGCCCGCCGGAAGGTACAATCCTTCCGGCGGGCTGTTTTTTTTTAAAAGAGATGGAAAAGAGAAGGCCTGATTATGATTCTGCTCATTTGCATCTTGCTGCGGTTATCCTACGATTACTTTTCCCTCAGGGAGTATTTTACCAGGGCCGCCGCTATGCTTCATAGTCAAAGCGAGCACTAGAGAAATAGGGCCGACTCTGCCGATAAACATAGTGAGCATAACGAGAATTTTCGCAACGATGGACAAGTCGGGAGTCAAACCGGTAGTGAGGCCTACCGTACCAAAAGCGGAAACCGCTTCGTAGACAGCGTCAATGGCGGACACCTCCGGAGGGGTCGTAACCATAATAACGCCGGACGTGATTGCGATTACCAAAAAGGCCATAGCTACGATCGTCATAGCACGGTATACCACAGACTTGTCCACACGGCGCTTGTTAATCACCGTTTCATCCCGGCCCCTGGAAATGCTTACTACAGTTGCCACCAAAACCACAAAGGTCGTAGTTTTAATACCGCCGCCGGTAGATGAGGGAGAAGCGCCGATAAACATTAAAATAATCGTAACCAGTTTTGTGGCGTCTCCAAGCTCTCCCTGGGGAATAGTGGCGTAACCGGCGGTTCTGGCGGTTACCGATTGGAAAAAAGAAGCGTTCAGCTTCTCCCAGAAGTTCAGGTCCTTTAAGGTATGGTCATATTCCAGCCCCAGGGTTAAAACGGTTCCCAAAACCAGCAGAGATACGGTGGAAACCAGCACAATCCGAGTGTGCAATGTGAGGTGCGGACGGCGTTCTTCTTTTCTCACCCGTTTTCTTCCCCAATTATATAGGTCCACTGTAACGATAAAGCCGATACCGCCTAGAATAATCAGACAGCAGATAGTCAGGCAGACCAGAGGATCCCCTACAAACAGCTCCAGGCTGGCATCGGGCTTTAGAAAGCCTAAAATATCAAAGCCCGCGTTGCAGTAAGCGGAAACCGACAGAAAAACGGAGATCCAGATTCCCTTGCCCCCAAACATAGGGACAAAGCGCAGCATTAAAAGAAAAGAACCGAAAGCCTCGCAAACAAAGGTAAAAAACATAATGGTGCGGAGCAAACGGGGAAGATCCAAGGTACTGCCGTTTGTATACTCTTTGGCGATCTGCATATCCCTTAGATCCAGCCTGCGTCGCAGAAACAATGTAAATCCGCTGGTGAAGGTTACCAGTCCCAGACCTCCCAGCTGAATCAGGCCTAAAATGACCACCTGCCCAAAGGCGGACCAATGGGTCCAGGTGTCGAATACCACCAATCCGGTGACGCAGGTAGCGGAAGTCGATGTAAAAAAAGAGCTGAGCAGGTCGGTCGCCTGCCGGTCTCTGGCCGAGATAGGCAAGGCCAGCAAAACAGCGCCGATCACAATGATAATGAAAAAGCTGGAAACAATCAGCCGGACTGGAGGAACATCCTTCAACCGGCGGATCAAGGATTTTTTTTCACCTGTTTCCATGAAGCGTAACCGTCCTTTTCTGAGAAGCAGTAAGCGTATGTTATATCAAACGTTTTGGAGATTCCTGAGATTCTAGAAAAATCCTTTTGGAAACCCCTGTTTTTTTCAGTACCGCAATCAACGGCAGGCCCAGGCCATAGCAGACTGCCAGTTCGCCTAAGCCTACGCTGAGAGCCATCGCGGCGAAGAGAGGAACTGAAAATCCAGCTGGATCAGTAACAGCGATCACACACCCGACTATGATAGCGTTGGTAAGTACCGGGGGAAAGGGCGCCAGAACAGGAAGCCCCTTTACTGTAAGGTTTCGCAGCAAGCGGGTGAGCACGGCGGCCAGCAGAGTGGCCGAAGTACCGGAAATCCAATCAATGATCCCCATTGGGCTGCCTAGATTGGATAAAAAACAGCCGATGGCGAGACCCGGAATAGCCGAGGGGGTAAATACGGGCAGAATGGTCAAGGCCTCGGAAAAACGGAACTGAACGCCCTGGTAGGCTAAGTTCAGCGCTGCGGCGGCATAGGTAAGCACCGTATAAATCGCCGCAATCATTGCCGCTTCTACCAAGCGGCGGACTTTTAACGATTGATTCATATGAAGTTTTCCTCCGTAGTGTTTTTTTAGGTCAGGAAGTTGCGACTGACCGCCAAGAGATTGAGTTTATCTTACCCCTTTTAAGAGGAAAAAGCAAGCAATCCAGCTATTTTTGTACAGCTTACATTAAGATTCCGTAAACCCTGGAAAGAAATACTTCAAATTGTAAAAGAGCCTTCAAAAAAGGGGAGGCTGCGGTTTCGCAGAAAAGGCTTTCTTTCAAAGGATTAGAGCTTTTCTTGCGCGGCCGGCCTTGCCTTAAATACGGATAGGGCCTTCTTAGGATCGGGTGGTTATGCTTTGATCTCCCGTTTTCCGCCGCCATTCTTTTACACCGGGAGGAGAAATTGATTGAATTCTGTTAAAAGCATGATCGAAAAATTATTATGAGATAAAACAAAAGCCGTTCCGCAAAACGGAACGGCCGGAAGCGTCCAAAGAAGGGATAAACCCTGTCTAGAGGGCAAGCTTATCCTTCGGTCTTACCCAGCAGATTGAACCGAAACAGCTTGCTTTCGTCGTCGGGATTCTCACAGATAATATAAGCCTCGGCGATTTTGCCGCCTTCGATTAACTGGGTTAAACCGACCAGCTGGCAGAGCTTACTCCTTAAATTCAACTTGTCGCCTTCTCTGGTTACCAGATAGACATTACCCTTACAACTGTCCAAGACGGCCAGAAAATCGGGAACATCTACATTGTGAAGCTCGATAGGTGTTGCCATGCTGATTCCTCCTTTTCCCTTAAGGCAAAGTTTTGGCTTTCTCAAAGCCTGCATCCATTATAGCATAGTCCGGAGAATTGTCAATGAATGCCAGCGCGCAATTTTTGGCTATTTTGCCGTCTTGAATTCTGATAATGCGCTGGGCGGAGCGGGCAATGGAGTCGTCGTGGGTGATAAGAATTACGGTTCTTCCCTCCTGGTTCAGCTGCTTTAAAATCGCTAAAATTTGAGCCCCGGAGGCGCTGTCCAGGTTTCCGGTCGGCTCGTCGGCCAGAATCAAAGGAGGGCTGGCGGCGATCGCCCTAGCGATTGCCACCCGCTGCTGCTGGCCGCCGGACATTTGACTTGGCAGGTGCTTGATACGGTGAGCAAGCCCGACTTTCTGCAGGGCCTCTAGGGCCAGCTTTCGGCGTCTTGGCTTTTCGATCCGCCGGTAAACTAGGGGAAGCTCTACATTTTCAAAGGCCGTTAATCCGGGAATTAGGTTAAATCCTTGAAAAATAAAGCCGATTTCCTCATTGCGGATCAAAGCAAGCTGGTCCTCATTCAGGCTTGCCACGTTTTTTCCGTCGAGGTAATAGGAGCCGCTGGTGGGAATATCCAGACAGCCTAAAATGTTCATCAGAGTGGATTTTCCCGAGCCCGACTGACCGACGATGGCGACGAACTCGCCTTGACGAATCGAGAGAGAGATCTGGTTCAGGGCGTAGACCTGTTCCTCTCCCGAAGGATAAATTTTAGATAGTTCTTTCAATTCCAGCAACGTTTTCAATGAAGTCTTCCTTTCGAGGGTTTCTGAGTTTAATATACCCCGAAATTGCTAATTATTTGTATCATTTGTAGAAAATGCAAGGAATGCTTTGTAAAAACCGCAGTAAGGTTTTTTAGCCTTTAGCCGCTTGCTTTTCGATTTCCGGACATACCGCCGCAGTTCATGACAGGGCTTGGGACCGATGGATGGAATTGTCAAAGCTCCTTTTTTATTGTATACTAAAGACAAATCCTTAAAACATAGACAGGAGAGATCAAAATGGATAAATTCTGGAAACAGTTTAAAAGCGGCACGGATATTAGAGGAGTAGCTTCAGAAGGCGTGGCGGGCCAGAAAATTAATCTGACCGATGAAGTGATGGAAAAGATTTCCGCTGGGTTTGTTTTGTGGCTTTCGAAAAAAGCGAATAAGCCTGCCGATCAGCTGATTATTTCCGTGGGGCATGACAGCCGGATTTCCGCTTCCCGCATCCAAGCGGCGGTGACCAGAGCGCTGGAGCCTGCCGGCGTAACAGTTTACGACTGCGGCCTAGCATCCACCCCGTCTATGTTTATGACTACCGTTGATCTGAAATGCGACGGGGCGGTGCAGATTACGGCCAGCCACCATCCCTTTAACCGCAACGGCTTAAAGTTTTTTACCCCTGACGGAGGCTTAGAGAGCGATGATATTACCGCTCTGCTGGCCTTGGCTGAGAAAGGGGACAAGCCTGAAAATGTTCCCGGAGGCAGTGTGAAGCCGGTGGCCTACATGAGGGATTACGCCAAGCACCTGAGGGAGATCATCTGTAAGGGGGTAAACGCGGCGGATTATGACCATCCGCTGAAGGGCTTTCATATTGTAGTAGACGCAGGCAACGGAGCAGGCGGCTTTTACGCCAGCGACGTTTTGGAACCATTGGGAGCAGATGTCGCCGGAAGCCAGTTTTTAGATCCCGACGGTATGTTCCCAAACCATATTCCCAACCCGGAGAACGAGGAGGCAATGGCCTCGATCTGCGAGGCGGTGAAGGAACAAAAAGCGGATCTAGGTGTAATTTTCGATACCGATGTGGACCGCGGCGGCGCTGTGGACCATCAAGGAGAAGAAATTAACCGGAACCGACTGGTGGCGGTGGCCTCCGCAATTGCTCTGGAGGGCAATGAGGGAGGAACCATTGTCACCGATTCGATCACCTCCAGCGGATTGAAGTCTTATATTGAGGAGACGTTGGGCGGAAAGCACCACCGTTTTAAGAGAGGCTACAAAAACGTCATCAACGAGGCGATTCGTCTCAATCAAGAAGGAATCAACTGTCCTCTGGCAATTGAAACCTCCGGGCACGCGGCGCTGAGGGAGAATTATTTCCTGGATGACGGCGCATATCTGGTAACTAAGATCATTATTAAAATGGCTCAGTTGAAAAAGGAAGGGAAGACGTTGGAGTCTCTGCTGGCGCCGCTGCAGGAGCCGAAGGAAAGCGTAGAGGTTCGCATGCCGATTTTAACCGAGGATTTCAGAGCCTGCGGCGAGCAGGTGATCTCTGGACTGGAAGCCTACGCCAAGGTTCACGATGGCTGGCAGATTGCTCCGGATAATCACGAGGGCATCCGGGTATCCTTTGGGAAAGACGAAGGCGACGGATGGTTTCTCCTGCGGCTCAGCGTCCATGACCCCATTATGCCTTTGAATATTGAGAGCGACGCCGTAGGCGGTGTGAAGCTTATCGCCGGCAAGCTGTACGATTACGTAAAGACTGTAGAAAATGTGGATATCTCCGCGCTGGAGAAAATCCTGTGAGAAATTGAAAAAAGCCCGGGCGATGCGAAACAGCCTGAGCTTTTTTATATCCTTGAAAAAAACCTCTAATGCCCATTTTTCCATAGTTGCTTTGTATGCGGGACAGGCTTTCTTTGATAGAACATGATAGAAATCAAAAAAGAGAATGAAGAGCAAAGAAAAAAGCACGAAGCTCGGCTTCGTGCTTTTTCGAGAGGAGAAAAATTTTGAAAAAAGCGAGGGGTTTTATACAAATAAAGGATTAGAAATCAACCTTAGTGCCATAGTAGGTAGCCTTCAGAAGCTGCTCCATCTGGGCGGGAGTGATGCTTCTTGGGTTGGAGCCGGTGCAGGCGTCTCCAACAGCGTTGGCGGCTACCTCAGGCAGCTTCTCTAAGAACTCCGCCTCGTTGATGCCGAAGTCCTTCAGAGTCTTGGGAATATTCAGCTTTACATTGTAATCGTCGATCTTGGCGCACAAAGCGGCAACCAGCTCGTCGTCGGTATTGCCGGCAAGGCCGACAGATTTCGCGATCGCGGCATAACGCTTCTTCGCAGTAGCGTCCTTAGCGTTGTACTGGATTACATAGGGCAGATAGATGGCGTTGGCGCAGCCGTGCGGAATATGTCCAGTGCTGTAAGCGGCTCCCGTCTTGTGAGCCATCGAATGAACGATGCCCAGCAGAGCGTTGGAGAAGGCCATACCGGCCAGGCACTGGGCATAGTGCATCTGCTCTCTGGCAGCCATGTTGCCATTATAGGAATCCGGCAGATATTCAAATACCATGCTGATGGCTTTCAAAGCCAGAGGGTCGGTGAAAGGAGAATTTAAGGTGGAAACATAGGCTTCAATCGCATGGGTCAAAGCATCCATACCAGTATGAGCAGTCAGCTTGGGAGGCATGGTCTCGGCCAAATCAGGATCAACGATAGCAACATCAGGAGTGATATTGAAGTCAGCCAGAGGATATTTAATGCCCTTGTGATAATCGGTAATTACGGAGAACGCGGTCACCTCGGTGGCAGTGCCGGAGGTGGAAGGAATCGCCAGGAATTTCGCTTTCTGACGCAGAGTGGGGAATCCAAAAGGAGTGATCAGGTCTTCAAACTTAGTGTCCGGATACTCATAAAAAGCCCACATAGCCTTCGCGGCGTCAATCGGAGAACCGCCGCCGATAGAAACGATCCAGTCAGGCTGGAATTCCTGCATGGCCTTGGCGCCCTTCATAACGGTTTCTACAGACGGATCAGGCTCAACGCCTTCGAACAGCATAGTTTCAATGCCGGCCTCGTGCAGATTGTTGACAACCTTGTCTAAAAAGCCGAAACGCTTCATAGAACCGCCGCCAACCACGACGATAGCCTTTTTGCCCTTCAGGTTTTTCAATTCGTCGATGGAGCCTTTACCATAATAGATGTCTCTGGGAAGTGTGAATCTTGACATAAAAAAGCCTCCTGTTTTGTAAAGATTGCTAATTGTGTTTGTGAATTTAATAACAATCTTTTTGATGGTTTTATCTTACCACTTTGATAAAAAAGTATCAATATGATAATTGCACAATCATAATAAATTTTTTTGTATATATTATCGAAAAAGAAAAAATCTGAAAGAAGGTGGCTGTTTTTTGATGGCTATGATATAATAATTCTGTTTTCTATAGCTATTGAGAGATTTCTATGAATTATGAGCATGAAAAAGGAGATTATCCTATGAGATTTATTTCTTGGAATGTAAATGGCTTGAGGGCTTGTTTGACAAAAGGATTCCCTGAATTTTTTCAGCAGATCGACGCTGATATTTTTTGCCTGCAGGAAACCAAACTGCAGCAAGGGCAGGTGGAGATGGTTCTTCCGGGATACCGCCAATATTGGAACAGTGCTGTCAAAAAAGGCTACAGCGGTACCGCTGTGTTTTCGAAAAAGGAGCCTTTGTCTGTAAGCTATGGATTAGGAATTGAGGAGCATGACCAGGAGGGACGGGTCATCACCCTGGAATTTCCAGCTTTTTATTTGACTACAGTATATACGCCCAATTCTCAGGAAGGATTAAAGAGGCTTTCCTATCGTATGGAGTGGGAGGATGCTTTCCGGGATTATCTTAAGGGCTTGGACTCAAAAAAGCCGGTGGTAGTCTGCGGGGATATGAACGTGGCCCATCAGGAGATTGACCTGAAAAACCCGAAAACCAACCGCAAAAACGCTGGCTTTACCGATGAGGAAAGAGAACGCTTTTCCCAGCTGCTGGCAGCGGGGTTCATTGATTCCTACCGTAGCTTGTATCCGGAAAAAATCGAGTATTCCTGGTGGTCTTACCGCTTCAACGCCAGAAAAAACAATGCGGGATGGCGCATTGACTATTTTCTGGTCAGCGACCGGATCGGCGGGCGGATTCAGGACGCCAAAATTCACACTCAGGTAATGGGCAGCGACCATTGTCCAGTTGAACTGGACTTAGACATTTGAAAGAGATAAAAAGTTAAAAACAGAAATAAAGTGATTCGTCCCTTTGACCTGCTTGTCCTCAATGCTTTACGATACTTTAAAACACTTTCTCTTTTGACAATGAAGTCTGTCTGTGGTAAGCTGAAAACATTATAATTGGAGAATTTACTGAAGAGATTGAACGCTGCAAAGCTGCGGAGGTGCTTTGATGGATAACAGAGTAAAGGCCGCTTTTTCCTATGTGTTCGGCTGGATTACCGGAATTATTTTTTTGGCCATTGAAAAAGAGGATGAATTTGTACGGAAAAGCGCAGCACAGTCCTTTGTGCTGAGCCTTTTTCTGCTGGCGTGCAACCTTTTGGTGTTCTGGATTCCCATTGCGGGGCCGGTGCTGTCCGGCTGTATTGGCTTCGGCGGCTTCCTGCTGTGGATCATCCTCATCGTGAAAGCGGTTCAAAACGTTTATTTTCGCTTGCCGGTCATCAGTACGCTTTCTGAAAATTATGTGATGCGGTGGTTTTTGTAAGAATGATTGCTCGGGTTTTCTTAAAAGCAATAGGAAAACGAGCGGAAAGAGGCTGTTTCTGAAACATCTTTCAGAAACAGCCTCTTTTCATAAGCCTATTGACCCGTGAATTGGCAGAAATCCATTCTATCCGCCCAATTACTATCTAACATTACAGCTAAGCTCTATGTTGAAAAGCTTAAAGGCTGTAAAAGAAAAAGTATCGGAAAAATGGCGGCCAGAGGGAAAAACAGAACTGCCGTTTGTTCTGGGGTTTCGGAAAAAGTAATTCGGCGGCTTTCATGCGGGTTGTATTAAGATTTTCTAAAATACCGTTCTTTTTTATCAATTTCTGCGTTAAGTGAACATTCTGTGATGGTTCTGTCAAAATCCTTAGGTTTTGCTGGTTTGTTCATAAAATGTTAACATTTTCTAGACATCTTTCGTCTAATATAAATAAGGAATAAACGGCGGAACAGCGTTCCGTTGTTGAAATAGTGAGGAGTTGAAACGCAGATGATAGAGGTAAAGAACCTCAAAAAGCGGTATGGCAATAAGCTGGCTGTCAACGATGTCAGCTTTACCGTGGAAAATGGGGAAATTCTGGGCTTCCTGGGGCCGAACGGCGCGGGCAAGTCAACCACGATGAACATCATTACCGGCTACCTGTCTTCCACAGAGGGCACGGTGACGATCGATGGCTGTGAAATTTTAGAGGATCCCATTGGGGCGAAGTCAAAGATTGGCTATCTTCCAGAATTTCCGCCCTTGTATCCGGATATGACTGTAATCAAATATCTGGAATTTATGTACGATCTGAAAAAGGTAAAGCTTCCGAAAAAGGCTCACATTGCCGAGGTCTGCGATCTGGTGAAGATCACCCATGTGAAGGACCGCGTCATTAAGAACCTTTCCAAGGGCTATAAGCAGCGTGTCGGGCTGGCCCAGGCCCTTTTGGGCAACCCGGAGCTGCTGATTCTGGACGAGCCGACGGTAGGCCTGGACCCCAAACAGATCATTGAGATCAGAAATCTGATTAAAAGCTTAGGCAAAAAGCATACAGTAATTCTGTCCTCCCACGTTTTGCCGGAGGTACAGGCGACCTGCGACCGGGTGATTGTTATTAATAAAGGAAGTATCGTTGCTGACGATACCCCCGAGAATCTGTCTAAGAAGCTGACTGGTGAGCACAAGCTGGTGGTTCGCATCGACGGCAGAGAGCAGGAGGTCTACAGCACCCTAAGAGCCATCGACGGTATGATCGCGGTGACCAAAGACGGCGAGAAGGAACCCGGTGTTTATGAGTATACCATTGAGGCCAAACCGGATATGGATATCCGCCGCCCGCTGTTCCGTGCCATGGCGAAAAGGGATTTCCCGATCCTGGCCATTCGCAATGCGGAGCTTACCCTGGAAGACATCTTCCTCCAGTTAACTGACGAAAATCAGAATCGCACCTCGGTTCGTTCTATGCTGGCAGAGGATACGGTTCTAACGGAAGACAGCGGTGCTGATTTAAAGAGCGTTGCCAGAGCGGTTGTGGAAGCTCAAAATACGGAGACTGGCAGCGAGGATGCGACTGAGAACGGGGGCGAAGACCAATGAGCGCAGTAATGAAGAGGGAATTGAATTCCTATTTTTCTTCCGCAATCGGATATATTTTTATTGCGGTATTCTATGTGTTTGCAGGTTTTTACTTTTTTGCGACCTGCTTATTAAGCGGCTATTCTACCTTAAGCTATGTTTTTAGCAATATGTTTGCCATTGCAGTTTTTCTTGTGCCGGTATTGACCATGCGCCTGTGGAGTGAGGAAAAGAAGCAGAAAACTGACCAAGCGCTGTTTACCGCGCCGGTAAAGCTGCTGCCCATTGTGCTGGGAAAATATTTTGCGGCGCTGATTATATATGCCATCAGCCTTGCGATTTTCCTTGTTTTCGGTCTGGTAATCTCTTGCTTTGTCACCCCTGAGTGGTCCGTTATCATAGGTAATCTGATCGGCCTGTTTTTGCTGGGAGCGGCTTTAATCGCCATTGGCATGTTCCTTTCTTCCTTGACGGAAAATCAGGTGATCGCCGCGGTCTCCGGCTTTGCCGTAGGCCTGGTCATTATGATGCTGGACTCTATCGGTTCTTTGTTCAGCAATACATTTTTGGTGTCCATTTTTACGAACCTTTCCTTTAACGCTCACTACACCAACTTTACGACTGGTTTGCTGAATTTTGTTGACGTTATTTTCTTCTTGAGCGTGATCTCGGTCTTTGTGTTCTTGACTGTCCGCGTCTTCGAGAAGAAGAGATGGAGCTAAAGGGAGGTGCTGTGAAATGAATCTGAAGAAAAAAGAGAAGGAGCAGGCGGCGCCGGAAAAAAATTTGGAGCCTGCTGCGGTAGCCGGCAAGCCTGCTAAGAAAAATATATTTAAAAGCAGAAAATTTAAATACGGCGGTATCGCTACGGTAATCACGATCCTGTTTATCGTGGTGGTGATCGTCATCAATATGATTATGGGGGTTCTGGACTCCAAAGTGGTCATGGAAGTGGACCTGACTCCCAATCAGGTTTACGGACTGACCCAGGAATCTATCGACTTTGTCCAGGGACTGGATAAGGATGTGGAAATCAACATCCTGAACAGCAAGGATTCCTTTGAAAGCGGCGGCCAGTATTATGTGCAGGCTGCGGCTATCATCGAAAACTACAGTAAATATTCCAGCCGGGTAACGGTGAATTATGTGGATCTGGTAAAGAATCCTACCTTTGCCGCTAACTATGAAGATGAGAATATCGCCTCGAACGACGTTTTGATTAAATGCGGCGAAAAGCATAAGCTGGTGAAATCCAGCGAATTATTCAACAGCGAGATGAGCTATAGTACCTTCAGTTATGTGGTCACTTCCTCCAAAGCGGAGCAAAGCGTGACTTCCGCCATGGTAAATGTCACCAGCGACGAGATTACCAAGGTGGCTATTCTGACGGGCTACGACGAGGCGGATTACTCCAGCCTGACCTCCATGCTCACCAGCAATAATTTCGACGTGCAGGAGGTCAACATTACAACGGATGAGATCCCCGAGGACGCCAAGCTGGCGGTTATTTTTGCTCCTGGCAGGGATTATGACCAGAGCTCTCTTAAGAAGCTGGATACCTTCCTGAGCAATAACGAAAAGCTGGGAAAATCTCTGGTGTTCGTTCCTAATACACAGCCGGATCAAATTCCCGAACTGAATTCCTTCCTGGAAGAGTGGGGCATGAGTGTTGGAAGCGGCGTAATGTTTGAACTGAGCACCGACCACTTGTACAACAATACCACTCCTTTCTGGTCGGCCGCGGAATATGTAGATGAGGATTATTCCTCTGTGATTACCAATAAGAGCATCCCGGTGTCCGTTATGCAGAGCAGGCCCATCGAGATTCTTAAGGAAAGCGAGTCTATCAAGGTCCTTTTGGAATCCACGGAAAATTCCGGAATTTATCCAGTGGACGCGGCCGAAGGCTGGCAGCCTGAGGAGAGCGACCTGACAGGGCCGATTACCCTGGCGGCGGTATCCACAAAGCAGGTTTCCGGTGTGGATGACGTTTCTAATGTGGCGGTAGTCGGTTCTGCGGCGGCGTTTGCCAGCAGCCTCTTATCTTCTACCTCTGTGAACAACTCCGCTTACTTTATCAATATGTTCAATACCTTAGCGGAGCGTGAAGATACGGTTCTGATCGAGGCCAAGACTTTAGGCGGCGCTACCATGAGTGTTACGACCAATGTGTCGATCCCCCTGGGCGTGGTATTTACTATCGTGCTGCCCTTGCTCATTCTGGTAACAGGCCTGGTGATCTGGATTCGTAGGAGGAATCGCTAAGGATGAAAAAAAATATACGGATTATGATTATCACAGTGGCCGCTGTCATTATCCTGGTGGCCATGCTGCTGATACTGATGAATCTGCCCTCGTCGGATGGGGGCGGCGCTTCCAGTACAGCCTCCAGTACGTCGATTTCCCTTAACACTAAGACTGCGGACGACGTTTCCAAGGTGGAAGTAAAAAACAACAGCGACAGCTATACGGTGGAGATGAAAAGTGAGGATAGCTACAGCGTAGAAGGATTGGATGGATTTGATCTGAATAAGACGTCTATTTCTGCGTTGAAATCAGACAGCGCCGGCGTGGCGGCTACCCAGCTAGTAAAGGAGCAGGCGGAAGATCTGTCTATCTACGGCCTGGACAGCCCGAAAGCGGAAGCGACAATCACTTATAAGGATGGGGAAACCCTTTCTCTCGCGGTGGGAAATGAAGCGGCCGGCGATGCCGGCACCTATGTAACGGTGAATGGCGAAAGCAGGGTTTACCTGTTCAACAGCGCCAAGGTGGATACCTTCGCTTACCCTCTGCTGGAGTATGTTTCCAAGGAAATTACACCCTCCCAGGAGGAAGCGGTGGCGGCGGCCAACGGCGGAGAGGTTTCGTCCAGCTCCGACGGACAGACGCAGACTCCTCAATTCGCAAAAATGACCCTTTCCGGCACGGTACGGGAAGAGCCTATCGTGGTGGAGCCGGCGGAGGCGATTTCCGGGATCTCCCAGTTCAATATTACCTCTCCTAAGGAAAAAGCTGCTGACTATACCAAGATTTCCGAGTATGTGGGTGCGGTATATGGCTTGACTGCCGACGAGGTAGTGGCCGTCAATCCTACAGACGCGGATTTAGAGTCCTTCGGGTTGAAGGAGCCTTATTCAAAAATAGTCGCCGATTTCGATGTGGGCACGGTAACTTTGCTTGCTTCCTCCCCGGATGCGGCGGGAAATGTGTACGTGATGAACGGCGACAGAACCAATGTGGTTTATCGTATAGAAGCGGAAACGCTGACTTGGCTTAGCGCCACCTATACTGATTTGGCTTCCAAGCTGCTCTTTACCCCCAATATCAAGGATGTCAAAACTATGACGGTGACGACTCCGGACAAAACCTATGTGTTTAACCTGACCAGCGTGGTGGACGAGGACAACGAGAACAGCTTTACTACTACGATCACCTATGAGGGGAAAGAGCTGGATGAGGAAATCTTTAAGGATTACTATCAAAATATGATTTCCGTTTCTACAGATGAGGAAACAACGGAGCAGCCTACGGGCGACCCCATTTTCTCTGTAAAGTATGAGTACGCCGATACCAGCCGTACCCCCGATGTTGTGGAATTTTATGACGCGGGATCTAGAAGAGTGTTTATCGTCTTCAACGGTAAGTGCGATTCCTTGACCGTTTCTACGTATGTAGATAAAATGGTTCAGGACAGCGAAAAGGTAGTCAACGGAGAAGAAATTACGGCTGTAATTTAAACATTTGCGAAACGGTAGTTAGGAAGGGCCGGTCTCACAGCGAGACCGGCCCTTTTCCTTTGACGGCTGAAAACAATTTAAATGATAAAATTGTGATTTGTTAAAACGCTGTAATTGCCTCTAATTACCTTACGCATGAATGAAGCTTGGTGAATTTGTTAAAAAGCGAAGAAAGCTTTAGAGGAAAGCCTTAAGTGATAAAAGCAAGCGGCTCCACAAACTAGGAGCGGGAGACTGCCGGCAGCCTCCCGCTCCTGGAATATTCCTGTTTGTTTAGGAGCTTTTCTTGATTTTTCTATGAATTAAAGCGATCTGGAGACTTTATTGGACCTTATTTGATCCGGTAGATCTTTCTGTGAAGCTTAGGATGCTTTTGATCCCATTTTCTCATCAGAATAAGATAAGCCGCGAATAAAAGAAGGAAGCCCACGGTAATCAAGGCGCCTGCCTTTAACCCTGGGGTGGTATAGTTGAAGCGGATGGTGCTTTCTGTGTTGGCTGGTACCCTAACCGCCATAAATCCTACGTTTACCTTCTCGATAATAGCTTCCTCACCGTTTACTGTAGCGCTCCAGCCCGCTTCCCAGGGAACGCTGAAGAATACCAGTTCATCCTGCGCCCCGGCAGTATAGGTGGCGGTGAAGCCATAGTTATCTCTGGTGAAGGTGGAGCAGGTATCTGATTTTCGATTGAGACAATCCTGGTAGTAATCAGCTTCTCCATAACGGAAGCTGTCTGTGGGAGCCTGGGTCAGAATATCCTTGTTTCGCTCCACAGCGTCATCTTCCAGCACGATGGCTTTTAAAAGAGCCAAATGCCGTGAGGATTCCGCAATATTATCATATTGCTCCCTGGTCATGTATTGGTCATAGGTAAAGCCATAAGGAATAAAATACCGGTTTTCCCAGATGTCGAAGCCATTCTGTGTGTCGTAGAAGCTCCAGCCAGGCATTTTCGTGTCGCTGGAATTGGTAGAGGACTCGAATTCCTCTGTATCTCCAGTGTAGTCGAACAGCCAGCGGGTAGAAGTCAAAGCCCTAAGGCCGTAAACGTCTGTCTCCGGCCGGGAGCCTACATCCCTGGTAACACCGATGGAAGGGTAAAATTCCATAATAGAGCCAGGTACAATGCTGTGGAACGCTTGAATCGTCGGCATCTGCCAAAACATAGCCTGATTGTCCATACCCTCGTAAATATCAATACGGCTTTCTACATCGGAGTCCGGCAGATCAATGTCTTCCCCCTGGTTCAAGGAGTAGGGAATGATAAAGTTGTGGGTGTCATAGGACTGCGCTTTGCCGAGGCCGATGAGATAGGCCGCGTAAATCACGGTAATCACGGATACGGAAACCATGGTAACCCGATAGAACATTTTCCGATCCCGCTTTAAAAAACGGAGAGCGATAATCAGCAGCAGTAAGCTGGCAAACGCAATCGCCACATAAATCCAAAAACGGTCGGGATACTGCATCAAGCCGAACCTGGTCGTGGTGGTCCCGTCGTCGTTGCTGATTTCCTGGGGGATAAAGGCGATGGGAATAGCGATAGCGGCGATAATACCCATAGTCCATTTGATGGAACGCTTCCAATCCACCTGTACGCTTTCCAGGCTTCTAACGGTGGCCAGAGACATCATCAGAGTCAGCATGTAGAACCACCGGGCGTAATAGCTGGAATTGAACAGCTGAAACGCGCTGTTTAAAATGGGAACCATCGCCATAAAGAAAAGGATAATCAACAGGCGTTTCAGCCAGTCCCGCTTTTGAGTTTGCAGCCAAGCGATCACGCCGCTCATGCTGAACAGCGGCAGCCAGGCCCCCAAGGAGGCCCATTTAGCGTTGGAATCGGGGGTGAAGTTCGGCCTTGCCGGGATGTCCGGCGGAAAGAAAAGACACTGAAGAATATGGACGTAACGCTGTTCGTTGCCGTAAAGGAGAGCCCCCCAGCCCTGAGGCGGGTTGTCGATTCTCGGGTTTTGGATCACCGCCAAAACAGTGGGAAGCAGGAGCACCGCGGTTAAGCCAACGCCGACCACAGCTTCAAACAGAAGCCAGAAAAATTCTCCTAAGGTAATTTTCCAGGAGTTGGCGAACATGCGCACAAACCAGTAAATCAGGCAGAAGGCCACCATGCCGGTAAAGAAATAGTAATTGACAAAGCAGCAAGCGAACACCGCCAGCGCGAACAGCCCGCGCCGCTTTGTAGCCATATACTCGTCAAGGGCCGCCAGCAGCAGCGGGAAAAAGATAATCGCTTCATGAAAGTGATTAAAAAAGATGTTATAGATCGAATAGCCGGAAAAGGCGTAAAGCATGGCGCCGATTAAGGCGGTGTTTTGGTTTCGGACATACCGTTTTAAATAGAGATAGGCAGTGAGAGAAGCACAGCCCATTTTCAGCATCAGCAGAGGCCCCATTAAATAGGGAACCGCGTGGCTGGGGAAAGGGAGCGTCAGCCAAAAGAAGGGGCTGCCCAGCAAATAGAAGGTATAGGAGCCGATAGTGTTGGCCCCTAGGTCGGTGGTCCAGCTCCAAAAGAAATTTCCCGAGCGGATCGCGTCATGGATCATCTGGTAAAACGGTACCTGCTGAACATTGAAGTCCCCGTAATAGAGGAAATATCCCTGATCATAAAGGATAAAAGGAAGGAAAAAGATGACGGAAACGCCGAAGCCCAGGAGAAACGCCTTTAGATGCCATCGTTCACGCCGTCCTGTAGGGCGAAGAGAATAAGGATACAAAAAAACACCTCCGGATGAATGCTTTGAAAATATAATGATCAAAAGATAATAGCTGATATCAGTACATCAGGCCTTATTTGCGCTTTTCCTTGTTAACCGCTGTCGGCAAAATACCGGGATTTATTGAATTAAAATTTGCCCTGCCACAGCGCCTCGCGGTTCGCAGAAAGTTAAAGCGGCTCTATTGCTGCTTTGGCTCAGAAGTTAATTGCCTGTTAGGCTTATTGCAGAATGCGGGGAGTTTAAGAACCCGTAACATATATCTTTTATTATAGCATATCGCTGAGTAAAAAAAATACTGGAATTTGGAAAAGCTTTCAATTATACTAAAAAATGTATGGAATTTAGAAAGCTGATTATGCTGATATTGAGGATATGAAAAAAGGAGAAGCTGTTTTATGGAACAGGAGGCACAAAGCATGAAGGGATACCATTTTTACGCAATGCTGTCCCGCATGAAATATATCAATCGCTGGGGCCTTATGCGGAATACACGGGAAGAAAATATTTGTGAGCATAGCTTAGAGGTAGCCATGATCGCCCACAGTTTGGCGGTTCTGAAAAATCAGCGGTTCGGCGGCAAAGTGAATCCGGAAAGGGCGGCTCTCTTAGGAATGTTTCACGACGCTGCTGAGATTATTACCGGAGACCTTCCAACGCCTGTTAAATATTTCAATTCAGAAATCCGCGCCGCTTATCAGGAAGTGGAGAACATGGCGAAGGACAGGCTCCTTTCCATGCTGCCGGAGGACCTGCGGCCAGTATACGAACCTCTGCTTTCCCCTGGTGAGGAAGAACAAGAAATTTTGCATTTGGTGAAGGCGGCGGATAAAATATCGGCGCTGATAAAATGCATTGAGGAGAAAAGCATGGGCAACGCGGAATTTTGCCAGGCGGAGCTTGCGCTGCGGGAGGCTGTCAGCCGTTTAAGATGCCCGGAGGCAGACTGCTTTTTAAACGAGTTTTTACCTTCCTACAGCCTGACGCTGGATGAGCAGGAATAAAGCCGGCGCTTTGCGATTTTTGTGTTAACCTTTGCGGGCATGCAGGAATATTTTGTTTTTTGCTTTAAGCTGACGCTCGGCTGCTAGACGCGCCGGCGGATAGGAGCGCCCAATGATCCAATAGGATAGCAATGGCTTGAGAGGGGGATTCTGCCATTCATTCATAAACGAGGTTTGCTTTGGCGATACGGTGCGGTGGAATCCTTGAAAAGGTGAAACGAAGGATTTGTAAGAATTTGTTCACAAAAACGTTGCAGAAATCAAACAGGATTGCGGCAAAAAAATTTGCCAACCTGCGAAATTTGTTGTATAATGAATCCTTGTTACAGCGGAATGACGATTTCCCCAAAGGAGCGTGAAATTCATGGCGTCTAACCGAAGATACCAGGAACCACAGAATAGAGACATCTCCTCTAGATCGAATGGGAAAAATCCATTTAAAAGGTCTACTGGAAGAAAAGTATCCAATGTGATTATAATAATATTGTGCGTCGTTTTTTCAGGCTTGGGAGGCGTGATTGTATATGCTCATGGCCTGCTTGCAGGTATGTACCAAAATCTGGATTCCACGGTGTTGGACAGCAGCGCGAAGGAATCCCTTACCGCCAGCAGCAATTCCAGCAATACCAGCAGCATCGCGGAGATCCCCGCTAATATCGATGGCACCCTGATTAAGGATCCGATGGTGCTGAATATTATGCTGTTTGGTTCCGATGAGCGTCCGGGGGAAACCGGGTATGGCCGGTCTGATACCATGATGCTTCTGTCCATTGATAACCGGAATAAGAAGCTGAAGCTGACTTCCTTTATGCGGGACACCTATGTTAACGTGCCGGAATGGGGAGATACGAAGCTGACCCACGCTTATTCCTATGGAGGACCGGCGCTTGCCATTGAGACTATCGAAAGAAATTTCGGAATCGATATTGACCGTTACGCTGTGGTTTATTTTGACACCTTCCCGGGTATCGTGGATACTCTGGGAGGCATCGAGGTGGAAATGACCCAAACAGAAGCGGATGTCATGAACGAGAGCGTAGGGCCGGAATTTGCGAATTTTACAGAGGGAAAAAATACTCTGAATGGGGCGACTGCCTTAGTTTATGTCAGAATCCGTTATGGAGTGGGGGATGATTTCGGCAGAACGCAGCGGCAAAGGGATTTTATGCTTCAGGTGCTGAACAAGGTCAAAGGCACTCGGGATGTAGGAACTCTTTTAACCCTGCTGACAAAGATTCTTCCCGGCGTTACCACCAATATTTCAGTTAACGAAATGGCTGGCCTGGCGGGCGGCGCGATTTCCTCCTATATGGATTATCCTATGTATCAATTCCGGCTTCCGGAGGATGGCGCCTTTTCTGCGGTTGATGTAGACGCGGGCAATGTGCTGGCGATTGACGACTGGGATGCGGCCAGAGAACATCTTCAGCGGTTTATTTACGAGGATACAGTAGATCCCATTTATGGCCCTTCCACTGAAACCTACGGCAGTGAAATGGGAAGCTCCAAAACCGCGGGTTCCTCTAGCTTGTCCGGGTATTCAGAGGACTGATGAACTGCAAGGATGGTCAGTGATTCAAACAAATAAAAAAGCCATTGCGGAATGCTTCCGCAATGGCTTTTTTTAGTTTGTGATTTCTGCTAATTCTGATTTTAGGTGTTCCTGTGATTGGATGTGCCTATGATATTATCTGTATTACGCCCAGGCTGCTACAGCATTTTACCATTAAGGCTTCTTGAGAAGTAGGGTGGTTTCCCCTTGATTTAGAGAAAGAATTTTTTGCTGGATGCGAGGATGCCGAAGCTCGCTGCGGACCATATTTTTTAAAGCGCTGCCGCCATGATAGCCGTGGATCACCACGATTTCACGAATGCTTTTATCCGCTCTTCCGATCAGCGTTTCTAATTCGCGCTTTGCCTCCAGCACACGCATACCATGGATATCTGCCTCTATGGTCCAACCATATTTTCTTTCCAGCATACCGTCAATCCTTTCCAGCCCGTTTATCGATGGGGTGAGCCTTTAAATCCACGCCGCATTGGGTGCAGTACCGCATTCCTTCATATAAAACCGCGCCGCATTGGGGACAAAACTCTTCTAATACTAAAAATTCAGGTTCCGGCTTTTTCTTTCGCAGCGCTGCCCGCTGGAACCGGAAAAACACGGCTGCGGAAGCCAGCAGAATCAGCAGTATCCCGGTCCCTGCCGCCAGCCAGAAAACAGGATTCCAGCTTTTATTGACCATTGTCAAAACGACCGCTCCCTGGGCAGAAATTGTCTTTCCGGCCTGGGCTTGGTCACCGTCAAAGGCCTGGCGCTCTCCGGAACTGTCAGTTTGAAGAAATTCATCAAGGGTACGGCTGGAAAAATAATGGTAGGTAGGCTGGCCGCTAAAGCCTATTTTTTTCAGAAAGGAGGAAAGCTCCAATCGATCCTCTAAATTATCGTAGGAAAACGGCGAGAATCCGCTCTGCTGGGTAAGGCTTACCGTATTACCCTCGCCGAAGATCAGCGTTTGATCGCTGGTGATTTCACTGGGAGAGCCGGTAATTGTGACTGCGCATCGGTTTCCCTTTGCCTGCACATCGGTGAATTGAGTGGGTAGGGAAGAAAAATAATCCTTGGCTTTTTCCGGCCCGCCTGGATCTCCCGTAAAAGAAAGGGTTAAGCTTCTTTGGTAAATACCGCTATCCTGCTCCGTAAGAGAAACGCTCACTGCGGAAACCGAATATTTATCGCTGCTTTTTAGCGAAATCTCCAGGAGAGAAGCGTCTCCTTGAAACTGAAACTCATTGTTTTCCACAGCACTGCTGGGATCTACCGCTTGGCCCTCGTTTTTTAAAGAAACCTGAGAAATACCCGAGTGATCCTTGGTGCTGAAAGTATAGCTTACAAAGGTTTTCCCCTCACGGTTTGAGGGAAAGGAAGAAAAATCCAGGGTTTCCCGAAATACATGCCGGGCGCTGAACAGGGTCTGTTCTGTAGAGGTAAGCTCCGCCTTAGGGGTGTCGCTGTCCAATGCCTGCCGGGTGAGCGCTGAGAGCTCTTCAGCGTCTCCCGCTTCAAAGGATACGGTGAAAACCCGGCCGGTGGCAATGGCTTTCCAGCTGCTTTTCCCGTTTTCCGGTACCAGCGTGGCCATATATCGCTCCAATTGCACGCCGAAAGCGTCGCAGGCGGTTTGCGGGATTTGGTAGGAAAGGGAACGGTGATAGGAGCCGTCTGGCAAAAGCTCGGTATGGATTGCGATTTTGTCGATTGGCTGATAATCCAATGTGAAAAGTTCCAGCCTGTCCCCGGAAGAAACCAGCCGGCTCTCCAGCTGGATTTCATTACCGCTCAAGGTGAAAAGAGTATCTTGCTCGGCCAGAAGCCCCTCCTTTTTCGCTTGTACAGAAAGCCAGTCCATCAGATCCTGAGAAGTGAAGCCTTCCCGCAGGGACTGCCCCTGGGCAAACAGATTATCGGGACTGGAATAGTAAAGCTCGGCCTCCCTGCCTAGTAAAGCGGATACCTTTTGCCGGTAATCCGAAATATTATCAAAGGAGAGAGTGAAGCGGTAGTTTGTGTGGAACCGGCCCTGACTCTTCTCATAGGTAAGCTCCGGAGGGCAATGAATGGATAGAAACGCGTCAAAAGCGGCCTCTCCGCCGTCTATTTTTTCGGAAAGCCCGTTGTTGGCGATCACGCAATTTATAACGCGCTCGCCGGAGCCGTCGGGGTTTAAGGTCAGGCGGGTATCCGGCTGGCGGACGGAGCAGCCGCAGAGCAGGCATAACAGAAAAATCAGGAGAAGCGGCGGCAAAAGCCGTGTGAGCCGCTGTCGTTGTTTCATAAAACCCCTCCTTTCAGTTACAAAACCATTATACAATCTTTTATATCCTATTTCTACATCCACCTGATGATTTATAAAATTTTGCAAAAGGAAAATTCAGCTTCCCCTTAAAAAGGATTGAAAGCACTTCACAAAAAACAGCATAAAAAGCATTTTTGGGCTCGTATCGCTTTCGCAAGGGCGGACCGCGCTTCGCTATATGGAAACGCTTTTGACAGACGCCGGGGCGAAGCCTTTGATTTTGCATGATTGGTACCTTTTGCTATTTATGATTTTAACCGGCAGGTTTGGAGAGACGGCTGAAAAACCGACGGTTTTCCGCTGGTTCGTCTTGGAACCCATTCCCATTTGTGCTATAATAACCCCATACCTTACCATTTTCAATTCGCTCCTGCTGGAAGGCTGGAGAAAGAAGGGAGTCATCGCTATGGTTGTGGTGGATATCAGAAATGTTTTCGCCGTGAGAAATGTGGAGATCATCGAAATTAATGATGATTTTATTTATTACGCAGAGGAAAAAAAGGAAGAAGGCCACAACAACCTTTTTTTATTGGAATATAACAGGGTGTCTAAACGGGAGCGGGTGGTAACCCATTATTCCTTGGATGATCCTACGTTTGTGCAGCATCTTTTCAGCTTTTCTGATAGTATTGTGCTGCTGCTGGAAAACGGCGGAGACAGCGTGTGGGTGTTCCGAGTGGATAAGAACACAGGAGAGGAAACCGCCCGGCTGAAGATCAGGCTGATCGGGGATTTTTCCGATTGCAGGGCTCTAGACAAAAGGCATATTCTCCTTTGGACCACTGCCAATGAAAAGTACGATGAACTGTTTGCAAAATATCAGGAAAAAACCGGAAATTCCAGAATCGCATATCTTCATGACCTCGATACCGCGGAAAAATATCTGGTAAAGGATAGGATTTTGTGCCGTTTGGGCGGAGAGGACATCGTGCTTTATTCCCAGGAGGGAGAAAACAGGGCTCTTCTGTTAAACCCTTACGGAGACGAGGCGCATAAGGAGAAATGCTATAAAAACGCCCGCTGGATCAGCCAGCCGGTTTGCGATTATATTTGGGATGGAAGAATTGCGGAGATCCTGGAGGAACTGGCAAATGGAGCGGAAGCTTTGAAGCTGAAAAAGCTGGTGACTGCCGGTATTGAGGGCCTGGCCCGGTATACCGGTATGGATCAGAAGGGCGTTTATTTCCGGGCAAGGCATTTTCCCACAGAAAGCGAATGCATCTGCCGATGCGATAAAGCCACCGGAAAGGTGGAGGTGCTGTCTCAGCTTTCCTTTGACCGGGAGGATTGCTACTATCATGTGGATGTCCAGGGCTGTAAGGTTTACCGTATCACCGAGGGGGAGGAAACCTGCCTGGTGAAAGGAATTGTGAACAGCGGGGTTCAGGGGGAATACCAAAAGCAGCTGGGAGAATTTGTCAGCTGTGTAGAGGACCGGTTTCTGATCACGCGAAAGGTGATGACGGACAGTCATGGAAACTATGAATTCGAGTATCATTCTATTTGCGATATCAAGAAAAAAACGGAGGAAAGCTTTGAGTGTAAATGCGTGGTAAGCAAGAACACTCTGGTACTGTATTAATCGATGGAAAAAATGAAAACCTCCAAGAGTGTTTTTTATCTTACCGCAGGTTATCTTTGGCTGGCGATCCTTTGGACCTTTTACCGGCTGTGGGGACAAAGCCTGCTGTACGGGGCGCTGCCGGAGCTTCCGGCAGCCTTGGCCGAGGGCGGAATCAAGCTTTTGATTTACGGCCTTCCGGTGCTTCTTCTTGTAAAGGGAAGAAAAAGCGAGCTGGTATCACCGCCTGAAAAGTGGCTTCAGATGAATCGGGAAACCATTTTTGTGGGATTGGGGGGCGGGGCCTTTTTTCTGCTGTTCTTCCTGCTGACGAATTTTTTGAAAAATCCCGCGCAAGGGGTGGCGCTGCAGTCTCCCAGTGTGGGAGAAATCCTTTCCACGGTTGTGTTCGCCGGTGTGACAGAGGAACTGTTTTTCCGGGGCCTGCTGCTGAATTCCCTTTTATCTAAGCTCTCCTTTGGAAAAGCGGATGTGATCTCTGCTGCGGCGTTCCTGCTGATTCATTTTCCTTCCTGGCTTTCAGCCGGCGCCGCTTCTCCGGCACAGCTGTTATCCAATGCGGCTTCGGTATTTTTGGTAGGCCTGCTGTTAGGCGGGGTCTTTGAAAAAACCAGAAATTTATGGGGGCCGATTTTTTTTCATTCCCTCTATAACCTGGGCGTGATCTTTTTAGTAATTTAGGGAGGTGCTTTTGTTATGGATAAAATGCTGAAGCGCTTAAAATGGACGGAAATAATAGAAGGGGCCCTGACCGCCTTAGCGGGTTTGGCGTGTGTGATTTTTCCCGGCGCTCTGGCCAATATGTTTTCGTTTTTGATTGGCGCGGTAACATTAATCATCGGAATTTTTCAAATCGTTCAGTGTTTTTTGGAAAAGAAATATTTAGCCTTTCCTACCCTAAAGCTAGTGGTGGGGGTTGTATTTGTAGTGTTCGGCGCCGCGTTTTTGCTTCACCGCAGCGCGCCAATCACTATTTTCGCCGCGATCACCGGAATTGTGGTTCTGGTGCTGGGAGCTGTGAAAATGAACGAGGCGATTAAAGCGCGGGAGCGGAAGAAACCCTTCCTTTGGCTGTTTATTCAAAGCGCTCTCCATATCGCGTTCGGATTCCTGCTGGTGATCAATCCCACCTCAGGCACTAGTCTCTGGATTGTGCTTATGGGCTGCTATTTGATTTATCTGGGGCTGACCCTTGTGATAACAGCCGCTCTCTCTAAATATGAGCTTATGAGGTAGGCGGATTTGAGATTCCTTTTTCCCAGCACCGTAACCTCGGTAAAAACCGGTGGTAAGTGAGAAGGAGTGTTGAAGGAGTTCGGAGGGTTTCGGGGCACTGTCAGCACAGACTTCCGGCCGGCGGTTAATCCTATTTTGCACGATTATGGATAGGCGAAGCCAACAGTATTTTTGCATTTCGTGCCGGAGCGAAGCATTGGTAATGACGTGAGGCGCAAAGAGCGAAAATATAGCTGGTTATTTATTTACGCGCCAGCTTTTAAGAAAGCTGGCGCGTATAACGGGCAATTATTTTTTGAGCGTCGCAGCATTCTTTTTGTTCCTGGAAAATCATTGGACACTGTCAGAATTTCAGTAGGGCGAGGGAAGGAAGGCTTTTACCGCCCTGCTTTTCTTGGCCTTAAATACTTGTTCCGCCAGCGGGAAAGCCAGGAAGGGCCGAATCATTTTTCGCCTTGGGCAACCATTCGGAGGCTGAGGAAACCGACAGCGGCCTTCTGATGATAGGCTGTATAAAAAAGCTAAGCCTTTCCAACTAAGGAATAATAGCGGAGAGGGAGAGACGGTCTAAGCGATTGGAGGACGTTTCCGGTTTTATATTCTTTCAGAGCATCGCCGTGGGTTCGCTCTTGAAAATTAGAAAAAGGATGGTATACTATTAGAAAGGATGTTTTGGGATGTGAGGTTATACTATGAGGTTTATCGGCGGGAAAACGCTGCTGCTGGATCATATTAAGCGGGTGCTTCAAGAGAATACTGATGGAACGGAACGGGTATTTTGCGATATTTTTTCCGGCACAGGGACGGTCGCCCGCTATTTTAAGCCGGACTATGAGATTATTTCCAACGATTTGCTCCATTTTTCTTACGCCATTCAGAAGGCGACCGTTGAAAATAACAGCGTTCCTCAATTTAAAAAGCTGAAAGAGCTCGGGATTCTGGATCCTTTTTCATTTTTGGAGGAGACGAAAATTTCTAATCCGGAAGCGGTCCCGGAGCAATTTTTCATTACCCAAAATTATTCCCCGAATGAGCATTGCAGCCGAATGTACCTTTCTCCCCAGAACGCTAAAAGGATTGATTTTATCCGAAATACCATTGAATCCTGGAAAACGGCCGGGCTGCTGAACGAAAACGAATATTATTACCTTTTGGCGGGACTGATCGAAGGCGTGCCCTTTGTCTCTAATATCACCGGAACCTACGGAGCCTATTTGAAGCGGTGGGATAAAAGGGCCTATAAGGATTTCAGCATGATCCGCTTGGAGGTAGTGGACAACGGATATCAAAACCGTTGCTACAATATGGATTCCAACCAGCTTATCCGCCAGATCGAGGGGGATATTTTATATTTGGACCCGCCCTATAACAGCAGGCAGTACGCCCCGAACTATCATCTGCTGGAGACGGTTTCCCGCTATGACCGGCCGCATATAACAGGGGTGACCGGTATGCGCCCCTATGAGGGGCAGAAGTCGGCGTTTTGTGTAAAAAGCCAGGTCTCCCAAGCGTTTGAGGAGCTGGTGGCCAGGGCTAAATTTGATCATTTGGTGCTGAGCTACAGCACGGAGGGCTTAATGACAGCCCAGGAAATTGAAAGAATCCTGAAAAAGCGGGGGCTGGAGAACAGCTACCGCAGATATGATATTCCTTATAAAAAGTACAAAAGCAAAATTCCCAGCGATGAAAGCAATTTAAAGGAATATATTTTTTACATCCGTAAAAAGGTGCGCCATACCAAGGTGTATCAGATCCGGACCAATCCCTTGAGCAATAAGGCGGTGGCTACCAAAAAATACCTGAAGAGCCCCTTGAATTACATCGGTGGAAAATATAAGCTGCTGCCGCAGATCCTGCCCTTGTTTCCCAAGGAGATTTCTTCCTTTGTGGACCTGTTTTCCGGCGGTGCCAACGTGGCTATCAACGTCTCTGCGGACCGGATTGTCTGCAACGATATCAATTCCAAAATTATTGAGCTGTTCCAGACGTTTCAGTCCATGGAGCTGGAAGAAATTCTTCGGAGAATTGACCGGAATATCGAAGAGTTTCAGCTCTCCAAGGTGAACGAACAGAGCTTTTTGGAGTTTCGGGATTACTATAACCGAACAGGAGATCCGATTGATCTTTATACGCTGACTTGTTTTTCTTTTAATTATCAGTTCCGGTTCAATAACCGGCTGGAATATAACAATCCCTTTGGGCGAAACCGGAGCCAGTTTTCCCAGCAGATGCGGAGCAACCTGATCGCTTTTGTGGAAAAGCTGCAAAACAGCCCGGTGACTTTCGTAAACAAGGATTTTACCCTGTTTGACTTGGAGGGCCTGGGCCCCCAGGATATGATTTACTGCGATCCGCCGTACTTGATCACTACCGGCTCCTATAACGACGGGAACCGGGGCTTTCAGGATTGGAACCGGGAAAAGGAGCTTCAGCTTCTGGCGTTT
The DNA here is from genome assembly GCA_000154345.1 of [Clostridium] leptum DSM 753. Taxonomy (GTDB): domain Bacteria; phylum Bacillota; class Clostridia; order Oscillospirales; family Acutalibacteraceae; genus Clostridium_A; species Clostridium_A leptum. The sequence continues at coordinate 279,702 of DS480348.1, forward strand.
TTGGATCGGGCAAATGAAAGAAATATCCGGTTTGCCCTTTCCAACGTGCTGGAGCATAAGGGCCAGACTAACGAGCTGCTGCTGGCCTGGAGCAAGCGGTACCGGGTGATCGATTTGACCTCAAGCTATTCCAATTCCAGCTATAACACGCAGAGGGGAAGCAGCCGGGAGGTTTTAATTGTAAACTACGATAAGGAGGGTTTGTATGATTCATTTAATCCCCACCGAGGCCAAAAGGTTTAGAACCTTCGGATGGGTTCAAGATCCCAGTGATTTCAGAAGCCTGTGCGATGTGGTGGCAATTTTTGATGAAACCTCCCTCAAGCACCAGGAGCTTGCCGGGCAGGTGATTCCAGCCTTGGTGGAGGAGCGGGATGGCAGACAGAGACTGCTGGATGCTTTAAATCAAAGGCCGCTGCGGATTTCATACACCGATCTGGTAGGCACCTCCTTCACGCCCCGCAGCGCCGCCCGCTGCAACGGAATCGTCCAGGCCGCGGTGAGAGGGCAGGTGCGCCCCTTTATCGGCGACTGGCCGGCGGATAATTTTGTCCGCTGGGCACATGCGCTGGGCTTTCTGCGCTATGGATATCAGGGCGATGCCTTCGAGCTCACCGAGACAGGAAAAGCCCTGGCTCAGGCAAGAACACAGGGAGAGGAGCTGAATTCTCAGGAAAAGGAGCTGCTCACCTCCGCTGTTTTGGCGTATCCTCCCGCGGTGAGGATCTTGAGCCTTTTGGGGGAGGGAGAGGGCGCGCACCTGACAAAATTTGAGCTGGGAAAGCAGCTGGGCTTCGTAGGAGAGGATGGCTTTACCAGCCTGCCTCAGACAGTGCTGGTGCGGTCCTTGGCTTCCTCAAAGGACGCCAAGGAAAAAAATAAAATGAAAACCGATTGGGATGGTTCCTCGGATAAATACGCCCGGATGATCGCTAAATGGCTGGAAAAGCTGGGCTTGGTGAAGCAGGAGGCGAAGCCGGTGACGGTTACCCTGGCCGGCAGGAAATATACCGAATCCATTGGGCAGTCCTATGTGATTACCGGATTAGGGATAACCGCCCTGAACCGAACTCTCGGCAAAAGCCGGCATAAGCGGATTCCTAAAAATGTATCCTTTGAAATGATGGCGACTAAGGGAGATGACCGGGAATACCTGAGGACCCGAAGGACCTGCGTGCTGAAAGCGGTGTCTGAGGGAAAGGGGAGAGTGTCTTATACTGAGATCCAAAAGTATTTGGAGGCATTAGGGCTTCAGGAGGACGAGGCTACGATTCGGGACGATGTTCAGGGCCTGATCCATATCGGACTGAATATTGCCGCCGGAGAGCGGGAATGTGTTTGGAAGGATGAGATCAATGATCTGATTCTTCCGGTGCCAAAGAAGCTTGCCAAATCCAGCCAGTCGGAGACAAAGGAAAAGCTCCGGGAAAAGCTGAGGAATCTTCCCCATGAATACCTATCGCTGGTGGATTTGGCCTATGACAGCAAACAGAACCGTTTGTTTGAGATGAAGGTGATCGAGCTGCTGACCGAGGAATGCGGCTTTCAAGGCCTGCATCTGGGTGGAAGCCGCAGGCCTGACGGCGTGCTGTATACCGCTGGGCTGACAGACAATTACGGGATTATCCTTGACACAAAGGCCTACTCCTCAGGCTACAGCCTGCCCATTGCCCAGGCGGATGAAATGGAGCGGTATGTCCGGGAAAACCAGACCAGGGATGAACTGGTCAACCCGAACCAGTGGTGGGAGAATTTTGAAAATGGGCTGGGCACCTTTTATTTCCTGTTCGTTGCCGGTCATTTTAACGGGAACGTCCAAGCCCAGCTGGAAAGAATCAGCCGAAATACCGGCGTTCTAGGAGCGGCGGCGAGTATTTCCCAGCTTTTGCTGCTGGCGGATGCCATAAGGGGCGGCCGCATGGACCGGGAAAGGCTTAGGCACCTGATGTTCCAAAATGAAGAGTTCCTTCTGGAGCAGGAGCTTTGAGAATGCCTTGTGGCGCTTCGAGGGAAAAGCCGTGTTGTATGGTTGTGCTGTAGGCCGTCCTGTTTTTGGATAAATATGTAAAAGGGACGAAGCCGGAAAGGCTTCGTCCCTTTGCTTTGCTTTACTTTATTCGCTGTCCGTTTTTTCCGGGAGCTGAGAAGGCTTGACAATCAACACCTTGTCAATTCTTCGGTTTTCGGCCTGTTCCACGGTAAAGCGGACGTTTTCGATATTGACGGTGGGATGCTCTCCCGGCTTGGGAATGTGGCCCAGATACTCGATGACCAGGCCGGAAACAGTGTCGTAGTCGCCCTCGGGGAAGGTGATGCCCAGCAGGTCGGAAATTTCATCGATGGAGGCGGTGCCATCCACAGTAAAGGTGTTGTCGTTAACCTTGTGGATTTCTTCCTCCTCGTTGTCGTATTCATCCTGGATGTTTCCCACAATGGCTTCCACCAGGTCCTCCATAGTGACAAGACCCTCGGTGCCTCCGTATTCGTCCACGATAATAGCCATCTGGGTCTTGCTGGCGGTCATTTCCGCAAACAGCTCGCTGCACCGCTTGGTTTCCGGAATAAAGCTGGCGCCCCGCATCACGTCGGTAAGCTTGGTTTCCTCCGGCATTTGGGAGCAGACATATTTTAAAAGATCCTTTACATAGACGATGCCCACGATATCGTCCAGATCCTCATGGTATACGGGAATCCGGGAGTAGCCGTTTTCGATGGACAGGTTCACAGCTTCAGAAATAGAGCTTGTATCCTCTACCGCTGTCATGTCGGTGCGGTGGGTCATGATTTCGGTGACCGTGGTGTCGTCAAACTCAAAAATATTGGCGATCATATCCTTGGCGCTGTTTTGAATCACGCCCTTCTGCTCGCCGACATCCACCATCATCAGGATTTCCTCCTCAGTGACGGTTTCCTCCGAGGCGTTGGGATCAATCCGCAGCAGCCGGAGCACAAAGTTTGTGGACACGGTTAGGAAAGAGACAAAGGGCTTGAAGATCGTGGCGGTAGCGTTCAGCACGCCGATAAACCGGAACGCCAGGGCCTCGGACTTCTGCATAGCGATTTTTTTCGGCACCAGCTCGCCCAGAACCAGGGAGAAATAAGAAAGGATAATGGTGATAATCACCGTGGCCACGCCTTCCACCACAGAGGGTGAGAAGGGGAGAAAGGTCATAACGTCGGCCAGCTTTTTCGCAAAGCTCTGAGACGCAGACGCGGAAGTCAAAAAGCCCGACAGGGTGACGCCGATCTGAATCGTGCTGAGGAACCGGCTGGAATTCTTGGTGAGCTTCAGGATCTTCTGCGCTTTTTTGTGGCCCTCCTCGGCCATTTTTTGAATTTTGTTGTCATTTAACGTGATCACTGCGATTTCCGACGCGGCAAAAAAGGCGTTGACCAAAATCAGTACCAGCAGAAGGATAATCTGTATCAACGGGTCGCCGTCGGGAACAGGGTCAGCAGGCATGAATGTGTAATCCCCTTTCAATCATATAAAGTTGGTTCCATTTTACAAGATATCCCCCTATTTTGTCAAGAGCGGACTAAGTTTGTGAAACTTTTATTAAAAGGGGGTAAATTTCCCTGGAAATCGATTTTTATCCTTTACAGAAGGTTAAAAAAATGATAGAATCTTATGTGATGTAACAGAGCCGACTGTTGCAAAGTCTCTTTCATGAGCTAACCTTAAAGGAGGAAATATTACATGGCAAGAAAAATGAAAACCATGGATGGTAACAACGCCGCCGCGTATGTATCCTATGCGTTTACCGACGTAGCTGCCATCTACCCCATCACCCCCTCTTCCGTAATGGCGGATGAGACGGACAAGTTTGCCGCCAACGGTGTGAAGAATTTGTTTGGCAGGGAAGTGCAGGTAACCGAGATGCAGTCTGAGGCCGGCGCTGCTGGTGCGGTGCACGGCTCCTTGCAGGGCGGTGCTCTGACCACCACCTATACTGCTTCTCAGGGCTTGCTACTGATGATCCCGAATATGTACAAAATGGCCGGCGAGCTGCTGCCCAGCGTCATTCACGTATCCGCGCGCGCCATCACCAGCCATGCCCTTTCCATTTTTGGCGACCATTCTGATATTTATGCGTGCCGCCAGACTGGTTATGCCATGCTGTGCTCCAACAGCCCGCAAGAGGTTATGGACCTGGGCGCTGTGGCTCACCTGAGCGCCATCAAGGGAAGAGTTCCTTTCCTGCATTTCTTCGACGGCTTCCGCACCTCTCACGAAGTGCAGAAGATCGAGCAGTGGGATTACAAGGATCTGGCCGATATGCTGGATTGGGAGGCTGTGGATCAGTTCCGCCGCCGCGCTCTGAATCCTGAGCATCCGGTAATCCGCGGCACCGCCCAGAATGACGATATCTTCTTCCAGGCTCGCGAGGCTTGCAACACCTATTACGATGCGGTTCCCGATGTTGTCATTGACTATATGAACCAGGTCAACGCCAAGATCGGCACCGATTATAAGCCCTTCAACTACTATGGCGCTCCCGACGCGGAGAGAGTCATCATCGCCATGGGCTCCGTGTGCGAATGCGCGGAAGAGGTTGTGGACTATCTGAACGCCGCCGGCGACAAGGTCGGTTTGATCAAGGTCAGACTGTACCGCCCCTTCGTTGCCAAATATCTGCTGGATGTGATTCCTTCCACCGTGAAGGCCATTTCTGTTCTTGACAGAACCAAGGAGCCTGGCTCTATCGGCGAGCCTCTGTATCTGGATGTTCTGGCCGCTCTGTCCGGCACTCCCTTCGGGTGCATTCCGGTTTACACCGGCCGTTACGGCTTGAGCTCCAAGGATACCACTCCTGCTCAGATCATCGCCGTGTACCGCAACATGGAGACCGATACTCCCAAGAAGCGGTTTACCATTGGCATTGTGGACGATGTGACCCATCTGTCCCTGGAGGAGAAGGAAAACCCGGACACTACTCCTGCCGGAACCCACTCCTGTAAGTTCTGGGGCCTGGGTGCGGACGGCACCGTAGGCGCCAACAAGAACTCCATCAAGATCATCGGCGACCACACCGATATGTACGCTCAGGGCTACTTCGCCTACGACTCCAAGAAGTCCGGCGGTCTGACTGTATCCCACCTGCGTTTCGGTCATAAGCCGATCAAATCCACCTATTATATCAGCAAGGCTGACTTCGTAGCCTGCCACAACCCCTCTTATGTAGACAAGTATGACATTGTCGAGGATCTGAAGAAGGGCGGAAACTTCCTTCTGAACTGTCCCTGGGATGTGGAGGAGCTGGATAAGAGGCTGCCCGGCAAGATGAAGAAGTTCATCGCCGACAACGATATTAACCTGTATACCATCGACGGTATCAAGATCGGTAAGGAAATCGGTCTGGGAGGCCGCATCAATACCATTCTCCAGGCCGCGTTCTTTAAAATCGCCAACATCATTCCCGAGGCTGACGCCGTTCAGTATATGAAGGACGCCGCCACCAAGTCCTATTCCAAGAAGGGCGAGAAGATCGTCGCCATGAACCACGCCGCCATCGAAAGAGGCGTCAGCGACGTTCATAAGGTAGAGGTTCCCGCCTCCTGGAAGGACGCCTGCGCCTGCGACGAGAAGAAGCTGGTTACCACCGACAGAAAGGATCTGGAGCAGTATGTCAACAACGTGCTGAACCCGGTCAACGCCTATCAGGGCAACAAGCTGCCGGTTTCCACCTTTATGCCTCATGTGGACGGCACCGCTCCTCAGGGCTCTTCCGCCTTTGAAAAGCGCGGTATCGCGGTAGATGTTCCTGAGTGGAATCCGCAGAACTGCATTCAGTGCAACTTCTGCTCCTATGTATGTCCCCATGCCGTTATCCGTCCGGTGGCTATGACCGCCGACGAGCTGGCCGCCGCTCCCGAGGGCACTAAGTCCAAGGATATGACCGGCGTACCCGGCATGAAGTTTGTTATGACCATTTCCACCCTGGACTGCACCGGCTGCGGTTCCTGCGCTCAGGTATGCCCGGGCATGAAGGGTGAGAAGGCTCTGGTGATGAAGCCCATCGATACCCAGCGTCCCGGCCAGAAGGTCTTTGATTACGGCCGTACTCTGAACGAGAAGCCCGAGGTTGCCGCCAAGTTTAAGGAAACCACCGTGAAGGGCAGCCAGTTCAAGCAGCCCTTGCTCGAGTTCTCCGGCGCCTGCGCCGGCTGCGGCGAGACTCCTTACGCCAAGCTGGCTACCCAGTTGTTTGGCGACAGAATGTTTATCGCCAACGCTACCGGCTGTTCCTCCATTTGGGGCGGCTCCGCGCCTGCGACTCCTTATACGGTAAATAAGAAGGGCCATGGCCCGGCTTGGCAGAACTCTCTGTTCGAGGATAACGCCGAGTTCGGTTTCGGTATGGCTCTGGGTCAGAAGGCTGTCCGCGGCAGACTGGCTGAATATGTCAACGAGATCGCCGCAAAGACCGACGACGAGGCCATGAAGAAGGCTTGCGCTGAGTATATTGATACCTTTAACGATTCCGGCGCTAACCGGGTTGCTGCCGACGCTCTGATCGCTGAGCTGGAAAAGGCCTCCGCTTATGACTGCGAGGTCGGCCAGCTTGCAAAGAAGACCCTGGCCGACAAGGACTTCCTGGCGAAGAAATCCATGTGGATCTTCGGCGGCGATGGCTGGGCTTATGATATCGGCTTCGGCGGCCTGGATCACGTCATCGCTTCCGGTGAGAACGTGAACATTCTGGTGTTCGACACCGAGGTTTACTCCAACACCGGCGGACAGGCCTCCAAGGCTACTCCGGTTGGTTCCGTCGCTCAGTTCGCCGCTGCCGGTAAGGCTACCAAGAAAAAGGATCTGGCCGGCATTGCTATGAGCTATGGCTATGTATACGTTGCCCAGGTGGCTATGGGCGCTGACTACAATCAGTGCATTAAGGCCTTTACCGAGGCGGAAAGCTACAATGGTCCTTCTATCATTATCGCTTACGCTCCTTGCATCAACCATGGTATCAAGGGCGGCATGGGTATCTCCCAGGCGGAAGAGAAGAAGGCAGTAGCCGCCGGCTACTGGAACAACTTCCGCTTCGATCCCCGCAAGGCTGACAACGGTGAGAATCCGTTCACTCTGGACAGCAAGGCTCCGACCGCCAGCTACCGCGACTTCATCATGGGCGAGGTTCGTTACAACTCCTTGACCCGCGCCTTCCCGGAGAGAGCAGAAAAGCTCTTCGAAAAAGCGGAGAAGGCCGCTGCCGACCGTTACGAGCATCTGGTCAGACTGCAGGAAGTTTACGGCGAGAAATAAGCTTGCCCGATAAACAGAAAGCGAAGATTTTCAAAACAAAAGCGCTTCCGGAAAACTCCGGGAGCGCTTTTTGCATATTTTTCAAACAGTGAGAGAAAATAAATTCAGATGGGCGGCTTCTGCCGTTTGGCGTCTCATAAAGAAAGGAACGTGGACTGTTTGAAAATTACCGAGCAAGAATACTCTCAGATGACCAATCAAGCGTCACCCAATTCTAAATGCTGGAGAAATGCTCTTTTCGCCTTTCTGATCGGCGGGCTGATCTGTGTAATCGGCCAGATCCTGGTCAATTTATATCAACAGACAGGCTTGAGCCTTCAGGATGCCAGGTGTGCCGTATCCGTGACCCTGGTAGGACTGAGCGCTGTTTTGACCGCCTTGCATGTTTACGACAATATCGCCAAGGTTGCCGGAGCGGGTACTCTGGTGCCGATTACAGGCTTTGCCAACGCCGTGGTCAGTCCGGCGATTGAGTTCAAGGCGGAAGGCTTCATTATGGGGATTGGGGCGAAAATGTTTGTGATTGCCGGTCCGGTTTTGGTATACGGTATTACAGCCTCGGTGATTTACGGTATTATCGTGTATGTGTTCGGGCTGTATTGATTATGTACGGCTGACTTACGCTGGAGAAAGGGAAATGGATGATTTTTAAAACTGCCTTGCGGCTCGGTCAGAGGCATTAGGGCTCAACTGTGCCGATGCCTGCGGTTATCTTACAGAGCTCTTATAGCACTGCACGTTATTGATTCACTTTACATCTTAACGATACGAGGAGGAAATCCTATGGGTAAAAGGATGGGACGGTATACTGTCGTCATGGAGCGCAAGCCGGCGATCCTGGGTTATGCGGCGATCTGCGGGAAGAAGGAGTCGGAGGGGCCTCTGGGCGCCGCCTTTGACCTAACCTATGAAGATACTACGCTGGGAGAAAAAAGCTGGGAAAAAGCGGAAAGCCGGCTGCAAAAGGAAGCGGTAAACTGTGCAATGAAGAAAGCGGGGGTGACGGCTGGTGCTGTGGACTACATTTTCGCGGGAGATCTGCTCAATCAATGCATCTCTTCCACCTTTGGACTTAGAAGCCTGGGGATCCCTTTTCTGGGACAGTACGGCGCCTGTTCTACCATGGCGCAGACCCTGGCGATGTCCTCCTTCCTGGTGGATGGAGGAATGGCGAACCTTTGTGTTGCAGTCACATCCAGCCATTTCTGCTCGGCGGAGCGTCAGTTCCGCTTTCCCTTGGAATACGGAGGGCAAAGAACCCCTACCGCCCAATGGACGGTAACCGGCTCCGGCGCTGCGGTGGTGGGAAAGGGAGAGGGCGTTCCCTATGTTTCGGCGGTGACCGTGGGCAGAATCGCCGATCTGGGGATTAAGGATGCAGCCAATATGGGGGCAGCTATGGCGCCTGCCGCCGCCCAGACTTTGCGGGATTTTCTCAGCGATACAGGAACAAATCCTCAGGATTATGATTTAATTCTGACCGGGGACTTGGGCGAGGTGGGAAGCAAGCTGCTGTATGAGATTTTGAGCAGAGAAAATGTATCTATTCAGGAAAACCATCAGGATTGCGGATTACTAATTTATGACCGACAGGCTCAGGATGTTCATGCGGGAGGCTCCGGATGCGGATGCAGCGCGTCGGTGCTTTGCTCGGTGATTTTAAAGAAAATGCAGAAGGGCCAGCTTCGAAATATTCTGTTTATGGCTACCGGAGCTCTTATGTCGCCGACATCATCCCAGCAGGGAGAAAGCATCCCCGGGGTAGCCCATTTGATTAATATTAGAATATAAAAGGGCAGACTGTATTATTAGCTTTGGAGCTTCTCAGCACGGAAGAAAAGAATTATAGAATGCGTTTTGAATGATAGAAAAGACGGCGGCGGTAAAATGCCTGTGGAATGGTAAAAGACCGCCGGTTTATCCCACAGATATCCTTCTCTGCGAAGATTGAATTCATTAAAAAACACAGACAGCTTTGTAAAATGGAAAAACGTAAAATATGTATCGGTTTTGTCACGCCGCCGTCCCGAAAAAGTCACGCTTTTGGGAACGGCGGTTTCTTTGCTTGAATTGAATTTTTCAGCTTGCTATAATATAAAGAAAAGCTGTGATAAAGTGTTCGGCGGGAAAGAGGGATACTGTGGTTGAAATTCTGATTGTAGAAGATGATCCGAATATCGCGAGAACCATTGAGGTGACCATCTCTTTAGTAGGGTATGAATGCAGGATCTGCGGCGACGGCGCCGCCGCTGTGCAGGAGGTGCTGGAGCACGATTACGATTTGGTTCTGCTGGACGTCATGCTGCCCGGGATGGATGGCTTTGAGGTGATTCAAAAAATCCAAAGCAAGGGCACGCCGGTAATCTTTTTAACAGCGCTGCAGGATGTGACGGATAAGGTAAAGGGGCTGCGCCTGGGGGCGGAGGATTATATCGTAAAGCCTTTTGAGGCAGTGGAGCTTTTGGCGCGCATCGAGGTGGTGCTGCGCCGCTCTCATAAGGGCCGTGTCCAAATTGTGTATGATGATATTACCATAGATATGGACAGGCACCTGGTGACGAAGGCGGGGGAGCCTGTAGCGCTGACTCCCAAGGAATTTTCCCTGCTGGCCTTTTTTATGGAGAATGTAGACGTCGCCGTCACCAGAGAACGGCTTCTGGCCGCTGTTTGGGGTTATGAATTCCAGGGAGAAAGCCGTACGGTGGACATTCATGTGCAGCAGCTGCGGAAAAAGCTGGATTTAAGCCGCAGGCTGATTACGATTCCCAAGCTTGGCTATCGTTTGGAAAGCAGGTGAAGCCGTGAAATTGTGGGACAAGCCTTTCCTCGCTTCCATGAAGCTGTGGCAGAAGATTTTTTTAGTTTCTCTTGCGGTGGTTTTGGCGGCGGTGTGCATTACCGCCTTGTCAGTGCTGGCAAGCTATTTTTCCGCTTCCGTGGAGAGGGAAAAAATGCAGGATGTATCTTCCCATGAGTATTACGCTTCCAGCCTCGCCAATACCGTTGCTTATGAACGGATTCGTCAGGGACAGATCTTACTGCCGGGGGAAACGGTGGAACAGCTCCTGAAAACGGGCATAGCCGCCCGGACAGGAACCAATACGGGAACCGCGGTTTACAGAGGGGAAAGCTTGATCGCTTCTACACAAATGGACCATCTGTCCAAGCAGCCGGAGTTTGTGAACCGGGTGCGGGAAAACGGCCAATGCCTATCCCTGATTATCGATGTGGATGACAGAACTCTGCTGAACATTGGCTCAGGCCTGCGGCTGGAGGGCGTGGAATATTATCTCTTTACCGCCTATGACGTAACGGAAATCTACCGGATCTACCAGAATCAGCTGAGGTTTATCAGTATTGTGAGCATTGTATTTGCCATAGTCACCGGCGTTATTTTGTGGGCGGGTACGCGCCATTTGCTTCGGCCTCTGACTGTGGTCAATGGGTCTCTGGGAAAAATAACAGCCGGTGATTATCAGATCAGAATTAAAGAACAGGGAAGCAGCGAGTTCCAGGAATTAATTCGGAATGTGAACGAAATGACAGAAGCGATCCAAAATAACGTGGAGCAGCTGCGCCAGATTGCCGACAGCAGGAAGCGGTTTGTAGACAGCTTGGCTCATGAGATGAAAACACCCTTGACCTCCGTGATGTGTTTGGGAGATGTGCTGCTTTGCAAGCGGGTGGTAACGGACAGTGAACGTCAGGAGTACGCCAGGATTATCGTGGAGGATGCCAAAAGGCTCAGAGGGCTGTCCGGCAAGCTTTTAGAGCTGTCTATTACCGATAACGTTCCCCTGGAACTGGAACGGATCTCCATTGCGGAGCTTTTAGAGGGTGTGGAGGCGTCTGTGACGCCGGTGCTGGAAAAACGGCGGCTGAGGCTGGAGGTGATTCCAGCGGACGCCTGGATTACTGTGGACAAGGAGTTGTTTCAGTCACTCCTTTATAATCTGATCGATAATGGGATGAAGGCCTCCGGCGAGGGACAAACGCTCCGGGTTTTCTGTGAAAAGTCGGAGCAGACATTGACGGTCGCAGTAGAAGATCAGGGAATCGGCATGAGCCCTGAGGAGCTGAAAAAGATTACGGAGCCCTTTTATATGGCGGATAAATCCCGTTCCCGAAAGGAAGGCGGAGTGGGCCTTGGCTTGTCTCTCTGCGCGTCGATCGCGGAACGCCATCACGCTCAACTGACCTTTGAGAGCGCTTTAGGGAAGGGAACCACGGTGCGGATATCCATTCCCTTGGCAAAGGAGGATCCATGATGAAATTAGCGAGAAAAAGCGTGCCGTTTATCATTGCGGTAGCTTTGCTGGCGGCGTGCCTGCTGGCGGTTGGATTATCGCCTTTGGTTCTTCCGGACTATAAGGGAACCATCGAGGAAAGAGAGCAGCCCCAAAATTTCAACCTCCTTTATCTTAACAGCGGAGAGGAGCTGAATCTCTACCCTTGGAACCTGTATACGGGCCAGGAGCAGGAGCTTTTCGAGGAGGAGATAGTCAGCTTTGCGGCAAACAGCGTGCGGATTTTGGGCGGCGGCTCTTGGACCGATGAAGAGCTTTATCCTTTGATTAAATTTCGGTATTCGGGCCAGGATTTGAGGTTTTTAAAGGATATGGCGCTCACCGAAAAGGACGGCAGGCGGTATTTAGTAAATATGGCTCTCGATCCTAACGGCCTTTGCTATTTTTCCTATGTGAATCAGGATGAGCGGGAGGCAACGGCTGATGAAATGGACCAGGCCCTCGGCAAGCTCCAAGAGGATTGGGAGAAGTTTCTGTCAGATCCGCTGCCGGCAGACAGTGAAGTGGATCTGTATGAAGAAAAGCCTTCGGGAAGCTATCAGCTGGACGATGGGGAGTTGAAAACGGATAACGCGTTTTATATGTTTTTTATGCGCTGCCAGATGCTGAGTGATCAGATGAGAAAAGAGCAGTATTCCGATTATATAGGGGATAATTTATACACGATCTGGGAACTGGTTCTGAAATCAGAGTTTACCAGCTTGTCGTATGATAACCACATTTACGCCATGTATTCCAATGATGGCGGAACATCCATGGTTTTGATTTACAGCCCGATAGAGGAACGCTTTGTAGGCTTCAGCTTAAAATACTGAAAAGGCTTTCCAGTGAGCGGTTTATGTGCCGGGAATTTTTCCGCGGCCTCTATATTATGCTTTTAAAGAAAGAAATATATCCCGGGCTTAGAGGCGCTGTTTTGCTGTTTGGGCAGAACAGCGTCCGTTTTTTCGACGAAACGGCGCTGGTTGCAAATACATATAAAAACGCGCGGCAAAATTGGGCGGTGAGATGAAAAATTTTAGCAGGGGCGGCTGATTGCCGCCCCTGCCTCGTTTCTCAACGCACCGCTCTCAAGCCGCGCGTTTTTACGTTTCCCTTACATTTTTTTGAGGACATTTTGCAAGGCCACCGCATACAATTACCTTAGAAAATGGGTAAGACCATAAAGCTTGGGGGATTTGGTATGAGTCAAGGGAAATGTAAGCCTCCGGATAAGAGGTATCGTCGAAAGAAAAAGCTGCTGCCTGGTTCCTTAGTAGTTCTTTTTCTTGGTGTTTTGTTTATCGCCGTGCTGGCGGGCATGAAAAGCGCTCAGTTTTTAGAACCGATCAATACATCCTTTACGCCCCGTGGGGAGTCGTCAAAGGGGATAGAGCAGGAAAGCTATCGGTTCTCCCCGGAGGCTGATGAAAAGAGCTATGGAAAAGGCGAGGAAAATAATGGCTCTGGAATCAATCCGGAGGCAGAAGATGCCAAGCTTCAAAGGACGCAGTCCGCGGTTTCTTCCAGCGATCCTGATCTGAAGAACGATACGGGCGATGACGCAGGGGAGGACGGCGTCCTTATAGACGCGCCTTATATCAGCCAACTGGGAACGTACCCCACCGGATGCGAGTCGGTTTCAGCGGTGATGGCCCTTCAGCATCTGGGAATCGATATTACTGTAGACGAATTTATCGACCGGTATCTGGATTTGGGAACCGAGCCCTGGACTGCGGAGGACGGAACGATGTACGGAGGGGATCCCTGGGAAACCTTCTTAGGAAATCCCAGAGAGGCCAGTGGCTGGGGATGTTATGCTCCCGTAATCGAAAGGGCTATCAAAAAAGCCGTTGATCCGAATCAATTTCAGGTAAGCCTTCTGTTTGGAATCCCCCTGGATGTATTGTGTGAAACCTATCTGCAAAATAATATTCCGGTAATCCTGTGGGCGACCATCGATATGGAATATCCCACTCCAGGCGACTGCTGGCTGATCGAAGGAACAGGAGAGGAGCTGCAGTGGATGCGGCCGGAGCACTGCCTCCTCCTGGTAGGCTATGACCAGGACTATTATTATTTCAACGACCCTACTGCGGGAAGGCAGTACCGATATGAAAAAAGCGCCTGTGAGGCTGCCTATCAAGGACTGCATTCCCAGGCAGTGGCGGTGTATGAAAAATCGTATCCGCCTTTAAAAACAGCGGAGTAAAGCAAGCTGCTTTTTAGCAGCTTGTTATATATGGCTTGCTGCGTATGAGAAAAAATCTTCTGACAGTCAGTCCACGGGATTTAATATTCGTAAGCATGCCATTCTAAAGCGGTCCTGCGCCTTAAGCATTTTAAGCGCTCCCATTGAAAAAGCTGCGGAAATACGGTTCGAAAACCAGCCCGGTGCCCCTTTCGTTTAGCGGGTGAGAGGACCGGCTGGCTCAATATGCTGTGCTGAAAAGAAGGAAATCCGATTATTTTGGATTTCCTTCTTTTTCTAATTTACAGATCATTTTCCAAACAGTTTCCAGGGAAAACAGCAGCTCCTTCTGTTCTCCCTGGGTGAGAATGGAGAGATGCTCTTCAATTCCCCGGCAGACCGCCGCCCGAAGCTTGTCCATCTGGGCCTCTCCATAAGCGCTTAAGCAGATGAAAATAAGCCTCCTGTCCTGCTTGCACGGCCGGCGTTCCACCAGGCCGGTGTCCGCCAGGCTGTTGATCAGACGGGTGCTTTGCTGTTTGGATACGCCGCAGTGAGCGGAAAGGGCGGACATAGTCATACAGCCCTCCCGCTTCAGCGCCATCAGGGCGTAAAACTGAAGAGGGCTTATTTTTGCCCGCAGCGCTCCCTCAATCGGGCGGATAATCTGGTTATAAAGCATGGGAATCAATAAAAAAAGCTGTTCGGAAATCATTTTTGAGGAATCCAAGACGCGCCTCCCGGTTACTTGACAAATATTTTTCAGCGTGTTACACTTACTTAGTAAACAAATGATAACTGTTAACTTACAGTTAATATTTTACAGCAAAACCCTGATTTGTCAATGGACGGCTGACATTTTCAGAAAAATTTTTTATTTCCAGCTTTTTTTCTTAGAAAAAGTCTGGTATCATATAAAGATGTAGTAAAGGAAAAGGGGAGATACTCTCTTGAAAATCGGTCTGGACATCGGTTCCACCACCATTAAGTGTGTTGTGCTCAATGATAACGATGAAATCTTACATAAATCCTATGAACGCCACTATTCCCAAATTACGGAAAAGATTCGGGATATTCTTCAATATGTACGGGACAATGTGGTAAAGGGAAAAACCGCCCGGCTGGCAATTTCCGGTTCCGCTGGAATGGGAGTAGCGGAGAACTGCCGCCTGCCCTTTGTGCAGGAGGTGTTCGCCACCCGCGTGGCCGCCAACCGCCTTTTGCCAGGCAGCGACGTCATTATCGAGCTGGGCGGAGAGGATGCCAAAATCCTGTTTTTGACCGGCGGTATGGAGGTGCGGATGAACGGCACCTGCGCCGGAGGTACCGGCGCTTTCATCGATCAGATGGCCACCTTGCTGAACGTAGCTCCCGACGAGATGAACGAGCTTGCCAAAGCCTATGAGAAAACCTATACCATCGCTTCCCGGTGCGGTGTATTCGCCAAATCGGATATCCAGCCCTTGCTGAACCAGGGCGCCAGGAAGAATGATATCGCCGCCAGTATTTTTTACGCTGTGGTCAACCAGACTATTGCCGGTTTGGCACAGGGGCGGGAGATCAAGGGGAATATCGTATATCTGGGCGGCCCCCTGACCTTCCTTTCCGAGCTGCGGAAAAGCTTTGACGAAACCTTGAAAACCAAGGGCACCTGCCCGGAAAATTCCCTGTACTATGTGGCGCTGGGAGCGGCTTTCTGCGCTGAGGAGGACATTGACCTAGATCAGGCGATCGGCCAGGCGGAGCATTACAGGGCCTCAGGAAACTTTGCGTATAATCCGCCGCTGTTTCAGTCCCGGGAGGACTATGACGCCTTTTTGGAACGCCACAGCCAATGCTCCGTGGAGCGGGGCGATTTTGACGCTTACCAGGGGAAGGTTTATCTCGGCATGGATGCGGGCTCTACCACGGTGAAAACCGTGGTGATGGGGGAGAACGGCGAACTGCTTTATTCCCAGTATCAGCCGAACTCCGGCAACCCGGTGCCGATCATCAAGGAGTTTTTAGAGAAGCTTTACCGGGAGCATCCCGATGTGGAGATCGCTGCAGGAGCGGTGACCGGCTACGGCGAAGAGATCATTAAAAACGCTTTCTGCGTTGATTTCGGCATTGTGGAAACAGTGGCCCATCTCACCGCCGCGAAGCGTTTTATGCCTGACGTTCAGTTTGTCATTGACATCGGCGGACAGGATATCAAGTGCTTTAAGATCCATAACGGCACTATTGATAATATTTTCTTAAACGAGGCTTGTTCCTCTGGGTGCGGCTCTTTTTTGCAAACCTTCGCCAATGCCCTGGGCTATTCCATTGAGGAGTTTTCCAAGCTGGGCCTGTTCGCCAAACAGCCGGTGAACCTAGGCTCCAGATGCACTGTGTTTATGAATTCCTCCGTGAAGCAGGCGCAAAAGGATGGCGCTACCATTGAGGACATTTCCGCAGGCCTTTCCCTGAGCGTGGTGAAAAACGCTCTTTATAAGGTGATCCGGGCTTCCTCTCCCGGCGAGCTGGGGCAAAGGATTGTGGTGCAAGGCGGCACCTTTTTAAACGACGCCGTCCTCCGGGCCTTCGAGCAGGAGATGGGGGTTCAGGTGGTGCGCCCGGATATCGCCGGGCTTATGGGGGCTTATGGCGCGGCGCTGTACGCTCAAAGCAGAAAAAGAGAAAAAAGCACCATTCTTACGGAAGAACAGCTTGCGAAATTTACCCATAAAATCAGTGTGGTTACCTGCGGCTTGTGCAGCAACCACTGCCGTCTGACCGTAAATACCTTTGAGGGCGGCAGAAAATATATTGGCGGCAACCGGTGTGAAAAGCCCATTACCAGGAAAAACGCCGGCGAGAGCCTGAATATTTATGAATATAAGCTGAAGCTCCTGGAGGAATACCGTTCCTGCGAGGGACCGAGAGGAACGATTGGAATCCCCATGGGCTTGAATATGTATGAGCTGCTGCCTTTCTGGTACCGTTTCTTTAAGGATCTGGGCTTCGGCGTGAAAACGTCGCCCCTGTCCAATTCCAAGCTGTATCTGCGGGGCCAGCATACCATTCCCAGCGATACGGTTTGTTTTCCGGCGAAGCTGATGCACGGCCATGTGCAGACCTTGATTGACGAGGGAGTCAAGACGATCTTCTATCCTTGTATGTCTTATAATTTGGATGAGAAGCTGGGAGATAACCACTACAACTGTCCGGTGGTGGCTTATTATCCCGAGGTTATCGCCGCCAATGTGGGGGACGCGGCAAAAATCACACTGATCCACGATTATCTGGGCCTGCACCGGAAGCGGGATTTTCCAGTGAAAGCCCACGCCATGCTCAATCAATATTTCGACGGCATCAGCTTGAAAGAGGTCAAAAAAGCGGCGAAAGCCGCCTATGAGGAGTATTACGGGTATTTTGAAAAGGTCCGGGCCAGAGGCGAGGAGATTCTGGAAACCGCTGAAAAGCAGGGAAAAGAGGTCATCGTTTTGGCCGGCCGGCCCTACCATGTGGACCCGGAGATCAACCACGGTATTGATAAGCTGATCGCCAGCTATGGCGTAGCTATTATATCTGAGGATGTCATCAGCTCCAGAGTGAAGAAATTTCATACCGGAGTTTTGAATCAGTGGACATATCACTCCCGGCTTTACGCCGCAGCCCATTATCTGAAGGATCAGCCCCATATGAATCTAGTGCAGCTGGTATCCTTCGGATGCGGCGTGGACGCGATCACCACCGACGAGGTTCGGGATATCCTGGAATCTGAGGGGAAAATCTATACCCAGATTAAAATTGACGAGATCACCAATCTGGGCGCGGTGAAAATCCGGCTGAGAAGCCTGTTCGCCGCCCTGGATCAGGAATAATCATTCAAGCCGGCGCGGATTTCTATACCAATCGTCAACGCCCGGCCGGCGGCGTTAAAGGAGACCATTATGGCAAAATTACAGTATGACAAAACCGGGCGCCTGCTGTTCACTAAGGAAATGAAAAAGGAATATACGATTTTGTTTCCCATGATGGCGCCGATCCATTTTAACATCATCAAGGATGTGTTTACTCACTACGGCTACAAGGCGGTGCTGTTGGAGACCACCGGCCCACAGATCGCCCAGACTGGTCTGAAATACGTACATAACGATACCTGCTATCCGGCAATTCTGGTCATCGGGCAGATGATCGACGCGCTGAATTCCGGCAAGTACGATTTGGACCACACTGCCCTGATGATCACCCAGACCGGCGGAGGCTGCCGGGCGTCCAATTACATCCATCTTCTGCGGAAGGCATTGAAAAAGGCCGGCTATGAAAAGGTGCCTGTGATCAGCCTGAATATTTCGGGCCTGGAGAAAAACAGCGGCTTTCATATTACTCTGCCTATGATCCGCCGGGTGGTGGCGGCTGTGGTTTACGGCGACGAGCTGATGCTGCTGCGAAACCAGTGCAAGCCTTATGAAATCATCGCCGGGGAAAGCGACCGGCTGGTGTCCAGATGGAGCCAGCAGCTGGCGAAGGAACTAAATTCCGGCAGCGGCTACAGCGCAAAGGATCTGGAAAGAAATATGAATAAAATCGTGGATGATTTTGCAAAGCTGAACCTGAACCATACCAAGAAGAAGGTTAAGGTCGGCGTGGTGGGGGAAATCTACGTCAAATACGCCCCGCTGGGCAATAACTGCCTGGAGGAGTTTTTGGAATCCCAGGACTGCGAGGTCTGCCTGCCGGGCATTTTAGGCTTCGCCATGTTTAAGGTGGATAACCGCCTGGAGGATATCAAGCTTTACGGAGGAAACCCGCTGAAGTACGCGGCGGTTAGCGCCCTAATGAAATACTGCACCAAGATCGAGTCAATTCTGATCGCGGCGGTCAAACGCCAGCCTAAATTTTTGCCGCCGAGCCCCTACGCCCATACCAAAGAGCTGGTAAAAGGTGTAATCGGTTACGGCGATAAAATGGGTGAGGGCTGGCTTTTAACGGCGGAGATGCTGGAGCTTGCGGAATCCGGCTATGAAAACATCGTCTGCACCCAGCCTTTCGGTTGCCTTCCTAACCACATTTGCGGCAAAGGTATGATCCGTAAGATAAAGGAGCGAAATCCCAAGGCAAATATTGTGGCCATCGATTACGACCCTGGCGCCACCCGGGTAAACCAGGAGAACCGAATTAAGCTGATGCTGTCGGTAGCCCGTGAAAACCTTCAGCAGGCGGAAACGGTGCCGGATCAGAAGCCGGCCGATGCCGGGAAAGCCGTATCAGTGAAATAACTGGAATCTGGAGGATATCAAGCTTTCTTCGCCGCGCTCAGTCAATTCAAAGGAAATAGAAAAAGAACAAGCCTGTTTTGAAGCGCCCCGTTTGTTATTCAGTAAATCTTACTGAATAACAAACGGGGCGCTTAGTTGTGCAAAAAGGAAAAGCAAATCAGATTACACGCCGGAATTTAAGAAGACGGCAATGGAAACTATGCGGCTGACGTTCCCTGCTAAATCGCCTGCTGGTAAGATATCGGCCGGGGATAGGAAACCCTGTGTTTGACCGCTTTGTATTTGAAATTGTGCCCCCTGGCAAAAGTTTGAGAAAAATTCTTTCTTCTTTCAAATTTCTACAATGGTTTCTGTAAGATTCAGTTGTATTTCCCCGGTAAGTTTATTATAATGGATTCTGTAGGAATGAAAGCGAGTGAGGAAAAGTATGAAAATCGGATTTGACAATGATCTATACTTAAAGATGCAGTCCAGTCACATTTTAGAGAGAATCAACCAGTTTGACAATAAGCTTTACCTGGAGCTGGGCGGTAAGCTGTTTGACGATTACCACGCCAGCCGGGTGCTGCCGGGCTTTCAGCCGGACAGTAAGGTGCGAATGCTTCTCCAGTTAAAGGATCAAGCGGAAATCGTTATCGTCATCAACGCAGCCGACATTGAAAAAAGTAAGGTTCGTGGCGATCTGGGGATCACTTATGACGCGGATGTATTCCGTCTGATTGATGCGTTTCGCGGGATCGGATTGTATGTAGGCAGCGTGGTGATCGCGCAATACTCGGGACAAGCCGCAGCGGAGGCCTTTAAGAACCGCCTTCAGCTTCTCGGCGTACCGGTTTATCTCCACTATCCCATCGCCGGATATCCCGCCAATATTCCTCTGATCGTCAGCGACGAGGGATACGGTAAAAACGAGTATATTGAAACCACCCGTCCGCTGGTGATTGTGACGGCGCCCGGGCCGGGCAGCGGAAAGATGGCTACCTGTTTATCTCAGCTGTATCATGAGCATAAGCGGGGAATCAAGGCCGGCTATGCAAAATTTGAGACGTTTCCTATTTGGAATTTACCTCTGAAGCATCCGGTCAATCTGGCCTACGAGGCCGCTACAGCGGATTTAAATGATGTCAATATGATCGATCCCTTTCATTTGGAGGCCTATGGAACCACGGCGGTAAACTATAACCGGGATGTAGAAATATTTCCTGTGCTTAACGCTACCTTTGAGTGTATTTTTGGGGAAAGCCCTTATAAATCTCCCACAGATATGGGCGTAAATATGGCGGGAAAATGCATTGTGGATGACGAGGCCTGTAAGGAAGCCTCCTGTCAGGAGATCATCCGCCGGTATTATTATACCCAGCGCGACGCGAAGCAAGGACGGCTGGATGAGGAAGCCGTCATGAAGGTGGAACTCTTGATGAGCAAGGCGGGAGTCAGCGTGAAAGACAGAGCTTGCGTGTCGCCGGCTCTGGAACGGGCTGAACGGGATAAGCTGCCCGCAGCGGCGATCCAGCTGCCGGATGGACAGGTGATCACTGGTGGGACCTCCTCTTTGCTGGGGGCTTCCGCCGCAATGCTGCTGAATGCGCTGAAGAGACTGGGCGGGATCGGCCACGATATACTGCTGATCTCCCCAATCGTCATTGAGCCGATCCAAAATTTGAAAATCAAACATTTGGGGAACAATAATCCCAGACTCCATACTGATGAAATTTTGATCGCTCTTTCCATCAGCGCCGCTACCAACCCTACCGCGGCTCTGGCTTTAAAGCAGCTTTCCAAGCTGAAGGGCTGTGAGGCTCATTCCTCAGTGATTTTGTCCCAGGTGGATGAGACGACTTTCCGAAAGTTGGGAGTCAATTTGACGACCGAGCCTGTGTACCAGTCGAAAAAGCTGTACCACAAATAAAAAGCATAAGGATTTCATTTTCAAAAAAGCCCGTTCCTTTAGGAACGGGCTTTTTATTTATATAGAATCTAAATTTAGAAAAAACTTTTTATTTCTCTTAGTACCTGTATCAAGTCGCGCATAAACAGCGTATTGATGAATTTGTGCTGGTTATGCCGCCATGCTTATAAAAACATGAAAGGGAATTATTCTCCGCAGACAGTCTCGTCTAAGGTAATTCTGGGGGAATCCTGAACCGGAGCTACGACGAGAGCTTTCATGGTGTCGCCCTCGGCTACCGCGACAAAATGGCCCTTGCCAGGGTCGATGCTCAGCTCTGTGCCGGCGGGAATCCGGACAATCTGGGCGGATTCCATGACCGCTTTGCCAGCCTTGATATCCACAAACAGCATTAGAGCGGGACCCTCTAAGAAATAAAAGAGTTCGGCATCCTCATGATACTCGATCTCGTTGAAGGTTGGTGTATGGTGCCAGCCCTCCAACAGGCCGCAAGCAATCCTCGTAGACTTGAAATCTACTGCCATGGGAAATGCGGTCCACTCAAAAAAGGTTTCCTTATAAGATCCCAGCGACTTGGTGCAAAGGGTCTTTACGCCGTTGATGGTTACATCCTTTAGATCCTGAATTTTTACATTCATGAGAAAAACCTCCTGCTTTTTCTTTTATTATAGCATTCCAAAAACAGGAAAGTAAAGAGAGCGAAAACAATTTTATGGAAGAAATTTATTCCGCCGCAGAAAGTCGGAGAAGGCGTCGGGCGTAGAAAACTGATAGCCGTGAATCCCGCATGCCTGAGCGCCCTGGATGTTATCCTTCAGATCATCTATAAACAGGCAGGCCTCCGGCTGAAGGCCTTGTTCCTCCAGCACTCTTTGGTATATTTTAGGATCAGGCTTGATCAGGCGCATACTGGCGGAAATATGGACAGAGTCCATCATCTTCATCACCGGAAAACGGTTTTGATATTGATAAAAGCGCAGTGAAGCGTTGGAAAGCAGGTGCAGGCCGTAGCCCTGGGCTTTCAACTGGGATACCAGCTCCAGCATACCGGGAATTGGGAGAAGAGTTTCATCCCACCGCTCCATTACAGCTTGAATCTTCTCCTGATGCTGAGGCGCCTGGCGCACCATAGTTTTTACTGCATCCTCCTGGGAAACGGCGCCTTTGTCCAGTTCAATCCACAGGGGAGAAAACACAGTGGCGGCCATAATTTCAGGAATAGCTTCCCAATCGCCGACAATTTCCTCCATAATACGGAAGGGGTTGTAATCGATTAAGACGTTTCCCATATCAAAAATAAAAGTATTAATACCGTTCACAATAGCGCCTCCTTTTGAAACCGGCTGATCAGGTCAGGAATTCCTTGCTCAAAATTTACGCCGTACCGCTCATCCGTGCCGTCGCGGACGGTACGGGCAATGGTGTCGCTGACAAAATCCGCGGCGATTTGAGCGCAGCGGCCGATTTCCAGGCCTTTCATTTTGGCGGCCACAAAGACACTGGCGAACAGGTCGCCGGTACCGTGATAATGTCGGGCGACTTTTTGAGAAAACGCAAAAGCCGGCTCGTCTCCCGGGCCGGCCAGACAGGCGGCGCCGGTTTGCTCCGGGGAAAAACCAATTCCGGTGAGCACCACGCCGCACTGGAAACGGGCGGCAAGGTCCTGCGCCAGCCGTGCTGCGGCCTCCCGGGTTCGGTACCGCTCCGGGCGGTAAGGCTCATTCAATAAAAAACATGCCTCCGTAAGATTGGGCAGTATAAAATCTGCTTTATGGCAGAGCAGCTGGGTACCGCGGGCCATGTCGGAGGAATAGGTTTGATAAAGCTTTCCGTTGTCCGCCATACAGGGATCTACAAAAATCAAGGTGTCCCGGCCTGAAAGCAGGTCGAAAATTTCCGACACCTTGGAAATCTGCTCCAAGGATCCTAGAAAACCGCTGTAAATGCCGTCGAAACGGAGCTTCAGTTCACTCCATTGGCGGGCGGCGGGCAGCAGATCAGAGGTAAGATCCCGATGAGTAAAGCCGGGCAGACCGCCGGTATGGGAGGATAGAAAAGCCGTGGGAAGAGGACAGGCTTCCAGCCCGCAGGCGGAAAGAATAGGCAGGATAATAGTCAAAGAGCACTTTCCAAATCCGGAAAGGTCGTGGATCGCGGCGATTCGTTTGTTCATAGCGTTACTTTCCATTTACTGCGCCGATAAACCGGAGAAACGCTTTGCGGCCAGTTTCATCGGTTTTATACACGCCGGAATTCTCTAAAATAGCGGAGAATACCCGGCCTACTTGATCCTGCACAAAGGCGTGGGCAGCCTGCCCGCCGGAATAGGCCTTCCTTAGTTCCCGATACCAGTCGTAATGAGGCGCCATGGCGGCCTCGGAGAAAATGCGGTCTGCTTTTTCAGGTGCGGTTAAAGCCTCCTCAACCAGGGCAAGCTCGGATTTTAGGCGGGCCGGAAGAACCGCCAGCCCCATAACCTCAATCAGTCCGATATTTTCTTTTTTTAAATGGTGGTATTCGGCGTGAGGATGGAAAATGCCCAGAGGATGCTCCGGGCTGGTACGGTTGTTCCGCAGAACAAGATCCAGCTCGAACTGATTGCCCCGCCTGCGGGCAATGGGGGTAATGGTATTGTGGGGCGTCTCGCCGGTAAAGGCTCTGATTTCCACTGAGGAATCCGAATAGGAACGCCAGTGAAAGAGAATTTTATCCGCCAGATCGATGAGTACGCTTTGATCCACAGAGGAAAGCCGGATGACAGATAAGGGCCATTTGACGATAGAGGCATCCACCTGGGGATAACCGTCAAAGGAGATGGATTTCTCTGCCGGCGCTTTGGCCATAGGAAGCTCGTAACACCCTCCCTGGAAATGGTCGTGGGAAAGAATCGAGCCCCCCACGATGGGCAGGTCGGCGTTAGACCCGATAAAGTAGTGGGGAAGCTTTTCCACAAACGCCAGAAGGCGGGCGAATGTTTTGCGCTCTATTTTCATAGGGACATGTTTTCCGTTTAATAAAATGCAATGCTCGTTATAATAGACATAGGGGGAATACTGAAAATACCAGGTTTCACCGCAAAGATCCATTGGGATCACACGGTGGTTGCCTCTGGGAGGCTGGGATACGCTTCCGGCGTAGCCCTCGGTTTCCCGGCACAAAAGGCACTTGGGATAGGAGGTGCTTTTCATATTTCTGGCGGCAGCGATTGCTTTAGGATCCTTTTCAGGCTTGGACAGGTTGATGGTGATATCCATTGGACCGTAAGGCGTCTGTGACGTCCATTTTTCATCTTTTTTTACCCGGTCCGTGCGGATGTAATTGGAATTCTGGCTGAGCCGGTAGAAATAATCGGTGGCGACCTTTTTATTGATGTGAAAAAGGGAGCGAAACTGATAGATCACCTCAGAAGGGCGAGGCATCAGACAAGCCATGATTTCCGTATCCAGCAGATCCCGGAAAACGGAAGAATTACTCTCCAGAAGGCCGTTTTCCGCCGCCCAATCTATGATACGGTTTAAAATCGGCTGAGGGCTTGCCAGGTTTTCCTCCGGAACAGCCGCCTGGGTGTAGTCGTTTAATTTCAGCAGGGCCAGTATCCGGTTGACGGCGAACACGGCGTCCTCCTGATGAAGAAGCCCCTTTTTTACGCCGTATTGCACCAGCCTTGCGATTTCCAGATTAATATCGGTCATTTTTATTACTCCTAAAATTTTTCAGCGATTTCCGAAGCTGTTTTATAGATACTTTTTGGAGGAACCACGCCCCGCACCATAGATAAGGGATAAATATTGCTGTTGGGACATATGACGCTTCCGGGGTTCAGAACAGAGTTGCAGCCAACCTCCACGCAATCCCCTAAAATAGCGCCGAACTTTTTCAGTCCAGTGGTAATTTTTTCTCCTTGATACTTGACCGTTACCAGGGTCTTGTCGGATTTTACATTGGAGGTAATAGAGCCCGCGCCCATGTGGGAGCGGTAGCCTAGAATAGAATCTCCCACATAGTTATAGTGCGGTACCTGAACGTTATTAAACAGGATGACATTTTTCAGCTCCGTGGAGTTGCCTACTACGGCGCTATCCCCTACTAAGGCGCTGCCTCGTATGAATGCGCCGTGCCGGACCTCAGTGTTTTTACCGATGATAACCGGCCCGTTGAGATACGCGGTAGGAAAAATAACGGCGGACTTGGCCGCCCAAACATTTTCCTTGATCTCCTCGTATTCATCCTTAGGCAGCGAAGGGCCCAGGGCCAGAATAAATTCCTTAATATGCGGAAGAGCTTCCCAGGGATACTGAAAACGGTTCAGCAGCGTTTCCGCCTGGGTTTGAGATAAATCAAAAAGCTTTGCAACGGTTAATTGTGAATACATGAAATACCTCCACACAGCTAAAATGTATGATGACGGGAACCTAAAGCTATTATATTTTTTTATTCTGCTAAGGTCAAGGAAAGGATAAAAAAGTACAGCTATTCACATCATTTTTCCATAAGACTCGGAAGTTTTGGGTATGGACGAATAAGGCAAACACTAGTATAATAAAAAATGATTTTTTACTTTATTCGCCGCGGTGCTGTCATAGCGCCTTGTTGGCAGGAGCCGGCCGCTCATTTTTTAGCGCTTGGCAACGTTATTAGAAACCAGCTGCGCTTTGATCATCTTTTCATAGTCAGGCGAAGACTGGCTGCATCCCGACAAAGAAACGGAGAAATTTTATGAAAATCGTAGTTTTAGATGGAGAAACCACCAATCCCGGCGATTTAAGCTGGGAGCGCCTCGAAAAGCTGGGAGAGCTAACCGTCTATGCCAGAACAAAGCCGGAGGAGCTTTATGAGCGGGCAAAGGAGGCGGAGCTTCTGATTACGAATAAAACGGTTTTAAGCGGAAAGATGATTCGAAGCTTAAAAAACCTGAAATATATCGGCACTCTTTCTACGGGCTTTAATGTAGTCGATATTCACGCCGCCAGGAAATTAGGCATTCCAGTCTGCAACGTGCCCTCTTATTGTACCAACGCAGTGGCTCAAATGACGTTTTCTCTGTTGTTTGCCCTCACTAATCATGTGGCGCTCCATAATCATTCCGTACACCAGGGCGATTGGGAGAATAGCACGGATTTTTGTTATTGGAAAGCGCCTTTGGTGGAATTGGAATCCAAAAATTTTGGAGTGTACGGGTTTGGCAGCATCGGCCGGACTGTAGCAAAAATAGCGGCGGACCTGGGAATGAACGTATTGGTTTACAGCAGGACAAAAAAAGACATGCCTTCAGGTTACCGGTGGGTGTCTCAGGAGGAGCTGTTCCGGGAAAGCGACGTGCTTTCCCTCCACTGTCCCTTAACGCCGGAAACCACAGGGCTTGTCAACCGAAAAACCTTGTCGCTGATGAAGCCTACCGCTTACCTGATTAATACCTCGCGAGGGCAGGTGATCCGTGAGCAGGATCTGGCGGAAGCCTTAAACGGCGGAAGGCTTGCGGGAGCAGCGATGGACGTGCTGTGCGAGGAACCGCCGGAAAAGGGAAACCCTCTGACCCATTGCGAGAAATGCGTCATTACGCCTCATATTTCTTGGGCTGCGAAAGAAAGCAGGGACAGGCTCCTTCATACAGTATGCGACAATGTGGAAGCGTTTTTAAAGGGAACGCCTCAAAACCAAGTGAATTGACAGGATAATTTCCCCGCAAAAAAACAGGAACCCGTCGCCGGGCTCCTGTCTTTAAGGGAGGAGTATTATGAAAAACGCGTTCTTGAACTCGGAGTAAGCTGAGTTATTTTCTGATTTCAGTATAAGGCGAAAAAAGAGCGCTGTCAACGGGTTTTGACCAGGGTTAACCGTGTTTTAATATCTTTTTACAACTTGTTGACAACTACAAGACGAAACGGAGATAAATAAAAAACAGTTTAGTAAAGGAGATAAAGTTATGATTGTTATCGGAGAAAAATTGAACAGTTCCATCCCGTCGGTCTATGCCGCGATTGAGAAAAAGGACAGCCGGTTTGTGTCTGATTTGGCGGTAAAACAGGAGGAGGCGGGAGCTCATTTTTTAGATATCAATGCTGGAATGTTTGTGGAAGCAGAAGAGGAGAACCTGCGCTGGCTGATGAACACGGTACAGGCGGTTTCCAAGCTTCCTTTGGTCATTGATACTCCGGATCCCAGCGTGGCCCTGGCTTTGGCTAAAGAGTACCGGGGAGAAAAGCCTGTTATCAATTCCGTGACTCTGGAAGAGAATCGTTTTGCTCCTATGGTAGAAGCGGCAAAAACCTGCGGAGCGGCGATGGTAGCGTTATGCATGGATGACTCCGGCGTTCCGGATGGTGTGGAGAGAAGAATTGAGCTTGCCAATATTCTTACGGAAAAGCTTAGAAGGGAAGGCTTCGAGCCCGAAGATATCTATCTGGATCCGATGGTTCGGCCTGTGGGGTCCGGTGAAGGCTATGGCCTGGAGGCGGTTCGGGCTATTCAGGGAATCAGAAGCAATCTGCCGGATGTCCATATCGTCTGCGGGCTTTCCAATAGTTCCTTCGGACTTCCCAATCGGGCTCTTATTAACCGCACCTTTTTGACCGCGGCGATGACTGCCGGATTGGACGCCGCGATTATGGATCCGATGAACCGGGAGCTGGTAGCTACAATGTATGCGGCACAGGCCGTGCTCGGCGTAGATGATTACTGTATCGAGTATTTGGGGGCGTACCGGGATGGTCTCCTTTAACAGCGGAAAAAGCGAAACCCCAAAAGCGGGATAAGGACTAGTCCTTATCCCGCTTTGTTTTGCCTAGTCCCGCTTTTAAAAGATAGGTATGCTGTATAGGACGCCGGCAGCGGGGTTAGAATACTAAATGCTACAAATATGCTGGTTGCCCAGCAAAGGAAACGCTAATAAAATCGTCTGAAAGAGGGCTTTGTCCTTTAATAGAACGGCATAGGATAAAAATGATCTGTTAATTGAATGGAAAATCCGGTAACCATTATGGAATCCCAGCCCTTATCTCTGCGATAGATTCTACTGAGATCTACCAGCTTCTAGTGAGGCCGCTGTTGAAAGCCGGTCTTTGCAGGGATAATCAATTACCATAAATTCCCTGAAGGCAATCTGGTTTTGACAGAAAAAAGCCATGCTATCATGAATAGTATGCTTCTGTACAAAAATCAAAAGGGGGATTTCATATGAGGATAGACCTTATTGTATCAGACCAGGTTTATTTTTTTTACCGGTCCATTGGCGTTATGACGAACCGTACGGCGGAAGAAACAATTACCGATATGCTGGTGAAGTTCAGCGAAGTATTGCTTCGGCCGGGGGACGATGAAGAAAAGCTGTAACGGAGGATTGAACATGAGGACGATCACGATCAGTCTGCCGCCTGAAGCCTATGCGTCTTATCAGGAGCTTTCCCAAGCGACAGGCGAAACACCAGAAGAAGCCATGAGCCGCCTATTGGAAGAATTTTTGCGGCTGACGGCCGGATTATATCAAGAGTAGAAGAAAGAAAAGAGCTGGAAAGCGCTTTATAATCACATGCGGCTGAGAGAAGTTTTGCAGACAGCATCCTTTTGCGAAAACTATTTTATAGACTCAAAAAGAGAAAAAAGCAAAGAATTATGAATCCTGGCGAAGAGAAGCATAAGAGTTGGTCCGCTGGCTTTCAGCAACCGTCCGCCAGGCCATTTTTGGATGTCCGATTCTGACCTTTCCGGCCGTGAAGCCATAGGTACGCTAGCAGATGAAGCAATAGTATGGCTGTGGCGGCAGGCTTAAACTTTCCGGCTTTTCAATGCTTCAAAATAGAAAAGCAGCACTCCAACAGCAATATTGGTCGGAGTACTGCTTTAGCTTTGCTTAAAACTGCCGAGCGTCTTTCTGATAAAATACGGTAGAAATCTCAAAACGGCAATTGCGGCTCAAAATAGAGCGGCCCTGTTTTTGGAATGCTGCTGCGTTTTGGCTTTTGTTCTTCAATAAGGCTGAAGGATTGTTTTTTCCGCCCCTTATAAGACCTGGGTACCTCCAACAGGACGGATAGAAAGCAGGTGGCAGGAACCCTCTCCCAAGACAGCGTCCATTTTTTCGCGGAAGGTTTCCACGTAATCCATAGGGACAAAGGTCTGGACCGTACCAGCAAAGCCGCCTCCATGGACTCTCCAGGCTCCTCCGCGGCTCTTGAGGAGCCGCTCGCACAATGCCAAGGTGACGGATACCCCTTGTTCCCCAGGGTAAGAGGTGGAAAATACATTTTGCAAATATTGATAAGAGGAGGCTCCGGATTCAATTACTAACGTCTTGAATAAATCAAAATCTCCGGCCCTTAGAGCCTCCACCTGACGAAGCACCCGCTGATTGTCTCCGTAGAAATGGATCGCCCGCAGGACAGCCCGGTCGCCTACCAGCTTACGGAGCTGGGGAAGCCTATCGTAAAACTCGGCTTCCGGAACCTGGCGCAGCACCTCTTTCCCAAAGCAGGCGGCCACGCTTTTCATTTCCTCGGGAATAGCGGCGTAGTCGGGCGTTAAGTTGGCATGGCTTCCGTGGGTATCAATGATGCAAAGAGTGTAGCCGCAGTGGGCAAAATCAAAATCGATCCTTTCCACCCTTGGAGCTTCCCTGTTTTCAAAATCGATGGTGATAAAGCCGCCGATGGAGCTGGCGGATTGATCCATCAAGCCGGAGGGCTTTCCAAAATAGACGTTCTCTGTGTATTGGCTGATCTGGGCAATGCTTAAGGAAGTTTCCTTGCCGCCGCAGAACAAGGCGTTCATGGCGGTGCCCAGAAGGACCTCAAAGGAAGCGGATGAGGAAAGGCCTGAGCCCTGAAGTACATTGGAGGTGGTGTAAGCGTCAAAGCCGCCGGTAGAGTAGCCTAGCTGGCGGAACCGGGAACACATGCCGCGGATTAACGCGGCGGAGGTGTTTTTTTCCTGTTCCACAACCTCCAAAGAGGAAATATCCACGGTATCCTGGGGATACCCCTCGGATTTTACCCGGATCAGATTGCTGTCATTTTCGGATACGACCGCGACCACATCTAAATTCACACTGGCGGCCAACACCCTGCCCAGCTGATGGTCGGTGTGGTTTCCGCCGATTTCCGTTCTTCCGGGAGCGCTGAAAATAGAGATTTCCCGGCTGACGCCGAACAGCTCCTCAAATTTTTCAATGGCGTTAATCAGCCTTTCCCGGTGGAGCGCGGCTTCTTCTATGGGGCAGGCATACAAGTAAGCGAGTTTTTCATCTAAATCGCCGTTCATGAGCATAATTTTTGCGCTGACGGTATTCATAGCGGGAGTCCTCCTAAAAGCTCAAATCTATTTTCTTTCAGTGTACCCCAGAGGCGGCCTTTCGTCTATCGCCGTTTGTACCATTTTTTTGTGTTTTTGTCTCATTTTTCTGTTTTTAGATTTGAGAGGGCGGAAGCCTGGCGAACTGTTTTCCAGCTGACGGTTTCCGCCGGCTAAGCCCAGTGCCATTGTGATCCAGTGTGGTATCACAGAAAAATGTACTCGCGCTGCGAAAAGCGGTGATACAGAAGCCGGTAAGGCTGTCACGAGCCGGCTTTTCAGCAAGGCGTGCCGTTTGTTATTGCCATAACGTTTTCTCCCGGGGGTATGGAGCCTTTTCATTGACAAATGGGTTGTTCGGTGGGATAATATAAAGGTTAACGACGCTAATTGATGAAAGGAAGGAACGATAGATGAGCAAGGAGCTTGCGAAAGCGTACGAGCCCCGAGAGGTTGAGGATCGGATTTATGACTTTTGGCTGCAAGGTGGCTACTTTCATGCGGAGGTAGATCCGGAGAAAAAGCCCTACACCATCGTGATTCCCCCTCCGAATATTACGGGACAGCTCCATATGGGACATGCCTTAGATGAAACGATTCAGGATATTTTGATCCGCTTCAAGCGGATGCAGGGCTATTCCGCCCTTTGGCTGCCGGGCACTGACCACGCCTCCATCGCTACGGAAGCGAAAATCGTGGAAGCTATGAAAAAAGAGGGCCTGACCAAGGAGGATGTGGGCCGTGAGGGCTTTTTGGAAAGAGCCTGGGACTGGAAGGCGAAATTCGGCGGCAGAATTGTGGAACAGCTGAAAAAGCTGGGCTCCTCCTGTGACTGGGAGCGGGAACGGTTTACTTTGGACGAGGGCTGCAGCGAGGCGGTTAAGGAAGTGTTTGTGCGCTTATACGAAAAAGGCCTGATTTACCGTGGAGAGCGGATCATTAATTGGTGCCCTCACTGCAAAACCTCCATTTCCGACGCGGAGGTGGAGTTTGACGAGCATGACGGCAATTTCTGGCACCTGCGCTATCCTCTGACCGACGGAACCGGCGAGCTGCGCCTGGCCACCACCCGCCCGGAGACTCTGCTGGGCGATACCGCGGTAGCGGTGCATCCGGATGACGAGCGCTACAAGGCGTATGTGGGCAAAACCGTGACTCTGCCCCTGGTGGGACGGGAGATTCCCGTGGTTGCCGACGAATACGTGGAAATGGACTTCGGAACCGGCGTGGTAAAGATCACCCCTGCCCATGACCCCAACGACTTTGAAGTGGGCCTGCGGCATAACCTGCCTGTAATCAATGTGATGGACGAAGGCGCCGTAATTAATGAAAACGGCGGCAAATACCAGGGAATGACCAGGGAAGAGGCCAGAAAGGCCATCGTCAAGGATTTGGACGAGGGCGGCTACCTGGTGAAGGTTGAGCCGATCAAGCATAACGTCGGCTCCTGCTACCGCTGCGGCACCGTGGTAGAGCCCCGGGTCAGCAAGCAGTGGTTTGTGAAAATGGAGCCCTTGGCCAAGCCCGCCATCGACGTGGTGCGGGAAGGAAAGATCCGCCTGATTCCGGAGCGGATGGAAAAGATTTATTACAACTGGATGGAAAATATTAAGGACTGGTGCATTTCCCGCCAGCTCTGGTGGGGCCACCGGATTCCCGCCTGGTACTGCGAGGACTGCGGCGAAACCATCGTGGCAAAGGAAACGCCGGAGAAGTGTCCCAAGTGCGGCGGCAGCCATCTCCATCAGGACGAGGATACCCTGGATACCTGGTTCTCCTCTGCCTTGTGGCCTTTCTCTACCCTAGGCTGGCCGGAAAAGACCCCGGAGCTTTCCTATTTCTATCCGACCGACACCCTGGTGACAGGCTATGATATTATTTTCTTCTGGGTAGCCCGCATGATTTTCTCCGGCCTGGAGCACATGGGGGATATCCCCTTTAAAACGGTGTTCTTCCACGGGCTGGTGAGGGATGCCCAGGGCCGGAAGATGAGCAAATCCCTGGGCAACGGCATCGATCCCATCGAGGTCATCGAGAAGTACGGCGCGGATGCCCTCCGGTTTACCCTGGTGACTGGAAACAGCCCCGGAAACGATATGCGCTTTACCGAGGAGAAGCTGGAATCCAGCCGGAACTTCGCCAATAAGATCTGGAACGCCGCCCGGTTTATCCATATGAATATCGACGGCTTTGACGTGAAAAACGAACTGCCGGAGTCTTTGACCCTGGAGGACCAGTGGATTGTCAGCGCCTTGAATACCGTCACCAAGGAAGTAACGGAGAACCTGGAAAAATATGAGCTGGGCATCGCGGTGCAGAAGCTTTACGACTTCATTTGGGACCAATTCTGCGACTGGTACATTGAACTGGCCAAAACCAGGCTGATGGCTAAGGATGAAACCTCTGTGGGGGCCCGCCAGGTGCTGGTATGGACCTTTACCAGCATTTTAAAGCTGATGCATCCTTTTATGCCATATATTACGGAGGAAATTTGGCAGACCATGCCTCACGAGGGGGAAGCCCTGATGGCGGCGGATTATCCCAAGTATAACGAGAAGTACGCTTATCCCCAGGCAGAGGCGGAAATGCACCGCATTATGGAGGCGATCCGCGCTATCCGAAATCGGAGGGCGGAAATGAACGTGCCGCCATCCAGAAGGGCCAAGGTGTATGTGGCCTCCTCCTTTAAAGAGACCTTCCGTAAGGGTGCCCAGTTTGTAGCGCGCCTGGCCTACGCCAGCGAGGTTGAAGTCGGAGAGGCCTTTTCTATCCCGGGAGCAGTGACCATTGTTACCGCCGACGCCAAGGTGTACATCCCGATGGATGAGCTGGTGGACAAGGAGGCGGAGCTGAAGCGGCTGAACAAGGAATTGGAAACCGCTCAGAAGCAGCTGGATCAGGTAAACGCAAAGCTGAATAATCCGGGCTTTACTGGAAAAGCTCCTGCCAACGTGGTGGAGGGTGCCCGCCAAAACGCTCAAAAGCTGGAGGATAAGATTAAAATGATCGCATCCAGCATTGAGGCTCTGAACGGATAAATAACCAAAGCACGAAAGGTTCAGGCGCCCTAGCCGGCAGCCTGAACCTTTCGTGTTCATGAGTCTCAGCCCCCATACGCTAGCGCAGTGGGAGAAGCCTGTGGTATACCCCGGTGTGCTTTTCGTCCAACTCCATATCCCGGTGGAAATGGCCGAAATACCAGTGCTTATACCGGATTTTTTCTTCTATCTCCTGTAAAAACAGGTTTAGCGGATATTCCCCCTCTACATCTCGCAGCTGAGTGACTAGGGAGTAGGGTGCGGTATGGGTAAGAATATAATCCACCTTGCGGCAGGCTTTCTCCAGATTCCGCCAGGCCGCCCGGTATTCTCGTGTACTAGGCATTTCCTCAGGCCACCAGGTGCCGTCCTTTTTCCGGAGCTCCTTATATTTGGAGCAGGCGCCGCCCATGACGAAGAACGACCGGCGGTTCAGCGTATAGATCTGCCCGCGCATCAGGTGGATTACGCTGTCGGTAAGCCGGTGCGCGCTGCCGCCGTTCCACACGGTTATGGTTTGGGAGTTCAGCTTTCCGTAATTCTCCCAGTTGCCATCCAGAAATAGTGTGGTGAAATTTCTCTGGGAAAGCCACTGGAGCATATCTTTTTGTTCGTTGCTTTTGGCGGACCAAATATCTCCAAAATCCCCGCAGATAATTACATAGTCTTTTTTGGTCATGTGCTTCTGCTGCGGGAAATTGGTTTCGTTCAGCTTATCCATACCTGTGGGACAATGAGTGTCTCCGGTAATATAAATCACAGGCCTCAGCCTCCTTCTGGCCCGCAGGGCGCAGGCTATTTAAAATTTAGTATACCACAGCTTTGCAAAATTCTCAAAAAGAAAAAGGTGCTTTATGACGTATCGTGACGCAGTCCATAAAATTAATTCTCTTTTGCGGTTTGGTATGAAGCCGGGACTGGAACGGATTCAGGCTCTGCTGGACCGTATGGGGAATCCGCAAAAGCAGTTAAAATTTGTTCATGTGGCAGGAACTAACGGCAAGGGCTCCGCCTGCGCCTTGCTTTCCTCCGTGCTGAGAGAGGCCGGCTACCGGACCGGCTTGTTTACCTCCCCTTATATCACGGATTTTCGAGAGAGGTTCCAGATCAACGGGGAAGAGATTCCCGAGGAAACGTTGGCGCGTATTCTTGGCCGTCTGATGCCGATGGTGGAGGAAATGGCGGAGCGGGGAGAGGTTATCACGGAATTCGAGCTGATCACAGCGCTGGCGTTTCAGTGGTTTTATGAGGAAAAATGTGATGTCGTTGTGCTGGAAGTGGGGCTGGGCGGACGCTTTGACGCCACCAACGTCATCGATACTCCCTTGGCGGCGGTCATCATGTCTATTTCTCTGGACCATACCGCTATTTTGGGGGATACTGTGGAGCAAATCGCCTTTGAGAAATGCGGTATTGTGAAGGAGGGCGGCGATGTAGTGCTGTACCCAGACCAGGAGGAAGGGGTGTACGGCGTGGTGGCCCATGCGGTGCAGAACCACAACGGCCGGCTGGTTCTGCCGTCGCCCAGTTCCGTACGGGAGGTGTCGTCTTCCATAGAGGGAACCGTGGCGAGCTACCGCGATGAGGAATACCAGCTTCCATTTTTGGGCGCCCATCAGCTGAAAAACGCCGCAGCGGCTTTTGCGGCCCTGGAGCTGCTGAAAGAAAAGGGATACCGCATTTCCCGAGAGGCGATGCAGGCGGGCGTAGCCAAGGCGTATATTCCCGCGCGTATGGAGGTTCTTGGTCGCAGCCCTCTGGTTATTCTGGATGGGGCCCATAACCCAGGCGCCGCCCGGGTGCTGGCTCAGGCCTTGGAAAAATATCTTCCCCACCGGAAAATCATTGGCGTTATGGGAATGCTGAAGGACAAGGACAGCAGGTCCTCCTTGAGAAGCCTTGCCTCACTATTCCAAGCCTTGATTACCGCATCCCCGAAAAATCCCAGAGCGCTGCCGGCTGCGGAGCTGGCTGACCGGGCGAGGGAATACTGCTCCCAGGTTTTTGCGGAGGAGGATCTTTCGAAAGCAATTTGCCTGGCCAGGAAATTGGCGGGAGAAGACGGGGCCATTGTAATCTGCGGCTCCCTTTATCTCGCGGGAGAAATTCGCCCGCTGCTGTTGAACGGGCCTGCCGAAAAAGAAAACAGCTGAATCGGGCGACATCGTTCGAGCAAATTCACAGCCTCTATCCTTTAAACTAGGATAGAGGCTTTTTTTATGCCGTTTTATGAATATTTTCTGGAAAAGAGGGAACATCATGGGTGTGACACTATCAAATCAGGATGGGGTATTGACCGCCGCGCTGACAGGAGATATCGACCATCATACCGCCAGGGAGCTCCGGCTGGCCATTGACGAGGTCATCGAAAGGGACAAGCCCGGTCTTTTGCTGCTGGATTTTCAGGGAGTGGATTTTATGGACAGCTCTGGAATCGGCCTGGTGATGGGACGGTATAAGGTAATGCAGCAGAACGGCGGGGAAGTGGAAGTGACTCACGTACCCAAATACATAAGCCGGGTATTTAAGCTTTCCGGCCTGGAACAGCTTGGAGTCATGGAAAAAAAGGCGCGTCCCCAGAAAAGGAACACAGAGGAGGAAGCAGACAATGAAACCCGTTAATGAAATGGACCTGAAATTTTTAAGCCGGTCATCGAACGAGAGCTTTGCCCGGGCCGCCGTGGCGGCTTTCGTGGCCCAGATTGATCCGACCATCGACGAGCTGGCAGATATTAAAACCGCTGTCAGCGAGGCGGTGACCAACTGTATTGTCCACGCCTACCGGGAGGATCTGGGGATGATTTACATAAACGTAAAGCTGTTCGAAAACGGCACCATCGCTATCCGAGTCCGGGATAAGGGCTGCGGCATCGAGAATGTAAAAAAAGCCATGGAGCCCATGTTCACCACGGCGGGCGGAGAACGGGCCGGCCTGGGTTTTGCGGTGATGGAAAGCTTTATGAACCGTCTGAAGGTATCTTCCAAGGTGGGAAAAGGTACCACTGTGGCCATGGAAAAGGTGATTATCCGCCGTGGGCTGCAAAATGGATAACCGGGAGCAGGCGATTGAAAGCAACATGGGGCTGGTGCACGCCTGCGCGAAGCGGTTTCGGGGCAGAGGAATTGAATACGACGATCTGGTTCAGGCGGGCTGCCTGGGATTGGTGAAGGCGGTGGATCATTTTGACGAGGGCCGTGGGCTTCAGTTCTCTACCTATGCCGTGCCGGTGATTCTGGGAGAAATGCGCCGGCTGTTCCGTGACGGCGGAGCGATTAAGGTAGGGCGGGCGCTGAAGGAGCTTTCTTTAAAGGCAGCCAGGGCTTGCAATGAGTTTTCCTTGCGGGAAGGGCGCCAGCCCACCATCAGCGAGCTGGCGGAGCAGCTGGGCGTGGAGCCGGCGGAGGCGTCTCAGGCGCTGGGAGCTTCTCAGCAGCCGCTTTCGCTGAGCGCGGATGAGGAAAACGGCGGAGGGCAGATTGATGTGCCTACCGAGGCTCCGGAGGAGAAAATTTCCGAGTTGATCGCATTAAAGCAGGTGGTGGGAGAGCTGGATCCCAGAGACCGCAGCTTAATCGTCATGCGCTTTTTCAAAAGCCGGACCCAAACCCAGACTGCCGAGGTGCTGGGGATGACCCAAGTGCAGGTTTCCCGACGAGAGAAAAAGATTCTGCAGGAATTAAAGACCAAGCTTTCCTGATTTCGCCTTGAAAAATGAACGATCTTTAAATTTACTTTTAATAAAGATTCCGCCGTATTGACCCTGCGTTTTTTCAGTGTTACCATATAGCGTAAGGAAAGGACGGAGCGGTTGATGAATTGGTTGTATCGTTTTATGTACGGCAGATATGGGGCTGACCAGCTTACCTTTGCTCTGATTATCCTGTATCTGATTCTATCTTTGACCTTGACCCTGATTCCCGTGCCATTGATCTGGCTGTTGGCGTATATCCCTATGGTGTTTTGCTTTTATCGGATGCTGTCCCGAAATATCGCGAAGCGCCAGGCGGAAAACTGGGCGTTTTTGAGAGTGTGGAACCCGGTGAAAAACTGGTTCAAATCCGCAAATCAAAATTTTAAGGCCCACCAGGAATATAAATATTTCAAATGCCCCAATTGCAAGCAGAAGCTGAGAGCCCCCAGAGGGTGGGGAAAAATCCAGGTCACCTGCCAGAGATGCAGGCATCAGTTTATCAAAAAGGTATAAAAAGCGGTCCTCCTAAATTGAGAGGACCGCTTTTTTGTTGCAGCTTTTACGGCTTATGCCTATCTGAAACAGTGATTTTCAAATTTATTCTATTTCAAATCGGTTGAAAATAAAATGAGAAAACACGTCTTTATACGCTTTGACGCAAATGACAATGCACAGAAGAACCAGCAGGAGAGCTGCCCGCAGTAAAG
The DNA here is from genome assembly GCA_000154345.1 of [Clostridium] leptum DSM 753. Classification (GTDB taxonomy): domain Bacteria; phylum Bacillota; class Clostridia; order Oscillospirales; family Acutalibacteraceae; genus Clostridium_A; species Clostridium_A leptum. Next base: position 317,320 of record DS480348.1, read on the forward strand.
CTGGTGTTATCCGGCTTTTCCGCTTAATAGCCTTTGATCTCCTTTAGATCATACGGCGTTTGCTGATAGACGTAGTAATTGAGCCAATTAGTGAACAGCAGATTGGCGTGGCTACGCCAAGTAAGAGGAGGCAGAGTATTGGGATCGTCGCCTGGGAAATAATTCATCGGTACATGGGGGCGCAGCCCCTTGTGAACATCCCGAAAATACTCGCTCGCCAGAGTGTTCCGATCATATTCCGCGTGTCCGGTGACAAAAAACTGCCTGCCGTTTTTATTGGCAACAATAGAAACACCTGCGATGCGGGAGGTAGCAAGAATCACCAGTTCCTCGTGTTGCTCGATATCTTCCCGGCGCACCTCGGTGTTTCTGGAATGCGGAATCAAAAAGCGATCGTCAAATCCCCGCATCAGCGGATGGTAAATATCCAATATGCGGTGGCGGAACACGCCGGACAGCTTTTCATCCAATAAATACTTAGGAATCCCATAATGATAATATAAACCCGCCTGAGCGCCCCAGCAGATATGCAAGGTGGAATAGACGTTGTTCTTGCTCCACTCCATAATCTGGCACAGCTCATCCCAATAATCGACTTCCTCAAAGGGCAGAAGCTCCACCGGCGCGCCAGTAATAATCATTCCATCGTAGCGTTCGCCCTTCACTTGATCGAAGGTCTTATAAAAGGTATTCAAATGGGACTGGGACGTGTTCTTAGAAACATGAGTGGCGGCTTGAAGAAGCTCGATATCTACCTGCAGGGGGCTGTTGCCCAGCAAGCGCAGCAGCTGGGTTTCTGTTTCTACCTTAGTAGGCATTAAATTTAAAATTAAAATTTTTAATGGACGGATATCCTGGGTCATCGCCCTGTCGTTGGTCATAACGAAAACATTTTCAGACTCCAGCACCTTAAGCGCCGGAAGCTGGTTTTGAATCTTAATGGGCATGTGTTATTTCCTCCCAATCCCTTTCAATACTAACCTAATTATTATAGCAAACTTTCGTTGATAGTTCAATAAAAGGATATCATACAAAAAACAAGCGCCCTTATGGATAATTTTAAGGAACAAATTAAAATGAAATGCATATTTTGGAAATTATCGGGAAATCTTATGAAAAAGCCTTGACATCATGTTGTTCCTATGATATCATTCTAATCACGCTTCCAGTTTCCGCTTTTCGAAAAAAGAAGAAAAAGAGTGGAAAAAAGTACTTGACATTTCCTGGAGAACACGATATAATAATTATCGCTCTCTTGAGAAGATTGAAGGCGCATTTGCCGGTGATTAAAGCACTGTAAAATGGCAGATGGCAAGGCTTTTTCAGGAAGCAAGGACCTTGAAAATTAAACAACGCGAAGAAGAAAGAGACCCGTAATTCCTTTAGGAGCGAGTCTGGCGGAGAGCTGGACGAGCGGGGGAGAGCGTCAGCCCCGGAGAGAAAGAGACGCGAAACACGCAAGTGTTTCAATGAGCGAGAGAAGCTCTGAAATTGATTAGGGCGCCGGAAGGCGTTTTAATAGAAATTTTAGAGAGTTTGATCCTGGCTCAGGACGAACGCTGGCGGCGTGCCTAACACATGCAAGTCGAACGGAGTTAAATTCGACACCCGAGTATCCGGCCGGGAGGCGGGGTGCTGGGGGTTGGATTTAACTTAGTGGCGGACGGGTGAGTAACGCGTGAGTAACCTGCCTTTCAGAGGGGGATAACGTTCTGAAAAGAACGCTAATACCGCATAACATCAATTTATCGCATGATAGGTTGATCAAAGGAGCAATCCGCTGGAAGATGGACTCGCGTCCGATTAGCCAGTTGGCGGGGTAACGGCCCACCAAAGCGACGATCGGTAGCCGGACTGAGAGGTTGAACGGCCACATTGGGACTGAGACACGGCCCAGACTCCTACGGGAGGCAGCAGTGGGGGATATTGCACAATGGGGGAAACCCTGATGCAGCAACGCCGCGTGAGGGAAGAAGGTTTTCGGATTGTAAACCTCTGTTCTTAGTGACGATAATGACGGTAGCTAAGGAGAAAGCTCCGGCTAACTACGTGCCAGCAGCCGCGGTAATACGTAGGGAGCGAGCGTTGTCCGGATTTACTGGGTGTAAAGGGTGCGTAGGCGGCGAGGCAAGTCAGGCGTGAAATCTATGGGCTTAACCCATAAACTGCGCTTGAAACTGTCTTGCTTGAGTGAAGTAGAGGTAGGCGGAATTCCCGGTGTAGCGGTGAAATGCGTAGAGATCGGGAGGAACACCAGTGGCGAAGGCGGCCTACTGGGCTTTAACTGACGCTGAAGCACGAAAGCATGGGTAGCAAACAGGATTAGATACCCTGGTAGTCCATGCCGTAAACGATGATTACTAGGTGTGGGGGGTCTGACCCCCTCCGTGCCGCAGTTAACACAATAAGTAATCCACCTGGGGAGTACGGCCGCAAGGTTGAAACTCAAAGGAATTGACGGGGGCCCGCACAAGCAGTGGAGTATGTGGTTTAATTCGAAGCAACGCGAAGAACCTTACCAGGTCTTGACATCCGTCTAACGAAGCAGAGATGCATTAGGTGCCCTTCGGGGAAAGGCGAGACAGGTGGTGCATGGTTGTCGTCAGCTCGTGTCGTGAGATGTTGGGTTAAGTCCCGCAACGAGCGCAACCCTTGTTTCTAGTTGCTACGCAAGAGCACTCTAGAGAGACTGCCGTTGACAAAACGGAGGAAGGTGGGGACGACGTCAAATCATCATGCCCCTTATGACCTGGGCCACACACGTACTACAATGGCTGTAAACAGAGGGAAGCAAAGCCGCGAGGTGGAGCAAAACCCTAAAAGCAGTCCCAGTTCGGATCGCAGGCTGCAACCCGCCTGCGTGAAGTCGGAATTGCTAGTAATCGCGGATCAGCATGCCGCGGTGAATACGTTCCCGGGCCTTGTACACACCGCCCGTCACACCATGGGAGCCGGTAATACCCGAAGCCAGTAGTTCAACCGCAAGGAGAGCGCTGTCGAAGGTAGGATTGGCGACTGGGGTGAAGTCGTAACAAGGTAGCCGTATCGGAAGGTGCGGCTGGATCACCTCCTTTCTATGGAGAAGTAATCTAGGCTGAGGCATAGATTTAAGTTCCAAGGTCAGGTTATGGGAAGCTCAGCTTCAAGCGTTGTTTAATTTTGAGGGTCCTAAAGGATTCTCGAAGGAGTAAGAGGGAGAGACGCCCCTCTGAGAGACTCTGATGGAAACATGGGGGTATAGCTCAGCTGGGAGAGCACCTGCTTTGCAAGCAGGGGGTCAACGGTTCGATCCCGTTTATCTCCACCAGCAGGCGGAGCCTGCAGAAAAGGCTAAGGTGAAAGCGGAAGCCGATTAGCCTCTGGCCAAGAAATGGGCTTATAGCTCAGCCGGTTAGAGCGCACGCCTGATAAGCGTGAGGTCGGTGGTTCGAGTCCACTTAAGCCCACCAGCACACGAAAGTGTGCGGGATTAATACGAGAAGCACATAAGCCAAACAGGCAGAGAGTGACTCGAGTATTAAGCCCACCAGCAGGTTGAACCTGCAGAGACATCGCGAGGCAGCTCGCAGGAAAAAAGAAGATGGAAGCCGCGGCAGACGCTCGGAGGTAATCTGAGAGGTTTGGCGGGGCGAAATTTTCGGAAAGCCTGAGAGCGATGAAACTGTCCGTGAGAGAGAGCACCTTGAAAACTGAATAAAGAGAAAGAAGATATCAAGAAGCAAACACGTAGTTTAATTTATGCTTACAGGAAGACTGTAAAGGGTAAATGGAAATTACTACAATTTCAAGATAATCGAGTTTCAAAAGAACGAAGAACCAAAGATTACTCACAAATGGTCAAGCTAAGAAGAGCGCAAGGGGAATGCCTTGGCACTGAGAGCCGAAGAAGGACGCGACTAACTGCGATAAGCCACGGGGAGCCGTAAGTAGGCATTGATCCGTGGATTTCCGAATGGAGCAATCCGGCTGGAGTCATGTCCAGTCACCGTATTCTGAATCCATAGGGATACGGGGGGAACCGCCTGAACTGAAACATCTAAGTAGGGCGAGGAAAAGAAATCAACCGAGATTCCGCTAGTAGTGGCGAGCGAACGCGGAAGAGGCCAAACCAGAGGTAGCAATACCTTTGGGGTTCGGACAGCGCACGGTATGGAAGGTATCTAGCAGAATGGCATGGGAAGGCCAACGAGACAGGGTGAGAGTCCCGTATGCGAAAGAGAAGATCCGCCAGCTGAATCCAGAGTACCGCCGGACACGTGAAACCCGGTGGGAAGACGGGGGGACCATCCTCCAAGCCTAAATACTACTCAGTGACCGATAGTGAAGAGTACTGTGAAGGAAAGGTGAAAAGCACCCCGGGAGGGGAGTGAAAGAGAACCTGAAACCTTGTGCTTACAAGCACCGAGAGCCCGTCAACGGGTGATCGGGTACCTTTTGTAGAATGGTCCGGCGAGTGAATGTAACTGGCAAGGTTAAGGACTTAAGGTCTGAAGCCGCAGCGAGAGCAAGTCTTAATAGGGCGTAAGAAGTCAGTTGTATTCGACCCGAAACCGGGTGACCTACCCATGTCCAGGTTGAAGTGGAGGTAAAACTCCATGGAGGACCGAACCGACTCCCGTTGAAATGGTAGCGGATGAGGTGTGGGTAGCGGAGAAATTCCAATCGAACCCGGAGATAGCTGGTTCTCTCCGAAATAGCTTTAGGGCTAGCCTCATATTAGATTACTGGAGGTAAAGCACTGAATGGGCTAGGGGCCGAGAGGTTACTGAACCCTATCAAACTCAGAATGCCAGATAATTGATGTATGGGAGTCAGACAGTGTGAGATAAGTTTCATTGTCAAAAGGGAAACAGCCCAGACCCACAGCTAAGGTCCCAAAGTATGGTTAAGTGGAAAAGGATGTGGGGTTGCTTAGACAACCAGGATGTTGGCTTAGAAGCAGCCACTCATTAAAAGAGTGCGTAATAGCTCACTGGTCGAGTGACCCTGCGCCGAAAATTTAACGGGGCTAAATCATACACCGAAGCTTGGGATTGACAGATATTCTTCATGTTTTCAGGCAGGATAGGAAAGAGAGAAAATCTGATGACGCCGAAGAATGAGGCGGCATTAAATTTCTGTTCAAGTAAAAGCATGAAGATGTGAAGAATATCTGTCGATGGTAGGAGAGCGTTCTATGTGGGGAGAAGTCTGAGCGGAAGCGCAGGTGGACTGCATAGAAGTGAGAATGCCGGAATGAGTAGCGCGAAATATGTGAGAATCATATTGGCCGAAAGTCTAAGGTTTTTGGAGGAAGGTTCGTCCGCTCCAAGTAAGTCGGGAGCTAAGGCGAGGCCGAAAGGCGTAGTCGATGCACATACGGTAGATATTCCGTAACCGCCGAAGGATTAAAGCAAAGGGACACCTGCGAAGCGTGTAACCCGGGCGATGGTTGCCCCGGGCGTAAGGGACCGAAATTTAGTAGGGAAGTACATGTAGAGCAGGGCGAGAAAAGCTTTGTGTATATCCAAGGCGCCCGTACCGCAAACCGACACAGGTAGATAGGAAGAGAATTCTAAGGCCAACGGGAGAAGGGTAGTTAAGGAACTCGGCAAATTGGTCCCGTAACTTAGGGAAAAGGGACGCTCCAGAGATGGAGCCGCAGTGAATAGGCCCAGGCGACTGTTTAGCAAAAACACAGGTCTCTGCCAAATCGAAAGATGAAGTATAGGGGCTGACACCTGCCCGGTGCTGGAAGGTTAAGAGGAGATGTGCAAGCATTGAATTGAAGCCCCAGTAAACGGCGGCCGTAACTATAACGGTCCTAAGGTAGCGAAATTCCTTGTCGGGTAAGTTCCGACCCGCACGAATGGTGTAACGATCTGGGCACTGTCTCAACTACCCGCCCGGCGAAATTGTAGTACCGGTGAAGATGCCGGTTACCCGCGACAAGACGGAAAGACCCCATGGAGCTTTACTGTAGCTTGATATTGGGTTTCGGTAATTTATGTACAGGATAGGCGGGAGACTAGGAAGCCAGTACGCCAGTATTGGTGGAGTCGTCCTTGGGATACCGCTCTTAAGTTGCTGGAATTCTAACCTGCGGCCGTGAATCCGGCCGGGGGACATTGTCAGGTGGGCAGTTTGACTGGGGCGGTCGCCTCCAAAAGAGTAACGGAGGCGCTCAAAGGTTCGCTCAGCACGGACGGAAACCGTGCTTTTGAGTGTAAACGCAGAAGCGAGCCTGACTGCGAGGGTGACGGCCCGAGCAGAAACGAAAGTTGGAGTTAGTGATCCGGCGGTATGTGAATGGAAATGCCGTCGCTCAACGGATAAAAGCTACCCTGGGGATAACAGGCTGATCTCCCCCAAGAGTCCACATCGACGGGGAGGTTTGGCACCTCGATGTCGGCTCATCACATCCTGGGGCTGTATTCGGTCCCAAGGGTTCGGCTGTTCGCCGATTAAAGTGGTACGCGAGCTGGGTTCAGAACGTCGTGAGACAGTTCGGTCCCTATCTGTCGTGGGCGCAGGATATTTGAGGAGCTCTGTCCTTAGTACGAGAGGACCGGGATGGACGCACCGCTGGTGCACCAGTTGTCACGCCAGTGGCACAGCTGGGCAGCTAAGTGCGGATCGGATAAACGCTGAAAGCATCTAAGCGTGAAGCCGGCTCCAAGATAAGATATCCCATTCCGTAAGGAAGTAAGACCCCTTGAAGACTACAAGGTTGATAGGCTGCGTGTGTAAGCGCCGCGAGGCGTTCAGCTTGGCAGTACTAATAGGTCGAGGGCTTGACCTTAAGAGTAATTTTGGTAAGGCCTTGAAGGTTTGCTTCCCTCTTATCTTCCCTTCCTTTCTTTATTCAGTTTTTAGGGCGCTGTTTCAGTCCCTTCCTTTCGCACCATTAGCTCAGTTGGTAGAGCACCTGACTCTTAATCAGGGTGTCCCGGGTTCGAGCCCCTGATGGTGCACCAGAAGAAGGCCGGAAGGCCGGTGCCTCTGGCCAGATATGGCCCGTTGGTCAAGCGGTTAAGACATCGGCCTCTCACGCCGGTAACGGGGGTTCGATTCCCCCACGGGTCACCAAAAGGCAGTAACACGGTGAAAGCCGTGCGAAGGATAAATTAAATAGTTGGTGTTGATGACGCTGAGGGTCCACCCGTTCCCATCCCGAACACGGAAGTTAAGCTCAGTGGTGCCGAAGATACTTGGCTGGTGACGGCCTGGGAAAATAGGGAGATGCCAACACAAACAAGAGGACTGCGCGAAGGCGCGGTTCTTCTGTATTCCTCCTTAGCTCAGTCGGTAGAGCATGCGGCTGTTAACCGCAGGGTCGTTGGTTCGAGCCCAACAGGGGGAGCCAGAATGAGCCTGTAAACATTAGGTTTACAGGCTCTTCTTTTTTCTTTCGTGGTGAACTGAAAAATAATGCAATTGTGTTGCTTAACATTTCATGCGCCAGGAAAAAAGAAGCCTGACAGTTTTATAAAATGTCCCGTTAGGATGTCGACACAGATCGCATGAAATTTTATGTGTGTGATATCCTAAAATCGTGGAATTCAATGATGACGAAAGGGATAAAAGGGTGTATACTTTAAATGTAAATATAAAAAAGCAAAGGTGGTTTATTTATGCTGAATCAAAAGGTAGCAGATCTGCTCAACCAGCAAATCAACAAGGAATTTTATTCCGCATATCTATATTTAGATTTCTCGAATTACTATGAAGCCGCGGGACTGGATGGCTTTGCCAATTGGTATAAAGTGCAGGCACAGGAGGAGAGAGACCATGCCATGCTGTTTTACCAATATTTACAGAATAATAATTGTCCTGTGACATTGGAAGCGATTGAAAAACCTAACGTGAAGCTGGAAAATACTATGGACGCCCTAAAGGCGGGACTTGTGCATGAGGAGTATGTCACCTCTCTGATCAACGCTATTTGTGCGGCAGCTCATGAGGTGAATGATTTCCGCACTTTACAATTCCTGGATTGGTTTATTAAGGAGCAAGGCGAGGAGGAGACCAATGCGACCGACCTGATTACGAAGATGGAATTGTTTGGAAGCGACCCCAAAAGCCTTTATATGCTCAACAGCGAACTGGCAGCTCGTGTATACACAGCGCCATCCTTGGTGCTGTAAATCAAGCAGCACGGCGTAGAAGAATCTATTTTCTTCTACGCTTTTTTGTTGCTTTCAGTAAGAGGCCCTGGTAGAAGGCAGGGAGAAGATAAAAAGGTCTTGGCAAATAATAGCTTGAGGCCAGCGGCAAAACAGAAAATGATCTTCTACTCAATAAAAAAATTAGAGAAGAGAAAGGTAAAGGATAAAGAATCACTGTAGGCTGTAAACTGCCAAGGCCGGCTAGTTTTTCAACAGCAGGCCGAGAGATGGATAGTTCTTGACAATATTAGGAAAAGTGATTAAACTAAAGACATTAAAATATAATTTTTTTGGAGGGGTTGAACCAATGGCAGCGTTTCGTTTTGGCGTAGACAGCTTTATTTGGACAGAAGTTTTTTCGGAAAAAGACATTTGGATTTTGCCCAAGGCAAAGGAACTGGGCTTTGACGTCGTGGACCTGGCAATCGCCCATCCGGAAAGCTTTCCCTTGGAAAAGGTGCTGGAAGCAAAACGGCAGACGGGACTGGAATTGGTGACCACCACTACATTGGGGCTGGATACCAATCTGATTTCTCCGGATGAGGCTGTTCGAAAAAACGGAATTAATCATATGAAACGGATGGTGGATATCAATAAGGCGATTGGTTCCAAAATCCTTGGGGGTGTTAATTACGCAGGTTGGGGGTATCTGACCCGGAAGCCTAGAACTGAGCGGGAATGGGAATGGTCTGTCAGTGCGATGAGGGAGATTTCCAGCTATGCCAAGGAGACCTGGGATGGCGTGATCGCGGTGGAATGTGTCAATCGGTTTGAAACTCATTTCCTGAATATTGCCGCTGACGCGGTTCAGTACTGCAAGGATGTGGGAAATAAGAATATGAAGGTCCATTTGGACTGCTTCCATATGATCCGTGAGGAAAAAAGCTTTGCGGGCGCGGTAAAGACCTGCGGCAAGGATTACCTGGGGTATGTCCATGTGAACGAAAATGACAGAGGTATTCCGGGCACCGGTCTGGTTCCCTTTGAGGAGCTGTTCCGGGCTTTGCTTGAGGTCGGCTACGAAGGCCCCTTAACCATCGAATCCTTTGATCCGAGCTTTGAAGAGCTGAGCGGCAACTGCGCTATCTGGAGAAAATTTGCGGATACCGGAGAAGAACTGGCAATTGAGGGATTGAAAAATTTGAAAGCGATTGCGTCGAAAATTTGATAAAGCGTCAAATAGCCGGATATGGGCTGTTTGACAGAGGGGAGAATTCTTTATGATTACCATTTTCAACCGAAAAAGGCTGTTCAGCTCCTTTTCTGTCAAGGCTCAGGCAAGCCTGCGGGAAGCCCTGGCGGCCCACAAGATTCCCTATATCGTCAATGCGGTCAATATAGCCGGCGGCTTTGGTCGCGCCGACATTCGAGCGGCTACAGGAGGCGTGGGCCTGAACCTGGATTATGCCTATGAATATGAGATTTATGTGAGAAAAAAGGATTACCAGCGGGCAGAGGACTTGCTGAGAGCCCAAATCGGATGAAATATGGAAAGCGAGAATTTCAGAACAGAAAAAAGCTTCGGTTAGTCAACCGAAGCTTTTTTATTAGTATCTTAAACAATAAAATTTTGATAAGAGACGCCTGCAAAAATAGAAATCAACTCAAGCTTTGACCGTCAAGAATAAGGCATAAGGCGATTTTCTCACTGCTATACCAAATTACCAACATGAGGCGTGATGCTTTGGCGGTTTCAAGGGACTGGAGAAAAATCATGATCCTCTTTCCAGTCAAATCCTTCAGCGACGGCCTGCGGGCAGGATCAAATCTGTTTGTCAATAAAGTCAAATTCTTCCTGCATGGCGTAGGCGGCTGCGCCGATAGCGCCAATATATTCATTAAAAACGCTTGCCGTAACCTTCAGCCCTTGATAGATCTCCTGAACCACATTGCGCTCCAAAACCTTGGAAATCTCCTGGAAGAAAGGCTCGCCCAACTGGGCCAGCTGGCCGGAAAGCACCACGACCTCCGGTGCCAGAATGTTCACCGCCATGCCCAGAGCTTCCCCCAGAATATTGGCCAAATCCAGCATGAGCTTTACAGAATCAGAATGTTCCTGAGCCGCGGATTCGCAGAACATCTCCAAAGTCACCTTGTCCGGGTCTCCTCCGGCCATTTCCATAATTTCTGGAAAACGGCCGAACTCAAAACCCGCCTTAAGCTTTCCCAATATGCTGAGGTCGGAAATTTCAGAGTTGAGACAGCCGATCCCGCCGCAGGAACACAGGGTGCCGTGAGGGGCAACCTTAACGTGTCCCAGCTCGCCGGAAAGGCCGCCGCGGCTTAAGATCAGATGATTATTGATGACCGGCACGATACGGACGCCGGTGCGGATAGAGACAAATAAAAAGTCCCGGCAGTCGCCGTTGTAGCGAAGCCATTTATAAGCGAACGCCATGACATTGACGTTGTTGTCCAGGTAACAGGGAAGATGAAATTCATCCTCTAAAATCTTTTTGACCGGGACGTTTTCCCAGTCCTTTAAGCGAAAGTGGGAAAGAGCGATGCTCTTATCCTCATTCAAATAGCCGGGAATTCCTACGCTGATGGCGAAAATCTGCCCCGGCTTTCCCTTTACGGCGTCGATAGCGGCATGGATATGCCGGATTAAAAGCGCTAGAATCGCGTCTTTTCCCTGGTCAGGGAGTAAATCCTCCTCCGACTGGTAGATGATCTCACCGGTGAAATCCAGCATAGCGCAGTGCAAATGAAACGCATTGAATTCCGCGCCGATGAAATAACCGCCCTCGGGATTCAGGCGGAGCCATACCGGCTTCCGCCCGACCCTGGGTTCCTCGCAATCGGCCTCGTAAACCATGCCGCTTGCGATTAAATCGTCAATGATGTCTAAAACCGTGGACATACTGTACATGGTCATCTTTTTCACATCATAGCGTGAAATATTCTCATTGGAGCGGATGATATTTAATATCTTATTCCGCTTATAGTACTTCCGTGTGGTGATGATCGATTCAGTGGCCATGACAGCAATCCATCCATTTCTTTTAAGGGTAAGCTACTATAAGATAAAATTTCTTATTTGGTCTTCTGAAGATCCAGGAAGAACTGGCATTCCTCGTCGGACAGCGGAACCTCGCCGCCCAGCTGAGCGGTCAGGAACAGCGCCTTGGCAATGGCCTCGGCGGCTTCGGTCTTATTCATGGCGTCGGTAACGGTTTTGCCTACCACCAGCACGCCGTGGTTGCCCAGCAGAACAATGTCTCTCTTGTTTTGCAGAATCGGAATCGCGCCCGCCAGAATCTTATCTGTGCCGGGACGGCCATAAGGGGCGCACTCGAACTTGCAGAAGTTACCCATCATTTCCGGATAGGCTCTGGTTTCTACATCCTTGTTGGCCAGGGCATAGGCGGTCAGATACGGAGGATGGCAGTGTACCACGCCGCCGATGTCGTCGCGGATGGTATAGGTTTCGGTGTGCATGGGAAGCTCAGAGGTGGGCTTGCAGTTACCATGGATCTGGTTGCCGTTTTCATCCATGACAGCGATCATGTCCTCAGTCAGAAGGCCCTTATTCTTGGTGGTGGGGGTGATGTAGATTTTGCCGTCTACCTTTGCGGAAATGTTGCCCTCGAAGGTGTTGACCAGCGTTTTCTCGTCCAGGCGTTTTGCTACCGCCATGACTTCGCGGATGACGTCCATGTTGATGTTCATTGCGATTCCTCCATTTTCTTTAACTGTTTACGGCCCGGAGGCCGGTTTATCAAAATCGGTTTTCCCTTCATGAAAAGCAAAACCGGTTTTTCCTGTGATTAATGGCAAACATTCTTTTCGACTGCGGCCTGGAGCGCGGCATCCCAATCCCTTCCGGGCTGGGGCTCGTATTCCTTCATTTGGAAAGAACGGCCGGCGACCTCCCGCATTTCCTCTACGGAAGAAACCTTCCCGTCGGCGTAGAACTGAGTCAGCAGGTTGCCGGCTAGAGTGGCGTATGGCATACCGGCATGAATCGGCAGGCGGAGAGCGTCGCTGAGAAGCTGAACCAGCAAGGTGTTCCGGGAGCCGCCGTTGATGACAAAGGCATCTTCCAAGGGCATTCCCAAGGTGTTTTTCAGATAATCAGCGCAGTATTTTACCTTTAAAGCCAGGCTTTCGAAAATACAGCGAACCCATTCGCCGACGGTCTGCGGAACCGCTTGGCCGGTCTGCTGCAGATATTCGGCCATTTTGACCCGGATATCGCCGCCGGGCGTGTTGAAGGTGGGATACTCATTATCTATGTAAGCGTTCAGCGATTTAGCTTCTTCCGCGAGGCTGTGAAGCTCATCAAAGGAATATTCCCTGCCCTCCCGCTTTAAAGCGGCCCGCAGCTCATTAATGAGCCAGAAGGCGGAGAAATCTCTGTAAATTATCTTTCTGCGGGCGATGCCGCCGGTGTTCTTAAAGCCGCCCTGATAAGCGGCCTCAGATACCAGAGGCTCGTCAGTTTCGATTCCCATGCTGATCTGGGTGCCAATGCTGATGTACAGCTTGTTTTTGCCGAATCCGGGAATGGCGGCTACTGCGGCAGCGCTGTCATGGCCTACAGAGGCCACCAGCTTTGCGGGGCCGATGCCGGTCAGAGAGGCGATCTCCGGGGTGACCGTGCCCTTTACGGTGCCGGCGTCCACCAAATTCGTGAGAAAATGGGTGGGAATGGAGAATTCCTGAAACAGCTGCTTGCTCCAATTTTCCTGAGAGGGTTCCATCAGCGCGGAGGTCCCGGCAATGGTCATTTCCGTGGACATCTGCCCGGAAATGAAATAGCCCAGCAGGTCGGGCAGGAACAAAAGCTTATCTGCGTTGTCCAGGCAGGTATCGCCGTTGACAATGCAGGAATACAGCTGAGGGAGGGTGTAGGTCCGGTTGAACTGTACGCCGGTAAGCTCAAAGATTCTTCTCTGGGACACTTTTTCATAGATTACATCCATGATCGTGTCGGTGCGTTTGTCGCGGTAGTGATAAACCGGCTCCAAAAGACGGCCTTTTTTGTCTAAAAGGCCGTAAGAAGCGCCCCAGGTGTCGATCCCAATGGTAGCGGCTGGGCCAAGCTCAGAAGCGTATTGGGTCATACCGGAGACGATGCTGCGGTAAAGGGCAAACACATCCCAATATAAGGTGTCAAGAATTTGCACCGGCTGGTTGGGAAACGTGATGTAGTCCGCCAGCTCAATACGGCTGCCATCAAAGGAAGCCGCCGCCATTTTACCGCCGCTGGCGCCTAAGTCCACGGCAACGGCATAGTGGTTCGCGCATTTTTTCATACTGCAACCCTCCAGGTTATTTGTTTATTATCTTTATAGATAAAATGCGGATTAAAAGCTGGTGAAATCGGAGCCAGATTTTCCAAAGGGATAAAATAAATTGTAAAAAATGCTGATCCTTTTTATCGTTTCTAACACTATAATAATGGAAATCAGGCCAAAAGTCAATAATAACCGGATAAGAAAACAGAAGAACTTTCTGCGGACCTTCGGGACTTTTCCCAAGATTGGAATTTTTGATTTTTTTACGGCGGTATGCTATACTAAGAATAAATTTTTCGCGGCCTTTGCGGCGCCGCGGCAGGAAGAAGGGGCGGCTTATCATGATTGGATTGATCGGTGCGATGACGGTAGAGGTAGAGCTCATCAAGGGCAGCATGACTGAGAAAAGGGAAGAAACCATCAGTGGAATTACCTTTGTGCAGGGAAAGCTGGAGGGCGTGGATTGCGTGGCGGCGGTCAGCGGTATCGGCAAGGTGAACGCGGCGATGTGCGCGCAGACTATGATTCTCCGTTACCATCCCCGGCTGATTATCAATACCGGTGTGGCCGGAGGCATGGGGAAAGGAATTAAAATCAGTGACATTGTAGTGGCTGATTCGGTGGTTCAGCACGATATGGATACCTCTGATCTAGGGGATCCCAAAGGGTTTATTTCCGGAATCGATAGGATTCAGATCCCGTGCGACGAGGAATTGAACGATAAGGTGCGCGCGGCCGCGGGAGCGGTAGAGGGGCTGGCCTGTCACCAGGGAATTATCGCCACTGGAGATCAGTTTGTAGGCTCAAAGGACAAGCTGAACCGGCTGATGGAGGAATTCGGCGCGGTGGCCTGTGAGATGGAGGGCGGCAGCATCGGACAGGTCTGCTACATCAACAAGGTGCCCTTTACAGTGGTGCGGGCAATTTCCGACAATGCCAATGACGACGCCCACATGGACTATCCTAAATTTTTGAAAATCGCGGTAAAGAAATCCTTTGAGCTTTTAACAGAATTGATGCCCTTGCTCGCGTGACAGAGAGGCTTTCTTATCACTTGAAACCGAGCCGGCCTGGCGGCTGAATTTTGCCGGCTTCGAAATTTTCGGCATGAGAGACAGAATGTGACGCTTTGGAGGCAAGTAAAAGATGGCCCGCAAGGCTTTTGCCCTCGCGGCCCCTATTCGGATGCTTATCCTTGGCCATCGGCCTGACGGATTACCCTGATCCGGCAAAGGGCGGAATGATCTTACTAGGGGGAAGGAATCTGTCTGGCTGACGTATTTTTATTAGCAGGTTTATAAAATCTAATAAAGAAGCGTAGAAGGTGTCGTTATGAAAATTTACGATATTTCCAAAGGCTATTTTACCGCGCCGGTGTATCCGGGAGATCCCGTCCCGAGGCTGGAGCGGCTTCAGCAAATGCAGCTGGGGGATAAATTTAATCTTACCGCATATTACGGCGGCGCCCATGCCGCTACCCATATGGATGCGCCCCGGCATTTTGTGGACGACGGCGCGACCATAGACCAGGTGCCTCTTGAGGCATGCTTCGGCCCGTGCACGGTGCTTTCGGTCAGCGGTATCCTCACTGGGGAAGATGCCGACGAAATTCTGCAATTTACCCAGCCTAGGCTGCTTCTGCGCGGGGAGGGCTCGGCGTACCTGTCTCAAAGCGGGGCCTTCGCCCTGGCGGATGGGGGGATCGCTTTAGTAGGTACGGACGCTTCTTCCATCGCTCCCTATGAAGACGCCGTTTTGCCGCATCAGGAGCTTCTGCTGGCGGGCGTGCCGATTTTGGAGGGCTTGGATCTGAGCGGGGTGCCGGATGGAAACTACATTCTTGCCGCGTTTCCACTGAAACTGGAGGGGCTGGAGGCGGCTCCCGTACGGGCGGTTCTGCTGGAAGAGTAAAGCGGTGCTTCAATGTGTCTTTGTTTGATGGTCAAGGATAGTAATAAATATTAAAGTTTTGGAAAAACTAGCCTCAGGAAAACGAGGTGATAGTTTTTGGAAATGCTTTGGGAATACGGGAAAGCCTTTGTGGTAGGCGGCCTGATCTGCTTGGTAGGTCAAATCCTAATCGATAAGACTAAACTGACCCCGGCCCGTATTTTAGTATTGTTCGTCACTTTGGGAGTGGTGCTCACTGCTGTGGGCCTTTACGGCCCTCTGGTAGATTTCGCTGGAGCGGGGGCGACAGTACCGTTGACAGGCTTTGGCTACACGATGGCCAAGGGTGTGGTTAAAGCGATTCAGGAGCAAGGAATCCTGGGAATCCTAACCGGGGGCGTCACCGCGGCCGCTGCGGGAATTGCGGCAGCGGTATTCTTCGGGTATTTGGCGGCGCTGATCTCTAAGCCAAGCGATAAGGGCTGAGCCTAAGAGGGCTGGCTGCCGCGAATAGGAGAAAAGGAAGCCTTTACCCATGCGCGTTTTATTGAACTGGGCGGCAAAATAGCGGAAGACTTAAAAAATATGCGGAAGATCTTCCTTTGCTCTTCTTGCCGTCAATCAAAAAGCTGTGAGGATTTCTCACAGCTTTTTGATTTTTAGCCCGGAACTGTCTGGCTGCGGGTATGGTTCCCTGCCTTTCTAATTGCTGCTATCGTTTCATATGCTTTAACTGAATTTTTGAATTAACAAAGCGAACACGAAATGTTTAACGAATGGATAAGCCATTGGCTCTGTAACGATACGGATCAGCTATAAAAACATGAAAATGAAGATAAGGCAATAAAAACGGGCTGTTTTCTTTTCCGCAAAAAAGAAAACAGCCCAGATTTTATTTGTTTTTTACCGGCTGGCAGTCAAATGCCTGTCCCTATTGAATAGAGCAGTCCAGATAGTGCTCAAGCTCTTCGTCTTCTTTTTTCTTTTTCTGGTGGAGCAGACAGACAGTGGTAACGGTTGCCACGATAGCTGCCACAGAAGTTATTAAGCCGATCAATAACGCGATTTTATGACACTTCTTCAAATGAGAGCACCTCCATAAATCAATTTCTATTCTTATGATATCCATTTTTGAGGGAAAAGTCAACGCAAAATTCGTGAACAGTTGATAAATTATGGAAGTCCGCCGCTGTAAGCCGGTAGGTAAGCTGCCGCTGGCGAAAATAGAGCGGAAGCCTAGCTGTATTCAGCTTTTTGCATTCTGTCGGGGCGTCTTGCGCCCCTGCTGCTTGGCGGCAGCGAGACAAAACAAAAAAGCAGGGCATAAAGCTCTGCTTTTCACGTTTTAGTTTCCCTTAGGCGGAAGCATTCAGCTTGCGAGCAAGGGCGGACTTTTTTCTGGCAGCTGTATTCTTATGCAGAATACCCTTAGCGGTGGCCTGGTCGATTTTCTTGATCGCAGCGCGCACGGCCTCGGTTTTATCGGCAGCGCCGGCTTCGATAGCCAGATCAGCCTTTTTCACCGCTGTTTTTAAAGCAGAGTTATAAGACTTATTCCGAAGAGTTTTGGTGGCGATTACTTTTACTCTCTTTTTCGCAGATTTGATGTTTGGCATGGTCACACCTCCTTTGCTCATGGTCGCTTCAATTTATGATACCATTTTTCTTTCGCTTTGGCAAGAGATTTTTCTGGATTTTTCAAAAAAACCAGCATATCCGGCCCAGGTTTCCCCATAATAAGGATGAAAATAGAACCGGATTTTTAGTATAGCATATTAGGAGGAATTTCGCAATGGTTTTCCGCACGGATTTAGCAGTGGAGGCCCGGGAGCTTTTAGAAAAGGATATCGGCGGCACGGATTATTTTACCCAGCGGTATGGAGACGTAACCCTGACCCGTCTAAAAATCAAAACACCGGAGGCTGCCGGCAAGATGGGCAAGCCGGAGGGAACGTACCTGACCTTTGACGTTCCCCCCTTCAGCGATGATTTTCGGGATCCCGCCGCTCGAATTGAGCTGATCGGAAAGGAACTGGCGTCTCTGCTGCCCCAGCGGGGGCTGATTTTGGTAGCGGGACTGGGAAACACGGAGATCACTCCGGATAATCTGGGACCGAAAACCGCGAAAGGAGTCTTAGCCACCCGGCACATTACCGGAGAGCTGGCCCGGAGCACTGGGCTTGATGATTTAAGACCGGTGGCGGTGCTGGCTCCGGGCGTGCTGGGGCAGACTGGCATAGAAACCGGGGAGCTGCTCTACAGCGTTACCCAAAAGCTCCGCCCGGC
This sequence comes from [Clostridium] leptum DSM 753, assembly GCA_000154345.1. Lineage (GTDB taxonomy): Bacteria > Bacillota > Clostridia > Oscillospirales > Acutalibacteraceae > Clostridium_A > Clostridium_A leptum. The sequence goes on from DS480348.1 coordinate 334,886, forward strand.
CGCGCTGATCGTGGTGGACGCCTTGGCCTCCCGAAGGCTGGATCGTCTGGGCTGTACCGTCCAGGTGTCGGATACAGGGATCAGCCCGGGATCAGGGGTGGGAAACGCCAGGCCTAAAATCGACCGTCAGACTATGGGAGTACCGGTGGTGAGTATGGGAGTGCCTACGGTAGTGGATGCCATGACCCTTGCCGCGGACCTGCTGGGGAGGGAGGAGGCGGGAATGGAAGAAGAAATTTCTCCCCGTGGAGAGCCTATGGTGGTGACGCCCAGGGAAATCGACCTGCTGATCGACCGGGCGGCCAAGCTGGTGAGCATGGCGATTAACCATGCGCTCCAGCCCTCCTTTACCTTGGAGGATCTGGGAACCCTGGTGTCATAATCCAGCTCTTTCAGGCATAAGCATTAGAGAGTTTTTGAGGAACGGGCAGACGGCACGGCTCCGCACAAAAGCTCTTTCTTTTCACAAAAATGCCGAAAGGGTGGGGAAACGGTGAGGATTCGGAATCCAAAAATTAAGCGTGCCCTTATGACGGGGATGGCTTGTCTAAGCACGGTGATCGCGGTGCTCAGCTTTACGCTCAAGCTGCCCCAGGCCTTTCTGGATGGACAAAATTCCCTTTCGGTTTTGGCGGCGGGGCTTACCGCGCCGGACGGCGCCAGGAATCTCTTTGCCCAGAGGGCTCCGGAAAACACGGAAGCCCAGTCTCAATTAGGACAGGAGACGGCGGGTTCTCAGCCTTCTCAGCCGAAGGAGAGCAGCTCCTCAGCCAGTCCGTCCTCTCAGGCGTCATCCTCTCAGGCCTCCAGTTCTGAAAGCGCTTCATCCTCTCAGCCGGAAGAACCCAGTGAAAACTCCGAGAATCCCGGCGGGGAAGTGCCCTATACCGGCGGCCCTCTGGAGGAAGGAGAGGCGGCCTATCCGATCAATGAGGTGCAGATCGGTCCCAGCGGAACTCAATATGAGAATTTCAGCATCAAAAGCACCTGCCAGACCCAAATCGATATTGGAGCGGAACTGGCGAAAAGGCCCGATGTGAATATCCAAAAAAACGGAGAGCCGGAGGTGCTGATTATGCACACTCACACCTGCGAGGCGTATCTGGACATCGACACAGGACAATATCCGGAAAGCTTCTACCCCAGAACGACCGACGAGCGCTACAGTGTGGTGGCGGTGGGGGACGCGATTACGCAGACGCTGAACGACGCTGGCATCGGTACGCTCCACGATAAAACCATCCACGATAATCCCAGCTACAACGGCTCCTATTACCGTTCGGAGCAGACTGTCAAGGACGATCTGGCCGAGTACCCTGGCATCCAGGTGGTTTTAGATATCCACCGGGACGCGCTGGGGAATAACGAGACGGGAAAAACCAAGCCGACCTTTGTGGTGGATGGGAAAAAAGCCGCCCAGATTATGATTATCGCAGGCTGTGATGACGACGGAACCTGGGAGTTCCCAGATTGGGAATATAATCTGCGCTTAGCGCTGCAGATTCAGCAGACGGCGGAGACTATGTACCCGGGAATGACCAGGCCCATGAATTTTTGTCCCTCGCAATACAATATGCACCTGACCCATGGTTCCCTGCTGATCGAAGTGGGAACCGACGCCAACACCATCGAAGAGGCTACCTATACCGGAGAACTGCTGGGCAACGTGCTGGCCAGCGTGCTGAATCAATTGCAAGGCTAGGCTTAAAAGCGGGAGTTTTTACAGCCGGGGCCTATGATTATTGATGTATGATGAAAATAAGGAAAGCGGGCAGTTCTTTAGAGAGATCTCTGTCTAAGGGGATAGCCAGCCAAGAGGCTTCTCGGCAGCGGCATTTGGGATCACATGACGGGAAAACCGGATCGGCCGTCCGGCTTTCCCGTCCCGATTTATTGAAACAGAAAGGACGTTTTTTTGGACAGACGTAAAAAACAAAAGGAAATCTTTTTTACAGGCTTCTGTGTAACTCTTATCCTGGCGGCGGCCCTGGGGGCGTTTCTGTGCGTGGATAATACCCTGTCCGCCGAGGGCTTTGACGGGGGCGGATTTGCCCGAAGCGCCCTGTCGCTGTGGGATCATGCTGAACAGTGGGTTGGGGCCATTGGAGGGACAATAAAAATCGGGGCGGAACGGATTGTAAATTTTCTGAAACATTTTTTTCAACAATTGGGAAATTTGTTGCATTGCGTCGGTTCTGTGCTATAATATAACGTGGAAATACATGGGATTTTTTTTTGATTAAAAGCAAGGATTGCATGGATTTAAAATAAGGGGTTTGTAACTTGGAGGTTAGAAAGCGTGAACGTAAAAAAGTGGACTGCGTTATGCGTTACAATATTATTGATGCTCAGCTTTGTCTGTGCCATGCCCGCTTGGGCGGAGGACGAAAGCGAGGGTGCCTCACCGTCTTCCAGCCAGGCGGTCAGCGAGGAGACTTCTCAGGAACCGCCGTCCTCCACGCCTTCTGCGGCTTCCAGCAGTTCAGAAGCATCCTCGACGCCTGCTCCGGCGCCGTCTTCCACCCAACAAGTGGAGCCTGCGCCCCCAGCCTCCTCCGCGGCCCCGGAACCAACCCCGGAGCCATCCTCCAGCGAGCCTGCGTATTATGAGGAACCGGCCGCCGTCTCTAGTGAAGCGTCCTCCTCGCGGGCTTCATCCTCGTCTAGGGCGTCTTCATCCAGAAAGCCGGTTTCCAGCGCTGTCAGCATGCCGGAGGTGGGCTCAAAGGTTTATTCCATTCCCGACCTGCTCGGCTCCGGCGTAGAGGTTACCAAGGTGGACCAGCGGACAAAGATTTTAGGAATTTTGGCCTGGGTTCTTATTGCTCTGGGCATTGTCATCGTTCTGGTGGTGCTGTTCAGCAACAACCGCAGAGGCGGTCCCAGAAACAGAAACGTGGGCCGGAAACGCTATCATCGCCGCAGCAGCCGTACAGGGAAAAAGCGCCTTTTGGATGATAAGTATTATCGCGGAAAATATGGAAGATACCGCTGACCGAGTAAAAATCCCCGACTCACTGAGCTGGGGATTTTTTAATGCCGGCTTAAAAGCGATAAAGCCCTGCCGGAGCTGACGGCGGAGAAAGGCTCTGTCTAAAAAAGGGCCTCGGAAAAAGGAAGCTGAAAGTAAGCTGTGGTAATTGTAAGCGGCCGCTGTTAAACGGAATTCGTTCGTGCGGAGCTGCCGTGTATCAGAACAGCGTTTTGTCCGGCGCCTTTGAGAGCCGAAAAATAAAAAACGCGGGCTTCTCGGCTGCAAGATAGATTTGGCTGGACCCAGTGAAGCAGGAAGCGCCGCAAGCAGAGGAAGAAATTTGCGCTGCGGAAGCGAAAGGATAGAAATCAGGAAAAACGGCTGGGAAATCCCGCGCGTCATGTCCTGATAAAGTAATGGGAATGACTTTGATAGGCGCGGGTCTATCGTGCGCCATTAAAATAGAGTGAATCTCCTTTGTGAGATAGCGCTGCAAAAGACTTTTCCGCGATCCGAACGACCCGCTGTTTTTGAGAAAGAGGTGTTAAAGGGCGGCATGGAACTGCCAAATTGGGGCATTAAGCTGATCAGGCGATTGGAAGAGAAGGGCTTTGAGGCCTATGCGGTGGGTGGATGCGTTCGGGATATGCTTCTTGGGAAAAAACCGGAGGATTACGATTTCGCCGTTTCAGCCTTGCCGGACGAAACAAAGCAGGCTCTGAACGGCGTGCCGGTTTTTGATACCGGACTGCGGCACGGTACCGTGACCGCTGTGGTGGACGGACATGCGGCGGAGATCACGACCTACCGGACTGAAAGCGGCTATTCTGATTTTCGAAGGCCGGATAAGGTAGGCTTTACCCGGTCGCTCAGTGAAGACCTTTCCCGCCGGGATTTCACGGTGAACGCCATGGCGTTTCATCCGGAAAGAGGCTTGGTGGACTGTTTTGGAGGAAAGGAAGATCTAAAAAATCGAATTTTAAAGTGTGTTGGAGAGCCCGAAAGGCGGTTCCGGGAGGATGCCTTACGGATTCTCCGGTGCCTGCGCTTTTCCTCGGCGCTGGAATTTGCCATAGAGGAGGATACAAGGCAGGCTTTGCTGAAGCATCGGGAGCTGTTGAAAAAGATCGCGCCGGAAAGGCTTCAGGCGGAATTTTCCAAGCTGATCTTGGGAGAGTGGGCGGAACAGGTGCTGACAGAGTATCTCCCGGTTTTCCAGGTGTTTTTGCCGGAGGCAGGCCAGCGCCGGAGTGCCTTGAGCTGGCTGCCGGCGGAAAAAAAGCTCCGGCTGGCCGGCGTCTTTTCCGGCTGTACTCCCGATGAGACCGCGCGGGCGCTGGAAAGGCTGCGGTATGATGGAAAAACCATCCGAACAGTCACGACGTTAGAGCGGTACCGACAAGTCCCCCTTGAGACTGACAGGAGACAGGCGAGAAAATTAGTTTTCCTCTTAGGAATGGAAACGGCGGAGGAGCTTCTTCGTTTTCGTGAGGAACCAGAGCTTTTGAAATGGCTGGAGGTAATCCGCGGTCAGGGGCTGTGCTGTTCCTTAAGCCAGCTGTCCGTCAACGGAGAAGACCTGATCCGATTGGGATACCCTGAGGGGAAAGGAATCGGAAAAGCGCTCAACCGGCTGCTCCAGCTGGTGCTGGATGAGACGCTGGAAAACCAAAAGGAGCTTCTTTTAAAAAAAGCAAAAAGCTGGATGAAGTTGGATTGCTGGCAGCAGAAATAGTCAAAATAGTATAATACGGAATTAATATTACAATTTGTAATTTTAAAATAAATACTAATTGTATTATATAAAAGGAGAAGTACAATGAGAAGAATGTCAAGAAGGCGGAAAAGCACTTTGTTCTCCGCAGTCATCGTGGCTATCGCTGCGCTTTGCACTTATTTTTTTATGGGAGGCCCGGAGCTTTCCGATCAGAAAACAGAGCCTCAGACAGGGGAAGGGCAGGCGGTTTCTATCCCCGCGCCGGAGAAGGGGCGCGAGCTGCAAATTCAATACTTAGATGCTGGGCAAGCAGACGCGACGCTGATTCGCCTGCCCAACGGGCAGACTATGCTCATTGATGCCGGCGGCAACGCTACGGCTGACCGGCTGGTGGAATACATAGCGAAGCAAGGCGTCAAGCGGATCGATTTTTTGATCGGCACGCACCCCCATGAGGATCATATCGGCGGGCTGGATAAGGTGATCGAGGCTTTTGACATTGGGGAGATTTATCTTCCTAAGGTGGCGGACAGCCAGGTTCCAACCACCAGGACCTACGAGGACGTGCTGGCCGCTGTGGATCAGAAGGGGCTGAGGGTAAACCGGGGTGCGGCTGGAACAGTGCTGTTCCAAAGAGATGAGCTTTCCGCCCGGCTTTTGGCGCCTAATAGTGACGCCTACGACGAGCTGAACAGCTATTCCATTGTGGTATTGCTAACCTATGGAGAAAGAAAATTCCTATTTATGGGAGACGCTGAATCAGACTCTGAACAGGAAATCCTGGAGCGCTTCGGTAATGTAACGGCGGATGTGCTGAAATGCGGCCACCATGGAAGCTCCACATCCACCAGCCAGGCGTTTTTGGATCGTGTGTCGCCGGAATATGCCGTTATTTCCTGCGGGAGGGATAATTCCTACGGCCATCCTCATCAGGAGACGCTGGAAAGGCTGGACCGGAAAAACGTAACGGTTTACCGCACAGATCAGCAGCATACGGTGATCGCCTCCTGTGATGGAGAAAAGCTGACGCTTGACGCCGTCGATATATCTTTAGAAAAAGATTAGGGGGCTTTATCGTTTTGCAACTATTGCGGTTCCATAAATTCTTCCTAAGTTTTATTTATCAATCGTCACACTGTTTTTATAAGAGGCCCCGCTGGGGCCTCTTTTTTATTCATCATCCCCTTATTTTCATGTTTGATTTGATTCAGCCTGCTGCTAGGTGTGGTTTATTTACACAACAAGTTTTGAGAATTTATCGGTCTCCGCAAAATCCGACAGGAAAAATATGGAATAAGACTTATAATGGGGGCATATGATAAAGGTTGGTGAATGATTTTGAGGACCAAAGGGGTAACAATTGGAGCATTAGGAACAAAACGGCATTCCAAGGAAATTCTGCGGGAAACCTTGGCCTCCCAGACGCTGGCAAAGCTGTTGGTGCAGGTCGTTTATTTTGGCTTGGGCGTGCTGGCCTCACGGGGAACGGTGTTCGGCGGCTATTCGCCCTTTGGCGTGGCGCTGGCAGCCGCGGCGCCGTTCCCTAATATAATCGCGGTGACCGCTGGAACAATTGTGGGAAGCCTTCTGCCAGGCGCGGTAAACGAGGGGATACGCTATTTGGCGGCAATTTTAGCCACAGCCGCTATCCGGTGGACGCTGAACGATCTAAAAAGGCTGAACAAAAGCCAGCTGTATGCTCCTATTGTGGCTTTTGTACCGATCTTCGCTACCGGTATGGCGATGAGCACTGCCAGCCTGATTACATCCACTACCATCGTTTCCAACCTAACGGAAGCGCTGTTGTCCGCGGGAGCGGCGTATTTCTTTACTCAGACTGTCAAGGTCCTGTCAGGAAGCAGAGGCGCCGCCGCCTTAAGCCAGCAGGAGCTGGCCTGCGTGGCTTTGACCGGCTGCATCGGCATACTGGCGTTCACCAATGTAATGATCGGCTATGTTTCCGTAGGAAGAATTTTAGCGGTGCTGGCGGTGCTTTACTGCGCTCAATACGGCGGCGTAGGCGGCGGCAGCGTTTCAGGTATCGCTACCGGCATCATTTTCAGTTTGTCATCCGCTTCGTTAAGCTATATCGCCGGCGCCTACGCCTTCGGCGGCCTGATCGCCGGCCTGTTTTCACCATTGGGAAGAATTGCCGTAGCGGGCGCGTTTATCCTCTCTAATGGAATTGTCGCCTTGCAAACGGGAAACACTGCTACTGTAGTAGCCGGCGTCTACGAGGTAATGGCGGCGACCTTATTATATATGCTGGTTCCAAAATCCGCGACCCAGGGACTGGCGCAGATTTTTACCACGCCTGTGGACAAGCCAAATGTGGACGGTATGCGGCGAAGCGTGATTATGCGGCTGGATTTCGCCTCAAAGACTTTATCGGACGTATCCAGCTGTGTGGATGAGGTGTCGAAAAAGCTGAAGCAGATTTCTGTCTCCGACCTGAATCAGGTGTATCAGAAAACAGCTACGTCGGTATGCGGGCGCTGCGGCCTCAAGGCGCTGTGCTGGCAGCAGGAATACTCCAACACCATGAACGCCTTTAACGATTTGACCCAGGCGCTAAAAGGGAAGCATAAAATCACTCAAGAGGATTTTCCGCAGCATTTCCGGGAAAGGTGCAATAGGCTTTCTGAGGTGGTGGGAGCGGTCAACCGATATTATACCGGCTACCAGGCCAACGCGGCGGCGGATCGAAGGATCAGCGAGGTGCGGGGGGTGGTCTACGACCAGTTCTGCGGTATGAGCGAAATTTTAGAGGATATGGCTCAAGAGCTTGAGCTGTATGAAAAATATGATTTTGCCCTTGGAGAGCAGCTGAGCACGATGCTTCGGGCCTCCGGCGTGCTGCCCATCGACGTGAGCTGCCGGGTAGACCGCTACAATCGGCTTTCCGTAGAGATTGAGGCGGCTAAGGAGGAAGCGGCGGCCCTGTTCAAAAAGGATCTTCTGCGGCAGATTGACCGGGTATGCGGAAGAAAAATGGATGCACCCTGTATCAGCACAGCGCCGGACCGGTGCCGGATTCAGTTTAGTGAAAAGCCGGCGTTCCAGGCGGAATTGGCGATAGCGCAGCATGTGTGCAATAACGGAAGCCTCTGCGGTGATCACTGCACCTACTTTAACGACGGCCTGGGACGCATGGTGATGATCGTCAGCGACGGCATGGGCAGCGGCGGCCGCGCGGCGGTAGACGGCGCTATGGCCGCAGGAATTTTAGCCAAGCTGGCGAAGGCGGGAATCAGCTTTGACTGCGCTCTGCGGATCGTCAATTCCGCTTTGCTGGTAAAGTCTGGAGACGAATCGCTGGCAACCTTAGATGTGGCCAGAGTGGATTTGTTTTCCGGTAAGGCGGAATTCTGCAAGGCCGGGGCAGCGGTCTCTTATGTGGTGAGAAAGGGAAAAATCCACCGGGTGGACCTGCCGTCCTTACCCGCCGGAATTTTGACGGAAATCAGCTTCGCCAAGGAAACCTATCAGCTTCAGGAGGGAGATCGGCTTCTGATGATATCCGATGGCGTTTTGACGGAAGGGGATGCCTGGCTGGAGGGAGAACTTCTCACTTGGGAGGATCAGGGAGAGGAGGAATTCGCCCAAAGGATTGTGGAATTAGCCAGGGAGAAAAGAAAGGACGGGCACGACGATGATATTACGGTTTTGGCGGCTACCATTCAGATCCTTCCTTAAACATCAGTTTTGGCCAGTAGGCTTTGGCCAGCAGGCGGTTAGCCGGTAAAACAGCGCGGGCGGTGTTTTCTGTAATGAGAAAAATGGACTGGAGTGGCTGAGGCTCCACATTGATTGTTCAGGCCCTGGCGGCACTCATCTGAAAAGCAACAGGCCCGGAACCATTCGGCTCCGGGCCTGTTTTCTTGTTCAGAAAGAGGCTCCACGGCAAAACCAAAAAACAGGAGAAGATAGAAAAAAGGCCTTGGCAGATCAATAGGTTCAAGCCAGAGCGGGATAAAAGCAGCCTGTTTCTCAATAAAAAGATTTAGGAGAGATGGAGAAAATAAAAAATTGCGGTAAGCATGAAAAACGATCAAGGCTGGCTGATTTACCAGCTGTAGGACGGGCGATGGGGAGATATTTTTAAGCCTCCCGCTGGTTTACGAACAAATTTAACCATTGGGCAGGCAGCCCCGGCTCAGCCGGTGAATAGGACGTTCGCCCGCAAAAGCACCCGCGGCGTAAGCCGGGCAGCGCAAGCTGACAGCGGCAGGAAATCACCGGAGCTGTCATTAGCAAAAGCGGCTGCCTTTCTGGAAGGCAAAGCAAGCGCCGCAACGGAAATAAATTCAGCGTGCCCTGAAACGCCTGACGGGGATAGCCCTGATAGGATCAGCTTGAGCACCGGCTTTTACGGGAAAGCTGTGGCATTATGGCGCTGCTGAAGGGCAGCCTGTTTATAGCCGCGGTAAGAGTTCGGGCTGGGGCCTTCGCTGTCCGGCTTTGGGATGTCCGCCGGCCGGGGCTTCAAGCTTCATCGTATTCGGCAAGACCAGAGCCTCTAGCGGCTTAGGTTTCTGGAGATTTTACGCAGCACCCAGCTTAGATACAAGACGAAAAACAGGCAGATGAGGAAAGCCGGCGCTAACCCATAAAGGCCCCTGTATTGCTGAAAGGCGGCGTGTACGGCCATTCCTACGGCTGCACCAATCAGTCCAAGCAAGGCTATCAGGAAACAGGCAAGAACAGCGTTTCGCACCCGCTTGTTTCTTCGGGTTAGGCTATCCTGGTCGGTAAAGGATTCCGGACGTTCCCCCGTATATTCCTTTCTCCAGATAAAGCAGCTTGCCATTTGGCCCATAAATTCCCAGCCAAACTGCTGATAAGTGGCTTTATAATCTTTTTTTGGAAAAGCGTTCAGGTCAAAGACATACCGGTACTGTTTGGGTTCCGTTTTGTGGAAGGTCATCCGGATAGAATCCCATTGGCGGATCCGCTGAAGATTCCAGCCTTGCTTTGCCAGCGTTTCCAGCCAAGCTTCATAGTCCGCGGGAACAACCCAGCGATAAGCGGAAAACCAAACGGTTTTCGTGTTTTTCATAGCAATTCCTCCGCAAGCTTTGATAGCGCTATAATGCGCCGGGCTTCTTCTCTGAGCAGCTCCTCTCCGAGCCCGGTGATGAGATACTGCTTTTTTCGGTCGATTTCCCGGGTGGGACGGATCAACCGGTCTCTTTCCAACTTTTGCAGGGTTTGATAAATAGTGCCGGCCCCAAGCACAATACGGCCCTGGGTAATTTCCTTTACATGGAGCATAATCCCATAGCCGTGGCGCTCCTGCCGAAGAGAGGAAAGAATATAAAACATGGTTTCGCTCATGGGAAGGAGCTTCTTTTTTAAGCCGTCCGCCGTCAAATGATCACCTCCCGGCCGGAAAGTATTTGATGGTACTCCTTATAAGCGATACAGCCGATAGCCCGAGTTCGTCCAACAGTGCCCGTCTCCCGTATCTGTCTTAAGAACGCCGGGGTTTATTCCGGCTGCGGCTCCTGCCCCACAGCACGCGGCAGGCTCCTTTTTTCCAGAGGGGCACTCTTACCGCCTCTTATTTTCTGTCATCGGTCCATTTTGAACAATTTATCAAGAGAAAGCATTTTGGAAGCTTTGGCCGGCTTTGCCCGCTGCTTTCACAGCAGCAATATATCACGTTGTGATATACAGTATACATCGCGTCGTGATATATGTCAAGTAAAAAAAGGCTCTGAAATTACTTCAGAGCCTGATGAATTTATTCCGAAAGGGCTTGCGGGAGATATTAATCCTCAATATAGGCGCGTATCCGGAATAAAGCGCCGGTTTGCCTTGCCAGGCGCTCGCACTCCGCGATCTCCTTCTGAGACATATCCTTATCCACTACGGAAAGCACCACTTGAGGAACATAGACGCTGACCTGCCGGGTAAAGGAAAGAATAGCGGGCAGAGCGTCCAGGCCGAATTGAGAGTGGCAGAGCTCCTGATATTTTTCGGGAGTAGAGGCGTTTAAGCTGATAGAAATAATATCCACCAGGCCGTCGAATTCAGAAGCGGTTTTCCGGCCGTTGATTAAATCGGAAAGGCCGTTGGTGTTCACCCGGATAGAAATATGGCTGGCCTGGCGCACCTTGCCGCAAAGCCAGAGCATATCCTCCAGCCGGCAGGTAGGCTCCCCATAACCACAGAATACCAGCTCTGGGTAGGCGTTTAGATCCCGCTTGGAAAGATCCTCCCAGATTTCATCTCTGGTAGGCTCCCGGTCCAGCCACAGGGATTCGGCGTCGCCTACGCCGGGACCGTGAGTCCGCAGGCAAAAATCACAGGCGTTGGGACACCGGTTGGTCAGGTTCACATAAAGCTTTCCGCCTAAAGTATAAGTAATCGTCAAAATAAAACAGTCCTTTGAGTTAATGAAAAGATCAGAATAAAAGTAAATTTTTCTGTCAAAAGGGAAAAAGCAAGGCGCAAACGGCAGAAAAGAACAAAAGAGAGCGAAGGGCTCCTTTGCGGGGCCGCACAGCGCCTGGCGAGAGCGCAAAAGCGCCGGAGACCGCCGCGGAACAAGCAAAGCCTTGCTTCCCAGTTCGAGGACCTCCGGGGCTGTCCCTTGAAGCAGGGCCGGCGGCCGGTCAAATCGGAAGCGCGGCAGCACCGGGCGGGCCCGGCTTTCGGCGGAGCGGTTCAAATAGAGAAAAGGGCGCGGGCGTTCTCAAAAGAGGCGTTCAGCACCTGCTCGGCGGAAATCCCTCTGATTTCAGCGATTTTTTCCGCCACATAACGAATCAGAGAGGAATCGTTCCGTTTTCCCCGGCAGGGGACCGGCGCCATGTAAGGCGCGTCGGTTTCCAGCAGAAGGCGGTCCAATGGGACAGCTCCGGCGGCCTCTACCGGATGGCGGGCGTTTTTAAAGGTTACAGAGCCTCCAAAGCCGAGATACAGTCCCAGCTTTACCGCCTGGCGGGCGGTCTCGACGCTGCCCGAAAAGCAGTGGAGAACCCCTTTGGGCTTGTGCTTTTGCAGCAGCTCCATGGTGTCCCCATGGGCCTCCCGGTCATGGATAATAACGGGCAGGCACAGCCTTTTGGCCAGCAGAAGCTGGTCTTCAAAAAAACGCTTCTGAACGTCGGGAGAGGCGTTTTCCTCCCAATAATAATCCAGCCCAATTTCGCCGATGGCCACCACCTTTGGCTTCGCCGCAAGCCTTTCCAGCTGTTCCAGATAATCCTCGGGAACACCCTTGACCTCCTCCGGATGAACGCCCACCGCAGCATAAACGTAAGGATAGGCTTCGGCCAGCGCAACGGCAGTCCGTGAGCTTTCCAGGGAAGCGCCGCAGTTGACTACGCCGCCTACGCCGTTTTGGGGCAAGGCGGCGAGAAGCTCGCCGCGGTCGCGGTCAAAGGCTTTATCGTCATAATGGGCGTGGGAATCAAAAATCAAGCCGTTCATCGGATTTTGCTCCCGGCGGGAATCTCGTCCACAAAAATCACCTTTACGTCACCGCCGGCGCAGTCGGCGGCTAAAATCATGCCGCAGCTCTCCACACCGCACAGCACGGCGGGCTTTAGATTGGCTACCAAAACAACGTGCCGGCCCACCAACTGGTCAGGAGTATAATATTTCGCGATGCCGGAAGCCACGACCCGCTGGCCCTGACCGTCGTTCAGGGTCAGCTTCAGAAGCTTTTTCGCTCTTTTGACCGGCTCACAGGCTATGATTTCCGCCACCCGCAGCTCAACCTTGGCGAAATCATCGATGCCGATCATAGCTACGCCCTCGACAGGCTGCTCCCGCTTCGGCGCCTCCGCCTTTTTCTCAGCCGGCTTCTGAATCAGGATCTCATCCAGCTCGGCAATTTCCTTGGCTACGTCGATCCGCGGAAACAGGGTTTCGCCCTTGCTGACGACAGCGTCAGCGGGAAGCAGGCCCCACTGATCGGCGCTGTCCCAATTGCAGACGTCAGCGCCGGCGCCGATCTGAGCTTGAATTTTAGGCGCTGTTTCCGGCATGAAGGGAGTGATCAAAATAGAGACGATCCGCAGGCACTCGCACAGGTTGTACAACACCGCCGCTAAGCGAGGCGCCTTATCCGGAGCCTTGCCTAAGGCCCAGGGCATAGTCTCGTCGATATATTTGTTGGAGCGGGCGATCAGCTTCCATACCTCCGCCAGAGCGTTGGAAAATTGGAAGCCGTCCATGCTTTCCTCATAGCGCCCGCGCAGGGAGGTTGCCATAGCCACCAGGTCTTGATCCAGATCCTCGGCCTGACGCTGGGCGGGAATGGAGCCGCCGAAATATTTCTGCACCATAGCGGTAGTCCGGGAAAGCAGATTGCCCAGATCATTGGCCAGGTCGTAATTGATGCGGTTGATTAAGGCTTCGTTGGTGAAAAGGCCGTCGGCGCCGAAGGGAATCTCCCGCAGAAGGAAATATCGGATGGCGTCCACGCCGTAGCGGTCGCAGAGGATCACCGGGTCTACCACATTGCCCTTGGACTTGGACATCTTGCTGCCGTCTCCGAACAGGAGCCAGCCGTGGCCGTAGACCTGCTTGGGCAAGGGAAGATCCAAAGCCATCAGGATCGCGGGCCAAATAATGGTGTGGAACCGTACGATCTCCTTGCCGATGAAATGGACATCCGCCGGCCAGTATTTCCGGTAATCGGAGTCGTCGCCGGAGCCGTAGCCCATGGCGGTGATGTAGTTGGTCAGAGCGTCCAGCCAAACGTAAACCACATGCTTGGGGTCAAAATCCACCGGAATCCCCCAGGTGAAGCTGGTTCTGGATACACACAGGTCATCCAGGCCGTTTTTGATAAACTGAATCATCTCGTTTTTCCGGCTCTCCGGCTGGATAAAGTCCGGCTGATCCTCGTAAAGCTTCAGCAGCCTGTCGGCATAGTTTCCCAGCTTAAAGAAATAGGCTTCCTCCTCGGCCCACTTTACCTCACGGCCGCAGTCGGGGCATTTGCCGTCCTTCAGCTGGGTTTCCGTCCAAAAGGACTCGCAAGGGGTGCAGTACCAGCCCTCATATTTGCCCTTGTAGATTTCACCCCGGTCATAAAGCTCTTTGAAAATTTTCTGCACCGCTTTTACATGGTAATCGTCGGTGGTGCGGATAAACCGGTCGTTGCTGATATTTAGAAGCTTCCAAAGCTCCTGAAAGCCGGCTACGATCTCGTCCACATACTCCTTGGGCGTGACCCCGGCCTTGGCGGCGTTCAGCTCGATTTTTTGGCCATGCTCGTCGGTGCCGGTAAGGAACATGACGTCATAGCCTTGCATTCTCTTGTATCTGGCAATCGCATCGGTAGCCACCGTGCAGTAGCTGTGGCCGATATGGGCTTTTCCCGAAGGATAATAAATCGGCGTGGTAATATAAAAGGTCTTTTGATCCATGGTAAAATTACCTCCCCAAAAATCATATAAAGTTATTATACCATTTTCAAAGCAAAATTCAACCAAAACCCCCGGCGATCCGAAGAAAACAGATGATTTTCACACTTTTTTCTGCTATAATATAACAGTATGAAATAAGCGTTTGAAAGTGATTTCAGGCTGGCCCTGCGCTTTTGAGAGCGGAACGAAAGGTACGGATCAGCCCAGAAGCGGCTTTCCTTATGCTCACCCCCGCCGTTAAAGGCCTGGATTTTTCCGGAAAGATAGGGCGAGTGAAAAATTAAAAGGATGGATAAAATGAAAAGAGGTACGAAAGCGGCTTGCAGCGCGGCGCTGGTGGCGGTGATGCTGGCCGGCGGCTGCCTGCTCCAAGCATGCAGCCAGCAAAGCGCCCCAGCGGACCTTCCGAAAACAGAGTCCCGGACTGCCAGCCGGGAAGAGGCTTCCAGTGCCGGCGCAGTTCCCGAGAAGGGAGAGCCGGAGGAACCGGCCTTAAAGGGAATAAACGATCTGACGGGGATGCCCATGGATGAGGCAAAGGAAAATAACCGTCCCTTGGCGGTGATGATCAATAATATCGATATCGCCCAGCCGCTCATGGGAGTGTCCCAATCCGACGTAATGTACGAATGTCTGGCGGAGGGCGGAATCACCAGGATTATGGCCTGCTTTAAGGACCCCTCGGGGGTTGCGGAAATCGGCAGCGTCCGCAGCGCCAGGCTCTATTATATTCGGATCGCCCAGGGCATGGATGCGGTTTATATGCATTCCGGCGGCAGTGAGGACGCCTATGCCTTGCTGGGCAGCGGGGTCATCGACGAGTTTGACCTGGATACGGATATGATGTGGCGGGACGAATGGAGACGGGAAAACCTGGGTTACGAGCACAGCGTTCTAACCTCCGGAGAGCTGCTGGAAAACGGGATCGCCAGCCGCGGCGTTCGGAGAACCTATGAGGGCGCGTCCCCGGAAAGCCAGATGTTTTCCGAAACCGAATCCCAGGTACAGGCAGGCGGGAGGGCCCATTGGTTATGCGCTTCCTTCTCTTCCTACAAGGATACTGCCTTTACCTATGACGCCGGCTCGCAGGCCTATTTGGTAGGTCAGTTTGGAGAAGCCCAGATGGACGGCGCCTATAACACCCAAGTTGCCCGGCAGAATGTGCTGGCTCTGTATATTCCCACCTACAGTCCGGACGGAGGCCTTTTGCAGCAGATGGACTTGATCGGAAGCGGGGACGGCTACTATATGAGCCGGGGAAAAATCATCCCTATTGCCTGGCATAAGGACAGCTACGATACGCCCTTTTACTATACCACGGAGGCAGGAGAAGCTTTGATTATGGCTCCTGGCAGCGTTTATGTCTGCTGTGTGCCCCTCAGCGGCTCCATTACCTTTGAATAGCCATGTGGGCTTCGATATCATGATTTTCAATAGTAAAAAGAGCCTTTCCCCTTGAATCCGGGAAAGGCTCTTTTTGCCGCCTATAAGCTTAAGAAGCCGCCGTTTCCAGCGGGGCAGGCAAATAAATAAGCGGGGAGATGACAGTGTGGCAGAAGAAATCGAGCTATTCCATATTGATTAAAAGAATAGATAAGAGAAAATGTGCGGAATCAAAAATACGATAAGCTCTAAACACAGGCGGCTTCCGGGATTACCAGCTGTAGGACGGGCGGTGCCGCGATATTTTTTGAGCCTCTCCTCAGGGGGCGGCCGTGCTAACCTCTATGGAGCGCTCAAGGCGCTGGCCTGCAAGTGGGTTTGATTCTGTGAAAGGCATTGCTTCCGCATAATTCTTTTGGATTGCGGCATAAAAATAAGCAGGGGGAACCGGCGTGGAACGAAGATGATATTGATAGCAGGCGCAGCATGCACGCTTTCTGAAGGACAGAGAAGAAAACTTCGATATACGGTGAACCGATGGGATGCGGAGAATAGAAAAAGGGGCTGTAAGGACATGGTATCGGCTCTTGGGAAGCCGGGCTGCGGCGGGACGGAATAGAAATGTTATTAAATTGTGAAGCTGTTCACATTTTTTTACAGAAGCTTTTAAGCTTTATTCATTTGTCCATCAAAAAACTATCACTTTTCACGTTTATCATAAAGGCAAGATCAAAAAAGATCATTCAGCATAGATTCAAGGAGGAAGTCAGTATGAATAACTATAACCCATATGATCCGAATCAAAACCAAAGCTATGGGGATCCGCAGAATACAATAAACGGGCAGGGGACAGAATCTACCTACAGCCAGGGGGGCGGGCAGGAGCAAAACACCCAGCCGTATCACGGCCAGACGCAAGGGGATTCCACTTATCATTACTCCTATCAGTCTCCTTATCAAAACGTAGTAAATACCACGGCGACCCCGGTAACGGGAAGCGCCCCGGTGCCGCCCTCCAAAAAGAAGGAGAAGAAACCTCGCTACCTGAGCCGGAAAGCAGCCGCAGTCTTTATGGCGCTGGTGATCCTTGCGGCCGGAGGGCTTGGCGTAGGGGGAGGCATCCTGGGTTACCAGCTGGCCAAGGGCAGCGGCTCCGGCAGCGGCGTAAATATTACCACGGTGCAGCCCTCCAGCGGTGAGAACACAAACGCGGTCAATTATACCGGCGATTCCATGAGCGTCTCCGATGTTGCCGCTATGACGTCTCCCTCCGTAGTAGAGATTACCACAGAAGCGGTGACCACCGACATTTACATGCAGCAGTACGTCCAAACCGGCGCCGGCAGCGGCGTTATCATCAGCGAGGACGGCTATATCGTTACCAATAACCACGTTATCGACGGCGCGGAAAAGATCACCGTTACCACAAAGGACGGCACAGCCTATGAAGCAAAGCTGGTCGGTACCGATTCGGAAACCGACGTAGCCCTGCTGAAGGTAGAGGCCACAGGCCTGAAGGCAGTGGTAATGGGTAATTCCTCTGACCTACAGGTCGGCGATACGGCGGTAGTGATCGGGAATCCTTTAGGACAATTAGGCGGTACCGTTACCAGCGGCATCGTCAGCGCCCTGGATCGGGATATTACCTTAAACGGCAACAGCATGTCTCTGCTGCAGACCAACGCGGCCATCAATCCCGGCAACTCCGGAGGCGGTATGTTTAACGATAAGGGAGAACTGGTGGGCATTGTGGTGGCCAAATCCGGCGGCACCACCTCTGACGGCACCACCATCGAGGGCTTAGGCTTTGCCATTCCGATTGATGATGTAAAGGAAGTGGTTCAGGAGCTTTCCACTAACGGCTATGTGACCGGAAGGCCCAGCCTGGGAGTAAACCTGGTGGATATCACCAACGAGCAAACGGCAATGATGTACCGGGTAAATCAGCTTGGCGTGTATGTGCTCAAGAGCACCAATGAAGCCAATAACCTACAGGCGGGCGACTGCATTGTTTCCGTGGATGGAACCGCCGTCAGCTCTGCCGACGAGGTAAAATCCATCATTCAAGACCACAAGGTGGGGGATACCTTATCCATTGTCATTATCCGGGAAGGCAAGACCATGACTGTGGAGGCTGCCTTGCAGGAAAATAAACCGGACACCTCGTCCAATGACGAAAACACTGCCGGCGGAAATAACGGCCAGGGCAGCGGCGGCCAGGATTCCCAGCAGACGCCTGAGGACTCTCAGGGAGGTTCCCTAAGGGATTGGCTGAATCAATTCGGATTTTAAAAAATAAATTTTTAAAGCAAACGGCGTGCCCCGAAGGGCACGCCGTTTGTGATAGCGTGGGAGGCGGATAGGCCAAAAGATAAAATTTTTCCATTTTTTACAATCCATAAGCCAAGGGAAACAAGGCATACTAAGCTTGGACAGAAAAGCTCTAATGCATAAGGACCGGAATCTAGATAGGCCCTTCGCAATGGAGAAAAGCGACTGTCCTTCGAAATAAAGATTGAGGTGAAACGAATGGATCATTGTAAGGCAAATGAAAGCATCCGCTGTAGCGTTGTGCAGTGTAAGAACCATTGCGACACTAAGGATTACTGCGCTCTGGAAAGCATTACCGTAGGCACCCACGAGGCGAACCCCACTGTCTGCCAGTGCACCGACTGCGAGTCCTTCCAGCCCAAGCAGTGCCGCTGACACAGGCGCAGAGCCAGCCTGTAAGATTTACCGGAAACCGTTAAAATTTTTCGCGGACTGCGATCAACCAACAATCCTTCCTAAAGAAAAAACTTCGACAAAAAGGAAACAGCCGCCAATTTTAAGATTGGCGGCTGTTTCCTTGAAACCGGGGTTGTTTTTTGTTATAATACAGATACTTTGATCTCCTGTTTAGAAAAAATTTTGCGGAGAATAAAAAGGGCGTTCAAAAGTATTGTGGGAAAGAAAGAGGGCAAAGACCGTGGAAATAAAAAAGCGTGAAAAAAAGGTTGGTAGCTTTGCGAAAAAAGGGATGGCGCCAGTGCTGGCGGCGCTAATGCTTTTGGCGGCAGGCTGCTCCTCAAACTCTGGAGAGGCGTCAACCGCGCCAGCCTCTGAAGCACCGCCGTCTCAGGCGGAAGCCAGCTCTCAGGAGGAAGCGCCCTCTCAAGAGCCGGAAAGCTCCGAGGCTGCCTCCAGCGAGGTGCAGTCGATTCCTGAGATCCCCGAAGATCCTGCTGCGGAGCCTTATTTGAATGAAGGGATCGTTATGTATGGCAAGATGGCTTTGGAGGCATTTTACGACTGTCAGGAGCAGGCGGCTGATTACGCTGAAGTAATTTCCACCATCAAGCGGGCCGTACCTAGCGCTGAGGTTTACAACATCGTGGTGCCCACCCATGTGGAGTTTGCCTTGCCGGAGAAATACAAGGCGGACTTTTCCGTATCGGAACGCCCGACATTGGATGCGGTTTACAACAATTACAGCGCCGAGGTAAAGGGCGTTGATGTTTATGATGCTTTGTCCCTGCACAAGCTGGAGTACTTATATTTTAATACGGATCATCACTGGACCGGCCTGGGGGCGTATTACGCCTATACCAAGTTTGCCGAGGAGGCGGGCTTTACCCCTGTCGCTCAGGAGGATATGGAGAAAAAATCCATTCCCGGTTTGCTGGGGCTGCTGTACGATATCACCCAGGAGCCGGTTTTGGAGCAGAATCCGGACTCGGTGGAATACTTCATCATCCCCGGTGATTATGAGTGCCAAGTGATGTATCAGGGCTCCGACGAGTGGCTGGAAACCAGTATGCTGGCGGAATACGCTGAGGGGGCCAACGCCTACGGCGTATTCTTGGGCGGGGATAACAAGCTGTTTAAAATTCAGAACCAGGATCCCACGATGAAGAATGGCAAGAAGATCGCTGTCCTTAAGGAATCCTTTGGCAATGCTTTCGTTCCCTTTTTATCCCCTCATTACAGTGAGGTCCATGTCCTTGATATGCGGTATTGGGAAGGAAATTTAGCGAGCTACGCGGCGGAAAACGGAATTGACGAGATTTTAATCATGAACAATATCAAGTCGGCCTGCAACTATACGTTCCATGATTATCTGCTGGCCATGACCTGACCCTTGCTTTCCCTCAAGGCTATGATATAGGAGCGTGTAAAATTTGTCGCAGCAAAAAGTGGAGAGCCCGCTGTTTCAGCAAGGGCTTAAGGATGGCTTGCCCATTTGCCTTGGCTATATTTCCGTAGCCTTTACCTTTGGCATGATGGCCACAGAGGGCGGCCTGGCGCCTTGGTCGTCACTGCTGATTTCCATGACCAATCTGACCTCGGCGGGACAGTTTGCCGGTACCGCCCTGATTTTGTCCGGCGGCACCCTGCTGGAGATCGCCGTCACAACCTTTGTAATCAATATCCGCTATATGCTTATGTCGCTGTCCTTGTCGCAAAAGCTGGATCCCGATATGAAAATGGCGGAGCGGCTGATTCTGTCTTTCGGCGTCACCGACGAGGTGTTTGCTGTGGCAATACGGCAGAGAAAGGAGCTGACCGCCCGCTATCTGGCGGGGCTGATCCTGACCCCTTACGCGGGCTGGGCCCTCGGCACAGTGCTGGGCGCCACGGCTACCGGGGTTTTACCCCTTTCCGTGAGAAGCGCCCTGGGGATCGCCATCTACGGGATGTTTATCGCCATCATTATTCCCCCGAGCCGGGAGGCGAAGCCCGTAGCGGTCACCGTGGTGCTGGCGGCGGCCCTAAGCTGTTTGTTTTATTACATACCCGGCCTGAATCAAATTTCCAGCGGGTGGGTCATCATTATCTGCGCGGTTATCGCGGCGGGGATTATGGCGCTGCGCTTTCCTGTGGATGAGGAAACGCCTCCCGAAGAAAAGGAGGCGGCCTGATGAATTACGGTATGGTGCTGGCGGCTACGGCGGTAATGGCCTTGGTTACCTATCTGCCCCGCATGCTGCCGATGGCGGTAATTAAGCGCAAAATTCAAAACCGGTTTATCCGGTCCTTTTTAACCTACGTTCCCTATGCGGTACTGAGTGCCATGACGTTTCCGGCGATCCTTTATTCCACCTCGGACAACCTCGCGGTTGGGGTCCCCTCTGCGGCGGCAGGCTTGCTGGTAGCACTGGTTCTAGCCTATCACAACCGGGGGCTTTTAACGGTGGCTTTGGCTTCTTCGGCCGCAGTGTTTATCGTACAGCAAGCCTTGCTGTGGTTAGGATGGTAGTGATGCGTAAAAACGAGATAGCGGTAATAGAAATCACCGGCTATACTGCGGAAGGAAACGGTGTGGGCCGGCTGGATGGCATGGCGGTGTTCGTTCCCGGTGCCGCGGTTGGAGATACGCTGCAGGTCCGAATTGTCAAGATCTTAAAAAACTATGCCTTTGGAAAAATCGAAGAGCTTGTCGTTCCGTCAAAAGACCGGATCATACCCGACTGTCCTTGCTTTTCCCAGTGCGGCGGATGCAGCTTCCGCCACATTTCCTATAAAGCGGAGCTGGAAGCCAAGCGCCGGCGGGTAGAGGACGCGATTCAGCGGATCGGCGGCTTTGACCGCTTCCCGGTTCCTCCGGTGGTTGGCGCGGCAAAAATCAACCGATATCGAAATAAGGCTCAGCTGCCGATAGGAGCTGACCGGGACGGCAGGGGAATCATGGGGTTTTACGCCCTTCATAGCCATAGGATAGTTCCGATCGAGGATTGCCCCTTGCAGCCGAAGATGTTTGCTCAGGCGGTAGCCTCTGTAAAGCAGTGGATGGAAGAATATAAAGTGCCTGTTTACCATGAGGAATCCCACTCCGGCCTATTGCGCCACCTATATCTGAGGGAGGCCTCGGCCACCGGAGCGCTGATGGTATGCCTGGTGGGAAATGGCGATGAGCTCCCTCACAGCGGCGAGTTAGTAAAGAGGCTGCGGGAGGATCTTCCCTGTCTGGAAAGTGTGGTATTCAACAGTAATCGGGAAAAAACCAATGTGATTTTGGGAAAACGTTGCCAGGCTCTTTGGGGGAAAGACGGAATTGTGGATCATTTGTGCGGTCTGTCTTTTTTCTTGTCGCCGCTGTCCTTTTACCAGGTAAACCGGGATCAGGCTGAGATCCTGTATCGTCTTGCCGGCGAGTACGCCTCTTTACAAAAAGAGGATACGGTGCTGGACCTTTACTGCGGGACCGGGACGATCGGGATGACAATGGCCTCCAAGGCGGGGAAGGTGATTGGCGTCGAGGTGGTGCCGGAGGCTATAGAGGACGCTAAAGCCAACGCCGTGAGAAACGGCGTGAAGAATATAGAATTTATCTGCGGCGATTCGGCTCAGGCGGTCCAGATGCTCAGAAAGCGGGGAGAGCGTCCGACGGTTGTCGTGGTGGACCCGCCCAGAAAGGGCTGCGGTCTCCCGGTGCTGGAACACATTGTGGAAATTGCGCCTAGGAAGATCATTTATGTTTCCTGCGACCCAGCCACATTAGCCAGAGATCTGAAGCTTTTAGTAAAGGCGGGCTATTGCCTGCAAACGCTGGCACCAGTAGATTTATTCCCCAGAACCGCCCATGTGGAAACGGTGGCATTGCTGGAAAAAGCTGATATCAACCTTAAAAATTGAATGGCATCCCAGAGGGCTGAAAATAGTATCAAACTATTTTCAGCCCTCTTTTTTATATCGTAATAACAGCCTGTCAGCTCTTACAGAACATGGCAAAAGCTCGGAAGCCTTCAAGAGTGATTGAAAAAGCTTTCATGGCTGGCTTTTCTTAGCGCACAAATCGTTGAGATGCCCATAGCGCATAAGTCACCATAGGAGAATTTTTCAAGAATTGAAAGTGCTGAAAACCTAGAAAAATCGAGCGGTATCGAAAATAACCGAGAACTAGTGGTTTACTATTTTCTTATAAATACGCCTCCCATAAAATTGTGATTGAGGTAAATAATAGTTTTATAACAAGGAGGCACAACGATATGACAAACAACATCTATGGATATATTCGTGTATCCACAAAAGAACAGAATGAAGACAGGCAGCGGATCGCGTTAGCGAATTTTCCTGTGCCCAAAGACAACATTTTTATGGATAAGCTTAGCGGAAAGGATTTTAACCGTCCTCAGTATCGTAAGCTTATGAGAAAGCTGCGTCCCGGCGATAGTATGGTAATCAAATCCATAGACCGACTGGGCCGCAACTATGAGGAGATATTAAACCAGTGGAGAATCATTACCAAGGATAAGCATGCGGATATTGTGGTGCTTGATATGCCTCTATTGGATACTAGACACACCGGCAAAGATTTGACCGGCACCTTTGTCGCAGATTTAGTTCTACAAATTCTTTCCTATGTAGCGCAAACAGAGCGTGAAAATATTAAGCAGCGGCAAAAAGAAGGAATCGCCGCCGCCAAGCTTCGGGGAGTGCGCTTTGGAAGGCCGAGGAAGCCGGTTCCAGTAAATTTTGATTCTCTCCGAGCCGCCTGGAACAAGGGAGATATCTCCTCTCGACAGGCGGCGACACAGCTCGGTATTGCACAAGATACATTTTTACGCTGGGCACACGGGAAATAATAAGTTGCGAATTTTTCGCTAGGAAAATGTAGGAAATTTCGTGCTGTAGCTTTCTACATACTTTTCTGCAATTTCCTGCTTTTTTACCGCTAATTACTACTAAAAGTATTATAACTCGCGGGAATGAAAATGTCTGCTTTATCGTGCAAAGTGAAATTGACCAAAAATAGACGCATCACAGCTCTGAGGATGACTTACAAATCGTGACAAGGCGCTTAGCATCTTGCCACAAAGAAATTGGGCGCCGCGTTGTTTAGGGGCTTTGAAAAAACGTCAGCGGTGAAACCACCGCAAGGGGCTGGTGAGATTTTCTGAGGATTAGGGCGGAGGAAGCTTATGAATGCCTTAAAACAGGAAGGGCTTGGCCTGCTAGATTATCTTGTTATTAAAACAGGGTGTATGTATCTATCTGATTTATCGCAAAAGGAGATGCTCTGTGAGATTCAGCATGCTGTCCGGGAGTTGGATCCAGAAGCTTTTAGCCTTTGGGAATGGAATGATGCTGTGGCCTACATAACAAGAGAACCGGTTTCTTTTCGTGGCAAAGAACAGGCAGCAAGGTATCTTTTGAATTACAAAGAGAATCGTGAGGAAATCATGGCCGAAGTAAAAGCGTAATATATAGATACCCCTTTGTCATTGTCTGGATCGAAATGGTAACTCGCTTTGCTGATTCGGATATCACAGCGCATCAAAAAGCCTATCTCTTGCCGCGTTTTTCACAGGGCAGAATTTTGATAAACAAATGGCAGGTTCAGTCAAGCTTTTCAAGAAATTAAAGAGGAGAAAACAGTGCGTGTACTGTTTTCTCCTCTTTAGTTTTATAAGTGAATTTTTAATGGTACTGCTTTTTCCAGCAATGCCACTGTCTCCACATGGTTTGTATGTGGAAACATATCGACCGGCTGAATCCGTGTAACCCGGTAAGGTCCTTTAGAGGTGAGATAGCGCAGGTCGCGCTG
Organism: [Clostridium] leptum DSM 753; assembly: GCA_000154345.1. Taxonomy (GTDB): domain Bacteria; phylum Bacillota; class Clostridia; order Oscillospirales; family Acutalibacteraceae; genus Clostridium_A; species Clostridium_A leptum. The sequence continues at coordinate 358,876 of DS480348.1, forward strand.
CTGGGTTTCCGGATTACAGGAAATGTAAACCACTTTTTGGGGGGAAAGGGCAATCAGTGAGGACAGAAAGGTTCGATCGCTGCCGGCCCTGGGAGGATCCATAAAGACTACGTCGGCCGGCTCTTTTTCCAGAGACATCTCCAGCATGAATTCTCCGGCGTCTCCGGCGCAGAACCAGGCGTTGGAGAGCTTGTTCAGCTTCGCGTTCTCAATGGCGTCTTTTACGGCGTCACGATTCAATTCCACGCCCACAACCTTTTTCGCTCCCCGCTTGGCGGCTACCAGACCGATGGTGCCGATACCGCAGTAAGCGTCAATAACGGTTTCCGAGCCGGTCAGACCGGCGTATTCCATAGCCTTGAGGTATAAGGCCTCTGTTTGCGCAGGATTAATCTGGTAAAACGACTTGGCGGAAATTTGGAATCGGCAGCCGCAGAGAATATCTTGAATTTTTCCAGGACCGTAAAGCACCTTTTCCTGTTCCCCCAGCACCATGCTTGTATACCGGTCATTGAGATTCATTAAAATGGTGGTGATTTCCGGATGGAGTTTTAAGAGGGCCTCGGTAAACCGCTTTTTCGCGGGAAACACCGGCGTGGCTGTCACAAGCACTACCATGATCTGATTGGTGGCAAAGCCCCGCTTTATCAAAACGTGGCGGAGGAAGCCCTTTTGGGTCACCTCATCATAGGGAAGCAGCTTGAAGCTTTTCATCAGCCTTCGGATGGAGCAAATGATCTCATCCGCTTTCGGATCCTCGATCAGGCAGTGATCTACCGGTACGATTCGATGGGTGCTGTCCTGATACACCCCGGAAATGATCTGCTGATTTCGTGCCAGCGCAAAGGCGGCGGAAACCTTGTTGCGGTAGTGATAAGGGGTTTCCATACCGATGATAGGCTCTACTGAGTGGAACTGCTTCAGCAGTCCTTCCACCCTGCGCTGCTTGAATTGCAGCTGCCTGGCGTAATCCATGTTTTGGAGCTGGCAGCCGCCGCATTTCCGAAAAACCGGACAGGCAGGCTCCGGACGCCGCTGAGGAACGGAAGAACCGGAGGGGCTTTGCGGGACAGCCTGATCCTGGGGAGAAAAGCCGCGGCGCGCGTCTTGGTGATCGAAATCCGGCTGGTTTTGCTGTGGGGGAGAGGGCTTCTTTGCTGGGAAGGAGGTTTGATGGGCTCCATTCCGCTGAAAAGGCTGAGACTGCTGATGGGAAGAATGCATCTGATTTTGACGGTTGCCCTGACGCCGCCGGTGGGCGCCGGAAGAAGGCGGGCGCTTTTTATTTTCTTTCATAGGCTCCTCTCTGAGATACCCGGCGGTGCCGGGAAATTTAATCTATAGCCTCAGCGCTTCCCGGAAAAGACAAGCATAGGAAGGCGGGCATGTTACAGCTTTCACGATGGCCGGGTTTTGTTGTATCGGCACGGCAAACACGATGGCGCGCTGCTTGAGAAAACAGCCCCCGGTTTTCCGGGGGCCGGGAAGATTAAGCGGTTTCGATGCTGTTGGCAGACTGGAGGTTCAGCTTTTCCACTGCCTGCTCCCGCATCTTGTATTTAAGGATTTTTCCGGCGGCGTTCATGGGGAAGCTGTCCACAAAGTCCACATAGCGGGGAACCTTGTGCTTAGCCATATGAGAGGCGACATAATCCTTAAGCTCATCCTCTGTCATGGCTTCGCCGGGCTTGAGCACCACGCAGGCCATGATTTCCTCGCCGTACTGCTTATCCGGCACTCCAATAACCTGTACGTCGGACACCTTGGGATGGGTGTAAATGAAATCCTCGATTTCCTTGGGGTAGATATTCTCTCCGCCCCGGATAATCATATCCTTGATGCGGCCTGTAATTTTATAATAGCCGTTTTCGTCCCTGCGGGCCAGATCGCCGGTGTGAAGCCAGCCGTTTTCATCGATGGCCGCGGCGGTGGCCTCCGGCATTTTGTAGTAGCCCTTCATGATATTGTAGCCCTTGGCGACAAACTCACCGTCCACATTATCCGGAAGATCCTCATTGGTCTCGGGGTCCACGATTTTACATTCCACCCCGAACATGGCGGCGCCTACGGTGTTCACCCGGGCTTCCAAGGAGTCGGTGGTCTTGCTCATGGTGCAGCCGGGAGAAGCCTCTGTCTGGCCGTAGGTGATGCAGATTTCCGTCATGTGCATTTTATCGATGACATCCTGCATGACCTTGATGGGGCAGGGGCTGCCCGCCATGATGCCGGTCCGCATGTGGCTGAAATCAGTTTTTTCAAAATCCTCATGGCCCAGCATGGCGATAAACATGGTGGGCACGCCGTGAAAGGCGGTAATCTTTTCCTGATTAATGCAGGCCAGTCCCTTTTTAGGAGAAAACGCCGGAATAGGGCTCATAGTAACCCCATGGGTCATAGAGGCGGTCATAGCCAGCACCATGCCGAAGCAGTGGAACATCGGCACCTGGATCATCATCCGGTCGGCAGTGGAAAGATCCATACAGTCGCCGATGGCCTTGCCGTTGTTGACCACATTGTAATGGGTCAGCATGACTCCTTTTGGGAAGCCGGTAGTGCCGGAGGTATACTGCATATTGCAGACGTCGTGCTTATTGATGGCGGCGGCCCGGCGGTAGACCTCCTCCACGGGAACCTGGGCGGAAAGGTCCATGGCCTCCTGCCAGGTGTAGCAGCCCTCTTGCGCTGAATCCACCGTGACGATATTCCGCAAAAACGGCAGCCGCTTGCAGTGGAGAGGCTTGCCCTTTTCCGTAGTTTTCAGCTCCGGGCAAAGCTCCTTGATGATGGATACATAGTCGGAATCCTTGAAGCCGTCGATCATTACCAGAGTATGAGTGTCAGACTGGCGGAGCAAATATTCGGCCTCGTGGATTTTGTAGGCGGTGTTGACGGTTACCAGCACCGCGCCGATCTTGGTAGTGGCCCAGAAGGTAATGTACCACTGGGGCACATTGGTGGCCCAAATAGCCACGTGGTCGCCGGGGCGCACGCCCATAGCGATCAGGGCCCGGGCAAAGGTGTCCACATCGTCCCGGAACTCGGCATATGTACGGGTGTAATCCAGAGTGGTGTACCGGAAAGCGTATTGATCCGGAAACTCCTCCACCATGCGGTCAAGCACCTGAGGAAAAGTCAGATCGATTAAATGCTCCTTAGGCCAAACGTATTTGCCGGTTTTCCGGTTATCGTCGTAAAGACGGCGGGATTCATCGGCGCCGCCCAAATACTGAGACATGAAGTGGGTGAACTGGGGGAACACAACGCCGGCGTCATTCAGCTCCGGCATATAGCTTTTCAGCCACTCCAGGGAAATATAGCCCTCGTAATTGATGGAGCGCAGAGCCCGCATGATGGCGTCTACCGGCAGATCTCCCTCACCCATCATTTTGTAGGCTACCCTGCCGTTTTCCATGACGGAATCCTTGATGTGGGTGTATTTAATATACGCTCCCAGGTTCTGCACCGTCTGCTCGGGCGTTTCGTTTCCGTAGCGGTAGGGATGATGCATATCCCACAAAGCACCGATGCTGTCGCTTTCAATCTGGTTTAAAAGGCTGGCGAGACGGGAGGTGTCGGCATATACGCCGTTGGTTTCCACCAGCAGGGTGACGCCCTTCTCCTCCGCATAGGGGATCAAAGCCCTGAGGGCCTTTAAAACGACCGCGTCGTCTACCTCTCCATCGGGAGCGGGGCTCAAATCGCCCAGAATACGGACAAAGGGAGCCTCCAGCTGGGAGGCCACGTCGATGGAGCGCAGCAGTTCCCGGCGGGTTTCCTCCGCCTTTTCCGGGAATTTCAGGCAGGCGCCGGAAGAAATGCAGGATATGTTCATGCGGATTTTTTTCAGCTGAGCCAAGGTTTTGGGCAGGTTCTCCTGCTGAAAGGGCTTGGTTTTGCCGTCGAACAGCTCGTCGCCCAGCCCGCGGACCTCAATGCCCTGGAAGCCTAGATCCTTGGCCATGGAATATACGTCGGACCAGCCGAATTCCGGACAGCCCAAGGTTGAAAACGCTAGTTTCATTTTGGATCCTCCTAAGTGATTTTTGCTTTGTATTGAGGGCGCCTTTCAACAAAGAAACGTCCTGACAGAGAGGAAAAGCCGACGGTTCCGAAGGCTCCCTCATTTTTTACACTACTAAAAAAATATATCAGGAAATCCGCGGTTTGTCAATTTTTCCGCCGGGAGAAACGGCGGTTGTGCAAGGGAGAGAAAGAAAATAATTTCTGGTTCCCGGCGGATTGTTTTTCCAGCGGGAATGGGATATAATAAAGCTTAAGAAAAGGGCTCGCAGAGAGCTGCCCGACGGCGTCAGGAGAACAGGGGGCTCCCAAAGGCTTCGGTTTCCTGTGAAGGCGAAAAGGAAATAAGGAGGGCCCGTTCCTCTCTGTGGCGCAGAGGGAGCGGGCTTTTATGAAAAGAGAGGATGTGGCCCGTTGCATCGGTATTTGTTGTTTGATCTGGATGGGACCCTTACCGACCCGGCGGAGGGGATTACCAAGTGCGTCCAATACGCCTTATCCTATTTCGGGCAGGCGGAACGCAGGCCGGAGGAGCTTTACTGCTATATCGGGCCTCCGCTGCCGGAATCCTTTGAAACCTACGGGGGGCTTTCCCGGGAGGAAGCGCTGCTGGCGGTGGAAAAATACCGGGAGAGGTTTCGGGAAAAGGGTATGTTTGAAAATAAGGTTTATCCCGGTGTGGAAAAGCTTCTCTGGACGCTGAGAGACGCTGGCAGGGTGCTGGCGGTGGCTACCTCCAAGCCTGAGGTGTTCGCGAAGAAAATTTTGGGGCATTTTGGGCTTTCCGAATATTTTCAGGAAATCGTAGGCAGCGAGCTGGACGGCACCCGCATGGACAAGGCGGAGGTCATCCGGGAGGCGTTCGCCCGGCTGGCTCTGGAAGAGGCGGATAAGCCTTTGACGGCCATGATTGGAGACCGGAAGCATGATATCGTTGGCGCTAAGAAAAACGGCATTGCTTCCGTAGGAGTGGCGTTTGGCTATGCGGAAGAAGGAGAATTGGAAGAAGCCGGCGCGGACCGGATCGTGGCTTCTGTTTCGGCCCTGCGGAAGCTCTTGCTGGCATGGTAAGAAGAACAGGAGGCGTTATGGAGCAAAACGGTTGGAAACGGGACGTGAAAAGGCTGGTGCTGGTGGTGGCCGCCTCCTGCGTGATGGCCATGAATATCAAAAGCTTTGTCCGGGCGGGGGGACTGTTCCCCGGCGGATTTACGGGCCTGACTCTGCTGATCCAGCAAGCGGCGGATAAATTTTTTCACTTTTCTGTGCCGTATTCCGCCGTTAATCTGCTGTTGAACCTGGCACCGATTATGATCAGCTTTCGGTTTATCGGGAAGAAATTCACCCTGTATTCCTGTGTGGCTATCGTTCTTACCAGTATTTTGACAGACATTCTTCCAGGATACCCGATTACCTCGGACATCCTTTTGATCTGTGTGTTCGGCGGACTGATCAACGGGTTTGCCGTCAGTCTGTGCCTGTTTGCCGGCGCTACCAGCGGCGGTACGGATTTTATCGCGATTTTCTTTTCCGAGCGCAAGGGAAAAGAAACCTGGAACTACATTCTGGCGGGCAATGTGCTGATGCTGGCGGCGGCCGGCTTTTTGTTCAGCTGGGAGCAGGCGCTGTATTCCATCATTTTTCAGTTCGCGTCGACCCAGATTCTCAACGGGCTGTACAGCCGTTATCAAAAGCTGACCTTGCTGATTATAACGGAGGCGCCTCAGCGGGTTTACGAACAGATCAAAGAGGTCACTCATCACGATGCCACGCTGTTTCAGGGGGTGGGCTGCTATGAGGGCAAGGAGAGGAAGCTGCTGTACAGCGTGGTTTCCAGGCAGGAAAAGCGGAGAATTGTCTCTAAAATACGGGAGATTGATCCTAAGGCGTTTATCAATGTGGTAAAGACAGAGCAGGTAACAGGGCGGTTTTATCTGCGGCCCAATGATTAAGGCGGCTGGAGACGGAGCCGTCCGCCGGCGGGAAGGGGATTGACTGCGCGGCGCATTGGAACCGGGCGGGCCCTGGGCTTTGGGCTGAGGCATATGAGAGGCTTTGATAAAATCAGAAGTATTCCGCACGGAGCCAGGACAAAGCCAGCTCTGAAAAGGGGTGCCGGCTTTGCGCGGAAAATAAGGCGGGATTTTTATGGCGGCAGCTGAAAAAAGCAATAAATCATACGAAAGAAATAGAGATGAAAGCGCAGCAATGTTTTCTAACGCGGATTTAAAACGATTGATTTTTCCCTTGGTGATCGAGCAGGCCTTAGCCCTGACGGTAGGCATGGCGGACGTTATGATGGTATCCTATGCGGGAGAAGCGGCGGTTTCCGGCGTTTCTCTGGTGGATATGATTAACGTTCTGCTGATCAATATTTTCGCGGCGCTGGCCACCGGCGGCGCGGTGGTGACCGCTCAGTATCTGGGGGCGCGGAACCGGAAAAAGGCCTGCGAATCAGCGGACCAGCTTATGGTGGTGACCATCGTTATTTCCATTTTTATCATGGGGCTGACGCTGCTGTTTCAGAGGCCTCTGCTCCGCCTGTTTTTTGGGGCTATCGAGGATGATGTCATGTCGGCCTGTATCACCTATCTTTGGATTTCAGCGCTGTCTTATCCGTTTTTAGCGGTTTATAATTCCTGTGCCGCCCTGTTTCGGGCCATGGGAAACTCCAAGGTGTCTATGCTGGTTTCCTTAGCAATGAATGTGATCAATGTGGCTGGCAACGCGTTTTTTATTTTTACCTTCCAAATGGGTGTAGCCGGCGTGGCTACGGCCTCCCTGATTTCCAGGGTGGCGGCCTGCGTCATCATGGTGGTGCTGCTGAGCAATCCGGGGCATCAGGTTTTTATCAGCTTAAAATGGGAATATCTCAAGCCGGATTTCCCGGTTATCAAGAAGATTTTACATATTGGAATTCCCAATGGCTTGGAAAACAGCTTTTTTCAGCTGGGCAGAGTTTTGGTGGTCAGCATCATTTCCGGGTTCGGAACCGTCCAGATCGCCGCCAACGCGGTGGCAAATAACCTGGACGGTATGGGATGCATTCCAGGCAACGCCATGAATCTCGCCATGATTACCGTAATTGGCCAGTGCGTGGGCGCCCGGGATTACGGCCAGGCTTCCTATTATACAAAAAAGCTGATGAAAATCGCTTATCTTTCCGTCATCGGATGGAATACCCTGATTCTGGCAACCCTTCCTCTATCCCTAAAGCTTTACAACCTTTCGGAGGAGACCATCTGGCTTTCCACCGTTTTGATTGTGCTTCATAACGGCTGTGCCATGCTGCTGTGGCCCGCAGCGTTCACCTTGCCCAACGCCCTGCGGGCGAGCAATGACGTCCGTTTTACTATGATCGTTTCAATTGTGTCTATGCTGTTGTTCCGAATCCTGTTCAGCTATGTACTGGGAATTTGGTTCCAAATGGGCGCCATCGGCGTGTGGATCGCCATGATTATCGACTGGGTGTGCAGGTCGATTTGCTTTGTAGGCCGGTTCGTACGGGGAAAGTGGAAGCTTCAAAAGATCTGAATGTGTTTTCTGGGAAAAGAAATTTTCCCTTTTAAGTCCGCGGCCTTTTCCTGCGGCCGGTCAGAAAACCTCCAGGCTTACCGCGCCGGGAACGGCGGAGGGCTGCGGCCAGTCTGCCTTCATGAAACGAAGGCCTGGTCCTTGATGATAAGCCAGAGGGTCTCTTTGCGCTAAAGCTGACAAAAAAGCCTCCGAAAGCGGCATTGTGCCGCCTTCGGAGGCTTTTTTTTACCGGTGAATGTGGGAAAACAGCCGTGGGACGGTGGACAAGACCGGCAGAAAGTAAAACTGTCATGCCGGCTGTTTTATCGCCAACAGCCTTGCCATAACGTCTGCAATTCTGAAATTTTCAGCAAGCGGCCCGTCAAAATTTGAAAATCGTTGAAGGGCAGGCCCCAGGCTTACAGCTTTGCGGCGCCGGAGATCTTACTCCGCGCTTAACGGATCTGGGAAATCAGGAAAGCTTTAACGCTTTTAAATAAATTTCATAGGCCGTACGATAGGCGCCTGCCTCTGTGGGCTGATAATTCAACACTTTTTCCGAGCGGGCAATAATCTGCCTTGCCTCGTCCACATCTCGGATCTGCCCGTTAGCAATCAGCTGCATGGCGATATTGCCTAGAACCGTGGCTTCGATGGGGCCGGCGGTTACGGTACAGCCGCAGGCGTTGGCAGTCATTTGACAGAGCAGGCTGTCCTTGGTGCCGCCGCCAATCATATGGATGGCGCGGTAATCCTTGCCGGTGCAGTCCTTCAGCTGCTCGTAGGTGTAGCGGTATTTCATTGCCAGGCTTTCATAGATGCACCGCATCACCTGGCCTACGGTTTCGGGAACCGGCTGACTGGTTTTTTCACAAAATTCCCGCACTCTGCGGGGAAGATTGCCCGGAGGAACAAACATAGGATCGTCCGGATCGATAAAGCAGGCAAAGGGCTTTTCACGCAGCGCCAACCGTTCCAGGTCGCCATAGCTGTAGTCAAAGCCCTCCCGCTGGTACTGACGGCGGCTCTCCTGGATCATCCAAAGGCCCAGGATATTCCGAATCAGGGAGGTTTTTCCCTCGGCGGCGCCCTCGTTGGCCAGATTGTACCGTACTGCCTTCTCGTTCAGGACAGGACTGTCTACCACAGTGCCGAAAATTGACCAGGTGCCGCAGCTGTTGAAGATAAAATCCTTCTCTTCAGCCGGCACCGCGGCTACCGCGCTGGCGGTATCGTGGCTTGCCACTGACACCACCTTAATGGGATCCACTCCCAGCTCATCGCAGGTTTCGGGATTCAGCCGCCCGATGACCGTGCCTGGCTGGACGATAGAGGTGAACAGCCGGGAGGGAATCCCCAAAGCCTCCGTAACCCGCTGGGACCAGGTCCCCTTCGCCGCGTCCAAAAGCTGGGTGGTGGTGCAGTTAGTGTACTCCGAGGCCTTGACCCCGGTCAGCATATAATTGAAAAGATCGGGCATCAGCAATAGGCAGTCCGCCCGTTCAAGCTGATACGGCCGGTTCAGAGCCAGGGAATACAACTGAAACACGGTGTTCAGCTCCATAAACTGGTTGCCGGTCAGATGGTAAAATTCCTCCTTGGGAATTTTCGAAAAGCTTTTTTCCACCAGGCCCGTGGTTCGCAGGTCACGGTAGTGGACCGGATTTTCCAATAGGGTGCCGTCCTTGGCGATCAACCCGAAATCCACGCCCCAGGTGTCGATGGCAATACTGTCGATGGGGCCAAACTGTTTGGCCTTGACGATTCCCTGTTTGATCTCATAAAATTGGCGCAGAACATCCCAATAGAGGGTGCCGCCGATACTGACCGGATCATTGGAAAAACGGTGGATCTCCTGATAGGAAATCGTGTTCCCGTCAAAGGAACCCAGCATTGCTCTGCCGCTGGACGCGCCGAAGTCGAATGCCAGGACTTGTTTTTTCTGTGCCATTTTCATCGCGTCCATCCGGGAATTTCCCAGAGGCCGCCGCACCGTCCTTTCCTGAAAAATAATTTATTTGTTTTTACGATAATGGCGGTAGCCCGGGTGGCGGCCCGTCACCTTGGCGGATTTCCGAAGCTCCAGCAAGCGGCCGATATTCTTTTCGGAGATTTCTTTTTCCCCTCCCAGCAGACGGGCGTTCAGTTCGATTTTAGCCCACAGCTCCAAGGTTTCCATACGGTAATAGGCAGTGCATAAGTCTGCGCCCACAGTAACCGCTCCGTGATTTTCCAGAAGCATAGCGTCATGGTCGGGCAGATAAGGGGCGATAGCGTCAGGAACTTCCTTGGTGGAGGGGACGCCGAAGGGAGTGAGCGGCACGCTGCCCAAAGAAATAACCGCTTCAATCATAATGTAACGGTCCATAGGCAGATGAGCTACCGCAAAACCGGTGGCTGCCGGGGGATGAGCGTGAACCACCGCGCCTACGTCATCCCGCAGCTCATAACAGCGCATGTGCATTTTCATTTCCGAGGAGGGCCGATAGCCGTCGTTGGCTTCCAAAATCTCGCCTTGAGCGTTGATTTTTACCAGCTTTTCCGGGGTGATGAAGCTTTTGCTGATGCCGGTGGGAGTGCAGATAAAATTGCCGTCGGGAAGCTTTACAGAAACATTTCCATCATTTGCCGCTACCCAGCCGAGCTGCCACATTTTATGGCATACGTCGCAAATTTGTTCCTTAATCTCCATTTCAGTCATGAAAAGCACCTCTTTGATTGATTTTGATTAAAAAGAGCGGGCGCTCTTTTGGCTTTATTATAGCTTCCATTTTAATGTTCGTCCAGATATTACAGCAATTTTGACAAAAAGAAAAGCCGATGGGGGTTTAATAATTAATTATGATCAATTATGATTATGAGGAATGCAGACAAATTTGAAAAAGGGGGCTAAACGGTCCAATAGAGCGGGACTGTTGTGAAAATCAGCCCATGAGACTGATGGACGAGTTGTATTCTTCAGAACCTGAAAGGGTCCAGGGGCTCTATTCTCCTACATACTCTTTTCTTCAGCAAAACGATTGAATAGAAAAGTACGCGTTTTATGTCCGCCTGTTCAAAACGGATTTTGTCAGTCGGAGGAAAGAAAAATAAAAAGCGCCGCCAAGAAAGCTTGACGGCGCCGAAACGCTTGAAACAAGGGGCGGTTGGCATTCAATTCATGAATGTCAATGGGGATATTAAGCGGCCTTGACCGCCTTGAGGATCCGGACAACAATAGGGCTGAGCACCACATTAACGCCAAGCTCTACTAAGAAATTGACTCCCAGCAGGCCGACGATGATATTGTAAAGCACGTCGGTTTCGCCGGTCCAGGAGAGAAGCACAGGGCGGAAGAACAGCGCCAGTCCCAGATAAAAAATACCCGTGTTTACTATGGGGCTTAGAACAGCCGCTACGACGGTGCCTCCCAGCACGCTTTTGGGAGCGATGAGGCGGTAAACTAGTCCGGCCGCGAGGCCGGCAGCCATGCCCTTGACCATGCAGACCACGATGCACAGAAATGGGTTTGCGTTCCAGACGACCGCGCCGCCGGGATCTGCTCCCGTAACGCAGCAGATGAGAACCACAACGCTGAATACGCCGCCCAAATAAGCGCCCGCTCCCGCACCGTACACAGCGGCGCCCACAACAATGGGAATCATCGCCAGAGTGATGGAGAAGGGACCGAACTTGATGAAGGTGGAAACCAGCTGCAGCACAATTATGATAGCTGTGAAAATAGCCAGGCCCACCATCCTTTGGGTTTTGCCCATGGTCAGAGATTGTTGCTTTGTCATATTCAATTACCTCCTGCTGATGCTCCTGATTTCAGGATGCATCGCAAATATTGATAGCCCGGCAGAGCCGGTAAGCCCCAAAGGGGCGCTATTTCTGAAGCTTATAACATTGGAATCCCCCCAGGAACGGCTTCGAAAGAAAACCTGAAAGCGGGCGCGCTGTGAGACAGGAGCACGCCGCGCCTATGGATATGCGGTTGACTTGAAGGGATCCGGCATTGAGGGAATATAGCCGGTCACAGCCGGCGCTTTTCTTACCGCCCGGCTTTGCCGGCATTCTTTTCATACAGGAGCCTGAGCCCCTCCAAAAGAAGGTTGTCGCAGTAGACGATGTTCCTCCGGCAGTGGGGAACGATCTCTTTTCCAAGGCCGCCGGTGGCGACAATAGAGCATTTCTTACCCAGCTCCTCCTCGATCCGGTCGCACATTCCATCCATCATAGAGGCGGTGCCGTATACGGAGCCGGAACGCATGCAGTCGGCGGTATTGGAGCCGATCACATGCTTCGGAGCCTCCAGGCTGACGGAGGAAAGCAGGGCGGAACGGGCGGTAAGGGCCTCCAGGGCGATGCCCGGGCCGGGAATAATGACTCCGCCCAGCATACTGGCGTCGGCATCTAAAACGCTGATGGTGGTGGCGGTGCCGATGTCAAAAATAATGCAGGGACAGTCGAACAGCTCGATGGCCGCCACAGCGCCCGCCACAAGGTCGGCGCCCAGAGTGGACGGGTCGTTCAGCTTGATATTCAGCCCGGTTTTCATGCCGGGGCCGATGCACAAGGGCTCGGTGCGGGTCAGGCGCTTGACGGCCCGTTTTATTCCGGAGGTCAGGGAGGGTACCACCGAGCTGATGATGGAGCCTTCGATCTCGCCGATAGAGACGCCGTAAATATCCACAATATCCCGCAGCTCCACCGCGTACTGATCCTCTGTACGCTGGCGGTCCGTGGCCAGGCGCGACACGAATTTTAAATCCCTGCCGTCAAAAACGCCCATGGTAATGTTGGTATTTCCGATATCCAAAGCCAATATCATGAAGGTCCCCCGCTTTCTGCTGCAAATCGATCAGATGAGAGCCGCCAGCCCGCTAAAGCTCCCAGCCCCGCCGCGCAGGGCGCAGAGCAAAGCGGAGATCCGGCCGCACTTTCAAGGGCCTGGCGCCCTCGTAAAATCTGATTATATTATAGCAAGTGTCCCTTTTAGACGCAAGAATTATTCTGCCCTGCGGCAAAAAACTGCTGATTTTCCAGCAAATTCCTGCTATAATAAAATGAAATTATTTACATTTACCCAGAAAAGAACGGGTATGACGCTCACGCCCTGCGGCAGTGGGCCTCAGCGGCCTCCAGGCCGTCTGCCAACCGGCCGGTGCACTAAGCAGACGCACTTGAAAATTGTCTGCAAATTTTAATCATATGAGGAAGCAAGCGGTATGAAAGAATTCTTCGGCAAAAAAATTTTAAAATATCAGGACCAGATTTTCCGGGATTTAAAGACGCTGGTGGCGATCCCTTCCGTGGCGGACGCCTCCGCCGCACGCAGGCCCTTCGGAGAGCGGTCGGCCGAAGCTCTCCGATGGATTTTAAACCGTGCCCGGGAGCTGGGGCTTGATACGGTAAACGTGGGCGATTACGCGGGCCACGCGGAATACGGCGGGGGGGAAGCGGTAGCGGCGGTGGTCACCCATGTGGACGTGGTGCCGGCCGGAGAGGGCTGGACGGGCGACCCCTATGTGCTGGAGAAGCGCGGCGGAAGGCTCTATGGCCGGGGAACCGCCGACGATAAAGGGGCGGCGGTGGTCGCTCTCTATTGCCTGAAGGCGCTGAAGGATGAAAGGGTGAAGTGCGTCCGAAAGGCGAGAGCAATTTTCGGCGCTGGGGAGGAAATCGCCTCCGACGACCTGAAACAGTATTTTCAGCGGGAGGCTTTGCCGGAGCTTGCCTTTACGCCGGACGCCAAATACGGCGTATGCAACCGGGAAAAGGGAATTTTACACGTGGAGCTTTCCGCCCCGGCGGACGGCTCCCGGCTGGAAAGCCTCCATGGGGGAACGGTCCGCAACGCGGTAGCGGCTTCCGCCAGGGCGGAGGCGCGGTGTACGGCGGAGGAGTGCGAAGCGCTGGAGGCCCTGTCGAAAAAAATGGACGGGAAATTTTCTTTCCAGTGGTCGGGCGGCGTTTTGACCGCGGAATGTGCCGGAAGAGCCGCCCACGCCATGGAGCCCCAGAAAGGAAGAAACGCCGCGGCCCGGCTGGTCAGGCTTTTTTCCTCCTGCTTCGGCGGGGAAGCGCTGGGCGCCCTGTGGAGCTTTGTCGATCAAAAAATCGGGCTGGAGCTGGACGGAAGCTCTCTGGGGCTTCGCCGGGAGGACGCGGTTTCCGGGCCGCTGACGGTGAATTTAGGCGTGGCGGAGCAGGATAACGGCGTTTGCCGGGCGGTGCTGGATATCCGGTATCCGGTGACGGCGGACGGGGAGGAAATTTTTGAAAGGCTTCGGGCAGCCGCCGGGGCGTACGGCGTCAAGGCCCGGGTGCTGGCGGAGCAAAAGCCCCTGTTCGTGCCCGAGGATACGCCTCTGATCCGTATGCTGAAGGGCGCCTATGAGACGGTAACAGGAGGGCGGGCCCGGCTTTACGGCACCGGAGGCGGGACCTACGCCCGTTCTCTTCAGAACCGGGGCGTGGCCTTTGGCCCTGTGTTCCTCGGGGAGGAGAACCATCTCCACGACGCGGATGAGTTTATCGAGATCGAAAAATTCATGCTTCATGCCCAAATCTGCCTGGAGGCGCTGTTCCGCATGGCAACGCAGAAATAAAAAAGCCCGTTTCCCCAAGCCGAGCTGAAAAGGGAAACGGGCTTTTTTTCGCGCCGTTTTCACCGAGGATCTGGCAAAATGGCGCGTTCAGCGGCGCCGTAATCAACAGCGCTGTAAAATGAATATTTTTATGTGAGGCGGCGCTGAGAGCCTGATTCCCGCTCTGACAGCCCCAGAAGAAAATCGGAGGAAACACGGTAGTAAAGGGCCAGAAAAACCAGCTTTTCCGCGGGCAGGGGCGTCCGGCCCAGTTCATAGTAGGCGTAGGTGGAGCGGTCGATTCTTAGAGCCGCCGCCACCTGGCTTTGGGACAGGCCGCGCCGCTTCCGCAGAGCCTTCAGCCGCCCGGCTGTCAGCGCTTTGTCGTATTTCAATCGTGATCAGACTCCATTTCCAAGAATGAGGCGTAGCCGGCGTTCCGAGAAGATCAGCGGCGATTTTCAACCGGCGTTATAATACGTTGTCCAGCAGGTCGGTTACGATTTTTCTTTGCTGGGTGTTCAGGGCGGACCAGCTGTCCAACAGCTTTCGTTGTTCCGGTGTAAGAAAAATTGCGTCGTCGCCTTCTCCGAAAAACTGGGATAAGGTGATACCGAACCCTTTGCATATTTTATCTAATGTTTGTATGCTTGGCGTTTGTTTTTTGCGGTACCAGGAGGAGATCGTCGATTGCGCCAGCCCGGATTTTTTAGCCAATTCATACTCGGTCCAGTTGCGTTCTAAGCGGAGCCTGGTGATTTCTTTCAGAATATCTTTCACGTTTCCACCCGCCTGATTTGTTTCGATACAAGTATATTATACATTGGGATATTTTGGTTTTTTAGTCTTACGAAGCGTATAAATATTACGATATGAATCATGACCGCATCCTCGTGCTCCATGGTTCATTTCTATTATGACAGATACTGTTTTATATTCCTATCCTGAAAAATGTAACTATAATCTTTTATCGTTCCTAGAAGCGATCGAAAAGTCCCAGGCGCCTATGGAAACACTTCCATAGACGCCTGGGACTTTCTCCGGAATTATGGGTTTCATCGCCGGGGATTTTATTTCCTTTTTCAGCCTTCGGCTTTCCGGTAAAGGAAAGCGCCGAAATACGTAACGGTGCTTTGACCGTTGATATATTTCATGCCGCAGGCCTCCGCCAGCTCAGACACCGCCACGCCGTAAGCCTCCAGGGAAGCCATAGCCCGGTCGGGAAACCGGCAGGGCCCGCCGGTGCGTTTGGCGCACACAGGGCATACGCGGCACCCGCCCGCGCCCAAATGGAGGGTTTTCCCGAAAGGGAGGGAGGCGAATGCGCCGGAAATTTTTTGAGCCAGCCGGTTATGCCTGTTACCTGCTTCCAGCATTCCCTCGATGTCATAGCCGTCCGCAAGCTCTCCCACGGTTTGATATGCCAAGGCGCTTTGAAAGGTCTTGGCCTCCTCGATCAGCTTGACGATATCACCGACGTCGGGAGGACACATCCAGCACATGCCAAAATTTCCGCAGGCGTTGGATTCGCATAGGGATCGAAAGCTTTTGTCAAAATGGATGCGGCTCACGGGAATCACTGCGGCTTGATAGGCGCCCAGGCTGAGAGCCAGATCTATCAGCTTTTGTTCGTTCATGAAGAAGATCCTCCTGTCGGCCGCCGGCACTCCGAGAGCCTCGGACGATTGCCGGAAAGCCAAATGGAATCGTACGGTTTGCCGCCCACCGCTGCGGAACAGCCTTCTCAGACGGTTCAGTGCCCTGTTATCTTAAGCGGGCGCCCTGTATCCCGCGGCATTCCGCGCCTGGCCTGCGCGGCGGATTTTCCAATCGGGCCGCTGATTCGTACCGCTCAAAAGGAGAAGCGGGAAAACAGCTCCGGAAAGGGGGCGGGCAGCGCGGGCTTCTGCTTTCAGCTGCGTCACAGACGGCGGCCCGGCGGCAAGGGCTGGAACCGTAAGGCGCGCGCCTTTTGACGGGCTTGTGCTTTTCCGTTTGTTTTGGTAATATCTAACTGGACGGATAGGACGGCCATGGAGCCGGCGGGCGCTCTGGGACGCCTCCGGCATTTTGAGGGCTTCCGTCTGAGAATGGGCCGCGTTTCCTAAACTATACCACTTTATGGCCGGGATTGCCAGGGGCCTGGAGAAAATTCCGCTTTTTCAGGAAGGATTTCCTGGCGGGCAGCGCGGTCGGGAAATCGTATGCGTTTGATAGAAGGATATGGTAGAATGGCTTTATTGACAATTAACGATCGAGAATACATTGTAGAGGCCGGAACCCTGCTGAGCGACGCGATTGGCCTCCATCACACACTGGAGCTTCCCTGCGGCGGAAAGGGAAGGTGCGGCAAATGCAGGGTAACGGCTTCAGGGAACCTGTCTCCGGTATC
Organism: [Clostridium] leptum DSM 753; assembly: GCA_000154345.1. GTDB lineage: Bacteria > Bacillota > Clostridia > Oscillospirales > Acutalibacteraceae > Clostridium_A > Clostridium_A leptum. Next base: position 375,376 of record DS480348.1, read on the forward strand.
TGAAACGGAGCGCGGGCATCTGTCACGGCGGGAATTAGAGGCCGGGATCAGGCTTGCGTGCTGCACGGCCGTAGAGGGAGACTGCCGGGTGTTTTTAGGCGGGGAAGCGAAAAGTGTGATATGCGGCGGCGGAGAAATGCCTGATTTCACACTCAAGCCCCTGTTTCATACCTTTGGAGCGGCGGTGGACATTGGCACCACGACTCTGGCCGCGCGGCTGTATGGACATAAGGGGCTGCTGGCGCAGGCTTCCGGCATCAATCCGCAAAATCGATACGGGGCGGATGTGATTTCCCGGATTGGCGGGGCTTTAGCCGGAAAGGGCGTGGAAATGGCTCAATGCATCCGGAAGGCGCTGAAAGCGCTGCTGGAGGAATTATCCGGGGAAGCGGGGATTTCCCCGGAACAAATTGACGCTTTGGCAATTACGGGAAACACCGCGATGCTGTATTTGCTGACGGAAACAGACCCGGACTGCCTCTCTCACGCGCCTTTTGAGGCTTCCCGCTTATTTGGAGAATTATGGAGGGGCGTTGACCTAGAGCTGCCTTGTCCCACAGCTAAGGTATATCTTCCCCGGTGCGTGTCTGCGTTTGTAGGGGCGGATCTGGTTACCGCCCTTCTTGCCAGCGGGCTCTGGCGGAAGGAGGAAACCTCCGTACTGGCGGATATTGGCACCAACGGGGAGATGGCGCTATACAGCGGGAAGCGGCTGTACTGCTGTTCTACCGCTGCGGGCCCGGCGTTTGAAGGAACCGGGCTGTCGATGGGCATGGCGGGAAAAGAAGGGGCGATAGACCGCGTTGCGGTTCAGGAGGGGGCGCTTTGCTCCCATGTCATCGGAGGTGGAAAGGCCGCGGGGGTATGCGGCAGCGGCGTTGTCGATGCGATGTCCGCGTTTCTGGAGCTAGGCTTGATGGACGAGACCGGGTGTTTGACCAAAGATCCGGTTTTTATCTCAGAGCGGGTATCCATTTCTCAGCGGGATGTGCGCATGGTGCAGTTAGCTAAAAGCGCTGTCTGCGCGGGAGTCCAGACCTTGATCGAAAACGCCGGAATTTCGATGGCGGAGGTAGACCGGCTGGTGATCGCCGGCGGCTTTGGGAGCTATTTGAATCTTGAAAACGCGGGAAAAATCGGTTTAATTCCGCCGGCGCTGGCGCGGAAGGCCTCGCCTATTGGCAATGGGGCGCTCCTGGGCGCCGCGATGGTTTTACTGAATCAGGATTTTATAGAGCTTTCTTCACGGCTGGCCCGGCAAGCGGAAACAGTGGATTTAGCGGCAAGCTCTATTTTCCAGGAACGCTATCTGGAGGGAATGCTGTTTTGATTCTCTGCCCGCTCAACGGAAAGCTGAGTGAGCTGGTTTTCCCCAAAAGGGAATCCCGGTTAAGAGCAGCCTGCCTTCTGCAGCGGATCGGCGGAAGCCGTGGCGGGCATAGCGGTTCCTGTGTTTTAGCCTTTTCTTTTGCCGAACATCCGGCAGACGCTTATGTTTTCCGGCTGTGATCCCATGGATAACCGAATATTTTGTGACTGAAATTCACATTTTGCTGGTCCGGCTCCTATAACCGAATAAAGCACAGCCAAATCATAATGGCAAGAAACCGCCTGACGCATGTCTCCTGAAAGAAACGGAACGTCAGGCGGTTTCTTTTTACCGGAAAGCCGCCAAAAGGAAATAAAAGGCCGCGGGGCTGTGTAATGCTTCACACAGCCCCGCGGCCTTTGAGGATAACAGGAAAGGAAAAGCCAGAAAGAAAAGACGGAACGGCAGGCCTTGGGGGATGCTTGCGGAAAGACTTTTGGAAGGCCTGCTCTAACGCTTTGATTCTGCTGCCGGCTGGCATCAGCGTACCGGCCGGAGTACCGCCTCGGCGCATCGGATGCCGTCTACCGCGGCGGAAACGATTCCTCCGGCATAGCCGGCGCCCTCCCCGCAAGGATACAGGCCCTGGAGGCCCACAGCCTCCAGAGTCTCTGTTCTTGGGATCCGTACAGGGGATGAGCTTCTGGTTTCCACGCCGGTAAGCACGGCGTCAGCTTGGGCGAACCCGTGAAGCTTGGCGTCCATCAGCCTCAGTCCCTGACGCATGGCATCGGCAATTTCAGGAGGAAGGCACTGATCCAAGGAAGCGGGCGTTACTCCGGGCTGATAGCTTGGAACAACGCTTCCAAAGGCCGAGGTCGGCTGCTTTTTTAAAAAATCCCCGGCCAATTGGGCTGGGGCCCGGTAGCTTCCGCCCCCCAGCCGGTAGGCGGCTTCTTCCAGACGCCGCTGGTACTCTACTCCCGCAAGCGGAGAATCGCTTGCAAAATCCGCGGGAGTAACTCCAACCAACAGAGCGCTGTTGGCGTTTTCCCCGTTTCTGGCAAAACGGCTCATGCCGTTGGTGACCAAGCGCCCTTCCTCCGACGCCGCGGCTACCACCTGGCCGCCGGGACACATACAGAACGTGTATACGCCTCTGCCGTTGGGAAGATGCACCGCCAGCTTGTAATCTGCCGGGCCTAAAGCGGGATGTCCGGCGAATCTGCCGTATTGGGCCCGGTCGATCGCTTTTTGGCTGTGCTCGATTCTAGCGCCTACCGAAAAGGGCTTTTGTTCCATAACGACGCCCTGGTTCAGCAAGGCCTGGAAGGTATCCCTGGCGCTGTGGCCGACCGCTAAAATCACATGGCTTGTTTCCAGCACCTCAGTTCCTTTTTTCCCGAATAGCTCTACGCCGGTAATTTTACCGCCGTGAATTTGGAGTCTGGTCATCTGGGTTTCAAACCGAACCTCGCCGCCAAGGGCTATGATCGTCCGGCGCAGGTTTTTTACGGTGGTTCTCAGACGGTCGGTGCCAATGTGAGGCTTCGCCTGAAAGAGAATTTCCTCCGGCGCTCCGGCTGCGGCAAACTCTTCCAGAACCTTTCGGGCCCGAGCGTCCTTGGTTCCGGTGTTCAGCTTGCCGTCGGAGAAGGTGCCCGCGCCACCCTCGCCGAATTGTACGTTGGAGAGGGGATTCAGCTTTCCTGTTAGAAAAAATTCCTCCACATCCCGGGAGCGCCGCTCCACATCCCGGCCTCGTTCGATCAAAATAGGCCGGGCGCCTGCCTGAGCGAGAATCAGCCCGGCAAATAGTCCGGCGGGACCGGTCCCTATTACGATGGGCCTTAAAGCGGGGAGAAAGGCATTTGGCAGGCTGTAATGATAGGGCGGCGCCAAGAAAGCCTTTTTGTACCTGCTCCTTTTTAGAACGGCCGTTTCCTCTCCGGAGAGAGATAGGTTGACGGCGCAGATAAAATGCACTTGGTCCTTTTTTCTGGCGTCTATGGACCGCCGGGCCAGAGAAAAAGCCTTGATCTCATTGAGCGGTATGTTCAGAGCTTTGGCCGCGGCTTCCCTGAGATCTTTTTCTGTGTAATCTAGAGGCATGGAAAGATCGCAAACACGAATCATAGAAAATCTCCTTAAGGCAGGAATCAAAAATTAATGGTAAGCGCAGAGAGCGGACGGCGCGGCGGTTTCGGGCCTGCGGCTTGCAGGCTTGGGGGCTGCGGAGCAGGCGGTACAAGCGGAGAGGCCCGGCACCTCTCGAAACGCTTGGCGGCGCAGGCTTTGAAAGGGCGAAATCAGGAATTCTCCTCTGCCGGAGGCTGTGAATGAGAAAGCAGCGAGACCGCGGCGCTTTTCCCGGCGACAAAGCCGGAGGACCAGGCCCATTGTAAATTATAGCCGCCGCAGTCTCCGTCGATATCCAGAAGCTCGCCGCAGGCATACAGCCCGGGCAGCCCCTTGGACTCCAGGGTGGCGGATTCGAACTGAGAGGACAGAAGCCCTCCTGCGGTGGATTGAGCCTGCTGCCAGCCCAGGGTTCCCGTGGGAGAGAAGCGCCAATCCTTGACGGTGCGGCAGATCGTTTTTAATTCTGAAGGGGACAGGCTGCCGCAAGGGCGGGAAAGGGCGGAGGGCATGAGCTGTTTGAGCAAAGCCAATCCAACCCGCTTGTTGACGATTCCGGATAACAGCTGCTCCACGGGCAGGCGCGGCTGCCTGGAGATCAGCGCCTGCAAAAATGAGAGCAGCGAGGAATAGTCCAAATCCGGCACTAAATCTAGAGAGAGCTCGACTTTCTCCGTTTTGTGCCTGTTGACGGTTCTGTGAGAAAAAAATTCTCCTACCAGCCGGGAAAGGTTCAAAATGCAAATACCGGAAAGCCCCTGGTCAGTAAATTGGATCTCACCGGTTTCCTGCTTTACTGTTTTTCGATCTGCCAGCAGCGAGGCTCTTCCGCGGCAGCGCAGGCCCTTGACCGCCTTCAGCACAGGGGAGGCGGCCCGCACCGGCGCTAAGGAGGGAAACGGTTCGGAGGCTTTTAAGCCCAAGCTGGCGGCCAGCTTCAGGCCGCTTCCGTCGGAGCCTGAGGAGGGCATGGCCCGCCCGCCTGAGGCCAAGATCAATCTTTTGGCGAAAACAACTCCCCCGCTGGTTTTCAGCTCGTAGCCGCCAGGCTTTCTTTTGACGGCTTCTACGCTGGTTTGACAGCGTTCCTCTACGTTCCGGCCTTCTAAATACCTGCGCAGTACGTCCAGCACCGCCGAGGCCTGGCCGCCGTAAGGATAACAGCGGCCCTGGCCTTCCTCCCGGCACAGCAGGCCGAGACGGCCGAACAGGGAGAGTGTGTCTTTGGGCGGAAGCTGAGAGAAAACAGCGGAAACAAAGCTTTCCGGCGCGCCGTGATAACGGGAGAAATCCAGTTCCAGATTGGTCAGGTTGCAGCGTCCGTTGCCGGTAGCCAGTAGCTTTTTGCCTACCCTGGGCCCACGCTCCAAAATGGAAATATTTTTCCCGGGAATAAACCGGGCGGCGGAAACCGCCGCCATTAAGCCGGAGGCTCCGCCGCCTAAGATTACCAAATCAGCCATGAAAAATCAGCCTCCCCAACCAAATAGGCTGCCGAGCACTCCGTAGGAAAGAAGGGTCATGACAAAGCCGGCCACCAAAACCCCGGCGATAATAGGGGGCAGAGAATCCTTTAAGCGCATTTTTAGCACCGAGGCGATCAGCGCGCCTGTCCACCCTCCCGTGCCGGGAAGCGGAATAGCCACGAACAAAAACAATCCGAATTTTTTGTATTTCGTTACCTTGGCGCTTTTTTTCTCCGCTTTAGCTTCCAGCTTGTCCACCAGCTTTACAAATCGGGTGTTTCGCATCCAATCGAAGATTTTTCGGATAAACAGTAAAATAAAAGGAATGGGCAGAAGATTGCCGATCACACAGATAAGATAAGCGATGGGCCAGTCCACTCCCAGCAGCGTGCCGGCTAAAATGCCGCCTCTTAATTCCAAAATGGGCAGCAGGGAAATCAGAAAAATAATCAGCTCCGCGGGAACCGCGTTTTTTAGGGAGTCGATGATCGATTGTACCAGTTGATCCAAAGATTTGTCCTCCTAGCTTTTGATCAGGTTTTATCAGAATACCGAAACCATCCGGACCGCAGAAATTCAGCGGAGAGCCGAATCTCTGGAAGAGTATGGCAAAGCTGCCGGCTCCAGTGACGATAATATCTTTATTATACCTCACAGCTTCAAACAGTTTCAAGCTATTTATCTATTTCTTAGCGGGATATCCGGAAAGGTGGGAGAACACCCGGTGGTTTCGGAGAATTTTAACAGACGCCCTCCGTCCTGCCCGGAGGAAAGGGCAGGACGAAAAATTCCAGGGATCATTTATCCCTGGAATTTTTTAATCGGCTTCAGCCGAACGGTCCACCATCAGGTTTAAGTATTTCCGCTCCCGGATAAAGTAAACCGGCACCAGCAGAATGATGGCGCCGAGCCAGGCGGCAGGCTCGGCGAGGAAAAGGCCTTCGCCGCCCAGAAACATGGGAAGGGTAAAGGCACAGGCCAGGCGCATCGCCAGCTCCATCATGCCGGAAAGGAAAGGCGTGATCGTGTCTCCAAGGCCCTGGAGGGCGGAACGGTAAATATTTAATAAGTAGAGAATGGGCAGAAAAACCGCCAAAACGGCCAAATAGCTCATGGCTACCTGCAAGGCTTCCTGGGCGTTCTCACTGCCGGCGTTGATAAATAGGGAGGTCAAAGGCCGGCTGAAAATCAGCGCCAGGGCCGTGATCGCCAGAGAGGTGGCGATAGCCAGCACCGTCGCGGCGCGGATTCCCTTTTTGATCCGCTTGATTTTTTCCGCACCCATGTTTTGGCCGGTATAGGTAGCAATGGAATAGCCGAAGGCGATGGCGGCAAGCTCTAAGGCGCCGTAAAGCTTGTTGGTAGCGGTAAATCCTGCTAAAAAGGCGACACCGTAGGTATTAATGATAGACTGGAGCACCATGCCGCCGATGTGGATCACCATATTCTGCACCGCCAGAGGGCTGCCTAGGGAAAACAGCTTTTTCAGCAAGGGCCGGTCAAGCCGCCAATCCTCTTTGGAAAATTTCAGCAAGGAGAGCTTCCGGAAACGGTAAGCACAATAGAGGCAGGAGACAAGCTGGGCGGTTACCGTGGCGCCGGCCGCCCCGCCGATTCCCCAGTGAAAGGCCGCGACAAACAGAAGGTCAAGCCCGATATTCACGGCGCAGGCCACGCCCATGGCCACCAAGGGAGTGGTGCCGTCACCCAGACTTCTCAGCACAGAGGCCAGCAGATTATAGGCCATTACCACCGCAAAACCGCCGTAGGAAATCCGCAGGTAAAGCAAGGCCTCGTCTAAGACGGCAGGGTCTGTGTTCAGCAGCCGCAGCACCGGCTCCGCCAAAATCTGCAGCAGCACCGACATGACCACAGCGATGGCTGCGGCTAAAACAATCGACATGGCGACAGACTTCCTCAGCAGTCTGTATTCCTTAGCGCCGAAATGCTGAGCGATTAAAATGGCAAAGCCCTGGGTCAGTCCCACGCAGAAGCCGAGGCAAAACCATACCAGCCAGTCGGTAGAGCCTAAGGCCGCCAAGGAATTAACGCCGCAGAATTGTCCCACGATGGCGGCGTCAACCACAGTGTATAAATGCTGAAAAACACCTCCCAGCATCAGCGGGAGGGCGAATTTAAGAATCAGCTTGGATGGCTTACCGCTGGTCATATCGGTAACGCGGCTCTCCATGAAAACAAGTCCCCCTTTATAATGAATCTCAAAGCCATTTTATTTGGATTTGAGATTCATTATAAAGGGGGACCGTTTTAATTTCAATAAGTTTGCAAAGAAAAATAAAGAAAATATAAAGCCGCCATAGAGCGCGTCGGATATCAGGTGCGTCTAGGACGCCGGCAAGGGCTCCAAAGAGAGCCTTGCTGCCCGCGCCGGTTACAGCCCGCAGGAGCAGCTTCCGTCCTCGTGGCTGCATTCCGCTACCGGACCCACGATAGGAAGGGGATCTACCCCGATGCGGGTGTAGTAATCGGAAAGAGCCGCTTTAATAGCCTGCTCCGCCAAGACAGAGCAGTGTACCTTTACCGGCGGAAGCCCGTCCAGGGCTTCCATAACCGCCTTATTGGTCAGCTTCAAGGCCTCCTCAATGGTTTTTCCCTTGACCATCTCCGTGGCCATAGAGCTGGTGGCGATGGCGGCGCCGCAGCCGAAGGTCTTGAACTTCACGTCGGTGATGACGCCATCCTTGATTTTGAGATACATTTTCATAATATCGCCGCAGGTGGGGTTGCCTACCTCGCCGATGCCGTCGGCGTCCGGTATTTCTCCCACGTTTCTCGGATTGGCGAAATGATCCATTACCTTTTCACTGTATGCCATAAATATTTCCTTCTTTCTGGATGCTGGAATTTCTATTGTTATGAATCGTTATTAGCTTTAGCCCGATTAGCCGGAAGAATTTCTAAATAATCAAGGCGCAGGAAACGCCTTGGAGCTTTCACCTTTCGAAGCCGTCGCCTGCTCCGGCCGGCAGAGGCGGAAAACGGTGCTCTGCGATGGGAATTTGGCCTTTGAAATGGGAAAGCCCTTTTGCGGGTGCTGAAAGCTTCCGGATTTTGGCCTGCTCTCTGACGCATTAAGCCTTCAGAGGGCAGGGCTTAAGCCGGTTTAGCGGTCCTGAAACTGAAAGGGAGGACGGTTTTCCTTTTGAATCCGTTCCCACAAGGGAGACATGCTTCTGAGGCGCTCTACAATGGGAGGAAGAACCTCTAAGATGTAGTCTACATCTTCTTCCGTGTTCTCGTCGCTCAGAGTGAGCCGCAGAGAGCCGTGGGCGATTTCGTGAGGCATGCCCAGGGACAGCAGCACGTGGCTGGGATCCAGGGAGCCAGAGGTGCAGGCGGAACCAGAGGAACCGCAAACGCCCTTCAGGTCCAGGCTCAGCAGAAGGGATTCCCCTTCGATCCCCTCAAAGCACATATTAAAGTTGCCCGCCATGCGCTTAGTGGGATGGCCGTTCAAATGGGAGCGGTCGATCTTGGAGGCGCCGGCAATCAGCTTGTCCCGCAGCTTTGTCAGCCGGGCGACTCTGCCGGGAATGTCTTTTGTGGCTTCCTTTACCGCGGCCGCCAGGCCTACGATGCCCGCGGTATTTTCCGTGCCGGCCCGGCGGCTTCTTTCCTGGGCGCCGCCGTCGATCAGGTTCTGGAGGCGGACGCCCCTGCGGATATACAAGGCGCCGCAGCCTTTGGGACCATGAATTTTATGGCCGGTAAAGGACATCAGGTCAATGCCCTGGGCTTTTACATCGATGGGCACGTTGCCTACCGCCTGGACCGCGTCAGTATGGAACAGAACCTTGTGCTTTTTGCACACCGCCGCCAGCTCAGGAATGGGCTGAATAGTGCCGATTTCGTTGTTAGCGTACATAATGGTCACCAGAGCGGTGTCATCCCGGATCGCCGCTTCCAGCTCCTCGGGACGGACGATGCCGTCGCTGTGGACCTCCAACAGAGTGATTTCAAAGCCTTCCTTTTTTAAGGCATCCAGGGAGTGAAGCACCGCGTGGTGCTCAAACCTGGAGCTGATGATATGTTTTTTCCCCTTTTTCGCCAGCTCATGGGCGGCGCCCTTGATGGCCCAGTTGTCAGACTCGCTGCCGCCGGAGGTGAAGAAAATTTCGCCGGGCTCCGCGTTGAAGCAGCGGGCAATGTCCTCCCGGGCGGTTTCCACCGCCTTTTTCGCGTCCCGACCCACGGAATACAGGCTGGATGGATTGCCGTAGTGCTCTCTATAATAAGGAAGCATGGCTTCCATCACGGACTGCGATACCGCGGTAGTGGCTGAGTTATCTGCGTAAACAAAACGTTCCAAAGCTATCACCTTTTTCTTTAATAAAAGTGTTATGGTTTTGTGATCGATTTTAATATACACCTTTTTGGTATAGATTTCAATAGGGAGCCGGTAAAATTTTTACCAGGTTTTTCTGAATTTTCTGTGAATTACAGGAATAAATTAGGGTTGAAAGCCCCGGTTTGATTAAGGAATCCCAAGATGGGCCATGCTAACAGGGAGATATCCGTCAGGACGCCGGCGGAGGCTATCGCTTGACAGTCAAGGGAAGTAAGGGTACAATAAACATAATATTTGTGTTCGGAAAAGGGAAACAGCGGCTGCCGTCACTCGCCGCTAGTATTTCCCGGTGATTAGAGTATCATTCAGAGAAAACGCCGGTGAGCGGCGTAAGAGCTGGTAAAATCGTTTTCGTCATAAATAAAATTTGAAATGTACTTAGCAGAGCGGCCTTTCGCGCTGTGGCACCGTTTGTCGGCCGGAAGGAAAACCGTATCTCAAACAATTAATGGAGGTTATTTTGTGAGTTTAAATGAAAAAAGAATAAAGCCAGGGGCGGCGAAGCCCATCACTGGGATTAAGCGGCAGCCTGCCAGGAACCAGATTGGCAAACAGGCCGATCAGGCCCTGTCTACAGCGAGGGAGCCGATTTCCATGCCGGAGGGCGGCGCGGCGGCGGAGGCCAAGCTGTTTGAAAAGGTGACCGCGCGCAAGGAGCCCCAGCAGAGGAGAAAATCAACGGGCGCTAAAACCGCCGGAGGCGCGGCAAGGTCTGCGGCAAAGACGGCAGCGAAAAAAGAAGACCCAAAGACAGCGGGCAGGAAAAAAGAGAAGGCGGCGCCGGAAAAGAAAGGCGCGTCCAAGACCGCGGCGGAAACGAAAAAAGCGGGCAGAACAACTACCCGTACCGCCAAGCGTGGACAAAAAAAGTCCGCTAAGCCTTCGATTAAGGTGACGTTTCTCGGAGGCTTGAACGAAATCGGGAAAAACATTACCCTGTTTGAGTGCGGCAAGGATATGTTCCTGCTGGACTGCGGCATGACCTTCCCCGATGGAGATATGCTGGGCGTGGATCTGGTGATTCCGGATTTCTCCTATGTGGAGCGGAACAAGGAAAGAATTAAGGGCCTGGTGATTACCCACGGCCATGAGGATCATATCGGCGCGATCCCTTACCTTCTGAAAACCTTTAACGTACCGGTTTACGGCACCCCTCTTACCATTGGCCTGGTGAGCGGCAAGCTGAAGGAGCATAACCTGCTTGGAAAGGCCAAGCTGAATACTGTAAGGCCCGGCGACCGGGTGAAGCTGGGCTGTATGGAGGTGGAGCTGATCCACGTAAATCACTCCATTCCCGACGCGGTGGCTGTGGCGATCCATTCCCCAGCGGGCACGGTGGTTCACACCGGCGACTTTAAGATCGACTGTACCCCGCCTCAGGGCGAGATGATCGATTTAGGCCGGTTCGCCGAGCTGGGCAAGGAGGGCGTGCTGGCTTTGCTGTCCGAATCCACAAACGCGGAGCGCCCGGGCTACACCATGACTGAGCGGAAGGTAGCCGATTCCTTTGAAAACCTGTTTTTAAAGGCGGAGAATAAGCGGATCATCGTGGCTTCCTTCGCCTCCAATATCAACCGGATCCAGCAGATCATCCACTGCGCCCAGCGCCACGGCAGAAAAGTAGCGTTTTCCGGCCGCAGTATGCTGAATTATGTGTCCATCGCCAACGAGCTTGGTTATATGGACGTTCCGGAAAGCGTAATCATAGATATCGATTTAATCAACCGTTACGCCAAGGATCAGATTGTGCTGATCACCACCGGCAGCCAGGGAGAGCCCATGTCGGCCCTGGCCCGGATGGCGACCTCCGACCACCGGAAGGTGGAGGTAGGGCCCGACGACTTTGTTATCATATCCGCCCGGCCCATCCCCGGCAACGAAAAGACTGTGGGCAACGTGGTCAACGAGCTGATGAAGCGGGGCTGCGACGTGGTTTACGAGTCTATGTATGAGGTTCACGTCTCCGGCCATGCCTGTCAGGAGGAATTAAAGCTGATGCAGGGCCTGACCAAGCCGAAATATTTCATTCCGGTTCACGGCGAGCAGAAGCACCTGCATAAGCACGCCCAGCTGGCGGAAAGCATGGGGATTCCCAAGCAGAATATTTATATCGGGGATATCGGCGGCGTGGTGGAGATCAACGAGGACTTTATGCATCCTCTGGCGCCGGTTCCCGCCGGCCGCGTCCTGGTGGACGGCTTAGGCGTGGGAGACGTTGGCAGCATTGTGCTTCGGGACCGGAAGCATCTGGGCCAGGACGGACTGATCGTGGTGGTGGCCACCATCGATTCCAGCGACGGCCATGTGATTTCCGGCCCGGATATTGTATCCCGCGGCTTTGTCTACGTGCGGGAGTCAGAGCCCCTGATGGATGACATTAAGCGGCAGATTGTTTCTGTCTTTGAAAGCTGCGCCGACCATAAAGTCCACGAATGGGGCGTGATCAAGAATAAAGTGAAAGATGATTTAGGAAAGCTTTTGTATGACCGGACCAGGCGGACCCCGATGATTTTGCCGATCATTATGGAGGTCTAAGCCGGGGAAAGGGGAATATGCCTCCAGCGTGGCTTTGAAGCCGCTGCGCGGCGAAAAGCCATCGGGCAGGTTCTCCCCCGGCGGCTTCCCGCAGCCTTTGGGAAGCCGCTTTGCGACTACGCTCTGGAAAGGAGGGCGACGCTTTTGAAAAAGAGAAGGGTATGGGCGGCATCTCCATATTATCTGATTATCACCGCGGCTATGGTGGTTATGACATTTATCAGCTATTTTACTGCCAGCCGCAGTGTGTTTTATCTGTTTGCCGCCCTGACCTTAGTCTCCGGCGGGGTGGTGCTGATCACTGTGATCCGATTCCGCTCCTACGCTCAGACCGTGCTCCGCAGCGCGTTCAAATCCTTTGACAGGGATCAGGAAAGCTATCTTTCCAAGCTGTCGTTCCCAGTGGCGATCACGGGAAAATATGACGAGCTGGTTTGGGGCAACAGCCTGTTCAAGGAGATGCTCTGTGAAAATAAGGACTGTGTCGGGGAAAGCATCACCGCCTTTACCTCCGGCGTCCGGCTCCAGGACATCGTGAAGGGCAACGGCACAAATATCACCCACAACGGGCTGAAATACACGGTTTACGCGGTGAAGCTGCGAACCAGCTGTATTTTATATTTTATTGAGGACACCTACTTTAAGGACACCGTAAGAGAATTTCTGGATAGCCGCCCGGCGGTGGCTACCATTATGTTCGATAACCGGGAGGAGCTGCTGAAGGACGCCAGCGACGGTCAGGGCACCCAGCTGGTGGCCATGGTGGAAAAAACTCTGCAAAAGTGGGTTTCCTCCACCAGCGGCTTTTATAAAAAGCTCAGCGGCGGCCGTTACCTGATGGTGATGGAGGAGCGGCATCTGCGGCGGTTTGTGGAAGAAAAATTCAGCATTTTAGATGCGATCAGAAATATCAAGCTGGATGAGCACCGGTACGCTACGATTTCCATCGGCGTGGGCCGGGGCGGCAAAAGCTTGGCTGAGGATGAGAATTGGTCCCGGAAAGCCCTGGATATGGCCCTGGGCCGGGGCGGCGACCAGGTGGCGATTAAAAACGGGAACACTTTCGAGTTTTTCGGCGGCGTTTCCAAGGGCGTGGAGCGTCACGACAAGGTGCGCTCCCGAGTTATCGCCCTGACCCTAGCGGATAATATCAAAAACAGCGACTGCGTGTTCGTTATGGGACACCAGTTTTCCGACCTTGACAGCGTGGGAGCCTCCATTGGCCTATGGAGCGCTATTACCAAGGGGCAGGAGAAGCCCTGTTATGTGGTGCTGAACCGGGAGCAGACCCTGGCGGGGGCCCTGGTGGAGACCGTCGAGAAGGCGGGCAACACCGGAATGTTTTTATCTCCCCGGGAGGCCCTTTCCCTGATTACGGACCGTTCCCTTCTGATTATCGTGGACACCCATTCCGAGAGCTTTGTGGAAAGCCGGGATCTGTACAAATACAGCAAGCGGACTGTGGTTATCGACCACCACCGCATGATGGTGAAGCATATTGAGAACGCCATTATTTTTTACCACGAGCCTTACGCCAGCTCGGCGTCCGAAATGGTGACGGAGCTGGTTCAGTATCTGGGAGAAAACGCCATCGGCAGGCTGGAGGCTGACGCCCTGCTTGCCGGCATTACCCTGGATACTAAGAATTTTGTGCTGAAAACCGGTGTGCGGACCTTTGAGGCGGCGGCGTTTCTGAGAAGAAAGGGCGCCGATACGGTGGAGGTCAAACGGCTGTTTTCCAACTCCATCGATACCTACCGGGCGAAATACCAGCTGGTTTCCAACGCGGAAATCTATAACAGCTGCGCCGTTACCGCGGCGGACGAGGATTGTCCGGATATCCGGATCGCGTCGGCTCAGGCGGCGGATGAGCTGCTGGGAGTCCAGGGGGTCAACGCCTCCTTCGTCTTATACTCGTCGGCGGGCACAGTGAATATTTCCGCCCGTTCCCTGGGCGCCGTAAACGTCCAGGTGGTGATGGAAAAGCTGGGCGGAGGAGGCCATCAGACCATGGCGGGCGCCCAGCTCAAGGATACCACCGTCACGGCGGTGAGGGAGCGGCTGATTGAGATTTTGAACGAAACCCAAATACATAAGGAAAATTTATAAGCGCAGGAGTGAGTATTATGAAAGTGATTTTATTGGCCGACGTTAAGGGCGCCGGAAAAAAGGGCGAGCTGGTCAACGCGTCTGACGGCTATGCCAGGAACTACCTGATTCCCAGAAAGCTTGCCAAGGAGGCTAACGCCCAGGCGATGAACGAGCTGAAAAATGCCGAGGCCTCTAAGCAGCACAGGATCGAGGTGGAGAAGGCGAACGCCAGCGAGGCGGCGAAAAAAATCGATGAAAAGACCATCAAAATGACCGCGAAGGCCGGCCAGGGCGGCCGGCTGTTCGGCTCCGTTACCGCCAAGGAAATTGCCGAGGAGCTGAAAAAGCAGTACGGCGTGGATGTGGATAAGCGGAAAATCGAGCTGGACGGGAACATCAAGGCGTTCGGCACCTACCGCTGCGAGGTCAAGCTTTACACCGGCATCAGCGCCAAGGTGTATGTGGTGGTGACGGAGGCTTAAGGGCTTCCGCGGGCCGAATGGGACGGATAGGAGATATCCGTCCTTTTTCCATCAAAGAGAGGAGGAGAGCGCATGGCTGATATTTCAGTGACCTCCGGCTACGACGGGCTGAACCTGCCCTACAGCCCGGAGGCGGAGCAGTCTGTTTTGGGAGCGGTCCTGCTGGATTCCTCCTGCTTGGACCGAATCGCGGAGATCCTTCCGAGGGCCGAATACTTCCACCTGGCCAACCACCGGATGATTTACGACGCTATGCTGGAAATGTTCACCCTGGGCCAGCCGGTGGATTTCGTCACCGTGCTGGACAAGCTGAAGCAGAACCCGGCCTTTGACCAGGTGAATGGGAAAACCTATCTTTTGCAGCTGGCTCAGATCGTGCCTTCGGTTTCCAATGTGGAAACCTACGCGGGCATCGTCCGGGATAAATACGACATCCGCACTCTGATCACTACCGCCAGGGATATCCTGGAGGAGGCATCTGAGGGAGGAGACGACGCGGCCACCCTGCTGGATTCGGCGGAGCAGCGGATTTTTGATATCCGCCGGGGAAAAAATATGCAGGGCTTGCAGAGAATCAACGAGGTTATTATCGAGACCTTTGACCGGCTGGACCTTCTCAATTCCCCGGACAGCGACCAGTTTAAGAGCATTTCCACCGGGATCCGGGATTTGGATGAAACCATCACCGGCCTGAACCGTTCCGACCTGATTCTGCTGGCGGCCCGTCCCGGTATGGGAAAAACCAGCTTCGCACTGAATATCGCTAACCACGTGGCGGTGAAGGAAAAAAAGAGGGTAGCCTTTTTCTCGCTGGAAATGACCAAGGAGCAGCTGGCCTCCCGTATGCTTTCCACCGAGGGCGAGGTAGGCGGCACTAAGCTGCGGACCGGCAAGCTCACCGAGGACGAATGGGTCCGGCTTATCGAGGCGGGGGACATTCTCTCGAAGACCCAGATTTATTTTGACGATACCCCCGGCATCACTGTGCCGGAGATGAAAGCTAAGCTGCGCCGGCTGAAGGACGTGGATCTGGTAATTATCGACTATTTGCAGCTGATGTCCGGTGCCAAGCGGATTGACAACCGGGTGCAGGAAATTTCTGAGATTACCCGAAATTTGAAGATTATGGCCAAGGAGATCAACGTGCCGGTAATCACCCTGTCCCAGCTGTCCCGTGCCAGCGAGCAGCGTACGGAGCACCGCCCGGTGCTTTCCGACCTGAGAGATTCCGGATCTATCGAGCAGGACGCGGATATCGTTTTGTTCCTGTACCGCCCGGATTACTACAATACCGACGACGCGCCCAGCGACGATAAAAACAGCGGCGAATGCATTGTGGCGAAAAACCGCCACGGCGAGGCGAGGACTGTCCAGCTTCATTGGCAGGGCGAGTTTATGCGTTTTACCGCTATGGAGGGCGGCCGCAGTGATTACTAAGGTTTTGAAGACCATTGAAGCCTATCAAATGCTTTCTCCCGATTCCGCCGTGGTGGCCGGGGTTTCCGGGGGAGCCGATTCCATGGCGCTTCTTCACGTTTTGCAGAGCCGGCGAAAGGACTGGCCGGAGCTGAAGGTGACGGCGGCCCATGTAAACCACTGCCTGCGGGGAGCGGAGGCGGACCGGGATGAGGAACACGTAAGGCGGTACTGTCAAAGGGAGGGCATCCCTCTGGAGGTGCTGAAAATCGATGTCCGGGAGGAGGCCGCGAAGCGTAAGCTGGGGTTGGAAGCCTGCGGCAGAGCCGTACGCTACGAGTTTTTCCGGCGGCTGGCCGGGGAAAACGGAGTGATCGCCACGGCCCACACCCTTTCCGATTTGGCGGAGACGGTGCTGCTCCACCTGACCCGGGGAACCGGGCTCAAGGGGCTGTGCGGGATTCCGCCGGTGCGGGAGAACATCGTCAGGCCTCTGATCGACTGCAGCCGGCGGGAAATCGAGGATTACTGCCGGGAGCATAAAATCCCTTATGTCACCGACAGCACCAATTTGGAAGCCAGGTATTCCAGGAATAAGGTGCGCCTTCAGGTGCTTCCGGCCCTAAAGGAGATCAATCCAGCCTTCGAGGAGGCCGTGGGCCGTATGGCCCAAAGCCTGCGGGAAGACGACGGCTGCCTTTGTGAGGAAGCCCGGGAGCTTCTGGGCCGGGCGGCGCTGGAAAAGGGCGGATGGAGCTGTTCTGTTCTTTCCCGGGGCAGAAAGCCGGTGAGAATCCGGGCGATCCGTCTTTTGCAGGGCGCTTCCAGGCCGGAGGCCCGGCATTTGGAGGAGATCGACCGGATTATACTGGCCGGCCAGGGGGGCGTCAGCGTGCCGGGAGGGCTGGATTTTCACGCAAACCGTGGCGTTCTGAGAACCGTGCCCCATAAAAAGAGAAAAATTCCCCAGTAAATTCACAAATTGTTATTCAATAATTTCGTTTAGTGTGGTACAATAAGCCGAAAGGCTGACTTCAAAAAGGGCAGAGGAGTTATGGACATGAAGTGTGAAAATGTAGAACGGATCTTATTGAGCCGTGAGGACCTGGATCGGATTACCAAAAATTTGGGGGAACAAATCACCAAGGACTATCAGGGCAAAAAGCTTTTGATGGTGGGAATCTTAAAGGGCTGCTTTATGTTTATGGCGGATCTGATGCGGTATGTGGAGCTGCCCTGCCAAATGGACTTTATGATCTGCTCCAGCTATGGGGCGGGCACCGAGTCCAGCGGCCAAATTAAAATAGTCAAGGATTTATCCGTTCCTATCCAGGACTGCCATGTCCTGATTGTGGAGGATATTATCGATAGCGGCAACACCTTGTGTTATGTGAAAAACCTGCTCAAAGAGAGAGGCTGTAAAAGCATTAAGCTTTGCACCCTGTTTGACAAGCCTTCCCGCAGGGAAGCGCCTGTTTACGCTGATTACATAGGCTACGAGGTAGCCAATGAATTTATCGTAGGCTATGGGCTGGATTTCAACGAGCGTTACCGCAATTTGCCTTATGTGGGAGTTTTGAAGCCGGAAGCCTATCAACTTTAATGGATAGAACAGCCTGTTTCCGGTAATTTTAAAGGTGAAGGAGTGGTTCCTCATTGGAAAATAAAAAAAGTTGGCGCAGCTTACTGCTGTATCTGGGCATCCCTATTGTCATTATCATTATTATCGTGCTGGTCATCGGGAACATGCCCCAGAAAACCATGAAATATTCTGAAATCCTCAATTACTTCGAGACGCAGCAGGTAACGGAATTCGACCTGGATTTAGGCTCCGGCGCCATGGTTCTCACCCTCAACGACGGTGACGAAAGCAAAAAGAAAGAGCCGACCCAGATTCAGTATTCGGTTCCGAATGTTACGATCCTGTATGAAGATATTAAGCCTTATATCGAAGAATACAACAAGGACCATCCCGACGCCAAGATGGTGTATAACTATCAGCGGCCCAGAGATAATTCCTGGCTGACCGCTTTGCTTCCCACCGTCCTTTTGTTCGCGGGAATCGGCGTTTTCTATTGGATCTTTATGAAAAAGTTTGCCGCTATGGGTATGGGCGGCGACTCCAAGCAGATGAATTTCGGCAAGGCGAAAATCAAGGATATGAACGACGAGAAGCGCAAGACCACCTTTGCCGATGTGGCCGGCGCGGATGAGGAAAAGGAAGAGCTCAGAGAGATCGTGGAGTTTCTGAAGAATCCTAAACGGTTTAATGAGCTGGGCGCCAGAATCCCCAAGGGCGTTTTGCTGGTGGGCCCTCCCGGAACAGGTAAAACCCTGCTGGCCAGGGCGGTAGCCGGAGAGGCCGGCGTGCCCTTCTTCTCTATTTCCGGTTCCGACTTTGTGGAAATGTTTGTAGGCGTCGGCGCCTCCCGTGTGAGAGACCTGTTCGACCAGGCGAAGAAAAATTCCCCCTGTATCATCTTTATCGATGAGATCGACGCGGTGGGACGTCAGCGCGGCGCAGGCTTAGGCGGAGGCCACGACGAAAGAGAACAGACCCTGAACCAATTGCTGGTGGAAATGGACGGCTTCGGCGCCAACGAGGGCGTCATTATGATCGCCGCCACCAACCGTCCCGATATCCTGGATCCTGCCCTGATGCGTCCCGGACGTTTCGACCGCCAGGTTATGGTAGGCGCGCCGGATATCAAGGGAAGAGAAGAAATCCTGAAGGTCCACGCGAAGGGAAAGCCCCTGGCGCCGGACGTGAATCTGAAGACGATCGCGGCCTCTACCGCCGGCTTTGTAGGCGCGGATTTGGAAAATCTGCTGAACGAAGCGGCTTTGCTGGCGGCACGCAAGAACTTAAAGGCCATCACCCAGACCGAGATCGAGGAGGCCACCATTAAGGTGGTGGTAGGCACTGAGAAGAAGTCCAGAGTCATGACGGAAAAGGAAAAGACTCTGACCGCTTATCATGAGGGCGGCCATGCCGTCGCGACCTATTACTGCTCTACCCAAGACCCGGTGCATCAGATTTCCATTATTCCCCGCGGTATGGCCGGCGGCTACACCATGAGCATTCCCACTGAGGACCGGAACTACCGCTCCCGTAAGGAGATGGAGGAAAACATCGTCACCCTGCTGGGCGGGCGCGTGGCGGAGGCCCTGGTGCTGGGGGATATTTCCACCGGCGCTTCCAACGATATTGAGCGCGCTACCCAGATCGCCCGGGCTATGGTCACAAAATACGGCATGAGCGAGCGTCTTGGGCCGATCTGCTATGGTTCGGACAACAACGAGGTGTTTATCGGCCGGGATATGGGCCACATGAAAAATTATTCTGAAAAGATCGCCGCGGAAATCGACGAGGAGATTCAGAAAATTGTGGGCCGCGGCTATCAGAAGACGGAGCAGCTGTTAAACGAGCACATGGATAAGCTCCATAAGGTAGCCCAATTCCTGTTTGTCAATGAAAAGATGAGCGGCGCCGAGTTTAAGGAGCTGATGGAGGCTCCCGCTCCGGAAAAGCTGGAGGAGCCCGATCCGCAGCCGCTGCCTGGTGAGTCTGAGAAAGAAGAGGCTTCAGCGCAGGAGGAACGGACGGAGGAAGCTCCGGCAGAAGGAACAAAAGAATAAGGATAAAATTCAGGGGATGGAACGGGATTTTCCCAGCCTGCCGCGATACGGGGCTGGGAAAAACCAGCCATCCCCTCGCTTTTGCGGTTTTTCCCTTCAAGCCCGGCAGCCTTGCCGGGCTTCTGCTGAGCCCGGCGGCTCCCAGAGGAAAAGGATCCGCGGCGGCGCCATGAAGGCCGGACCGTGCGCCGGTTCGGCCGGGAGGCGTGGAAGACGGGAGGATAGGCGTTTTCCGCTTTTTTCGGGGAGCGTCCGCTCCTAGATCTTGATTTTGCTTGACATTGAGACCCAAAATAAGGTAATGTATAATTTGTATGAGATTTTGAAAGAATCCTTTTCAGAGGTTTGTATGCATATAGGAGGGCGCGTATGGCGAAGAAGACAGTGGAATATGGGAACGAAAGTATTTCGTCCCTAAAAGGCGCGGACCGGGTCCGGAAACGTCCGGCGGTCATTTTCGGCTCCGACGGCATTGAGGGATGCCAGCACTCGATTTTTGAGATCCTCTCCAATTCGATTGACGAGGCGAGAGAGGGCTTTGGGCGGGAGATCGTGCTGACCCGGTTTGAGGACGGCTCCATTGAGGTGGAGGATCACGGGAGAGGTATTCCGGTGGACTACAATAAAAACGAGGACCGGTACAACTGGGAGCTGGTGTTCTGCGAGCTGTACGCCGGCGGCAAATATAACAACGCTTCCGCGGAAAGCTACGAGTATTCCCTGGGCCTGAACGGCCTGGGCTTGTGCTCTACCCAGTACGCATCGGAATATATGGATGTGGATATCCGCCGGGATGGGCTCCGGTACACGCTCCATTTCGAGCATGGGGAAAACGTGGGCGGACTCCACAAGGAGCCTTACGCAAAAAAGGACACCGGCTCTAAAATCAAATGGAAGCCGGACCTTCAGGTTTTCACCGATATTGACGTGCCGGTAGCTTATTTTCTGGATATGATCAAACGCCAGGCTATTGTCAACGCGGGAGTCAAATTCGTGTTCCGCAACCAGGCAGGCCGGAGCTTTGAGGAGACGGTTTTTAATTATCAGGACGGGATCACCGACCATGTGAAGGAGCTGGCGGGGGAGGACGCCCTGACCCCGGTGCAGAGCTGGCAGGCGGAAAAAAAGGTGAGGGACCGGGCGGACAAACCAGAGTACAAATGCAAAATCAACGTGGCCCTGACCTTTTCCAATAAGATCAGCGTAGCGGAATATTATCACAACTCCAGCTGGCTGGAGCACGGCGGCGCGCCGGAAAAGGCAGTGCGAAACGCCTTTGTTTACCAAATCGACAGCTATTTGAAGCAGACGGGAAAATACAATAAAAATGAGAGCAAAATCACCTTTGCCGACGTAGAGGACTGTCTGGTGATCGTGATATCCAGCTTTTCCAGCGTCACCTCCTATGAAAATCAGACGAAAAAGGCTATCACCAATAAGGGAATCCAGGAGGCAATGGTGGAGATGCTCCGGCATCAGCTGGAGATCTATTTTATCGAGAACCCTCTGGACGCGGACAAGATTGCCGGCCAGGTGCTGATCAATAAGCGCAGCCGCGAGGATGCGGAAAAAACCAGACTGAACCTGAAGAAGAAGCTGACCAGCAACATGGATATTACCAGCCGGGTGGCCAAATTTGTGGATTGCCGCAGCAAGGACGTAAATCTTCGGGAGCTTTTCATTGTAGAGGGTGATTCCGCTCTTGGCGCCTGCAAGCAGGCCCGGGATCCGGATTTCCAGGCGATCATTCCCATACGGGGTAAAATTTTAAACTGCTTAAAGGCGGACTACGATAAGATTTTTAAAAACGACATTATCACCGATCTGATTAAGGTGCTGGGCTGCGGCGTTCAGGTAAAAAGCAAGGCCAACAAGGAGCTGGCCTCCTTTGACCTGAATCAGCTTCGCTGGAGCAAGGTGATCCTGTGCACCGACGCCGACGTGGACGGCTTCCAGATCCGTACCTTACTGCTGACTATGATCTATCGGCTGACCCCCGCGCTTATTGAGGCGGGTAAAGTGTTTATTGCGGAATCTCCCTTGTATGAGATTACCTCGAAAACCGACACCTATTTTGCCTATACGGAAGCGGAAAAGCAAAAATTTCTGGATCAGCTGGAGGCTGAGGGAGGCAGGTTCACCATTCAGCGCTCCAAGGGACTGGGTGAGAATGAGCCGGATATGATGAACCTGACCACCATGAATCCCCAAACCCGCCGGCTGATCAAGGTGATGCCTACGGATATGGAAAAAACTGTCGAGATGTTCGACTTGCTGCTGGGGGACAACCTAAGCGGCCGAAAGGACTACATCGCGGAAAACGGACACTTATATTTGGATGTGGCGGATGTTTCGTAACCGGCTTTCTCCCGCGGAAGCCGCCCAGGGCTTGGCTTCTGTTTTTAATATTTTAATTTTAAAACGCAGGTGGATTGCTGAGCCGGCGCGCCTGGGCCGGGAGAGGCGATTGCCGCGGGCCTGGACGGCGCAGGAAATCTGCGTCCGGAAAAGTGCCTGCCAGCCGCTTTTCTCCTATTGCTTTTCCGCTCAAACCGGCGGCAAAGCGCTTGGATCAGGCTGGCCGCTGTTCGGGAGAGCCGAACAGCGCGGCGGGATTTTTTCCCGTGGGGAACCGGCAGCCTGGATATTTTAGCGGCGCCGTAAGCCGCCCTGTGTATGGCGCGGGACCGGCAATGCTTTATCCAGCTTCCCGATGACTGCCCGTTCTCTCTTTTCAGCCGCTTTCCGGCACATTTGCATTTTTATTTCAGCCTGGCAGAGCAGCTTTGAATCATAATGAACCATAGGAACGACATTTTAAGCGGAGATGATGACGTGGCTCCAAGAAAAAAGAAGACTGCCCCTAAGCCCCTGCCTCAAACCCATGGGGTGATCGAAGGGGCTGGGTCGGTAGTGGAACAAGAGATCGACCATACCCTCGAAACCAACTATATGCCCTACGCCATGAGCGTAATTTTATCCCGTGCCCTGCCGGAGATCGACGGGTTTAAGCCGTCACACCGGAAATTGTTATACACAATGTATAAAATGGGGTTATTAAACTCTGGGAGAACAAAATCCGCCAACATTGTGGGACAGACCATGAAATTGAATCCTCATGGAGAGGGCGCCATTTATGATACCATGGTGCGCCTGAGCCGGGGCTACGAGGCCCTGCTGCATCCCTTTGTGGACAGCAAGGGAAACTTCGGTAAATTCTATTCCCGGGATATGGCCTGGGCTGCCTCTCGTTACACGGAGGCGAAGCTGGACGCCATCGCCCAGGAGCTGTTCCGGGACATCGATAAGGACACCGTGGATTTTGTGGACAACTACGACAATACCATGAAGGAGCCGTCCCTGCTGCCGGCCACTTTCCCCACGGTGCTTGTCAACGCCAATACCGGCATCGCTGTGGGGATGGCAAGCTCGATCTGCCCCTTTAACTTAAAGGAGGTCTGCGAGACTACCATCGGCTTGATACGGGATCCGGACTTTGACGTGATGTCCACCCTGCTGGCGCCGGATTTCCCCGGCGGCGGACAGATTATCTGCGACCGGAACGCCTTAAAGCAGGTGTACGCCACCGGCCGCGGCGGCATCAAGGTGCGGGCGCGGTATTCCTACGACCAGTCCGCTAACTGCATAGACGTGACCAGCATCCCTCCTACGACCACCTGCGAGGCCATCATCGAGAAAATCATCGAACTGGTAAAGCAGGGCAAGCTGAAGGAGATTGCGGATATCCGGGATGAAACTGGGCTGGACGGCTTGAAAATCACCATTGATTTGAAGCGGAGCGTGGATCCGGAAAAGCTGATGCTGAAGCTTTTCCGCATGACGCCTCTGGAGGATACCTTCTCCTGCAACTTTAACGTGCTGATCGCCGGAGTGCCCAGAGTGCTGGGAATCCGGGAGCTTCTCGGTGAATGGATCGCTTTCCGTATCGAATGCGTCCGCCGCAGGACTTATTTTGACCTGCAGAAGAAGAAGGACAAGCTCCATCTGCTGAAGGGGCTGAAACGGATTCTTTTGGATATCGACAAGGCGGTAAGGATCGTCCGGGAAACCGAGGAAGAGTCCGAGGTGGTTCCCAATCTGATGATCGGATTCGGCATCGACGAAATCCAGGCGGAGTTCGTGGCAGAGATCAAGCTGCGCCATTTGAACCGGGAGTATATTTTAAAGCGCACCCAGGAAACCGAGCAGCTGGAGACGGAGATCGCCGAGCTGCAGGCTGTCATGGACAGCAAAAGCAAGGTCAAGGGCATTATTGTCAGCGAGCTGAACGACGTGATAAAAAAATACGGCAGGCCCAGAAAGAGTATGCTGGTTTATCCCGGCGAGATCCAGGAATATGAGCCGGAGGATGATATTCCGGATTATCCTGTGACATTATTCTTCACCAAGGAGGGCTACTTTAAAAAGATTACGCCCCAGTCTCTGCGGATGAGCGGGGAGCAGAAGCTGAAGGAGGAGGATTCCATCGTGCAGACGGTGGAGGCGACCAATAACACAGAGCTTTTGTTCTTTACCGACCGGTGTCAGGTGTATAAAACCAGGGCCAGCGAATTCGCGGATACGAAGGCCAGCGTTTTAGGCGACTTTGTAGCCGCCAAGCTCGGCTTTGACGAGGGAGAGTCAGCCGTCGCTATGATCGTCACCACCGATTATAAGGGCTGTCTGCTGTTTTTCTTCGAAAACGGAAAGCTTGCTAAGGTGCCGCTGGACTCCTATGCCACCAAAACCAACCGTAAGCGGCTCGCCAACGCGTATTCTGAGAAATCGCCCCTATGCAGGGTTTACCATATCCAAGAGGATCAGGAATTTCTGCTGACCTCCTCCTCGGGAAGGATGCTTTTGGTTCATACCGGCGCTGTAGCGGAAAAAGCCACCCGGAATACCCAGGGCGTGGCGGTGATGACCCAAAGAAAGGGCCACCGACTGCTGAACGTGGAGCCTTTTAAGGAGGATATGCTGAAGAAGCCGGCCAGGTACCGGACGAAATCTCTGCCGGCGATGGGGTCGATGCCAGCACCGGAGGAAACCCAGGGAGAGCAGATGAAGCTTTCCTAGCATAGGAAAGCGCGGCATTGGAACAGCGGTAACAGCTTTTGCGCCGGCCGCGCGGGTTTGGCCGTGCGAAGCGTCTTGTCCCGTGGTTCGGTTCTGGCTTTCCGCCGGGAAGGTTGAGCCTCCCTAATTCATAACAATTCCACGGTGTTTTCGGTTAAACACAGAGCGCGGCCGGATTCTGAGGACGCAATAAAAAACCACGGATTCGCCTGAGCAACAGGCAAATCCGTGGCGTTACTCCTAAAACGGCAAACGCATTTCGCTTTAAGAGCTTGCTATTAGTATTACGGCCCACAGCGTTTTTATCCATAAAATAAAAATTCTTTTTCAGGCAAGTCCCGCAATTTGAAAATAAGCCTTGCAAAACCTCGTAGGAAGTGTTATACTAATTTAGTATCAGTTTCAATGACTTTCGGAGGTGTTATTCCTTGTCAACGATTGAGTGGGTATTTGGCATTATTCTTGCCATTTTCGCCATTGCCATTATCATTGTGGTGCTTTTACAAGAAGGCCATCAAAAGGATTTGGGTACCGTAACCGGCGGCGCGGATACGTTTTTCGATAAGAACCAGGCCCGGTCTATTGACGCGTTCTTGGCCCGGTGGACCAAGGTTATCGCGGTTGGCTTTTTTATTTTGGCAATCGTGATTAATGTTATCAGCTTTTTCAGCACAAAGGCTGGCTGAGAAGAAGGAAAAAACCCCGCAGTGATGCGGGGCTTTTTTTATGCGGCCTTGGCGGGAGAGGCACGGCGCGGCACTGGAAAGAAAAAGGGACGGGCAGAAAGCGGAGAAACTAAAAACGAACCATTTTTAGCTTAAAACGAAAAGAAAGTTTATTTTGGCTTTGCCGGAAGCAAAAAGCGAATAGGAGGATCGGGGAACCGCTTAAACAGGAAGGCTCCATAAAGAAAATGGAAACGGCCCGGGTTTTTCTAAATATCGCTGCTTGCGGCCTTTTAGGGCTGATACGGTTAAGCATTTCTGTTATTTATATCATAATCATACCGGAATAAAAAGCAAACCTGGGATAAAAACAGGGACAGCACACAAAATACTTTTAGAATTAAGACAGGAGGAACTATGACAATAACGATAAAAGAAAAAATTACAGAAGCGCTGGAGAATTACCGGGACGCGGCGGAGCCTTTAGAGCTGTTCCGGGCCTTAGGGCTTAATGATAAGGATCAGTTTGCCGCCGCGGTTCAGGAGCTGGAGCAGGAGGGCGTGCTGGTCGCCACGAAAAAGGGAAGATTACTGTCTGTAAAAAGCGCGGGGCTCACGCCTGCTCAGATGATTTCCCAATCCAAGGGGTTTTCCTTTGCCCGCCCGCTGGAAGGCGGCGAGGATATTTACGTTGCTCAGGAGG
Source organism: [Clostridium] leptum DSM 753 (assembly GCA_000154345.1). Classification (GTDB taxonomy): domain Bacteria; phylum Bacillota; class Clostridia; order Oscillospirales; family Acutalibacteraceae; genus Clostridium_A; species Clostridium_A leptum. The sequence continues at coordinate 401,266 of DS480348.1, forward strand.
ACCGAAAGCGGGCCATGCTTGGAGATACGGTGCTGCTGAGAGACATCCGGGACAGCGGCAAGGGGCTGAGCGGAAGGGTGGAAAAGATCATCCGGAAAGGAAACCGCCTCTTTACTGGAACCGTAGTCCGCCGGGGCCGGGACTTAGAACTGGAATTGGATGGCGCTTTTCGTTATCAGGTGCCGGTTGAAAAGAAAGGGTCGCTGCACGGGAAGAACGGCGATAAGGTGCAGGCAATTCTTTCCTATGGGCCCAGGAGCGGAAAGCTGACCGCTAGAATCCTGAAGGTTTACGGCAAGGCGGCTTCCGCCAAGGTATGTGCCGACGCGATCATCGACGCCAACGGGATACCAAAGAAATTTAAAAAGGAAACTTTGCGTGAGGCGGAGAAACTGTCCCGGGAGCCGATTACCCCGGCGGAAAGAAAAAAGCGCGCCGACCTGCGGGAACAGCTGATATTCACCATCGATGGCGCCGACGCCAAGGATTTGGACGACGCGATTTCAGTAGAGAAGGACGGCGCCGGCTGGAAGCTGGGCGTCCATATTGCGGATGTATCCCATTATGTAAAGGAAGGATCTCTGGTGGACGAGGAAGCGAAGCAGCGGGGGACCTCGGTGTATTTTGCCGACCGGGTAATCCCCATGCTGCCGGAGGCTTTATCCAACGGCTGCTGCTCGTTAAACGCTGGGGAGGAAAAGCTGGCCTTTTCCTGCTTCATGACGCTGGATAGGAAAGGCAATTTGAGGGGCTACCGCTTTCAAAAAAGCGTGATTTGCTCCAAGGTGCGCGGGGTTTACGATGAGGTGAACCAGGTTCTGGAGGGATGCGCTGCTGAAAGGCTGAAGGAGAAGTACCAGCCGGTGCTGGCTTCTCTGCAGGCGGGACAGGAGCTGGCCCAGCTCCTGGAGGCCAAGGGCCGCCGCCGGGGCACCATGGATTTTGAGAGCAGTGAAGCCCGGTTTTTCTTGGACCGGAATGGGACTTGCGTGGACATTCTGCCGCGCAGTCAGGGCTTATCTGAAAAAATGATCGAACAGTTTATGATACTTGCCAATCAGGCGGCGGCGCTGTACGCGAAATGCCTGGAAATCCCCTTTGTGTACCGTGTCCATGAAGACCCGGACCCAGAACGTCTCAACACCCTTCAGCAGCTTGCGGCGGGACTGGGACTGCGGGCCAGGAGAATCCAAGAGGGAGTCCGGTCTGCGGATTTATCCGATCTGCTGCGGCAGGCGGAGGGAACCCCCGCCCAAAATATTATCAATCACCAGGTGCTGAGAACCTTGGCCAAGGCCCGGTATGATAATAAGCCCTTAGGGCACTTTGGATTGAATCTGGATGATTACTGCCACTTCACCTCGCCGATCCGCCGTTATCCGGATACCGCCATTCACCGCATTCTGACCGGAGTGGCGGAAGGGATCACTGTGGATAGGCTTCAGAAAAAATATCAGGATTTTTCCAGAGAGGCCGCCGTGCTGTCCTCGGCGTGCGAGCTGAGAGCCCAGCGGGCGGAACGCCAGGCGGAAAAGTGCTATATGGCGGAATATATGCGCCGGCATTTGGGAGAAACCTTTGACGGTATCGTCAGCGGCGCTACGGCCCGGGGAATTTTTGTCCAGCTTGTAAACAGCGTGGAGGGCTTTGTAGGCGTGGAGGACTTTCCGGACTGCGAATTCCAGTTCGACGGCCTGCTGACCCATACGGATGTCCGGAGCGGCCGCAGGCTGACGGTTGGAGACCCTATGAAGGTTCAGGTAGCGGCGGCGGATGTGGCCACGGGCAGAATCGATTTCACCCCGGCAGAATAAATTCGTCATAAAGTCAGTGTATTCCAGCATAAGCTTTCTTAGGACTTGCTTTCGGCTTCTCGCTCTCCTCCATTTGGATCATGGTGAAAAAACGTAAAAGCGATTCTAAGAAACCCGCTGGAAAAGAGGAAATGACGAATGGAAAATTGGATCATTTGGCTTATATTCGCAGGAATTTTCTGTGCTTTGCTGGTTCTTCACGTTGCCGCCGGTTCTAAAAAGCCCTTCCGCAGGGCGTTGGGCAGCGCGCTGAATGGATTGGTCGCCTTAGTGCTGGTGAATATCACCGGGGGCTTTACCGGAGTAACCCTCCCGGTGAGCCTGCTGTCCTTGGGAGTGTCCGCCGGCTTGGGGATTCCCGGAGTCACGATGCTGCTGCTGTTAAATCTTATTTGGGCCTGAGGCTCTTTTAGCTTCCTTGGATTAGAATCTACCGGTGGAAGCGCTCTATGAAAGGGGCTTTGGGTTCTAGAATAGGGCGGAGCGAGGCGCTGGCGGCAGCGGCAGGCTGATGGGCCGCGTCTCTGTCCTTTTTCACCTTCCTTACTTCTTCCGGGACGACAGCCTTATGGCGGTGATAAAATCAGACTGCCGGCGGGAATTTGCTTGAGCCCAAAATGAGAAATGGAGGCTGGTAATGAGGTGAGCAGGCTCCTGCTTCCATAGCTGGCTGTAGGTGTGGTCATTATGGCATAGAGATTTCTGACCTGCGTCTGGCTGAAAATATGGTTCCGCTTTTGAAGGATGGGCCTTCCAGCGCGCCGTTCAAGAAACCCTCATAAGGCCAATAAAACCAATTTTTGTATATTTTCTATTTTATTATACAAATAGTTTATAAATTTACAGCTTTTGTCGCAATTTTAGAGGCAAATATCGCGTCATGCTCTACAAAAACCAGAGTAGGCTTTCCCGCCAGCAAAAGCTCCTCGATTTGGATTCTGGTGAAGAGGTCAATATCGTTCAAGGGTTCATCCCAGAGGTAAAGGTGAGCGGCTTCACACAAGCTTCCGGCGATCAGGACCTTTTTCTTTTGCCCGCCGCTGAAATCGGAGCAGTCCTTTTCCAGCTGGCCCCGGGAAAATCCCATTTTCCGCAGCATAGCTTTTAAATAGCTTTCCTCCAATCCGCGGGCTGCCGCATATTCCGTCAGGCTGCCCTTCAGGCGGGAGGTGTCCTGGGAGACATAAGAGATGTTCAAACGGCTGTCTTTTGTCAGCTGGCCGGAAAATGAAAGCGCTTCTCCCAGCAGCAGCTTTAATACGCTGGACTTGCCGCTGCCGTTTTTTCCTTGAAGGACAATACGGTCGCCAGGCTCAATGGCAAAGCTGACGCCCTTACAGGCGGTCAGGTTTCCATACTGAATGGAAACCTCTTTCAGTTCGGCCAGCCTGCGGCCGGAGAAGGGCAAAGGCCTGATTCTTAGGTCTTCCGTATGCTCCAGATTTTTCAAAAGCTCTTCCTTTTCCCGCAGCGCATCCAGACGCCTGGTTTCCAAGGCCTTGGCCCGTTTCATCATCTTGGCGGATTTATGGCCAAGATAGCCCCGGTCGGGCCGCAGGCCGGAGCTTTGAGAGCCGTATTTTTCCCTTTCTACCCGGCCTGCCCACTGAGAGGCCTGCCTTGCCGCACCGGACAGCCTGCCGATTTCTTTTTTCAGCTTCTCGCTTTGCGAAAGCTCAAATTGATCCTGGCGGCGTTTGTTTTCCTGCCAAGAGGAGAAATTCCCTTTTTGGATTTGAAGCTCAGAGGGGTTGATAGATAAAATATGATCTGTACACCGGTCTAAAAACGCCCGGTCGTGGGAGACCAGGATAAATCCCTGTTTGCCCGCCAGATAGTCACCCACCAGCCTGCGGGCGGGCTGGTCCAGGTGGTTGGTAGGTTCATCGATAAGAAGAAAACGGTTTTCCTTGGCGAACAAAGCGGCCAGCAGAATTTTAGTCCGCTCGCCCAGGGAAAGAGTGATATAGGGCCGGCGATAGGTTTCCTCTTCGATTTTCAGCTTGGAAAACTCCCGCAGAAGAATCCAATCAGGACAATCAGGACAAACACCCAGGGCCGCCTCCAGGGCGGACTGGCGGGGATCCTCAATCGTGAAGGGAAAATAGTCGAATTGAGTGTCAGCCGAAATCTGTCCCTGATAGGAATATTGTCCCATCAACAGCTTTAAAAGGGTGGTTTTTCCTCTGCCGTTTCTGCCGACCAGCCCCAATTTCCAACTGGTATCTATTTGCAGAGAAAGATTTTCGAAAATGTTGTCATAGCCGCCTTCATAAGCGAAGGTAAGGTTTGAAATTTGAATCATTGACATAAAGAGCCTGACCTCCTGCCGTAAGATTTTATTATCACCGGTAGTTCGGGAAAGCTGGAATTGCTTTTGACGCCGATAAAAAGAAAGGCCGGAATTTTTCTGCTGCCATATAAGGGGCTTCCCGTTGTGCCAATAAAACAGGCGCCTGATTGTCACGCTGCTTTACCGGCGGTTAGCAGCAGATTCTTTAGAAATCTGCCGCCGCTCTGTTTTTCCGGAGCCAAAAAATTTTAAGGCAAAACAAAAAGCCACAGGAAAGTAAACCCTTTCCTGTGGCTAAAACAGCAAAAAGAACCTCCATATTGAATGGAGCGGTATCAGCCTCAGTAAAAAGAAAAACGCAACTTCCCTGCAACCGGCGGCAATTCCCTGCTGCTTTCCCTGGAACTGACGCCATATTTATGGTTAGCAAGAAAAATTACGCATCTTTTCACCTCAAATCTTCAAAATTCCAAATGATTATAACAGGGAAAACAAGGTCTGTCAATACCTTCAAAATAATTTTGCGTTAGGAAAGCTCTCCTAAAAGCTCGCGGACCATATCCTGATTGCGGGTTAAGGCGGCCAGCATACAGCTGTAAATCAGTTGGGGATCCTTTTGAAAATTTCGCTTTACCAGTTTAGCCTGCATCATATCCGGCACATAAAGAGTGAAGGACATTAAATCCATTTCCCCTCCTGAAATATGGCATTCCACCTGACAGCCGTTTTCAATTTTGGTGATTGTCACCGTATTTTCCCGCTCCCGCTTTTGCTGGGCCATCAGGCTTAAAGCGGCGCTGAGGACTTGCTCCCGAATAGAAATCGGCAAAGAGACATCAAGCTCCTGGGCGATCATTTTTCCTGAAGCGGTTACGGTGTAAAAGGTCTCTTCCTCCTGGGCTTCCGTTAAATTGCCTTGTTTCAACAGCTCGTCAAAGGCGCTGGCAACCTCAAAATAGTTGGCGAGATTGTTGTCCTGCAGAACATTGATCAGGTCGGTTTTGGACAACCCTTGGGGAATGCTGCTGAGCAAATAGCAGATTAACAGCTTAATGTCTTGTTTGCTTCTCAATCCACCGGGTTTCACCCCGGCGGTCAACGCGTCAAATTCCACAGGTCAAACCTCCTTTATTACATGAAAGATCATTTTAATAAGACCACGAAAATATTTGTCAAGATAGATCTCTTCGGAAGTTTCCGCTGAACTGGCAGCATCAGCCCAATAAAAATAAGGAATAGCGGCTCAGAACAGCAGAGAAACAATGGTTATTAATAATATTATAGCATATTTTAAGAGGAAGAGAAAGTTTTATTCCGCCGCAAACATAGACGAGCTGCTTTGCTTGGACTCAGCTTGCGAGGAGGTGTTTTCTCCAATCTCAGAGGAGCTTTCCTCTGCGGAACTTTCCTCATAGACGGGAGGAGAAACCACCGACGAAATTTGACTGACAATAGGAGGAGTTTCCTGAGAAGAGCTGCCGGGAGCTTCCTCCTTATCGGGATGGCAGGAGGACATCAAAAACGCCGCCGGCAGTGTCAATAAAATGATAGCAAATATTTTTTTCATGAGACCACACTCCTTGTTAAGATATCAATAGTATTGACCAAAAGACGTGTGAACGCTCATGCTTTCGATGATTCGTTTATTTTATTATAATTATATCGCGCGCTTTACGGCGGGGGCGGAACGTCTGTAAAGCCGCTGCGGAATGAATTGGAAGCGAATCGTGGGAAAATCTTTTAGCAGTGTCCCGGAGAAAACGCGAAAAGTGAAAATATAGAGTGTCCCCAGCCGGTAAGCCCACGCCGGAAAAGGCTGATTGTAAGAACAGGCGGAGGGAGGAAAGCAGATTTTCATGAAATTTCAGGCCGCCATTGAAATTGAGACATGATCACCTTGTGGTCTGAAGAAAAAAGGACCCCCTCCGCTTCCAGCAGCCGTTGCTGGGTATGACGTTCGATAGCGTCAAAGGAAGAGGTAGTGGAGCCATCCTGATGAACGACCCGATGACAGGGAATGGATGGGTCACGGCATACCCGCATAGCGTGGCCAACCGCCCTAGCGGCTCCGGGCCTTCCGGCCAGGACCGCAAGCTGCCCATAGGAAGATACCTTACCGTAAGGAATCCGCCGGACCAGCTCGTAGATTTTTTGATGAAATTCCATAGAAGGAAACCACCCTTCTCAATTTGATAAGACCCAATACGGACATAGAATGTTTTATTAAAATTTCAGCGCCGTGAGAAAGGAATTGCCCTGGCTTACGTCGGTTTGCACGGCGCCAAGCGAGGCATACGTTTTGGGACAGCGCCGTATACACGGTATATTCCAGAATAAATCTTTGACGTGCGGCAAACAGCATATAATAATTTACCCGGACGCGGGCAAGCGTCCGGGTAAATTATTATAGAGGCATCCGTTAGATCTAAAAACGTTGGAAAACGGATTAGCAGATTGCCAGCAGAACGCCGGCGGCAACAGCGGAGCCGATTACGCCTGCCACATTGGGACCCATAGCGTGCATCAGCAGGAAGTTGCCGGGATTCTCTGCCTGGCCGACCTTCTGAGAAACACGAGCGGCCATCGGTACGGCGGAAACACCGGCAGAACCGATCAACGGGTTTACCTTGCCGCCGGTTACCTTGTACATAACCTTGCCGAACAGCACGCCGCCGGCGGTACCGCAGGCGAAAGCAAACAAACCAAGAACAATGATCAATAAGGTGCTGGGGCTGAGGAATACCTCGCCGGTAGCGGTGGCGCCGACGGTAACGCCTAAGAAAATAGTGATAATATTCATCAGCTCATTTTGGGCGGTATTGGAAATCCTGCTGACCACGCCGCTCTCACGGAAAATATTTCCCAGCATCAGCATACCTACCAGCGGCACGGCGTCAGGCAGGAGCAGAGCAACCACGATGGTCACAATGATAGGGAACAAAATCTTTTCCAGCTTGGAAACCGGCCGGAGCTGTTCCATAACCACAGCGCGCTCTTTCTTGGTAGTAAGCAGTTTCATAATCGGAGGCTGAATAATAGGAACCAAGGCCATATAGGAATACGCCGCCACGGCGATCGGTCCTAACAGTTCCGGCTTTAGCTTACTGGTAACGAAGATAGCGGTAGGACCATCCGCACCGCCGATGATACCGATAGAACCCGCGGACTGCACGTCAAATCCCAGCAGGATGGCACCAATAAAGGTAATGAAGATACCCAACTGGGCGGCGGCGCCCAACAGAAAGCTTTTGGGATTGGCGATCAAGGGGCCAAAGTCTGTCATGGCGCCGATCCCCAGGAAAATCAAAGGCGGGTAAATACCAAGCTTCACGCCCTGGTATAAATAATAGAACAAACCGCCGTTGCTGGTATCTGTCGGGGCGGCCATGATGCCAGGCATCAGGTTGACCAGCAGCATGCCAAAGGAGATGGGCAGCAGCAGCAAAGGCTCAAATTGCCTGCCGATAGCCAGATAGATCAAAACGCAGGCAATGGCGATCATAACATAGTTTCTCCAATCCATGGAGATAATGCCGGAAGTGTTCCAGATTCCCTGGACAGCTTCCACAAATCCATTGAGAATATCCAATGATTCGTACCTTCCTTTCCGATGTCTTTGTTGTTAAAACGGACGGGTGTTATCCATCAAACCGGCCATACTCCACACCGGACGGGACCCTGCTGTGCGTTTGATGCTTTTTACCGCATAGCCCTTATGCTCTTCCTCAGAAACGCTGACAACAGCGGCGGCAATGGCGGCCACTACTTCGCCGGGAATTCCAGCTTCTACGGCAGGCGCCGCAGCCGGGGCAGCCGGAACAGCTGCCGTCACTGGCGACTTGGGCGCCGTCTTTTCCGCAGCTTTAGAGGGCTTGGCCTGAGCGGTTTTATTCTGCGCCTTGCTGACGATAGTTCCGTAGATTTTGATGATAGCGGTCAGCAAAATCAGTACGGCGAAAACAACCACAAGGCCAGTAACCAGAACAACCAGAGCCGTGTCCATGTTTTCCATAACATTCACCCTTTACTATAAAATTTTCACTTTTCCGGCTCTTAGACTAAAAATCGCCAAATTTCCGGATTTTAATTACTGTGCTATTATAGCGCGTTTTTGCCTTTTTTTCAATCGCATTTGGACGAAAAAATCTCCTTCCTGTGAGAATTTTAACAAATTATCTCTTTTTCATAAAGAAAATGTTAAGAAAAATAATTTTTAGTGCTTATTGCTGCTTAGCGTTTTCGTTGCTATTTTTCTCAGAACCGCTTATAATAAAACTATGTATTTGTTGTTATTCTATAAGCTGAAAAAGGGGTGATAGGTTTGGCTCATGACGCTTTTAAGCATTCAGTCTGGCTCTCCAATCGGGAAGGCCTTGGCCTGGCGGTATATAACTGCGGCTTTCAACGCTGCTCTCCCGGCCATACCTGGGGCCCGGCGGTAAGGGATCACTTCTTAATTCACTATATTACCTCCGGCAAGGGCGTGTATGACAGCGGATCGGGCAAGTATTCCTTGTCTGCCGGCGACGGCTTTTTGGTGGTGCCGAACCGTTTAATCACCTATTGGGCGGATCAAAGCGACCCCTGGGAATACTATTGGGTGGGGTTTAACGGCACTGACGCCGAGCGCTTGGTCTGCGAAGCGGGGCTTTCCGCGGAGCAGCCAATTTTCCACTATGATAAGGACAGCCTCTACCGGGAAAAGCTTTTGAACATTTACCGGCTTAACGGCAACCGGCCCAGCGACCAGGCCAGAATGCAGGCGGGGCTGCTTTCCTTTATGGCGGCGATGATGGACCGCCGTCCCCTTGATATCCAGGAGAAAAAAAGCGGTTATGAATATGTGAAAAAATCTCTTCAGTTTATCGACTATAACTATTCGAGAAGCATCGATGTGGATGACATTGCCGCGAATGTAGGGATTAGCCGCAGCCATTTGTATCGGTTGTTTATGAAGCACATTTCTGTGCCGCCCAATGAATATTTGACTCGTTACCGCATTCAAAAGGCCAGCCTGCTGTTGGAATCGTCTAATCTGTCGGTAGGCGAGGCGGCGTATTCCACCGGCTTTTCAGATCAGCTCTACTTTTCCAGAGTGTTTAAAAAGTATAAGGGGCTCTCCCCCAGTCAGTACAGCAAACGCTCCCATGAAAAAAAATGAAAAAAACGCCGGCTCAGACCGGCGCTTTTTGTTTGCCGCCTGGCGCAAGCCGAAAACAGCCGGACAATCAAAGCCTTGCTTCTAAAGAAAAGCGCTTTGCACAGCTGGCGGCGCTTTTTCCTTGGGAGAGTTCAGCGCGTATTGCGGCGCGCTTTGATTAGGGCGCCGTGCGCCTTTATGATTGGCGGTGGTAGGGCGGTTTAATGGCTGACGCGGATTTATTGTCAAAAATAAGCAGATTTTATGACCACATAACCGGGCGAAAAAGCAGCACACTAATCCATAGGCGGTAAACCGCTATTTTTTTGGCCAGGAGGAAACAAAGTGAGCAAACAAAATTTAGAGATGCTGGAAGAGATTTTTAAGGGCGCGAAGATGGGTATGAACGCCACTAAGCTGGTCATGGATAAAACTAAGGACACTGATTTGAAAAACAAGCTGACCGGCCAATACGGAAGCTTTTCCAAAACAGCTCAAAAGGCGGAGGAAATGCTGATTTCTAACAACAAGATTCCAGAGGAAAGCGGCATGATGGAAAAAGCTATGCTTTGGAGCTCAGTGCAGCTGAACTCCATGCTGGACACCGACGCCTCCCACATTGCGGAGATGGTAATCAACGGCAGTACCATGAGCATAGTCAGCATGACGAAAAAGCTGAACGAGCTGCCGGAAGCCTCTCCGGAGGTTCGGACGCTGGCTAAGGATTTTATCCACGACCAAGAGCATTATATTGGAGAAATGAAGTCCTTTTTGTGCTGACTTCTTTCCGCTAAAACAGCAAGAGCGCCTGGAGCACGTTGTGGTCCAGGCGCTCTTGCGCGCGGGATTCCGATAGGTTCAAACACATCTTTTAAACATATTGAAAAGCAAATGATTATACATCGGAAGCAGTTTGAAAAAGAGGCTTCGTTAGGGTGAACAGTTGCAATTTACGCTTGTTTTCTTTATAATAGATATCTGTATGAAAAGCGATCGATCAGAAGGATCAACGGCATGATATCAGGAAAAGGAAGATAGAGATGGCTCTTTTGGGCGTCAGCAATCTGACAAAGGCTTTCGGCACGGACCTCCTGTTTGAGGGCGTGTCCTTTGAGGTACAGGCAAACGACAAAATAGGGGTGGTGGGAGTGAACGGCTCCGGGAAAACCACTCTGTTCAAAATGATCACCGGCGAGATGCGTCCCGACGACGGGGAGCTGTATCAAAGCAAGCAGGCCGTAGTGGGCTATATGGAGCAGCATGTGTGTAAAAATCTGGAGGAAACCGCTCTGGATGAGGTGCTGACGGTATTCACCCCTCTGATGAAAATGGAGGAGGAGATAGAGCTGCTTAACGTACGCCTGCAAAAAGGGATGGGCTCCGCAGAGGAGCTGATCGAGCGTCAGGCGCTTTTAAACGACCGTTTTGTCCGGGAGGGCGGGATGACCTATCGCAGCCGGGCGAGGTCCGCCTTGCTGGGCCTTGGCTTCAGCGGCGAGGATATGGCTCTGACGGTAGGAGCATTGAGCGGCGGGCAGAAGGCCAAGCTTCAATTGGCGAAAATGCTCCTGAGCGGGGCGAATCTGCTGCTTCTCGATGAGCCGACCAACCACCTGGATATTTCCTCTGTAGAGTGGCTGGAGGATTACCTGAAAAGCTTTAACGGGGCGTTTTTGGTCATCAGCCACGACCGCTATTTTTTGGATCGGATCACTTCCCGCACTTTTGAGATGGAGAACCACCGGCTGACGGTGTATAAGGGCGGATATACCGCCTATCTGACCCAAAAAGAGGAGGCGGAGCTTACAGCCCGCCGGGTCTATGAGAACACCATGAGGGAGATTACCCGACTGGAGGGAGTCGTAGCCCAGCAGCGGCAGTGGAACCGGGAAAAAAATATTAAAACAGCGGAAAGCAAGCTGAAGGTGATCGAGAGGCTGGAACGGGACCTGGAAAAACCGCAGGCGGCGCCGGAAAGCATCCGTTTTCAATTTGAAATCAAACAGCCCGGAGGCAATGACGTGCTGGAGGTGGAGGAGCTCTCTCTTTCCTTCGGCAAGGCCCCTCTGTTTGAGCGTGTGAACCTCAAGCTGCGGCGGGGGGAAAGAGTTTTTTTGCTGGGACCCAACGGCTGCGGCAAGACCTCTTTGTTTAAGACCATCCTGAACCAGTACCAGCCGGACAGCGGCCGTATTAAGCTCGGGGCCGGCATTGATCTGGGCTATTACGATCAGATTCAGGCGGGACTGGATACAGATAAAACTGTGATGGACGAAATTTGGGATCAATATCCGCGTATGACACAGACCCAGGTGCGCAGCGCTCTTGCGGTGTTCTTGTTTAAGGGAGACGACGTGTTTAAGCCGGTGCGGGCCCTGTCCGGCGGGGAGAAGGCTAAGGTGCTGCTGCTGAAGCTGATGCTCTCCAAGGCGAATTTTTTGCTGCTGGACGAACCTACCAACCATTTGGATATCGCGTCCCGTGAAGCGTTGGAGAGCGCTTTGCAAGGCTATGAGGGAACCCTATTTGTAATTTCTCATGACCGCTACTTAATCAATAAAATAGCGGACCGGGTCTATTATCTGGAGCCTGGCGGCGCGGAGGAATACCAGGGGAATTACGACGCTTTTCTGGAAAAGCGCCGGCAGGAAGAAGAACCGGAAAAGGGAGTGAAACCGGTTCCGAAGCAAAATGATTATAAGCTGAGAAAGCAAAAGGAATCGGAGCTGCGAAAACTGAAAACCCGGGTGAGAAGGGCGGAGGAGGAAATCGACGGCTTAGACCGGGAAACCGCCGAGCTGGCCGGCCGGCTCAGCGATCCGGAGACTGCCAGCGACTATGAGAAAGCGTTGGAGCTGACCCAGAGAATGGAAGAATTGAGGGCCCGGCAGGAGAAACTGATGGAAAGCTGGGAAGCTCTCTGCCAGGAGCTGGAGGAAAAGGAAGCTCGATAAGAAAACCGCTGAGCTGATGGGACCGCAGGCCGCGGCTTGCGGAGCTGGTTGGCCGGAGCGGGAAAAGTCCTGTTCAGGCCGGCTTGAACTAAGGCGGCTTGCGTTCCGCCCTGCCCGCGCTGCTTGTCCTACAGCTCTCGCGGCGTCCATAGGGAAAGCCATTCCTTTGGTGATTCCGGCAGGCGGCTTTCGACCTTCGAAGGGCCGTTTTCAATGCCCCTTCTGCCGCCTTAGGCAAAAGACTTTTACGGGAGTGCTTTCCCAGTCCGCCGGCTTCTGATTTTTCCAATGGTTTGCCGCGTTCCGCATCAATCAAAAAGAGGACGGGGGAGCCCCCGTCCTCTTTAACCATCGCTTTTTGTTCCTGTTAAGCTTAGTAAGGCTTATTTACCTCTTTGCTTGCTTCAAGCTTCAAGAAATCTTTTCCAGAAGCTTCCCAGCCGTAATTTTTTAAAATCCCCTGCCGCCATAATCAATGCTTTGAAAGGCGGCGCGCCGGGAAGAAATCAATTTGAACCGCCGGAAAAGAATCAAAGCTTAAATTCCTGAATTTCCTTTTTCAGCTTTTCTGGACATTCTTCCTCGATTTCCACTGTGATAGGCTTGGAAAGATCCAGGCTGAACACGCTCATAATGGATTTGGCGTCGATTTTGTATTTATCGGAAAGAAGATTTATCGTAAAATCGTATTCATTAGCGATGCAGACAAACTTTTTTACAGCGTCGATGCTGGACAAAGAAATCGTCTCAGTATACATTGTTTGCAATCCCTCCATTATTTCTTTTCATTTAATAATAGCCTCATTCTTACAGAAGGTCAAGTCCTAATTGCCACGACAATTTGACGGCGGCGCTAAAACAATTTAGATAAAATAACAAGGAGCCGGTTTATGAAAGCATATATCCTTACGTTAGGCTGTAAAGTGAATCAATATGAATCTCAGGCTATGCTGGAGGAGCTTTGCCGCAGCGGCTTTGCCCCCGCCGAGACGGAGGAGGAGGCAGATGTTGTGATTCTTAACTCCTGTACCGTGACGGCGGCAAGCGATCAAAAAATGCGAAAGCTTCTCCACCGGGCCCGCAGGAAAAATCCTCAGGCGCTGCTGGTTCTTACCGGCTGTATGCCCCAGGCCTTCCCGGAGGAAGCCGCCAAGCTGCCGGAACCAGATCTGGTTTTGGGAACCTCCAATCGAAAGGAGCTGGTGCCATCTGTTCTGAAGGCCCTGGAGAACCGCCGCCGGGAAGTGAAGATCCGGCCTTATACAGGAAAGGACTCCTTTGAAAGCCTCCAGATTCACAGCTTTCAGGAGAGGACCCGGGCTTTTTTGAAGATACAGGATGGATGCAACCGGTTTTGTTCCTACTGTATTATTCCCTATTCCCGGGGAAGAGTGCGGTCAAAGCCCTTGGAAGAGCTTACCCGGGAGGCCCGGACTCTGGCGGCGTCCGGTTACCGGGAAATTGTTCTCACCGGAATCAATCTGTCCTGCTACGGACAGGATAGCGGACTGGGGCTTTGGGACGCGGTGGAAGCGGTCTGCGGCCTGCCGGAGGTGGAGCGGGTGCGCTTAGGCTCCTTAGAGCCGGAGCAAATGGAGCTGCCTGTTCTGGAACGCCTGGCCCGGCAGGAAAAGCTGTGCCCCCAGTTCCATCTTTCTCTGCAAAGCGGCTGTGACGCCACATTGAAAAGGATGAACCGCCATTACACGGCGGCGGAATATGAGTCTATTGTGAACAATATCCGCGGGGTATTCGATAATCCGTCGGTGACCACGGATATGATGGTAGGATTTGCTGGGGAAACTCCGGAGGATTTTGAGGAGTCCTTGAATTTCGCGCGGAAAATCGGGTTCGCCAAGGTCCATGTGTTCGCCTATTCCCGCCGGCCGGGTACCGCGGCGGACCGTATGCCCGGCCAGGTGCCCAACAAAGTGAAGGAGGAACGCAGCAGGCGGCTGATTGAGGCAACTAATGAAGCCCGGCGGCGCTTTTTGCTGACCCAGGTGGGAAGGACCGAGCCGGTGTTGTTTGAGTCAAAGCGCTTGGAGGATTATTATGAGGGGTATACCGCCAATTATACCCCTGTGCATGTCCAGAGCCCTATTCCGCTGTTTGGAAAGATTTTGTCGGTGAAAATTCTGGAGGCTGGAGAGGATTTCTGCTTCGGAAGCTTAATATGATTTTAACTAAAATTTAAGGAAACTTTTCCCGGCTTTTCTGTTGACTATTTCCGCTGTTCCTGAGAAAATATAACCGTAAGGGGTTTATAACGAGGAAAGAAGGGCGTGTATGGAAAAATATGCGAAGAGGTTTACCAAACAGGAAAAAAGCTGGATCCTGTATGATTGGGCCAATTCTGTGTACGCCACCAATATTATGGCGGCGATATTCCCCATTTATTTTGGAGCGGTATGCGAATCCGCCGGCGTGGACAATGTCCAGGTTTGGGGCTACGGCACCTCGGCAGCAACCCTGGTGGTAGCGGTAATGGGGCCGGTCCTAGGCGCTGTCGGGGACCATAAGGGTATGAAGAAAAAGCTGTTCACCGGCTTTTTGGCGGCAGGCGTTCTGTTCACCCTGATGATGGCTGTTTTCGACCAATGGCAGCTGCTGTTGGCAGGCTATGTGATTTCCTATATCGGATTCGCCGGTTCCTGCCTGTTCTACGACTCCTTCCTTACCGACGTCACCACCGAGGAGCGGATGGACCGGGTTTCCTCCTGGGGCTACGCTATGGGCTACATAGGCGGCAGCACCATCCCTTTTGTCATTTCCATTGCGGTTTTACTGATTATGGGCATGGATAATCCGGCGGCGGTTAAGTTCTCCGTGGTGATTACCTCTGTGTGGTGGCTCATTTTCAGTATCCCGATCCTAAAAAATGTGAATCAGACCCACTATATTGAGGCTCCGGCCTCCAAACTGCTTTCCCACACCTTCCAGAGCTTAAAGAAAACCTTAAGGGAAATTTTTCGGAATAAGACGATTTTTATTTTTATCATCGCTTATTTTTTCTATATTGACGGTGTGGGCACGGTAATCCACATGGCAACCAGCTATGGCACCAATTTGGGCCTGGATACCACCGGTATGATCATCGCTCTGCTGGTGACGCAGATTGTGGCCATGCCTTGCTCGATCCTGTTCGGCAGGGCTTCGGGAAAATTCAGCTCTATCAAGCTGATTCTCTTTGCCATCGCCATGTACCTGGTGATTTGTGTGCTGGGCTTTTACATGGGCTTTCATGTGGAGCAGGCGGAGCTTTCCAAGGCCGCCGACCCTCAGGGCTATCAAAGCGCCCTAGCCTTTTCCCAGACCCTTTTCTGGATCATGGCGGTGCTGGTAGGTACGGTTCAGGGGGGCGTCCAGGCGATTTCCCGTTCTTATTTCGGCAAGCTGGTGCCGCCGGAAAAATCCAACGAGTTTTTCGGCTTTTTCGATATTTTTGGAAAATTTGCCACAGTTATGGGTCCGGCGATTGTGGCTCTGATTTCCGGTTTGACCGGAAGAGACTCCATCGGCGTGCTCAGCGTTTCCGTGCTGTTCCTCATCGGAGGGGGGCTGCTGATAGGCTTCCGGTCTCATTTTACCGCTGAGGCGGCAGAACGTTCCAAGCAGGCGGCGAAAAATGACGCCGGATAAACATCAAGGAGAAAGGGTGAGGCGGCCGAGAAGCGCGGCGGCCTTGCTGGCTGTAAGCTTTTGCCCGCAAATGGGTTTTTATCCTGCTGGATAAATTTTTCCAGCCCCGGCTGTATTCGGAAGTAGCCGGCAGTGTCATTGAGCTTGGAGGAAAATTTATGAAAAAGTGGTATGCCGAGGAATATGAGTTTCAGATTGAGGTGACAGGGTTCCTCCGTGGAAACAGCACAGAGCGCTTCTGCCGGAACGGCGAAGAAATTGGGGACCGGTATACCTGTACCTATGGCTGTCCTGTCAATGGGCAGGGAGAGGGAATTTGCTCTAAGACCATGACGATTTTGTTTCCGATTATGGAAGCGGTCAGAAGCGGCGGAGATCTGCAAAACATCGGCGGCAGCGGTCCGTACACGAAAGACATTGTCTGCCCGGATGGCTGTGTGATGTTCAGAATGACCGCCAAAAAGCTTGGAAACGAGAACTTCTATAAAGGGAAGTTTTTTGATTGACTCCATTGACCTGAAGCGTACGGCCTCTTAAAAACGATCAGAAAGCGCCGCTTGAAGGATCCTTCAAGCGGCGCTTTCTGCGTTTCATCCGCAATATTATTCGTGATAGAGATATCGTTCCCGGCATGAAGCAGGCGTGTGGAAAGCGGCAAACCGGTAAAAAGCTTTTTAAGCCTCGCCGCCGGGCGGAGCGGTGTACGCCTTATCCACGTTTACCACAATTTCGTAACGCGCATCCAAGGCTTTGACGGCCTGGCGCAGGGACTCCACCACCTGGTCGTCGGTCAGGCGGAATTGATGGGGCACCACAATGTCGAAAATTAGGTTGGTGTGGGTGGGGCCTTTTACCATCCGAAAGTCGTGAATCGTAACCCGGGAGTCCAGAAGCCGGACGATGGACGAAAGCTTTTGGTGAATTTCGTTGGTTTCCTTATCGTCGGTGATAATCGGGTCCATATGGATGACGACCTCGCAGTCAAACTTCTTTTTCAGGTCCCGTTCGGCATTGTCTATGGTGTCATGGATCTTTAGGATATCCACGTCGCAGGGAACCTCTGCGTGGAGGGAGACAACGCTGTGGCCGGGACCGTAGTTGTGAACGATCAAATCGTGAACGCCTATGATTTCCGGATAGGACAGCACCTCCTGCTGGATCTGCTTGACAAACTCCGGATCGGGAGCCTCGCCCAGCAGCAGGTCTAAGGTTCCTTTGGCGGTGGAAACGCCGGTATATAAAATGAAAAGCGCTACCAGCACGCCCAGATAACCGTCTAAATTCACTCTGGCCCAATAGCCGATGACAAAGCCCGCCAGTACAGCGGAGGTGGCCGCCACATCGGACAGACTGTCCATAGCGGTGGCTCTCAGCACGGCGGAGTCGATTTTATCTCCCATTTTCCGGTTGAAAAAGCACATCCACAGCTTTACCAATATGGAAATCCCCAGCACCGCCGGAGTTATCCAGGAAAAACTGATTTCCTCGGGATGGAAAATCTTATCCAGAGAGGTTTTCGCCAGCTCTACTCCCATGAGCACAATAATAAAGGATACGATCAGCCCGGCCACATACTCGATTCTGCCGTGGCCGAACGGATGCTTGTCGTCGGCAGGCTTGCCGGCCATCTTAAAGCCCAGAAGGCTGACGACGCAGGAGCCTCCGTCGGACAGGTTATTGATGCCGTCGGCAACAATAGAAACCGCGCCGGTCAGAAGCCCCGCGGCGATTTTGGCGGTGCAGAGCAGGGCGTTGCAGAGAATACCCACAACGCCGCTTACCACGCCGTATCTCTGCCGCACAGCAGGGCTTTTCACGTCAGACGCGTTGGGAATAAAGTGTTTTATGAGGAAATTAGTCAAGGGATGGTTCCTCCTGAAACAAGAGATTTTGTTTCTCAGTTTATCACGAATCGCTGGTTTTCGCAAGGCGGAATCCCCCTATCTGTGAAAATACCCTTTCAGGGCGTGAAAATCATTGCGGGGCTGAGAGCGTATCAGGGTTCCCCAAAAAGGCGTAGATAAAATTCAACACAATCCACAAGAAAAATTCAAAATAAAATTCTATGTTCTAACTTCCTTTGAAAAAAATATCTTCCTAAACAAATGGAAATAGTGTATAATAATACATTAGTATAAAGGCTAGTGATGAGATTCCGGAGAGCTGATCCTTGGCGCGGACAGGCCGTGCCCCGTGAGAGGTTTTACTTTTTTCGGGCGGAAGCTGCTGCGGACAGACACAGATGAACTGGAGGCAAGACTATGGAACAGACAGCGTACTTAATTCTGGAAAACGGTACTGTTTTTGAAGGAAAGAGTTTTGGCGCCGCTTTTGACGTTACTGGGGAACTTGTTTTCACCACGGCGATGACCGGCTATTTGGCTACTCTTACCGATCCCAGTTATTATGGACAGATCGTGGTGCAAACTTTTCCTTTAATCGGCAATTACGGCGTGATTCCAGCGGAATTTGAAAGCCAAACGCCTCGTTTGAAGGCTTATATTGTAAGAGATTGGTGTCAAGAACCCTCTAATTTTAGATGTGAAGGGAACCTTGACACTTTTTTAAAGGAAAAAACATTCCCGGCCTTTACGGCATTGACACCCGGGCGCTGACCAGGATCGTGCGGGAATACGGCGTGATGAACGCCCGGATCACCATGGAAAAGCCGGACGCGGCCGCCCTGCTCCCTGAAATTAAGGCCTATAAGATCAAAGACGCGGTGAAAACCGTCACCTCCCAGGAGGTGGTAATCCATGAGGGCAAGGGAAACCACAGAGTGGTGCTGTGGGATTTCGGCGCCAAGGAAAATATCGAGAAATGCCTGCTGAATTACGGCTGCGAGGTGATCTGCGTTCCGTCTTTCGCCACCGCAGAGCAGATCCTTTCCTATGAGCCGGAGGGCGTGATGCTGTCTAACGGCCCGGGAGACCCGGCGGAAAACGTAGAGGTCATTGAGGAACTGAAAAAGCTGTGCGCTGCAAAGATCCCGATCATGGGAATCTGCCTGGGCCATCAGCTTCTGGCTTTGGCCAACGGGGCGAAAACCGAGAAAATGAAATACGGCCACCGGGGCGCCAATCAGCCCGCGGTGGAGCTGGCCACAGGCAAGGTGTTCATCACCAGCCAGAACCACGGCTATGCGGTGATCAACGACAGTCTGCCCGCCGGCGCGGAAGTCAGCTTTATCAATGCCAACGACGGCACCTGCGAGGGTGTCAATTACCATAATATTCCGGCGTTCTCCGTCCAGTTCCACCCGGAAGCCTGCGGCGGCCCGCTGGATACGATGTTCCTGTTTGAGAAGTTTATGACACGGATGGAGGAGGAAAAAACATGCCGCTGAACAAAAAGCTGAAAAAGGTAATGGTAATCGGCTCCGGCCCGATCGTGATCGGCCAGGCCGCTGAATTCGACTATGCCGGAACCCAGGCATGCCGCGCCCTGCGGGAGGAAGGCCTGGAGGTTGTGCTGGTGAATTCCAACCCTGCCACCATTATGACCGACAACGCCATGGCGGATAAAATTTACATTGAGCCGCTGACCCTGGAAACCGTCAAACGGATCATCAAAAAAGAAAAGCCGGACAGCCTGCTTTCCACTCTGGGCGGCCAGACCGGCCTGACCCTTTCCATGCAGCTGGCCAAGGAAGGCTTTTTAGAGGAAAACGGCGTGACCCTGCTGGGCGCTAATCCGGAGACCATCGACAAGGCGGAGGACCGCCAGATGTTCAAGGATACTATGGAATCCATTGGCCAGCCCTGCATCCCCTCCAAGGTGGTTAATACGGTGGAGGGCGCGGTGGACTTCGCCAATGAGATCGGCTACCCGCTGATTATCCGCCCGGCCTTTACCTTGGGCGGCTCCGGCGGCGGTATCGTGGAAAACGAGGAGGAGCTTCGGGAAATCACGGAGAACGGCCTGCGGCTTTCCCCGATCACCCAGGTGCTGGTGGAAAAATGCGTGTCTGGCTGGAAGGAAATCGAGTTTGAGGTGATCCGGGACAGCAAGGGCAACGTCATCACCGTCTGCTCCATGGAAAACTTTGATCCGGTGGGCGTTCACACTGGGGACTCTATCGTAATCGCTCCGGCGGTGACTCTGGCGGACCAGGAATACCAGATGCTCCGTTCCGCCGCCCTGGATATCATCAACGTGCTGAAGGTAGAGGGAGGCTGCAATGTCCAGTTCGCCCTGAATCCGGACAGCTTTGAATACGCGGTCATCGAGGTAAACCCCCGTGTGTCCCGTTCCTCCGCCCTGGCCTCCAAGGCCACCGGCTATCCCATCGCCAAGGTGGCGACCAAGATCGCCATCGGCTTTACTCTGGACGAAATTAAAAACGCCGTTACCGGCACCACCTACGCCTGCTTTGAGCCGGCCATCGACTATGTGGTGGTCAAGCTGCCCAAGTGGCCCTTTGATAAATTTGTTTACGCCAAAAGAAATCTGGGCACTCAGATGAAGGCTACCGGCGAGGTGATGGCCATCGGACAGACCTTTGAGGAAGCCATCATGAAGGCGGTCCGGGGCGCGGAGATCTCCCTGGACACCCTCAACAGCCCCAAGCTGA
Organism: [Clostridium] leptum DSM 753; assembly: GCA_000154345.1. Lineage (GTDB taxonomy): Bacteria > Bacillota > Clostridia > Oscillospirales > Acutalibacteraceae > Clostridium_A > Clostridium_A leptum. The sequence goes on from DS480348.1 coordinate 421,682, forward strand.
AGGAGCTTTCTGACGCGGAAATCAAAGCAAAGGTCAGCGTGTGCGACGACGAGCGCCTGTTCGTAATCTATGAGGCCTTGCAGCGGGGCGTTTCCGTAGACTATATCCACGACGTAACCAAGATCGACGAGTGGTTCCTCTACAAGCTGGTAAAGCTGGTTCAGATGGAACAGGAGCTGGCCAAGGGAGAGCTGACCGACGAGCTGTACCTGAAAGCCAAACGCATGGGCTATCTGGATAAGGTCATCAAGAGAATTTCCGGGTGCGAGATCGCCCACCCCCGGTTCCCGGTTTATAAAATGGTGGATACCTGCGCCGCCGAATTCGCGGCGGAGACTCCTTATTTCTACGCTTCCTACGACGAGGAAAACGAGGCTCTGGAATTTTTGGAGCACGACGATCCCAACCGGAAAACCGTCATCGTGTTCGGCTCCGGCCCTATCCGCATCGGACAGGGCATCGAGTTCGACTATGCTTCCGTTCACTGCGTCTGGGCGCTGAAAAAGGCGGGCTATGAGGTGGTTATCGTCAATAATAACCCGGAAACGGTTTCTACAGACTTTGATACCTCCGACCGGCTGTATTTTGAGCCTCTCACCCCCGAGGACGTCATGGGCGTGATCCATACGGAGAAGCCCTACGGCGTGGTGGTGGCCTTCGGCGGACAGACCGCCATCAAGCTGGCCAAGTTCCTGGACGACCAGGGAATCAACGTGCTGGGCACCTCCTTTGACAGCATCGATATGGCGGAGGACCGGGAGCGGTTCGACGAGCTGCTGGAAAAGCACCACGTGAAGCGCGCCGAGGGCTTTACGGTGATGACCACCGAGGAAGCCCTGGAGGTCGCCAACCGGATCGGGTATCCGGTGCTGATGCGCCCGTCCTACGTGCTGGGCGGCCAGAACATGATCATCGCCTTTAATGACGCGGATATCAAGGAATATATGGCCATCATTTTGGCGCAGGAGATCGAGAACCCCATTTTGATCGATAAATACCTGATGGGCACCGAGCTGGAGGTCGACGCCATCTGCGACGGCGAGGACATCCTGATTCCGGGCATTATGGAGCACATCGAGCGCACCGGCGTCCATTCCGGCGACTCCATCGCCGTGTACCCGGCCTGGAACATCAACGACGTGATGACGGACAAGATCATCGAGAGCTCCCGAAATTTGGCCATTTCCCTGAATACTAAGGGATTGGTGAATATCCAGTATCTGATCTATCACAACGAGCTGTATGTGATCGAGGTGAACCCCCGTTCCTCCCGCACCATTCCGTATATCAGCAAGGTCACCGGCGTGCCGATGGTGGACCTGGCTACCCGGGCGATGCTGGGCGAAAAGCTGAAGGATATGGGATACGGCACCGGCCTTTATAAGAAATCCCCCTATGTGGCCATCAAGGTGCCGGTGTTCTCCTTTGAGAAGCTGATCAACGTGGATACCCATCTGGGACCGGAGATGAAGTCTACCGGCGAGGTGCTGGGGATTGCCGGCACGCTGGAGGAGGCCCTCTATAAGGGCCTGATCGCCGCGGGCTATAAAATGAAGAAGGATGGCGGCGTGTTTATCACTGTCCGGGATTCCGATAAAAACGAGATTGCGGAAACCGCCAAGAAATACGCGGATCTGGGCTTTACCCTTTACGCCACCAAGGGTACCGCCAAGGTGCTTGCCGAGGCGGGCATCCAGGCGGTCCCGGTGAATAAGATCCATGAGGACGACCACAACAATACCATCGAGCTGATCGAAAGCGGAAAGATTCAATATGTGATCTCCACCTCCTCCAAGGGCAGAATTCCCACCCGTGACAGCGTAAAGATCCGCCGGAAAGCGGTGGAGCGCAGCATTCCCTGCCTGACCTCCATCGATACCGCCAACGCTATGGCGAACTCCCTGAGAAGCCGGTATTCCCCCTACAGCACCGAGCTGGTGGACATCAACGACATGAGAACGGAGAAAATCAAGGCTAACTTCACCAAAATGCACGGATGCGGCAACGACTATATCTATTTTGACTGCTTCCAGCATGATATCAATAACCCCGAGGCTCTCTCCGTCCGGCTGTCCGACCGGCATTACGGCATCGGCGGCGACGGCGTGATCCTGGTGTGCCCCTCCGATGTGGCCGACGGCAAAATGCGTATGTTCAACCTGGACGGCAGCGAGGGCAAAATGTGCGGCAACGGCATCCGCTGCGTGGGCAAGTTCTTGTATGACCACGGCCTGGTGGACCCGGCCAAGGAAAAGATCACGGTGGAAACCTTAAGCGGGATTAAGACCCTGTGGCCTATCTATAACGACAGAAAGGTCTGCGCCATGAAGGTGGATATGGGCAAGGCGGAGCTGACCCCGGCGCTGATCCCGGTGGACGCCTCCAAGCTGCCGGACCCGAAGGCGGACCGGATCGTCAATGCGCCCTATACCGTGGACGGCGTGGAATACCATGTGACCTGTGTTTCCATGGGAAACCCTCACTGCGTGGTGTTTAAAAACGACGTGGAAACCATGGACATTGAGAAAATCGGCCCGGCCTTTGAAACCAGCGAGCTGTTCCCGGAGCGGGTGAATACCGAGTTTATCCGGGTGCTGGATGACCACACTCTGAAAATGAGAGTATGGGAGAGAGGCAGCGGGGAAACCTGGGCCTGCGGCACCGGCGCCTGCGCCGCGGCGGTAGCGGCGGTGGAAAACGGTTACTGCAAAAAGGATACTGATATCACCGTGAAGCTGATCGGCGGCGATCTGGTGATCCGCTATACCGACGATACGGTCTACATGACCGGCAACGCCGTGACGGTTTACGAGGGCGTTGTGGAGATCTAATCCGGAGGCTATTCCGAAAGGAGCGAATATCTTATGAATATCAACCATAATTTTCAGAATGTAGCTGACAGCTACCTGTTTTCCACCATCGCCAAAAAGGTGGCGGAATACCAGCAGGAAAACCCCAAGGCGGATATCATCCGACTTGGAATCGGCGACGTGACCATGCCCTTGGTTCCCGCCGTCATTGAGGCCCTTCACGGCGCGGTCGATGAGATGGGAAAAAAGGAAACCTTTCACGGCTACGGCCCGGAGCAGGGCTACGGCTTTTTGAAGGAGGCTCTGAAGGGCTATTACGCTCAGCGGGGAATCGAGCTGGACGGGGATGAGATTTTTGTTTCCGACGGCGCCAAAAGCGATGTGGGCAATATTTTAAACCTGTTCAGCCAGGATAATACCGTTCTGGTGCCGGATCCGGTTTACCCGGTGTATGTGGACACCAACATTATGGACGGAAGAAAGATCCTTTATATGAACGCCAACGCGGACAACGGCTTTCTGCCTCTGCCCGACCCGGCGGTCAAAGCGGATCTTATCTATCTTTGCTCTCCCAATAACCCTACCGGCGCGGTTTACAGCCACGCCCAGCTGAAGCAGTGGGTGGATTACGCCAATGAAAACCACGCGGTGATCCTGTTTGACGCCGCTTACGAGGCGTTTGTGGGCGACAAGAGCCTGCCCAGAAGCATCTTTGAGATCGACGGCGCCCGGACCTGCGCCATTGAGTTTTGTTCCCTGTCAAAGACCGCCGGGTTCACAGGAACCCGCTGCGGCTACACTGTGGTTCCTTTTGATCTGGAGTCCGACGGCGTAAAGCTGAACAAAATGTGGCTGCGGCGCCAGACTACTAAGTTTAACGGCGTACCCTATATTGTCCAGAAGGGCGCCGCGGCGGTGTTCTCCGATGAGGGGCAGAAGCAGATCCATCAGGTGATCGGCTATTATAAGCAGAATGCCAAGGTGATTGCCGACGCTTTGAAGGAGCTGGGCGTTTGGTTTACCGGCGGCGAGCATTCTCCCTATATCTGGCTTCAGTGTCCCAACGGTATGGCCTCCTGGGATTTCTTCGATCTGCTGCTGAAGGAGGGCAACGTAGTGGGAACCCCCGGCGCGGGCTTTGGCAAAAACGGGGAGGGCTTCTTCCGCCTGACCGCCTTTAACGACCTGGAAAACACCAGGAAAGCGGTGGAACGGATCAAAAAGGTTCTGTCCAGCCTTTAAGCTATATAAAAACCGGCAGCGGCATTCGGAGATTTTCCAGCGGCCTTGTGTACCCGGTCAGAAGCCTGGGCAGAAAAACAGCCCGCCCTGCCGGCAGAGGCTGCTCCGCAAAAAAAGAATCGTGTCTGCGCAGAAGGAAGCGGACTGCCGATGGCAGGAGGATAATCAATAGAGTGCAGCTGTTAGAACCGCGGCCTCCCGTTTACAAGCAGTAGGGCCGATGGCCCCCCATGCGGGGAACCAATTCCGCGCTTTAGAAGCGCTTATTGGCAGCAAGCCCTGATAAGATCAATATGCGCCGGCAAAACTGCCGGCGCATGACTTTTAAATTTCAGCTTGGGCTTCCTCGAGCGGCTGCTGAAGATCTTAATAAACTGCTCGGCTGCGGCACCGGCGTACGGAAGCGGCGCGTGAATGGCTGAAGCGCTGGCGGGCAGTCTGAAAAAGCAATCAGAAGCCGACTCCCCCGTGGAATTTAATTTCCACGGGGGAGTTTTTTATCCTAAGGGGAAAAATCCTTCGCGTTTGGCTCCTGCAACGCTAAAACGAAGCCTGGCGCTGATCAGCGCCAGGCTTTGAGGGCTTTGTCAGAGGGAGTAAAGAGGATTAGCGATAGTCTATAAGGAAGCGAATATGAAATCGGCGGCGGGAGAAAGGGGAAAATATTAAGATGAAACGGCATCAGCGGCCGGCTGGCTTCTGTCCGCCCAATCTTTCTACCGTAACCAAGAGAGCCGGGCACATAAAACCCGGCCGATGATACAAAAAGGAACCCGATGAGATTGTGGAATTGCATAAAAAATAAACTAGAACCAAAGAAATCTAAAGAAACAAAGCAGGAAGCGCTTTACGCCGCGAATAAGAACTGAACCATCAGCATGTAAACCACCGTGCCGCAGCCGATGCTCAACAGCATATTGCTCTTCCAATAGTGGAGAACCGCTACCAGGATCATGGCGATCAGCTCCGGCAGCCCGAAGGGAAAAGCGGTTACCGACACGCCCTTCAGGCAGTAAATCACTAAAAGGCCGATCACGGCGAAGGGCAGCACTCTGCCTAAGTATTGAATGAATTTCGGGGTAGGCTTTCCGGCGGGGAACAGCAAAAAGGGCAGAAACCGGGTGACCAGGGTGCCCAGAACCACTGCGGCGACGGTGGCGATTCCCTGCCAAAGGGGCATGGTCATAGAACCGCCTCCTTATTTAAAGGCTTTTTCAGAAGGGACAGCACTGTTAAAATCAAAGCCATCGACGGAAGAATAAATTGATCCGGGCCGAAGACGATGAGGCAGACGGCTGGAACAGCCAGGCCCACCAGAGCAGGCAGATGATTCTTTTGTGATTTCCACTGATCGATAAAAATAGCCGCAAATAGGGCGGTCATCACGAAATCAATTCCTTGAGTGTTGAAAGGGATAAAGGAGCCTAAAATGCCTCCCAAGGTCGCGCCGGCAACCCAATAGCATTGGTTCAGGAGGGTGACAAAAACCATGAACCAGCCCTTGTCCACACCTTTAGGCGGCTTTGTGGAACAGAGAATGGAGAAAGATTCGTCGCACATTCCGAAGATTAGGTACCATTTTTTCCTGCCTGTGCCCTTGAAGCGCTCCAGCATGGAGATCCCATAGAACAAATGCCTGGCGTTGACCATCAGGGCCAGTAAAAAGGCGTAAACCGGATTAAAGGCTCCACAGAGCAGGGACACGGTTACAAACTCCATAGAGCCGGCAAAAATGGTGGCGCTCATGAGAAGCGGCCACCAAAAGGAAAAGCCCTTGCTGTTCATATAAAATCCGTAGGCCAGCCCTAAAAACAGAAAGCCCATCAAAATCGGAATGGTATGGGGAAAGGCGGCCTTCAGCGCCTTGATTTTTGGATTCATTGGTTTTTTTTAATCTCCTTAGCCTGTGATTTGCGTTAAGCGGCTTTGCTCCGGCAGGCTTACTCCTGCTGATTGGATTCCTGTCTGCTTTTCTCTTCCTCCTCAGGCTGCGGCGCTAAATAAACAGACAGCTTTTTTACCCGCTGGTCATCCATTTCCTGAATCGTGAGGGTCATATTTTTAAACTGGAAGGCCTCTCCTGCCTGAGGAATATGCCCTAACGCCTCCAAGGCCCAGCCGCCGCAGGACGTATGGTTGCTCTCCAGATTACTAAAAGGTAAATCCAGATGGTCAAACAGCTCCCGAATCGTCAGGTCGCCGCTGATTAGAAAATGCTGAGAATCAATCCGGACGAAATCCCGGATGATCTCCTCGTCCTCATCCCAGATGTCCCCTACCAATTCCTCCAGCAGATCCTCCATGGTTACCATGCCTACCGTTCCGCCGTAGTCGTCGGTGACGATGGCTACGTGGGTTTTATTTCTCTTAAAGTCCGCCAGCAGTGAGGAAAGCTTTTTCGTTTTATAAACGAAAAAAGCCGGCTGCACCATAGACGCCAAATCAATGGCGTCTCCGCGGACTAAGGCCTCCAGCAGATCCTTGGTGTGCAGAATACCGATGATCCGATCCGAGGTGCCGCGGCAAACGGGAATCCGGGAGAAGCGTTCCGTGAGCACCAGGCCGATGTTTGTCTGGAGGTCATCCTCGATATCCAGGGTGGTCATATCTACCCGGGGCGTGAGAACCTCCTGAACAGTTTTTTCATCAAACTCCAAAGCGTGCTGTACCAGCTCGCTTTCCTGTTTTTCCAGAACGCCCTCGTCCTCGATGCTTTCTACAATAAATTTCAGCTCCTGCTCGGTGACGATGGGAGTCTCCTCCTCCTTGATGGGAGAAATGTGCTTAGCCACCTTTTTCAGCTGAATAAACAGAAATACTACCGGCCAGAAAACGGTCATTAGAATCCGCAAGGGCCGGGAAAAGGCCAAGGCGAATTTTTCACTGCTTTCCTTGGCGAAGCTCTTGGGAAGCACCTCTCCGAAAATCAGGATTAAAATGGTCATAACGGCGGTGGAAATCGCCGCGCCGGAAGGCCCGAACAGCTTGACGAACAGCAGCGTAGCGATCGAGGACGCTCCGATATTGACAATGTTGTTGCCGATGAGTATAGTGGTCAGAGTGCGGTCGTAGTTTTCTGCGATAAATAAGGCGGTTTTTGCTTTTTTGCTGCCGGCATCCACATAGTTTTGCAGGCGGATTTTGTTTACTGTAGTATAAGCGGTTTCAGAGGCGGAGAAAAAAGCGGAAAGGGCGATTAAAATAACCAGAAGAATATAGGAAAACCAATCGTCCAAAAAAGATCAACTCCATTAAAAATAGATTTTATAGATTCCGGGAGGTAATATTATGACCGGCCAGGCAATTGTACTGCGGATCCCACAGCCGCGCAAAAAGGATATCTGATAGGATTTGACCGGATTTTGATACGGCCAAGATGATGCTTTGGACCGTCAGCGGGGCGGCTGGAACAAGCTGTAAGATCAGGAAATACTATTTTGAGAAAGCTAATCCCGCAAAAACGCCGCAACCTTTCGGAATAAAAGCTGCCGTTCCGCTCCCAAGGTGCAGACGTGAGGGCTGTTGGGAAGCACCAGAAGCTTTTTTTCCACGCTGCTGCTTTGCAGAATAATCCATTTCGGCGCGTCCGGATGAACCGATTGATCCTGCCCGGCCTTGACTACCAGCAAGGGGCAGGTGATTTTTTTCAGATCCCGCTTCGCCAGCAAGGCCAGATGGTTCAAATCCTCGATGTTTTTCACCGGAGTGTCGTGGTAGCAGACATCGTAATCAAACAGATAGTCCTGGTAATTTTTATCCCTGCCCGGCAAAATAGGAACCAGTGACCAAAAATATTTTGCCAGACGGCTGCCGTGCTGCAAGATCTTCAGCGCCGGCGCGATGGGCACCGCCTTATGGACCGGCCGATGCTCGGCCAAAAGGCAGGTGAGGGCGCCGCCCATAGAAAGGCCCACAACGCTGACCTTTTTACAGATCCTCGCCATTTCGTCGTAAGCGTTAAAAGCGGCGTCATACCAATCCTTCCAATTGGTCCGCTGCATATCCTCAATGGTGGTTCCGTGGCCGGGAAGGAGAATTCCCCTTACATAGTGGCCGTCCTGGGCGACAGCCTGCCCCAGAGGCAGCACAGTGCCTGGCGTAGCGGTAAAGCCGTGAATCACCAAAACGCCGTGGCTGCGGCTGCCCTCAAAGGTGAAGGGCTGCGCGTAAGGGTTCTTTGATAAATCCTGATACAAGGGTGATCCCCTCCTTTTTGTCCGCCGGGCTGCGCCCCAGAGGAGCTGCATTAAACAATCATAGCCTATTATAGCACAAAAGCTGTTTGTTGTCTAAAGCATTGATGAAATTTCAGGTTAAGCCGGCATGATTTTGGGAATACTATTTTATATTTTTGCGGGGTGTGGTATAATAACATGATGAAAACACGTAAAAAATAGGAAAAACTGTAATCTTCAATAGAGCAGGAGGTTTTCCATGACAAAAAACATTACACGGATTCCGATTTGCGACGGCGTTACCTTTCACAGTATTGGGGAAAAGCGGTTTAAAACCGGCAGGCTGACAGCGGCGATGCTGCTGCCGCTGTCGGCTGAGACAGCTTCCGCCAACGCGGTTTTGCCTTATCTGCTTCGGCGTTCCTGCCGGAGGTATCCTACCTTCCGGGCGCTGAATGAAAAGCTGAGCTCTCTCTACGGGGCTTCCCTTCAGGCCCAGGTGTATAAGCTGGGGGAGGTTCAGGTGCTGGCAGTCTCCGCGGTGGGGCTGGACGACCGCTACGCCCTGGAAAAGGAGGAGGTAGCCGGCGAGCTGGCGGAGCTTTTGTGTTCTATCTTATTCGACCCGGCCTTTGAGAACGGCCAGTTCCGTCAGGAGGATATCGATCAGGAGAAGCGCCAGCTGATCGAGCAGATCGATTCGGAATTTAACGATAAGCGGATTTACGCCCAAATCCGCTGTGAGGAATTGATGTGCCGGGACGAGGCCTTTGGCGTGGGCAGATTCGGCACGAAGAAACGGGTGGAGGCCCTTACCGGCGGAGAGATTTATTCCGCCTGGCGCCGGGCCTTGTCCAGCGCCCGAATGGAATTGATGATGGTGGGAGGCTCCGACCCGCAGAAGGCCGTGGAAGGGTTTCAAAAGGCTTTTGCCCAGGTGAGCAGAAAGGAAATTCTGCCCTGCGCCACCCAAATCATCGCGAAAGCGGATCGTGTGAAGGAATTTCATGACGTGATGGATGTGGCTCAGGCAAAGCTGGTGATGGGCTTTCGTACCGGCATCGCCGTGCCCGGCGGGGATGTGACGGCGATGCGGCTCATGTCCGCCCTGTTCGGCGGCACGCCCCATTCCAAGCTGTTTTTGAACGTCCGGGAAAAGCTGAGCCTGTGCTATTACTGTTCCTCCTCCTATGACCGGCACAAGGGCATTGTGATGGTTCAGAGCGGCGTGGAGCAGAAGAATATCGAAAAGGCCCGGGAGGAAATCCTCCGGCAGCTTCAGGCGGTGCAGGAGGGTGATTTCAGCGCGGAGGATCTGGACGCCGCGAAAATGAGCGTCGCCAATTCCTTCCGCACCATGTCCGACTACCTGGGCGGGCTGGAAGCCTGGTATTTGAGCCAGGCCTTTGAAAAGACTGTGCTTACCCCTGAGCAGAGTGCCGAGGCGGTAGGCGGAGTGACCAAGGAGCAGGTGGTAAAAGCCGCCCAAACCGTCTCTCTGGATACGGTATATCAGCTTACGGGAAAGGAGGAGGCCTAAATGACGGAATTGAAAAGCCCAAGAACCGGCGACAGCATTTTTGTGGAGGATCACGCCTCCGGACTGAAAATCATGGTTTATCCCAAGCCAGGGTACCGTTCGGCCTATGCGGTGTTCGGCACCCGGTACGGCTCTGTCAACACCCGGTTTAAGGCGGACGGGGAGCTGGTATCCGTCCCGGACGGCATCGCTCATTTTCTGGAGCATAAAATGTTCGAAAGCGAGGAAGGAGACGCTTTCGCAAAATACGCCAAGACCGGCGCCTCCGCTAACGCTTTCACCTCCTTCGACCAGACCTGCTATCTGTTTTCCTGTACGGAAAACTTTGAGAAATCCTTTGAAATCCTGCTGGATCTGGTCCAGTCCCCCTATTTTACCGAGCAGACCGTCCAAAAGGAGCAAGGAATCATCGGCCAGGAAATCCGGATGTACGACGATTCTCCGGATTGGCGGGTAATGGTGAACCTGCTGAACGCCCTGTACCACAATCATCCCGTAAAAATTGATATCGCCGGTACGGTGGAGTCCATCGCGGAGATCACTGCGGAAAAGCTTTACCAGTGTTACCGGGCTTATTATAATCTGCACAACATGGTGCTGTGTGTGGCGGGCAATGTAGATCCCGGTGAAGTGGTCAAAATCGCGGATCGGAAATTGAAGCCGGTGGAGAAGGTGACTGCGGAAAACGTGTTTCCTCAGGAGCCGGATGGAATCGTACAGGAGCGGGTGGAGCAGCGTTTGGCGGTGGCGGTTCCTATGTTCCAGCTGGGCTTTAAGGAAACCGCGGGGGTACAGCGGGTTTCCCCGGAGAAAATGGTTCAGACCGCCGTGCTGCTGGAGGTGCTGGCCTCCAAGGCTTCTCCGCTGTATGAGGAGCTTTTGGAAAAGGGCCTTATCAATACTTCATCCTTTGGAAGCGAATATTTTGAGGGCCCGGGCTATGCCGCGGTGGTATTTGCCGGAGAATCCAGGAATCCGGACGAGGCGGCCGCAATGATCCGGGAGGCCTGCCGGAAGCTTCATGAAACCGGCGTGACGCCGGAGCAGTTTTCCTGGGCAAAAAGGGCGGTTTATGGCAGAACCCTGGCCATGCTCAACAATACCGAGTCCATTGCCAATGCCATGGTGAGCCAGTATTTCGCAGGCTACAGCCTGTTTGATTATATTGACAGGGCTGCGGAGGTGACCTTAGAGCAGGTCAACGCCAGGCTGGAGGAGCAGCTTGACGACAGCCGCTGCGCTTTGTCGGTAATACTTCCCCAAGAGTAAATTTTAGGAGGACGTTTTATGACACACGTGGAATTTCCGGGCCTCGGGCTTGCGTTTGACGTAAACCCGGTGGCCTTCACCATCGGAAGCTTTGAATTCAGATGGTACGGCATTTTAATCGCCCTGGGCTTCATTCTGGCGTTTCTTTATGCGCTGAAAATCTGCAAGCGCTATCAGGTGAACCAGGATCATCTCATCGACTGCATCATCGCCGGACTGATCCTGGGCATCATCGGCGCAAGGCTTTACTATGTGATTTTCTATCCCGGCGATATGTATTGGAAGGATCCCATCAAGATCCTTTACATAAACGAGGGCGGCCTGGGAATTTACGGCGGCATCATCGGCGGACTGCTGGGCGGCATAATAATGGCCAAAATCCATAAGATGAAAATCCCTGCAGTGCTGGACATCGCGGTTCAGGGTTTTTTGATCGGCCAGGGAATCGGCCGCTGGGGAAACTTCATCAACCAGGAGGCCTTCGGCACGAACACGAACCTGCCCTGGGGCATGTACAGCGCCAAAACGGAAAGCTATCTTGCTAGCCAGCAGGCTTCTCTGGAGGCGGCTGGGATTTCCGTGGACCCCGCAATGCCGGTGCATCCGACCTTTTTATACGAATCCTTGTGGTGCCTGCTGGGAGTTTTGGTCTTGTATTGGTTCAGCAAAAAGTTTCAGAAATATAACGGACAGGTATTTTTCCTATATTTAATCTGGTACGGCGTGGAGCGCTTCGTGGTGGAAGGCCTGCGGACTGACAGCCTGATGATCGGAAGCTTCCGGGTTAGCCAGATTGTGGCCGTTGTTTCCGCGCTGGCCGGCTTGGTCCTGTTGATTGTGTTCCGAAACAAGGGAAAAGTCGAGGAGGAATACGTTCCTGTTTACGCAAGGCCTGCGGAGCCGGAGGGGTTGGAAGAGGCCGAGGCTATTGAGCCTCTGGAGAGCGAGACGGCTGCCGGCGGCGAAATAGATGGAGAATCCGAGAAAAAGAAAAACGGAGAGCCAGAGCCGGGAAAAGAACCGGAGACAGACGACAAGGCTCCGGTGGGTGACAGCACTCCGGAAGAGACGGCTGCCGGCGGCGACGGTGAAGTGAAAGCCGCTGGGGACGTTTCCACCGCGGTGGATGAAAAGACAGAGGATGAGGCAGTGCCCGGGGAAGGCGCCGAGGCAGCGAAGCTGGGAACAGAAAAAAACTCAGAAGAGAAATAGAAGAATCAGGAGGACAAGGAAAGCCATGGCAAAGATCATTGACGGCAAAGCGGTTTCCGCCGCAGTACGGGCCGGCGCAAAACAAGAGGTAGAGGCTCTGAAGGCCCAGGGAATCCAGCCGGGGCTGGCGGTGGTGATCGTGGGGGACGATCCCGCGTCTAGAGTTTACGTGAACAATAAAAAAAAGGCTTGTGCGGAAATCGGGATTCATTCCGAGGAGTACGCCCTGCCTAAAGAGACCACTCAGGAGGAGCTTTTGGACTTAGTTTGCAGGCTGAATGATAAAAAGGACATCAACGGCATTTTGGTTCAGCTTCCTCTGCCCAAGGGCCTGGACGAAAAGGAAGTGATCGAGACCATTTCCCCTCTCAAGGACGTAGATGCGTTCCATCCCCAGAACGTGGGGCGGATCATGATCGGGGATTATCATTTTCTGCCCTGTACTCCCGCTGGAGTGATGGAGCTGCTGAAATCCGCTGATGTGGAAATCTGCGGCAGGGACTGCGTGGTGATTGGCAGAAGCAATATTGTTGGAAAGCCGATGGCGATGCTGCTGCTCCATCAAAGCGGTACGGTCACAATCTGTCACAGCAAAACGCAAAACCTGAAGGAGGTTTGCAGGCGGGCGGATATTTTGGTGGCGGCAGTAGGAATCCCGAAGTTTGTCACCGCGGATATGGTTAAGCCCGGGGCCGTAGTCATCGATGTGGGCATGGACCGGGATGAAAACGGAAAGCTGTGCGGAGACGTGGATTTCCAGAACGTAGAGCCCGTTGCTTCCGCCATTACGCCGGTGCCTGGCGGCGTAGGCCCGATGACCATCGCAATGCTGATGAAAAACACCATTCGGGCGGCAAAGCTGCAGAACGAAAAGCGGTAAAACCGAACAGCGAAGCTGTTGGGCCGGAGGAAATCCCTGAAGACGTGCCTGGCCGGCAGGCCTGTTAACCCTGTGTGGTATTCACACACTGGAATGACCTGCGGCTGTGGATCCAAGAGAGCTTTCTGTTGTGACCTGTTGATCTTCAACATTTCCTGCGTTTTTAACTGTGTTCAGCATGGTAGCTAAGTTTTTATTTTTGCAGTTTTGAGGAAACGCGCCGTTTGGTTGAAGCCAGATAAAAGAACCCGTCCCGCCGGAATTTGTTTTCCGGCGGGACGGTTGTATGAGGTGTGAATATGGGAGAGTTATCAAGGCTTCCAAATATCGGGAAAGAAGTGGAACGGCAGTTAAATGAGGCGGGGATCCTCTCCGCTGAGGATTTAAAAAATCTGGGAGCGGAAAAAGCGTGGCTGAAGATCCAAAAGCTGGATCCATCCGCCTGCATTCACCGGCTCTTGGCCTTGGAGGGCGCTTTGCGGGGCGTTAAAAAGTCCTTGCTGCCGCCTGAAAGAAAGGATGAATTAAAAAAATTTTACCACGAGCACAAATTAAGAAGCGGATGATCCGCCTGCCTATGGGAACGCATAGCTTTTGACGACAAAGCAAGGAAACAGGCGGCGCAAAGAGACTGAATGGTTCTGTCTGCCGGAATTGAAACGGCTGAAGCCAGAAAAATCATATAGAGCAGAAAACTGGGAAGCCATTTGGGCCAGTGCTAAACAGATTTTCGCTTTGTACTGTCCTGAGCTTTCCATGCCGTGAGCTTACAGGCCGTTTTTACGGTTTGCTTTATGGTGAATGCTAAATTTCAACGCGTGATACGCTGTTTTGAACAATAATAAAATACATACTCCGATGCCGATCAGAAAGTAAAAGACGATATAATCAAAAAGGATGCCTACCGTTTTTTCTCTTAAATGGCACTGGAAAAATGCGAATCCCAAATAGATCAATAAACCTATTACGGGCACTCCGAACAGATAAGAGAGCGACAGGCGGTAACCATGAAATTGAAGCTCCCGCTTTTCTAATTTCATGCTCCTGCTGTAAGCGGTGCTGGCCGGGCAATACGGCAGAAAAGGAAGCGCGCAGACAGGGACCAGGACCACGCCGGAAATCAAAGGGAAATTTGAAGCGGGCTGTTTTTAATTTACCGGCGGGCATCGAGCACATATTTTTTGATCATCCGCATTACGCCGTCGTCATCGTTAGAGGGGGCGATAAAATTGCCGAAGGGCTTCATGTCCTCGTTGGCGTTTTCCATGACAAAGCTGTATTTTGCTTGAAGAAGCATTTGAGAATCGTTATAAAAGTCGCCGAATACCATGGTTTCTTCCTTTGAGATGCCATAGCGCTTTTGAAACGCCTGCAAGGCCTTGCCCTTGTCCACTCCTTTTTTCATGACATCCAGCCAGATAAAGCCGGAAACCTGGAGATCGGCGCTGTCCCGCAGGGACTGGGGCATAAGACGGAAACTGTTTTTTACCGCGCCGGCCCGGTCGCAGAGAGAAATTTTATAAAAATCCTCATGAACAGAGGAGAGATCGTCCACCTGCTGATAGTTGTCGAAATAAGCCAAAATACAGTCGTGAAACCAAGGCTCGCCCTTGGTGTTCGCGTAGGTTCCCCGGTCGCTGGTCAGCACCGGTTTTACTTCCGGCAAGGAGGCGCAGGTCTCCAGCACCTGGGAGACCACCTGGGGAGGAATAGGATCTTTCTGCAAAATTTTGCCGTGCTCGGCGATTCTGGCGCCATTGTCGCTGATAAAGCACAATTCGTCGGAATGCGGTGCGAAATCCCGGCGGAGGGTCGGATATGACCTGCCGGATGCCGCGATAAACAGAACGCCCAATTGATTCAGCCGGTCGATCACGGAGAAGAAATCTTTGGGTAGCTGTCTTTGGCTGTTGAGCAGGGTGCCGTCCAAGTCGGAAGCGATCAGCCGAATCATAGGAATTACCGCCTTTCTATCAATGTGAAGGTTTAAATTTTTCTTTGAACCCATGCCGAAGGGAAAAAGCCGCGGCCGCTGTCGGCAGTGCTTGAAGGCCATAACAAAGGTCATTGAATCACTATGGCCTTATCGTTGAAAATCCGTGAATTCCGCAATGCGCGAGACACTTGCATTTCAGCCTCCAGTCAAATTCTGCGGCGATAGGCGTTCGATCGCGGAAGGACAGCGAAGGAAGCGGCAAGGCCTAAGGAGACGGCCGAATATGCGATTCCGCTTATATTATACCGGATAGAGCGGGGCAATGCTATTCCGCAACCTTTCCGATGTTTGCATCAAAGGGGAAAAAATACTGTGACTTTTGCCGGGAAAACGCTGGTTTCTCCCGGAAACACTTGACTTTCCCCTAGAGCTATGCTATCATTGATAAGCCGCATATTGCGGGCTTTTTAAGCGAGCCTACGCTCCGCCTGACAGTAGCGAGTTCAAAAGAAGGTAGGTACCAATATGTACGCAGTAATCGAAACTGGCGGCAAGCAGTATAAGGTAGAAAACGGCGATATTGTTTTCGTGGAAAAGCTTTCTGCTGCCGACGATTCCACCGTGGACTTTAAAGTAGTCGCTGTGGGAGGAGAAGATGGTCTGAAGATCGGCACCCCTTATGTGGATGGCGCTTCCGTCACCGGTAAAGTGTTAAAGACCGGCAAGGGCAAGAAGATCACCGTGATGACCTACAAGCCCAAGAAGGGTGAAAAACGCAAGATGGGCCATAGACAGCCCTATACCAAGGTTCAAATCGAAGCGATCAACGCTTAAGATGATCCGGGTTGATTTTTTTACCGCAAAGGACGGCGGGCTGAACGGCTTCCAAATAAAAGGCCATTCCGGCTCGGCTGCTTCTGGAGAAGATATCGTCTGCGCGGCTGTTTCCTCGGCGGCTTATCTGACCGCCAACACGATCACTGAGATCCTCCACGCGGATGCTTCCGTTTTTGTGGACGACGGGGAAATGGCGCTGCGGCTGCCGAAGAAAAGCGTTTCCCAATGCGGCGACCTGCTGGCGGGACTCAAGCTTCATCTGCTTTCTCTGGAAGAACAGTATCCTGAAAACATTCATGTAAATTATACGGAGGTGTAACGATGCTTAAGATCAATATTCAGTTATTTGCTCATAAAAAAGGAATGGGCTCCACCAAGAACGGCCGTGATTCCGAATCCAAGCGCCTTGGCGTGAAGCGCGCCGACGGACAGTTCGTGCTGGCCGGCAACATTCTGGTGAAGCAGCGCGGAACCCACATCCATCCCGGTGAGAATGTGGGCCGCGGCTCCGACGACACTCTGTTCGCTCTCATCGACGGCAACGTCAAGTTTGAGCGTCAGGGCCGCGACCGCAAGCGCGTCAGCGTTTACGCGGTGGAACAGTAATCCGAAAGCGAATAAAAAATCCCCCGAGCCGCTTGAAGATGCCGGGGGATTTCTTTTTGCACATAAAAAGAGGCGGGCGGCGGATAATAAGAGAAAGAAAGAGGTGGCGCTCTTGTTCGTAGACATTGCGAAAATTAGAATTAAAGCAGGCGACGGCGGGAACGGCGCGGTTTCCTTCCGCAGGGAAAAATACGTGGCGGCCGGCGGCCCGGATGGCGGCGACGGCGGCCGGGGCGGAAATATCGTTTTTCAGGCGGATACCAATCTGTCTACCCTGGCGGATTTCCGGTACCAAAGAAAATATACCGCTCAAAACGGCGAAAACGGCCGGGGCAGCCGATGCAACGGCAAAAGCGCCCCGGACCTGGTGATCCGGGTGCCATTGGGCACTGTGGTAAAGGATGCGGAAACCGGCAGGATCATCGCGGATCTTTCCGATTATGAGCCTCACGTGGCGGCGAAGGGCGGCAAGGGCGGCTGGGGAAATATCCATTTTGCCACCGCCACCCGTCAGGTGCCCAGGTTCGCGAAGCCGGGAATTCCCGGAGAAGCCCTGGAGGTGACCCTGGAGCTGAAGCTGCTGGCGGATGTGGGGCTGGTAGGCTTTCCCAACGTGGGTAAATCTACTTTGGTATCCGTGGTCAGCGAGGCGAAGCCTGTGATTGCCGACTATCATTTTACCACGCTTACACCGGTGCTCGGTGTGGTTCATATGGGCGAAAGCTCCTTTGTTATGGCGGACATTCCCGGCTTAATCGAGGGCGCCTGGGAGGGCGTGGGACTGGGACACCAGTTTCTGCGCCATGTGGACCGGTGCCGTATGCTGGTGCATATCGTGGATGTTTCCGGCAGCGAGGGGAGAGATCCTAAGGAGGATTTCCGGGTGATCAATCAGGAGCTTGCGAAATTTAATCCCGTCCTGGCCAAACGGCCAATGCTGGTTGCTGGGAATAAATGTGATCTGGCCACCGATGAGCAGATCCAGGAATTTAAGGAATTTGTGGAAAATCAGGGCTATGCGTTCTTTCCGATGATGGCGGCGATCAGTTACCAGGTGGAGCCTCTGCTGAAGAAAATCCAGGAGATGCTTTCCGCCTTGCCGCCGGTAGAACGGTATGAGCCGGAGCCTGTGCCTGTGCTTCCGGCGGAGGAAATCGGCCGGCACGACGTGAAAATCACTGTACAGGACCGGGTTTACTTTGTGGAAGGCGAATGGCTCCTGCAGGTAATGAAATCGGTGAACTTTGACGACTATGAATCCCTTCAGTATTTCCAGCGGGTGCTGATCAGCAGCGGCGTTATTGACCGGCTGCGGGAGGCTGGCATCCAGGAAGGAGATACCGTCAGTATTTATGATGTGGAATTTGACTTTGTCAACTGACGGAAAACCGGGGCTGGCCTTGCGGCTGAAGAGCCGTTCGGAAAAAGCGGCGTCCGCGTTGAGCGTCCGGCCTGCCTTAACGGCGCAGGCGGCAGGACAGGTTTTCCGCTAGTGAGCAGGATAAGGATTCTTCATGAATAGACCGCAGCAGGAGGTGAGGCGTGACGGAACGTTTTTTAGAAGAAAATTGTGCCCCTGAGCAGCTAAGCCCTTTGACTCTGGCCTTTGTGGGCGACGGGGTTTATGATTTAATGGTCCGGGAAAGACTGGTGTGCCAGGCGAACCGCCAGGCGGGAAAGCTGCATAAGCTGGCGGTGGAGCAGGTAAAATGCCAGGCGCAGGCGCAGCGCATGGAGAAAATTCTTCCTCTTTTGACCGAGGAGGAGCAGAGCGTTTATAAACGGGGCCGAAACGCGCATACTACCCATACGCCGAAAAACGCGACTAGTGCTGATTACCACAGCGCCACCGGCATGGAGGCGCTGTTCGGTTATTTATACTTAAAGGGCCGTTTGAAAAGGCTCAGGGAGTTATTTGTGCTGATGTGCCAGGAATAATTTTATGAAAAATACAGGGAGGGTCGTGCCATGAAAAAAATGGAATTTACAAGAAAGCAGGCGTGGGAGCTTTTGTGGGACGGCGTTGCTTTTTTAGCCGGCAGTTTTTTGTTTGCTGTAGCGGTGAACGTGTTTACCGCTCCCAACAATATCGCGCCGGGGGGATTGACCGGATTGGCAACAATGATTAATTATTTGTTCGGCGCCCCTATCGGTACCACCATCCTTGTTTTTAACGTACCGCTGTTTATCTGGGGCGTACTCCAAATAAACTTTCGATTTATACTTAAGACCCTTGCAGCTACAGTGATTTCCTCTGTGACGATCGACCTGACTGCCGGGTTGTTTCCACCTTACCAGGGTGACCTGATGCTGGCAGCTCTGTTCAGCGGCGTGCTCAGCGGCGCCGGCCTGGGCTTGATCTTTATGCGGGGCGGCACGACCGGCGGCACCGACCTGGTGGCTAACCTGATCGGCAGGAATTTTCGGCACCTTTCTTTAGGCAAGCTGGTGCTGCTGGTGGATTTGGTGGTGGTGCTGATCTCCGCTTTCGTTTATCGAAACTATGAAAGCCCTCTGTACGCGATCATCAATATTTTCGTATCCTCCAAGCTGATCGACGCCGTGCTTTACGGCGCCGATACGGGAACCGGGAAAATGATGTTTATTATCTCCCCAAAAAATAAGGAGATCGCTCAGCGGATTATGACGGAGATTTCCAGAGGAGTGACAGAACTTCGTTCCCGGGGAGCCTATCGCGGCGAGGAAGGCGAGGTGCTTCTCTGCGCGGTCAGGCGGTCAGAAGTGTATAAAACACAAGATATTATACGGTC
Source organism: [Clostridium] leptum DSM 753 (assembly GCA_000154345.1). Classification (GTDB taxonomy): domain Bacteria; phylum Bacillota; class Clostridia; order Oscillospirales; family Acutalibacteraceae; genus Clostridium_A; species Clostridium_A leptum. The sequence goes on from DS480348.1 coordinate 440,960, forward strand.
GGTAGATCCAGATGCCTTTGTTATCGTGGGAGACGCCGGCCAGATCTCAGGCGAGGGCTTTAAGCAAAGCCATAAGTCAGAATCAAAATAGTGGAATCTAATCGGAAGGCTCCGCAGATGTGCTGGAAGCCGCTGGGCGGCTTAAGAAATTTGGGCTGGTTTGGAAAAATTGGCGGCGAAATGTGAAAAGGAATTAGGAAGAGCACCTTTTCGTGCCGGCCTAAGCACAGGTTTTATTATAATGCCAAAAAGAAAAAGCCATACCAAATCCTCCCTTCGGAAGAGCTGGTATGGCTTTGCTGCGGAGAAAGTTAGTTCTGGCTGTTTTGGTTGCTTTTATTCTGACCTTGCTGGTTATTCTTGTTTTGGCTCTGCTGATTCTTCTTGTTGCCATACTGGTTGTTGTTCTGGTTCTGGCTGTTGTTCTGGTTTTGGTTCTGATTGTTGCTCATGATTTCACCCCCTTTTGTTCTTATTATGACCCGGGGATTAAATTTTTATACAAAGGAGAGCGAATGATGGAAAGGCTCCCAAAAGAATTTTTATCGGTTATGGAACCGCTCTTGGGCGGGAATTATTCGGATTTTATCCAGAGCTTTCTTCAGCCGCCCTACCGGGCGGTGCGGCTTAATCCGTTGAAAATCACAGCCGAAAAGGCGGCGGCCGTTCTGCCCTTCCGCTTGTCGCCGGCCCCCTTTTGCAGTGAAAGCTATTACATAGATCCCGCTGCCCAGGGTGTGGGCAGCCATCCTCTTCATCACGCAGGTGCCTACTATGTTCAGGAGCCTTCGGCGGCCGGCGCCGTAACGGTGCTGGATCCTAAGCCCGGAGACCGGGTGCTGGATCTCTGCGCGGCGCCCGGCGGAAAATCTACGCAGATCGGGACCGCGCTGCGGGGCAAAGGGCTGCTGTGGTCCAATGAATTTGTCAAAAGCCGAACCGGCAGCCTGCTTTCTAATGTGGAGCGGATGGGCCTCCGAAATTGTGTGGTGTCATCCTGCTATCCGGAAACCTTATGCAAAAGACTGGCAGGCTGGTTCGATAAGGTTTTGGTAGACGCTCCCTGTTCGGGAGAAGGGATGTTCCGCAGAAACCCGGACGCTGTAAAGGAATGGAGCCTAAACCATACCAAGGCTTGTGCCCAAAGACAGGAGGCGATTCTTCAAACTGCTTCCGGGGCGGTGAAACCGGGCGGTGTTCTGGTTTATTCCACCTGCACCTTTTCTCCATTAGAAAACGAAGGGGTTGTGGAGACATTTTTAAAGAGAAATCGGGATTTTGAGCTTATAGACTGCGGCGTTTCCTTCGGAAGGCCGTCTGGACTTCCGGAAGCCAGACGTATTTTTCCTATGGATGGCGGGGAAGGCCACTTTATCGCTAAGCTCCGAAAAAATGAGGAAAGCTTTGAAAGCGTAGAATGCGTTGAAAAAGCAGGAATTTATCAAAATAATAAATTAAATAAAGAAATAAAAGCATCTATTAATAATTTATTAAATCAGCTTTTAATAGAGATACCGAAAGGAACTCTTCAAAGCTTCGGAGAAACCGCCCTGCTTCTTCCAGAAGGCCTGCCGGAGCTTTCCGGGCTTGGCGTGCTGAGGGCGGGGGTTCCTGTGGGAGAGCTTCGCCGGGGACGGGTAGAGCCGGCGCATGGGCTGTTCATGGCGAGCCGACCGGAAGAGTGCCGGCAGGTGCTGAATCTGACAGCTGAGGACCCGAGGGTTAAGGCGTTTCTGCATGGAGAGGAGATTGACGCCCCGGGATTTCAAGGCTTTGCAGGAATTTCCGTGGAAGGCATCATGACAGGCTTCGGCAAATGCAGCGGCGGCCGTATGAAAAATAGATATCCCAAAGGGTTGCGAACCTTATAATTTTGTGCATGTGTTTTTTCCTTTCTGACCGAGATTGATTGAATTTTCCATCACTTTATGCTATAATACAACCTATATTCGATAAGGAAGTGTTTCTGATGCAAGAAATCAAAGTCACGTTAACCAAAAACCCGAAAAAAAAGCCTGCGGATGAAAGCAAGCTTGGCTTCGGCTCCATTTTTACCGACCACATGTTTGTTATGAATTACGACGAGGGCCAGGGCTGGCATGATCCCAGAATCGTTCCCTATGGCCCGATTGAGCTAGACCCCGCCGCTATGTGCCTGCACTATGGCCAGGAGGTCTTTGAGGGCATGAAGGCCTATAAGACCGCCGACGGCAGAGCTTTGCTGTTCCGCCCGGAGAAAAATATGGCCCGTTTGAACCGCTCCAACGAGCGCCTCTGCATCCCTCTGGTAGATGAGGCTTTCTGTGTGGAAGCGCTGAAAAAGCTGGTCGGCATTGAAAAGGATTGGATCCCCACTGCGGAGGGCACTTCTTTATATCTGCGTCCGTTTATTTTCGCCGTGGATCCCCAGGTGGGCGTGCATCCGGCAAAGCACCTGATGTTCCTGATTATCTGCTCTCCGGTGGGCGCTTACTATCCTGAGGGCCTGAATCCGGTAAAGATCTATGTGGAAAAGAACTACGTCCGCGCCGTGCGGGGCGGCTTAGGCTTCGCGAAAACCGCCGCTAACTATGCTGCTTCCCTGAAGGCGCAGGATGAGGCGGAGGAGCAGAGCTATACCCAGGTTCTGTGGCTGGATGGCGTGGAGCGCCGCTATATTGAGGAAGTCGGCACCATGAACGTGTTCTTCAGGATCGGCGACGAGATCGTTACCCCCGCTTTGCAGGGTTCCATTCTGCCCGGCATTACCAGAATGTCCTGCATCGAGCTGCTCCGCTCCTGGGGATACCAGGTAACGGAAAGAAAGCTGGCCATTGACGAGCTGTATGAGGCTTATCAGAAAGGCCAGCTGAAGGAAGCTTTTGGAAGCGGCACCGCCGCGGTCATATCTCCCATCGGCCAGCTGAAGTGGGGCGATGAGATCATGATGATCAATAACGGGGAGATCGGCGAGGTGTCTCAGAAGCTTTACGACAATCTGACCGGTATTCAGTGGGGCAAGCTGCCTGACACTATGGGCTGGACTGTGGAAGTAAAATAATTTTCATTATCATTTAATAAGGCAAACGAAGGGGAGCTTCGATGAAAGGCCAGGCTTGTTGGATCGAGACGGCTTTCATCGGCTGGCGGCGATAGGGCGGCCCTCCCAATCGTTTGCCTTTTTTCTTCAGCCGATTGAATTAAAAGGAGGCGTCAGGATTTGAAGGACCTCAGCTTCACGGTGCCGCCGGAGTACAGCGGCGCACAGGTGAAAACCTTTTTGCGGCGGGGATGCGGCGTATCGGCAAAGCTGCTGTCGCAATGCAAAAAAATGCAAAACGGGATTCTAAAAAATGGGAAGCCTGTTTGGGCGGCGGATACGGCGGCAGCCGGGGACACGGTGCGCCTGACGCTTCCCCAGGAGCACAATTCCATGGCGCCGGAGGCTCTGCCGGTATCTGTGCTGTGGGAGGATGACGCCCTGCTGATTCTTAATAAGCCGCCCCTAATGCCGGTGCATCCCTGTCCCGGTCACGATAGGGGAACGGTATGCAATTTTGTCTCCTATTATCAAAAAAGGAAGGGTGAAGATTGGCGGTTCCGCCCTTTAAACCGGCTGGATAAGGACACCTCCGGATTGGTGATAGGCGCCAAGGATTCTTACACCGCGTCCGCTCTGAATGACGTGGGGAAAACTTATTTCGCTGTTTGCCAGGGAAGCCTGCCGGGAGAGGGCGTCATTGACACGCCCATTCGGCTGAAGGAGGGACACAGCATTCAGCGGGAGGCGGGCGAGGGCGGGAAGCCTGCGGTCACTCATTGGAAATCGCTGGCCCAGGGAGCGGCAGCCGGAAAAAGCTATACACTGTTGGCTTTGACCCTGGAAACTGGCAGAACGCATCAGATCCGTGTGCATCTGTCCAGCATAGGCCATCCTTTAGCCGGAGATGACTTTTACGGCGGAAGCCGGGAGCTGATCAGCCGCCAGGCTTTGCACTGCGGATTGGTGGAGCTGACCCATCCGTTTTTTCTCTCTCGGATTTGTGTAAAGGCGCCTTTTCCTAATGATTTTAAAAAAATATTAGAATTTTTAAACATTCATAATCAGGTTTTCTGAGGGGATACTTTTATTAAACCGGCGAAAAGTTACAAAAAAGAATTATGTAAATTTAAAGGTTGACTTTCGGCCGATTCTGTATTATTATTTTTCAGAGAGTGTAATTGTGTTTTTTACCGAATCTCTGGATTTTTATGAAATTTTTTGACTATTGGCTTCACTTACTTGTGCGTTTTCGGCGGCAATACCGCCGCAAAGCGTTTGGCGGGAGATTTGGTTTTACGATGATTTTACCGTAAAGATTGAGATATGGGAGTGTGCCGCGTTGGATAAATTTGTTATTAACGGTGGCAGGAAATTGCATGGGGATGTTAGAATCAGCGGGGCGAAGAACGCCGCTGTCGCTATTATTCCCGCCGCGATTTTGGCCGAGGATATATGCCGCATTGAAAACGTTCCGAATATTAACGATGTAACGAGTATCGCCAGAATTTTGCAGGAAATGGGCGCTGTGATTCGTATGGTTAATAAATCAACCTTAGAGATTGACAGCCGGCACATCAATTCGCCTGTGGCCTCTTATGACCTGGTAAGGCATATGCGCGCCTCCTACTATCTGCTGGGCGCTTTGCTGGGCCGTTTTTCCCATGCTAAGGTTGCGCTGCCAGGAGGCTGCAATTTTGGCGTGCGTCCGATTGATCAGCATTTAAAGGGATTTATGGCTTTAGGCGCTGAGTATAAGCTGGAAGGCGGTATGGTCAATGTTTCGGCGGACCATTTAACCGGCAATAATGTTTATTTGGATGTGGTTTCCGTTGGAGCCACTATGAATATTATGCTGGCCGCGGTAAAGGCGGACGGCATGACCGTGATTGAAAATGCTGCCAGAGAGCCCCATATTGTGGATTTGGCTAACTTTTTGAATTCCATGGGCGCGGACGTCAGGGGCGCGGGCACCGATATTATTAAAATCCGCGGCGTTAAACAGATGAAAGGCGCCACTTATTCTATCATTCCGGATCAAATCGAGGCCGGAACCTATATGGCGGCGGTAGCCGCTGCCGGCGGGGATATTACGGTTCACGACGTGATTCCTAAGCATTTGGAATCCATTACCGCCAAGCTGGAGGAAATGGGCGTTGAAATTACGGAGTATGATGAGGCGATCCGGGTAGTACGGGAAAAGCCTTTGGCCAAATGTAATATCAAGACTATGCCGCACCCAGGCTTTCCCACCGATATGCAGCCGCAGATCGCCGCGGTGCTTTGCTTGGCGGATGGCACCAGCATTATTAATGAGAACGTTTGGGACAACCGGTTCCGCTATGTAGAGGAGCTGAGGCGTTTAGGCGCTCAGATTTCTGTGGACGGTAAAATTGCTGTGATCGAGGGCGTCAAGGAATTGGTGGGCGCTCCTGTAAAGGCGATGGATCTGAGGGCAGGCGCGGCGATGGTGGTGGCTGGTTTGGCTGCCAGAGGCGTTACAGAAATTGAAAATATTGAATACATTGAGCGCGGCTACGAAAATATCGTAGAAAAATTACAGGGCCTAGGAGCGGATATCCGCCGAGTGTATTTCCCGGAGGCTTCGGTGGCTCAGGCCCTATAAAAGAATAGGCGGCCAACGGCACGAAAAATTTCGGTTTTTCGTGCTTTCTTATTGCTCTCTTTCAGCGCTTTAGATGTCTGTGCCGAATCGAGGCGTTATTATATGCCGTTCGGCTTATGCTTTCTGTAGAGAGGCGGGTTGGAAAAACGGGGGATCATACAACATCGGGCTTTATCAGGATTCGTATTTTATAGCCTTTCTGATTTCACTTGGAGCGTCCGCCAGCTGCCTCCCGATGGGAGCTGTGATGAATGAACGCCTTTCCCTGCGGCTTTTATAGAAAAAGGCTTGTTCCAAGGCAGAGAATGCAAAAGGGCGGATAGATAAGACTGGCCGGCGGATTAGGCAGCGTATTTTATTTGAAAACTGGGAGGACTCTATGGCAAAGGTATGTCCGCTTTTCAGCGGCAGCAGCGGCAACAGCTATTACATAGGAACCGGGGAGCATGGAATCCTGGTGGACGCGGGAAGAACAGCGAAGCAGATGGAGGGGGCATTATCGGCCAATGACATCAATATCTCATCTGTCCGGGCAATTTTTGTCACCCACGAGCATACCGACCATGTCAAGGGACTGCGGGTGCTGGCTTCCCGGCATCATATCAAGGTGTATTCCTCCATGGGCACTCTGGAGGCTCTGAATGATATGCAGATCCTTTCGGGAAAATTCCCCTGTGACGTCATCTCTGAAAACGGGATACAGGAAGCCGGAATGGAGATCCGCCCCTTTCACACCTCCCACGATTCGGCGGAAAGCGTAGGCTATCGAATTTCATTGCCAAACGGCCGCGTGGTCGTGGTCGCCACTGATTTGGGCTTTGTGTCCGAGGAGGTCCGGTCGGCTCTTGCCGGCTGCGACGTGGCGGTGATGGAATCCAATCACGATGTTGGGATGCTGCAAAGCGGCGGCTATCCCTATTATTTGAAACGCCGTATCCTGTCGCCTCAAGGGCATTTGTCCAACAGCGCCTGCGCCCAGGAGCTTCCGGACTTGGTAAGGCAGGGAACTACCCGAATTCTTTTGGCGCATTTAAGCAGGGAGAATAATATCCCTCAGCTCGCTTATCAAACGGCGCTGTGCAGCCTGTTGGAGCAGGGCATGAAAGCTGGGGAAGACTTTTTATTGCAGGTGTCCCCTGTGGAGAATTCAGGAGGACACACCCTTTTGATTTAACTGGGAAAGGAAAAAATAATGCTGACGGTGCGGATTCTGTGCGTAGGAAAATGCAAAGAGAAATATTGGCGGGAGGCTTGCGCCGAATACGGTAAAAGGCTGTCGGCCTTTTGCAGGTTTGAGGTTTTAGAGGTGGACGAAGAACGCCTGCCGGAACGGCCCTCGAAGGCCCAGATCGAAAGCGGCTTAGAGCAGGAGGGAAAACGGCTTCTTCAAAAAGCGGGCAGCACTCCGATCGTCGCTTTGTGCATCGAGGGCAAAGAGCTTTCCTCGCCCCAGCTTGCCCAGTATGTGGAGCGGGCCGCGGTAAACGGCGCCAGCAGCCTGGCCTTTGTCATCGGCGGCTCCTGGGGACTGTGGGAGGAAGTAAAGCGGAAAGCGGCGCTGCGGCTTTCCATGTCTCCGATGACCTTTCCTCATCAGCTGGCCAGGGTTATGCTTTGCGAGCAGATTTACCGCGCCTTTCAGATTGCCCATTCGGGGAAATACCATAAATAAGGCTTTGGTTCATGAAATGTAATACATCGAGAGCCTTGAGCTTCCCAAGCGCCGTTGACGCCAGCGGAAGTCTTAGGGCTTCTTGCATTTTCCGGCGGCTGGAGTATAATAAAAGCAGTTTTGGAATGATAGGCTTTTGGGGCGCTGTCCCGAAAAACCGCATTTGACCGGCCGCGGCGCGATGCTTTGGCATTAGGCTGCTAATATCGATAGCGGCTATGAAAAATAGAGCGGCATATGGGAGAAGAAAGCATGAAAATCAATAAGATCCGTTTTTTAGAGCCGGGTAACCTGCCCTACCGGCGGTCGATTAAGAACCTCTATGTCTACGACCAGTATATTCGGACGCCTTCCCACGGCCTGATGACCTTGGCTACCGTGGCGAAGGAAGCGGTGCCGGATACCTTGATGTACAGCGAGTCCATTTCAAAAATCCGGTGGGATGACGTGCTGGACGCGGATATCGTGCTGATTGGAATTTTTACCTTTCAGGCCAAGCGGGGCTATGAGCTTGCCCGCTTCGTCAGGAAAAATTCCAAGGCCCTGGTGGTACTGGGCGGACTTCACGCCTCGATGAATTATCAGGAGGCTGCTCAATACTGCGATTATGTACTGCTGGGAGAAGGGGAGGAATCTATCCTTAAGCTGATTGACTGCCTGCGAAGGGATCAGGAAATTGATTTTCCCGGGGTAGCTTATCGGAATAACGACGAGATTGTGTGTACGGGGCAGTGTGTGCCGCCGCATAATATCGATATTATTCCTGATAGAGACCTGCTTTACCATTACCGGAAAATGGCGGGGCATAATACGGTTTGGCCGCAGGTTCACGCGTCCAGAGGCTGCCCTCACAATTGCGATTATTGTGCGGTAGTACGGCATTTCGGCAGAAAAGTGCGGACGAGATCGCCGGAAAATGTTGTGGAGGATATCCGCCAGGCTATCGCCTTTCACGACCAGGGCCACCGCCGTGCGGCCAAAATACTCTGGCTCACTGATGATAACTTTTTCGCGGACCGGGATTGGGCGGTATCGGTGCTCAACGCGATCATTCGCAGCGGAATTCGGTATCAGTTTACGGTTCAGGCCCGGTACGAGGTGGGCTTTGACGACGAGATGCTGGAGCTTTTGAAAGAGGCGGGCTTCTGCGAGATTGCCATGGGAATCGAGTTTTTAGAGGATGAGACGTTTGAAAGCCTGCATAAAAAGAGCACTTACGCGGAAATTGTCCGCTCGGTAGAGAATATCCAGCGCCATGGCCTGCGCGTGCGGGGATTGTTTATCGTAGGCGCTGACAATCACGTAAAGGGCGTAGGGGAGCGGCTGGCGGATTTCGTGATTTCCCACGACATCTGCGGCGTCCTGATTCAGTCCATGTATTTTGTACCAGGCACTCCGGTGTATAAGACTCATAAAAATAAGCTGATCCACACCGACTGGTCGAAATACAACGGTAATGTGGTCCATTATCCGGAAAAGATTGCGCCCGATGATTTGCAGAGGGAAATTATTATCGCCAGCAAAAGAATTTACTCAGTAAAGCGGCTGATTCAGGCGGTGACGCATCGCCGCGGCTTGGAGCGGCTGTTGTTTATAGGCGAGTTCTTCTGGCAGAGAAGCGTGCGGAGCGCGTTAAAAAGGGAGCTGCCCCGCTTGAAGCAGGCCGCTGAAAAATCGGGCCTGTACAGCGCCGGGACAGAGGCGGCCCGCTAAGCAGGAAATATCATCAGCGAAATAGGCCGTTGAAAAGGGCCGCTGTATCCCAGCTGTTTCTCCGGGATACAGCGGCTCTTTTGCCGCCGCTTTTAGCAAGTGCCCCGGGCAGAGCCGGGGAAGGATAATCCGCCCTAGTGCCCGGTGGAAAAAGAATTATGGCTTGCTTCGTAAAAGCGCTTAGAATGCTGCCGGTTTTGAAGCCCCTTCAACAGCCGGTGCCGTCCGGCTTGGTTTACCGCCTCTCGGTCCAATATTTCCGGTCCAGTGAACGGTATTGTACTGCCTCGGCCATGTGGCCGCTTTGAATGATTTCTTCTTGATCCAAATCGGCGATGGTGCGGGCAACCTTCAAAATCCGGTCATAGGCGCGGGCGGATAAGCCCAGCTTTTCAAAGGAAAGCTTTAACAGGCGCCGGGCGCTTTCTGTCATCGGACAGGCGGCCTTCAGAAGCTCCGGTAAGATTTTTGCGTTGCAGGCGGCGGGGGAGGCTTGATGTTTTCGGTACCGCTCGCGCTGTAAAGCCCTCGCCCGTTCGACCCGCTGCTGAATGGCGGCGGAGGGTTCCTCGGAACCTGAGGCGCTAAGCTGGTCAAATTCTACCGGGGGAACTTCAATGTGAAGGTCGATTCGATCCAGCAGGGGACCGGAAACCCTGGAAAGATATCGGGATACGCCGGCGGGGGAGCAGGTGCAGGGGCGGGAGGGATGGCCGAAATATCCGCAGGGACAGGGATTCATAGCAGCCACAAGCATGACGGAGCAAGGATAGGTCAGGGTTACGCCCGCTCTGGACAGGGTGACGGTTTCATTTTCAATGGGCTGGCGCAGAACCTCCATTGCGGCGCGGGAAAACTCGGGCAGCTCGTCTAAAAATAAAATGCCGTTGTGGGCCAGAGAAAGCTCTCCCGGCTTTGGAACCAGGCCGCCGCCGGAAAGCCCTACGGCGGAAATTGTGTGATGGGGAGAACGGCAGGGCCTGCGGCGGATCAGGGAAGCCCCTTGGGGGAGGGCCCCGGCGATGGAATAAATCTTTGTGGTTTCGATCATTTCCTCAAAGGTCATGCCGGGAAGGATGGAGGGAAGCCTTTTGGCCAGCATGCTTTTCCCGGAGCCTGGAGGGCCGATCAAAAGGATGTTGTGTCCGCCTGCCGCCGCGACCTCCAAGGCGCGCTTGGCCTGAGGCTGTCCTTTTACCTGGGAGAAATCCGGCAGGGGAAAGGGGTCATCCTGAGGAGAAGGGGGAGAGGCGGGAGCCAGGGGAATACGGCCGCTCAGATGCTCGATCAGCGCTGTAAGGTTTGGAACCGGATATACTGTAAGCCCCTGTACCAACGCGCCCTCTTCCGCGTTTTGGGCGGGAACATAAATTTTTTGAAGCCCCGCCTGTTTCGCTTTCAGACACATGGGAAGCACGCCGTTTACCGGACGCAGCTCCCCAAAGAGGGAAAGCTCTCCAAGAAAAGCGGAATCTCCTAGGCCTGCACCCAGCTGGCCGCTGGAGATTAGCACAGACATCAGCACAGGCAGGTCGTATAGAGGACCCTCCTTGCGGATGTCGGCGGGAGCCAGATTTACGGTGATACGGCCTGTAGGATAGTCAAACCCACAGTTTTTCAAAGCGGCCCTGACCCGTTCCCGTGATTCTTTTACCGCGGCGTCAGGCAGGCCTACCAGGTCAAAGGCAGGAAGAGAGCGGCCGATGTCACATTCGACCTCTACCAGAAAAGCTTCCGCTCCGTATAGCCCCATACTGATCACTTTAGCTGCCAAGAAAACACCCCGTTTATGCCTTGTATTTGCCCTTAATAACCATATTTACCTTAATTATACTGCGAACCAACGAAAAAGTATAGGATACGACGAAATTTTTTGATATTTTTGTATAAAACCCCATTGACTTTTCTACACACTTGGGGTACTATGTAAGAAAGTATTCTTCGTGGAACCTTGAGGTGGTAGGATTGAACATACCTGAACGGGTTGACGGCATGGGCAATCTTACAGATGGGGAGCTTGTCGCCAGGGTAAGGCAAGGGAATCAGGAAGCGTTCAGCGAGCTGATTTCCCGATACTATGGACTGCTGCAGTGGAAGATTTCCGGCTACCGGAAGCTGGGAATTGATGCGGATGATCTCTTGCAGGAGGCTACGCTGGGATTACTGGATAGCGTGATGTCCTTTCAGGAGGGCAAAGGCGCGTCTTTTGAAACCTACGCGACCGTTTGTGTAAACAACCGGTTGGTAACCCTTTATCGGGCGGCTGCAAGGCAGAAAAATATCCCTTTTCATTCTTTGGCCGGCTTTCCGGAGGAAACGCTTCCAGAAGCGGATGCTGGGGTCAATGACCCGGAGACGGTGATGATTGACCGGGAGAATCTCCAGCAGATCAAGAAAAGAATTGAAGAAACCCTTTCAACCCTGGAATTTCAGGTTTTATCTCTTTACCTGAACGGTTTAACCTATGCACAGATTTCAAAATCTCTTTCCATTTCACCTAAAGCTGTGGATAATGCCCTTCAAAGGATTAGAGCGAAACTGAAGAAGACCATGTAGTTTCCCGTGTGATTACTTGTTTTATATGTGCCCGGATAGCTTAAGTTAGAGCGTTGATTTTCAAAGGCGTCGGTTTAAATCCGTCAAAGGGCGAAAAATTTTATTATCCAAAGCGAGGTAAATCAAATGTACGAAGACAAGACTCTCATCTGCAAAGAATGTGGCGCTGAATTTGTATTCACCGCCGGCGAGCAGGAATTTTATGCTTCCAAGGGTTTCGTAAACGAGCCCCAGAGATGCAAAGCCTGCCGTGATGCCCGTAAGAACGCCGCAAAGCCTGAGCGTGAAATGTTCACTGCTACCTGCGCTGCTTGTGGTCAGGAAGCCAAGGTTCCTTTCAGACCCCGTGAGGACCGTCCGGTCTATTGCAGCGAGTGCTTCGCTAAGATGAGGGAAGAATAAGATAAGTTCCTTCTTATGAGCAAGGGTACGCTCCGGAAAGCTTTCCGGGGCGTATTTTTTATGTCCCGGAGGAAAAGGCTTTTACCAACCGCTTTTAGAAAGCGGTTGGTAAAAAAGGACAAAAGCCGAGGGCGCAGGAGTGATTTCCGTCTGGCCGCCGCTTACAGCAGGAAAGCAGGCGGGATTTGAGTACCGTTCAGACCGAGACGCCTTCAAGCCGCTTTCGCGGCTGTGAAAAATGTATTGCAAAGCGGGGCGCGGGAGATTATAATAGAATCAGACGTGAAAAGCAAAGGAGGTAAATTGTTTTATGGCGACAGTAACAAAGGATACTATCATTGGTGATATTTTGGATATGGATCGGACCACGGCGCCCTTTTTCCTGGAGATGGGAATGCATTGCTTAGGCTGCCCGGCTTCCAGGGGAGAATCTTTGGAACAGGCTTGCCTGGTGCATAATGTAGACCCGGACGAGCTGGTAGAGAAACTCAACGAGCACTTAGCTGGTAAATAAACTCGCGGAAAGCTTGGGGCCGTGACTGCCGTCGCGGCCCCAATTTTGTAGGAGGAATCAAATTGCGCCCCTTGTTTCAGCTGGATCCTAGGCTGTCTCTGTGCGCCTCTTTTGTTCCCGCGGGAGCTAAATTGGCGGATATCGGAACAGACCACGGCTACCTTCCCATTTGGCTGGCAAAGACCGGCCGGGTCCTCCACGCTGTGGCCGCGGACCTGCGTCCCGGCCCTCTGGAGCGGGCTAAGGAAAATGTGAGAAAATACCAGGTAGAGGACATCGTGGAGCTTCGGCTGTCCGACGGCCTACAGGCTTTCCTTCCGGAAGAAGCGGATTTTATTGTGATCGCCGGTATGGGAGGAGAGGTGATCGCGTCTATTTTAGGCGCCGCTCCCTGGCTGAGGGAAACAGGCGCCCGGTTAGTCCTTCAGCCGATGACGAGAGCGGAAGAGCTGCGCCGCTTCCTGGCGGAGCATGGGTTTGAGATTTTAGAAGAGCGGCCGGTACTATCTCTGGGAAGGCCCTACAGCGTTCTTTTGACGGCTTATACGGGCCGTCAGGAAGCCGGGGGAATTCTTTTCCCTTACCTGGGGAAATTGCTGCAATCGCCGCTTACCGATAAAGCAGAGCGCACTGCCGCGCTTGCCTATCTGGGCAAGCAGCTTCGCCATCTCCAAAATCTGGAGAAGGGAGCCCGGGCCGGCGGAGAGCAGGAGGCTCAAATGGAATACTGCCAGGCGGCGGAAGCGCTGAGGCAGCTGATCAGGGAGGAATTTCCAAATGGCAGCAATTGATGAAATTTATCGTTATCTCAATGAAATCGCGCCCTTTTCCACCGCGATGGATTTTGACAACGCGGGCTTTTTAGTAGGCGATGGAAAAACGGAGGTCACGAAGGCTTTGGTAACCCTGGATATCACGGCGCAATCGGTACGCCAGGCACGGGAGAAAGGGGCGCAGCTGATCGTCAGCCACCACCCGGTAATTTTTCATCCCTTGAAGCGCCTGCTGAGCAACAGTGTTCCTTACCTTCTGGCAAAGGAAGGAATCGGGGCGATTTGCGCCCATACCAATCTGGACATGGCGCCGGGAGGCGTCAACGACTGTCTGGCCGCCGCTTTGGAGCTTTCCGGACGGATGGAGGTGGCTTTTTACGGCGAGCTTCCTTGCTGCGTTATGGGAACCCTTGCCCAGCCTATGGAGCCGAAAAGCTTCGCGGCGTTTGTAAAAGAGAGGCTTTCCTGTGAGGGGATACGGTATGTGGCGGGAAACCGTCCGGTGAGGAAAGTGGCTCTATGCTCCGGCGCGGGAGGGGAATTCCTGTTTGACGCCATGGAGAAGGGGGCGGATGCCTTTGTCACCGGGGAGGTAAAGCATCATGAGATTTTGGCCGCGAAGGAAGCTGGTTTGACCCTGGTGGACGGCGGGCATTTCAAGACTGAGGATATTGCCATGGAACCGCTTCGGGAGAGGCTCTCCAGGGCGTTTCCAGGAATTGAATTTTTCCTGGAGGAAAACGCCGGCGACGGCATCCGTTATTTATAGTTCGATGAGTTAGCCGGCGAATGGAATCCGGTCATTGGATAATACCGGCGAATGAAAGGTTCATCATGGGCGCGGAATGCGAAAGTCTGCTGCCGGAAAAAGGGGAGGAAAGCAGACTCGTTCGCCGGGCGCGGCTGGAACCTCACGGGGTATGCCTCGGCTGGTACGCCGGAAAGAAAAGCGGCGCATTGGCTCCGCTTATGAGGAGGAAGCTGTATGGCGCTTGACGGAGCGTTTTTGAGACATTTAAAGAAGGAAATCACAGACCGGGCGCTGGGCGCGCGGGTGGATAAAATCTACCAGCCGAACAAAGAGGAGCTGGTATTTTTGCTGCGGACCCGGCAGGAGGCGTTTAAGCTGCTGCTATCGGCCAGGGCCAACAGTCCTAGAATTCACTTTACCCAATATGCGCCGGAAAACCCTAAAGTTCCGCCTATGTTATGCATGCTGCTGCGAAAACGCCTGTCTGGCGCTAAGCTGGTGGAAGTCAGACAGCCGGGGCTGGAACGGCTATTGTATTTGGATTTTGACGCTGCCAACGAATTAGGGGATAAGGTTCGCTTATCCCTGGTCATCGAGATTATGGGGAAATACAGTAACATTATCCTGGTGGATGGCCAGGGGAAAATCGTGGATGCCTTGAAAAGGGTGGATGAAGAAATGTCATCTCAGCGGCTGGTGCAGCCCGGCCTCGCCTATGAGCTGCCGCCAGCCCAGAACAAGCCCTGTATGCTGGAGTGCCAGCCGGAGGAGATTGTCGAGGCTATTGTTCATCAACCGAAGAACCAAAGCCTGAATAAAGGAATCCTAAACGCTTTGCAAGGGCTTTCTCCGGTGGTTTGCCGGGAGATAGAGCATCAGGTGGGCCGGGGACAGGAGCTTTTTACTAGAGATCTGACACAGGAGCAGAGGGAACGGCTTCGGTTCTTTTTGGAGCGGCTGTTTACTACGGTCCGGGATACGGCGGGAGAGCCTTATATGGTAACCAAAATCAAAGGAAAGCCGATGGAGTTTTCCTTTTTGAATATCGTCCAATACGGCACTCTGGCGTCGGTGAGCCGGTGGGAGGATTTTTCTTCTCTGCTGGATGAATTTTATGAGGAGCGGGACCGGCAGGACCGGATGCGGGTAAAAGCGCAGGATCTCCTGCGGCTGCTGGCTAATGCGTCGGAACGCCTCAGCCGAAAGATCAACCTGCAAAGGGGAGAGCTTGCCCGAAGTGAGGACCGGGAGCATCTGCGGGTCTGCGGAGATTTGATCAACGCTAATCTTTACCGCATCGAAAGGGGAAGCGCTTTTGCGGATTTGGAGAACTTCTACGATGAAAATCGTCTGATGCGGGTTAAGCTGGATCCGGCGCTTAACGCTACCCAGAATGCGCAGAAATACTACAAGGAGTACCGCAAGGCCAAAACCGCTCAGCAGGTATTGGGAGAGCAGATCGCGCAGGCGGAGCAGGAGCTTCTGTATGTCGATTCGGTATTCGACTGCCTAAGCCGGGCTCAGAGCGAAAGCGAGCTGAACGAGATCCGCCAGGAACTGCGGGAAGAAGGCTACCTGAAGGCGGTGCGGGATAAAAGAAAGCCGCCGGCGCCTTTGGCTCCTTTGGAGTTTGTGTCCAGCGAGGGATTCCGTATTCTAGTGGGCCGCAATAATCGGCAGAATGATAAACTGACTTTAAAACAAGCCAATAACAATGACATTTGGCTGCATACCAAGAATATCCCCGGTTCCCATACGATCATTGTGACCGGGGGCAGACAGCCAGGCGATGCTACCTTGAAAGAGGCCGCTATGCTGGCGGCGTACCACAGCAGAGCAAAAGACAGCTCCCAGGTGCCGGTGGATTATACTCAGGTCCGTTACGTGAGCAAACCCCAGGGAGCAAAGCCCGGTATGGTTATCTATGTGCATTATCAGACCCTTTTTGTTACGCCTCAGCACGAGCTGACAGAAAAATTAAAAAAACTTTAAAAAGGGGCTTGCAAAATATTTGAAAATATGATATTATAACAAAGCTGTGAAAAACACAGCTTTGTGAAATGGGGTATTAGCTCAGCTGGGAGAGCGCTACACTGGCAGTGTAGAGGTCAGCGGTTCGATCCCGCTATGCTCCACCACAACAAATAAATCCGAACCTTTTACCGATTGGTGATGGGTTCGGATTTGTTGCGTTTATTTAGAAAAACGACAGAATAAAAAAGGCAGGCGGAAATCTATCATAATCCGCCTGCCTTTTTACCTATCCTTATTCACTGGTTTACGAAGTATGCAGCGCGTCAATTGGCTGCAGACGCGATGCCTTTGCGGCCGGATAACTGCCAAACAATATACCGATCACCGCGCAAAATGCGATGGCTGCCATACCGATGCCCCAGTTGATGGCTGCACTGCTGCCAGCAGCTGTATTATATGCACTGACAACAGCGGCGGATAAAACTAATCCGATCAAGCCTCCAAGGACGGAAAGGATGCATGACTCGCACAGAAATTGCAGCATAATATGCTGCCTTTTGGCGCCGACGGCTTTACGGATGCCGATCTCTCTTGTTCGCTCGGTTACGGATACAAGCATGATATTCATAATCCCGATACCGCCTACTAACAGGGAAATCGCAGCGATCCCTGCAAGCAGAAGCGACATGGTGTTGTTAACTTCATCCATTGTATCAAGAACATCAGATTGATTATTTACAGTAAAGCTGTCCTCATCCCTGGTGGTTTGCAATAAAAAAGACTCTACCATATTGATCGCCACATTTACAGAATTGGAGCTTGAAGCTTTAATATAAAAAGTGGAAACTGATTTTTGGCCTGTAATACGCTCGGCTGTTGTATATGGAATCAAAATTTTGCTGTCATCCGATCCGACAAGACTGCTGCCCTGTTCTTCCAGCACGCCAATAACCTTATAATTTCTTTCTCCAATTGTGATGGTGCCGTCCACAGCGTCCCAAGTGCCAAATAAATCGGTTGCCGCTTCCGTGCCTATCACGGCGACATTAGTTGTCCATTCAATATCGGAATCTGCAATGAGACGGCCGCTTTGAATTGCTATATCCTGTACGTCAAAATAGTCGTTTGTAACACCAACAATAGAATAGGAACCGGTTTCGCCGTTATGCTTTACGGTTTGGCTGGTTGTAATAACCGGTGCTGTTTTATCAATTGCACCATAGCTGTTCAGTGTCTCAATACTGTCACGGCTGACAGATACGTCTTCTCCCGTAATCGAAGCGGTGATTTGATCTGAGCCCATGCTGGCGATGCTGTCCGTGATACCGCTGGTTGCGTTTTGTGTAATAGAAACGAGAATGACAACGGCCATAACGCCAATAATAATACCGAGCATGGTAAGAAAGGAACGCATTTTATTGTTATAGATTGCCCGGAGGGACAGCATGATGATTTTCAGCGTCATGTTCTTGCCTCCCTTTCTGTTAATATGCCGTCATGAACATATACCTTGCGCTGTGCCTGCCCGGCGACACTGCTGTCATGCGTAATCAAAACAATGGTATTGCCCGCTTGGTGCAAGCCTTTAATAATCCCCATGATCTCAGCGCCGGAAGAGGAGTCAAGGTTTCCGGTTGGCTCGTCTGCCAGAATAATAGACGGTTCCGCAGCAAGCACACGGGCAATGTGCGTCCGTAAGGGCGTATTGATAATGCCTAAAGAGGTACTGGATTGGAGAGAAATCCAGTTGGTTAGCCGCCTAACCCGGAATCGAAAGATAAAGGGGACAAGAGCATGGCGGAAAAGCATATACGTTTGAAATCAGTGTATAAGCGGGATATGCGAGACCAAAGGCGTGGCATGGTTAAGGCTAAACTGCTTTAAATCCAGTTTCTTTGCTCTAAGTGTGGAGATGTGCGAAGACTGATTGCGCACATGGACAATTTCTATCAGTGAAACCGTTGTCGTCACTGATACTCTCTGAAAATGTCCCGGCATACAGGAAGTATGTAAAAGGAATGAACGGAAACCTAAACCACACCCAATGTATCAATACGACTAAACGGAGATTGCCTAAACCAGAACGCAGAAATGCTATGTGTAATGCCCTATGGCGATAAATCCCAAGTGTGAAAAGCGAGGGAGATGACACTGAATATCCGGCATGGCAACGGAGCCGCCATAGTAGTCCGAGTGCGGGAAAGCCGCATACATGGCGAAGGGCGGCAGGTCATTCTATTGATAATCGAATGGAGGTATGCGAAATGCAAAAAGCTGAAACGGTATTATCAATACTAAAGCAAAAATCCAAACAAGATGAATCACACCGGTATGACCGTATCTACAGAAATCTTTTCAATGAGGACTTCTTTTTGCGGGCATATCAAAAAATCCATGCTAAGCAAGGCAATATGACGCCCGGAACAGACGGGACAACCATTGACGGTTTTAGCAGGAAGCAAATTTCTCAACTGATAGAACTGCTCAAATGGGAACGCTATCAACCAAAACCTGTCCGAAGGACATATATCCCCAAGAAGAACGGTAAAATGCGACCTTTGGGTATCCCTGCCTTTGCTGACAAGCTGGTACAGGAAGTAGTACGGCAGATTTTAGAGGCAATCTACGAGCCAATTTTCAGCGATAATTCGCACGGTTTTCGGCCTAATAGAAGCTGTCACACCGCACTGTATCAAATTAAAAGCACCTGTAGGGGAACCAACTGGGTAATTGAAGGCGATATCACCGGGTGCTTCGACCATATCGACCATGAAATATTGTTAAAGATACTCTTGAAGAAGATTGATGACGGTAGATTTCTTGAGCTTATTTGGAAATTCCTGAAAGCCGGATATTTGGAATTCAACCAGAAGTACAATTCGCTGTCGGGAACACCGCAGGGCGGCATCATCAGCCCCATTTTGGCCAACATTTATCTGCACGAGTTTGATAAGTTCATGGAAGGAATATCTGCTGAATACACCAAAGGGAAACAGCGGAGACCATATCGTGAATATCAGATTCTCCAATACAAACGAAACCGTGCAAAAAAGAAAGGCAATCAGGAACAAGCGGATGAGTACCTGCGGCAAATGCAGAATATCCCTGCCTTAGACCCTATGGATAAAAACTATCAGCGTGTAAAATATGTGCGCTATGCGGACGATTTTGTGGTCTGTATCATCGGCAGCAAGGCAACAGCGAATGAAATCAAGGAAAGAATTGCAGGTTTCATGCAAAAGGAACTTCATCTTGAATTGAGCCGGGAAAAAACGAAAATCACCAATCTGTCGGATAAACGAGTGCGTTTTCTGGGATACGAAATTACAAAATCTCAAGAGAACACAAAGCAAGTGGTTGATTCAATCGGTCGAAAGAAACGCTCTGTAAACGGTACAATTCAGTTAGTTGTGCCGGGAGATGTTATTCGGGAAAAGCTCAAGCCGTTCATTAAAAAGGGAAAACCCTATCAGGTGGGGGCACGAGTTAATCTGCCCGTGATTGAAATTATCAGTCAGTACAACGCAGAAATCAGAGGGCTTTACAATTACTATTGCTTAGCAACGGATGTCAGCACGAAAATATCCACATTTCAGTATTATCACTATTTCAGCATGATTAAGACAATCGCCCGAAAGGAAAAATCATCGGTCAAAAAGGTTATTCAGAAATATGGAATTGATGTTCCCAGAAAAAATGGAACTGGCACCATGCGTATTGTTGGTATCAGATACAATACGAAAGAAGGCCCTAAAACGATGACCTACTTCAATGACAGTCTAAAAAAGGTTAGCCGACCTGCCGGAGAAATCTCCGACCAATTCGGACAGGTATTAAAGGGTGGTCAGTTAATGAAAAGGCTCAACAGTGATGTATGTGAATTATGTGGAGCAGAACATTGTGCCTTGGAGATTCATCATGTAAGGAAGCTTAAGGACATTGTGAAGAAATACCGAAAACGTGGAACGCCTATGCCTAACTGGGTATGGCTGATGAGCTATATGAAGCGCAAAACGCTCGTCTTATGCCATGACTGCCACGTCAATCTTCATAATGGAACTTTGTAAAATGCTTTAGGAATGGCTGGGGAGCCGTATACATCGAAAGGTGTACGTACGGTTCTGAGGGAGGTTCTCGGAAATCCTGTCATAGAAATATGATAAGGCGTCCGGTTCCTACCCTACGGCAACCCTTTGCTGCTGCCCGCCCGAAAGCTGTGCCGGCTTGTGTTTCATGCGGTCGGCAAGTCCTACTTGTGCAAGCGTCCTTTCCACTCTCTCACGCCGCTCGGCTGGAGAGAGCTTATGATACAAAAGCGGCATCTCTACATTTTCGTACGCAGTAAGCTCGGGAAGAAGATTAAACTGTTGAAAAATAAACCCAATTTTTTTGCTCCTGATTTCAGAAAGCTCATTTTCCGTACAATTGTCCACATACTCGCCGTCAAGGATATAATCCCCGGAGTCAGGGATATCTAAGCAGCCAATAATGTTCATCAGCGTTGATTTACCACTGCCGGATGGCCCGAGAATGGATACAAATTCTTTCGGCTTCACATGGAGATTAATATCGTGAAGAACATCCACCTGTTCATCGCCTAGAGAATAGGATTTATAAATGTGTTTTAGCTTTATCATGTTGACCCCTCCGTTAATTGCCGCCCATGCCGCCGGGAAATCCACCCTCTCCATTGGGCGGCATATTGTTGGGATCAAAATTTTCGAAATCAAAATCACCAAAGTCCATTCCGCCGCCTCCGGGGAATCCGCTCATACCGCCGAAACCGCCTTGGCTTTCGCTGTCTGAACCGGTTTGTGTAGAAGTAATCTTTGTAATTACAATCAAGTCGCCCTCGGCAAGCTCATCACTTTCGATGAGAATATAGCTGCCATCACTCATTCCGGTTTCAACCGTGACTTTTGTGAGGTTGGAAACATCAAGCTGATCCTCTTCATATTCTGTCCCTTCAGCAGCGCCGCTTGGCGCAAGATAAACATAATTTTGATCACCGGAGGTACGGACGGCGTCAACAGGAACAAGTAAGCCTTCGCCGCTGGATTCAATAACAATTTCAGCCGAAGCACTCATGCCCGGGTATACGCCCTCCACATAGTCCACTTGTGCGGTTATTTGATAAGCCGTCGTACCGCCGCTGGAGCTTCCATTATAGGAAACAGCCGTAACCCTGCCGGTATAGCTGCCATCGACGGCATCAATTGTGAAATCTACCTCCTGCCCTACTTTAACAGTGGAAATGTCAAGCTCATCTACGGCAATTCCCATGGTAAAGCCGTCTGTGCCCATTACCATCGCAATTTGGCTGTTCGCGGCTAATTCATCCTCTGTAGAGATAGGAAGCTCAATCAGAATACAGTCGTAAGGCGCTGTGAAATCGGTTTCGCTGCCATTTTCCTCTTTTATCACTGCGATCACCGCGCCTTCTTCCACCTTGTCGCCAACCTCGTAGTTTACAGCCGTGACCGTACCCGCCTTTGCTGTTGCAAGCGTTTCTTTGGAAACAGGCGACAGAGTTCCGCTTCCACTAATCGTGGTATCCACATTTCCTGTAGTAATTGTTTCAACATTATATGTGGTAATGCTGGTGTTCTTTCCTGTGTTTCTGCCAACCAGCTTTGGAATAAAAATCAAACCGAGAATCACCACAGCAAGAACAACGGCGGATATCACGATGATTTTTGCCTTTTTATTACTTCTTTTGGACACGGCCTTTGTGCTGCCCTTTGCTCTGATATTATTTGTTTTCGTCGTCATAGCGTTTTGTTCCTTTCGGTTCTGAATTACTGGTTTATTCAATAAATGATTGATTTCGTGGATAAGAGCTGTGTTAAGATAAGCCGGAATAACAATGTCTTCAAATCCACTGTCACTTGGATTCCTGAATTCTGCGGATAACTGAATTTTTGCCGCCTGCTTATCCCGGCGTAAGGCACCGCTTGCCTTCGTGATATTTTCCGCTGCCTGCTTTACGGAATCTGCTACGGATTCGGTGGGGATTCCAAGAATTTGAGCAAGACGGGCTGTGCTGAGATTTCCATAGACATTCATTAAATAAGCCGGTTTCAAATCATTTGGCAATAATTCGGTTTCTGCCACAAACTGCTGGTATTTTTTAGCCACCTGGGGCACGGGTAAGGATTCAAACTCAGGATCATCCTCCACGCCGATTAAATACAGCTTTAAAAGATTGCTATGGAGAATTTCTCTGAAATCCTCTTTTGGAGCGGTTTGAGCGCTTATAATTTGTTCCAAAGAGGCTTTCCATGCTTTTATTAGAAGCGGCGCGCCTCTGCAAACATGTTCCGTTAGCTGGAAGCTGATGAACCAAGCTTTTTTCAGATGGGCGTCAATCAGGGCTTCAAGCGCTTTTCCATTTCCTTTTTTTATTCTTTTAAATGTTTCATAATCCACGTACTCGTCCTCCGTTGCTTTGGATTGCAGCTCAATAGCCGCTTTGTAGAGGAAAATGATTTTAGGCTCCGTTGTTCTGTGTCCCTGATCAGGACTTGGCCGGTTGATTTGAAGAACAACAGAAGGCGGCTGTATGGCTGTGCCATCTAAGATAATAGCTGCGCACACTAAAATCGCCCTAAAGAAGCTGTGAATTCTAGGTGAATGTTGGCGTCCTTTTCAGCAGGGGAATCGTAAAAGTTATATGGGAGTGCTATAATAGAAAGAGCACAGGAAACAAAAACGGCGCCTTTAGCCAATGTTAAGGCGGAGCTGCTAAAATAAAAATAATTTCACGCAAGGAGATTATATAGTATGCGTTTACTGATCGCGGAGGATGACACAAGATTATTGAAGTCCTTGAAGCATATTTTTGAAGCCAACCAATATATGGTAGATGCCGTTTCAAACGGTATGGATGCGCTAGCCTATGCAGAAAGCGAAGAATATGACGGGTTGATTTTTGATATTATGATGCCTGGAATGGATGGAGTAGAAGTGTTGAAACGCCTGAGAGAGAAGGGAGTTTGTACGCCTGCTTTGTTTTTAACTGCTAAAACGGAAATCGACCAGCGGGTAGAGGGCCTGGATGCGGGCGCGGATGATTATCTGCCGAAGCCGTTTTCCACACCGGAATTGCTTGCGCGTGTCAGAGCGATGCTGCGAAGGCGTGACAACTATGTACCGGATCTATGTAAATTTGGAGGACTCATTCTAAACCGTTCCACCTATGAGCTCCAATGTGAGGACAAGAAAACAGCTTTGAGCGGCCGGGAGTTTCAAATTATGGAAATGCTTATGGACCGTCCAAACTTCATTATCCCGATTGATGATTTTATGTCCCACGTTTGGGGCTGGGAGAGCGATGTGGATGTTAGTGTGATTTGGGTGCATATTTCCAATATCCGCAAAAAGCTTGCTTCTATGAAGGCAAACGTTGAAATTCGATTTATTCGCGGGGCAGGCTATAAGCTGGAGGAAGCCAATGATTTATAAATTACGAAAAAATTTTATAAAGATCTGTATTCTTTCCTTTACAGCGGTTTTTGTGATCTTGCTTATATCCATCTTTTTAGTCACAACAGCGCAAACCAACCGGTCTCTTGATATGCTTGCCGATGTTGTATCCTCTAATGACGGTACTTTCCCTGAATGGAATGAATTCAGTAATGCCCCGAATCCTCCGCCCATGCCTGATGGATTAAACTCGGAGTCTCCTTTTACCACCCGTTTTTTCACTGTGCGCTTTGACCGCAGCACAAACGTTTTGTCTGCGGATATTCGATCAATTGCCAGCGTATCGCGGGACGAGGCGATTGCCTATGCTGAAAAGGTGATGGAGTACTCAGACGAGCGGGGCTGGATAGGCGATTTCCGCTATAAGAGATACGACACGGCGGCGGGACAGGCTGTTGTATTCATAAACGGGCTGAATACCAAACAAAGCAATCAACAGTTTATGCTTGCCGCCTCATTGGTTTTCGCTGCGAGCAGTATTGTGATTATTATTTTGATTGTTCTCATTTCCCGAAGGGCTGTTAAGCCTGCGGCTGAGAGCTATGAAAAGCAAAAACAATTTATTACCGACGCGAATCATGAGCTTAAAACGCCCCTGACATTGATTTGTACCAACCTTGATATTATGGAAACGGAGATCGGAGCAAATGAATGGCTTTCCGATATTCGGGAGGAAGCTGAAATAATGACGGAACTGGTTAACCGCCTGGTATCTCTCGCTCGAATGGATGAGGACGGTACTAAACTCACTAAAGAGCCTTTTTCACTCAGCGAAGTCGTTTTGGATACCGTATCTGCATTTGCACAGCATATTAACAGCCAACGGAAAAGACTTCTGACAGATGTTCCTGACCATATTAGCTATCACGGAAATGAAGCGGCTATGCGGCAGCTTATTTCTATCCTGCTGGATAATGCTGTAAAGTACTGCGATCCGGATGGAATGATAAGAGTAACTCTCCGGGGAGGGAAACACCCCGTCATCCTGGTTGATAATTCTTACATGGCTGTAGGACGCATGGAGCTTGACCGGCTGTTTGACCGGTTTTATCGTGCGGACAAAGCGAGGACGTACGGGAGCGGCTTCGGCATAGGCCTTTCTATCGCGAAAGCCATAGTAGAAAAACATCATGGCAATATCAAGGCATCCCCTTTGGAGGACAATATGATTCGGTTCCAAGTGAGTTTATAGCGGTAAGTATCTTTCGGCCTTTATTGTTTTTGGGCAGAAGACCTTTGCCTGTTTTGTAATGCCGTTGGGGATCTTTTCCTGCAAGAGGCATGATTTATATGGTGTATGCTGTGAGGGGAAAACGAATAAAAGCATTGGCTTAAAGCCAGATGATCCAGACGGGCTTTGATCCCGCTATATTTTTGAGAGGCCCCAAAATTTAAAGGATAAATTTGAGGCTCGTTAATTTTGGGCGGCGTGCTGCTGCAAGTACAGTAGGGCTTCATGCGGCGGCAGTGCATAAATAGATACGGGAACCGGAAAGGCAAGATCAGAGAGAAGGCGGTTTGAATAAGAAGGGGCAGGATACCCCTTTTCCAGGAAAGCAGTCCTACCACCATGGCCTAAACAAACTGAAAGCCAGCGCCTAAATGGCGCTGGCTTCTCTTTTGGCCTGATAGGCCGAAATTCATGCCACGCCTTTTAGCTGTGGCGATGAATGGCACGAGGCTATGGCTTGACCCTCAGTACCTGTCCGGGATAGATCCGGTTGGGGTCGTAAATGCAGCAGTTAAGCTGCAGCAGGCGTTCCACTGTGGTATTGTACCGGTCGGCAATCGAGGACAAGGTATCTCCCTGGCGGACGATATACCATTTGGATGCCACCGGAAATTGGGTGGCGATCCGCAGCACCTGTCCGGGATAAATCTGGTTTACGTCGCTGATGCCGTTATACCTGGCGATATCGTTGACCGAGGTGTCAAATTTTTCCGCGATGTTCCATAGGGTGTCCCCTGGGCGCACCGTATAATTGACAGTAGCCAAAATGGCAGCTCTCCTTTCTAAACATGAAAATAGGGGCCTGTATCATCTTATGCCGCATGAGGGAAAAGGGGTACAAGGAGAAAAACAAAAAGAAATCGCCCTTGATCGGAGAGAAAGGCCAAGTTTCCCCTTGCATGGAGGTGGGAATTGGTATAAAATAAAGCTACTTACGATTGAGAAACGATGAGGGAGATTGAAACCATGACGAGAACTGAAATCGCGAGCTTGTATCAAAGTCCAGCCTCTTTCAGCGGAAAAAAGGTTACGGTCTGCGGCTGGGTGCGAACCATCCGGGATTCCAAGGCCTTAGGCTTTATGGAACTGAACGACGGCAGCTGCTTTAAGGGCGTCCAGGTGGTCTTTGAGGATAAGAAAATTGATAACTTTAAGGAAATCGCCAAGCTGAACGTAGGAGCGGCGGTGACCGTTAACGGCGAGTTTGTGGAAACTCCTCAGGCGAAGCAGTCTTTTGAGCTTCACGCCTGTGAAATTCTGGTGGAAGGCCCGTCTTCTCCGGAATATCCGCTTCAAAAGAAGCGCCACAGCTTGGAGTACTTGAGAACCATCGCCCATCTGCGGCCTAGGGCAAACACCTTCTCCGCGGCGTTCCGGGTGCGTTCCGCGGCGGCCTTTGGCATCCACAAGTTTTTCCAGGAGAGGGGCTTTATTTACGCCCATACGCCGATTCTCACCGGCAGCGACTGCGAGGGCGCCGGCGAAATGTTTACCGCCACCACCTTGGATCTTGAGGATCCGCCCAGAGGCGAGGACGGCAGAATCGATTTTTCCCAAGATTTCTTTGAAAAGCACACCTCCTTGACGGTATCCGGACAGCTGGAAGCGGAATGCATGGCTATGGCATTCGGAAAGGTTTATACCTTCGGCCCTACCTTCCGGGCGGAAAAATCCTATACCCAGCGCCATGCCGCGGAGTTTTGGATGATCGAGCCGGAGATTGCTTTCGCGGATTTAAACGACGACATGGATCTGGCCAGGGATATGATGAAATATGTTATCCGCTATGTAATGGATACCTGTCCTCAGGATCTGCAGTTTTTCAACCAGTTTGTGGATAAGGGCCTGATCGACCGGCTGACCCATATTGTGGAATCGGATTTTGCCCATGTGACCTATACGGAAGCGGTGGAGATCCTGAAAAAGCATAACAGCCAGTTCGAGTACCAGGTGGACTGGGGCGTGGATTTGCAGACTGAGCATGAGAAATACCTGACTGAGCAGGTGTTCCAGAAGCCGGTATTTGTTACGGATTATCCCAAGGAGATCAAGTCCTTCTATATGCGCATGAATGACGACGGCAGGACTGTGGCCGCCATGGACATGCTGGTGCCGGGCATCGGGGAGATCATCGGCGGCAGCCAGCGTGAGGAGCGCCTGGATCGGCTGACCGCGCGGATGAAGGAGCTGGGCCTCAAGGAAGCGGATTACTGGTGGTATTTGGATCTGCGCCGCTTCGGAACCAACAAGCACGCGGGATTTGGCCTGGGCTTTGAGCGGCTGATTATGTACCTTACCGGAATTCAGAACATCCGGGACGTGCTTCCATTCCCAAGGACTACGGGAGTAGCGGAGTTTTAAGAGGAAAGAACCTTTTTTCGGAATTTGCATATCCTATCAGTATAAGGGCAGGCGGCGGCCTGCCCTTTCTTTTGTGAAAAACGTTGAAAATGCAGGAAAAACTAAAAAGACTTGCATTTTTCTGTTGGATGGTTTAAAATAACCTATGGTTTTGGCTGATGATTGCAATTACCGCAAGGAGGATTCTCATGTTGGATTATTTATCGCTTGATAAAGCGCAGCTGCGGCAGAAGCAGCGGCTTTTGCAAAAGTCCTACGATGATTTTAAGGCAAAAGGATTAAAGCTGGATATGTCCAGAGGCAAGCCGGGAGCGGATCAGACCGACTTGTCCGGAGGCATGTTCGACATTTTAAATAAGGATTCGGATTTTCGCTGCAAAAGCGGGGTGGACTGCCGTAATTACGGTTTGCTGGAGGGTATTCCGGAAATGCGCGAGATGTTCGCTCAAATGCTGGGAGTATCGGCGGAAAATGTGTTTGTGGGAGGCAACTCCAGCCTCAATATGATGTTCGACGCCATTTCCTGTATGATGAGCCAGGGAATCGGCGGATGCGAGCCCTGGAACCGTCAGGGCGCCATTAAATTCCTGTGTCCGGTGCCTGGCTATGACCGTCATTTTGGAATTACGGAATTTTTCGGCATCGAGATGATCAATGTTCCCATGACTGACTTAGGCCCCGATATGAATATCGTGGAGGAATTGGCCGCATCTGATGACAAAATCAAGGGAATCTGGTGTGTGCCAAAGTATTCCAATCCCCAGGGAATTACTTATTCAGATGAAACCGTCCGCCGCTTCGCGGCACTGAAGCCTGCGGCTAAGGATTTTCGCATTATGTGGGATAACGCCTACGCGGTTCATGATTTAAATGATACGCCGGACCATCTCTTAAACCTGATGGATGAATGCCGAAAAAATGGCAGCGAGGATCTTCCTATTCTGTTCTGCTCCACGTCGAAGATTACCTTCCCAGGCTCCGGCGTAGCCGCTATGGCGGCATCGGAAAGCAATATGGCGGTGTTTAAAAGAAAGTACCAATACCAAACCATTGGCTATGATAAGCTGAACCAATTGAAGCATGTACGCTATTTTGGAGATTATCAGGGGCTTCTGGATCATATGCAGCTTCATCGGGCGATTTTAGAGCCGAAATTTCAGACTGTGCTCAGCATTTTGGATGAGGAATTGCTGGGAAGGGGAGTAGCCGCCTGGACAAAGCCGAACGGCGGTTATTTTGTCAGCGTCAACGTGCTTTCCGGCTGCGCTTCCAAGGTGGTTGCCCTGTGCAAGGAGGCAGGCGTAGCGCTGACCAATGCCGGGGCTACCTATCCCTACGGCAAGGACCCTAACGACAGCAACATCCGTTTAGCGCCCACCTACCCGCCGGTCTGCGAGCTGGAGACGGCGATGCAGCTTTTCTGCATCTGCGTCAAGCTGGCGGCGGTGGAAAAGCTTCTGGAAAAAATGTAAGGGAAAGAATCCATTATCACGGCATTTGCGCTGCAAACGGCCGCCGGAGCATCCGGCGGCCGTTGCTTTTGACCGCTTCAGCAAGGCGGCTGTCAGGGGAAGCACAGGGCGTTGGAAAGCGGCGGGCGACAGTGTGGAAACGGAGGCGGCGAAGGATTTTTAGGCGGGCGGAATTATGAGGCCATCTTCCGGCCGGTACTGTCAGGGCAGCGGATGCCGGATGCTTATTCGGCAAACAGAACGCTTCACGGTTAATGGGCTGCGGGGGATAAAACACCCTGATTTTCTTGCTGCGGCAGGCCCGTTGCCGTGCAAAGCCCGACGGACGATTCTATATGAAAATTCGCGGCGGTTTTTTCTGGAAATTTAACCGTGGTACGTAAATATTTCCAAATTCTGCCTTGCTGCGGCAGGACATTCCATTGACTTTTTCGTCTAAAAAACATATAATTAATTTTGTTACGTCTGCGAGTGGATATCGAAAGCTGTTTTGGGGGACGTTTTCTCATATTTCTTCGCGGATACCAAACTACATTGGAGGATTTGCGCATGAAGCGAGTAGCAAAACCGGTATTTTTTATCGTTGCCCTCCTGATCATCGCCCTGAGTTGTATGGCGTTTTTCGGCGTCCACGGCAGGAACGGAGATATCCCCGTTACCTACATAAAGGGGCTTAACGATATCAGATGGGGTATTGACATCAAAGGCGGCGTGGAGGCTACCTTCAGCCCCGCGGACGGCGTGCAGGCCACAAGAGAGGATATGGAGTCCGCGAAGGCCATTATTGAGCTCCGTATGGTGAATAACAACATCACCGATTATGAGCTTTACGCGGATTACGATAACGGAAAGGTCATCGTCCGCTTTCCTTGGAAAGAGGATGAGACCGACTTCGATCCGGAAGCTGCCGTAGAGGAGCTTTCCGCAACCGCCCTGCTGACCTTCCGGGAGGGCGGGGAATATGAAACCACCGAGGTGGGCTCGGACGGACAGCCGATCTATAAGACGCCTGCGGGAACTACCGCTGAGAACGTGATTATGGACGGTAAGGACGTGGTGTCCGCCAAGGCCGGTATGATTCAGGACGATAACGGCGCTCAGCAGTTCGTAGTGGATCTGGAATTTAACGACGAGGGCAGGGAGCTGTTCGGCGAGGCCACCAGCCGGCTGGTGGGACAAACCATCTCCATTTGGATGGACGACGTGATGATCTCTCAGGCTACGGTAAAGGAAGCGATCACCGAAGGAAAATGTAATATCTCCGGCAACTTCACTTCCTCTGAGGCAGCCGCCTTAGCCAGCAAGATTCAGGCCGGCGCCTTGCCCTTTAAACTGGAAACCACGAACCTGAGAACCATTAACCCGACCCTGGGCGCTTCCGCCCTGAACGCGATGGCTTTGGCCGGCGCGATCGCTTTGGTGCTGGTCTGCCTGTTTATGTTAATTGTATACAGGGTGCCGGGCTTTGTAGCCTGCATCGCCCTGCTGGGACAGGTCGCCTTGTCTCTGGCCTGTGTCTCCGGCTTCTTTAACTTTGTGCCCAGCTTCACCCTGACCTTGCCTGGCATCGCCGGCGTGATTCTTTCCATTGGTATGGGTGTGGACGCCAATATTATTACCAACGAGCGCATCAAGGAGGAACTGAGAGCTGGCAAAACCTTGGATGGCGCCATCCGTACCGGCAGCAAGACAAGCTTCGCCGCGATTTTTGACGGCAATATTACGGTAATCATCGTGGCCGTGATCCTGATGCTGGTGTTCGGGCCGAGCAATATTTTGTCCGGCATTTTCGGCGCTTCCACTACCGGGACTATTTACTCCTTCGGCTATACCCTGCTGGTGGGCGTCATCGGCAACTTCCTCATGGGCGTCACCGCCTCCCGCCTGATGCTTTCTTCCCTGTCGGGATATAAGTTCATGCGCAAAAAATCTTGGTATGGAGGTGGCGCAGAATGAAATTCCATCAGTTTAAAATCAGATTTGTAGAAAATAAGAAGATTTTCTTCGGGATTTCTATCGCCGTATTGCTGATCGGCGTAATCTTTAATGTGATCTTCGGCGCGAGGCTGGATATTCAGTTTACCGGCGGCGCGATCGTGAACTACTCTTTTACCGGAGAGATCAATACCGACGAGCTGGCGGCTCTGGTAGAGGAAACTACCGGAAAAAGCGTCAATGTCAATGAGAGCACCGACATTGTGGCCGGCGAGGACGGCGCGATCAACAATAACGTGTCTATCGAGTTTGCCGGCAACGACGCCTTGTCCCTGGAGGGCCAAAAGGCTATGGAGGACGCGATTCAGGAAAAATATCCGGATAACGGCTTTCAAAAGCTGGAGTCTGACTCGGTTGACCCGGTCAACGGGGAAAAGTTCCTGCTGAAATGTCTTTGCGCGGTAGGCTTAGCCGCCGTGCTGATGATTATTTATATCGCTTTCCGGTTCCGTAAAATCGGCGGCTGGTCCGCCGGCGTGGTAGCTGTTATCGCGCTGCTGCACGACGTGGCGGTTATTTACTTTACCTTTGTGGTGTTCCGGATGCCGGTAGACGACAATT
Source organism: [Clostridium] leptum DSM 753 (assembly GCA_000154345.1). GTDB lineage: Bacteria > Bacillota > Clostridia > Oscillospirales > Acutalibacteraceae > Clostridium_A > Clostridium_A leptum. The sequence goes on from DS480348.1 coordinate 472,065, forward strand.
TCATCGCTGTGGTTCTGACGATACTGGGCTACTCGCTGAACGATACCATCATCATTTACGACCGTATTCGTGAAAACAGGAGGATTATGGGCCCCAGAGCCGAGATCGGCGAACTGGTCAATACCAGTATCAATCAGACCCTGACCCGTACCATCAATACCTCTGTGGCTACTGTAATGGCCGTAGGCGTTGTAGTCGTGGTGGGCCTGGTATACAATTTGTCTTCTGTGGTAACCTTCGCCCTCCCGCTGATGTTCGGTATCATCTGCGGCTGCTATTCCAGCACCTGTATTACCGGCCCTCTTTGGGTGGTATGGCGCCGGTACCGCGCGAAAAAATTGGATGCAAAAAAAGCATAAATCCGGTAAAGCTAACATAGAGAATTTGAAAAGGCCATTCGCGGCGCGCGGATGGCCTTTTTGAAAGGAGGAAAAGCTTTGGCGCTGGGAATTTCAACGGCCTGCCTTTATCCTATGGCGATGGAGGACAGCCTGCAGACCCTGATCGATTCAGGATTTCGGGAATTCGAAATTTTTATCAATACCTATTCCGAGATGGAGCCGGAATTTCTGACCATGCTGGAAGAAAAGCTGAAGCCTCAGGGATGCCGGGTGAAGTCCTTGCATCCATTTACCTCAGGGTTTGAATCTTATCTGTTGTTTTCCAATTACGAGCGGCGGTTTCAGGATGGCGCTTCCTTTTACCGCAGGTATTTTGAAATGGCCCGGCGGCTGGGAGCGGAAATCCTAGTGATTCACGGTGACCGCAGCTTTGAAAAAAGCGGCCTGAATGACCGGGAATACTATGACCGGTTTGGAATCCTTTCCCGGATCGCCAGAGAATACGGCGTCACGCTGGCTCAGGAAAACGTAAACGCCTTCCGCAGCCAGGACTGCGGCTTTATACGGAATATGCGGGAATATTTAAAAGAAGACGCAAGCTTTGTGCTGGATGTGAAGCAGGCCGTCCGCTCGGGAAGGGATCCCTATGAAATGTGCGAGGCTATGGGAAAAAACTTAGTTCATATCCATATTAATGACAACAGGCCCGGACGCGACTGCCTGCTGCCGGGACGCGGGGAAATGGATTACGCGCGGCTGCTGAGTATTCTCAGAGAGAACCATTATCGAGGGGATTTCATTATCGAGGTGTATCGGAAGGATTTTGCTCAGATTTCCGAGCTGGCAGACGCTTACCGCTTTCTTCAATCCGCTGGCTTTGAGTCCTGCTTTGGATAAATTTTCTTGCGGGGAAAGAAACTGTGTGTTATACTACAATTGTAGCAATGCTTTCGCTTTTATCGTGAAATTGATTTTTGTCACGCGCTTTATTAAAGGAGGGAAAGAGTTTTGAAGTGTCCGTTTTGTGGTTATGAGGAAAGCAGGGTAGTGGACTCCAGGCCCGCCGACGACGGGGAAAGAATCCGCAGAAGACGGGAATGCCTGGGCTGCGGCAAGCGCTTCACCACCTATGAGGTGATCGAGACGGTTCCTGTAATTGTCATTAAAAAGGATAAGTCCCGGGAAGTGTTCGACCGGAATAAGCTGATTAACGGCCTGCTGAGGGCTTGCGCCAACCGGCCGATTTCCATTGCCGCCATTGAAAAAATGGTGGATGATATTGAGGCGAAGCTTCAAAATTCTCTCGACCGGGAGGTTTCCTCCACTCTGATTGGGGAGTATGCCATGGAGGCGCTGAAAGAGGTAGATGAGGTAGCCTATGTGCGTTTTGCTTCAGTCTACCGGCAGTTCAAGGATATTAATTCCTTCCTGGAGGAATTAAACCAGTTGATGAAAAACAAGAATTAGAAAAAGCTTAAGCCGCCGGATTCCGAATCCGGCGGCTTTTTTTGCCTTTCAAAACATAAGAATGCCGCTTAAGGCATAAGCTTCACTAAGGGGGGATTGCGGTGAGATTTTTTGTGCTGACCAAAAAGAAGCTGTTAGCCTTTGGATGCTGTGTGCTGGTAGGAGCGCTGGCGGTAATGATCGGATTCCAAGGGGCGGGCGCTATTTTGCAGACGGTGGCGTCTCCGCGGAAAAGCCCGATTTATTCCGTACAAAGAGAGGATAAGGTGGTTTCCCTTACCTTCGACACCGCTTGGGGAAACGGGCAGACAGAGGATATCCTGAATATTCTGGAGCAATACGAAGTGAAAAGCACCTTTTTTGTCACAGGGGAATGGGCCCAGGAATATCCGGAAATGGTGAAAGCGATGAGCGGCCAGGGACACGACGTATGCAACTATTCCGACACACATCCCCATATGCCTCAGGTCGGAAAGGAACAGCAGCTGGCGGAAATTACCGGATGCAATGAAAAAATTAAGGAGATCACCGGACTTAGTCCTATTTTATTCCGGGCGCCCTACGGCGATTACGATAATTCGGTGGTGGAAGCCGCCAATGACCTGGGAATGTACTGTATCCAGTGGAATATTGACAGCTACGACTGGCAGGATCCTTCTCCGGAAAACATGAAAAACAGGCTCTCGTCCCAGTTGAAGCCAGGCTCCATCATCCTTCTGCACAACGGCGCAGAGGCCACAGTTCAAACCTTGCCCGCCGCGATAGCGGCTATCCAGGGAGAGGGATATCAAATTGTACCGGTTTCCCAGCTGCTGCTGTCCGGTTCCTACCTTGTGGACCATGAGGGCAGGCAGGTCCCGCAGCCGTAGCGCCCCGCGGCTTAGAATTTTGAAGATGCGTTTAACAAAATGCTGTAATCATCAGGAGGTTTATCGTCAAATAACTGAAATAAAGTCAGATCTCCGATTTTACCATTACCATAGGCCTTTTGGTGAAAGCACGCGAAAAGCGTAGGGAGGATCAGTAAAAACTGATCCTCCCTACGCTTTTTGTTTTAAGACTCAGCTTACAAATCGATTTTATCCAAAATACCAGAGAGCTTGGCGATGGCCACGCCGTAATTGGTAATAGGCACGCCTTGGCTTTTAGCCCGGTCAATACGGGACATGACATGGCGGCGGTTAAACATGCAGGCGCCGCAGTGGATAATCAGGTCATAGCCGGATAAATCCTCGGGAAAGGCGGGCCCTCCCACTACGTCCACCGCGAGCCCCTGGCCCACCTTGTTTCGCAGCATCCGCGGCAGCTTTTCACGGCCAATGTCCTCTGATAAAGGAGCGTGTGTGCAGGCCTCAGCGATCAGCACCTTGGAGTGTTCCGTCAGGCTCTCGATGGCAGCCGCGCCCTGGACAAACTCGGAGAGATCTCCTTTGTAGTTAGCGAACAGCACCGAGAAGGAGGTGAGCCTGCTCTCTTTTGGCTTTTTGTCGTAAACGGTTTTAAACACTTGAGAATCAGTGATAATCCATTTCGGCGGCTGCTTCAAAGCGGAAAGGGCCTCATCCAGCTTGTCTGTGGTACAGCTCATCACCAGACATCTGTGATCCAAAAGATCCCGGATAGTCTGCACCTGGGGCAAAATCAGCCGGCCCTTTGGCGCTTGGATATCCTGAGGCATTACCAGAAGCACACAATCCCCCTGAGACACCAGATGTCCCGTGATGCTCTCCTGCTCGTAATCCTCGGGCAGAAGCCGGATCAGCTCCTCACGAACCTTGTCGATGCCTTCCCGGGTTTTGGTGCTGACCAGTACGGGGGAAAGGCCGTAATCCCTTTTCAGGGTGTCCGCATAGGCTTGGGGGTTCTCTAAAAGATCCAGCTTATTCACCACGGCCAAAATCGGCGTTTTTTTCTGTTTCAAAAGAGAAAGCCACTCTTTTTCCTCGGTGACGGGACGGCCGTCAAACACCAGAACAGCGATGTCTGTTTTCTCCAAAGCCTGTCGGGTTTTTTCCACCCTAAGCCTGCCCAGTTCGCCCTCGTCGTCAAAGCCGGCGGTATCGATCAGCATGCAGGGGCCGATGCCGTGAATCTCCATGGCCTTATAAACAGGATCCGTGGTGGTGCCGGCGAAATCGGAAACCAAAGCGGTCTCTTGGTTGGTGATGGCGTTGATCAGAGAGGATTTCCCGCTGTTCCGCTTACCATATAAACCAATATGGACGCGGTTGGCGCTTGGGGTGCTTGACAGGCTCATGGCTGGAGCCTCCTTTCAAAAATACACGGTGTATTTGGTGCGCGGGCAAAGAGCGAAGCCGCTGCTCATGCGTTTCGCTATTTGCAATTAAATTTTTGGCATTAGTGGTATTACAGCTTCCCGAAGGGCGGCGGACCTTCGCGAAAGAACAGCTGATCCTCCGGCAAGGATTTTATCGCTATTATTCAACCACCGCGGCACCGGGAAAGCTGCGGGATATTCTTAAAAACGGAAATCCCGCATGCCGTTTTCCATTTCGTTCAGGTGCTTCAGCACCACCTGGCGGACCTTTTCGCTGGGAATCTTGGGAATTTCGCTTTGGATCAGCTTTAAGCCCTTTTCCTTGGTATCGGGCGACGCGTAATCCTCTAAGTATTCCTTCAGGGTCATTAAAGCGTTAGGCTGGCAGCAGTTGGCGATCTGCCCGCTTTTTACCAGACGCATAAACCGGTCGCCGGTGCGGCCCTCCCGGTAGCAGGCAGTGCAGAAGCTGGGAATATACCCCATCCCCAGCAGCCAGTTGACTACCTGGTCCAGGGTACGGGTGTCGCTGACCTCGAACTGGGCGGAATCCTCTTCCTCCTCCTCGCAGTAGCCGCCTACAGAGGTGCGGGAGCCGCCGCTGATTTGGGAAACGCCCAGGTGGAGCACTCTTTCCCGGGTTTTCTGGGTTTCCCGGGTGGAGATGATAATACCGGTGTAGGGGACGGCAATCCGGAGAACCGCTACGATTTTAGCGAAAATATCGTCGTTGATCCCGTTTTCAAATTCGTCGGGATTGATGTCGTCGGCAGGGCGGATTCTCGGCACGCTGATGGTGTGAGGGCCGACGCCCTTAGCGGCCTCCAGATGCTCGGCGTGCATCAGCAGGCCCACAAAATCATAGCGGTAGAGGTTCAGGCCGAACAGGACGCCGCAGCCTACGTCGTCGATGCCGCCGTCCATCGCCCGGTCCATGGCCTCTGTGTGGTAAGCATAGTTGGATTTCGGGCCGGTAGGATGAAGCTGCTCGTAAGCCTTCTTATTGTAGGTTTCCTGGAACAAAATGTAGGTGCCGATGCCGGCCTCCTTCAGCTTGCGGTAATTTTCCACCGTAGTGGCGGCGATGTTTACATTCACCCGGCGGATGGCGCCGTTTTTATGCTTGATGGAATAGATAGTCTTAATGCTTTCCAGAACATACTCAATGGGATTGTTCACCGGATCCTCGCCGGTTTCCAGAGCCAGGCGCTTGTGTCCCATATCCTGAAGGGCGATGACCTCCCTGCGGATTTCATCCTGGGTCAGCTTTTTCCGGCAGATATGCTTGTTTTTGTAGTGGTAGGGACAGTAGGTGCAGCCGTTGACACAGTAATTGGACAGATACAGCGGGGCGAACATAACGATACGGTTCCCGTAGAAATCTTTTTTAATTTGTTCCGCCAAACGATACATTTTCTCGTTTTCCTCCGGTAGATCGCAGTCCAGAAGCACCGCCGCCTCCCGGTGGGTCAAGCCCTTCAGGCTTGCTGCCTTTTGCAGCAGGGCTTCGATCAGCTCCTTGTTGGATTTATTTTTCTCCGCGTAGTCCAGAGTGTCTAAAATCTCCTCGTCACTGATAAATTCTTCCGCTTTGCTGGATTTTACATCATACATAACGCTCTATCTTCTTTCTTTCAAAAATATTTTGGATGGAAATATGATTTGTCAGCGGGGAACACGTTCCAACGCTGTAATCTGCTGTTCTAAAAGCTTGCGGTCCTCGATTACGTGGGTTTCTCCGAGCTTTGCCGGATAAATCTCGTAATACCGCTTATATTTAGTGGGAGTAACCTTTCGCATTACCACGTTGGCTCCGCAGGAGAACACATCGTTTTTTTCACTGCCGCTCAGAACGCCAAGAGAAGTGGTAGCGGGAAGGTTCAGCTTGGGAAGCAGGATGCGGGCGAGAGCCACAACCCGTTTGGTGGTTTCGGTGCTGCCGCTGGAAAGCTCTCGCAAAGGCGTGTCGGGATGGGGAATAAAGGGTCCCATGCCGGCCATATCGCAGCCAATCTCCTGAAGCAGGAGAAGGTCGTCGGCCAGGGTTTCCGCTGTTTGACCGGGCAGGCCGATCATAAATCCGCTGCCGGTTTCATAACCCAGACGCTTTAAGACTTTTAGACAGGCTATCCGCCGCTGTAAAGAGGAATCTGGATGAAGAGCGGAGTAAATTTCAGGGTCGGCGGTTTCGTGCTTCAGCAGATACCGGTCGGCGCCGCATTCCCGCAGATACGCGTAAGCCTCCTCCGGCATCTCGCCGCAGCTCAGGGTGACGGCCATGCCTGTTTTTTTGATCTCCTTCACCAGGCCGCCCAGGATTTTCGGCGTAAACCATGGATCCTCTCCGGACTGCATCACCAGGGTGCGGTAGCCGGCACGGGCGGCGGCAGAAGCCGCGTCTACGATTTCATCAGGCGTCATGCGGTAACGGTGCAGGGCTTGGTTCCTACAGTTTAGTCCGCAGTAAACGCATTTTCGACGGCAGATATTCGAAAACTCCAGGATCGCCCGGATATCCACATAATTTCCTTTTTCCTGAAAACGGATTTTATCCGCCAGGCGGTAGTAGGGAGAGAAATCCTCGGCCTTCAGCGCGTCGATCAGATCCCGCCGGTTCATTGGGCGCCTGCCTTGGAATAAACGGTTTTTACGCTGATCCCCGGAAGCATCCCCAGCTTGCCGGAAAGAGAGCTTATGACGTTGTTTTCCGCATCGACCACCACGCTGATGATGTTTACCTTTTTTTCCCGATAGGGAAGCCCCATGCGCCCAACGATATAGCCGCCGTATTCATGCAGAACAGCGTTGATTTGCTGGACTGAGTCCGGATCCTCTACGATAATGCCGATGAGAGCGATTCTGGTTTCCATAGGCAAGGCCTCCGTTTCAATTTTTTAATACGATTTTGCGCGTTTTGGCTTTTATCAGCCTTCAATGGAATAGAAGCAAAAATAATTTTCAGCTTGTCTTTCCTGTTGCTTTTGAGTGCCGCAGGAAGCTTTTGTAACCTAAAAATAAGGCAAAGATAAAAAATCCCCGCGCGAAAGCGCGGGGATAGCCTTTGTAAAGCAATAAAGCTAAAGCGTAAAAGCATTCTGATTCCCGTCGCCTTTGCAGTCGGGACGCCAAAGCGCCCTATTGTTCAGTACGATTTCTGGCAAGGCCTTTCCATTCGGCGGGGCACAGCGCGCGCCGCCTCATAGTTAGGCTGTGTTAAGATTATAACATACCTTGCGAAATCCGTAAAGGGGCAGTATACTAAAACTCAATTCAATAGTTCAACCGTTTTATCCTTTTTCTGGCACAACCGCCGGAAATAGTCTACAGATGGCCGGAAAAACTGGTTTGCGCAGATTTACAATGCTTCCTAAGCGTGATAAAAGAATTCTAAAAAAGAATCGCAAAAAATTAAAGGAGCAGTGAACGGCTGCGGCGGCAGAGGGAGACCGGCGGTCTGGGGCTTTCTAAGCCTTGTTTTCCGGCTGAGAAATCGGCTGTAAAGCCGTTTCCGTTTGGAGGCTTTATCCGCTTTGTTTCGGCGCTGTTGAGAAAAGACTATCAGTTCATTTGGAGGAGATTATGAAAAAAATTCTTACTATTGTAATGCTGTGCCTGATTCCGTTAGGGGCGCTGCTCCTGCTTCTGGCACAAAATGTCCCCGGTTTTGCCGAGGGCTACGCCGCCGCCGTTTATCCGGTGTGGTCCAGGGGCGTCAATTTTGTCACCTCTCTGCTGCCGTTTTCCCTGGCGGAATTCCTGGTTTATCTGGCGGTGCCGGCGGCCCTGTTTTTCCTGATCCGGTTTGCCGCCCGTATGATCGGCGGGAAAGGAAGAAGGGGAAAACTCCTGAAAAGGTTTTCTGTTAATGTGGGCTGCCTGCTGGGGGTATTGCTTTTCTTTTTTACCGTGAATTGCGGCATCAACTACCACAGGGATACCTTTGCTCAGGCCAGCGGACTGCCGGTAGAGCCCTCGTCAGAGGAAGAACTGATCAGCCTGTGCCAAACCCTGCTGGAGGATGTGAACAGAGAGCGCCGGCTGGTGCGGGAGGATGAAAACGGTGTGATGAAGCTGAGCTTCGAAAGCGACCGGGAGCTGGCGGAGACGGTCAGACAGGCCTACGACGGACTGGAAAGCCAATATCCAACCTTGCGGAGCGGCTATGGGCCTCCTAAGGCCGTGCTGGCGTCACGGGGAATGTCTTATCTAGATATTACGGGAGTGTTTTTTGCCTATACCTTCGAGGCCAACGTGAACGTGGACGTGCCGGATTATTCCATTCCCGCCACTATGGGCCATGAGCTGAGCCACCTGCGGGGATATATGCGGGAGGACGAAGCTAACTTTTTGGGCTATCTTTGCTGCCGGGAAAGCAGCCATCCGGATCTGCGGTACTCTGCCGCCATGCTGGCGTTCACCCATGCAACCAACCAGCTTTACCGGCAGGATCCAGAAGCGGCCCAAGAGATTTTCGACGGCATGGAAGAGGGCGTCCGCAGGGACCGGGCTTACAATTCCGCTTACTGGGAACGGTTTGAAGGCCGGCTGTCGGAGGTTTCCAGAACGGTGAACAATACCTATTTGCAGGCCAACAGCCAGGAGGATGGTGTACAAAGCTACGGCCGTATGGTGGATCTGCTTTTGGCGGATCAGCGGCAGAAAAGCTCGAAATAAAACGCCGTGGTTAAACGTGCTGTAAGCTGTAAATATTCGGAGCAGAGTATGCCGCGGGTTAACTGTGAACATAACTTGAACAATTTGTTAAATACCTCCTGAACGCCGTTCGGGAGGTATTTTTTTCTTGACAAGGCTATCACAAAATCCTTATAATTAATAATTAGATTGTCAAACTAATTATCGGCTTGTTCTCAGGAGGTGACGTAATGATCTGCCAGAATTTAGTTGAGGAGCTGGAGGAAGCCTACACCCTCATCACGGTTGTGGAGGAGGAAATGGTGGAAAACGCAAAAAAGCTGGATCTCTCCTTGGCTGAGGTTCATATGCTGCAGGCGATTGGGAAAAATAAGGAAAAAGGCAGGACGATCAGCGAGTTGGCGGCAGAGCGTTATATCACCTTGTCCTCTGTGACCATCGCGGTGAATAAACTGGCCCGCAAGGGGTATGTTCTGAAAACCAAGGCCCAGCGGGATGGCCGGGTGGTATATGCCAGGCTGACAGAGCAGGGAGAGCGGGTGGACCGTCTCTACCGCAGGTTTCACCAAAGCCTCGCCCACAACATGGTGGAGGGCTTTTCGGAAGAGGAAAAACAGGTGCTGCTGAAGGGAATTGGCCGGTTGAACAATTTTTTACAGCACAGAATTGAAAAAATGGAGGCCAGCAAATGAGTTTTCGAATCATCGGAACAGGGCGCTGTGTTCCGGAATACGTTTTGACCAACGAGGAAATTTCTACCATGGTGGAGACCAGCGACGAATGGATCAGCACGCGCACAGGCATTAAGGAAAGAAGAATCTGCACCAAGGAAACCATCACCGATCTGGCGGTAACGGCGGCGAAAAACGCTTTGGAGGACGCGAAGGCTGCTCCCGAGGAGCTGGATATGATTATCTGCGGAACCATCCGGGGGGAGTTTATCAGTCCATCCGAGGCCTGCGTGATACAGAAAAAGCTGGGCGCCAGATGTCCGGCCTTTGACGTAAACGCGGCCTGCTCCGGCTTTCTTTACTGCATGGATGTAGCCGCCGGCTTTTTTGCCCGGAAACGGGTGAAAAAGGTGCTGGTCGTGTGTGCTGACAACGTGAGCAACTGCTCTGACTGGAACGACCGGGCAACCTGTGTGCTCTTTGGCGACGGCGCCGGCGCGGCAGTGCTTGCCGAGGGCAGCGATCTGCTGTCTATTGAGCTGACCACCACAGGAGATTATGAGTATCTTAGAATTCCCAGAGGGGAAAACGCCTGCCCCATGTACCGGCATCCGTCGGAACGGCCGGTGCTCCACATGAACGGCCGGGAGGTTTATAAATTCGCGGTAAACGCCATGGTTACCGGGCTGCAGAACGCAGTGGCCGCCGCGGGGCTGAAGGAAAGCGACATTGACCATGTGATGCCCCATCAGGCTAACATGCGGATTATCGAGGCGGCTAAGGCTAAGCTGTCCTTTGCGCCGGAGAAATATTTTTATAACATCACCCGTTACGGCAATACGTCGGCGGCCTGTATTCCCATGATGCTGGATGAGGCCAACCGGGCCGGAAAGCTGAAAAAGGGCGATTATATCGCGATGGCTGCCTTCGGGGGAGGCCTGACCAGCGGAAGCGCCGTGCTGAGATGGAATGCGGAGTGATATCGATGGCGTTGGAAACGATTAAAAAGCTGTTAGCTAATTACAAGCATATCGACGAAAGCCTTATCACCCGGGAGACGACCTTTGAAAGCATCGGCATTGATTCTCTGGATACCGTGGATCTGGTGATCGATTTGGAAGAGGCTTTTCACATCATCATCGAGCGGGATGAGACGATTGAAACGGTAGGCGAGCTTGTGGATATTATCGACGAGCTCAGCTGTCAGGAGGGATAAAATGAGTAAAATCGCGTTTGTATTTTCCGGACAGGGGGCGCAGGCTCCCGGTATGGGAAAGGAGCTGTATGACTGCTCCCCAGCCGCGAAAGCGGTGTTTGACCTGGCGGACAGCATCCGTCCCGGCACCTCCCAGCAGTGCTTCGAGGGCACCCAGGAGGAATTGAACGTCACGATCAATACCCAGCCTTGCCTGTTCGCCTGCGACCTGGCGGCGGCGAAAGCGGCCCAGGAACGGGGAATCCAGCCGGACTGCGCGGCGGGCTTCTCTCTGGGAGAGGCGGCGGCTGTCGCGTTCAGCGGTATGCTCACAGAGGCGGAGGCCTTTTCCATGGTGTGCAAACGGGCGGAGCTGATGAACGAGGCGGCTCAGAAGAATCCGGGCGCTATGGCGGCGGTGATGAAGCTTTCTCCCCAGCAGGTGGAGACGCTCTGCGGGCCGATTGAAAATGCCTGGCCGGTGAACTACAACAGTCCCAAGCAGACGGTGGTGGCGGCTTCGGCCGATACCATCGACCAGGTGGTGGAGGCGGCCTCAGCCCAGCGGGGCAGGGCGGTCAAGCTGGCGGTCAGCGGCGCGTTCCACTCTCCGCTGATGCATTCCGCCGCCGACGGCCTGAGAGAATACCTGGCTTCGATTTCCCTAAGGGAAGAGAAGCTTCCGGTTTACGCTAACCTTACCGCCGAGCCCTACGGGGAGGATAAAAAGGAAACCATGGCGGCCCAGTGCGAAAATCCAGTGCGGTGGCAGAAAACTATTGAGAATATGATAGCAAACGGCGTTGACACCTTTATTGAGGTAGGGGTCGGAAAGACGTTAGCTGGGCTGATTAAAAAGATTAATCCCGAGGTAACGGTATATCAAATTGAAAATAAGGAGGGACTCGACGCGGCAGCAGAAGCGTTGGGGAAATAACAATGATGGATTTAACAGGAAAAACCGCGCTGATTACCGGCGCATCCAGAGGAATCGGCAAGGCCATCGCCTTAAAGCTGGCGGGTCAGGGCGCCAATATCGCCATCCCCTATTTAGGCGACCCGGCGGAGGCGGAGCAGGCCCAAAAGGAAATCGAGGCCCTTGGGGTCAAGTGCGTGATGTATGTCTGCGACGTTTCCAGCTTCGAGGCTTCCAAGGAAGTGGTGGAAAAGGTTATCGAGGAATTCGGCGGCGTCGATATTTTGGTGAACAACGCCGGCATCGTACGGGATAAGCTGATCCTCTCCATGAAGGAAGAGGATTTCGACATGGTTATCAATGTAAACCTAAAGGGTGCTTTCAATATGATCAAGCACACCTACTCCCACTTTATGAAGAAGCGCAGAGGCAGAATCATCAGTATTTCTTCCATCGTGGGCCTGAACGGCAACGCGGGCCAGGCCAACTACTCCAGTTCCAAGGCCGGCCTGATTGGCCTGACCAAATCCACCGCCAAAGAGCTTGGCGGCAGAAACATCACTGTCAACGCTATCGCTCCCGGGTTTATCGATACGGATATGACCCAGCAGCTATCCGACAAGGTAAAGGACGCCATGAAGGCGCAGATCCCCATGAAGCGTCCCGGCACCCCGGAGGATATCGCCAATCTCGCCCTGTTCTTAGCCTCGGATGAAGCCTCCTATATTACCGGCGAGGTCATCCGGGTGGACGGCGGCTATGCAATGTAAGGAGGAGCCAGAGTGAATCGAGTAGTAGTCACGGGAATCGGCGCGGTGACCCCTATCGGCAACGACGCCCAAACCACTTGGAAGGGGATGAAGTCGGGCAAAAACGGCATCGGCTTTATCACCCGGTTCGATACGGAGGAATTTAAGGTTAAGGTGGCGGCGGAGGTCAAGAATTTCGACCCCACTCTTTATTTGGAAAAGAAAGAAATCCGGAAAACCGATCTTTATACCCAGTACGCCCTGGCCGCCGCGTCCCAGGCTGTGGAGGACAGCGGCATTATCGGCACTGTGGAGCCGGAACGGCTGGGAGTCTATGTCGGCTCCGGAATCGGCGGCATGACCACCTTTGTGGAAAACTGCAAAAAGCTGTTTGACGGCGGCCCGAAAAAGGTATCTCCGTTTTTTATCCCTTCTATGATCGCCAATATCGCCGCCGGCACCATTGCCATTAAGCATAACGCTCAGGGCCCGTCTATGTGCGTGGTAACCGCCTGCGCCACCAGCACACATACCATCGGCGAGGCGTTCCACGCCATCCGCTACGGCTACGCCGACGCCATGATCGCCGGCGGCGCGGAGGCCACCCTGAATGAGCTGGCTATCGCCGGCTTCACCAGCTGCATGGCGCTGTCCACCATCAACGATCCCCAGCGGGCCTCTATTCCCTTTGACAAGCGGCGGGATGGCTTTGTTTTGGGAGAGGGCTCCGGTATCCTGATTCTGGAGGAATATGAGCACGCTAAGGCAAGAAACGCGAAAATCTATGCGGAAATCGTAGGCTACGGCAATACCGACGATGCTTACCACATCACCGCTCCCCATCCGGAGGGCAAGGGCGCCAGCAACGCCATTAGGCTTGCCCTGGAGGAAGCGGGCTTCCATAAGGAAACGGACAGCCTGTATCTGAACGCCCATGGCACCAGCACAGAACTGAACGATAAAGGCGAGACCATGGCGGTAAAAAAGGCTTTGGGGGACAAGGCCTATGATATCTATATCAGTTCCACCAAATCCATGACCGGCCATATGCTGGGCGCCGCCGGCGCCGTGGAAGCCATTGCCAGCGTGATGGCGCTGAAGGAGGGCGTGATCCCGCCCACCATTGGCTATCAGGAGCCGGATCCGGAGTGCGACTTGAACTACGTGCCCAACCAGGCGGTGGAGGCGAAGGTGGACTTCGCGGCTTCCACGTCTCTGGGCTTTGGCGGGCACAACGGCTGCCTGGTATTCAAACGCGTTGAGGAAAAGGGAGAGTAAAGCATGAACGTAAAAGAGATTAAAACCCTGGTGGGGATTATGGAAGACAGCAGCCTGACTGCTCTGGAGATCGAGGTTCCGGATCTGAAGCTTCGCCTGGAGCGCAGCGCCGGAACCGGCAGCGTGGCGGAGGTGCTTCAGCCGCCGGTATATTCCGTGCCTGCGGCCGCACCGGCCCCGGCGCCGGAAGCCGTTCCGGCGGCGTCTGCCGCGCCTGTCCAGCCTGCCGCCGCAGAGCCGCAGGCCGCGGCCAGGGAGAACGCTTTCTATAAAGAGATCAAAGCGCCTATGGTAGGCGTATTCTATACCTCCTCCGCACCGGAGGCGGAGCCTTACGTGACAAAGGGCACTCAGGTGAAAAAAGGCGATGTGGTGTGCATTATCGAGGCCATGAAGCTGATGAATGAGATCGCCGCCGAGGAAGAGGGCCAGATCGTGGAGGTCTGCGTCCAAAACGGCCAGATTGTGGAATACGGCCAAACCCTCTTTAAACTTTCCTGAAAGGAAGATGGAAGATGAATCGGGAAGAAATTATGCGGATTATTCCTCACCGCCCGCCTATGCTGCTGGTGGACGAGGCGGAAAAAAAGGATGAAAACAGCTGCCGCGGTTCCTACACCGTAAAAGGAGACGAGTGGTTTTTGCAGGGGCATTTTCCCGGCAAGCCTACTGTTCCGGGCGTAGTGCTGTGCGAAATGATGGGCCAGGCGTGCGCCGTGATCCTGGCGGATAAGGTGCAAGGGAGCATCCCTTATTTCACCGGTATAAAAAATGCAAAGTTCAAGCATCCGGTGCTGCCAGGCGATACCCTGGAAATTGAGTGTGCCATGACCAAGAACCGGGGCGCCTTCTATTTTGCCGAGGGCAAGGGCAGCGTCAACGGAAAGGTGTGCGTCCAGGCGGAGTTTTCCTTTGCGCTGGTAAAGCCGGAAGAATAAAGGAGTGTGACACCTTGTTCTCTAAAATTTTAATTGCAAACCGGGGAGAAATCGCGGTTCGGATTATCCGGGCCTGCCATGAGATGGGTATCTCCGCCGTGGCGGTCTACTCCGAAGCGGATAAAAACGCCCTGCATGTCAGCCTAGCGGATGAAAGCTACTGCATCGGCGGCCCCCAGGTAGGAGACAGCTATCTCAACATGGCGGCGATTTTAACGGTGGCGGTGGCTACCGGCGCCCAAGCCATTCACCCGGGCTACGGCCTGCTTTCGGAAAACGCCAAATTTGTTTCCCTGTGCGAGAAGTGCAATATCGCCTTTATCGGACCAACCTCGCAAATGATCTCCCAAATGGGGGATAAGGATATGGCCCGGAAAACCATGAGAAACGCCGGGGTCCCCGTGACGCCTGGCTGCGACATCATCACCGATATCAAGGAAGCGGCGGCGGTAGCCGAGAAAATCGGCTATCCGGTTTTGATTAAGGCAAAGGCGGGCGGCGGCGGCAGAGGCATCCGCCTGGTATCGTCTCCGGACGCGTTTGAAAACGCCTTTTATTCTGCTTCCAGCGAGGCTCAGAGCGCCTTTGGAGACGGCGCCTGTTATATGGAAAAATACTTGAACCCGGTCAAGCATATTGAAATGCAGATCCTTTGCGACCAGTACGGAAATGTGGTATGCTTGGGAGAACGGGAGTGCTCCGTTCAGCGAAAAAACCAGAAGCTCATTGAGGAAAGCCCCTCTCCGGCTATCACGCAGGATACTCGTCAAAGGATGATCCAGGTGGCAGCCAAGGCCGCTAAAACAGTCGGCTATGTGGGAGCCGGAACCATCGAGTTTTTATATGATCAAAGCGGAAATTTTTATTTTATGGAAATGAATACCCGGCTTCAGGTGGAGCATCCTGTTACTGAAATGGTGACAGGCATCGATTTGGTTCAGTGGCAGATTCGGGTGGCGGCCGGAATCGAGTTGAGCTTTTCTCAGGAAGACATTCAATTAAAGGGCCACGCAATCGAGTGCCGTGTCAACGCCGAGGATCCTGCTCACGGTTTCCGCCCAAGCTGCGGCCAGATCCAATTTCTGCACATTCCCGGAGGACCGGGCGTACGGTTTGAAACCGCCGTGTATCCCGGCTATTTTGTTCCGCCGTTTTATGATTCCATGATCGGCAAGCTGGTGGTTCACGGAGATACCCGGGACCAGGCGATCCGGAAAATGAAAACCGCTCTCGGAGAGCTGGTAATCGAGGGAATCAGCCATAATGCGGAGCTCCAGATGGAGCTGATGGGGGACCCGAGATTTGTGGATGGGACCTACACCACCGGGCTGATGGCCCAGCGGGAGAAGGAACGGAAGGCCTGAGCAAATACCGGGACGGCAGCCAGGACTTTCCCGCGGCGGAAAAAGCCTGGGGAACCAAAAGCTTCGAAAGCAGCCGAAAGAAAAGACGCAGGTCAGTTCTGAGAAGCTGCAAAGCCAAGGAGCCGATTGCCTTGGCGGACGCCCGGATTTTCCGCGGCACGCCGTCAGGAGCTGCCCAGCTTAAAAAATTCCGGGAATTTGACAGCCGGCTTCGTAAGCCGGTTTCCCGTATACGGTTATGATAAAAGGAGGGAAAATGCTGTGAAACCCAGTGATTTTACCCAATTGACGGATACCATATCCAATTCCATATCTCAGACCATTTCCAATACCTTAAGCAGCATCCCGCTGAATTCCCTGTTCAAAAAGCCGAAAAACGAGCTGGAGGGAGAGCAGCAGGCTCAGGGACCCAGTGTTCCCGACGACCTATGGATCAAGTGTCCCGCCTGTAAAACCATGCTGCTTTCCTCCGATTTAAGAGAGGATTTGTTTGTGTGCCGGAAGTGCGGCCATCATTTCAAGGTTACCGCCCGGCAGCGCATCCGGATTTTGACGGACCGGCACAGCTTTCACGAACGGGATAAGGAACTGGAGTCTGTAAACCTGATCGATTTTCCCGGCTATGACAAAAAGCTGGAAAACGCTAGGAAGAACAGCGGAGAGAAGGAATCCGTAGTCTGGGGAACCGCTGAAATCGATGGGAATCCATGCGTGCTGTGCGTCATGGACAGCAACTTTATGGCAGGCAGCATGGGAACCATTACCGGGGAAAAGATTTCCCGTGCCTTTGAATACGCTGCGGACCACCGGCTGCCGGCAGTTGTGTTTACCGCCTCCGGCGGAGCCAGAATGCAGGAGGGAATCCTTTCCCTGATGCAGATGGCCAAAACCAGCGGCGCGGTAAAGCGTCATTCAGACGCGGGGCTTTTGTATGTCACGGTGCTCACAGATCCCACCACCGGCGGGGTAACCGCCAGCTTCGCCATGGAGGGCGACATTATTCTGGCGGAGCCGGGGGCTTTGGTAGCCTTTGCCGGCCCCAGGGTAATTGAGCAGACTATCCGGCAGAAGCTGCCTCAGGGCTTTCAGCAATCGGAATTTCTTGAGGAGAAGGGCTTTGTGGACGCGATTGTCCACCGCTGGGAAATGAAAAAGACTTTAGCACATATCTTACAGCTTCACAAAAAGGAGGAACCGGAACATGACGGCCTATGAGCGGTTATGCGCGGCCCGGGATCAGAACCGGCCCACTGCAATTGAATACATACGCCGTATGTTCGGTGAAAGCTTTTTAGAGCTTCACGGAGACCGGCGGTATGGAGATGACAAAGCTGTGCTGGCAGGCATCGCCAGCCTGAACGGGATGCCGCTGACGGTAATCGCACTGGAAAAGGGTAGGAACGTCAAGGAGCGCGTGGCCCGCAATTTCGGCTCCGCACATCCGGAGGGCTACCGTAAGGCTCTGCGCCTGATGAAGCAGGCGGAAAAATTTCAACGGCCGGTGCTGTGCCTGATCGATACCTCCGGCGCTTACTGCGGCCTGGGGGCCGAGGAGCGGGGGCAGGGCCAGGCTATCGCTGAAAACCTGATGGAAATGATGACGCTGAGAACCCCGGTGCTCGCCCTGCTGATCGGAGAGGGAGGAAGCGGCGGCGCTTTGGCGCTGGCTGTGGCCGATCAGGTCTGGATGATGGAAAACGCGGTGTATTCCGTGATTTCTCCCGAGGGCTGCGCCAGTATCCTATGGAAAGATTCCTCAAAGGTGGCGGACGCCGCCGAGTGTTTGAAGCTGACCTCTCACGACCTTTATAAAATGAATGTGATTGAGAAGATTATCCGGGAACCGAAAACGGCGGATAGTGGACGGCTTTATGAAAGCCTGGGAAATCTTATTTACGAGACCTTCCAGGAGGCGAAAAAGCTTCCGGTGGAGCAGCTGCTGGAGCGGCGCTATCAAAGATTTCGAAAATTTGGGGCGGGAAATTAATCCCGCCCTTTTTGTTGGGATATTCCAGTAAAATCTGCCAATAATGTGAATAAGAGTAAAAACGACGGGAGGGCGCTTCTTGGGGCAGATTACCATTGTTCATTGCGGAGTGAAAAATAAAAACGGGATTATGAGCAGAGTGCTTAGACGGGCGCTGTCCGCCTACGGCGGCGTACAATGGTTCGACGGCGCCGCTGTTTCCTGCCCGGATCAAACGCCCCGATTCCTGCTTTATGAGTGCACAGGCATTCCCCAAATTACCTCGGGAGCGGGAATCTTAGTTTTTGACAATGGCTTTGTGTATTCTCAGGAAGCCAGCCGCGCGTTTTCCGATGGCTTTGTTCCCATTCTGGAAGGAGAAAATAAGGAGGCGGCCAAGGCTTTGAAAGGCACGGGAAAGATCGCCGTAACCTGTTCGCCCTCTGCCAGAGGAACGCTAAGCATCGCCAGCCTGGATTACGAAAGGGCGGCGGTCAGCCTGCAGCGTGATTTGCGGATTCTGGATGGCAGCGTGGTGGAGCCGATGGAGATCATTGTAGGCCTGTCGCAGAAAACGCCGGCTTATCCTCTGATGGCGGCGTGCGGGATTCTTCTGCTTTCCGGCGTGGAAGGAAGCTATTATTTTTAGCCATATATTTTCCAAATGCTTTGCCAATTTTTTTCTGTACTAAAAAATGAAAAGGTACACACAATACTATTGCAAACGCGAGAAAAAGAAATTTTGAAAACAAAAACAAACAAATTAAGGAGTGTACTTTCTAATGGCTAGAAATTCTGTGATCGTTCCTGAAGCGAAGGAAGCTATGAACAAGTTTAAGATGGAAGCTGCTTCTGAGGTTGGCGTAAACCTGAAGCAGGGCTACAACGGCGACTTGACCTCTCGTCAGGCTGGTTCCGTGGGCGGCCAGATGGTTAAGAAAATGATCCAGCAGTACGAGCAGAGCATGAAATAACTTCGGGAAACCGAACCTTTTGCTTTGATAAAGCTGTAAACCCTAAGGAGCCCGAGCCCTCATTGGAGGACTCGGGCTCCTGCTTTCGTTCAGGCCGGGACCGGCGTTCTGGTTAGAACTGTTAAGGAAAGCTTTTAAAGTGTCTCAAAATGCCGCTATTTGTATTTTGATAAATAAAATATACTTTTAGTATATAAATTACCCTTGCTGATTGGCAAAAAACGGCTTTTGCCATAAAGAAGCATATAGGTCAAAAAGAGCGTACAGGCCGGGGAAAAGGCAGGCCTCTCAGCCGTTCTCCCATGACCATTTGCGGTTCGTATAAATGTCCTTGCCTGATAATGAAACATCTGAAAAAGCTTATTAACGGCAGTTGTCAACGATCAGACCAGCCATATTTGCGTTGATCAGCCTTGAGTCCGGAAGCTGTCGGCAAAAGGGTAAAGCAGCCATAAGGAATGGGAGGATAGCCTCACTATCCTCCCATTTAGCTGCACAGGTCCTCCAGCAGCTGGTTTAAGTCCTCTTTGCTGCTGACGCGGATCCCCTTTTCTAAAAGCTCCTGGTCCACCGGGGGTAGGGCGGACACATCGAGCTCTACAGTTTTAATCGGAGCGTCTTCCCCTTCACAGTATACGCAAAGAGAGTTGCCCTCGCTCTTAATGATATAGCGGGTCACCTTTGCATTGGCTTCGGGGACGGAGGAAGGAATCTGAGAACTGGCTTTTCCGCTGGAAGCAGTAGGGGCAGAATTTACGGGGGCTTGTACGGAATTTTGGGGAGAAAGTGCCAAAACGCATACAAAAGTTAAGGCGACCAAGCCGCAAACGACCCCCACGATCACTTTACTGGCGTTTTGCATAAACGCATCACCTCGACAAATATTGTTTGAAGGAATTGTTAAATTATGCAAAATTAACCGGAAACTATTTTTTTATTTCTAAACTGTGGTATAATAAAAAAGATTAAATTTTGGCAAAGCCAGGAAATAGGAGGCGAAAGTCGTTGCGAAAAACGGATATCAGCCGGTATACCGGAGCTCCGGTTCCCAATGGACGTCACCCTTCATCAGGAACAACGGCAAAGAAAACAGCAGGAATTGTGTTCTCAACGATTTTTAAAATCATTGGGTCTATCTTGCTGATTATGTTTTTTACCGGAATTATCGTTGGCTCCTCGGTGCTGATTAACATCTTTAAGATGGCCGATAATACGGTGGATGTGGATTTGCATACCTTAAAGCTGGATCTGACCAGCTTTATTTACGTCAACGATGAAAACGGCAATCCGGTGGAATATCAGTCGGTTTACGCTGGGGAAAGCCGGATTTGGGTGGATTACGACAACATTCCCGAAGCGATGAAAAACGCGATTATCGCTATTGAGGACAAGCGTTTCTACGACCACAAGGGTGTGGACTGGATTCGCACCGGGGGCGCTGTATTAAACCTAGCTACCGGCGGCGGTAATTCCGGCGCGGGCGGCGGTTCCACCTTGACGCAGCAGCTCATTAAGAACCTGACCAACCGGAATGACGTCAGCATTACCCGCAAGGTAACAGAAATATTCAGCGCCTTGGAGTTTGAGAAAAGATACAGCAAATCTGAAATTCTGGAGGCTTATCTCAATGTAGTTAACTTTGGCAGCGGCACTAACGGGGTGCAGGCAGCGGCAAAGCTGTATTTCAATAAGGATATCAAAGACTGCTCGATCGCCCAATGCGCCGCTATTGCGGCCATTCCCAACAACCCGGTTTGGTATACGCCGCTGGTTTATCCAGAAAACAACAAAGAGCGCAGGGAAAATATTCTGGATCAGATGCATCAGCAAGGAATGATCACACAGGAAGAATACGACCAGGCTATGCAGGAATCCGCTGCCATGACCTTTGTTGGATATACCGATGACAATGTGGTGGACAATGTGCCTATCGACGATTGGTATGTGGAGGCGATGCTCAACGATGTAGCGGAGGATTTGGCGGAGGCCCTCAATGTGGATGAGGACAACGCTATGTACATGCTCATGCACAACGGCTATAAGATTTATTCCGCCATGGATGTGGAGACCCAGAGAATGGCGGAGGAGGTGCTGTCCACTCCGGAGCTGATGCCTCCAGATGAGGATATCCAATTCGGCTATGTGATGATGGAATACGACGGCAGAGTCCTGGCTTCGGTGGGCCAGCGCGGCAAAAAGGAAGGAAATCAGTTGTGGGACTTCACCACCAGCGACGACCGTCTGCCGGCCTCCAGCTTTAAGCCGCTGAGCGCTTACGCTCCAGCCATCGATAAGGGCCTTTTGAATTATTCCAGCCTGGTGCTGGATCAGCCCTTGAAAAATATCCCGGGTACCGAGGGCGAGTGGCCGCCTAACTGGTATACCGGCTATAAGGGACAAATTCCGGTAGAGTACGCTTTGGAGATTTCATCCAACGCGGCCGCCGCGCAGACGGTTAACCTTTTGGGCTTGGAAAACAGCTTTGATTTTGTTACCAACACCCTGCATCTAGACTCTTTGAAGGCACCGGAGGATTTGACCTATTCCGCGATGGCTACCGGAGCCGGATACCACGGCGTTCCTGTCCGAGATATGACGGCGGCGTTCCAGATCTTTGGTAACGGCGGCGTTTATAACGAGCCGTATATGTACTATTATGTAGAGGACAACAACGGAAACGTGGTGCTGGATAACCGGAACAAGCAGGGCGAACAGGCGATTAAGAGCACTACCGCCACCATTATGCGCCACCTGCTCCAAAACGTTACCACCGGCGCCGAGGGTACCGGCGGCATGGCGAAGGTGCCCGGCTGGCTCACCTACGGCAAAACTGGTACCACGGATGAGAATGAATATAACTGGTTTATCGGCGGCACCCGCCACGCGGTGGCCGGCCTGTGGTGCGGTTATGAGACTCCTGCGCCGATTGGCTATGAAACCAATTATTCAAAAACCGTTTGGCGGGAAATCATGACCCGCTATTTGGCGGATAAGGATCCCAACGACGATTTTATCGACGATCCTAATGTGGTGTCTAGAGCCTATTGCAAGCAGACCGGCAAGCTTGCCGGGGATAAGTGCTCTGATACCGGGATAGGTTACTATGATATCAGTAATTTGCCGGCGGTTTGCGACGGCGTCCATCCGAATTCCAGCTCTTCTGACCTGAACAGCAGCCAGGTAGCGTCTATCCCCAGCTCGTCCGTACCGTCGTCTATCCCATCGGATATTCCATCCAGTGAGGAACCGTCGTCTGAGGAGCCGGTTTCCAGTGAAGATCCGTCGTCGTCTTCCTCTGAGCCTTCCAGCTCTGAGGGAACATCCAGTGAGCCGTCAGCCTCGGAAGATGGTTCCGCAACGGATCCAAGTGAATAGGAATCGCAGGCTTTAGCGGGGAGAAGGATTCTCCCCGCTTTTTTGTAATGGATTGGTTCCCCAAAAACTGGCGGTTCCCTTTTTCTGTATTTTGTGTTATGATAAAAGAGAGTAATCGGGAGTAAACATGAGAAATCCTGAGATTTTTAGAGATAATTTCGAATAACCTCGAATTTTTGCCGATAACCCTGTTTGAAAGCATTGCCGTAAGATGGTAAACTGTATTTCGTGACAGCACAATCGTATCTGAGAGGTGGACGGTTTGAACCAGGCAAAATTATTGTTGGTATCGGCGGATGCCTTGCCGGAGGTGTTCCGGCGGGTTGTGGAAGCGAAGCAGTATTTGATGTCAGGCGCGGCTGCCAATACTTCCGAGGCCGCTAGAATGGCGGGAATATCCCGCAGCGCCTATTACAAATACAAGGATTCCGTTTATCCCTATCAAAGCAAGGGGGCCAGCCGTCTGGTGACCATTCACGCAGTGCTGGAGGATCGTCCCGGTGTGCTGATGGCGCTGATTTCCTCTTTTTATGACGCCGGCGCCAACATCCTAACGGTGAATCAAAATATCCCGGTGATGGGTGCGGCGCTGGTTTCCATTTCCGCCAGAGTGGATACCGTAAAAATTCCGGTGGATTTTCTGCTGGATTCCCTGAGAAAAGTCGACGGGGTTCAAACCATTGAAAACATTACAGGCGAACAGTAAAGCTGAAAGGCGTGAGAATATGGTAAAAGTAGCAATTATGGGATATGGTGTGGTAGGCTCCGGGGTAGCCCAGGTGTTGACCGACCATTATGACAGCATCGCCGGGCGGGCAAAAGAGGAGATTGATATTAAATATATCCTGGATCTCCGGGATTTTCCGGATAGTCCTTTTCAAGGCAAGTTCATTAAGGATTTTGCCGTTATTTTAAACGATCCGGAGGTCCGGGTCGTAGCGGAGGTCATGGGAGGGCTTCACCCGGCCTACGATTATGTAAAGGCTCTGCTGGAAGCGGGAAAAAGTGTGGTGACCTCCAATAAGGAGCTGGTCGCCGCCAAGGGCGCGGAGCTTTTAAAAATCGCCCAGGAGAAAAACGTAAACTTTTTATTTGAAGCCAGCGTAGGCGGCGGTATCCCGATTATCCGGCCAATCAGCCAGTGCCTGGCCGCCAATGATGTGATTGAAATCGCCGGCATCCTGAATGGTACCACTAATTTTATCCTGACCAAGATGATCCGGGAAAATATGAAGTTCGAGGACGCTTTGGCCCTGGCACAAAAGCTTGGCTACGCGGAAAGAAATCCTGCCGCCGATATTGAGGGGGCGGACGCCTGCCGGAAGATTTGTATTTTGGCGAGTCTGGCGTTCGGCAAGCACGTATATCCGGAGCAGGTACATACTCAGGGAATCACGAAGATTACCCTGGAGGATGTGGCTTATGCGGCGGCCTGGGGCGGCGTTATTAAGCTGATCGGCCAGGTAAAGAAGCTGGACAATGGTAAAGTGGAAATCGTGGTGGCGCCTATGTTTATTTCCCACGAAAGCCAGCTGTCCAGCGTGGACGATGTATTTAACGGTATTTTAGTCCGGGGCGACGCCACGGGAGACGTGGTGTTCTATGGCAAGGGCGCCGGCAAGCTGCCGACCGCCAGCGCCGTAGTGGCGGATATCATCGATTGCGTTAAGCATTTTAAAGCGAGAAAATATTTATACTGGGATGACGCCCAAGAGGGTTATGTGTCCCCTTATGAGGACAGTGTGATTTCCGTATACATCAGGGCCGCGGCGGAAAATGACCATAAAGGCTTGAGAATTGCAGAAAAAGCCTTTGGAAAGGTCAAACGTCTGGTGCGGTCTGACGCGCCGGAAAGCGAATTCGCTTTTGTTACGGAGCCTAAGTCCGTGATGGAAATCAACGCCTGCTGTGAAGCGATGAAGGACCAGGGGGTCGAGGTCTTAAGCATGATCCGGCTCAGCGATCTTTAATGAGGCAGGTAGCGATTCATGATACGTATTGAAGTACCGGCGACCAGCGCCAACCTAGGCTCTGGATTCGACTGCCTGGGATTAGCTCTGACCATGTATAACCAGGTGTGGATGGAGGAGGCCGACGGTGTTGAGATCATTTCCCGAGACGGCCTTTCCATCCCTGTGGATGAAAGCAATTTGATCTATTGGTCGGCAAAAAAGCTTTATGAACGGTGCTCCAGGAGGCTTCCCGGCCTGCATATCGAGCAGCAAAGCGATATTCCCATGGCCAGAGGCCTGGGCAGCAGTTCGGCTTGTATTGTGGCGGGACTGCTGGGAGCTAACCGCTTTTTGGGCAGCCCCTTATCCATGCAGGAACTGGTAAACCTGGCCTGTGAAATCGAGGGGCACCCGGATAATATTGCTCCCGCGTTTTTAGGGGGGCTGGTAACCTCTGCAATGGAGGGGGGACGGGTTCACAGCATTTCCGTGCCGGTCTCGCCGAAAATTCATTTTGCGGCGCTGATACCACCCTTCGAATTGAAAACAGAGGTTGCCAGAGGCGCTTTGCCGGAGGAGTATTCCCGTAGGGATGCGGTGTATAATTTAAGCCGTTCGGCCCTGATGACCGCGGCGCTGTTTTCCGGCAGTCTGGAAAATCTGAGGGTGGCGGTTCAGGACCGGCTGCATCAGCCTTACCGGATGAAATTTATTCCCGGCTTTGAAACCGTGATCCGGATGAGTTACGAGCTGGGTTCTCTGGGAACGTATTTAAGCGGCGCCGGCCCCACTATGATTTCGATTGTGGATGACGAGGGCGTTAAAATTTTTCGAGAGCACGCGGTGGCACATATGGAAGAAATGGGGATCAGCGGCTGGCGTCTGGAAATTTTAGAAACCGATCCAAAGGGTGCGAGAATCTGCATTGATTAGCATATTCTGGTATGAAGATACCTTGAATTATAATTTTGGAGGATAGCCGTTTATGAGTCTAATAGTTCAAAAATTTGGCGGAAGCTCAGTAGCGGATGCCGAGCGTGTGTTCAATGTTGCCGGTATCGTGACGGATACTTACAAAAAAGGCAATGATGTTGTTGTAGTGGTGTCCGCTCAAGGCGATACTACAGACGACTTGATTGAAAAAGCGAAAGAGATCAATCCTGACGCGTCAAAGCGGGAAATGGATATGCTGCTTACCAGCGGAGAACAAATTTCGATCTCGCTGTTGGCGATGGCCATTGAGAAACTGGGATACCCAGTTGTGTCTTTGCTGGGATGGCAGGCTGGCTTTAACACCAGTTCAGCATATGGCAGTGCTAGAATTAAGCGAGTGATTCCAGATCGGATCAAAAAAGAGCTGGATAAGCGTAATATCGTGATTGTAGCGGGTTTCCAAGGAATCAACCGTTACGGCGATATGACTACCTTGGGTCGGGGCGGTTCCGATACCAGCGCCGTGGCTATCGCTTCGGTGATGCATGCGGATCTATGCCAGATTTATACGGATGTGGAAGGCGTTTATACCGCAGATCCTCGAAAGGTGCCTGGTGCGCGGAAGCTTTCTGAGATTTCTTACGATGAAATGCTGGAACTGGCCACGCTGGGAGCCCAGGTTTTGAACAACCGCTCTGTGGAAATGGCCAAAAAATATAATATTGAACTCGAGGTGCTTTCCAGCTTAACCAAAGCGCCTGGTACGATTGTCAAGGAGGCAGCAAAAGTGGAAAAAATGTTAATCAGCGGTGTGGCTAAGGATACCAATGTAGCGAGAATTTCGATTATCGGCGTGCCGGATCGTCCCGGCTTAGCCTTCAAGATTTTCTCTAAGCTTTCCGCCAAGGATATCAATGTCGATATTATTTTGCAGTCCATTGGCCGCCATGGCACCAAAGACATTTCTTTCACCGTGACCCAGGATAAAATGAAAGAGGCCATTCAGGTTTTGGAGGATTACAAATCTACCATTGATGCCGAGAATATCGTTTGCGACGATAAAGTAGCAAAAGTTTCAATTGTAGGCGCTGGTATGGAAACTCATGCGGGAATCGCAGCTAAAATGTTTGAAGCGATGTTTGACGCCCAGATTAATATTCAGATGATTGCTACCAGTGAGATTAAAATTTCCGTGCTTATCGATGTTTCTGACGCTGATCGCGCAGTGACTGCCATTCACAACAAGTTTTTTCCGTCAGAGCAAGATTAATTTCTGAAATTAGGTCTTGACCTAATGCCGAAAATGTATTATAATGTCAACTGTTGGTTCAATTGCCGCTGGCTTCAGCGGCAATCCATTTCCGGGTGTAGCGCAGATTGGTAGCGCGCTTGAATGGGGTTCAAGAGGCCGCTGGTTCGACTCCAGTCACTCGGACCAAGAAGGGGTGACGAAATAGATGTCACCCCGATTTTTTTAGTATTCATGCGGGTTTCCGGGCTTTTCAGGGCCGATTTTTCAAAATCGCCCCACCGTGGATGTCCAACCCCCAAAAGAGCAAAAACAGC
>DS480347.1 GCA_000154345.1 [Clostridium] leptum DSM 753
TGGGTTTATCAAAACCATTAAGGCCCTTCTCCTTGATGGCCTTAGGATAATCCTGATAGCACTCATTCATATCCACGCCGCCCTGGATTCCGGGAACGCTGCCGGAGCTGGTGTACTGCCACATGCCATATTGGCCGGAATACTGGCACTCAGTAAAATACTGGGCAGCCCAGACATCATAGGGAAGCTGGTCAGGATAGAATTTGCTGTCAAGCCAGCTGAGGGAGGCATAAACGCCCACATAATACCCAGCCTTTTCAACCTCAGAGCAGAAAGCCTTAATTACATTGGTCAAAGTCTGCCGGGAAAGCGTGCCCATCGTTCCATTGTCCTCCACGTCGTAATAGACGGGATATTCGAATTGCTTGCCCTTGATGGTGTCCAGGAAGAACCTAGCCTCCTGGCGCGCCTCAGCCTCGGAAACCGCATAGCCGTAGTGGTAAGCGCCTACTGGGATCCCGGCGGCTTTGGCTCCCTTGTAATTGTTTTCAAACTGATTGTCCACCTGAGAAGGATCCGGAGAACCGAAAGAGGAACGGAGAATGGCGTAATGGATTCCAGCTCCTTTCACTTGGTTCCAATCGATTTTTCCCTGCCAGGTAGATACGTCAATGCCCTTGGTCATAATAAAATCTCACCGCCTGGATAAAAGTATTGATTTTTTAAGACTGTATTTACGATAATATACCCACCGCGAACATAAAACTGAGATTTTTTATTGATAATCGTTTGTGTGCTCATAAAGTTCCTCCTTCTCATTCATTAATATTGTATTTTAAGGTGAAGGGACGGCAAATGATAAATAATGATTTTACACGGGCATAAAAGAAGGGCCCAAGGTATCCGGATCACGAGAGGCGTGTTTAAAAATTTTAAAATGGTATCTCTAGATAAAAAAACGCCGGCGAACACAATAAATTTTGCGTTCACCGGCGTTCAAGACGCTCAATAACAATTTTATTTCGATTATCCATTCGGAAAGTAATTCGGCATCGAGGGCATTTGATTTCCGCGACGCCATCAATTTTTCCCAACAGCTTATTACAGTTAGGACAGCGGAATTCTATCATCATTACCTCCTGCGCATACATTGTTCGATCGTTATTAAAATACAGAAAAATCGAACTATAGTTCTATTATAACGTAAAAAAAGCGAATTGTCAAGGAAAATACAGAAAGGCGGTAACAGAGGGCAGCTATTATGGAAGGCGAATGCCCTGCTTGATTATGTAAAAGCAAAATCAGAAAAAAAGAACCTGTCCGCACTTTTGCGCATATGATACAATGATCAAACTTTGAAAGGAGTTTTGTAAATGGATGACTTTATGAAATTAGCGTCCATGGAATACGGAATATCGCCATTGCCGGAAAATCCTGTACCTGCAATGGCTTATGTACCCTATCAGCAATTAGAAGCTGTATATGGTGTAGAACAAGGTCTTATGGCCGGAACGATTTTTCCTGTGTTGGATAAACCGTTTTACGGCTGCGGAGGGAACAAGAGATGAATGAACGAGAAAAGCTTTTGAAACGTATTGCCGCTGAGGATTTTGCGGTCATTGAGCTTCATATGTTTATGGATTCCCATCCCAATAATAAAGAAGCCGCGATGAAGCTAAAGGAGCACGATATGAAAAGTCAAATGCTCCGGAAAGAATTTGAGGAAACCTATGGCCCTTTAATGGCAAATCAGATTCAAGCCAACCGATGGGCTTGGATTTCTGACCCATGGCCATGGGATGTAGACTGTGAGAAAGGGGATTTATAACGTATGTGGGTTTACGAAAAGCGACTTGAATATCCGATTAAGATTACCCGGCCAAATCCAGCTTTAGCAAAGCTGATCATCAGTCAATATGGAGGGCCTGACGGCGAATTAGGAGCTTCTTTAAGATATTTGAGCCAACGATATTCTATGCCTTATCCGGAATTAAAAGCGATTCTGACCGATATAGGCAGTGAGGAATTGAATCACTTAGAGATGGTAGGGACTATTGTATATCAGCTTACTAGAAATCTTTCTGAGGAAGAAATCAAAAAGTCGGGATTTGACACCTACTTTGTCGATCATACTACCGGTGTTTATCCTGCCGACGCCAATGGAATGCCTTGGTCTGCCGCTACCATTCAGGTAACCGGCGACACCATTACCGATCTTCATGAAGACATGGCAGCAGAACAAAAAGCCCGAACCACCTATGATAATATTCTCCGTTTCTGTGATGACCCAGACGTCAAGGATCCGATCCGATTCCTGAGGGAGCGCGAGATTGTTCACTATCAACGGTTTGGGGAAGCAAAACGCGGAACAGAAAGGTCATTTAAATTTTTCTTGGAGCGCTTTTCGTTACATAAAAGCCAGTAATCCCACGGTATTCCGTGGGATTACTGGCTTTAGAGAGTAGTATATTATTAGCTCATTGCAGGCTTTGGTTCAAGCTTCGTCATCGTCCTGCAAGGCGTAATAACCTTCCGCACCGGTACGGACCTTAATGACGTTTTCCACATCATAAATAAAGATTTTTCCATCGCCGATATTGCCGGTGTAAAGGACCTTTCTGGCGGTATCTACAACCGTTTGGACAGGAACCTTACTCACGACAATCTCCAGCTTGATTTTAGGCAGCAGGACTATATCATCCAGCTTAACGCCGCGGTAATACCGGGTGTTTCCTTTCTGGACACCGCAGCCCATTACATGGATTACCGTCATACCTGTTACACCAATGGCGTTCATTGCATCTTTCAACTCAATGAACTTATCCTGATTAAACAGAATTACAACCTTAGTAAGCTTGGCGCCAGTTTCTGTGGAAGCGGGTGTACCGGATTCAGAAACGGGATAATGCTTTACTTCCACTGCTTTTTCCATAGAAGCAGCGGGGGAAGCTGTGGATTTTCCTGTGAGGATCTCAGGCGGCATAGGCATGAAGTCTGCATAAGAACTGGTGAGGTTATGCTCTGTAACATCTAAGCCGCGGACCTCTTCCTCACGGCTGGCGCGAAGTCCAATAGTATGCTTGATCACCTGAAATACAATGGTCATGGTTATTCCAACCCATGCGATTACAGAAACCACACCGATTAGCTGAGTTAACAGAAAGCTTGCGTCTCCTCCATAAAACAGGCCCAAGGGAGTTCCCGCGTCGTCTGTGAGATAAACCGCGAAAAGTCCGGTGAGAATCGTGCCGACAGCACCGCAGAAGCCGTGTACGCCAATCGCGCCTACCGGATCGTCAATCCTCAGAACCTTGTCGACAAATTCGATTCCGAAAACCACGACGAAAGAGGCGATTAGGCCGATGAAGAAGGCACCCACAGGATTGACGGCATCGCAGCCGGCGGTAATAGCAACAAGGCCGGCTAAAGCGCCGTTTAAGGTCATAGAGACATCCGGCTTTCCATAGCGGATCCAAGTGATGATCATGGTAGCCACTGTGGAAACAGCGGCGGCCAGATTGGTGGTAACGAAGATGCTGCCGGCAGAAAAAATGGTGTCGTCGCCGGTCATCGATACTGTAGAACCACCGTTAAAACCAAACCAGCAGAACCATAAAATGAATACGCCTAAGGCGCCCAAGGTTAAACTGTGACCGGGAATTGCTCTGGGCTTGCCGTTTTTGTCGTACTTCCCGATACGAGGGCCAAGAATCTTGGCGCCTACCAATGCTGCGACACCGCCTACCATATGTACCGCCGTAGAGCCGGCGAAATCATGGAAGCCCATCTGAGCCAGCCATCCGCCGCCCCAAATCCAGTGTCCGGAAATCGGGTATATGACGAGACTGATTGCGGCGCTGTAAATGCAATAAGCCGCGAATTTAGTTCTTTCCGCCATAGCGCCTGAGACAATCGTAGCGGCGGTGGCGCAAAATACTGTTTGAAAAATTAGAAATGCGGGAAGCGGAACGCCGTCCGGCAGAATCGAAGAATAGTCCCCTTGTACCAAAGGATCGAACCCTCCGATCAGCGCCCCCGCTCCGCCAAACATCAGGCCGAAGCCTAAAAGCCAGAACAGCGGCGTTCCGATGGCAAAGTCCATTAGGTTTTTCATAATAATGTTACCGGCGTTCTTTGCTCGGGTGAACCCGGTTTCCACCATCGCGAAACCGGCCTGCATAAAGAACACCAATGCCGCGCCGACTAATACCCATATGGTATTTACAGCAGAAAATCCATCCATGTCGTTTCCTCCTTTTTTGCTTAGAAATTTTCCGGGATGTCTTTCATCTATATAAAAAAGGCGCATGCTTTGCTGTCAGGATCAGCAAAGCACACGCCTTTGTGCGCTTTATTTAATTTGTGGCAAAGACTATCTGAAAACCTTCCAACCGTTTGGCTACCTCCCCACTATTATAAGGCGGGAGGTTCTTGACCAGAAATGTTTTTCCGCTTTAGAGGTGAAATGTGATAGAAACAAGAAAAGCGCCGCGAGCTCTTACTCGCGGCGCCTTTGCCTTTGCATGTATGCATTATAAGCCTCCGTGCCTTATTTGTCAATGGTTTTTATGAAAAAATTTTAAATATTTGCAGGAAAATATTTTTGAAAATCTATATTACAAGGAATTTGCTAAAGTTTAAATGAATTTCAGCTTAAAAACGAAAGATATATATAAAATCCTGCAAAACCTGTTCGGGAATTGCAGGTCATACCGTACAAGCATTTCTTCATAAAATGACAAAGAAAGAAAAATGGGGAGGCTGGTGAAATGAGGATAGAATATGTCCAGACGCTGTTTGGACGTCATTTTCTCATAGGCGAGACGAGTCCGGATTTACTTCCTGAGGAAAGGAAGAAGCGGATTTTC
The DNA here is from genome assembly GCA_000154345.1 of [Clostridium] leptum DSM 753. Lineage (GTDB taxonomy): Bacteria > Bacillota > Clostridia > Oscillospirales > Acutalibacteraceae > Clostridium_A > Clostridium_A leptum. Next base: position 4,809 of record DS480347.1, read on the forward strand.
CGAACGCAGAAACAACTGTCCGCTCTGTCTGCTGGAAAACTCCAAAGGGGGGAAAAAGCTTGTACGGATTGTACGCAAGGCAGTCGGTAGAGAAACAGGACAGCATTTCTGTGGAAAGTCAGCTGGAATTCTGCCGGTTTGAAATTAAAGGGCAGGCATTCCGTACGTATATCGACCGAGGCTTCAGCGGAAAAGATACTCGAAGGCCTGGCTTCGAAGCACTGATGGAGGATATCCGCAGGGGAGAAATCCAAGCGGTCGTAGTGTATAAGCTGGATAGGATCAGCCGTTCCATCGTTGATTTTTCCAATATGATGGAAGTTTTTCAAAGCTATGGCGTAAGTTTTATTTCATCTACGGAAAAATTTGACACCTCGACACCAATCGGGAGAGCTATGCTGAATTTATGTGCGGTGTTTGCCCAACTGGAACGGGAAACCATACAAAAGAGAGTCAGCGACGCCTATCGATCCCGAAGTCAAAAGGGATTTTATATGGGAGGGAGAGTGCCCTTTGGCTTCCGTGTGGAGCAAATCAAAATGGATGGGATATCCACAAGCCGGTATCAGCCTGTGAAGGAAGAAATCCGCTGGGTAAAGGAAATGTTTTCGTTTTACGCCCAACAGGAGGCCAGCTTGGGAGAACTGGCACAGTACCTAAAGGAATTGGGAGCGGTAAACCGTCAAGGAAAGGCTTTTTGTCCGGCTAGGCTGGGGGAGCTCATTCGAAATCCGGTTTACGTCAAGGCGGACGGGAAGGTTTATCAATTTTTTCGCGATCGGGGCGTTCGCCTTCTGGATCCGCCTGGATGGTATACAGGAGAAAGAGGATGCTATCTGTACCAAGAGGAAAAAGGCTCTAAAGCGGCTCTGACGGGATGCCTGGCGGTGCTGGCGCCTCACAGGGGAATTATTGATTCCGACACTTGGCTTGCCTGCCGAAGAAAATGTCTGGAGCACCGACGGGCCGGGCCTAAGGGAACGGAAAAGAGTTCCTGGCTTGTAGGGAAGGTTGCGTGCGGCATTTGCGGCAGCAGTCTGGCGGTGAGGAAAAAAGGGGAGGGAGGAACCCGGTATTTTGTTTGCGGCGGCAGAATCCGGCATAACGGATGCGAGGGACTAGGGACTATTCGAGCTCGGGAGCTGGAGGAGTTTATTTATCAAAGAATCGTGGAGAAGCTGAGAAGGACTCCGGCGGTGTCCGCAGAAGACGCCGGAAGGAAGGAGGCGGATAATAGAATCCTTTTGCAAAAATTAGAGCTGGAACGCCAGATTGAAGAGCTAACCAGCCAGGCTGCCGGCGCAGGCAAAGCGCTGATGGGTTATTTAAGCCAAAAGGCCGAGGAGCTGGAGAGGAAAAAATACAGCCTGGAAAAAAACTTGGAGCATAAAACAACCTTAAAGAGAGGAAAAACACCCCAAAGCCTTGCGGAGGCTTTAACGGTTTGGAATAAATTCTCCAATCAGGAGAAAAGCTTAGTAGCGGATAGCGTGATAGAAAAAATAACGATTTTCAAGGACAAGGCCGAGCTTTCCTGGCGGTACTGATTTTTAAATACCCCAAAGCATATAAAAAGCCATGGCGGCGAGAAAAAAACGCTGCTTTGCGTTTCGAAAAGAGGATAGCCTGACTGGAATGCGGAAAGAAACGGCTGCCGTCCAGGAACGAGAATCTCATTGATTTATCTTACGGCTGTTAAAATATCAAAATTCTCAAAGAAGGTGGAAAACAATCCGTCCCCCATCTTTTCTTCTGTGATGGAAATCCGATAAGGGAAGCCTAAATCGCCAATTACCTTTTCCTTATACGGTTTGGGGAAGGATTGCGGATAGCCACCGACCGCCTAGACAGTAAAAACTTCTATGCTTTCAACCCTGGTTTTGATAAAAACTGCAAGAAAAAATAAAGAAATCATTAAAATTAATAATTTCGTAAGAACTTAAAATTTTAACCAAGAATAGAGGATGATAAGAATCATCCTCTATTTGTTTTTTCCAAAAAAGATGAATAAAAATTGAATATTTTTCAAATGTACTGAAAACAATTTGATAAGAGGCTTTCTTAAGCGGGTATGGTCAAATATCACAAAGATTGAATTTGCTTTTTGTTTGATGTATAATTGGAAACCGAGATTGATAAAAAAGAAAGGAGTGATTGGCGGTTGTCTGCTGCCTTAAAAGGTACGGCGAGGAAATTTTTATGGGATCACAGTGCGTTTCGCTGCTGCTATTTTCTGTCTTTGTTTTTAAGCTCTCTTTGCTTTGTTGAATTAGGTTTCCAGATTTTGACCGGCGTGACTATGGTGTGGTCGGTTTTAATTCTAATCGATATATTCCGCCGCCTTTACCCCAGAAAGAATTTAAAGTATTTCGGACTGCTCTGCGCGTTTGTTGCCTGCGGCTTGGCAACCGCTCTCCTTCATGCGGAGGATAACCTGGTTACCAATCTGGTGATGATGTATCATGTGGCGGTGTGCTTTTTCATTGTCTACGGAATGCATTCGGAGCGGGATAAGGAAAAGGTGCGCCGGGAAATGTTTTTTATGGCGAAAATCCTGGCGTTCCTCATTACGGTATTCGCCGCGGCGGGCCTCTTAGCGGCGTTTCTTTTCACTAGGGTAAAGGCGTTTTCCTATTGCATCGGTTTGATGGATAACCGTTTTACCGGCCTTTATACCAATCCTAATATCGCGGCCTATGTCAGCGTGGTGGGGCTTGTGTGCATCCACCTGATGTATGGAAAAAGCCGGGGCGGCGCTGAGAAAAGAGAACTGCCCAGATGGTTTTTAAATCTTGGAATTGCCGTCAATGTATTAACAGTGCTCCTGTCCGACTCCAACGCCTCGATGGTGTTCCTGCTGGTATACGGCACGGCCTTTTTGTTCACCCGGATGTACCGGAAAAATGGGTTTTCCAAAGGAAAAATCCTGGTGAGGAAAACCGTTTTGGTCCTGCTGGTTGCCCTGACGGCTTCCGTCGGATGCTTTGCCTTGAGGGAGGTCAGCCAGTATGGCATGGCGCAGGCGATCAATGCGCTGCATAAAAGCGGTACCACAGTGGTTACCTCTGACGCGGCCACATCGGCTTCTGAGGTGCTGGTGACCATCGGAAGAGACGGCAATTATGAGCTTTCCAGCGGACGGCTGGATTCCTTGCAGAAAGCTATGGTGCTTTATCAAAAGAATCCGATCATGGGAATCGGCAAGGGCAATATTCTGGAATACGGCAACCGCTATTTGGCAAGAGGGTTTCAGTTTTTTGACCTGCATAACGGCTACCTGACCATTCTGATTTCCTGCGGCACGGTAGGCTTAGGGCTTTTCCTGGCTTTTGCCGTGCTGGCCGCCAGAAAAGTGATGAAGGCCGTATTCCGCAGATATTCTCAGCGGGGCGAGCGGGAGTTGGTCATCCTTTTCTGTTCTCTGTGCGCTTACGCGGTATACGCGTTATTCGAGCGGGCGCTGCTGTTCGATATCACCTTTATGGTGGTTTCCTTCTGGATGCTGTTCGGCTACACGATGAACGAAACCTTGATCGAGGAACCGTTCCTATGTCCGGTTACTGTCCGCAGCAGGGTGAAAAAGGCAAAAGAGCCCGTGGGTGCGCTGCCGGCCTTGACACGCCGCACAGGGAATGATATAATCTAAACAAATTTAATAGCTGTCTTCGGGGCGGGGTGAAAGTCCCCACCGGCGGTAACCCTTTCAAACATGGGAAGCCCGCGAGCTGCTTGCTGATCTGGTGAGATTCCAGAGCCGACGGTATAGTCCGGATGGAAGAAGAAAAGAAGCGTTTGCTTTTTGCGCGTCCCGGATTTTTCCGGGACGCTTTTTCGTTTCAGTGGACAGCGCGAAAGGAAAGATGCTTTCATGAAACAATCGTCAAAAACCATCCGCTTGGCTCAAATGGCCATGCTGGCCGCGATTTCCGTAATTCTGGTGGCGTTTGTCAGGATTCCGCTGGTTCCGGCGGCGCCCTTCTTGGTGTACGATATGGCGGACGCCCCCGTTTTGATCGGAACCCTCCTGTTCGGCCCTGTCCCTGGTATGACCATTCTGCTGGTGGTATCGGTTATCCAGGCGTTTTTGTTTTCCTCCGACGGCTGGGTCGGCCTGTTGATGCACTTTGTAGCCTCCGGCGCCTTGGTGGTGCTTACCGGCTGGCTGTACCATCGAAAAAAACGGATGAAGGATGCGGTGGTTGGTATGGCGCTGGGCACCTTGGCTATGACGCTGATTATGATTCCTATGAACTATATTTTTACGGTTCATGTTTATGGTACCCCAAAAGATGTGGTGGATGCCATTATGCTGCCGGGAATTATCCCCTTTAACCTGATCAAGGGCGGGGCCAACAGCCTGCTGGCTGGAATCCTGTTTAAACTGCTTTCCCCGTTTGTAAACCGGCATAAGACCATGCTTGGCCAACCGTAAAAATAGATCAAATCCTCTAAATTTCGGGAAAAATTTTCTAGCAGGTTTTCTCTTTACATTTTCATAATCTGTGATAAACTAAAATTACAGCAGAATAAACCCTTATCAAGAGAGGCGGAGGGAACAGACCCTGTGATGCCCGGCAACCTGCGGTTTGCAAGGTGCCAATTTCTGCGGGAAAACCGGAAGATGAGGTTAAGTGAAAACGAGCCGTCCGGAATTTCCGGGCGGCTTTTTTTGCGGAATGAGCGTAAGACAACCGGACTGGCAGAGGGGATAAGGCAAATAATAGTTAGGAGGAAGGAACGAATGGCAAAGAAATTATTTACGTCTGAATCGGTAACAGAGGGACATCCGGATAAGGTGTGCGACCAGATTTCCGACGCGGTGCTGGACGCGATTTTTGAACAGGATCCTCAGGCACATGTGGCCTGCGAGGTAACCGCGACCACCGGAATGATTCATGTAATGGGAGAGATATCAACCACCTGTTATGTGGATATTCCCGCAGTGACCCGGGAAGTGGTGAAAAGTATTGGCTACGATGATCCCGCATGTGGCTTTGACGGCAATACCTGCGCGGTGCTGACCTCTATTGACGCCCAGTCTCCGGATATCGCGATGGGCGTCAACGAGTCCTTAGAGGTAAAGGAGGGAGCCGGAGACGCTGATGACCAGATCGGCGCCGGGGACCAGGGAATGATGTTTGGCTATGCCTGCGACGAAACCCCGGAGCTGATGCCCTTGCCGATCTCCCTGGCCCATAAGCTTTCCAAGCAGCTTGCCAAGGTGCGGAAAGAAGGGATCCTGACTTACCTGCGGCCGGATGGCAAAAGCCAGGTCACAGTGGAATATGACGGCGATGACCGCCCGGTTCGTGTGGAAGCGGTGGTGGTTTCCACCCAGCACGACAGCGGCGTGACCCTGGAACGAATTCGTGAGGATATCCAGCGCGAGGTTATCCGTCCGATAATCCCGGAGGAGCTGATGGATCAGGATACCAAGATCTACGTCAACCCGACCGGACGGTTTGTAGTGGGCGGACCGGTAGGTGACAGCGGCCTGACAGGCAGAAAGATTATCGTCGATACCTATGGCGGATACTCCCGGCACGGCGGCGGGGCGTTTTCCGGCAAAGATCCTACTAAGGTAGACCGCAGCGCGGCCTACGCGGCCCGGTGGGTAGCGAAAAACGTGGTCGGCGCCGGGCTGGCGAGAAAATGCGAGCTGCAGCTGGCCTACGCGATCGGCGTGGCTCGGCCGGTGTCGGTGCGGGTGGATACCTTCGGTACTGGCAAGCTTGACGACCAGCTTCTTGCGAAGGCCATTCAAAAAGTGTTCGATCTGCGTCCGGCGGCGATTATCCGAGCGCTGAAGCTGAGACAGCCGATCTATCGGAGCCTTGCGGCTTACGGTCACATGGGCCGGGAGGATCTGGGCGTAGAATGGGAAAAGCTGAATCGGGTAGATGAGCTGAAAGCGGAAGCGGCTAAGCTGGCGTAAACAGAAAGAAATCCGGGATTTGGGGCTCCTGAATCCCGGATTTTTTATTTGAGACGAGACAGCCTGACTGTGGCGGTTCTATAAAAGCAGAGGGCATGAAACGTTGAAAGCAAGGAATTAGAAAGGCGCTCCTTTAACGGTAACTGGCGCTGTAAAACGGCGGCTGGTTTGCGGCCGGACCGCGTCAAAGCCAATGCGGGCGCCGCAAAATCAGGAATAGGGAAGGCTTACTAGTAATGAGCCTGAACAGGCCGGTGTAGGGTATTATGCGTTGGCCGGCCAAGCAGATACGCCGCAGCAGAAACCGTCTCGTAAAAATGTACCTGCTGGATCAATGAATGCTTAGCATTAAATCGGGAAGGGGCTGCGGCCTTTTCACGCTTTAACCAAGCGGCTGGGAAAGCTGCGGCGATCGAAACCAATCGCACCCATAGATCTATTCAAGCGGTATGCTTATATTTAGGATGGCTTTTTAGAGTGTAATGTGTGATTCAGATCCCTATGGATAAGATAAGCGATACTGAAATAGCAGCGAAAAGGGCGGCGGTAATCTCCGCCTTTTTATATTTGAGCGTTCTGAGAGGAAAAACGCGCTAAGATTATGTCACAGGATAAGCCCCGAGAGAATAAGATAGCGTGAGGTGATAGGAATGCTTGAAACAATTTCTGCCATAATCTGCGTGCTGTTTATCATTATCGGGTTAGTGGAAGTCTTTCGAAGTATTGTTTTGTTTGTTCTCCGGCCGAAGGGAGAGGATACCGCTATGACCATTGTTCCCATTTGCGGGCATAATGAAGAGGCCGAATATCTTTTGAGAAGCGCCGCCGCCAGAGTGAAGTGGGCTGACAACGGCAGAGAGCGCCGGGTCATCTGCTTGGATTGCGGCATGGATTTGGAAACTAGGATGATCTGCGAAAAGTTGGTTCATTCCTATGGGTTTATGGAGCTCTGTACGATGGAAGAGCTTCAAGGCATGCTGCGCGATCAGTGCTTCTAGCCGGCCCGGTCTTTTGGCAGGGGGCCGGCTCTTTGTTCCAATTTCTGCCGTGCGGCAGGCAGTTCATTTTCTCTGTTTAAATGGTAAAGTGCTTTTTGGCAATGCTAAAATTTAAAGATAACGACTGGGAACAGGAAGGCTGCGGCCTGTGGCCTGCGGCGGAGAGGACGGCTGGAAGGATAAGGTTTCTTTTTCATGAAGTAAGCCGCAGGCTTCCATGGGAAAGCAGCCAGAGTGCGGAGAAAAAAGTCCCTGCGCGGCTTAAGGGCTCCAGCTAAGGAGGCTCCTGAGTTCGAGAAGGTACGCCGTATTTTCTGTTAAGCCCTATGCGGCGGGGCGTTTTTGTGTTATCATAAGGGTACAAAAACGTAAGACGGTGAAAGCCGGTGTCCAGCGGCTGAAAAGGGCCTGTAATACAATAAGAGGTTTTTCAGCTTTTAAAACGGCTTTGCTGATTTGACGTTAAAGACCACTGTATAGAAAAGGCAGACGTAAAACGGGGATGAGGCAATGGGTGAAAATCAGTTGTTGGAGCTGACCGGCTCGGTGGAGCAGGTGATCTACCGCAATGAGAAAAACGGATATACAGTGCTTTCCCTTTTGGCCGGAGACGGCGAGGTAACGGCGGTAGGCACTTTGCCTTGGGTAAACGCAGGGGAGACTTTGCGCTTGGTAGGCGAGTGGAAAACCCACCCGAATTTTGGCACACAGTTCGCCGCAGTGGCCTGCGAACGGTTCCAGCCGGCTGGAGAAGGGGCGATCCTGCGCTATTTGTCATCCGGCGCCGTGAAGGGGATCGGCCCGGTCATGGCCGCAAGGCTGGTAGACGCCTTCGGTGATCAAACCCTTGAGGTTTTAGAGAACCATCCCGAGCGGCTGGCCTCAGTCAAGGGAATTTCCAAGGCAAAAGCCCAGCAGATCGCTTCAGAGCTTCATAATCTTTCCGGAATCCAGGAGGTCATGTCCTATTTAGGAGCTTTTGGCATTTCGCCGGAGGAAGCGCTGCAAATTTGGAAGGTGTGGGGAGACGCGGCGGTAGAGATGATCCGTATGGATCCCTATGTCCTTTGCCGGGAGCCGGTTTCCATTGACTTTGAGCGGGTGGATGCGATTGCTGCCTCTCTGGAACGGCCGCACGATGAAAGGGGGCGGATTCGGGCGGGAATCTCCTATGTGCTGCTGCACAACATGAACAACGGGCATACCTGCCTGCCCAAGGACCGCTTGCTGCCTGCCGCCGCCAGCTATCTGGAAATCGAGGAAGAACTGGCGGATGAAATCCTATATGAGATGATCCAGGACTTGACGCTGGAGCTGGATTTAATCAACGGCAGAGAGTTTATTTTTACGCCGAAAATGCATCAATGCGAGATCTATATCGCGGCCAGAATGCTGATGATGCTGAATTTTCCCGCCCAGAGCATCACCGGTGTGGAGGAAGCGGTGGCCGCCATTGAGGCGCAAAGCGGGATACAATACGCCCAGCAGCAGAAACAAGCAATCACAGAAGCGCTTTCTAAGGGAATGCTGATCCTGACCGGAGGCCCGGGCACGGGAAAGACGACTACTCTGAACGGCATTTTAAATATTTTAGAACAAAATGGGGAACGGGTGTATTTAGCCGCTCCCACGGGGCGGGCTGCCCAGCGGATGTCGGAGGTGACCCGGCGGGAGGCCAAAACGATTCACAGGCTGCTGGAGGTGGAATGGGATCCACAGGACAGGCCGGTGTTTACCCGCAACGAGAAAAATATGCTGGATTGCGATACCTTGATTCTGGACGAGCTCTCTATGGTGGACAACGCCTTGTTCGAGGGGGTTCTGCGGGCTCTTCCTCTGGGCTGCCGTTTGATTTTAGTAGGAGATACAGACCAGCTTCCCTCTGTCGGCCCAGGAAACGTATTAGGGGATCTTATCGCTTCGGGGCTGCTGCCAGTGGTACAGCTGACAGAGATTTTCCGCCAGTCCATGCAAAGCCTGATCGTCACCAACGCTCATCAGATCGTCCAGGGACAGATGCCGGAGCTTGGGAGAAAGGACGGCGACTTTTTCTTTTTGCCGAACCAGGATCCCGTTTCTATCCGGGATACCATCGTGGATTTATGCCTGCGCCGGCTGCCGGCCTCCTACGGCTATTCTCCGGTGTTTGATATCCAGGTGCTGTCTCCCGGCAGAAAAGGGGAATTAGGGACGATTGCTCTGAATCAGTCGCTACAGTCGGCGGTCAATCCTCCGGAAAAGGGGATAAAAAAAGCGATTACCGTCAATGGTGTGCTGCTCCGGGAGGGCGACAAGGTGATGCAGGTGAAAAATAATTATAATATTCCCTGGGAAAAGGATGACGGCACCTTAGGGGAAGGCGTGTACAACGGCGACGTAGGAATTTTGCTGGAGGTAGACCGGACCGGCAGCGCCGCCGTACGGTATGACGACAAGGTGGCCGCTTATGATTTGGAAAGCATCGGGGATCTGGAACTCGCCTACGCGGTTACGGTGCATAAAAGCCAGGGCAGTGAGTTTGAGGCTGTGGTGATGCCTATGTATCCGGGCCCCCGGCAGCTTTACTACCGGAACCTGCTGTATACCGGCGTTACCCGGGCGAAAAATCTCCTGGTGATGGTGGGAACGCCAAAAACTGTGGAACGGATGGTGGAAAACAACCGTAAGACTAAGCGGTATACAGGACTATGCTACTTCCTGCTCCGGGCCGCGGAGGAAGCGGAATGAAATTTTTGAGAAGATTACTAAGAAGCTTTTATCCCGCCCGGTGCCCCTATTGCGGCAAGGTTACCACGCCCTTTGAGGAGGGCTGTAAGAACTGTGTGTCTCAGAATCCGGGGCAGTCGGAAGCCTTTTGGATTTATCATCCATATTGGGGAAATGATAACATTGAGCTTATTTGCTGTAGTGCCTGGCCTTACTGGGACAAGCCGAAGGCGGCGGTACTCCGGTTTAAATTTCACGGCCGGCGGGAATACGCGGAGTCCTTCGGCCTTTCTATGGCCAGAAGCGTAAAAGAAAACTTTTCCTCCGCTGCATTCGACTTGGTTTGTGAAATTCCCTTAACCAAGCGCCGCCGCCGTGAAAGAGGCTTTGATCAGGCCCGACTGCTGGCCAAGGAGCTGGCGCGCGGGCTAAAGCTGCCTTACGTCAGCGCTTTGGAAAAGCCAAAGGGGAACCGAATCCAGCATGAGCTGTCGTTTGCTGAGCGATGGGAAAATGTAAAGGGGGTTTACCGGCTGAAAAGGAAGATTGACGTTCGGGGAAAAACTGTTTTGCTTTGCGACGATATCGTTACCAGCGGCGCGACAATGTGGGAGGCGGGGAGAGTACTGCTTCAGCACGGTGCGAAGGCGGTGTACGGCGTCAGTCTCTGCCGGGCCAAGAAGTGGGAAACGGAAGGTTGAAATTTACCCATCGGTATACTATAATAAATTTATATGCAGCCTATCCAGGCTGGAACGATGAAAGAAGCTGTACAAAGAGAAAAAGGACAGGAGGCGTTTTCTTTGCTGGGAACAGATGCCGCAATTGATCTTGGGACATCCAGAACTCGAATTTATCTTCCGCAACAGGGAGTTGTGATAGATGAGCCATCCGTGGTGGCAGTGGACAATATGACGGAGGAAATTATTGCCATCGGCCAGGAGGCCTATGAAATGGTGGGACGTACGTCTCAGAGGCTGACGGTAACTTATCCGCTGGTAAACGGTGTAATTTCAAATTTTATCCTTGTGGAGCAGATGGTCGGCTATTTTCTAAAAAAGGTCAGCTCCAGCATGGTGTTTATGCCCCGGGTGGTGGCCTGTATTCCAGGCGAGGTGACCGAGGTGGAAAAACGCGCTGTGGTAAATTCCATCAGCACTGCGGGCGTGCGGAAAATCTGTCTGATCGAGGAGCCGATTGCCGCGGCTATGGGGGCGGGAATTGATATTTTTACCCCTCATGGTTCCTTGGTGGTGGATATCGGCGGCGGAACCACCGACATGGCGGTGGTGTCTTTGGGCGGCGTTTCCACAATGCGTTCTGTAAAGCTGGCGGGAACCCATTTCGATGAAGCGATCATCAAATATATGCGGCGGAAATATAATCTGATCATCGGCCAGAAAACGGCGGAAAACGCGAAGACCGCCATTGGCTGCGTGTATCCCAAGGAGGAGCTTTCCTATTATGTCATGAAGGGCCGCAACGGTCTTTCCGGGCTTCCCCAAGCGGTGACGGTATCCTCGGATGAGATGCTGGAGTGCCTCGTGGAATGTGGGATGCAGATAGCCAGGGAGGTCCAGGATATGCTGGAAGAAACCCAGCCAGAGCTTGTAGCGGATATTTACGCCGAGGGTATTGTCCTGACCGGAGGAAGCGCGCGGCTTTACGGCTTTGACAATCTAATTGCGAAGAAAACGAAGCTTCCGGTCCATGTGGCGGAAAATCCGGATCACTGCGTGGTGCTGGGCGCCGGCAAAGGCTTGGAGTATATTGATAAAATGGATCAAAAGGGAGAGGGAATGCTGAATCCCCTTTTGGCGGAATATTGAAGAATCGTGAATTTCAATGAAAAAGGCGGACTGAGAAAATTCTCAGCCCGCCTTTTTTCGCCTTGACTGCGTCACAAGGAGCACAAGATGGCTGTGACGCAGAAGCCCGGCATTTTTAGAATCGTTCTGACTTGCGTTCAGATCTTTCTGTGATTCTGAAGGCCTGAAACAGATTTTATAGAATACGTAAAGTCTCAAATCTTTATCTTCCGGTTTGCTTCTCCTGCCCCTGAAGGCGTTTTAAGATCATATCAGCGCATTGGTAAACGTTACCGCCGCCTAAGGTCAAAATTAGGTCTCCCGGCTCAGCGTGGGCGGTGACGTAATCTGTGATTTCCTCAAAGGTGTCAAACCAAACGCTGCCGGGGATTTTATCCGCCAAATCTTTCGTGTAAATATGATAAGTGTTGACCTCGCGGACCGGCAGAATCTCAGACATCACGACCCGGTCGGGAATAGACAAGGCTTTGGCGAAATCCTCCAAAAGCAAGGCGGTTCGGGAATAGGTGTGAGGCTGAAATACTGCCCAGACGGTATGAAAGCCCATTTTCATGGCGGCCGTCAGGGTAGCGGAAAGCTCTGTGGGATGATGAGCGAAATCATCGGCTACCATAATGCCGCTTGGATTACCCAGCACCTCGAACCGGCGGTGAACCCCGGTAAAGGCATGCAGGCTTTTAGCGATATCTTCAGGGCTGACTCCCAGAGTGTGAGCGGCTGCGGCTGCGGCAAGAGCGTTGTAAATATTGTGCTCTCCCGGTACGCTTAAAACGATCTCCGCCAGCTTCTCGCCCCGATACATTAGGGAAAACTCCTCGCACACGCCTTTCTTTTCCGCGATGCTTCCTGCGTAATAATCATTGGTGTCCTTCATGCCAAAAGTAACCGCAGGCAGGCTGACGCCCGCAATGGCCTTTTGCGTGTTGGCGTCGTCGCCATTTACCACCAGCCTTTTCGTGGTTTGCAAGGCAAACTGATGAAAGGACTTTATAATATTGTTCAGATCCTTAAAATAGTCCAAATGATCGGCGTCAATATTTAAAATGATGGAAACCGCCGGCGTCAGCTGTAAAAAAGTGTCCACATATTCGCAAGCCTCGCACACCATGATCTCGCTGCTGCCTACACGGCTGTTTCCGCCCAAAAAGGGCAGCTTGCCGCCGATGATAGCCGTAGGGTCTTTGCCGCTCTGTACTAAAATCTGAGTCAGCATGGCGGTGGTAGTGGTTTTGCCGTGAGTACCGCTGACCGCCACCGCGTCGGCGTATCTGCGGCACACGATACCCAGCATGACGCTGCGCTCCAGAGTGGGAATCCCTTTTTCTCTGGCGGCGGCCAGCTCTGGGTTATCCTGCTTCACCGCGGCGGTATAGACCACCGCTTCCGCGTCCTTAATATTCTCCGCCTTGTGCTCGGTATATACCGGAATCCCATAAGCTCGGATCCGCTGAAGAGTGTCTGACTCGAAAATATCAGAGCCGGTGAGGGAAAAGCCTTCCTTATGAAGAATCTCGGCCATAGGGCACATGCCCGAGCCGCCGATCCCGATGAAATGGAGCCGGTGGATCCGGTCCAAAAGATCTTGATGTTCCAAACTGCTGCACACTCCTGTCAAATTTTGCATATGTTTCTATTATATTGCGTTTGCTGAAGAATTTAAACACTTTTTTATAAGTTTTACAAATTTATCACCGCTGCCCCCTTGCGGCCATACTATGGTAAAGAGACGGGACATGGATTTCTCTTAAATAAGACGGGGAATGGGTCCCGAAAAGGGCCTGCGGCGTTCGGAAAATGCCGGCAGGCTGAGCCTGTTTTATGGAGGTTGTACCTAATGATTGAAATAAACAGCTTCGGGGTGCTGGGCGGGGATCAGCGGCAGGCGTCCATGGCGGAGTCCATGGCGGCGGATGGCTATCCCGTGCTCTGTGCCGGTTTGGAGCATGTAAAAGGGAAAACTTAAAAAAGGCCGGATGGCAGGAGGCGCTGAAAGCGGACTATATTATCCTGCCTCTTCCGGTAACAAAGGACGGCGTGACCCTGAACGCTCCTTATGCGGCAACGGAGCTTTTGCTGGATCGGGAATTCTTTGAAATGCTGAAGGGGAAAAAGGTGTTCTGCGGTATGAAAAACACTCTGCTGAAAGCGGGAGATTATTTTAAGGAGCTAACGCTTTTAGATTACTCCAAGCGGGAGGAATTCGCGGTAAGAAACGCGGTGCCTACGGCGGAGGGCGCGCTGGAGATCGCCATGGGAGAATACGACGGCATGATCGCTGGCTCCCGGTGCTTAGTGACCGGCTTCGGCCGGATCGGAAAGGTGCTGAGCGGGATGCTTAAGGGCATGGGGGCCAGGGTAACGGTCAGCGCCCGAAAGCCGGAGGATCTGGCCTGGATCGAGATTTATGGCTATACACCTGTTTCCACTGGGAAATTGAGCGAGCATCAAGGATTTGACTTTATTTTCAATACCGTTCCCACCATGATTTTTGACGCCTATACGTTGGCGAAAACCGCTCAAGGAGCGATTTTAATCGACCTTGCCTCGCTGCCCGGCGGGGCGGAATGCCGGGATGCACAAGAAAAAGCGAGACCGGGAGAAGTCGGCCTCGCTTTTTCTTTTCATTGATATATCTTAAATGGTGATGTTATCGCCTTTTAGACCCATCCATGCGCCCTGCTCCTCTAAGCCGGAATCGGGATGGGCAACCAGCCATTTGTTCTTGGCGAACAGCAGAGCGTCCTCCCCTTTCTTTTGGGGAACAAAATCCAAATCAGTATTGGTATCTCTGGACAAAACAACCACACTGCGGAAGCCCTCGCCGCTCACGTGGCAGGGAGCGTAGTGCAAGGTTGTGGCGTAAACCTCAATGGCAGCGCCCTTCGGCACAAGAAACGCCTCCACCTTTTGAGTGTCATAGGTATAATTGTCCAGATCAATATCCTGCTGGGCGCCCAGCAGCAGAACCATATCAGTGCAGGCCACGTTAATCTCGGAGCACCGATGGTATTCCAGAGCGTTCAGCTTTTTATTATGCCCGTTGCAGTAGCCAACCTGAATGGGAACGCCTCCAAAGCCTCGGTTTTGCAGCTCCTGAAAAACGGGAAGCCGCTCCAGCTCAGGGCTGGAAGCCACATAAACCACATCGTCGGGAATCTCAAAGCTGTCCATAGCAGCTATCAGGCCATCTAAATCATAGCCGGTGAGAACCTTACCGTATTTCAAAAACGCCGGGTCATTAATTGACTGAATTTTCACGAGAAAGACCCCCTTCTTCATGTTGTGCCCGAGCACGTGCCTTTTCTATAGTGTAATTCACAATGAGCGTAATGTCAAGATCTGAAAGAAAAAAGATATGAAACTTTTTTTCTCCGCATAAGGATAGAGGGAGGTGATCTTTATGAAAGAAACGGATAAGGTGAGGTTTGTGTTCGCGTCGGAGGAGACGGCACTGGCAGAAAAATTAAAGCTTCTGCTGTCGCTGCTGCTGGAAGCCGGCGGGAGCGGAAAATGATGGAGCCGGCGGCGCTGTATCTGCGGCTGTCCCAGGAGGATGGAGAACGGTGGGGGGAGTCTCAGAGCATTTCCAATCAGAGGATCTTTTTAACCCAGTATTGTCAGGCGAACGGCTTCACGGTGGCGGAATGCTACATTGACGACGGGTATACCGGTACTAATTTTAACCGGCCGGGGTTTCAGAGGCTGCTTCGGGATATCGAACGGGGAAAGATAAAAACAGTGATTACCAAAGACCTGTCCCGGCTCGGGCGGGATTATATTGAGACGGGAAGATATGTGGAATGCTATTTCCCGGAAAAAGGGATTCGGTATATTGCCGTTAACGATGGGGTGGACACCGGCAAAGAGGAGAGCGCTGGAAACGATATGAGCGCGTTTAAGGCGGTGTTTAATGATTTTTACGCCAGAGATGTGTCCAGAAAGGTGCGAAGCGCCCTGACGGCAAAGCGCCGGGCGGGGGAATTTATCGGCGCCTGGGCGCCCTACGGCTATCAAAAAGACCCGAAACAGCCGGGGAAATTGGTTCCAGACCCGGAAAGTGCCGGAGTGGTGAGGCGTATCTACCGGGATTTTTTAAAGGGAGAAAGCGTTCGAGGAATCGCGGAAGGCCTGACAGAGGATAAAATTCCCACGCCGATGGAAAAGCGGAGCGGCGGCCTGAAAGCCCAAAGGCGATGGAATGAAAGCACGATCAGGCGTATCCTGACCTGTGAGACCTACGCGGGCAATTTGACCCAAAATCAAAGTAAAACCATCAGTTATAAGGTGAAGAAACGGATCCCTGTTCCCAAAAAGGAATGGATTGTGGTATCCAATACGCATGAGCCCTTAATTACAAAGGAGGAATTTCAAATGGCTCAGCAGCTTTTTAAAACGAGATCCAGCCCCCGGGAGCCGAAGGACCGGCACTTGCTTTCCGGCCTGGTGTTCTGCGGGGACTGCGGCTCTCCAATGACCTTCGTAAAAGACGGTCCCAGGACTTACCTGGTTTGTTCCTCCAGCCGGCGGTATCCCGGCTCCTGCAAAACCCACTGCGTCCGGGAGGATGAGGTGGAGCGGACGCTGCTGGACAGCCTAAGAAAGCTCAGCGAAGGCATCCAGCCCCAAAGCCTATATCCGGAGTTTCCTAGAAAATCCCGGGAGCTGGCGGCAAGAGAACTGCGGAGCGCCAAGGAACAGCTTGAATTTTATCGCCGGGCAGGCCGGGATTCGGAAAATTTTCCGAATATTCAGCGGCAGTTTTTGAGTTACTGCGAGCTATGGCAGCGCAAGGTGGACGCTTTGGAGGAGGAGCTGACTGCTGAAGACCCGCAGGACCGGCGGGAAATGGCCGCGCGGGAGCTTCTGAGGTTTGAGCGCCCCGGCAGGACAACGATCCAGGCTCTGGTAAAAAAGATCGTGGTATGCGGGGATAAATCCCTGGAGCTTTACTTTTCATTCCCGGATCCCAGAATAACGCCCTGAGTCTATATGGAAAGCGATCGGGCGGGTAAGGCAAAGCCTACTTGCATTTTAAACAGGGAGACGGAGGTGATTGCCGGCAGACTGAGAGGCGTCTCTCAATAGGCCTGCGGGAAAGATGGGGAAACGGGTCTGGCTTCCGTCCTCGCCCAAATAGTTTTTGCCGTCTTGGCCGCGCCGGGCGCTGGAATGCCTGAAAAGTCTCTCGTTGCGGGAAGTAAAAATAAGTGGTATGATGATCTCCAAGGGAGAGATTGTATGAAGGAAGCACAGTATCAAAAGATGACGGCGTTCTGCCGGAAAACAAAAACAAGAGAAAAGATTACTGCCGGAATCACCAAATATCTGCCGGATCTATTGGCGGCGGCTTATCCCGCCGCTATTGTTGTTCTGCTGGTCCAAGGGCCTCCCTGGATCAGGCTTCTCAAATTCATTTTGGTGCCGCTGGCAGCCCTGATTTTAGTAACGGTACTGCGGCACGTATTCCACGCGCCCAGACCCTATGACCAGATGAATTATTATCCCTTAATTTCTCACAAGCCCGGAAATTCGTTCCCCAGCAGGCATACCGCCAGCTCGGTGATTATCGCCATGGCTTTTTGGTATGTCTGCCAGCCGTTAGGAATCACCGCCGCGGCGCTGGCTGTGCTTGTGGGAATTTCCCGAGTCGTCGCCGGGCTGCATTATCCCCGGGATGTGCTGGCCGGAGCGGCAGTCAGCCTAGTCGTGGGCGGGTTGGGCTTTTGGGTGGTTTAGAGAACCGGCCTTCAGGGGATGATTTTGCTGAATGATGTAAATCCCGGCTTTTGAGGAGAACGAGCTGTTTTCTCAAGAGCCGGGATTTTTTATCAGACGGCAGGAAAGCCTGCAAAAGCGCAAGAATGCTGGAGCGGTTTTCCGGGCGGCTTTTCGTCAGCTTTGAGCGACGCGCCGCTGCGCGAAACTATTTTACCCCCGACATAAGCGGCGTCTCTCCCTATCACCAAGCAATCAGTTTCTCCCGCCGATGCTTTATAAGGCGGAGCGTAAAATGGCGGGCAGGTTCCCGGCGCTTATGAGGCGTTTGGTTTCTTGTTCTATTCTCCGATCCGGGGGGGTGGACTTTGAGGCAGCCGGCCGCCTGGGCATCAACGCCCAAAGAGCGCTGTCCCTTCCCGGAAGGGTAGCGCCGCAGGCGGCGGGAGAAATCATCAAAACCACCATTTACCATATGATTGAGGAGGGAGCAGAATGACACTGAGTGATTTAACCGTCGGTTACGCGCTGTGCGGCTCCTTTTGCACCTTTGAGAAAGCGATTGCCCAAATGCGGGCGTTAAAGGAGCAAGGGGCCACAGTGCTGCCGATTATGTCGGAAAACGCTTGCAATACTGATACCCGTTTTGGCCGTGCCAGCGATATTGTCTGGGAAATAGAGGATATTTGCGGACGAAAAATTATCAAATCCATCGTTGAGGCGGAGCCCATAGGCCCGAAAAAAATGTGCGATATCATCGTAGTGGCCCCGTGTACCGGCAATACCCTTGCAAAATTGGCTAACGCCATTACAGATACCTCGGTGACAATGGCCTGCAAAAGCCATTTGCGCATTGGGAGGCCGGTGCTTTTGTGTTTAGCTACCAACGATGGACTCGGCGCCACCGCTAAAAATATAGGCGCCATGATCAACACAAAGAATATTTATTTTGTCCCCTTCTCTCAGGATGATTATGATAAAAAGCCGAAATCCCTGGTGGCGCATTTTGAGATGATTCCTGAATCAGTACTGGCGGCCATGGAAGGGAAACAATTAAAATTATGAAATAAATTGCCCAAACATCCCTCTGGAATAAACTGTATAACCGTTAAAAAATGCCCTGATTCGTTTAGAATCAGGGCATTTTTAGATTTTAGATTGGATTCGGACAGGTCCTTTATTGGGGAAGCTGAAGCTCGGCGCGGTTGACTACTAGATATTGACCCTCTTGAACGGTCACATAAACATCGCCGCTGAAATTCTCATTGGTAATAATGCTATCAAAGCCCTCAGAGGCCAGACTGCTGCTTCTCACCTCATAATAACCGTCGTATTCAGCGTTATTGCGGAGCTTATATTCCCCGGCGGGGATATCAACGCCTACCCGGTACATTCCTTCCGGAACTACGCCGGAGGAGATATCCACCTTGGGAGCTTTATCCAGAGGCACCATCATGCAGCGCTGAATGGTCAAATACTGTCCATCCTCCACAGTGAGATAGCGGCGGCCGTCAAAATTATCGTTGTCGATAATGTCCTCCGGTTCCCCGGTGGAAGAGGAGTTCACCTCGTAATAGGCGGAGAACTCAGAAGCCGGCAGCAGGACATATTCCCCCGCAGGAAGATCGGCGCCGATTTTATACATTCCCTCTCCGTAAGCATCCTGAATAGCAGCAGAACCGCCGTTAGAGGAAGCAGAGGAGCTTGCGGAACCGGCGCCTTCGGCAATCTGCAAGGTCGCCAGGACATCCTCCAAGGGCTGAATCCCATCAGAAGAGGAAAGCAGCGGCCGGAAATAATCCACCGACATGAGATCGTCGCCGATGGTGTAATAGAAGCTGTTAATCTCGTAGTCAATATCGGATACATAAGCGTAATAGGTATGGAGCTTGCCGGAGATCCCGCCGACAGAGGTTTCCTCCAGGCTGATGTATTGGTAATCATCGTAGCCCTGAGCGTAGGTTTCAAGATAATCGTTTTCGGAATAATACTGTGCTTCGCCAGCGAAGCAGTAAATGACGATGACTTCGTCAGCAGATGGATACAAGATAATACTATCCTCATCAACGTCCCTTTCCCATTCGGAAGGAACAGTAAAGGAAGCGCTGCCAATGGTAAGGGTAACTGTCTCGCCGGAAGGAGCGGAGGAAGCGCCGTCAGACGCTTGGCTGGAAACGCTGCTGGAGGCCGCGCCGGAGGGGGGAGCGGGCTCCGTGGATTTATTGTTGTTCAGCAGCAGCACCACCAACACAACGATCAATACAATGATCAAGGCGGCGATTCCTAATACAATGCCTAAAACAAGCTTGCTGGATTTTTTAGGCGGCGTAGGACCCTGAGGATATCCAGGCTGAGGGTAGTAGGGCTGATTTGGGTAAACAGGCGGGGTGCCGCCGTTATTGCTCTGGGGATAAGCGGGAGGAATGTTCCCGGCGTAATTTTGGGGATAAGCGGGCGGCGGGCCACCCGCCTGGCTATAAGGGGCGGAGGGCATTCCAACCGCTTGTGCCTGGTGACCGGCAGGAGGCACAGCGCTTGGGATATCCCCACATTCAGAGGGTGCTTCCTGCGCTGCGGAGCCGGAGGCAGAGAAACTATCTTGAGAGATACTCTCTTGATAAACAGGCGCGGACTGCGACGCGGACGGATCTGATCCGCCTGCGGCGGAAATTTCCTCTGCAACGCTGTCAGGGGAGCTGTTTTCCGGCGGCGCAGTAAAATCAGAGGCGGGCCAATTGCCCATTGGATCCTGAGAAGAGCCGGTATTGGGAGATGGGACAGGGGTCACAGGTTCGGAAACCGGAGTGCCGCAGTTTGTACAGAATTTGGAGCCGGGCATCAACTCGTTACCGCAATGAACACATTTCATAAGATCACTCTACCTTTCTTGCGGCCTATCCTCATTTCTACAGCGTTTTCATGCGCCTTTAAAGACAGCCGCAAACCTTGATTTCAGTATAATATAGAAAGTATGTTTTGTAAATGGTTTGACACATTTTGTCGCTTTTTCCGGTATAATTTCATTCCTGATGAGCGTTTCCCGCCGTTTTATGATATAATATTCTCAACCTATCATGGTTGGAAGGGCTGCCGATGCTTAGAGAAGATCTTAGCCTGTGTTTAGACCGTGCGCCGAAACACATAACGCCTCTCCGGGCGGAGCTGGATTTAAACGGCCTTCCGCGCTGACAACCATGATTTGGT
Organism: [Clostridium] leptum DSM 753; assembly: GCA_000154345.1. GTDB lineage: Bacteria > Bacillota > Clostridia > Oscillospirales > Acutalibacteraceae > Clostridium_A > Clostridium_A leptum. Next base: position 25,196 of record DS480347.1, read on the forward strand.
AAGCTTAGCATAGCGCCGTATGAAGGTAGGAGAAAACTATGAAATACTGTCCGAAATGCCGTTTAGTCTATCCTGACAGCCGAGAGCAGTGCAGCTGCGGAAGAATCTTAAAACATTACGAGGCCTTGCGGGGAGATACGCCTGTGCGCGTGGCCCGGACGTCAGGGCTTGAAAAGGATAGAATTACGGGGGCCCTGGCAGACGCCGGGATTCCGTACAGCGAAACCCCTGTTCGGGAAAGGAATATGAGTGAGGCCGTCGCTGGACAGGGAAGCGTGGAATGGGAGCTCTGCGTTCCCTATGAGGCTTTAGAGCAGGCCAGGGAAGCGCTGTACGGTATTGGCGCCGGCGCGGAGGAAGAACCTGGGGAAGAGGCCTCCCAGCTGCGGGAAAAGCCGGCCGAGACGCCTTCCGCCAAGGGGAAGGCTGAGGAAAAGAAGTCGGGACAGTGGGAAGAGATGAGCAATCAAAAGCGCTGGTTCTGGCGTATTCTTTCTATGATCCTGTTTTTCCTGCTGGTGTGGGGCGTGGTAAGCGCTACCGACTGGGTGATGGCTCTTATTATGGGAAACAAGTAATGCTGCGGGAAAATTGTTATCTTTACCTAAAGGACGGAAGGCGTTTGGGCTATTTGGAATGCGGTGATCCCAAAGGGAAGCCGGTGCTCTGCTTTCACGGCTATCCCGGCAGCCGGCTGGATTTTCGCTGGCTGGAGCAGTCGGCCGGGAATCGCGGGTTAAAGCTGATTGCGGTGGACCGGCCGGGAATCGGGCTTTCCGACCCGGTGGAGCCAAGGAGCCTTACTGATTTCGGCGGAGACATAGAGGAGCTGATGGAGCGGCTTCGGCTGAAAAGGCCGGTGGTGATGGGGGTATCCGGCGGGGGGCCTTATGTTCTGGCCTGCTTGAGCAGGCTGGGAAAGAAAATTCGGGCCGGCGTGGTGGTGTGCGGCCTGGGACCGATGGATACGGAGGACAGCGCCAAGGGGATGAACGCCTCTAATGCCAGTTTATTTTACTGCGCCCGGAATTATCCCGGTACTGTCAGGTTCATTTTGAGAATCACCAAGTATATGATGACGAAGAAGGTGGATACCTATTACCGGCTGATGGGAAAAGTGCTGCCGGACAGCGACCAAAAGCGTATGGGGAAGATCACACGGGAAAACCGTCAGAAAGTTCTTTCCGCCAACCGGGAAATATTCCGTCAGGGGAGCAGGTACCTGGCCCAGGAAGCGGTGCTTTACACCAAGCCCTGGGAGTTTTCCCTGAAGGAGCTGCGGCCTCCCATCCATTTTTGGCACGGATACCTGGATAAGAACGCCCCGATTCGCTCGGCCATGCGCCTGTGCCGCCAGGCGCCTCAAAGCGTGAGTCATTGGCTGGTGGGCGAGGGGCATTTGATCCTGAACCGGCATGCTGCCGAAATTTTAGACAGCATTTGCTCTATGTTTGGAATGGGGACGATTGACAGAGAAAAAAAAGTGGGGTACTATAAAAAAGATAAAAAAATTCTGCTGAAAAAAGAATTCACACAGACAAATCGGGAGGTTACTATGAGCGAATATAAAATCAATACAAAATGCGTACAAGCCGGCTATGAGCCGAAAAACGGCGAGTCCCGGGTGGTTCCGATTGTTCAGAGCACCACCTTCAAGTACGATTCGGCGGATACACTGGGCAGGCTTTTTGACCTGGAGGAATCCGGCTATTTTTACACCCGTCTCGCCAACCCCACTGTGGACACAGTGGCGAAAAAAATTGCCGCCCTGGAAGGCGGCGTGGGAGCGGTGCTGACCTCCTCCGGCCAGGCGGCCTCTATGATGTCTGTGACCAATATCTGCCACAGCGGCGACCATGTGGTGTGCGCCAGCGCGATTTACGGCGGCACCTTTAATCTGTTCAACAAAACCTTGCGGGAGCTGGGAATCGACTTCACTTTTCTGCCGCCGGAGGCCGCGGAGGAGCAGATCAACGCCGCGTTCCAGGAGAATACCCGCTGTGTGTTTATCGAGAGCCTTTCCAATCCCGCTTTGGTGGTGGCGGATATCAGCCTTTATGCTAAGCTGGCTCACAGCCACGGCGTGCCGCTGATCGTGGACAATACCTTTCCCACTCCCATCAACTGCCGGCCTTTTGAGTTTGGGGCCGATATTGTGGTTCACTCCACCTCAAAATACATGGACGGCCATGCGGTAGCCTTAGGCGGCGTGGTGGTCGACAGCGGGAACTTTGACTGGAAAAACGGGAAATTTCCGGAATTTACCGAGCCGGATGAGTCTTACCACGGCGTGGTGTACGCCGATACCTTTGGCAGGGCGGCCTATATAACCAAGTGCACCACGCACATCATGCGGGATATGGGCATGATGCTCAGCCCGGAAAACGCCTTTTTGCTGAATCTTGGCCTGGAAACCCTGTTCCTGAGGGTGGAGCGCCACTGTCAAAACGCCATGGAGGTGGCAAAATTTCTGGAGGCTCAGGAGCAGGTGGAGTGGATCAACTATCCCGGCCTGCCCAGCAGCAGGTATTACCAGCTGGCACAGAAATATATGCCGAAGGGCACCTGCGGCGTCATTGCCTTTGGCGTGAAGGGCGGCAGAGAAGCCGCCGCCAAGCTGATGGAGGCTCTGAAGCTGGCGTCTATTGTGATCCATGTGGCGGACTGCCGTACCTGCGTGCTCCATCCCGCCAGCACCACCCACCGCCAGTTAAACGAGCAGCAGCTGAAAGAATGCGGCGTAGAGCCGAACATGATCCGGATGTCTGTGGGCATTGAGGATGTAGAAGATATTATCGCCGATTTAAAGCAGGCGTTTGAAAAGCTTTCTTGACAGAAGCCGGGGCATACTTCGGGTGTGCCCTTCTTTTGTAGAAGCTGGTTTTCATTGTATTCCGGTTTGATCCTGTTAAAAGCCTTTGTCAACCCGAACGAGGGGCCGCGAGGGACTTTTCCGCTTTCCACGGGGGAGCGGCCTCCTTTTGAAATGGTATGGGCGGCCTTCTTAGGAGAAGTTTCCAACATCCTGCTTTTTGGAGGGCCGCCGGAAGCCTCCAGCCGTGCAATAAATGGAGGAACCGGCGGTTCCCACGGCAGAGGGATTGTGCCGATTTTTAGAGAAGAGGGAAAGCATCTGGTTTGCCGGCGGTTCCGGAGACGCGGCGGAAAAGGGGAGTGAGAGCCATGGAGGAGTCTATTCGGGATAAGCTGAAGCATTGGCTGGAGCATGGAATGATTTTCCTAAAATGGGTGGCTTGCGCCCTGCTGATGGGCTTGGTGCTGGGGGCCGCCGGCACTCTGTTTCACTACTGTGTGGACGGAGCCAACCGTTACAGCGGCCAGTATCCTTACCTAATCTGGTTTCTGCCCTTGGGCGGCCTGCTGATCGTGTTTCTTTATAAAATTACGAAAATGGAGCGGGATCAGGGAACAGATCTGGTGATTCGGTCGGTCCGCTCCACAGAACCGATTTCTATTAAGACAGCGCCGCTGATTTTTGTCAGCACGGTCCTCACCCACCTGCTGGGCGGCTCCGCCGGGCGGGAGGGCGCCGCTCTTCAGCTGGGAGGCAGCATGGCGGCTCAGGTTGGACGATGGTTCCGGTTCGACGAGAAAGATGAACGGATCATGGTTATGTGCGGCATGAGCGCCGCTTTTTCCGCCCTTTTCGGCGCCCCGCTGACGGCGGCGGTGTTTTCCCTGGAGGTGATCAGCGTAGGCGTCATGTACTACTCCGCCTTGGTGCCTTGCGTGCTGTCCGCCGTGGTGGGCTGCGGTGTGGCGGTCTATTTCGGCGTGATCCCCGTCAGGTTTCATTTGACCGGGATTCCGGAGATGGGAGCGCTTCCGTTAGGAAAGGTAATCCTGCTGGCGGCATTGTGCGCTGTGCTCAGCGTGGTGTTTTGCCTAGTGATGCATCTTTCCGGCAAGGCCTATGGCAGGCTGCTGAAAAACAGATACCTTCGCATTTTAGCCGGCGGCCTGCTGGTAATCGGCCTTACCTATTTATTCCAGACCCGGGACTATAACGGTGCGGGTATGGAGGTGATCCGCCGAGCCATCGACGGCGGAGAGGCCCGGCCGGAGGCTTTCGCCCTAAAGCTGGCGCTGACAGCGGTGACCCTGGGAGCAGGCTACCGGGGCGGCGAAATCGTCCCCGCTTTCTTTGTGGGAGCCACCTTTGGCTGCGTCATGGGCCCTCTGATTGGGCTGGATCCCTCCTTCGCGGCGGGGATTGGTTTGATTGCCCTGTTCTGCGGCGTGGTCAATTGTCCGCTGACCTCTCTGCTGCTGGGAGTGGAGCTGTTCGGCGCGGAGGGAATCCTATATTACGCCGTAGCCGCGGCGGTCAGCTATATGCTTTCCGGTTATCACGGCCTATACCGGGGCCAGAAGATTTTGTATTCAAAAACAGAGCCGACCTTTATCAATACGTCGTCTACATAGAGAGCTTTTTAGATTAAATAAATGCGGGCGCTGAAAAGGAAAGCGTCTTACTGCGCCCGTTAGGCCTGGCGATAGCTTTGCTGTGGAAACAACGTCAGACGGCTTTTTTCGAGAAAGAAAAGCTTATCCGAGAAAAGTTGTCTGCTTTTTGTATAAATTATCACGAAATGGTCAGTTAGTTGTAAGAAATATGTGGGATTTGAGACAACTTGCATAAGGAATGTTAAACTAAGAATTGTAACAGGGAGGACAACCAATGAGACATCTGATCGATCCGCTGGATTTTTCTGTGGAAGAGATCGACGCCCTGCTGGATCTGGCAGGGGAAATCGAGCGCAACAGGGAGAAATACAGCCATCTGTGCGATGGCAGGACCCTGGCCACCTTGTTTTACGAACCCAGTACCAGAACCCGCTTAAGCTTTGAAGCCGCGATGCTGAATTTAGGAGGCCGGGTGTTGGGCTTTGCCTCTGCCGACAGCAGCTCCGCTGCCAAAGGGGAAAGCATTTCCGATACGATTCGGGTGGTTTCCTGCTATGCGGACATCTGCGCCATACGCCACCCGAAGGAAGGCGCCCCAAAGGTGGCATCCCAGTTTTCCGGGATCCCGGTGATCAATGCCGGAGACGGCGGACACCAGCATCCCACCCAGACACTGACCGACCTGCTGACCATTCGGTCTCTGAAAGGCCGCTTGGGTGATCTGACCATCGGGCTGTGCGGAGACTTGAAGTTCGGCAGGACGGTACACTCTCTCATTAAATCCTTGTCCCGCTATCAGGGCATCCGCTTCGCTCTGATTTCCCCTGACGAGCTGCGTCTGCCGGACTATATCCGCAAAGAAGTGCTGGACCGGGAGGGGATCCCTTATGAGGAGGTCAGCGACCTGGAGGACGTCATGGGCAAGCTGGATATTTTGTACATGACCCGGGTGCAGCGGGAACGGTTCTTTAACGAAGAGGATTATGTGCGCTTGAAAGACTGTTACATCCTGACCAGTAAAAAGATGGCGGCGGCAAAGCCCGATATGGCAGTCTTACATCCTCTGCCCCGGGTAAATGAGATCGCCACCGAGGTGGACAGCGATCCCCGGGCGGCCTATTTCAAACAGGCCCAATACGGGGTTTACGTTAGAATGGCGCTGATCGCAACCTTATTAAATCTTGCTGGGAGGGAACCGGAATGCTGAATATCGACAGCTTAGACTCTGGCATTGTGATCGACCACATCAAAGCGGGCTCCAGCATGGAGATTTACCGTTATCTCCGCCTGGATCAGCTGGATTGCTGCGTGGCCATCATCAAAAACGCCAAAAGCAATAAATACGGAAAAAAGGACATTATCAAAATTGAGGGCATCACCGAGATCAACACGGATATTTTAGGCTTTATCGACCATAATATCACGGTGAACGTCATCAAGGATGGAGTCATTGCGGAGAAAAAGGCCATCGGCCTGCCCAATGAGATCCATAATGTGATCAAATGCAAAAATCCCAGATGCATTACGTCAGTGGAGGAGGGCATCGAGCAGGTGTTCCGCCTCAGTGACCGGGAACGGCATTTGTACCGCTGTATTTACTGCGAGCAGGAATTTAAGCGCTGATTTGGTCTGCGAACAAAGAGTGCGAATAAGGATGTGAGCCTGTCGGGGCTTGCATCCTTTCTTTTTTCGACAGAATAGGGAAAGGCTTCCGGGGTATCATACCAAATAAGGAGGCGCTTACCATATGAATCAGGAACCAAGAAGATATACCAGAGCCGACTACCGCAGGGCGGTACGGCGCCGCAGAATAAAAGCACGGGTGGGAATTGTCAGCGCGGCGGCCGCCGTGCTGCTGCTGGTGATCGGCGCGGGCGTTTTGATTGTCAACCGCCTGCTTCCGGGCATTACCGTCAATACGGCGGGAAAGCCGGAAAGTGCCCAGACGTCGGCTGTTCAGGAGCCGGGCGGGAAGAGCAGCGGAGAAGGCGGCGGATCTCCCAAAACCGGCGGGACGGATTTTACTCAGTGGAACCAGGAATGCCCCTGGAATTTAATCGTTGTGAATGTTGACAATCCCGTTCCCACGGGTTACGATGTAATTACGGAAAAATACGACGGAACCATGGAGGTGGATTCCAGGATCATGGAGCCGCTGTGCGATATGATCCGGGCAGCCCGGGCGGATGGAGTGTCCCTGTGGATTTCCTCCGGTTACCGGTCCAACCAGCTCCAGCGCCGGCTTTATGAGGATGAAACCGCCAGCTATCTGGAAAAAGGCTATCCCCGGGATAACGCGGAATCAATGGCCGCCAACGCGGTGGCGGTGCCGGGAACCAGCGAGCATGAGACAGGCCTTTCCGTGGATCTGAACGAGGTTTCCGACGACTTCAAATACACCGAGGCCTACCGTTGGCTGAGCGAAAACGCTGAGGATTACGGCTTTGTGCAGCGGTACCCTGAGGATAAACAGGAGATCACAGGGATCATCACCGAGCCGTGGCACTACCGGTATGTAGGACAAGCCGCAGCCAAAGCCATGAACGCCAAAGGCCTGTGCCTGGAGGAATACGCGGCGGGGCTGATGGATGGCTCCCTAGAGATGCCGCGGTCAGAATAAACTGAGAACGAGCTGGAACGAAAAAGCGGGAGCGGAGCAGGAAAAGAGGAGAAAAGCTATGCCGAAAATTCTGATCGTTGAGGACGACCAGACCATATCTAAGCTGATCGCCGCCAGCCTGAGCATTTCAGGGTATGAAAGCGTACCCTGTTTTGACGGGAACGAGGCGGTACATATGGTGAGAAACGAGGAGTTCGACCTGATTTTATTGGATATCATGCTGCCAGGGCTGGATGGCTTTCAGGTGATGGAAAAAATTCGGGAAACGGGAACGCCGGTAATTTTTTTAACTGCCATGGGAGACGTTTCCGACCGGGTCAAGGGCTTGAAGTCAGGAGCGGAGGATTATATCGTAAAGCCCTTTGAGCCCTTGGAGCTGCTGGCAAGGATTGAGATCGTGCTGCGCCGGTTCAACCGGGAACAGAAGAATTTGAGCTTTCGGGACATTACCGTCAATATGGAGGAGCGGAGCGTCCGCCGGGGAAGCGAAATCATCGATTTGACCCCGAAGGAATACGATCTTCTGGTGCTGTTTTTAAAGCACCAGAACGTGGCGCTAAGCCGGGATAAAATCCTGATGGATGTCTGGGAGTGCTCGGCGAATATCGAAACCAGGACAGTGGATAACCATGTCCAGCGCCTGCGGAAAAAGCTGGGGCTGGAGGACTGCCTGAAAACAGTTTTTAAAGTGGGCTACCGTTTGGAAAACGACCTCTAAGGCTTGCGGCCGAAAACTGGGAAGGGGGATTCTATGCGCTTTTGGCAGAAAATATTCCTGATTTCCCTGGCGGTGCTTACCGTTGCGGTGAATACCATCGCCTATCTGCTGATCGGAAACAACCATCAGCTGAATAAGGAAAAAGAAATTAAATCCAGCGTGGATGAATACAGTATTGTGGTTTCATCCTTCCAGACTAATGTGCTTTACGAGCGCTACCGGTCCAGCGAGGCGGAGCTGGACGATACCCAGATCACCCAGATTGCCCGGGAGTTTTCCTACCTGTTCACTCTGGATAATTTGTACATACAGCTCAACAAGGGCGAGGAACGGGTATTCTCTAACTTTACCCGGGATCTGCCGGACAATCTATACGAGAATGTGAATCAGCTCAGCGAGGGCGACGCCCGTGTGCTGATCCGCCGGGATGACGACAGCCGGGTTTACCTTTACATCACTTCGCCGGTGACGATTCAGAGCAGTAATTATTTTTTTACTACTATTAAAGATATTACCAATATTTACGATGTGAAAAATGATCAGCTCCGTTTCTTCAGCGTGCTGGGGCCTATTGTTTCCGTGGTAGTGGCGTTTATCATGCTGATTCTCTCAAAGCTGCTGACCAGCCGGATCAACCGGCTGCGGAAGTCCACCATGAAGGTGGCCAACGGAGAATATAACGCCATAGAAATTAAGTCTAAGGATGAAATCGGGGAACTGACCGCCGACTTCAACACCATGACCGAGGCGGTTAAGCAGAAGGTGGAAAAGCTGGAGGACATCGCCAGCGAGAGAAAGGTGTTTATCGATAATATGACCCATGAGATGAAAACGCCTTTAACCTCTATCATCGGTTTTTCCGACTTGCTGCGAAGCGCCCGCCTGGATGACGAAACGGTTCATGATTACGCGGAGAGCATTTATAAAGAGGGGAAATACCTCAAATCCATCTCATCGAAGCTGATGGATCTGATTTTGCTGCGCCAAAAGCCGGAAATGACGGAAATCGACGTTCCCCGCCTGGTGGAGGAAATCGACGAAAGCGTGCGCCCCATCGCTTCCAGCAGGCAGGTGGCGTTTTCCGCCGCCTCGGTGGAGGCGAAGCTGGTGTGCGACCGGGAGCTGATTAAATCCCTGCTGTACAACCTGATCGACAACGCGGTAAAGGCGTCCCAGCCGGGAACGTGCGTGACGCTTAACGCCTATTTTACCCAGGACGGCGTCATGGAGTTTTCCGTAGCCGACCAGGGCAGCGGTATTCCCAAGGAAGAGCTGGATAAAATTTTCGAGCCCTTTTACCGGGTGGACAAGGCCCGGTCCCGGAAATACGGCGGAGCTGGACTGGGACTGGCCTTGTGTATGGAAATTGCTCATGCTCACGCCGCGACTCTAGAAATCGAAAGCGAGGTCGGCAGGGGAACGGTGATCCGCCTGCGCTTTGACGGAAAAGGAAAGGGGTCGGTGCTGTGAGATTTGATAAAAACACCGGGAAAACCATAGCGTTCGCCTGCGTGATTTTATTCGCCGGCATCCTGTTTTCCACCTGGGTTCTGCCCGCTGCCACAGAGGATAAAAGTGAGCAGGCGATCGTAATGCCGGTGACGCTGAATAACCCGCAGAAAATTATCGAAAGCCCCGCGATGAAAGCGGATCCGCAAAAGCTGTACCCGGCGGCCTACAGCCTCCGGGAACCGCTGAATACCAGTCAGATTGACGAAACGGTGGTTCAGGCAAGGAATCTGTTTTTGAAGAACGTCAGCGAGGATGTGGAATACCTGTTCAATCTGAAGATAGACAGCGTGATTATGGAGAAATACGCTGAGGCCTGGAGACTGACGCCGGGAAAGGTAACGGTGCCTTCCGAGCCGGTATGGGAGCCTGATGACGCTCAAAGCGGCGGCGTGTCGCCTCAAACCGGCAGCGGGCCGGAAGGAACCTTATCAGAGCCAGGCGCTGAGGATCCTGAGAGCGGAAGCACAGGAACCAGCGAGGAGCCTCAGGACAGCTCTTTAGAGCCTTCTGATGAGGAAAAAGAGCCGGAGGCAAAGCTTCAGCAGGAGGAATATGAAAGGCAGCAGGAGGAGTATCAAAAGCGTCTCCGGGAGTATGAACAGTATCTTTATGAGGAGGAAAAGGGCGACGCCTTTTCGCTGGATATCCTATTTACCGACGCCAAATCCACTACCTGGCGCATTACCGCCTGCGGTTATGCGGATGAGATCATCGCGCTGCACTGTGTCAAGGAGGATATCGAGGTGACGCCGGTCAGTATTTTTCAGGAAAGGAGCCTGGATTTAGCGGATACTGTTACGGCGAAAATGGACAGCGCGGTTTCTCTGTTTTATTCCAGAATAGGCTCGATAAGAGATGTGAATGATATCTATGAGAATGGGTATTATTGGAATTATATGGAGCTGTGCTTAGAGTCGCCCTCCTCAGAGCTCTACTGGAATATTTATGGATGGACGCCGGACCGGGTTCTGATCGCCGGATTCCGCGCGGAAACGAATACTCCGGTTTGCTATGGCCTGGTTCCTTGGTCAGAGAGCCTTTCTGACCTTTTGCTTGGATACGGCTATGATCCGGAGGTGTTCAGCGGCGCGGGCGGCTACGGATATTGAGTTTTTTTACGGAAAGCCTTTCCACCTATGGGAAAATTTGATATAATAATTCATTATGGAAGAATAAAGGGGAAATGAACATGGAAGTCAGAACACGGTATGCGCCGAGTCCTACCGGGTTTATGCATGTGGGTAATCTGAGAACGGCGCTTTATGAATATTTGATCGCCAAATCCCAGGGCGGGAAATTCATTCTGCGGATCGAGGACACCGACCAGGAGCGGCTGGTGGATGGCGCTGTGGAGGTAATCTACCGCACGCTGGATATGGTAGGCCTGAAGCATGACGAGGGCCCGGATGTGGGCGGTGAATACGGCCCGTATGTACAGAGCCAGCGAAAGGATATGTACAAGCCCTATGCGGAACAGCTGGTGAAAGAGGGCAAGGCTTATTACTGCTTCTGTACCAAAGAAAGGCTGGACGCCCTCCACCAGGAGCAGGGCGTCGGCGGCGGTTACGACCGCCACTGCCGGGATCTGCCCCAGGAAGAGGTAGACAGGCTTCTGGCTCAGGGAGTCCCCTATGTTATTCGTCAGAAAATGCCGCTGGAGGGCTCTACCACCTTCCAGGACGCGGTTTACGGAGAGATCACGGTGGAAAATAAGGAGCTGGAGGATCAGATTCTGCTGAAGGCCGACGGCTATCCGACCTATAACTTTGCCAACGTTATCGACGATCACAGTATGCATATCACCCATGTGGTGAGGGGATGTGAATATCTGTCCTCTGCGCCGAAATACAACCTTTTGTATGAGGCGTTCGGCTGGGAGGTTCCCACTTATGTGCATTTGCCGCTGATTATGGGGAAAAATGAGGATGGCAGCGTTTCCAAGCTTTCCAAGCGCCACGGCGCCACCAGCTTTGAAGACCTGATGGCGGACGGCTATCTGCCGGAGGCCGTCACCAACTATATCGCCCTGCTGGGCTGGTGTCCTAAGGATAATCAGGAAATGTTCACCCTGGAAGGCCTGGCGGAGAGCTTCTCCATCGACGGCATCAGCAAATCGCCGGCGGTGTTCGACTATGATAAGCTGACCTGGTTTAACGGGGAGTATATCCGCGGGAAATCCCCGGAGGAATTTTTACAGCTGGCGAAGCCTTATTTCCGGCAGGCGTTCCCGGATACGGAGGCCCCTTATCCCAAGCTGGTGGAAATTCTTCAGCCCCGGGTTACCAGGCTGACGCAGATTCCTGAGATGATCGGCTTTTTCCAAAAGCTTCCCGGCTACGAAAAGGAGCTGTTTATCAATAAAAAAAGCAAGACCAACCTGGAAAATTCCAAGGAGGTTTTAGAGGATACCATCGCGCTGCTGGAAGCTCTGCCTAATTGGAATCATGATGGGATCCACGATTGCCTGATTCAGTACGCCCAGGAGAAAGGCCTGAAAAACGGCACCGTTATGTGGCCGGTGAGAATCGCGGCCGCCGGGCAATTGGTCACGCCGGGGGGCGCGATTGAAATTTTAGAAATCCTGGGCCGTGAGGAAAGCCTGCGGCGCCTGCGCCTGGGCCTTGCCAAACTATAAGAAGGGAGTATGCTTCATGCCGGAAATTGTAAAGCCAGCGGAAGGGGAAGAAACCCCATCGAATTTTATACAGGACTATATTGTGGAGGATTTGAAGGCGGGAGGACAATTTGAGGGAAAGCAGGTTCACACCCGTTTTCCTCCAGAGCCTAACGGCTATCTGCACATCGGCCACGCCAAGGCTGTCTGCATCGACTTTGGCACGGCGGAAAAGTTTGGCGGAATCTGCAATCTGCGAATGGACGACACCAATCCTACCAAGGAAGACGTGGAGTACGTGGACGCTATAAAGGAGGATATCCATTGGCTGGGGTTTGACTGGGACGACCGGTTTTACTATGCCTCCGAGTACTTTGAGAAAATGTACGAGTTTGCCTGCCGCCTGATTGAAAAAGGGCTGGCCTATGTGTGCCAGCTGACTCCCGAACAGATGCGGGAAAACCGGGGAGATTTGACCCATCCGGCGGTAAGCCCTTATCGGGACCGCCCTAAGGAGGAAAGCCTGGAGCTGTTCCGCAGAATGAGAGCCGGGGAGTTCGAGGATGGAAAAATGACGCTGCGGGCTAAAATCGATTTGGCCTCCGGCAATTTCAATATGCGCGACCCGGTTATCTACCGGATCAACCGGGCCAGGCACCACCGCACCGGAGATACCTGGTGCATTTATCCTATGTATGATTTCGCCCATCCTATCGAGGATATGCTGGAGGGAATCACCCATTCCCTATGTTCCCTGGAGTTTGAGGACCATCGGCCTTTGTACGACTGGGTGGTTGATAATGTGGACGGCCCCTGTAAGCCGCGGCAGATCGAATTCGCCAGATTGGGCATTGACCATACGGTGATGAGCAAAAGAAAGCTGCGGGCTTTGGTGGAAAACGGTCACGTATCCGGCTGGGATGATCCCAGAATGCCCACCCTGGGCGGCTTGAGAAGAAGAGGGTATACCCCGGCCTCCATCCGAAATTTCTGCGATAGAATCGGTGTTTCTAAGGTGAATTCCACGGTGGACTACGGCTTTTTGGAGCACTGCCTGCGGGAGGACTTGAATCTGAACGCCCAGCGCACTATGGCGGTGCTGCGGCCGATTAAGCTGATCCTGACCAATTATCCGGAAAATAAAACCGAGACGTTTGAGGTAGAGAATAACCCCAACCGCCCGGAGGACGGCACCCGCACGGTGACCTTCTCCAGAGAGCTTTACATCGAGGCCGATGATTTTATGGAAGAACCCGTGAAGGGCTATTTCCGGCTGTTCCCCGGCAACGAGGTGCGGCTGAAGACCACCTATATCGTCCGCTGCACCGGCTGCAAAAAGGATGACGACGGCAACGTGGTGGAGGTATACGCGGAATACGACCCTGAGACCAGGGGAGGCAATACTCCCGACGGCAGAAAAATTAAGGGGACCATCCACTGGGCCGATGCGAAAACTGCTTTGGACGCCGAGGTCCGCTTGTACGATAACCTGTTTTTGGATCCGGAGCCCGAGGCCGGTGACAAGGACTTTTTGACCCTGTTAAATCCCAATTCCCTGGAGATTCTCACCGGCTGCAAGGTGGAGCGGGGCTTACAGGACGCGCAGGCGCCCCGGTCGTTCCAGTTTATGCGTTTAGGGTATTTCTGTCTTGATAATAAGGACAGCAAGCCGGGAAGGCTGGTGTTCAACCGTTCCGTATCTCTGAAGGACAGCTTTAAGCCAAAGAAAAAATAACGAAATAGGGAAAGGTCGGGGATTACAGAAGATCTGTAATCCCCGACCTTTTTGATGTTCGCTGGAAACAAACCGCCGGGTAGAAAGGCGCGGTTTCCCAGCTGCCGGCCTTCAATGCAATGGAGAAATCAATTTTTCCCGTTGTGCTTCGGGCTTGCTGTTTGAGTTGGATGACATGAAAAAGACCGGAGCAAATCAAATAAGCTCCGGCCTTTTTCACGGAATTTTATTGAGCGTTCCGAGAGCGATTGAAGGCAAAATTATTTTCTATAAGCCTGTGCGGCAGGAAAAATTAAAAAGACAACGGTTCAGAGACGCTCGAAAGCCGTCATACCGGCATCATTTGAGCGCCGGACAAGGCAAAATACAGTACAACCACTATGCCCAGTACAATCCGGTACCAGCCGAAGGCCTTGAAATCGTGCTTTTTGATAAAGCCCATCAGGAACCGGATGGCCAGCATGGAAACGATAAAGGAAATCACCATGCCTACCAGCAGAATACCCAGCTCAGGCCCCGAGAAGCCGCCGCCCTCCACCAGAAAGATCAGAATTTTTACGCCGCTGGCGCCCAGCATCGCCGGAATCGCCAGGAAAAAGGAAAACTCAGCGGCTACAAAACGGGAGCAGCCAAGGAACACAGCGCCGAGGATAGTAGCGCCGGACCGGGAGGTGCCGGGAATCAGCGCCAGCATTTGGCATACGCCGATCAGCAAAGCCATCTGGTAGGTCAATTCAGAAAACTTTTTTACCTTGGGCTGTTTGTTCCGGCTTTCCAGAATCAGGAACAGAACGCCGTAAAGAATCAGCGTAGCGGCAATGACATAGGGAGTGGAAAGGACGCTGTCAATGACGTCGTTGAACAAAATTCCAATGATGCCGGCGGGAACGCTGGCCACAAGCACCTTTCCCCACAGGGAAAAGGTGTTTTTCTTTTCCCGCTCTGTTTTCTTAGGAGAAAAAGGGTTCAGCTTATGAAAATAAAGCACCACAACCGCTAAAATAGAACCAAACTGGATCAGCACCTTGAACATATCAAAGAATTCCTGATTCCGGGCCGGATCCGCCGCTACCGTCAGAGGGGTAAATTGGTTCAGCAGAATCAGGTGCCCGGTGCTGCTGATGGGAAGCCATTCGGTAATTCCCTGCACGATGCCGAATAAAACGGATTTTAAATATTCTAGAATTATTTCCATGCCGTCATCTCCTTGTTTTGGGTATGCCCTTTTATCCTATGAGCCGCCGGACAAAAACATGTTTTTCCTTTCGTTTTTTAGAGAAGAGAACAGATTTTTACGGAAAGGCCTGCCGCGCTCCTGTTCGTAAGCTGTTTCTCTGTCCGGCAGGGGGCCTTTTTCGAGTGCCGGAATCCGGCCGAGAAAAACACGCCAGGGTCAATGCTCAGCTTGACGCAGCCGATCCTATCGATTTCTGCGGCAACGCGGAACCTGTTTAGCAGGATACGATATCCTTTTGTTCGGCGGCCTTAGAAGGGCCAAAGCCTGCGAAAGAGCCTTCCGGGAATTTTATGCGGCACAGCACCGCTGAAGCGGGGCGGCCTTGCCTGCGCAGTATTCGGAAGGCTAGGCGGTTGTTTATTCCACAGACGGGATTTTTACATCCACGTCTACGTCGGCGTCATAATCCACACCATCAATCCCAAAGCCGAAAAGCTGGTAAAAATCCTTCCAATAACCGTCTAGGTCAGCGTATTGCTTTAGATTTTCATCCGTAACCTGATTCCAAAGCGAATCGACGGCGCTTTGAACCCTGGAATCCATTTCCCAGTCGTCCATACGAATGCGGTTCTCCTCATCCACAGGAATCGGAGAGGCGAACAGCTTTTTCCGAAGCAAACGGTCCATTTGCTCGATACAGCCCTCATGGGTTCCTTGTTCCTTCATCACATGGAACAGAATGGAGATATACAGCGGCACCACGGGAATGGCGGCGCTGGCCTGAGTGACCAGGGCCTTATTCACCGAAATGAAAGCCTTGCCGCCGATGGCCGACAATTGCTCGGTAATGCGGAGGGCGGTTTCCTGCAAATCCTTTTTGGCTTGTCCGATGGAACCGTTTTTATAAATAGCGTGGGTTACCTCAGGCCCGATATAGGAATAAGCCACTGTGGCAAAGCTTTGTGCGAGAAGTCCCTTTTCTTTCAAGAGGTCGATCCAAAGCTGCCAGTCCTCTCCGCCCATCACCTTGACGGTTGCGGCGACCTCCTCGCCGCTGGCAGGCTCGATGGAAACCTCTTTAATCTGATTGGTGCTCAGGTCGATGCTCCGGCTTTTAAAAGGAGCGCCTACCGGTTTTAAAACAGAGGAGTAGGTGCGTCCTTCTGCGTCTGTGCGGCGGGGAGCGGCCACACTGTAAACCAGCAGGTCGATTTGTCCCAGATCCTTTTGAATGAGTTCAGCCGCTTGTTCTTTCATTTCCTGGGAAAAAGCGTCGCCAATCAACGTCTTTGCGTAAAGGCCATCCTCCAGGGCATAGGTTTCAAAGGCCGCGTTATTATACCATCCGGGAGTACCGGTGCGCTTTCCGGAAGCGGGATGGTCATAGGACACACCGATGGTTTTCGCGCCGCAGCCGAATGCGGCCGCGATCCGCGTGGCCAGCCCAAAGCCGGTGGAACAGCCTACCACCAATACGTTTTTACATCCGGTCATAGCGCCTTGGGCTTTCACATAGGCGATTTGATCCGCGACATGGCGCGCGCAGCCGACAGGATGGGCGGTGGTGCAGATAAATCCTCTGGTTTTTGGTTTTACAATCATGAAAAAGCCTCCTAATTGTCTTCTATGGCGGTAAAGCCAGGAAATTTCCATGGAATAAAATAGCAGTACAATTATTTTATTATAGCATAGCCGGGAAAGAAAGGGCAAGCTTTCCGGAAAAGTTTCGAGACGCTCAGCGGTCATAACAAAGGAATGTCGTCCATATAACTAGTACCAGATTAGGGGGGATGCCTATGATCATTGCGCTGGTGGGAAACCCAAACTGCGGCAAAACCACGCTGTTTAACGCGCTTACCGGCAGCACTCAATATGTGGGTAACTGGCCGGGTGTGACGGTGGAAAAAAAGCTGGGGGTACTCCGGGGAAACCCAAGGGTAACCGTGGCGGACCTTCCGGGGATTTATTCCTTGGAGGCAGCCAGTCCTGATGAGAAGGCAGCCCGCGCGTTTTTAGAAAAAGAGCGTCCGGATGTAATTTTAAATATCATAGACGCCACCAACCTGGAGCGAAACCTATATTTGACCACACAGCTGCTGGAGCTGGGAATACCTCTCGTGCTGGCCTTGAACGTGATGGATATGGTGGAGAAAAAAGGGGACCGGATCGATATCCCGCGCCTTTCCAAAGAGCTCGGCTGTCCGGTGGTTCCGATGGCTGCTTCCAAGGGAAAGGGAGTCCGGGAGGCGGCGGAGGCCGCTGTAAGCTTAGGACTGCGGCGGGAGAGAACCCTTGCCGGCTGTCTAAAAGGCAAAACGCCTGGAGGAAAAGAAGACGGCCGTCAAGCTGGCGGGGCGGCGTCTCAACAGGTTCTGAAAGGAAAAGATGCAGACGCTGTTCTTCCTGACGAAGCGGCGGCTTCCATGAGGTACCGAGAGGTTGACCGATTAGTGGCTTTGACGGTACGAAGAAACCATAAAGCGCGGAATACTACCAGGCAAATCGACAGGATTTTGATGAACCGTCTTTTAGGGTTTCCTATTTTTGCGGCTCTTATGTGGGCAGTATATATGGTTTCCGTCAATCTGGTGGGGGGAACAGTGACCGGCTGGCTTCAAGAAAAGCTCTTTCAAGACCTGATTGGCGGGAGTCTTTTGGATCTGCTGGAAGCTATGGGTACGGCCCAATGGCTGCAAAGCCTGTTGACAGACGGCCTGCTGAGGGGAGTAGGGGCTGTGCTCAGCTTTCTGCCGCAAATTGCCGTGCTGTTCCTGATCCTCTCTTTGCTGGAGGACTGCGGATATATGGCCCGGGTAGCGTTCCTGATGGACCGGCTGCTGAAGCGGCTTGGACTTTCCGGAAAATCTTTTATCCCATTTTTAGTAGGCACAGGGTGCTCTGTTCCCGCGATTATGGCCAGCCGGACGATAGAGGATCAAACCAGCCGGCGCCTGACTATTTTTTTAACGCCGTTCATCCCTTGCAGCGCCAAGCTTCCCCTATTTGCTTTGCTGGGAGGCGCTTTTTTTCCAGACAAAACCTGGGTAGCCCCCTCTATGTACTTTGTTGGGATGGGCGCGGCAATTTTTGCCGGGCTGTTATTAAAAAAATGGAAGCCGTTTCACAGGGAAGCCTCCGGGTTCGTCATGGAGCTTCCGGACTATCGCTTGCCGAACTTGAAAAGCGTGGGAAGAAGGGTATGGGAACGGATAAAAGCGTTTGTGGTAAAGGCTGGCACTATTATCTTTATCGGCTGCGGTATTTTATGGTTTTTACAGAGGTTTGACCGGACGCTTGCCGTCAGCCAGCCATCTGAAAGCATTTTAGCCGATTTGGGCAGGTGCCTAGCGCCGTTATTTACTCCCTTAGGCTTCGGCAGGTGGGAAGCGGCGGTGGCCGCCTTATCCGGCGCCTTAGCGAAAGAAAATATTGTGGCGGCCCTGGAAATTCTGCTGCCCCGGACTGGAGCTCCGGTAGCGGACGGCGCGGCGGCCTGGGGGCTTTCCTCCGTATTTACCCCGCTGAGCGCTTACAGCTTTATGCTGTTCAACCTGCTGGCGGCTCCCTGCATTGGTGCGGTCAGTGCCATGAGAAAGGAGCTGGGCTCCTGGAAATGGACACTGGCTGCGGTGGGCTTCCAAACAGGTACCGCATATCTTGTAGCAATGCTGGTGTATCAAACGGGCTTGGCCCTGTTCTATGGTGGCAGCCTTTTATTTACTGCCGCTATTTGGGGGCTGACCGGCCTGATTTTATGGCAGCTGACCTGCTTACAGGGAAAAAACCAACCGAGGAAAAAATCAAGAACCGCGGCCTGATTCTCCTGGCGGAATCATAGGCAGCGGTTCTTCTTTTATAATGTTCAGCTATTTTCGGAACGCAAAAGCGCCGCGGTATTGCAAAAATAACTGCTCTCCCAGGAGCACCGAGGAAAGCAGGAGCAGGCATATCGCTGATTGGCTTATAGCACCTAAGGCTTTGCCTCAGCCGCCGATGCGGCAAAGCCCCAAGGCAGCTGCCTGCGGCGTCCGCTGAGGGAGGCAAAAAGCGGAACAAAGCACAAGATCCTTTACCAGCTTCTGCATGTCTGCGGGAAACGGCTCACAAAAAGGCGGTTTGCCGGAGCTTCGGCAGCGGACGAGCCGTACCGGCCGGCGGCGCGGCAAGGAAATAAGCGCTTATAGAACCTCTACCTGAAAGCCCGCCATTACATCCAGCGCTTTTTGATTCAGGCCGGGATCATTGCTTGCCGTACAGTGGGAATCGACCACAATAGCGGCCTCCGGTAAAGCGGCCCTGGCCAAAACCGCGTTGGAAATTACACAAATATTGGATACCACGCCGCAAAGCTCGATGGACTCGTAGGGATGGCTTTTTAAATATTCCCCGAGCTCTAGAGAGCCGAAGGTCGGTTTTTCAAATACTGCCGCGGCCTTGGAAAGATAAGAGGCAGCCTTGCCGTAGACCTTCCAGCCATCGCTTCCTTTCAGACAGTGGGGAACCGGCAGCTTTTTCCCCTCCTGCGTGGAACTGTAATCCTGCCCGTGAGTGTCTAGAGTAAAGATAATGTCGTCCCCGTTTTTAAGATAGCTCTCAATTTTACGGCAGATCGGGTCCTCCAAAGAAACTGCCTGCTCAAACCCTAAGCTGCCGCTGACGAAATCATTTTGATAGTCGATCACCAAAAGTAGCTTTTTCATGATTACCACCTGTCCCTTTTGTTGTTGGCATCATCATACCACATAAATTGAAACTTTGGTAGCGGTTAAAGCTGTTTTTTATATTATAAATTAAGATAGTTAATAATATATAAATATTATTAATACTAATTATTCTATAGTTATAATGCTGTTTAAAATTTAACTATTATCTAATATTTGGAAAAAATGGATGATTTTTTTCCGGTAAAATATGATTAAAACGAAAAATAAAATTGGTCAATTTGTAAAATTTATCGGGAAAAGTATAGAAATATGAAAGGATTTAACGTACACTTAACATTGAAGTAATAAACTCATAATGAAATTGTAAAAATGAATTCAAAAATGCAAGGATCTGAAAATTGAGACGGGTGGGATAGTATGGAAATAGGGAGTATGTTGATGCAGCTGGCCGGAGGCCTTGGGTTGTTCTTGTTCGGAATGAAGCTTATGGGGGACGGCCTTGAAATGGCGGCCGGCTCAAAGCTGAGAGGAATGATCGAGCGCTTGACCAAAAACAAGTATATGGGCGCTTTGGTTGGCTTGGTGGTTACGGCTGTCATTCAAAGCTCCTCTGCCACCACGGTGATGGTGGTAGGCTTTGTAAATGCTGGACTGATGAATTTAGCCCAGGCGGTAGGCGTGATCATGGGTGCTAATATCGGTACTACGGTCACCGGTGTGATGATCGCTATCAATCTAACCGCGATCGCGCCGCTGGCGGTTCTCATCGGCGTGGTAATGATATCCTTTATCAAGCGAAACAGCGTTAAGCATATCGGCCAGATCATCGCGGGCTTCGGAATTCTCTTTATGGGCATGAAAATGATGAGCACCGCTATGGAACCTCTCTCTGAGTCTGAGGTTTTTACCAGCCTGATGACCTCTTTCTCAAACCCGCTTTTGGGCGTGCTGGTCGGTCTGGTGTTTACCGCGATTATCCAAAGCTCCTCCGCCTCTGTCGGCGTACTTCAGGCGTTGGGCGCGGCTGGCGCCATCACTCTTCCAAGTGCGATTTATGTGATTTACGGTCAAAATATCGGCACCTGCGTCACCGCGCTGATTTCCAGCGTGGGCACCAGCAAGACGGCGAGAAGAACCGCGGTGGTTCACTTAATGTTCAATGTATTTGGCGCAATCCTGTTTATCGTCATCAGTATGCTGTTTCCCTTTGCGGAGTTGGTTCAAAGAATCGCCCCGGGCAACGTGATGGCTCAGATTTCGATTGTCCACGTGATTTTTAATATTGTTTGCACCGCGATCATGCTTCCTCTGAGCAGCCTGCTGGTAAAGGTTGCCTGTAAAGTGATTCCGGGCTCTGATCCGGTCAAAAGCTCCAACTCCTTGGCTTATCTGGATGCCAGAATTCTGAGCACTCCTCCGGTCGCCGTTGCCCAGCTGTTTAAAGAGGTGGACCGTATGGGGCAGCTTGCTAAGGAAACCTTAGGGATGGCCATGGACGCCTTGATTACCCAAGATAATACTAAGGTGGATCAAATCTATGAAAATGAAAATACGATCAATTTCCTAAACCGGGGGATCGCGGAATATCTGGTAAAAATCAACGGCTTGGATTTGGAGGATTATGACCGGCAGGCCTTGGGCTCGATGTACCATGTCATCAGCGATATGGAGCGGATCGGGGATCACAGCGAGAACCTGTGTGAGCTGGCCCAGACCCTGAAGAAATCCAAGCAGAAATTCAGTCCCTGGGCGGTGGAGCAGGCCACGGAGATGCGAAACCGGGTGGAGGCGATGCTGGAAGAGGCATTGCAGATGTTTGCCAGCCGGGAAACTCAGCCCCAGATGGCGGCGGATATCAACCGCCGGGAGGAAATCATCGACGATGCCACACAGGAGTTGAAGGATCTCCATATTGAGCGGCTGAACCAAGGAAAGTGCTCTGTGGTTGCGGGAACGGTGTTTATGGACATGCTCACCAACCTGGAGCGAATCGCCGACCATTGTACGAATATCGCTTATTCCATGACCAACCAGAAAAACCACGAGCTGCAAAGCACGATCCCCGTGGAGCCGGTGGCGGTAAGGTAATTTTGAAATTTTCAATTAGCTGGATATGAGAAAAATATACTCGAAAGAGCAAGCCTGTGCGGGCTTGCTCTTTTTGATTGATATTAAATGAAAAAATAGCTATAATAAATAGATAATAGAGCTTTTAGAAAGGAGGAGACCTTCGTTGCGTTTCACCATCAGCCCCTGCACCTCGCAAGGGGATACGGTATTTTTGATTTATGACGAAGCAGGAGAGGTGCGCTACAGGGTGACCAGAAGTAAAAAGCCCGCCGGCTCCGTACTGCTGCTTACTGATTCTCAGGGAACTGCGGCCGCCAAAATTAAGCAGAGGGTGTTTCCTCCTATTATCCGGTACGGGATTTCGCCGGCGGAGGGGAAAAATCTCAGCGTTACCTTGCGGATTTCCGGGAATGGGATTCCCCAGCAATTGGTTTTGGGCGGGGTCACCTGGCATTTCCGGGGCGATTTGGTGGCGCGGAATTTTGACGTGATTGATGTTGACTCCAGCGTGCTGCTAAGCCATCAAAAATGCTGGAAGGATAGAATGGACTGCTTTGCGGTGGAAATCCGTCAGCCGGCGTTTGAGGTGCCGCTGCTTTGCGTCTGTTTGTGTGTGGATCTTACTACAGAAGGCGATATCAACGCCGTAGTTGCTATAAATTAGAAGGAATCGGCCCGGATTTTAAGTGATTCTATCATTGTACGAGTCCTGCTCCTTGTGATATAATAGAGTGTAAAATTGATGAAAAAAGAAAATGAAAGCAAGTAACAGGAAAAAGAGGTAAGCTTGAATGGATGTAAGAGAGAATTTGCGGAATATTGCCATTATCGCCCATGTAGACCACGGCAAAACCACCCTGGTGGATCAGATGCTGCGGCAAAGCGGTATTTTCCGGGCGAACGAGGCGGTGGCGGAACGGGTAATGGATTCCAATGATTTGGAGCGGGAGCGCGGGATTACCATTCTTTCTAAAAATACGGCGGTCATGTATCAGGATACGAAAATTAATATTGTGGATACTCCCGGTCACGCCGATTTTGGTGGCGAGGTAGAGCGGATCCTGATGATGGTGGATGGCGTTCTGCTGCTGGTGGACGCTTTTGAGGGCTGTATGCCCCAGACCCGGTTTGTGCTGAAAAAGGCTCTTGGCTTGGGAAAGAGGCCTGTGGTTGTGGTGAATAAGATCGACCGTCCCGGCGCCCGGCCTGCCGAAGTGGTGGATGAGGTGCTGGATTTGTTTATTGAGCTGGGCGCGGATGATGACCAGCTGGAGTTTCCGGTGATTTACGCTTCCGGCAGAGACGGCTACGCTACCACGGATCCGGCTGTGCCCGGCAAGGATATGACCCCGTTGTTTGAGGCTATTTTGAAATATGTGCCCGCCCCGAAGGGAGAATTGAACGGACCGCTGCAGATTTTGTTTTCCAATATTGATTACGATGATTATGTAGGCCGTATTGGCGTGGGCAGAGTGGAGCGCGGCCAGGTGAAAACCGGCCAAAGCGTTGTCCTGTGCCACAACGATGGTACGACCAAGCAGGCCAGAATTACTAAAATGTACCAATTTGAGGGCTTGAAAAGGGTAGAGGCCCAATCCGCCGCCCTGGGGGACCTAATTGCGGTGTCCGGAATTACGGATCTGAATATCGGCGAGACTGCCTGCGATCCCGAATGTGTAGAGCCCCTGCCCTTTGTAAAGATTGACGAGCCGACGGTGTCTATGATGTTCATGGTGAATAACAGCCCCTTTGCCGGCCGGGAGGGAAAATACGTCACCTCTCGGAATATCCGGGACCGGCTCTTCAAGGAAGTGGAAACCAACGTAGCCATGCGGGTGGAGGAAACGGATTCCTCCGATACCTTTAAGGTCAGCGGCCGGGGAGAGCTGCATCTTTCCATTCTGATCGAAACCATGCGCCGGCAGAACTATGAATTTCAGGTTTCCAGGCCTACGGTGATTTATAAGACCATCAATGGAAAGCTTTGCGAACCGATGGAGCTTTTGATGATCGAGGTGCCTGACAATTACGTGGGCGCTGTGATGGAAAAGCTGGGCACCCGCAAGGCGGAGCTTTTGAATATGGGCACCCGGGAAACGGGCACCACCCATCTGGAGTTTAAAATTCCCGCCAGAGGGCTGATGGGCTACCGCTCTGAATTTTTGACCGATACCAACGGTAACGGAATCATGAACCATGTGTTTGACTGCTATGAGCCGTACAAGGGCGATATTTTACAGCGGCAGCAGGGCTCTTTGATCGCTCACGAAACGGGGGAAACCACAGGCTATGGCTTGTTTGCCGCCCAGGACCGGGGCAGATTGTTCGTAGGTCCCGGCGTTCCGGTCTATGAGGGGATGATCGTGGGAGCGTCTCCAAAGTCCGAGGATATCACGGTGAATGTGTGTAAGAAAAAGCACGTGACCAATACCCGGGCCGCCGGCTCCGACGAGGCGCTGAAGCTGACTCCTCCCAGTATTATGAGCCTGGAGCAGTCCTTGGAATTTATCACCGACGATGAGCTGGTGGAGGTCACGCCAAAGAGCATCCGGTTGAGAAAGACGATTTTGAATAAGGAACAACGGATGAAAAATGCCAGCCGGAAAGGATAAGCTTTTTCCCTGGTTCCTAAGGCGGGCGCTGGGAGAGGTGTCCGCTTTTTTTATGTATCCGTTTGATTGGCTGCGCGGCGGATGTTCCTCTGATACCGCTTTTGGCGCTGACGGGAATGCTGCCCCTTAGGTTGAGTACCGGCGTATCGGATAAATCGTACTTTCCAGTGAATTTTAAGCAGGTCCGCGGATACTCCGCCCGATCGGGCGGGGCGTTGTGCCGCTGAAAGGAGAAACTGTCTTGGAAATTTTCGACGTAATGCTGAAAGCAGCCTATCTTGGACTGACCGGAGTAGGAATGCCGTTAGCAGTGCTGGCATATTTGATTTATGGAAGCCTGAAATGCGGAACCCGAACCGGCGGCCTGCTGTTCTGCGGTCATCTGCTGGTTTCCGTGCTGGCGGGCGGCGTGGTGTTTTTAGGCGGCGGATGGATCTTCGAATCAAGCGCGGCGGGCGCTTTTCTGAATTTCGCAGCGGCCGCGGCGGCTGCTGCAGCGGGCGTCAGCCTGTTGGTATCCGTATTCCGTGACCACGCCTTCATGGATCGGGAATTAGCGGTTCAGGCGGAACCGGAGCCAGAGCCGGAATATCAGGATATCTATTCCCAATCGGGCCCGGCTCCGGCTCGAAGATCTGTGAAAAAACGTCCCCAGGCGGGAGAAAATATTTTTTTGTTCGGCTTGGTCTTTACCCTTACGGATGTTCATTGGCTGACCTGGATCAGCGTATCCGCCAAGTCCCTGACGGTTCAGGCTTTTGAGTCCGGCGGCTCCGGCTTTTTAGGCGTGGCGTCCGCCTTGCTCTTTTTGGTCGTTTTCATTCTGTTTGAGATGATTCTGTTTCTGGCGCTGTCCAAAATCATTTCATTATTTCAGGGGATTCTGGCGCACTGGGTTTTCCGGATCATAGCGGGAGTTTGCGGCGGGCTGCTGGTGGTTTCCGCCGTGGGAAAAGCGATCGATATGGTGAAGGACTTAGGGATGTTGAGTTTTTAACTGGGAACTATGATGATGGGAGAGCTTCCATGGAGTTTGTAATTCTTGACCTGGAATGGAACGGAACCTACAGTAAAAGAAAAAGCGGCTTTTTCAACGAGATTATAGAATTCGGCGCGGTTAAGGTAAACGACCGCCTGTGCGTGGAGGATACCTTCTCCGTGGTGGTAAAGCCCCAAATTGGTAAGAAGCTCAGCAGCAAGGTTAAAAACCTGACGAACATCAGCAGTGAGGAACTGGGGCTGGGCGTTACGTATACCAGGGCGGTAAGTAAATTTAAAAAGTTTTTAGGAAACGCAGTTCTGATGACCTGGGGAACCTCGGATATCTTAGCCCTGATGGAAAACCATCAATATTATTGGGGCACGGACCGCCTGGACTACATAGAGGGCTATGTCAATCTGCAAAGCTTTTGCGAACGGCGCGTGTACTATGAGAGGGGAAAGCAAATGGGGCTTTCCACTGCGGCTCAGCTTCTGGGCATCGATGTGCAGGGAATGGAGCATCATCGGGCGCTGGATGACAGCCTTTTGGCCTTGGCCTGTTTTCGAAGGCTTTATGATGAGGAAGAGCTGAAACCTTTCTTTGAGGATGCCTCAAAGGATCAATTTTATGATAAAATGCGGTTTAAAACGACCATCCTTTGCGATCTCAGCAATCCTCTGCTAAAGGATGCGGATATGAGCTTTGAATGCCCGGCGTGCGGGGCGGAGGCGAAAAGGAATGGCGAGTGGGAGTTTAAAAACAAAAGCTACCGGGCAGACTTCCGGTGTCCGTGCTGCGGCGGGGAATTTAAGGGGAGAATTCAGTTTAAGCTGAAGTACGAGGGCGTAGTGGTAAAAAAGACCACCGCCCGCAAGGAAGAAGAACCTGCGGGAGAAATGGCTGCAGCGGAGGAGGCTGACGGATAAAAAGAGGGCTGCTTCAAAAAAATTTGTCCGCTTACGTTGAAAGGCGCGGAGATTTAAAATGCGGCTTTTGCCTCCCTGCGGGAAGGCTGGCGCCGCCGGCGGCCCTCCCAATGCTTCCCCTCCGTTTCCGCGGCGGCGATCGCTGCCACGCGGGGAAGGCAGACCGAAAAAAGTGCTTTCCCGGCTTATTGCCTGAAAAGCAGAAACAGTGACAGAATTCAGCGCCCCCTGAGGGCTAAGCCGGCTGGAAACCTTTCCGGAACGGCGGGAGGTATCTGCCCGCCGGTTTTGTTACTACGGAAAAGGGCTTGCCGGGAATAGGAGGAAGCTATGGTATTTCACAGCAGCGCGATGCGTCTTAACTTTAAGGAAGGGGTAGGCTATTTGACCTTTCCGGCCTTGGAAAGCTATCCTTTCGTCCGCCACGCCTTTTCTACCCGGCTGGGGGGCGTCAGCAAAGACGAGTTTTTTTCCATGAATCTCAGCTTTCACCGCGGAGACCCGGATGAAAATGTATTGGAAAATTACCGACGCATCTGCGGGGCGGCAGGCTTTCCTTACGAGGGGCTGACCGCTTCGGCGCAGGATCATCACACCTTTATTCGGCGGGTGGGAAGGCAGGATAGAGGCGTCGGCATTTTCCGGCCCAGAGATTTGGAAAGCGTGGACGGCTTGATCACCGACGAGCCGGATGTGGTGCTGGTTACCTATTATGCCGACTGTGTTCCCCTTTACTTTTTAGACCCGGAAAAGAGGGTGATTGGCTTGGCTCATGGCGGATGGCGGGGGACTGCCGGCCGGATCGGACGGAAAATGGTAGAGAAAATGAAGGCGGAATACGGATGCCGTCCGGAGCGGATCATAGGAGCGATCGGCCCGTCTATAGGAGCCTGCTGCTATGAGGTGGATGAGCCGGTGGCAAGGGAGTTTTTGGCCCTTTCTGACCTGGAAACGGAAAGATTTGTTATGGATAAGAAAAACGGAAAGTATAACCTTGACCTGTGGGAGGCCAACCGGCAAATCATGGTCAGGGCCGGGATGCGTCCGGAAAATATTACAGTGACGGATTTGTGTACCCGTTGCAATCATGATTGGCTCATTTCCCACCGGGCAACCGGAGGAAAACGGGGCGGTATGGCGGCGATGATGTGTTTGGTGGAGCAGTGCAGCCAGGCGGAGGAAAAAGCATGACAGAGCTGATGCAGGCGTGCCGCATTTGTCCCCGAAGCTGCGGCGCCAGAAGGGAAAGAGAGAGCGGACAAGGCTTTTGCCGCATGGGTGTATTTCCCAGGGTAGCCAGAGCGGCCCTCCATTTTTGGGAGGAGCCATGCATCAGCGGAACGAGAGGATCCGGTACTGTGTTTTTCAGTGGATGTTCCCTTCGGTGCGCCTTTTGCCAAAATGAAGAAATCAGCGCCCGGGATTTTGGAAAGACGGTCGCCCCGGAGGAGCTTGCTCAAATATATCGGGAGCTGGAGGAGAAAGGGGCTCACAATATCAACCTGGTAAATTCAACCCATTTTGTCCCGGCGATTTTAGAAAGCTTCCGGCATTACCGGCCTAAGGTTCCAGTGGTGTATAACTCCAGCGGCTA
This sequence comes from [Clostridium] leptum DSM 753, assembly GCA_000154345.1. GTDB lineage: Bacteria > Bacillota > Clostridia > Oscillospirales > Acutalibacteraceae > Clostridium_A > Clostridium_A leptum. Next base: position 52,848 of record DS480347.1, read on the forward strand.
CGAGACGGTGGAAACCTTAAAGCTGCTGGAGGGGAGCGTGGATATCTATTTGCCGGACCTCAAATATTCCGACGAGGAAAAGGCGCGGAGATATTCCGGCGCAGGCGATTATTTCCAGACGGCGTCTAAGGCAATCCCAGAGATGGTCAGACAGACGGGAAGGCCGGTATTCGGTCAGGACGGTATGCTGGTAAGAGGAACGGTAGTCCGGCATTTGGTACTGCCTTTGGCTACGCAAAACGCCATTGGCGCGCTCCGGTTTTTGAAAGAAGCGTTTGGCGATCAGATTCTTGTGAGCCTGATGGGACAATACGTTCCCTATGGGAGAGTGCGCCTGGGGGAATTCCCTGAGCTCAACCGCAGGATCACCAGAAGGGAGTATGAGAAGGTGCAGGATGAGCTGTTCCGCCTGGAGTTAAACGGCTTTGTACAGGAGCTAAGCTCGGCAAAAAAGGACTTCATTCCCAGTTTTGATCTGACTGGCGTTGAAAGGAGAGAAGACGGTGAATAGGCTTAAGGAAGAACAGCGGGAGGAAAAGCGCCGCCTTTTGGGGCTTCCCATTTATTCTGCCTCAGAGGAGATTTTAAGCGCCGTCAGCCATGGGATTGGGGTGCTTTTATCGATCGCGGCGCTGGTGCTTCTTTTGGTGAGCGCTCCCGGCGATCCGATTGTGATTGTGTCCTTGTCTATTTACAGCGCCACGTTAATTCTTTTATATTTGGTTTCCACCCTGTATCACGCTTTAGGAGTGAACAAGGGAAAGAGGGTGTTCCGCATCTTGGACCATTGCTCCATTTTTTTGCTGATCGCCGGCACCTATACGCCTTTGAGCCTTGTCATCATCGGCGGAACGGTGGGGTGGGTGCTGTTTGGCGTCATCTGGGCGGCAGCCGTGGTGGGAATCGTATTTAACGCTGTTAATTTAAAGCGGTTCCAAAGGCTGTCGATGGTATGCTATATCTGTATGGGGTGGGCGGTGATTTTCGCCGCGAAGCCTCTGGCCGGCTCCATGCCCTTTTGGGAGATGATTCTTTTGCTGGCTGGAGGCGTTTTTTATACGGTAGGAGCGGCGCTGTATGGAATAGGAAAGAAAAGGAAGTATGTGCATTCCCTCTGGCATCTGTTCGTGCTGGCGGGAAGCATATTCCATTTTTTCTGTATCTACGGCTGTCTGTAGTCAAAAAGCATAATTAGATTTTTCATATTGGTATCGTCCAGACGTTTGGCAAGGCTTTCCAACGCTGCGCAAATAATTATCGCGAGGCATGCTGCGGAAAATGGAGAGCGCGCTATGCCGCGAAGCTGCTTTTACAGCGTCTTGATGCTTCTGGAAAACGCAATCCGACTGCGGTGTCCAAAAGATGTGAGCGATATGCGGCGAAGAACGCTCCGACCTGCGGCGGCAGAGGAAAGCAAAACAGTTGTTTGCAGTGCCCGCTCGTAAGGAATTAGAAAAAATTTACAAAATAGGCACAAATATTACGCGGGGAATGGTATTATTATTCTATAAGATGCAAAATGGAAATGGAAGGGTGCATTGTTATGAAAAAGTTTTTAGGGGAATTTAAAGAATTTGCCTTGCGGGGTAACGTGATGGATTTGGCGATCGGCGTTATTATCGGCGCAGCGTTTCAAGCGATCGTTACGTCGCTGACAGGGGATATTATTTCCCCGCTGCTGGGCCTGTTCGGTCAGGTGAATTTTGACTCTTTGGCCATCACCGTGGGACAGGCCACGATCAGATACGGCGCGTTTCTGACTGCGGTGCTGAACTTCGTCATCATGGCTTTGGTAATCTTCCTGTTTGTGAAGCTGACCAATAAGCTGTCCAAATGGGGAAAAAAGCCAGTGGAGGAGCAAAAGGCTGCCACAAAGATTTGTCCCTACTGCTGCTCCGAAATTTCTCTGGAAGCAAAGCGCTGTCCCCACTGCACTTCGGTGCTGGACAATAACCAATCAGACTCTATTTAACAGCTTTGTCAATTCCGGCGGCGTAATTTGGAGGTTGAAACCATGGAGTATACCACAAAAGAAATGAGCTATGACGCCAGCAGCGGTGAAGGAAGAATTTTCGCCAGGGGGTTCGCTCCGGCGGATAAAAATGCGGTCCGGGGGATTCTCCAGATCGCTCACGGTATGGCGGAGCACAGCCTCCGGTATGAAAGTTTCGCCAAATACTTGGTGGCGAAGGGATTTGTGGTTTGTGTCAACGACCATGCGGGGCATGGAAAATCGGCGGTGGATGAGGAGAGCTTTGGTTATTTTGGTCCGGGAGGCTATCAGAATCTGGTAAAGGATATGAATAAGCTGCGCCGGATTATCCAGGAAGACTTTCCCAGTGCTCCTTATATGCTCATGGGCCACAGTATGGGTTCTTTTTTGGCTAGGCGTTATCTCAGCGACTATGGTGAAGGAGTCAGCGCAGCGGTACTCTGCGGCACCAGCGCGGGTTTTTCTCCTGCTGTTATGAAGATGGGCCTAGCTTACGCCAACAGAATTGTAATGAAAAAGGGTCCCAAGGCTCATGACGACCAGCTAAAAAAATTAACCACTGGTGGGTATAACCGTTCCTTTCAGCCGGCCCGCACGGAGAATGACTGGCTCTCTCGGGATGAGGCTCAGGTGGATTTGTACAATCAGGATCCGTTGTGTGGATTCGATTTTACAGTGTCCGGCTATCGGGATTTGGTCACTCTGCTTTTCGACGTGAATAAGCCGCAGTGGTTCCGCTCCGTACCGACTGATTTTCCGATTTTAATGGTTTCTGGAGACCAGGATCCGGTAGGGGATTTTGGAAAGGGCGTTAGAAAAGTTTACCACCGTTTGGTGAAAACCGGCCATGATGTCAAGCTGATTCTTTATCCCGGCGGAAGACATGAAATTCTCAATGAAACGAATAGAGCACAGGTTTATGAGGATATCGCCTCGTTTTTGCTGAAAGCAACAGATTGATAAAAAAGGCAGCCGCTTTACTTGAAAGGCGGCTGCCTTTTTTACCGGCCGTTTTTAATACCGTATATAGATACTGTTAGTGTATACTTTCGCTTTTGACAGACGGCAGACCTGTTTCTGTGTTCTTTATAGATTGTTCTCAAGGATCATCGTCAGCATAATAAAAGGAGAGCGGAATAAAACCGCTCTCCTTTTTAGAGAATCCAGGAATTTAGGCGCAATACATTATTCCCTCGATTATTCACCAAAATATCTCTTTAAAAGGCCGGCGAAAGCCTTGCCGTGACGAGCCTCGTCGCGGGCCATCTCGTGGACGGTGTCGTGGATGGCATCCAGATTAGCGGCCTTCGCGCGTTTGGCCAGATCAAACTTGCCGGCAGTCGCGCCGTTTTCAGCCTCTACACGCATTTCCAGATTCTTCTTAGTGCTGTCGGTAACAACCTCGCCCAGAAGTTCGGCAAACTTAGCGGCATGCTCAGCCTCTTCATAAGCGGCCTTTTCCCAATACAGGCCGATCTCCGGATAACCTTCTCTGTGGGCGACACGGGCCATAGCCAAATACATACCAACCTCGGTGCACTCGCCGTTAAAGTTAGCTCTTAAATCCTCCATGATGTCTTCGCTAGAACCCTGGGCAACGCCTACTACGTGCTCAGCAGCCCAAGACATTTCGCCTTTCTGCTCCACGAACTTCTCTTTAGGAGCCTTGCACTGGGGGCAGAAATCAGGAGCGGTTTCTCCTTCGTAAACATAACCACAAACAGAGCATACAAATTTCTTCATTTTAAATTCCTCCAAATCATAATATTCTATCTTATAAAGGGCAAATCCCTTTATTTACTATTAACCGGCGTTCTTTTGGGCGTTAAGACATTCCTCGCAAATGCCATGAAACACTAGATCATGAGAATCAATCTGACAGCGGATTCGCTTACTAACATCGAAATCAAGCTGGGCGTCCTGCTCCACATCTTCCACATCCAAAACGCAGCCGCACTTGGAGCATATAAAGTGAGCGTGAGGAGCGGTGGTGCCATCCAATCGTTCCTGTCCTTCTACTACGCCGACGCTTATAATCAAACCATCTTCTTTGAATCGAGCAATGTTGCGGTAAACCGTGCCAAGACTTAAATCAGGATAAATTGGCTTTAATTTTTGATAGATCCAATCAGCAGTGGGATGAATATCGGTGGAACAGATGGCAGATAGAATGGCTTCTCTTTTCCGGCTGTAATTCTGTCTCTTTTCCATTTAGTTCTCCTAAAATCAATAATAGTTATTGTTTCTGTTTATAGAATAACACACATTTTTCCATTTGTAAAGTCTTTTTTCAAAGAAGTCATAAAAAAAGATTTTCCTCCTATATATAAAAGGAGCGTAGTTATTCGGGAGGACAGCGTAATGGAAAGAAAATACAGCCTGTTGAAACGAGGCGGGAAAGCGGCGGCGGGGGGAACTGTTCTGGGCTTGGCCTTGCTATTGTCCGTTTTGGGATTTCACGGAGGCCTTCTGCCGGCAAACGCCGTGCCTGAGGAATGCTGTGAGCTTCCCATCATTATGTATCACGGTTTGCTGAAGGAGGAAGCCCGGCAAGGAAAATACGTGCTTTCCCCGGCACAGTTCGAATCGGATTTAAAGTACCTGAAAGAAAACGGATACCATACCGTGGTAGTGCAGGACCTGATCGATTATGTGGAGAAAGGTGTTCCGCTGCCGGAGAAGCCAGTGATGCTTACTTTTGACGACGGCTATTACAATAACTACTATTACGCCTTTCCGTTGTTGGAGGAGTACGACGCGAAGATCGTAATTTCCCCGATCTGCCGCTATACCGATGAATACAGCCAGGCGGAAGACGCTCATCCGAACTATTCTCATATCACCTGGGATAACATTAACGAAATGATAGATTCGGGCCGGGTGGAGATTCAGAACCATTCTTATAACATGCATTCCTATGATGGAAAAAGAGTAGGCGCCAAGCGAATGAAGGGGGAAAGCGACTTGGATTATGAGGCGGCGTTTACCCAGGATCTGACTAGGGCGCAGGAGAGGATCCGCCAAATGACCGGTTGGACGCCGACCTGCTTTGCCTATCCCTTTGGAGCGATCAGCGACGGAACCCAGACGATGCTGAAGACAATGGGGTTTCAGTCCAGCATGACCTGTGAAAGCCATACCAATCAAATTACCCGTGATCCGGAATGTCTTTTCGGGCTGGGAAGATATCTCAGGCCAGGCTTGCAGAGTACGGAAGCGTTTTTTCAGAAAATCGGGCTATAGCCCTTTGACCAAGGAAAGGAGTACATTATGCCGAAAATTTACTTGAGCCCCTCTTTACAGGAATATAACCCCTACGTAGACGGCGGCAACGAGGAGTACTATATGAATTTGATTGCCGACGCCATGGAGCCTTATCTGAACTCCAGCGGAATCCAGTTTACCCGCAATGAACCCAGCCAAAAATTGTCCCAGGCCATTGCTCAAAGCAATGCCGGAAACTATGACCTGCACCTGGCCCTCCATTCCAACGCCGCGCCGCCCGCCCTGTCCGGGCAGATCCGTGGAACCGATGTGTATTACTACGACGGCAGCGCCAAAGGAAAGAGGGCGGCAGAGATTATCGCAAATAACTTTAAGGCGATTTATCCGGATCCAAACAAGGTCAAAACCGTACCAACCACGACCCTAGCCGAGCTGAAGCAAACCAGAGCGCCGGCGGTGCTGCTGGAGGCCGCTTATCATGATAACAGTGCCGACGCCCAGTGGATTCGGGATAATATTGATAATATCGCCAGAAATCTAGTGCTTTCCTTAACAGAGTATTTTGGGATACCCTTTGTACCCCCGGGAGGCCAGTCTCAGCCCCAGAGGCAGGGAACAGTAGCAACCCAGCAAACGCCTCTTAATATCCGCAGTCAGCCCAGCTTAAGCGCCCAGGTGATCGGCCAGGCGCCTAAAGGCGCCACGGTCGCCATATTAGGGGAAAGCGGCGATTGGTATCAAATTCGCTATCAAAATATTACCGGCTATTCCAGCAAGCAATATATTCGCTAATGCTTTTCATTTTAAAAATTTAGCGGTATAATGAAAATAGCTTTTACGCTGTTTCTGCCAGGAGAATCTGTCTTGAGGAAGGCTCGGCAAAAGATAAATAGAGGCGGAAGCCGGCAAAGGAACAGGAAAGCTATGGAATATGCAAAAAATCTGAGGACGGAAACAAGATGAAGTTAACTGAGGTGATGGAAAATGGATCAGAATTGTAAAGCGGTGGTGGAAAAGAGAATTCAAAGAACGATGGAAAGCCTGCAGAAAAATAACATGCAGGCGTATTATGCGGCGACTAAGGAAGATGCTGTTGCGCAGGTGGCCGGCCTGCTGAAGCCTGACGACGTGATCTCCTTTGGAGGTTCTATGTCCTTGCGGGAATGCGGCGTGATGGAGCTGCTGAGAAGCGGAAGCTATCCGAAGCTGATGGACCGGGATCAGAAGGGCCTGACCAGAGAACAGGTTCAGGAAATTTATAGAAAGTCCTTTTTCGCCGACGTATACCTGATGAGCTCCAACGCGGTAACAGAGAGCGGCGTCCTTTATAACGTGGACGGCAACGGAAACCGGGTCGCGGCCTTGACCTTCGGACCGAAAAGCGTCATTGTGGTGATGGGCTACAATAAAATCGTCAAGGACTTAGATGAAGCGGTTCGCAGGGTGAAAACCGTCTCCGCGCCGGCTAATGCGGTAAGGCTGAATTGTGAAACCTACTGCAGGCATACGGGGGTCTGCGTCTCCCTTTCCAAGGAGCATCCGGAAATGGCGGATGGCTGCCGTAACAGCGACAGAGTGTGCGCGACCTATGTAGTCAGCGGACAGCAGCGGGTCAAGGACCGGATTAAGGTGATTTTAGTGGGAGAAGAGTTAGGGTACTAAAAACGGCGGTTCCTGGGAAAAATTGTACTATTGAGAGAAGCGAAAGAAAAACAAAACGGACGCGGAGGAATTTTTCCTCCGGCGTCCGTTTTGTTTTTTGCGGGGCCCCGCGGCATGGCGCGGGGAAATAGATTTTTTCCTATCCGGTATCGCCAAGCGGTTCTTATTTAGCTCTGTATGGTAATACCTTCCAGGCACATGCGGATGCAGTCCTGAGGACAGACCTCGACACACTTTCCGCAGGCCGTGCACTTTGCCGGGTCAACCGAGGCTTTGAATTGATTGACCGTAACAGCGCCGGATTCACAGGCCTTCACGCATTTCATACAGCCGATGCAGCCCACCTTGCAAAGCTTGCGGGTAACGCCGCCCTTATCGCAGTTGGAACACCGTACCACGGCCTGAGGCTTTAGGGGCACGAAAGAAATCAAATGCTTAGGACAGGCCTGTACGCACTTGGAACAGCCCTTGCAGCGATTGGGATCAATGCTGGCGACACCGTTGCAGACCTTGATAGCGTCGTACTCACACACGGCGGCGCAGTCGCCCAGCCCCATGCATCCGAAGGAGCAGGAGGAGATACCGCCGTAAAGCTGGACAGCGGCGGCGCAGGAGCTTATCCCCTGGTATTTCATCCGGTCGGTGGTGTTGTCGTGGGAACCCATGCAGTGGACCAGAGCGGTTTTATATTCTACCTCGCCGGCGGCGACGCCGAGAAGCTCGGCGGTAGCCGCGGCCACCGCGGCGCCGCCCGGGGAGCATAAGCCTACGGGAGCCTCGCCGCTGGATAACGCCTTGGCGTAGCCGGCGCAGCCGGAGTACCCGCAGGCGCCGCAGTTGGCGCCGGGGAGGATTTCCTCAATCGCCTCGGCCTTTTCATCCTTAGGCACCGCCATCACGATGGAGGCGATTGCCAGGCCTAAGCCGCACAGCAGGCCGATGCCCGCCACAATCAAAACCGGAAGCAGTATTTCATTCATTCCATCCACTTCCTTTCCTTAACCTAACAGTCCATCCACCAAACCCTGGAAGCCGAGGAAGGATACGGCGACCAGAGAGGCGGCGACTAATGTGATGGGCAGGCCCTTCATAGTTTCGGGAATATCGCATGCCTCCATTTTCTGGCGGACGCCGGCAAAAATCACCATCGCCACCAGGAAGCCGATTCCGGAACCGAAAGCGTTTACCAGGGATTGCAGATACCCAAAGGTAGGATCTGCGGCGCCCTTTTCCAGCACCAGCATGGTAACGCCGAGCACGGCGCAGTTGGTGGTGATCAAAGGCAGATAAATGCCCAGGGCGTTATAAAGGGAAGGAATATATTTTCTCAGTACGATTTCCACCAGCTGGACCAGAGCGGCGATAATCAGGATAAAGACAATCGTCTGCAAATAAGCCAGGTCGTTGGGGACCAGCAGGTAGGTGTAAATCGGCCAGGTGACGGCGGTGGCCAGCACCATAACGAAGGTGACCGCCACACTCATGCCTACGGCGGTGTTGACCTTTTTGGAAACGCCGAGGAAGGGACAGATGCCTAAAAACTTGCTGAGGATGTAGTTTTCCGTCAGAATGGAAGCCAGGAAAATGGCGACTAACCCTTGAATCATTTGTCACAGGCCTCCTTTTCTTGCAGCTTGGAGCAGGTGCCGTTCATGGGGCAGGCGGCGCAGCCGATCTCCTCCGGCTTTTTCTTGCTGCCGGAAAGCTTGTTTGCCAAAGCAATCAGCATTCCGAACACAAAGAAGCCGCCGGGAGGCAGGATAAATACGATAATGGGGTCAATGACTCCCTGGAAAATCGGGACGCCGAACACGGCGCCGGTACCAAAAAACTCGCGGATAATTCCCATGGCCAGCATGGCGGCGGTAAAGCCCACACCCATGCCCAAGCCGTCCAAGACAGAGGGAAGAACACTGTGCTTGCTGGCGTACATTTCCGCCCGGCCCAGAATAATGCAGTTTACCACGATCAGGGGAAGATAAATGCCCAGCGCCTTGTCAATATCCGGGGCATATGCCTTCACCAGCATCTGCACCATGGTGACGAACCCGGCGATAATGGTGATGTAAGCGGGAATGCGGACCTTATCCGGAATAATTTTTCTTAAAAGGGAAATTACGGCGTTGGAGCAGACCAGCACGATGGTGGCGGCAATGCCCATGCCGATGGCGTTGCTGGCCGCCGTAGTGACAGCCAGGGTGGGGCAGGTGCCGAGCACCAGGCAGAGCACGGGGTTTTCCTTGATGATGCCCTTGGTAAATTCACGGACTAAGTTCATTTTCGCCATTTTAATTTCCCCCTTTCTCAAGCGTTTGATATTTTTCCACCGCCAGGTTGACCGCGTCGGTGACGGCCTGGCTGGTAATGGTGGCGCCGGTCATAGCCTGAATCTGGCCGTCGGCGGCGCCGCCGGATTTAATGACCTCAAAGCCGCTCTCCGGAACTGCCTGCTGGTATTGTCCCGTAAAGCTTTCCTTAGTGGCGTTGGCGCCGAGGCCGGGGGTTTCATTCTGAGAAAGAAGCACCACGCCGGAAACACTGCCGTCGGCGGTGATGCCGGTCATAACCTCAATGGTGCCGCCGTAGCCCTTCGCCTCTGTAGTGATGACATAGCCCGCCAATTGTCCGGAGCCATCCAGACCCTTTACCGTGTCCTCGTCCACTTCTTCGAAGCTGGCGGCGTTGGGCAGGACTACCTTTTGGGAATCCTCGGCGGTCTGGACAGCCAGCGCGGCGATCCGGTCTGCGGTGAGCATGTTGACCCCCGCCAGCAGGGCGGTGACGATCAGGCAGATCAGAAACAGGGAAACAGCGGGCTTTAAAACCGCCTTAGGATTTAGCTTTGCCACGGCGCTTTCCCTCCTCTCCAAACGGCTTCGGCCGGGTCAGGTTTTCAATATGGGGAACCAATATGTTCATCAGGATAATCGAGAACGAAACGCCCTCCGGCAGCGCGCCGAATACCCGGATCAGCACGGTAATAATGCCGCAGCCGATTCCAAACACAATTCTTCCCTTGGTGCTCAAGGGGGAGGTGGTATAGTCGGTAGCCATGAAAATGGCGCCCAGCATGAGTCCGCCGGAAAGGATCTGAAACACAGGATCTTCTCCCAGAATCCAGGTAAAGACGAACACGGTGCCGATAAAGCACAGGGGAATCACCGGCTTGATGACCCGGCGGGCCACCAAATAGACGCCGCCCAGCAGAAGGGCGCATACGCAGGTCTCACCCAGGCAGCCGGCCCGCAGACCTAAAAACAAATCTATGTAGGAGGGAACCGCTTCTCCGGCGGCGTTCTGCGCCAAGGGAGATGCGGTAGTGAGAGCGTCGCTGGAGGACTGGAGATAGTAAAAGGGCTTGTTCCAGGTGCTCATAGAGGTGGGGAAGGAAACCATCATCACGATGCGGGCGGTCAGAGCGGGGTTGACAAAATTCTGGCCGATGCCGCCGAACATCTGCTTCACCACCACGATTGCCACGACAGCGCCGAAAAACACCATCCACAAGGGGATGCTTACCGGCAGGTTAAAGGCTAACAGAATACCGGTGACCACGGCGCTCAGATCGGTGACTGTGTTGTCCCTCTTCATCACCTTGCGGCAGATGTATTCCAGCACTACGCAGGAAAGCACGGAAACCGCCATTACGATCAAAGACTGATACCCGAAAATAATGCCGGAGGCCAGAACCGCCGGGATCAGGGCGATGATTACGTCGCCCATCAGCTTTCGGGTGGTGTCCCCCTGGCGTAAATGGGGGGAGGGAGAAACGTATAATTTATCTGTCACAGCGCTCACCTCTTTCCAGCGTTCTTGACCAGGGCCTTGCCCAGTCGGATATTCTGTACGATCTGCCGGCCCGCCGGACAATTATAAGCGCAGGTGCCGCATTCCATGCAGGTCATCACGCCGAGCTTCTGAAGCTGGTCGATATCCTTGGTGGTGACCGCGCGGGAGATCTCAGGGGGCATCAGATGCATGGGACAGCCCTCTACGCACCGGCCGCAGTGGATGCAGGCGGTGGGAGCGGGCAGAACCGCATCCTGCTCCTGAAAGGCCAGAATCGCGTTATTCTGCTTCAGCACCGGCAAGGCATCGCTGTCCAGGGCCAGTCCCATCATGGGGCCGCCCATCAGAATTTTAGCCGGGTCTCCCCGGTAGCCGCCGCAGAACTCAATGACCTTCTCAATGGGCGTACCCAGGGGGACAATCACGTTTTTCGGCTCCATGACCGCGGAGCCGTCAACCGTAATGCGCTTGGAGACCAAGGGCATCCCGGTTTTGAGATATCTTGACAAAAAGGCGATGGAGGTGACGTTCATTACCAGACAGCCTACGTCGCTGGGCAGCTTGCCTGGGCCGATCCGTCTGCCGGTGCAGGCCTGAACCAGAACCTTTTCCGCGCCCTGGGGGTATCTGGCCTTCAAGGGCAGCACCCGGACCTTGTTTTCCGGGTCTCTGGTGTCGCTGTAGGCGATTTCGGAAAGCACCTTAATCACGTCGGGCTTGTTCTTTTCCACGGCGATCAGGGTCCTGTCGATGTTCAGCAGATCCTTTACCAGATAAATCCCGGAGAGGACATCCCAGCTGTTTTCCAGGGCCTCCCGGTGGTCGGCGGTGATATAGGGCTCGCACTCGGCCACGTTGATGATCAGCGTGTCGATTTTCCGGCCCTCCGGCACGTTCAGCTTGATGTGAGCGGGAAAACCTGCGCCGCCTAAGCCTACCAGGCCGGAGGCCCTGGCCGCCTTGACCAGATCCTGATGGGTTTCCACCTTGGGCGGTTCCAGGCCCTCCCAGGGGGTCATTTCGCCGTCGGAGTCGATCACCACGGCCTGTACCTCCATGCCGGAGGGCATTAAAACGGTAGTGATTTTAGAAACTTTTCCGGAAACGCTGGCATGGATGGGCGCTGACACGAATTTGTCGCTGTCGCCGATCAATTGGCCTACCTTGACCAAATCCCCGGCTTTCACAACAGGCGTGCAGGGCGCGCCGATATGCTGAGACATGGGGATTACCACCTGGTCCGGAGGCGGCATGACGACGGATTCCATCTGCGCAGTATGCTTCCGATGGGGCACATGAGCGCCGCCGTGGGTTCGAAACGGATGCTTCGGGAACTGCATTGATCTCTTCCTTCCTTATAAACCTAGTCTTGTCACGTTTTTCAATGCGGGTAACAATATTCTTAACGCTGAGCCGGTGACAGAGCCTGTCACCAGGGCGTAGAGAAGCAAAAAGGGAAGATAAGAAAGCACCGCCGAATTTGTGAGAGCTACGGCGACGCAGAGCTGAGCCAGGTTATGGGCCACAGCGCCCAGGATGCCGACAGCCAAAAGACTGACAGCATGTCTTTTCAGACGGAACAAAAGGCCCATAACCAGCGTGCTGAGAAGCCCTCCGGCCAAGCTCATCAGCAAGGCGGTGACGCCCCGGGTAGCGCCCGCGAAAAGGGCCTTGAGCAAGGCGATCGCCAAAGAGGGAATCAAGCCAAAGGTGCCGGCGGCAAACATAGTGACAATATTGGAAAGCCCGAGCTTGGCCCCGGGGGGCATCATAGGCAGAGGGGGAATCAGATTTTCCAAAGCGGAAAGCACGATCGCCAAAGCGCCCAGCACCGCCAGGGTAGTCAGCCGGAGGGTTTTCTTGTTGATTTCCGCCATGGTGTTCCTCCTAATGGGCAGAGATGCTTCCAACGAAGTGCTTGCCGATAGAATGTCCGCGGTCCGAATTTCATAACAACAAAGCTTAAAAAGGCTTAGAAGCCCGTGTAAGCGTCAAACTCCCTTTCGGGGCCGGTGACCTGGATGGTGACCTTTGCCGGCAGGCACACGGCGCCTTGTCCGCTTTTGGAAAGCCGGCCGGTGCGGACGCAGACCTGATCGGGACAGGAGGCCTCTTGAAAACAAACGGCTCCTTTTTCCACGTGAATCACCAGGGGGTATTCCCCGCCGATAGAAATATCATAGGGGGCATCCACTTGGGTTAGGTCGATGCAGTAAAGCTCCCGGCCCTCTTGAGAGATGACCGCTGCCGCTCCCTGTTCTTTGGGCCAAAAAAATAAAACGGCGGCAGCGGCTCCAACCAGCAGAATCAAAAGTAAATCCCTTTTCTGGAACCATTTCCGGTTCTCCATAGGCTGTTCTATCATTGCAGCTCCTTCAGCGTGTAAGCTTGACTGGATACGGTAAAGCGGTCCTTAAGGCCCTCGGTGATATAGACCTCTTTGTCCCGGGTGATAAAAATCGCCTGGGCGTCATAATGTTCCAGAACGGACAAGCTGTTATCCAAGCCGAGCACAAAGCAGGCGGTGGAGAGCAGGTCGGAAAGCACACCGGTTTGAGCTACGACCGAAACCGACAACAGATTATTTTCTACCGGGTAGCCAGTGGAAGGGTCTAAAAGATGATGATAAAGGATCCCATCCTGTTCGAAATATTTTTCGTAGACGCCGCTGGTGGAAACAAAACCCTCAGAAAGCTCTAAAACTCCCATGCCGGCGTCGCTGTCGTCTACGCTTTTATCCGGATCGCGCACGGAAATCCGCCAGTTTTCCTGGGTGAGCCTGCGGCCCATCACGCCGATGCTTCCGCCCACGGCGATGACGGCGTTGTCCACGCCGGCGTCGCGGTAGGCCTGCAGAGCCGCATCGCAGGCGGCGCCCTTTCCGGCAGCCCCGAGATCCACGGCTTCCAGCTCCTTCGCAAGCCGGGCGGTGCAGGCGGCGTCATTTAAAGCTAAATCCTGGTAATTTACATAAGGAAGAAAAGCGTCAATCTCTTCACGGGCAGGCACCTGCTGGTTATCTCCGCCGAAATCCCACAGGGAAGAAAGAGGATAGATGGTCGGATCAAAGGCTCCTCCGGTTTCCTCGGCCACATCCAGGCTGGCCTGAAGAATGGAAAAGGTATCCTTGGAAACCTTCACAGGATCGCCGCCGGCCTGCTCGTTGAGCTTTTGAATCTCTGAACCGTCTACCCGCCAGGAAATTTCGTTTTCCAGACTGGAAATGGCGTTGGCGGCGGCGGAAGCGCCGGCCTGGCCGTTTTTACCATATACTGTTTGCTGAACATAGGTGCCCATGGCGTAGTTGGTGACCTCATAGGGAGTGGATTCCCCCACGTATCCGGTGTAAAGCCAGATCACGAAGCCTACCACAGCGATCAGCAGCGCCAGAAGAACAAGATGCAGTTTTAGGGAGTGCTTACCTGTAGACATTTTCACAAAAGGTTCTCCTATTCCAAAGGTCGAAAATTACGTTCACAGATTATAATTCTATCATTTTTTTCAATGGCTTTCAACAAAAAGTGTAGAAAAACACAGATTTCCAGAGAATAAAGTTAGAGAAAGAATAAACCGCATTGGAACCGCCGCGGATTGCAACCAGGAAAGCCAGGTAGTATAATAGTACCATCTGCAGAGATAAATGGAGGCGCCGGCGGAAAGCGGCTCGAAGCGTGGGGAAATCTGAGAAAATAAAAATAACAGCCGCGCCGCCCGGAATCAGCAGGCGGCCGAAGCTGCAAACAGAGGCGGAGAGAGCCAGCCTTGCGGTTGTTTTCGGTGCGAAATCACGGGAAGAAGAAAAGGGACGTAAAACCGGAAGAAGCGGATGTGAAATGCTGAGGCTGAAAAGAAATATTTAAAAGCTATTTTAAAGAAAGAAGGAACGCTTTATGAATTTTGACTTTTATATGCCGGTAAGGGTTGTCAGCGGAAGAACTGCCCTGGCGGACAGCGCCGCCCAGCTGAAGAAGCTGGGGGATTCCTGTATGGTGGTGACGGGCAAGCGCTCGGCAAAAGCCAGCGGCGCCCTGGACGACCTGACCGAAGTGCTTCGCCGGGAAAAAATTTCCTGCACTGTATACGGCGGGATTACGGAAAACCCCCTGCTCTCTTCCTGCGAGGAAGCGGCGGCTTTGGCGGCGGAGAAAAAGGCCGCGTTTGTGGTGGGAATCGGAGGAGGCTCTCCTCTGGACGCGGCGAAGGCCATAGCCGCGCTGGCGGCCAACCCTGGGCTTGACCGGGAAGGCTTTTTCAAAAAAGCCTGGAAAAACCCGCCGCTGCCCATTGTGCTGATCGGTACCACCTCCGGCACCGGCAGCGAGGTCAGCCCTACCTCTGTGCTGACCGTGGACAGTGTGAAAAAGTCTGTTTCCGGGCCGGAGCTTTACGCGTCTCTTGCCATCGCGAACCCGGCGTATACCGGTACAATGTCTTATAATACCACGGTTTCCACCGGGCTCGATGCCTTCTGTCATGCCGTGGAGGGCTATTTTTCCCCGGCTTGCGATGATATTACCGGGTATTTGGCGGAAAAGGCCATGCCCATGGTATACCGGGGCCTGAAAATGATGAGGCCTGAAATGGAAATGACGCCCGCGTTCCGGGAACAGATGTATTATGGCTCTCTATGGGCGGGCTTGGTTCTGAACGCTCACGGAACCTCGTTCCCCCATCCCTACGGCTATGTGCTGACAGAAAACCACGGGATTCCTCACGGAAAGGCCTGCGCAGTGTTCCTGCCGGCTTTGCTGCTGCACTGCGCTCAATACGCGCCGGAAAAAATGGAACGCTTTCTGCGGGTGTTAGATACGGATCTTCCAGCGGTGAATCAGCTTTTAGATTCCTTAAGCGGGGTGGAAAGGATCTCCATGACTAAGGAGGAAATCCAGTCTTACCGCAAGCGCTTTACCGGCCTGAAGCATTACGCCAACACGCCGGGCGCATATTCCGAGGAGCAGGGGCTCCGGCTGTTTGAGACGTTATTTTTGAAATAAGCGCAAAGCGCTTCCGGGAGTAAAAAGCATGAAAGTAATCCTGCAAATCGGCGTTGTGTTCGGCGTCTGCCTGATCGGAGAAGCAGCCGCTTGTTTTCTTCCATTTCCTTTTCCGGCCTCCGTGCTCAGCATGATTTTATTGTTTCTGCTGCTGTGCCTAAAAGTACTGAAGATTGACCATATCCGTCAAAAAGCGGATTTTCTGCTTCAGAACATGGCCTTTTTCTTTATCCCGGCGGGAGTGGGCATTTTAGAGCAGTTTGAATTTGTCAAGGACAGCATGTGGCAGCTTCTGCTGATTTGCCTTGTGACGACGCTTCTCACCTTTGGGGTCACCGCGGCCGCGGTGCGCTTCGGCGTATGGCTGCAAAAGAAATTGACCGGCAAGGAGGACTCGTGATGGAAGCCGTTAGCAGCTCGCCTCTGTTCGGCATCGTTCTGAGCATCCTTGCCTATGCTGTAGGGATTTGGCTAAACCGGAAGGCAAAAACGCCGTTGGTCAACCCGCTGCTTGTAGCGATTATTTTAGTAGCCCTGGTATTGCTGGCGTTCCATATCCCCTTGGAGCACTACCAGGCAGGCGGGGATTTTATCGCCCTGTTCCTGGCTCCCGCTACCGCCTCTCTGGCCTTGTCCGTTTACCGGCAGCGGGAAATCCTGAAAAAGAATTTGTTTCCGGTGCTCCTGGGCTGCGCCGCCGGCTCACTTACTTCTATGCTCAGCGTGTATGGGTTATGCCGGGCCTTTAGACTGGACGAAAAGCTGACGGCCTCTATGCTGCCCAAGTCTGTCACGACGCCTATCGCGATGGAGATTTCCAGGCAGCATGGAGGAATCGTCCCGGTGACGGTAGCCGCCGTGATCATAACTGGAATTTTGGGCTCCATGCTGGCACCCTTGCTGATCAAAGCGTTCCGGGTAAAAAATCCGGTAGCCGCTGGAGTGGCGATCGGAACCGCCAGCCATGCGGTAGGAACCAGCAAGGCGGTGGAAATTGGCGAAACGGAGGGCGCTATGAGCGGCATCGCCATTGGGATTTCCGGTGTATTTACTGTGCTGCTGGCCATGCTGCTGCCTTGATTTTTTATCGGAAAAGCTCCGGATGGAGCCGGCTGTAATGAAAAATATATTGCTGTGCAATCCCAGCGTAGGGGCCGAAATCCAGGACGCTCTTTTCCGGGAACAGCGTGGCCATGGCCCGCTTCATCCAAACGTCCATCGGAAACGCCTCCAGCCGGTGAAGGCCGTACAGCAAAACACATTCCGCGACCTTGGGTCCCACCCCTTTGATCCGCATCAGCTCTGCCCTGGCTTCAGGCATGGGCAGTGCTTTTATCCTCTCTAGGTCGATCTCACCGCCGGCGACCTTTTGAGCGGCGTCTAACAGGTAAGCCGCCCGCCAGCCAGCGCGGAGCGGCGCCAGATCCTCTTCACGGCGGCAAGCCAGCATTTCCGCCGTGGGAAAGCGGTCGGCGCTGCCGGTTTCCCTCTCAAAAAGCAGGCACAGCCTCTCTATGATCCCTTTGATCCGGGGAATATTGTTGTTTTGGGAAATGATAAAGGAGCACAGCGTCTCGAAGGGCTCCTGGTTCAAAATACGGATGCCCGGAGCGAAGGCTGCCGCCTCCTTTAAAATCGGATCCTTGTTTGCCAAAGCTCCTCTGATTTTGTTATAATCAAGATCAAGGTCAAAATAAGAACGCCAAAGCGCCTGGAAATCCTCTTCCGCCGCTCCTTGAAGCAGAAGACCTTTTTCATCCATGGAAACAGTTAAAGACTTTCCGTAGGCCGAGCCGCGGTAAGCGCCGGATTCCAGCCTTTGCCAGCGGAAGCACTGGCCGCAGTCCAGGGTTTCCGGTAAGGAAAAATCGGTGATCCCGGTGACGAGCAGCCCGCCGGGCGTTTGTTGACAATTCAAAAAGCATCCATCCTTTCCGCGGCGTTTTACTGAGAGCTTATGCTGCCTTACAGAGAACGGGGGCGTCCCGGCCAGCGGCGCCTGCGCTGCGGCGTGCTGCTTTTGCAGGGAAATATCCGCTGCAGCTCCATCTCAGCTTACGGCTCCGTGCGGCTGTACAAAAAGAAGCTAAGGCCTCTGGCTCATGCTCCAGCGAGAACCGCGCCTTGCCGGCAAAAAATTTCTCGATACGGCAAAATCAGATTTTATTATACAATAAATTACCGGCCGGCGCTACTGGGGCTGGTCAGGAAAATAAAACCGGAGGAATCTATATGAGAGAAGACATTTGCACCATACCGATCAGCGAGGTGTTCGAGCCGAAGGAGGGCTGTCCCATTTGCCGCATGCGGGATACCCTGGAAAACCGGGTTACCGAGTACATCACCGGCGCGGCTATGATGGAGCCGGACATCCGGGAGGTGACCAACGTTCAGGGGTTCTGCTACCCCCATTTTTCCATGATGCTGAAAAAGGGCAGCCGGCTGTCTAACGCCTTGATCCTGGAAAGCCATCTAAAGGAGATTGAAACATCCGTGCTTCGCCTGGACAAGCGGGGAGTACCCGGAAAAAAGGAGGTAGAGGCCGCGAAGAAGCTGACGGAAAGCTGCTTTGTCTGCGAGCAGATCCAGTGGGCGATGGTTCGCATGTTCGATACCATTTACCGCTTGTGGGGAAAGGAAGAAGAATTCCGGGAGCTGTTTTCCCAGCAGCCCTATTTGTGTTTGCCCCATTATACCGCCTTGCTGGAGGGGGCGCAGAAGGGCGTCGGCAAGAAAAATTACGGCGCGTTTGCTCAGGCGGCCAGCGATTTGGTGAAAAATTATTTGGATGGCCTTCAAAAGGACGTCACCCACTTCTGTTCTATGTTCGATTACCGAAATATCGGCGGGGATTTTGGAAATTCTAAGGATTCCATCGAGCGTTCCATACAATTTTTGACCTCTAGAATCCCGGAGGGACAGTAAGCCGAGTTTACGCTGCCTCGAAAATTGTCAACTATTTGTGGAGGATTTTCACTTAAAAATTATGCAAACTGCATTTTGACAAGGTGAAATTACTCTCTGTTATGGTCGTTTTTCACGAAGGGAACAATAAAAGTTAACATAACGTGGTTGCGTTGAATTTTGTGTATAAGTTATGAACGCCTGTCCTAAGGGACTTTTTAACATTTTCCACAGGGTTTTCAACATTATCAACCTAGTTATCCACGATATTTATGTTAACTAATGTAAATACGTTTGGTATACTGCCGGGAGAAGCGCTCCGAATGACCGTTTTTCCTTATCAGGCTGTATAACCTTCGGGAGAAACGACAAGAATAGGGTTGCTTCTAAATTTTGATTGGAGGAACCGATTGTGATTAAGGGAGTTAACAGGCAGATGATCGAGGTCACTCAGACGGACAGCCCCTTTTATGAACGGGCACTGTTTGTGGTTAAGCCGGAGTATGCGGGAGAATCCTACGAAGCCTTGCACCGGGAGGCGATTCAGGTTATGGAACGGCTGGGCGCGCCGTCGGCGTTCCGCAGGCGAAACAAGGCGTTGTTCTGGGGCCTGCGGCTGGGAGCCGCCGCTTTGGGGGGAGCGGGAATCGCTCTTCTGGCGGTGGCGCTGTAGCCTGCCGGATTACAGTATGCTTCTGCCCGAAAAACGGGAAGGACAGACATAAAAAAGAAACCCTCCTCATATGGATAATAGGCGGCGCTTTGGCCGCTTTACCATAGAAGGAGGGCTTTTCATGACCTATCGGCAAAAGGAAAGGTTTCAGCAGCTTGAGGCCTGGGGCGTGGCGTTCACCTGCCTTACCGGGCTTTTGCTGCATTTCAGCTATCGGCTTTCCGGCGGGGCGGTGTGGTCCATTTTGTTCGGCGCCGCCAACGGCAGCGTTTGGGAAACCGTCAAGATCATGGCCTTGCCTTATCTCTGCTGGTCGATCGTGGAGCTTTGCTTTCTCAGGCTGCCTTTGAAAAATTTTGTGGTCGCCCGTGTAACAGGGCTTTATGTGATGACCGCGGGAACCATCGCGTTCCGGCTTCTTTACGCCGGAATCCTCGGGACCAGCTACGCATGGGCGGATATCCTAGGCTTTGCGGCGTTCGCGGCTCTAGGTTTTTTGGCCTCCTCCAAGGTGATGGCGGCGGACTCAAATAAAATCCGCCCCTGGTTTCCCGCGGCCGCCTTTGCCTTGGCGCTGTTTATCGCCATGTATCTGACCTTTACGGTAAATCCTCCCCATATCAGCCTGTTTTTGGATTCCTCTACCGGCACCTACGGAATCCCGCCCAGAAACTTAGACGCCGGCGCGGTTTATTTAGACGCGTTAAAAGAAATTTAATTGTTTTTTTACCAGATTGTTTCTGTTTTATCCTCGAAAAATGTCTTCTTTTTTCTTAATACTTATGCTATACTTATTTTTATCTAGATAAGTATAGCTTTCTTTTTAGGGGTTCTTTCAGGGTTCCCTGAAAAGCGGAAATAAAGGAGATCATATGACAGAAAAAAGAACCGAGCCGGCCCAGGATGTGATCGCCGGCAGAAACGCCGTAAAGGAGGCGCTCTGCTCCGCCAGGCCCATCGAAAGTATTTTGGTGGCGAGAGGCGCGAGAAACGGCAGCCTGGGAGACATTGTTTCCAAGGCGAAGGCCCAAGGAGTGGCCGTGAAGGAAGTAGACCCGAAAAGGCTTGAGTTTTTATGCCCGGGAGCGAATCATCAGGGAATTGTGGCGCTGGCCGCCGCCCATGAGTACGCTTCTGTGGAGGATATGCTGGCGCTGGCGGACGAGCGGGGCGAGCCGCCGTTTCTCATTGTGGCGGACGAACTGAACGATCCCCACAATCTGGGAGCTATTCTCCGTACAGCGGAATGTACGGGCGCTCATGGGGTGATTATCCCTAAGCGCAGATCTGCGGGCCTCACCTATACCGTGGGAAAGGCCTCGGCCGGCGCTTTGGAATATGTGCCTGTGGCCAGGGTATCCAATCTGGCGGCGGCGCTGGAGGATTTGAAAAAGCGCGGCCTGTGGATCTACGGCGCCGATATGGAGGGAACCCCCTGGTGCGAGGCGGAGCTTACGGGACCGGCGGCTTTGGTGATCGGCAGCGAGGGCGCTGGAATCGGACGGCTGGTTAAGGAAAAATGCGACGTAATCCTTTCCCTGCCAATGCGGGGAAAGATTAATTCCTTGAACGCTTCTGTGGCGGCGGGAGTCTTAATGTATGAGTTTATGAGACAGAGGCAGGGAATCAAAGCGAAATAAGACAGCGAATGGTAGGTGAAGGCTATGCAGGAGAAAGAGGATAAAAAGGGCTTTTTGCAGTCCTTTACGGGAAAGTTTAAAAAGATAAGCCTGGATGACGAGCCGGATGAGCTGATGCTCAAATATGGCGATATTAAGCTGAAGGGACCCGGAGGCGGGGAAGGACAGAGCGGTATTCACGCCGCCCGTACCAGCTTCTTTTTTTCAGAAAACCGGGACGGGCAATCCCCAAAGGCTGGAGACCGGCCGGAAATTGGCATGACCCAGGAGATCAGCGGAATTTTAGACGCAATCAAGCAGGGAAGAGGCCCGAGCTCCCAGCAGAATAAGCCCAAGGCCGCCGAAGACACCGGAAAAAAGCAGGCGGCTCAGGAGCTGAAGCCGATCGGCGTGACCCAGGAGGTCAACGGTATTCTAGAGGCCTTAGGCCGTTCTAATAAAATCAGTCAGCCGGAACAACCGGAAGAGCCCGTGAGGGCTCAGACCTGGACGCCGAAAAAGGAGGAGTTCTCCCAGGCGTTTGAAAAGATCAAGAATGAAAAGGAAAATGCCAGTCAGCCTGAGAATCCTCAGTTCGGCACACAGGAGATCGCCAGGATTATCAGCGAGGTTACCGGGGAGAGGGCGGAGACGATCCGGCCGGTGGAATTGATTCCGGAGAAGGAAGAACAGCCGGCTCCGATTCCTCAGGAGGAGCTTCCCGGGCAGCTTCCCCCGGAGAACGAAAGCGGGCTTCCCGAGGAAGCGGAATACGAGGAAGGCCTGGAAGAGCCAAATGGCGGCGAAGAATACGGGCAGGAGCCTGAGGATGAGCAAAAGCCGAAGCTGGGATTTGGTCGGAGGCTGAAGGCGTTCTTTAAAAATCTAGTCACACTTCCTGAGGCGCAGCAAGGAGAAGACCCCTTTGCGGAGGACGATTGGGAGGAAGCCCGGATACCGGAGGAAGTCCCCGCGCAAGAGGCTGTTTGGGCAGATGATGAGGAAGAGGATTTTTCGATCCGGCCAGAGCTGTTCTTCCAGGATGACCAGGAGGAGGCCTCCCGGAAGCAGCCAGAGATGCCTAATGGGAGAAAAGCGGATGCGGATTCCCGTAAGGAGTTAGAGACGGGCCGCTTGGAACAAACGGCGCCGGAAGAGGAGGCCAAGAAAGAAGCGCCGATGGAACCGGCAGCGGATGCCGGCGACGGCTGGGAGGAATCGGAGGGCTCAGAGGAGAAAGCGGATGAGGCTTCGGCAGATTCTAAGCCTCAGGAGGCAGCGGGCCAAGAGGACCACGGCCAAGGGGAGGCGCCCGAAGCTTCAGGACCGGAAGCTGGCGGACAGGAGCAACAGGATGAGCAGGCTCCGCCGGTAGAAAATCCTCTTGCTGATGAGGGAGAAAAAGAGATAGCGGCCGAGGCACCGGAAAAAGCAGAAAAGGATCCGGAGAAAGCTGTGGAGAGCGGGCAAGTCCATGCTCCTCAGCAGGCAGAGCAGGAAGCGGAGACGCCGCAGGACAAAATAGAGGCCGAAGAGGGCGGCGAGGCTCAGAATCAGCAGGACCAGGAAAAGACGGAAGCGGTAAGCAGGGAAAAGCCTGTCAGCCGCTATGAAAAGGCGTTCGGAAAGGTGAAGCCGGCGCCGACCCAGAAAAACCGGGTAATTCGGATAGACCCGGAGACGGTAAAGCCCTTGACCGCCCGGGAGGCCGCCAGGCTGTACTGTGAGCACAGGGAGCTTCCGGCGGTTGATTTGGGCGGCCTGGCAATTGGAGAATTGCTCCAGGAAGAAAACCAGACGGCCGCTCAGGTGACCGTGCTGTCAGGAGGCCGGGACAGGGCGCAGGCCACAGGGCCTAAAGCTGCGGAAAGACAGGTAAATGAAAAGCCGCGGAGAGAAAATAAGCCGGACAAGCCGTCCGTGCAGGCGGTGACCATCAATTTGGCGGACCTGCAGGCTGGGAAAAAGATCCGGCACCATGAGAATACGAAGCTGTTTCATTATGAGCCGCAGCTTCCTGTGGTCCATACGGCAGCCGGTAAATTCGGAGAAAATTTAAGGGCGGAGTGTGCGGCCTCCCGCCAGGCTATTCAGCATAAGGCCCAGCAGGAGCGTAAACAGAACCTTGAGCGGGAGGAAGCGGAGGAAGCTTTCGAGCCCGTTAAAAAAAAACGGACGAAAGAAAAGGTCAAAAAAAGGCATTTCGCGATTTCTTCCTCCCAAGAGGAAGAAGACCCTGAGGATGTAATGCCTCAGCCCCGGCAGGTAGAGCTGGTAGAGGATTATAAGGAACCGTCGGACGCGTTCGCGATCAAAAAAGAGATTTTTAAAAACCTGAAAAACCTTTTGATCCGCACCGGCGTGCTGGCCGGATTAATGATTCTCAGCGCCGCCGCCACGGTGCTGGCGCGGCTGAATCTGCCTGATGTGCCTGACGTGCTGATCACCAACAGCCCTCTTTACCTGAGCGTCACTCTGGTTTTACTGCTGGCGGCCGGTGCGGTAAGCCTGACAACTTTGAAAAACGGCTTTTTATCCGTGCCCCGCCTTAAGGGCAATGCCGACGCGCCGGTGGCTTTCGCCTGGGCTGCGGCGGCAGTTCAGATCCTCGTCGGTTTCTTCTCGGCTGACAGGTTTACCAACACGGATCTAAGCCTTTACGCCAATCTGGCGGTGCTGGCCTTGCTGCTGAATGCCTGGGGCAAGCTGACGCTTGTGCGCCGGGTAAAGCTGAACTTTAAATTTATCTGTTCGCCGGACGAAAAGTATGCGGCGAAAATTTATAACGACCGGGAAAGCGCTGTGGAAATGTGCCGCGGCCTGGGAGTAGGAGAGCCGATTATCGCCTATCAGAAAAAGGCGGGCTTTTTAAGCAATTTCCTTCAGCTTTCCTATGAGCCGGATCCCAGCGAGGAGTTCGCCGGCAGGATTTCCTTCCTTGGCGCCGGTCTGTCTCTGGCGCTTGGCGTCGTCAGCTATTTTATTTCCAGGGACTTGTTTGCCGCGGTATCCGCTTTTGCCCTGAGCATGTGCGTGTGCGTGCCAATGTGCACCATGCTTACCATGAATTTCCCGGTGTTTCGGCTGTGCAAAAGGGTTTCCAGACTGGACGCCATGATAGTGGGGTATCCGGGAATCCGCCAGTTCGCCGATACCAACGCGGTGGTGCTGGACTGCAATACCCTGTTTCCAAAGAACGCGGTGGTGCTTCATGGGGTCAAGGCCTTTGAGACCAGGCTTTTGGATAAAGCCCTGCTGGAGGCGGCGGCCATGCTTAAGTCGGTGGATTCCCCGCTGTACCATGTCTTTGAGCAGATCGTCAGCGAGGAGCGCCGGCTGCCTGCGGTAGACAGTCTCTCCTACGAGGATGAGCGGGGACTGATGGGATGGGTTCATGGTAAGCGTGTACTGGTGGGCAACCGGAATCTTCTGGAAAACCACGGCGTTACGCCGCCAGACCGTTCGGTGGAGCTGGAGCACACCCAAAACGGCCGCCAAGTGACCTATATTGCCTCGGCGGGCGAGCTTGTAGCGATGCTGATTACCAATTACGACTTCAGTCCCGCCATGAAGCAGGAGCTTCAGCGGCTGGAGGATAACGGTGTGTCTTTCCTGGTGTCCACCACCGACCCCAATGTGACCGCTAAGCTGGTCAGCGACCGGTTCGGCTTGTTTTTCCGGTCTGTCAAGGTGCTGGGAGCCGAGTACGCCAAACGGTTCAAGGACCTGGAGGGAGAAGAGGAAGCCTCCGCCAGAGCTTATCTGGCCACCCAGGGCCGGGTGAATGTGCTGGCCAGAGTGCTGGCGGCGTGCGTCAGGGTGCGGGGGAATATGACGGCTGCCTTGGTGCTGCAAAGACTGACTGTACTGCTCAGCTTTCTAATGGCGGCGTTTTTGACAGTGGTGTCCGGGGTGGCTCAGATCGGTGCTCTGGAGATTACCCTATATAGTATTTTTTGGGTTGTGGTTACCTTACTGGTAACCGTGATTAGAAAGCCGTAGGTGTTGATCGAATGGGATTAGAGGAAACAGCCTGCTTTTCCGGCTACCGTGCGGAAAAGCTTCCCTTTTCCGTCAGTGATGAAAATCAGGAATATCAGGAGTTTCTCTGCCGCCTGTCTTCGGTGATTCGGGAATCGGCGGAGGAAGGCTATCGGATTTTTTATACCGGGGGCTGTACCGGCTTTGACATTTTGGCCGGGGAAATGGTGCTGGGCATGAAAGAGGAATTTCCTGAAATTCAGTTAATAGCGATTTTGCCTTTTGAAGAGCAGGCGAATACCTGGGGTGAGTTCTGGCGGGAGAAATATTTTACTCTTCTGGAGCACTGTGACGACGTGATCACCCTTCAGCCTAGATATACGCCGGGCTGCTATCAAAGGAGAAACAGGTACATGGTGGACCGGTCATCCCTGCTGATCTGCTATTACGATGGGAAAACCGGAGGCACTCAAAGCACCGTAGCCTATGCCGAAAAGCTGGGCTTAGAGGTGAAAATGGTCTAATCTTTATAGAATTTACACAAAGTCTGCCTAATGTTTTTGCGTTAAGGCAGACTTTTTTTGTGAAAAACCCTCATTTGATATTGAAATCCATGTGCATATAAGATATAATTGAAAAGTAAATTATCTCAGGGATTGTTAAAAATGTCCTGAGCCAAGAAAGGGGTTCACAACACGTGAAACAGTACAACGCAAAAAATATTCTGAATATCGCCCTGGCGGGCCATGGCGGGGCGGGTAAGACCTCTATTATTGAATCGATGCTGTATCTTTCCGGTGCTTCCGATAGATTGGGTAAGATTGCCGACGGAAATACAATTTGCGATTTTGATCCGGAGGAAGTAAAACGCAAGGCCTCTGTTTCTACGGCGGTGGCCCCGGTGGAATGGAAAAATAAAAAGCTGAACTTTATCGACACGCCAGGCCTTTTTGACTTTGAAGGCGGCCTGTGGGAGGGCGTCCGAGCAGCGGACACGGTCATGATCGCGGTGTCCGGTAAAAACGGCGTTTCTGTAGGGACAGAAAAAGCGGTCAAAGCGGCGGAAAGCCGCGGGCTTTCTAAGGTGTTCTTTGTCAACGGCCTGTGCGATGAAAGCGCACGGTTCTACCGTGTGTTTGAGACCCTGAAGGCTTCCTTTGGCCCCTCTGTCTGCCCGGTGGTAGTTCCTTTTATCATAGACGGCCAGGCGAACTGCTACGTAAACCTGCTGGAATATAAGGCCTATGCTTATTCTCCCGACGGTAAGGTGTCGGAGGTACCCATGCCTGATATGGGCGACCGCCTGGAGGGCCTGCGGACCGCTATTTATGAGGCGGTGGCCGAAACCAGCGACGAAATGTTTGAAAAATACTTCTCCGGCGAGGCTTTTACCCCCGAGGAGGTTATCGTAGGCGTCAGCCGGGGCGTTAAAAGCGGCGCCATCAGCCCTGTGTTCTGCGGCGACGCGATTAATACGTTCGGTATTGACCAGCTGCTGAACGGCTTGGTGTGGCTGGCTCCGTCCGCCGCGGAAAAGAGCGACGAGATCGGGCTGGATCCCGACGGCAATATGGTGGAGCTTTCTGTCAATGAGGACGGAGCGCCTGCCGCTGTTGTGTTCAAAACCATCGCCGACCCCTTTGTAGGAAAGCTTTCTTATTTTAAAGTGATCTCCGGCAAGGTTTCCCCCGAAACCCCGCTTGTTAATATGCGCACCGGCAACCAGGAGAGAATCTCCAAGGTGATGACGGTGAAAGGCAAAAAGCAGGAGGATGCCGCCTATATCGGCGCGGGTGACATCGGCGCCGCCCCCAAGCTGCAAAATACTAATACCGGCGACACCCTGTGCTCTCCCGTGCGTAAGGTTACCCTGGATGGGGTGGAGTACCCCAATCCCTGCCTCTCTATGGCGATCTATCCCAAGAAAAAGGGCGAGGAGGATAAGGTGGCCCAAGGCGTGATGCGTCTGTGCGAGGAAGACCCCACTATCCATTTCAAGAATAATCAGGAAACCCATGAGATGATTATTTCCGGCATGGGCGAACAGCACCTGGATGTGGTGGTTTCTAAATTAAAGAGTAAATTCGGCGTGGAGGTTACCCTGAAAAAGCCAAAGATCGCTTACCGCGAGACCATTCGGAAAAAGGTTTCTGTCCAGGGGCGGCACAAGAAGCAGACCGGCGGCCACGGACAGTTCGGTGATGTGTGGATCGAATTCGAGCCTTGCGACAGCGATTCTTTGGAATTTGCCGAGCGGGTCGTAGGCGGCGCGGTGCCGAAGGGCTTCTTCCCGGCGGTGGAAAAGGGCTTGCGCGACTGCATCCAAAAGGGAACCCTGGCGGGTTATCCTATGGTAGGACTGAAGGCTACCCTGTACGACGGCTCCTACCACCCGGTAGATTCCTCAGAAATGGCGTTCAAGATGGCGGCCGCCATCGCCTATAAAAACGGGATTCCCCAGGCGTCTCCCACGCTGCTGGAGCCTATCGGCAATTTGAAGGCCAGCGTACCGGATGCCAACATGGGCGATGTGATGGGAGAAATCAATAAGCGCCGCGGCCGCGTTTTGGGCATGAACCCGGGCGAAAACGGGATGCAGGTCGTGGAAGCCGATGTCCCCATGGCGGAAATGGGCGATTTCGCTACCTTTATCCGTCAGTGCACTCAGGGCAGAGGCACCTTTACCTTTGAGTTTGCCCGGTATGAGGATGCCCCGGCTCAGGTGGCCCAAAAGGTTATCGAAGAAGCAAAGGCCGCCCAGGAAGGCGCGGGCGAATAACCCCAAACATAACCTATCAGAAAAACTGAAAATCATACATTAAGGAAAAAGAGGAAAGCGGCAGCGAGAAAACCCGGTTTGGATTTTCTCCCCGCTGGCCTCTTTTTCCTTGTCCCGGCGGTTCTAAATCAACCATGTCCCTTCATATAGATAAAATACTAAAAAGGAGGGGCTTGCAATGTTTGTAGTGTCCATGAAGGCGTCTAAAAAAAAGCTCGTGATTATATTGGCGGCGATCCTGATAGTCTTGGCAGGAGCACTGTTCTTTTTGCTGCGGGGTGGTTCGGATGAAGCGAAGGCGGTGGGGCAGACTGGAGAATACAGCCTGACGGCAGCAGATGCATCCCAGCGGGTAGCGTTTTTGCAGCAATTTGGATGGGAGGTCAAGGAAACGCCAATGGAGCAGGTGGATGTCTTGCTGCCCTCATCCTTTAACGATACCTATGAAAAATATAATCAAATTCAAAAAGAGCAGGGACTGGACCTTTTGAAATATGCCGGCGCCACCTGCCAGCGGTATACCTATGAGGTGACCAATTATCCGGGAAAGGATTCCGGAGTAGTGGCGAACCTGCTGGTTTTAGACGGCAGGGTCATCGGCGGGGATATCTGCTCGGTGGAGCTGAACGGCTTCATTCACGGCTTTGTCAATCCCAATGATACCGCCTCCTTGACGCAGGTATCTCCAGGAGAAGGCACAGCTTCCGGTGAAGAAGCAGCCAGCCCGGAAGCTGCCGCTTCACAAGCCGGGGAAGCGGCAGCGGATCCTGACGCGCCGGCTGACGCCTCCGCAGCGGAAGGCGGGCAGCAGACAGCGCTGGAAACGGCTTCCTCTCAGGAGCCTAAATATCCTGTGGAAAGCAGCACAGAGCGGGAAACCTTAGCGCCGGACCCGGAAATGCCCAATGCGCCGGTGGACTAAGATTTTATTTTCAAAGACCTCCGAATATGCTATACTTACTTTTAAGATTAATGATATATTAGCTCCTTATATGGGAAAATGTCGGAGCGTCAA
Organism: [Clostridium] leptum DSM 753; assembly: GCA_000154345.1. Classification (GTDB taxonomy): domain Bacteria; phylum Bacillota; class Clostridia; order Oscillospirales; family Acutalibacteraceae; genus Clostridium_A; species Clostridium_A leptum. The sequence continues at coordinate 81,482 of DS480347.1, forward strand.
GAAACGAAATGGGGATGTTCATGGAACGGTTGGATAAAATATTGTCTTCACAAGGCGTTGGCAGCCGGAAAGAAGCGGGAATCCTGATTCGGCGCGGGCTGGTTCATGTCAACGGCATTTTAGCCACTCGTCCTGAGACTAAGACTGACCCGGAGCGGGATCAAATTACCATAGAGGGGAAGCCCTTGCGGTTTCAAAGACATGTTTATTTGATGATGAATAAACCGGCGGGCGTGGTGTCTGCCAGTAGGGATTCTAGGGAGAAGACCGTGGTGGATTTGGTGCCGCCCGTGCTTTCCCGCCGTGACCTGTTTCCGGCGGGGAGGCTGGACCGGGATACCACTGGGCTTTTAATTTTGACCGACGACGGGGAGCTTGCCCATCGGATGCTGTCACCGAAAAAGCACGTGTATAAGCTTTATGAGGCATCGGTGGACGGGCCGGTAGGAGCAGAGGAAATCGAGAAATTCGCCGCCGGTGTGGCGCTGGAGGACGGTACGGTGTGCCTGCCTGCCGGACTTACTGTGGTAAAGCAAGGGACTGCCTGGGAAACCCTGGTGGAAATCAGGGAGGGAAAGTTCCATCAGGTCAAGAAAATGTTTTTGGCGGTGGGAAGAAGGGTGCTGCGGTTGAAACGGGTGCGAATAGGAGGCCTGGAATTGGACAAGACTTTAAAGGAGGGGGAATGCAGGGAGCTGACAAAAGAGGAGCTGGCGCTGATTTTTCAAGGGGAAAACAGGCGTTTTTGCGAAAAGAAAAATTCAAATGGTCAAATTTAACTAAATTTCCAAAATTGGTTTGACAACTGTCCATTTTACCTAAAGACTGGTTTTAAAGTTTAGGCAAAACACAACTGTTAATTTGGGCCGAAATCTGTTATATTAATATTCGTAAGAAAAAATGTATGGCCAGTGAGCGTACGCACCGTGCGGTCGGTCATAGATTCAGGAGGTTTGTATTATGGCAAATGTATCTTTGAGACACGTTTACAAGATTTATTCCGGTGGCGTCACCGCGGTAACTGACTTCTGCTTAGAGATTGAAGACAAAGAGTTTATCATTTTGGTAGGTCCTTCCGGCTGCGGTAAGTCCACTACTCTGCGTATGGTCGCCGGTTTGGAAGAAATCAGCGAGGGCGAGCTCTACATAGGAGACGTCCTGGCCAACGATATCGCTCCTAAGGACCGTGATATCGCAATGGTGTTCCAGAACTACGCTCTGTATCCGCACATGACCGTGTATGATAACATGGCGTTCGGTCTGAAGCTCCGCAAGACTCCGAAGGATGAGATCAAGCGCCGCGTGGAAGAGGCTGCCAGAATCCTGGATATCTCTCACCTGCTGGATCGTAAGCCGAAGGCTCTGTCCGGTGGTCAGAGACAGCGTGTCGCCCTGGGCCGTGCTATCGTTCGTGATCCTAAGGTATTCCTTCTGGACGAACCGCTTTCCAACCTGGATGCTAAGCTGCGTGCCCAGATGAGAACTGAGATCGCCAAGCTGCATAAGAGACTGGGTACCACCTTTATCTATGTAACTCACGACCAGACCGAAGCTATGACCATGGGCGATAGAATCGTGGTTATGAAGGATGGCTTTATTCAGCAGGTTGACTCTCCTCAAAATCTGTATGAGAAGCCTTGCAATGAGTTCGTAGCCGGCTTCATGGGTTCTCCTCAAATGAACTTCATCGATGCTACCGTTTCCAAGGAAGGCGCTGATTATTATCTGACCTTCGGTGCCAACACCGTTAAGGTTCCCGCTGAGAAGAATAAGGATGATGTCCTGGCTCCTTATGTGGGTAAGGAAGTTACCTTTGGTATCCGCCCCGAGGATGTTCATGATGAGCCTGAATTTATCGAGAAGTCTCCCGAGACTCTGGTAAAGGCTGTTGTGGAAGTTACCGAGCTGATGGGTGCTGAGACTTATCTGTACCTGAACATCGAAGGCAACGCTGTTACCGCTCGTGTTGAGCCTACTTCTACTGCGAAGAGCGGCGATGAAATCTCTGTTGCTCTGGATATGAACAAGATGCATCTGTTCGATAAAGAGACTGAGAAAGCTATTCTGCATTACGAATAAGCAATACTCTGCTTTCCAACAGGGCTGCCAATAGGTAGCCCTGTTTTTTTATCAAACTCCTATATTAAAAAATATTTTTGGAAAATAGTGGGATGAATTTTTATGTTTTCTAATCAGACGTGTCAAATTCGCAATGAAATTATGAATACAATGTAAAATACAGCAAAAAAATATTGGAAACCGTGAATTTTTCTTGGTTTCACGGTTGCAAATAGTTTTGAAATTATGTAAAATGTAAGTATTGAAATTGTACTATTTTCAGCCGGAAAGCTTAATTACTCAATAAAGTGAGGGAGTTCATCATGTCAAACAGACTTTTTCAGGGCGTTATTCACCAGATGCGTGATGCCATCGACAGAACCATCGGAGTGATTGACGAAACCTCCGTGATCATCGCCTGCAGTGAGCTGGGCAGAATCGGCGAGGTTAACGAGAGCATCACCCCCGACGTTTTAAACGCGCCCAGCACCTTTGTAATCAACGGCTATACTTACAAATCCTTTGGCAGCCGGCCTCGTCCGGAGTACGCTGTTTTTGTAGCGGGTAATGATGAAGCTGCTCAGAAATATGTGCAGCTTTTAGCGATTTCCTTAAGCAGCATCAAGCAGTATTATGATGAAAAATATGACCGGGGCAATTTTATTAAAAATGTGATTTTGGACAACATTCTGCCCGGAGATATTTATTTGAAGGCTAGAGAACTGCGGTTTAGTTCTGATGTCAGCCGGGTTTGTATGCTGATCAAGATTACTACGAAAACGGATATCTCGGCTTACGACATTGTGCAGAACCTTTTCCCGGATAAAAACAAGGATTTTGTCATCAATATCAACGAAACGGATATCGCCCTGGTGAAAGAGATTCGCACCGGTATCGATTCTAAGGATCTGGAAAAGCTGGCCGGCTCCATTGTAGATACCCTTTCCAGTGAGTTCTACACCCATTGCGTGGTAGGAATCGGTACAACCGTTACCGGTATCAAGGATCTGGCCCGCTCCTTTAAGGAAGCCCAGGTGGCTTTAGAGGTAGGAAAGGTATTTGATACCGAGCGCAGCATTGTCAGTTACGATAATCTGGGGATCGCCCGCCTGATTTATCAGCTTCCCACTACTCTTTGCGAAATGTTCTTAAAGGAAGTATTCAAAAGAGGATCCATCGAATCTCTGGATGCGGAGACTCTGTTCACCATTCAGCGCTTCTTTGAGAACAACCTGAATGTTTCCGAGACCTCCAGAAAGCTGTTTGTCCATAGAAACACACTGGTTTACCGCTTGGAAAAAATTAAGAAATTAACCGGCCTTGACTTGAGAGAGTTTGAAGACGCTATCGTATTTAAGGTAGCCTTAATGGTAAAAAAGTATTTGTCCGCCAACCCGGTCAAATATTAAAGCACGGAAAGAAGCAAGACCAATAGAAGGAAACCCCCTCTGCCTTTTTAGACAGAGGGGATTTCCTGCGAATAAGCGCGAAAAATGTAGAAAGAAGAAAAATAAGAGAGGCTCCCCATGATTGAATTTAAAAATGTGTCTAAGGTTTATAATAACGGCACGGAAGCGCTGCGGAACCTTAGCCTTAGCATCGCGAAGGGCGAATTTGTGTTTATTGTCGGTTCTTCCGGCGCCGGCAAAAGCACCTTCCTAAAATTGATTATGAGAGAGGAAGTTCCTAATTCCGGAGAAATCGTGGTCAACGGCAGAAAGCTGTCAACCGTCCGCAAAAGAGACGTTCCATATCTGCGCCGCACCATGGGAATTGTGTTTCAGGACTTCCGCCTGATTGATAAAATGACTGTTTACGATAATGTGGCGTTCGCCATGCACATTGTTGGCGCCAGTGACCGGGAAATCCGGAAAAGAGTACCCTATGTGCTGGGCCTGGTGGGCTTGGAGAAAAAAATGGACAATCATCCCGCGGAGCTTTCCGGCGGCGAACAGCAGCGCGTGGGCCTGGCCCGGGCGCTGGTAAACAACCCCAGCATGATTATTGCGGACGAGCCTACGGGTAACGTGGACCCGGCTATGTCCTATGAAATCGTAGAGCTTTTGACAGAAATCAACCGGCGCGGCACCACAGTGCTGATGGTTACCCATGAGCACGACCTTGTAAAGCGGTTCCCCAGGCGCGTCATCGAGATTCAGGGAGGAACGGTTGTGGGGGATACCGGCTCGGAGGTGCGCGATGAATTTTAGTTCCATGAAATATCTTCTCAAGGAGGGCGTGAAAAACGTCTGGAATAACCGGATGATGTCCTTCGCCTCCATAGGCGTGCTGGTGTCCTGCCTGCTGCTCACCGGCGCGGCGGTTCTCTTTTCCGCCAACCTGTCCTACGCTATGAAGGATATCCAGGATGAAAATGTGGTGACGGTGTACTTAAAGCAGGAGGTAGGAGAGCTGGAAGCAGTGACGCTTGGCTCGGAGCTGAAGGAAATTCCCAATATCAAGGAAATTGTCTTTGTGTCCCAGCAGGAAGCGCTGGAGCAGTATACGGAAATTTTAGGCCCCTTGTTCGAGGGCCTGGAGGAGGATAATTTCCTTCCCAACGCTTACCGGGTAACCATGGAGGATTTGTCCCTCTATGACGAGACGGTGGCTAAAATCAAGGAAATCCCCCAGGTGGATACCCTCAGTGACCGCAGCGACGCGGCCTCTAAGCTGACGAACCTGAATAATATGGTGGGAACCGCCGGCCTTTGGATTTTGATCATCCTCAGCGTGGTTTCCCTGTTTATCATCAGCAATACCATCCGTGTGACAATGTACAGCCGCCGTCTGGAAATCAGCATTATGAAGTCGGTAGGCGCTACCAACTGGTTTATCCGGGTGCCCTTTATTGTAGAGGGCGTGGTGATCGGCTTGATTTCAGCGGGTATCTCTATTTTAGTGCTGAAGCTGGTTTATGAGAGCATTATGTCGGCCGTCAAACAGCTGATTCCCTTTACAAGCATCCCCTTTACCACTCTTACAGGTCCTGTGGTGCTTGGATTCATCGGCGCCGGCATCGCGTTTGGGGCCTTGGGCGGAATCATTTCCATCAGCAAGTATTTAAAGAAAGAAGGAGGAGAGATCCTTGGCTGGTAATAGGTTTGGCACGTGGAAAAAAAGAACAGCCGCCGTGTTCATGGCGGTATGCCTCTTAGGAGCCATGCCTGGCGCTGTTTGGGCGGCGGATACCGCAGATGGGCTGGAGTCCAGCATTTCAGACAGCGAGACCAAAAAGCAGGAGCTTGAGCAGAAAAATGCGGAGCTGAGCCAGGCGCTGGAGGAAGCGAAGCAAAACGCGGAGGACCAGGAAGCCCTGCACCAGGCGTATCAGGACAAAATCGATGTGCTGGATCAGCAGATCGAGGAAGCCTATGCCCAGGTTTCCCAGCTGGATGAGGAAATCAACGACCTTCAATCTCAGATCAGCAACCGGGAGGGCTCAATTGAAAAAAATACGGAGCTTTTAAAGGAGAGAATCCGGGCCATTTATATGGCGGGAGAAACCTCTACTCTGGATATTATTTTAGGCGCGACGGATTTTAACGACTTTTTGGATAAGGCGTCTCTTTTGAAAACCATATCCGATCATGATACCAAGCTGATCGAAACCCTTCAGGCGGAGACCTCTAAGCTGGCGCAGGAAAAGAAAACCTATGACCAGAAAAAAGAAGAGCTTACCCAGCAGTTGGATGACCTAAACGCGAAAAACGATGAGTTGACCCAGCTCTCCGAGGAAAGCGGCATCAAGCTTTCCCAATACCAGCAGGAGCAGCAGGAAGCGATACAGGGCTTGGATAATAACAGCGCGGAGCTGCAGCAGCTTAACAGCGATATAGAGGCTTATTATGAGGCGCTGCGGCAGGAGTACGAAAATCAGCAGCAAAGCCAGCAGCCCAGCGAGCCGGACGCTCCTTCCGGCGGCGGGAGTACAGATACGCCCTCCGGCGGTGACGGCGGAAGCAGCGGAGGCGGAGATACTCCTGCGCCTGCTCCCGAGCCTGACCCGGATCCGGCCCCGGATCCCGCTCCCAGCGGCCCTCATGGCTATACCTGGCCCACCCCTGGCTTCTATTGGCTTTCATCCGCCTGGAATGAGGACCGTGATTCCTACAACCACGGAGCTATCGACATCGCGGGCGCGGGAATTTATGGAACGCCGATCTACGCGGCTCAAAGCGGCACCGTCAGCACCAGCTGGTACAATAACGGCGGCTGGGGCGGCGGCTACGGCACCTACTGCATGATCAACCACGACGCCCAGGGAGAATACGCCACCCTGTACGCTCATATGAGCCAGATCGTGGTGTCTCCGGGTGAGACGGTTTCAAAAGGACAGATCATCGGCTATGTGGGAAGCACCGGCGACAGCTCCGGGCCGCATCTCCATTTGGAGTGCCGGCATTGGGGTGTGAAATATAACCCCTTGATAGAGTATCCGGATGTTCCCGTGTATTATTAAGGAAATTTTGTGTGATTTCCCGGCGGGCCTTGTTGCAGCAAGGCCCGCTTTTTATGTGGAGATGGAGCGTCATGGCTTGTGGGAATTGTAAACAGTTCATTCTTTCCATTGACAAATAGTTACAAAATTGTTATAATTATTCCGATCTTGCAATAGGGAGGAACGTCCAATGGCCCATAAAAGGTGGGGAAAATGCCTAACCGCGGCGGCGCTGGCCGCGATGATCGCGCTTACTTCCGGGATATCCGCTCCGGCTTGGGCGGAAAGCATTTCTGAATTGGAGTCACAGCAGGAAAGACTGCAAACAAGAAGCGGCGAGTTGAACGCGGCGCTGGAAGAAGCAAAGAAAAATACAGAAGAAAAGGAAGCCTTGAAACAGGAATATGAGGATAAAATCAGCCAGGTTCAAGGACAAATCGATACCTTAAATAACGAAATCCGCACCTTGGATGAAGAGATTGCGCAGAAGCAGAAGGAAATTGAAGGCCCTCAAAAGGAAATCGATGAGAATATGGAGCTTTTGAAGCAAAGAATCCGGGCCATTTATATGGCGGGAGAAACCTCCACTTTGGATATTATTCTGGGCGCGGAGGATTTCAGTGATTTTTTGGACAAGGCATCTCTTTTACAAACCGTAACCTCTCATGATGTGACGCTGATTGAAACCATTCAGCAGCAGCTCAGCGAGATTCAAGAGGAAAAAGACGAAATTGAGGCGAAAAGGACGGAAGCGGCGGATAAGAAGACCGAGCTGGATGGCCAGCAGGAGGAGCTTACCAGGCTGCTGGAGGAAAACCAGGTGATTTTGGAGGAGCTTTACGGCGTTCAGCAGGAGGCTCAGGACAAGGTGGATGAAAATGACGCGGAGCTGCAAGCGATCGAGGCGCAGATTTCTGCTTATTACACTCCGCAGCAGCCTGCCGGCGGCCAATCACAGGGCCAGACTCCCAACTATAGCGGCGGTGCCTTTGTGTGGCCGGCTCCCGGCTTTTACCTCTTAACCTCCGAATGGAACGAGGACCGGGGCTCCTATAACCACGGAGCCATTGATATCGCCGGCGGCGGAATCTACGGTACGCCGGTGGTGGCGGCGGCCGACGGCACGGTTGTCTTTTCCAGCGCGGGCGGCTGGGGCGGCGGCTACGGCACTTATCTTATGATCGACCATGGCGGCGGCGTTTCCACTCTTTACGCTCATATGAGCGGCTTGGCGGTTTCCCAGGGCGCCACTGTGTCTGCGGGCCAGGTGATCGGCTATGTGGGAAGCACCGGTGACAGCTCCGGCCCTCACCTGCACTTTGAGGTCAGGGAATACGGTACCAAGGTCAATCCGATGAATTATTTTTAAAAAATCTGTAAAAATAAACAGGGCCGGGATAGGGATAACCTATCCCGGCCTTGCAGCGGCTGGGCTATGTCGAAAAAAGCCGTCAGTCTTGGGATTTGGTTAAGGTTTATTTACATTTGAAATCTTGACATGGCATAAGTTGTTGACTATAATAGTACTATTGTTTCAAGAATAACTTCACACAAAGGTGGTAGCGGATATATGGCGGCAAAACAAGTGTTGTTGACAGATGAAGGCTTGCACAATTTGGAGCAGGAGCTGGAATTTTTAAAAACAGAACGCCGTAAGGAAATCGCCGAGAAAATTAAGGTAGCTCTTTCCTTTGGCGACCTTTCGGAAAACAGCGAGTACGATGAGGCGAAAAACGACCAGGCCATGGTGGAGGCTAGAATCGCCGACATCGAAAGTATGCTGAAAAATGTGAAAATCATCGATCAAGATGAGCTTACCACAGAATTGATTCATATCGGCTCCAAGGTTCAGGTTAAGGATGTGGAATTCGACGAGGTCTGTACCTATCAGATCGTAGGCTCCAGCGAGGCGGATCCCTCAAACGGCAGAATTTCTGACGAATCTCCGGTGGGAAAGGGCTTGCTTGGCCATAAGGTTGGCGAAACCGTAGAGATAGAAACTCCGGCCGGCGTCATGCAGTACGAAATATTAGGAATTTCAAAGTAGTTCAAATGCGGACAGGGGCGGCGCGTATGCACTCTGTCCGCTTTTTTAAAATTATAATCGGGAGTTGTCACTATGAGCGAAGAAAAGACCACAGTGGAAAATAACGGCCAGCAGGAGGCGGAGGACCTAAAGGAACTGCTGCAGATCCGCAGGGACAAGCTGTCCGCTCTTCAGGAGGCTGGACAAGACCCCTTTGAGATCACAGTCTGTCATCCGGATATTCATGCCGCCGATATTATTGAGCGGTTTGAGGAGCTGGAAAACCAGGACGTATGCGTGGCGGGCAGAATTATGAGCTGGCGCGATATGGGAAAGGCCAGCTTTATCGACATCCACGACCGTACCGGCAGAATCCAGGTTTATCTGCGGATCAACGATTTAGGCGAGGAGGTATACCGGGGACTGGATAAATGGGACATTGGAGATATCGCCAGCGTAAAGGGATTTGTGTTCCGTACCCGCCGGGGTGAGATTTCTATCCATGCGAAAGAAGTGCGCCTGCTTTCCAAATCTTTGCTTCCGCTGCCTGATAAATTTCATGGCCTGACCAATACTGATCTTCGTTACCGCCAGCGGTATGTGGATTTGATTGTCAACCCCGAGGTTAAGGATACTTTTATCAAGCGCAGCCAGATTATCAAGTCGATCCGGGAGGACTTGGATAACCTGGATTTTATTGAGGTGGAGACTCCGATTCTGAATACGATCCCGGGGGGAGCGGCGGCGCGGCCCTTTATAACCCACCATAATACGCTGGATATCGATTTGTATTTGAGAATCGCTCCGGAGCTTTACTTAAAGCGGCTGATTGTCGGCGGTATGGAACGGGTATATGAAATCGGCCGTTTGTTCCGCAATGAGGGAATGGACGTAAAGCACAACCCGGAATTTACCACCATCGAGCTGTATCAGGCATATACGGATTATAACGGCATGATGGAGCTGACGGAAAATCTGATCCACAGCGCTGCTATTAAGGTGTGCGGTACGGAGGAGATTTCCTACGGCGGCCAGCCGGTGAGCCTGGCGCTGCCTTTTAAGCGGGTAACCATGATCGACGCGGTGAAAGAGGCTACCGGCATCGATTTCGGCGCGTTCCGGGGAGATACGGAGAAAGCCAGGGAAGCGGCGAAAGAGCTCCGCCTGGAGATCAAGGAAAGCGATACCTGGGGCAATATTTTAAATCTTGCCTTTGAGGAAAAGGTGGAGGACACTCTGATTCAGCCCACCTTTGTATGCGATTATCCTATAGAAGTATCCCCTTTGACTAAGAAAAAGAAGGGAATGCCGGAGCTGGTAGAACGGTTCGAGCTGTTTATCACAGGAAGAGAATTTGCCAATGCCTATTCCGAGCTGAACGATCCCATTGACCAGCGGGAGCGGTTCCTGCGTCAGGCGGCTTTGCGGGAGGCCGGGGATGACGAGGCAAATATGCTGGATGAGGATTTCCTTACGGCATTGGAATATGGTATGGCTCCCACCGGCGGTATGGGAATGGGAATCGACCGGCTGGCAATGCTGCTGACCGACAGTGCCTCCATCCGGGATGTCCTGCTCTTCCCGACGATGAAGCCATTAGGCTGAGTAAAGAGGCTTAAAACCTCATAAAATCAAAGCTTTTTGGAATTTTTTCGTGAACGCCAATTTCTGCATGGTCTATATGGAAAAGGGTTGCTCTTAGTTCAAAAGCCGTGTCTTGCAGGTAAAGTAAGACACGGCTTTTGAATATACAATATTTTACGGAGTAAAAGAAGTGGTACTTTATTTTTGTTTTGGATAGATCATCGTACGCAGTCCCGCATTTTTTAATGCAGGACCTTTTTTATTTTGGAGGTGTCTTATGTCAGAATATCAATTAGAAATAAAACAGATCGTGGATGATCCACGCTGCCGCATCTATCGGCAGTTCGTACAAACCCTTATGAAAGACCGGAGTATTCGCCTTGGCGGCAGCCCCGGCCTTTTTTATTATACCGTCCTTTGCAGCTATGCTAATTTTCGCACATCATACAAGCGCATAGACGGCATTAGTTACATTATATATCCCGGTGAGTGGCTGTGCCCGTTCGGTCGGCGTTTTGCTCACCGAAAACACCGCTTTTGTGGTATATAACTTGGGAGACTCCTTGATGATATGGCAGTACCGGGCGGAGATGCGTACAAAGGCTCTGATGCAGACAATCCTTTACCGTGAGTGTCTGCCGGAGCAATACAAACCGGAAGCTGTAAAGGGCTTGCTTTTGGGAGACAGCATGGAATTAGCGGAGGCTATCCTTACCGGTGACGGCGGCAAACAATATTTTCTCCTTGACGGCAGCTGCGAACATTTTTACTGCATCACCGATGATCGCAAGGGAGAGAAGCTGTTGAAAATAATGTGAAGTGCAGAATTGTCCGAAAAGCTGGAAGCCCTTCCGCTGGCGGATTTGTGGTAGAAGGACGAAGGGTTGCTTTAGAAAACGACGCCGTCGATGACAACGGCTGTCCTGTTCTTTTTGCCTGCACCTGCGGCCTGCCCCGTATCAAGAGGTTCGATACGGCACTCCGGCTTCAGAGTGGGACAGGCAGGCTCATCTGCTTTGATTTCCAGATGGACGCGCTTCGTAAATGCTGTGAAGATAGGGAGCAATTCCAAACGATTGGCTTTAAAAAATGGAAAAGGAGGTTTTGTCCATAAGACGCAAAAGATAGTTTTCGATTCTTTCTGGACTGCCGCCGCTTCTTTTTGCCTTACTCTACGGCGGAGGGTACATCGCGCAGTTTATCCGCAACTACACCGTATGGAAAAACGCTGGCGGCACACCTGACTATGGAACAGCACCGGAGATGCCGTCTTTTATCCTGTCGGCCAGTTTTGAAGCGCTATTCACTTTGCCATATGGGACTATCGGCGGCCTCATATGTATCAGTGTGCTGGTGTTGCTCATTATCATGGTTATGCGGATGGAATATGGGGACACTGGAAAATACGATAAGGAACGGAATTTTATCTATTTCCCAAAAAGGAACTTACGGAACATCGGGTTTTATGTCTGAAAAGGAAGCGGAGGAAGTGTTGAAACTGACTTCCAGCCTGAAAAAGCATACCGGCACTATTCTTGGAATATTAGACGGTAAATATGTTTGTGTGCCGGAAGAAAGCCGCCTTAATAAAAATATCGCCGTGTATGGCGCCGGCGGGTCAATGAAGACCCGAGTACTGTATCAACCGCATTCTTCAGGCTGCCGCACAGGGGGAATCATTGATTATCTGCGATCCGAAATCTTAATTATACGAAACCACCAGCCAATATTTGCGGGAACAAGAATATACTGTCCGCGTTTTTAACCTGGTATCTCCGGAACACTCGGATTCCTGGGCCTGCCTTTCGGAAATCAAAGGCGATGAGCTGATGACACAGCTTTTTTGTGATGTTATCATTAAAAATACAGGAGATGAAAGGGGAGACCACTTCTGGGACAGCGCAGAAATGAATCTCCTCAAAGCTTTGGTTTTGTATGTGGAGCAGGGCTCTCCCTGCAACGAAAGAAGCCGCGAAAAACCAGAATGAAGACATTTCGTTTCAACCAGAAGCAGCGGAAGATCTGTTGGGGCAAGAAAATTTAGAGACTATCGCCCACACGATTTCCGTGTTCCGGAAAGGCCAGTAAATAACGGAAACAAAAGAGAGACGTCCTATCTATCAATAGAACGTCTCTCTTTTTCTTGTAACCCTGTATGCGTGCGTTCATCAGCAAGCGGAGAAAACACGCTTTTCAATTTCTTCTTTGTCTTTTGGCGCTGGGTCTTCTACAATCCCGCCAAAAGGCATCTCTGCCACCAGCACGTAGTCCTCCGAAAGGTGCAGGAGTTCTTTCACCGCATTGTTGATTACCGGATTGTAATGCTGCAGGGAAGCGCCGATGTTTAACTCACGCAGTCCGCTCCAGACAGCAAGCTGCAGCATGGCGCTGGACTGGGACGTCCATACCGGGAAATTATCCGCATAAAGCGAATATTGTTTCTGAAGCGATTCTACTACTTTCCTGTCGTAGAAATAGAGGATGGTGCCGCTGCCCGCACGGAAGCTGTCAATTTTTTCTCGGGCAACCTTTCCTTCAAAAACGTCATAGATTTTGTTCCAGAGCTGATCCTGCTTTTCCCCGTGTACGACGGCTACCCGGCTGCTTTTCATGTTAAAGGCGTCGGGGACAAGTTCTGTGAGTTCCTTAACCATATCCATCACCCGGTCGATAGCGACGGGCTGTTCTCGGTTGATTGCGTAATAGCTTCTGCGTGCTTTTAGAGCTTCTGTAATTTTCATCATGGGAAGATCCTTTCTAACATCATATATGAACAAGAGACTATACCCTTTCAAACGCGTCCTTGGGACAGAATTTCATGCACTTGCCGCAGACAATGCACTTTTCCTTATCAATCTCCGGCAGCGAGTAAATGTCCTTTTGTGAAATAGCCCCTTTGGGACAGACCGCGATAGACGGGCAGCGGTGGTTCTGCGGGCATTTTTGTGGATTGACTGTGATTTTCATAGTTTTACTCTCCTTCTTCTTTGCAGTATTCCTTTTTGATGGCTTCTATCAGGGCGATCACCCGTTCATCTTCAATCCAGTAAAACACATTCATGCCCTGCTTTTCGGAACTGAGGATACCAGCTATCTTCATCTGGTTTAAGTGCTGGGACAGAGCGGAAGCGGTGATGTTCGGCGTATATTGATGAATCTTACCGACGGTAAGCCGCCCTTTGAGCAGCGCGCATAAAATCAGCAGCCGATGTTCATTCGCCAGAAGCTTCAGCAGCTCCGCTATTTTCTTTGCCTGTTCTTCCATATTCCTTTGCCTTCTTTCCGTTCCTTAATTTGCAAATTCCCTGGGTCATGGTTCCCATCGGGCAGTATACGCACCACGACCGGGGCCGGAACAATACCTTTGTCAAAAGGCCCAGCACCGTCGAGGTGAGCATAACGCCGAAAAAGCCGAAGGCAAACTGCCCGATCCACGGGGCCACAAAACTCATGTCCGCCCACTGCCACGGGAGCTTGAACACCCACAGAAGCGTCACCGTCTGCGAAAGGGGCGCGCCGGTAAATACCCGGTAGGTGCTGAACAGCATCAGGCCGAACATCACCATAAAGAAGGTTAAAAAACCATAGCGGAACCACGGGCTGCGCAGAAGCTTGGGCGGCGGGGTGTTCCGGGACAATTTCAGCTTTTCTCCCAGCAGGCTGAAAAGCTGGCCGCGCCCGCAGTAGCGGTTGCAGTAGGCTTTGCTGCCGCCGAAAATGGCGACGAACAGCGGGATACAGAAAAACAGCATCCCCAGCCATGCGAACAGGATATTGAACAGCCCCAAAAACAGGTAGCACAGCTCGGCGATCCAAAGGTAGTCCGACCACCTTTTTTTCCTTGTGCTTTTCACAGTGCACCGCCCCTTTCCACCATGTTGATGACCGCCGCAGGGCATACCTTTGCGCACCTGCCGCAGCCGACGCATTTCTCCTCATCTACATGGGCGGAAACGCCCCATCTGATTTGGATCGCCTCTTTCGGGCAGACGGGGACGCAGGTGCCGCAAGCGACGCACTCTTTGCCGATCTGGGAAACGCGGGGTGTTTTTGTCATAAGTACCCTCCAAAAATCTCTTTGTTATTTAAGCGATTAAGTAAATACTAATATATTATATATGCCTGCATTTGTCAAGTTAGAACAGGAAATTTGTTGTCGTCTTAATTACAAAAAAGCGGATATGCCGAAAGCATGTCCGCCAAACAGAAGCATCAGCCGTTTGTTTTTTTATCCAGCCGCAAATGGAGTCGGTAGAGCGCAAACCTTGCAACCGGCTGTGCAATGCACATTTCTACAAAGAGGGAAATGGAAAAATTACGCGGCCATTTGTGAAAGAACATCTGAATGGGTTCCCATGAAACAGAACGTGTCCCGATCCAGGTGCCTATGACAGTCAGTAGAACGGACATCATCAATACTGTACACAGAATATTGACTACAATATGAGCGTTAAAACTGTCTCCTTTCGAAACAATTTTTGCCGTCATCTTTTCTGCGGGGATGTAGGTCAATAGGACAACGACGATGACGCTCAGCCAAATCAACGGCAGGACGATGAGCACATCCCGATAAACATACAGGTGGAAACCGGCTTCAAAAAAGGTGATCAGCGGGGCAATGATATTGACTGAAATGATGGAGACAATGCCCATAAATAACGCAAATTCCTTTTTGCTGCGGGGTAATTTCATGTAAAATTCCATTTTGATTCTCCTTTTTCGTAAAAAATAAGCGTGAAATCATTCCGATTTCACGCTGAACCATTATACGCGCTTTCTATTATTTACATTATTCATTATATCATATGCTTTTTTTAAAATTCAAGTCAAAGTTTCTTGAATCTTAACGGAGAATATTTTGCCTTTCCAGTACAATAAAAAAGTGAACATTGTTTTTCTTCAACTTCTGCTGAAAATGGCATGGAATAGACACGGAAACTGCTGTGCAGGAGCTGGCTTATACCGAGCAGGATAAAAGCTTAGTCAGCCCTCAAAGGTATAGGAGAACGGAAGCAGTTCTTTCGCCTTGATTTTTGCATGCTGTCCTGCAACGGAGAGAATCACTTCACAGTCCGGCATATAATCATGCAGGATCTGGCGGCAGTTTCCACAGGGCGGGATAATTTCCGAACCGTCCTTGCCTCTTACCGCAACAATCGTATCAAAGTCCCGTTCCCCTTGTGTGACAGCAGCTCCGATGGCAATCTGCTCCGCGCAGGCGCCGTGCATGGAATACATATTGACGCCGGCAAATATTTTTCCGCTCTTGCTGCGTACTGCCGCACCTACTGTATGATTTTCGTGGATTGCGTCGTAATTCAGCCGGATGACCCTTTGCGCTTCTGCGATCAATTCATAATCTTTGTCGGTTAATGGCTGCATCATACCCCATCCTTCCCATTTATTCGCATTTGTCTTGCACAATCACTGGTATCATTGTATCACAATGCAAGAATTTCTATCAAGCAACGTAGTACAGAAATTTCTGTTTTATCGTTCCAAAATAAAAAGATAAGAAAAACAAAAGGAGACAGTTCACAAAGAACTGTCTCCTTTTGTTTTGATCGCTTATTCAATGGTAATCTGATTTGGCTTCGGCAAAGCCTTCGTTTCCTTCTTGGGGATAGAAAGCTTCAGAATACCGTCCTCGAATTTAGCGGAAACATCTTTCTCGGTAATGCCATCACCAATATAGAAGCTCCGGCTGCATTCTCCGCAATACCGCTCGCGGCGGATATACCGGCCCTTGTCGTCTTTCTGGTCCTTATCAAGGCCCTTGCTTGCGCTGATGGTCAGGTAGCCGTCTGAAATCTGAGCCTGGATTTCATCCTTCTTAAAGCCCGGAAGGTCGATATCCAGTTCATAGGAGTTATCCTTTTCCCGGACGTCTGTCTTCATCAAAGCCTTTGCATGTTTTCCATACAGCGGGTTGTGACGTGAGAACATCGGCATCAATTCGAACGGATCATCAAACATTTCATCGAACAGGTTTTCACCAAAACGCTTAGACAACATAAGTCATTCCTCCAATCATAATTGGCTCGTAGATGGCTGGAATTTTTCTCGGCTGTTGCGAGCTTTTGCTGTCCGGTTCACCGCATTTCTGCGGCAAGCCTTTTGGTTGCTTTCAGATGGGCTCCGGAAAACCCGGAATCCTTGCGCCTCTTTCAAGGTACACTTATATTATAGCTCATAAATTAGCACTGTCAATATGAGAGTGCTAATTTTAACAAAAAGATAACAATTTAAAAAAATGCAAAAGCCAAAATTAGAATTCTCATTTATAGCATGTTGTTGTTTTGTTCTTGGAAAAAGATTGAAAATCAGCCGCTTTCATGGTAAAATTACATTTGTATAATTTTATTTAGAAAGGGGCTTGACAAAAATGGCGGCAGGGAGCATACTGGCTATACGCACGCACGCACGCACGCACGCACGCACGCACGCACGCACGCACGCACGCACGCACGCACGCACGCACGCAAAGCCTAACTCTGTCCTTTTTCCTGTCAAGCTGAAAACTGCACAAAAACAGAAGGCGTATTCTGCCCGATTTGCAAGGGGCGGGATGCGCCTTTTTATGTTTTTGGAAAATACATAATAATATTATGAAAGGAAGAAAGCAGATGATGAAAAAAAGAAAATGGCTGGTAAGCCTGCTGGCGGTTGTATTGACGGTAACAATGCTTCCTATAGCGGCATTTGCGCAGACTGCCGAACGGACAACGGGGCTTGATTTATCCAACAAAACAGAAGCCGAAGCAAATGAAGCGGAAGGCTGGAGCTGGAGTCCTGATGGAGAAGGCGGGTATACCCTTGTTTTGGAAAATGTCAATATATCCGCCCAATCGGGTGATGCCATTACACTTCCGAACAATGTAGATGTCGATATCATTTTGAAAGGCAATAACCGTATATCGGGCGAGACTGCGCTGTTTGGTGTAGAAACAGCCGGCGGGCTTGTCACAATAAAAGGTGAAACCTCTGATGCTTCCCTGACGGCAGTGAGCAATGAAAATTCAATGTGGGGAACAATTTCTATTTCCAATCTGCTGATTGAAAGCGGCAATGTCTATACGGAAGGGGACGGAAACGTCATTGATACTTTCAGTATGACAGGGGGCTCTTTTACCATTAATCAGACCTTCGGCAGTTGGGCCGCGCTTCACACCGTTAACCGCGTTTCGATCACCGGCGGCAGGCTTGAGATCACGACAGATGAAACGAACGGCTATGCTGTTTACAATTATCCGAGCCAGGATGAAGGGGAATCCGGGGTTTATATCGGAGGCAATGCAGAGGTTGTCATCAACAAAAGCAATGTGGGGATCGCGGTTCTTGAAAAAGGAAGCGGCATATCAGATGGAAAAATCGAAATTGCAGGCGGTACGGTCAAGATAAATTCCGCGAATATCGGCCTGTATACGGCTGTGGAAGATATTATCCTGAGCGGCGGCAATATAGAGATAATATCAGACAATATCGCTCTCAAAGCTGTGAAGGGGAACGTAGATTTCACGGGAGCTGATACAGGGATAAAGGCGCCAACGCCGGTATCTGCGGGCGGAGAAGTAGTCGGAACATATCATGACATACATCAATGGGCTTCTGAGTGGTCTTACGACGATAATGGGCATTGGAAGGCGTGTACCAATCCAGGTTGTGACGCTGTAAACGAATATTCTGCACATCAGGGCGGCACAGCTACCTGTACGCAGAAAGCAGTCTGCGAAATTTGCGGGCAGGAATATGGCGAGGTTGATGAAACGGCGCATACCCCCGATGGCACAGGCTGGCATTTTGATGAAAACAGCCATTGGAATACCTGTGAGTGCGGCGCGAAACTGAATGAAGGCGCCCATACGTTTGAGTGGGTAACGGACAAGGAAGCGACTGCCACGGAAGCCGGGTTGAAGCATGAAGAATGTACCGTATGCGGCTACGAAAAAGATGCAGTAGAAATCCCGGCAGCCGGGACAGCGGATGACGGCAAGGACGAACAGACGTCTACTTCTGCCGATGGCAGCAGCGATACTGTCGAGGATGGACAAAAGCCTTCTGGGGAAGATACCCCACAGACTGGCGATAACAGCAATTCCGCTCTCTGGATTGCGCTCATGCTGACGGCGGGCACGGCTCTCACCGCGGCAGCCATTTTCAGCAGGAAGAAAAAATACAGCAGATAACCGATAGGAATATAGGAACGCGCCCTGTGGATTCATCAATCCATAGGGCGCATTTTTTCATTTTCATAATGTGTTTTGTATTTATCCATTAACTGCCTGATGGAAAAATACAGGAAAAAGCCGTGCCTTTTCCCAGCTCACTGGAAACAGAAATCTGCCCGTGATGGGCTTCTACAATCCACTTGACCATGGAAAGGCCCAAGCCGCTGCTATCGGAATTCCGGGAAGGGTCCGCCTGGTAAAACCGGTCCCAGATACGGGGCAGGTCTTGAGGGGAGATCCCAATCCCATCATCTTTTACAAGCACCTGCAAATATTCGTCCGCTTTCCAGGCGGACACCCATACATGGCCGCCTGGGTTCCCATAGCTGACGGCGTTTTCCAGCAGATTTCCCAGCAAACGTATCATCAGCGTTTGATCCGCCGTTAGCTGCAGCCCAGGCTCAATCCGGGTCTGAATTTGGATTCCCTTTTCCTGGGCGATGCCGGTAAATTCTTCCGCCACCATTTCGCAGATTTCACTGAAATCGACCGGCTCCAAATTCAGCTTTTCCCTTCCCTGGTCCGCCCGGGAAAGGAGCAGAAGCTGGGACACCATATCAGAAATGGATTTCATTTTCCGGTGAATGACCGAAACCTCCCGCCGTCCTTCTTCATCCAGATGGTTCCCCTGCAGGAGATCTTCACACTGCATCAAAACCACGCTGATTGGGGTGCGCAGCTCATGGGCAACGTCGCTGGTAAACTGCTTTTCCCGCTGCATCCCGGCGTCGATGGTTTCCAGCAGCCCGTCAAAGGTACGGGCCAGCGTGTAGATTTCGTCGTTCCCTTTGCCCAGGTCGATCCGTTTGGATAAATCCTTTTCTTTCTGGATTTCCTGAACCGTTTTTGTAATTTTGGATACCGGATACAGGGCGCGCCGGCTCAGCAGATATCCGCACACGGCGGTCAGGAAAATCATCAGGGGGGACAGGATCAGCGCCAATCGGAGCGTATACCGGAAATCCCTTTCCGCGTCGCTGATGGAAATGACCCCGCGGATCAGTACCGGCCGGCCGTTGACCGTATGTTCCAAATCCAAAACGGAGTAGTCGTTTTCCCCCGCGGTAATCGTCCGCAGGTTCCCGCTTTCAAAGGGAAGGTCATAGGCAAATCCATAGGGGATTCTTCCGTACAGCAGCTCCTGGCTGTTTTTATCATAAACGGAAAGGTAAACCCCATCCTCCAGGTTCATTAAATCGGAATCGAAATCCCAGCGCCCGTCTTCATACTCCATATCTTCAAAGGCCCCGAAAACGCTTGCCTCCAAGGTGTTTTCCACATTGGATACAATTTCACGGGAACTGATGGAAAACAGCAGGGCAAGCACGATGCAGACAACGAGGGCCATCATCCCGGTATGCAGCAAAACCAGCCTGGTTTTCAGCGACAGCCTTTTCATAGGGTATCATCCTTCAGCACATATCCATGGCCCCGAACGGTATGGATCAGCTTTTTATCGTACCCTTCGTCCACCTTTTTCCGCAGGAACCGGATATATACGTCGATGACATTGGAGCCGCCGGAAAAATCGTAATCCCATACATGCTGTTCCAGCTTATCCCGGCTTAACACGACGCCGGCATTCTGCATCATGTAATGAAGCAGGGAATACTCCTTGGAGGAAAGCTGGAGCTCCCTGTTCCCCCGGAATACCCGGCGGGTATCCACATGGAGGGATAGATCCGCCACGTTTAAAATACTGCTTTTTTCCGTAACCGGCTTTCTCAGCAGGACACGAAGCCGCGCCAGCAGTTCCTCAAACGCGAAGGGCTTTACCAGATAATCGTCCGCCCCGGCATCCAGCCCGGTTACCCGGTCTTCAATGCTGTCCTTGGCTGTTAATAAAAGCACGGGAAGGGCATTTTCCTCCCGGCGCAATTTTTTCAAAACGGTAATCCCGTCCATTTTTGGCATCATGATATCCAAAACCAGCGCGTCGTATTCCGCGCAGAGAAGATAGTCGAACACCTCTTCACCGTCGAAGCAGGCGTCCACGCTGTATCCGGCATCCTTCAGCCTTTTTTTAATGAGCTGGTTTAAATCCCGTTCATCTTCCGCAATCAAAATCCTCATAAAAATCCCTCCTTTGTATCAGTATATCATATCCGGGCGCGGGAAAGAAAGTTTGACGTAAACAGGAACTCCGCAGCGGGATACGCTGCGGAGTTTCCCCATCGGTTCGCTGTTCTTGTTATATATGATGGTTAGTCCCAATGCTCCGCACTCCACTCAATGATTGTTCCGGTGGAAGCGTCGATCTCAAATTCATACTCCATGCGGTTGTAGTAAATTTCGCCTTCATAAATCTGGCGGCCGTCATCGCGGTCCAGATGGATGCGGATATCGTTCGCGGAAGCACCGGGAACCTTTGCCAGAGCAATGCTGCGGGCTTTGTCTACGGATATGACCGTCCCATTGCCGCCGTTGTTATTGCTGGGGGAATAGTTCTCAATATCAAAATCAGAGCTGAGAATCCTTCCGGTGGCCTGGTCGATATCATAGTCGTATTCGGTCCCGTTGGCGTAGAACTCTACTTCATAAACCAGGCGGCCGTCGTCGTAATCCTCCTTTACCCATACGAACTGGGTGGCGGATTCAGAAACGCCGGCGTCCTTCAGGGCAATGCTTTTGGCCTGATCCTTGGTAATGGCGGAGGAGGTATTGTTGCTGGGCTGCGCGGCCTGGGATGAAGCGGCGGGAGCTTGCGTTGCCTGGGATGCGGTGCCGCCGTTGGATTTTGAAGCGGAAGAACCGGATTCACTCGGAGAGGAGGAAGCAGGAGAACTGGAGCTTGCTTCCGCCTGGGAAGAGGATTCCTTGGTTTCTTCCTTTGCCTTTGGGATTTCCGCCCCAAGGACGTCGTAGGACGAATGGAGGATTTCTCCGGAGCTTCTCACGATGTCGTAATCATAGCTTTTTCCGCGGTTGTAAATCGATCTCATAAACCGGGACCGTTTTCCATGCCCTTGTCAATCCGAAGGGAAAGAACGTCCTGTTCGCTGACCCCCGCATGGGAAAATACGGCGGCTTTTGCTTCCTGCTCGCTGAGCTCCGGGTTTTCCGGAGCCGGGGAAGTGGCTGCCAGCGCGATGGCGGTGCCGCCTCCGATCACAAAAACCGCAGCGGCAGCCGCAATGGCGATCACCTTCGCGTTTAATTTCTTTAAAAACTCAAGTTTCATATCTTACGCCTTCCTTCTCTTTTGGTTTGAGCTTTTGTTTGGATTGTGTCTACAGTATATCCCACAAAGATGAAAGAAAGATTAAAATAGAAAAGTTTTTATCACGTCACGGGATTTGGATTCTATCCGGCGCCGGCGCTCTCTGCATACCACATAGGCGGAAAAATGGAAGCTTGACCTGCAGGATAAATAGGAAAAGGACTGCCAGGATCCACGGAAGAAAGCTAATCACAGCATACAAACATCCCTTGTGGTTTTCGTAATGATATTCGTCATACGAGAAAACCCGTTCCGGATCCTCCAGGTAATACAGATACAGTTTAAAAGGCGGTGTGCCGGGATGTTTAAAAAATGCCCGGTATTCTTTCTCTTATCCTCCGACGGTGTACCGGTAGACTGCGTGCCAGTCATAATGGGCAACGTCTCCGGACCGGTGTTATTTCAATAGGGCCGCCTCGATGATATGGTTCCGGCTCCTTGCAATATCCCGTTTCCGTTCCCAGCTAAGCAGGTAGGTAATTCTTTTATAGGCGGGCACAGCAACGACATATCCCAGGATCAGTACGGCGAAGACCGCAGCCCACTTCACCCAATTCAGGGGATCGTCTGTGAACACGCCGGTTAATGCCTCTTGTATCCCCATTTGCATTCATTCCCTTCTATCCAAGCTGCGGGCCGGGGCTTCCATAGCCCCGGCCTTCACAAATCCATATTTTCGCTTAGCTGTTTTTGGTACTCCTCTGCTTCATCCGGCGTTGCTTCCCGGACAGCAAATTTTGCCGCAGTCCGGGCATTGCGTTTCCGGCTGTGACGATTCAAATAAATAGTGCCAGGCGTCGCAGGCATACAGCATCTTCCTTCACTTCGTCTTTCTATGGCTTATGTCCCGATTATACCACAAAATGGGAACCGTGACAGCGGGTTCCTTCCTTCGTTTTGGATAAATTACAGAAGGGATTTATGTTGTTTTCGCAGAAAAATCAAGAAAACATGAGTAACTTAATAGAACCGAACTATTATTACAAATAATTATTATTTGTGGCAGAAGAATTGGGAAAACGTCGTTTTTAAGAGACTTTCTGTACTAGAATTTTTGGAAAAGTATTTAAAAATGACTTCGATAAGCCTGTTATCAATTCATTTTCACAATGTTATCGTGGCCTTTTTATCCACTACATCCTAAGCACAAAAAGAGAAGGAGCCTGGTTCCTTCTCTTTTTTCTCTGTTTACTTGACCAGGGGAGGCACATATTATTTGTTATGGTTAGGATTTTTTAATATTCCGTGCCTTCTCTGCCTTTTCAACTGATTCTTCTGTATATGTTGATTGTGATGCTGGTTCTTTAATCGTCAAAGATACGAATTATAGGAAGATTGAGTAATATGGTTAGCATCAGGTGGATATGCTAAAAGGGCCTCTACACTATCGCAAAACTATCTCTCATCCATAGAAAGAGGATTAAGTTTTCCAAGTCCAGGGAAATTGGTTTTAATTATTGATGAACTCGATATTTCGGCGGATCAATTATTTGAAGATGTAATTAAAAATTCCGTTCAAATGAAAAGTTCCTTATTATCAGAAAAGATTCAACATTTACCCATTGATGTACAAAAGTTTATTTTATCGGTGTTAGCTGTTCTGATCCAAGAAATAGAAAAAAGATTTTGAATGCATGGAGAAACTAATTATGGCTATGAAGAACCAAATGCAAGAAAAACCTATTGATTTAATGGAAGGCTTTGTTGACGGAAAACTTGTTTCCGTAGCGAAGGGGTATCGCTTATCGAAGTATGGCAGGCTGATAAAGAGCCGCCACTAGGTACTATTGCATATAGGAGGCTTTCCCCGGAAGAATATAAAGAAGTCGAAAAGTTTCTTAAAAACAGTACTCAATGAAGGCGAAAGCAGAGGTTATGCACTCTGCTTTTTTTCTTTACTTGGAAGTGATTCCAGGTAAAGAAAAAAGGGGCCGTTCGACACCCCGGTGGTATATCCAAGTTTTACAGAAGGTAAAGCTGCCTGTCACAGGTTTCAGTTATGCTTTGCTATTATTTGTGGATAATAGCTCCTATGCCAGTTGATACAAGGTCTGTCAAGGGGCCTTTCTGCAGAAGTTACGGATTATTCCGTAAAATATGTGAGTAAAACCGTTTAGGGCAGTTCTATTAAGCAAGAACTGCCCTAACTATGTTTTTGCTTTTTCTTGGTACATAAATATAACAAATTTACCTCATGGCATCCTTCATTGATTTTATATATTTGCCTATATGATTCGGCGCCTCTTTACCGTATTTTTCAAGCAGCTTTATAATAGCCGAACCGACGATTGCACCGTCAGCAATATCCGCCATTTTCTTTGCCTGCTCCGGTGTGGAAATACCAAACCCAATCGCGCAAGGTATACCGGTATTTTCTCTTACCACTTTCACAATAGAAGTAAGGTCTGTCTTGATTTCGCTTCTCGTACCCGTAACGCCGAGACTGGAAACGATATATAAGAAACCTTCTGCTTCTTTTGCGATCATGGCAATGCGGTTTTCAGACGTCGGTGCAATTAATGACACTAAATCAACACCATACTTGTGGCAAAGCGGCAAAAATTCTTCTTTTTCCTCAAACGGCAAATCTGGCAGAATGAGGCCATCAATTTCAATATTCTTACAGGTGGATATAAATTTTTCTGCGCCATAGGAGAACACCACATTGGAATAAGTCATGAAAACCATCGGCACTTTTACATCATAGCGAAGTTTTTTGACAAATGCGAATATTTTATCTGTCGTAACGCCTCCGTTCAGCGCCCTAATGTTTGCTTCCTGAATAACAGGTCCTTCGGCAGTTGGATCGGAGAACGGGATACCAAGCTCAATGAGATCCGCACCGTTTTCTACAGCGGCACGGATAGCGGCGGCTGTCGTTTCCAGATCAGGGTCACCGCAAGTGATAAAGGCGATAAACGCCTTGCCGTTTTCAAATGCTTTTTTGATGTTACTCATGAAGATCCTCCCCTCTGTAACGGGCAATGGCTGCACAGTCCTTGTCGCCTCTGCCGGATATGGTAATTACGATGATTTGGCCTTTATCCATTGCCGGCGCGAGCTTCATTGCGTGAGCAACAGCGTGAGCCGATTCGATGGCGGGAATAATGCCTTCGGTCTTGGCCAGATATTCAAATGCGTTTACCGCTTCATCATCGGTTACAGGCACATATTCCGCTCTGCCAATATCATGCAGGTGAGCGTGCTCGGGGCCGACGCCGGGGTAGTCCAGCCCAGCTGAGATAGAATAAACGGGAGCGATCTGACCGTATTCATCCTGACAGAAATATGACTTCATACCATGGAAGATTCCTACTCTACCAGTGGCAATGGTTGCCGCCGTTTCAAAGGTATCAATACCTCTGCCTGCCGCTTCGCAGCCGATCAGGCGAACGCCCTTATCGCCTATGAAATGATAAAAGCTGCCAATGGCATTGGAGCCGCCGCCGACACAAGCGATGACCGCATCGGGCAGTCTGCCTTCTTTCTCTTGGATCTGCTCCTTGATTTCTTTAGAAATAACCGCTTGAAAATCACGAACGATAGTAGGGAATGGATGCGGCCCCATAACAGAACCAAGACAGTAGTGCGTATCGCTGATCCGGGAAGTCCACTCACGCATCGCTTCGGATACAGCGTCCTTTAAGGTGGCTGTGCCTGTCCTCACAGGAATGACCTCAGCGCCAAGCAAACGCATACGGTACACATTAAGCGCCTGACGGACAGTATCTTCCTCGCCCATAAAGACCACGCATTCCATTCCCATCAGTGCGGCGGCGGTTGCCGTGGCCACACCATGCTGACCGGCTCCGGTTTCAGCAATCAGACGCGTTTTGCCCATCTTCTTTGCGAGAAGCGCCTGGCCGAGAACATTATTGATCTTATGTGCCCCGGTGTGGTTTAGATCCTCACGTTTGAGGTAAATTTTTGCACCCCCGAGGTCTTTTGTCATTTTCGCAGCGAAATACAGCCTTGAAGGCCTGCCTGCGTATTCGTTGAAAAGTTGGGTAAGCTCTCTGTTAAATCCGGGATCGTTTTTATAATGGTTATACGCTTCTTCCAGTTCAATGACGGCGTTCATCAGCGTTTCGGGAATATACTGACCGCCGTGAATACCGAAGCGCCCGTTTGGGTTTGTCATAATCCAGCTTCCTTTCTGACAGCGGCAATGAATGCCGCCATTTTTGTTTTATCTTTTACTCCATCGGTTTCAATTCCTGAGCTGACATCCACTGCAAATGGATAGAGTGCTTTAACTGCACTCGCCGCATTGCGGGCATCAAGCCCTCCGGCGAGAAAATACGGTCTTCTGATGCTTTTCACGAACCCCCAATCGAATACTTCCCCCGTACCTGCACCGGAATCAAGAAGGATATAATCCGCCGTACTTTGTTCCGCGATTTTTATATCCTTTACAGTTTTAATGCGAAAAGCCTTGATGATTTTCTTATCCGTGAGCAGCCGCAACTGTGCAATATAATCTTCATCCTCGTCACCGTGAAGCTGTGCTATGTCGATAATGTCATCCTGCAGCAGCTTCGCAATATTTTGCGGATCTTCATTTACAAACACACCGACTGCCTGTATCTCGGACGAAAGCCGGCTTTTCAGCTCTGCCGCTTTTTCGTATGTTACATAACGCCTGCTTTTCGGTGCAAACACGAATCCAATGTAGTCCGGCTTCAATTCGTTTGCATTCTCTATATCACAAGTTCGGGAAAGTCCGCAAAATTTAATCTTCGTCATATTGTACCCCGCAGTTCATCAAGCTTGGTTTTTTTGTCGGGTGCCCGCATAAGGACTTCGCCAATCAAAACAGCATCCACACCGATTTCACGGAGCTTTGATATATCTTCCGCACTGCTTACCCCACTTTCGGAAACAAACAGCATATCACGGGGGATTAGTTCTCTGAGCCTGCGGCTATTGTCCGTATCTACGGAAAAGTCTTTCAGGTTCCGGTTATTGACGCCGACGATGCGTGCTCCTGCATGAAGTGCGGTTTGTACTTCGTTTTCATCATGCGTTTCAACCAATGCGGATAATCCGAGTTCATCACAAATGCTGATATATGATTTGATTTGTTCCTCACTTAAAATAGAACAGATCAGCAGCACCGCCGATGCACCAAGGACCTTTGCCTCGTAGATCATATATTCATCTACTGTGAAGTCCTTCCGCAGACAGGGGATGGATACAGCGGAGGTAATTTCACGGAGGTATTCGTCACTGCCTAAAAACCATTTCGGTTCTGTCAGCACGGAAATACAGTCCGCTCCCGCCGCTTCGTACTCCTTTGCAATTCGCAGATATGGAAAATCGGGAGCGATGAGCCCTTTTGAGGGAGACGCCTTTTTGCACTCACAGATAAAGGAAACCCCCGGCTTTCTCAGTGCGTTTTCAAAAGCAAAGGAGCCTTTGGGGCGGGATAAGGCTTGCCGCCTGATTTCTTCGGGCGGTATTTTCTTTTTCGCCTCAGCCGCACGTTCCCTGGCGTGTTCGGCAAGCTGATCGAGAATGGTCATGCTGTCACCTCCGCCGAATCGGGACGGTTGCTGACTTCGATCAGTTTGTGCAATGTCCCAAGCGCCTTACCGGAATCAATCATCTCTGCGGCAAGTACGATTCCTTCTTTCAGGCTGTCAGCCTTACCGCCTATATAGAGTGCGGCACCAGCATTCATAAGAACAGCATTTCTCTTATGACCCTTTTCACCGTTTAAGATTGCAAGCGTAATTTTAGCATTTTCTTTGGGTGTGCCGCCCTTTAAATCCTCTTTGGTGCAGCATTCAAAACCGAAGTCTTCTGGAGTGATAACGGAGGATTTGAACCAACCGTCTTTAATTTCGCAGATCGTAGTCGGTGCGCTCATGGAAATCTCATCCAGCTTATCCTGGCCGTACACCACCATGCCCCGCTTGATTCCGAGGCTGATCAGAACCTGTGCCAGCGGTTCAACCAGATAATCGTCATACACGCCGAGAAGCTGCATAGAAGGTGTACCTGGATTTGTCAGCGGACCAAGAATGTTGAACACGGTGCGAAAACCAAGTTCCTTGCGGATAGCGCCCACATACTTCATAGATGTATGATACTTCTGTGCGAAGAAAAAGCACATACCAGCATCATTCAAAAGCTCGATACATTTTGCGGGGCTTTGCTGAATGTTTACGCCAAGAGCTTCCAGACAATCTGCCGTTCCGCACTGGGAGGATGCGGCTCTGTTGCCATGCTTTGCGACTTTCATACCGCCTGCGGCTGCAACGAGCGCAGAGGTCGTGGAAATATTGAAGCTGTGCGCATTATCGCCTCCAGTTCCAACGATTTCAAAGAGCTCCATCCCGGTTTCCACCTTGGTAGCATGTGCTCGCATCGCCGCCGCACAACCTGCGATTTCATCTGTTGTTTCCGCTCTGGCGCTTTTGGTAGACAGAGCCGCAAGGAATGCGGCATTCTGTGTCGGGGTGGTTTCACCGCTCATAATTTCGTTCATGACGGTGTATGCCTCATCATAGGTGAGGTCTTCTTTATTTACAATCTTTACAATTGCTTCTTTAATCATGACTCAGATCTCCTTTATGAAATTATACAGCATCTGCTTACCTTCCGGTGTCATAATGGATTCGGGATGGAACTGTACGCCGTAGATCGGATATTCCTTGTGCTGTACCGCCATCACTTCGCCATCGGCGGTGAGGGCAGTGATTTTCAGGCATTTAGGAATCGTGTCGGCATCTGCCGCAAGGGAATGATACCGTGCGACAGGCGCAGCATCAGGACAGCCTTTGAATAACGGGCAATCTGTGTCAAATTTTACATTCGACTGTTTTCCGTGCATTAGTTCCTTTGCATAGGTAACGGTCGTACCGAACGCCGCACAAATTGCCTGATGGCCGAGGCAAACCCCAAGAACAGGGATGTCCCTTCCGAGTGTTTTTACAGCCTCGATAATGATTCCGGCATCTTCCGGTCTGCCTGGGCCAGGGGAGAGAATAATGCGGGATGGGTTTAATTTCTTAATTTCTTCTATCGTCATTTCGTCGTTGCGGATGATTTTGATATCTGGTTCGATCTCACCAATCAGTTGAAAGAGATTATAGGAAAAGCTATCGTAGTTATCTATCAGAAGAATCATGATTCCGCCTCCTGTGCAAGTTCTAATGCTTTCAGTGAAGATTTGGCTTTGTTCAGGCATTCTTCAAATTCCTTTTCGGGTATGGAATCCGCCACGATCCCGGCTCCGCTTCTCACAAATACCTTACCGTTTTTCTTATAGGCAATCCGAATGGCAATACAGGTATCCATATTCCCTGTAAAGTCGATATAGCCAATGGCACCGCCATAGATGCCGCGTTTGTTGTTTTCAAGTTCTCCAATTAACTGGCAAGCTCTGATCTTCGGAGCACCGGAAAGTGTTCCGGCAGGTAATACCGCTTCAATGGCGTCCAGCGCATCATGGTTTTCGCTGATTTCACCACGCACCGTAGAGCCGATGTGCATAACATGAGAAAAACGCTCAATAGAATGGAACTTTTCGACCTGTACCGTACCAAACTTGCTTATTTTGCCGAGATCGTTTCGTCCCAAATCGACCAGCATATTGTGTTCGGCCAGTTCTTTTTCGTCGGCAAGCAGTTGTGCTTCAAGCGCTTTGTCTTCCTCTGCGGTTCTGCCTCTCGGTCTTGTCCCTGCAAGCGGGAAAGTGTGCAGCACACCATTTTCCAGCTTTACCAGAGTTTCGGGAGATGCCCCTGCAACCTCTACGTCTGTTCCTGAAAAATAAAACATATATGGTGACGGATTGAGGGTGCGAAGCACACGGTAGGTATTCAGGAGACTTCCCTCAAAAGGCGCGCACAGTCGGTTCGACAGCACAATCTGGAAAATATCCCCCTCACGGATATGGCGCTTTGCCTTCTCAACCATGCTGCAGAACTGCTTTTTGTCAAACAACGGCGTAACATCGCCAAGCAGTTTGCCGCCCGGTTCATTCTTTTTTTCGCCGTGGCGGAGAAGCTCTGCGAGCTGACGGAGTTCCATAACCGCTTTGTTATAACCGGTTTCCGGCTCATCCAGCGGCATATTTACGATGAGAATAATTTTCTGCCGGAGATGATCAAATGCGATCACTTTATCAAAGAGCATCAAATCAACATCCTTAAACGCCTCAGTATCTTCCACATCACATTTGACGGCCGGCTCGCTGTAGGTGAGATAATCATAGGAGAAGTATCCGACAAGACCGCCTGTAAAGGAAGGAAGATAATCGAAACGGGGGCTTCTGTAACTGGCAAGAATTTGGCGGAGATAGCCGGACGGGCTATCCGTCTTGACCTTGAGATTGCCAATCTTCATCTCGCCGTCAATGCAAGTGATCTCCATTTTGGGATCAAATCCAAGGAAGGTATACCGTCCCCAGGTTTCATTTGCCTGCGCTGATTCCAGCATATAGCAGTGAGTGGATACATTTTTCAATATCTTCATCGTTTCAATAGGTGTTGTGAAGTCGGAAAGGATTTCAAGGCTGACCGGCAATACGTTATAATGACCGGCTGCTGCGATTTCTTTGACTTCAACAAAAGCTGGCTGAATTTTCATAATCCTTTCCTCCAAAACAGGTAAAGTAAAGTTCGTGATTGATTAGGATGATTCAATTTCAATATCCGGCGTACAGTGCGCCGCCAACATTTTGTATACAGCATATCGCAACCTCCTGAAACAAAGAAAAGACTCCTTTGAACTTCTGTCTCGCTCAAAGGAGTCTTATAGAACAAAAACGCCCTTGACAGAGATTTACGCTCTGTCAAGGACGAATAAAACATTTATCCGCGGTGCCACCTTGGTTCACGGTATGACCCGTGCGCTTAGCAGGATACCAACATATCCTCGGCAAATGACGTCTGCCTGCAACGTCGCAGAATACTCTGTGAGAATCACATTTGACTGCGCCCTCAGCGGTCCATTTGACAACTTGTTTCTTGCCTGATTCTCAGCATCGCAGGCTCTCTGTAAAGGCATCATTGCCGTTATCTCCGCTTCAACGGTTTGAATATTAAATTTTTTTGTATTATATCAAACAAACTCTGAACTGTCAATAGGCATCCGAGTGACGCTACAGATAATTCGTATTTTTCTCTATTTATAAGCGGGAGCGCAGCTTTCAAAATACACTCCCATCGCTCCCAACTGTCTCTGCTTTTTTGTTCTGCTTCTGCTGTTTCAGCCGCAGATGTTTCCGGACAGAACGAGAGAAAAAGGGAAGTCTGCGTTGTCCAAAGTCCATTTGAAAGGCATAAAATTTATATTTTTATCTCAAATTAAGAAAATCTCTTGCAATTTTTTGAGAAAAGGTGTAACATTATTTAATAAATAAAACCTCTGAGGGCAAAGGAACGGTATACTCTCGGAGGAGAAAATTATACTGGACTTTGAATCTCCTTCGAGAAAAAAGAAGGAGGTTTTTTATTTTGAGAAAGAAAAAGTGGCTTTCGGCACTGGCTGCGGCTGCGATGATGCTTATGCTGATTCCAATCAGCGCCTTTGCCCAGGAAGTAGCACCAGAAAATACGTACGACAGCATTTCTGAGTATACAGCTGCCGTGAGTACGGGCGAACTGGATGGGGAAGACGTTTATGTCACCATCGATGGTAAGAATTTCACAGAACAAGACGGATTTGTAGTGGCTAATACACAAAATAAAGAGAACCCGCCGAAGTTCCATCTTATCCTGACAGGCTGCACCTTTAACGACGCTGTTGTATCCCTTGGAAGCCAGGGCAAGAATACCGGCGGCGCCGCAAGCCCGTCCACCGGAGCCTTCCCGATTACCATTCAGAATAACAAAACCGATGTGGAAGTAGAACAGGCTTACATGGCAGCGGAGAGTGAAGATATCCCGTCCGTTACTTTGGAAGCAGGAGAGCTGCTGGTAAAAGACGCTGATGATACAGAAGTGCATACGCCGGTGAAGGTAGAAGCAAAAGAGCCTACAGCTACGGAGCCTGGTAATATCGAATACTGGTATTGCACCACCTGTGGGAAATGTTATACGGACGCGGCTTTAACGCAGGAAATTCCTGAATCCAAGACGATCATTGCGGCAACTGGTGAGGAGCCTTCTGATCCCTCCACCGAAGATCCTGCCACAGACCCGGAGGAAACGCCCAGCACTAAGCCGGAAGAAAATCCTGATGACACGGCTAATTCCAATCCGGATTCTTCCAGCAGCACCACGCCTCCGCGGACCGGAGATAACAGCAATATGGCAATTTGGTTTGTACTGCTGCTTGCCAGCGCCGGCTTGGCTGGAACCACATTCGTTGTAAAGAAACGCAGTGTACGCTGACAAAATGTTTATTGGCCTATCTGTAAAATAAAATACCGATTCCTTTGGGCCAGTCTCCCAAATCGTTAGAGGCAAAACCATCTGACGATTGGGAGGCTGGCTTTTTACTGCTGTTTCAGATAGGTGTGCAGGCAGCTGGACTCTTTTGCAGGATATCAGCTGCCATTTCATCTGATTTTGTTTATAGTTCGCATATATAAAAAATTTGCGTCATTCTTCCGTCCAAAAGCACTGCAGCAGATGGACCAAGCTATGTGGATTCTCTTTGTTCACCTCGTGACCAGAGCCCTCCACAATGATCAAGCGGCTGTTTTTCATCGCTTTGTGAAACCGTTCTGCGCTCTCCATATTCGTTTTATCGCTTTCACCGCACAGAATAAGGGCGGGGCAGAGAAGCTTTTCCGATGACTTCATAAAATCCAAGTCAGCCATAGATTTGCTCAAATGAATCAAATCTTTTTTACTTATTCCCATACCTTGAAATACAGATTTCGGCATGAACTGAAATACAAAGTTTTGGAGTTTTAACAGCCTTTTGGGGATCTCATAAGGCGTTCCAATCAGCACAAGAGAATTTATCTGTGCCGGATGCTGTACCGCATAGTTAAGCGCAAGCAATCCACCGAGCGAAAGCCCGCAAAGATTCAGAGGATCTTGTAGGGAACGGCACAATCTTTCAAATGCTTGGTAGACCGTGACATACCCTAATTCCCGGCCTTTTGTGAGTTTAAATAAATCCGGGGTGATTGAAAATATCCCCTTTATTTCCAATTCAGTTTTGACGGTATTCCAATCCTGACTGTTTTGTCCTAAGCCGTGAATCAAAATATTTTTCATAGGCTCATGCTCCCTTCCATACAAGCACGCTTTATTTATCTTTTTTGCCCTGTATCCCTTATAAAGCGGCAGGCATTTTTATTCTTATGACCCGGAAAATTCCCGGCTTTTCAGCCTTTCCAGGAACAGTTCCGCAGCCGGGGAGAAAACCTGGTATTTCTTCCAGACGATATTGAGCCCGGATTCCAGTTTGGGCTTCAGCGGCCGGAAGCACAATGCGCTGCCTTCGGCGGTGCTGACCAGCCTGTCAAGGGTGATGGCATAGCCGATCCCGGATTCCACCATCAGCGACGCATTGTAGATCAGGTTAAAGGTGGTTACGATATCCAGCTTCTCAAAATCCTCCCCAAACCAGCCGGCAAACTCGTTGCCCTCCCGCTGGGGGAGGATGGCCTGGCGGGAGCAGATCAGCGGGACGCCCAGCAGATCTTTCCGTTCCACATACGCTTTCTCTGCCAGAGGGCTGTCTTTCCGCATGACAACGCCCCATGTGTCTTTATCGGGCAGATTCAGATAGTCGTATTTGGAAAGATCCGCCGGCTGGATGAGGATGCCGAAATCCAGAAGCCCCTTATCCAGCCGTTCCGTCACATCCTGGGCGTTGCCGCTGTACAGATGGTAGTGGACGCCCGGATACTCATCCCGTAAGGCTTTGGCAATCCTAGTAATCCGTCGGATGGCCTGTGTCTCCCCACTGCCAATGTAAATGTCGCCGCCCACAGTATTCTGCATAGAGGTAAACTCCGCTTCGGTTTTGTCCACCATGGCGATGATTTCCTCCGCCCGTTTCCGGAAAAGGATGCCCTCCGGCGTGAGGGCCACCCGATGGCTTTTCCGAATCAGGAGCGGATGCCCCAGTTCTTCTTCCAAATCCCTGATCTGCCGGGACAGAGTAGGCTGAGACAGATGCAGGGAATTGGCCGCCCCGGTGATGTTTCCTTCCCTGGCCACGGCTAAAAAGTAACGTAATACGCGAAGTTCCATATTGGCATCCCGCCTTTCCTTTTTGTGTTGATTATATCATGCTGCCAAATTACTGTAAAGCATATCATAGAATAGAAACAAAGTATTTGCTATTGCATATCGATGGGCTTACAATAGAATCAACAGGAGGCGGAGACATATGGAGACACTGACGGACGACCAGATTTTCAAGATACGGCGGAACCTGTCCGACGCCGGATGCGGCGTTCCTTTGATTGAAAAGTTCCTTCTGCTGGAGCAAAATCACAGGCGGGAAGAACAGTACCGTCTTTTGTCCCAGCATAGGCTTTCCCTGCTGGAGGCATTGCATCAGGACCAGTACAAAATCGACTGCCTCGACTACCTGGTCTATGCCATGGAGAAAGAGGACAAAGAATCGATGAAATCTCAAAAAAAAATAAAATGTAGGAGGAAACGACCATGAACATGAACTTTGATTTCAACAGCCCCACAAAAATCCTGTTTGGCAGCGGGAAGCTGAACGAACTCGGAAGCCAGCCCTTGCCCGGAAAAAAGGCGCTGCTTTTGATGTCCGGCGGCAAATCCGCCAAGGTGAGCGGTGCGTATGACCGCACGCTGGAGCAGCTCCGTAAAGCAGGTGTGGAAGTAACGGAATTTGCTAAGGTTATGGAAAACCCTGTCAAGGAAATGGTGATGGAAGGCGCTGCCTTTGCCAAAGAGAACGGCTGTGATTTCATTGTGGCACTGGGCGGCGGCGCTGTGCTGGATTCCGCTGTGGCTGTGGCGGCCATGGCAACCAACCCCGGCGACCTGTGGGACTATGTAAATGGCGGCACCGGAAAGGGACAGCCCCTTGTAAATCCCGGCCTTCCGATTGTGGCCATCACCCTTACCGCCGGCACAGGCTCGGAAGTCAACTGCTGGGGCGTAATCTCCAACCTGGAGACCAAAGAAAAGATCGGCTTCGGCTACCAGGAACTGACTCCTGTCCTCGCTGTGGTAGACCCGGAGCTGATGAAAACCGTTCCCGCAAAATACACGGCCTATCAGGGCTTTGACGCGCTGTTCCACAATACGGAAGTCATGATGTCTAACGGCGTAAATATCCTGAGTGAAACCATCGCGCTGTCCGCCATTGAGAACATCGCCAACTATCTGCCCCGTGCTGTAAAGGATGGCAACGACCTGGTAGCGAGGGAGCACATCGCCTATGGCAGCACTATGGCGGGGATCGCCATGCAGCTGACCTCCACCACCGCGCAGCATTCTATGGAGCACGCTATGAGCGCCTATCACCACAATCTGCCTCACGGAGCCGGACTGATTATGATTTCCGTAGAATTTGCCCGGTACTTCATTGAGCGCCACGCCTGCGATGAGCAGCTTATCAAGATGGCCCGCGTGATGGGAATGCCAAATGCCGACAAGCCGGAGGATTTCATTACGGCTCTTCAGCAGCTTCAAAAGGACTGCGGCGTAGACGATCTGAAGATGAGTGATTACGGGATCCAGAAGGACGAATGCATGACGCTGGCCGTCAATGCACGGGAGACCATGGGCGGATTGTTCTTGGCAAATCCCTGCCCGATGTCCGATGAGGAGTGCGCGGGCATTTTTGAAAAGTCTTACCGGTAAGGATGGCTGTTTGCAAAGCTGTGAATCTTGTTGAATGAAAGGATATTTTGATATGGCTGTCATTGAAAACCAGACATTTGACGCTGAACGAGCCCTCTACGGGATTGACGGCCTCCTCCTAAAAAACTGCTCCTTTGACGGGCCGGCGGACGGGGAGAGCGCCTTAAAGGAGAGCCGGAACGTGGAAGCGCAGCATTGCTTTTTCAATCTGCGATACCCTTTCTGGCACGACCACGGCCTTACGATCCGGAACTGCGAGCTGACGGATAAATGCCGGGCGGCGTTGTGGTATTCCGGCCATATCGTCATTGAGAATACCCAGCTCCACGGCATCAAAGCACTGCGGGAATGCAGCAACGTCAGGATGCGGGGCTGCGACGTCGTTTCCCCGGAATTTGGCTGGTCTGTTCGGGGGATCGAGATGGAGGACTGTGACGCCGAGAGCGAGTATTTCATGATGCGTTCTGCCAATCTGCATTTTACGGATGTGCGCATGAAGGGAAAATATTCCTTCCAGTACATTGAAGATTCGGTTTTTGAAAACTGCACCTTCGACACCAAGGATGCCTTTTGGCACGCCAAAAACGTCATCGTCAAAAACAGCGTTGTCAAGGGCGAATATCTGGCCTGGTACTGCGAGAATGTCACTTTTCAAAACTGCAAGATTATCGGCACACAGCCCCTGTGCTATTGCAAGAGACTGAAGCTCATCGGCTGCGAGATGATCGGCTGCGATTTGGCTTTTGAACGCAGTGAGGTGGATGCCGCCATCACCACGCCGGTACTCAGCATCAAAAACCCTTATGCCGGGACTATAACCGTGCCGGCTGTTGGTGAAATCATCCGGGACGACCCGGACGCCAAGGGGAAAATCGTCATCAGGCAGGGCGCCTATGAAATGGGCAGGAAAATCCGGTAGAGGGCGGACTTATAGAGTTACAGAAATTTTTAGCGTATATGAACGCCGGGAAAAAGGTGTCTGGCGGCTCGGAAGCCCACCAGTACATGGTCAAGCTGGCGTTTGAGGCGATGAAGGTTACCGCCGTTCTCAATCAGGGATATCACGAGCCGGAAGAAATCTTTGTCATCACCAAGCTCTACCCCAACCAGTTTGCCAACGCGGAGGAAGCCGTTGACGAAGCGCTTGACAAGCTGGATATTGAATATATCGATATGATGCTGCTCCATCATCCCGGAGACCATGATGTGGAAGCGTACCAGGCGATGGAGCAGGCGGTGGAGGAAGGAAAAATCTGCTCCATCGGCCTATCCAATTGGTATGTGGAGGAGCTGACGGAGTTTTTGCCCCAGGTAACGATTACGCCCGCACTGGTGCAGAATGAAATTCACCCCTATTACCAGGAAAACGACGTAATCCCTTTTATCCAGGAAAAGGGGATCGTTGTGCAGGGCTGGTATCCCTTCGGAGGACGGGGGCACACGGCGGAACTGCTCGGGGACGAAGTGATCTCGGAAATCGCCGAAGCGCACGGCGTAACATCGGCGCAGGTCATTCTCCGGTGGAACCTGCAAAAGGGTGTGGTGGTGATCCCCGGTTCCGGCAATCCGGAGCATATCCGGGAGAACATCGCCCTTTTTGATTTTGAACTGTCGGCGGAAGAAATGAAGCGGATCGCCGCCCTGGACAAACGTGAAAAGCACGACTGGTACTGATATTTCAGAAGAAAAGCGGCGGGGGACCGGCCGCTTGTTTTTCTTTTGGCCTTTTTGTTGTATAATACAAACAGAACAAAGTGGATCGAATGAAGGAGGATATGTTCAATGAAAGTTATGCTTGTCAATGGCAGCAGCCATATACATGGCACTACGATGAAAGCGCTGGAAGAAATGGCGCGGATTTTTGAAGAAGAAGGGATTGAGACAGAGATTATCCAACTGGGCAGCAAACCGCTTGCCGACTGTATTCAGTGCAATGCCTGCCGGAAAAGCGGTGAATGTGTGTTCAAAGACGATGGCGTCAATGAATTTGTAGAAAAGGCACGGGATGCAGACGGGTTTGTCTTTGCCACCCCCGTATATTTTGCTCATCCAAGCGGGCGGATTTTTTCCTTTTTGGACCGTGCCTTTTACAGCAACGGAAGCTATGAAGCGTTCCGGTTTAAGCCCGGCGCCGCGATAGCTGTTGCCCGCAGGGGAGGAACGACGGCAGCGCTGGATGCGTTAAATAAATATTTTGGGATTGCCCAAATGCCTACTGCCGGTTCTACATACTGGAATATGGTGCATGGTCTGTATGCGGAGGAAGCGCCGCAGGATGAGGAAGGAATGCAGACGATGCGGAACCTTGCAAGAAACATGGCTTGGATGATGCGGTGTTTTGCGGAAGGGAAGAAGCACGGCATTCCATATCCTCAAACGGAAACCAATGCCTGCACCAATTTTATCAAAAGGGATGATCAGCAAAGATAAAATAGACGTCTGGTACGCTGGCGGTGATAACAGTAAAGCAAAGACAGATTAGCTGGACAAAGTGAATTTTTGACGATTTTATTTTAATGAACATTACTAATTGCTATTGTATGCAAGGAGAGTCCTTTTTCGTAAGAGGAAAGATGCTTCTTATATCTTCAGAGAGTATTACAGAGCCGATATGATAAGTATTATCAAAAGGCAGACAGCAAGGATCTATATCCTAAGCTGCCTGCCTTTTTTCACACTGCGATGATTCGTGCATCTAGTAATTCTGCCCCTTTGAATCAAATCATGACAGCTAAAACAAGGTGATAAACGACATGATATAATCGATCATTTCTTCCGGGGACTCTTTTGCTCCGGACTCCAGCCATTTTCGTGTAATGCTGTTGATCAGCCCCATTTTACCAACGGCGGAATACTTATCTTTTATCGTATCAGTTGGAAGGCCGGATGCCCAATGATCTTTTTTGGTATCAAGCCGGCTAAACAGCACAGGCAGGTTTTCAAAACGGTCCTCCTCCATTTCCTTCTTAAAAACTGATAAAAGTGATTGAACAAAAATTCCCGCGGCTTTCTCTCATCCGTACCTGATAAGTTTGAAAAAACATTTTCAATCAAATCATCGGATAGTCCATCAACCAGTGCATCAATGACGTCGCTGATCGAATTAAAATTCCGGTAAAACGATGCTCTCGCAACACCGGCTTTCTTTATGATGTTTGTAACCGTTATTTCCATATACATTTTTTAGCCATCAATTTCATAAAAGCGCAGAAAAAGAGCCTGCTTCCCATATGGGCGGCAGGCTCTTGCAATTTTTTATCGGATAAGGAACCATTTCCATATGACGCATCTCCGCCTAAATGTCTTGAGAATGGTTGACATTGTTTGGTATAATAAAGGAAAAAATTTTTTCAAAAAATGAACGGATTTTAGCCTGCCGGTCGTATTAAAGATAGAAGCAGAAAATACTTCCCATATACTATCCATAATCAAGGAGGCTAAAATGTATGAAACAGGGAATCAAAAAGGCAGTCGTTGGTATTTTAGCGGTGTCTATGGTGGCGTCTGTTGGAGCAGTCAGCGCCTTTGCAGCCGGTACGGGTAGAAATTTTGCCGATGCAGACGGTAACGGCGTCTGTGATAATTACTCCGTGGAGCAGACTGTAAGCCGGGCGGCGGGCGCTTTACAAAAAGGCAGTGGTCAGAATTTTGTTGATGCAGACAACGACGGTATCTGCGACAACTATGCCGTGGGACAGGCAACGGGTCAGGAAACGGCCTCCTCCCTAAATCGTGGACAAAATTATGTCGATGAAGACGGCAATGGCATCTGTGACAACTACGTCCCAGGCCAGACAACAGGCCAAGGAATGGGTGTTTTCCAAAATCGCGGGCAAAATTATGTCGATGAAGATAACGATGGCGTCTGCGACAACTACGATCCAAGCCGGACAACAGGCCGGGGAAAGGGCGTTTCCCGAAATGGACGCGGCCGGAACTTTGTTGATGCAGACGGCGACGGCGTCTGCGATAATTTGGGGACGGGGCAAGGAAGGCAATATCGCGGAGGACGCAATCAATAAGCAGGTGTGGATACAATGCGGAGCGAGCAGGAGGTAAACAGGGCAATCGAACAATATTCCGATATGGTTCGGCGACTTTGCCTGATTCATTTGAAAAATGATGCTGATACCGAGGACATATTTCAAACCGTGTTTTTGAAATATGCCCTCAGTTCCGCTGCGTTTGAAAGCGATGAGCACGAAAAGGCGTGGCTCATCCGTGTTACCATAAACGCCTGTAAAGATCTGCTCAAAAGCCTTTTTCATCGC
Source organism: [Clostridium] leptum DSM 753 (assembly GCA_000154345.1). Taxonomy (GTDB): domain Bacteria; phylum Bacillota; class Clostridia; order Oscillospirales; family Acutalibacteraceae; genus Clostridium_A; species Clostridium_A leptum. Next base: position 121,073 of record DS480347.1, read on the forward strand.
CGCACTGTACCGCTGGATGAAATTTTGGAACAGCCTACAGAGATGCGGGAAGACCATAAAGAGGTTCTGGAAGCGGTATTATCGCTCCCGCAGAAATACCGGGAAGTCGTATATCTCCATTATTATGAAGGATATACCGCACCGGAAATCGGAAAGATTTTAGGGAAAAAGGCAAACACAGTCTATACGCTCCTGACCCGTTCCAGGCAGCTGCTCCGGGAAAAGCTGGGAGGTGACGAAGATGGATGAACGGATCAAAGAAGCCTTTGAACAGGTACAGGCGGAAAGCGGATTAAAAGACAGAACGAAAGCGTATGTTTCCAGAAAAACCGGGAGTTACCGGAGGGCAGGAACTGCAAAATATAAAGTCCTCGCCTCTGCTTTCGCGTGCGTAGCTTTGCTGCTGTTCGGCGGTTACTGGCTGTATTTTACGCCGACGGTTGAAATCAGCATAGACGTTAATCCGTCGATAGAACTGGGCGTCAACCGCTTTAACCGTATTGTTTCTCTGGAAAGCTATAATGAGGACGGGCAGGCATTGCTCGATTCTTTGGATATAAGATTTACAGAATACTCCGATGCGGTCACTCAAATTATTGAGAGTGAGGATATTACGTCGCTGCTCTCCGACGGCGAGATCATGACCATTGCCGTCATAGGGGAGGACAGCACACAGTCTAAAGAGGTTCTTTCTACGGTGCAATCCTGTACTTCCGGAAAGAGCAACACCTATTGCTACGCCGCCCGTACAGAAGAAGTACAAGCGGCGCATGAAACCGGCCTTTCCTACGGGAAATACAGGGCGTATTTGGAGCTGCAGGAACTGGATCCCACGGTTACGGTCGAGCAAATCCAAACCATGACCATGCGGGAGATCAGGGAGCGGATATGGGAACTATCGGGCGATGGCGACAGCGAAACCCAGCCTTCCGGCAACGGCCATGGACAGCAGGGGAATGGGAACGGCCAGGGCCAGCAGAACCGTTGGGGAAGGACAAATATACCATGATGTCGTGTGTTTCTTGGCGGGACTCTTAAGGGACAATAGAAGGGGTGACCAAATGTGGCTGATAGCGGCAATCCTGTCTTCCTTTTTCGCCGGCATAACATCCGTCCTGGCCAAGTACGGGATTAGGAAAACAGATTCGGACATTGTGACGGCGCTCCGGACAATCGTGGTTTTGATTTGTCCTGGCTTATGGTTCTTGCCGTCGGCTCTGCCGGCACAATCACGCAGACCCAGCCAAAGTCATCGCTGTTTTTAATTTTATCAGGCGGGGCTGCGGGTGCGTTCTGGCCTTCATTGTTTAGAGCGATTTTGACTGGACTCGTCTCTTATCTTGGTATAGTAAATATTAGCAGTCGCAATAAACGCAAACAGCACCCGGGCTGATTAAATCGGCCCGGGTGCCGTCTGTCTCTAGCAGGGATTACAGATGGTATTCCATGGGATAGGTGAGGTAGCAGTGGGGATCCAGCTGGTCGCAGGTTACATAGCCGGCCGGAGCCGCCAGTAGTCTGGGAATACGGTTGACGACTGTGGCGCAGGTATGCTCTACCGTGGCGGGCTTCACCACATGGAATTCCGTGTTGGGCTCGCCGGTGAGCCACCAGTCGCACATATCGCCGTCGTCCGGGCCATAGACCTTGCCGATGGTTTCCTCTTCAATGGTAATGCCCTGCATGGTCTCGATGGTGACGACTGCGGACATACCGATGCAGTTACCAGCTGGGATAGTCTTGCCCAGGGTGGAACTGTATACATCGTGATCCACCACATAGGGAACGTGCTTCTGATCAATGCTCTTGATGGTTAGGCCCAGCTTGTTGCAGAGGGCTTCGCTGGCGTTCCAGGCATAAGAGGGCTCAAACTCCGCCGGATGGGCGATCTGCGCCTCAAATTCCTCTTTGGTCAAATCGCAGCCGTGCGCTTTGGCCAGGGCCAAACCGTAGTCCTCCACGTTATAGCTGTAAGCGCCTTTAATCTTGGTAAGCTTGTTGCAGCCGCTGGCTACCATGGCCACCATATTGATCCAGAAAATATCCTGCATACCAGAGCCGGTGATGGTGCAGTTGTTCGCCTTGGCCAGCGCGTCCAGACGGTTGATCTGGGCGGCAGAAGTAGTCCAGGGATAGATGGCTTCCTCGCAGGTGGTGATGACGTTGACGCCGCGGGAGACGCATTTCTCCACGTGATCGTAAATATCCCCGATAAAGCTGAACAGGGTAACGATGGCCACGTCGGCATCGCACTCGTCCAGGACCTTGTCCGCATCATTGGAGATGATGATGCCGGTTTTCACCCCCAGGCCCGCATAATCGCCCACGTCCATCCCGACAACTTCGGGGTTCACGTCGATAGCGCCTACGATCTGCGCGCCGTGCTCATACAGATAACGCAGGGTATACTTTGCCATTTTCCCGCATCCGTACTGGACAACCTTGATTTTTTTCATGATTTGCTGCCTCCTTTGAGTAATTTGACGTTTTCCTGATAGGAAAAGAACATCAACCCGCCTTTTCCTATTCTAATTGTTAGTCTAAACCCTCATGCGGAAGGAGAGTCAAGAGAAGTTGTGAAACTTTTAGCAAATTTTTTATTTTCGGAAGGTTACCGGTACCTGCAGCCGCAGGAACATACGGCGGGGGTCGCTGTCAAATACGTTGAAGCCGGTCATTACTTCGCAGATATAGTCCCCGGATACATGGTAATTCATCTCCTGGCAATGTTCCCGCAGCAACTGAGCGCAGCGCACTTCGTTGTCGTAGTTATCCAGATAGATACAGGCATACATGCCGCTTTCCACCACCTGCAGGCTGGGCGGTTCCCCTTCATTCCAATCGCCGGTGAAAATAAAGATACGGTCTGCTACAAAACAGCCGTCCAGGAAATTTTCCCGGAGAATGGAGGTGCCGATGTTGTAAGAATGGATTTGCGGGAATCCCTCGCTTTCCAGCTTCAGGCGCAGCTCCCGCAGCACTTTCTCATAGCTGTGGACGTCGTCCTGATAAAAGTTGTAGGAGCAGGGGATCCCCCAGGCAAAGCGGCGGTCAATGTATTCTAGGGAGAAGGTACCTGTAGACGGGGATTTCCGGTACCGCTCGATGGATAGGATCGCCCGTTCCACGGCGTCATGCTGGGCTTTGAGCTGGCGCATCTGCTGGTGGATCTGTTCATTCTTCTGGGAGAGCAGCTCCTCAATCAGGGAGATGTCTTCTTTCTGCAGTACCTGGGTGATCTGGGCCAGGCTCATGCCCAGCTCTTTCATGTAGGCGATCATCTCCAGCCGGGCGTTTTGATTGATGTCATAATAACGGTAGCCGGTCTCCGGATCGATATACCGGGGCTTGAGCAGCTCTTTTTCGTCATAAAGCCGAAGAGTGGGCACGGAGACCCGGTTCATGGCAGCCATCTTCCCGATGGGAATGAGGCCTTCCTTCATAAGCGTCCCTCCTAAAACTCTCATCTTAATACAGAGTTTAACACCTTATATTATAAAAAGCAAGCAGATGTATAACACAGCCGCTCGGCAGGCGTTGACGCGGTTTATATTTTTTATTACAATATTCATACAAGAAAATAAAATATTCTCTCTATAAGCAGGATATTGTCAGAAAAGGCAGTGGATGAAATTGAAAAGGATTATGGATTGGATTCGCAGCCATAAAAGGCAGGCCATTTTTATCGTAATTGTGCTGGCTGTGATTTTTTGCATCGGGATAGCTGTGGCTGTGATGCTGGGAATCAAAGGCGGATCGGAAGAACTTTCCGGAAAAGCGCCAGAGAAAACGGCGGTTTCAGCAGAAAATGAGCCGGTGGATAGCGGTACTGCCATTTACAGCAGTGCAGGAACAACACAACAAACAGATGCTTCGGGCGCCGAAAGTACCTCTTCAGATTCTGAAGCAAAAGAGGGTCAAACCAGGGAGCCTGGCGCCAGTTCGGAAACAGCGACGGCTTCCAAAGAGACCGAACATCCCTCCCATACGGATACAGTTACAGACTCGGGCAGTACATCTCATTCTTCCAGCCACGTAACCTCCCGGCCGAATGATGTGACGGATCATCCGTCCAGTGGAACAGAAGGGGGAGAAACGCCGCATGTTCATACGTGGGTATCTGTAAGCCCTGAGAACAGCGGGCATATGGAATATGGGGCGGAATGCCGCATACATGGGGCGAACGGGGAAGAACCAATGTTCTTTCGAACACTGAATGACTTATATCTCCATCAAGCGGCGGATGGCTGTATGTCCAGCTGGGGGACCGGCTTCAAGGGCCTGGCGTATAAATACTGTTCAGGATGCGGCGAAGAAGTCGTAACGGGACATGTGCATGACTTTGGCACAGTGGAAAAGCAGGTCTACTTTGATAAGGTGACATGTGAATGCGGAATGGCTTTTACAGGAGGAAAGGATTACACGGCGCTGGAATCCTGGAAGACCCATGCAGACATCTATACAAGCCATGGATATCCAAGAGAGGAGCATGACACCTATCAAACCGGCACAGGAAGCGTGACGCGGTATGAGGCTACAAAAACCTGTACCTGCGGCTGGCATCCGGTCGATGACACCCCGGTTTATTAACCGCGGAAAAGAGAAGCAGACATAAACAGCTTTTGGATTTTCACTGTCATCTACCCAAAAGAATATTTGATGATGACGGGGATATTATATTTATTGCGCGCCGAAAGCTTGTATCATGCGAATTCCTCATAACTGCAACCGCCGACTGGATTGCTCCCATCGGCTGTACGGCATGTAGTTTCACTATTTTACTATGGTATACCTGGTACTTCTTGCTCTTCTATTCTGCTTTAACAGATTACTTTTTACCAATTTTTTCAGGATTCTGACAGCAGTAGATGAAATCACTCCAAGCAATCCGATTATATCATTTCTTGTAACAGCTCCATGTAACCGAGCGTATTCCAATACTTTTTCTCCTCTGGCACTGGTTTGTACACCATCGGAATTGTTTACCAACGGTTCTGAGGGAAGTGCCGAATTACTGCCCTTTTTATATTTTGCGTTAATATTCGGCAGTATGATCTTGAAAGCATTTTTCGAGGTTTCACCGCTTTCGGATTCTGGGAAGTCATCCTCCAAAAAGGATTTTTGATGATAACCGGGGTGTTGGTACCCACGCCCAGCTCCAAAAATAAAATATGAAGATTTTGATGCCGCCGGATGAAATCATCATAACGATTGGAAGCCGCATACCAGCCATCGTCCTGCACAAAGGTCATATCGCAGCGCAGATTTATGGCCATAGGAGCGCCGCATACCGGGCATTTGGGGATCAGCTCCGATGGAATCTTCATATCCGTTTGCTCAGCTACCATCTGCCGGACTGTTGCCTCATGATCAAAGGATAGAATCCGCCGGAATACATATCCTGCCTCGTTAGGGTGCATAGTGCAAAAAGTAATGAAATCCATGAAATAGTATCATGGAATCCTTTGTGGAAGAATTATTTTCCGGAAAGGCACGGAATGAGCTTGCCGGAGCAATACGCGGCCGGGGAGCGTTTCGGGGGTTCCAAAGTGGGATCTGATATTTCGGTATCGAACAGCACAACGGATTGGAATATGAAGACGAGGAGGATAGAAGTCCTGGAACAAATTTGTTATGACCTTCATTTCGAAATGAGATGTCATCTATTATACATAATAAAGCGCATGTCATGAAGAATGGGAAGCGGGCGGTTCGAAAAAGTTCAGTCATTTTGAAAGGGCAACCGCCCGTGGATCCCGATAGGAACAGGCAGGCTTTGGACAGCCGGGGCGGGTTTGATTTTTATATCTACAAGAGAAATGCCGTGCTGCTGTATTTTATTCTGCAGGAGAAAGCAATTATAAAGGAACTATGCGGCGCCATGCTGAAGCTGCTCATCAAGCCCTATGAATGCCACATGATCGACTTTCTCTGCGATGCGGGGAATTATTTCGAGATGACGCAGGATGATTTTGCCCTATGGAAAGGATGGGTACTGTTGATCCTGTCGGAGGACGATACCATCTTTTCACAGGCGTGCAAGGATGTCCTAAGCGTCATCATGCAGCACCCTGACGTTGTCACAAACCTGACTGGTGGGCATCTGGCGATGTTTGAGTAAAAACGCAGGAGAGAGGCTGTTCCTCTGACCTGTGTTTTTTATTCAAACATTCTTTTGAATATACAATGCCGGTGCTGTATACGGGAGTTATCCCAGCTTCCAGCTGGCGCTTTGCCGCTGCAGCTCCACCATCCGGCGGAACAGGCCGCCCTTTTCCATCAGCTCTGTTGGGGACCCCTGTTCCGCCGCTTTGCCGTCGGCTAGGACAACGATTTTGTCCGCTGCCTCCACGGTGCGCATCCGATGGGCGATCACCAGCACCGTCTTGCCGGCCAGCAGGCGGGAGAGCGCCTCCTGCACCCTGGTTTCGTTTTCGACATCCAAACTGGCGGTGGCTTCATCCAGCAACACAATAGGCGCGTCCTTTAAGAGCGCCCGGGCGATGGAAATGCGCTGGCGTTCCCCGCCGGAGAGCTTGGCTCCGTTTTCCCCGATGGGGGTGCCGTAGCCCTTGGGCAGCCTTCGGACAAACTCGTCGCAGTTGGCGGCTTTGGCGGCGGCAAGCACTTCCTCGTCGTCGGCCCCGTGTTTGCCGAGACGGATGTTTTCCATCACCGTGTCATCAAACAGCACCACATCCTGGAAGACCATCGAGTAATCGCTGAGGAGCACTTCCGGATCCACGGTGGAAATATCCACGCCGCCCACCTTGATGGAGCCCCTGGTGACATCCCATAATCTGGCGGCAAGCCGGGCGCAGGTGCTCTTGCCGGAGCCGGAGGGGCCGACCAGCGCCGTGATCTCGCCCTCCCTGGCGGTAAAGCTGACGTCCTGCAGGACGTCTTTTTTGTCATAGGCAAAGCCCACATGGTCGAATACGATATCGTGGCCGTTCGGCTTGAAGGCTTCCGACCCCTCCGCCGCAGGCGTGTCGTAGATCTCGTTCATGCGGTCGGCCGATACCTGGGAGACGAACATCTCCGCAATCAGGGCAAGGCTCTGGTCGAAGGGAGCGTAGATGCGGGTGATGACCAAAAGGAATAGGAATAAAAGCATAAAATCGATCTGCCCGGAGAGGATCAGGCTTGCGCCCACAAGAATGGTCGTCGCCACGCCCAGGCGCATGATGACACTGGCAGCGTTGACAAACAAGCCGGTGGAAAGCTCGCCTTTGATCATGACCTTTTCATGGTCGTCAATTTTTCTGTTGAGTCCTTCCAGATACCGTTCCTCCTGATTGGTGGCGCGGATCTCCCGCACATTCTCCAGTGCCTCCTGGATGCCGTCGGAAACCCGGACAGCCGCTTTTTTCGTCCGTTCGGAAGCCCGGGCGGCCATTCTCCGGCTGCCGAACAGCAGTCCAAAGGCCACCGGCACGCCCCACAGGCAGGCAATAGCCAGCCGCCAGTCGTAAACGAGCAGGCAGACGGCGATGATCGCCGTGGAAATGTACGCGCCGTACAGATACCCCAGCACATGGCTCCAGACGTGCTCCATGCGGTTGACGTCCCCCATGAGTGTCTCGGTAAGGTCGGCCAGATCCCGCTTGCCAAAATAGCCCAGCGGCAGTTTGCGGAGCCGCTCTGCCAGACGCAGGCGGGTCGTTTTGACCTCGCCGTACACCAGCCCGTAGGTGGCCTTATACTGCTGCAAATGGGTAATAAAGGACAGAAGGACAAATAAAACGGTCAGACCGATGGGAAGCCAGACGCCGGGCAGCGGATTTTCGTCTGTCAGAGTCCCTATAAAGCCGGACATCATCAGGTACAAAACACCGATGCCGACCATGACGACCAGATTGACGATCACCGTCCAGAAGACGCCTTTTTTGGTGTTTTTCAGGCCCTGATCGGTCAGGGCGTATTTCCGCTGGAATTTTTTGCTGAACATTTACTCCGCCTCCTTGTCGCTGGTGGAACCGCCTGTCAGCTTCCACTGCACCGCCCGGTTGTAATCCGCCCACATCCGGGCATACAGGCCGCCCGCAGCCGTGAGCTCCTTGTGCGTCCCCTGCTCGGCGACGCGGCCTTCCTCCAGAACGATGATCTTATCCGCCCCGACCACGGTGGACAGGCGGTGGGCGATCATGATGACGGTGCGGCCTTTGGTCAGCACGGCGAAGGCTTTCTGAATTAAGACCTCGTTTTCCGGGTCGGCAAAGGCTGTGGCCTCGTCCAGTACCACGATGGGCGCGTCCTTCAGAATCGCCCGGGCTAAAGCAATACGCTGCTGCTCGCCGCCGGAAAGGTAGGTGCCCTCTGTGCCGATCTGCGTGTCCACGCCGTCTGGCAGCTTTTCGAGGATATCCCCGCACTGGGAGGCTTGCAGCGCCTCCAGAACCTGCTCCCTTGTGGCATCCGGACGGGAAGCCCGGACATTTTCCAGAATGGAAGCCTTAAACAGCCGGCTGTTCTGAAATACAAAGGCTACCTGATCCATCAGCACATGGGGATCGATCTGCTTCACGTCCACGCCGCCGACTTCCACCGTGCCGGAGGTGGCGTCCCAGAACCGGGGAATGAGGCTGGCAGCCGTGGTCTTGCCGCCGCCGGAGGGCCCGACCAGCGCCACCGTCTGCCCCGGCTCCGCTGTGAAGGAAATGTGGGAGAGGGCGGGGACGTCCGAACCGTCATAGGTAAAGCTTACATCCCTGAACTCCACCCTGTTGTCACGGGGCTTCTGCGGGTGGGCAGGCGCTTTTAAAAACGGGGCGTCCATCACCTGATCGATGCGCCCCAAAGCGGTATGCGCCAGCATCGTTCCGGCGGAGGCAAACATGATGCGGGCCAGCGCCGTGGAGATGATAGCGGAGAATACCGCGTAGAAAATAAAATTCGTTATGAACCCGGCGAAATCTCCGCCGGCCAGCGCGCCGGGGGCAAGGAACAAAACGACTGGAACCAGGAACACAAAAGCTCCTTCGGTGAACGTTAGATTGATGGATTGGGGAACGCGGCACACCTTGTCCTGATAGTATCCGGCCTTGCTGCTGTAATCCTCAATGGCCTCTTTGAACGCTTTGAAGGAATAGACCGTCTGCTGGAAGATCTTTACCACCGGGATGCCGCGGACATACTCGGTGCCCGCCTTGGTCATCCGGTCCTGGGCCGCCTGATATTCTGCCATCAGCGCAGCGTTTTTGCCGCCCATCATGGAGAACATGGCGATAACGGAAATCACCGCCGCCAGCAGGCAGGCAGCGCCCATCCGCCAATCAAAGACGAACATCAGCACCAGCATCGCAAGGAACATGATGACTGTGCCGACGATGTCCGCCAAGTTGTGGGCCAGCAGCGTTTCCGTATCGGCCGCCGCCGCGTCCAGCCGTCCCCGGATGAGGCCGGAGGCATTGGCATCAAAATAGCCTAACGGAGCTTTCATCACACGAGCGACGCCTTGCTTGCGGATGTTGGACGCCGTGCGGAAGGCCGCCAGATGGGTGCACATCAACCCCAGAAAGTAGATCACAATGCCGCCCACCGCAAAGGCAAAGGCCAGCCAGCCGTACTGCGCGACAGACTCTGCCTGCGTCCAGTCCGGAGCCGCGGCGATCAGATCCCGCGCCGCCAGCCAGATGCAGATGTAGGGGGCCATGCTCAGCAGCATGGCAAGCCCAGACAGGGCCAGGCCCAGAAAGGTCAGCCCCTTGTGGCCGCCTGCATAACGGAGCAGAGCCGCCACATCATTCCTTTTTTGTTTTTCCACAAAAACAACCTCCTTATTAAAAAAGTTAGTTATGGCTAACTAATGCACAAAAAAGACGGGACTATTGTCCCATCAATTCAAGCCATCCGGCTGTATAGAAAGTGCGGAACTGTGTCACGTCCCGGTGCGCCTGCTCCCGGGGCATATCGTGGATCACAATTTCAAACAGTCCGTTGAACATGCCGCTGGCGATGATATGGCAGAGGGATTGATCCAGCTGTGGGATATCCTTGCCCAGCCGGCGCAGCACCTCCATGTATTTCAGGGTATATTCCACCTCTACCTCCACCATATTGTGGACAAAATGCTCGTAGGAGGTTCCCTCCGCCCGGCAGAGCAGCAGGTTGACCGGCTCCCGGTGCTCGCAGATGTAGTCCACCATCCAGTCCACATAATCACCGGAGGCTTCGCCCATGTGCGCCGGCTGCTCCTGCTCCGGCAGCTCGGCAAAGCCTGTCTGGGCTTCCATGAACCGGCCCATCAGGGCGGCGGCGTGGGGCTCTACTAGAGAGGCGAACAACGCCTCCTTGCTGGAAAAATAGCCGTAGAACGCCCCGGTGGTCACGCCAGCATTTTTGACAATCTGCCGCAGAGAAGCGCCAAGGAAGCCCTTTTCGGAAAATTCCTCCAAAGCGGCCTGCTGTATTTTTTCTAAGGTATCGGATGACTTTTCTTCCATATCGGCCTCCATATAACAGTGTTATGTAACGATGTTATAATATATCTTGACAAAGGTTTTGTCAAGAGGAAATTATGATGATGAGGTAAATAGACAAGTCCTTTTGCCTGCCGGCACATAAAGCAAAGACGGGGAGCCGCAGAATATGCGGGGCTCCCCGTCTTTGCATATCATGATCATTTTTCCGGTGTTGTTTCTATTCCGTTGCAGGGAAGAGAGGTCATGCTGTGCAGGCTGATCCCCAGCGTGGAAAGGTTGTGCAAGGTCGCCGATGCGGAGGGCGGCAGCAGCCCGGCAACCCCCAGGGCGATCAGCCCTCCATTGAACCCGAGGACAAAGCGGTAAATATTGCGGATGCGATTGTTTAACGCCATGGCAAGCTGCCGCAGCCGCGCTAGCTCCCACAGGCTTTCCGCCGCAATGGTGATGTCGGCGATCTCCTGCGCGATGGCGGCACCGTCGCTGACGGCGATCCCAGCGTCCGCCTCAGACAGGGCCGGGGAATCGTTGATGCCGTCTCCCACCATGATGACGGTATGCCCCTGCGCCCGCAGCGCCGCTACATAATTTGCCTTATCCTCCGGTAGCACCTCAGCACAAAATTCATCGATCCCGATACGAGAAGCAACCGCTTCGGCTGTGCGCCGGCTGTCGCCGGTCAGCATAACGGCCTTTTGTATCCCGAGCCTGCGCAGGGCGGCAAGAACGTCCTGCGCTTCCTCACGCTGAGGATCAGCGATGCAGATGACAGCTGCCAGCTGCCCGTCGATTGCCAGGTACAGATGGGAGCATTCTAAAGGCAGGGCGTCGAATTGTTCCTGTTCCCCGGCGGGAACCGTACAGCCTTCGTCCTCAAAAATGAAGTGGGCGCTGCCGATGAGCACACGCTCCTGCCCGACAGAGCTGGAAATCCCATGCGCCACCAGATAATTGACCTTGGAGTGGAGTTCCTCGTGCTTGAGATCCCGGCGCTTTGCCTCTTCCACAACGGCGTTAGCCATGGAGTGGGGAAAATGCTCCTCCAGGCAGGCCGCCAGCCGCAGCATCTCCGTTTCCCTGTGCCCGCTGAAAGGGATTATCCGCACAACCTTAGGACAGGCACGGGCGAGGGTGCCTGTCTTATCAAACACAATGGTATCCGCCCGGGCGATGGTTTCCAGAAACTTCCCGCCCTTCACGGTGATATGCTCCCGGCCGGCTTCGCGCATGGCAGACAGTACGGCAAGCGGCATGGCAAGCTTTAAGGCACAGGAGAAATCCACCATCAGCACCGATAAGGCGCGGGTAACGTTCCGGGTCAGGATAAGGCTGAGCAGACTGCCCGCAAAGGTGTATGGCACCAGTTTGTCCGCCAGATTGGCAGCCTTGCTTTCCGTCGCCGACTTCATCTGCTCCGAACGCTCGATCATGGCCACGATCTGGTCGTAGCGGCTCTGGCCGGAAGTTTGCCGGACTTCTATCGTGCAGGCTCCTTCCGCGATGGTGGTTCCCGCGTAGACAAGGCTGCCCGGCCGTTTGGCTGCCGGCAGGGATTCTCCTGTCAACGAAGCCTGATTGACCATCGCTTCGCCGTCTGTCACCATACCGTCCACCGGGATAACGCCGCCGACGCGGACTGCGATCCGGTCACCCGGCCGGATTTGGGATACCGGCGTCAGGACTTCGCCTTCCGGTGTGTTCAGCCATACCCTGTCCACATTTAAGGACATACACTGCGCCAGATCCTGCACCGATTTTTTCCTGGTCCATTCCTCCAGAAGCTCTCCCAGCTCCAGCAGGAACATGACCGAACCGGCCGTGGCAAAATCCCGGCGGATAATGGACAGGCCGATGGAAACGGCGTCCAGCAGTTCCACCTTGATTTTATTCTGCCTCAAGCAGCGCAGGCCTTTGCGCAGAAAAGGGACGGCGTGCCACAGCACCCGGGCGATTCTCAAAGGTGTGGGCAGAAACAGGGTGCTTACGAGTTTCAGCGCCGCTTTGCCCACCAGCTTTTCCTCGAACTGGCGGTTGAGCATACGGCTGCTGTGCGCCGGCAGGGATACGCTCTGCTCCGCCTGTTTCCAGGAAAACTGCCGCACAGCCTGCAAAACCGTCTCCCTTGCTCCGGTATAGTACAGGATGACGCAGCCGGTGCGTTCATGCACCGTTACCCGGCTGGTCCAGCTCTGCTTTTGGAACCACGCTTCCAGCAGATCCGCCTGGCGCAGGCTCATTTCCTTCTGCTTCAGCCTGCATTGCAGCCGCATCCGTCCTCGGCTCTCGTGTATGATTACTGCATTCATTGAAAAACCTCCATGAAAAAGGGAGCCGCAGTCACGGCTCCCTTTGCTGCGGATGATTCATTCTTCCGGCTCTTTGTTTTCCTCATCGTTTTCGTCAGCGATCTCAGCCGCGGCTTTTTCCTCCGCTTCTTTTGCAGCCCGCTTTTCATTAATATCCTTGGCGGAGGCCAGAATATCCCCGGCGTTTTCCTGCACTGTGGCGACGGTCTTCATCGCCGAATCTTTCATGCGCAGCCCTGCGGCAGTTATATGGGTATACGCCTTTTTGGCATCCTTGCTGGAAAGCAGCTTGATCCCCACGGAACCGAACAACACGCCGCCGATAAAGCAGGCCAGTTTTGAATAAATACGCATATGAATCCATCCTTTCTTTTCTTTACTTGTGCCTGTAGCCTGTAATGAGTACCATAACCATGCAGATCACAGCGCCCCATGCCCAAAACCGATGCTGTTTCACAGTAAAGCCTCCTTGCAATATCCTTCTGTTTTTCATAGCCCGCAGCCGGCTGCAGCCACCCAGCAGATGCAGACTCTCTCCAGCCAGACCCCATCGGAACAGGCGCCCTCTTCCAGCCAGGTACCAAACTCTGCGATCCCTTCCTCTTCGGAAGCGTCCACCAGCGAGAAACCATCCAGCAGTGATGCGCCTTCCGAAGATTCTTCCAGCAAAGACAGTTCCTCCGAAGCCCTTGGCCTGGAAGAATTTGACGCCTCTGGCAACAAGGTGAGCAGCACGTCTTCCGAAGCAGAGCAGGACAGCAGCACCGGCAATCCGGTTGTTTGGTGGGTCATCGGCGGCATTATCGTCGTAGCTATTGCGGGCGGCTGCGTGTGGTATTTCTGCTTTTTCAGAAAGGGTAAAAACCCCTTTCTGAAAAAGTAAGGGAAGGTGCGGGCAATGAAACTCAAAAAAATCCTATCCCTTGTTTTAGCCGGTGTGATGGCGCTGTGCGTTACCGGCTGCGTCAACCAGCACCCGGAGGAAACAACCAGCACAAATGAAAGCAGGGAGGTTCGCCTGGTGGCGACCTCCCCGGCAGTGGTGCAGATCTGCAACCGGTTAGATTTAGATTTGGTCGGGATCTGTCAATCCACCAGCGACCTGCCGGAACGGTACGATGGGGTTACCACCGTGGGTATGGCCATGAACCCGGATCTGGAGATCATCAAATCCCTCGACCCGGACTACATCCTGTCGCCGGCAACCCTGCAAAACGATTTACAGCCCAAATACGCCTCCATCGGGGTCAGTTCTCTGTTTCTGAACCTGAAAAGCGTAGAAGGAATGTACGCATCCATTGAAGGACTGGGAGAAAAATTCGGCCGGGAGGAAGAAGCGGCTGTCATGCTGGAGGAATTCGATTCCTTTATGACGGAATTTGCAGAGAAAAACGCCGGTAAGGAATCCCCCAAGGTGCTGGTGCTTATGGGCCTGCCCGGTTCCTACATTATTGCAACCGACAACAGTTATGTGGGCAGCCTTGTGAAGCTGGCGGGCGGCACCAACGTCTACGGCGACGGGGACGGGCAGGAATTCCTGTTCGCCAACACCGAGGATATGAAGACCAAGGAGCCGGACGTGATCCTCCGGGCGGCCCACGGCCTTCCGGATGAGGCCAGGAAGATGTTTGCGGAGGAATTTTCCACCAACGACATCTGGCAGCACTTCAAGGCGGTGCAGGAGGGCCGGGTGTACGACCTGGATTCCAACCTTTTTAATATGAGCGCCAATTTCAGCTATGAGGAGGCGCTGAAAGCGCTTCAGCCGATGCTCTACGGCGAGGAATAACCCTGAAACAAAACACAAAACGGCCGGGCTTTTCCTGTCGGGAGAATCCCTGCCGTTTTTCCAAAAGGAGATTTTGCTTATGGTAAGCAGCCGAAAGAAAATCCTCTCCTTTGCCATCACCGCCCTGGGGCTGCTGACGCTGTTCCTGGTCGCCGTCAATATCGGCAGCCTGAAGGTGATGCCCCTGGAACTGTTCAAAGGACTCTTTATCGAACACAACGAAAACGTGGCGACCATTTACGACCTGCGGTTTCCCCGCATCCTCATCGCCATCTTCGGCGGCGCGGCAACCGCCGTATCCGGCGTGCTTTTGCAGGCCGTGATGAAAAATCCGCTGGCCGACCCCGGAATCATCGGTGTCAGCTCGGGAGCCAGCCTGACGGCGGTGCTCATTACCGCCTTTGTGCCGACTCTCTACTTTTTCACGCCTCTGTTCGCGTTTCTCGGCGGTATGGTGGCGTTCCTGCTGGTATACTCCCTTTCCTGGAAGGGCGGGCTTTCACCCCTGCGGATTATCCTCGTGGGCGTGGCGGTCAACGCCATGTTTACCGGGCTCATGAGCGCTTTCAACTCCGGCACGGGGAGCAACTATTCCGGCGTTGCCAGCATTGTCAACGCCAACATCACCATGAAGACCTGGGATGATTTTCAGACGCTTCTGCTCTATGTGGTCATCGGTCTGATCGCTTCCGTCTTTGTGATGGGGCAATGCAACCTGCTGGCGCTGGAGGACAAAACGGCCCGTTCTCTGGGCGTGAACGTCACAAGAAGCCGTATCGTCATTTCGGTGATTGCAGTGCTGCTGGCGAGCATTTCCACCGCCGTCATCGGCCCCATCAGCTTCCTGGGGCTCATTGTCCCCCATATTGCAAGACTGCTGGTGGGGAGCAATCATAAGGTGCTGGTACCGTATTCCATCCTGCTGGGAGCGTTCACCCTGCTGCTGGCGGACACCCTGGGGCGTACCATCGCGGCGCCCTATGAGATCAGCGCGGCCATCATCATGTCGGTGATAGGCGGCCCATTCTTTATCCTGCTGCTTAGGAGGTCGAAGCAAAGCTATGGACAATAACGTGTTTACTGTCAAAAACCTTTCCTTTGCCTACGGCAAGCAGCAGGTGCTGAAACATCTCGACCTGGAGCTGCACGAGGGAAAAATCACTACTTTGATTGGCGCCAACGGCTGCGGAAAGAGTACTCTTTTCAACCTGATGACAAAAAATCTCCGCCCGGGCGAGGGGGAAATCCTCCTGCGGGGCGGCGATATTGTCGGGATGCGGCTCAAAGACTTTGCAAAAGAAGTCTCTATCGTCCACCAGTACAACACCGCGCCGGTGGATTTGAGCGTAGAAAAGCTGGTGGGCTACGGAAGAACACCCTATCACACCATGGGGCTGTCCCCTGATCCGAAGGAGGATGAAGAAAAAATCCACCGGGCCATGGAGATCACCCATACCTACAAGCATAAAGATAAACCGGTTTCCGAACTGTCCGGCGGGCAGAAGCAGCGGGTGTGGATCGCTATGGCGCTGGCCCAGGATACCAAGGTGCTGTTCCTTGACGAACCAACCACCTATCTGGATATCCGCTACCAGCTGCAAATCTTAAAGCTCATCCGACAGTTAAACCGAGAATACGGTATCACCATTGTTATGGTGCTCCACGATATCAATCAGTCTTTGTATTACAGCGATGAAATTGTCGCTATGAAGGACGGAAAGATGATCGCCCACGGCCTGCCGGAAGAAATCCTCACAAGCGAACTGGTAAAAGAGGTATACGACGTGGAGCTGGATATCCGCAGCGTAGACGGCAAGCCGTTCGTGATTCCAGTATAGCGGAAAGAAAGGAGGATGCGGCTTCGATGAAGCTCAGACGCACAGCGGAAGATTACCTGAAAACCATTTACCTGCTGTCCCAAAAGGCAGAAGTTCACGGCACATACATTGCGGAGGCGCTGGGGGTGTCCAAGCCGACGGTCTCCATCTCTCTCAAAGCACTGGAGCAGGAGGGCTACCTGATGCGGGACGAAAACCGCGCCTTCTGCCTGACGGAAGCGGGATTGAAAATCGCAAAAGCCACCTACGAACGGCACCAGACCTTTCAGACGCTGCTGGAGGAACTGGGCGTAGACGGAAAAACAGCCGCGGCGGACGCCAGCCTAATGGAGCACGCGGTCAGCCCGGAAAGCTACGAGGACAGTCCATTAAGGGGCTGGCAAAAAGAAAGAAGATGAGTAGTCGTGAATAACGAGGCGATGCAGTCCCTGTGATACGGCTTTGCGTCTATTGCATTTGCCGCTGCGATCGCAGCGCTGTGCTCCGGCGTCAAGGCAGCGATGAAAAAATTATTAAAAGGCGGACAAAACCATGATGATCAATAAACGGCTCATCGGCACGGTAGCTGAGAGCAAAAAACACATCGCCGGGAACGTTGTTTTGCAGTGGTGTTCCCTGGCGGCGAACATTTCTATGATGTTCAGCATCACAAACCTGTTTGCCGGGCTTTACTACGGAAGCACCAGCCCCGCCTCACTGTGGACGACGGCGGCTGTGGTAGCGCTGGCGCTCCTCATCCGGTTCCTGTGTACCACCGGGGCCAGCCGGATGAGTTACCTCTCCTCCAAAGCGGTCAAGAAAACCCTGCGGGAGAAAATCTATGAAAAGCTGCTGCGATTGGGCGCTTCCTACAACGAACAGGTGAAAACCTCCGAAGTCGTACAGGTGGCGGTGGAAGGTGTAGACCAGCTGGAAACCTATTTCGGCGCTTATCTGCCGCAATTCTTTTATGCCATGTTGGCGCCGCTGACCCTGTTTATGGTGCTCTGCTTTATCAACATTCCGGCGGCCATTGTGCTGCTGGTATGCGTGCCGCTGATTCCTATCGCAATTGCTGCGGTGCAGACCTGGGCAAAAAAGCTGCTCTCCAAATACTGGGGGCAGTATACGGCGCTGGGAGATACCTTCCTTGAAAATCTTCAGGGCTTAACCACCCTCAAAATCTACCAGGCGGACGAATTCAAAAACAAAGAGATGAATGTGGAAGCCGAGAAGTTTCGCAAAATCACCATGAAGGTGCTGACCATGCAGCTCAACTCCATCACGGTTATGGATTTGATTGCCTACGGCGGGGCGGCGCTGGGGATGATTATGGCGGTGACGCAGTATGTAAATAACCATGTCTCGCTGGCCGGCTGTCTGCTGATTATCCTGCTGGCGGCAGACTTTTTCCTCCCCATGCGGCAGCTGGGCAGCTTTTTCCACATCGCGATGAACGGCATGGCTGCCAGCGATAAGATCTTCCGCCTGCTGGACCTGCCGGAACACAAACAGAAGGTTTCCGAGAGCTTCCCGATGCGGCACGATGCGGTATGTTCCAATCTGCGGTTTTCATACGAGGGCGGACGGGAGATTTTACACGGCGTGGATTTGCAGTTCAACCAGGGCAGCTTTACCGCCCTGGTTGGGGAAAGCGGATGTGGGAAATCCACCATCGCCGCCATCCTCATGGGGCGGAACAAGGGCTATACCGGTTCGGCCGCCATCGGTGGCGTGGAACTGAAGGACATCAATGAAAACTCCCTGCTGCAAAATATCACCTATATCGGCCATCAGAGCTATCTATTCAAGGGCACGGTGCGGGACAACCTGCTCATGGGCAAGTCTTCCGCATCCGAGGATGAGCTGTGGGCGGTGCTGGAACGGGTGAATTTAGCCGCGTTTCTGAAATCCGAGAAAGGGCTGGACACCCCATTGCTGGAAAAGGCGTCGAACCTGTCCGGCGGTCAATGCCAGCGGCTTGCTCTGGCAAGAGCGCTCTTACACGACAGCCCAATATATATCTTTGACGAGGCCACCTCCAATATTGATATTGAGAGCGAAAACAACATCATGGCCGCGATACATAAGCTGGCCAAGCACAAAACGGTGCTTCTTATTTCTCACCGGCTGGCAAACGTGATACAGTCGGACAACATCTATGTGCTGGAAAACGGCCGCATTGCGGAAAGCGGCAGCCATACGGAACTGCTGCAAAATCACGGGTTGTATGAACGCCTGTGGAATGCACAGCAATCTCTGGAAAATTACGGAAAGGAAGGTGACGCCAGATGAAAAAAAGAAGCGGATTTCAGGTCATGGCCCGGCTGATTAGGTTAGTAAAGCCTTTAACCGGTTTTATGCTTCTGGCTATTCTCATGGGCCTTGTAGGGCACCTGTGCGCCGCCTTTATCACTATCTTCGGCGGGTATGCAGTACTGGAGGCTTTGCACTTTGATACCCCCTTCACCCTGACTGCCCTGTTTGCCTGTGTAGTGGCCTTTGCCGTCGTGCGGGGCTTTTTGCGGTATGCGGAACAGGCCTGCAACCATTTCATCGCCTTCAAGCTGCTGGCGCTTCTGCGGGACAGGGTATTCCGGGCGCTGCGGCGGCTCTGCCCAGCCAAGCTGGAAGGCCGGGACAAGGGAGATTTAATCTCCGTGATTACCTCCGACATTGAACTATTGGAAGTGTTCTACGCCCATACCATCTCTCCGGCAGCCATTGCCTTCCTGTTCACCATTGTGATGTGCCTGTTCATCGGTTATTTCCACTGGCTGCTGGGGCTCATTGCGCTGGCTGCGTATCTCATCGTGGGGATTGTTATTCCTTTGGGAATCTCCGAGCTCAGCGTGGGCGACGGAATGAAGTTCCGCAGGGGATCCGGGGAGCTTTCCGGCTTTGTGCTGGACAGCCTGCGTGGCCTGTCCGAAACCCTGCAATACGGGCAGGGCAGGAAGCGGCTGGTACAGATGAATGAAAAAACCGATGCACTGGCAAAGGACGAGGAACGCATGAAACGCACGGCCGGCCGCAATTCGGCAGTGACCAATACGGTGGTACTGGTCTTTTACCTTGTGATGCTGTTTGTCTCCGCGCTGCTCTACCAAAGCGGTGCCGTAGGCTTTGACGGGGTACTCATTCCCACCATCGCCCTCTTTTCCTCCTTCGGCCCGGCCATCGCGCTGGCGGCGCTGGGAAGTACCTTACAGAACACCTTTGCGGCGGGCAATCGGGTGCTGGATATCCTGGAGGAAATGCCTGTGGTGGAGGAAGTTACCGGCAGGCCGGAGATTGCTTTCACCGGCGCTGCGGCGGAGCACGTCACCTTTGCCTACGGAGAGGAAACCATCCTCTCTAATGTGTCGGTGGAAATTCCGAAACACAGCGTGGTCGGCATTGTGGGGCGCAGCGGCAGCGGTAAATCCACCTTATTAAAACTTCTCATGCGGTTCTGGAATGTTCAGCAGGGGAAGGTAAAGATTTCGGATACGCCCATCAACCAAATCAACACTGCAAATCTGCGGGAGATGGAGGGCTTTGTTACCCAGGAAACCCACCTCTTCCATGACAGCATTAAAAACAATCTGCGGATCGCTAAACTGGAGGCTACAGACGAAGAAATTGAGGCGGCCTGCAAAAAGGCGTCGGTGCATGACTTCATTATGACGCTGCCACGGGGCTATGATACCCCGGTGGGTGAGTTGGGCAACACTCTATCCGGCGGGGAGCGGCAGCGGCTGGGACTGGCAAGAGCTTTCCTGCACAACGCGCCCCTCCTATTGCTGGACGAACCCACCAGCAATCTGGACAGCTTAAACGAGGCCGTCATCTTAAAATCTCTCCACGAAGAACGGGAGGGCAAGACGGTGGTGCTGGTTTCCCACCGCCAGTCCACCATGCGGATTGCAGATACTGTCTATTCGGTTGAGCATGGAAGAATGAGTTAAAGAAAGGAAAAGCATATGAAACCGGATTATAAAAATTGGGTCCCAAAAGGGATGATGTTGATTATGCTGATTATTTCGGCGGTTCTTCTTACCTGCTTTCTGCTGTTTGGCGTATGCGGGATTGGTGTGCAGGGCGTGTTCCGCCTTGTGCTGGGCGTCCTGTTGGGAATCGCCTTTTTGATTTGCGGCGGCTGTGCCGCATGGTGTGTCTGCGCTTACCGATCCTTTTCCTATAGCGGGAAACGAAGGCTGTCCAAACAGATTGTGGAAGGGACGGCAAAGTATATCCGCCTGCCGGACAAAGGAAGAGGGCTGGACGTTGGCTGCGGCAGCGGCGCTTTGACCATCGCATGTGCGAAAGGCAACCCGCAGGGGGAAATGGTCGGGATCGACCGCTGGGGAAAGGAATACGCTTCCTTCAACAAAAGTCTGTGTGAGAGCAACGCCGCGGCGGAGGAAGTTAAAAACACATGTTTTTTGTCCGGAAACGCGGTGCTGCTGGATTTCCCCGACGAAAGCTTCGACGCGGTAACAAGCAATTATGTGTACCACAATATCGCTCGTGCAGACAAGCAGGCCCTGCTGATGGAAACCCTGCGCGTCTTGAAAAAAGGCGGTGTTTTTGCCATTCACGACCTGATGTCTCCTACACGGTATGGGAATATGCAAATGTTTGTGGAGCGGTTGAAGGAGCAGGGATATGAACAGGTGGAACTGATCGATACAACAAAAGGAATGTTTATGAGCCCTAAAGAGGCCAAATGGCTGATGCTTCGCGGTTCTGCCCTGATTGTCGGGAAGAAATAAAAAAAGATAGAAGGTGAACCTATGAAACTGAAACGGCTGATATTTTTGATTTTGGGATTCCTCTGCCTGGGACTGGGCTGCGTCGGCGTGGCGCTGCCCATCCTGCCTACAGTACCCTTTTTCCTGGTGACGGTGTTTTGCTTTGCCAATTCGTCCCAAAAACTCCACGACTGGTTTGTGAGCACTAAGCTTTACAAAAAACATCTGGAGTCTTTTGTGAAGAAAAAGGGAATGACGGTGCAGACTAAGGTGGGCGTCATCATCCCGGTAACGCTGCTGATGGGCTTTGGCTTTTTCATGATGATGCGGGCGAACGTGGTGGTTCCCAGCGTCATCCTCGCCATCATCTGGGTCTGCCATATCATTTATTTTGTATTTGGAGTCAAAACAATCCATAAAAAAGCATAGCGAAGAAAGTATTTAAAATTCGTTTATCAAAAGGAAAATCAGCAGGCCTTTTATGAGAGACACGAAGCGTATATATGAAAAGCTATACGCTTTGTCTTTTCGTGTTATTTGATGCAGGCATGTTGATTTTCTTTTTTCGGCATAAAGCTCCGGTATGGAACCTTTGAAAATTATTTCATTTAAGCCCTTGGGTGTTCTTACCAATAGACACTTCATTAAGTATTCAGCATCTGTCTGGAATGGTTCGCTTTGACTCCTGATAAATATCAGCATCTAACAGTCTATGTAAATTCACGATCCCGACTCGGCATGCAAGGCTTTCATTAAACAAAAAATCTGTGGCTCGGTTACGGATATTCTGTAGCTGTCAATAAATTCTTCATTTTCAATGTTGCGATTTATTAGCTCGATCCGTATAATTCTGTTTTGCCATTACCTTGGCGAAATCTGCTATGCCGTGCAAATATGCAGCTTTGATTTCCTCCCCGTCCAGCAAATCTACAGCACCTACGAGTTCATCAATCTGGCTTCACAAATCCGTATCCAGAGTATCAGCTTTTTCTTTGAGACCTTTCCTCATTGCCTCAATTCTTCCCTGACGCTCTTTGACTTTTGGATTCTCTTTTCGCAGTCTTGAGAAGATCATAGAAGACATCTCACCTAAAATCCACCAATCAACGTTTCTTTAGTCATTTTTTCACCCCTCTTTTATACCATATCACGCTGAAGCAGAAATGCCTATGGCATAGCAGTTCAGTTGCTGGTGAACCAGCCTCCGAGAGGCGGAACATAAATCAATGTTGATATTCTTCAGAATTGTAAATATAATATAGAATCGGAAGGGGGCATTCTGTAATGAGATATCTGCCTACAACTCAGGTTGGGGAAAAGTGGAATTGTTCTCCAAGATGGGTAGCCGAGCTGTGTGAGGGCGGCCGAATTAAAGGTGCCCAGAAAGCTGGGAGCACCTGGATTATTCCCGAAGATGCGGACAGGCTTGCAGGTGCGCGGATAAAAAACGGACGATAAATAAAGAAGAGGGATGAGGAGGCTGTGACAAATGGCAGTTCCAACTAATATAAAAATCCGACTATAAGAATCCGGCCATATGGATTTTCTGGATTTGTGTAAGAGCATGAACATTGTCAGCACACTGCCCGAATATGTAAAGCCAAAAAAATGTAGGTCTAATGTTTTTTAATCTGGAGCCGAACCGTATCATTATTGTTAGTCATCTCAGCGCGGACTTCTCTATCAGCCAGAAAGAGCTGTGGAAATACAGGGCATACAGCAGGCGGTACCGAAATCGCCGGATTGATGAGTTCCTGAAAGAAATGCACCTGACAGAAGAACGCAATACCGGATTCCGCAAAATCCGCAACGCCTTACGCTATAACGGTTCTCCGGAGCCTTTGTTTGAGGCCGATGATGTACCTATTTCTCAACGACAATTTATATTCATCCGGATTTTGAGATTACAGCGTCAAATAAAGATGCAAATGAAGGTGTATTTGATAGTCTGAATAAAAATAAAACAGCAATTTTAAAGCAGCTGAAAGAAAGTCCTACAAGCACAGCAGTTGAACTGGCGGGAAAAATTGGAGTTTCAAAATCCATGGTAGAATGTGCACTCAAGCGCCTCAAAGCTCTGAAGGTTATTTCCCGAACCGGAAGTGATAAAGCCGGCAAATGGATGATCCTAAAGTAAGGATTGGAGCGGATGACGGATTATTATCGAGTGTCCACTGATTTCCTGCTGGGCCGGAATACCCAGACGGATCCCCGTCCAGACTGGCTTCAGCCCCTTGATCCGAAAGCACTGCCGGCTTTTTATGAAACACCGGTGTATGTATGGGACAAGGGTTGGGCTTTTGTAGATGCGGTAGAAAAGCTTTTGCGCTTTGCAGACGGAGAAACACTTCTCATTTCAGACGTGCAGAGTGTTTCCTTTCTTCCGCCGTCATAGGTGCTGCCGGTATCCCCTTCAACTGCCCCTTTGTTGAAAAGGGAATTTTCTGCAAGAAAACACTGGACGTTCCTGTATATCGCCAAGGAGATGAAGGCGATCCGCTTTGATAGGCTCCACCAGATTGGAGACCTTGACGAACTATCTTTGGAGGAGCTTCAAAAAAGAGAGGCAAAACCTTTCGCTGCCGGACGGATATGCCTTTGAGTTTTCCCTTGGAAAGAAGTTTTAGGCTATGAGCTGAACATGGAAAATGCCGAAGAAATTGGTCTTTCCCGTCTGGCTGCGGCCGTGATTTACGAAATGACTTTTTGCGGATTTATGGACGAAGAAGTGGAAGCGGAACGACAGAAGCTGCAGGAGGCAATCGAGGAATCCGAGGCAGTGAAAAAGCTTTCGGAAGAGGAACAGAAGAAACATTTTAAAAGTATAGAAGCGGTTTTTGCGGAATTTGGCTGGCAGGATAAGCGTACTGAGGAAGAAAAATGGAAGGACCGATTTAGGAGGGATTCTGAAATAGCAGAAAATACACGCCGGTTGATCTGTATATTCCGGAAATAGGGAGAGTCTATATGAAAATCAGGCTGAAACAGGTAATCGAAGCGATTGAAATGGCGGATGAAGCCTATACCGCCTTTGGGGATCGGCAGACAAGGAAACCCGTCTTTTTGGATGATCCGGATATTACCGGTATGAGAAACAATGAGCTGGGAGCTTTGCTGAACGTAGAGCCGGAACGCTTTTATCCTTTCCCAACCAAATATGAAATCCATGAATACGGCATCATGGAATCCTTTGTGGAAGAACTGCCTTCCGGAAAGGCACGGGATGAGCTTGCTGGAGCGATCCGCGGCAAGGGAGCATTCCGCCGGTTCAAAAACGGGATCCGTTGGCATTGAACAGCAGCGGTACGATTATCTTACGAAAGCCTACCGGGAGACCGCCATACGCTGGTGCAGGGGAGACGGATTGGAATATGAAGATGAGGAGGATGGAAGGATGGAACAGAAAAAGATTTTAGCCGTACAGGGAGGCGGAAGGGCAAACGGCAATACGGCTCAGCTGGTAAAGCATTTTGTTCGGGGGGCCGAAGAAGCGGGGCATCAAGTAGAGGTGATTTCCCTGATAAAGAATGAAGTAAAAGGGTGCCTTGGCTGCAATGCCTGCCGCTACGGGAAACCCTGCATTCAAAAGGACGCCTTTAACGAGCTGGTACCGAAAATCAAGGCGGCGGATTGCATCGTATTTGCTTCCCCGCTGTATTTCTGGACACTCTCGTCCAGAATCAAAGCATTTATCGAACGGTTTTACTGTATTGCGGAGGAAGATCCTAACCCTCCGTTTGGGAGATATGAGAAGTATCCGGTGAAGGACTGCGCGCTTTTGATGACGTCAGCGGATGATTTCTTCTGGACGTTTGAGCAGGCGGTTTCCTATTATCAGTTCGCATTGGTGCATTACATCGGATTTCATGACAAGGGGATGCTTCTGGCCGGCGGGTGCGGCGACACCAACGGAAAGCCTCGAATCGAGAAAACTTCCCATCTGCAGGAGGCATACGAATTTGGCAAGCGGCTTTATAGGGAAAGCTTGGATTAGTATAAGCGGAGGGAAATAAGGAGTACATAAAATGGCTGTAAGTTTTAGAGAATGCACGCTTGAAGACTTGGAGATTCTCCAGGCATTTTCCCGGCGATTGTTTTTTGAAACCTTTGCCGATATGAATACGCCGGAAAATATGGCCGTCTATTTGGACAAAGCCTTTGCGGCGGAAAAAATCAGGGCGGAGCTGTCAGACGAAAACTCCGTATTTTATTTTCTGTACCGGGGTGGGAAGCTGGCTGGATACCTGAAGCTGAATGAAGCCCCAGCCCAGACGGATATCCATGATGAACAGTCGCTGGAAATCGAGAGAATCTATGTGTCCAAAGAATTTCAAGGGGAGGGCTTAGGGCGCTGTCTGATGGAGAAGGCTGTCAGCACAGCTATACGGCGGAAGAAAAAATATGTCTGGCTCGGCGTTTGGGAGAAAAACGAAAAGGCGCTCCGCTTTTACAAACGGAATGGCTTTTACCAGATCGGGACGCATTCGTTTGTGATGGGCGATGACGAGCAGACAGATTATATCATGCGGAAGGATTTGGAGGAATGAGGGAATATTTGATTCCTGCCTGTAGCGGGAAAAGCATGGACATAGCGGAAGGACAGACGATTTCCGTGATTGACGTTGAAGGCGGGCAGGTAGCGTTTTTTGCCGAATACGCTGTCTCCATAAATTTCTATCCCAAGCCGTTACGATTGACTGCAACGAATCGCTGAAACTCCATGTGGGCGATATAATCTACACAAATCTCTGCCGACCCATGTTCAAAGTCATTTATGACGAAGTTGGGGAACATGATTTTCTATTCTCCTGCTGCCGGCCGGAGATGTACGATTTCTTTTATCAAAACGGCAGCGGATATTTCCGAAAATCAGATTGCGCAAGCCGCCCTTTCCGAAGGCATGAAAATCGAGTATTATGCCGTTCCGGCAGAAAAGCTTGCCTTTCCCGATGAATCCTTTGACGTTATTACGGCCTGTCAACGCTTCTGGCATTTTGACCATGCGCAAATTATGCCGAAGCTGTTTCGGGTGTTAAAGTCCAACGGGAGCCTTTTGGTATTGTGTATGGCATGGCTGCCTTTTGAAGATGAGATTGCGGGAGCCAGTGAAAGGCTTGTGCTGAAGTATAATCCAAGCTGGAGCGGAGCAGGAGAACCCATACCTCCTATCGAAATACCGGCTTGCCATACAGAAAAATTTGACCTCGTGTACCACGATGAATATTCGCTGCAAGTGCCGTTCACCCGTGGCAGCTGGAATGGGCGAATGAAAGCGCGCCGGGGTACCGGCGCTTCCCTTACCAGTGCAGAAATCCTAGCGTGGGAACAGGAACACAAAAAGCTCCTTGAGCAAATAGCACCCATGGAATTTAACATTCGGCACTATGCGGCAGCTGCCGAATTGAAAGCAAGGAAATGAGGCAAGAGTATGATAAACATTCGGAATGCAGAAATAACCGATGCAGAACGGCTTGTGGAGATCTATGGTTACTATGTAAAAAATACCGCCATTACATTTGAATATGACATCCCGTCTCTTACCGAGTTCCGGCAGCGCATGGAACAGACGATGCGACGCTATCCGTATATTGTAATAGAACAGGACGGCGTAATTCAGGGCTATGCGTATGCGGGGGCGTTTGTCGGCAGGGCCGCTTACGATTGGTCGTGCGAGGTAACGGTTTATCTGGACAAAGATACGAGAAAACACGGTATGGGGCGGCGGCTCTATGAGGCTTTGGAAGAAAAACTGCGCAAAATGGGAATTTTGAACCTGTACGCCTGTATCGCCTATCCCGAAACCGAAGACGAATATCTAACCACAAACAGCGCTGATTTTCATGCGCATCTCGGCTATACCAAGGTGGGTAAATTTCAAAAGTGCGGATATAAATTCGGCCGATGGTACAATATGATTTGGATGGAGAAACTGATCGGCGAGCATAAAAATCAACAGGCGCCGGTCCTGCGATTTACAGAGGAGAGCTATGAACGATAAAATACTGGAATGGGCAGTCAAAATACAGAGCATTGCGCAGGCAGGGTTGACATATGGGCATGACTCCTATGACAGAGAACGGTATGAACAGCTGCGGCACATTGCGGCTGAAATGGTTGTGGAACGAGCCGACATTCCTGTCGATACGGTGAAAGACCTGTTTTGTAATGAAAGCGGTTATCAAACACCAAAAATCGATACGAGGGCGGCGATTTTTCAGGGCGGAAAAATTCTGCTCGTACATGAGAAGAACGGCACATGGTCGCTCCCCGGCGGCTGGTGCGATGTGGATCAGTCGGTGGCTTCCAATGTGATAAAGGAAGTCAAGGAAGAAACCGGCTTGGATGTGACAGCCGATAAACTGATTGCCGTTCAGGACTGGCGGCTGCACAATGTGCGAAATTACGCTTACGGCGTTATCAAACTATTTGTTTTATGCAGAAAAACCGGCGGCTCTTTCGTTGAAAATGTCGAAACAACGGAAATCGGATATTTCGGCCGGGAAAAGCTGCCGGATAATCTTGCAACGGAAAAAACCACAGCAGAACAAATCCAGATGTGCTTTGACGCATATTACAATGAAAACTGGAAAACACAGTTTGATTAAAAGCGAGGGACTTAAAAACATGAACAAGCAGGAAATTTACAGCTTCCTGAAGGAAAAGAATATATGGCATGAAATCACCGAGCACAAAGCAGTCTATAACATGGCGGAGCTGGCCGAAATTGAGATCCCATACCCGGCAGCCGACGCTAAAAACCTTTTTGTCCGTGATGACAAAAAACGGAACTACTATCTGATTACGGTGAAAGGAGATAAACGAGTAGCCTTGAAGGAATTTCGGAAAGCAAATCAAACCCGCCCTTTAAGTTTTGCTTCCGAAGAGGATTTGATGAAGCTGTTAGGACTGACTGCTGGTTCAGTAACGCCGCTTGGCGTACTAAACGATGAGGAAAGAAAAGTCACCGTTTTTCTCGATAGAGATTTTTTCGAAGAGTCTGGACTGATCGGCGTTCACCCGAACGATAACACCGCAACGGTGTGGCTGAAAGCAGAAGATTTAGTCCGCTTGATAGGGGAACATGGAAACAGGATACACGTTGTTCCGATTTGAATTTGTGTTATTGCTTTTGTCGTTCCGTCACCTCAAACAGAAAAGGATTTCGGTTTATGAATTCTTAAAATTTTACCCTGCAAGAGATTGGGCTCTTGCAGGGCGTTTCTTTGTCCATTTCCATATGCAGCGTCGCACCTATACGAACAATTGGCTGTCGGTCGGGGCAAAATCTTAGGACATTTCAGTCACAGCAGGATTATTTGTTTACAAAGTCTATATGGACGTCGCCGGTGTTGTACGGCAAGGAAGCAATATATCCTCGTTGGTGATGGACAGCGACAGGGCTTGGCGGGAATTGACAGATCGTGAAGAAGCGGATGGATATTGACACGGCGTCAGAATAGCGGTATACTACAAGCAATAACACTGTGTCAGAATAAAGAAAACGGCTTAGAAAAACCACTCAAAAGGAGAATATTTTCATGTTTGGCAATTTTACGTATTGTAACCCGACCAAGCTGTATTTCGGCGAGGACGCACTGAACGGCCTCAACACCGAACTGCCGAAGTACGGCAAAAACGTCGTGCTGATCTATGGCGGCGGTTCTATCAAGAAAAACGGGATTTATGACGAGGTTATCAAAATTTTGAAGGACAACGGCAAAAATGTGGCTGAGATTTCCGGCGTCATGCCCAACCCCACGGTGGATAAGCTCTATGGGGGCGTGGAGACTGCCCGGAGGCATAAAGCCGATCTGCTGCTGGCGGTCGGCGGCGGCTCGGTGTGCGATTACGCCAAGGCGGTATCCGTTTCGGTGAACTGCGACGAGGATCCCTGGGAGAAGTATTACACCCGTTTTGAGGAACCGGCCTGCGAGACCCTGCCGGTGGGCTGTGTGCTGACCATGGTGGGCACCGGCTCCGAGATGAACGCCGGCGCGGTGATCACCAATCCCCATACCCATCAGAAGATCGGCCATGTGTTTGCCGACGAAAAAATTATGCCGCGGTTCGCTATCCTGAACCCGCAATATGCCCTGACTCTGCCTCATTACCAGATGGCGGCGGGCATCTATGACATTTTCAACCACATCTGCGAGCAGTATTTTTCCGGCGAGGACGACAATGTGAGCGACTACATCAGCGAGGGGCTGATGCGCTCGGTCATCCATGCCGGCCGCATCGCCAATAAGGATCCACAGAACTATGAAGCCCGCAGCAATCTCATGTGGGCGGCTACCTGGGCGTTGAACACCCTGGTTTCCCGTGGAAAATCCACCGATTGGATGGTGCATATGCTGGGGCAGTCGGTCGGCGCCTACACCAACGCCACCCACGGCATGACCCTGGCTGCTGTCTCGCTGCCATACTACCGGCATATCCTGCCCTTCGGCGTACAGAAATTCAAACGCTTCGCCGTCTATGTGTGGGATGTGAACACCGCAGGCAAATCCGATGAGCAGATAGCGAAAGAGGGGCTTGCCGCCATGGAAAGCTGGATGAAGGAACTTGGGCTGGTGATGAATATCTCCGAGCTGGGCGCCACGCCGGAGATGATCGAAGGCATCGCCGGCGGGACTCTCATCATGAACGGCGGGTACAAGGTACTGGATCATGATGAGATTGTGGATATTTTGAAGGAGAGTCTGGCATAAAAAGCCGTGCCCTGAAGGAAGGAGGCAGCCTTATGCCCAAAGGCTCCGAAGAACTGACCAACGCCAGAAAAGAAGAGATCATCGACGCCTGCGCTTCCCTCTACGAGACCAAGAGCTTTCGAGATATCACCATCCGGGATATCGGGGAGAAAACCTCGTTTACCCGCACCTCCATTTACAACTATTATCACAGCAAGGAGGAGATCTTCCTGGCCCTGCTCCGGCGGGAACACGAGGCATGGACGGAGGATCTGAACGGGATTTCCCGGCAGTATGGAAAGCTGTCTGCGGAGGAATTTGCAGACAAACTGGCCCGTTCGCTGGAAAAACGGGGATGTATGCTCAAACTGATGTCCATGAACATTTACGATATGGAGGTCAACAGCCGTCTGGAAAATCTGGCGGATTTCAAAAAGTCCTATGCAAACGCGCTGCAGGCTGTCACGTGCTGCCTGGAAAGGTTTTTCCCCTCCATGACGGCAGACAATATTCAGGAATTTTTGTATGCCCTGTTTCCGTTTCTGTTCGGCGTTTATCCGTATACATCCCATACCGAAAAACAGATCCAAGCCATGAAGATGGCACATGTTCATTTTATCAGCTATTCCATTTATGAACTGGTGAAGCCCTTTGCGGTAAGGCTGCTGCAAAGCTTTTCGCCGTAAGAACATCAAAAAGAACGGAGGGTATCAAAATGAAAAAAGGAATTTCTTTTTTATGTGCGCTCACGATGCTGTTTGCCCTGACGGCTTGCGGCGGACAGGGCAGTGATACCGATACCCCATCTGCGGGCAATTCCTCCTCCCGGCCGGTGGATGAATCACAGAGTTCTCTCGGGGAAAGCCAAGACGCTGAATCGCCGGCAGAAGGAGGAAAGGTTTTAGTGGCGTATTTCTCTGCTACCGGTAATACCAAAGGGATAGCGGAACAGATCGCCGGGCTTACGGGCGGCGATCTCTATGAAATTATCCCGGCTGAGCCGTATACCGACGAGGATTTGGATTATAGCGACAGTCAGAGCCGCACCTCACTGGAAATGGACGATCCGGACGCCCGGCCCGAGATCAGCAGCGAAGCTATTTCGATCAGCGAATATGCCGTGCTGTACCTGGGGTACCCGATCTGGCACGGACAGGCCCCGCGGATTTTGAGCACCTTCGCGGAGAGCTATGATTTTGACGGGCTGACCATTATCCCGTTCTGCACTTCCGGCGGCAGCGGGATCGGTTCCAGCGCCGAAGTTTTAGCGGAGCAGGCCGGCAGCGGCAGCTGGCTGGACGGCGAGCGATTCAGTGCGGGAGCTGCCCGTGAGACGTTGGCGGACTGGATTGACGGCCTTGCCCTGGAGGCAGCAGGGCAATAAAAATAATACTGGCAGAGTTCAATGGGAAGAGTGCGCAGCCGATATGAAAAAACGCCTCGTTTACATGACAGGGAAAGGTGGAGGTACGTCTATGGATTTTATGGAAGTGCTGAAAAAGCGGTATTCCTGCAAGAAATTTGATGGAAGAAAAATCAGAAAAGAGCAGCTGGATGCTATTCTGGAGGCGGGGCGGCTGGCCCCAACGGATAAAAATCTGCAGGAGCAGAAAATCTATGTGGTGCAGTCAGACGAGGGGCTGGAGAAAATCGACCGGATCACTCCCTGCCGGTACGGCGCCGGCACGGTACTGCTCGTGGCGTTCGATAGGGAAAACGTCTTTGTATATCCGGGAGGAAAACGCGATTCCGGCGTAGAAGATGCGACCATCGTAGCCACTCATATGCTGCTTGCCGCCAAAGCGGCCGGCGTGGAGAGTTGCTGGATCAACTTCTTCGACCCGGAAGCGGCGGCAAAGGAATTGCATTTGCCCGAAAACGAGGAGGTTCTGATGCTGTTGGACTTGGGGTATGCAGCGGAGGGCGCCAGCCCTCTGGCGAATCACAGCCAGCGCAAGGAGCTTTCCGAAACCGTGAAATATATTTAAAGGAGAAATGGTCATGAGCAACGTATTAGTCGCCTATTTTTCTGCCAGCGGCACAACTGCCCGGGCCGCCCAAAGCCTGGCCAAAGCCGCCGGCGCCGATCTGTATGAAATCAAACCCGCCGTACCCTATACAGCGGCGGATCTGGACTGGAACAACAAACAATCCCGCAGCTCGGTGGAGATGAACGACAAAAACTCCCGTCCGGCCCTTGCGGACCGCGACGCCCCTGTTGCAGGGCATGACGTTATCCTGCTGGGATTCCCCGTCTGGTGGTACACGGCCCCCACCATCATCAACACCTTTTTGGAAGCCTATGATTTTACCGGCAAGGATATCGTGCTTTTCGCCACCTCCGGAGGCAGCGGGCTGGGACAGACGGCTGCCGACTTATCCCACAGCTGTCCCGGAGCCCATATCCGCAACGGGAAGCTTTTAAACGGGAACCCTTCGGAAGCCTCCCTCCGGCAGTGGGTGGCATCCCTGTGATGCGGGAGGCTGTACAATGAAGATCGTCGTATTAGAAGGCAGCCCCAACAGGCACGCTTCCTCCAACCTGCTGGCGGAGGAATTCATCCGGGGCGCCAAAGAAGCCGGTCATACGGCGGAGATTATCGACGCCGCCCATGCCGACCTGCATCCCTGTACCGGCTGCGTCCGTTGCGGATACGAAGGTCCATGCGTACAAAAGGACGATATGGAAAAGTTCCGCGGGCAGATCCTGGACGCGGATATGATGGTATTCGTCACGCCGCTGTACTATTACGGTATGTCCGCCCAGCTGAAGATGTTGGTGGACCGGTTCTGCGCCATCAACAGCAGCATCACCCGCAAGCACATGAAATCCGCTCTGCTCGCCGCCGCATGGAATGCGGACAGCTGGACGTTCGAGGCGCTGGAGGCCCATTACCGGACGCTGGTGCGGTATCTTCAGATGGACGACCAGGGTATGGTTTTAGGGAAGGGCTGCGGCACGCCGTCCATGACGGCCCATTCCCGCTATCCCCAGCTGGCCTATGAACTGGGGCGCAGCCTGACCTAATGGTTTGGGAGATACGCGAAAACAGGAGGAAAAGCAATGCAATACAGAATACACCCGAAGACCGGCGATAAAATCAGCGTGATCGGCATTGGCACCGGCCCAATCTTTGAAGCGCCGGAAAAGGAAGCGGTTACCGCTCTTACCTACGCCTATGAACAGGGGATCAACTATGCGGATTTTGCCACAGCCGGCGCAAAGACATTTTCCTACGCAGGAAAAGCGTTTGGTTCGATACGCGGCGAGATGCTCTATCAGATCCATTTCGGGGCCAACTACGAAACCGGTGAATACGGCTGGACCACCGATCTCGACACGGTTAAGCGCCAAGTGGACTGGCAGCTGAAGGAGCTGAAAACCGACTATATCGATTTCGGCATGATCCATTGCCTGGACACGGCCGGCGACTGGGAGCAGTACCGGCAAAACGGCGTATTGGGCTATCTGCTGGAGATGAAAAAGGCTGGTGTGGTGCGGCATATCGGCCTGAGCACCCACACGCCGGAACTGGCAAATATCGTTTTGGACACTGGGCTGGTGGAACAGCTGATGTTTTCCATCAACCCCGCCTACGATTACCAGCAGGGCGAATTTGCCAACGGCAGCGCCGGCGAGCGGATGACCCTATACCGCCGCTGCGAAGCGGAAGGGATGGGTATTTCGGTCATGAAGCCCTATTCCGGCGGCCAGCTGCTGGATGCCGAAACCTCTCCCTTTGGGCACGCTTTAACCGCCTGCCAGTGCATCCAGTATGCGCTGGATAAGCCGGGCGTACTGACCGTTTTGCCCGGCATCCGCGGCCTCCAGGATGTGAAGGACGCACTGGGCGTTCTGGCCGCATCGGAGGAGGAACGGGATTATTCCGCAATCGGCGCCTTTACGCCAAAGGACGCTTTTGGAACCTGCGTATACTGCAACCACTGCCGGCCCTGCCCGGCGGGTCTGAATATCGGGCTTATCAACAAATATTACGATTTGGCCAAAATCGGGGACAGCATGGCGGCGGATCACTATGAGAAGCTCCCGAAACACGCCTCCGACTGCATCGGCTGCGGGCATTGCGACAGAGGATGCCCCTTCCAAGTGGCGCAGTCCGGCCGGATGCGGGAGATCGCCGGCTATTTCGGGAAATGAAGATGCAGGCAAGGCGTGGATGCAGGGCGCATTCGCGCTTTTGGCCATTTCGCTGATTGATGGAGAAACCATGACATTACCAAATTTCTTTGCGCACTGTCCGCCTGTGGCCGTAACATTTTCCGGCAGCAGAACTGGACGTAGATGCGAAAGAAGGAAGCGGCGGCTGTCCTGCACGTGCGCATGTCCCACAGTAGGAACATGCGCACGGGTACCACTACCATCGACGTGCGAGAGAATACATTCCGCCGCTATGTACTCGACCGCCGGACGGAAACCCTGGATACGACTTACAGGACAGTCCGATGGAAGGTGTCGGCCGGTTACGGCGTAAAGCGGGAAAAATATGAATACGAGGATCTCCGGCGCGTTGCGGAAGAAAGAAAAATCAGTCTGGCCGAAGCGGAAGCCCTATTGGGCAACGCCTGAACTCCCGGCAGCCGGCGAAAGAATACCGCCGGAGAACAGCGGAAGCGTCCGCTGCACTCCGTGCAGAACGGGGGAGACATACATGATCAATGCCATCAAAGTTCGGGGAGCGAAAGTCCACAATCTGAAGAATATCGACGTGAACATCCCCCTCCATAAAATCGTGGGGATCGCCGGGGTGTCCGGCTCTGGAAAATCGTCGCTTGCACTGGGCGTCTTGTACGCGGAGGGCTCCCGGCGGTATTTGGAGGCGCTTTCCACCTATACGAGACGGCGGATGACGCAAGCCGCAAAGGCACAGGTAGAGGAAGTGCTGTATGTCCCGGCATCTCTGGCACTGCACCAGCGGCCGGGTATCCCGGGCATCCGCAGTACCTTCGGCACAGGAACTGAGCTTTTGAACAGTCTCCGGCTGATGTTTTCCCGCCTTGCAAATCACCGGTGCCCGAAAGGACACTACCAAAGCCCTACCCTTGCGGTTGCAGCCGGGCAGGAACTGGTTTGTTCAGAATGCGGCGTTCATTTTTACGCTCCGTCGGCGGAAGAGCTTGCTTTTAACAGCCAGGGAGCCTGCCGAACCTGCGGCGGCACAGGGATTGTGCGCACCGTTGACCGGACGACCTTGGTGCCGGATGAATCCCTCACCATTGAACAGGGGGCGGTCGCTCCGTGGAATTCCCTGATGTGGTCGCTGATGGTTGACGTCTGCCGGGAGATGGGGGTTCGCACTGACGTACCGTTTCGTGAGTTAACGGAACAGGAACGGAAGATCGTTTTTGACGGTCCGGCCGAGAAAAAGCATATCCTGTATAAGGCGAAAAATTCCAATCAGGCGGGAGAGCTGGATTTTACCTATTACAATGCGGTTTATACTGTGGAAAACGCATTATCCAAGGTCAAAGATGAAAAAGGGATGAAACGGGTAGAGAAATTTTTAAAGGAAGACATCTGTCCGGATTGTGGAGGCACCCGCCTATCGGTGGCTGCAAGGGAACCGAAGCTGCGCGGGATTTCCCTGGACGAGGCCTGTAGGCTTTCTCTCTCGGAATTGGTGAAATGGGTGGCGGGTGTGCCGGAATCCCTGCCAGAAGAAATGCGTCCCATGGCAAACAGTATTAGTGAGTCTTTCCAGACAGTTGCCAAACGGCTGATGGATCTGGGCCTCGGCTATCTCAGCCTGGATCGGGCGGCCTCTACGCTCTCCACCGGAGAGCGGCAGCGAATGCAGCTCGCCCGGGCGGTGCGCAACCGTACAACCGGCGTTCTGTATGTGCTGGACGAGCCTTCTATTGGCCTGCACCCTTCCAATATTGTCGGGTTGACCGGAGTGATGCACGACCTGATTGCCGACGGCAACTCGGTCGTGCTGGTGGATCATGATACTCAAATTCTTTCCGAAGCGGACTGGATTGTTGAGATGGGACCGCAGGCGGGGGCGGACGGCGGATATGTGATTGCCCAGGGGACTGTTCCGGAAATCATACAAAGTGCCGCCTCCCAGATAGGCCCTTTTTTATCGGGGAAAAGCCGCGTCTCCAGCGGAAAAAAGCAAAATGAGGATTCTGTTTTTGAAAACGGAATGATTCGTCTTTCTACGTCGGAAATTCATACGGTAAAGCCCCTGGAAGTGGAAATCCCCAAGGGAAGGCTGACTGTTGTGACCGGCGTTTCCGGTTCGGGGAAAACAACCCTGGTCTTAGAGAGCCTTGTCCCCGGGCTGGAAGCATCCATCGCCGGAAGACCGATGCCGGAGCATGTAAAGCTGGTGAAAGCAGACGGAATTGGGCAGGTTAAACTGATTGACGCCACGCCAATTGGCATCAATGTTCGGTCTACTGTCGCAACCTATGCAAATATCCACGATGAGCTGCGCAAAATATATGCGAGAACAAAAGAAGCAAAACAGCACGGTTTCAAGGCCGGCGATTTTTCCTACAACACCGGGAAACTGCGCTGTCCTGTCTGTGACGGTACGGGAAGCATCAGCCTTGACGTGCAGTTTCTGCCGGATGTGGATATCCCCTGCCCGGAATGCCGGGGAGCACGGTATGGAAAAGAAGCGGGGTTGGTTCACTATCAGAATAAAACGGGAGAGCAATATACCCTGCCGGATTTGATGGCAATGGATGTCCACACTGCCCGAAAAGTCTGCCGGGATATGCGGCTGGTCCATCAACGCCTGCGGGTGTTGGAGGATTTGGGCCTGGGATATCTTACACTCGGTGAGGAAACACCGAGCCTGTCCGGCGGGGAGGCACAGCGTCTGAAGCTTGCAAGTGAAATGGGGAAAAGCCAGACGGATTCTGTCTTTGTGTTTGACGAGCCGACGATCGGGCTTCATCCGCTGGATGTGCAGACCTTGCTCAGCGTTTTTCAAACCCTTATTCTGAACGGGGCAACTGTGATTGTGATCGAGCATGATTTGGATGTTATCCGCTGTGCCGACTATATCGTTGATATGGGACCAGGCGGCGGAGAAGAGGGCGGCAGGATTGTGGCCGCCGGTACGCCGGAAGAAATCAAAAATGCGCCGCAAAGCGTCACTGGGAAATATCTGTAGGGAGAGGCAGCGATCCCTACACACTTTCACGGCCTCTTTATATTGATTTGAAATATTGATTGTGCAATAATAAAGAAGTAATTTCCATTTTTATGTTCGGCGCTGCTACACACAGGAAATGTTGGATACCACGTTTTCCAAAGGAATCCATGCGCAGCAAAGAGATTCCGTCGGAAGCGGCTCGTATCTTTGTGGATAGATTTGGAGCAGACTGCCGATGGATAAAACAGCGGAGAGCCCTGTCCGTTTCTATACAGGTGCGTGCCTAAACGTTGGCGCCGCCTGCAGCTATTTTTCTTGACTTACAATTCCCAACAGGTTTAGTGTATTGCTTAACGCTGGAAAATTCCCGTCTCCTGTGTTGTGTTTTTCCATGCGGATTTAGGTGAAGAAACTGCGTTTTTAAAATGGGATTTCTTTTTCTTTACACAGACGCAAAGCGCCTTGCCTTTTTGGATGCCGGGATAGTCGGCGCTCAGGGCAAGGTGCTTTTTTATTTTGAAGTGCAGAATTTTAAGAAAGATTTCTGTATTTATAGGTGAGAAAGCTAAATACAATTTATTTTTTCGCTGCACCTTGAAAACTTGAATAGCCGCCGGAGGTGATACCGGTTTTGCGGATAGTGTGCGATAATATCCTTGTGGAGCACGCCCGTAAATGAAATGCGCATAGCGGAGCCTGAAAATACGCGGTCGCAAATGAGCGCAGGAAATGGTCCGGCGGTTAGGCGCTTTATTATATTTTGAAAAAAAAAGGAGGACCTTTATAAACGAAGTCCCGATTTGGGAAAAAAGCAATCTTACATTAGAGGAAGCAGCGGCATATTCGGGGATTGGAATCAATAAATTGAGACAGCTTACGAATGATGAGGACTGCGAATTTGTACTTTGGCTTGGAACGAAACGGCTCATTAAGAGACGTAAATTCGATGAATATATTGAAAAGCTTTATGCCTTTTTATTAGAGCTTTAATGAATAGCTTGGAGTCTAATAAATTTATTTCTTTGTTGATAGAAATAAGAAAAAATGATATACTTATACATAATCTTATAACAGTTTTGAATTGATTGTTTATACAGAGAAAGCGTAATAAGGTATCATAAAATTATGTTTTAAAAAATTCAGATGCGATGAAAGACAAGGTCTGCTTTTCTATTAGTATGATTTACTAAAGAATATATATAATGAATTTTTATATGGGTGAGGAGAAATGGTGGTATGGTACAGATTTTAAAAAAGTCCCAAATAGTTTTTTTATCCATAGTAACTTTATTTAGAATATTTTTATCTCAATGGATTGGAAATTGGTACCCATCTTCTCAGACTTTTGATGACTATATATTAGTAACCTATGCAAATATCACTGAGCATTTTAGAACACCAAATATTAATTCTTTAATAAAGGATATGGGATACCCTTTATTTTTAGACTTTGTACATTTGACAGGATTGAGTTATAATATTGTACTATCAATAATTTGGGTGATTGCAGCCATCTTAATGGTAAGATTATTCAGCAGATTTGGTTTGCAACCCATTTTTCTAATTTTTATATACCTTTTTGTTTTATTTACTCCTTGTGCATTCGATTATTATGTTGGTACAAGACTCTATCGAAATTCTATAATTGCACCTTTTCTCTTTATTGTTTTTGCGCTTATGCTTATTCTGATTGTAGATGTTTTGAAGAATAAAGATATCAGTGCGAAAAAGATTTTATTGAATATTATTGCGCTAAGCTTTTTCTTTACCTTTACCTATTATATCAAAGAAGATGGATTTTGGATGCTTCCTTGTTTGGCTCTTATGTTTGCGATTTGTATAGGAATTTCACTTTATCATTACTTTAAGAATAAAGATAACAGAAATCCGATACGATTGTTACGTTTGATAATCATGTTATTTTTGCCGTTAATTTTGTTTTACGCCGGAACAAATTTTTACAAAGGAGTAAATTACCATTTTTTTGGGGTTTATGAGATTAATACTAGAACTGAGGGAGAGCTTGGAAAATTCGTTTCCAGCATATATAAAATAAAATCGGACCATAGAGATAAAAACATATGGGCTCCATATGATGCAATTGAAAAAGCTTTCGATGCATCAGAAACTTTACAGAAGTATCCTGAATTAGAAGAGAGCATTCTGAATACGGTTTGGTTCGATGGTGGGAAAAGTATGATTGCGGGAGATTTTTTGACTTGGGTACTGAGAACCTCATTGGATTCAACTGGGCTTTGGAAGTCCGATGCGCAGATAAATGAATTGTTTGCACAAGTGAATGAGGAAATATCTCAGGCATTTGTTGATGGTACACTTGAGAAGGACGATCGAATCTCGCTTACCTCTTCCGGAGGAAGTCGGACGTTTAGCGAAATTTTGGAATTACAGGATGAAATAACACAAACCTATAGAACCTCCATCCTAATGGAGGGTTATGTTGCTCAAAAAGGCCAAACAGAATATAACCGTCTGGAATCCTGTTCTACAGCCTCCTATATTACCAATATGAATTTTCTTCCGATAGAAAATGGCTATACTGCTGGTTTTCAAGAGAAAAAAGCAATGGTGGGTAATAGTATTGCATCAGGCATTATTAAGCTTTATTCAATTTTAAATCCTATGCTTTGTCTAATAGCGATCGTCGGCTTTTTCTTGACCCTCATATCACTTTTAGCACGTAAAAATCAAGCTTCAAAAGAAACAAAGCGGTTATTTGTTTTTGCGCTGTCAACCGTTTTTGTTTTTGCTGGGATGTCGCTAGTTTATGCATTTGGCATTAGCTGGTTTAGCGAGTTTATATGGCGGGAAACAAATATTATAAATACTAATGTTCTCAAACTTTATACGATTGGTATTGTACCCATGCTTTGTATGGTAGAACTTTTTGGGCTGTATTTGTTTTCAAATTGCATAAAAAAGGCCCTACCATTCTTTAGCTCTCGTTTAAAAAAAGGATAGTTTTCATAGAAAGCATTATAGCCTTTAGATAAAAGATAGGACGATTCTATAGGCGATAAGTTTTATGGAATAGTTTTGTTTTTCGTTGACATTGAAAAGTACAATGTAATATACTTAACAAAGCAGTGTTTTTTAAGATTTTGCTCAAGTTGTCAAGATTCGATAAACCAGGAAGCAATATTGGCAATAAGCTTTGTTTGCATAGTAACTGTATTAACAAGCAAATTTAAAAATTATTTTTTGTGGTACTGCATGATGCATGAAGCCGAAGGAGTGATGTCATTCATGTCTCGCGAACACCTGCTTCTCCATACTGGAGAAGACACGATCCACGATCCCAAAATAGAGAAAAAGAATCTATCTCCTAAGGACAAGCGGAAGAACTTTTGGTTTTACCATAAGTGGCATATTGTAATTGTGCTGGTAGTTTTGGTTTTTGCCGCCCTTCTTTCCAAGGATTTCTTCAACCGGGTAAATCCTGATTATGAGATTGGATTGCTGACAAAAACCTCTTTTCCGGAGGATGCGGTCAACCAGCTGCAGGAGGCTTTGGCTGAAAAAGCCGTCGACAGGAATAACGACGGCCAGGTTATCGTTCGGGTAAACCAATATGTGATTGTTCCCGGCAGTGGTGAGGAATTAACCTCAGACGGCCAGGCGGCTTCCGCGCCGGCGGAGGGAAGTGCTTCTGCGTCCAGCAGTATGGAGGGTCAGGAAGCTTCCAGCCAGTATGTGGACGCTAATATGCAGATGGCTTCGATGGTAAAATTTTCCGTAGATACTCAGGATGACCAAAGCATCATTTTTTTGGTCGCAGAGGATAGTATCGATTATTTCCAGAATAGCTACCATCTTTTTGCCAAATCTGATTATTCCAGCCCGGATATGGAATCCAGCGATACCGGCGACATTGGCATACCGTGGGAGGAGCTTCCTTATTTGGACGGTTTGAAGCTGACCGTGCAGAGCTGGGATGACAATTACAACGATATCGAAGTGGATGTTACGGATTCCTTCCGGGAGCTTCGGGTGTGTATCCGGGACTTTGAACAGCTGAGCCATAAGGATGACCAGGCGACAATAGATTATTATAACGACAGCAAGGAATTGCTGGAAAGCTTAAAAACCAAATAACAGGAAAGAGTGAGGCACCAATGAAAAGCGATTGCGTAAGAAAGGGAACCGAGGGCGCTCCCAAAAGAGCGCTGTTTCATGCGCTGGGAATGACAGAGGAGGAATTGAACCGGCCTCTAGTGGGAATTGTCAATTCCTATAATGAAATCGTGCCCGGCCATATGAATCTGGATAAAATTACTGAAGCGGTGAAAATCGGCGTGGCTATGGGCGGCGGCACTCCCGTGGTGTTTCCGGCTATCGCCGTGTGCGACGGTATCGCTATGGGGCATCAGGGGATGAAATATTCCTTGGTCACCCGGGATCTGATTGCTGATTCCACAGAGGCTATGGCTATCGCTCACGCTTTCGACGCTTTGGTGATGATCCCCAACTGTGATAAAAATGTGCCCGGCCTGCTGATGGCGGCAGCCCGGCTGAATATCCCGACAATTTTTGTCAGCGGCGGCCCGATGCTGGCCGGCCGAGTAGACGGCCGGAAAACCAGCTTTTCCAGCATTTCAGAAGCGGTAGGCGAATTTACCGCCGGCCGCATTGACGAGGCTAAGCTCAGCGAGTTTGAGCAAAAAACCTGCCCAACCTGCGGGTCATGCTCCGGTATGTATACAGCGAACTCCATGAACTGCCTTACCGAGGTGCTGGGTATGGGGCTGCGGGGCAACGGCACTATTCCCGCGGTATATTCCCAGCGCATCCAGCTGGCCAAGGAGGCCGGTATGCAGGTGATGGAGCTTTTCCGCAGAAATATCCGTCCTCGGGATATTATGACCGAGGAAGCGTTTCGTAATGCTCTGACCATGGATATGGCTTTGGGATGCAGCACCAACTCCATGCTGCATCTGCCGGCTATCGCCAATGAGTGCGGAATCCGCTTAAATGTAGAGATTGCCAATGAAATTAGTGAGAAAACACCCAACCTGTGCCACCTGGCGCCGGCTGGTCCCACCTATATGGAGGATTTAAACGAGGCCGGCGGTGTTTATGCTGTGATGAACGAGATCAACAAGCTTGGCTTACTGCATACGGAGCTGATGACCTGTACCGGGAAAACCGTTGCGGAGAATATTCAGGGATGCGTCAATCTCAATCCCGAGGTGATCCGTCCGGTGGAGAACCCTTACAGTAAGACTGGCGGCATCGCTGTGCTGAAAGGAAATTTGGCGCCGGATTCCTGTGTGGTCAAGCGTTCGGCGGTAGCACCGGAGATGCTGCGGCACGAGGGCCCCGCTCGGGTATTCGACTGCGAGGAGGACGCAATGGAGGCGATTACCAGCGGCAAAATCCAGGAAGGCGATGTAGTGGTGATCCGCTATGAGGGCCCCAAGGGCGGTCCTGGAATGCGGGAAATGCTGAATCCCACCTCCGCGATCATGGGGATGGGCCTTGGCAGTACCGTGGCCCTGATTACCGACGGGCGTTTCAGCGGCGCCACCAGAGGAGCGGCCATCGGCCATGTTTCTCCCGAGGCGGCGGTGGGAGGACCGATCGCGCTGGTAAGGGAAGGGGATATTATCTCCATCGATATTGTAAACCACGCTATCAACGTAAAAGTCAGCGACGGGGAGATGGCCAAACGTAAGGCTTCCTGGAAGCCTAGAGAGCCTAAGATTACCACAGGCTATTTGGCCAGATACGCCGCTATGGTTACCAGCGGCAACCGCGGCGCCGTGCTGGAAGCGGTAAAATCGTAAAAACCACCCTATCGCTGATAGAACCTTTAAAAGGAACCTTAATCTATAAAAGCAGAAAGGCTGCGGTTGACAGTGCCTTTCTGTCCAGCTTCCGCCGTTTTGAATAACTCGATGAAATCAATGTAAAATAAATAAAAGCCGGCAGGTTTGGAGGAGCTTCTTTTTCGCGCATAAGCTTCTGCTATCCTGTCGGTTTTTCTGTTTTACGGTATCCCGCCTCTTTCATTTTGCAGTATACGGTGCTGCGGCCCAAATGGGTCTGCTTGGTGATCTCTGTCACTGAGATTTTTCCTTGGGCCCATTGCTCTGCCAAATCCCAAAATTCCTCAGGAAGCTCATAGGGCCGTCGC
This sequence comes from [Clostridium] leptum DSM 753, assembly GCA_000154345.1. GTDB lineage: Bacteria > Bacillota > Clostridia > Oscillospirales > Acutalibacteraceae > Clostridium_A > Clostridium_A leptum. The sequence continues at coordinate 164,119 of DS480347.1, forward strand.
CCGAATCGCACCCCTTTTGCCTTAGCGGCGGCGATACCCTCGGCCTGCCGCTGACGGATATTTTCCCGCTCAATTTGAGCGGTATAAGACATGATTTGAAGCACCAGATCCGCGATAAAGGTGCCCAATAAGTCCTTTCCATAGGTGGTGTCCAGCAATGGCATATCAAGTACTTTGATATCAGCTTTATGGTCTTTGGTAATGATACGCCATTGGTCGATAATGTCTTCGTAATTACGGCCTAACCGGTCAATAGATTTAATGATCAAAAGGTCTCCAGAGGAAAGGCGGCGCAGCATACGCTTATAAGCGGGGCGGTTGAAATCCTTGCCGCTTTGCTTTTCTATGTACAGGTTCCTGGGAGGAATATTGTACTCTTTCAGAGCGATCAGCTGGCGGTCTTCATTTTGCTCTTTTGTGGATACACGGATATAACCAAAGATGCTCATAACTCCTCCTATAAGTGAAGATAAAATGATTAGAAAGATGGAATAGATGAATAGGTTAGGTTCGACGTTGGTAGAGGAAGCCCAGTTAATTTACGAAAAAGAAAATTAAGACGGAAATAGAAATCCCCCGCAGGAAGAATCCGGCGCAGCCGTTTCTTTTGCGGGGGAAGACAAGAGCGGTTTTTGGGGGCCAAAGGTTCGTCCTGAAAGAGGCTGGCTTCTGGCAGCTTCCATGGTGATCCACGGTAATTTCCACATCTTGTCCCGGATTCATTACAGTGCCGTCTAAAGAAATAGAGCCAAATAAGGTTTGGCCGCTTACTTCCGGCTCAAATTCAAAAGACGCCCTTTCCTTGGTTCAGTAACCTTCCAAATTAGAATTGCACTCACATGAAGATTTTTCAATGGCCGCTTGACAATTACCCGAGTTTTCCAATTGCCATCCCATCCTGGGATTAATAGCCATCGAAACAGCACAGAATGGAAGGGGCAAGTGTAAGGCTTAACGCAATAGCGGCAGGTTTTCTCATTAGTAAGTCACCTCGCAGGCAACAATAAGTAAAATGTTTAATTTAGTTCCCTATTATAGCAAAAAGTGGAAGCCTTGTCCATTAAATGTGAAAGGAGTTGAAGGAATTTCACAAAGCAGATGCATAAAAAATATCTTTGATCATACTGAAAAAGGCTGAGTTTTCTTGTTCACAACATAAAAACGGACAGGAAACCCTGTCCGTTTTTATGCTTTTTATAAATGCTTATCATAAGCTGTTAATCCGAAATTTCATAAAACGCGGTTTTTCCACCTGGGAAAGCGCCGCTGGCAAAGGAGTATGTCTCCCCATCTAGTTCCACTGTGTATACGGAGAGAGTAAAGGTTCTCTTAGTGTCGGGATGAAGCACCGTGACACAGCGGCCGGTAGAATTCCATCGGTATTGGTATAGATCCTTTCCGCCTACGCAAAAGAACCTGCTATCGCTGTCGCAGGTGCCCAAAAACTCAGTTTTCATTGACAAGCCTTCTTTCTCATATACCGTTTCGCTAAGAGATAGATACCCTGGGCGCAGGCAATTCCCAGCACTGCTCCGCCCAGCACGTCGGTTGGATAGTGGACAAACAGGTAAAGTCTGGAAAACCCAATGCATACCGCCAGCGCTAATCCGGCGGCGCCAAATTTCCGGTCGGCTTTCCAGAGAATCCACGCAGCGGTAAAGGAAGAGGCTGTATGGCCGGAAGGAAAGGAAGAACCGGAGGGGAGAGGGATCAGCTGCTGTACGGTGGGATCAGCTACTAAAGGCCGTTCCCGCATAATCAGGTTTTTTAGGCCGATTTCCCCGATCAGGAAGGTAACCAATAGGGAAACCAGCATCAAAGCCCCATACCGCCTATACTTTTGAAAACACAGCAGAAGTATGGCGGTCAAAATCCAGACTGCTCCGTATTCTCCCAGATTGGTAAAAAAAATCATAACTTTGTCCAGCGCCGGATTGTGAAGGGCTTGCAGAGAGTATAAAAAGGATAGCTCCATTTGGTCACCGCCCCGTGTTTAGATTCTTTTATCCATTATACCATAAAGGAAACCGCGAGGGAACAGGAAATCTGACCCGAGGAGAAATTAAAAAATAAGATAAATTCTAATAATAAGATGCAAATGAAAAATGAACCTTTTTTATACTCTGACTTTTCCAGCGCCTTGCATAATTTCCCATTGTTTGCAAACACTACCTGGGCAAACAGATTTTTATTTTTAAAGGGAGATTTTATAGATGAAAGCAACTGGAATTGTCAGAAGAATTGATGACTTAGGAAGAGTGGTGATCCCCAAGGAAATTCGCCGCACCTTACGAATCCGAGAGGGTGACCCGCTGGAGATTTACACAGACCCGGAAGGGGAGGTCATCTTTAAAAAATATTCTCCGGTGGGGGAAATGTCGCCCTTTGCCGCCCAGTATGCGGAGGTGCTGTCGAAAACGGCGTCTTTGCCTACCGTGATCTGTGATACGGATCATGTGATCGCGGCGGCGGGAGTTTCGAAAAAGGAATATCTGGAACGCCGCGTGACGCCGGCGCTGGAAGATTTAATGGAGGGACGCCGCAGCTTTGTAGCGGCGAAAGCCGGGGATCATCTGCAGCCGGTGGAGGGAATCGAGAGAAGCGCCGCGGTGGCGTACCCGATTATCGCCTCCGGCGATGTAACTGGCGCTGTGGTTATGATGCGGGAGGAAGCAGGCGAGGCGCCTACAGAAGCGGAAATCAAACTGATTCAAACCGCGGCCGCCTTCTTAGGCCGTCAGTTGGAGGAATAATAGATTGGTTAAGCCCGGAAAAGACGGCTTGCGGCGGACACGGGCGGAGCAAAGAGCCGCCGACCGCCGATGCCAGTTAGACGGCGCCCCTCGGCGGCAAAGGGTCTTCTGCGCCGGAGCGCCTTACTAACTGGTTATTGCACCTGCTGGGGAAAACTAGAATTCTTTTTCTTTGCAACCGTGCCGCTGTTTTGCCTGTTAAAACCGAAGAAAAGAAGGATTTTCCAAAGATACTCGAAAAACCTTGCATTTGGCGGGCATTTGTGCTATGATAATGAAAGTATAAGAGAGTAAGATGAAAGAGTGGGGCGACCCGCTCTTTTGTTTGTCTAAAATGAATTTGTAACGGAGGTCACTAATGGCGAACCGGAAGAAGGGCGGCGGCACCGTAGAAGCCGTGTGGGATTTGTGCGAGCCTATCGTGAAGGACTTTGGCCTGGAGCTGTGGGATGTGCGCTATCTGAAGGAGGGAGCCCAATGGTATCTGCGGGTGTATATCGACCGGCAGGAGGGCGTCACCATTGAGGACTGCGAAAACGTCAGCCGGGCGATCGACGAGCCGTTGGACCGGCTGGATCCGGTAGATCAGAGCTACTGCCTGGAGGTTTGCTCTCCTGGGCTGGAGCGGGAGCTGGTTCGTCCGGAGCATTTTCAGCGGTTTGAGGGGTGGCCTGTGATGGTAAAGCTGATCCGGCCTCTGGATTCCGGTGAGAGGGAGTTTAACGGTGTGCTGGGAACCTATGAGAACGGCGTGTTTGACCTATGGGTCAATGAAACAGATGTAATCAGCCTTGCAAAAAAGGATACTGTCTTTGTAAAGCTTGATGATTTTGATGATGATTTTGGAGGAGCAGAAGAATGAGCAGCGAAGTTTTTGAGGCCTTAAGCTTGTTGGAAAAGGAAAGAGGCATTCCGGTGGATTTTATGCTGGATAAGATCAAAAAAGCGATTCTTACCGCTTGTAAAAGCAGCTATAACGGCAACGACGACGCGATTATCAACATGAATCCGGATACGGGCGTGTTCGAGGTTTATCTACAGAAAACCGTTGTGGAAGAGGTAGAGGACAAGGGCAGGGAAATTTCCCTGCTGGATGCCCGGGAGATCGATCCTAATACTGCCGTAGGCGAAAAGGTAGGGGTTCAGCTGGATACCAAGCAATTTGGCCGGATCGCCGCGCAGACCGCCCGGAATATTATCCGTCAGGGCATCCGTGACGGCGAACGGGGACAGATGATGCAGGAATTCCAAAGCAGGCATCAGGAACTGGTTACCGCTACCGTGGAACGGATCGACCCCAGAAGCGGGGCGGCCACCCTGAAGATCGGAAAGGCCGAAGCCGTGTTGCCTAAAAGTGAACAGGTCGGCGGCGAGGAACTCCGGGAGGGCGACCATGTCAAGGTTTATGTAGTGGACGTAAAGGAGACGGAAAAGGGCCCCAGGGCGATGATCTCCAGAACCCATCCGGATCTGGTTAAGCGGCTGTTTGAAACCGAGGTGCCGGAAATCTACGACGGTACGGTGGAAATCAAGTCTGTTTCCAGAGAGGCCGGCTCCAGAACCAAGCTGGCTGTTTGGAGCAAAGACCCCAATGTGGACGCGGTAGGCGCCTGCATCGGCGCCAGAGGCGCCAGAGTGGGCAACGTAGTCAACGAGTTAGGCGGAGAAAAAATAGACATTATCGAGTACAGTGAGGACCCGGCCAAGTTTATCGCCGCGGCTCTGTCCCCGGCGGATGTACTTTCCGTAGAGGTGGACCCGGATGGAATGAAGGCGTGCCAGGTGACGGTGCCGGACCACCAGCTTTCCCTGGCTATTGGCAATAAGGGGCAAAATGCCAGACTGGCGGCGAAGCTGACCGGCTGGAAGATCGACATCAAACCCGAAAGCGGCTTTTACGACCCGGATGCCCATAAGGCGGCAGAGGCCGAGGAGCAGGAATAATAGAAATTGATAAAACCCTATTTGACCCGGACGGAGCTTTCCGTCCTATTATGGAAGGCGGAATGAAAGTATGCGTCAAAAGCGTCCCCCTATGCGCATGTGTACAGGATGCGGAGAAATGAAACCGAAAAAGGATCTGGTCCGGGTAGTAAAAGCGCCCGATGCAAAGGATGAAAACGGCCAGGTTTTGGCGGCCGGAGGCGTTTCTTTGGATCTTACCGGCCGAAAGCCGGGAAGGGGCGCTTACGTGTGCAGAAACGCCGCTTGCCTGAAGGCGGCGCGCAAGGCCCGGCGGTTTGAAAAGGCTTTCTCCTGCCAGATTCCAAGCGAGGTATATGACCAAATGGAGGAGGAATTGCTGGCTCATGAATGACAGGCTGTTGTCCTTACTGGGCCTGGCCAGACGAGCTGGGAGACTCAGCTTGGGAAACGATCCGGTGCTTTCCTCCATGGAGGAAGGAAAAGTAAAGCTGGTGCTGGTGTGTCCGGATTTGTCTCAGCGGACCCTTAAGGGCATAGAGAGCCGCGCTGAAGCTTTCGGCGTACCTCTCGTAACCATAGAACAAACGATGGACCAAGTGAGCATGTCACTAGGCAAACGGTGCGGCGTGCTTGCCCTCAATGATGAAGGGTTCGCGCGCAAAGCGCTGACGCTTACGAAAACCAACGGGGAGGATTTGATAATATGATGATAAAATATAGAGTCCACGAGGTGGCAAAGGATCTGAATGTTCCCAGCAAGGAGATTATCGATCTGCTGCAGAAGCATTTTGGAGAAGTCAAAAAACATATGACGGCGCTGACTGAGGAAGAACTGGATGTGATTTTTGAGCATTATACCCAACTGAAGGCCCTTCCGAATTTTGACGCCTATTTTGCGGAAAATAAAACCGTGGCAGAGGATCAGGCGGCACAGGCCGCCGCCGAGGCGATGGAAAAGGCGAAAGCCGCCGCGGCTCAGGAGCCGGCCAAGGCTGCCGCAAAAGTGGAAAAGTCCCAGCAGGCCGCAAAAAAGGAAGCAAAGCCCGCCGCCAGGGCAGAAGCGCCGGTAAAGCCGGCACAGAACGCTTCCGGACAGCCGGTACCGAACCAACCGAAGCGCAAGGCCGTCATGCCCGGCAAAATCACGCCGGTAGGCCCCAAGCCTCAGAATCAAAGCCAGCCTCAGCAGAAAGCAGCTCAAAAGCAGCAGAAGCCTGCGCCCCGCCAGGAGGCCAGGCAGCCTCAGGCCGCCGCGCCTTTTCAAAATACAGAGAATTCCAACCGCGTGGTTCGGCCTCAGGGCAGAATCATCGATACGCGGTCCGCTAACGTGAACATCGATAAGTATAATGAAAAATACGACCGAATGGCTTCTGAAAAGTACCGCAGCGAGAATACGGTGCAGAAGCAGAAGATCACCCAAAAATCTCAGCAGAGAGGCAAGCCCCGCAACTCCAGAAAGGAAACTGAGGCGGAGCGCCTGCGCCGGATCGCCATGGAGCGGAAAGCCAAGCCCATCACGATTCAAATCCCTGACGAGATCACCGTGGGTGAACTTGCTTTACGCTTAAAGGCCACCGCGGCCGAGGTCATTAAAAAGCTGATGATGATGGGAACCATGGCGACTGTAAACGATGTGATCGATTTCGATACCGCCGCTCTGGTGGCGATGGAATTCCACGCCAAGGTAGAAAAAGAAGTGGTGGTCACCATTGAGGACCGGATTATCGACGACAGCGAGGATGACGACGAGAACCTGGTGCCCAGAGCGCCGGTGGTAGTGGTCATGGGACACGTTGACCACGGTAAAACCTCTCTGCTGGACGCCATCCGGCACGCCAATGTTACCGCGGGAGAGGCCGGCGGCATTACCCAGCATATCGGCGCCTACCGGGTTAATATCGGCGACCGGGAAATTACCTTCCTGGATACGCCCGGCCATGAGGCGTTCACCACTATGCGCGCCAGAGGCGCCCAGGTGACGGATATCGCGATCCTGGTGGTAGCCGCCGACGACGGCATCATGCCCCAGACCATCGAGGCCATCAACCACGCCAAGGCGGCGGGAGTTTCCGTCATTGTGGCGATCAATAAAATGGATAAAATGGGCGCTAACCCGGAGCGCGTCAAGGAGCAGCTCACCGAGTATGAGCTGGTGCCTGAGGAGTGGGGCGGAGATACCCCGTGTATTCCGGTATCCGCCCATACCAAGGAAGGCATCGGCGACCTGCTGGAAATGGTCACCCTGATCGCTGATATGAAGGAACTGAAAGCGAATCCGGACCGTGCCGGCAAGGGTACGGTGATCGAGGCGAGACTGGATAAGGGACGCGGCCCCATCGCCACGGTGCTGGTTCAGAACGGCACTCTCCATGTAGGGGATATCATAGTGGCAGGCACCAGCGTAGGCCGGGTAAGAGCCATGATGAACGACCGGGGTGAGCGGGTACAGGAGGCTGGCCCCTCCGTTCCGGTTGAGATCACCGGCCTGGATGACGTTCCTACCGGCGGCGATACCTTTAACTGTGTTTCCGATGAGCGGCTGGCCCGGGAGCTGGTTGACCAGAGAAAGGCGGCCCAGAAGGAGGAGCAGTTCAACGCTCAGACTAAGGTTACCCTGGATAATCTGTTCGATCAGATGCAGCTGGGGGATATCAAGGAATTGAAGATCATCGTCAAGGCCGACGTGCAAGGCTCCGTCGAGGCGGTAAGGCAGTCCTTAGAGAAGCTTTCCAACGACGAGGTGCGGGTCCATGTGATCCATGGCGGCGTGGGAGCGGTCAATGAGTCCGATGTGATGCTGGCGAACGCGTCCAATGCGATCATCGTAGGCTTTAACGTGCGTCCGGATCCGGTGGCGGCGGAAAACGCCGAGCGGGATAAGGTGGATATGCGTTTGTACCGCGTCATCTACGACTGCATCGAGGAAATCGAGTCTGCCATGAAGGGTATGCTGGCACCGAAGTTCAGAGAGAACCTGCTGGGCCGGGCTGAGTGCCGCCAGGTCTATAAGATCAGCAATGTAGGCACGATCGCGGGTAGCTATGTGCTCAGCGGCAAGATTACCAGAAACGCCGAAATCCGTATTGTTCGTGACGGTATCGTCATCGGCGAGGATAAGCTGGCCTCTTTAAGACGGTTTAAGGACGATGTGAAAGAGGTTGCCTCCGGTTACGAATGCGGTATCGGCTTAGAACGCTTTAACGATATTAAGGAGGGCGACGTTTTCGAAGCCTTCGTGATGGAAGAATACCGGGAGGATTAACAGCCTCCGGTATGGAGGAATCATATGGCAAGTCATAGAATCGACCGCACCACTGAGGATATCAAGCGGGAGCTTACCGCTATTCTGCGGGAACTGAAGGATCCGAGAGTGCAGGAAACCATGCTCAGCGTGGTGCGTGTGGAGGTCACCAACGACCTATCCTACTGTAAGGTTTATGTCAGCTCTATGGAGGGAATGGATCACGCCAAACGGGCGGTAGAGGGACTAAAATCCGCCGCCGGCTTTATCCGCCGGGAATTGGGCGCGAGAATCCATATCCGCCATGTGCCGTCGCTGCAGTTTCAGGCGACGGATTCGATTGAATACAGCGCCAATATTGCAAAATTGCTCAATGATTTGAAATGAGGGAGACTATGAGTCCGGAAAATAAAAGCGTAAGCCTTCACGATGCGGTGAAGCTGCTGCTGGAAGCGGATGATATTTACCTGCTGTGCCATCAATACCCGGATGGCGACACCCTGGGAAGCGCGGCGGCCTTGTATCTCGGCCTGCGGCAAAAGGGAAAGCGGGTGTCCATCCGGTGCGGCGACCCTATCCCGCAGAAATATGATTATATGTTTGAAGGAATCGAATTTCCGGATTTTGAGCCCCAGTTTATCTGTGCTGTGGATATCGCCGATCCCCAGCTGCTGGGTCAAAGGCTGAGCCCTTATGCCCAGCGGGTTGACCTGTGTATCGATCATCACGGCTCCAACACCAAATACGCCAGACAATACGTTATCCGGCCGGAGGCGGCCTCCACTACAGAGATCATGTATGATCTGCTGTTTACCATGGAAGCGGAGATCACCTCTCAGATCGCGGATTGCATTTATACCGGCATCACCACGGATACCGGCTGTTTCCGTTATACCAACGCCACCTCCAGGACCTATATTGTGGCGGCTCATATGATGGACAAGGGCGCGGATGCGGCGATGATCAACCGGGTGATGTTCGACACCAAATCCAGAGCCAGGCTGGAGATCGAGCGCCGGGTGCTGGATACTATGAGCTTTTACTTTGGCGGAAAGTGCGCCGTGGCTTATGTTACGAGGGAAATGGTCCGTCAATCGGGGGCCAACGATGAGGATATGGACGGGATTGCCGCCCTGCCCCGCCAGGTGGAAGGAGTGGAAATCGGCGTTACTATGCGGGAAAAGGAGGATGGAAGTTTTAAAATTTCCGTCCGGACCGGACCCAAGGTGAACGCATCTAAAATCTGCGCCGAGTTCGGCGGCGGCGGCCATCCAGGCGCTGCCGGATGCGTGCTGACCGGAGGAGTTACCGGCGCTAAGCACCAGATCCTCTCTGCGGTGCAGAAAGTATTTGAAAAGCAGGAGAATTCCTGATGAATGGGATTATTGTGATTGACAAGCCGCCGCGGTTCACTTCCTTTGACGTGGTGGCGGTAATGCGGGGGCTGTTTGGAACCAAAAAGGTGGGACACACCGGGACCTTAGACCCGATGGCTACCGGCGTTTTGCCAATTTTGATCGGCAGCGCTACTAAGGCCCAGGACTTGACTCCCGACAGCGGAAAAGAATATGTGGCTGGATTCCGGCTGGGTGTGGTTACCGATACCGAGGACAGCACGGGCACGGTCAAGGAGACCTTTCCGGTAACCGCGGATGAAAAGGCGCTGGAAAGCGCCCTTTCCCATTTCCGGGGAGAAATCCTGCAGGTTCCGCCTATGTATTCGGCGATCCAGAAAAACGGCGTCCGGCTTTACGACCTGGCCCGCAAGGGAATTGAGGTTGAACGGGAGGCTAGGCCTGTGACCATTCATGAGCTGGAGCTATTGGAATACCGGCAGGAAACGGGAGAGGGAAGTATCCGGGTCAGGTGCTCCAAGGGCACCTATGTCCGCACTCTATGCGCCGACCTTGGAAAGCGGCTCGGATGCGGCGGGATTATGACCAGCCTGCGGCGAACCGCCGCCTGCGGTTATACCATTAAGGACAGCATCCCCCTGGACGAGGCCAAGAGTCTGAAGGCGGAGGGCGTGCTGGAGCAGCGGCTGCGTCCAGTGGACAGCCTGTTTTTGGAATACCGGCCTCTCAAAGTAACCGGCCCCCAGGCAAAACGCTTCCAAAACGGCGGCGCCTTGGCGCTGGAGCGCACCGGCGTGAAAAAAGAGGCGGATGGCGCGAACATTCGGGTATACGGCCCGGATGGGATTTTTTTGGGCCTGGGCCGGGTGCACCGGGAAAAAAACGAACTTTCGATTTTAAAACTATTTTAAGGATATCAGGTGAACGAATGATGCAGGTTTTCAACGGCCTTGAAAAGGCCCAGCGGCCTGCCGCCGTCGCTTTGGGATGCTTTGACGGCCTACACAAAGGCCATCAGGCTGTCATCCGGAAGGCGGTAACGGAAAAGGCGAACGGGCTGGTTCCCAGCGTATTTACCTTTCCCGAAAGCCCGTTGGCGGAGCTCACCGGCCGGGGAAAACCCAGGCTGATGAGCAATACTCTGAAAGAGAAGATGCTGGAGGACCTTGGGGTGGAAGCCCTTTATCTGGCGCCCTTTGCGGCGGTGAAAGATCTGCCGCCGGAAGCCTTTGTGGAAGAAATTTTAAAAAATACGCTGCGGGCTGAAAAGGTGTTCTGTGGATATAATTACCATTTCGGCGCCGGAGGGACAGCCGGCAAGGAGGAACTGAAAGCTTTGTGCCGTCCCAGAGGAATCCAGGTGTGCGATTTGCCGCCGGTAACGCTGGAGGGCGCGCCGGTCAGCTCCACCAGAATCCGGAAGGCGCTGGAAAAGGGCGGGGCCCGCCAGGCCAGAGAGCTTTTGGGTCACCCCTTTTCCTATGATTTCGAGGTGGTCCACGGAAGACATATCGGGCATTTGATGGGAACGCCTACCCTGAACCAGGTGTTCCCGGAGGATTATCTGGTGCCTCGGTACGGAGTATACGCCTCCCTGGTCAGCTTTGATCAGGTGGTGACATACGGAGTCACCAATATTGGGGTAAAGCCTACGGTTGGGGCGGAGGAAAAGCCTTTGTCAGAAACCTGGATGCCTGATTACGACGGGGAAGCCTTGTATGGAAAAATGGTGAAAACCGAGCTTTTGGAATTTATTCGTCCGGAAAAAAGGTTCGGCGGCCTGGAGGAATTGCGGGCGATGATCCTAAAAAATGGGGAACAAGCGCGGGGAATTGCTGAAAAAGAGATAAAATATATCAGAAAACAGCAGGAAAGCATGTGAAAAATAACAGTTGCGGAATCAGAAGAATTTGAGTATAATAACAATCAATAACAATAAATACGATGAAGAGGAAGAGTAGGAGCTTTTTAACATGCAGAGAGCCGCTGGGTGGTGAGAAGCGGTTGGGCGAAAGCTTTGAACTGGCCTTGAAGTAGCACGCTGAAAGAATTGTCAAGTAGGCGGAGCCGGAGCCCGACCGTTACAGCGGGAGGATATAAGCCGGAGTATCGGCCGTATCTGCAATGAGGGCACGCCGTAAGGCGTGAAATTAGAGTGGTACCGCGTGAGACTTTTGAAAGTCTTTCGTCTCTATTTGGGGAGGCGAAAGGCTTTTTTTGTTGCCGAAATTTAAATCCAAAGCCCGCTGGGCCGCCTTTGTCTCCTTTCTGAAGCAGCAGCGGGCAGAACAACAAAAGGAGACGTGTTTTAAGATGAGAAATGTAGAAAAGTACACCACACAGTATTTTATGCCGCCGGTTCCCTGCTATGACTGGACCAAGAAGGAATATGTGGAGAAAGCGCCGATTTGGTGCAGTGTGGACCTGCGGGATGGAAACCAGGCGTTGATCGTGCCCATGAGCCTGGAAGAAAAGCTGGAGTTTTTCAAGTTCCTGGTAGAGATTGGGTTTAAGGAGATCGAGGTGGGCTTTCCTGCGGCGTCGGAAACGGAATATGAGTTTTTAAGAACCCTGATCGAACGGGATATGATCCCGGAGGATGTCACTGTCCAGGTGCTGACCCAGGCCAGAGAGCATATTATCCGCAGAACCTTTGAGGCGTTGGAGGGCTGTCCCCGGGCCATCGTCCACCTTTATAACTCCACCTCAGTAGCCCAGCGGGAGCAGGTGTTCCGCAAGAGCAAGGAGGAAATTATCAGGATCGCTGTGGACGGCGCCAAGCTGCTTCAAAAAATTTCCAGCGAAATGGGCAGCGATTTCCGGTTTGAGTATTCTCCGGAAAGCTTTACCGGCACGGAGATGGAATTTGCCCGGGATATCTGCAATGCTGTGCTGGATGTCTGGAAGCCGACGCCGGAGAAAAAGGTGATTATCAATCTTCCGGTGACAGTAGAGCATTCCATGCCTCACGTTTACGCCTGCCAGGTAGAATATATGTGCAAGCATCTGGATTACCGTGACAGCGTGGTGGTCTCCCTCCATCCCCATAACGACCGGGGTTGCGGCGTGGCGGACTGCGAATTGGGCCTGCTGGCCGGCGCGGACCGGATCGAGGGAACCTTGTTCGGCAACGGTGAACGCACCGGAAACGCGGATATCGTTACCCTGGCTCTGAACATGTTTTCCCAGGGGGTAGACCCCAAGCTGAATTTTGAGGATATGCCGTCTACCGTTGCTCTTTATGAAAAAGTCACGGGGATGCATGTGTATGACCGCCAGCCTTACGGCGGCAAGCTGGTGTTTGCGGCGTTTTCCGGATCTCATCAGGATGCCATCGCCAAAGGAATGAAATGGCGGGAGGAAAAGGAATGCGACCATTGGACTGTACCCTACCTCTGCATCGACCCCAAGGATATCGGCAGGGAATACGAGGGCGACGTGATCCGAATCAACAGCCAGTCCGGTAAGGGAGGCATCGGCTATCTGCTGGAGCAGAAATACGGTTTTGTTTTACCGCCGAAAATGCGGGAAGATTTTGGCTATGCGGTAAAGAATGTTTCCGACCATCAGCATAAGGAGCTTCAGCCGGAGGAGGTCTATGAGATCTTCCGGAGGGAGTATTTAAATATCAACGATAAGATCTCTTTGGTAGACTTTCATTTCGTCCGCAATGACTGCATCCACGCCGCGGTTACCGTGAAAATCGGCGGCGTGGAAAAGGAGATCAAGGGCGACGGCAACGGCCGCTTGGATGCCGTCAGCAACGCCATCAAGGAAAATCTGGGGATTCAATATCAGGATCTGACCTACACGGAGCACGCCTTGGAGCAAGGCTCCAAATCCCGTGCCGCGGCTTATGTGGGGATCACCGGCAAGGACGGGAGGATCACCTGGGGCGTTGGCGTGGACAGCGATATTATCACCGCTTCGGTTAAGGCCTTGTTCAGCGCGATCAACCGCCAGGAAAGAAAAAAGGATTAACTTTTATTCATAGCTTCCCTGAAGCGCCCCCTCCCGAGGTACCGTCGGGTAATAGCCCGCCTGGATTTTGCGCCTGGCGAACCAACGTGCCTCACGGAATGAGGGCAGAGAAGGAGATCTGTGAGACAAGCGTTCTCGTTCAAGTAAAACGGGAAAAATCGTAAAATAGGAAAAGCCCGGAACAAAATGCTCCGGGCTTTTCCTTTGAGACAGAATAGTGCTGTTACTCCTGTTCGGAAAGCTCGTCAAGCTCCTTCAGCCACAGCGCCGAGGAGGCATCGCTGGGCATCCGCCAGTCGCCTCTGGGTGACAGGGTGACGGAGCCCACCTTGGGGCCGTCAGGCAGGCAGGAGCGCTTGAACTGCTGGTTGAAGAAGCGGCGATAGAAGGTTTTCAGCCATTTTAAAATAGTTTCCTGGTCATAGGCGCCGTCAAAGGCCAGCCTTGCCAGATGGTAAACCTTAGCGGGAGAAAAGCCCCAGCGGATGGCGTAATATAAATAAAAGTCATGCAGCTCATAAGGCCCGACCAGATCCTCGGTTTTCTGAGAGATCTCCCCATCCTTAGCGGGCAGAAGCTCTGGGCTGACCGGAGTGTCCAGAATATCCATCAAAACTTCCTTCAGCCTTGGATCGTTGAGCTTTTCCGCTTCATAGGACACCAGATGGCGAATCAAGGTTTTAGGGATAGAGGCGTTAACCCCATACATGGACATGTGGTCACCGTTATAGGTAGCCCAGCCTAAGGCCAGCTCGGAAAGATCACCGGTGCCGATTACAAGGCCGCCGGTTTGGTTAGCCCAGTCCATCAGCACCAGGGTGCGGGTGCGGGCCTGGGCGTTCTCAAAGGTAACGTCTTGGTCATCCGGGCTGTGGCCAATATCCTCGAAATGCTGCAGCACCTGTTTGGCAATATCTACCCGCTCCAGAGTCACGCCCAGACGCTGGGCTAAAATCTCCGCGTTGCTTTTGGTGCGCTGGGTCGTACCGAAGCAAGGCATGGTAATAGCGATGATATCCGTTCTAGGCCGGTTTAGCAAATCCATCGCCCGGGCGGTAACGCAGAGAGCCAAAGTGGAATCCAGTCCACCGGAAATTCCAACCACGGCTGTTTTAGCGCGGGAATGCTCCAGACGCTTTTTCAAGCCTAGGGATTGGATGGATAATATAGTTTCACAGCGGTTCTTCAGAGTGCTTTGCTCCGACGGGATAAACGGCCTGGGGTCGATGATTCTTGTCAGATTGGTCTTTTCTACCGGCAGAGAAAAATAAATCCTCTGATAGCCCTCGTCTTGTACGGCGGGGAAGGAAGAAAGCCTGCGGCGTTCTCCGGAAAGCCGTTGAACGTCCAGCTCGCTGATGGTCAGGCTGTTGTGAAACAGCCTGCTTTCCGCCAGGATTGCGCCGTTCTCCGCAATCAGGTTGTGGCCGGAGAATACTAAATCGGTGGTGGATTCTCCCTCGCCTGCGGAGGCGTATATATAGCCGCACACCAGCCTGCCGCTTTGACCGCCTACCAGCTCTTTCCGGTAAGCATCCTTGCCGATCACCTCGTTGCTGGCGGAGGGATTTGCGATAATAGTGGCTCCGGCTAACGCATGGTAATTGGACGGCGGAATCGGGGACCATAGATCCTCGCAGATTTCCACAGCCACCTTCAGCTCAGAAAGCGTGTCACAGCAGAACAACAGCTTAGAGCCGAAGGGAACCTCTTTCCCGAACAGGCGGCATACTGTGTTTTCCGCCGGCGCGGGCACAAAATGCCGCTTCTCATAAAATTCGTTATAGTTAGGCAGATTGGTTTTTGGAACCACTCCCAAAATTTCTCCCTGGAAAATCACAGCGGCGCAGTTATAAAGCTTGTCCTCTACCGTAAGCGGCAGTCCGGCCACGGTGAGAAGGCTCAGCTTCCGGCTGGCCTCCATTACAGTGCGCAAGGCCGTTAAAGCGCCGTCCAGGAGGCGGCGCTGCAGAAATAAATCGGAACAAGTGTAGCCGGTGATACAAAGCTCCGGAAAAACCAGGAGCTTTACCCCTTTTTCGGAGGCTTCCCTCATCAGCTTTACCGTCTGGCCAGCATTATACGAACAATCAGCGACCCGGATTTCCGGAGTCGCCGCCGCAGCCTTTATAAACCCATAGCGCATGGAACCACTCCCTGTTAGAATTGGTGTTTTTCTTAGTATACTACGAAATTCCCAGCGATTGCAAGAATTGGAAAATAATTGCCGCTTTCTTAAAATAAAGCGCGGAAGCCCCCGTGAGTACATCCCAGGGCTTGGTTGCGCCGCCTTGATACCGAACGGGCTTCTATGGTAAAATAAAAGCAGAATTTCATCTGGAAGAGGTGCTGAAATGATTGTTTCCCGGAGAATGGCTGTGATTCCCAAGGACATCCATGAGGTTTGGAAAATAGTCACGTCGGTGGAAGACGCTGGCTGGCGCAGCGATTTAAGCCGTACGGAGATTTTAAATGAAAGACAGTTTGTAGAGTACACGAAAAAGGGGTATCCCACCATTTTTACTGTTACGGCTGAGGAGACGGACAGACTCTGGGAATTTGATTTGGAAAATAATACGATGCAGGGACATTGGAGAGGCGTTTTCCTCGCAAAGGGGAAGGAAACAGAGCTGGATTTTACGGAACAAATACATTGCAAAAAGCTTATTCTCAGGCCGTTTATTAAGCTTTACCTTAAAAGCCAGCAATCACGATATGTTTCCGATCTAAAAAAAGCGTTGCGATAACATTTCTCAGAGGGCCTGCGACTTCCTTTCCAAGGGAAAAGAAATATGGTATAATAAATTGCAACCGAAGCGGTGCTTTCTTTGGAAAAGAAATTCCAGCTTTTGCCCTTGTGCCGGTTCCCGTGGTTTCCGGGGAATCTGGAATACGCAGGACAAAAAAGGGGTTCCATTTGTTAAAGGCTTCCGTATGGCTTCCATAGCTGCCGGCGGCTTTGAATCATTTTAGAGCTTCTGGCATTGCTGGCCCAATAAAGCGCTTTTATCGGCAAAACGCGCCGCTGGAACACAGTTACATGATAATGCTGAATACCAGCATTTCCTCTAGAGTTCGGTGAATACCCGGCAGGTCGGACAGGGGAAGAGGATTTTCCCCTTTGCCGATTTCAATCGTGAAGGCGGGACGGCAGAAGCAGGAGATAAACCAATCCTTGAAGCCGCCGCCGGTGGCTATCGCTTCCGGCTCCGACATTTCATAGCCGCTGGAGGCGGCCAGCACCTGGGCCATAAGCCGGCTTTTTTCAGGAGTACGTTCCCCGAAATCCCAATAAATTTCTTCTCCCTGGCTGTGAAAGGCTAAGGCGTGGCGGAAATACTGGCTGCGGCAGAAATCGCATAAAAGCCTGGTTTCCGGCTCGCTCTCCGGATATTCCCCACCGTACCGGGTAGGCGCCGGATGGTAGATTCCCTGCTCCCGTTCCAACGTGTGAAGCGCTTCCCAGCCAGCGTTGAAATTGTGGTTTAAATCCACGCCACGGGCGTTTGCCTGCCAACGGGAGGTGTCTCCGCAGCTTACATTATGGACTAATTCCCGGTATTCGCCCGCAGCGGCGGAGCCGTGCAAGGAGATCTCCACCCCATCCGGATTGACGCAGGGAATGACTGTGACCCCGCGGCGGCGCAGAAAATCCCCCAGTTTAATATCGGAAATAAGGCTGCCGGTTTCCAGCGCCGCCGCCATCTGGGAGGTAAAGCGGAGCAGCAGCAGAGAGGTCAGCCATTCCATACCGTGAAAGGCCCCGCATAACAGCACCGGGTCGTCTCCGGCTCCGAGCTGCAGCAGGTCGATGCTTCTGCCGCATAGGCTTTTTCCTATCACCCTGCGGCTGACAGAGGGATGGAGGCCGCATAGGGCGGTAATCAAATGTTCCCTTCCCTGAGCGTCGGGAACAAAGCTGGACCAGTTAATACGATGATAAGCTTTCAAAACAATCACCCCGTAAAGGGTATGACAGCGGTGAGATGAAAATACCAAATCCAGTCAAGGAAGGAAGAGATCCATGAGTAAATTAACAGAAAAAAAGCTTTCCAGAGAGGAAATTTTTAAAGGCCATGTGGTTCATTTGGTAGTGGACCGGGTGGAATTGGAAAACGGCCATGAGACCTCCCGGGAAGTAGTGGAGCATCCCGGCGGTGTGTGCGTCGCCGCCCTGACGGAGAAAAACGAGCTTTTGTTTGTCCGTCAATTTCGTTATCCCTACGGCGAAGTCGTGCTGGAGCTTCCGGCGGGGAAGCTGGAAAAGGGATCCACCCCTCTGGAAAACGGAAAGCGGGAGCTGAAAGAGGAAACCGGTGCCACCGGCTTTGGCTACCTTTCTCTGGGAAAATTGTATCCCTCTCCCGGCTATACCAGTGAAATAATCCATCTTTATTTCTGCAGAGTGGAGAACTTTGGGGAAATGGAGCCTGATGACGACGAGTTTTTAGAGGTAGAACGGATTCCTCTGGAAAAAGCGGTGGAAATGGTGCTGAATAATGAGATTCCCGACAGCAAGACCCAGACGGCGGTTTTGAAAACCGCCATGCTGCTGGAAAAAGGAATTTTGTAAGCGAGTTTGATTGCGACAGGGAGGAACCAAGATGCTGGTGAACCCAATTTTATTAATCTTCGGCTTGTTTTTGCTTGGCGTTGTGATCTGCTTCTATATTGTACGGAGGCCTACCAGACCCTATCTCTCCGGAGTTTGTCTGATTCTGCTTGCTCTGTTTTTGGGCTGTACTGCGGTGGTGAACGCCTCTCTGCCTCCGGTTTCCCAATTCGACTGGGCCAACGAGGTGATGCGAAAGCTGACGCCGTTTGTCGTTTTTCGAAAACAGCCTACCCAGGAGGAATGCGAGGCTTCCTTTCGGGTGTACCAGTCCATCGACATCGGCTTGGTAACAGCGACGCTGGTAAGCATCGGTTATGACATCTGGAACTCTTTGCTCCGCAGCTCCCGCCCGGAGGAGGAGCCGTAAAGAAATGTGAAACGGCGTCTTTGTCATGCGGCGGGAATGTTTGAAGCCGAGTATGAAAAGGGCTGCTGTATTCTGCCGCAAAATGAGGAAAGCCCTTATGAAACAGCTTCCAACGGACATACCGTCAAAGCCCCGTACTGTGAAATAACCACAGTACGGGGCTTTTTTGGCCAGAGAAAACACGCTGCAAAGGTCGCTGCCGCAGCGGCGGAATAGACCGCTGCATTCTGCCGGAGGCCGGCGCCTGTCATTCCTGCGTAATCCTTTCAGCTACTGGTCCGGCCGGCGCTTTCATGAGTAAAAAATCCCTTATGCGACAGATTTCGCATAAGGGATTTGCTATGCTTTTAAAGAAAGACGCTATTTCCCGTTTTTTGTTTTTCCTTTGCACGCCGGGCAAAGCCCATAGAGAGTCAAATCATGGTCGGTGATGGTAAAGCCGGTTTCGTCGGTAAGCTTATGCTCAAGCTCGTGGAGAGGGCAATCCTCCAGACGGATTTTTTCCTGACAGCCGGTGCAGATCAGGTAGTGGCCGTGATGGCCCTTTGCTAGGGAATAACGGGTGACGCCATCTTGAAAAAAGGATTTCTCCAAAAGCCCGGCGTTGGTAAACAGCTCCAGATTCCGGTAAACTGTGGACAAGGCCAGCTTAGGATAGCTTGGGGCGATAGCTTCCCCGATTTCCTCTGCTGTTAAAGGAGTGTTCCGCTCGGCAAGCAGATTCATGATCGCCGAGCGCTGTTTGGTGTTTTTAAATCCTTTAGCCATGCTGGTCACCTTCTTTGCTTCCATTGTAGCAAAGAAACAGGGAAATTTCAAGACAAGCCGCCTCTTGACAGAAAAGGCAGGCCGGAGTACAATAGGAAAAGCTAAATGCAAATAATTTGCAATTACGAAACTTTTTGGAGGCATTATGAAACGGATTCTGTGGGCGCTGCTGTGCGCCGCGGTATGCCTGACAGGCTTCTCCGGATGTGGAACGCCGGCAAAAGAATCGTCCAGGCTGAAGCTGCTGGCTTCCTTTTATCCTATCGCCATTATGGCGCTGAATATTACCGACGGAGTAGAAGGGGTCGCGGTAGAAAGCATGGCCCAGCAGCAGACAGGCTGCCTGCATGATTTCCAGATGACAACCGCCGATATGAAAAAGGCGGAAACCGCGGATGCATTTTTGATTAACGGAGCCGGGATGGAGGGCTTTTTGGATAAAATTTCCGACCAGCTTCCAGAGCTGCCGGTAATCGATTCCAGCACTGGGATCCCTTTGATCGCCTCCGGGGAGGACCACCACCATGACGGCGGTGAGGGACATGATCATGACCAGGAGGATTATAATCCTCACTTGTGGGTGTCAATTACCAACTGCATGGAACAGGTAAGAAACCTGTCGGAAGGGATCATTGCCCTGGACCCGGAGCACGAAGCGGAATACCGGGAAAATACAGAGACGTATTTGGAAAAGCTCTCCGCACTGCGGGATAAGATGCACAGCGCTCTGGATCATGTAAAAAATAAGGACATTATTACCTTTCACGAGGCGTTTCCTTATTTTGCGGAGGAATTCGGCCTGCATATCGCGGCGGTCATCAACCGGGAGCCGGACAGCCAGCCCAGCGCGAAGGAACTGGCGGACACCATCAGATTGGTGCGGGAAACCGGCGTAAAGGCCCTGTTTGTGGAACCGCTTTACCCGGAGACCTCGGCGGACATTATTGCGGCTGAAACCGGCGCCCAGGTCTATGTGCTGGACCCGGCAGTGTCCGGGGAATGGGATAAAAACGCTTATTTGACAGCGATGGAGAGCAATTTACAGGTCCTGGAGCAAGCGTTAAATTCTTAGAGGGAGTAGAGTATGCCAGAGCATGTTTGCCATTGCAGCGTAAAAATAGAAGAACTAAGCGTGCGAAAGGGAAGCACGGAAATTTTAAACCAAGTGAATTTGACTGCTAATCATGGCGAGATTTTGGCTTTGATCGGCAGAAACGGGGCGGGGAAAACCACACTGCTGAAGGCGATCTTAGGCCAGACACCTTATACCGGCCGGATCACGTATTTCAATTGCCAGGGCAAAGAGATCACGCGGCCTAGAATCGGCTATGTGCCTCAGTTTCTAGCCTTTGACCGGAGCACTCCGGTGACAGTGGAGGATTTGTTCTGCGCCAACCGAAGCCGGATTCCCGCATGGATGTCTCACGGCAAAAAGCGGCAGAAGGAAGCGGAGAGCCTGCTGGAAAAGGTAGGCGGGACAGGGCTGTTCCGGAAAAAGCTGGGGGCTCTGTCCGGAGGCGAGCTGCAGCGGGTGCTGCTGGCCTTTGCCCTGGATCCGCTGCCTGACCTGCTGCTGCTTGACGAGCCGGTTTCGGCGGTGGACCGGAAGGGCGTCGGCGTTTTTTACGACCTGGTGACCTCCCTGCGGAGCGAATACCATATGCCTGTGATTCTGGTATCCCACGATCTCGGACATGTGAAAAAGTACGCATCCAAGGCCGCTTTTTTACAGGATGGAACCGTGGCCATGCAGAATGCGGTGGACAAGGTGCTCAATAATCCCCAGGTGAGGGAAGCCTTTGGGCTGGATTAAAGGAGGAGCTATGGACGGAATTTATTCCTTTCTCAATCTGCTTCTGCCCTTTGAATGGGCCGAGTTTGATTTTATGAAAAACGCCCTGCTGGCGGTTTTGATGATTACTCCCCTGTTCGGCCTGACAGGAACGATGATCGTCAACAATAAAATGTCCTTTTTCTCCGACGCTTTGGGCCACTCTGCGCTGACAGGCATCGCCATCGGAGTAATGATGGGAATTGACAACTATTTAATTTCCATGCTGGGCTTTGCCCTGCTGTTCGCGGTGGCCATTTCCGGGGTAATGTCTTCCCAGACCTCTTCATCGGATACCATTATCGGCGTGTTTTCCGCGACCGGCGTGGCGCTGGGCGTGGTGCTTCTTTCCGCCAACGGCGGTTTTTCCAAGTATTCCAATTACCTGATCGGCGATATCCTGGCGGTTAGCCCTGATGAGCTTTTACTGCTGCTGTTTGTCCTTTTAGGCGCGGCGGCCTTCTGGGCGGCGGCCTTTAACCCGCTGATGCTGGCCAGCCTGAACCCGGATCTGGCCGCCAGCAAGGGAATCTCGGTAAAACGGTATCAGAACTTGTTTATGATCGTGGTGGCGTTTATCGTTACGGTTTCTATCAAATGGGTGGGAATCCTGATTATCAACGCTCTGCTGGTGCTGCCAGCCGCTGCGGCTAGAAACGTATCCGGTGGAATGAGGTCTTATCACGGGCTTTCGATTCTGTTTTCCTTGTTTTCCGGTGTGTCAGGCTTGATCCTTTCCTATTATTTGGGTACCTCTGCCGGAGGGACGATCTGTTTGGTAGCGGCGGCGCTGTTTTTCCTTACCTATGCGGGAAATCGGATCAAGGCCAGGGGTTAACGGCGCGGAAAGCCTGTTATAGCCTTGATTTTAAAAATTTAGAGATGCCGGTTTTTCTAGAAAGGGCCGCGGCGGAAGAATTCCGCCGCGGCCCTTTCTGCTTTTTTATCTATTGGAAAATTATTTTTATGGCTGGGAGAAGGTCACATTGATGCCGCCGTTGGAATTGCTCACCTTGAGAGTTTTTTCTCCTCCGACGGTATTCATCAGGTTGCTGCTGCCATTAGAGGTGCTCGCCTCAATAGAATAATCGCGCTGACTGCCTTGGATCACGCCTGAAATTTCGCCGTTAGAGGTGGAAAGGTCGATGGCAGGGGCTTCCGCCTGGAGGATTTCCACAGAGCCGTTGCTGTTGGCCAGGGAGACGGAGCGGGAAAGGACGGCGTTCTGCAGCTGGTTGGTAGAGTTAGAGGTGGAAGCCGTAAGGACATCCGCCTTGATATCCGTCAGGGAGATAGGACCGTTGCTGTTGGAAACAGAAATTTCCCCAGAGATGAGCGCCATTCCGATGATTTCGGAATTAGAGGTCCCCGTATGAAGATTGTCGGCGGCCACCTGCTCCAAGGCAATAGATCCGTTGGAGGAATAGGCCTCCATTTCGCCGGTAGTCAGATTTTTACAGTAGACTGAGGCGTTGGAGGTGGACAGAATACAGCGGTCGGAGGAAATATTTTCTAAAGAAACGGAGCCGTTGGAATTTTTAATTTCCAAATTCCGCAGATTTTCAAAGCCCTTCAGATCTACGGTGGTTTCCGAGCAGAAAACGGTAAAATCTCCTTGATAACCGGCGGGAATCTCAATCACGCTGCGGTGCTGATAGGAGGACAGATTAGAGAAAAAACCGTAAAGAAACTGGTCGTACCATCGGATGTCCGCCCCCAGGCGCAGGGTCAAGGCACCGGAGGATTCCTCCGCGTCGAATTTCACCCGGTCGTTTTCCCAGGCGGTCACATGGATCTTATCGTCAGGAGAGGTTCGGATTTCCACCGGCGGGCCTTTAAAGTCCAATTTCAGGGAAGAGATCCCGTCAGCGGAGTAGGTGTAGCTGCTTTCCTGATAATCAGGTGCGGCGCAGACCTTCCAGAAATCAAAACCGCAAAAGGCGAAAGCGACGGCGGCAATTAGGATACCCGCTCCGCACAGAATTCCGGAAATCATCAACAGACGTTTTGTTTTGCTTTTGGTCTTAAACATTGATTTCAGCCTTCTTTCCCAAGAAAAAATGAAACAGTCCAACGCAGCTCTTTTTGGTGAATTGAGCGCAGAGCAGTGTCAGCTTACGCATCCCCATGCCGGTCAAAAGCCCCAAGCCTCCTGCGGCCAGGGAAATGCCCAGCTGGAAAAAGGCCGCCGCCGGCTGGCCGGTGAAAAACAGCATCAGAATGGAGCCGGCAACCCCTCCGATTCCCGCTATGCCAAACGCGAAAACGCAGCACCAGAAGGAAACCACGACCGCCCACAAAACTAAAAACAGCGCGAACACTAAAACCAGGAATACCGCCAGCAGCGAGAGCCAAATGGGGCTGCCCAGAACAATGGCGCTGATTCGCATAATCCTTGAGGTGGTATTGGGCGGGGAATAGGTTTGGCCGTTGTCCTGAAAGATTTGCTTCGCCAGTTCCTCCGGAGAACCAAATTCCCCGAGAATTTCTTCTTCAGACTGGCCGGCTTCCAGCTTGTCGTCAATCAGCTCGTTATAAAATTCTAAAATCCGCTTCCGGTCCTCCTTGGGGAGCTTTCCCAGAAAGGAACGAAGCTCCTTTAAATACTTATTCCTGGTCATCATGAGGCATCCTTCCTTTGTTGAAATTTTTCTCGATGTAATTATAAACCTCCAGAATTTCCGGCCAGTCTCTCAAAAATTCCTGAATCCGGACGATCCCTTCCGGGGTGATGCTGTAATATTTTCGCAGCCTGCCGTTGTGCTCCCGGGAATAGGTGGTGAGGCATTTGGCGGCGTCCAGCCGCTTCAAAATCGGATATAGAGTGGATTCGGAGATTTCCACACAGGAGGAAAGATCGCTGATCAGCTGATACCCATAGGAGTCCTCCTGCAGCAGGCTGGCCAGTACGCATACCTCCAGCAGCCCCTTCTTTAGTTGTATATCCATAGCGTTAACCTCCTTTATGCGTTATATTATATATTACATAGTATTATGTGTCAAGAGGTATCGGATAAATTCTTTGTGACATTTGATTTTATTCTTTGGAAACAGGCCGATCAGCTTAAGTGAATTTTGCCCTTTCCTCATGCTGGCGGATATGTTAAAATAGAAGCAGATCTAGCAGTAAGTTGCCGCTGCGCGGCGGAATGGAGGAAAAGATGTCGAGGGTAATCAGAATCTTTGTGGAAAAGAAACCGGGCTTTGATATCGAAGCGGGCCATATTATGGCGGATCTGAGAGAAAATCTTGGGATGACCGCGATTGAGGACCTGCGTTATTTGAATCGTTACGATATTTCGGGGCTTTCTCAGGAGGAGTTCCAGCAGGCAAGAGGGACGATCCTTTCGGAGCCGAATGTGGACCAGGTATATGATGAGGAATTTCCGGCGCCGGAGGGCTACCGGGTGTTCGCTATGGAATATCTGCCCGGCCAGTACGACCAAAGGGCCGATTCCGCCGCCCAGTGCGTCCAGCTGCTGACCCAGGGGGAGCGCCCTCAGGTGCTGACCGCCCGGGTGGTGGCTGTCAAGGGGAATATTACCGACGAGCAGTTTGAGAAAATCCAGTCCTATCTGGTGAACCCGGTGGAATCCAGAATCGCTTCCCTGGATAAGCCGGAAAGCCTTGACATGCAGGCGGAGGTTCCTCCGGATGTGGCTCGGGTAAAGGGCTTTATAGGCTGGAACGGCGAGGAATTGAAAAACTATTACGGGTCTATGGGCTTCGCCATGACCTTGGAGGATCTGGCCTTTTGCCAGGAATATTTTCGGGATACCGAGCGCCGGGACCCTACGGTGACGGAGCTTCGTGTGATCGATACCTATTGGTCTGACCATTGCCGGCACACTACCTTCCTTACCCGCCTGGAGCAGGTGGAAATCGAGAAGGGGGCTTTATCCGGCGCGATTGAAGAGGCGCTAAAGGCCTATTACGACGCCAGAGATACAGTTTACGGCAAGGATACCTCCCGGCCCGTTTCCCTGATGGATATGGCCCTGGTGGGCATGAAGCTGCTGAGAAAAGAAGGGAAAATCCCGGACTTGGATGTCAGCGAGGAGATCAACGCCTGCTCTATCCAGGTGCCGGTGACTATTGACGGCGAAACCCAGCAATGGCTGGTTCAGTTTAAAAATGAGACCCATAACCATCCTACCGAAATCGAGCCCTTTGGCGGCGCGGCGACCTGCTTAGGCGGTGCGATCCGCGACCCGCTTTCGGGACGGGCCTACGTTTATCAAGCTATGCGTGTGACCGGCTCCGGCGATCCTCGAACTTCCTTTGAGGATACGATGCCCGGCAAGCTGCCCAGCCGCAAAATCACTACCGGAGCGGCCAGCGGCTACAGCGCCTACGGCAATCAAATCGGCCTGGCCACCGGACAGGTGACGGAGCTATATGATCCCGGCTACATGGCCAAGCGGATGGAAATCGGCGCGGTTATCGGCGCGTCTCCCAAGGAGAACGTGATCCGGGAAACTCCTATGCCCGGAGACGCCATCGTGCTGCTTGGCGGCAGAACCGGGCGGGATGGATGCGGCGGCGCCACTGGCTCCTCCAAGGCCCATACCGAGCAGTCCATTGAAACCTGCGGCGCTGAGGTGCAGAAGGGAAATCCGCCTACTGAGCGGAAGATTCAGCGGCTGTTCCGGGACGGCGAGGTCGCTAAGCTGATTAAGCGGTGCAACGATTTCGGCGCCGGAGGCGTTTGCGTGGCGATCGGCGAGCTGGCTGACGGCCTGACGGTGGATTTAGACCGGGTGTCGAAAAAGTACGAGGGCTTGGACGGTACCGAGCTGGCTATTTCTGAATCTCAGGAACGCATGGCGGTGGTTCTGGATCCCAAGGATGTTCCCGCGTTTTTACAGGCGGCCCACCAGGAGAACCTGGAGGCCCAGCAGGTGGCGGAGGTCACGGAAAACCCCCGGCTGAAAATGAACTGGCGGGGAGATTTGATCGTAGATTTGAGCCGCGAGTTTTTGAATACCAACGGCGTTACCCAGCGTGCCAAAGCCAAAATTACCGCCGTCGATCCGGCGGAGGACTACCGGCATTTGGCGCCTAAAGCGTTAAGGGATCTGCCTGTAGGAAAGGCCTTTGAGGAAAACCTGAAGCGCCTGGAGGTGTGCTCCCAAAAGGGGCTGTCCGAACGGTTCGACTCCAGCATCGGCGCGGGGACCGTGCTGATGCCCTTCTCTGGAAAATACCAGCTGACTCCGGAAGAGGCGATGGTGGCGAAAATCCCGTTGCTCAAGGGAGAAACCGACGACGCTACCGCCATGACCTACGGCTATATCCCGGGCATTTCCCGGTGGAGTCCCTTCCACGGCGCCGCCTATGCGGTGGTGGAATCCCTGTCCAAGCTGCTGGCGGTAGGCGCCGACCCGGCCGCCGCCCGGCTGACCTTTCAGGAATATTTTGAGCGGCTCCACGATGTCCCGGAACGGTGGGGCAAGCCCGCCGCCGCTCTGTTAGGCGCTTTCACCGCCCAGGTGAACATGGGTAATCCGGCCATCGGTGGAAAGGACAGTATGTCCGGTTCCTTTGAGGCGCTGGATGTGCCGCCCACCCTGGTAAGCTTCGCCGTAGCCATGACCAAGGCAAGCAAGACTGTTTCCGCCTGCTTCCGTAAAGCCGGCTCCCAGGCTTGGATGGTGCCGGTGCCGGAAAATCCGGAGACTCATCTTCCGGCTTGGGACAAGCTGAAAGCGGTTTACGCTAAAATTTACGAAATGATGGGAAAGAATCAAATCCTTTCAGCTTCTGTAGTCCGGGAGGGCGGCGCGGCCGCGGCTGTATGCAGGATGTGCTTCGGCAACCAGATGGGCTTCCAGTTTGCCGGTGATCCGGATCAAAAGACATTGTTCGCGCCCCTCAGCGGTTCCCTCGTGCTGGAGCTGAAGGACGACAGTGACACCACAGGATTGGAAACGCTGGGAGCATCCGTGTTAGGCACCGTATGCGGGGAACCGGTAATTTTGATCGGTTCCGAGAGGCTGTCTTTGGCGGCCCTGACAGAGGCCTGGGAGAAGCCCTTGGAGAAAGTGTTCCCCACCAGAGCCGAGACGAAGGCCTATTTCTGCCAGGTGCCCCTGTATTCGGAAAGAAATCAAAAGGCTCCCGCCGTTCAGTACGCCAAGCCGAGAGTGTTTATTCCCGCGTTCCCCGGCACAAACTGCGAGGTGGATACCGCCCGGGCGTTTGAAAGAGCAGGCGCTAAAGCCGATGTGCTTATCGTAAAGAACCTGACGCCCGCAGATATTGAGGAAACCATCGAGGCGATGGTGAAAGCGATTCAGAACGCTCAGATCATCATGCTGCCCGGCGGCTTTTCCGGCGGCGACGAGCCGGATGGCTCCGGCAAGTTTATCGCTACTACCTTCCGCAATCCCAGAGTAGCCGAGGCGGTTTCCGAGCTGCTGGAAAAACGGGATGGCTTGATGCTGGGCATTTGCAACGGCTTCCAGGCGCTGATCAAGCTGGGGCTGGTGCCCTATGGCAGGATTACCCAGATTCAGGAGAACGACCCGACCCTGACCTTCAACACCTTGGGCCGCCACGTTTCCCGCATGGTCTATACCAGGGTGACCTCTGTCAAATCCCCGTGGCTGATGGGAGCGGAAGCAGGCCAGATCCATACCGTTCCGGTTTCCCATGGAGAGGGCCGTTTTGTAGCGGATGCCCAGACAGTGGCGCGGCTGATGGCCAACGGCCAGATCGCCACCCAATACGTGGATCTGGATGGGAATCCCAGCATGGATATCCAGTGGAATCCCAACGGCTCCGTGTGTGCTATCGAGGGTATCACCAGCCCGGATGGGCGGATTTTGGGCAAGATGGGCCACTCTGAGCGGCAGGGAGAAAACCTGTACGGTAATGTGCCTGGCGAAAAGGACCAGCAGCTGTTCGCGTCCGGCGTGAGATATTTTAAATAGGTCCATGGAATAACAGCCCGCTAGAAAGCGCGCGTTTCTGCCGATTAAATAGAATGCTTCTTGCAAAAGTCTTGGGTTTACTCAGAATGAACAAGAGTATTTCCCGATATGGCAAGAGATAAAGAGCCTTTCCTGGAAAAAGGATAGGCTCTTTTTGTGTTTGGAAGGCTTTCAGCTTTTGATAGCTACAGTAGTTAATAAAGGACTGCTGATTGCGCTGGTTCAACAGACGGCGGACTCACGAGCAGTATCCAATAGGAGCTGTACTTTTGTTAAAGGGATTGATCTCACCGAAAAGCTGTTTTCACTGCGGACATATCAAAAGGAACCCCCTCCAAAACTAATTTGGAGGGGGTTTGATTAGCTGTTCTTTTTAGATTCTGATTTTTTCTTTTTAATGATCGATTCAGGTTCCTCTTCCTCCGGAGCGGTCTTCGCCGCCTGGGAATATTCATAAATTTCCGCAAGGCCTTCGGCAAGAGGTGATTTTTCTTCTGCTTCCACAGCAGATTGACCGTCCGCTTTTTTCTTGGATCGGAACACCAGCTTTAAAAGAATCGGAGCGATGATCGTGGTAGCGACGACAGTAATAATGATTGGGCCGAAGAAAGTAGTGGACATTAATCCCAGGGCGGCGCCTTTATTGGCCACAATCAGGGCAACCTCGCCTCTGGAGATCATACCGCAGCCGATTTGAAGGGCTTCAGCATTAGAATAACGGCACATTTTTGCACCTAAGCCGCAGCCGACGATCTTTGTGAGAATAGCCACAATCAGAAGCAAAACGGAGAAAACGATAATAGAGGTGCTCATACCAGGCAGGGAAACCTTCAGGCCGATACTGGCGAAGAATACAGGAGAAAGCAGCATGTAGGAGGTGGTTTCAAAACGGGAGGCAATATATTTCGCCCGTTGAGTATTGGAAACCACAACGCCGGCAATAAAGGCGCCTGTGATGTCGGCCACGCCGAACCATACTTCCGCCAAATAAGAGAGAAGCAAGCAGAAGACAAAAGCGATGATTACAAAGCGGCGAAGATCCTTATTATAATATTTCTGGAGCTTTCCGAAAATCAGATAGAAGACGATGCCGAAAACAATGGCGAACACAAAGAAAGCCACGATTTTTAGCAGAACAATTGCCACGTTTACGGAAGAATCCGCTAGGCTGGTGACGATCGTCAGAGCAACAATGCCCAAGATGTCATCGATAATAGCAGCGCCTAAAATAGCGTTTCCGGCCCGGGTATTGAGCTTGCCCATTTCTTTCAAGGTTTCCACGGAAATACTTACAGAGGTAGCCGTGAGAATAATGCCGATAAAGATATTCTGTAAGAAAATACTTGCGGAAGCATCGTTGATTCCTTCGTGATTAAAGAAATAGGCAAGACCAAAACCACCTGCCAGGGGGACGATGACGCCGATCAAAGCGATGACAAAGGATGCCTTTCCGCTTTTCTTCAGCTCTTTGATGTCGGTTTCCAAACCGGCGGTAAACATTAAAACAATAACGCCAAGTTCCGCCATCATATCAATAAATTCGGTTTCCTGCAGCCAACCGAGCATAGCAGGCCCCAAGATTAAACCGGCGGCTAAGGCGCCGACAACCTGAGGCATTTTGAATTTTCTAGTCAGCATGCCGAACAGTTTTGTGCTCAGCAGGATTAGAGCCAAATTAAACAGAAACTGGTAACCCATAAAAAAAGACCCCTTTAGTATGATTTAAAACACAAATTTTAATGATTTATAATTCCCCGGATTATCGGTGACCCACCTCCTTACCGGTACGATCGTCTATCACAGCGAACTGGCTTCTGCAGCGTTCCCGAAAAAGCTCATGAATTTCGATGATTTCATCCATATCGAAATACTTTTTGGGCAGGCAGAACAGCCGCCTTTTCTCATATACAAAAATAAAAAGATCAGAACACTCATAAACCTGTAAGCGCTCGTCATAGGACAGCTTGAAGTTGCGCTTTTCCTTTTCAGGATGCTCGGGATCACAGATCGTTAAGCATTTTTTTGAAACGGATACCGTATACCGGGGCCAAACCGCTAAAACCTTGGAAACATATTTTTTATCATTTTGATGTGGAAACCAAAGAGAAAAAAAGGCGCAAAAGCCCGCTACCGCCATAGTGATTACGGAAAGGAGGCGTTGCTCGGGGATGACAATGAATTGATAAACGCCAAAATAAGCAAATAAAACCGCAATCAAAATCAATAAAATCATTTGGCGCTTAAAAAGTCCTCGTTTTCTATTATCCAGATAGATCGCCTTTTTTAACTCGTTGGCTTTTAAAGTATAGTCGGCAAAGTATGTTTTTTCTTTTTGTGTCTCATCCTGCTGGCTTCCCGCGGTTTCAGAATCCTGAGATAAAATTTGTTCCTGATCCATACCATAAGCCCCTTCTATTTAAAATTAGTCGAAAATTTATCCACTATATATATACTGCAAAGCGCGGAAAGAATCAAGGAGGAAAATAAAAAACAGCCCTTTGGCTAAAAAGGCTGTTTTTTGCTGGTGTATTTTATCTATTTTTGTCGCTGGGCTTATTTATCAAAAAATTTATCCCAAAAATCATCGTTGCTTTGGGAACGCTTATATTGCCTGGACTGGGGAGGCCTTTGAGACGGATTGGAAGACTTGTCACGCCGAGGCGCAGCGGCCGGTCTGGAAGACGTGCTCTTTTGTGGAGAAGCCGGTTTTTTAGTGGTGTAATGATAACCGTCTCCATAGGCAGAGCTGGAGGAGTCGGGGCGCCCTTTGGCGGAAGAAAGGGTTTGCTGTTGAGGAACCTGACGTTTGGCTGATGAGGATTGGATTCTGGCTCTCTGGGCCGCCTGTGCTGCCGCTAGACGTTTTCTGGGACATTTTTTGCTGAAAAAGTTTGCGTAAATCACATAGCTGATACCGCAAACAGCCAAAAAGATAAAGCCGATTCCTGTCCAAAGGATCCAGCCGCCATCGTTGGCGCCTGTGTTATTGGTATTGTCAGGATCATCCTTAAATACGAAGGTGCCGTCCTCCATGCCGGCGGCATTGGCCGAGTTAATATTTTCCAACAATTTGTCCCAATTATGACTGGTAGTGCCGCTGGCACCGTCAGCGGAGGTCTCAGGAAGCAAAGACCCAGTAATTGCGCTGTCGGTATACGTACTGCTGTCTTCATAGTTGTATCCATAGTCGTCGCTGCTGGGTTCCTCGTAATATTGGCTGCTAGGCTCTTCATAAACACTGCTGGGTTCCTCGTAATATTGGCTGCTGGGCTCTTCGTAAACACTGCTGGGTTCCTCTGGTTCCGTACTAGAAGAAACGGATTCAGATGGTACAGGGGCTGGCTCGGAAGACGGTGGGGGCGCTGATGAAGTGGGAACGGAATCTTGTGAAGCAACAGAGCTTGCGGGATCCTCTGCCGTTTGAGTTGCCTCAGCAAAGGCAGGAAATGCTAATGAACCTACTATAACAGCCACTGTGATTAATGCGGCAATTAGATGCTTTCTTTTCATGATTATCCCCCTGGTTGGTTAGAAAATTTACACTTAAAAAAGAAGCTAGACTTTACACAAACACAATAATAGCATATTTTATTAGTGAATTACAACTATATCCCTTAAAATAAACGGTAATTTTACATTCTTGATACAACCAAATGGAATAAAGGCCAGGAATGATAAAGGAAAGAAGATATTATTTCCGAAAAAGTGTTGATTCTGAATCTGTGTTATGCTATAATAAAGCACGTGTCAAAAGGCAGATTATGTTTCCTATTTATCCGCCCGTGGCGAAGCTGGATATCGCAGCAGATTCCGATTCTGAAGGCCGGGGGTTCGAATCCCTCCGGGCGGGCCAAGAAAAAACCGCATTAGACCGCCATTTTCGGCCGTTTTGTGCGGTTCTTTTTTATCTGAAATCAGCGCAAAATGATGCAAAGTAACGGTATATAATTAAAAAAATGCAAGTCAAAATGCAAGTCAAAACATAAAATAAACAGCCCTCCCACCGAAAACGGAAAGGGGGGCGGAGTTATATAATGAAAAAGAGAGCCAGATTACTCTGACTCTCTCAAGTGTGTATCCGAAAACACACACCCCAATTACTGATATTATTATACATCAAACGGACAATATGTTCAAGCCTGGATTTATACCCCGCGCCAGTCAAGCGGCGGTTGTAAGCAAAACGCGCTTTTATATTCCGCCGACGTTAAGCGGGAGAAGGTTCATTTTTATCCAGCCATGAGCATGGGAGTATATTTCTGCTGGATAAAGGATTTGATTTCATCATAACTCATACCGAGATTGATTAAGCTGCTGACCAGCATTTCCATGCTTTCTACTTCTTTAAGCTGTTCAGCTGTCATATAATCCCGGACCGTTTCTTTTGGTTTCACTCCAAAATCAGCCTGAAGTTCTTTTAAGGATTTTCCGAAGATGGTTCGGTAGATCAACTTTGTATAATTGGGATACGCAAACTTTTTATTGGGACTATCGGCTATTTTCATTTTGATAGTGTCTGTCAGGACATGGCGAATGATAATTCCTTTCGCACGCTCGATCTCCGTGCGTTTTCGCTCCTCAAAAAGGCGTTTTAATTCACGCTCCATTTCATTGAAAGCTTCAATATATTTTAGTTTCCATTCCAAAGCTTTCGAGCCGGTGAATCCCATTACCAATAAAGAAAACCCGTCGCGTGTAAGTTCATACTGAGGATAGAACTTGCCTCTGCTTTCAAATGATGTTTCGATGAACATGGATTTGGTGGCGGAATTTTCCGCCGTGAGATTTCGGATGCTTTCCAGGACATCTTTATGTTGCTTTTCAAAATGTTCCGCAACATCGCGACTGTTGGCAGTTAAGATTTCCTCTTTGTTTTGTTCCACAATTTTTACTAACATAAATCATTTCTCCTTTATGTTTTAGCTTTGGGTATAGAAAAGCCCCCAGGAAAATCCCGGGGGCTGTCTTTCTATTATTCGCTTTTCTTAGGTTCGGTATAAGAAAGTGCCTGGCTGGAATCGCTTAGGCCCTTGGTGGTAGGGTCATTTAACAGGTTCCATACAGATACCAGAACTGACACCACAATTACGGGGCTCTGGACGGCCTGTAAGAACACGTTTCCCACAGCCTGCCAACTTGTCATGTCTTCCCAATTGAAGCCCAGACAGGCCAGCATGGGCAGGAAAATAGACGCTGCCAGATTGAACCAGAACACAGGGTTTTTAAACCGTACCTTCCAGTTGATTTTCATTTCAGTTCCTCCCTTAACTCGTCGATTCGGCGATGGGCGCTTTTTACGCTGTCCTCCACCTTATACATTCTTTCAATCAGGTTATTGTGCTTAGCTACTCTTTCTTCGAGCTTTTGAATCCGGTAGGTGGTCAGCCGACTGGAAACTAAAACGCCTCCCAGGCTTCCCATGATGGTTCCCAGCAGAGAAATGACGGAGACAATGATTTCTGTTGACATCAGCTCCACCGCCTTACTCGATTACAATCTGAAGCTTTCCGATGGGTTTGCCAAAAGCGCCCGCGTAGCCGTCCTGGCCGTTTCCGGTTTCATTATCATACTGCCAGGGATAATAGCTTCCGTTCACAGGAGCGACCCGGTATTTGGCTTTCTTATACGGCCTGATGTTGTCCGGGGTGTAATAATACACTTCAACAGCGTCAATCTCCAAACCGTTTCCCGCATAGCCGTTTGCTGCGTCGTTGATATTGCAGCCGGTCACATAGGGAAGCCATCTGCCGCCCTTAATATGTACCCGGTACTTTACGGAACCAGCGGAAACACGAACAGCGACATCAGTGACGGCTCCGGTAAATCCCGCGTAATCCTCAAGGTTTTTTACCTCGGGAAGCCAGCCGTCCGCCTTGGTTCTTACCCGGTAATATACGTCTACCGTTTTCGCTGGCTTGGGTGCGGGAGTTGGAGTGGGGGAGGGCGCGGGCTTATCTCCGTTTAAGTGAGCCTCCACCATCTTCAAAAACCTGTCCCAGCCCAGATCAAGGGTTCTGTGCGGGCAGTATTTTCCATTGTAGTCCTGGTGCTTGGTGACCTTGTCCATTCCCCAGCCATAGCGCTTTAAGATAGAAGCGATAAACTCAGCGGCGTTCTGCTCTGCCTTGGTGAACTTCTCGCCGCCTGACAGGGAATAGCAGATTTCCACGGCGATCCCCTCCCGGTTGCCTTTGCCATTTCCGTCTCCGGCGTTCCAGGTGTTCCGGTTTTCAGGTACGCCCTGAACTACCTCCTGATCGTCCACAGCGTAATGAAAAGAAACCTCATTGTCGTTACGAATCATATAGGCGATTTCATTCGCTGCTGGCGCGTCGTTGGCGGTGTTGTGAACCACTACCCTGGTAGGGGTCATAGCATAAGGACATTTGATGGAGTAACGGGAAGGGTCTACTAAATTTTGAATGATTTTCATTTTGCTTCCTCCTTGCTTTCTGAAGCGGATAAACGCCGCTCTAAATACTCAATTTGTCTTTGCTGCCGCTGAACCATGCAGATCAAAGGGGCAATAAATTCATCATAGCGAAGGGAGTAGATATATTCTCCTTCGACGGTCCGGGTTTTTAATTCTTTCCGTGTTACAGTTTTTTCCTCTCCGGTTTCCTCATCTGTGACAGTCTCGGGAACGTCCTCGTAATAATCCTCCGTTTTTGGGGATTTGATGAATCCGGCGAAATCCATGCTTGTCATTCCAAGCTGAGGGAACAGCTCCTCAATATCCTGCGAGATCAAGCCCCAGTGGGTTCTGCCGCTGTCAGCGTCGTTAAACACATAGGAGCTTGGCTTCAACCCCATAATAAACGCCGTTATTTTTTCCGGGTCAAGATCTGTGATATCGTGCTTGGCGTTTCGGTCGGAGGTTTGAATAGTGCCGTTCTGGGCGAAAACAGCGCGCCATTTCTGGTTGGCAACTCCTAAATATAAATGGCCTGTTGTGCCGGCGTTAACAGAAGGCCGAAAAGCATTTGCTTCGTCTGTGCCGTTGCTTCGCAAAACAACGCCATATTCATTTCTGGAATCACCGCCCAACTGTAAAATTCCATTTCCGTAAATTTGAGGATAACTTGAGGAGGTATATTGATGTCTGGCGCTGATTGCTGCGTTGATGTTGTCGGTCAAAACCTTGTGCCAGGGATTCCAGCTCTGCTCATCGCCGTTCCTGGTTCGATAGGCCAGCCAATTGCTCCCGTTATACTGGCCTAAAAGCTGCAGGCGGTATTTATTATCAAGCATTCCGGAAACTGTGAGATATGTACCGTCGAGGCCCGCTCCATTACTTGAATCGTTGTAACAAAAGCCAAATCCATTTATGATATCGTTCAGAGTAGGGGTGCCCTCGGATTCTTTCAGCTTATTGTATTCCTGCCGCAGATAATTCGTTAAAGCGATATTATCTGTTGTGGCTAAAACCCTTTGATTGGCTGGATAAGGAGGCGTGTTATATTTAAAACCCGGGGTAAAATACAGGGTACCGTTTGAAGCCCAAATAACATCATAGGCATCTGGATCATCTTCTCTTTGAAAGCCCCACCCCTCGCTTGCGCTTCCCGCTGGGTCGGCAGTCAAGATACGATTTACATTAACGATATTAGAATTTTGGCAGTCTAATGCGTATTTTTCGTCCGCTGGTCCGCTGCCGCCGTACTGATTGGCCTTCAGCTTTAATGCTCCCTGCATTTCTCCGCCGGTAATTGGTAAGGCTCCCACATCAGAGGCAGACGGCATTTGAGCCAGTTTGCCGGAGCTGTTTAGGGTTGCTACACCATTAGCTGCACCTTTTTCATCATTTGGTATAGCTTTTTCGTCAATGTTAGCGAAAGCGGTATTAAAATCGTTCATTTGCGGCGGGTCAGAATATACCCATTGTGGTAAATCAAAATTTGGCGTTGTGGATTGATAGCTCATAGTGCTCCTCCTTTATAAAATGGCATGTCTGACGCTGAGTGTCATAGCAAATTCACCTTCCGGGTTATCCGGAGAACGGTCTATATTAACGGCGGCTTGAAGAATTGGTTCGTTTTGTTGAGAGCCGTTATAATACATTTGCAGGCCGGATATTTTCTCCTGGAGTTGATCTGGCAGTAGATAATAAGTGGCTGTAACACTGGTTGAACTAACTTCAACAATATCTGCTGGTGGCAGATGAAAATCACTTGATGCATCTGTGGTGAAATATAAATCTGATACTAGATTAATTCCGGATAAATCCCCGGCAGTTCCCTGCCCTTGAATAAGCTTCAGCAGCTTTTGTTTCGCAAAAGGCGTTAAATAGTTTCCCAAGTAGTACCACCCCTTTATAAGTTCTTCAAAAACGAACCAAGACGGATATGCTTTTTCCCAGCCGCGCCAGTTTTTGATTGTGCTTTCGATTTCGCTCCAGGTGTTTACGTTGGCGGCTTTTTCAAACACAAGCCACGAAGGAAAGATTTCTTCCCAAACGGTCCAGCTGGGAGCGATTCCTTCTAATGTGCGCCAATCCATCGGCTGCGTTTTAAACGCCATAATATAAGTTTGAATATTAATATCGTCGTTAATGTACTGGCCGTCAGCAGCCGGGAGGCTTCCGTCCATTTCGAACGTGATTTTTTTAGGCTGGAAAAATAGCGTTTTTGTTTTATCACGGTATGAAATGGTGGAAGCTTCTACCGAATATTCCCATATAGTTCCGCTGTCTTTAGACAAGATACTCTTAGCGGAAACAGAAGTCACCTGAAAATTTCCAAATGTATTAAAATATGGAAGATCTACAGTCAGAAGCTGTCCCGCAGACCAGCCGGGAATTAATGTGGAAAATGAAATCGTAAAGGCTGGCTGCGCGGCGCGTTGCAAAAATGTTTCCGCATTTAAAGCAGCGTCCGAAAAATCTACTATGGTTTCATCTTCGATCAGATATTCAATAATACCGGAGCCGCCTCTTTGGGCTTTGATTTTTTCTCTTAGGTCTCCATCAACCAGCCGCGAGTAGACCTGGATTAAAGGATATCCATTAACCTGAATATACCCGCCGTTTGAAAGATCAAGCCATTCGTAACCGTCTTTCATTTCAATTTCATATCCGCCATAACTCATTAACGCCTGTACCGTGTCGTCGTCATCGTCAATTCCGTTGAATCCAATTTTTACATTAGCCGGCACGGTTGAAGATGTAGCTCCGCTTTGAATTGCATTACTCATAGAGTACAGAGGATATTTGCATCTAACGATTTGAGGCGAGAGCCTTTCAAAGCGAAGTCCGGTTTCCCCGTTACTTTTGATTTGGAATTCCTGATATTGGCCTTTGCTTTGTCCGCCGACCACCCGGACAGCGGAATACATGGTAAAAGAATCGCGGGTGACATTTACGTTATAAACCGCTGAATCGGAATCAAGGCTGATCGGCGCGGTGCTTCGGTTGTAGGTAT
The DNA here is from genome assembly GCA_000154345.1 of [Clostridium] leptum DSM 753. Lineage (GTDB taxonomy): Bacteria > Bacillota > Clostridia > Oscillospirales > Acutalibacteraceae > Clostridium_A > Clostridium_A leptum. The sequence goes on from DS480347.1 coordinate 201,313, forward strand.
ACCGCATATTGAAGACCTTATCCGGGGTGATTTCCCACCAAGCACCGCATACATCTGCCATTTGATCTATCACGGAGGAAACAATCTGCCCCCATAAGTAAGCCGGGCTGTTTAAGGTTATTCCAGTAAAATCATCAATTTCCCCGACGGTAATTCCTTCATTTTCCACTCTAACCGGAATAATGCCGTAGAACTCGCCGAGAGATGCATCATACCAAGACTGGCCCGGTCTGTTCCCCATTAAAATCTGGGTAACGCTGGCGCCGGGTGGAAATGTCATGTCAACAAAAACGCTGGCTATATAATCGGAGTTGTTCGTCAGGGTGAGATTATATATTTTGTAAGACAGATCCACGTTATCCAGGTTTTCTTGTTCAGCTTCCATAACAGTCCCGGCAAAGATTACAATATCATTCTCAACTAATTGGATATAATCGCAGGCGGCGATATCTTTTGAATCGGCCGGCATATAAATCCGCAGGGCAGATGAAGTTACATGAGCTTCGTTTTCATCAAGCGATCCTCCGGTCTCAACGAGGATATCCGGGCGGGGAATTCTGTTTAAATAAACCGTCATCCTTTGTACCTCTTTGCCATAACGTCATTGTACTGGTGCTTCGTTACATTGTCCGTAATCAGTTTTCCATCTAAATAAAGAGGAGAATTAACTACGATAACAGACGAATTTGCGGCGTCTGAATAGTTCCCGTTGGCCAGGGCGAAAAGTTCGGCCTGCTGCTTCTGCGTCAGAACCATTTCCCCGTCCTTTAATAAGGCGGGACCTTCTCCCATCGCAAAATCAACGATGCCGCCTGTATGAAAACGGGGCAGCGATACATTTGGAATTTCAGGAATTGCCGGAATGCCGATTGCTCCGGTCAATTGGTTGATCCCCCAAATAAGCCCGTTTATGATCGCGATAGCCCCATTAATAATCCCCTCGATAATAGTCGGAATCAAATTGAAAATGCCCTTGAACATATTAACAATTCCGTTCCAAGCCTGCTCCCAGTTGCCCGAAAACACACCGGTGATAAAGTCGATCAATCCGCCGAAAACGTCCATAACACCTTCGACAATCGGCATGATCGCCTCGATAGCGCCTCCTAGCACTTTTGAAAACAGTTGGCCTAAAAACTCTATCACAGGGGAAAGCGCGTCAAAAATAGGCATTAGTCCTTCGAACAGTTCAGTTAAAGGCGGAAGGAGCTGATCAATTAACGCCATAATAGGTTCAAGCAGCATATTTATTACGTCGATTAATGGCGGCAAAACAGCGCTTAGGATTTCTGCCAGGGGAGTGATTAAGGCGGCGAATAAATCAATCAAGGGGGGCAGAAGCGTTTCCACCAGCTTCATAATCGGCGGCAATAACGTCGTAAGCAGTTCTATAATCGGCGGCAAAATCTGTTCAATGAATTGGATTAAAATTGGGAGGAGCAGATTAAATAAATCCATCATGGGTGGAAGTAAACTTTCCACTAATGGCATTAGTGATGAAACTAGTTGACTTATAAAATCAGTTAGGAGAGGGAGGTTTTCCTCAATAACAGGCAATATTTCTTCGATTATTTGTTGAATAAGAGGAATCAGAGCTTCTCCCAGAGGAAGCAAAAGAGTTTCAACACTTCTCCCTAGGCTTTCCATCATGGAGCCTAGGTCGTCGTATTTTATATCTTTTAATTCTTCCATTGAATCAGAGGTTGCATAAGCCCCATCTTCAATGTTTGCGAGTTGAGTGACAACCTCCGGACCTAAGTCCTCCCACATCGTGCCGAACAAGGCTACTCCGGCCTGGTTCTGCGCGAGAGGATCCTCCATATCTGCCAACGCTTGAATAGTTTGGTCGAAAGCTTCTTTGGCTGAATCTCCTCCGGCTGCAAATTTAGCCGCCATTTCATCAGCATTTAATCCGATAGCTGAAAAGCCTTCTTGTGTGGTTGCCGAGCCGTCTACTACACGAATAGACATTTCTTTAATGGCGTCGCCAACCTTGTCCAAATTGAAAGCGCCAGATTCTGCTCCGCTTTCCATGATTGCGAACATATCGTCAGCGTCAAGCCCGACTTTCGCAAACTGGACAGAATATTCGCTGATGCTGTCTAATAGCTCGCCTGAGAAATCCAATCCGTTTTGTGCGCCGGTAGCAATTAACCCCATTGCCTTGTCGCCATCAATGCCGAATTGGGTCATCATCGTGTTTGCCGCTCGAACCGATTCATTTATGTCATAACCAAAGGTATCGCGCAATGTAAAAGCGGATTCCGTTATGTTTTGCAGAGAAGCTTGATCTAAATCGCCCATTTGCTGGGTAACTGCAGCCATAGCGTCGGCAACATCTTCAAAAGAATCCCCGTAGTTATTGGTATAAATGTCTTTTAAAGTGTTTTCGTAATCCGATAGTTCTGATCCTGCGATTCCAGTAGAAGCGGCGAATTGATTCATCGCCTGATCAAAACTTACAGCTCCTGTTACTGCTTTTGTGCCCACCGCTAAAGCCGCAGATCCAATCGCGGCAAAGGCGGCCCCGGCGACCTTCCCGGCTTTGACGGCTACTCCGCCGATTTTTCCTAATTTGCTGCTGGTGGTTTTTTCCGCACCGGTTAAATCACTGTCTAGTTTACTGTCATCTGCCCTAACGTCATATATAACTTCGCCTTCTGCCAATGAAATCACCTCACAAGTGAAAGTCATCGGCACATGATGGCACTACTTGACTTTTCCTATTTTTATTTCAAATTCTTTTTTGCAGTTACGGCCCTTGCACTTAATCCAAACGCCCTTGCATTTCGCGTCAGGATCAACTTTTAAAGGCATCACATAACCGCAATACGGACACTTAATTTTATCCACGATTATCACCGTTACGGCCTTTCCGCCAGGGTGTGCAGTGCAACAGCGATTTTGGCAAGCCCGTCTTGGAATTGCTTTTTTCTTTCTTCTTCTGACAAATTAAGCTTGTACAGCTGCTTCAGCTTGATTAACTGCCGGCGTTCCTCAGCGTTGTATTTTGTCGGCTTGGGAAGTGGGCGGGAACGTATTGAAATGATCTGCATGATCTTGGTATCATCAGACAACCCGTTAAATAACGCCGTAAAGCTCCACCAATGAAGATTTTTGTCAGCGCCGAGCAGATCGAGATGGTAGCACTGCATAAAGGAAGAATAGACGGCCCATGCGTCCTGATTAAAATCGAAATACTTTTCTCCTCCGTTTTTTTTATCTGACACGTCAATAAATTCCTTGAAGATCAGATTGAAAAGAGCCGCTTTTTTGTCAGGCTTTAGGATTTTTAGAAATAATTTTGATTTTACTAAAAGCCATAAGCAGGCCTCGGCCTTTTCAGAATCTGTCAAAAGCGCGTCGGAGAATACTTGATAGCATTTCAGCACCGTTCGAAAAGAGGTATTTAAACGCACGGGCACAAGCTTATATTTGACCCTCTTTTTCAGAGGGGAATACAGTCTCATTTCCACGCTCTCCGCTTAAATGCTTGTTTTCTTTGACGGGCGACCTCCTGAAATTTAGGCACGAGAACGTTTTGAACATACGGGAAAAGATTGTAGGCCATCTGCTGAAAATCATCGGAATAAAATTCAATAATTTTTTTAGCGTTTTCTTCCCCGAATAAAAGGCAGAACACATCAACAACGGCTTTCCCAATATCTTCAACGATCTTTAAGTCTCCGGGGTTACTGTTGGAACGCTTTTGCAAGTCCACGAACCGGACTTGGAGTTCCCGGTATTTCTTTACCAGTTCGGGACGAATATCAATTTTAATTTTTAGAATCTCGCTGGTTCCATCGTTCTTTTGCAGTTCGATTTCATCGGTAAAAAGAGCGTTTTGTCTAAGCGTATACATCAGGATATCCTCCTTATAAAAAATAGAAGGGGGAGGATAAACCGCCCCCTTGTGTTATTTAGGCCGCCGGCGTGATCGTGGGCTTTCCGTCGAAACGGATTTCCACAGAAATCGCGCTGTCATCGGTACTGGCACCGGACCATTCCTGAATATTGCAGAAGGTGCAGTCACAGGTAATAGTGACCTCTTCGCTTTGAGCGTCGGTATACTTCAGCTGGAAAGAAGACTGCCGGTCGGTATCCAGTCCGTATTTCTTACTGAAAATGTAATCCTGAGCCTGATCGCCAACAACGCGCCGCCCGGTGAGCGTAAACGCCGGGGCCATACCCGTCACGTGGTTTTTCGCGAAGCCCTTGTCCGATAAGAAAAAGTATTGCTGAACAACCTCGTTCAAAGCCTCTGCGATATTGTCAAATCCCTCGGCTAGTTCGGCATAAGTCCAGGTGCCGGGCGGATCCGATCCCTGAGATACACCGATAGAAGCGGTCAGGTTGTACATTGTAAGCAAGCCGTAAGCTGCCATATTAATTCCCCCTTAGATAAAATTTGACTTCAAGGCTGGAGCCGTAAAGCCATTGGTTGTTTTCTTCGCGCCCTAAATAGACGGGTGCGGATGTGGTTTCTATATTTGTGATTTGGAAGCGGTCTGCGGAGGGGTAGTCCTTCCGCATATTCAAAAACGTGTGAAGCTTTCCAAGCGTGTCCGCCGCAAGCTCTTGATCTGAATTTTTGCAGTTTAAAACCGCCGACATGGAGACGGCGGCCTTTTTGTCAAGAAAGGTATTTAAGTTCCCGGATCCCCACGCGATGGAAATACCGTTTTCAGGAGGCATAGGCCCTATCACAATTTTTGAATACAGCTCCGTTTGCTCCGCAAGATCAATAACTGCGGTTAAAACATCGTCGTATACGCTCATTTTTTGCTCATTCCCTTCGAAAAGGCGTTCTGCGCTACTTGATCCAGTTCCTTTTTGTAGGTGTTTACACCTTTTTCAACCCATTGGAGGGAGGCATTTTGATTCTTGTCCTTTGACGGGGTTCCGGTGTAATACCGCCGTTTCGCGTAAGGAGTGTCCCAAATAGCTAATCCGTCCTGTGGCCTGCTGGCAATCAAGGCGCTGTCCTTTAATGTGCCTTGATCTTCCGGAACAAAAACATTTCCGTATTCAATGACAGATTCTGTAACAGCCGGGATCATCATAGAATTTCCCGCCTTAATTTTTGCTTGAATGGCGGCCATGTTTCGCGTAATTTTAACTGACATTACACCAACCCCAATTCTACGTGATGGACGCGGGTCGCGGGGACATCGGGAACCGGGTCAACCGTCAGCACTTCATATTCGCCGTATTTCTGACCCTGCGAGTTAAATACTTCGCACCGGAGAGGCTTTCCGGCCTTTTGGGAATGTTCCGCCAGAGAATCATAATCCAGGGCGGGCCTTGAAAGACTGGCGTCAATGAACAGCGTAGAGCGCAGCACGACCTCGGTGTTTTCCTTTGTCTTTTTCACTTCGTTGGTGTTTTGAAGATGCACACGGGAGACCTCATAGTCCTGCCACACGGGCTTTTGCCAAGCGTCCATTCCCGTGCAAACCTTAATAATTGCTAAATCCCCCAAAAGGGATTGAGGAATCGGTCTGAGCATACATGCACACCTCTTTCCATCAACGGAGTTTGTTCAAGCAAGGAAAGCGCGAAAGGGCTGACCATCAGAGCGCCGGGCTTTGTGGTTGTACTGGACAATGCGCCGCCCGATACTGAAACCTTTCCCACCGTAAAAGACTGGCCGGCCTGGCCTGTCAGCACGGTTTCCAGTCCGATTTGTGTGAAGTATAGCACTTGTGCCGCGGCAGCCTTTTGAACCAGCGTTTGAAGTATAGACGGGAGGGCGGAGATTCCCCCGCCCTCAACAATTCTATATCGCGTAATACTGTCGATCATATCAGACGCAAGTCCGGCGTACACAGGAAACTCCTCTTCAGAAATCGGGCATGTACCATAAAGGTCAAGATACTGCTGATATGTGATGTACGCCATAAGCCCACCTCTTGATTAAGAGCCTACGACAGCCAGCGCGGAGCCGGTGGCAGTGGCGATATTTCCCTTGGTCGTATTAACCAGCGCAACGGTTACAGTATCGCCGGATTTTGTGGTAAAGCTCGCTCCGTTAGTAACATCGGTCCAGTCTGTAAGTGCCTGACCATAAGTCACGCTTACCGCTCCGTCTGTATTGGTTTTAGCAACATACTTCATGCCGTACGGAGCCGGAGCCAATCCATTGATGACAGTATGAGTGCTGTCGGCGCCTGCGGAAGTGGTAATATTCAGAGTGCCTAAAGCCGGGTTGGAAGCCATATTTACAAAGATGCCGGGAAGCCTCTGGTTCAGGGCAAACACATCGTAGTAGTAACGCTCGTAATAGAGCCATTTTCCTTTGCTCTGCGCGGTAGGCGCGGACATCATGGAGGTTTCATAGACAACAGGTGCGGCGATTGCAATGGGGTCGAACATCAATAGATTGATTTGCTTCGCCCCTGTGGAAGAGGCCCAGCCCTCGGTAAAATCGTAAGCGCTCATCATGATATCTTTGGGGACCTCCATAATGACAACGCCGTCAAGCTTACCGACATTTCGGTCAATGTTGCGGATACCAGTATCAGCCTCCACAAAACGGGTGATGCCGGCAGCCTCTTTCAGAAGCTTATAGGTATCCGGTGTCATTTTGGCGCGGATGCGGTCACGGGGTACGCGCTGATTCACCATATACGCCAGGTAGGTATCCCAGGTTTCCAGAATATTATCAGCGGTTAGAGCCGTAGCATCAACGCCTCCGAAGCCGCTCGCCGCCTGAGCCAACGCGGAAGCCGCGTAAGCGTCCATTTCCGGCACCTTCTGGAATTCGTTGAACGTCTTTGTGATATTGGCGATATTGACGATCGGATCCTCTTGAATATCCATAGGATCCGCCAGGGTGTCCCATTCCCGATCCATTCTCATGGTAAGAATCTGCTCGGAGGTGTTGAAATTGCGATTAAAAGTTCCGGTGATCTGATCTCGGTTTACCGCTCTTGCGCCGCTGGTGGTCATGCTTTGAACAGCCACAGCCTTTCCGCTGATCGGCTTATAGGTGGCGCTGTTCGGGCTGCCGTACAGATCAGAAAAATAAGACCAATAAGGGTACATATTTGCCATTGCCTTAGAGTATTCGGTTGCATAGTTTAATTCAAGCTGAGTAAAAGCCATAGATTATCTTCCTTTCTTTAACGTCCTGGCCGCCAGATATCCTCAAAGGTTGATCCGGTTTTTCCGCTCGGCATCTGTCCTTTGACCTCCGCTCCGAATTGCGGGGAAGATGGTGGCGGTGCGGGTTCTGTCGGGTTAAAATATTCTTCGTATTTTTCCGCGACTGTTTTTAACTGCTCGGCGATTGCGGGAGCGTTTTCCCCGCGTTCGAGCATCTTATAGACAGTTTCACGGAATTTGGGCTTCACCGACGAAAAATCATCACCGCCTAAAGCGCGGAGCATATCGCGCTCCTCCGCTACAGCCTTATATTCGTCGGTTTCTTTGACCTTCACATTTTGCAGAGCGTTTTTTTGAGCGTCTGCCAGCGCTAGATCAATTTTTTCCTGTAATTCTGATTTCGGGATAAAGTCCGACATGCTGGTACCGTGCAACGCCATAACTTTATCAACCTGTTCCTCGCTGAGACCAAGAGCTCCCAGTGATCTTCTTGTAAACGCCATAAAATACATTCCTTTCTTTAACGCCTAAGAACGACAGGCGGATTGCACCGCAGTTTAACGCCGTGCTACGGGGGCGAAATGGGTATAAAAATAGCGCCCCGCAATAACTGCAAGACGCTGTTTTTATAGTTGATTTTGGTCATACCCGCTGTTAGCGATATCCTCTGCCTCTTGTACGATTTGATCTGCATTAGCCAATACACTTCCGTATATTGCATCGGCTTGAATATTGGCCGCCATTACCGCTTTATCCGCAAAGGTACAATCATGATATCCTGTAATTACTTCACCGTTTGTTTTGTCGATTGCTACAATCGCTATCTTATCTATTTTACGGTTTTCTAGGAAGCTTAAGGATTCCGCTAACCATTGAGCATAAGGCTGACTACTGATTACAAGTGTTTTGATTACTATCACACTCCATTTGGTTCACATCTGACCAATCGATATATCCTGAACCATAATCAAAGGCTATTTTCGGCATTTCCATGCTGGTGATTTCTATTCTGATCCCACAAATGCCATCGCCTATTTTTTTACCGTTAATGCGGATCGTGGTTTGATAGCCATACTGAGAGGTGTCCAGATCAATCAGATTTTTAATCATCGTCATACTCCACATTGCCGCCGTGCGCGTGTTCGCCAATTGCGGCGGCTAATTTAAAGTTGGCTTCTTTGTTCCACTCATACTCATATTCTTGGAGCTTGTTGGCTACAGAGGCGGGAACCTCAGCTTCTGCTGCCTGCATCATGCCGGCCACGCTTCGGAAGTACCCGAGAATCAACCGAAAGCTTTCTTCCGGGCCTCTCGGCTGAACCGCCAAGCAGTCGTTGGAAAACTCCAGGACGGATTCTTTAATACCCGGTTCCAAATAGCCTAAAGCGATTCCGGTTTCTACGAGATCATCAATTTGGTCAGAAACCTCCTCATACCATTTCCCGATCTGCTTGTGGTTAGCGAACCAGGCGTCGTCTTTTACCAGGTTTCTGTGAAGTGTGGTAAGGTTGTGATACAGGATTTTCAGATAAGCTATGAGACGCTGAAACTCATTCATTATTCTACCTTCTTTCTTTGACGAGGTTTTCCAGCCGTTTTTTTAATCTGAGGGTTCTTATATTCCTTGTATTGCTCAGCATTCAAAACAAGGCCACAGCGCCTGCATTTGATATGCTGAGCGGTTCCGATAAAGTCATGGTTACATTCTGACATACAATCACCTCTTTCAACTTAAAATAGGTATAAAAAAGCCACCCTTTCATTTCCAGGGCGGCTACTCAACTATTTCAAAATCATCTGGCGGGAAAAAACCTTGATCTCCATCTTCTCCCATGATTTCATACCAACCATTTTCAACAGATATAACATCGTAAACATTTCCTTTGTGCAATCTGACTTTGTAATAATCACCGTTATATTTTACTTTCATTTTTTCGACCAGCCTTTCACAAATATTTCTTTTGCGCCTACATTTTCCTCATAAAACCAGTGGATAACAGCTTTTTTAGGACCGTCTGCGGTGTCTATATAACCTCTTCCTTTTGAGTGCTGCCAGTTTCCCGCAGAACCACCATAATTTTAAACCAAGAAGTTCTTTACTCTAAGATCGGTTTTAGAGCCTTTTCCCGCAAAAGTTTCAATGTCAGAAATTTTTGTCCCTTCGGTAATTTTAGAAAAGGTTCCGTCCGGCAATTTTACAGGATTACTGCGTAGAGATGTTTCAAGCTTTTCTCTTCGTTTGGCCGCTGCAACAGCCTTAGCAGATACAGATTTATTATAGTCAAAAACCTGTGTCCGATCAAGCCTTTTCGTGCGTCCTGTCTTTTTGCAAAATGCATTGTAATCAGCCTGTTTTTCCCTAATTTTCACGGCTTCTTTTTCAAAGCCTTCTTTGTCTCCGGCTGCTTCCATCATGGCGGCTTTTTGCTTGGAATAACGGATTTCTCTTTCCAGCCTGCGCTGCTCCTGGGATTCCGCATATACCTTGTCATTTTCTTCCTTGTCCTGTTCCGGCCTGTCGCGCGGAATGGATACACCTGGAATCATGGTGATCGGGTGATGCCCGCAGTTGATCCCAAACAATCCGGCCGGTTTTCCATAGCTTGTATAAGAAATAGGGGAGTAGCGGTGGCGTTTTCCCTCGCCGTCCGTAAAGGTTCCGCTTTTGTTGTTCCATGAAAAATAACGGCCCTGATACGGATAGCACAGCGGACGGGCGCCGGAGTGTCTTGATACCCGGAAGATATCGACCCCATAGTCCTCCTGTCTGGTTTTGACGGCTTCAATAGCTGTGTTGTGTACTGTGGTGCGAATATCCATATTGACATAAGCTTCCGGTGACCATTTCCGCCCGGCGCGGTCATAAAATCCGGTGATGCCCTCTTTATGTATTTGTGACAGCGCCTGTCTTAAAGCCTGCTGGCGGCTTTCTGTCCCCGTTATCACTTTCCCGGTGGCAATATTCAAAACCTCCTGCGCCGCTTTCATTTGGCGTTCAATATTAACCGTGTTTGTAATCACCTTCCGGTATTGAGCGAGCGTGCTTTCCAGCATAGTGGTATTGACAAGGTTCAGCTTATCCATTGCCTGCTGCTCATAGGCGTTTAAGGCTTGCACAATGCTTTGGCTGGCTATCACGTTATCCGCGGCAGCGTTTTGTATAGCGCCTTTTTGCACGGCTTTTTTTAACTCCGGCTCTATGTCTTTTGTCGCCATGTATACGGCGTTTTCTAAAGCGGCAGTGATCAGTTCTTTATTTTGCCCGGTAAGGGAAGCGATAATCTCAATGCTCTCTTTATTGAGCTGTCCCAGTTCGGCAAGCTTTCGGATCTCCCACTGCTCTGTGGAAAGCGAGTGGCCGGAATTGAAATGCTTTCCCATATTAATCAAAAGCGCGTCTACAATATTGCTGTAAACCTGCTCAACCGGCTCCGAAAGCTTTAGAATCTCATTAGGGGTTAATCTGGCCATTTACACACCCCCTGTTAGGATTCATCTTCCGCCGCTTCCTCGTCCTCTTCCTTAGCTTCCGGTTCCTCGCTGGGGCTCATGAAATCGGATTTCTGCCCGGCTTGCTCTGCCATGTCGACCATATCCGCGGATATAGAGGATTCCTTTTCGATTTCCATCAGCTCCTGCACAGCCTCCTCCTCGGTATATCCCAGCTTTTCCACCATAAAACGCTTCTTGCTCATAAGGCCGTTGCCTATCAGCAAGATTCCCTCGTTGATGTTGGTCTGCCGGTCCTGAAGAATAGAATCGTCAAAAACAACCTTGGTTTCCCAGCCCTGTGAAGCCAGCGCTTTAATGCTGTACCCGTTCCACTTCATGTCATAGAGGGAAGCGATCTGGACAATGGCATCAATGATTTTGGCGATAGCCATCTTGACTTGCAGCTGGTGGCCTTTGATAGTCTTATAGGTTTTGCTGTTTTCGCTGATCACTTCGGTTGCGGTTTTTAAGCCTGTCGCTCTGTCAAAGGTAAAAGTACCGGCAGAAAATCCAACCTGTAAGCATAAAATAGACAAGAAAGCGTTTATCGCTCTCTCGTGTTCATCAACGCGCAGTTCAATACTGTTGTCCTGTATTTTTAAAGAATCAGGACTATCCGTGGAGAGCGCTTCATAGGCTTCGTCAGAGGCATCAAAATAGCGCCGCATTTCTCCGGTTTGCGGGTCGATTACCGTCCGGATACATTGAGCTGGAACGATAATTCTTTTTTTACCAAGACGGAACTCCCGAATAAAGCTGTCGTAGCAAATATCTAACGCCTTGAGGGTCGAAAGAGCGTTTGCATAAATTGATACGCCAAGGGGAGAGTTATCATCAATGTTATTGGCGACAGCGGTTCGGTAATAAGCGAATAGGGAAGTGGTTAACCCCTGCATAGAGGTGTTTTCGTTCAGAAACGGATAAATCTCATTAAGGGGGTAGCGAAATCCTAGAATATCCTGTGATTCCGTCATTCCTGGACTCGGCTGCTTATATTCAGTGCGAAACGCCTCGTTGCTTATATAGTAGGTTAGCCCGTCCCATTTATGCCATTCCAGCCGGGTATAATAATAGCCGTCCTTTGCCTCACGGCTGATAAATACGCCGTCCGTAACCTGGGCGTTATCCCAGGCAGTAGGGACAAACTGGTCCGCCATGCAGAAACCCAGTCGTATTCCTCCGCTTTCGGGGATTTCATTTCCCGCGCTGTCCCGTTTAACCTCGTACCATGCCTTAATAGCGCCGCCGCCTAATGCGAGCACCTGTTCAATATGTTCCTGCATTTTTGTCCAAAATCCGTTTTTTGTTAAAACATCATGGACAAACTCTTCCAGCGGCTGTTCCTCACTGTCCGATTGACTAACATGCACCTCACATTGTTCGCTCCAGATCAGGCCGGCTAGTTCAGAGCTTACAGCTTTTGCGACGTCCATTCTTTCCAGGTTGCGCCGGTTTCTCGGATTTTCAATGGTAGGAGCCAGTATCCTGTGCCAAGGGCTGTAAAATCCTTTGTACAAATACTTCCAGATAAAAATACCGAAATAGTAAAATTGGTTGAAAGCAGGTACGCCTCCAACCTCGAAGATATCTTTGAATTCTTTTGACAAGCCTGTTTCAGCTCCGGTTTTCTGCATCCAGTTTTTCACCCTCTCTTTTAGTTTTTCCAGCATTGGCTCACCGCCTTATATAACATAGTTTTTATAGAAGTAATTATGAGCATAACGGGTTTCGTCCATCGCGTGATTGTATGCGTCAACGGGATTGCCGTTGTTATCTACGCAATACATTCCGATCTCCTTTAAAAAATCCAGATGCCCAAACCTGTCGTTTTCAACGAGATAGAAGCGCCCGTCTGAAATACTGCTTTGCAGATATTCAATACCAACCTCAATCCCTTTTCTGGCGCCCTTAATGTCCCTGGCATTGTTATCCGCGCGGTCTGTATAATAACCGAGCAGATCAAATTCAGCGCACAATGCTTTGCAGGCTGGATCTATCTTAATACTGGATTCCCTCATACTCGTAAGCTGGCGGCAGTAGGGGATAAAGCTGCCGCAGATTTCACGGGCCTGTACCGACATTGCTTTTGTAATTCCAATATCCGCCCCGGAATAATACCACCCAGCAACACGGTATAATTTAAACTGGTTCTGCATGGTGCGGGTCACCACGTAGCAACCAATCGAAGTAGCGTCAGAGAGGCCGCCGTCACCAGCGAAATACATTTCGATTTTGCTTTCGCTGTCCGGAATATAACTGAGAATATGGCGCTGCGGGTCAAACATGGAATAAATAACCCCTTGCGGGATACACCGCTCGCCGAGCCAGTCGCGTTTGTATAAATAAGGATTCTTTAAACAGGTTTTTCGGATTTCTTCCTTTCTTTCCGGTGTAATAATGGGATTGTCGTCTATGGTCCAGTGTGTCCATTGGGTGTCCTGTATGTTGAACACCTCAGAGATTACTGGGTGGCTGGGAGCAGGAGGGTTTAAATCAGCGATATGCCATCTTATCCTGGAGGCGCAAGTACGGCGGAAAGCTTCCTGTATTGCGTCGATATGCAGAAGATTGATTTCGCAGAAGTATACGCTTCCTAAAGACATTCCGGTGAATGATTTATGGCTGTCCGCTTTACCGGCACCTTTGTAGTAAACGCGTTTTATTCCTTTCATCGTCTCGATTTCCAGATGATCTCCAAAATCATCATGCTTCATTCTGGAAATACCGTTAAAAATATGAAGCAGTCCGAAGCCGTCACAGTCCATTACCAGCTTAAAAGCTTGTTCTTGGTTATATGCTAAAACCATATGGTTTAGGTCCGGGGTGTTCCAAAGATACCAAGCAAAGCGGGAAACGCTGACGGTTGTTTTTCCTGACCGCGGCGTCCCCTCATTAACTTCTAAGCAATGGGAATAAGGAGCGTTTAAAATCTTCTGTTGCTTTTGCCCCCACACTATTTCTTTACTCAACTTTGAACCCCCCAGCTGCTTTCGCTATGGCCTCAAAGAGGGAAGTGTCAGACTGTTTCTGCGCGTCTTTTGTGAATTTGTCAATAACGATGCCCAGCGATGTAGCAATGCTCTGAATACTTGCCCGTTGAAGTTTATCAGAGTTTTGAAGCTCAGAAAGATAAAGGGAAATAATGCTGCACACATCATCTTTTTTCTTGTCCATAAACTCAAGAATATCAGCGGTATTCTGCTCTTTTTTTTGTTCCGCTTTTTTCACGGTTTCAGGATCGCTGATCACTACTCTTTTAACTGTATCAAAAGATACTTTGTGTTTTCTTGCAACTTGCGAATAATTCCCACATTCCGCATAATCCGCAATGATCTTTTTCTTTTCTCTATCGGTTAAATGTTTCGCCATACCACCACCACAATTTCAGGATAAATAGAAAGACCGCAAAGCCGTTAGGCCTGCGGTCCTTAGGAAAGGAGTTCAATGAACCTTGTACACTTTTCTATGATCTTATTATATCCTATGTTTTTGAAAAAAACTTCCCTTCTTTTTCCCATCAGCATTCCATAATTCCGTACATGGTAACAGTAAAATAATAAAGTGCTTCATCTTTTATTCTGTATACTTGAGAAGTTTCAATGTGATATTTTTCCATCAGCCTTTCCACGTGTCCGTCGTGGCGGTCTATGTAAAACTCTGTGAGAAAGTCTTTTTGTACCTCAGTTATTCCGTCTAACCCTTTCTCGATGAGTGCGACAATCCGCCGGGTCGCGGAGTAGGCCAGGGATAAGCGCTTAGTTTTCACAATATTATCAATCCAACGATCTTCAGTTTTACTCCCGCCGCCTTTCACTGGATCAGAATCAGCAGTACAAGCCTTGATAGATTCCTGTTCTAATCGCAAAGTTAAAATCTGATCCCGAAGATTATTTAAAGATGCTTTGCGCTTCATGTAGCATCTAAGATCGTTTTCAGCTTCTTTTTTCCAGTTCAATTTTTCAACCTCCTGACAGTCTTTTTGTCGCACTTCTCCGGCGGGCAGCCTCTAGGCTTACCGGTGTCCAGAAGATAATTACAGTATTTAACGAATCCATATCCGTGGGTTGCCAGTGCTCTATAATAGACGCACCCTTCACAGCTTTTCCGGTTCATGTGCTTTGGCGTCCTTGCAGTAGAAGTCATCTTGTTTGTTAGTATGCCAGAAAATAGAATCTCCTGTCACATCACATTCGATATGGGAGAAAGGGCACTCTTTCTTATGCCTATGTACGCAGTCCTTGCAAGTGGTGTGCGGTTTGGGCGGGTCTTTGCTTGCCACCAGAACGGAACAAAGCAAGAAGCCTAACGGTGCGCCTAAAAAGTACCCTAAAAGTAATAATTGCCAGCCTGCCATATCAATTCTCCTTCCTCTTACCGTAGTTACAAAAATCATTTGGAGCGACTATCTTCGGGCCGCAATCACAATAGTTATGCCATTCAATGCATATCCATTCGACGCTTTTCAGCCCTGGCTGATGAATACAATAACCGCACTCTCCACAATAGCACGCACCAGCAGCATGAACAGGGTCGATAGTTGGCATTGATTTGATTTGTTCGCAAGCCCCCTCGTTTAAATAAACCGGGGCTAAATCCGCATCAACCAGTCGCATTTTTTTACCTTCTTAACTTCTCGATCGTTTCAGACAGTTTCATAACGTCCGGGTGAGATTCAGGCTTTCCGGAATTTAATTCGCACCGTCTCAGCCGTTCAAATTTTTCTATCAGGAGTTTAGGATCTCTCTTTTGCCTTTTTAATTCCTCTTCGCTTATGATGATCGGGGGGCGCAGAAAATAATGCTCTTCATTCATTTGATTCCTTCCTTTCGCCATAGTTGCAATAATGGTTATCTTTACAATGATGCAAAGAATTTGAACAATCAACCCATAGCTTTTTTGTTCCGTCATCATCAAATTCGTGACTTTCATCTGCTTCCCATTTTATACAATCCTTACACCTAACTACGGGGACAGCGTCGTTTAAATGCAGCTTCATTAATTCCGATACTGGTGTATACTCTCCGCAGCCAAAACAGCCAATAGCAAGAACTCCATTAACGATATCAATATCAAGAGCATCACCACACTTAGGACACCAAATTCCATTTTTAGCGGCTAATCCTCCGTTAACCGCATTTAGAATTTCCTTTATTTCTTCCGGCTTAAGGCCAATGGCCTCGTAATCCAACAAATCCTTTACCACTTGATCTCTTTCATGTCTTAGGTGGTAGAGTTCGGCTTCCAGTTCTTTAATATATGGAATTTCCTCGTTAAGCCACTTTACATTTGCCTGAAAGCAATCCTGCGAATATTGGTGCCAACTTCCGTCTAATGCGTAATAATTCCTATTTTCGTCATCGAAGCAGGCGTCAGACGGCCTAAAAATCATAAATTCTGCCGCAATTTGTTCCGGGGTCATATTTTTGAGCTTTTCAAAATTTGTCATAACTAATCCTCCTCAGGTGGTTTCTGAATCGAAATACTTTTCCCAAGCGGATATAGGGCAATCCAGTTTATTAATATCAACATCATCATGCCATGCAATTTGTTTTCCCGTCTGTTCATTTGAAAACCGACAAATAGCATTAACCGACACGCCGGATAACGCACGTTCGTCAATTAACGTTTTAATTTCTTTTAAAGACAAATCATCTTCTAAATCACAGACGTATAAAGTCATTTTATAAAATTGTGCCATATCTCATTCCTCCTCAGGCGGTTCTGGAAGCGGCTGCCAGTGGGTAACGTGCTGATATTTTTTCTTTGCCCATGATGTTTTTCCTCGAAAACTATCTATACCGACACAGATTTTTGTCCCTACATTATCCCAATAGCAAGGGTGGTACACAACGAGATACTCACCTGCTTTTTCCGGCAGTCTGTCCTCAACACTGATCCAGCCGTTGTTTGCCATAGCTAATCCTCCAAATCCATCTTAGCGCCACAGTGGGGACAATAGCTATAATGCAATTCTCGTAATAGAAAATCAGCCTTTCCTCCACATTCTGAACATGTATTTCTATATCTAACAATGCTCATATTTTCAATTTTAATTTGCTCTTGAATCCACTTCCCATGCTTCACCTCTTCAACGTCGGCGGCGGGAAGTTCTTTAATCCTTTGACGGTCAAATACGCCTAGAACGCAGCCTAGTGCGTCTTCTCTCTTGATGTACTCAGCCATTGTCAATCCTCCAAATCCATCTTAGCGCCGCATCGAGGGCAATAATTTGAAAATTTCTCAGTATCATAATCAAGTCCATAAGGATTATCTTCGCCGCAATTTGAACATTGCCAGGCACCGTGTTCATATTCCCACTTTTCCTGTTCCAAGCGAACCTTTAATCTGTGTGTTTTCTTGAATTTTTGAACTTCCACCAAATCCTCACAATCGTGAAGAATCATCATTTGTTCCAACATGATTTGAACGTCCGCGATCTCTTCGGCAATAGCTTCACGGTTATCTTTGCCCCTGGCGTGCTTACAAAGTTCCTTTTGCAGTTCTGACATTTCCTCAAAAACCATAAGTGTTTGAGCTTCAGCACCCCATTTATTCAGAGCTTCGCAATAAATTTTGTGTGGTTTTGATTCAGTCATAGTTTGCCTCCTTTAACGCTTTCTCAATTCTGGAAGCGAGATTGTCCAATACAGCCTCCAACTGCTCAGCAGTTTCTGCGCAGTAATCATCAGACGCCATTTCCCTTGCCGTGTAGGCCGATAGAGCGGCTTTTAGGGAAGAGTAGTATCCTGTTATTCTTTCAACCGTTTTGCCTAAATTCGGACTTGAACGCTTTGAAATAATATGGCGCTCATATAGGGCGACAGTACCATTTTTCAAGGTGCAGATCCGGTAATCTCCCAAGGTTAGGTTAATCATTACTTTTGTCCTCCGTTCCCGTCTGTGACTTCAAATCTAAGCTTCATCTGTGCGGGACATAAGTCCACGCTTGGACGTCGCTTTCCGGTCCATCGAAGCCCTCCAGCCCTGCCTACACATTTCCAGCCGGCAGCCCTCAGGCTTGCCCCGTTCTCACTTTCTAATATGTAAGTGACAAGCTTATGGTAGCCCATAGCCCTGGCAGTTCTCCAGGCCGCCGCATAAAGCATGCTGCAAGCGTTGCGTGTGCCGTCTGTGCAAAGCCGGTTAACCTCCAAGGTCCAGCTGTCGTCAAGATAACGGCTGACGGGCCTTCCTACAATGGCAACGCCCACAATTTTTTCTCCGTCGGTGCAGCCAATAGAAAATTTGTGCCCTGTGACAGGCTTATGGTGTCGGTGATGCTGCTCTACAAAAGCATTGGCCTCTTTTAAGCTTATCGGACATATCTCAAGCAACTAAATCACTCCTTATTTCCCGCCTGTTTGCGGCTGGGTTAATCTCTTTTAAAATCAAGCTTCATTTCATCAACGATCACCCGGTCTAAATGTTCCCAAAAGATTTCGTCTTGATCGTGTTCGGCGGAAAGCCTGCTGATTCCATTGATTACCGCTAGGCATCGCTTCGAACCAAAGCCGAAGTTACGGTTCAGCACATAGCACATCAATTTAAAGTACTGGCGCAGAAGTCTTTCCTGATCCGTTTTTACTACCTGCCGAGAATAACTTTCAGCGGCTTGTAATTGTTTTTTTTGTAAGCTTGGACGAATTAGGTATCCTGGCCTTCACTTAAATCCCTCCCGTCCAAAATTTTCACCAGCCGCCGGCAGACAGGACAGCCGCTTTCTTTTACAGCCTTGAACTGCCCGCCGAACGCCACACGGATCTGATCGATGTCTTTGTGAAGCTTCAGGCCGTCCTTCTCTTTTCTCCGCGCGTCTTCGTACTCTCTCCTGAGGGCTTCTTTTTCCTCAGCGGCTTCGTCCTTGGAAAAAGCGCCGCGCCGGTAAGCATGGTACAGCCAGGTAATCCCGCGGTATGCAACACGCTCTAAAGGAAGCACGGAACGGGGAAGAGGCTTCCCGTTTCCGGCGAGAGCGCAAAGCTCGTCAAAGGTCATGGCTGATCTCCTCTATTTCTATCTCTACTCTGGGATTTTTATGATCAACGGAAAAACTATCCGTAAATCCCACAATATGCCTTTGGCCGTCGCCTTCCAAAATGCCCGCGTGGACGAAGGCGTCCTGTATGAATTTTTTTGCAAAAGCCACGTTATCCAAGTCCCTCCGGCGATCTTTTTCCACCCATAAATACCGCATGACCACCGGCCTTTTAAAATGCGCTTTTCTATGCTGAGAGCGGGCGATCATGCCTATTGCATATTCCATCTGCTTTTTCATTTTTGCCGCGCTGTGACGATTGCTCCGCTCTGCGGATATGTACTCATTCAGCCCTGGCAGCGTCCCTAAAATCACAAATTTCATTCAGGCTCCCCCTATACCATTCTTTGATTTTTTGAAGGATCTCTGGAAAAGCTGACGCAAAACTTCTTTGACATTTCATAGATTCTGGAACCGGCCGCCTCATCGATCCTGATCAGTCCGTCAATGGTGTGTTCGCTGGAAATTATGGTTTTCAGCCGGTTGTTGTACCGGTAATTCAGGATTTCGAACGCGAGGTTCACGTCTCCGACCGTGGGAGGCTTCGGTTTCCCGGAGAACTCGTCATACTGGGTTTTGAAAAGGTCATCAATGTAAAGGATCTCGCAATTTTTCAGCAGCCAGGCGGATTTCTGATATTCCGGCTCGTTTACGTTCGCTTTCAATTTCACAGATTCGTCCCGCCACAGCATATAGATCACCTGATTTCCCCGGCTCAAAAGCTCCCCGGCGATAGCCGTGCACAGATGGGTTTTTCCGATGCCCGGCTGTCCGCCCGCGAAAAACCAGCTGTCTCCTCCTTCCGCGAGAAATGCTTCCGCTTTTCTCCTCATGGCTTCCTGCCAGGGCTTGAAGCACTGAAAATTATCCAGCCGGTAACGCTCTATCAGCTTCTCAAGCCCGCTCGCTTTCAGCCGCCTGCGGGATTCCCGTGCCTTCAGGCACTCGCACTTCATGGCAACCTCACAGCCATCTTGCATAAAGTAAATGACTCCTTTATTGCGGCATTTCCGGCAGTCCTGCCCCTCCAAATCTCCTTCTATCGCGTTCATTCGGTCGATCTTTCGCTGAAGGTATTCCTCAGAAGTAATCTCCGTGCCTTTGTACCTTTCCCACGCTTTTCTCGCCTCCGGGCTGTTCCTTAGAAGCCCCGCTAGAAACTCCATAGCCTTTCCCTCCGTTCTGCTGCGCGCGGGCCAGCCACGCGTGAATAAACCGCTTGATGCCTGCCATTGTTTTTCGCTTTTGCGGGTTCCCTTGCAGCCACCCCAGCATAAGCTTAAGCTCCTGCTGGACATTCACCAAAGGATACAGCTCTTCCCACTGTTTCACGTCAGCTTCAGGGATCGTAAAATTCTTACCGTCTTTTAATGGCAGCCGTACTAAATACTCTTGGCCGTCTCCCGCTTCGGCGGGTGCGGCCTCATTATATTCTTTACTTTTCTTTCCTTTACTTTCCTTTACTTTACTTTGTGGATTTCCGGGGGAATTAACCGGGTTCCCGGGGGAATTAATTCCGTTTTTTCCCCCGGAAACTGTAAAAAAGGTAAGCTTATTAAGAATACTGGGAGGAACGTCGTTTTTATCTTCCTCATCTAAAAGCCAGTATTCCGCAATCATTTCTATTCCGTCGCGCTTTTCGCATCCGCGAAGGTAGCGGCGCTGGATACCCGCGCTTGTCAGTGCGCCGAACATCTGGTAAACCCCCTGATCAAACAGGGAACGTGCCAGACACCCTTGCAGCACTTCGCTTATGTAAGCAGGACTTTCCTTCAGTTCATCTGCGGCGATCAGGCATTCGTCCTTGTCCCACTTTAGAAAGTATCCATCTCCCTCAAAGGCTCTGCAAAACACATACAGCACGAATACCACACTGGATGCACCAAACTCGGCCCGAAGGAGCTTTACCTTTTTATCCCTCAAAAACCCAACGTCAAGGGGAAAATACTCCAGTCCTTTTTTGGTTGGGCGTGACAGAAGAATCCCTCCCTTACTCCGGAATCCTCTCTTGGATTACTTCGCCGGTTTCCGCGTCGACCTCCACGCCTTCGGCTTCGATAATTTCAGGCGGCACGCTGAACATGTCGTCGGAAAGTTCGGTTTTGATTGTCTCGTCGGAATTCGACGCACGGACAAAATCGGACTTCATGGGGGCGTATTTCAGCGCTTTCTTTAAAACAGTTTTTTTCGCCATTTCTTCGAAAGCGGTTTTCCAAGGAGAATAATCTCCGCTGTAGGACTGACTGTATTTATTCGCATGAGCCCGGACATCGTCGACGCTCATGACCTCAAAGCCAAAACCGCCGTCTTTCATTTTGAACGCGGCGTAGAACCACGCAGGTTCTCCTTTGTCGGTTCCTTTATACGGTACATGCTTCAGTTTTGGCTCCAGACCGAAAGCAAACTCAAACTCATCGTTCTCGTAAACTGTGTGGGCCTGAATTGAACTGATTTCTCCGGAACGATAGGCGAGATCGATCAAGCCTTTATAGCCGATCTGGAACTGGCATTCCAGCTGTTTTTTCTTTCCATTGTAAAATGGAATAAGATAAGCCTGGCCCAGAGGAGTGTTAGGCTCAAGCCCCAGCTGAGCCGCCGTCATCATAGCGCCCAAAAAGGAATTAGGCGTGGTTTCTCCCAGCTTTGGATTCGTTGATAAGGCGGAAAGCGTAATCCGGGTAAACCGCTCTGGGGTCATGACTGAAGGAAGGGCTTTTTTGATTTCTCCTTCCATCTTCTTTATGTAATTCTGCATGGTGCTGTCGTGGGGCGCTTTTCTGGCAAGCTCTTGATTCTCCACATTCTTTTGAATAGAAGGCATTAAAATCTCTCCTTAATATCAAATTTTCTAAAATACGTTGTACTGTAATATCTTGATAAATCCACATTTGGATAATCTCTGGAAAACGCTTTGGGGTCAAAGCTGCGTTTCGACTGAAATTTCCATGTAACGGAATAGCTGCCGGCTTGTCCAAGCTCATGAGCCGCGAGATCCTGTTGGAGCATTTGTTTCCTTTGCTCGTTTTCCCGCTCGTACCGCTTGATAATTTCCTTGGTTTCCAGGTATTCTTTGATAAGCTTCTCCCTGCCGAACAGGTCAACCTGGTTTTCAGAATCAACATTTCCAAATATAGCCGAAATAGCCTTGGAAGTAGGCTTCAGTCCGTCAACAGGCGGTGGAACGTCCGGAGTTACATAGGTTTCCCAAAACTCTTTTTCGGCCTTCATCAGGGCTTCAATTTCATCTTCGTCCCGTTCGATTACAAACCAATAGAAACCCTGATTCAGCACCAGTACGGCAAGATACCAGCGCTCCCAGCCCGTGACAGCCATGTAGTGGACGCACTGAGCGTAATAGTTTTCGGGAAATTCCCCGTTCTTAAATTTCTTCAGGTTCATGATGCTGGTGGTTTTACATTCCAAGCCTGCTTTTTCTCCGACAACCGAACGGTCAATGTTGGCGTGGGCGAAAGGATACTGGGGATTCCTGATAATATCGTTATGCCTTCTGACCTTCTTTCCAGTTGCCTCCGTAAACCTTTCCGCGACATACTGTTCCAAATCCCGGCCCTGGCGCATAGCTTCGCTGTCCTCTTTTTCCGGCAGCCTGCCGGTCTTGTCCGCCCATACCATGTAGGGAGTGGAATAGCTGTTCATGCCGACCAGGGCGGCGGCGTCGGAGCCCCCAATGCCTTTCCGGCGCTCCTCAAGCCATTTCTCCCGGTCCATTAGAGCCATTCTGTTTTTTCTCCTTCCTCTTGATACACAGGGCACCAGTCCGAGAAATACCATTCCACCAGCATTGCGGAAAATTCCTGATCAAGCGGCTTGTCACGAACACGGGTGATTCCACACCGCTCCATGGCGTATTCAAGCGCTTCGGTTTTAGGAACCCGATTTCTTTCCCGATCAAAACTTTCATAATACATTACATCGTCCATTTGACAAACCTCCTGTTTTGGTTTAATATGTGATTAGGATATTTTATTTTGCCGCTCTTCGTGATGCCAGTCGCGAGGGCGGCTTTTCTTTTGTCTGTGCCAGGCCGCACGCCTGTCGGCGCTTTCCTTGCCGTCTATTTCACAATCGGCCTTTTTTATTTCTATGTATTCCTTTGGCGTGATCGTGAAGTAAAATGGAATGTTCCGGCCTCTCTGCCTTTTGACTATCTCCAACCTTTTGACCTCCCTGGTAGATGATCTTTTTTAAACTGCTTGTAGACCTGTTCTGAACGCTGATCCCTGGCTGTTTGGTAGCCTCTGCGTTTTACTTGTTCTGTTTGGGTAAAAGCTTCTTTCCTGGCTCTCCAAGCGGTGAAAAGTTCGCATTGGCCTATTCTGTGGCAAAACGGCGTTCGTTTCGTACAACCAAAGCACGGAGAGGTCTCAGTGAATTTGCTGATAATGACCTGCTGCATACTGGCTCCTTTTCTTCTTTAAAGCGTTCCTCAGCTTCCGATTTCGGTGCCGCTCGCCAATATATGCCGCTGTGAATACGGCGCTCCATACCGCCAGAACGATAAACGCCACTGTCATTTCTGCGTTCAAATGCTTGTCCTCCTTTCAATTTCCTGTAAAAATTTATCTCTGGGTATAAACCATTCTCTTTCAATTTTGAATCCAGGTATAATTCCTTCAGATAGCCAGCGTTTAATTGTAGCTTCCGATTTGCGTAAATAAACAGATACATCGTTTACTGTTAAATTTGGATACATCGGTAATTCCATTTTTCCAGGTGTCCATTTTGGCGCATAACATAAAGCTTTCCGCATATTGATTTTCTCCTTTCCGCCGCCTGAGTGCGGCTATTGTTTTGGCTTGATTGCCTGTCCTCCCAACGAGTGGTAAAATGTCAATAGGGAGGAGGTGAACAGCATGATTAAAAATAATGAATCATTTGACAATTTAATAAACTATTTTGATTCTGAACAATACAAGCAATTGATGAAAGGGTTTATCTCGGTTTCAGAAACAGCGGAATCATTGTTAGATAAATTTAGTTTCAATATTTTAGATTCCATGACATCTGCATTAATAAACATTTCAAAAAGTTTTGAACAGAGACAATCAAAAATACTTTTTGATTGTTTAGAGGTCCTTAAAAATGTTCCACTAGATTCATTAGATTGGAATTCATCAAGCAACCGTGAAGTTCAGTTAGATGACAAAAGTGTTGAGAGAGTGTCCAATATCATCGAAACAGCAATTCCTGATGAGGCATCAGAAAAACAATCACTGGAAAACTTTTTGAAAACCCACGAACACACAATAGGATTCGTGCTTGCATTGATTTCAATTCTGCTGGAACTATACTTTGGCCTTTTTCCTCCATCAAACAATCAATCCGAAAGCTTTGAAGAAAATAACCAGACCACAGTCCAATATTTAGAAGCAGATTTAAGTTTACAAAAAGAATTATCACTATCAATTCAAGAGCTGACTCAGTTGCTGAAGGATCAAAACTATCCGATAGAAGATATTTCCAGTGGTGTTAATGAAGATAAAGACCCTGAACGTCAAGAGAATAATTGCAATATTGACGATGATATTAGTGATCCATAAGTAATGAACTGATTTTTGTAATGATTCTATTTGCTCCTGCTCCGAACCAGCAGGAGCTTTTCTTTTGCTTGCCCGCATGTCCTCACCCCGCTTCCTTTTCGTCCTCATAGAACCGTGTCCAGTCGAAGTGCAACGCTTCGGCTATTTTTTTGGCTACGTCCGCATTTAGAGGTTTACCCCGGTTTCCGGTTTCTATAGAAGCATAATAACTTTGAGAAATCCCAGCCATCTCCGCCACTTTGTAGGTGGATAATTTAGCGTTTTTACGGATCTTTTTAAGCCATACTCGCATTGAATCACCTCTTTTATTTCGTTATGTGTTAATGATATCATTTCTAATTGTGTTTGTCAACACAATTTGAAATTATTTTTTTGATTCTTAAAAAATATATTGATAATGATTTCTTTTTGTGATTATATAAAAGTGAAAGAGGTGAGTGCCGTGTTTCGTATTCGTCTAAAAGAACTTAGAGAAAATGCTGGTTTGTCACAATATGGATTTGCGGAAAAAATTGGTATATCGCAGTCTACTGTAGGAAATTGGGAAGCTGGATCAAGAGAACCTAATTTTAAGACAATGGAGCGCATAGCAGATTTTTTTGGAGTATCTGTCGATTACCTATTGGGCCGGGAAACCGTCGCTGGTGGCCCTCCTGAACCATCTGTTCCAGGCAGCAAATGGATTCCGGTTATTGGCACAATCCCCGCAGGAACGCCTGTAGAAGCCATTGAAGACATATTAGATTATGAGGAAATAACGCCTCAAATGGCCTCACAAGGAGAGCATTTCGCATTGAAAATTAAAGGCCAGAGTATGGAGCCTAAAATATCTGATGGTGATGTGGTAATTGTCCGAAAACAGGACGATTGTGAAAACGGAGAAATTGCCGTTGTGCTTGTAAATGGTGATGAAGCGACGGTTAAGCGCATAAAAAAAGGACCCGAAGGCTTGATGTTAATACCAAACAATCCGGCCTACGAGCCAATGTTTTATTCTAATGCAGAAATCGAGAGTTTACCGGTTAGTATTATCGGCAAAGTGGTAGAACTTCGGGCGAAATTTTAAAAATATTTAGGGGGTATTGATCTTGGGATTAAGATTTAGAAAAAGCGTAAAGATTGCTCCTGGTGTAAAACTAAATATTGGTAAAAAGAGTGTAGGAGTTAGTGTCGGCGGTAAGCATGGCGGGGTTTCATTTAATTCTAAGACTGGAGCTAGAGCCAGAATATCAGCTCCAGGGACAGGTTTATCATATTCAACTAGTTTATCGTCTGGTAAAAAAAGAAATTCAAAAAAGGTTAATATAAGTTCTAATTCTACATATAAGCCCATAACAAATAAAAAATTGTCTGACTATTCCCCAAAATCACAAAACAGATTTGCTGTCGTTTATATTGTATTAGGAATTTTGTGTGCATTAATGGGCGTTGGAGTTGCTTCCATATCTATTTTGTTTGGAGTTATCTTAATATTGTTTGGGGTACTTATAACTATATCTGGTATTGCAATATTAAAGAAAAACAAGACGAAGCGTTCCGCTGCTCAAGAAATGCAAGAAATCAATCCGAATCAAGATAACACCGCAAATATGGTGTATGTCTTTATTACACCAACAGGAAAGAAATATCATAAAGACCCTGGTTGTGCTGGTGAAAAATGTATTAGAGTTGATATAAACGAGGCGAAGTCTAAAGGCTACACAGCATGTAGTAAATGCGAACACTTTTATTTTTTAAAATAAAAAATCCCCCGTCTCAATCCGTCTCGGATAAAGCGGGGGTAGCTTAGCGATATTAAACTATTTTAATAGAGGACTTAATCTGCCTTCTGATTTAACGAATTTTTTGTCGTGGGTTGATGATCAGCAAGATATTCCAAAAGATTAAAAACATCTCTTGGAACACTTACATCGGTTAAATATTCGCTGCAAGATGGGTTTGTACAATGGTAATGGAAAGATGAATCATGGGATAAATCTATGTTCCCACGTTTTAAACATTTAGGGCAAATACCAAAAGGAACTATTTTTAGAAATTCAAAACGATCAATGTTTTCCATTTTTTAACCTCCGTTTTATAAGTTATATTAATATATAGTAGCCGATTAAAAGAAATATATCAAAAAACATATGTTCTATAATATATAATTATATCTTATGTACTAAATAAATTCAAGAGTATTTTTCTGAAATAACCAATTTCTCCAAATGGCGAAATTGGCCGGTTTGATGATTTTTAAAGCAACAAGTCATAAATAAAAAATCCCCCACCGGTTGCAGCCGGAAGGGAGAATAAAAGGAGTGAATGGGTGATGTCGCCTAAAGAAAATATTCAAAACACTATCCACGCAGATGGAACTGAAATATCTGTTATTTCTTTTACAGACGAAAGAGAAGATTATATATCTTTAACGGATTTAGCAAAACATAGAAATTCTGAAGAACCCAATATCGTTGTTGGGAATTGGATGCGAAACAGAAGCACCATAGAATTTCTGGGATTATGGGAAAATTTAAACAATCCAAATTTTAACCCCATCGAATTCGAGGGGTTTAAAAACAAGTCGGGAGGGAATGCATTTACACTCTCTCCTAAAAAATGGATTGTATCCACAGGTGCAATAGGATTAATTTCAAAGTCTGGTAGATATAGCGGCGGCACATATGCTCATAAAGACATTGCTTTTGAATTTGCCTCTTGGTTATCTCCAGAATTTAAGCTTTATGTTATTAAGGACTATCAACGACTTAAACAGGACGAAAGTTATAAATTATCTTTAGAATGGAACGTGAAGCGTATTCTTTCCAAAGCAAATTATAGAATACATACAGATGCCATTAAAGAAAATTTGATTCCTCCGAATTTGACTAAACAGCAGCAAGGTTATATTTACGCTGATGAAGCAGATATGATAAATGTTGTTATGTTTGGAAAAACAGCAAGCCAATGGCGAAAAGAAAATCCAGATTTAAAAGGTAATATAAGAGATTATGCTACCATTGAACAATTATTAGTTTTATCCAATTTAGAAAATATTAACGCGTTATTAGTAAAACAAGGAATCCCACAAAGAAAGCGATTAGAAAAGCTTAGGCAGATGGCTATTGAACAGCTAACTCAGATTGCCGGAAGTAAAAGCGCGAATACTTTAAATGATTTGCATAATAACTTAAAACTTCCCAATGGTTAAAAACCGCCCGCTTCTGTTAGCGCAGAAACGAGCGGCGAAAATAGAACAGCTTACCCAAAGTGGATAATTCCGTCCGAACAACGAAATTATACCACTTTCTGGGTAGGCTTGGCAAGTCTTACTTTGGAGGTGGTTTTTATTATGGCAAAAAGCAGAGTGAAAAAGAGGCCGGACGGCAGATATGCTATGCAGATATATTTAGGCACCGTAGACGGAAAGCGGAAATATAAGACGGTGTATGGGGGGACTCCTAAGGAAGTACAAAAGAAAGCTGACGAAGTGCGGATTCTCATGGGGAAAGGGATTAATATTACTTCTATGAGAGATTCTTTTGGAGATTGGGCAGAAAAATTTTTAAAATCCAAAGAGGCCGATGGAGTATCTGTTTCACAGCTTAATTCCTACAAAAATTATTGTAGAAATCATTTGTCTCCATTATATATGAAATCTCTTTCTGAAATTCTACCGGCAGATATACAATCTATAATTAATGAAACTAAACTGGCGAAGAATACATTAAAAGCAATTAGAAACACTGCGTCTCAAATATTTAGGCTTGCTATTGAAAATAGAGCTATTGATTTCAATCCGGCTGACTATGTGAGAATACCAAAGATCGCGCCGGAATTTCATAGAGACGCATTAACCGACGATCAGCAACGATGGATAAGAGAAACCCCGCACAGGGCACAACGCGCTGCTATGCTTATGCTTTACTCGGGATTAAGGCGAGGTGAAGCGACAGCTTTAACGTGGGCTGATGTGGATTTAAACACAGGCACAATCTCCGTGACAAAATCAGCGGAAATGATAAATGGAAAACCGCATATTAAGACTACCAAAACGGAAACGGGAATTCGCATAGTAAGAATACCACAAGTTTTGATTGACTTTTTGAGGAATGAAAAAGACTCGGAGTTTCCTTTATGTATGCATGTCATTCACAGTGCTAGGGGAAAAATGATGACAAATCAGGCTTGGAGATGTATGTGGGATAGTTATCTATTAGATCTAAATGTAAAATACGGTTACGGCGGAAAAATAAATAAATTTGACCCGCACGGAGTCGTAATGAGGATCCCAGCATTTACCCCGCATTGGTTAAGGCACACCTTTGCCAGTCTATTGTACCGGGCGGGTGTAGATGTTTTAACAGCTAGAGATCAATTAGGCCATAGTGATATCAAAACTACATTAATGATTTATACGCATTTGGATAAGCTATATAAAGAAAAACATATGGATAAATTAAATGAGTATTTGAATCCATGCAAGTCACATGCAAGTCAGTATAATCCTGAAAGCCGCATGAAATCTAAATAAAACACGGATTTAATATCCGGCTCATAACCGGTCGGTCCGGGGTTCGAGTCCCTGATGGCCCACCAAAGTGCCTGAACATTGAGTGTTCAGGCACTTTTCCTTTAACCAAGAAAGACGATGTCTTTATTTTTTTGTATTTTACAACAGAAAGAAAAAGCAACACTAAAATGATCGGTAAAAAGCGGTATTTCATACGAAATACCGCTTTTAATCTTTCTCTTTATGAGAGTGGATGTCAGGTGAAAACTCTATGATTTCTGATACGTCACAGTTTAAAATCTTACATAAAGCGTCTAAAGTATTTGTAGAAACGGATTCGTCTGCCATAAGCCTTTGGATTGTCTTGCTGTCTAAATTATTAAATCCACATTTATTTCTTAGGTAATAGGTACTAATACCTCTTTCTTTTAAAATTTTTCTCAATGGTTCGAACGAAATCATGAAACCGCACCCTATCTAAAGACGTTCGGAAAATTTCTCTTTACTTTTTAATAATTATCCCATATAATGATTCCATACCGATATGAGGAAAATTCCTCATAATTTAATTGATTGGAGGGAATATAAAACAAGCAAAGACCAAATAATTTTTTTACTAAAATTTTACAAAGGGATTCTAAGGAAAGTCATTGACAATTTTTGTTGTTTCCTTTAGTCTATATATTATGTAGACTGGTAACAGCGAATGTGGAATTATGTGGAGGCGAAGGATGAAAGCTATTAAACGAATTATTGCAAGTGTATTTGTATGTATGTTTGCGGTGACAGGCGGCTTAAACGCATTGGCGCTTACCCCTACGGAGGATTCTTCGACTGTGGTTTCGCAGCCGGTAAGCGAGGGCATATCTTCAGAAACGTCTTCGCAGACCGGCAGCGTGTCTTCTGGACTTTCTTCCCGGGCTGACGATAGTGGTTTAAAGAACGAGTCATCGTCTTCCCGGACTCCGGAGGCTTCTTCTGTGGTGGATTCAGAGAACAGTCAGTCTTCTTCAGAGCCGGCGAGTTCAGGAAACAACAGCACCTCCCTTTCAGCAAGTGCCGGAATGCCTTCCGCAGAGATTAGCAGCAGTACAGAGGCTAAACAAGCTGCAACTACCGTAGATGTTTCCTATAAAACTCATGTACAGACCTTTGGCTGGCAAGATTGGGCTGCTAACGGCGCTTCCGCTGGCACTACTGGCTTGGCCAAACGACTTGAGGCTATCCAGATTAAAACCTCAGCCCCAGCTTCCCAAGGCGGTATTCGTTATAGAACCCATGTACAGACCTATGGATGGCTGGATTGGGTCAGCGACGGAGCTTCTAGTGGTACTACCGGGGAAGCCAAGCGTTTGGAAGCCATTCAGATTGAACTGACCGGTGCTTTGGCAACTCAATACGATGTATATTACCGGGTTCACGCCCAAACGTTCGGCTGGCTGGACTGGGCCTGTAACGGCGCCTCTGCCGGCAGCGCGGGCTATGCCAAGCGCTTGGAGGCTATTCAAATCGTTTTAGTGCCCAAGGGCGGAAAGGCTCCTGGCAGCACGGCAGCACCTTATAAAGAGTTGCCTCCGGCGGTATCCTATCAAAGTTATCTGTCCGGTGCCTGGCAGAACAGCGTATTAGATAATGCTGTCAGTGGAACCGTGGGGCAAGCCAAGCAAATAGAAGGTATTAAAATATCTTTGCAGGACAAGGCTGTTTCTTTTGCCGGTTCTTCTATTCAGTACCGAACCTACCTGCAAACCTATGCCTGGCAGGACTGGACCTCAAATGGCGGGACAAGCGGGAAACCAGGCTCTGGAAAACGGGTGGAAGCGGTTCAAATTAAGCTAACAGGCTCTATCGCCTCAAGCTATGATGTGTATTACCGGGTCCATTCTCAGACCTTTGGCTGGCTGGACTGGGCCTGCAATGGCCAGTCGGCAGGCTCCGCGGGTTACGCGAAACGGATAGAAGCGATTCAGATTGTATTGGTGAAAAAAGGCGGGGCAGCTCCTGGCAGCACAGCGACTCCCTATAAGGAAGCTCCTCCTTCAGTCACTTATCAGACGTATATTTCCGGCGGCTGGCAGCCGACGGTAGCGGATAAAGCTACGAGCGGACTGGCGGGGCAAGGCAAAAAGACGGAAGGCCTTCGGGTTTCCTTGAAGGCCGGTGCCCAGTCTCTTGGAAATTCTTCGGTAAAATACCGCACGTATTTACAAACCTACGGCTGGCAGAGCTGGGTGAGCAATGGTGCCAGCAGCGCGAAGGCGGGATCCGGCAAGCGTATGGAAGCTATCGAGATCAGCCTGACGGGTGATATTTCCTCTCAGTATGATATTTATTACCGGTCCTACGTTACCGGATATGGCTGGCTTGGCTGGGCCTGCAATGGTGCGACGTCCGGAACGACCGATTATGCCAAGCCGATTGAGGCGGTACAGGCGGTGCTGGTGAAAAAAGGAGGAGCCGCTCCCGGCAGCACGAGTAATGCCTATTTGAAGCCTGAAGTTACCGGGCCGTTTGAAATTTCCTTCTCACCCTCAGGAGCGTCTAATTTCGGAGGGCTGGTTTCTATCGAACCTGACCACGACGTTATATTGGTCGCTTCCGCAAAAGGCGGTGCCGGCGGGTATCAATATCGTTACCGCGCTGAACTGATCGGCGGTTCTATACAAACCTTAAAAGACTACAGCGGCAGTTCCAGCTATACCTGGAGGCCCAATACTCCTGGCCGGTACAAAATGTATGTAGATGTCAAAGACAGTACAGGCACAGTGAAAACCGCTATGTTCCAAATGTCGGTTGGGCTCAGCGGGATTGATGTATCTGAGCATCAGGGTACGATTGATTGGAAGAAAGTAAAAGCAGCCGGGATCGATTACGCGATGATCCGTGCGGGTTTTGGCTGGGAAGAAATTGATGATCAGACGGATGCCTCTTTGGTTCAGAACGTAACAGGCGCTAAGCAAGCCGGGTTGCCTTTCGGCTTGTATCATTACAGTTATGCTGATACTGTAGAGGAGGCTAAAAAAGAAGCTGAGTTTTTATTGGATATTTTAGAGGCCAATAACATTGCACCATCTGACTTATCCTATCCCATTGCGTTCGATATTGAGGAACCGGACCGTTTGAACGTATCTCAGCGGCGTGTAAATACGGATATGGTAAACGCTTTCTGTGAAATTATTAGAGACGCGGGCTATCTTCCCATGGTTTACGCAAGCAAGACGGTGATTCAGGATTATTTATATTACGATGAGATCAGCGCCAATAACATTTGGATGGCGGCATGGACATCTACGCCGAACGATACTGAAATTTTTGATAACTGCTTCCCAGTTGATATGTGGCAGTACAGCGAAAGCGGTACAGTGGACGGTATTAACGGAAGGGTAGATCTGAATATCTGCTATACCACGGTGTTCCGGGATGGCAGCGCAGACACCACACAAAAAGGCAAGGTAGTGGTCGATGCCGGCAGCAGCTTAAATGTCCGGAAAGCTCCGAGTGTTAATGCTGATGTGGTAGGCTCCCTTTATAAAGATGATATTGTCACCATTATCTCAGAGACCAGCGGTTGGTATCAGATTGTTACCAGTACAGGTGTTTCCGGTTATGTTTCCGCGGAATATATTCAGAAAATTTAGATGCATGGCAAAAGCCCTGTGCTCATTATGAGCACAGGGCTTTTTTTATTTGAATTCGTTCCTCGCGGAAAATGGTTTTTTAGGTGTTGGATAAGTAATGAAAAAGCTTTGCAGGAAAAATTATCCGGCAGAGCTCTTTTATAAGTAAGACTACCGATAGGCAGCCACGTTCATTAGCTGAATATCGTTAGTAAGGTAACCTTCTTTTGCGGGCTGAGGAACCGAGTAATCAGTGGATAAATACTTTTTATTATCGTCAGCGAATACGGTGGCAACCACGCTGTCTTTGCCAAGACGCTCTTGGGCGATGACGGAGCCTAAAAAGTTAGCGCCGGAGGAAACTCCTACGCCGATCCCTAATTGCTGAGAAAGCATTCTAGCCATACGAATAGAATCTCCATCATCTACAGAGATCACCTGATCCAGCTCGTTCAGCTTTACGATGCTGGGAATAAATTCATCTGAAATCCCGTAAATGCGATGCTTTCCAACCCGATAGCCAGTGGAAAGAGTGGGAGAATTAGAAGGCTCAAGGGGATATACTTTACAGCTCGGGTTTTCTTCCCTCAACCTTTTTCCGATTCCCATTACAGTGCCCCCGGTTCCCACACCGGCTACCGTTCCATCCGCTTTTAAGCCCAGGGCGGAGAGCTGACGCACGATTTCCTCACCAGTAGTAAGATAGTGGGTTTCTACATTGTCCTCATTGGAGAATTGCCGGGGGAGAAACACATTTCCTTGCTTCGCCAGCTCCTCCGTCATTTGGATTGAGCCTAAAAAGCCGCCTTCCTCCTTGGAGACCAGGCGAACCTTGGCTCCATAGCTTTCCATCAGTGAAATGCGTTCCCGGCTCATCCAATCCGGCATATAAATAACCACCTTATGGCCTAAGTAGCTGCCCATCGCTGAAAAAGCAATCCCTGTGTTACCGCTGGTGGCCTCGGCGATACAGTCTCCTTTCTGGATGGCATGGCTTTCATAGGCCTTTTTTAAAATATGAAAGGCGACCCGATCCTTAATGCTGCCGGAAAGATTATAATATTCCGCCTTTGCGAAAATCCGCCGGTCATTTCCCCGGTATTTGTATTGGATTTCAAGCAGCGGAGTGTTTGAAATCATAGGAGCGAAGCTTTGAAACTTTAATTCCATAGAGCGATCCATAATTACCCTCTTCTCGTATTAGTCGAAAAAACTTATCTTATCCGGCAGGTGATTTTATGATTTGGCCAGATAAAATTATTATAGCACATCTGAACCTTGCGTGCCTAGTCTGAAGAAAAAATTCCTGTGAAAACAAATTCGGCTGTTTCTGAATTTCTTGAAGGGGCGGAAAAGAAACAAGGTTGCGTAAAGCAAACGTGAATTTTACGAAACATTAAGGAGGATTGCAAGTTTCAAAAATAGAATCATGTTTCTCGCCTGAAAATATGCGTTTAATAGATAAAAACAACAAATAGTGAATAGATATTTTATGTAATATGTGTTATTTACGAAACAATGTTACTTACTTATGATTGGAAACAGAAAGCAACAGAAACACGTAACGCTGTTTCTCCAAACTGAATTTGTGAATAGGATACAAAGATCTACGCAGGAAAAGAGGGGAAACGGCGGTGCGGGTAACAATGGATGAAATCGCGAGAATTGCCGGAGTATCCAAAGCCACAGTTTCTCGCGTAGTAAACCAAAAAGCAGAAGGAGTCAGCGACGCCACTCGGAAAAGAATCCAAGAGTTATTAGACCGGATGGGGTATCAGGTGAGCCCAGTGTTTTCTGCAGGCACTAACGCGAAAACGAAAACCATCGGCTTAATTGTCCCAGATATTACCAATCCCTTTTTTCCAAGACTGGTAGAAGCAGTAGAAGAAATCGCCAGCTTAAACGGGTATTTGGTTTTGCTGGGCAATACAAATTTTTCTTCAGAGAAAGAGGATGGATACATCTCGGCATTTATTGCCAAAAAAGTAGATGGGATTATTTTGGCGTCAGTGCAGAGCCGATACAGCAACGCTTACGATTTGTTTAAAAAGTATGACGTTCCGTATGTGCTGGTAGACCGAAATATCCGTCACAGCCATTACGGCGCGGGTGTCTTCGTCTGCAACGACTATGCCCTGTTTACCGCCTGCGAATACCTGATTCGGCACGGAAATACAGATATAGCTTTTATTTCCGGCCCCGCCATGCTTTCTACTTCAGTGGATCGAATAGAGGGCTACCGGGCGGCCCTGACCCAGTACCAAATTCCTTATCAGGAGGATCTGGTGAAATACGGGAACTATACGGTAGACAGCGGATATCAAGCCATCATGGAGCTTTATGAGGATCAGATCCGTTTTACAGCCGTGATTGCTTCCAACGATACGATGGCCATCGGCGCTATGAACGCTCTGCGGAAGCTCAAGATTAATGTTCCGGAGCAGGTAGAGGTGATCGGCTTTGACGATATCGAATTTGGAAAGATGATTTCGCCGGCGCTTACGACGATCCAGCAGCCTGTGCGGGAAATGGGGAGAAAAGCGGCTTCGATTCTTTTATCCTTGATTAACGGAAAGGATCCGGAGCATAAGGTGGTTAATTTAGACGCCAGGCTGATTGTGAGGGAATCCACGAGATAGCGGAGGAGAGCGATGAAAAAAATATTGATTGTAGGCAGTGCTAATGTAGATTTGTCTATTCATGTGAAGCAGATTCCTGCCGTAGGAGAAACCGTCCTTGGAAAAAGCATGGAAAGACTGCCGGGAGGGAAGGGCGCCAACCAAGCCTGCGCTGTGGGAAAATTAGGAGGAATCGGATGCTTCCTGTGCGCTGTAGGCTCAGATGACGCAGGCCTCCTGATTCAAAAAAGCTTGAAGGAAGCCGGTATGGATCCGGCGCATATGAAAATTTGCGAAAAGGAAAGCACCGGTATGGCGGTGGTGTGCGTCAGCGACAGGGGAGAGAACAACATTATTGTAGTAAGCGGCGCCAACGCCCGGTGCGATGTAGATTATCTGAAAGCGCAAAGGGCGCTGTTTCACGACTGTGACCTTTTGCTGCTGCAAATGGAAATTCCGCTGGAAAGTGTAGTATATGCGGCGAAGAAGGCCAAGAGCCTGGGAAAAACAGTGATTTTAAATCCTGCGCCGGTCCCGGAGAATTTCCCGGAGGAGCTCTTTCAGTATGCGGATTATTTGACGCCTAACGAAGTAGAGCTTTTTAAGCTGGCAAATATGAAAGCCGGCAGCAGCATGGAAGAGGTTCTCCAAGCGGGGAAAAGGCTTCTGAGAAAAGGAGCAAATCGGCTGCTGGTGACTCTCGGCGGCAAAGGGGCGCTTTATTTAGGCAAGAATGAGGAAAGGCTGTTTGCTCCTCCAGAGGTACCTGTGATAGATACCACCGCCGCGGGAGATACCTTCAACGCAGCGTTTGCCGTGAAACTGGCGGAAGGGTGGAATGTCGGCAAAGCGGTGGACTATGCCAACTGCGCCTCATCGGTAACAGTTTCCCGAAAGGGAGCTCAGGCTTCTATTCCTACCGCATATCAGGTTCAAGAGTTCTTATTCAATAGAAAAATAGAGCTTTCGCCGATAAGCCTGTCATGATAAACCATTCTATGAGAATCCAGAGCAAAGGTGCAGTCCAAGATTTGATAAGCAATCATGCTTCAATACGAACATTAGCTTTGGTTGGATTCAACTGTGCTTGCCTTGAGAAAAATTCTGACCGAATAAGTGCTTAAGGCGTGCAGGCAAACCGGCTTGACCGCCTCAAAATAAAGCAGTATTAAAGGAGGAACGTATGAAAAAGACAAAAATTTTAGCCCTGGGATTAGCGGCGCTGATGGGCCTGGCGCCGGTCACAGCATGCAGTCAAGGCGGGAGCGGTGAAAGCTCCGAGCCCCAGTCTTCTCAGACGGAGAGCGCCGGCGGCGAAAACAATAGCGGCGCCGACCAGCCGGAAAAGCACTGGACGATTTACACCATACGGTCGGAAGATCTTCCCTCTTACCAGTGCTTGGATTACGTCCTTGAAAAGTATAAGGCTGAGGTGAATCCGAATGTTTCCTGGGATCATATCTATATCGCGGACCGTCCTACCTATCTGCAGAAAATCAAAACACTGATCGCCGCCAACGACGCCCCGGATATGTTCGACGAGGATCCGGATCCTTATACCGCGCAGCTGTATCAGGAGGGCGTATTGAAGGATTTGACCCAGTTCTGCGAAGATAATAATATAGCGGACTATTTCTATCCTGCGGCCTTTGACTGGTGTAAATTCTCTGACGGCACTGTAATTGGATTGCCCAGCCAGTATACCATTGAGATGTTCTGGTACAATACCGAATATTTTGAAAACGCCGGCGCGGAGCCCCCAGAGTATCTGGATGATTTTATGGCGACCTGTCAGAAGCTGAAGGATGCCGGCTATACCCCCATGTCGATTTCCGGCGTGGAGAGCTGGACGATGCTGCGGGTTTTGGAATGGACCACCTTCCGCCTGGAGGGCAATCAGTATCTGTTGGACTGCGCCAGAGGCATCCGCAAGTATTCTGAGCCTACCGGAATGCAGGCCGCGCAGTTCCTGTACGACCTGGGCGCCAACGGATATCTGCATGAGAATTTTGCGGCGGCGGATCTGGCGGAAGCCCAGGAGCTGTTCACCACGGGGCAAACCGCTATGTACTATATCGGGTCTTGGGAAATGAGCGCGATGCTGGACAAAAGCCTTTCCGACGACATGACGGGGAAAATCGATTATTTCACTCTGCCTGAAATGAGGGAGGGCACCACCAATGCCAACCAGATCAATGTAGCCGGCGGCACTCCCATGTGCTTCAGCGCTGAGAAATGGGATGAGCAGACAGAGCAGCTGATTCTGTACTACTGCCAGTATATGGGCGACTATCAGTCTCAGTACGAGTTTACCCCGGCCAAGGGATATGAGGCTCCCAAGGGCGAGACAGAGCACGACCAGCAGATCATTGACCGGATTGCTGAGGACATGGCAAATGTAGAGGGTGTTATTCGCCTGTATGACCTGGAATTCGATCCTACTACCAATACCAATAACGGTCCTCTGGCCGTTTCTTTAGCGCTGAACGATATCACTCCTGAGGAATTCTGCGCCGCAGTAGATGAATCTGTGGAACAGAATGCCGCCGATTGGTTCGACGATGTAGCGGAAGAACTGCTGAAAGCTGAAGAATAATCTGAAATTTTGTTTGCGCCCGCGGAGGAGGGGAAGCCGTCTTCCGCGGACGCTATCTGCGGAAAGGAAGATATCATGAATAAAAGAGATCATTTGCAAGCCTTGCGGGAAGCCGATGCGTATATGGAGAAGGTCAAGGATGAGGTGCAAAAGCATCCCTGGCGGCAGGATTACCATTATTCTCCCACAGTAGGATGGATCAACGATCCTTGCGGTTTGGTTCAAATCGACGGCTATTACCATATGCTCTGCCAGCATTATCCCTTCAGCGGAGCCTGGGGGATGATGTATCTTTCCCATGCCAGAAGCAAAGACCTGGTGCACTGGGAGCGGCTTCCCGAGGCGGTCGCTCCCAGCGAGCCGTATGATTACTGGGATGAAAAGCATGGCGGCGTTTATACCTGCTGCGGTATCGACGATGAGGGTGTGTATAAAATTATTTATACAGGTCATACCGAGGCCTTCGGCCAGGTAGAGTGCCTCGCCACCGCTGAGGACGGCATCCACTTCCAGAAATACGAGGGAAACCCTATCCTTTCCAAGTGCCCGGAGGGAATGCGTCAGAATGATTTTCGGGATACAAAGGTTTGGAAGCGGGGAAAGAAATGGTATTTGACCGCAGGTACTACGGACGGAAAATTCGGCCGGGTGGCCTTATATCATTCTGATGATTTGATCCATTGGGAGTTTCAGAGCTTTATCTGGGAAAGCAGAGGAGAATACGGCTCAATGCCGGAGTGCCCAAACTTTTTTGAGGTGGACGGCAAATGGGTGCTGATTTTTGCGCCGCTGGAGCTGGAAGACAGAAAGGCCATGTATTTGGTAGGGGATTTTGATTATGACGCCGGGCGGTTCTTTCCTCAGACCGTAGGAGAGGTGGACTGGGGCCTGGATTATTACGCTCCCCAGGTGTTTAAGGATGATATGGGACGTACCCTGATGATGGGGTGGATGGAGTCTTGGTCCTTCCATCCCTGGTATTTAGGAAACGCGAAAAACGGGCAGAATCCCCACGGCTATGTTTACGACTGTTCGGAGATCGGGTTTAACGGAAGTATTTCTACCCCGAGGACGATTTCTGTCTGCCACGACGGCAAGCTGAAATTTGATCCGGTGCCGGAACTGAAAACCTTGAGAAAAGACCCGAGAACCCAATACAATATGATGGTTAAGGCGGAAGAGAAAATACCGGTTACCGCCGGAGACAACGTTCACTGCGAGATTTTCGCGGCCTTTGATCTGACCCAGACAAGCGCGGATGTCATCGGCTTCGGCCTTAGAAGCTCCCGGGAGCACGAAACACTTTTGGAATTCGACCTGGCTCATGGAGAAATCATTTTTGACCGTACCCGATCCGGAAATAAGTCGGCGGTTGTGCGGAAATGCAATTTGGAATCTGTGCGCAAGGATGAGCTGACAGTACATATTTATATGGACAGCACTACGATTGAACTTTTCACAGATGATAATCGTACGGTCATGACCAATTGTATTTATTCCCCTGTGGAAAGCGACGGCTTATACCTCTACGCAAAGGGCGGCGACACCCTGGTAAGCAGGCTCCAAACCTGGGGAATGGAAAAGGTCAATCAATGATCTTCCCGGCTGCTGTAAAAGCGGCCTTAATAGAGAGGCTGGCCTGATAAAAAAGGCTGACTTTTTGTGCTACGGTTAAACAGGCGGGCCAGGGAAATCTAAATATGATTTTCCTGGCCCGAAAAAATATCTGCTGTCGCATGATGGAAAGTGGGAGAAAGTATGGATGGATTAACGCTGAAGAAATTATTGCGGAAAGCCGACGAGAATGGGTATGCCGTTCCGTCTTTTAATTATTCTGATATTTGGGACTTTAAGGCGATTGTTCAAGCGGCGGAGGAAGAAGAAGCTCCGGTTATGATTGCGTCGAATCCGCTGGTAGTCGGAGAGCTGGGCGCAAAATTTTGCGCCGGCTTTGCGAATGCGGCAATGGATCAGGCGGAAGTTCCCCTGATTCATCATTTGGACCATTCCTTTACTGTGGAGATGTGCAGGGACTGCATTGACAGCGGCTATCCTTCAGTAATGATCGATGCTTCAAAGCACGACCTTGAGACCAATATTCAAATGGTCAGACAGGTGATGGATTATGCAAGGCCTAAGCATGTCCATGTAGAGGGAGAGATCGGGAAAATCAAAGGCAAGGGGATTGAAGGAGACTTCAAGGGCGGAGATTTTTTGGCCGAGGTGGAGGATGCGGCAGCGCTGGTAAAGGCTACCCAGGTGGATTCCCTGGCGGTTGGAATCGGCTCAGCCCACGGCTTTTACAAGGGAAAGCCGGAACTGAATTTTAAACGTCTGGCAGAGATCAATAAGGCTGTGGATACCCCGTTGGTCCTTCACGGAGGCACAGGGATTCCCCAGGAGGATATTCAGCGGGCGATTAAGGAAGGCATCAATAAGGTGAATGTGGGAACGATTATCCACTGCACCTATATGAATAATTTAAGAGAAGAACTGAACCGGGCAGGGGATAACCCCTACACCCTGGATGTTATGAAGGCTGTATATCCTAAGGTGAAAGAGGTAGTTAAACGCTGGATACGGGTCTGTATGGCGAATGGAAAGGCATGACCGGAAAAAACTGCTTACAGAAAAAGGACCTTTCCCGGCCGTTCGATTAAATTCCAGAGAAGGGAGTGAGCTTTATTAAAATACTGTGCGTAGGCTTGATGGTATGTGATTTGCTGATTAAACCGGTAACGCGGGAAACTCTGTCGGCGGACTCGGCTAAGGCGGAAGCGATCCGTATGCTGGTAGGAGGCGACGCTTTTAACGTGGCGTCGAACCTATCGGCGCTGGGAACGGAAACCACCCTATACAGCGCTGTAGGAGAGGATGCCTTCGGTGCTTTTGCGCTGGATTACGCGGAAAAGTTAGGCGTCTCCACGCAATGGATCAAAACGACGGACGGTCCTACCTCGGTAACGGCGGTATTGATCCATCCGGATGGTGAGAGAAGCTTTGTAGTGCAGAGGGGCGCCAGCCACGAGCTGAAAGAGCGGCAGATCAGCGATGATTTACTGCGGAAATATGATCTGCTCTATATTGGAAGCGCCTGCGGGATTCCCGGCTTGGACGGGGAAGGCTTGACGAGGCTCCTTCACCGGGCTAAGGTGCTTGACTGTAAGACGGCTATGGATATTACCGGAAATCCCACCCGGAGATCGGCGGCGCAGCTGCTGCCGGCGCTGCCCAATCTGGATTTCTTCCTTCCCAGCGCCTATGAGGCGATGGATTTATCCGGCCGGGATTCGCCTGGAAAGGCGGCGGATTATTTTCATGAAAAAGGGGTTCCGGTGGTGGCGGTAAAAATGGGCGGACAGGGCGCTCTGCTTTCCGCTGGGGGAAAGCAGGAGGTTTTTCCTGCTTATGAAGGCCCGGTGGTGGATACCACCGGAGCGGGCGACGCCTTTGTAGCGGGATTTTTAGCGGCGCTCAGCCGGGGAGAGTCCTTACCCGGCTGTGTTCAGATCGGAAACGGGGCAGGTGCCAAGTGTGTGGAAAGGCTGGGCTCTTCGGGAACGCTGCCAGCCTATCAGGAATTGATTTCCTTTACCGGGCTTCATCGAGAATAAAGGAGAGGAGATGTTGTTATGGATAAAATGCTTAGAAGCAAAAAATGGATTCTTTTGTTTCTTTTGCCCGCGCTGCTGATCTTCACGGCGACAGTGTTTGTGCCTATCATTTGGTCGATGGTCTACAGCCTATACTCCTGGAATGGGGTTTCCGCTATGAGGTTTGTCGGCCTGGAGAATTTCGCGGACATGTTTTCGGATAAGAACTTTGTCCAGAGCGTGGTGAACAATCTGATTTTTGTGGCTATTAATGTTGTAGGACAGCTTTTCGTAGGCGCTTTCGTAGCCGTTCTGCTGACCTATGTAGGAAAAGGCCGGGAAGTGTTTAAAACCCTCTATTTCACACCGGTAATTCTGGCAAGTGTCGCAGTGGCAAAGATTTGGTCGAAATTTTTTAGTGTGGATCCGGATGGAGTGGTAAACAGCCTACTGGAATTGGTTGGCCTAGGAGGCTTGAAAACCGCCTGGCTGGGTAATGCGGCGACCTCCCTGGGAAGCGTGTCTCTCGTGGAAAGCTATTGGCACATGGCGCTTTTCATGGTGATCATTTATTCCGGTTTGATTACCATTTCCGAGGATGTGCTGGAATCCGCCGTTATGGATGGGGCTTCCGCCTGGAAAATGTTCTGGAAGATCAAGCTGCCGCTGATGAGCGAGGTATTTGTGGTAGCGCTGGTTATGGTGGTTAACGGATGCTTGAAAGCCTTTGATATTATCTTTATTTCCACCTCCGGCGGCCCCGGGTATTCCTCTGAGCTGGTGGCGACCTATATGTATAAGGTGGCGTTCACCAGCGCTAAATACGGTTACGGCAGCGCGATTGCCCTGTTTCTGGTGGTGGAGAGCATGATCGCCGTTATGCTGATCAGAAAGATCGCCAACCGTGTGCAAAGGAATTCTCTTTAATTCGGCCTGCGCCAATGAAAGGAAGAGGAGGCATCTTAATGCGTAAAAAGAAATTTTCGCCGGTGCGGATCATTTTTTATTTAGTTTTGATTTTATTTTTAATTTATCAGCTTTACCCGATCATTTGGATGATCATCACCAGCCTGAAATCTCCCGCCGACGTCCAGCGGAGCAGCCCGTTTTCTTTTCCAGACCCGATCTTTACGGAAAATTATATCAATGCGATAAAAAAGGCGGATTTGCTCCTATATTTTCGCAACAGCGCCGTGGTTACTATCATCACTATGGTGCTGGTCATTTTGTTCAGCAGTACGGCGGGCTTTGCTCTGGAAAAACTGCGGTTTAAGGCGCACGGGGCGGTTCTCAGCTATTTTTTGACGGGAATCACCATCCCCATCCATATTACTTTGATTCCCCTGTTTATTATCTATAAATCTGTTGGAATGCTTGACACCTGGTTTTCCCTGATCCTGCCCCAGATCGGATTTTGTCTGCCGCTGTCAATTTATTTATTTACGGCGTTTTACCGATACATACCGAACTCGATGCTTGAGGCGGCTATTATCGACGGCGCCAGCGTGCCCAGATCGTTTTTCTCTATTTATTTTCCTTTGTCTAAAAATACCATTATGACGGTGGCTACCGTGAACTTTATTTCTGTGTGGAATGAGTTTGTGTTTGCCAATACCTTCACGCTCAGCACAAGTATGAGAACCATACCAGTAGGGTTGAAGGATTTTGTCGGGGAATATGGAAAGGTGGACTGGGGCTGCACCTTTGCGGCTATCGCCTTAACGCTTTTACCGCTGCTGATTCTGTACTTCGTTTTTAATAAGAGTATTATTTCCGGCATGACCGCCGGTGCGATCAAAGAATAATAAATTGCTGTTGGTAAGCAGCTATGGAAATACTTGAAATCAGACGGAAAAGGTCCCGAGGGATATCCCCGGGACCTTTTCCGTCTGTTGCTAAATTTTTAGGGAGCGTTCCTATGGCATGCCGGCCTATTGTAAATACCAATGATAAAAAATCAAAGAAATTAAAAATACTTTCTTACCCTGCGGATTCTTTGAAAGCGCCTAGCGGACTAAAAAGCGTTTATGCCCGAGCTTTCTTTTTCTTCTTGGCCAACCAGCCTACTAAAAGCAAGCCGGCGGAAAGCAGCAGTGAAATAAAAATCGGCAGGAGATCAAAATCTCCTGTTTCCGGACGTTCTTCGCCTTCCGGCTGATTGGCAAATTTATTTTCAGTCCCGCCTTCCAGGGGAATTAAGCCTATTACCGCCTGCTCAATAGCGTGAGCCGCCAAGTCCACCTCAGCCTGGTTTAGAACTGTTTGACCGCGGGGAACCGTTTCCACCGCGTCGGTCAAAGCCGCTACGCTTTCTTTGGTATAAACGCTCAGATCCTGTGGAACCATGGCCAGCGCCTCCTCCACCAGCATATAGTCGGCGGGCCGTAAAACCAAAGCG
Source organism: [Clostridium] leptum DSM 753 (assembly GCA_000154345.1). Lineage (GTDB taxonomy): Bacteria > Bacillota > Clostridia > Oscillospirales > Acutalibacteraceae > Clostridium_A > Clostridium_A leptum. Next base: position 244,822 of record DS480347.1, read on the forward strand.
GCGGCCGCGGCTTCGATTGTTTGGGCCATGGAATCTACTTCAGCTTGCTCCGCTAAGGTGCAGCTGTATAAAATCTGGTCGATGGCCTGATTCAGGCTAGCTACGGTTTTCTCCGTATAATTGTTGAGATCCGTAGGAATAGAAGCGGCGGCTTGCTCCACCGCAGAGTAATCCGCCCTCTCGGCGCCGCAGTAAGGATATTCCTCACCGGCGGTCCACGGCCCATCGCTGCTGTGATTCAATAAAATCAAAGCGGCTTCAGAATGAAAAAATTCAGAAGGCTTCGCGGAGGCACCGGCGTTTCGCTCTGGAAGCGGAGCGGGACTGGGCGCCAAATAATAGCAGCCGGAAAGCTTCTCCAGGCTTTCCTTCTGACTGCCGGTAAAAGCGCCTCCATAAAGGAAACAATCGGAGACTTGTCCGAATGTGTAAGAATTGGAAATTTTGCCACTGGTGGAGGCGTCTCCGCCTATACCGAGAAAACCGCCGCCATATACGGCGTTCTTTACCGTAACAGTAGTGTAACAGTTTTCAACCACAGTATTGGAGGCGTTTCCAATCAAGCCGCCGGACCAGGTGCCGCCGGTTACCGTGCCCTGAGCGCAGCACCGCTGGACAGAAGCGGCGTTTTTTCCGTTATCTCCCAGGGTAGCGCCCAGAAGGCCGCCGGCGAAGGAAGCAACGGCGTTTTCGATTCCACAGATTTCCCCGGAGGAGGAACATAGCTTTAAAACAGAGCCGGGACCTGCCGCGCCGCACAAGCCTCCGAGCGTCCCAAACCCATTAGGGTCAGACAAGCTTCCCTCCCGGACAGAGGCGCTGCTGATCTTTCCATAGCAGATTCCCACCAGGCCGCCCGAGGCAAGCAACCGGCTGGTGGGCAGGCTGACGGCGGAAAGCGAAGAATTGGCCGCCAGGCAGTGGTCCACAGATCCGGATTCCCCCAGATAAGCGCATAGAATGGCGCTGGCCGCATAGGCTTGCCCTCCCTGTGCCTTTGGACTAAAAAAGATCGATGCGTTCTCTAGGCTTAGGTTAGAAATATGGCCGTTAACAGAGCCAAACAGTCCGGCGCAGGAGCCTTCATAGGGCGAGGACTGGGAACCGATGGTCAGGTTGGAAATTATGTGTCCGTTGCCCTCAAAGGTGCCGCTGAATACAGCGGCCTTTTTCCCTTCCTCCGCCTCCAGCTGGTTCCCAATGGGAATCCAGTTGTGGCCGGCTAAATCCAGATCTGAATGCAGACGGATCGTTGTGCCCTCCAGAGAATTTCCCTGGTTCACCAATTGGGCAAGGCCAGCCAGCTGTGGAGCGGAAGAAATGGCATATTCCTTTTGCGGAACGTTGGGATCGTACCAAGAGGTGTCTACAGTCCCGTCCCATAAGCTTGGAATTCCCTTGGCTTTTGCGGTGATGCCGGCGCCGGCAAGCAGCGTGCCAAGGAAAGCGAATACTAAAAAAATACAGAGCGATCTATGTTTCAATATCATGTCTTGTAGTCCTCCGGGAATCAAAATCAAGGAACACTTTAAAAAAATCAATAATTTAACAGATAAATTGTAGCATAAAATATACCTTGTGCCAATAGCGAAAATCTTTTCGGTAAGAAAATTGTCGAATCTTAAAGAACGGAGATTCCTTTTTGGCAGGCTGGATGCTATAATATTTAAAGCAATAATACTGTCAGCCATAGGAATCGTATTTTACGCTTGTGCTTTAGTATATACCAAAATCAATCAATTCACGAATGATGGAAACGGAGGCGTTGAAGCTATGGGAGATAATCGGTGCCGGGTATTAATTATTGATGGACAGGGAGGCAGAATCGGGAAGCAGCTGGCGGAGGCTATTGGGCAGGATCCCAGGATTGAGCTGACGGCAGCAGGAACCAACAGCGCGGCTACGGTGAATATGATGAAAGGCGGTGTGAGAACAGCGGCTACCGGTGAAAACGCTGTGGTAGTGGGCTGCCGAAGGGCGGATATTATCGCGGGGCCTATCGGCATCGTGATTGCCGATGCTTTGATGGGAGAGGTCACGCCAAGGATGGCGGCCGCGGTGGGACAGAGCCTGGCGAAGAAAATTTTGATTCCTGTTAATAAATGCGATAATATTGTGATTGGTACAGGGGGAAGGCCGGTCGCGGAGCTGATTGAAGAAGCGGTAGCGCTGATTCTTAAAGCTGTGAACAGCGGGGCCTATTGACATCAGAAGGGCTTTTTAATATAATTTAAATGTTCATACAGCTGGCAGGAAGCCGGCGGTCTTGGCAGAAGCCAGGCGGAGCAATCATTTCATTGGTTATGATCTTGTCCATGTTGATCCTATCATTCATTTTATATTTTGAATTTCGGATATCAGGAAGATATCTGCTTTCAGAAGAAAGCGGGTATCTTCTTTTTATTTTTGGCAAGGAGGATTTTAATGAAGCAGACAAAAAATTTAGTGACCTCAGGAATGTGTGTGGCTTTGGCGATTGTGCTGCCCATGGCGTTCCATATGATTCCGGATGCGGGAAAGGTTTTCCTGCCTATGCATATTCCGGTGCTGCTGTGCGGGCTGCTGTGCGGGCCGGTGTACGGCTTGGGATGCGGTATTTTAGCGCCGCTGCTTTCCCATCTTTTTATGGGAATGCCGCCCACTGCGATGCTGCCCAGCATGCTTTGTGAGCTGGCGGCCTATGGGATGTTGTCCGGCATACTCATCCGAGTAATCCGGACAAAATGGAATTTGTTGAACCTTTATACGGCGCTGATCGGCGCAATGATCTGTGGGAGAATTATCAACGGCGTCTTGAACGCCTTAATTTTCAATGCGGGAAAATATTCCATGGAAATGTGGCTTACCGCTTCCTTCCTGCAAGCGATTCCGGGCATTGTTATCCAGCTTGCTCTGATTCCTTTATTGGTTCTGGCGCTTCAAAAGGCCAGGCTGGCGGACCGAGCTGGGGCTGCAAGAGTGTAAGAAGGCTGCTTCGGTCAAACTATCTGCCAAGCCGAGTAAGCGGATTGTATGCAGCTTTTGCCTGATGCCTGCCAAGCAAGCTTTTTGCGGAGTGCTTCCCTCGGCTGAACCGGTGGTTTCCCGAATCAATGGAGAAGGGCCGGCCCTCCTAAAAGGAGAGCCAGACTTTGAGAGCGGTGCTTTAAGAAACGAGGCAGGGCCGGAAATCAGCCGTCCCTGCTAAAATTTTCTTATCGTACCGCTCTGCTTGCGTTACCGTTTTACGTTTAGAAGGTTCGCCTGCCGCCGGATTGCGCCGTAAGCAGAACGAGCCCTCTTTTTTTGGAGTTCCTTGTTCTGCGGGAAATGACCTTATAGGCGCCGGAGAGATTTCAGTGATTTATTATTGGATTTTAGAAGCGGCCCAAGCCTGGCTAAAAGGTAAAAGAAGAGGATTTCAAGAAATATAATTTTTTGAAAGAAATGAAATTTTATATTTTTTAGAAAAAAGCTTGACTTTATGAAATATTGTTTTATAATAAGGAATTGTAAAGAGAATTTTAAGTGGGAACAAGTTTAAAAACGTTTTTTCAACTAATCCAGAGAAATAATATTTCTTTAATTGGTTGACATCTTGCAAAAAAGAAGAAAGAATGCTTTTTGTTCAGTTCTGTTGCTTAAGGTAAGCGGCATCTGTCAATGGATGCTCAATGATATCATTTTAAATATTTTGGAGGTTGGTTTTAAATGTTAATGAACATGAAGGATCTGCTGGCAGTTGCCAATGAGCACAAGTTCGCGGTACCGGCGTTTAACATCAGCGATTATTCCATGATGAACGGTATCTTCGAGGCCAGCGAGGAAAAGCAGGCTCCTGTGATTATCGCCATTCATCCCGACGAGTTAAAGCATACCGGCACTGAAATCGTGAAAGCCATCATTGAAAAAGCCCATAAGGCTACGGTTCCGGTTTGCATTCATTTGGATCATGGCGCTACCTTTGAACAGGTGATGCTGGCAATTCAGAGCGGGTTTACTTCTGTGATGATCGACGGATCCAGCCTCTCTTTTGAAGATAATATCGCTGTCTGCAAAAAGGTTGCCGAGGCCGCTCACGCTGTTAACGTTTCTGTTGAAGGCGAGCTGGGTACCATCGGCTCTACTGACGCTCAGGCTGAAGCCGGCGCCAATACCATTATTTATACCGATCCCGACGCGGCTGTTAAATTTGTAGAAGCTACCGGCGTGGACACCCTGGCGATTGCCATCGGCACCTCTCACGGTATCTATCCGAAGGGCATGAAGCCGGAATTGAAGCTGGACCTGCTGAAAGTAATCAAGAGCAAGGTGTCTATTCCGCTGGTTCTCCATGGCGGCTCCAACAACCCCGATGCTGAAATCGGCCAGTCTGTGACCTTGGGCGTGAATAAGATCAATATTTCCAGCGACATTAAGGTTGCCTATTATGAGAAAATGCGTGAGGTCCTGAAGGATGAGAGCCTGAGAGAGCCTAATGTAATTCAGCCAGCCTGCATCGCCGCGATGAAGGAAACTGCTTATCATAAGATCGAGCTCTTCCAGGCTGACGGCAAAGCTGCTTTGTACCGCTGATAACCAATAGAGACTTACATAGAACCGTCTCCATATCGTAAAACCCTGTAAAGCAGAGAAACACTGTTTTACAGGGTTTTATTGGTAGGCTCCAGGAAGGAGTGGAATTAGAAAGGAGGAGAATTTGATGGACTTTTCAGAAGGAAAAACCGTTGTTGAAATGATCCGGGAAAAGTATAATCAAATTTTCATGGCCGAGAGAAAGGTTGCCGATTTCGTCTTGGAAAACCCCGAAAGAGCGGTCAATGCTAATGTGTCAGAGCTGGCGAATTTAAGCGGCGTCAGCGACGCGACCGTGATTCGGTTTTGCAAACGGATCGGATTTCAGGGCCACTATCAGTTTCGCATTACCCTGTCGAGAGATTTGGGGAGAATTATGGGGGGGTACTCTCGGAAAGAAAACGAGGGGGAGGATCAAACCGCCGCGGGGCTGTTTCAGAGCTACGCCAGAAAAATTTCCGCAATTGGAAAGCACATCACCGATGAAACCATGAAAGAATGCGTGAACCTTTTAAAATCTGCGGGTTATGTTCATGTGGTGGCAACCGGCAATACAACCCACCTGGCCAGGTATATGGGGTTCCGTCTGGGCCGCTTAGGCATACGGTGCACCTATAATGATCTGCCTGAATATTTTTTCAACCATATCAATTTGGCTGAGCCGGAGGATGTAGTGTTCGCTATTTCAGAATCGGGCAGCTCAAAGCAGGTAGTGCAGGCTCTGGAATTGGCGAAGGAGAAGGGGCTGAAAACAATCGCAGTGACAGGCTATGAATATTCTCCGATGACCAAGCTGGCAAATTGCCTGTTGCTTTCCGTATTTGAAGAGCAGAATTTTGACTATTATAAAACCTATTCTCATTTAAAGGAAATCGCCGTATTGGACGCGGTTCTAGAGTTTTTAAGCAGAGAAGAAAGCATCAGCCAAACGGTAGCCAATCAGGCGGAAATGATCCTTTCCGAGACGAAAATTTAAGAGAAATGGAAGGCCTCCAGGAACTGTATCTGGAGGCCTTTATATTTTTATAAAGTATGATTGGCGGAACTGCCCCTAAAATCCATTGAAAGCCCTCAGTATTCCAAGCCAATTGAAAACGCCTGCAGCAGAATAGTTTATTTCAATGGCTAAAGGGATCTGTAAATGGGAAATCGTTTGTGCACAGCCAGCAGGACGAGTAAGAGCAGGTGTAAATACTTCAAAAATTTTTGCTTTTTCTGGTGCCGAAATAACCGAACAGCGCAAGCGGAAATCTTCGCTCTCTATTTACGTCTGAGTGAGCGCGGAACCGCAATAGAATGAGATCGCAGTCTGTTTAAGCAGAGACCCGATTTTGCGCCTTCCTTTTTGTCGTAAATATCTTTTAAAACCCGAGTCCTTTTATCCTGCTAATGGGGGTGTATTGGCCCTGTCCGCTCGTTTCTATGGTAAAAAGCTCCTGTGGCTTTTAGAAGGACTGCTAGGGACATTTTCACAGAGAATTAATTTACGCGTATTGATACCGTTTTCTTTTGACCAAGAGAAAAGAAACGGTGACCGCCAGGGACAGGAGCTCCGCTGCTACGATGGAAAGCCAAATACCGTCAATACCCAAAAGAATCGGCAGCGTGAGAACCACAATAATCTGGAAAACCAAAGTGCGAAGAAAGGAGATGCAGGCGGAAACCGCTCCGTTGTTTAAAGCGGTAAAAAAAGCCGAGCCCCATACGTTGAAACCCATAGGAAGAAACGCTAGGGCATAAAGCTGGAAACCGCTGGCGGTCATATCCAGCAGTTCCGGATCATAGCTGGTGAAGATCATCACCAGAGGACGCGCTACAAGCTCTGAGAGTACCACTAAAATGACTCCTGAAACGGTCAGCAAGATTAAGCTTTTGCGAAACATGCTTTTCAGTTCTGTATGGTTTTCCGCGCCATAGTGGTAGCTTACGATCGGAGCGCTGCCAATAGAATAGCCCAGAAAAATTGCCATAAAAATTATGTTTACATACATGATAACGCCATAAGCCGCCACGCCGTTTTCTCCTGCTATGCTCATCAGCTGAAAATTATATAGAATGCTCACAACAGACGCGGAAAGATTAGTAACCATTTCAGAGGAACCGTTGGCGCAGGCGGATGCCAGCACACGGCCATTAAATTTGGCTTTCGTAAGCCGTAAGGGGCTGCCGTTTTTTCTTGCGAAGTAAATAATAGGAAAAATGCCGCCGATCAATTGTCCTGCGGCAGTGGCGGCTGCCGCTCCGGCAAGCCCAAAGGGAAAGACTGCGATAAGAAGATAATCCAGCACGGCATTGGTCAAACCAGCGATGATATTCAGTTTTAAGCTTAGACCTGGCTTTTCGGCGGCAATGAAAAAGCTTTGAAATAGGTATTGTAAGATAAAGGCGGGCATAGAGCAGAATAAGATCCTGGCGTAGAGAACGCAGTCATCCAGCAGAACACCATCCGCTCCCAGCACGATGGCGATGGGCCGGATAAATATAAATCCTACGACCGATATCAAGATGCTGAAGGCAAGGGTAGCATACACCAAAAGAGAAAAGTATTGGTTTGCTTTCTCCGGCTTGCCTTCTCCTAAAGTTTTGGATACAATGGCACTGCCTCCAGTTCCGGCCATAAATCCCAGGGTACCTACGGCCATCAGCACTGGATAAATCAGATTGATGGCGGCGAAAGGGGTTTTCCCTACAAAGTTTGAGATGAAGAAGCCATCGACAATGCTGTAAACCGAGGTGCAAATAATCATTAAAATAGACGGCAGAACAAAACGCAGAAGCCGCTTATAAGAAAAGTGATCGGATAGTTGTATTCTCATAGCTTTCCTTTCCTAAATTAAATATGAATGTGTGTTGCCGTATCGACTGATTTTATGAAATGGCTCCGATTGGTGCGCGGTGAAGATGACTGGATGGGAGTAAATGCTTTTGTGTTTTTTCTATGTGCTGTCGAAAATCGCAAAAAGAGACAGATCCCCCAATTTTAAGCGGACAGATTGATTTTTGCCTCTAAATATAATCGTGAATTTTATTTTTGGGAAAGCAGCTGATTTATTTTTTCCTTCAGCAGCTCTGTGTACCTACGGGTCAGACGCAGAAGTCCGTCGCGCTCCTCCGGACTCATTAATAAGAACACGTTGCTCTCCAGTTCCATTAATGGGATGATGTAATCTGCTGCAAACCGTTCGCCCTCGGCAGTAAGATAAAGATTCCTATCACGCTTTTTCCCATGCTTTAAATAGAGATAGCCTTTTTGTTCTAAGGCTCTGACTGATGAGCTGATCGTTTGCTTGCTGATAAAATATCGGTTCGCGATATCGATTTGCAGACAGCCGTCGCCCAATTCCACAATGGAAAACAAAACAAGAAATGAAGTGTCGGAAAGACCAGACTTTAGGGCAACCTCGTGATATAGCTCATCAACCTCTTTATACATGCGGTTAAACTCTCTTGACTCATGCCCTTGGATTGGCGCTTTCATCGTATCCCTCCTGTGATAAGTATGATTTCGTACTTATAGCAAATGATATTATAGTACGATTTCGTACTTATGTCAAGCAGAATTTGGGAAAGAAAACAAAATACCGATGGTGTTTTGCCTAGAAGCGGTTTAAAATATATTAGGTATCAGGTATCCTGTAAATGATCATGAAACGGAGGCTTTACGGCTTATGAGAAGAAAAGACAGAGAAGTAACAGACAGTCAAAAAATTCGAGAAATTATTTTATCATGCCGATGCTGCAGACTTGGATTTTATGACAACGGCCAAGTATACATTGTCCCGCTGGATTTTGGATATTATGAGAATAATGGGCGGCACGTATTTTACTTTCACGGTGCGAAAGAAGGTAGAAAATACCGCTTAACAGAAAAAAGCCCCACAGTAGGATTTGAACTGGATACCAATCAACAGCTGGTGCGGGGGGGAAAAGCATGCGAGTATACTTCCAGGTATCAAAGCGTGATTGGTACAGGAAGGGTTACCATTCTCAAGAGGGAAAGAGATAAAATAGAGGCACTGAAAAGTATTCTGCATCATAGTACAGGCAAAAAAGACTGGGATTTTTCTTGCCGGGAGCTGGATAAGGTGGCTGTTTTTCAGCTAGAGGTAGAAAGTCTATCCTGTAAAGAATGCAGATAAAAAATCCGGGTGCCTTCATAGACACCCGGATTAGGAAACGTTGACAAATTAGATACCCGGTTTCAGCGCGAGTATTTTACTAAATAAAAAGAGTCCGAATACAAATTGCGCCCAGGCTCAGCCTGGGAAGCGCTGACAAAAGATGCTTACTGCAAGCGCGGGCGGCAGGGCAAAAGAAAAAAGCTGAGCCCCGAACGCAAATTGCGTCCAGGCTCAGCCTGATGGTGCTGGTGACCGGACTTGAACCGGTACGATATTGCTACCGAGGGATTTTAAGTCCCTTGCGTCTGCCTGTTCCGCCACACCAGCCGAACGAAAATTATTATAGCATAGGGAAAATGAAAAAGCAACTATTTTTCCTGGAGAATTTAACGGTAAAAGGAGTGTTTTGAAGTGCTTTCCCCCAAAAAACGGAACGCACCTTGGTAACAATCATCGCTGCCGAAGCAGCGCGGTGTTTTTTAGGCTTTGGTTTGGCTCCTGAAATTTGGTGAACCGATCCTCTAATTCATTGAGAGACAGAATGGATACGCCTTGCTTGCTCAATTCACGGCGGGAAAGGAAGTGGAGATTCTCTAAGGGAGTGCCGCTTAGATATTGAAAAAATTCATATTTTAAGGACTCCATGCGATAAGCGATCACCGTTTCCGTCACCTGATATCTACGCGCCAAGCGATAGCGGAGAAAGTCCATATCCTGCCAGGTGCGGAGCTGAGGATAGGCGTCTGACAGCAGCGGGAGAAAACTGCGGTAAGGCACCGTCAACTCGGCGGCGCCCTCATTGGCCTCCCATTCGATAAAAGGATCCTGCTTCGGTTTTAAGGTGTCAAAACAGTGAAAGGAAGAGAGGCCTAGTCCCCGGTGCTTTGTAAGGTGAATCAGCTCATGCCCGCAGTCAAAATTCAGCTCCTCCACGCTGTGGCGGGCATTAAGCACTATGGTATCCCCTTTTTCCCCCAGAAGGGCCGCGGCGCAAAAACCAGATGTGGAAAAAGGATGATAAACCAATTCTATGTTTTTTTGGCTGCGGCAAAAGGTTATAGTATCGATAGGCTGAGAAAGCGGCTTCACGCCAAGCTGTATTCTCAGCCTATCAATAAATCTATATAGTTCCCGCTTGGTACCGCCCATATTGCCACCGACCTTATGTGTTTTTTTGCTTGTGGGCTTCAAAAACCGCAATTAAAAAATCCGCGTCTTCTTCGCTTAGCTGATAAGGCTCCAACCCTTTCTTTAAGCGGAAAAAGCCGTCGCTTTGCCTTGAAGCGGAGGAGGCTTCCTTTTTTTCATCCCAACCCATGAGCCACTCCCGTGAGGTTTCGAGAGCCTGGGATAGCACATCCAGCTTGCTGAGAGGAATATTTTTGATTCCTCCGGTTTCATACCGCTGTAAGGTGGATTTGCTCATCTGCGTGAGATTAGCCAAATCCTGATAACTGTATCCCAGTTCTTTGCGGCGCCGCTTTAAGCGCTCCATCATGATTTTTTGCTCCTGTTCCACCGTGAAATCAACTCCCTTTCATAATGATGGCTTGTTTCTGCCTATAAATATAGTATACCTCCTTTGTTTCTGAATTGCAACATTTTTTAAAAAATGTTGCTCATATGGGTTGACACACCATTCAAAAAGGATTATACTATAAATATCCCAAAAAAGAAACATAACGTTTGTTTCGTCCTGCTGAAGAAACGAAATTGAAATTCTATGTTTTGCGTTCTTTTTTACCGTCCATAAAAATGCAACCAAGGCGGATCTTGACGGGTGAAGCCAGATGATTAAACTTAAAATACTGGGGGAGTGCGAGATGAATCGAAGAAGCTGCGAAGGATGCGTACACTATAAGCCGATCTGTGGAAAAAATGATGGGATTTGGTGCTGCCATTATCTTTTGGATACCGGACGGCAGAGAAGATCCAATCCCACCCATTGCAGCAGGAAAAGCTGGAAGGAGAATTTTCCTGTATAAGCTTACAGGCAATTTGCACAATTCTTAAAGACTAGAAAAGCCTGGCGGCATTGCCGCCAGGCTTTTCTAGTGGAAATCAAAACAGTTTGTGATAAAATAAAACTATCCGGCCATTATCTGTTTTTTCCGTGCGGCTTCTTCTCAATCTGCTGCAGTCCATTATTCCGGCTGTTCTCCGGCTTGGGAATGGTATAAATGTCGGTATAAGCTTCCGCCTCGCTTTCCGACAGAGGCGGTGTGGGGATTAAGCCGGTGCATTCAGTAGCGGAGGCTACCGTATCCAATTCTTCTAATAAATTGTCGTTGATTTTTGAGTTTTTCCGTACTAATTGCTTATCAATTTGATCCATAAAAAAGCTCCTCGCGTCGTAAGATTCGCATACGGTTTCAGAGAGTTTGCTTAGAGATTCACAATGATTTCAGCGGGCCTTGCGCCTATGACGTTAAATGGCAGCACGGTGAAGCCAAATTCAAATCTCATAGGCTGGGCCAAAAGCCTGTTCTCTGGAAGGCTGGCTTCCTTGAGAGGAAAGACAGCGGCAAACTTTCTCATACGCTTTCTTTAGTTTGCGGAAAGGAAGCCTGCGTTATGTGCGAAAAACGGCGTTTAAAATTTGGAAACAGGATCAAGCCCAATGAACCATGCCGCGGCGAGCAAAATTTGGGCGAGTACGATCAACGGGATCCCAAGCATAAATTTTTTCCTTTTGGTTTTGTGACGGATTATTTTCATAGTAAAGTACATACCGGGACCTCCTCCCAGAATGGAAAGAAAAAGTAAACTTTTTTCCGAAATACGCCAACGGTTGATTTTTGCCTGATGTTTATCATATATTGTTATGACCGCGGCGGCAAAATTGACCGCTGCGAGCCAAACCAGGAGCCCGATAAAAAATGGGGACAAACAAAACACTCCTTTGAAATTAGGTGAATGTATGAACATGAAAAAATTAGCGCCCACCCTGCTCGCGATTCTGCTGCTGGCCGGAGCCGTACTGGCCGTCCATTTTTTTCAAAAAAACTCCTCCAGCGAAAAACCGGCCGCCTCCGGCGCCTCTCAGACAGCCTCCGATCAACTGGTCAACACGCCGGCCGGGGAAGAATCCCAGGCCGAACAGCCTCCAGGCGGGCAGATCGTTCTGGAGGGAGAGATGCGGGCTGTGTGGGTGCCCTATCTTTCTCTGGACCAATCTAAAATAGGGCAGGGACAGGAGGCGTTTCAAAAAGCCTTTGATGAAATTGTCAGCCAGGCTAAGGAGTATGGCTTAAACACCCTGATCGTCCACGTGAGGCCCTTTGGAGACGCTATGTACCCTTCTGAGATTTATCCCTGGTCCCATCTGCTTACCGGAACTCAGGGAGGCGATCCGGGCTTTGACCCGCTGGAATATATGGTGAGGAAAACCCACGAAGCTGGAATGCAGTTTCACGCCTGGCTGAACCCTTTGCGGATTCAGTCAAAGGGGACGCCTAGTATTTTGGCTCCGGATCATCTGTATACCCAGTGGAGGGAGGACAGCGATCCTAACAATGACGACTGGGTGGTGGATTGGGAGGAAGGGAAATATTTTAATCCGGCGTATCCGGAGGTGCGGGAAAAAATTATCGAGGGTATCCGGGAGATCGTGGAAAACTATCCGGTGGATGCCATCCATTTTGACGATTATTTTTATCCCACCTCTGACGGGGCGTTCGACGAGAAAGCCTATCAAGCCTATACCGAGTCCGTAGGGGAGGGAGTTCCCTTGACCTTGCCTCAGTGGCGCATTGCGAATATCAACACGCTGGTTTCCGGTGTGTACAGCGCCATAAAATCCATCAATCCCCAGGTCCAGTTTGGAATTTCCCCGCAAGGAAATATAACCAACGATCTGAATATGGGGGCGGATGTAGAAACCTGGGCCAGCCAAAAGGGATATGTGGATTACCTATGCCCCCAGATTTATGTGAATTTCGACCATCCGCTGCTCCCGTTTAATCAAACCGCCGACCAATGGCGGCAGATGACCACTGCCGAGGGGGTGAAGCTGTATATAGGCCTCGCGGTGTATAAGGCGGGCTCAGAGGACGCGGACAGCGGAACCTGGAACGGCAAAACCGATATTCTGCAAAGGGAGATTGAATATTCCCGCAGCCTGGGATGCGACGGGATTATGCTGTATTCCTGGGATTACATGGATACCAGTCAGACCCAGGAGGAGGTTGCCAATGTGATCAAAATATTTCAGGAGGGGTCTGGCAATTGAAAGCTGCTTCCTGTATAATGAAATAGCAATTGCGGCTGAATTATTTGGAAAGGAAGCGAGAGAGGTATGTTGAAAGCGTTATTCATCGGCGGCACCGGAATTATCAGTTCCGGGATCACCAGGGCGCTGGCAGAAAATGCGGACTGGGAGCTGACCATCTTAAACCGAGGCAAGCGGGCGATGGAGGTTCCGGAAAACGTCAGGGTCTGGACCGGCGATATCGACAACAGAGAGGCTGTGGAAAAGCTGCTGGAGGGACAGTTTTTTGACGTGGTGGCGGATTTTATCGCTTTTACACCAGAGCAGGTAAAGCGGGATTTAGGTTATTTCCGGGGAAAATGCGGCCAGTATTTCTTTATCGGAACCGGGTCGGCGTATCAAAAGCCGCTGATGAGCCCAGTGATTACGGAAAGCACTCCGCTGAAAAATCCTTATTGGCAGTATTCCAGAGACAAAATCGCCTGCGAAGAGCTGCTGATGGCGGAAAACCGGAGCAGCGGCTTTCCGGTGACGATCGTTCGGCCCGCCCACGTTTACTATGAAAGGATGATGCCCTTTGCCATTGGCGGCGATACGGAATTTTGGCAGGTGATCTGCCGCATGCGGCAGGGAAAACCGGTAATCGTTCCGGGAGACGGCACGTCTCTGTGGACCCTGACCCATAACCAGGACTTCGCCAAGGGCTTTATCGGGCTGATGGGAAACATCCATGCCGTCGGGGAGGTGGTGCAGATCACCACCGACGAGGTGCTGACCTGGAATCAGATATACCGTTTAAGCGCTCAGGCATTGGGCGTGGAAGCGAGGCTGGTGCATATTTCCAGCGATTTTCTGATCGCCTGCGATCCTTCTCTGGAGGGTCCGCTTTTGGGGGATAAAAGCGTCAGCGTCATGTTTGACAACAGCAAGCTGAAGCGGCTGGTGCCAGGTTTTCACGCGGAAATCCGGTACGATCAGGGTGTGCGCCGGACCGCCGATTATGTGCTGTCCCATCCGGAGGTGCAGATTCCTAACCCGGAATTTGACCAATGGTGCGACGACGTAATTGAGGCCCACAGCCTGGGAATGCAAAGCTTTATCGCCCGGCATCCCAGAAAATATCTGTAAGGAGCACTTGCCGAAAATTCATAAAGCAGTTTGTTGTATAGACTTGTTTTAGAAAAAGCACACTGAAAAAACGGCGGCCGGCGGAAAATCCGGGAACCGCCGTTTTTGTTTTCCAAATTTTTTGCCGCCTAGAAAAACGAAAAACTCGAAATCCGGCCGTGCGTCTATGGCAGGCGGGCGGCGTCTCTATTTGAATCATTGAGCGGCAGGACAAAATCAGGAAAAAAGAGCTAAAATCAGAAGCCTTTCGGATTGCGGCTGATCTTATGATTCAACGGCCGATCCGCTCAGGGAACCAGATGCACGTCCATTTGAGGATAAGGAATGGTGATGCCGGCCTGGTCAAAGGCAAGCTTTACCTGTTCCTCCAGGGCATAATGGAGATCCCAGTAATCAGAAGTATTGCACCAAACCTTCAAAGCCAGCGTCACGCCGCTTTCATCCTGGCTGAAAACGCCGATAATGCTTTCCTCCCGGCGGACAACCCTCGGATCCTGGTCGATCAGCCTTTGAAGGATGCCTTTGGCCTGCTGGATATCATCGTTGTAGCCAATAGAAAAATTCAGATCCAGCCTGCGGGTTTCCTGGGCGGTATAATTTACCACGTTGTTGGCGGAAACCCGGGAGTTGGGCAGAATCACGTTTTTATTGTCCGCGGTGATCAGTGTGGTAAACATCAGCTCGATTTTGTAAACGGTGCCCTCCAGCCCCTCGATTTCAATATAATCTCCTACCTTAAAGGGCTTAGTGATGATAATCAGAATGCCGCTGGCCACATTGGAGAGGCTGTCCTTCACCGCCAGGGCGATGGCCACCGCGGCGGCGCCTAACGCGGCAATGATGGAATTGATCTGCAGGCCGAGCTGAGCGGCCACTACCAGAAGCAGGACGATCCACAGGCAGATTTTTAGAGCGGAATTCACAAAGGACGTCACGCCCGCGTCGGTTTTCCCGCGGGACATGGCCTTCTTCACGGAACGGCAGATCCATTTTACCAAGTACCAGCCTACCAGCAGGATCACAATGGCGGCAACCAGCCGCGGCAGATAGGACTTGCCCCATTCTAAAAAGGAATCCCAAAAAGAGCTGAAGTGGGTGGCGAGCTCCTCCGGTGTTTGAGACGATGCTGTCAAAAATTGTGGCATTTTTCTCCTCCTTATTGTTCCGTACCAGTTTCTGTGTTATGATGATAACATATTCGATTTTAATCGGTTCGATGGCGTTATGATACCATAAATGGGAGCGTAAGTTCAAGAGAAGCGGGGGAGTTGTATGAAAAGAACCGGCAATTCCGGTAAAAGGGGGAAAACGGTGCTGGCGCTCTTCCTATGCCTGATTTTCTTTGCAGGCGGCGCCGGTGCTTTGGAGATCCAGCCCGGAGAGCTTTCCCTGTCGGCGGCGGAAAGCGGACAATCCTCCGGCAGGCTCTTTGAAATGCGGCTTCGTTTTGCGCCCGACGGGACTCAGATTTTAGATTCTTACCGGATAGAAATCAGCTATGATCCCAAGGCCCTGGAGTTTTCCAGCGGTAAAATCCTATCCGACCGCTTTAACGGAAGCTTTGAAATGATCGAGGATGACGGCCTGCTGTCGGTCATCTATCTGGCGGAGGAAAGTGACGTGATGCGGGAAGAAACGGATATGGCTCTCCTGCGGTTCAGAACCCGGGAACCGGATTTTTCCGGGACCACGGCCTTGGCGCTGACAAATAAGCTCACCGGAGAGACGGAAAGCTGGAGCTTGGAGTTTGCTTCCGGCGCTGTTGCGGGCGAGGCTGTGAAAACCACAGCTTCCAAAGCCTCCGGCAGAACGGGTTCATCCAAAGCAGGCTCCTCGAGGTCTGGGACAAAATCGTCGAAGGCGTCGGAAGAGAAAGGCGCTTCCTCCTCTGTTCTGATGGTGGCCGGAAGCCATAGGGAAAGCAATGTAAACTCCGGCTTGCCGGCGGCCTTGCAGACAGCGCTTTTGGCGGCGCTGGTGGTGATTCTGTCGGCTCTTGTTGCCGTAGTGGTGAAAAATAGAAAAAAGCCCCGGAATTCCAGCGGAAAGGGTCCTGGAAATGGGGAAAAAACCTTGTAAAAACCGCAGCTTTATTATATGATAAAGAGTAAGTAAGAATTCCATATCGAACTACCAACACCGTACAGTGGGGGCTAAAAAATGGCAGAAATCATGGAACAGCAGCTTCAGAACCTATATACCGTCTATTATCAAAAATACGACGGCGCTTTGCTATATCACGACGGACTTTACGACGTGCGGAGGGCCTACTTTACCTCGGGCGGCAAACGCCAAAAGAATAAAGTGGTGAAGGAGGCTGACGGCGTTTCCTACCGGTACTCCTATTTGATGGAGCGGGGACAGCCCTTGAAATGGAAAAAGCTGGAGGGCTTCCGGCAGGTGGAAATCAGTGAACCGGACGCCGCCGGCGGGTATCACATTTTGACGCAGGACGAAAACAAAAAGGTTGTCAAAATCGCTTATTACGACCGGGACCATCTTTGGAAGCGGACGGATTATTATTCTCCCCGCCTGCGGCAGCAGCCCATGGAGATATTGGAGCCAGGAGAAAACGGCGTTCTTTTGCTCCGTGAGCTGAAGGCCGGGCGGTACGATGATGCCCGGGCGCTGTATCCCTGCAAGGTTCCTAAGAGCCCGGAGGCGGAAAGCTTTTTGTCCAATCAGGTCCCGGTTCCGGAGTTCACCGTCCGGAGCCAGTCGGGAGATTTTTATTACTGTGAACAGGAGCTGGCCCAGAAACGGGAGGCCTTGCTGGAGGAATATCAGAGAGGCGGAGGAAAGGCCCCGCAAACTGTGTTCCAGGAGGAAGCAGGCGGACAGAACGCCGTCTCGGAACCTCAGGATGAGGACAGGCCGGACCGAGAGGGAGGCTTCACTGTCGCTTCTCAGAAGCCTGACCCGGAAAAGCCGGAGGACAATTCCTACGAATGGGGCGCCGGGGATTCGGCGTTTGAAAAATACAAGGAAGAGCCGGAACAGTCTTCCGGCGTCAAATATACCGAGGAATACGAATATCCCTACCAAGAGCCTAAGCCGGAGGAAAAAACGGCCGTGTCTGCTGCTGGCACAGGGCCGGAAGCGGCGGGATCGGGAGAGGAGCCTGCCTACCGGTACGACCGGGTCGAGGAGAGGGAACCGGAGAAAAACAGCCGGCAGCAGGAATACGTTCCCACCGCGCAGCCGGCTCCGGTTTCGGAGGAGGAGAAGCCTTCTCCCAGGCGCTATAACGTGGCGGTAAAGCCAATGAGCGCCGATACTTACACCGCCAGCGACAGGATCGCCCCGCCCGCCGTGAAGGAAGCGGTCGCCCAGGAGGACGGCGGCGCGGAAACCCCCTATGCGGAAAAGGGCGAGCTGAAGGATCTGTGCAACGGCGTGATGAACGGCTGTCCTTATATCGCTATGGGGAAAATGAGCATCTGCGTTTCTCCGGAGGAATGCTACTATTACTTCGGCAGCGTGGAGGACGGTCTGCGGGAGGGCAGGGGCCGCACCGCCATGATGGATGGGGGCACCGCCTTTGAGGGCGGTTACCTGCACGACCAAAGGGACGGCTTCGGCACCTATTACTATAAATCAGGTAAGCTTTGCTATGCCGGCGATTGGAAGGAAAACCGCCGGAACGGTATGGGCGTCTCGTTTAAGGCCAGCAACGGCTCCTGCTACGCTGGCTTTTGGAATCAGGACAGCCCGGTAGGCCCGGGAGCCCTGCTGAGCAAGGAAAAGGGGTTGGTTTACGCCGGCTATTTTGAGGACGGCAAACGAAGCGGCGCCGGGGTTTCCTTTCAGCCGGAGGACCGCTCCCTGTTTATCGGCCAGTGGAGAAACGGCGTCCAGCAGCTGAAGGGCACCTTGGTGGACCAGGATGGAACCCTGCTGTACTCCGGGGGCTTTGCCAACGGTAAACGAAGCGGCACCGGCACTGAATACGATCCGAACGGCCAGGTCCGCTATACCGGAAAATGGGCGGAAAACGCCTGGAACGGAGAGGGCGTCTGGTACCGTGAGGACGGCCACGTGATCAAGGGACAATTCCGCAGCGGCGCGGTGGATGGACAGGCTGTAGAGTACAGCAAAAACGGCGTCAAGCTGTATGAGGGCGGTTTTGAAAACGGCGTGTACAGCGGCAGGGGCTGCCGTTATTTCCCCGGAGGCGGGCGGTATGAGGGCAGCTTTCTGGCTGGGAAACCAGTAGGCTGGCTTTCGGGCTACGACGCCGACGGAAACCTGGTGTACGAGGGGCATTGGGAAAACGACGAGTTCCAGGGCCAGGGCCGGTATTTTTCCAATGGGGAAAAGGTATATGAGGGAGAGTTCTCCCATAATCAGTTTGAGGGCCAAGGACTGGAATATCAAAACGGCGAGATTGCCTATCGGGGCGGCTATGTGTGCAGCAGCCGGGAAGGCCTGGGCGTTTTGTACGAAAACGGAGAGCCCAGGTACGCGGGCGAATTCCGCCAAAACCGGATGCACGGAAGAATCAATGAGATTCAAAACGGCCGGGTACTGGCGGAATGTGTGTATCAGGATGGCGTTCTGCGGTACGAGAAGCGATATTCCCTTTCTGACGGAAAGCCTTATTTAGCGTTTGAAGGCTTTATGAAAAATGGAAAGCCCGGCGGCATGGGATGCCGGTATAACCCATATGGCGAAAAGGTGGAGGAAGGCCTTTACCAGGACGGCGAGCTGGCGAAAAGTATGCAGGTGGCGCCGAAAAAAATGCCCTTGCTGCCGGAGAATCCGGAAAATCCAGCTTACGAGGCTTACCGCAAGGGCCCGGAATATGGAATCGAACTGTCGGTTTGCGGCGGAATTTACACCGGCGTCCTGAAAAACGGCCTTCCGAACGGCCGGGGGACCCTTCTGCGGGGCGACCATAGGTATACCGGAGAGTTTATCAATGGGGCTCCTGCCGGCCGGGGTGTGCTGTATCAAAATGACGGTACCATTATCGAAGGAAAATTCTTTATGGAGCCGGCCGGATTTACAGGCCTTAGGCATCTTGCTTTTGAAAACGGGATTGAATATTGGTATCAATAAGCCGAAAGGGCGGGCGGAAGCCTGCCCTTTCCTATGATGCCGCTTTGATGCCGTTTATAGCTTGGAAGGCCGGGCTTCTCGGCTGAACCGGCGCTGTTTTTGAAACGGTATAGAGTGGATTCTTGACGTAAGACGAAGAACGGCTGCCTTACAGCCTGAAAAATGCTGAGACGCCTGTTTTCACCAGGCGGGTTTTGTAAAATTCCAAAGAATAAGGAAGTGAGCGTGTTGGATTGGCTGGAAATGCACAACCTGGAATTTGGAGAATGTACCGTATTGGGAAGCCTGGAGGGAAATATCCTGATGGTGGACTGCGGCTCCATGAATGTAAAAATCCGGGAATCGGATATGGAGGTCACGGATTATGTGGAAAACAATATCGTCCCACGTTATTTCGACGCCAAGGAGCGTTCCTTCCTGCTGACGCATTTTCACCGGGATCATATGAGCGGCCTGCGCTATTTGCTGAAGCGGGATCACGGCTTTTTTCACCGGGTGTTTGTGCCGGCGGCCTCTGTCAATCGGGAGGGAAGGGCGCTGCTTATTGAGTTTGCCCTTTATGTATTTGCTTTTTTAGGCCGGCAGAGCGAGTATTCCCAGATGAGCGTCAGCGCCCTGCGGATTTTTGAACGCCTTCATTATGCTCTGGGAATCGGCAATGTGTATTCCTTAAGCAGAGGGTCTCAATTTGACTTTGAGGGAGTCGCCTATGATGTTTTATGGCCCGCCGCGGGAGGCTATCCGTTTTCCCCGCTGCTTACCGAGATCGTGGAGGAGCTCGACGTATGCCTTTCCTCGCCCTTTTTAGGCAGAGGAGCGCCGGAATTTCTGGCTTTGAAAAACGAATTCTGCGGCGAGTACCTGCGGCTGTGCCAGCTGACGTCGCCCCAGAACCGGGGGTATCTGGGGGATATGGAGGAATCTCTTTCCCGCTGCAAAAGGCTGCTGGATAAAATAGAGGCCATGGCGCCCAGCCTGCAGTTGATTCCGGCGGCTCAGAATATCATCGAAATTTTAAGCCGCCCGGCTGTGCGGGAGGAATACGCCAACGCTCAAAATACGGCCAGCATTGTGTTTCAAAATCACAGAACCCGGGAGGCCAGCCTGGATGATATCATCATGACCGGCGACGCGACTCCGGAAACCTTTGATCAAATCGCGGAGGAGCTTTACGACGCTTATTATATTTTTAAAGCGCCCCACCATGGCACCGCCAGCAGCTGGTCCCATTTGTTCAAGGATATTTTAAAATCCCATATCCTGATTTCCAATGGGGACTACCACGCCGCCGGAGGCGTCTGCATGGAATGGGCGGAGGACGAGGGGATCAAGCACTGCGCCAACAACGCCGCCTGCGCTTGGTTCCAGGAAAAGGGCAGCTGCTGTAACCGAACCGCCTATTGCTGGGAGGTCTGTGAAAAGGGAGCGATGACTCTGCGGTGTCCCAAGGTGGCCGGAGGCGCTCGGGATTCCGGCTGCGGGATCTATGTGATCTCCTTCCAGTCGGATCGGGGCTGCTTCTGCGACGGGGATGAAACGCCCTCCAAAACCCGGAAGCTTTAGGCAGAAGGCTTTTGCTGGGAGGAGCGCCGGATTCGTACGCGTCCCGGCCTCATACTGCACAGCCCGTTCCCTCGTGACGCCCCCTCCCCTTACAGGGAGGTCATTTGCCTTTATAAGAATTTTTTAAGCCGGATTCTAAAGACAGCCGGGAACCCTCTTGCTCTTCCCGTGCTTTCCCTGGAAAACAGAAGCGGAAGCTTCCGGCCGACGCAATGGCTGAAGGCCTGCGGCGGCCGGAATGCTTTTGCGCCGGGAGATCTCCTGGGCCTGCGGCAATATTTTCTAATTTGAAATTTCGAACCGTTCATTGAGAAACCTGCTTGTTTACATAAAAACAGGGCCGGCGGCAGAGGCTTTCTGCTCCGCCGGCCTTTTTTAAGGAGCTGCTGCTATGAAAACGTTATATGTATCAGATCTGGACGGCACCCTGCTGACGCCGGAAAAGGAAATCAGTAAGGCATCCGCGGATATTTTAAATCATCTGATTCAAAAGGGGCTGCTTTTTACCGTAGCCACCGCCCGGTCGCCGGCTACCGCCTGCGAGGTTCTCTCCAATTTAAAGCTGGAGCTTCCGGGCATCCTGTTAAATGGGGCGGTGCTTTACGACTTCAGGAGGAGGCGGTTCGCCGGCAGCGCGCCGATGTCTTATGAGGCCGCGTCTAAGGCGCTTGCGGTTTACCGGCAGGCCGGGCGGATGCCATTTCTCTATACGCTCGAGGATGATGAAATCTGTGTTTCCTATGAGCGGTTCGGTCATCCGGCGGAGGAACGGTTCTGCCAGGAACGGAAGGGCAAAGCCTACAAGCGCTTTGAGCAAAGAGAACTGGTTTTGTCCCCGAAGGATGTCCCGATTTACTTTACCATGATGGACAAAAGGACGGTCGTGGAGCCTTTGTATCGAAAAATACAACAGATCCCGGGGCTCAAGGCGGCTTTTTACCACGATAATTATGAGGATGTGTATTTTTTAGAGGTGTTCAGCAGCCAGGCCAGCAAAAGCCTGGCGGTGCTGCGCCTGAAGGAAATGCTGGGGGCCGGCCGGGTGGTCGCCTTTGGCGACAACGGCAACGATGTGGATATGCTGGCGGCGGCGGACGTAGGCTGCGCCGTCGGAAACGCCTCGCCGGAAGCCAAGGCCGCGGCGGATCAAATCATCGGCTCCAACACAGAGGACGGAGTGGCGGAATATCTAAGGCCGCTTATGGACAAAATGTAAAATCAAGGCATGGAAACGCCCTTTTGGTTGAATCTGGGCGAAAGATTTGCTATAATAACTCTGTTAATGCAATTTTGGGAGGGATTTTTTTGGCAAAGGTTACGCTTCTGACTCATACGCCGATGCCGGAGCAAACCATCGCGGCGGCGGCAAAGCTGTGTTATTCCGCGGCGGAAATCGATAAAATCTATGAAGGGCTTACGCCGGAAAAAACCGCCTCCTTTGTGGAAATGCTGTCGGAGATCGGACACGAGAGCCCTATTGAGCACGCAAGCTTTACCTTTGGCATCGAGGGGGTGTCCCGCTCCTTTCTGGCTCAGGTGACCCGCCACCGCATGGCCTCCTTCAGCGTACAAAGCCAGCGCTATGTCAAGGAAAATATGTTTGAATACGTTCTGCCCCCGGAGATCGAGAGCGTCCCGGAGGCCCGGGAGGAATATATCCGGGCGATGGAGGAGGACCAAGCCCATTACGACAGCCTTACGGCGATTTTAAAAGAAAAACATAAAAAAACCTTTTTGGCGGAAGGCAGGCCGGAAAAGGAAGCGAATCGCCTGGCGGAAAAGAAGGCCATTGAGGACGCCCGGTTTGTTCTGCCCAACGCCTGCAACACCAAAATGATCTGCACGATGAACGCCCGAAGCCTGATGAACTTTTTCACCCTGCGGTGCTGCAACCGGGCCCAGTGGGAAATCCGGGATGTGGCGGATCAGATGTATCGGCTGGTTTACGCCGCGGCGCCAAAGCTATTCCAGAACGCGGGGCCGTCCTGCGTAAGAGGGGCGTGCTCCGAGGGGAAAATGTCCTGCGGAAAAATGAGGGAGGTCCGAGAGCGGTTCGCGGCTATGAGGGAGCAGTGTCATGGCAAGGGGTAAGCTGATCGTGATGGAGGGCCTGGACGGCTCGGGAAAGGCTACCCAGACTGGACTGCTGTGCCAATATCTGGAAAGCCGGGGCCGCAGGGTAAGGCACATCGAGTTCCCGGATTACCGGGAGCCTTCATCCGCTTTGGTGAAAATGTATCTGAATAAGGAATTCGGCTCGAATCCCGGCGATGTGAACGCCTACGCCGCCTCGTCCTTTTACGCGGTGGACCGCTACGCCAGCTTTTTGCGGTTTTGGAGAAAGGATTATCTTTCCGGAGCCACCATCGTGGCGGATCGGTACACCACTTCCAACGCGGTGTATCAGATGGAAAAAACACCCCGGGAGGATTGGAATAAATATCTAGCTTGGTTACAAGACTATGAATATGGAAAATTACAGCTTCCCCGGCCGGATTTGGTGCTGTTTTTGGATATGCCCACGGAGATCTCCCAAAGGCTGCTGAGCGGCCGTTACGCCGGCGACGAGAGAAAAAAAGATCTGCACGAAAGCAATGTGGAATTTTTAACCCGATGCCGCCGGACCGCCCTTTACGCGGCGGAGGCGATGGGATGGCATACGGTGTCCTGCTCTCAGGAGGGAGCGCCGCGGAAGATCGAGGATATTCAAAGAGATATCCGGGAAATCGTTTCCCAGAAGCTGTAACAGGCGTTTGCCGCTGGAAGCTTTTTGAAATATGCTTGAAAAACAGAAACAAGGCTTTTTCGATAAATAGGGAAAATAACCGGGTTGAGAACCTTTGGAATCTGAAAAATTCCTGCTTTTGTCCGCGGCCTGATTGCCGTAAGGAGAAAGACGGGCGGTTCCTGCGGCTTGGAGTATTTCCCGCGGAATCCCAAAACGTATCAATTTCAGAAAAGGCAGAAGCTTGCAAGCGATAAGACGGAAAAATCAAGCCGGCTGCCGGGCTTCCAACCAATCATTACTGTAATAGGAGGTAACTGCTATGATCGCTGTGTTTTTGGCTCAGGGCTTTGAGGAAATCGAGGCGCTGGCTGTGGTAGACGTACTGAGAAGAGCGGAGCTGCCTGTGAAAACCGTCGGCGTGGGCGGAAAGGAAATCACCGGTGCCCACGGGATCTGCGTCAAAGCGGATATGGAGGAAAAGGAGGTTTCTACCGACGAGCTGGAGGCGGTTGTGCTTCCCGGCGGGATGCCCGGAACCCTGAATCTGGAAAAATCGCCGATTGTGAGAACCTGCATCCGCTATTGCTGTGAAAATGATTTATATCTCTGCGCTATCTGCGCGGCGCCTTCTATTTTAGGCCATATGGGGCTGGCCGCGGGCAGAGAGGTCACCTGTTTTCCAGGCTTTGAAAACGAGCTGACGGGGGCTGTGGAGACCGACCGGAGCGTAGTGACCGACGGAAAAATGATTACCGGAAAGGGGCCTGGCGTGGCGGTGGATTTCGCGCTGGAGATCGTGGCCCGGCTTTGCGGCCAGGTGGAATCCAGTAAGATTAGGATGGCGATGCAATGCCAATAAGGGATATTCGTTTGCTGAAAACAGAGCTTCGGCAAAAATATAAGCGGATCCGGAAGAATCTGGACCCAGAAAAGCAGCGGGCGATGGATGCCGAGATCCAGACCAGGCTGCTGGCACTGCGCCAGTATGGAGAAAACGACGTAATTTTCACCTATCTGTCCAAGCCGATCGAGGTGGATACCTTCGGTTTGGTGCGGGCGGCCTGGGCAAACCGAAAAAGGGTGGCGGTTCCCAAATGCATTCCAGAAACCACCCAAATGGAGTTTTATTATATTACGTCTATGGATGACCTGGCTCCGGGCGCTTTCGGCGTGCTGGAGCCGGTGCCGGAGAGATGCCGTCTGGTCACAGATTACAGCCGGGGGCTGTGTATTGTCCCAGGGCTGTGCTTTGACGCGGAGGGCTACCGTTTAGGCTATGGAAAAGGGTATTATGACCGCTTTTTATCCGCGTTTCGCGGGGTAACAGTGGGAATTTGCTATACAGCCTGCACCCAGTGGAGACTTCCCCACGGCCGGTATGACAGGCAGATTCAGTTGCTGATTACAGAGAAATATATCCGCAGAACCTATACACGGGGAGCGGAAAACGGAGGTAGCCATGAACGATGATAAAAGACCTTATCCTAACGACCCGGATTTGAATGAGCTTCTGGGCTTGGGAAGCGGGGATAATGGCTCTTACCCCCATCAGGGCGCTTTCGGCGGCTATGACGAAACGGGAGAAAGTCCGGCGCCGGATTATACCGACGCGTCTTCCTACAGCGATTCCGCCGAGCCCTTGGAGGAAGGGGACGTGCTGAACAGCTTCAGCGAAAGAGAAGCATACGAGCAAAGGAAGAATCCGGTGGCCGAGGCGAGGGAACAGAATTCCCGGACCAGGACCCAGGAGGAAATCAGTAGGGAGAAAGCCCAAGTGAAGGCGGAGAAAAAACGGAGAAAGAAGAAATCTAAGAAAAACGGCTGCCTTTTTAAAATGGTTTGGCTGGTCATGATCGTATTGGTGTCTGTAGTGCTGGCCCAATACATAATGATTGGGGCCAACGACCTTCTGGCGGTTAACCGGACAGAGGGCACCGCGGAGGTCAGCATTCCGGCCGACGCGGATATCGACACGGTAGCGGATATCTTGGAAGAAGCGGGTGTGATCAATTCGGCCCAGTTCTTCAAGCTGTATATGAAGATCACTAAGCCGGATACCACCTTTACCAAGGGCGATTATACCGATATGCAGACCAACCTGGATTACGAGGCCATCGTCACTTATTTGCAGACCCAGTCCAACCGCACCGACGTGGTAACGGTTACGTTCCTGGAGGGCATGAACCTGGAGGATTTCGGGGACACCCTGGAGGAAAGCGGCGTCTGCGGCAAGGAGGAATTTCTGGAGAAGTGCAATTCCACTGAATTTGACGAGGACTATACCTTCCTTTCCCAGATCACCAACAGCGATGAGAGATACTACCGGCTGGAGGGCTATCTGTTCCCGGACACCTATGATTTCTATCAGGACAGCGATCCGGAGACGGTGATTAGGAAATGCCTGTACAATTTTGAGTTAAAAATCATGGAGCCCACTATCGAGCAGGAGGATGACACCGAAATCAGCGTGGCGGATCTGGCCCAGCAGAACGGGTTTACCGTGGATCAGCTGGTCACTCTGGCGTCTATGGTGCAGGCCGAGGGAGCCAACGAGGATGACATGCGGGTCATCGCTCATATATTCCGCAACCGCCTGGATCCCAATATGAACGAGGGCGTCAGCCAGCTCGGCTCCGATCCCACGGTGTATTACCCCTATTCCAGCAGGGAGGAGGCGCCGGAGGGTTTTGAGAGCCGCTATAACACCTACGAGATTGTAGGCCTCCCGCCGGGAGCGATCGATAATCCCGGCATGATGGCCATCAACGCGGTGCTGAATCCGGATACCACCGAAAGCTACCTGTATTTCTGCCACAGCGCCGACGGCACGCCTTACTATGCCTATACGGCGGAAGGCCATTATGAGAATCAGGTTAAAGCGGGTCTGATCGATCCCAACGCGGAAGGCTGACGGCAGATGGAACGAAAAGAGCAAAAATTAGAGTTATTGTCCCCGGCCGGAGATCCGGAGCGGCTGGATTCCGCCCTCCGGTTCGGCGCCGGCGCGGTGTATCTGGCCGGGCGGGAATTTGGCATGCGGGCAGGCCCGGCGAACTTCTCCAATGAGGAGCTCAAAAAGGCTTGCCTTTTTGCCCATGAAAAGGGTGCTAAGGTGTATGTTACCTGCAACACCCTGCCGAGAAACGGGGAAATCGAAAGACTGCCCGGCTTTTTAGAGGCAGTAGAGGATGCCGGCGCGGACGGCTTGATCGTCACCGATCTTGGAGTGCTGGCGCTGGCTAAACGGTATGCGCCCCGTACAGAGGTTCACATTTCCACCCAGGCGGGAATCGTCAATTACCAGTCCGCCAGGTTTTTTTATGACCTAGGCGCTTCCCGGGTGGTGCTGGCGAGGGAGCTTTCGCTAGAGGAAATCGCTGAAATCCGGGCGAAAACCGACCCTAAGCTGGAGCTGGAGGCTTTTGTCCACGGCTCCATGTGCGTCAGCTTTTCCGGCAGATGCCTGTTGTCCAATTATTTGACCGGACGGGATGCCAACCGGGGCGACTGCGCCCAGCCTTGCCGCTGGAAGTACCATCTGATGGAGGAAAGCCGTCCGGGAGAGTATTTTCCTGTGCTGGAGGATGATTCCGGAGCGTATTTTTTCAATTCCCGGGATTTGTGCATGGTCGAGCATATTCCGGAATTGGCTGGGGCGGGGGTTACCAGCCTTAAAATTGAGGGCCGGGCGAAATCCGCCTATTACGTGGCGGTGGTCACAAACGCGTATCGGCAGGCCCTGGATTTATACGAGAAAAATCCGGAACAATTCGTTCTGCCCCAGTGGGTTTTAGAGGAAATGGAGAAGGTGAGCCACCGGGAATACTGCACCGGCTTTTTCTTTGGAAACGAGCCTGGCCAGGTATATGATAACGGCGGCTATGTCCGGGGCTGGGAGGTAGCGGCGGTATGCGACGGTTACGAAAGCCGTACCGCAGTGTGCTCTCAGAGAAACCGCTTTTTTAAGGGGGAAACCCTCAATGTTTTGGAGCCGGGCAGAGTCCCCTATGAAATCGTGGTGAAGGAGCTTTTCAACCACGACGGAGAGCCGGCGGAAAGCGCCCCCCACCCAATGGAAACCTTATATATCCCGCTGGAAAAGCCGATGGCCCCGGGTGCGCTGCTGCGCCGGAAACGGTAAGCGCCGGACCAATTTTATTTTTATCCGATACCGCGGGCTTTTTTGTGATGCGGTTATGCTTTCTCAATCGGAATCAGAACGTTTTGATGCGCCCCGGCCCCGTCGGAAAAGCTTATGGCGCAGGACAGAAGCGTTTTGCGGCTTGTAAGGTAAAGGATCCGCCCGCTGTTCCGGTATTTGCGCTTTTGACTTTCGAATTCTGTTTTCACTGATAAAATACTGAAAAATACAAGAGTGACGGCCGTCCTCTTGTATTTTTTTTGCGTTTTCAGCCAAGAATAAGCCCAGATGGGAGGCTTGACTATGAGAAAACGGTTTGAACGCAGAACAATCGGCTTGTTTTGTATTTTAATGGCGGGAATCATTGGGATTATGGGTAGCGTGTACCGGATTATCGGCGATGAGGGAATCCTAGCCGCGGCAGCTCAGCAGGGAACCTATCGTTGTACCATCGCCTCCTTTCGCGGAACGATATACGATACCAATTTACAAGCGCTGACCGGCTTAGGAGAGTTGACCAAGCTATCCTCTCCTTTAGATTCTGAGGATATTTTCTGGGTAAACGAAAGGTATCAGGAGGATCAGGACGCAGTCCATGTGATCGGCTACTTAGACGGGGACGGAAACGGCGTGGACGGCATTGAAAAAGCATATAACGGCTATTTAGCGGATGGCGGACAGCTGTCCGCGGTTTACCAGGTGGATGCGTTAAACCAAGCCATTGCCGGTATGGAAAGAACCATTGACGATACCTCGGAGCTTCAAAATAAAGGCGTGGTCCTCACCCTGGACAAGGAGATCCAGGAAATCGCCCAAGAGGCCGCGGAGAAATATCTTACCAAGGGCTCGGTGCTGGTAACGGAGATTCCAAGCTGTGAAATCCGCGCCAGTGTATCCTTGCCCACATATTCTCCCTATGACGTGGCGAATACTTTGGACGAAAAGGGAGCGCCGCTTCTTAACCGGGCCTTTTCCAGCTATCCGGTAGGATCGGTGTTTAAGCTGGTGGTGGCGGCAGCGGCTTTAGAGAAAGGCGTTTCCACCAGTCTGGTGTATGACTGCCCGGGTTCCATTTCTGTGGATGGTATGGA
The DNA here is from genome assembly GCA_000154345.1 of [Clostridium] leptum DSM 753. Lineage (GTDB taxonomy): Bacteria > Bacillota > Clostridia > Oscillospirales > Acutalibacteraceae > Clostridium_A > Clostridium_A leptum. The sequence goes on from DS480347.1 coordinate 273,419, forward strand.
ATTTAAATGCTTTAACGGTGTGGGGCACGGCAAGGTGGATTTAGAAAAGGCTATCGCTTATTCGTGCAACGGGTATTTTATCAAGCTGACAGAGCAAATGAAGCCGGAGGAGCTGCTTTCCATGGCGGAAAAGCTTGGTTTCGGCTCCTCTGTCGAGCTGGCGCCGGGCATGTCCTCCAGCGCGGGAAACCTGCCCGTCAAAAAGGACCTGTCCAACCCCAAGGCTAAGGCGAACTTTTCCTTTGGCCAGGGGGACTTGCTGGCTACGCCGCTGCAAATTGCCGCGATGGTCAATACCATCGCCAGCGGCGGGCTGTATACCGAACCGTCTTTGGTAGAGGGACTGGTAGATGAAAATCTCGTCCTGACCGAGCGGGAGCAGCCCAAGCAGGCGGAGCGGGTAATTTCCAGCCAAACTGCCGCCTTTTTGCAGAAGGCTATGCGTGCCTCCATTGAATACGGCACCAGCAAAAAGGGTAAGCCCTCGGCAAACGGGGCGGGGGCAAAAACCTCCACGGCGGAAACCGGCCAGATCGTGGAGGGGCAGCAGGTGGTCCAGTCCTGGATATCAGGCTTTTATCCGGCCTCCAACCCGAAATACGTGATCACGGTATTCGCGGAGGACGGCGTAGGCGGAGGCACCTCCTGCGGCCCGGTTTTCCAAGAAATCGCGGATAACCTGCCGATTAACGATTGACTTTTCGGCCTGATGGCACTATAATAATCGTATAGAAATAGGCTGTGAAGGGCAAGAGAAAGCAAAAAAAAGCGGGTAAGAGAGGGTGCTCCCGGCTGCAAGGCGCCCCTGCTTTTGCTTTCGGCCGGTCTGGAGCTCCGGCTTGAGGAAAGCCGGCGGGCCTTTCCCGTTATCGAAGGCTTAAGCGGCGCGCTTTGACGCGCAATTTGGGTGGTACCACGGATTCCTCCGTCCCATTGTGGCGGTGGAATCTTATTTTTTGTTAGGAAGTGTGAAAAAGTATGAAATGGACAGGATTAAACGAATTGCGGGAGAAATATCTCCAATTCTTTGAGTCAAAGGGCCATCTTCGGCTGCCCAGCTTTTCCCTGGTGCCAAATGGAGACAAGAGCCTGCTGCTGATTAACTCCGGTATGGCGCCGATGAAGAAGTATTTTACCGGGGAGGTGACTCCGCCGAGAAACCGGGTTACCACCTGTCAGAAATGCATCCGCACCCCGGATATTGAGCGGGTAGGCATTACCGCCCGCCATGGTACTTATTTTGAAATGCTGGGGAATTTCTCTTTTGGAGATTATTTTAAGCATGAGGCTACCGCTTGGGCTTGGGAGTTCTGCACCAAGGTGCTGGAGCTGCCTGTTGAGCGGATTTGGGTTTCCATTTACCAGGATGACGACGAGGCTTTCGACATTTGGACCAAGGAGGTCGGGGTGGATCCCAGCCGTATCGTCCGGCTGGGAAAAGAAGATAATTTCTGGGAGCATGGCACCGGCCCCTGCGGCCCTTGCTCCGAGCTTTATTTTGACCGGGGTGAGGAATATGGATGCGGTTCTCCGACCTGCGGGGTGGGATGCGACTGCGACCGGTACGTGGAATTTTGGAACCTGGTTTTCTCCCAGTTTGATAACGACGGCCAGGGAAACTATACGCCCCTGGAGCATAAAAACATCGATACCGGTATGGGGCTGGAACGCCTGGCCTGCATTATGCAAGGTGTGGATAACCTGTTCCTGGTCGATACGGTGCAGAATATCATGAAGCACATTTCGAAAATCGCTGGGGTGGAATATGGAGCGGACCCCAAAACCGATATTTCCCTCCGGGTGGTCACAGACCATATCCGCAGCACTACCTTTATGATCGGCGACGGTGTAATGCCCTCCAATGAGGGCCGGGGCTATGTGCTCCGCCGCTTGCTGAGAAGGGCCGCCCGCCACGGCCGCCTGCTGGGGATCCGCCGCCCCTTCCTGGCGGAGGTCTGCGATACGGTGATCAACGAGAATCAAAGCGCTTATCCCGAGCTGGTGGAGAAGCGGGATTTCATCAAAAAGCTGATCTCTGTGGAGGAGGAAAACTTTGACCGGACCATTGACCAGGGGCTGCAGATTTTAGGCGCCCTGATTGAAAATTCCGAAAAGAAGATTTTATCCGGCGCCGAAGCCTTCCGGCTGAACGATACCTACGGCTTTCCGTTGGATTTGACGAAAGAGATCATCGCAGAAAAGGGAATGACCGTGGATGAGAGCGAGTTTCAGCGCCTGCTGTCCGAGCAGCGCACCAGAGCCAGAAACGCTAGGAAAAACGCCGGCGCTGACGCCTGGCTCAGCGAGTCCGTGGATCTGGATGGAATTCCCGCTACAGAGTTCACCGGCTACGCCACTTTGAAGGATACCGCCAGAATACTGGCGATTCTCCGGGATGGAGAGCGCGTTGAGTCCGCTGAGATGAACGACGACGTAGTGGTGGTTCTGGACCGGACGCCTTTCTATGCGGAAAGCGGCGGACAGGTGGGGGATACCGGCTTTCTAACCGACGGCGCCGGACGGTTCGCTGTTTTGGATACCACCAAGCACCATTCCGGCGTGTTCCTCCATCACTGCCATGTGGTCGTGGAGGGACTGAGCGTCGGCTCAGAGGTAGAGTGCGTGGTAGACGGCATCCGCCGGTATAATATCATGAGAAACCATACCGCTGCCCACTTGCTCCAGGCGGCGTTGAGAAAGGTGCTGGGCACCCACGTGGAACAGGCGGGACAATTGGTAGACGGCCAGCGGGTGCGTTTTGACTTTACCCATTTCTCCGCTTTGACTAAGGAGGAGACCGCCAGAGTAGAGGAGATCGTCAACGACGAGATTCTTTCCGCGGTTCAGGTTACCAGTACGGAAATGCCCATTGAGGAAGCGAAAAAGCTGGGCGCTATGGCGCTGTTCGGTGAAAAATACGGAGATATCGTCCGGGTAGTACAGGCCGGGGAATTCTCTACGGAATTCTGCGGCGGCACTCATGTGAACAATACCGCGAGGCTCGGCCTGTTCAAAATTATTTCTGAAAGCTCCGTGGCCTCCGGTGTCAGAAGAATCGAGGGCGTTACCGGACGGGGCGTGCTTCAGCATATGGCGGAAGACGCAAAGACGATACAGGACGCTTCCTCAGCGTTGAAGCTTAATAATCCGGCAGAGCTTCCCGAAGCCTGCGAACATCTGCTGAGCGAACAGAAGGAGCTGAGAAGAGAGCTGGAGAAGGCAAATGCCAGGCTTGCCAATTGGCAGGTGGACGGCCTGTTCGACAGTGCTGAAATGGTAAAGGGGGTAAAGATTATCACCGGATCCTTTTCCTCAACCACAGCGGATGCTCTGCGAACGATGAGCGACCGCGTGAGAGAGAACGCCCCTAACAGCGTAGCGGTGTTTGCCGCTATCAACGACGGCAAAGCGGTCCTCTCGGCTACAGCAGGAAAAGAGGCCCAGCAGAAGGGATGCCATGCAGGAAACATTGTCCGGGCGGCGGCTAAGGTGGCCGGCGGCAACGGCGGCGGCAAACCGGATTTCGCGATGGCAGGCGCCAAGGATCTGACGAAAATCGACGAGGCGCTGGCGGCGGTGAATACTATTGTGTCAGAGATGGTAAAGGAATAATTCCTTTGGGCCTGACGAAATCTGTCAGGGCAGAAAGGAAGCGTAAGATAAAAAGGACAGGGAAGCCTCCGGACGATGAAACCTCTGCAAAGAACGTTTCTGGAGCAATGCTTTTTCCGAGGCTTTTCGGAGGCTGGAGAACACAAAGAAAGAAGCTCCCTCTTTCCGTTATGACGGTTATGCGGTAAGGGTCCTTTTATGGAAATTTTTATGGAAATAGGAAATACTTACGCTGGGTGAACTAAGCAGACGTACGGTAAGGCGTCTGTAAATCTGATAAAGTAAGGAGAATGAGTATGGCGGATTGTATTTTTTGCAAAATCGCTGCCGGGGAAATCCCGTCGAAAAAGGCCTATGAGGATGACCAGATTTTGGCCTTTTATGATTTGGATCCTCAGGCACCGGTACACATTCTGATCATTCCAAAGGAACACATCTCCTCTGCCAACGAGTTGACAGAGGAAAACGGTCCTTTGCTTGGGCACATCTTTGCTGCTGCGGCCAAGCTTGCCAAGGAACTGGGATTGGAAAAAGGCTACCGCATTGTGAATAACTGCGGCGAGGATGGCGGCCAAACGGTGCGGCATCTGCATTTTCATCTGCTGGGCGGCAGGAGCATGGAGTGGCCTCCCGGTTAAAAGCGCATTGGTTTATCATTTTGGCCTGAACCGGGATCTGATGAAAATTCTTTTTCGGCTCGAATTGAAGCGCTTAGGAATAGGAAGAAAGCATGTGATCTCATAGGGCATTGCGAATGCGGCTTACTGGCGGGAGGACTTGCCTGCGGTTTGCCGTCGCTGCTTTTTCTGAAAGGCCAGCAGGCAAGAGGAGGCGCAATGAGGTCCTGGCTTAGGGAGAGAAAAGGAGAAAACATAATGAAACAGTATTATAAAATGAAAGTTGCCGGCTGTGACCGGGAACTGCCTTTGTGTCCGGTGAATGAACACTTGGATATTGCGGCGTTTATTATGTTCGGTGATATCGAGGTGACAGAGAAGGCCGCGAAGTTACTTTTGGAGAAATGTCCGGAACATGACGTGCTGGTGACCGCAGAAGCGAAGGGGATTCCGCTCTGTTATGAAATGGCGCGGCAAGGCTGCCGCAATTACTGTGTAGCCAGAAAGGGCTTGAAGGTTTATATGACCAATCCCTTGGAGGTAACGGTAAAATCTATTACCACCGAAAACGTGCAGAAGCTTTATCTTTCTGATGAAGAAGTAAAAAAGATTCAGGGAAAGCGGGTTCTTATTGTTGACGATGTCATCAGCACGGGAGAATCTCTCAACGCCCTGATGCAGCTGGTGGAAAAGGCGGGCGGCAATATTGTAGGAATGGCCGCCGTGCTGGCGGAGGGCGACGCCCAGGAGCGTGATGACATTGTTTATCTGGATGCTCTGCCTCTATTTGTAAAAAAATAATCCAGTTCAAGGCGGCGGATGGCACCTGCCGCTGCCGTCGTTAGACAACCTTTGATTTGCTGTAATTTGTTTATAAGACGAATCCATGACAGCCACCGGCTTCGCCGCGGGCGCTGCATTGGCGAAAAAACGAGGCTGGAAACGCGGATTGGGTCCAGGCTCAGCCTGGGGATAGGTTTCAATAAAAACCGTCTTAGGAGGAAGAACTATGAAGCGGCCATTTGCTTCAATTGGATTTACGTATCTAATTGCGCTTTTGGCCGCCATTTTTGCAGGTGTGAATGCCAGCGTGGTACTGGGGATTTCGTGCCTGCTGCTTTCTCTCCTGCTGTTTTGCAGAAAAAGCACACCGAAAAGGCTTTCGGCGCTTGTATTAACGGCGGGAATTGCGTTTTTCGCCTATTTTGGGGCGTATCAGATAAATGTCTCTCCGGTTTCCGCCCTGGACGATTCTGATGCGACGGTATCCGGTACGGTAACGGAGCTGCCTTCTGAAGCTTACGGACGGTTTTATTATGTGATCGAAACTGATTCCGTTATGCCGGAAGATGGCACAGTGAAGTCAAGCGACATCCCTCAAAGGCTGAAAATTCGTGTATCAAGCACCAACGCGATTGAGTTGGAGGCCTATGACCGGCTTACGGCGAAGGTGCATCTATCCAAACCCACGGGATCTGATGAAGGACTGAATACCAGAAACTATTATGCGGCTAAAAATATTTATCTTACCGGATTTATTTATGACTATCAGCCTTATACCGTAACTCCGGGAGAAAGCCATCCTTTTTATTATTATGCCCTAAAGGTCCGGGAAAGGATGACCGAGGCCTTAAGAGCTTTGCTTCCTCCCAGGCAATCTGGCTTAGTGTGCGGTGTTTTGCTGGGAGACAAAAGCGGTCTGGATGAAGCTGTCCGGGATAATTTCCAGATTACCGGTGTTTCCCATATGCTGTCGGTGTCTGGAATGCATATGGCCATTATCGGACAATTTTTGCTTTGGGCATTGCTCTATTTTGGAATACCCAAGAGAGGAGCCGCGCTAGCCGCGTCGGTGGGTGTGTTCTGTTTTATGGCGGTTACCGGTTTTGTCCCATCTGTGGTGAGATCCGGCGTGATGTCCATTCTGTATCTGCTCGGGATCGGTATCCGAAAGCAGGCGGATCCGATCAATTCCTTGGGCTTTGCCATGCTGGTGCTGACGGTTCCAAATCCTTTCGCCGCAGGAGATACCGGACTGCTTTTGTCATTTTCCGCAACCTTAGGGATTCTTCTGTTTTCAGGGAGGATTCAAGCCCGCCTGAATCGCTGGACAGAATCGATTGGTGTTTTAAAAAGATTATTCCGCGGACTCAACAGCACTATTGCGGCCACTGTTTCGGCAACCGTATTTACTTCTCCTATTGTAGCCCTTACCTTTGGAGAGTTATCGCTGGTGGCGCCGTTGTCCAATCTTTTAATGGAGTTTCCCGCGGACATTATGCTTTTGTGCGGCTTCCTTACCTCAATCTTTTATTACATTCCTGTGATCAATTTTTTGGCTATGCCCTTCGGACTGGGCGCCGGGATAGCCGCTAATTATCTGATGGAATGCGCCGCATGGCTGGCGAGCTTGCCGATGGCCTCTATTCCGGTTACCCAAGAGGTGCTGCTGATATCGCTGATAGTGTTTGCCGCAGCGTCTGTGGTGATTGTGATGATCCGCTGGGAAGGATTTCGTCTTCGGCTCACGGCCTGCACCACCGCATTTCTGCTGGTTTTCACGGCTCTGGGCGCAGGCTTTGAACAGGAAGCTTTGGAGATAGGGGTTTTGAATACTGGAAATGGAAGCTCCGTAGTTCTGATACGGGATCAGCAGGCCGCAGTGCTTTGCTCCGGAGGCGGAAACGGCGCATATTCCCGGATCGACGCCTATCTGCGGAGCCGCGGAATCGGCCGCTTGGATTATCTTTTGATTTCTCAGGTAGATAAAAAGACATCCTCCGGGGCCAGCCGCCTGATTGAGGAGTATCACCCAGAAACCATATTAGTCTCCGATCAAAAGCTGCCTCAGGATAAGCTTCGCAGGGCGCTGGAAAACCGTGCGGGTGTATACTATTTTTCCAGTAGGAACCAAACGGTTCTTTGGGAGGATCTGGTGATTTCCGTTCTGGCTAATAAATCGGAAAGCTGGATTTCTTTTACCGTGGGGCAGGAGAAATTTTTAATTTGTCCTGCGGGCGGCGATGTTGCGGATTTGCCGGAAGCTGACCGCGACTGCAATTTCTGCATTGCTGGAGATACTCCGGAAAACGCTTACGGCCTTCGGGGAGATTACACTATTCTCACCATGTATCAAGCAGAGGCGATAGAGGCCCAAGAGGCGCTTTCCAATATTAAAATTCATGAGTTGGTGACCTCAAAGCAAGGAAATGTAGTGATTTCCGTATCGGAAACCGGCGTTACGATCGACACGGAATATTAGGAGGAAGCTATGGCGCAGCTAAAGGAGTCTGAATTAAAGAAGCAAATTAAGGAAAAGGCATTCGTCCCTCTGTATTTTCTTTATGGCGAGGAAAAATATTTGATCAGCCATTACACCGAAGCTATTGTGAATAAGGTGCTTGGAAAAAGCTACAGCGATTTTAATTTTCAAGCCTTTGACGGCGGCAAGGCTTCGATCGATGAAATCGCGGATGCAGCTCAGGCGCTTCCGCTGTTTGCTGAGCGTAAATGCGTTTTGGTAAAGGATTTGAATGTGGAAGCTCTGAATGCCGGAGAACTTGCTAAGTTATATCAACTTTTAGAGGAACTATCTGAAACCACGGTTTTAATTATCAGCCAGTCCACTCTGGAAATCGATGCGAAAAGATCCGCGAAATGGAAGAAGTTTATTGCGGCAGCGGAAAAAAATGGAACGGTGGTCCTATTGGAAAAAAGAGGAGAGATCGCTTTAGAGAAGCAGCTGGTGCAGTGGGCGGAAAAGAGAGGCTGCGGCCTGACCCAGATCAATGCGGGGAAAATCATTCAGCTTTGCGGAGATGACCTCCTGACCTTAAGCAGCGAGCTGGAAAAGCTGTGCGCCTATGCAGTGGGCCGGGAAATTACCATGGATGACATCGATCTGCTGGTAACCAAAAATCTGGAAACTACAGTTTTTGTTTTGGGCAACGCGCTGATGGCTGGAAATTATGATAAAGCATACCAGCAGCTTGACCTGCTTTTTTATCAAAAGGAGGAGCCGGTGGCAGTACTCGCGGTCTTATCCTCTAACTATGTGAATTTATACCGGGCCAAAACGGCTTTAGAAAGCGGAGAAAAGACTTCCGTTTTGAGTAAAGACTTTGATTATAGAGGAAGAGACTTTTTAATCCGCAATGCGGAAAGGGATTGCAAACGTGCTTCCATCAGCCAATTGAGAAAAAGCTTGTTTTTGTTGGCTCAGGCGGATCTGGCTTTGAAAAGCGGCAGGTCGGAGCCTAGAACTGTGCTGGAAGAACTAATCGGAAAAATGATGCTGTTAGCACGGGAGGAGAAGGTCTGATGATAAAAATTAAGGAAGCGGTAATTGTTGAAGGGAAATACGATAAAATTAAGCTAAGCTCTTTGATTGACGGCCTGATTATCGAAACTGGAGGCTTTCAGATTTTCAGCGACAGGGAAAAGATCGAGCTGCTCCGCAGGCTGGCGGACACCAGGGGGCTGTTGATTTTAACGGACAGCGACTCCGCGGGATTTTTAATCCGCAACCATATCCAGAGCTGTATCCCTAAGGAAAAAATCAGACATGCTTACATTCCAGACCTTTATGGAAAGGAAAAAAGAAAGCTTCACCCATCTAAGGAAGGCAAGCTGGGAGTGGAGGGAATCGATCCTGAAATTCTTTTAGAGTCGATCCGCCGCTCAGGCGCATCAGCTATAGAAGAAGCCGGAAGTTCGGAAGAAAAAAGAAAGATTACCAAGCTTGATTTGTATGAGGATGGCTTTTCAGGAGGTGCGGACAGCAGTAAAAAACGTCAGGTGCTTCTACGGGAATTAGGACTTCCGGAACGGTTGACGGCTAAAGCTCTGGTGCCCGTTTTAAATAGTTTGGTAAACTATGAGGAGTATCAGAAAGTGGTTAAAAAAATTAATTTAACTCTGGAAAATGATTGACAGAATATACCGAAAATGATATAATAATTGTCGCTGACTGAAATGCGAGCGTGCTGGAACTGGCAGACAGGCACGTTTGAGGGGCGTGTGTTTATGACGTACGGGTTCAAGTCCCGTCGCTCGCACCAAGTGAACAGGGGCCGGAATTTGGAGCTCAAAAGTGAGACAATCCAGATTCCGGCCTCTTTTTCTATGCCAAAACCCCAGCGTTTAAGCCATTTTTCTAGGATTATCTCATTTTATAGAAATGGGACATCGAAAAGCAAAAAACAGAAAAATAGGCTGTAAAAACAATCAAATGTATTTATTCTGGATCCGGAATTCTCATTCTAATGAGGATGATAACTTGTTTTGTTGAAGTTCTGGTCTTTTTATTAAGAGCAAATCTGCGAACAAAGTTCGACATAAGGCCCAGTATGGGAGTAACAAAGGTTGGTGTCTTATTTTAAGTGGTATCTTTTCTTTTAATACTTCCCCTTAAAAACAAAGAATTTGTTGCACGATCACAACAGTTTTTTGTTTTTATATAAGCTTTTGTTGTCAGATATTGAAAATTCAGTAAAAATACAGTAAAATTATTATATATATACTAAATTTTTGTGCTTTCGATATCATTTTAAATGACATAAGGTGACCAACCATGATAGAAAAAGATCCGATAACTCCTAAAGGCTATGTTCAGGAATTCATTGAAGTCTTAAAAGCTGAGATTGAAGAGCTTAAACAATCAAAAGATAACAATATTATCTTGATGAATGGTATACTCTTTGAAAGCAAAAATGGGTACAACATATACCAATTTGACACTAAGCAGCCATTTTCTCCTCAGGACAATGTAGTGTACAAAATAGTGACGAGTTCTGCTCAATTCGATTGCGAATATGTCTCATCCGACAACTGTCAAGTTCTTTTGAAAACATTTCGCCCCCTATCTTTGAGCCAAGAAATAAAACTCTTTCTCGACCGTACCGCTCTGCCTGAGAAACTTCTGCAATGTTTTCAGGAGAACCTGCACAACGCCGATCAGCGGTATGCGATCGCGGCGCGGCTGTTTAATGGCCAGTTTCAAGCCGGTACGAAATCTTTACCGGGCTTAGCGGGATATAGTCGGGTAAACGAATATCAGAAAGCTGCTGTAGTACATTCATTTCAGGGTGACACCATCATTTGGGGCCCTCCGGGTACGGGGAAAACGCATACAATAGCGATAGCGATCAATGAACAAATAAAGCGGGGGCGTCGCGTCCTGCTGCTTTCTCATGCAAATACTGCGGTAGATGGCGCAATGGAAGAACTGGCGGAGCTTCTCCATGATGAGCCTGTTTATACAGAAGGCCATTTGGTTCGAATGGGCGCTTCACAACTGGATAAGTATCCGATGCTATCCTTGGATGAGGTTATTCGGACAAAATCAGAGGAGCTTGCCAGTCAAATAAAAGATCTTGAAATAAAATTACTGCCGATGCAAGACAAACTTTCCGATTTTTTGAAAATACAAGCTATGCGGGATGGCTGCAGGCAAAAGCAGAGTAATTTGTCAGAGAAAAAAACAATATACAACCAGCAGGAGAAAGAACTTAAGCAATATATGGCAGAGATTGGGCGAGATGAAACGACGTTACAATCTCAGAAAGCAGAACTATCCCGGCTGGAAACCAAAATGTTTCAAACCAGGCGTACAAAGCAGAAAATTTTATCAGCCAGGCAAAAGATTTATAAAGTTGAAAATTCTTGTGAAGAAAGGCGAAATGCCATCAAATTGCTGCAAAGCAAGCAACCTGCCCTTTCTTTGGAAATTGCCGATTTGGAGAAAATTATACTATCCGAAGTATCGGCAATCGAGTCTGCACTCTCGACTGTCGGGCTTACCGAGTCAACCCTAGAAAAAGAAATCAGAGAGCTGGCCAAGAAGATAGATGCGATTGAACAACAAATCAGAGAGTTGGAGCGGCTTATCGCTGCTGTGCGCAAGCAGGTGATCGAAGAGGCGGCAGTAATCGGCGCGACGCTGTCGATGACGTATATGTCTACCGATTTGCAAGCACAACAATATGACGCGCTGTTCATCGACGAGATCAGCATGGCTCCATTACTGCCTATGTTTTTCGCAATGGGCCTGGTCAGTTCATCCTGCACCCTGATTGGAGATTTTTTACAGCTTCCTCCAATCGGCACACAAAGTAAAAATGAATTGCTGAAAAAGTGGCACAATAGAAGCTTTTTCGATATTATTGGAATGAACTCGGTGGGCAAAGCCAGAAGCAGTGAATTCGTGAAACCGTTGAGCATTCAATACCGCATGAACCCTGCCATTGCTGCAATCCCCAACAAGTTGTTTTATGGAGACATTTTGCAAAGCGGAGACAATACGAAGACCAGGGTTCTATCCGATCAGTGGGTGCAGGATCAGCCGTTGTTTTTAGTGGATACTTCAGAGGGCGCTCCATGGATGAATCGAGGGCCTAATGGGCAAAGTCGGTGTAATTTGTATCATGCAACACTGGCAGCGGCTATGGCGCAAGACTATTTAGCGAATGAAACACAGGATGGTAAAGAGATCACGGTTGGTGTCGTCGTTCCGTATCGCTCGCAAAAGGACTTAATTAATGATATTTTAGATGAGTCTTTGGGGAAAAACAGCCCGGCAAGAAAACGAATCGAAGTAAATACGGTACATAGTTTTCAGGGTGGAGAAAAAGATGTTATCATCTGCGATTCTGTAGAGAGCGAAGGTACGGATGCAAAATGGTTCTTTTTTGACGACGGCAGCAGGAATAACCAGAGTGCTCCGCTCATGTTGAATGTCGCGGTCACACGGGCAAAATCTAAGTTCATTTTATTGGCAAATGTGAAATTCGTACAACAGAATTTCACAGGGCATATTTTCAAGGATATGCTGGATATTCTGCATCAACATGGAGTAACGTTATCCGTTTCTGAGTTGGGAATTGGTTTCCAGACTACAGATGAAGAAAATGAAATCAAGCGGTTGAGTGAAGGAGTGCCAGTTGAAGAACTGGGGCAGTATAATCAAAATAGTTTCTGGGCCAAAGTGATTCCGGATTTAAAAAATGCCAGTAAGCGAGTGATCATTTTCTGTCCCTTTGTCCGAGAAGGACGAATTGAAGTTTTACTGCCTATATTTAAGAAAATCATCGAAGCAGGCGGAGAGGTAATCGTCTATACTCGGTCGGTAAGCGAACATGTAAGGCTTTATCAAAAGAAGGCCCGAGACTTGATCGATAATTTGCGAAGGGAAGGAGTCATCGTACGGATTCGCAAAAATATGCACGAAAAGGTAATACTGATTGATGACACCCTGGTTTGGCAAGGCAGCTTAAATTTGTTGAGTCACAAATCCACTAAGGAACAAATGCAGCGTATGGTAAGTAAAAAGGTGCAGAAAGAGGTTTCCGAACTGCTCGACTTGAATGATTTTAAGAAAATTAAGGTGGCCGATGATCCCGCAATGAGATGTGAATTCTGCAAGGGTTTGTTGGTAAAAAGGGCAAGCGTAAACGGAGATTTTTATGGCTGTACATCTTTCCCAGACTGCGGTTTCACAAAGCCCCTGTAAGGTTCAGGGTCAATAGAGGGCTGAATTTGAGTTCAAAAATGAGACAATCCAGATTTCGGCCTATTTTTCTATACTGAAAACCAAGGATTTAAGTCAATTTTTCAAAGTTCTCCCACCGTAGGTGTCCAACCTCCAAAAGAGCAAACCAGGAAGCTTTCCCACCGGAAAAATAAGTTTTTAACAGAGCAAGCGAATGGCTGAGGAAAACAGGAACATTGGAGCCGATCATGGGTACTACGCAATGAAAACCCGGCAAGTTTCCTTCCCAGTCGATAGGCTTCAGGTTTGAAGGAACCTCCGATCAGGTGGCCATTCAGGACGTCAGGCTTTTTCCACAGAGCTGCTCCTCCATTGCTGTTTACCCGGAATTAATATAGGGAGAACCCTCTGTGCTCCTTATGGACATAGGTGGGCTGGACTGTGGGCCTCATGCGGCTGGTCAATGGAATCCCGAACGCTTCCGCCTGCCGGAGCCTGGAGTTAGGCATGATCCGCTGCATCGATGAAGCGAAGGAACAGATCCGCCGGGAGACAGGCTTGTCCGTTACCGACGCCCAGGTGGAACATGTGCTGGAAAGGCAAACCAAATCGGTTTCCCGGTTCGCCCGTAACATACTAGATTGTATCCATCATGTGAGGCTCTTGAAAAGCTGGGAAATTCCCGTGATTTTTGAAAAAGAGGGAATAGATGCCTCTGATATGAACAGCGAGATGATTCTGACCTGATTGAGTGCCTTTGCCCAGGCGGAAAGCGAATCTATCAGAAGTAACATTACGAAAGGAATCCGAATGGGTTATCGTCAGGGATGTTTTTCCTTTCGATATGTCAATTTTCTTGGATATCGCAAAGGAGCAGATGGGCAGCCTGAAATTCATCCGGAAGAAGCCAAGACTATCCGAATGATTTTTGAGAACTTTCTCAATGGGAGCAGTATGGATGATATCAAACAATGCTTAGAAAGTACAGGAAGACTCGGGAAATGATCTCCTCAGAAAATCTAAGCTTAGAAGAATACTCCGAAGCCTTAGTATATCGAATTATTGAAAGGATTACGGTTCTGTCCAAAGAGCAAATACAAATCCGTTTTGCAGGCGGATATGAAATGACACAGCCACTGCAATAAAGAACAGGTACAGAGAAATGCTGGCAGCCTTTGCTTCTCTGCGGGTCTAGAGACATTTATGTGATGGTTAACGGAGTGGAATTGGGGGGCTTGGCGATGTCCTGGGGATTTTTGGGGACGAAGAGGTCATCTGAATTCAGAATGGTGGAATGATACTAACAATTAATATTGGTTTATTAAAAACATGGGAAATAGCTTCTGGAAGAAGCTGACTCGAAAACAATTATCTTGGTACAACTACTTTCCATAAGCTGCTTTTTGTAAGTAAATGCGGAATTTCCACCTGACTTTTCAGGTTGGAAACGCCGCTTTTTTCATTTATTACTTTTTTCTATAATGAAAATTAATTCTAGTTTGTGATTATTTAAAGCTCTTTTCAAACTAAATTAGATAATAGATGGGATCTTTTATAGTAGAGGCTTAAATTTAGAACTCAATTATAGTACGCTTCAACTTTTTTCTGAGAGTTACTTTAGAATTTTACTGAAATGACAATATTACATCCAGCACTAAAAAATAATTAAAACTAATATATAATAATACTTTTTAGGGGGCTATAAATGATGCGCCCGTATAAAACCACTCTACACAGATAGAGGTTCTTGCGCCGCCTTGAGAAGCAAAGGTTCGTATCTCGCACATAGACCACAATTTACTGGTAGGATCCTGAAGGCGAATCCGTATCCAGTGCATTTCCTGTGATTGAGTATATATAATGTCATCTAGTACTAAATTTGCAGAAATCGTAAAATTGTTATTGGTCTGGACATCCATCGCACTATCATAAATGCTGACGCGTCGTATATCTGCCAAAACAGAGGTGCCAGTAGTGGTGGGCTGAATAGAAAGCCTGAGACTTGAAGCAGTGGTGGATTGTGCAATCAAAGTTAGATTTTCTAATGGAATGCGTAATGTACTTCCTATTGTGGAGAGATCCGCATTATACGTTTCTGTATTAGATTTCAGATTCGGACTGATAATGCTTTGAGTGGAAGTAGTAAAACTGAGAATATATTTCGTTTTGGTATTTTCCACTTCGATGATTTTCGGAGTTTCTCCTGAGGCTCCTTGGGGCCCTGTATCACCTTTTACACCAGAAGGCCCAGTGGCACCTTGGTCTCCTTGAGGTCCGGCAGGACCAACAGGAACGACGAAATCCAGAAGGACACCGGTTTCCGTAGAACTGGCAGTTACCGCAGCTGAGCTTCCAGAAGAAACAGAACCAATTTCCACCGTAGGGGTAGCGCCAGTCGGACCTTGAGGTCCAATAGGCCCTGTATCACCTTTTACACCAGCGGGACCCATAGGGCCTTGCTCACCTTGTGGACCTTGGCAGCCAGAATCTCCTTGCATACCTTGGGGTCCGGTTACACCTTGCGGTCCTTGTTCTCCCTGTGGTCCCTGTTCACCCTGCGGTCCACGATCGCCTTTTTCCCCCTTGTCACCCTTAGGTCCAGCTGGACCTGCTGAACCGGTATCACCTTTCGGGCCCACAGGACCGGTATCACCTTTCGGGCCCATAGGTCCAGGATTCCCCTGGATCCCCTGAGGACCCATAAAACCTTGGTCTCCTTTGGGACCCATATCACCTCGAACTCCTTGAGGTCCTTGAGGTCCTTGAATACCGGCCATCCCACGAGGACCAGCTGGGCCAGGACACCCTTGTTCTCCTTTAGGTCCTTGAGGTCCTTGCGGGCCTCTCTCTCCCCTGGGCCCTTGAGGCCCTTGCGGTCCGGGGATTCCCTGAGGCCCTTGAGGACCAGTATTTCCTTGAACAAACACATAATTCTCTCCTGACGAAGAACAGGGACAATATCTGTTAGAAGTATATTTATTATAGTAATCCATATCAGAGATGACTCCTTTTCAGAATTTTCTAAAAATAAGGCAACGGATAAATTTTTTATTCCCTTAAATTAGAACTTTCATTTATTTTCTCATTTAGACGTTGACTTTGTGTACCGAAATAGAACGCAATCACAACAGAAAAGACTGTGAGAAAATCTTGTTCTGAAAGTTTTCCTATAATCGAGAGATATGCGAATACTACGGTTAAAATAATTGTTACAATGCTTTTTACGCATAAAAGATTGCTCAGCCTTTGAAGCCATACTGAACGCATATAGTTTCCTCCTTCTGGTACTGTCTACTTTATTAGAATATGAGCAGAAGTGGAATTTTGAAACTCAAAAATAAGACAACTCAACTCCGGCCTCTTTTTCTATTCTATAAACCTAGAAATCAAGCCTTTTTTTGAAGTCTGTTTCTTTTAATAGGAATAACACATCCAAAAGTAAAAAACAGAAAAACGGGTTGTAAAAACAATAGAATATATCTATTCTGAACCTGGAATTCTCATTTTGTTGAAGATATCTTTTGATTTTGGATTATTAAATTCCTCTCAAATGGTATTAGACTAGCGGACAACAATTTCGTCCTGGTCATACATAATGAAAACACCATTGACATCTGAACCCCTCAGGTTTGGACAGCAATGGTGTTTTGTTATAATTAGCATTTGTGTATTTTTTGATACTGCTTTTTCTTTTTGCCATTTCCAAGTCAAAAGAAGAAAAACGCAGATTTCAATACAAAAAATCACAAAGGGAATGTTTCTGAACCAATTAGTCTATTGTACTATCTTCACACAGTCTCTTATTTTAAGATGTTATACTGTATTGTAAGGTTAAGGTAATAAATCGATGGAGGCTTTTTATCAGATTCCCTTTAAAACTACAAGTGCTGCCAATAATAGTTGTCCTTCCTTTTGAGAATGGGGAAAACGCTTCTGCAACCGCATTATCGTGAGATCCTACAGTCTGAGAAGAGGATTGGCTTACTTCAAAGTATTCTAATAAATGAATTAAGTTTTTATTGGTTCCATGCGTCTTCAAAGCTGGCTTGGGAGGTCACGGCGTTAAGCAAGACGTTTTTCCGCTTCTTGAAGATGTACTGAACCTTGCAGGAGGGACTTTCATGGATCACTCGGCTCATATCGCCAAAACGCGGAGCATATAGAGGATGCGGTGCTGGTTCCAGTAAACGGGCGGCAAGGATATCGCTTCCTTGACGGATTACTACTTGGCCGTCATGCAGTGCCTGAACCTGCGCTCCGTGATAGGTAGCGAACCGGTATTCTTCTCCTCTCAGATAAACGGAAGCAATGCAGCCGCTAAAATGGATGCCGCCAAATGGGATGTCCGCAACCGACAGCATTACCGAATTTCCGCCGATGTTTGCCTGCGTCCATAAATAGCGTCTGGGGAATGAGCGGCCGCAGTCGCCTTCCATATATCCGGTGCCGTCACAAAAATAATAACATTTTCCATTCACGATAATATAGCCGTTTACCCGGTGAGCTAGGCTGAATACGCTGTGGCGGCATTCCATAAATGGAATAAATCGGAATGGCCCCATGATATCCGCGGCAGGCCGGGACATGGGGCCATAACGCAGCATCCCTTTGAGGTCAAGTTCAGGGGTTTGACAAAACAGGTGACAGCCCCGCTCGGAAAAAATGTTATTGCCAAGGCGCAGAACGGCGGGGCGCTTTTGCACCGAAAACTGCCGGATAGGATATTTGACGGCGTAGCTTCCTTCGTTTGTAATGACTTGCAGCGAAGCGGAACAGCCGCCCCGGCGATCGATATGGATTGCCGGAATCAGCGCAACGGTATCGCGGCCATTTTGCTGTTTGAGATACCAGCCCTCAAAATAGGGGAGACGGGAGCTTCCATAAAAGCGCGCTTTAATCATGACACAGATCCTCCTGAGCCGGGTTGTCGATCAGATTTCCTTTATAATCAAAGCGGGAACCGTGACAGGGGCAGTCCCAGCTTTTTTCATCCGGATTCCATTCAAGCTGACAACCAAGATGAGGACAGCGGATGGAAACCACATAGTCGTTTCCGGCTTCATCGCGGTAAACGCCGACTTTTTTACCGTCACGTTCTACAACGCCGCCATGCCCCGGAGGAAGTGTCTCCACTTCGGCGCGGCCGGGAGCAAAGATGCGGCGGGAAAGATCCCGCACGGAATGAAGGCCATCCTCCAGCAGAGATTTAGACGATGCTCCCGGCGTAAAGCGCTGTGGAGAAAAGGCTTTCTGCCACGGGTTTTCCCGTTTCATAATGAGATCGGATATCAGCATGGCGGAAACCATGGAGCTGGTCATGCCCCATTTTTGAAAACCAGTCGCCACGTACCAATGGGGTGTGTTCTCCGAAAAATTCCCAATATAGGGGACGCCGTCCAGCGTCATACAGTCCTGCGCGGACCAGTGAGCAATCTCACGGCTGTCCGGCCAAAGCTCTTGAGACTTTTCGCGGAGCTGCCGGTATTTTCCGCCGTTCCGGTTTTCCCCTGTACGGTGATTTGCTCCGCCGAACAAAAGCAGCTCTCCCGCGTTGCGGAGAGACCATCCGCTAGCCTTGTCAATACCAAGATACATTCCCTCAAGCTGCATTGCATTTTGAAGCGCCAGCACATAGCTTCGTTCCTGATGCATTCTCATAAAGTAGTACCCGGGCATATTTATAAACGGATAATGGGCCGCAAATACGACGTTCTTCGCGGTGACAGTTCCTTTGTCTGTTATAATACGGTCTCCTTCAATGGTTCGAACTCTGGTGCGCTCATAAACCGTCAGTTCCTGCGCGATTGCGTTTAAAAACTTCAGCGGATGAAATTGAGCCTGCCCATCAAACCGCACAGCGCCTTTTACAGGAAAAGGAAGTCCCGTATCAGTTGTGAACCTCGCTTCTATTCCCAAATGGGCGGCGGCTTTGGATTCCCGCAGCAATGGCTCCGACTCCTCCAGAGAATAAAGAAACGCCGGCTTTTGTTCAAAGCAGCAGTTTATTTTATGCTCCCGGATAATGCGTTCATACTCCTGAATGGCGCGCTGATTTGCTTCGGCGTAAGCGCGGGCCGTTTCTACGCCAAGCGTTTCCAGCAGCTTATGATAGATCAGGCCATGCTGTGAAGTGATCTTTGCCGTTGTATTCCTTGTTTGTCCGCTGCCAACGGTTTTCGCTTCCAGCACAACAGGTTCCACGCCATGCTGTTTAAGAAAATAAGCGGTCAGAATCCCGGCCATACCGCCTCCGATGACGGCGGCGTCGGTCGTTAAGTCTCCTTTCAGCGGCTCTCGCGGGAGAAAATTTTCGGTACTGCTCCAAATGGATTGCATTTCCATCACACTCCTTGCTGATAGGATTTGCAAAAATCGGATAAATAATCAAGCCAGATCGAGGAGATTGGCAATCGCCATGAAGGGACCGCAGGCTCTTTATGGCGCTGGTGCGGGATAGCCGCTTTGCAGTTCTGGAGAAGCAGGATTCAATGGGCACAGCAAAAAGCGCTTAGATAGTTTCCATACTAAGCGCTTTTTGCTGTTTTATCATGGAAATCTGGGTTAAGCCAGAGAAAGCCGACTGTCAGCTTTCGCTTCAAGCGCCGGGCGGATCGGGTCGCTCATAAAAAGCTGAATATCAGATCCATGCCATCGGCCGGTTAAATGCGCTGTTTTACGGATAGCAGGGGAAAGTGAAGCAGGTGCATAGCTTTCCTTCTTCTGGAACGCTTACCCGTTGGAAGCCTTTTGAGGGCTTCTCAGCCTGCGGCTTATCAGGCGGTTTTGACTGATAAATTCTTTTCGTTTTGGGGCTTTCTCAATGAATCCAGAGAGATCGCTGTATTTACACGTTTTATAGGTTATGAAGGTGCGAACAAATTATTGTGATAGGGGAAGAACGCAGAGAAGCTTTACAGATGGCTGCGAATGATTTATAATTTTTTTAGCTGCTGTAAAACGCGGTTGATTTTTGATTGCGGTACATGAAAGCTTTTGACAAGATCGAGCACCTGGCTCAGCGTCATATTCCGGACAAGGCGGATCAGCTGGCTGCTGAGCATCGGAAATTCCCGAAGCATTAATTCTTTTGCTTTGGGGTTTGCTTCTAACTGGCGGATCAAAATATTACCGTTTTTTAAATCCATAGCAAAATCACCTCTTATTAGCTATTGTATGAACGCTTGGCTTCCGAGGGACCAAAGGAAAGAGAAGGCATCCATTATGATTACAGAAGACATTATCAAAAACAATGAACAAATACGCACCTATATTACTAAAGCGGATGAAGCTCTGGTGGCTCTAGGCTATACAGAGCACAGCTTTGCTCACGTTACCAAGGTAGCGCGGTTTGCCAAAGAACTGCTTCTGGAGCTTGGCTATGGAAGCAGAAAGGCTGAGCTGGCCTGGATCGCGGGATATCTTCACGATATCGGCAACGTCATCAATCGGATTGACCACGCGCAAAGCGGCGCGGTTATGGCGTTTCGTATTTTAGATAATCTGGGGGCGGACGCAGACGAGCTTTCCACTATTATCAGCGCTATCGGCAACCATGATGAAAGCACGGCTTATCCAGTGAACGAGGTAGCTGCGGCACTCATCTTGGCGGATAAAACGGACGTGCGCCGGAGCCGTGTCCGCAACGGGGACTTTTCCACCTTCGATATCCATGACCGTGTGAATTATGCGGTGGTAGAATCCAGCGCTAAGCTGACAGACGATAAAAAAGCGATCCTGCTTTGCGTGACCATTGACACGGAGATTTCCCCGGTTATGGATTACTTTGAAATTTTTTTAGACCGTATGCTGCTTTGCCGGAAGGCGGCGGAAAAGCTGGGACTCAAGTTTCAGCTTGAGATCAACGGCCAAAGCATTTTATAAAGTACATTTGTGAAAACGGAACAGGAGCTTTTAGGCAAACTGTCCGGGGAAAGAATGGTTTAAAGTGAAAAGGGGATATTGGTATATTATTTTGACCGCCGTAATCTTCAGTACGATGGAGATTGCGCTGAAGGAGGTTTCGGGAAGCTTTCATCCATTACAGATGACGTTTACCAGGTTTTTGGCCGGAGGCCTCTTTTTAATTCCTTTTGCGGTGAGGACGCTGAAAAAGAAGAAGGCTTCGCTGAACTGGAAGGATCTTCCTGGTTTTTTACTGCTGGGCTTTGTGGGCATGGTGCTGAGCATGTCGATTTATCAGATGTCCGTAAAGGAGGTGCCAGCCTCTGTGGTAGCGGTTTTGTTCAGCAGCAATCCGATTTTTACTGCTGTCTTGGCTTTTTTTATGCTGAAAGAGCCGATTCGTAGAAACCAGATAGCTGCCTTGCTGCTTGAGATTGGTGGAATCCTTGCGATCATTAATCCATTTCATATCAGTTTAAGCCCCTATGGAGTACTGCTGGCGATGATCTCCACCTTGCTGTTCGCTGTATATGGGGTAATGGGAAAACGGCGGTGCGCCAGATTCGGCGGGGTAGTGGTCACCTGTGCCAGCTTTTTATGCGGCGGCGCGGAAATGCTTTTTATGATATTGTTCAGCAGGCTTCCGATGGTAAATAAGTGGCTTGCCGGTTCTGGGCTGGAGCTTTTCGCCAATATTCCGCTGCTTTCAGGCTATAGCTGGAATACCTTGCCCTGGATGCTGATGATTTGTATCGTTAATACTGGTTTGGGCTTCGCCTGCTATTTTAAAGCGATGGAAGAAACCAGCGCCCAGGAGACTTCCCTGGTGTTTTTCTTAAAGCCGGTTTTAGCGCCTGTATTTGCATTTTTTATTTTGGGAGAGGTGATTTCCTGGAATATGGGGCTAGGAATCGCTTTCATCCTAATTGGCTCGCTATTAGCACTGCTGCCAGGTCTGCGGGCGGTGCAAAAACTTCCAAAAACGCCTGGGGCATAAATCAGAAGAAGCCCTTTCAGTTCAACTGAAAGGGCTTCTTGCACTACAAGAAGGCATCTGGTTATGCCGGCGGATATTTATGATTAACCGAACAGCAAACAGCTCCTGGAATATCATTTATTCTGAAGGTTGATCTGGACCATTTGCTGAAATCCGCCCATCATGAAGCCGACCTTCTTTTTCTTATAGTAAAAATAATAGGGAATCAGCATCAGCAGAGCACCGATGGTACAAACGATCATATCCAGCATGGTGTCCTGAATGCCAGTCGCGGCAACCATTTGGGGATCGTTGTGGACTACCAGGCTTAATACGTATTCACAGATTTCCCAAAAGCAAGCCATGGCCATAGAAACCGCTACCGTAAAGACACTGGCCAGGGGGAAATCGATTTCTTCGATTTTGCGGTTAGGCTTAATCAAATAAAATAAGATAAGGCCAAGAAAACTGACAAAGACTCCGGACAAGGTGTGGGCGACCTTATCATAATAGGGAACCATGCTATAAAACCGTAGGACAAGGCCTAAGGTATAAAGCATAAAAATGAAAATATAGATAAACGCGTTTAACTGATAGACCGGCTTAAAATGTAAAAGCTTGTAGAATAGCTCTACAATAGGGATGAACAGCAGGGAACAAAAAGCTAATATATAATAGTAAGGCTTTGCTTGAACAATGTAATAAATTCCCCAAGCAATATTAAAAAGAGCATAAAAGCCTAAGAGAAAGGGGTACAGTTTTTTAAAAAATTCCTCGCGCTTTGTCATAGGGACACCTTCCTAAAGGAAATCATTCTTGATAAATCCATGCGGCTTAGCATATAAGTATTATTATATGATGATTAAAAGGAAATAACAAGAGGAATTTGCCCGAAAAAAGAGAATTCGGCGCCCCAAAGCGCAAATTAAAAAGATAGTGTTTAAGATGTTCAGGAAAAGCTTCTTAAAAAAATTTTCTTCTATTTGATCATCAAGAATCTGCTTTTATAGGTGTATCATGCCTCGGCATAGCGGGGATATAAAAGCCTTCATGTTAGCGGCTTTATCGTTAATTATGAGTTTAACGAGCTGCCCTGCGTAAAAAACGGCTATAAAAATTAGCGCTGCCGGTAAAACCGGCAGCGCCTTTTTCATAGAGCGGTCAGCATTCCTTGTGCTTGTGGCAGCCGCAGCCATGGTCATCGCCGTAAACGTCGGTGACCTTAGGTGGGAAGAATTCGTTGGTGGGGAAATCAATCCGGCTGAACAGTTCGCAGGGATTGTCGCTGGAAGTGATGCACTCCTTCTCCGGAATACAGAAATCATAAGCGGGAATCATCATTTGGACGTTCCTTTCGATCTGTACGATGGTGAAGATACCGATGGTGGCGTAAACGACCTTATCGGTATTTTCCATGCAGAAGCTTCCGCCGTACCGTCTGCAAATGCAGTCGGGAATTCTGCAGCAAGGCTCGCAGCAGCAGGTTCTTCCTTCGCAGAGCCTGGCGGACAGACCCACCGGCTGCGCTACCTGCACGCTTGCTTTCGGCAGGCTTTGTACGGAATTTTGCTCCAGCTCATCCAGAGAGCCGTCGGAGCTGAATACCTTGACGTTGCCTTCGCTGCCGTAAAGCACCACGTTTTTGCTGAATACGGAAAGGCCGGAAATGGTTACCGGCGGCGCGGCGGGAGTTTGGAAAACATCTAGGGTCACTTCAAAGAAGAAGGTCATATCCACAGAGTAAAAGCCCTTGTGGAACGGTACAGGCTCCAGCCCTAAGTATACCACGAGAACGTCTACATTACGCATACGCACTTGAGCGGCCTGGTCGATGACAGCCTGGGACGCGGGCGAAAAATATACGCGTAAATCCTCAAGACAATCCTTATCTCCGCAGGAATCGTACACGCGGGACGCGTCGATGCACACGGCTTCCTTAAAACATCCGTAATTTGGAGATTCCTGATTCATGGTTTCATAGTTATCCGCCATAATGATCCTCCTAACAGGTTAAAAACTAAAAGCTTTCCTTATAGTCTACGGAAAAGCAAAGGAAATGTGACGGATTTTTAAGGTCTGATGAAAATATTGCAAAATCGAAAAAGAGGGACAAATTCTAAAGAATTTGTCCCTCTTTTTGGTAGGCTTTCTAGGCCGCCTGCAAACAAAGAAAGGAGTGGGAGCAGATGCTTCGGCACACTCTTTTTAAAAATAAGCCGCTTTATTCCACTTTAGCCAGACGCGCAAAATTAGCCATTAATTTTTTTGTTCCCTGTTCAAAGGCGATTTCCAGCAGCACATCGTTGCCCATTGGTGTAGCGCTGATGACCAGTCCCTTTCCAAAGGTTTTATGCTGCACCATATCACCGGTTTTAAACACATTCCCGCTTCTGGCCGGAGGCGTTACCTGGCCAAAATGCATGGCCGCTGTTGCGGATTTCCTTCGGAGCTCTGTTTCCGCTACCGGCATCTTGGTTCCCAGATCCGGCTTTCTCCAGTCCTGCTCCCGGGTTTTATTGATTAAATCCAAGGGGATTTCTAGGCTGAACCGAGAGGGCCGGTTCCGGCTGGTAGAGCCGAAAAGCATACGGCTGTCCGCGTTCAGCAGATAAAGGCTTTCCTTCGCCCTGGTGATAGCCACATAGCAAAGGCGCCTTTCCTCCTGGATCTCGTTCGGATCGTAAATCGCCTGAAGGCCTGGGAAAATTCCCTCCTCAAAGCCTGGCAAAAATACTACCGGAAATTCCAGCCCCTTGGCGGAATGCATGGTCATCATCACCACGGTGTCCGCGGTCTCATCGTAATTGTCGATATCCGTCATCAGAGAAACTTCCTCCAGGAAGGCCGACAAGGTGGCTTCCTCTCCGTTTTCCTCCTGAAACTTCAGAAGGTTGGAGGCAAGCTCGTTAATATTTTCTATTCTAGTCTCCGCCTCTTCTTTTTCTCCGCGCAGCGCTTCTATGTAGCCGGTTTTCTCCAAAATCAGCTCATACAGCTCATGGAGAGACACGCTTTCATCGTCGTTGGCGTCAATTAGCTCCTGCATCATATCATAAAATGCCTTCAGCTTGACGGAAGCCCGGCGCAGACTGTCAAATTCATCAGCGCGCCCCAGAACCTCCAGCAGGCTTTCTCCCAGAGCCCCGGCAATCTCGCTGGCGGTAGCAATGGTTTTATCTCCGATGGAGCGCTTAGGCTGGTTTACGATCCGGCGCAGGCGGATTTCATCAGAAGGGTTGTTGATCACGCTCAGATAGGCGATCATGTCCCGGATTTCCCGGCGCTCATAGAATCGATGGCCGCCGATAATCCGGTACGGAATGCCGGACTTCACAAAGACCTTTTCCAAAATATTGGACTGGGAATTCATTCGGTACAGCACCGCGAAGTCAGAATATTTTCGGCCTTTTGCGACCTGTTCTAAAATAGTGGTAGCGACAAAGCCGGCCTCATCCTGCTCGTTGGAGGAGGTATGGATCTGAATTTTGTCTCCCTCCGGATTTTCTGTCCAAAGGGTTTTGCCCTTCCGCTCCTCGTTATTGCTGATGACCGCGTTGGCGGCGTTCAGAATATTCTTGGTTGAGCGGTAATTCTGCTCCAAACGGATGACCTTTGCGTTGGGATAGGACTTTTCAAAGCTCATGATATTCTCGATGGTCGCGCCTCGAAACTTATAGATGCTTTGGTCGTCGTCGCCCACCACGCAGAGGTTTTTGCTTTTCTCGGCAAGAAGGCGGACAAATTCATACTGTACTTGGTTGGTATCCTGATACTCGTCCACCATGATGTAGCGGAACCGGTTTTGATAGTATTCCAAAACATCGGGACATTGACGGAACAGCTCCACAGTATTCCCCAGCA
Organism: [Clostridium] leptum DSM 753; assembly: GCA_000154345.1. Taxonomy (GTDB): domain Bacteria; phylum Bacillota; class Clostridia; order Oscillospirales; family Acutalibacteraceae; genus Clostridium_A; species Clostridium_A leptum. Next base: position 298,875 of record DS480347.1, read on the forward strand.
AATCGTCGAAATCCATAGCGTCCGCTTCCCGCAGACGCTTTTGATACAGCTCATAAACTGCTCCGATTTTCGCCAGGCGGAAGTCGCTGCCCGCGGCCGCCTGATAGTCCGCAGGAGAGAGCATACTATCCTTGGCGTGGGAAATCTCAGATAAAATGGACTTATGTGAAATCATTTTGTCGTCGATATTCAAGGCCTTTTGACAATCCTTAACCAGGCGCTTGCTGTCATCTGTATCATAAACAGTGAAGTGGCTGCTGTATCCGATTCTGTCCCCATCCCGCCTCAGGATCCTGGCGCAGGTAGAGTGAAAGGTGGCGGCCCAGACATCTCCGCCGGTATCCCCAAGCATGGCGGTAAGCCGCTCCTTTAATTCTCCGGCCGCCTTATTGGTAAAGGTGATAGCCAAAATCTGCCACGGCTTCGCCAGACTCTGATCAATGATATAAGCGATCCGATTGATTAAAACTGTTGTCTTTCCGCTGCCGGCACCCGCTAAAATTAAAAGGGGACCTTCTGTATGTAGCACAGCCTCCAGTTGCCTGGGATTCATTTTTTTCAGTTTTTCCTGCATTGTGCTCATTGATTCACCGCCAGTTTCCTTAGATTTCGTATTGACATCAAAAATGCATGTTATATTATTGTACCTTATTTTTCAGTGAATAGCAAATTTTTAACCCTGAACTAAATCTTGGCCGCTTGAATACAAAGGATTTCTTCAAACAAGCTAGTTAAGATAAAAATAATATCCATAGTTTATTTAGTATACCATAAAATGTGTGGGTTAGGTAGTTTTCAAAGAAGTTTCCAAAAAGAAACTAATCTGTGCTTGACAAGCCTCTTGAAATACTATATAATAATCAAGCAGCAAAAATGGACGTTTAGCTCAGCTGGTAGAGCGTCCGCTTGACGTGCGGAAGGTCAGCGGTTCGAACCCGTTAACGTCCACCAGCGGCAAGCCGCCGCAGATAAAACACACCCCATAATATGGGGTGTGTTTTTCTTTTGCGCTTTTATTTTTTACAGCGGGCCTCCCTCTATTCTTTTTACGGATAAGCTGCAAAAGCCTGACAGCAGCCACATTAAATGAAAAAGGTAGAAATGTGTATTGCAAAGAGAATTTATGAATCAACCAGGCGTCTGCAAAATCTGCAGTTCCGCATGAGTTCATATTTTCGAAAGCTAGAGGGCGCAGGTAAAGTAGGGCTTTTCGCTAAGAAAACATGCATATTTGCCAGGGATTCTTGATAGAGCTTGATCCTGTTAAATAGTATAATGAGATCATAACTGAACTGACAGGAGGAAAAATAATGAATTTAGGAAATAGTTTATTTCACGCGAGAAAAAGACGTGGGTTATCACAGGAAGATGTAGCGGAAAAGCTGGGAGTAAGCCGGCAGACTATTTCAAAATGGGAGACAGGCGAAACGATTCCAGATATTCGTCAATGTAAAAGGCTGGCGGTATTGTACCAGATGTCTTTAGACGAGCTGATTGACTTTGATATTAACACGGCAGAGATTCAGGAAATGATTAAAAAGTCCGGTGAGAAAGCAGACGAAAAAATCAACTGGACAAATGAGTGGGGGAAAAAATATCCGATTCTGCTTACCTATCAGGGTAAAGTAAATATTCCAAACTACGCCTACAGAATAAAGACAATGCTAGACGAATTAGAGCAAGAATATAAATTTAACGCACAAGACGCAATGCTGGTTTTTAAAGATATTTTATATAACGTTTGGAAAGAACGCAGCGGCTCAAGGTAAGCCGTTCTATCGATAGAGCTTAGCCCGCTGCGCCGGCGTAGGATTTGAAAAGCTTGACGGCTGCAACCGGCCCGCCGGCAAAAGCCAGGTTTTCACCGCAGGCTGATGTGGGTTCCGCTCTTGGCACGGAGAAGCCGGCTCTCCCAGCAGTCCCCTGAAAAATACGGGACATCCTCCATTTACACTGTGTGATTTCCTGTTATCGATTTCATATGGAAAATCGATGATCGTCTGCTGGCAGCGCGTCACGCCGACAGATATTTTTGGACGAGGAGAGAAAAGTTCCGTACATTCTGCCGAAATGCGGGGAAATCCCTTGTTTCCCCGCGGGATGTATGATAAATTATTAACCGTCAGTAAGAGCCGCGTCAAATTTTTAACGCGGCGACTCTCTGGAGAGTCCCGGTTTTCGGGAGCCGAAGGTGTAAGGCGGAGCTTCCGCTGATCTCTCAGGCAAAAGGACAGAGGACACAAATGCTTTTGTCTTTTCTCCAGAAAGCCGGACTTGTTCGGCTTTCATTTTTTTGAAGGGGAATGGAAGGGTATGTTTGAAAAAATTAATGAATGGATTAAATGGCTTGACGGTGCGATCTGGGGCCTGCCGCTGATTATTTTTATTTTAGCGGCCGGAATTTTCATGACCATACGTCTGGGAGGGCTTCAAATCAGAAAGCTGCCTAAGGCGCTGAAGTACATGGTCAAAAACGAGGAAGGCGGCCACGGAGAGGTGAGCAGCTTTGGCGCTCTGTGCACCGCGCTTTCCGCGACCATCGGCACCGGCAATATTGTCGGCGTGGCTACCGCCGTGGTAGCCGGAGGACCCGGCGCCCTGTTTTGGATGTGGATCGCGGCTTTCTTCGGCATGGCCACTAAATTTTCAGAGGGCGTGCTTGCCATCAAATACCGTCATATCTGCGAAGACGGACACGTATTGGGCGGACCCTTTTATTATATTGAAAAAGGCATGGGAAAGCGATGGAAGTGGCTTGCTAAGCTGTTCGCTTTCTTTGGCATGTGCGTGGGTCTGTTCGGAATCGGCACCTTTACCCAGGTCAACGGCATTTCCTCCGCGGTGAAAAATTTCTTCGACGCGGATTCAAGGCATACAGTAAATCTTTTTGGGGCGGAGTATTCCTACACTGTAATCATCGCCGGAGTGATCGTCGCGGTTTGCGTCGCTTTGGTTATCCTCGGCGGATTGGGAAGAATCGCTCAGGTTTCCCAGATCGTAGTGCCCTTTATGGCCATCATATATGTAGTGTTCTGCGTCCTTCTCCTAGGCTTTAACTATCAGGCCATTCCAAACGCTTTAGCTGCTATCGTGGAGGGCGCTTTCAATCCTCAGGCGGTAACCGGCGGTATTGTCGGAAGCATCGCCATCGCCATGCAGATGGGAATTGCGAGAGGGATTTTCTCTAATGAGGCTGGCTTAGGCTCCGCGCCGATCGCAGCTGCGGCTGCAAAGACCAAGGAGCCGGTCCGCCAGGGCCTGGTGTCTATGACCGGAACCTTTATTGACACTATCGTTATCTGCACCATGACCGGCCTGTGCATTGTGATTACCGGCTCCTGGAACGTGGGCCTGGAGGGTGTTGCCGTTACCACACGGGCGTTCCAAAACGGCTTGCCCTTTGACCCGAAAATCGCTTCCTTTATCTTAATGGCCTGTCTGGTGTTTTTTGCCTTTACCACCATTCTTGGCTGGGATTATTACGGTGAGCGCTGCCTGGAATATTTTTCCGGCGGCAGCCAAAAGGCGGTTTTGATTTATCGCTGGCTTTATATTTTGGCAGTGTTTTTCGGCCCCTATATGACAGTGGAGGCGGTTTGGAATATCGCGGATATTTTCAACGGCTTGATGGCCTTCCCGAACTTAATCGCGATCGTCGCCTTGAGCGGCGTGGTGTGTAAGGAAACCAGGGATTACTTTAAGCGCTTAAAAGAGAGAAGCGATATTTAAGCTTGTCGGAACGGCCTTCAAATTTCTGGCTTCCTTGGAATTTTGACAATAACCACTCAGGCTTCGGTGGCCGGGCAGTATGCGGAAATTCTTCTAGGGCCTGGTACAGGCTGCTTCCTCAAGGGAAATAGAACAATATCTGCTTTGCTGACCCTGCTGTCTGGAAACGGGCTATAACCGGTACCGCCGGCCTGTGAGATAGGTACACTGCTGCTTGCCATTCCGTATACTTTTGCTTTGTAAAAGCCGTTTCCCCTTGAAAAGCCTTCCGTCAAAGCTTTTTCCCGATAGGACCAGCGAAAATTCGTTTAAGCGCCAAAAGCAAAGCGGCCCGGAGCGTTTGCTCCAGGGCCGCTTTTTTACGAATATCACTGGCTAAAAGATATGCGGAATCTTATTTTCGTCTTTCGATATTTTCAGCCCCTTTCCCAGCCGTACCGCCTCGCCGGTGAGAAAGGGGAGAGAACTGCCAAAGAAAGCGCTGAAACCGCTGGGTGTTTAAGGGATTCCTAATGCGTCCTTTGCCAAACGGTCCGCGCGGTCGTTAAACTGATCGCCGGAATGGCCCTTGACCTTCACAAAGGTGATTTGCAGCCTTTGTGAAGACGCAAGATAATACTGCCGGTATGTCTTGGTGGCTTCCTTATTGGCCTTCCATTCCCCGGTGCACCATTTGGCGATTCCCTCATAATCATGATGGATTTCTAAGCTTTGGATTTCCCGTTCCAGACAAAAAGCAATCGCCGCTTCGCTGCCCTTAATTTCTCCCGCTACATTGCGCATGGCGGCCAGATCAGGGTCATTAAATTTTTGAGAAATTTCAAAGGCTTCCCCTTGATAAAAAATTACCGCGCCGCAGGCAAATTCTCCGGTACCCGCATGATAGCTTCCGTCTACGTAGGCAACGGCCTCTGCGTTCGCTTCAGCTTTTTGAGGCACATCCGCCTGCCCGCCCACAAATCCTGTCTCCAAAAAGCGCTGGGCCTCCCCGCGGGTTGGAAAGCTTTTAAACGACGCTCCCGGATACCCGGTCACCTGCTGCTGGCATTGGCTCCAGCTGGTAAAAATTCCGGTGGTTCTGCCTTTTCGAACGGCATAAAACTTTGCTGCCATGATTCGCACATCGCTTTCTATATTTCAAACTTAATTTTCAATCTAAAAATATCTTACCGGAGAGGGCATCAAATCAGGTTTCTTCCAGCAGATCTTTTTCCTCTGGGTGCTTTTCAAACCATGCCGCGGCATAAGAGCATACCGGCCGTGCTTTTTTGCCTTGACGCCGGATCGAATCCACCGCCTGCCGCAGCAGCTTAGAGGCTGTCCCCTGACCTCTCAGGGATTCGTCTACAAAGGTGTGGTCGATAACAGCGGTATTTCCATCGTCGGGAAAGGTCACCTCGGCTAACAGCTTCCCGTTGGCGTCTACGGCGTAAATTCTTCCTTTTTCCTCAAGAAATTCCATAAGAATCCTCCTTTCTCATGTCGAAAAACAGTATGGCGAATGCCCAAGGTTTTCATCGTTTTTACGAAGAACTGCCGAAAAGCTAACGGTCGGCTGTACCGGACTTTTTAGGATCGAACAGCGCGGGAAGTATCTCAATTTGAAATTTCTCTTTTTCCTCTGGCCGCAGATGCTTGCCCACGACAATAAGGCACACCAAAAGGCAGCCGCAGAAAATAGAGGTTTCCAGTCTCCCCTGAAGCCAATAGGCGTAAACACAGTAAATAGCGAACAATGTGTAGGTCGCGATGGAACGGAGCCTATGTGGATTGATGACAACGCCGATAGAAAGGAAAATATAGAGGGTAGCCAAAGCGAACACCACATGGTACCAGGGAAGAAGCCCCAGCAGCACGCCAAAGGAAACAGCGATAGCTTTTCCGCCCTTTCCTTTCCAGAAGGGGGAAAAGGCATGGCCGAATACCGGCGCGGAAATCACAGGGGTAAACCACCAGCTGGTAAAATCTAGATGATGCATAGCGATAAAGACCGGAAAAAACCCCTTTAAGATATCCAAAACCACGCAGACAAGCCCCACTCTCCAGCCGGCGCATTTCACCGCGTTGGCGGCGCCGGGATTTCCGTCGTCGCTCAGCTTCGTGATGTCCAGATGGCAGAACCAACGGGGAATCAGATAGCTGTATAGGATGCTGCCGGAGAGATAGCCCGCGAACATAAAAAACAGATAGCTTAAAACATGCATGGCGTTACCTCATCTGAGCCTACCGCTTGCCGCAGCAGACCGCAGATTTCCTCCGCGGAGCCGGCGTTGGTATTGCGCCGCTGGGCCTCCGCCATACGAAAGCGCAGAAACTGGTTTTCACACAGAAGCTTAGCGTACTTCGCCTGCTGAGCCGGTTCCTGGCAATAATAGGACATTCCCCGTCTTGCGAAAAAGGCAGCGTTCCTGTTTTCGCAGCCGGGAATGGGAGCGGTATGGATCAAGGGAACGCCTTTCACAGCGGCCTCTGTGCTGGTTAAACCGCCGGGCTTTGAAAACAGTACGTCGCAGGCGTCCATGTATAGAGGAATTTTTTTGGTAAATCCTTGAATTATCACATTGGGATGGCCCTTGCATTGATTTTCCAGAGATTCCTTCAGCTTTGCGTTGTTCCCACAGATCACTACGATCACCGCGCGGCTGCCATATAGGTTCACCAGCTCCTGGATGGTGTCTTCGATTCTTCCGTAGCCCATGCTGCCGGTCATAATCAGAAACACAGGCAGCCGGGAGGGCAAGCCTAATATTTCCCGCGCTTCCTGCCGGCTTCCTCTCGTGCGGAAAGGCTTGGAAACAGGAATACCCAGCGGATACAATTTTTCTTTGGGCATTTGCTTTTTCCGAAATTCTTCCACTAAATCCTTATGGGGAAGAATGTAATAGTCGCATTCGGTTTCCTCCCAGAAAGGGATGCAGGTGTAATCAGTAGCGATGGCCAGCGTTTTTACCGGCAGACGGTTTTCCCGCTTTAGGCTGGTGAGCACCTCGGCCGGGAACAGGTGGGAGGTGACGACCGCGTCAAAGGAGCGGGAGATTAAATGCTCATACAGCTTATCCCGGTAAAGGCGGTTGGCCCAGTAAACGGGAGACTTGTGCTTCGGAGTGCTGATAGCTCTGCCGGCTTTATAAAGCAAACCGAAAACGCTGGGCACCCGGGTAGTCAACACATAGGTTTTCTCCACTTTTTTAGAGACATTGCTGCTGACCAAGGACAGGACATCTAAAAATTCGCAGGTATCGCCTTGCTCCCGCAGGGTTTCCGCAACGGCACGGGCCGCCGCGTTATGGCCCTCGCCGGTTCTGCAGGATAAAATGAGTACGTTCAGAACGAACCCTCCTTTATGTTCAGTTCAGCATCAGCGCCATATAAGCGCCATGCATGGGAAAGGGTTTCGATAAAAACTTTATCATGCCAAAGTCCATGGTTTGTTCCGTTTGGAACAGCCCGCCGCCGCAGTAGCCCTTCGCCTGCTGGCAACCGTAAACCCCGCAGATTCCACGAACAAGCTCGGCGGCCGCTTGTGGGCTCTGGGCGAACAATTCCTCGATAAAAACCTGTTTTTTCTCTTTCCGGGCGACGGCGTAGCCCCTGCCGGTGGCGAAGCACTCCGCTTTCAAAAGGGTTAAGTCCTCGGCTACGGCCTGAGAGGCTTTCGGATTCAGCTGGACAAAGGGCCTGGAGGCATTAGCCCTCCGCAGGCTGGCCAGCCCGCCGGCGGTCACTGGGGAAGCGGAGAGCGTTTCGGCCGCCGCGGGAACGGACTCAACGGAAAAAGCATGGCGGTAAAACCGTGTTTCATAACCAAAACGGCGGTAGAAAGCGAACAAATCAGGCGTTTGGGGAATCAGCACGCTGAACTCAGCGCCCTTTCGTTTTTCCTCTTGTTCAGCATATTCCAATAATGCCGACATCAGACCTTTTCCGCGGTGAGATTTTTTTGTGGCGACCCCGTAAAGGTAAATTCCTTCCTTTCCCTGGAGGGAGCAAGGCACCGCGCAAGCCATGCAAACCACCGCGCGTTCTTCCTCCAGGACATAAATATGCTGATAGCCGCTGAAGCCTTCAAACACAAATTTTGCGCTTTCCTCGCCTTCCCCAAAGGCCTCCAGCCACAGCCCGCACAGATCAGGGTAATCCTGCTTAACGCTTAACCGAAACATCCGGTTTCTCCTCCTAATAGATCGGCACAGAATTTTTCCTGCAGGAAAGCGGGATTATAGGAAAGCTTAGCTTTCCGCAGGCCTTCCTCTGAAACGTCATCCTCCCGGTTGATCCATTGATAATCCCCGCAGAAGCGCCGGGCAAACTCCCGGTTAATAATATTATAAGCGCCGTTGACATCGTACAGCGCCTTTTCCACATGTACGTCGAACACCCGGCCGCTCACCGGACTGCCGTAGGAAAAGGCGATGATTTTTCCATCCGCCCGGATGAGGCCGCCAGACAGCTCAAGCTCGAAAAAGTGCTTTAAGCCCATCTCAACAGCAAGGTGCTCCGTTTGGATTCCGGTATCCTGGCTGTTGCCGTAAAGCTGACTCCAGGCGTTGTTAAAGGCCCGAACCTCCTCAAGGTTTTCCGGAGTGATCGGCTCAAATACAAAGTCCGGATGCTCCCGCAGGAAACGGGAAACGTGGTTCCTCTTCTTTTGAAATTTTTTCCCAGGCAGGTTTTGCAGCTCCTCGCTGCTGTAGATGTAATCGAAGGTACCGCGGCAGGAGGTAAAGGCAAAGATGCCGGGGAACTGCTCCTCCAGCCACGCTTTGTCCCGCTGGGAAAGAGAATACAGCCGGGGCATTTTGCCGTGGACGGCGGCATCCTGGACGATTTCCCGAATCGCCGCCCGCTTGTCGCCGTCTCCTTCGGGGAACAAGTAAAGATAAGGAGAGTCGGGAGTGTTGGGGTGGTCAAAGCACCGGGCGATGACAAAATCCTGGAACCGGGCTAAATCCGTATGATAAACCGGGCTCCAAACGAAAAGATTCGCAAAGGTGTAGCCGCAGCTGATACAGTCTGCTTTCAGCAGAAGCGGGCGCGCCCATGCACCGTCTGCGGCGGTAATTGGCTTAAATTCCAGCATAACTATCCTAGACCTGATTTCTCCGGCGGGGGAATGATCATTTTTCAGGCTCAGCCGCCGGTCAGAGCCCTTTTCCATGATAGATTTAAGAGTATTATATCACATATTTTCAGTTTTTGTAAAAAAATGTATTTTCTGCTTGAAAGTTTATCGTCTTGCTTTTGTTAATATGGCTGAAACAGCCGAACCCTATACCTAGTTCCAAAACCGCAGGACGCTGGAAGAAGGTGCCGTTCCTTTCTCTAAAAAATGGACAAAACATTCCCGGAAATTATTCCGGGGTTTTTGTTGAAATGTTGAACAAAGCATAGTATAATAACTCTAGATTCTTTTTGGCATCAAGGGGCTTGTCTGCGGATTTTTAATCGTTAAAAAATTATCAAACTCGCAGACGAAGCGCGAAAAGAAGAGATTATCCCTTAGATTTATGTGTGACAAGAGATTAATGGAAAGGCGGAGAGTTTGGCGTGGATGTTGTAGTGTGTATTGGCAGTTCCTGCCATCTGAAGGGCTCCAGAGATGTGATCCAGATTTTAGAGCGGAACATCGCTCTGAACGGCCTGAAGGACCAAGTGAATTTAAGAGGCTCTTTCTGCATGGGCCGCTGCCAGGGAGGCGTCAGCGTAACGGTGGACGGCAAGGATTTTTCCGTTTCTCCCTCGACCACCGAGGAGTTTTTCAACCGTGAGATTTTGGGGAGGATGTCCATATGAGCGTCATCGGATTAAAAAAGGCGAATTGTAAAAACTGCTATAAATGCTTAAAGGTGTGCCCGGTGAAATCCATCCGGGTGGTCAACGAGCAGGCCCAGATCATCGACGACGACTGCCTGCTGTGCGGCACCTGTCTGGCCAACTGCCCGCAAAACGCCAAAACCCTTACCAGCAGCCTGGATCAGGTGAAGGAAATGCTGGCCTCCGGGGAAAAGGTGGCGGTTTCCCTGGCGCCGTCGTTTTTAGGCTCTTTCTCTCTGGAAAAGCCGGGCCAGATGGCCGCGGCGTTAAAGAAGCTGGGCTTCTGCGCGGTTTCCGAAACCGCCCAGGGCGCGGCTTACGTCACCGCCCAGTATCACGACCTGATGGTGGAAAACAAGATGAAGAACATCATCACCACCTGCTGCCCCTCTATCAACCGTCTGATCGAGCTGTATCATCCGGAGGTTGTGGAATATATGGCCCCGGTGGTGTCTCCCATGATTGCCAGCGCCAGGCTGATTAAACAGGCCCTGGGCAAGGGCGTCAAGGTAGTGTTCGTAGGCCCGTGCATCGCTAAAATCGACGAGGCGGCGGATATCCGCCACGACACCGACGTGGACGCGGTGCTGACCTTTGAGGATATTGAACAGTGGTTCCGGGAAGAGGGTATTGTGCCCGGCCAGTGCGAGGACGCGTCCTTCCTGAACGCCAGTTCTAAGATTCTGAGAATGTACCCGGTGACCAGCGGTATTCTGGAAAGCCTGAAAGCCCGGGGAGACTGCAACAATTACCGGATGATTACCGTAGACGGCATCCAGGAGTGCATCGCTCTGTTTTCTTCTATGGCGAAAGGCGAGCTGGACCACTGCTTTGTGGAGGTCAATGCCTGCAAGGGCGGATGCGTCAACGGCCCTGCCAAGACCAAGGGAGAGGAAACCCGCTTTAGGGCCGCTTTGGATGTGGAAAATTACGCCAGGGAGGACGCCGGCGATTATCCCGCTGTGGATGAAGAGATCCCCATGGGCAAACGGTTCTTTGACCGTTCCCGCCATGAGAAGCTGCCGGACGAGGATACCATCCGCAGTATTTTAGCGAAAATCGGCAAGGAGTCTCCGGAGCAGGAGCTGAACTGCGGCGCCTGCGGCTACAATTCCTGCAGGGAAAAGGCCATCGCCGTTTATCTCAACAAGGCGGAGCTGACCATGTGCGTGCCTTATATGAAGGAGCGGGCCGAGTCCCTGTCCAACTATGTGCTTTCCGAAACGCCCAACATCACCATTATGGTAGACGACGAGATGAATATTATCGAGTTCAATAAGGCTGCCGAGGAATGCTTTAAGATTTCCCGCCGGGAGGCGCTGGAAAAGGGGTTGTTCGAGCTGATCGACAGCTCCGATTTCCAGTTTGTTTTGGAGACCAAGCAGCCGATCACCAATAAGAAGGTGCATTATAAGGAATACGGCATTACGACGGAGCAATCTATTATTTACATAGATAAGCAGAACATCGTCATGGGTATTTTTAAGGATATCACCAAGGAGGAAAGAGAGCAGGAAAATCTATACGACCTGCGGGTGGAAACCATGGAGATGGCCCAAAAGGTTATCGACAAGCAGATGGTGGCGGCCCAGCAGATCGCAAGCCTGTTAGGCGAGACCACCGCGGAAACCAAGGTGACCCTGACCAAGCTAAAAAATATGATTGTGTTTGACGGTGATGAATGATGAAAATGCATGTGGATACCGCTTACCGTAGCTTGTTCAAGTACGGTGAGGAGCTGTGCGGCGATAACGTGCGAATCACCCGCACGGAGGATTCCGTTTTTGCGGTGCTGGCGGATGGCTTGGGAAGCGGCGTAAAGGCCAATATCCTTTCCACCCTGACCAGTACCATAATTTCAACCATGCTGACAGAGGGTGCCGCCATGGAGCAGGCGGTGGAGACGATTGTCTCCACGCTGCCGATCTGCAGTGTGAGAAAGCTTGCTTATTCTACCTTTTCCGTATTGCAGATCAAGGATACGGGCGAGGCCTATTTGGCGGAATTTGACAACCCGGCCTGTATCTTTATCCGCAACGGAGAGCTGATGGAGCTGGAGATGACCGATAAGGAATATGCGGGAAAAACCGTGTATGAATCCCGGTTTACCGTATTTCCCGGCGATGTGCTGGCCTTGATCAGCGACGGCGTGGTGTATGCCGGCGTGGGAAGCATTTTAAACTTCGGCTGGACCTGGGAGAGCGTCGCAGAATGGCTGCGCAAGGAAAGCCTAAAGGAAAAATCCGCGCCCCGGCTGGCGGCGGCCTTGTCTCAGGCGGTAAAGGAGCTATACATGGATAAGCCGGGGGATGATTCCACCGTGATGGTGGCCAGAATTTCTCCGCGCCAAGTAGTCAATATGTTCGCCGGCCCGCCGAAAAACAAGGATGACGACCCGAAAATGGTCAGGGACTTCATGACTTCATCCGGGAAAAAGCTGATCTGCGGCGGCTCCAGCGCCAATATCGTGGCGCGTGTTTTAAACCGGAGCATTGAAACCAGCCTGGATTACGTAGATCCGCTGATTCCTCCCATCGCCACCATCCAGGGGATCGACCTGGTGACAGAGGGCGTCCTGACCCTGAGCCGCACGGTGGAGATCCTCCAGGAATACCTGGATCATGAAACGGATTCCTTCTATTTCAAAAAACTGGATGAGAAAAACGGCGCCGCCATGCTGGCGAAAATCCTGCTGGAGGAATGTACCACCTTAAACCTGTTTATCGGCACCGCCATCAACCCGGCCCATCAGAATCCCGGGCTTCCGTCCGATTTGAGCATTAAGCTGAAGCTGATCGACAAGCTGTGCGGCCTGATGGAGCGCTTGGGGAAACGGGTGACGAAAAAATATTATTAAGCGCTTAAGCGTTGCTTGAACCTGTCTGGAGCCTGTTTGGAGCGCCGCAGCTTGCCGCTGGCTTTTGGGTTCCGGACCGCGCGGATGCTTATCCCGGAGGAAAAGACGCGAAAGATTTAGAGAATGACCAAGACCCTTTTGTCGTGCCGTATGGAGCGCGGTGCCGCCGAATAGGCGGAAGGGTTACGATAAGGAAAGTAGAGGAGCCTATGCGATACGATAATGACGCCAAACAAATGAAATTCGAGGTTTTGCTTCGGGTTGCCCAGCTGGCCTATGCCGGAGACCTGGAGGAAAAGTCGGATTCAATTCCCTACGACATTATTCCGGGGAGGGTGGCGCGTTTTCGCTGTTGTGTTTACCGGGAGCGGGAAATTCTGAGAGAACGCGTGATTTTGGCGAGAGGAAAGCACCTGCCTACCAATCCGGATGGCTCGGGCACCGTGACGGTGCTTCCGGCGGCCTGTGAGGGCTGTCCCATCAACCGTTTTACCGTTACCGCCAACTGCCAGCGCTGTATGGCGAAAAAATGCGTGGCGGCCTGCCCTTTTGGAGCCATTACCGTTACCGGCAGCGGAGCCTATATTGACCCCGCTAAATGCAAGGAATGCGGACGCTGCGCCGCGGCCTGCCCTTATAATGCCATTTCCGATACCATGCGTCCTTGCCTGCGCTCCTGTCCGGTGGATGCTATCACCATGGACGAAAACAAGCAGGCCAGCATTAAATATGAACGATGCATCGGATGCGGCGCCTGCACTATGGACTGTCCCTTCGGCGCTATTTCCGATACCTCCTCCATTGTGGAGGTAATCGAGCAGCTCAAGGGGAAAAAGCAGGTTTACGCTATGTTCGCCCCGGCAATCGAGGGACAATTCGGTACCGCTACGGTGGGGATGCTGAAGGCGGCTTTGAAAAAGCTGGGCTTCGACGATTCCTTTGAGGTGGCCCTGGGCGCCGACGCGGTAGCCCAGCACGAGGCCCACGAGTTGAAGGAAGCGATCCAGACCGGCAGAAAAATGACGACCTCCTGCTGTCCGGCCTTTTTCACCATGATCAAAAAGCATTTCCCAAAGCTGATTCCCAATATCAGCAGCACGGTGTCCCCGATGACCGCTACCGCCCGGTATGTGAAATATCTCCATCCCCACGCGCTGACGGTGTTTATCGGGCCCTGTATCGCTAAGAAGCAGGAAATCCAGCACGTAAAGGACAGCGCCGACTATGTCCTCACCTTCGAGGAGCTGGCCGCCATGTTTAAGGCGCAGAATGTGGATCCTATGGAAATGGCGGACGACGTTCAGGACGGTTCTGTTTACGGCAAGGGCTTCGCCCAAAGCGGCGGCGTGTCCGGCGCGGTGATGGAGGTCTTGGATGAGGAAGGCTTTGAGATGCCGGTAACCTGCCGGAAGTGCATGGGAGCCAAGGAATGCAAAAAAGCGCTGATTGCCATGAACGCGGGGAAAATGCCGGAAAATATCATCGAGGGCATGGCCTGTCCCGGCGGCTGTTTGGATGGCCCCGCCGCGGTGGATACTCTGCAAAAAGTGGTGAAAAACCGTTCCAAGCTGCTGCCCAAGGCGGATAAGCGCACCATTACGGAAAACGTTCTGGAGCATGGCTTTGATAAAATTAAAATGGATGATCTATAATAAATCCGGCAATTCCAATAGGATTCATCTATGATTTCAATGTTTCGGAAGATATTAAAACAGAGGGCGGTTTTCTTCGTCCTCTGTTTTGCCATTTTCGAAGGAAAGCAGGAGACTGATTATGAAAGAAGCGAAAAGAGTATCCGAATCCGCGGCGGAGCAGGTGCAGCTGGTGCTGAGCTCCCATATCAACGGCTATAAGCGGCTGTTCGGCGGTCAGCTGATGGCCTGGATCGATATGTTGGGGGGAGTAATCGCCCGGCGGCACGCAGAGCATGAGGTGACCACCGCGTGTATCGATAATCTACAGTTTAAAAAGGCGGTGACGATTAACAGCACCCTGGTTCTCAAGGGGAAAATGACCTATGTAGGAAGAAGCTCCATGGAAGTCAGAGTGGATACCTTTGTGGAGCGGCTGGACGGGACACGGGAACTGGTAAACACCTGTTATATGGTGCTGGTGGCGCTGGATGAAAATCAAAAACCGGTGCCGGTGCCTCAGCTGATTTGCGAAACTCAGCAGGAAAAGGAAGAATTTGAAAACGGGGCCCGCCGGCAGCAGCTCCGGAAAGCCCGGAGGAACGAGGGATATTAACTTGTAAATCTCTTATGAAATACTCGGGATATTTTATCTATTTTTATCGGATTTCTTAAAATAGTTTAAATTTCCTGTATACTCGCTGAGAAAAAGGTATACTTAAAACTAATATCTTAAAATTTAACTTCCGAGAGAGGACAAAATGCATCCAAGCGGGCGGCAGTTATGGAAAAAATGGTTGACCTGTGGAGCTAGTGCTTTGTTGTTTGCGGTAGTCGCGGTTTTTTTCTACTTTTATCGCCAATTAATTTATTTGGGCGGAAATATAGAGATTTCGGTTGTTTTTAGTCAGCTTTTTTGGAGAGCCTTTTTGGTTGGACTTATTGGGTTCTTTTGCTTTTTTGCTATCTTATTTTTCGGTTACCGTTTATTACAGCCGTTTGGAAATTTTTTGTACCGATGGCGTTATATGGTAGCCGCTACGGTTTTGTTTGCTTGTGTGTTGCTCAATTTAAACGGCTCTTCTATTGGCTGCTGGAATGGAATCCTCGCAGACGGGCAGGATGACGGCCTGCTTTTTGGTGTAAATCGGGCGGTGCGTTCCGATGAGTGGGCGGTTAACACGCCGATGGCTTTTGCCCAATATTATGATCCGCAAGGAGCGTATCCCTATTTTGGACAGGTTATGAGAGGAGCGATCACTGATAGCTTTATTGTTTACGGACAGATAGTTTGGGATATCGCCGTATTGTTTCGCCCTTTCATTGGGGGTATCTGCTTTTGGGAGCGGAATGTGGCTTATCGTTTTTTGATGTGCTAGACTTATCGCGCTGTTTATGGTAACATTTAAATTGAGCATGCTGCTTACAAACAGAAAAAGATTGTTGTCGCTGGCCAGTGCTTACTTGTCGCTTTTTCTTCTCAGGTTCAAGGGTGGTTTGCTGTTAGCAGTTTAGTCGAAATGTTGGTGTTTGATCAGCTGGCGGTATTAATTGTTCATCATTTCATGGTGACAAAAAATATGGGCGAGAACTCTTCTGATGATTGGAATGGCATTCTGCGGCGGCGCTTATATTTTAACCTTTTATCCCTCCTGGCAGGTACCGTTAGGGTATGCTTTTTTAGCGCTGATCGTCGGTGTAATTATTGTGGACCGCAAGGAATGCATCTTTGTTTGGAAAAGAGATTTTGCCTTTCTTCTGCTGTTTATTGTTTTACTGGCAGGCGGAATGGCATATGTCCTTTCGAAGTCGCTGGATACTGTTAAAATCGTGCTGAATACAGCCTATCCAGGTGCGAGAATAGCTACAGGCGGCGGATTTTTTGATAGGCTTTTTAACTATCCCGCCACCTTGCTGTTCCCGATTTCACAGACTAATTTACCGGGAAATTCCTGCGAGCAGGCTGTTTTTTACGACTTTTTTCCAATGGGGATTTTTTTATCTCTATGGATATTGCTTAAAGAAAAAAATAGAGATCCGTTTTTGATTTGCTTACTGGCAGCGCAAGTAGTTCTGCTGGCCTACTGCACTTTCCAATTTCCTGAGGCTTTGTCTAAAATTTTATTGTTGAGCTATAGCCAAGCGGCTAGGGCGTTTCTGGCGGTGGGGTTTATCAATATTCTTTTGCTGATACGAAGCATGACGCTTTTGCAAGCCAGAATTTCTCCTTGGATAGCGGCGGCCATTGCTGTGCTTCTTGGCATCTTAGTCGGCATCGCCTGTATGAGAAATTTTCCGGAGTATTTATCCATAGTAAAAACAGTTGGAGCTGCTTTAGTAATTGCTGCCGGCTTTTACGTGATTCTTCGACGGCATGAAAAACTGTTTCTTTGCGGCTCCTTGCTGATTGTGCTGGTCTCCGGCGTATTAGTGAATCCTATCCGCCAGGGAGCAGCCTTTCTTCAGCAGGATTCTTTAATAAAAGAGATCAGAACAATTGAGCAAGAGGAACCGGGAATTTGGATTGTGGAAAACGCGGGATACCCGTTAATTAATATACCAGTGCTTGCAGGAGCTCCGACCATTAATTCCACTAATGTTTATCCTAATCTGGAACGCTGGAGTCAACTCGATCCAGAGGGCTCAAACGAGGAAATATACAATCGTTACGCCCATATTTTAATTACTCTTACCGACGAGGAAGCCACAGAATTTGAACTGCGGCAAGCGGATGTTTTTCATCTGACCTTGAA
Source organism: [Clostridium] leptum DSM 753 (assembly GCA_000154345.1). GTDB lineage: Bacteria > Bacillota > Clostridia > Oscillospirales > Acutalibacteraceae > Clostridium_A > Clostridium_A leptum. The sequence goes on from DS480347.1 coordinate 315,659, forward strand.
TATTGAAGATTTGCCGAAGCTGGGTGGAAGCTATATTCTGACTACCAGAAATCTGGATGAATTAGCGAACAGCAAAATCCAGCTTCAATTGGTATCTCAAATCAAATCCTATTTTATTTATAAAGTAGAAGGAGCGTTGTTATGAAAACAGCAGTTTTGATTCCATGCTATAATGAAGCAAAGACCATTGGAAGAGTGGTGGCGGATTTCAAGGAAAAAATGCCTCATGCGGATATTTATGTGTATGATAATAATTCGACTGACAATACCGCCGAGCTTGCAGAACAGGCCGGGGCCATCGTTCGTTACGAGCATAAACAAGGAAAAGGAAATGTGGTGCGTACTATGTTCCGGGAAGTAGATGCGGACTGCTATGTAATGGTGGATGGCGACGATACCTATCCTGCGGATTTTGGCCCACGGTTAGAGCAGCTGGTATTGTCAGGAAAAGCTGACATGGCGGTGGGAGACCGTCTATCCTCCACCTATTTTACAGAAAATAAGCGCCCGTTTCATAATTTTGGCAACGTACTGGTGCGGCGGATGATTAATTTCCTGTTTCGCGCTAAATTGAACGATATTATGACCGGAGCCCGCGCATTCAGCAAGGATTTTGTAAAATCCTTTCCTGTGATTTCCAAAGGATTTGAAATAGAGACCGAGATGACGATTTTTGCCCTGGACAATAATTTTGCGATCAAGGAAGTGCCTATTGCCTATCAGGATAGGCCTCAAGGAAGCGAATCAAAGCTGAACACATACTCTGACGGCCTGAAGGTTTTAAAGACCATTGTTAATTTATTTAAGGATACTAAGCCTCTCGCGTTCTTTTCAATCCTCAGCCTGATTTTACTGTTGATATCCTTTGGCTTTTTTCTTCCTATTTTAATTCAATTTGTCCAGACGGGAATTGTGGATAAATTTCCCACCTTGATCGTGATCAGTGCGCTGACGGTAATCGCTTTGCTTAATTTTTTCTGCGGCGTCATTTTATCTGTGCTGAAAAAGCAGCACCGCCAGAATTTTGAGCGCCAGCTCACTGTGCTTCACGAGCTGGCCCGATTGAAACAGGAGGATGCCCATTGATCCAGTTGATTGCTTTGGATTTAGACGGAACCACTCTGACCGGAGACAACGTGATCTCAGAGCGGAATCGAAACGCACTCCTTGAGGCGATGGCTCAGGGAGTGCTTGTGGTACCCGCCACAGGCCGCACCTTTGAAAAAATGCCCTCCTGCATTAGAGAATTGCCGGGTATTCAATATGCTATCTGCTCTAACGGAGCGGCTGTTTACGATGTGAGGGCGGACCGTAATATTTATGAAAATTTGATGCCTTATGAAACTGTCGCTGAAATGCTCCGCTTCGGAGATGAATATAAGTGCTTCCCGGAGGTTTATCTAAAGGGAAGGTCCTATTGCCGGCTTTCCCAGCTGGATCTTGTGATGGAATATCCAAGACTTTCCGATTACGCTACTCATGTCAAATCGACCAGACTGCCTGTGGAAAGCCTGAGGCGGTTTGTACTGGATGCTGGCTGCGGCGTGGAGAAGGTGAACCTGTGGCCCAAGAGGAGGGAGGATTTTCCGGTGATGTGGGGGCAGCTCTTAGAGAATCAAGCGGTTTCCATCACCAGCTCCGGCTTCGGCAATATTGAGATCAACGCCCACGGCTGTGACAAAGGGGATGGACTTCTGCATCTTTGCGAATATTTAACCATTTCCAGGGAGAATGTGATGGCTGCCGGGGATAATCTGAACGACGGCCCTATGCTGCGGTTCGCTGGGGAATCGGTGGCTATGGGAAACGCCATTGACGATGTGAAAAACATCGCTAAATACATAGCAAAAACCAATCTGGAGGATGGCGTGGCGGAGATGGTCGAAAGACTGGTTCTGAAAAAAGAAATTTGATAAAAGAGAGGGCACTTCCGCCCTCTCTTTTTGCCATAATCCGCCGCAGCAGAAAGGCTGGTCAGCCTGGGAGAGCAAAAGCGTTTCTGCTTTAGGAAAAGAATGAAAGAAAGCATACCCCCGGCTTCACCGGACAGAAAGCTTTGGCTTATGCAGGAAGCGCCTGTCTGCGGCTGTAGGGTAGGGAGGACAAGGAACGAACTTGCCAGCGCCTTTGTGTTCTTTACCGGAAAAGCGTTTTTTAGGGGGCTTACACCACGGTAAGACTGGAATTTCTAACCTTCCGACACACGGGATTCGGCCTCGCTGAGAGGGCCTGGCACATGGAAAGATTTCCGGGCGGTAAAGTCGTTTGCGCTGGTAAATCCCGCGCGTTTTGTACGAAGCGTCAAACTGATAAAAATTCTGCATATGGATCACCGGTGCTTTCTGCGTGCCTGCCTGCGCCTGACCGCCGCGGAATCTGCCGAAGCTTCCGGCTTTATTGTAAAATGGCTGTTTTTACGTTTGTTTCCGTTGAAAAATATGGAGCGTTATGATATACTAAAATGAAATATGTCAAATCTGTGAGGTGTGTTTTTTGGCAGTTGAGCCTAAGGAATATACAAAGCTCGCGGCGGAAATCATGGCCGTCCGGGCGAAGAAGGAAACGCCTCTGGCGATGGTCAGAACCTACGGCTGTCAGCAGAATGTTTCCGACGGAGAGAAAATCAAGGGAATGCTTCAGCAAATGGGCTTCGGCTTTACCGAGGATCAGGAGGAAGCAGATTTTATTTTGTTTAATACCTGTGCCATCCGGGAGCACGCGGAGGACCGGATTTTCGGCAACGTGGGAGCGCTGAAATATTTAAAGCGCAGAAATCCCTCTTTGATCATTGCCCTGTGCGGATGCATGATGGAGCAGGAGCATGTTGTGGAGCGGATCCGGAAAAGCTATCCTTTCGTCAGCCTGGTGTTTGGAACCCATTCCCTGTCGAGCTTCCCTCAGCTGGTTTACGAGACCCTTACCGGCGCCAAGAGAGTGTTTCAGCGGGGCGGGGAGGATACCATTGACGAGAATATCCCGGTGCGCCGGGATGGACGCTTCAAGGCCTGGCTTCCAGTGATGTACGGCTGTGATAATTTTTGCTCCTACTGCGTGGTTCCCTACGTCAGGGGGCGGGAGCGGAGCCGGGAGCCTGAGGCGGTGCTGAAAGAAGCCCGCCAGCTGATCGAGGGCGGCTATAAGGATATCACCCTGCTGGGGCAGAATGTAAACTCCTACGGAAAGAATTTGCCGGAGCCGGTGAATTTCGCAAAGCTGCTCAAGGAAATCAGCGATATGGAGGGGGATTACTGGCTGCGGTTTATGACCAGCCACCCCAAGGACTGCACCAAAGAGCTGATCGACGTGATGGCTTCTTCGGGACATATCGCAAAACATCTGCATCTCCCCTTCCAGTCGGGCAACAACCGGGTGCTGAAGGAGATGAACCGGCGCTATACTCGGGAGCAGTATTTGGAAATCATCCGCTACGCCAGGGAGAAGATGCCCGGCCTTTCCATCACCAGCGATGTCATCGTCGGCTTTCCGGGAGAGACCTATGAGGAATTTCAGGACACGCTTTCCCTGATCCGGGAGGTAGGGTTTACCGCGCTGTACACCTTTATCTTTTCCCCAAGAAAGGGAACGCCGGCGGCAGGAATGTCGGACCCGGTGTCCCACAAGGAAAAGACCCGGTGGTTCGCGGAGCTGTTAAAGGTTCAGGAGGAGATTTCCGTCAGGCGCTGCGCCTCGATGGTGGGGAAAACCGTCCGGGGCCTCGTGGAGGAGGAAGCCTCCAAGCCTGGCGTGCTGAATGCCCGAACAGAGGAAAACGTTACGGTGGAAATCCCCGGCGGTCCGGAAATGATCGGCAGCTTTCGGAATATTTTGGTCACTGACGCGGGAAACTGGGTTTTAAAGGGAAACTGTATATAATTTCAGCTGCGAATTTATATAGAAAATAAAAAATTTGGAGGACTAACAAATGGATATCATTGAGCAAGCGAGAGAACTGGGACGGCAGATTCAGAAAGACGACCGTTATCTGAAGGTGCAGATCGCCCAGCAGAACAGCGATAACGATAAGGAGCTTCAGGCTCTGATCGGCGAGTTCAATTTAAAAAGAATGAATATTAACACCGAGGCTCAAAAGGAGGACCGCAGCGAGGAAAAGCTTCAGAAGCTCAACCAGGAGCTGCGCGCCTGCTATGCCTCGATCATGAAGAACGAAAATATGGCGGCTTACAATATGGCTCGCCAGGAGCTGGACGCCCTTCTTAACCGGGTGAACGCCATTATTATGCAAAGCGCCCAGGGAGAAGATCCGGATACTACCGACTACCAGGAGTCCTGCGGCGGCAACTGCGCCTCCTGCGGCGGCTGCCACTGATTCGCCGTATCATTAAGCAGCGCGGGAAGCAGCCGCTTCCCGCGCCCTAAAGAATTTTGAAGGGAGAAATACAATCATGGCCGAACTGTCGCCAATGATGCAGCAATATCAGAAAATCAAGGCGGAAAACCAGGGGGCTATTTTGTTTTTCCGCCTTGGAGATTTTTATGAAATGTTCTTTGACGACGCGGTGCTGGCGTCGAAGGAACTGGAACTGACCCTTACCGCGAGAGACTGCGGACAAAATAAAAAGGCGCCCATGTGCGGCGTTCCCTACCACAGCAGCGAAAGCTATATCGCCAGGCTGATTTCCAAAGGCTATAAGGTGGCCATCTGTGAGCAGATGGAGGATCCCGCCCTGGCGAAGGGGCTGGTAAAACGGGATATTATCCGTGTAGTCACCCCTGGTACTGTCTTAGAGGGCAGTATGCTGGACGAGGGCAAAAATAATTTTATCTGCTCTATTTACGCCATAGGGGACCATGCGGGCATCTGCTTCTGCGATATTTCCACCGGCGAGCTTTATTCCACCAGCCTGGATAAGGACTTGGAAAATGAGATTTTAAACGAGCTGGGCCGTTTTTCTCCCCGGGAAATTTTGATCGGCGGCGAGACGGTGAATATGAAGAAGCTGGCTCCGTTTATCCGGGATAAGCTGTCCGCCTGCGTGGAAATGCGGGAGGATGCCGAGTTCGAGCTGGAAACCTGCCGCAGGACCGTGCTGGAGCAGTTTAAAAAGGAAACGCTGGATGATCTGGGAATGGAGGGGCAGGACCAGGCGGTTTCCGCTCTGGGAGCCCTGCTCAATTACCTTAAGGATACCCAGCGGAAGGTGCCCTTAAAAATAAACCGGATTGAAAATTATACCCAGGCCCAGTTTATGGGTATAGACCTTAACACCCGGCGGAATCTGGAGCTGCTGGAAACCATGCGGAACAAGGAGAAGAGAGGCTCTCTGCTGTGGGTGCTGGATCAGACTAAAACCGCTATGGGAAAGCGGCTTCTCCGCACCTGGATCGAGCAGCCGCTGTTAAGCTGCGGAAAGATTATCCGCCGGCAGAACGCGGTGGAGGAGCTTTACTGCGACCCGTTCTTGTGCGGAAACCTGGCGGATCAGCTCACCGGGGTTTTTGATTTGCAGCGCCTGATCACCAGAATCGTTTACGGCACCGCCAACGGCCGGGAGCTTCGTTCCCTGTCCGCTACCATCGGCTTGCTGCCGGAGCTGAAAAAAATGCTGGAAAACCGGAAATCCGAGCTGCTGCAAAGCATTTACGAGGATTTGGATACTTTAGAGGATGTCCATGACCTGATTGAAGGCTCGATTGTAGACGACCCGCCCTTCTCCGTACGGGAAGGCGGCATCATCCGGGAGGGCTACAATCAGGAGGTGGACGAGCTCAGAAAGGACATGACCGGCGGCAAGGACTATGTGGCCGCCATCGAGAAGCGGGAACGGGAGAAAACCGGGATTCCCAAGCTTCGGGTAGGCTATAACCGGGTGTTCGGCTATTATCTGGAGGTCACCAACTCCTACAAGGATCAGGTGCCGGACAGCTACATAAGAAAGCAGACTCTGACCAACTGCGAGCGTTACGTGACTCAGGAGCTGAAAGACCTGGAGGGCCGGATTTTAGGCGCTAAGGACCGGTGCGTACAGTTGGAATACCGTCTGTTTGACGATATCCGCACTACGGTGTCCGCCCAGCAGGAGCGGGTGCAGAAAACCTCAAACGCCATCGCCCAGCTGGATGTTCTATGCTCCTTCGCCCGGGTAGCGGTAAAAAACCAGTATTGCCGCCCGGAGGTCAATTTAAGCGGGAAAATTGTACTGAAGGAAAGCCGCCATCCGGTGGTGGAGCTGCTTTCCGACGCATCGCCCTTTGTGCCCAACGACGCGCTGCTGGATCAGGACGAAAACAGAGTGCTGGTGATTACCGGCCCGAATATGGCGGGAAAATCCACCTATATGCGGCAGATCGCCCTGATTGCGCTGATGGCCCAGCTGGGCAGCTTTGTGCCGGCAGCTTCGGCGGAGATCGGCCTGGTGGATCAGATTTTCACCCGGGTAGGCGCCTCCGATGACCTGGCGTCGGGCCAGTCTACCTTTATGGTGGAAATGAACGAGGTGGCAGATATCCTAAAGCGCGCCACCTCCAACAGCCTTTTGGTGCTGGATGAAATCGGAAGGGGCACCTCTACCTTCGACGGCATGAGCATCGCCAGAGCGGTGCTGGAGTTTGTTGTGGATAAGCGGAAGCTGGGAGCGAAAACCCTGTTCGCCACCCATTACCACGAGCTGACGGAAATGGAAGAACTGATGGACGGCGTGAAAAATTACAGCATCGCCGTGAAAAAGAGAGGCGACGATATCACTTTCCTGCGCCGGATTATCCGGGGAGGGGCGGATGACAGCTACGGCATTGAGGTAGCAAAGCTGGCGGGCCTTCCTCAGCCGGTCATCAACCGCGCCAAGCAGGTGCTGAAGGAGCTGGAAACAGGCCAGGAGGTCACTCCGAAAACGAAAGCTCCGAAAAAGGCGCGAAAGGAAGAACCGCCGGCGCCTCAGATTTCTCTGCTCCCCAGCGCGGAGTCGGAAATTGAGGAACGGCTGAAAAAGGTGGACGTCAATACCCTGACTCCCATTGAGGCTATGAATTTACTGTTTGAGCTGGCGAAAATGGCCAAGGAAGGCTAGTGCGCCCGCGGCTTTCCGGACAGAAGCGGGGTGTGGGGACACAGAGCTTTCCGCTTTCGGTTTTTTCTTCTTCAAACAGTTTTTTAGCCGTTAAGAAGTGGAAACGCAGGGGCTCAGCCGAAAAATAAAACGCTGGCTTGGCTTTCGCTGATTTGAATTCGCGCCATGGAAAGCGCCAGGCCGGAGCGGATAGGCGGAATCATATGCGGTTCAGGCGGAGAGGATTCGCTTTAAAAATCAGGCGCGTTCGGCGGCCTGAGGGTAAATCGGCAGCCTGCCAGCTGTGCGGAGAGGAAAAACCTATAGAGAATGTTTTATGAACACCAGTGAGAACCATTTTTATCTTAAAGAAAAGGAGGCGGTTTCATGGCGAAGATCCATGTGCTGGAGAAACACGTAGCGGAGCTGATCGCCGCTGGAGAGGTCGTGGAGCGGCCTTCTTCCGTCATCAAGGAGCTGGTGGAAAATTCTATTGACGCCGGCGCCACCACGATTTCCGTGGAAATCCAGCGCGGCGGCATCGCCTATATGCGGGTGACGGATAACGGCGGCGGCATCGCCAGAGAGGATGTGCCCAAAGCCTTTCTCCGCAACGCGACCAGTAAGGTGGAATCAGCGGAGGATCTGGATGGCATCGGAACCCTGGGCTTCCGGGGAGAGGCGCTGGCCTCTATCTGCGCTGTCAGCAGGGTGACCTTGCTGACCAGAACAGAGGAGGAGCTGGCGGGCACCAGCTATCAGATCGAGGGCGGCGAGGAGCTTGCCTTGGAGGATGCGGGCTGCGCGAAGGGCTGCACAATCGTGGTTCGGGATCTGTTTTATAACACGCCCGCCAGAATGAAATTTTTAAAAAAGGATGTTTCCGAGGCTAACGCCGTGGCCGGGGTAATGGACCGGGCGGCTTTGTCCCATCCGGAAATTTCTTTCCGCTTTGTCCGGGACCATAAGGAAACCCTGTCCACTCCCGGAGACCGCCAGCTAAGGTCCTGTATCTACGCGGTTTACGGAAAGGATTTTACCGCCGGCCTGATCCCGGTGGACTACGCTTACAACGGCATTAAGGTACGGGGCTTTATTTCCAAGCCCTCGGCGGCGCGGCCTAACCGAAGTATGCAGCATTTTTTCATAAACGGTCGGTTTGTTAAAAGCAAAACCGCCATGGTTGCCTTAGAGCAGGCCTTTAAAGGATCGATTATGGCGGGCAAATTTCCAAGCTGCGTTCTCCATCTTTCCGTGCCCTGGGAGGCGGTGGATGTCAACGTTCATCCCTCAAAAATTGAAGTGCGGTTTCTCAATGAAAAGCCGATTTTCGACGCCGTTTACCATGGGGTGAAAAGCGCCTTGCTGTCCGGCGACCAGCGAAAGGAAATGATTCTTCCGCGGCCGAAGCTTGATCCGCCGGCGTCTCAGCCGGAGCAGATCAGGCTGGCGGCCAAGCCGGCTATCGGGTCTGCGGCTCAGGAGACCGCCGAAAAGGAGGCCCGTCTGTTAACGTCTCAGACCGAACAGGCCCCCAATTCCTCCCTTGGCGCTTATGAGAAAGTTGTGAGCAGCTCCGCAGGCCGGCTCGCCCAGCCCCAGCAGGCGCCGCTGGGGAAAGCGCCGGATAAGGCCTTTCCTCAAACCGCTTCCGGACCGGCTGTTGCCGGTACCTCCCATATCGGTGAAAATGCAGCCGATAAAAAGCCTCCTTCTTCGCTTCCGGGCATAGGGGCGGCCGGGAGAATACCGGTTCCCTATGAGGAAAACGAGCCGGAGATTTATCTGCCGGTAAAACGGCAGACTGCCATACCCGCTGTGCGCGACTTTATTTCCAGCCCTTTTTCTTTTTCGGATGAAGCGTCTAAGCCGAAGGCCGCAGGGGAAGCTCCTGGGGATACCGGCTTTGAGGCAGCGGCGGCTGACAGAGGCCGAAAGGCGGAGCCTAAGGCCCAGGAGCTTTCGGAAGAAGCAGCCGGAGAGAAGCCTGAAAGCAGCAGACAGGCAGCGGCGGCGGAGCCGCCCCGGGAAGAGGCTGGGCTTCAGCCCTTCGGGGAAAAGAGGCAGCGTCTGGTGGGAGAGGCGTTTCGCACCTATTTGATCATCGAATACGGCGATGATGAGCTGCTGCTGATCGATAAGCATGCCGCCCACGAGCGGATTTTATATGAAAAGCTGAAAAAAGAAAGCGGAAAAAGCTGCGCCCAGTATTTGCTGGAGCCGATTCCGGTAACCTTGGATAAAAATGAGTACGCGGCGGTGCTGGAAAACCAAAAGCTGTTTTGGGAGGCCGGCTTTGAGGTCGAGGATTTCGGCGGAGGCTCCGTGCTGGTAAGAAGCGCGCCGCTTTCCCTGGAGCAGGAGGATATCGCCTCCTCTTTGATGGAAATCGCCGGGCACCTTTTAGAGAATAAAACAGATATGTCCACGGAAAAGCTGGATTGGCTGTACCACAACATCGCCTGCCGGGCTGCGGTCAAGGCGGGACAGATTACCTCCGATCAGGAACTGATCGCTCTGGCGGTGGCGCTGCGGGAAAATCCGGAGATCCGGTACTGCCCTCACGGCAGGCCGGTTTCCATCACGCTGAAAAAGCGGGAAATCGAAAAACAATTTGGCAGGATTCAATGATGAGCAATGAAAAATTTCCATTGATATGCGTGGTAGGCCCGACAGCCTCAGGAAAAACCGGCCTAGCGGCGGCGCTCGCCCAGAGACTGGACGGAGAGGTGGTGTCCGCCGACTCTATGCAGATCTATCAGGGAATGTCCATCGGAACGGCGAAGCCGGCAGTGGAAGAGATGCGTGGAATTCCCCACCATATGATAGATTTTTTATCTCCCAAGGAACGGTTCAGCGTGGCGGATTACGCTGCTATGGCTCGAAAAGCAATACTGGATATTCACAAAAGGGGAAGGCTCCCAATACTGGCAGGAGGCACCGGCCTGTATGTGCAGGCAGTCACAGAGGGGATCCTTTTTCAGGAGGAACCAGAAAACCCGGAAATCCGGCGCCGTCTGGAGCGGCGGGCAGAAGAGAAAGGCGCTGCGGATCTATTTCGGGAGCTGCAGGCGGTCGATCCTCCGTCGGCGGAGCGAATTGACCGGAACAATGAAAAACGAGTGCTCAGAGCGCTTGAGATTTACTATCTCACAGGAGAAACCATGACGGAACGATTGAAGCGTTCCCGCGCCGGCGAGCTGCCCTTCCAGCCGGTGCTGATCGGTCTCAGCTTTTCTGACCGGCAGAAGCTTTACGCCCGGATTGAGCAAAGAGTGGACCAAATGATGGAAAGAGGTTTGCTGGAGGAGGCCGGGCGGGTTTTGCAGGATTTAGGGATTACTGCCTCAGGCGCCATAGGCTATAAAGAGTTTTTACCCTATTTTCAAGGAACCGCTTCCCTGGAGGAAGCGGTGGAGCAGCTCAAGCGGGATACCCGAAGATACGCCAAGCGCCAGCTTACCTGGTTTAAGCGGGATGCCAGGATCCATTGGATTTTTGTGGACCAGGAGGAGGGCTTAGACGGTATTCTCCAAAATTCACTTGCATATTTGAAAAAGCAAGGTATGATAGAAAAATAGAAGGACCGTTGCCCCATAGGCTTTTCTGCCGCGAGGACAAGCTGAAAAAAGGCGGCTTGTCACCGACGGCCTTTTCAGTGAACTTGTTTTGTGTTTTCGGCTGAATTAAGCGAGAAGGAGGAAGTTTCTATTGAGCAATAAGGTGTTTAAACGGGTCGCGGCCACCCTCCTTGCCGTTTTGCTTCTGTTTTATGTGGGGCTTCAGATTTATAACTCCAATCACAGCAGCATCCAAACGGAGACCGCTACCTATATGACCGCTTCGGATACCATCGAAACCACCGGCTATATCGTTCGAAACGAAACCTATTTGACCTCAGATGCCGGTGGCGTGCTGAATTACGTGCTGGAGGATGGAGAAAGCGTCAAGGAAAACGGCGTTGTGGCCCAGATTTACGCCAGCGCCGAGGATGCTTCCGCCCAGAACCAGATCAGCAAGCTTCAGGGAGAAATCGACAATTTAGAGCGGCTCACCACAGCGGCGGATCAAATCAGCCTTTCCACCAGCCCTGACGTGATCGACGGACAAATCACGGCCCAAATCAACCAGTTTTTATCCGTGGTGAATTCCGGCAATTATTCTGGAATCGGCGGCGCCAGGGACGAGCTGACCTATCTTTTAAATCAGCGGCAGATCATTACTGGCAAGCCCAACGGATACACGGATAGGCTTAACGCTTTGAAATCTCAGCTGGAATCCATGAAAGCGCAGGCTGCCGGGCCTATCGGCACGGTGAATTCTCCGGCGGCGGGCTACTTTATCGGCAGCACCGACGGCTATGAAACCTCCTTTTCCTACGACAGCGTAAAAGAGATTACCCTGGACCAGCTCGATCAGGAGCCCGTCCAGCAGCCGGTAGCCGACAATGTAGTAGGAAAGGTGGTTTCAGGCCTGAACTGGTACGTGGTGTGTAAGGTATCCGGAACAGACTCCCTTCAGCTGGAAATAGGTGAGAAGGTGGATGGGATCACAATGCCCTTCGCCTCCACCGGCAGTATACCGGCCAAGGTGGTAGCGATTAACCAGGAAAGCCGGCAGAGCGACGCGGTGGTGGTGCTGGAGTGCAGCTATATGAATAACGAGCTCAGCAAGGTTCGGAAGGAGAGCGTCCAGATTGCAGTGAACACCCATTCCGGCATTATGGTGAATAAAAAGGCCATTCACGTGGAGCCGGTGATGAAGGTCATCGACGACGGAAGCGGCAGGCAGGTAAAGCAGGAGGTCATGGTGCAGGGCGTATACGTGCTTTACGGCAGCGAGCTGGTGTTTAAGGAGATCGTCCCCCTGAGCACCTACAGCACCTTTGTGCTTTGCGACCCCAATCCGGAGGAAGACGCCACCTTTAACGGAGAAACCATTAAGCTGTACGACGAGGTTGTAGTGGGAGGCACGGATTTATATGACGGAAAGATTGTTTGATGGCAACATGATGGAAAAAGAAATCGAGGAAAAGAAGCGCAATTTGAAGGAAAATTACCGGGAGATCCGGGAAAACATCGCGGCGGCGGCGAAGGCGTCAGGCAGAAAGCCGGAGGATATCACTCTTCTGGCGGCTACTAAAACCGTCCCGGCGGAGGTTATCAATTATGGGATCAGCCTGGGAATCGACTATCTGGGAGAAAATAAGGTCCAGGAGTTTTTAAGCAAATATGACGAGTACGATAAGAAGCGGTGCCATCTCCAGTTTATCGGCCATTTGCAGACCAATAAGGTGAAGCAGATCGTGGGAAAGGTGGAGCTGATCCAGTCGGTGGACTCGGTGAAGCTTGCCCGGGAGATCGCCAAGTGCTCTCAAAGGCTGGGAATCGTTACCAATGTTTTAGTAGAAGTCAATATTGGCGGGGAGGAAAATAAATCGGGCGTGAAGCCTGAGGAGGCAAAGGCCCTGCTCCGGGAAATTTCCCAGATTCAGGGAATTTTGGTAAAGGGTTTGATGGCAATTCCTCCCATTTGCGAAAAAAATTCAGAAATTAGGCGCTATTTTGCCGCTATGAGAAAACTATTTATTGACATTAGGGGTGAAAACATAGATAATATTACTATGGATATCTTATCTATGGGAATGTCCAGCGATTACATGGAGGCAATCGAGGAAGGCGCTACCATGGTTCGCGTCGGCTCCTCTTTGTTTGGCGCGAGATCTTATCCTGTGAAATAACAATTCCACAAGAATTTTAAAATTAAGGAGGCCTTTTCATTATGGCAGGTTTGGTACAAAAATTTAAGCAGATGTGGACCCCGCCGGAGGATGAATACGACTACGATTTTGAAGAGATGGATATGGATGATGAGGAAGTCATGGATGAAATCTCTTCCAGCAGCTATGAGGAGGAAGAAGCTTATCAGGAGCCTCAGAGAGAATCCAGACGGAGCAGCGCTCCTCAGTCTGGCAATAAGGTTGTAAACATTCACGCCGCCGCCCAGCTTCAGGTGGTTCTCTTTAAGCCGGAGCGTTTCGGTGACGAGACCCGTTCCGTGGCGGATGAGCTGATTAAAATGCATACCGTGGTACTGAATCTGGAAAACACCAGCAAGGATGTTTCCCGCCGGATTCTGGACTTTTTGAGCGGTGTGGCTTACGCCAATAACGGCAAGATCAAAAGAGTTTCCACCGCTACGTTCATTATCACCCCGTATAATGTGGATCTCACCGGCGACGATTTGATGGACGAAATCGAAAGCAGCAGCATGTATCTGTAATGTCCTGCCGTTCGTATGATAAGCCTTACGGCGCCGACGAGGCGCTGAAGGCGAGAATTGAAGACGCGGCCGACCTGAGCGCCGTTCGGAAAGCGCCTTGCTTTGTGGGGTTTCTGGACGAGCGCCAGGCGGATCTTTCCTCCAAAATCGCCAGGAATCTGGGGGTTCAAGGTTTTATGCTTTGGGGAGGCTATGAAGACGCCCAGCGGCGTATGTTCGCTGCCTTTCCAAAAGAACTGCTACCGGACAGCGAGCGCTTTCCGGTTATTTCTATTTACCTCTCTTTTCGAAAGGAGGATTCCCTCAGCCACCGGGATTTTCTTGGGGCGCTGATGGGCCTTGGAATCAAACGGGAGGCGTTAGGTGATATTTTAGTGGGAGAGGGCCGGTGCGTCCTCTTTTGTAAGGAAGAAATCGCGAATTTTGTCGAAACTCAGCTGACAAAAGTGGGAAGAACCGGCGTGAAGCTCATGCCTGCCGGATCGTTTCCCCTGCCCGAGGGCCAAAGGTTTGAGGAGCTGAGCTTTACCGTGGCGTCCAACCGGCTGGACTGCGCTGTGGCCTGCTTTGTCCGTTCCAGCCGGGAAAAAAGCAGACAGCTGTTTTCCCAGGGCCTGGTCACCCATAATTATGAGGTGGAAAAATCCTTATCCGCTGTGCTTCAGGAGGGCGATAAGGTGTCCATCCAAGGCTATGGAAAGTTCATCATCGACCAAATCGGCCCGGAAACCAAAAAAGGAAGACTAAAACTGGCAGCCAGAAAATATAAATAGGAGGCACTGCAATGGCGAATTTGACACTGGAAGATATTGCGAATATCAGCTTTCCGAGAGCCAATTTCGGCGGCTACCGCGCGGAGGATGTGGACGCGTTTATCGACGACGTCCAGGTTTCCTATGACAACGTGCTGAAGGAAAGCGCCGAGCTGAAAAGAAAGCTGGCGATTCTCGCCCAAAAGGTGGAGGAATATCGGAACGAAGAGGACAGCATCCGCAATACCCTTTTAAGCGCTCAGAAGCTGGCCGACGCCTCAGTGCGGGAAGCCAAGCATAAAGCCGAGGTTATCGTGGCGGATGCTACGGAAAAGGCGGAGCGCATTATTCTCGGCGCCCAAAAGGAGGCCAACAGCCAGAAGGGCGAGCTGGGCCGATTAAAGGAGGAGGTCGCGGCGTTCCGCACCAAGCTGCTGACGGTCTATAAGGAGCACCTCCAGATTATCCAGCAGCTGCCTGTTGAGGAGGAAACGGTTAAGGAAAAAGAGGCTCAGGCCGCTGAACCGGCAGAAGAACCGGAGGCCTCTCAGCCGGAAGCGCCTCAGGAGACGGCCGGTGAGGAGACCGCGCCGGAAATCAAGGCGCAGGAGGTCGTGGCCGCCGATCCGAAGGAATTGGAAAAAACTAAGGTTTACGAGCCCGTGGGCTATACCGAGACTCCGATGCCCCAGGCAGCGCCGATGACGCCGCCGGATGGCGCTCAGCCGGCAGAGGATCAGCTGCCGTCTCGTTTTGCCTCGTTAAAATTTGGGGAGGACTACGATCTGAAAAGCGACGTAGAGGAGTCCCCCATCAACAATATGTTTAAGAAACGCAAGTAATTTTCAAAGGGAGAGTAAAAACCAATGCCGCAAGATTATAACCAAACCATGAATCTGCCCAAAACGGAATTTCCCATGCGGGCGGGGCTGCCTCAGTCAGAGCCGGAGCGGCTGAAAAAATGGGAAGCCGACCGGGTATACGACCACGTGATGGAAAATAATGAGGGAAAGCCTCTTTACGTCCTTCACGACGGCCCTCCGTACGCCAACGGCAATATCCACCTAGGCACCGCTTTGAATAAAACCCTAAAGGATTTTATTGTTCGCTATAAAAATATGGCCGGCTTCCAGTCTCCCTATGTACCGGGATGGGATACCCATGGCCTGCCCACGGAGCTGAAGGCCCGGAAAAAGGCCGGCGTGGACAATTCCTCCACTATTTCTGATGTGGAGCTGAGAAAAATCTGCCGGGAGTTCGCGGAAGGCTATATCGATGACCAGCGCAGCCAGTTTAAGCGCCTGGGCGGCATCGGCGAGTGGGATAACCCCTATATTACGCTGCAAAAGGAGTTTGAGGCCACGCAGATCGAGGTATTTGCGGAGATGGCCTGCAAGGGCTATATCTATAAAGGCTTAAAGCCGGTTTACTGGTGCCCCGACTGCCAGACCGCTTTGGCGGAAGCGGAAATCGAGTACGCCGAGGATCCGTGCGACTCCATTTATGTGAAATTCCTGGTGACCGACGATAAGGGCCTGCTGACACAGATGGGAGCGGATCTGAGTAAGACCTATTTCGTCATTTGGACCACCACCACCTGGACTCTGCCCGCTAACGACGCGATCTGCGTAGGTCCGAATTTTACCTACAGCCTGGTCAAGTGGGAAGACGAGTACTACGTGATGGCGGAGGCCTTGTACGAATCCGCGATGAAGGCCGCCGGAAAAACCGGATATCAGGTCGTAGGAACCATTCAGGGCAAGGATTTGGAATACATGAAGACCGCCCATCCTTTTATCGACCGGACCTCTCTGGTGATCGTCGGCGACCACGTTACCCTGGAAAGCGGCACCGGCTGCGTCCATACGGCTCCCGGCCACGGTGTGGACGACTTTAACGTCTGCCAGAATTATCCGGATATCCCGGTGATCGTGCCGGTGGATTCTTTGGGCAGAATGACCGAGGAGGCCGGTGAAAAATTTGCCGGCTTGACCACCAGCCAGGCCAATGCGGCCATCGCGGAGCACCTGAAGGAAACGGGTGCCCTGTTCGCCATGGAAAAAATCATCCACCAGTATCCTCACTGCTGGAGATGCAAAAACCAAGTGCTGTTCCGGGCTACCGAGCAGTGGTTCTGCTCGGTGGAGGACTTTAAGGAGGACGCGGTAAAAGCGATCCAGGATGTCCAGTGGATTCCCGCCTGGGGCGAGGATCGGATTACATCCATGGTCCGGGACCGGAGAGACTGGTGCATTTCCCGTCAGAGAAAGTGGGGGGTTCCTATCCCGATTTTCTTCTGCAAGGAATGCGGCGAGCCTTTGATCGATAAGGAGGCTATGCTGGCGGTTTCCCGGCTGTTCCGGGAAAAGGGAAGCGACGCCTGGTATGAGCTGAACACGGAGGATATCCTCCCGGCGGGCACCAAGTGCAAAAAGTGCGGCGCCTCCTCCTTTGATAAAGAGAAGGATATCATGGACGTTTGGTTTGACTCCGGCTCCACCCACGCGGCGGTGCTGTCCAAGCGGCCTTATTTGAAATTTCCGGCGGATCTCTATTTAGAGGGCGCCGACCAATACCGGGGCTGGTTCCAGTCCTCGCTCCTGACCTCCGTGGCCACCAAGGGCACAGCGCCCTATAAGGCGGTGGTAACCCACGGATGGGTTGTGGACGGCGAAGGACGGAAGATGAGCAAATCCCTGGGGAACGGCATCGAGCCTCAGGAGATCGTGGATCAGTACGGCGCGGATATTCTCCGGCTGTGGGTGGCTTCTTCCGACTATCATGCGGATATCCGCATTTCTAAGGATATTTTGAAGCAGCTGTCCGAGGCTTACCGGAAGATCCGGAATACCGCCCGGTATATTCTGGGCAATCTCTATGACTTCAACCCGGATACCGATAGAGTGCCCCTGGATCAGCTTCTGCCCATCGACCAGTGGGCGCTGAAAAAGCTGGATGAGCTGAATCAAAAGGTTCGTGAGGGCTACGATGCGTTTGAGTTCCATCAGGTTTATCACGCGATCCACAATTTCTGCGTGGTGGATATGAGTAATTTCTATCTGGATGTGATCAAAGACCGCTTGTATGCGGAAAAGGCGGACGGAAAGCTGAGAAGGGCGGCCCAAACGGCGATTTATACTATTTTAGACGCAATGACCCGCATGATCGCCCCGATTCTGGCCTATACCGCCGATGAGATTTGGGAGTATATGCCTCATCATCAGGGCGCCGACGGCAGAAATGTGATGTATAACCAGATGCCTGAGCTGACCGGCGTGAAAGCGGATGAAGCCTTTACTGCCCGCTGGGACCGTATTCACGCCCTGCGCGATGATGTTCAGAAGGCTTTGGAGCTTTCCAGAAAGGAAAAGGTCATCGGAAAGAGCCTGGAGGCCAGTGTGACCTTGTACTGCGGCGGTGAGCTTTACGACTTTGTCAAGTCTGTGGAAGAGGAACTGAAAACCGTGTTTATCGTGTCACGCGTGGATGTGGTGAAGGGCGGCGAGGGCGCCATTCAGGGAGAGGTAGAAGGCTTCTCCGTAACGGTGGGCAAGGCCGGCGGCGAGAAATGTGAGCGCTGCTGGGTTTACAGCGATACCGTAGGCGCCGATCCGGAGCATCCTACCCTGTGCGCCAGATGCGCGGCCATTGTAAGAGAATAAATGAAGAACAAGGCGGAGGAAAGGCTGCCTGATGACGAAGGCTTTCGCCGTCGGCTCCTTTGTTCCGCCTTATTTTCAAAGTAGGTGATTTTTTGCCAGTCATGGTTCTGTTTTTAGCCGCCGCTGTGGTGCTCAGCGACCAGCTTATCAAGATCGCGGTGGTGCAGTTTTTAAAACCGGTAGGCTCAGTGACCGCGATCCCAGGCCTTTTAGACTTAGTTTATGTGGAAAATACGGGAGCGGCCTTCGGATTGTTCGCGGATCAAAGATGGGTGTTCATCGCCCTGACAATTATTTTTGTGATTGTGCTGATCGCGGTGCTGTTCCGTTTGAAGATTACCAGTAAGATCTATTTTACCGCTATGTTCCTGATCCTCGGCGGCGCCGTGGGAAATTTGATCGACCGGATTTTCAACGGCTTTGTGGTAGACTACCTGCAATTGAGCTTTTTCCCGCCGGTGTGCAATCTGGCGGATTACTGTGTAGTGATCGGCGTGGTGCTGATGCTGATCTATGTTCTATTCTTTACTGACTTTTTTGACGGGGAGAAAAAACGTAAGAAAAACGAAAAGAAAGCGGAAGCGTCTCATGAGTGAGCCTGTAGAGCTGGTGCTGTCGGAAAGGGAGGAAGGAATCCGGCTGGATAAGGTTCTGGCTGAAAGGCTTCCGGATTTGACCCGTACCGCCATTCAACGGCTTCTGGAGGAAGAACAGGTCCTGATCAACGGAAAGCCGGCGGCGAAAAATCGTAAGGGAAGGGCTGGAGATTCGGTTGCGCTTAGGATTCCGGATCCGGAACCGCTCTGCCTTCAAGCGGAAAATGTTCCTCTGGATATCGTGTATGAGGACGATGATTTGCTGGTTGTGAATAAACCTCAGGGCATGGTGGTGCATCCCGCCCCGGGAAATTACCAGGGAACCCTGGTAAACGCCTTGCTGGCCCACTGCGGCAATTCCTTGTCGGGAATCAACGGGGTGATACGGCCGGGGATTGTGCATCGAATCGATAAGGATACCAGCGGTTTGCTGATGGTGGCAAAAAACGATTTCGCACACCAGGGACTGGCCCGGCAGATTAAGGAGCACAGCTTTCGCCGGGAATACGAGGCGGTGGTCGCCGGCCGTATGAAGCAGGAAAGCGGAGTGGTCAACGCTCCCATCGGCCGTCATCCGATAGATCGAAAGAAGATGGCTGTAACTGAGAAAAATTCAAAGGAAGCCGTTACCTATTTTCGAGTAATCGCCGAATATCCGGGGTATACCCATATCCGCCTGCGGCTGGAAACCGGAAGAACCCATCAAATTCGGGTGCATATGGCCTATTTAGGCCATCCGGTGGCGGGGGACCCGGCTTATGGGCCCAGAAAGCCGGATTTGGGCCTGAAAGGGCAATGCCTTCATGCCAGGCTGATCGGCTTTGTCCATCCGAGAGATGGCAGATATCTTGAGTTCGAGAGCCCTTTGCCTGACTATTTTACAAGGCTTTTGACAAAGCTGGAACAGCTGTAATAAAAAGGGAAAAGCCTCCTGTCTCTTTGAGACAGGAGGCTTTTTATTATACAATCCCTAGGCGGAGCATGATTACTAG
This sequence comes from [Clostridium] leptum DSM 753, assembly GCA_000154345.1. Classification (GTDB taxonomy): domain Bacteria; phylum Bacillota; class Clostridia; order Oscillospirales; family Acutalibacteraceae; genus Clostridium_A; species Clostridium_A leptum. The sequence goes on from DS480347.1 coordinate 334,947, forward strand.
TTGATACCCTCACAAAATCTTTTTATTTATTCTGCCCGCTTTCCTGGAGGCCGGAACCTTGAGACTGTGAAGCATGATTGTGTTCCCGGCATTCCGGCGGTTCACTGTTCTCCGGCATCATAGACGCTGCCGGTTCCCCAGGCGTTGGGGAACCGGCTGATGAAGCCGGCGGAGATGAGAAGGGCGGCGCGGAAGGCTTAAGAGGAATATCCGGCGGGGGAGGAAAGTCATAAGGATAGGGAGGCCGTGAGGCGGGCCTCTTTTTCCTCCGCTTCTGGCAGGCCTTTACGATCACGATTACAATCACCGCGGCAACGGCCAAAATAATCAGATACGGCAGAGCGCTGGCCAGCCAAATGAATAAGGCAGTAAAGAAAGCGCCGATATCCTGGGCATTGTTGGAAATATTAGTGCCGATTTCCTGCCAAATCGATTGATTTTCCGCGGCGATAGTCCGCTCCACCTCGGAGATGTAAATGGTAACGGTGGTATAATCGATCAGATTATCATAGGTTCGAAGCTGGGATTCATAGGATTCGATCTCGTAGATCACTTCGGTCAGCCGCTCCTGGATGCTGAAAAGATCCGTTAAATTTTTAGCCTCTCCTAAAAGCTTTTCCAAGGATTTCTTTTCAATTTTCAGGGCCTCAATCCGGCTTTCCATATCCACATAATTTAAGGTCACGTCCTCTGTACGGATTTCCCGATGGGTAACGGTGCTGTTGTCGGAGACATAGCTGGAAAATTCGCTGCTTGTTTCGGAAGGCACTCTTACTACCAAAGTAGCGTACCGGTTTCCTGACGAGCGGTAATCGTTTCCCGCGATCTCAGAGCTTTCCACATAGCCGCCGCATTGAGCGATCTGCTGGCTGATGCCGTCAAGAAGCGTGTCAAAAGTTTTGGTCTGCACGTGGAGCGTGGTATATTCGATGATTTTGCGGTTGTTTTCCACTGTGACGCTCTGAGCGTCATTCCCTACGCCCTGGGCTCCCTCGGCGGAGTCCTCGGCCACAGCCGCGGAGGAGGCGCTGCCCTCCGTGGCGCCGTTGGAGCCGGTTGCCCCGCTGCTGCAAGAGGTTAGTAAAAAGCAGAAAGTCAATAGGACCGCCAGTGCTAAAAATTTTTTCATAGGTTTCCCTCCCTTGAAAACGGTGTTTAAGCAGAATTTAATGTAAACTTAAATTTCTTAAACTGCCGCCTAGGACAATCTGTCCAGCGCGGCATTCCAGCCTTTTTCGCTTCTATTATAATATATTACATAAAAAAAGTCACGAAAAGTTTTTGCTTTCGTGACTTTTGGCGGATCTATTCATCGCTTTTTATATCCGGCTTTAAGGGGGAAATTACAGCTTTTAGTCTTCATAACCATTAGGATTGTTTTTCTGCCAGCGCCAGCTGTCCTCGCACATATCCTTTAGAGTGTACTGGGCTTCCCAGCCTAGCTCCTTTTTTGCCTTGGAGCAGTCCGCATAACATTCCGCGATATCGCCGGGACGTCGGGCGGTGACTTCATAGGGGAGCTTCCTGCCGCAGGCCTTTTCAAAGTTATGGATAATATCCAAAACGCTGTAGCCGATTCCGGTTCCAAGATTATAAATCTCCACACCGGGATTTTCCTTCAGCTTCTCTATCGCCTTCACATGGCCCTTGGCCAAATCCACCACGTGGATATAATCGCGGACGCCCGTGCCGTCGGGAGTATCATAATCATCGCCGAACACATTGATCTTAGGCAGCTTTCCAATTGCCACTTGGGTGATATAAGGCAGCAGGTTATTGGGAATCCCTTTGGGATTTTCTCCGATCCTGCCGCTGCGGTGGGCGCCGATAGGATTAAAATAGCGGAGCAGGATCACGTTAAAGGCTGGATCAGCTGTGTGAACGTCGGTGAGCACCTCCTCCAGAATCAGCTTGGTTCTGCCATAGGGATTGGTGACGTGGAGGGGAAAATCCTCCCGGATCGGCACGGATTTGGGACTGCCGTAAACCGTGGCGGAGGAGCTGAACACAAAGTTCTTTACCTGATATTTTTTCATTTTTTCCAGCAAAATGAAAGTACCGGTGAGATTATTGTGGTAATACTCCAGGGGCTTTTGAACCGATTCCCCAACGGCCTTTAAACCGGCGAAATGGATCACCGCGTCGATACTTTCCCGCTGAAAAATAGCATCCAGCGCTTCGGAATCCAGCAGGTCGTCTTGATAGAAAGTCAATTCTTTTCCGGTGATCTCCTGTACCCGTTCCAGGGACTTTTTGCTGGAGTTACAGAGATTGTCCACTACCACCACCTGGTAGCCCGCTTCCAGCAGCTCTATACATGTGTGGCTGCCGATATAGCCGGCGCCGCCGGTAACCAAAATAGACATTTACAAATCCTCCCGTGTAAATTTGTTTGGCTTTAGTATACCACCCGTTAATCCTCCGGGCAAGAAAGAAACCGGAAAATGAGTGAAATATCCATAGAAAGGGTAAAATCTGAATAGAGAAAAGGGAGAGCCTCGGTTAACCAGAATTTAATGAACAAAAGCACCGGCGCTCCATTGAGAAAATGTGAAAATATTGGTATAATAATCATAATAGAAGCTATGCCCGCAAGGTGGAAGGCTTGGGCATGGCTTTTGGCGGACGCTGGTTTTCAAAAAATGTGCGGTTGGGAGTGTCATGGATGAATAAGAAACGACGGGGAAAAGCGGTAGCGGTGATTGACATTGGTTCAAGCCTGATACAAATGCGGGTTTCCCAGCTTTGCGACGGCGCCATTACCGATATCGATGTGCTCAGATACCCAACTCAAATCGGCCACGAGGTGTTTTCCACAGGAAAAATCAGCTTTGACAGCTTGAAGGAAATGATCTCGGTGCTGAGAGGATACGCCCAGGTGATGCTGGAATACGGCGTTACCCAGTATAAGGTGGTGGCCACCTCTGTTTTGCGGGAGGCCAAAAACCGTGCTTACGTAGTGGATCAGATTAAAATTCAGAACGACATGGCCATCGAGGTTTTGGAGGATGACCAGGAAAAGACACTGATTTACTCGGAAATCCTGAACGGCGCTATGCAGGACTCCAGTGAAAAAATAGACACGGCGCTGATCTCTTATATCGGCACCGGCTCCATCGGCCTGGCCATCTACGATCGGGAAAGCGTTGTGTTTTCCCAAAATATCGCCATGGGCTCCTTGAAGCTTCACGACCTGTTAAGCGGCCTCCAGGATAGAACGGAGGAGTTTTATCAGGTGCTGCACGAGTACCTGGCCAGTACTCTGGGGAGAATCCAGGTGCCGGCCTATTTGGAAAAGCTGAATAACATGGTGGTGGCTGGCAACGAGATCGAGCTGATTGCCAAGCTTTGTGCCGCGCCCCTGGAAGAGGGAAGGTATTCCATCGACGCTAAAAAGCTGGAAGAGGTTTATCACCAGGTTCGTGTAATGACCAAGGAGCAAATCAGTGAACGGTACCAGCTCAGTGAAAACCAGGCGGAGATCCTCTATTTCTCTCTGGCGATCTGCCGCCATCTGCTGGACTGTACCCTGGCAAAAAGGATTCTCTGTCCCAAGGTGGAGCTTTGGGATGCGTTAGTCCGGCAGCTCCTGTTTTCCAAGTGTAAGGGAGCCTATGACGATCAGGTGCGGGAAAACGCCATTTCCTGCGCTTTGCAGATGGTGGAGCATTACGGCGCCAGCCGGGCCCACGACCTGGTCACCAGAGACTATGCCTTAAAAATATTTGACAAAATGAAAAAGCACCATGGCATGGGTCCGAAAAAACGGCTGCTGCTGGAGCTGGCGGCGATCCTTCACGAGATAGGGTATTATGTAAATTCCAAGAACCATTTGCTTTCTACTTATGATTTGATTAAAAACTCGGATATTTACGGCATGACACAGGAGGAAGTGAACCTGATCGGAATCATCGCCAGCTATTGCGAGTTTTCCGTGCCGGACTACGACGATCACGAGTATCAAAGGCTGACGGAAAAAAACCGGCTGTTCGTGGATAAGCTGGTGGCGATCCTAAGGCTGGCCAATGCCCTGGACCGGTCTCAGAAGCAGAAGCTGCAAAGCCTGACCGTCCGGCTCAAGGAGGAGATTCTGACCCTTACCGGCGTCAGCGACGAGGACATGCATTTGGAGCAGTGGGCTTTTGAGGAATGCGCCCCCTTCTTTGAGGAGGTATTTGGCATTAAGCCCCAGTTTATCATGAAAACGCTTATGTTTTAGGGGGAAGACCGATGAATAAATTAGAGCGGGAGAACAAATATCCATATCACAACCGGGAGCTCAGCTGGCTGGATTTTAATTTTCGGGTGCTGGAGGAAGCTTTTGAAAAGGAAAATCCCATTATGGAGCGCCTGAATTTTCTTTCCATCACAGCCTCGAACCTGGATGAATTTTTCATGGTTCGGGTAGCCGGCGTCATGGAGCAGATTTATTCCAAATACACCAAGCCGGATGATTCCGGCTTGACGCCCCAGGAATTGATGGCGCAGCTTTCGGAAAAGATCCACTCCTTTGCGGAAAAGCAGTACAGCTGCCTGCACCGATCCATTCTGCCGGCGCTGAAAAAGCATCAGATTTTATTTTTAAGGCCGGAGGAGTTGGAGCCCAGACAGCGCCGCCATGTGGATGATTACTTCGACAAAGTGCTGTTTCCGGTACTGACGCCCTTGGCGGTAGACACCAGCCGCCCGTTTCCTCTGCTGGCAAATAAGAGCCTGAATATTGCCGTCCGGCTGCAAAACAAGGATGAAAGCATGTTCGCCGTGGTGCAGGTGCCTTCTATCTTAAAGCGCTTCCTGGAGGTGCCTTGCGCCGAGGGCCGGGCCTTTATTTTGCTGGAGGATATTATCACGGAGAAGCTTCCGCAGCTGTTTGAGCTTTATGAGATCAAGGCCTCCTGTCCCTTCCGGGTGACCCGGAATTCCGATCTGGATATTGACGAGGAGTCCGCCGACCTGATGCAGGCCATTGAGAAATCCATTAAGAAGCGGAAGCGGGGCCGTCCGGTGAGGCTGGAGATTTTGCAGAAATGCGATCCCGAGACTAAGGAATTCCTGGTAAAGACGCTGGAGGTGCCGAAAAAAGGAATTTACGAGCTTCCGGGGCCGATTGATCTGACTTATCTTTCCAAATTTTCCGGCGTCGACGGCTACGACCAGCTGCATTTTAAACGGATCCAGCCGGTCAATCCCCCGGCGGATTTCTGGGGCTATGATGATATCTTCGAGGCGATCCGGGAAAAGGACCGTATGGTACACCATCCCTATGAAAGCTTTAACGCCGTGGTGGATTTCGTCGCTGCGGCGGCCTCGGATCCGGATGTGCTGGCAATAAAACAGACCCTTTACCGGGTCAGCGGAAATTCTCCCATTATCGCCGCCCTGATTAAAGCCGCGGAAAACGGCAAGCAGGTCACCGTGCTGGTGGAGCTGAAAGCCAGGTTTGACGAGGAAAACAATATCAATTGGGCGAAAAAGCTGGAGCATGCGGGCTGCCACGTGATTTACGGCCTGACGGGCCTGAAAACCCACTGCAAAATCCTGCTGGTGGTGCGTAAGGAAGAGGGCGGCATCCGGCGGTATCTCCATATGGGTACCGGAAACTATAACGATTCCACCGCCAGGTTCTATACGGATATCGGCATGTTCACCTGCAAGGACCTGTTCGGCGTAGACGCTTCCTCCCTGTTCAATGTACTGACCGGTTACTCGATCCCGCCCCAATACCACAAGATGATCGTGGCTCCCGGCGGGATGCGGAGCTTTTTTGAGCGGATGATCCGCAGCGAGACGGAAAACGCCAGGAAGGGCCTTCCCAGCGGAATTACCGTAAAGGTTAATTCCTTGGTAGACCCGGAAATCATCCGGCTGCTGTATGAAGCCTCCCAGGCCGGAGTGGAAATCAAGCTGATTGTCCGGGGCATCTGCTGCCTGATTCCGGGCTTGCCGGGCGTCAGCGAAAACATCACGGTGTACAGCATCGTGGGCCAGCTTTTGGAGCACAGCAGAATTTTTAAATTTGAAAACGCGGGGAATCCTAAAATCTATATGGGCTCCGCCGACTGGATGCCCAGGAACCTGGACCGCCGGGTAGAGCTGGTATTCCCGATTGACGACCAGGATTTGAAGGAACGGGCCTTTGGCATTTTAGAGCTGATGCTCAGCGATACTGTCAACGCCAGAATCCAGCAGCCTGATACCACCTATGCCCATATTGATAAGCGGGGCAAGGCGGTGATCAACAGCCAGACAGAATTTGCCCGGCTGGCGAGAGAGGCGCTGGAGGCGAAGCAGGTTGTCGACGAGAAAAAGCCCTATGTGCCGAAGAAGGCTCCCACCTTTGACCAGAGGGAGCTGGAAGATTAGGAGAAAAGCAGGGGAAATAAGGCTGAACCGGCGGCCTGTTTCAGTCTTTGTTCTGATATCGCGGCGGGAGTGGGAGGCTCCATGGCCTGTCAAAATGGGACATGTCCTGCTGCGGCGGTTTAGCCGCGATAGTGGCGTCCGCTTCCAGCTTTCAGTGCTTCCTATTTTACGGTGAGGGTCTGTTTTCCAAGCTGTTTTTCTAAGCGCGTTCAAAGCTAAGTTTTATTTTGCCGCGTCCAGAGATTTTCCCCTCTTATTTTTAATGGCCTGCGGCACAGTGGAAAGGTATGGTTATGACAATGAAAAGAATCGGACTGTTAACAAGCGGAGGCGACTGCCAGGGGCTAAACGCCGCCTTGCATGGAGTGGCCAAAGCGCTTTACGAGTATTATGACAAGGATGTGGAGCTCTATGGCCTTCGGGATGGCTACCGCGGCCTGATCGAGGGGGATTACCGGCTCATGAACCGGGAGGACTTCTCCGGGATTCTATGCCTTGGAGGCACAATTTTAGGGACCTCCCGCCAGCCGTTCAAGCTGATGCGGGTGGTGGATGAAAACAGCGTGGATAAGGTGAAAGCCATGAAGGCCACCTATAAAAAGCTGAAGCTGGACTGCTTGGTGATTTTGGGCGGCAACGGCACTCACAAAACGGCCAACCTGCTCCGGGAGGAGGGGCTGAACGTGGTTACCATGCCGAAAACCATCGATAATGATTTGTGGGGCACGGATAAGACCTTTGGATTCCAGAGCGCGGTTAATATCGCCACCAATGTCCTGGATTGCATCCATACCACCGCCACCTCCCACGGAAGGGTGTTTATTGTGGAGCTGATGGGCCACAAGGCTGGCTGGCTCACCCTGGAAGCAGGGATCGCCGGCGGCGCCGATATTATTCTGATCCCGGAAATCCCCTATGAAAACAAATATATTATCCGCGCCATTGAGAAAAGAAACGCCGCGGGCAAGCGGTTCTCTATTCTGGCCGTGGCGGAGGGAGCAATCTCCAAGGAGGATTCCCTTTTAACGAAAAAGGAACTGAAGGCCAAGCTGGCCAACCGGAAATATCCCAGCATTTCCTATCAGCTTGCTGAGGAGCTGCAAACCGCTTTGGGGCAGGAGGTCCGAGTCACCGTGCCCGGCCACTTCCAAAGGGGAGGAAGCCCGTGCCCCTTTGACCGTACCCTGGCAACCCGGCTGGGCGCCGCCGCGGCGCAGCTGGTTATCAATAAGAATTACGGCAATATGGTGGCGCTCCGGGGCACTGATATCGTTCCAGTTCCCTTAGGGGAGGTCGCCGGAAAGCTGAAGGTGGTGCCGAAGGATTCGGATATCGTACAGGCCGCCAGGCAGATCGGCGTCTCCTTTGGAGACTGCTGAAAAAAACTAAAAACAACCGCCCTCCGAAAGTAAATTTCGGAGGGCGGTTTTGTGCTGTGCTGCGCTGTTTATGGCATGATTTGGAGGGCCTGGAGAGCATGTGTGAAGGCCGCCTGAGAGATATGTCTTTGCCCGCTTATCCTTGGAAAAGCAGGAAGATTACCCTTTCCTTTTCGAAGCTCAGCGTGGGAAGCCCCCCTGAACAGGAGCTGGACTGGAGGCAAAAATGGAAGCGAACGTCCTGCTGGGGGACTGCGGGATTTTACGGTACTGTAATTTCTACATTTTCACTGCGCCGTCGGATACGCCCTTGACAAAGTATTTTTGCAGAGATAAAAAGACGATGATGATAGGAATGATGGAAACTAAGACTGCGGGAAAAATTAATTCCCAGGGATTTCCATATTGCCCGGAAAGCATTTTGGCATAATAAATTTCCAGGGTCAGGGTTTTGAAATCGGAATTGCCGATGACTAAAAAAGGCAGCAGATAATCGTTCCAAATCCACATTGCATTTAAAATAATTACCGTGACGGTAGTCGATTTCAGAAGAGGAAAGACCACGCGGAAGAATAGCTGGAGGATGTTGCAGCCATCGATAACCGCAGCTTCCTCCACAGAGCGGGGCACGCTCTTGATGAAGCCGTGGTACAAAAAAACCGAAAGGCTCAAACCGAAGCCTCCGTACATGATGATTAAGCCCAGCAGGTTTTTCAGCTGGAGGTTTTCCATCAGGCTGATTAATGGATACATGACCGCTTGGAACGGAACCAGCATGGCGGCGGTAAACATCAAAAGCAGAACGTTGGAAAAGCGGGTATGGTTTCTGACCATCATCCAGGCGGAAAGGGAGGAAACCACCACCAAAAGAGCCACGGAAGTCAGGGTGACAAGGGCAGTGATCGCCAAGGCTTTCCAAAAATTGATTTGTTCCGCCGCGCCGGTCAGATGGCCGAAATCCCAGGAGGAAGGCAGCGCCAGAGGCGCGCTGACGATCTCCGGCTGGGTCTTAAAGGAGTTGATCAGCAGGAAGGCCAGGGGAGAAAGGGTATAAAGAGCTATGATGGTCAATACAACGTATAGAATTGCCCTGGAAGCCCGTTTTGCTTTCATTTACATCTCCACCTCCCGCTTTTTCGTAACAGAAACCTGGATCAAGGTTACCACAGCGATCAGCACAAAAAAGATAACCGCCTGAGCCTGGGCTTGTCCGTAGTTGGGCGGAGTGGTGTCCTTGATGGTTCTGAGAATTTGCGTAGCCAGCATTCGGGTGCCGAAGGCGCCGTCTGTGAGGGCGATGTTTTGATCCAGCAGCTTAAAGCAGTTAGCCAGCGTCAGAAAGAACACTACGGTAAAGGCTGGCATGAGCATGGGCAGCGTGATGACTCTGAAGCGCTGGAATGTGGAAGCGCCGTCAATCTCCGCCGCCTCATAAAGATCATAGGGGATATTATTCAGGCCCGTGATATAGATAATCATCATGTATCCGGCCATTTGCCAGGTAACCAGGATCGCCAGGGCGAACAGGGCCTTGGTGTTGTCCTGAGTCATATTCTGCAAAAATGGAATTGGCAAGAGGGATTCCGGACCGAACAGAATTTGGGAAAATACGATCTGGAAAATGAATTGCCAAATAAAGCCTAAGGCCAGCCCGCCCAGCATGTTGGGCAGAAAGAAAATGGTGCGGAAAATACCCGAGAGTCTTGAAATTTTGGTTACCATCAGCGCCAGGGCCAAGGCCGTCACGTTGATAGTAATTACCGCAATAACGGTAAATTTAATGGTATACCAAAAAGCATCCAGAAATTTTTGGTTCTGAAAGGCGGCTTGGTAATTTTGAAGGCCCACAAAGGATTCCCAAAGCCCTCCGCCCGAAAAATAGGTTCCGCGCCAGGAGGTGAAGGAATATAAGGCGCCCAGCAGAAAGGGAACCAAAATCACCACGACAAATAAAATCATGGAGGGCAAGGCCAGCGGGAAGAACCATTTTTTATAATAGCGGTCCATAGCAGTCTCCTTGGTTTCATAGAATCTTAAGCGGCGGGAAAAGCGCACGGATACGGATTCCGTTTCCGGGCGCTTTCCAGTCCAAATAAATTAAGCGGCTAAGCGGCGTTTTTCATTTCCTTCCATTGCTCTACCGCATACTGAGCGATGCTGCCGTAGTCAGCCTGCGTCCACTCCTCCTTGGTGAGATAGTTTTCCATCAGGTAAAGCCCTACTACGTCGCTGGACCAGCTGGCAGGCGCGCCATGGTAAGCGGCGGGCAGAATATCGCCTTGGTTTTTATATTCCAAAATGGATTGGCTTAGGGGATTGTCCAGCTGATCGTTTTCACCGGCGTCATAAGGTATAAAGTTGAACTCCTCTGTGATATATTTTTTACCTGTTTCCGAGGTGTTCAGCCATACCAGGAATTTTTGAGCGGCAAGCTGCTGCTCCTCGGTAGCCTTGGCGTTGATTGCGTAAAAATTCGGAACGTAGACAGGAATTGATGAATTGAATTTTTCCACTGTCATGCCCTCTGCCGTGATGTCGGTTTGGTCTATAGGCATCTTTACCGGCAGGAAGGTCAAGCGCTTGGCGAGGTCTGGATTGACCTTTTCAATATTTCCGTAGGCCCAGTTGCCTTGCTGGAGAAATACAGCCTTGCTGTCCGCAAAATTTTGAATCGACTGGTCGTAACCGTTGGTAGTGGAATTAATAAAGGAGGGGCCCCGTTCCCCCACAGCGTTGGAGGTGACCAAATCCAAGGCCTGGGCGTATTTCTGGAAGGGGTTGATTAAGGTATCCAGCTTGGCGTCGTCGGCATTGGAGGCCTCGGCGGCGGAGGTAAATACGGCGCCGAGGGATACATTGATGGTGTGGTCGCCGTAGGTCCATTTTTCAGAGCCGGCGACGGAAAAAACGCCCTCCAGCTTAGCGGCCAGATTCAGCCGGGTAGGGTTCATGGTATAGGTGTTGCCGGAAAGGGTTACTTCGGAGGGCTTTTCCTCCTTGATATAGCTGGTAAGGGCCGCCACTAAGGCGGCGAACTCCTCATAGGTGGAGGTTCTTGCATCCTTCAAAAAGGCCTCGGTGTTCTCCTCGCCGAAAATATCGGTGATCATCTGCTTGTCCACGAGATACCCATAGCCTTCCAGATTATAAGGAACGCCATAGTTTGTTGTACCATCCGTGGAAAGGTATAGGTTTTCCGGAATCGCCTCGGCAAGCTTTTTAAAATCAGGATCAGCAGCCTGGCTCAAATCCAGGGCGCGTCCGCTTTCCTGCCATTCGGGAAGCTCCTTAATACCCTGAATGGAGAAAATCGTCGGTGGATTTTTTGAAGCCATTTCGGCTCTTAGGGTCTCCATGTGGTCCTGGCCGGAGCCGATGGAAAACTGCTTGATTTTCACGCCGGTTTCCTCGGTATAGGCCTCGCACATGGCCTTGAACTGTTCCGCGTTTTCCCCTTTGGAATTGTAGATATAAATATCATAGTCTGTACTGGAAGACGGCTTGGAGCCCGCGGAAGATGTATCCGCGTTTTCATCGCTGTTATTGCAGCCCGCCAAACAGGAAGCCGCCATCGCGGCGGTTAAAAATAAGGATAGGATTTTTCCCATGCGTTTCATAATGAAACCTCCTAAAATAAGATCAAAATTATGATTCCTGCCTATAGGCTCACCGAAATTCAGGAGGATTATTCATGATTCTAATAGATAACCCGATCGTTTTTTGCGGCTGCCGGCTGTTTTCTGAAATAAAGCGGGACGTTCCGATATTAGTCCGTCTAGGATAAATCGAGACGCCTTGACTGAGGGGCAAAAGCCTTTTATACCATTCGGATAGGCTTCAAAAATAGGAGGCGTTCTCGAAAATCAGAGATTTGACCAGCCGCGAGAAATAGCGAAAGGCCCGGACTGAACTATAAAGAAAAGAATAGTTTACAGCGCAGGATTGCTTTTGATTCATTTTCCAAAAGATCACAAATACAGTGGCTGCTTAAAAGTAGGTTAAAAAATGGGCATGGAAAACCATATAGCCATTTTGTGTTTTTTTTGTTATAATTTCTGAGGAGATCAAAGAAAAAATGGAATAGGCGGAATCATTATGAGAATGAGACATAAAAAATGGTCTATGCCGGAGCTGCTGGGGTCCGGATATTACGTAGAGGAACCGGAAGCGCTGCGGGGCAAGTGGAAGGAAGCCTTCGCGCGGAGCCAGCCGCTGCACCTGGAGCTTGGATGCGGAAAAGGGGTGTTCACCGCCGCGATAGCCGCTTCTCATCCGGAGATCAATTATCTCGCCATCGATATCAGCCCCGATGTTCTGGGGGTAGCGAAACGGAACATTGACAAGGAGATGGAGGCGGCGGGACGACGGCCTGAAAATATTCTTCTGGCCATTTACGACATTGAAAGGATTGACAAAATCCTGGCGCCGGGGGATCAGGTGGATCGGATCTACATTAATTTCTGCAATCCTTGGCCCAAGGCAAAGCATCATAAGCGCAGGCTGACCCATCCCAGGCAGCTTAAGCTTTACCAGGCTTTCTTAAAGCCGGGAGCGAGCGTTTATTTTAAAACGGATGACGACGGCCTGTACTTATCCAGCAGAGGTTATTTTTTGTCTGAGAACTTCGAATTGGAAATTGACGAAAAGAATCTGCATCTGGCAGGGCTTTCCGAGGATGTGTGCAATTTTACAACCGAGCACGAGCTGATGTTTTCACGACAGGGAGTGCCGATCAAATTTCTCAAAGCGGTTTTTAAGGGACCGTGCCTTTAGAGAAAGCCTCTGAGAGGCTGCGCGGGAATTTGATTACGTTTTTTTAACTGTTATTTTATGATTTGACATGCTATAATAATTTCATGTGTAAAATAGTATCGATGAAGCGGAAGCTCCAATCGTTATTTGTTGTTTTTCTTTACTGTTCCCAACAGTAAGGGGGGACAATGGAACAGCGGCTTGGTTCGCTGTTTTTGAAAAGGAAGCTTTGCGGAAAAGAGGCGGACTCTCTTTGCGGAACGCCGATTTTTAAATTGGTACGGCAGTGAAAAGGATAGAGCCGGTATTCCGGCAGGCCAAAGGAGGAAGTCATGAGAACAAAACTGATTTGTGCGCTGCTGGCGCTTTGCTTGTTTTGTTCCGGCTGTTCGGTAATGGACCTGGATACTCAAAACCTGATGTCCCCGCCCAAGGCTACAGGGGATAAAGCGGATATACAAAGAGTGATTGAGGAGAGCGCCGGCAGCTACACATTCAAATATCCTCAAAAGGGAGACTACCGCTCCGCTGTTATTATGCATGATATCAATGGGGATGGAACGGATGAAGCCGTTGCCTTTTATAAATCCAACACGCCGGATGGCGTTTCGGATATTACGGTGATTTTTATCGACCAGATATCTGGAGAATGGCAGAGAATCGCCGCGTTTCAGAATTCCGCCGCAGAAGTGGAAAGGGTGTGCTTTTCCGACTTAAACGGCGACGGCTGGGATTCCGTGCTGATCGGATGGAGCAATTATTCCAGCGCCAACCAGGCGACGGTTTTCCGGTATGAAAATGGAGAGGTCAAGCCGTCTGACCTGGAATACAGCTATACGGATTTAGCGCTGGAGGATTTTGACCGGGATGGGACAGACGAGCTGTTTATGAGCTCTGTTAATACGGCGGATAAATCTGCTGCCGCCAGACTGCTGAAATACAGTGAAGCCTCGGATTCTCTGGTTAATGTAAGCGAGGTAGAGATGAATCAGGAGGTAACCCAGTACGCCTCGTTTCAGGCTGGAGAACTGGAAAACGGCTATCGCGGCGTATATATCGACGGCGTAAAATCCGGAAATCAAATGACGACGGAGCTGGTATATTGGGATCCCGAAGAGCAGAAGCTGCAGGCGCCCTTTTACAGCTCTGATTCCAGCAATAAAATTTCTCTCACAAGGCCTGCCGGCGTGACCTGTATGGATATCAATGAGGACGGTGTGATAGAGATTCCAGCCGCGAGGCCGTTCGAGGGAAACGCCGCGGCTTCCAATACGGTGATGCCGGCAATGGACGAGCGTGCCGCGTCTTCGGCGGCGCCGGCCTATATTACGCAATGGCAGCAGTACTTTCCACAGGAGAAGGAACTGGTTTCCATTCAAAATATGTATGTTAATACGGAGGAGGGCTATTATTTCTTGATGCCCAGCAGCTGGCTGGAAACCGTGACAGGCGCCTTGGAGGCGGGCGAGCGCCAATTCATCTTTTCTGAATGGGTGGTAAACGACGAGGGCGTCGGCGCCTCAGGCGCGGTAATTTTAAAGATCGGGGTGTTTACTAAGGCTAATTGGGATGCCCATATTACTGCCACCCGCGAGTTCACCAGCGTGCTGGAAACAGAGGATACAGTATATGCCGTCAGTATTCCTGAATCCGGCGGGGATAAGGCCATCTCTTATCAGGATGCGGCAAAGCGGTTTGGTCTGATTGAGTCAGATAATCTAACCAATTAAAAGGGGGATTCCTATGAAAAGAATTTTAGTTGTGGAGGATGAGGACGCCATCCGCGAGTTTGTGGTGATCAATCTCCAGCGGGCCGGTTATGATGTGGTAGAGGCCAACAGCGGGGAAGCTGCGCTGCAAAAGTATGAGGAAAACCACGGGGAGTTCGACGTAGCGATTTTAGATATTATGATGCCCGGTATCGACGGACTTACCGTTTGCAAAGAGCTGCGTAAGAAAAGCGGAAACCTGGGGATTATTATGCTTACGGCGAAAACACAGGAAATGGATAAGGTTACCGGCTTAATGCTGGGAGCCGACGACTACGTTACCAAGCCGTTCAGCCCCTCTGAGCTGGTCGCCAGGGTGGACTCGTTATACCGCCGGGTGGCGATTGCGGAAATGCGGGAGGAAAATAATTTCCAGGAGGAGCTGGTTTCCGGCGATTTTGTATTGAATCTGCGCAACCGGGCTTTAAAGAAAAAGGGCCGGATGATTGAGCTGACCCAGGTGGAGTTTCAAATCATGGAGTACTTCTTCAGCAATCCCGGCGTGGCTCTGGATCGAACCAATATTTTAACCCATGTTTGGGGAGAAGCCTACTACGGGGAAGAAAAAATTGTAGACGTAAATATCCGCCGCCTGCGAATGAAAATCGAGGACGAGCCTTCGAACCCCAAGCACATCGTTACCGTATGGGGGTTAGGGTATAAGTGGGAGGCATAGGCCCGGCGCTTTTTTGATTGGGCGCTGGGCTTGGACGCTTCAAAAGGGAAGAAGACCAAGGCTCCCTCCCCCGCAATGATCCGATGGAAATTCAAATCTTGAAAGGACTTTTTCCGTATGCATATCAGAGGCATAACAAAACGTTGGCTGATTAATAGCTTGGGCTTAATTGTGATCATTTTGGTGATCTTGATTTTAAGCTTTGCTTTTGTTGTGCGTAATTATTATTATAACGGTATCCAGTCTACCATTCAGGGACATGTTTCAGGAATTTCCAGTTATTTTTCCGGAAGCCTGGACGATTATTCCAGGTTTAACGCTACAGCGGTCAATTATGTGGAAACGTTTTCCGATAAGGAACAGATGGAGCTGATGGCATTTGACAGGCATGACAGAAGCCTGATTACCTCTACCGGATTTGAGGTGGACCAGAAGCAGGCGATGCCCGATTATGAGCTGGCCAAAAGCTCCGACGAGGGCGCCGCTATTTGGACCGGGACGCTGAATTCCGGCGAAAAGGTGATGGCGGTTACGCAGGCGATGTACAGCTCCTCCGGAGACTATATGGGCGCCGTGCGGTATGTGGTTTCCCTGGAATCGGCTGACCGGAAGATCTTTATGTCAGTCAGCCTGCTGCTTCTGGTGGGCTGCATGGTGATTTTCTTTGTGGTGCTTTCCAATACCTACTTTATCCGATCAATTGTGAAGCCCTTGGGAAAAATCAGCGCGGTGGCCCGCAGAATCGCACAGGGCGACTTTAAGGTGCGGATCAGAAAATCACACGATGACGAGATCGGCGATCTCTGCGATACCATCAACGATATGGCCCAGGAGCTGGGCGCGTCAGAAAAAATGAAGAATGACTTTATTTCCTCTGTTTCGCATGAACTGCGAACTCCCTTAACGGCGATTAAGGGATGGGCGGAAACGATGAAAATGACCGGGCCTGCCGACGCGGTGACCATGGAAAAGGGCATGAGTATTATTGTCCGAGAGACGGAGCGCCTTTCCGGCATTGTGGAGGAGCTTTTGGATTTCTCCAGAATGCAGAACAAGGCCATGGTGCTGATGATGGATAAAATCGATCTGCTGGCGGAGCTGGATGAGGCGGTTTATATGTACCGGGAGCGGGCGATCTCAGAAAACAAGCATTTGGATTTTGAGGAGCCTGAAAGCATTTCTCCCGTGCTGGCGGATAAAAACAGAATGCGGCAGGTGTTTGTCAACGTGATTGACAACGCCTTGAAATATACGCCGGAGGACGGTATGGTCAGCATCCGCGTCCAGGAGGATGAGAAATTTATCCACATTTATATCGTGGACAACGGATGCGGGATTCCGGCGGAGCACCTGCCCAGAGTAAAGGATAAATTCTATAAGGCGAACCAAACCCAGAGAGGCTCCGGCATCGGATTGGCGGTGGCGGATGAAATCATGACCCTCCATTCCGGCTCTCTGCAAATTGAAAGCGAAGAGGGCGTAGGGACTACAGTAATTATTTCCATTCCAAAAATTCAGCCTGACAAGGGCGATCAAAAACAGGAGTAATCTATGGCGAGAGAAAAAACCAAATGCATGACCTCTATCGGCGGCCAGGCCCTCATCGAGGGAATCATGATGAGAGGACCTCAGAAAACGGCAGTCGCCGTTAGGCTGCCGGATAAAACCATTGAGACCGAGTACTTAGAGATCAAGACCCTGCGGGACAAATATCCGCTGTTCCGGGCGCCCCTGCTGCGGGGAATCGCCGGGTTTATCGATTCCCTTTCTATTGGGTATCGGGCGCTGATGCTGTCGGCGGAAAAATCCGATGAGGAAACAGGCGAGGAGGAGATGAGTAGGTTTGACGCCTGGATCGACCGGAAATTCGGTGATAAAGCCATGAAGGCGGTTACCGTTACCGGAACCGTGCTGGGCGTGGCGCTGGCGGTGCTGCTGTTTTTCGTCCTTCCTACCTGGATTTACAATTTGATCGGCGGCGCGGTGCCGTTTATGCAGGAGAATCAGGTCCTGCGCTCTCTCATAGAGGGCGTTATGCGCCTGGCCATTTTTATCGGCTACGTCATTCTCTGCTCTCAGGTGGAGGGCGTAGGCCGGGTGTTCGAGTATCATGGCGCGGAGCATAAGACCATTTTCTGTTATGAGAATGAGGAACCCCTGACAGTAGAAAACGTAAAAAAGCACAGCCGTTTTCATCCCCGCTGCGGCACCAGCTTTATGATTTTTATGCTGGTGCTGGGGATTTTAGTCGGTGTGTTCATTCCTTTTACCAATCCCTTTCTGCGTTCCTTCACAAAAATTTTGCTGATTCCCTTAGTGGTGGCTCTGGGGTATGAGGTGATCCGTTTTTGCGGACGCCACGATAATCTGTTTACCCGGATTATTTCCGCGCCTGGTATGTGGGTGCAGCGGATCACCACAAAGGAACCGAAGGACGATATGATCGAGGTAGCGATCCAGGCGCTGGAGGCGGTGATTCCGGAAAACGGAGAGGATAAGCTTCCGGCGCAAAAAAGTTAAGGATGCGGAGAACAGCATGACGTTGCGAGAAGTATACCAGCTTGGCAAAAAACAGGCGCAGTCGGGTGAAATCGGTGCTTATTGCACCGATTTCGACGTGCTGTGCCTGTTCGAGCATTGCTTTGGCCGGGATAGGCAGGCCCTGATCGTCCATGGGGCGGAGCGCGCCTCTCGGCCGCAAATGGAAACGTTTTTTTCCCTGCTAAAAAAAAGGCTGCTGGAGAACCGTTACAGTATCTTTTAGGCTCCTGGGGCTTTATGGACATGGAGCTGGCCGTAGGGCCGGGCGTTCTTATTCCACGGGAGGACACGATCCCCTTGGTGCTGGAGACGGTTCAGCGGCTGAAAAATTTTTCAGCTCCGGTTATTTTGGATTTGTGCGCCGGTACCGGTGCGGTGGGGCTTGGGGTGGCCCGCGAGCTTCCCGATGCCAAGGTGATTTGTGTAGAATTGTCTCCTTTGGCCCTTCCATACCTGGAAAGGAATCTTTCCCGCTATGGGGAAGGCCGGGTGCGGGCGGTAAAGGGCGACGTGCTGAATGGCCCGGATGGGCTTTCTCTGCCGCTGGTGGATGCGGTTGTTTCCAATCCGCCCTACATTTGTACCGGAGAGCTGCCGGGGCTGCAAAAGGAAGTGCGGCAGGAGCCGCGGCTGGCTTTGGACGGCGGCCCGGATGGACTAAGCTTTTACCGGGCGATTACCAATAACTGGCTTGGCCTGCTGAAGCCGGGCGGCGTGGCTGCGGTGGAAATCGGCAACGGCCAGGAGAACGCTGTGGCGGATCTGCTGAAAACGGCCGGTGTTTCACAAATTACTTTCTCTCAGGATATTACCGGAGCGATTCGAGTGGTCATCGGGAATAAAAACGTTTGTTTGTAAATTCTTTCCTTTTTTATTGCGTTCTTAGGGCGAATCAGTTATAATAAATATGATTGTAAGCCGCAACGCCGCGGCTTGAGAAAGCGGCCCGCAAGCATGTCTTTGATCTTGACGGGACAGGAAAAATTTAAGGATAGCGGGGGAAACGAAACTATGGCAGTAGATAAAAGCAAGGCGCTGGAAACAGCCCTGGGACAGATAGAAAAGCAGTTTGGCAAGGGCGCGGTCATGCGCCTGGGACAAAACGAAGCGATGCACGTGGACGCTATTCCCACGGGCTCCTTGTCTCTTGATTTGGCGCTGGGAATCGGAGGCCTGCCCAGAGGCAGAATCGTGGAGATTTATGGCCCGGAATCCTCGGGTAAAACTACCCTGGCGCTTCACTGTATCGCGGAAGGACAAAAAAGCGGCGGCTACGCGGCCTTTATCGATGTAGAGCACGCTCTGGATCCGGTCTATGCCAGAGCCTTGGGAGTCGATGTGGACTCCCTGCTGGTTTCCCAGCCGGACACCGGCGAGCAGGCACTGGAGATCACCGAAGCGCTGGTGCGTTCCGGCGCTATTGACGTGATTGTGGTGGACTCTGTGGCGGCCTTGGTGCCCCGCGCGGAAATCGAGGGGGAAATGGGGGATTCCCACGTAGGCCTTCAGGCCCGGCTCATGAGCCAGGCCCTGAGAAAGCTGGCCGGAGCGATCTCCAAATCCAACTGTGTGGCCATTTTTATCAACCAGCTGAGAGAAAAGGTAGGAGTCATGTACGGCAACCCGGAGGTGACTCCAGGCGGCCGGGCGCTGAAGTTCTATTCCTCCGTGCGAATCGATATCCGCAGGATCGAAACCCTGAAAGCGGGCGGCGAGATGATCGGCTCCCGTACCAGGGCAAAGGTGGTAAAGAATAAAATCGCGCCTCCTTTCCGGGAGGCGGAATTCGACGTTATGTACGGCCGGGGAATTTCCCGGGAGGGCGAGCTGCTGGACCTGGCAGTCAAGCTGGATGTAGTGCAGAAAAGCGGCGCCTGGTTCTCTTTTAACGGAGAACGCTTAGGCCAGGGCCGGGATAACGTGAAGGAGTATTTCCGCAGCCATCCGGATTTTGCCGCTAAAATTGAAAAGCAGGTTTACGATAACGCCGGAAAGCTTTACGCAAAGACGGCGCCGGTTCCCGCGGCAGCTGCGGAGCCGGACAAAAGCGTGGCGAAGCCGGTTGAGGCGGAAGTGAAAGCCGCTCCCAAAAAGAGCAAGGCCAGCATCGATATTATGGTGGATGACTGATTATGCTGATTACGGCGATAGAGCCAAGGCGGAAAAGCCTGAGGGCTTTGTACTTAGACGGAGAGCTTGCCGTTAATATCGACGCGCAGACGCTCCTTAGCTCTCGCTTTCAAGTGGGAACGGAAATTACCGACGAGGAGCTTCACGAGCTTTTGGCGGCTTCCGACGCGAACCGGGCAAAGGAAAAGGCACTCTATCTGATTGCTCACCGGGATCACTCGAAAAAGGAACTGGTGGATAAAATCCGGCGGACCGCTTCCCAGGAAGCGGCGGAAAAAGCGGTGGACCGGATGGAAGAAATTGGGCTGATTGACGACCGGGATTACGCCAGGCGGTATGCCTCGGAGCTGTTTCAGCGGAAATATTTCGCCCGAAAACGGGTGGAATATGAGTTAAAGCAAAAGGGGATTGATCCAGACTTTATCGAGGAACTGCTGGAAGAACTGGAGCCGGAGCCTGTGGGGCAGATCGGTGCCCTGGTAGAGCGGAAATATCTGCGGGCTCTTGACGACGAGAGGGGCCGGCGGCGTACTGTGGCGGCTTTGCAGAGGCTTGGCTACCGTTGGGAGGACATCCGGCGGGCACTGAAGGAATATGAGATTCCCGAGGGGTAAGAAAAGCCAGGGGAACAGCTTGGATGGCCTCCGGTGGGTTTCAGCGCATGGAAGAATGGATTAAATTGAAAAACATTTGAAAACTTTACCATAGGAAGGACTGTGGCACTTGGCGTATCGGGTAGGTTGTATCAGCTTAGGCTGTGAGAAAAACCGCGTGGATGCGGAAATGATGATGGCCTCCTTAGAGCGGGAGGGCTTTCAGCTGGTGGACGACGTGGCCATGGGCGACGCAGCGATTGTAAATACCTGCGGCTTCATCGAGTCTGCAAAGCAGGAGAGCATTGAGGAGATTCTGGAACTGGCCAAGCTGAAGGAGGAGGGCCGTATCAAAGCGATCGTGGTCACCGGCTGCCTGGCGGAGCGTTACCAGCAGGAAATTGCCAAGGAACTGCCGGAAGTCAACGCAGTGGTAGGGATTGGCGCCAATAAAGAGATCGCCCGGATTGTCCGGGAAGCTCTGGAGGGAAAGCGGATCGAGACCTTTCCGCCCAAGTGCGAGCTTCCCCTGGAGGGAGAGCGGGTGCAGAGCACCCCAAGTTATTTTTCTTATTTAAAAATTGCCGAGGGCTGTGATAATCATTGTACCTACTGCGCGATTCCTTTGATCCGGGGCGGCTACCGCAGCCGGAAAATGGAGGACATTTTAGCGGAGGCGGAAAAGCTGGCCCAATGGGGCGTAAAAGAGTTGATGGTCATCGCCCAGGATACCACCCGCTATGGCGAGGATCTGTATGGCGAGGGAAAATTGCCTCAGCTTTTGACAGAGCTTTGCAAGGTGGAGGGGCTCCGCTGGATTCGGGTGCTGTACTGTTATCCGGAGCGGATTACCGACGAGCTTTTGGAAGTCATGGCAAAAGAGGATAAAATTTTGAAATACATGGATCTGCCGCTGCAGCACTGCAGCCGGCAGGTGCTGAGGGCAATGAACCGGCAGGGCGACCGGGAATCGCTGTCGGCACTGATCCGGAAAATCCGTGAGAAGGTGCCTGGCATCGTACTGCGCACCACCTTTATGGTGGGCTTCCCAGGCGAAACCGAGGAGGCTTTTGAGGAACTGGCGGAATTTGCCAAGGAAATGCGGTTTGAGCGCATGGGCTGCTTTGCTTATTCCCAGGAGGAAGGAACTCCGGCGGCAAGGCTGCCGGATCAAATTTCCCGGGAAATCAAGGAGCACCGCCAGGAGCTGATGATGGAGCAGCAGATGGCCCTGATGGATGAAATGAGCCGGGAAATGGTGGGAAAGACCATTACAGTGCTGAACGAGGGCTGGGACCGGTACGCGGAATGCTGCTTCGGCAGAAGCGCGGCTGACGCTCCGGAGATCGATACCAAGGTGTTTTTCACGGTGGAAGGGAAAAAGCCTTATCCGGGCATGTTCGTGCAAGTGGAAATTACCGATACAATGGACTGCGACTTAATCGGCCAGGTGGTGACGACATGAATCTTCCCAATAAATTAACCATACTGCGTATTGTGCTGGTACCTCTTTTTGTGGCGCTCCTTCTGACTCCCGCGATCCCTTACAACGAAATTTGGGCGATCCTGGTGTTTTCTCTCGCTTCCCTCACCGACATGCTTGATGGCAGGATCGCCAGAAAGCACGGCTTAGTGACAGATTTTGGGAAATTTGCGGATCCGGTGGCGGATAAGATTTTAACAATGTCTGCTTTCGTGTGCTTCGTGGCGTTGGGATGGGCCGACGCCGCGCTGGTAATCATTATTCTCGCCAGAGAGTTTATCGTGACCTCCATCCGCCTGGTGGCGGCCGGAGGGGGCAAGGTGATCGCCGCAAACCTGTGGGGCAAGGCTAAAACCGTGAGCCAGATTTTCGCTATTCTGCTGGTTCTGGCGCTTCAGGCAGTCAACAGCGCTACGGGATATGTTTATCTGGAGCTGTTCTGGTGGATCGGCTTCGCGGCTCTGTGCGTTTGTACGGCTCTCACACTGATCTCCGGCGGCGTTTATTTGTGGAAAAACCGGTCCCTGATAAAAAATGTGAAATAACTGGCATTTTACCCCGGTTTCGTATATAATGAATCGTGAATTAGTTTGATACGTCCGGCGGGAGTGAAAATCAAAGCTTCGCCTCCGTCCTCATGAAGCTATGGGGATGGAGGTTTTCTGATTGTATTTCTTTTCGCCTGGATGATCAAGATAGAGAGAAAGGGGGATCAGCGTGTTTGACCGTTTAAAAGCGGAGATCGATTCCATCATGGAACGGGACCCCGCAGCCCGCTCCCGGGCGGAGGTTTATTTTCTTTATTCCGGGTTTAAGGCGGTGCGGGCTTACCGGCGCTCCCATTGGTTTTACCGCCACAATATGAAATTTATCGCCAGGATGATTTCTCAGCACGCCCGCCACCGCACGGGTATAGAAATCCATCCGGGCGCCAAAATAGGAAAAGGGCTTTTCATTGACCACGGTATGGGCGTGGTCATTGGAGAAACCACAGAAATTGGGGACAATTGCACCATTTATCAAAACGTGACCCTGGGAGGCACCGGCAAGGAAAATGGAAAACGCCATCCTACTCTGGGCAACAACGTGCTGATTGGTTCCGGCGCTAAGGTGCTGGGGCCGTTTACCATCGGAGATAACGCCCGCATCGCCGCGGGAGCGGTGGTACTGGAGGAGGTTCCGGCCAACGCGACGGCGGTAGGAGTACCGGCCCGGGTAGTCCGGGTCAACGGCGTTAAGGTAGGCGCTCTGGATCAGATCCATTACGGCGATCCGGTGGCTCAGGAGATCTGCCGGATGCAGTACCAGCTGACGAAGCTGCAAGCCCAGATGGAAGCATTAGAACAGAGCCTGGAAGCCCAAAAGGAACAATAGGCACAGCGGGCCCAGAGAACTTAAAAACGCAGAAAATAGGAAAAGCGGGAAGCGCCCCACGTTTGCGGAATACTAGTCAATCGCACAGTCTCCGTCAGAAGGATGATAGCTCAGCAGAATTATTAAGGATTGCCGCTGCTTGTGAGGCCGCTGTTCCAAAACTCAAGATCGGGAGGTACTTTTGTGAAAATTTTTAATACCCTTACCAGACAAAAGGAAGAATTTGTCCCCATTGCGCCGGGAGAAGCAAAAATTTACGCCTGCGGGCCCACAGTTTATAATTTTATCCATATCGGAAACGCCAGGCCCATGTGCGTGTTTGACATTCTTCGCAGATACCTGGAATACCGGGGCATGAAAGTAACCTTTGTGCAGAATTTTACCGATATCGACGATAAGATTATCCGCAAGGCCAACGAGGAGAAGACCGATTACTTGACCGTCGCCGAGCGGTATATCCAGGAATATAAAACCGACGCCAGGGGCTTGAATATCCGGGAGGCCACCGTTCATCCTAGAGCCACCGAGACCATGGAACAGATTATAGAAATTATCTCGGATTTGGTGAAAAAGGGCTACGCTTATCCGGCGGAAAACGGAGACGTTTATTTCCGTACCCTAAAGTTCAGCGGGTATGGAAAGCTTTCCCATCAGCCGCTGGAGGAGCTGGAGGCCGGCGCCCGCATCGGGGTTGGAGAGAGCAAGGAAGACCCGATGGACTTCGCCCTTTGGAAAGCGGCCAAGCCAGGCGAGCCGTATTGGGATTCCCCATGGGGAAAGGGGCGGCCGGGATGGCATATCGAATGCTCTGCCATGGCCAGAACCTATTTGGGAGATACCATCGATATCCATTGCGGCGGTCAGGATTTGATTTTTCCCCATCACGAAAATGAAATTGCCCAAAGCGAGTGCTGCAATGGAGTACCCTTTGCCCATTACTGGATGCATAACGGCTATATCAATGTGGACAACCGGAAAATGTCCAAGAGCCTGAATAATTTCTTTACCGTCCGGGAGGTAGCTAAGGAGTTCGGCTATGAGCCTATCCGCTATCTGATGGTGGCGTCTCATTACAGAAGCCCTATTAATTACAGTGTGGATCTCCTAAAGCAATGCACCGCCGCTTTGGAGCGCCTTTACACCTGCCGGGAAAACCTGGAATTCGTGGTAAGCAATGCCAAGCCTGGCCGGGAAGCAAGGGATGAGGAAATCAAGAAGCGCCTGGAGGAATACCAGAACCGGTTCTGCGAGGCTATGGATGACGACTTGAACACCGCCGACGCTATCGCGGTGCTATTTGAGCTGGCAAAGGATATTAATACCAACCTGAGCACTGCCACGAATCCCCATAAGGAGATCGCAGAGGAGGCTTTGACCCTGTTCAACAGCCTGGCGGATGTGCTGGGGCTGCTTTATGTCAAAAAGGACACCAAAGACAGCTTGGATGAAGAAATCGAGAACCTGATTCAGCGGCGCGTAGAGGCGAGAAAAAATAAAAATTGGGCGGAAGCCGACCGGATCCGGGATGAATTAAGCGCCCGGCATGTGGTGCTGGAGGATACTCCTCAGGGAACCAAATGGCACATCGGGGAGTGAGGGAAAAACGGTGTTATGGGAAGCCTAGGAGCGAAGCTTTGACGGATTGCCCTAAAGCTAGATGGACCGGTCCCTCTTTGAAAAGTAAAAATTGCAGAAGAAGAGGAATACCCGCGCTGGTATCAGCGCGGGTATTCCTCTTTCTGTAAAGCTGGATTCCTCAGCCGCGGATATAAATCCTCTATCGCGGCCTGTTTTAGCCGTATCAAATACCGGGGCTAAAACAGATTGTGAAGGCTGGGCATCTCGTTATCCTTCACGTTTTCCAGCTGGGCGGCGGCTTTATATTTTTCCGCGAGAAAGTCGTCGTAGTTTCCTTGCTGTAAATGGAGCAGAAGGACGGCGAAGGAAAGGTCGATCTGCTCGAGCTGATCGTGAGTGGTGTAAAAGGACAGAACCTTGTGGTCGCTGTTCCAAACCTCCAGAGCCTCTTCGCTCAACCGAAAAGCAGTGGAATAATCCTGGTCGTGAACCTTTTGCTCCGCTTGATCCAGCTTTTCCGTCAGCCGGTCAATAGATGAGTTGGTAAACGACAGCTCGATTACGCATAGAGTAATCATCAGCACCATCGCGCATACCGCGACCCAAATACGTTTCACATTAACGGCCTCCTTTCTGAGCGCCATGGCTGGAATGCTTCTTCTGCACCTCATCCTTTCGGATGAGATAATAATTTTTCTTTGGATTAGCGGTCATAATAAAAACATCCTCCAAACGGAGATTTTGGCCGTTCAGCACTCCCATAACCCATTCCTCGGTGAGATGGCAGAGCTCCAAAGAAAACTTGGACAGCTCTCCGTCGCTGATGACTACAGCGTCGATCCCATGGTCTGGAACCGCGATTCCCAGCATGGAGGCGGATACCTGATCCTTTTCCGGCTTTTTCATTACGCTGAGCTTGCCGTTGGTTTCGACGATTGCGTAGGCAACATCCTGTATAGAAAACACGTTCATCTGCCGGAGCTGCTCAGAAAGATCCTCAGTGCTCATGCGCAGCCGCTTCATTTGTGCCTGATCCACGGTGCCGTTATTGATAACCACCTGAGGCTTTCCGGCAACCAGTTTACGGAACCGGGAATTTTTTACCATAAAAAAGGAAGCGGCAATCTCGCAGGATACCAGCACTAAAATGGGGATAATGCCGCTGGAAAGGGGCTGGCCGGTGTTTTGCATGGGGATGGCGGCGATATCAGAAATCAACAGGGTAACCACCAGTTCGGAGGTTTGCAGCTCGCTGATTTGACGTTTCCCCATGATTCTGACCGCGGCGATGATCATGACATATAAAAGGAGCGTTCGAATCAAAGAAATAGTCATAGGATACCTCGTCTTACGGAATCTTTTCTTGCGTCTTTTAGTTTGCCGTGATTGAAAAAATTTATACTGGGTATAATTTCTTTGAAGAACTGTCACACTAGACCTCATGGGGGAATGAAGATGTTTTCATATTTCAAAAACTTGATACACAGGTATACTACCCGGGAGCCAAGCCCGTCCGCAGCAGATACAAAGCAGGCGCTGTCGGAAAGCTTGGATTGGAATTTAGATTTTTTCCGTGATAAGTTCGACGGCAGCGCTGATTTGACCATAAGAGAAATGGAAATCGAAGGCACGAAGGCAGCGGTTATCACCATAGAGGGAATGATTAATAAGGAAACCCTGGCTAATGCGGTGATTAATCCGATTATGCGGACGTTTTACAGCCAGGAGGATCCAGCAGAAAAGTATGAGTATATTAGGGATAATGTGCTTTCCAGCTCAGAACAGGTGGAAGTAGGAACCTTTGAGCAGGCCTTTGCCCTGGTGATGTCCGGATTCGCTCTGCTGGCTATAGATGGATGCGGGGTCGTCCTGGCGATCGGCCTTCAGGGCTTCAGCTTCCGCGGCGTGTCGGAGCCTACCAACGAGGTAATGGAGAAGGGTTCCAAAGAAGGCTTTGTGGAGCCTTTGAGAATCAATATGACTCTGATCCGCCGCAGGATGAAAAATCCCAAGCTGAAATTTGAAACTTTATCTGTAGGCAGCGTCAGTAAAACCGATGTATGCCTGTGCTATCTGAGAGATACGGTTTCCCCCGAGATTATAAAAGAAATCAAAAAACGGCTGAGCTCTTCCACACTGGAGACGGTACTGTCCTCCAGCTATCTGATCCCCTTTTTAGAGGAAGAAAAAAACATGTGCCCGTTTTCAGGCATCGGCCTTTCGGAACGGCCTGATACGGTCTGCGGCAAGATCGCGGAGGGAAGGGTGGCGGTTCTGGTGGATGGAACCCCCGGCGTATTGATTGTCCCTTATCTGTTCGTGGAATATTTTCAAACTATGGATGATTACAGCAATCAGCCGTATTTCGCCACCTTTACCCGCTGGCTGAAATATTTAGCGTTTTTTATCGCCACGCTTCTGCCTGGGATTTACGTGGCGGTGGGAACCTTTAACCCGGAGGTGTTTCCGGAAGAGCTGATGAATAAAATTGCTACGGCTATCGCCACTACGCCGTTCCCCTTGATGCTGGAAGCCCTGGTGATCCATTTTATTTATGAAATCATGCGCGAAGCCGGACTGCGGCTGCCGAAGCCCCTGGGCCACGCGGTCAGTATCGTAGGCGCGCTGGTCATCGGCGATACGGCAATTTCCTCCGGCTTGATCGGGGCCACCACCCTGATGGTAGTGGCGCTGACGGCAATTTCCTCTTACGTCATTCCAAGCTTGTATGAGCCTATCGCCATTCTTCGGCTCTTGTTTATTATCGTAGGCGGTGTTATGGGAATTTGGGGCGTTATGCTGTTGTTTTCCGTTGTGCTGGTAAGTATTTGCGGCAAAACTACCTATGGTGTTCCGTTTTCATCCCCGATCTCTCCGTTCAGCCTTTTCTCTATGCGGGATGTAGCGGTTCGCTCCAGCTGGAAGGTGCTGTCCAAGCGGGCAAATACCGTGCAGCATATGCCGGGGACTACTGCGATGGACCGGGAAGGGGAGACGGAAGCCAATGACTAAAACCAATAAAATCACCGCGGGCCAGCTGTTTTGTATGCTGTTTATCAGCAGAATGGTGGTAAACGTTACCTACAGCCCTTATATGGCGGCCTCCGGTGAAATGCTGGACCAGGTGGTTTCAGCGTGCCTGTCAATCGTATTTATGACGCTGATCGCCATCCCCATTTACGTTCTCCACAAACGCCGGCCAAACGATACCTTAGTGGATCAGGCCTGCGCTTTAACCGGGCGTTTTTTGGGAGCGCTGATCACTGTGTTTTACGGCTTGTACTTTTTGTTTATCTGCGGTTATAATCTAAGCTTTTACAGCGCCTTTGTTTCCAGCGTGATGGCGCCTAAATTTTCCTTGCTTCTCTTAGCGTCAGCAGTATTGCTGACCGCATGCTACGGAGCGTTCCGGGGAGTAGAAGCCTTGGCCAGAGCGTCAGGAATCATCATTGTGATTGTCGTGGCCTGCCTGGTATTTTTCATTACGGCGCTTCTGTTTAAGCTGGATCCTTTGAATTACACTCCCTTGCTTTATGACGGCACGAACAAAATGTGGATCGGTGTAGAGCAAATGATCGGAAGGTCGTCCTGTATTGTTTTTCTCGGGATGCTGCTGCCTTTCACCAGGGGAAAGGTGAAAAAAGGCTTTTTTACCTGGCTGTTCTCCACCAACCTTACAATGATTATCCTGATTTTGGTGATTGTGGGAGCCTTGGGCGACTTTATCAGGACTCAGATTTATCCGATTTATGCGGCTGCCAGCGTGGCGGAGCTGGGAATTTTTAAAAGGGTGGACGCCCTGTTTTTTGCTGTCTGGACGACATGTCTGTTTATTAAGGTTTCCTTAGGGCTGTATTTATTCTCGCTTTGTGTTAAAAAGTTTTTTGGCCAAAAAGCGGCTAAGTTTTCAATTTTTATAGGAGCGGCGGCGGTTTTCGCGTACAGCCTCTGGACTGTGTATCATGAAAACGTCACCTTTTTTATTTATCAGATGAGCGGTATTTTCTGGATTACGGTTACCGCAGCATTAGCGGTGCCCTTGATCCTTTTGGCCATAGACCTGATTAAGCACGGAAGGAGGAGTTCACGTGAGAGCTAAAGCCTGTTTTTTGCTTTTTTGTTTTATGCTCTTACTTTTTACGCCAGGATGCAGCCAGGTCAATCAATTAAATGAGCGGCTGATTGTCAACGGCATCGGTGTGGATATCGAGGATGGCGCCTATGTGGTAACGATGCATGTGTTTGACGCTCAAAGGGCCAGCGCGGGCGGTGAGGAAAGCCAGGATATTGTAGTGGTGACGGGACGGGGAAGATCGGTGATAGACGCCTTTAATGCCATCACCCTCCAAAGCGGAAAGGAGCCCTTGCTTTCACAAAACCTGGTTCTGATTGTCGGAGAGGACACTGCGAAAAGCGGTATGAATAACGTAATTGACTTTTTTATCCGCTACTACGAAACCCGGCCTACGGTGGAGCTTTTTGTAGCCAAGGAGCGGACTGCCCGAGAGGTTATGAATTGCAATAGCGACGGCCGGCTGATCTCGGCGAAGGATATCGAAAACCTGGCGGATTCCGGGGAAATCAACGCCGAGCAGGTCCATTCTGATGTCCTGACTCTGGTAAACCGGCTCCAGGATGAGAGCTCCGACGGCTTTATGATTGCTTTGACCATGTCCGGAAATGAGGAAGAAGGGATCGTTTATGTGGATGGCACAGGCGTTTTAAAGGGAGATAGGCTGGTTGGCTATTTGACCTTGGAGGAGACGCAAGGCTATCTTTTGATGACCGGAGAAGCAAGAAGCGGAACCCTGGTGGTTCCAGTAGAAGGCGTAGGGAACGTATCCTTTTCCTTGATCGGCGGAGACAGCTCTATTGACGCCAAAGTGGAAAACGATCTGCCGGTATTCGATGTTTCCATTCGAGCAGATCTGGATCTTTATGAAATAGATGGAAATATCCATCAAAAGTACGGCTTGGATATGGTGGAAAAAATGGAGGAAGCGGCAAATCAGGCGATTTATGACCGATGCGTACAAACAACGGAAAAGCTGCTTCGGGAATATCAATCCGATATTTTCCGGTTTGGAAGAAGAATGCTGCAATCACAGCCCGAATATTTTAAATCAAGGGTTCAGGAATGGACCAGCGTTTATGCCCAGTCGACCGTCAATATTACGGTGGAAAGCGACGTGAGGCAAGAGGGACAGGAAATCAATCCTCTGTAAAAGTCAAAAAGGGCCTCTTTATAAGAGGCCCTTTTATAGTGAAAATAAATGTCAGAAAATAGTATTCGGTGGAAAAAACTTAAAAAACTATAAAACAGCAAGAAGGAAACCGCCGGCAATTGCGGCGAGTAAGGCGACGCTTCCTAATACCGCTAAAGGTGCAGCAATAAAAGACACCAGCCAGGCGGTAAAAGGGTGACGCTCTAAATATGCGGAAAATTTCTGTAAACGCTCGCTGCGATCGTGAAATTTTTTACGCGCCGGGATGGACGTCCAATGCCGGACAGGCAAACTATTTGGAAGATTCACACTATGGTCAATCATATGAAAGCTTTTGGTCATACTAATTTTCCTTTCTCAAGGAGATATTTTCTATTTATAGAATAGCAGTCCAGTCAATAAAATGGTGTTAGAGAATCGCTTGCCGTATTAGAAGGGCATTAAGATTGCTGTGCTGCGAGAGATCGCGGATAATCTTAATGAAATCTTAATGCAAACGCTTCGTTTTTTATGTCATGAAAAGGAAATGTATGTTATGATATTAATGTTATAAAGATAAAGCTGGGGGAATGTTCCCGAAATCAGGTGAGAATGAATGGAAACCCAAAGGCCCAGTCCAGAAGAGCTGTTGTACCATATTCATCAGCAGCAGGATCAAAGCACTCATGGAAAGCTGAAAATATTTTTTGGATACGCTGCGGGAGTGGGCAAGACCTACACCATGCTGGAGGCTGCGCACCAGGCTCAAAAAGAGGGCCGGGATGTGGTGGTAGGCTATGTGGAACGGCATGTCCGCCCGGAAACTCTGGCGTTGTTAGACGGCCTGGAGCAGATGCCATGCAAGGAAGTGCCTTATAAGGGCGTAATGCTGAAGGAGTTTGACCTGGATGAAGCGCTGGCCCGGAAGCCGCAGCTTATTTTGGTGGATGAGCTGGCTCACAGTAATGCGCCCGGCTGCCGCCACGCGAAGCGGTACCAGGATGTGGAGGAGCTTCTGCGGGCCGGAATCGACGTATATACCACAGTTAACGTCCAGCATCTGGAATCCCTCAATGATCTGGTGGCGTCGATTACCGGGGTATCGGTCAGCGAACGGATTCCCGACCGCATTTTTGATTCCGCAGACCAGGTGGAGCTGGTGGATATCGAACCGGCGGATCTGATTATCCGGTTGCAGGCTGGAAAAGTATACCGGGAGGGCCAAGCCCAAAGGGCGCTGAATCACTTCTTCTCGGAAGAAAATTTGACGGCGCTGCGGGAAATTGCTCTGCGCCGTACCGCGGACCGCTTAAACCGAACCGCTCAAAAGAGAGGGAGCGAGACGGCCGCCAGGGCGGGAGAGCATATTTTAATCTGCCTGTCCAGCGCACCCTCCAACGCTAAGGTAATCCGTACCGCCGCCCGTATGGCGGAGGCGTTTCACAGCGGATTTACCGCTTTGTTTGTGGAAACTCCGGAAACCAAGGAGCTGAAGGGCGACAACCTGAAGCGCCTTAGGGACCACTTGAGGCTTGCAGAGCAGATGGGCGCCCAGATCGCAACGGTGTATGGCGACGATCCTGCGGTTCAGATCGCCGAGTACGCTAGAGTCAGCGGTGTGACGAAAATTGTACTAGGGCGGACCAACCACCGAAGCCTGCTGTTTTTTAAGGGCAAAAGCCTTGCGGACCGGCTGACGGATTTAGCGGGAAATCTGGAGATCTATGTCATTCCGGATACGCAGCCGCTGTATAAAAAGCGGATTGCCTTCCATAAGAACGATGAGCCGTGGTTCCGTTGGCAGGATTTGGTCAAAACCCTGGTGATCACTCTGCTGTCAACTCTGGTAGGCTTCGCGTTTTTTGCCGCCGGCCTGCGGGATGCGAATATCATTATTATCTATATCTTGGGCGTATTGGTAACGGCGATCTGGACCCATGGACATGTTTATGGGGCAATCGGTTCTCTGCTGAGCGTGGTCGCCTTTAATTTTTTCTTTACCGTGCCGCGGTTTACGCTGGAAGCTACTGCCCCGGACTATCCGGTTACCTTCCTGATCATGCTGATTGCCAGCGTTATTTCCAGCACTCTGGCCACCCGGGTCAAAAAGCAGGCGAGGCAGTCGGCTCAAAAGGCTTACTATACGGAACTGCTGATGAGTTCCAGCCAAAAGCTGCAGCAAGGCAAAAATGAGCAGGAGATTATTCAGCTTGCCGCCGAGCAGGTTAGTATTCTGTTGGAAAGGCCGGTTTTATACGCCTTGGCGAAAGGAAAAGGGGAGCTTCAGTTTCAGGTCACTCCTGCGGAGCGCCGGGAAGAGCTTCTCAAGTCTATGACCATAGAGGAGCGGGGCGTAGCGGACTG
Source organism: [Clostridium] leptum DSM 753 (assembly GCA_000154345.1). Classification (GTDB taxonomy): domain Bacteria; phylum Bacillota; class Clostridia; order Oscillospirales; family Acutalibacteraceae; genus Clostridium_A; species Clostridium_A leptum. Next base: position 367,153 of record DS480347.1, read on the forward strand.
GGTTGTGAAAAACAACAAGCGCGCGGGCGCTACCACGAATACCCTGTCTCATGCGCAGAACCTCTATTTAGCGGTGCGGGGCCTCCAAGGCGTGATGGGCGTGGTGGGAATTCCCTCCAAGTATTATCCGGTTCCCGAGGTTTTCGAGAAAAATCTGATGGTTTCCATCTTAAATGAGTGCGGGCTGATTCTGGAAAGAAGACGCTTTCGGGAGGAAAAGCAGGCTATTGAATTGGAAACCCAGCAGGAACGGCTGCGCTCGAATCTGCTGAGAGCGATTTCCCACGACCTGCGGACCCCCTTAACCAGTATCAGCGGCAACGCCGGTGTGCTGATGGAAAAGAGCATCGTGCTGGATGAAGAAAAAAAACAGGAGCTGTATCGTTCCATTTATGATGATTCTATGTGGTTGGTCAACCTGACGGAAAACCTGCTCTCAATTACCCGGATCGAAAACGGAACGATGCACCTGCAAATGGGCGCTGAACTGATGGACGATGTTTTTCAAGAAGCCCTGGCTCATGTGGACCGGCAGGCCAAGGATCATCACATTTCGGTGGAACTTCCCGACGATCTGCTGCTGGCCAAGATGGATGTCCGCCTGATTGTCCAGGTAATTATTAATATTGTTAATAATGCGATTAAGTACACGCCCGCTGGCTCCCATATCATTCTTCGGGCGGAAAAACAGGGCGCTAAGGTAGCGGTAAGCATTTCTGACGACGGCCCTGGAATTTCTGACGAGGCAAAGATTCATCTGTTCGATATGTTCTATACCGCCAGCCAAGGAAAGCCGGACAACCGCAGAGGGCTAGGGCTGGGTTTGAATCTATGCCGCTCTATTGTGACTGCCCACGGAGGGGAAATCACGGTGACGGATAATATCCCCCATGGTTCGATATTTACCTTTACATTACCGTTGGAAGAGGTGGAACTGAACAATGTATAAATCAAAGGTTTTGGTGGTGGAGGATGACGCCGCCATTAGTAATTTAATCCGTACGACTTTGGAAACCCAGGAGTATCAATATCATACCGCGCAAAACGGCTCCGGCGCTTTGATGGAGGTCGTTTCCTACCATCCGGATGTGGTGATTTTAGATTTAGGACTGCCGGATATGGATGGTGTGGATATCATTAAAAAAATCCGCAGCTTCAGCACTATGCCGATCATCGTCGTCAGCGCCCGAACCGAGGACCAGGATAAGGTGGACGCGCTGGATGCCGGAGCGGACGATTACCTGACCAAGCCCTTCAGCATCGATGAGTTTCTTGCCCGTCTCAGGGTGGCGCTTCGCCGAAGCCATACGGAAGGGGCAAAGCCCGGGGAGGAAAGCAGCGTTTATGTGAACGGGAATTTAAAGATTGATTACGCCGCTGGATGTGTCTATGTGGATAGCGCCGAGGTGCATCTGACCCCTATTGAGTATAAGCTGCTCTGCCTGCTGGCCCAAAACACAGGAAAGGTTCTGACTCATAATTATATCTTAAAGGAGGTCTGGGGGAGTACTCTGGCCTCGGATATCCCGTCCTTGCGGGTGTTTATGGCAACGCTGCGAAAGAAGATCGAAAAAAGCACGTCGTCTCCTCAATACATTCAGACCCACATTGGTGTGGGATACCGTATGATCCGCCAATAAAAAGAGTCCCCTCTGCTGCTCAAGAGCAAGGGGGACTCTTTTTTATTGACTAGGGAAATCATCGGCTCAGCCGGTGGGGCGGCCTGATAAAGAAGCTCTCGCTGCGGGCATTAAGCGAAGCAAACCGACAGCGGGCGGGCTTGCGGCCGCCAAAAAACTGCTGGTAAAGCTGCTGCCTGTTTACGGGATATAAGGCAAGCGGCGAAAAGAAAAACAAATTCCGTGAGTCTTGAGACGATGGAGGCTAATAGATCCGCATAAGGCTAGCATAAGCCATCTGCCTCGCTGGTATGCCTTATACGGATTTTATATGTTCTTTATGCGGTTTTAATACGAAAGCAAAAACGCTAAGGGCACATTCATAGGATGACTGCTATACTTTTAGGGTGATGAACAGGAAAAGGAGGAAATTAAGAATGCTAGATTTGTTGATGCTGGGTATCTTGGCTGTCAGTATCGCTTTAGTCGGCCTTTTGATCCACTGGTGTCATAAACAGGTGGATACCCACGAATAAAGGGAGGAAGTATTTTTATGATCGCACTTGGAGTTATCGTCGCGCTAATGGGTGTGTACCTGGTTTACGCGTTGGTACACCCGGAAAAATTCTAAAGCTTACAGGAGGAATTCACTATGGTGCAGCTCATACTGACCATTCTCATTTATTTGATAATGGTCATTCCAGTGGGCATTTATGTCTATCATATTGCGGCTGGCAAACACACCTTCGCGGATCCCGTGTTTGACCATGTGGACAATGTGATTTATAAAGTCAGCGGAATCAAAAAGGACAAAGGCATGAACTGGAAAACCTATGCCATTGCTCTGTTGGCCACCAACGGCGTCATGATTCTGCTTGGATATATCATTCTGAGAATCCAAAGTATTCCCCTATTCAATCCGAATGGGATTGGAAACATGGAGGAATCCCTTTCTTTTAATACGATCATCAGTTTTATGACCAACACCAACCTGCAGCACTATTCCGGAGAGTCCGGCCTTTCTTACTTATCTCAGATGCTGGTCATCACCTTTATGATGTTTGTTTCTGCGGCGTCCGGCTATGCCGCCTGCATCGCCTTTATTCGGGGCCTTGCGGGAAAGACCAAGGATAATGTGGGCAACTTCTTTGTTGACCTGGTCCGGATTACTACCCGTGTTTTGATTCCTTTCTCTATCGTCGGCGGACTTCTGCTGGTATGGCAGGGCGTTCCCCAGAATTTCAGCGGCAACGTGGTGGTGGACACCATCGAAGGCGCAAAGCAGATTATCGCCATGGGCCCTGTGGCCGCTTTGGAAATCATTAAGCACCTTGGAACCAACGGCGGCGGCTTCTTAGGGGCCAACTCCTCTACGCCGATTGAAAACCCGACCATTATTTCCAATCTGATTGAGCTCTATTCCATGATGATCCTGCCTGGCGCCTGCGTCATCACCTTCGGCAAGATGGTAAGAGACCGCAAGAAGGCCCAGCAGGCGGAGAATGGAGAATTAGCGGAGGCCACTACCTTAAGAACCCGCAGAAGCTTTACTGCTTGGATGTACGGCCGTGAGGGCAGAAGCATTTTCGCGGCGATGGGAATTATTTTCCTGATTGGCTTAGGAGTCTGCTTCTGGTCGGAAAGCCAGGGCAACCCGGCCTTGCAGGAGATTGGCGTAAGCCAGTCCATGGGCAGCATGGAGGGCAAGGAGGTGCGGTTCGGCATCGCTCAGTCCGCTATGTTTACCACAACCACGACCTCCTTTACCACCGGTACTGTCAATAACATGCACGATACCCTGACCCCCTTGGGCGGCATGATCCCGCTGCTGCACATGATGCTTAATGTAGTATTCGGCGGTAAGGGCGTCGGCTTGATGAACATGATCATGTACGCCATTCTGGCGGTGTTTATCTGCGGCCTGATGATCGGACGTACTCCGGAATACTTAGGCAAAAAGATCGAGGGCCGTGAAATGAAGCTTACCGCCTTGTGCATCATCATTCACCCGTTCCTGATCCTATCCTTCTCGGCTCTGGCCATAGCCCTGGTCAACGTACTGCCGGATAACAACGGCCTCACCAACCCGGGCTTCCACGGCTTGAGCCAGGTGCTGTATGAGTATTCCTCTTCAGCGGCAAACAACGGCTCCGGCTTTGAGGGACTGGCGGACAATACCATGTTCTGGAATATTACGGCAGGTCTCGCTATGTTCTTCGGACGCTACCTGTCTATTGTGATCCAGCTCGCTATCGCCGGATCTCTGATGAAGAAGCGCTTTGTCAGCGAGTCTGTGGGCACCCTGCATACCGATACCGCTTCCTTCGCTGTGATCCTGGTATTTGTGGTATACATTTTCGCAGCATTGACATTCTTCCCAGTGCTGGCTCTTGGCCCCATTGCGGAACATCTCACCCTCTGGGCATAAGGAGGAACCTATAGAAATGAGCAAAAAACATAATCAAAAGCTGATTACCCCTGAGATTTTACGGCAGGCTGTGATTGGCTCCTTTCAAAAATTGAATCCCCGCTACATGATGAAAAATCCGGTAATGTTTGTGGTAGAGGTGGGCTGCGCCATTACTCTGGTGCTTTCCTTCTTCCCCAACGTATTCGGGGATTTAGCGCAAAGCAATCTGCGCACCTATAACATTATTGTATGTGTGATCCTATTCATCACGGTTCTGTTCGCGAACTTCGCTGAGTCTGTGGCGGAGGGCCGGGGCAAGGCCCAGGCTGCCAGCCTGAAAAAGACCCAAAAGGAAACCAAGGCCCGGCTGCTGAAGGAGGACGGCACCGAGGAGGTCGTTCTTTCCAACGAGTTGAAAAAAGGCGACGTGGTTATGGTTTCTGCCGGCGAGATTATCCCTGGCGACGGCGAGGTTATCGAGGGTATTGCCTCTGTGGATGAATCTGCCATCACCGGCGAATCAGCTCCGGTGGTAAGAGAGTCCGGCGGAGATTTCTGCTCCGTCACCGGCGGCACAACAGTGGTATCCGACTGGCTCAAGGTGAAAATCACCTCAGACCCCGGAAACAGCTTCCTTGACCGGATGATCGCCCTGGTAGAGGGCGCTTCCCGAAAAAAGACTCCTAACGAGATCGCGCTGAATACTCTGCTGGTTTCCTTGACCATCATCTTCATGATCGTGATCGTGACTCTGTATCCCATCGGTATTTATTCCGGCGTGCAGCTTCAGACCTCTACTTTGATCGCTCTGGCTGTCTGCCTGATTCCTACCACCATCGGCGGCCTGCTTTCCGCTATTGGTATCGCCGGTATGGACAGAGTTACCCGGTTCAACGTAATCGCTATGTCTGGTAAGGCGGTAGAAGCCTGCGGCGACGTGGATACTATGATTCTGGATAAGACCGGCACCATTACCTACGGCAATCGTCTGGCTGCGGACTTTTTCCCGGTGGGAGGAGCTAACCGCAGCGACCTGGTTCGCTGTGCCGCCCTCACCAGCCTGAGAGACGAAACTCCCGAAGGAAAATCCACCGTGGAGCTTGCACGCAGAATGGGAGACAACAGCCAGGAGATTGACGGTTCCAGCTTTATCGAGTTTACCGCTCAAACCCGTATGAGCGGTGTGGACCTGCCCGATGGGACTAAAATCAGAAAAGGCGCCGCTGAGGCTATCGAGCAGTATGTCAAGGAGCTGGGCGGAAAGATTCCGGAGGATCTTCACGATCAGGTGAATAAGATTTCCAGCCTGGGCGGCACACCTCTGACCGTGTGTGAAAATGACCGGATCCTGGGCGTTATCTACCTGAAGGATACGGTAAAGCCTGGCATGGTAGAGCGTTTCGAGCGTCTGAGAGCCATTGGCATTAAGACCATTATGTGCACCGGCGATAACCCGCTGACTGCCGCCACCATCGCCAAGGAGGCGGGCGTGGATGGCTTTATCGCGGAGTGTAAGCCTGAGGACAAAATCGACGTAATCAAGAAAGAACAGGCGGAGGGTAAAATCGTTGCTATGACTGGCGACGGTACCAACGACGCTCCCGCTCTGGCACAGGCCAACGTCGGCTTGGCAATGAACAGCGGTACGACCGCCGCGAAGGAAGCCGCCAACATGGTAGACCTGGATTCCGACCCCACCAAGATCTTGGAGGTCGTGGAGATCGGCAAGCAGCTTCTGATTACCCGCGGCAGCTTGACCACTTTCTCTATCGCTAACGATATCGCAAAATATTTCGCGATTATCCCGGCTATGTTCATGCAGGCGATTCCGGCGCTGAGTGTGCTCAATATTATGCATCTGGCGTCGCCCTACAGCGCGATCCTTTCCGCTTTGATCTTTAACGCCATTATTATTCCTTGCCTGATTCCTTTGGCAATGAAGGGTGTAAAATACAAGCCCATGTCGTCAGGCAAGCTGCTGGCCAGAAATATGCTGATCTATGGCGTAGGCGGTATTATTACCCCGTTTATTGGAATTAAGATCATCGATTTGATCATTCATCCATTGCTGACCCTCATCGGACTATAAGGAGGAAGATGTTTTATGAAAGATTCTGTAAAGCGCGCTCTGCACGGCTCCCGGCAGGCAGTGGTGGTTACTGTCGTGCTGATGCTGATCTGCGGGCTGCTGTTTCCCCTGTTGCTTACAGGGCTTTCCTCGCTGATCTTCCCCCATCAGGCAAACGGAAGCCTGATCACGGTCGACGGCATGACGGTAGGCGCTAAGAATGTAGGCCAGGAATTCACCGAGGATTACTATATGTGGAGCCGTCCCTCCGCTTATCATTACAACGTTTATGTAGAGGATGAGGAGGGCAACCAAACCTATACCGATGGTACTGAATTCCCCGGTTTAGGCTCCGGTTCCAACAACTACGCGCCTTCCAACCCCGCGCTCATTGAGCGGGTGGAGCAGGATGTTGTGAACTATGTGGCGCGCACACTGAAAGTAGACACATCGGAGCTTCCGGGCGAGGCTGAGCTGCTTGACGCGCAAATGACCTATATCGCGGAAAAAGCGAATATTTCAGTTGATCAGCTGAAACAGCAGGCGGCTGACATTCCGGATGACAGCAGCGAGGCTCTTGCCTATCTTGCGGAAGCGGCGGGCCTGCCCACCGAAGAAAAGGATCTGGAGGCTCTGGCAAGTGAGGCTCCTACCCTGTATCAGCTGCAAAAGGAATCTATCGCGCAGGCGGCGAACACATCAATCGAAGAGGTAGAGGACATAATTTCGTCTCTTCCGACTGACTTGATGACTGCTTCCGGATCCGGACTGGATCCTCATATTTCTCCCGCTTCTGCAGACATTCAGGTCCCCAGAATTGCGGAGGCCTCCGGCCTGAGCGAGGAAGAAATCCGTGAGATTATTTCCCGTCACACCGGCGGAAAGGTTCTTGGCATATTTGGCGAGGATACCGTCAATGTGCTGGAGGTTAATATTGAGATCGGCCAGGCAATGGGCTTGCTCGGCTCTGAAGAATAAGCTTAAGATGATATGATGGAGGGGAAACCGGACGGATGTCTGGTTTCCCCATCCGAATTTATTGTAGTAGGTGGTTTTATGCTGCGTCCTTACCGGAAGGCATGGGAAAATACGGTTTCTGATTATGATTATCAGACAAACTCGGAGAGCACTCCTGGGAGAGAATTGCTTTCCCTGCTTTTGGATATCAACGATTGGCTGGGAGCGGCGCCTAAGGTTTACCGTTCCTTGCAGGGAAGAACCCTTTATTTAAGTTATCCTAACGCGGTATTCCCAGTGGATGACTTTTTCGACTGCTTTGGAGGGTCAATGGCTGACGTGAGCAGAACATGGCCTGTCTGCGGCTTTGGCGTAGCAGATAATCAGGAAACAGTGTGCCTGACAGCAGGACAAGACGGGGATGCCCTAAAGCTCGTGCAGCATAGCCTTTCAGGAAAAAGCGCCGAGGTGCTGACCTCATTATGCCTTCAGCTGGACGGAACCACGAAAGAAACGGCGGAAAGGCTTGGCCGGCTTTTAACAGGAATGAAATGGCAGATTGGGATTGCTGCCCTGAATTGGGAAGACGAGGATTTTTTGAAAGAACAGAAGCTTGCGGTAACGGGGGCCTCAAGAGGGCGTTTCTGCTATGGCGGGCTGGAAACACAGGCGGCAGCCGGAGATTGCCTGTATTCCCTTGACTTTCCCAAAAAGCTCGCGCTGTGGCTTTCTTTTTTGAAGGATGGCTTCCAGCCCATCGAATTTGAATGGCTGGCGGACAGTATTGGGGAAAATACCTTGCTGAACCGTCTGGAATGGGAGTTGTCCTTGGAGGAAGCTATGGATCAGCTTGGCTTCCGGACACTGAACCGGGAGAAAAGCTTTGAGCTGTTTGATGGGAAAGGAAATAAGCTTTATTATGGGGCTGACTGCCGGAGCGCGGCGGAAAGGTCGTTGGTAAAGCTTTTGTTTCCCTTAAATTATCAATAAATAGAAAAAAGGCCCGGTGATTTCGCCGGGCCTTTTCCTTGCGAGATGGCCAGGCTGAGAATTTATCGCGTTTTTAAGCTGGCGTAGGATTCGTTAACACCATCTTAATTTTAATTGTGGTATAGTAAAACCCATAAAGAAGGGAAATGAAAATCTTCTAAACTTCTTTATAATCACAATAATCAAAGTGAGGAAAAGAAACATGAAACATACCGTGTTCACAGGTTCCGCGGTTGCGCTGGTGACTCCCATGCATCCTGATTTGTCCGTCAACTATGAGAAGCTGGGAGAATTAATTGAGTTTCATATCCAGAACGAAACGGATGCGATTGTGGTTGTCGGAACCACAGGAGAAGGCTCAACCTTGACTGATGAAGAACACATGAAAGTAATCGAATACACGGTCAAGCATGTAGCCGGACGTATGCCGGTGATAGCAGGTACCGGAAGCAACAACACCGCCCATGCTGTGGAGCTGTCAAAGCAGGCTGAGGCCCTGGGAGCGGATGCTTTGCTGCAAGTAACGCCCTATTATAATAAGTGCTCCCAAAAGGGATTGTTCCTGCATTTTGAGGCCGTGGCTCAAGCGGTTTCCTTGCCGATCATCCTTTATAATGTTCCTACCAGAACCGGGGTTAATATTTTACCGGCTACCTACGCCAAGCTCAGCGATATCTCTAATATTGTCGCGGTCAAGGAAGCCAGCGGGAACTTTTCCCAAATCGCCAAAATTCTGTCTTTGTGCGGCGATAAGCTGGATGTTTATTCCGGTAACGACGACCAGATTACCTCGGCGCTGGCGCTGGGGGCAAAGGGTGTTATTTCTGTGCTGGCCAATATTGTCCCTCGGGAGACTCATCAGCTTTGCCAGAGCTATTTTGACGGCCGCCCGGAGGAAAGCGACAATCTCCAGCTCCGTTACTTAGAATTAATTGAAAATCTGTTCAGCGATGTAAATCCTATTCCGGTAAAGCGCGCGATGAACGCTATGGGTATGGAAGTGGGAGAATGCCGCCTGCCTCTGTGCGCAATGGAGGAGGTCGCGGAGGAGCGGCTGCTGAGCTGCTTGAAGCGTTACGGACTCATCGAGGATGCCAAGGCGGGCTCAGTGACGGTTCGCCGCCCTGAAGCTGCTCTGCTTTGGAGGCATAATCACTAAGCTTTTTCCTTGATAAAATGAAAAGCCTCGGTTCTTATCAGAGAACCGAGGCTTTTTTGGCGGCTGGATCCACCGGCAATACTTGAATTTTTCCAGAGAAGCTTAGGCCGTGGAGAGATGGTAAAACAAAATAGCAATTCCTGTTAGCGCCGCGAAAATAACGCCGCAAGACTACGGCCTGGGGGACTGAGATTCACGTGCCGCGGTCAGTGCTGCGGCTGCAGCTTATCCAAAAAATGGGCCTTTTTTAACGCTAGGCGGAGTGCCGCGGCCAAGGGTACTGCTACAATAGTGGCGATAACAGCATTGATAATAGAGGGCAGAGCGCTGTAGCCCACCGTAGTTAAATTGGGAAGAAAAGCGGATCCCAGCAAGGCGTTGGCAATAAAGGTTTTGCCCAGATGGAGCACAATATAGGCCAGAAGGCCGGCGATAGACGCGATCAGGTTTCGTTTGTGGCTGTCGGCGGTGTGTCCGCCGCTGTAGGCAATTTTTCCGCAGACAAAGGCCATTATAAATTTAAAGACAAGGGTAAAGGGTGCGGAGGTAATAAACACCGGGTCCAAAAGATCGAAGAAAAATGATCCAATGCCAGCGGCAAGCCCGCCGTAGATGGGGCCTAGCAGCAAGGCGGAAAGAATACAAAAAATATTGCCGAAGCTGATCATAGATGTCACACCCATACCCAGTGGTATTTTAATATTGAATTGGGTAGAGACAAACACCAGCGCCGCCATTAACGCGGTAAAAGCAAGCTGATAGATCGTAAATTTTTTTTTGCTGCTTGAAAGGGAAGACATATGAAAAACTCCTTTTGTGTTAAAAATAAGGCTTGCAATCCTTCGCCAAATTGTTTTAAATAGAGATAGGCCGCAGAGAGATTAACCACGCCATTTGAGAATAGGCGGCTGACCAGCTTCAGCGGTTTCTTCTCCAAATGCCGGCTTGCTTGATTTTGACGGAAGCGTCAGGAATCTTTTGCGAATTTCTTGTGGATGCGGGCATTATAAATTGACGATAAGCCTTAATCTATATTTTATCATATCCTAAAACTGTCTTGATAGAAATGGACAGTTTATAGAAAAAATACAAGGACAGTTAAAGGAGCCGCTTATGGTATACGATTATCTTCCACTGGATCAACACAGCAAAAAGCCTCTTTACCAACAGCTGTACGAGCAAATCCGGAGGGCAGTCCAGGAAGGGCACCTTTCCCAAGGGGAAAAAATGCCTTCTATCCGAAAGCTTGCGGAGGACCTGGAGCTGAGCCGTACCACGATCGAAGCGGCGTATCAGCAGCTATGCGTAGAGGGCTATTTGAAAAGCAAGCCGCAAAGCGGCTATTTTGTCGCCGCTTCCAGTAAAGGCCGTGTTTACCTTCGGAGAATCCCGGTAGACAATTACCGGCGGATTCAGAGGGCATTGGTGAAATACAATCTGGGAACCGATGTGGTGGATCTGCAAAACGCGGATCTTCTGCGTTGGAAGCGGTGCGTCAAAGATGTGCTGAACCGGAGGGATGTTTTGGTTTCCTACGGGGAAAAGCAAGGAGAACAGGAGCTGAGGGAGGCTCTTTCCAGCTACAGCTACAGCGTCAGGGGAGTGGTGTCTACAGCGGATTCTATTGTGATCGGTGCCGGAACCCAGCAGCTTTTGTCTGTTTTGTGCGGGCTGCTGCCCCGGGACAGCGTGATCGCCATAGAGGAACCGGGCTTTCGCCAAGCGGAGCAGGTGTTTCAGGATTATGGCTTTCCGCTCCGCCTAGTAGGCGGAGACCAGGAGGGAATCAGCATGAGGGAATTAGAGGCTTCCAAAGCCAGCGTGCTGTTCGTCAGCCCCTCCAATCGGATGAAGGCCAGGGATGCCATTCCCATGAGCCGCAGGTTTGAAATCCTGAATTGGGCTCAACAGAGAGGCCGGCTGGTGATCGAAGACGATTACAACGGGGAGCTTCGATACAGCGCTAAGCCTATTCCCGCCTTGCAAAGCTTGAGTGATGGTAAGCGGGTGGCTTATTTAGGTTCTTTTTCCAAGCTGCTGCTGCCCAGCGTCAGAATCGGATATTTGGCGATGCCGGAGGAATTGGCTTATCCATATTGGGAAAAGTCCGCCGGGTATAACCAGACCGCCTCAAAAATCGAACAGTTAGCCTTGGCGCGGTATATTCAAGAGGGAAGCCTGGAACGCCAGCTGCGAAGGCTCAGAAAGCTTTATGCCGCGAAAAGCGCTATGTTTTTTCAGGAGGTAACACGCGCCTTCCAAAACCGGGTAAAGCTGTCTCTGTGGGAAACCAGCCTTTGCTTTCGTTTGGAGCCTTCCAGCGGCATTCCTCGTAAAGAATTAGTGCGGCTGGCCTTAAGCAACGGCGTGAGGCTGACTCTTCGGGAGGGCAGGGGAGAAGGGGATATTTTAGCTGGCTTTGCGGGAATTCCGGCGGAGGGCATCCCAGAGGCGGTCGCCGCGCTTCGGGAGGCATGGAATCCTGTTCTTGACAGAAAAGCGGACAAAGATTAAAATAAAATAGGTGAGCAGGCTGAACAGCCGCGGGCGATAGCCGAAAGGCTCCGCCTGAGGAAAGTCCGAGCTCCACAGGGCAGGAATAGCGGTTAACGGCCGCCGGGGGCGACCCTAGGGATAGTGCAACAGAAAGTTACCGCCGGCTTTGCCGGTAAGGGTGGAAAGGCGAGGTAAGAGCTCACCAGCGCGCAGGAGACTGCGCGGCTGTGTAAACCCTATTCGGAGCAACACCGCAGAGGAACGTATCGCGCCGGCCCGGCGTGTTCCGAGAAGGTGGCGTCGAGCCGTGATGGCAACATCCGGCCAAGATAGATGGCTGTTCACGACAGAACTCGGCTTATAGGCCTGGTCATAACCAAAAAGGTATCCGCCGATTTACCAGCGGATACCTTTTTATTTCTTAAAGCTATCATTTTTTTAAAGGGTGAATTAACTGAGGCTTTCCCAACAAATGATAAAAAATTTAATCTACTCTGTCCGGCCCAATAACCAATCCACCGATACTCCCAATATGTCGGCCAGAGCTACCAATTCAAAATCGGTTACAAACCGAATCTGACCCTCTAATTTGGATAAACCAGAGGCGTTCATATCTACACCGCTTACCTGAAGTTGTGCCAGAAGTTCTTTTTGCTTCATGCCTTGCTTTTTTCTGGCAGCCTCTACGCGAGATCCAATTAGGTTCCGATCGCCTAAAGCCTGTTTACGCAACCTCAATTTTCTCACCCCTTCCAAATCAATATGAATAAAAAAGCATCAAACAGAACGTAATTATTATATAATAAATTAATTGGCAATACAAGAAAAAACCGGCGAAAAAAAACGAAAAAACCCCTGGATAGATCTGGATTTTCAAATTTATTTCATATTTTTAATTAAATATGAGATATTAGAATTTTAATTTAAAATTAATCACTGATTAAGAAATAAAAATTGTCAAATGAGGCAGAAATTGATATAATCTAAAAAATAGGGAATTCTAAATTGAATTTATCATCCCGTAGAAAATTTAGAAGTGCTTGACTGCCAGGAAAGAAGTGGGGAACCATGAGTGAACAAGAAATTAATTTGAAAAATAATCTGACCATGCTGACGGATTTTTACGAGCTGACCATGGCTAACGGTTATTTTGAAAATGGCTTTGAAAACACCATAGCCTATTTTGATATGTTTTTCCGCAAGGTGCCGGATGGCGGCGGCTTTGCCATTATGGCCGGCGTACAGCAGGTGGTGGAATATCTGGAAAACCTGACGTTTACCAGGGAGGATATAGAGTTCCTACGGGGTAAAGGGATTTTCAGCGGCGCTTTTCTGGATTATCTAAAGAATTTCCAATTTTCCTGCGATGTCTGGGCGGTGCCAGAGGGCAGGCCGATTTTTCCGGGCGAGCCCATTGTCACCGTGCGCGGACCGGTGATCCAGGCTCAGTTTGTGGAAACGATGATCCTGCTTTGCATCAACCATCAGAGCCTGATCGCCACCAAGGCCAACCGAATCGTCCGGGCTGCCCAGGGCAGGGCGGTAATGGAATTTGGTTCCCGCCGGGCTCAGGGAGCGGATGGAGCGGTTATGGGCTCCAGAGCGGCCTATATCGGCGGTTGTGTGGGAACGGCGTGCACCTTGAGCGACCGGGATTTTAAGATTCCGGCGTTGGGCACGATGGCCCATAGCTGGGTTCAGCTGTTCGACAGCGAGCTGGAGGCCTTTCGCGCTTACGCAAAGGCGTACCCAACCAACTGCCTGCTTCTGGTGGATACCTATAATGTGCTGAAATCCGGTGTGCCCAACGCGATCCGGGTGTTCGACGAGGTTCTGAAGCCATTGGGAATGAGGCCGGCTGGAATCCGCATTGACAGCGGCGATATCACTTATCTTTCCTGCAAGGCCAGAAAAATGCTGGACGAAGCAGGATATCCAGACTGCAAAATCTGCGCTTCCAACTCCTTGGATGAATATATCATCCGGGATATGATTATGCAGGGCGCCCAGGTGGATACCTTTGGCGTGGGAGAACGGCTGATTACGGCCTCCTCCGAGCCTGTGATGGGCGGGGTATACAAGCTTTCCGCTATCGAACACCCCGACGGAACCGTGATCCCGAAAATCAAAATCAGTGAAAATGTTTCTAAAATTACCAATCCCTGCTTTAAAGGGCTTTGGCGCCTGTTCGACCGGGAAAGCGACAAGGCTATTGCCGACGTCATCACCTTGGCGGATGAAATTATCGACGATACCCGGTCTTATGATATTTTTGACCCGGAGCATGTGTGGAAGCGGAAAACCGTGGAAAATTTCCATGCGGAGCCTATGCGGGTAAAGCTGTTCGAGCATGGGAAAAAGGTGTACCATTCTCCGGAACTGTCCCAAATCAGGGCGTTTTGTGAGAAAGAGGTAGATCGGCTTTGGACGGAGGTCAAGCGCTTTGAGAATCCTCATCATTACTATGTAGACCTGTCTCCCAGGCTTTGGAACGAAAAGAACCGCCTGCTTTCGGAGCACAGCTTTTAAGACAGAAGGGAGCCTTTCTATATGACAAAAATTATACTCAGCGCCGACAGCACCTGCGACCTCGGAGACGAGCTGAAGGCCAAATATCAAGTGCATTATTATCCCTTTCATATTATTTTAGGAGACAAGCAGTACCAGGATAATGTGGATATTACGCCGGAGGAAATTTTCCAGGCCTACTGGGAACGGAAAATCCTGCCGAAAACAGCGGCTATCGGCGTGGGGGAATATCTGGATTACTTTCGAAAATGGGTAGAAAACGGTTACCAGGTGATTCATTTGAATTTAGGCTCCGGAATTTCTTCCGCCTATCAGAATTGCTGTATGGCGGCCCGCGAATTGGGCAATGTTTTTCCCATTAATTCCGGGAACCTTTCCTCTGCCATCGGATTGCTGGTGGTAGAGGCGGGGAAAAGAATTTCCCAGGGAATGCCGGCGCCCCAGATTCAAAAGGAGATTCAGGAGCTGACCGCCAAATGCCACGGCAGCTTTGTGCTGGATACCCTGGAGTTTCTCCATGCCGGAGGAAGGTGCTCTGCGGTGGCGGCTCTGGGAGCGAATCTGCTTCGGTTAAAGCCGTGCATTGAGGTTAATAACCGGGATGCCACCATGCGGGTAGGCAAAAAATACCGCGGCGATTTGGATAAGGTGCTGGTACAATATACCCGGGATAAGCTTATGAATCGGGACGACCTGAACCTGGACCGGTGTTTTTTGGTTAACGCCGGTATTTCCAAGGAGCGCTTGAATTTAGTAAAGAAAACCATCGAGGAATGTGCTGATTTCGAGCATATTTATATTACCAAGGCGAGCTGCACGATTTCCTGCCATTGCGGCCCTAATACCTTAGGCGTCATGTTCTTGACCAAATAGAGGGCCGGCGGTTCGGAAAAGGCAGCCCATCCAAGCACCGAATGGGACAATAGAGTCTCATTTTCTCTCGTACTCAGTTAGCTTTATATTACATAAGCGGATATGCCGCCTGGCGCCGATATCCCGAAGATTCCGCATGAAAAAGAGGTAAATCCATCATGGATTTACCTCTTTTTTTAGTGATGACAGTGCTCGTGCCCGCCGCAGGAGCCTTCATGGTGCCCGCCGCAGGAGCCGCCATGGCCGCCGTGGTGGGAACAGGAAATGTTTGGCTGATAGCAAAGCCTGCCTTCCAGATATTCCTGCACTCGGTCGTCCGTATTTCCAGCAACTCCGCCGAAGAATTGAATACCAGCCTCAGTCAGCGCGTTTTGAGCGCCTGCGCCCATGTTTCCGCAGATTACAATGGAAACGTCCCGGGCGGCTAAAAAGCCGGCCAGGGCGCCGTGGCCGCTGTCACCGGTATCTACGGTTTCAGAAGAAACCACTTTATTGTCTTCAACCGTATAAATTTTAAACTGCTTGGTATGGCCAAAATGCTGGTATACGGTTCCGTTATCGTACGTTACTGCGATTTTCATGAAATGACCTCCTATGATTATTCTTTTTGATATCTATACCATAGCACTGTTTTGAGCATATGTCAATAATATGCGGATGATTTTGCGGCACTGTAACTTTATCACGTAAGTTTTTGACGCTTTTACGTATGATAAACCAAAGAGAAAAAATGAAGGAGGATTTTCATGTCAATCATAACGATCACTAAGGATAATTTTCAGAGAGAGGTCATGAGCTCCCGTAAGCCGGTGCTGATGGATTTTTGGGCGCCCTGGTGCGGCCCGTGCAAAATGCTGTCGCCGGTGGTGGAGGAAATCGCAGAGGAAGCGGACCACGTCAAGGTAGGCAAGGTGAACATAGACGAACAGCCTGAACTGGCGGAATGGTTCGGCGTGATGACGATTCCCACGCTGATTTTGATGGAGCAAGGCAGAATCGCGGGGAATACCGTAGGCTTAAAGCCAAAGGGGGAGCTGATGAAGCTTCTTTCTCAATAAGAGGGTACGAAAAGGAAAGGTTTTCGTGAGGAAAGGTGCAAAAATCCTGAGATGAGGGAATAAATTGGAATAAAACGGAATACTAAAAAGAGAGAAATCATAACTATGAAACGAGGTATCACGTGATGACAGAGCATCAAAAGTTTTTTCGCTGCCGCCGCTGCGGAAATTTAGTCGGCCTGATTGAAAATGCCGGAGTTCCCTTGGTGTGCTGCGGCGAGCCTATGAAAGAATTAGAAGCGAATACGGCGGAGGCCGCGCAGGAGAAGCATGTGCCGGTGGTAACCAGAAAGGAAGGCCAAATCCGGGTTTCTGTAGGTGATATTCACCACCCGATGGAAGAAAAGCATTTCATCCAATGGGTATATCTGCAGACGAAACGGGGCGGACAGAGAAAAGGGCTTCAGCCGGGACAAAAACCTGAGGCCGTCTTTTGCGTAATCGATGACGAGCCCATGGCAGTGTTTGCGTATTGTAACCAGCATGGGCTGTGGAAAACCGAACTTTCCCGACAGCAGGCTTGATGAAAGAGCTTTTTACTAATGAGAGAATGGAGGTTTATTGCCGCAAAGACAGACTTTTAAGAAAGAAAACCGGCCTTAGTTATTTAAAAAGCGCTGACTGCATAAAAAGCAGCTTATAAAAACTTTTTGTCCTAAAAAGCTTGTACGATTATAGAAATCAAAAAATGGCTTAATGAGGAACCTCTTAGCGTCACGCTTACTTGAGCCTGAAATCATTGCTGGATAAGATACAATCCCCCAAAGGCGAAGCGCCGCTTAGCGGACGCGCTTCCGTTATGGGGGATTTTGCATATAAGGGCAACGAACACAGCTTTGTTTTATTCATAAAAATTTATTGTAATAGGAGGTGAAAGAAGTGCTGAATCAAGAACAGCTTGCGTTTTTAGCGGAGATTTTACCCTGTTGGAAGGCTATGGACCGGGAGCATCAAAGGCTTTTAGAGCGGACCATGACAGAGCGGAGCGTTAAAAGGGGCGAGTACCTGTATCAAGGAGACCGGGACTGCACCGGCGTTTTCTGGATGCGGTATGGTCAGGCAAGAGTGTTTTTAATCTCCGGAACGGAAAAGCAGATCACCCTTTACCGGCTCTTGGAGCGGGACAGCTGCTTTCTGTCCGCATCCTGCGTCATCAAAAATATCAATTTTGACGTATTCATCCAAGCGGAAAAGGACTGCCGGATCTTATTGCTGCCTGCGAACGTTTACCAAGATCTAATGGAAAAATCCTTTCCCTTGGCCACTTATTGCAATCAAATTTTAGCGTCTCGATTTTCCGATGTGATGTGGGTTATGGAGCAAACAATATTTACCAGCCTGGACCGTAGACTGGCGCTTTTTCTGCTGGAGCAAAAGGCTATAGACGAAAGCTCGGATTTACATATTACCCATGAAGCCATTTCAAACCATTTAGGAACCGCGCGAGAGGTGGTGACCAGAATGCTGAAGTATTTTCAGGAGGAAGGCTTGGTATCCCTGTCCCGGGGCGCGATCGAAATCTTAGATGAAAAGCGGCTGAAGGAATTAGCTTATGCCGCCTGAATTTCAGAACGGGACAGCGAAAGCGGTAAATGAGAAAAAGGCTGTCAGAAGGGGGAAATCATTCAATGGATATAAGAACGGGAACACTTCCTAAAAGGAAAAAGACAAAATCCCAGCTTGACTGGAAATTTTGCCTTTTGAGAAAGTGAAATATAAAATTTTGCGTACCGCTTTAAACTGTTAATCCCGCGGCCCAGTCCTGGAAAGATTTCAGCCATATGTATTTATCGACCGGAATTCCCAAAACTATCATTACAATCAAAACAATCAGCAGGAAGAGAATGAGAATCAAAATCCAGATCAGAATGGAGCGGGCGAACGCTTTGCGGTTGGCATTGGCGTTTTTGCGGAACGCCCATACGAATAGAAGCACTAGGTTGATTCCGGGAATCAGAAGCAGAAACTCTGTCCAGAAAAAGCTGGAGGTCTTCAGAGGCCTTTGGCGTTTTGCCATCCGGCGGATATACGCCTCCTCCAGCCTCTTTTCCGGACTCAGCTTCTTTTTGCTGTAGTAACCCTCCGCCTCTGGCTTAGAGGGGGCCGGCTCTGCCTCGGCAGTTGAATTAGGCTCATTTGAAGAAGCGTGATTCGAATGGGTTGAGCCGGCGGCCGTTACCGCTGCCTGCGTATCTCCGGAAGCCGCTTCCGTACTGTTTTTTTCAGTGCTGGTTACATCGGCGGAGCTTTCTGAAGCAACCGCCGCAGGAGAAATAAAAGCTGATGACGCTGTGGGGCCTTCGCTTTCCTTGCCGTTTTCAGGCATCCCGGCTTGGGACAAAGAGGGCTCTAGCGCTTTTTTCGACGCGGCTTCCGGGGATATGCCTTTCACCGTTTCGGAATCAGAGCCGCCGGAGACTTCTGAAGATTCCTCGGGAGAAGCTTCTTTCTCATCGGTGGCTGCCAGATCACCGCTGCCGGAAAGCATGGCTCTTTCGTTTTCTAAGGGTTCCTTTTCTTCTGCCGCGGCAGGGACTGCTTCTTCCGTGGAAGAGGCGGCTGCCTCTGCTGGAGCTTCTGCTTTTTGTAAAGTTTCTTCTATTTTATGACCACAGTAGCCGCATACTAGGCTGTCGCTGGGAATCTGCCTTTGGCAATGAGGACAAATCATAAGAAACCCTCCCTAAGTTAGAATCTTTGAATCCATTATACCTGAAAAGGTTATAAAATACAAGCAATCATGGGAATGGTTGCACTTTCTTCCAAAAATAGTATAATAGTAACGTTAGAGATTTTTAAGAAGCCCAATCCGAATTTTAGGAGGGTAATCATGATTACGAATGCAAAGGATTTTTATGCTTCGATCCAAGGAAAGAGAGTGGCGTTTTGCGGCATCGGCGGGAGCAACCTGCCGTTGATCTCTATTTTTCAGAAGAAGGGCGCCGTAGTGCTGGCCTGCGATAAAAGAGACCGGGAAAAGCTTGGAGAAACGGGAGAAAAGCTGGAGAACCAGGGGGTAGAGCTTCATCTTGGAGAAGCCTATTTGAAAAATTTAAATGCGGATATCATTTTCCGCACGCCGGGTATGCCTTATTATCTGCCGGAACTGGTACAGGCCAGGGAACAGGGCGTCGTAGTCACCTCGGAAATGGAGGTGTTCTTCGACCTGTGCCCCTGCAGAATTTATGCGGTCACCGGCAGCGATGGAAAAACTACGACCACAACGATTATCTCTGAAATGCTGAAAGCCGCCGGAAAGACCGTTCATCTGGGGGGGAATATCGGCTGCCCGCTGCTGCCCAAGGTAGAGGAAATCCGCAAGGATGATGTAGCGGTAGTAGAGCTTTCCAGCTTTCAGTTAATTTCCATGCGGAAAAGCCCGGATGTAGCGGTGGTTACCAACCTGGCCCCAAACCATTTGGATATCCATAAGGATATGCAGGAGTATATCGACGCGAAAAAAAATATTATCCTCCATCAAAATGCGTTTGGCAGGGCAGTGCTGAATTTGGATAACGAAATCACCCGTGGGCTTGCGCCGCTGGTGCGGGGGGAGCTTTCTTATTTTACCCGGCAGCATACAACTGACCGGGGCGTGTGTTTAAACGGCGGCGCTATTTGCCATCGCAGAAACGGGGTAGTTTCCAGAATTATGGATGTCAAGGACATCCGGATTCCAGGCAACCATAATGTGGAAAATTACATGGCTGCCATAGCGGCGGTTTGGGGAGAGGTATCGCCGGAGCAGATGCGCCAGGTGGCGGAGAGCTTCCCGGGGGTAGAACACCGGGCGGAATTTGTACGGAACGTGGACGGAGCGGATTATTACAACGATTCCATCGCCTCCAGCCCGACCAGGACCATTTCCGGCACCTTGTCCCTATATTCCCAGAAAATTATTCTGATTGCGGGCGGCTATGATAAAAAAATTCCCTACGACGCGATGGGGCCGGTGGTCAATGAAAAGGTAAAGCTTTTGATCTTGATGGGAAACACCGCGGATAAGATTCAGTCGGCTGTCACAAAAGCGGAAAATTATGATCCGCAGGCGATCCGGATTATCCGGGTGGAGAATATGGAAGAGGCGGTGGAAACGGCTCACCGGCTCGCCCAAAAAGGCGATGTGGTATCGCTGTCTCCGGCCAGCGCTAGCTTTGATCTCTACCCCAATTTCGCGGCCAGGGGGAACCACTTTAAACAGCTCGTCAATGCTTTGTAATTGAGAAACTTATATAAACAAAAGGATAAGGCACCAATCAGGCGGAGGATGAAAAGCTTTTCCCAGTATCCGACGGTTTATTGCCTTGCCTAAAAAACAGGAGAAAGGAAACCACTATGAGCCAAGGGCTAAAGAAACTGATTTTTAACCTGTGCGATGCGCCGGGAACCTCAGGGCAGGAGCCTGTGGACGTTGCCGCGCGGGAGCTTAGAAAATACGCTGAGGTGCGTATTGATCATAATAATAACGTCATTGGAGAGCTTGGAAATCCTGACAGCCATTATCACATTATGCTGGACGCTCATCTGGATCAGATCGGTTTTATTATCACCTCTGTGGATGAAAAAGGCTTTCTCCGCTTTGCGCCGGTGGGTGGTTTGGACCGCCGGGTCATGGCGGGAAGCCCGGTAACGGTATTCGGAAAGGAGCCAGTGACCGGAATCGTGTGCTGTATGCCGCCGCATTTATCCGACGGCGGGGAGGACAAGGCCCTGCCCTTTGATAAAATGGCTTTGGATGTAGGATTGACCGGGGAAGCAGCTAAGGAGCGAATCCCCCTGGGAAGCAGGGGAATCCTGTACAGCCAGCCCCAGGAGCTTTTGAATAACCGGCTGTCCGTTGGGGCTTTGGACGACCGTTGCGGCGTGGCGGCACTGCTGCGCACTGCGGAAATTCTGTCGGGAGAAAAACCGGACGCCAGAGTAACAGTTCTCTTCAGCGCCCAGGAGGAAACGGGGGGCAGCGGAGTGACAACTGCGGCTTATCAGATCTATCCCCAGGAGGCGATTATGGTGGACGTCAGCTTTGCCAAGCAGCCTGGGGTTGCCTCGGTCACAGCGGCGGAGCTGGGAAAGGGCCCGATGATCGGCGTGTCTCCGGCACTGAATCCAAAGGTGACGGAGCTGTTGTTTGAAACCGCCAAAAAAGAGAAAATCCCCTATCAAACGGAGGTTATGGGCGGCGCGACCGGAACCAATGCCGATGAAGCCGCGGTTGCCAAAGGCGGAGTGGCTTGCGGGCTGGTATCCATTCCCCAGAGGAATATGCACACCCCGGCGGAGATCATTTCTTTAGATGATGTAGAGAATACGGCCCGTTTGCTGGCCTCGTATATTATGGATAGGGGGTGCCGTCGTGACTGATTTTAAGCTTTTAGAGGATCTTTGCCGAGCTCGGGGAATTTCCGGCCAGGAAGCGGCGGTGCGAGAGTTGATTATGGATCAGGTCAAGCCCTACGCTGACCAGATCACCCTAGATAACTTAGGAAATCTGCTGGTGTTCAAGCAAGGCGCTGAAAGGCCCAAAACGAAGCTTATGCTTTCCGCCCATATGGATGAGGTTGGCTTTATTGTCACCCATGTTACAGAGAATGGCTTTTTGAAGGTGGCTCCGGTAGGAGGAATCGACAAACGAGTGGTGCCTGGCAAGCGGGTGCTGGTGGGAGATCAGGGGATTCCCGGTGTAATTGGGATTCAGCCAATTCATTTGTCCAAGTCTGAGGAGCGGGAGAAAACCCTGCTGTTTGACCAGCTTGCGGTGGATATCGGCGCCTCCAGCCGCGAGAATGCCTTGGACCATATCGCCTTAGGGGATATGGTCACCTTTGCCTCGGTGTTTGATTTCAGCGGCGGCATGGTGAAGTCCAAGGCAATCGACGACCGTGCGGGATGCGCTATGCTCATTGAGCTTTTGAGAGAGGAGCTTCCCTTTGATCTGCACTTTTCCTTTGTGACGCAGGAGGAGGTAGGCTGCCGGGGTGCTAAAGCGGCGGCCTACAGCGTAGCGCCGGAGGCCTGTATTGTGGTGGAATCCACTACCGCCGCCGATATTGCCGGTGTAGAGGAGGAAAAGCAGGTATGCCGCGTTGGCGGGGGAGCGGTAATTTCCTTTATGGACCGCAGTACAATTTATGACCGTGGCTATTTCCGGTTAGCCCAGCAGGTGGGAATTAGGGCTGGGGCTAAGGTACAGATAAAGCAGGCGGTAGCCGGCGGAAATGACGCCGGGGCGATCTACGTGAGCAGAGGCGGCGTCCGGACGATAGCGGTATCGCTGCCCTGCAGGTATCTCCATTCAGCCGTCGGCCTGATCGCCCAGGAGGATTACGAAAGCGCGAAAACGACAGTGCGGGCTTTGGCGGAAGCCATTGCGTCAGGAGAGACGCTGTGATTCGTTTTTTGGGAAAAGAGCAGATTCCGCAGCTTTGCCGTTTTTGCTCGGGGGACCCCTTTGGATGCAGAATCGCTTCTCTGGCCTTAGCCTATGGAGCGGATAGCGGCTTTGCCGAATTTTGGCTGCAAACCACAGAAAGCGGACAAGCCTGCGGGGCGGTTTCCCGTCTGAACGGCGCCGTGACGGTACAGATTTCCTCTGCCGCTGACCAGGAGGAATTAGAGGAATTTTTATCCCACATCGGGTATGGAACGGCCTTGTGGGAATCCAGCCTGCGGGAAAGCGCCGGCGAGGTGATGGAATGGGCTGGAAAGGGTGTGGCCGCCCGAATCGCTGGAGAATTCTTTTTTTCGGAGGCCCCGGCTTTGTCTCAGGTTTACGACCTACTGAAACAGTGCGAGGATGAGAGCTTCCGGGTGCCCGAATTTGACGCGTTTTATGTGGATACCTCTCATCGTCTCCGCCATCAGACTGCAAGACTTGCCGCACTGGAGCATAAGGGAAGGCTTTTGGCCTGCGGCTTTTCACTGTGGGAAACACCGGATTCCGCCGTACTGGGCGCAATTGCAGTAACACCTCAGTCCAGAGAAAGAGGCTTGGGCTCAGCAGTGGTGCTCCATTTGCTGGAGCAGCTGGAGGGGAAAAGGGTGTATCTTTTTCGGTCCAATGGAAAAAACGAAAAATTTTATCAGCGTTTAGGGTTTACCCATAGAACATATTTTAAGGAAGGGACAGGAACAGATGTCAGAATTTTTTCACATAGATCCTAGAATCGAAAAGGCGGCTCAAAAGGCCTTGGAGCTCTGCCGGGAGTCTTTCCTGAAGATCGAGGAAATTACGGAATACAATCAGCAGAAAATGCTGGCGGCCTTTGCGAAGGCTGGCGTCAGCGAAAGCCATTTTGCAGCCTCTACGGGCTACGGCTATGGTGACCGGGGGCGGGATGCTCTGGACCAGGTTTACGCAATGGCGTTCCAAGCGGAGAATGCGTTGGTGCGGCACAATTTTGTCAGCGGGACACACGCTTTAACGGTGGCTCTCTTTGGTGTGCTTCGTCCGGGAGATACCATGCTCAGCGTTACCGGAATCCCTTATGACACCTTGCGGGGCGTCATCGGCTTAGAAGGAGATTCCAGCGGCTCGCTGAAAGAATTTGGAATCCGATATGAACAGGTGGAATTGAAGGAGGACGGCGGCCTGGATTTTGACGCGATTGCTAAGCGGGTAAAGCCTGGGTTAAAAATGGTATATTTACAGCGCTCCCGTGGATACAGCCTGCGGCCGTCTCTATTTGTAGAAGAAATTGAGAGGACTGCTAAGCTGGTGAAATCTCAGGCGCCGGATTGTATTGTCATGGTGGATAACTGTTACGGCGAGTTTGTAGAAAAGACCGAGCCCACCAGCCGCGGTGCGGATTTAATGGCAGGCTCCCTGATTAAAAATCCCGGAGGCGGCGTCGCGCCTACCGGTGGTTATATCGCCGGGCGGGCGGATTTGGTGGAGCAGTGCGCTTACAGGCTGACCACGCCTGGAACCGGCCGGGAGATCGGAGCTACATTGGGACAGAATCGAGAACTTTTTATGGGTGCGTTTCATGCGCCGCATGTCACCGGAGAGGCGCTGAAAACTGCGGCGTTTGCCGCCGCCTTATACGAGCTTTTAGGCTTCGAGGTTACGCCCCGGTTCAGTGATCCGCGAGCGGATATTATTCAAGTGATGAAGCTGGGCAATGAAAAATCCTTGGTCGCTTTTTGTCAGGGAATTCAAAAAGGAGCGCCGGTAGATTCCTTCGTGACACCGGAGCCTTGGGACATGCCAGGTTATGACAGCCAGGTAATCATGGCGGCCGGTGCTTTTACCTTGGGTGCTTCGATTGAGCTTTCCGCCGACGCCCCTTTGCGGGAACCCTACGCGGCTTGGATGCAAGGCGGACTGAACTTCCACAGTGGGAAATTAGGAGTTATGCTGGCAGCCCAAGCAATGCTGGAAAATGGCACGCTGAAATTTTAATGAATATAAAACTTGCTTTTTTGCTTACCTTTGTGTATAATGAATTAGTTATCAAATATGGCCTTTGGGCCATAGGTATGCGGGTATGGCGGAATTGGCAGACGCGCTAGATTTAGGTTCTAGTGGGAACCCCCGTGCAGGTTCAAGTCCTGTTACCCGCACCAAATGGAGTGTTCATAACGGATTTGAGTTATGGACACTCGTTTTTTATATCAATTGCTTCCTTTCATATATGTATAGAGCAGGATTTATCCCGCTCTTTTGTTTTATGCAGTTTGGCTGCATATTTGACCGCAACACTCATTAGGGTGGCTGCCTTGTATCAGCTTCTGCGCTGTCTAAAGCTTAACCTTTCGGGCTGAAGTAGATTAGGAGGACAAATTAGAAATTTTTTTATAGCTTTTATAAGGGAAGGCTCTTGCGCAGTTAAAATTCATATACAGAATGGTGGAGCGTGAAATTGTAATCGCCTTTTATTAAAAAGCGGGTTAGAAACGCTGGGCCGATTGACAAAAAAATGAGAACGGCATATACTGAGAACAGCATCATTAGCATTGTAATTATTTGAATTCTGGCGGATTAAATCAGGAATGTTTTGCGAGTAAACATTTAGCCCTCACAAAATATTCCCAAGGAAGGAATCTTAAAAATGACCTTACCGGAAGCAGCTCATTGCTTATCGATTGACTTAAACACAGTTATCGCTAGATTCAGCGGTAATGAGGCTCTTTATCTTCGCTTTTTAAGAAAGATGCCTATGGATCCGACGTATTTTTCTTTGGTTGAAGCAGTAGAAAAGAAGGACTACTCTTTGATTGAAAGGGAAGCTCATACATTAAAGGGAGTAGCCGCTAACTTGGGTTTGGACTCGCTGCGGTACGCAAGCGATGGATTAGTGCAGGCTGTTCGGCGAAAAGAATATGACGAGATTCCCGCTCTGTTTGAAATCATCAAGACGGCTCATGAGAAAATGGTGGAAGTTTTAAGCCAGTTAGATTAGCAGCGGATAGGGCTTTCTAAAAAACAAAGCATCGTTCAGGCCGTTGACGCACGAAAGCCATTGTTTCTGTATTCAAATAAAAATGCATACTAAAAAACAGTTTTTTCTTTGTGGAAAAAATTATTTGTTTTGTAATTTATGGCCCTAGACTGAATAAATTTAATGTAAAAGAATTAAGGAGGATGCTTTTATGAACAGTTACATCGGACATCCCTCCCAGCTTTCCGGCGTGGAGGAATACAGGCTAATCGGCGGAAAAGGCGACGGAATGCGTCTGTTGCAAGTTCGCAACGGATTAGGGCTGGAGTTCACTGTCTCTGCGGACAGAGCCGCCGATATTACCAGGCTCTCCTATGAGGGCGTCAATTATTCCTACATATCTCCCAGCGGGTATGTGGCTCCCGCGTATTATGATCAGCAGGAGTTTGGCTTTTTAAAATCCTTTACCTGTGGATTTTTGACTACCTGCGGTTTGTCCAATATCGGCGTGCCTACGGAAGATGAAAGCGGTAAAACGGGACTTCATGGTACTATTTCCCATATTCCTGCGGATCACATATATTACACAGAGGATGATGATAAGATTGTGCTCCATGCTACCATATCAGATGGAGAAATTTTCAAGCAGAAGCTTGTGCTCCATCGGGAATTGGTATGCAGCAAGAAGGAAAACAAGCTGCAAATCAATGACACGGTGACAAATGAAGGCTCGCGAACCGAGCCCTTGTCTATTTTATATCACATGAATTTGGGATATCCGCTGTTAGATGAAAATGCGAAGCTGGAAACCACTGCGGTTAAGGTGGAGGCCAGAGACGCCCGGGCGCAGGAGGGTATCGATACCTGGGACACTTTTCTTACCCCACAGCCAAATTTTGAAGAGCAATGCTATTATCATACTTTTGAAGACCTTTGGGCGAGCGCTAAGCTTACCAACTCAAAAATTGGCAAGGGGCTCGAAATCAAATGCGACACCTCCACGCTGGATACGATGGTCGAGTGGAAAATGATGGGGGAGCGGGACTATGTGTTAGGAATTGAACCCACTAATAACCGTCTGCTTGGCAGAGGTGAGCTGAAAAAGCAAAATCTGTTAAAATATATAGAGCCTGGCGAAGCGGTGTGTTTTCGCATTGAGGCGAATTTTTACCGCGTATAGTCAGTGCCGTTCGTTTTTATAGAGCAGGCTTTAACCAGAATAGAAGCCAGGCCCGGAAGGAAATCCCTTCCGGGCCTGGCTTCTGTGGACAGAGTATTTCACACAAAGGTTGCCTTAGGCAGTCAATAAAAAATATTTTTAATTGATATCAACGACTGAAGCCTAGCGCTTGGTTAGCAGTTAAGTTAGTACAAAGCCAACGGAAGCGGTAGGCGATATTAAATGATATTGCAATAATTTTCCGGGTCCACCCGAGTGAAAAAGTGCTCGCAGGCCAGATGCAGAGATTTATTCCATAAATAAAACTCATGGCTGCCGGGCCATTCCCGATAAGTGAAGGGAATATCCACATCCTTCATAAAATCTTTTAGCTTAACACTCATATCATGAATAAAGTCCTCTGTACCGCAGGTGACAAAAATATCCGGTTTAAGCGTTTTTTTCTCACATTCCTTTGCCAGAACCCGCACGTCGTTTTCTTCCATTTTTTCCAGATTCATGCCCCAGATCGCCTGCAGCTCAGTGTAGTCCATTTGATCGCCTAAATACTTTTCTAGATCCTGTAAAATGCAGGCGGGAGAAAACGCCGCGCATCCGGCATACTGCTCCGGATACTTCAAAGCGCATTTCAAAGCGCCGTAGCCGCCCATAGAAAGTCCCATAATGTATGTATCCTCCCGTTTGGGAGAGATGGGAAAAAGCTTTTTGCACAGAGCGGGAAGCTCCTGAGAAATATAAGTAAAGTAAGCGGGGCCAAATTCCATGTCGGTGTAAAAGCTTCGCTGAACCTCGGGAATTACAAAGATCAGATTGTAGGCTTTCGCCAGAAGCCAGACCTGGCTCCCATCGCTCCAGTCATCCGTGTTGCCGGACAAGCCGTGCAGCAGATAAACCACCGGATAGCGGTCGGTAGACTGTAAGGTGTCTGGAATGATAACCGTTAACTTGGTTTTCATTTTTAATGCTTCTGAGCGAATTGTACCTCTAAAACTTGCCATTGCTGCTCCACATCCTTTTTCATTTTTTTACCTTCTGCTGCCTGCCGGCTTTTTTCGAGGGCCGGTTTACCAGCAAATAATTGAGCTCAGCGCCCATAATCAGCGTAATCGCGCTGAAATAAAGCCAAAGCAATAAAACGATCGCCGCGCCGATAGAGCCGTATACTACCGAATAGCGGCCCATATTTTCCACGTAAAAGGCAAAGCCGATAGAAAACACCAGCCAGGAAAGCAGTGAGGCGAAAGTACCGGGCATAACCTGGCGCACCGTGTACAACCGGTTTGGAACCAGGTAATACAGCGTCAGCAGCACCATAAACAATACTGCGGCCAAAATAACGAAACGCAGCAAATTCCACAGGCTGATAGAGCCCATATCAATGGGGATCCAGCCGGAAAGCCAGGTCAGCAGATTTTTTCCGAAGGTCATCAGGCCAAGGGCCACGAATACGATCACAATCAAAAAAATAGTAGTGAGAAAAACGTGAAGCTGATGACGCCAGAAGGAAAATTTAGATTTTACCCGGTAGGCCCGGTGGATCGACTGCAAAAGACAGTTGACTGCCCGCATGGTAAAATAAATAGTGAACACGAAGCCGAACAGAAGCAAAGACGCGTTTTTGATTTCAGATATATGAGAAAGGTAAGAGTTGGCCAGCTCGATGATATCCACTGGAATCAGCCCCTTGAAGCTTTCCACCGTGAGGTCGGGCAGATCCAAAAAGCTGATGATGGAGCTGATGAGTATCAGAAACGGAAACAAGGAAAAAATCAGATAGTAGGCCAAAGCGGCGGCGGAGCGCCCTACATTGTCGCTGAAATACCGCTTGATCAGGCTTTGTACAGTGGAGGGCCTTTTTCGGTAAGTGACGAGATGAAAATGATAGCGTTTCAATGAGCCACCCCTTTTTTCGCTTAGACTCTTTGTTTAAACTTAGTATACCAAAAGGCAGCGGAATTTAAAAGCTTCATTTGCCGTATTTTACAGAAAAGGAGGCAGCAAAGCCGGGAGAATTATTCTCCCGGCTTTTGTCATTGCCATTAATCTGTTTTTCTGTGAGGACTACAGCAGCGCGGCAGTTACCGCAGCCCATAGTTGGGACCCTTTACTGCATCCGGCGCATAAAGAGCGTCTAAGAGAGCGTCGTCCGCGATTCCGTCGGCAACCATATCGGACAGGAACTGGAAGTTCATAACACCCTGCTCCGTCAGCTCGTCAAAGGTTCCGGTAGGTTCGGAATAGGTATGGCCCAATTCCAGCAGACGCTGCTGCAGCTTTGTCACATTGTCTCCTGTATCTCCCAGCTTCATTGTGGTGCCCTTGGGGAAAGGATTGGAGGAGTTTCCGCTGGAAGCCGCCTCAGAACTGGAACTGCTGGGCGTAGAGGAGGCAGCCTCGGAAGAAGAGGAAGAAGGCTCGGAAGAAGCCGGCTCAGAGGAGGCTTCGGAGGAAGTCTCAGAACTGGAGGAGGTCAGCTCCGGATACATGGCGCCGGCCATCAGGGTGACTGCCTC
Source organism: [Clostridium] leptum DSM 753 (assembly GCA_000154345.1). Classification (GTDB taxonomy): domain Bacteria; phylum Bacillota; class Clostridia; order Oscillospirales; family Acutalibacteraceae; genus Clostridium_A; species Clostridium_A leptum. The sequence continues at coordinate 396,385 of DS480347.1, forward strand.
AATGATTGTGCTCCCTTGGAGATCCATCAGCTCTGGCTCCATCACGATGACCTTGCCATCCTGGACAGCCTTCAGCTTAGAAAGGGTTTCATCGTTAGAAAGCTTCTCCTTGACCTCGGAAGAGCAGAAAATATAATTAGGATTGCTGGTGGTCAGAGCGCTGAGCTCCATCTTTCCGTTCTTGGAGGAGCCGGCTACGTTTACCGCCCCGGCGAACTCCATGAGCTCACTGGCAAAGGTATCGCCGGTAACAACCGCGCCGGTGGTGTCATACAGATAGCAGGCGGTGATCGGAGTATTACTGGCCGGAATCAGGCGGTTGATATCGTCTAAGGTCATCAGCATATTCTGGGCCTTTTCCTGTGCCTCGGTAAAGCCGGTAATGCCGCCCTTTAAAGCAGAACCGATGTTGGTATAAAGAGTTTCAAAGGTTTCCCGTGTGGTGGCGGGTGTCTGTACCAAAACCGTGATGCCGGCGTCGCTTAATTCCTTTACCTGGCTTTCTGACAAGGCTTCTTCCGTGAGCACCAGCTGAGGCTTTAACTCCTTCAGCTTGTCCATATCGAGATTTTTTGCGGTGCCTACAGTAGGCAGAGAGGCCAGATCCTCTGCGGTGCAGTCCTCGCTGCGGCCTGTGAGCAGAGTCTCGTACTTCAGGGCGGTCATCACATCCGCCAAAGAGGGGGAAAGAGTGACAACACTGGTAGGAGCCTCTTTGATCTCTACGTCATTGACGGTAATCGGGTATTCCTGCTGGGCGGGAGCGGGCTGAGAGGAACCGGTGCTGGAATCGGAGCCGGCACCGCTGTTTCCGCCGGAACAGCCGGCCAGCATGGTGAACACTAAAAGCACCGCTAAGCCCAAAGCAAAAATTCGGGTTTTCATTGGCAGTTCTCCTTTCGGTTTAAAGGGGCAATCCCTGTTTTAAGCGGGATTCCACCATAGCGATATACTGCTTCGCGCAGCGGGGGGAGCGGCCGCCCCGAGCCAGGGCCCATTGCTCCGCGCCAGTGTCTAACTGACTGCCGCTGACCTCCAGGCCGCGTTCCTCGGCAAGAGCGTGAACAATATCCAGATACCTGGTTTTGTCAGGCACGGAAAAATTAACGGAAAGGCCGAAGCGGTCGGATAGGGACAGGCTTTCCTGTATGGTATCTCCCCGGTGGATTTCATCGCCGTCGCGGTCTGAGAAGCACTCCCGGACCAGATGGCGGCGGTTAGAGGTGGCGTAAATCAAGGCATTTTCCGGCTGGGCCGCCAGGCCGCCCTCTAATACGGCTTTGAGAGCCGCGTAGGTATCGTCCTGCTGCGTAAAGGAAAGATCATCGATAAAAATAATGAAGCGAAGGGGAAGAGCGGCGATCCGTTCCACTAATTTTGGAAAATCACACAGCTGGTCCTTCGGCATTTCCACCATGCGAAGGCCCTGGGGGGCGTATTCGTTGAGAATCGCTTTCACAGTGGAGGATTTTCCAGTGCCCCGGTCGCCGTAAAGCAGGCAGTTGTTGGCGGACAGGCCGTTTAATAACGCCAGCGTATTGTCAATCACGGTTTTTCTGGCTGCTTCATAGCCTTTCAGGCTTTTCAGCCGGATTGGGTCTGGATAAACCACAGGCTCGATGCCGCCATCCCGCCAGATAAAAGCGCGGTAACGGGCGTACATGCCGCACCCATGGCCTCGGTAATAGGCCGCCATTTTCTCCATACAAGCTTCCGCGTCCCCGGTCAGCTCGTCAATAGGAGCGCCCGCCTCCCACTGGGGAAGGGTCTCCGCCACACATCCAAGCTCGTCCAGGCGGCGGTAGCCGTCCAGCAGGTGCTCGGGGGTAAGAGAGCCGATCTGCTGGATAATCTCAATATCGCGTTTGACAGCCTTTTTAACCGGGGCGGCCAATTGATCCGCCTTTCCCGCAGCCGCCGCCTTGGAAAAAGCGTTCTCGTCAAACAGCGCGGTTTCCGAGAGGCAGCGGGAAAGATTGCCGCTGTAACCCCGGTCGCAGAGCAAGGCGAAAAATTCCCCCCACGCCCTGGCGAACTCTACAGGCGGCGCGTCGTAAGCGCACAAAAGCCGGTAAAAGGCATTGGGCACCGTGCGGTGAAGGATTCCTTTATATACAGAAAAAGATGACATCAACAGCGCAGCGTCTTTTGTTGTAAACATACTAAAAATTAGCCTCCAATAAGCATTAGAATTCCGTTTTTTGCCATTCCTCACATCCCTTCTACAAACATTTATGATAGCATAAATTTCAAAAAAAAGAAATGTTTTCGGGAAAATATCACGATTTGTTTGCTTTTTCCTCACAACTGGTTAAAAAACACTGGGATGGCTAAGAGCCATCCCAGTGCAAAATTTCCATAGGATTTTAAAATTTGGTGTAGCCGTAGCTGTTGACCATGGCGTCGATCTTGGTATGCTCCTTGCAGTAGGGGCATTCGTGAGGAGAGAAATTTTGATAATCCGGAATATCCTTCAGAGAGAACAGGGAGTGGATCGGAATTCCGTTGCTTTCTTCCACGGCGCTGAACAGGGCACAGATTCCAGCGAGCTGCCCGTTGTAATATTGGATGCATTCCATAGCCCGGCCGATGGTCTTTCCAGTAGTTACCGACGCAACCATCAAGAGCACCCGCTTGTTCCAAATAATCGGTTGGATGTTATCCCGGAAAATCATCTGGTTGTTGGCATTGGTTTCCGGAGTGACAACAGCGAGGTTGGCGTCGTGATTGATTGCGGCGATGCTGGTCTGGGCAAGCTCCTCCGCCAGATAAGCGCCGACGATGCGGGTGCCTTCCAGACAGATAATCACGTCTACCGGTGTGGAGGAATAAGCTTTCGCCAATTCCTCAGCCGCAAGCTTGGCTTTTTTATAGTAAGATTTGATATCCGTCATATCAATGTAATAGTTTACATGGGAATGGCTGGTGGAAAAATGGCCCGGAATAATTTTAATCCCGATTCTTTTGTTTTTCTTGGCGCGCAGATCAATTGCTCTGGAGTTCAAACGATTACCCCCTTTTAGATTTGTTGATTGATTACAATTAATACGATGCAATAAAATAATATTTAGTGCAATTTTATTTTACTACGGAAAAACAGCCCTGTAAACAATAAAACCGCTTTTTTGTAGGGAATGACAAAGTTTACCGGCTTGTTCTAGTGACAATGATCGGCGCTAACGGGAGGATTTCTCCATTAAATCGATCAGTTCCTGAATTTTTTCTTCAGGGTCCCCATGCTCAAAGGCTTCCTTCACACAGTGATACATGTGTGCGGTCATGATCTCCTTATTCGCTTTTTTCAGCACGCACTGGGTAGCGGTAATTTGATGATAAATGTCCAGGCAGTAACGATCCTGCTCTATCATTTTTAAAATCCCGTCGATCTGTCCCCGGGCCGTTTTCAGCAGAGCCGACACCTTTTCCTTATCCGCCTGCATCATTCAAGCCCTGCCGCTTCATAGCCGGCGTCTGTAACCGCTTTGATCAAAACCTGGTCGTCAACCGGCTTTGTAAGGGTGATGGAGGCGGTTTTGGCTTCCAGGTCTACCGTTGCGGATACGCCGTCAATAGCGTTAAGGGCTTTTTCTACCCGGGCGGAGCAGTGGCCGCACGCCATGCCCTCAATTTTCATAATTTTTTCTGTCATAGCAAATTCTCCTTTGTTTTCTTTGTTTTCCAATTGATTTTGTAATTCCTCCGGTTTCGGAAGGATAAGGTTTTCCACGTGAATTCCTTTGCTCGCTTTCTCGTTCACAGCTCCTGCGGCCGGCGCGGAGAACTTAGGACGGAAAAATTTCAGGCGCAAGGCGTTGGATACTACAAATACAGAGCTCAAGCTCATAGCGGCCGCAGCGAACATGGGGTTGAGCTTCCAGCCCAGCAGGAAGAAGAATACGCCGCAGGCTAAGGGAATTCCCAAGCTGTTGTAAAACAGAGCCCAGAACAGGTTTTCCTTGATATTACGCAGAGTAGCCTTGCTGAGCTGAATGGCGGTAACTGCGTCCATCAAATCACTTTTCATCAAAACAATGTCCGCAGACTCTATAGCGATGTCCGTGCCCGCGCCGATGGCGATTCCCACGTCCGCGGCGGTGAGGGCTGGAGCGTCGTTGATACCGTCTCCCACCATGGCCACCTTTTTGCCGCTCTGCTGAATGGCCCGAACCTCCTTTTCCTTGTCCTGCGGCATTACCTGGGCAACCACCCGGGTGATGCCGACCTGCTTTTGGATGGCGGCGGCGGTGCGTTCGTTATCTCCGGTAAGCATCACCACGTCGATGCCCATAGCCTTCCACTCAGCCACTGCCTGGGCGCTGGTGGGCTTGATGATATCCGCCGCGGCAATAATGCCGATGGCCTGGCCATCCTGGGCAAAAAACATGGGGGTTTTGCCTTCCTCGGCCAGCCGGGCGGCGGGGCGCTCCAGGGCTCTGATATCCACGCCGTTTTCCTCGATGATCTTTTGATTTCCTGCCAAATAGATTTTTCCCTTGATTCTGCCCCGGATGCCTTTTCCGGGCTCGGAAACGAAGTCCTCTACCGGCAGCAGGGAGAGGTTCTGCTTTTGGGCCTCCGCCACGATAGCGGCGGCCAGCGGATGCTCGGAATTTTTCTCCAGAGAGGCGGCAAGCTGCAGCAGATTGGGAACCCGGCCCACATCCACAAGATCGGTGACATGGGGCTTGCCCTCCGTGATAGTGCCGGTTTTGTCCAATACCACCGCGCCGACGGAATGGGCCACCTCCAATGCCTCTGCGGATTTAATTAAAATACCATTTTCCGCTCCTTTTCCGGTTCCCACCATGATGGCGGTAGGGGTGGCGAGGCCCAAGGCGCAGGGACAGGAAATGACCAGTACGGAGATGCCGATGGAAAGGGCGAAAGAGAATGGCTCGCCGACAAGCAGCCACACGATTATGGCCAGAACAGCGATTGAAATAACAATGGGGACGAATACGCCGCTGACCCGGTCGGCCAGCTTGGAAATCGGCGCCTTAGAGGAACTGGCCTCCTCCACCAAACGGATAATCTGAGCAAGGGTGGTATCGCCGCCCACTTTTGTAGCTTCTATTTTTAAATAACCGGATTGGTTGATAGAACCGCCGGTGACCGGGTCGCCGGGCTGCTTCTCCACTGGAATGCTTTCCCCGGTAATCGCTGATTCATCCACGGCGGAAAGCCCTTCGGCCACCCGGCCGTCAGTGGGGATGGACTGCCCCGGCTTTACCGCCAGAATATCCCCGGCCTGTACCATTTCCAGCGGGATTTCCTGTTCCACGCCGTCTGTCAGACGGACGGCGGTTTTTGGTGCGAGGTTGATCAGCTTGGTAATCGCTTGAGAGGTTTTTCCCTTGGCGCGACTTTCCAGATATTTTCCCACGGTAATCAGGGTTAATATCATGCCGGCGGACTCAAAGTAAAGGTCCATAGAATACTCGTGGACCAGGTGAAGGTCGCCGTGGCCCAGGCCAAATCCGATTTGGTAAATAGCCCAGACGCCGTAAACCAAAGCGGCGGCGGAACCGATGCCGATTAGGGAATCCATGTTAGGGGAGCGGTGCCACAAGGCGGCAAAGCCTCCGGTAAAATAATGACGGTTCACTAACGCGATGGGCAGACACAGCAGAAGCTGGGTAAAGGCGAATGCGAGAGCGTTTTCCTCCCCCTGGAAAAACCAGGGGATCGGAAGTCCCATCATGTGTCCCATAGACAGGTAAAATAAAGGAATCAGGAAGACTAAGGAAATTATCAGACGCCGCTTCATTTCCTTCTGCTCCTTGAGCGCCGGATCCTCGCGGGATACCGGTAGGGAGGAATGGGCCTGTGAGGACGCTTGCCGCTGGATGGGACAAGCGCCGTATCCGGCTTTTTCCACAGCAGAAACGATCTCACCGCTGCTTGTGACAGAATCATCATAAACAACGGTCATACTATTGATGAGCAGGTTAACCTGTACCTCCTGGACTCCAGCAACCTTGGAAACACTTTTTTCTACATGGGCGCTGCAAGAGGCGCAGGACATACCGGTGACATCAAATTTTTGTTTCATTACGGCCTCCTTACTACCCCACCCTAGGGGGGAGGGTGTATCCTTATTATAAATCCGCTTCAACGAGTTTGTCAACGGCAACTTTCTGTGGTTATTATAAGGAGGAAAGGAATCTTATATACTAAGAGAAAGGATTTTAGAAAGCCAGAAGGGCATTATTATTTTTGTCCCAACGCCCGAGATGGCTTTAGGTGAAACCTTGATACTCATTGTTTTTCACACGACAGAGTTCAAGAAATTACGGGGAAGGTTTTCCCATAAGCTGTATGCTATTTAACTATTCTTTGCAATGAAATAAGGGAGCGTTTAAATTTTTTTAGCGTAAGGGGTTCGATTTTATTTCTGGAAACTGGAGGATAACAATAATAAAAGAGAAGGACTCTTATCCTTCTCTTTTATTTGTCATTGTTTTGCTGCTGGCGCAGAGTTAGCAGATGCTGAATCGCATTCTCTTGATTTGATTTTGAAAGCAACCTGAAATTTAAAATCAGCCGTTGTTCGTCATTATTTAGCTGATAAAAAAAATCTGAATTTTTAGGATTGGTTTTCAAATACAAATTTTTCTTAAGGGGGCTTGAATCAGAACCAGAATCTCTTAGCTGCATCCGGTTTTCTTCTTCATCGTACTCAATTAAATCTTGATACTGAACCTGATATAATCGCTGAAGCTTATCGATTTTGTCCAGATCAGGAGTAGTACGTCCCAATTCATAGTATGCATAGGTAGAACGGTCAATCCCTAAAGCCTCGGCGACCTGTTGCTGGGTTAAATTAAAATTTTCTCGGAGCCTTTTTAGTTTTTTTCCCATACGAATCAAGCGTGCCACCCTCCCTTTCCGTGTTTTATTATGCCCCATTGTAGACTATTATAATATACGAAAATAGGGAATGTGTAACCTTGTGAACTAATTTCACTGTAAGTCTCTTGACTATTTGGATAAAGTTCTGTATAATAAAAAACATATGAGCCAAATGCAGTAAAAGAGGCTCGCTTGAAAAATTAAAATGCTACTGTGGCTCAGTTGGTAGAGCAGCGCATTCGTAATGCGCAGGCCGTCGGTTCGAGTCCGACCAGTAGCTCCAGCGGCAAGCTGCCGCTCCCAAGTAACGCACTTCACGTTTGTGGAGTGCGTTACTTTTTTGTCCGCATTTTTCGTTGGAATCTATTTTGTCAACATAACCCAGGCTGAGCCTGGACGCAATTCGCGTTCGGACTCTTTTCTTTCGTTTGAATGAAGATGCACGCGTTGGCGGCGGAATCTTTTTCGCAGCGTAAACCCAGGCCCGGCTTTTCTTTTGCCTTAATGTCCGCGCTTATAGCGGGTATCTTTTTGTAAACATTTTCCAGCATCGGGTTGCCATAGACAAAGAAACAAAAACAGCCCTCTGGATAGAGGGCTGTTTTTGTTTCTTTCCGCTTTTTACAAGGGAACCGCTCCTGCAGTACCGGAAGAAGAGAAAATTGGCAAATAGGTAGGCCGGCGGCAGGATAACAAATGATTAGCTTCAATCTAGTTTTAATAGAATTTCAATAGAGGGTTACGAGTATAAGGCTTTCATGGGCCCATCATCCCAGCGTTAAAGTTCAAAAGATTTATTTAATTCCATAAACGGCGGTAATCATAGCGTTCGCGGCAAATCCAGAGCCGCCCGAACGGAGAGACGTGGAATTCGGGAAATAAAATCCCAAAGCCGTGTCGGGGGAGATTATGATCCTGGCCAGCCCGGAGCCGTCGCTTCCTCCGGAAACATAAGAATCACCGCCGAAGTCCGCGTGACTGTCCTTTGCTACAGGGAGTAAATTGCCGATGCCCCAGTGAAGTCCGGTGGAATTGGTAGTACCGGTCACCAGAAGCATAGTGAAGTTCAAAATGCTTTGGGACAGCTGAACTGTAGTATTATTAGTGGTCAGCTTACCCTTCCATAAAGGAATAGCCTTGATCCCGGCGTCCGCCAAGGGAACCGCACCCACATCGGAGGCCGATAATGTAATATCGCTGGACAGAGCTTTATTGTTCACCTTGCGTGAGGTAGGAACCGCGCCCACATCGGAGGCAGCTGGCATTTGAACTAATTTGCTGTTTCCGTTCAGGGTGGCGACCCCATTGGCACTGCCCTTTTCACTTTTTGGAATTAGCATACTAACATCAGCGGGAGAGCCTGCTTCTCCTTGAGGGCCTTGAGGCCCCTGAGGCCCTACTGGTCCTGTTTCTCCTTGGATTCCTTGCGGCCCTTGCGGCCCAATCTCGCCCTGAAGCCCTTGAGGCCCCTGAGGCCCCATAACATTTCCTAAGTCTAACGTTGCCATATTATCACTCTCCTGTATGATAAATCAAATGTCCGTCTATGATCGATAACGGCGGTGGACTTCCAGCATCGGTGTACTGAGCAATTAAGTGCCCCTCTTCATTTACATATAGTGTATACATACCATCGGTGGATGCCTGAATCCCGCTGTCGCCTCGATCTCCTTTATCTCCCTTGTCTCCCTTGGGGCCTTGGATTCCCTGAGCGCCCCGGGGACCAGGAGCGCCGTTAAAAAATCCGCTGTCCCGCTTTTCAATGAGATCGTTTTTAACGGCAAGTGCCCCACGGGCAGCTTCCTTCGCCTCCTCTATAACTGCCGGCGCGGAGGAGGCTGCCGCCAAGGCTTCTGTCAGTCGGGAAAACTCATCTGTGCTCTCGATGGCATCGTCATAGCTGCTCATGACGATGCGAAGAGGGGGGAGAGTTACTTTCAGGACATGCTTTTCCGCATCGATAATTTGCAGCTCGCAGAGCTTAGTGATGCCAAATGCCGCCATCATCTGTAAGGTGAGAATTACAGTTACCTGATTTCCTGATGCCTCGCAGGAATGGTAGATTATGGTATCGTCCGGCTTCTGTATGTAGATGGATACCGTTTTTCCGGTTAAGTCAAGAGGGGTGCCGTTGTCATAAAGGTGAATAATCAGCTTTCTGCCATCTGCTTCCTCCTGAATCACCCGGATTTCTCCAAGGGGCTGCTGCCATGTGCTGTCAATCTCTATTTCTTTGTAGACCATAGCCTACCTCCCTAAATTGTTTTTTCGTTAATAGCGACGGAATGTCAAAGGCCTGAATAAAAACGCCGGCTTATATTCAGTGTTGAGAAATAACGCGTCGATTTAAGTGTGCCTTTTGAGCACATTTTACCCCAAATAAAAGTTCTTGTCAAGCACTAAAACAAAAATTCTTGACAGAAATGTGCCTAAAAAGTAACATTAGAGTTATGGGGAGTTGATGCCTAATGAAATTCGATCAAATAAGAAGAGTGAGAAAGGCTGCTCATGTTACACAGGAAGAACTAGCGAAAAGAATCGGTGTAAACCGTGCGCTGATATCCAAATATGAGACAGGAATCATAGAGCCTTCTGTTTCGCAGCTGCAAAAAATTGCTTCAGCTCTTGGTGTGCCAATGATGGAACTACTGGATTTGGAGGAAGGGGCGGAACGAATCAAACGGGATGAGAATTTAATCCGCAAGCTTTCCTATGAATTTGATATACCGGCAGAAATCATAAGAAGACGGGCGGCAAACAAAAGCAGTCATACAGAGATTGACGCTTTGCGCAAATTAGTAAAAGCTGGCTTCATTCTGGACGAAAGCAAAGTAAGCCTTCAAAATGATGAACCTGTTCAGGGCGTAAAGAAAGCTCAACAAAGCGAAAATGCTTGGGCGCCGGAAAAAGAGGAGTCAAGGCCGCAGCTGCACCGGATCGTGGAGCTGCTTAAAGCCGTGCCGGATGACCAGCTTGAGGCTCTTTATGATATCATTGCGATTGTGCTGAAGGCTTTTGATAAAAATGGATAATTTTATTGAAAAAGAAAAACTGGGATTTTATTAGGGCCTTTTTGCTTATATTTATGTTTTTCGCGTTGCCGGCTTAATTGCGGCGAAAATAAAAAATATTTAAATTGATGTGACCTGGCGGTGTTTTCATACGTGTATTATATAGGAGGTAAAAAGATTGCGTCACGGAAAAGCAGTTGACCTAGCATCGCTTTATGAAACATACTCAGATATGCTGTTCCGTACGGCACTGACCTATGTCAGCCATACGGAGGACGCTCAGGATATTGTTCATGATGTGTTTGCCGCTTATTTGGCAAAGCGGCCCTCCTTCCAGGATGGTTCTCATGAACGCGCGTGGATGCTGCGTGTAACCATCAATAAATGCCGAGACCTCCAGCGCCGCAATGCGGTTCGCCGGTATATTCCTTTAGAAGACGCGGAACATCTCACCGCAGCGGATGATCCGGCGGCCTTTGAACTGCTGGCTGCCATTCGAAAGCTGCCGGATAAGCTGCACGCAGTGATGGTCCTCCATTATTTGGAAGGTTTATCTGTGGAGGAAACGGCAAGCTGCCTGCGTATCTCAATTCCGGCGGCCAAGATGCGTTTGGCACGCGGCAGGCAAAGATTGAAAGAGCTTCTTGGAGCGGAGGGATGAGCATGTTTGATAAACAGTCTATAGAGGCCTATCGAAATATCAAAGCGCCAGAGGAACTCCGGGAAAAGGTAATGCGCTTGAACCCAGAGCTAAGTTCTCCAGGTTCCAATCACAGATCGAAGAATGCTATGCTTCGTCCGATAGCCGCTGTGGCTTGCGCGGCGGTTTTCTGCCTAGCGGTTTCATTTTCCTTTTGGAATCAAAAGGATGCTGCGCTTTTGTATCAAGGGATACCTGTTGAAGGCGAACCAGCTGTGATTGCGGCGGACATGCCGCAGTCTGCGGCGCTGGTCAGAGACAGCGTTCCCAGCGGGATTCCTTTAGAGCTGGAAACGGCGGAAAGGACAAAGGTTTCCGTCTCGGGCGGAGAGCTAAGTGCGTTTGACGCGGAAGGCATGCTGTTAGGATCAGGGAGGGAAGTGGAGCTTTCAGGGAAAGCGGCGCTTTATTGGGATCTTTCCCAGTCGGACAATTCTGATCTTTTATTGGTGCTTGCAACAGAGGCTGAGCGGTTTACTTATACGCTTTCCGTGAGCGGCAGCGGTGGGTACATCCTTCAAAAAAACGAGACGCAATAATAATTAAGATGATAGGAGAATGTCGGTATGAAAAAAATGTTTATTTGTCTTGTCGGAATGGTAATGGCAATTTCTTTGGCTGGGTGCGGAGGCCAAAGCGATGCGCAGAACGGCGGCTCAGCTCCTGATTCCAGCTATACCAGCGCGGTTCAAGTCCTGGAAACGGTGATTGATGCCTATACGGAGGAGCAGAAATTTCCTATTGGCGGCGGAGACTCTGAAAATTTGACTTCGGAAGCTCCTGGCGCGTTTGATATTTCAAAAACCGAGGAACTGGATATGACCCTTGGACTGCCGGAAAGCGAGGCAGCCAACATAGACGACGCCGCTTCTATGGTTCACATGATGAACGCGAATACTTTTACCGGCGCCGCCTACCGCCTGAAAAGCGGGGTTCAAGTGGAGGAATTCTCCGAGGCGGTAAAGGAGAATGTTTTGGCCAAGCAGTGGATGTGCGGTATGCCGGATACGATGGTGGTAATTGATGTGGACGGCCAGTATGTGCTTACTGCGTATGGAGCAGACGAGCTGATAGAGACCTTTAAAACCAACGCGCTTTCAGCCCTTGACGGCGCAAAGGTGGTTTTGGATGCCCCAGTGGTGGAAAATGGATTCTAAGTATTAGAGAGCGATACGCTGAGACGTGTGTAAAAGTCCCCGGATTTAAAATTGCACGATAAGCCAGTAAAGGAAGTGCCGCGATGCTTTTTTCCAGTATCCCGTTTTTATATTATTTTCTTCCTCTGGTCCTGGCAGCCTATTTTGTCACCCCAGCCCGGTTCCGCAATGGAGTGCTGCTGTTCTCCAGCTTGTTTTTCTATGCCTGGGGAGAGCCGAAGTATGTTTTGCTGATGGCGGTCTCCATTCTGTGCGGTTACGGCTTCGGGCTTTTGCTGGAACGGTATCGGGGCGGGCGGGCCGCGAAATATATCTGCGGAATTTCGGTGGGAATCAGTCTTTGTTTTCTCTTGTATTTTAAGTATGCGGACTTTTTTCTGCAGAATTTCAATGCGGTTGCCGGCGCGGACTTTCCGCTCCTGCATATTGCTCTGCCCATCGGGATCAGCTTCTATACCTTCCAGATCATCAGCTATACTGTGGACGTGTATCGGGGAGAACCCGCACAAAAAAATCTGGTTCATCTCGCGGCCTATATCGCGATGTTTCCCCAGCTGATCGCCGGGCCGATTGTCCGGTATTCTGATATTGCCGCGCAGCTTGAGGATCGGACCCATTCCACCGCTCTTGCCGCGGAGGGAATCAGGCGGTTTATTATCGGATTGGGAAAAAAGATCCTCTTAGCCAATCAATTGGGAGAGCTGTGCGGCGCGTTTCGGGCTTCGGAGGAAAAGTCCGTTCTCTTTTACTGGCTGTACGCGTTGGCGTTTGCGCTGCATATTTATTTCGACTTTTCAGGATACAGCGATATGGCGATTGGGCTTGGAAAGATTTTTGGATTCCGTTTTTTGGAAAATTTTAATTACCCCTATATTTCCTCCAGCATCACAGAGTTTTGGCGACGCTGGCATATTTCACTTGGAACGTGGTTCCGAGACTATGTATATATCCCCTTGGGAGGAAATCGTGTTGGAAAATACCGCCATTTGCTGAATATTTTGGCGGTGTGGGTTCTGACGGGCTTCTGGCACGGAGCCGCCTGGAATTTTGCCGTTTGGGGCCTTTTGTTCGCCGTGCTTTTGATGGTGGAAAAAATGTGGCTGTTGAAGCTCCTGCGCAAGCACAAAATGATTGCGCGTATTTACGTGCTGTTTTTTGTGTTGATCAGCTTCGTCCTATTCAACGCGGATAATATGGGGCAGGCTTTTTCCGACCTGGCAGGTTTATTTGGAGCCGGCGGAATTCCTCTGGCGTCGGACGAAGCGCTTTATTATCTCAGCAGCTTTTCTTTGATTCTGCCTATAGCCATAATTGGCGCTACGCCGCTGATCAAAAATGGATTCGAACGTCTTTCAAAAAATTGCGCGGCGGTGCGGATTTTAAATATCGCCGAGCCCATTGCGCTCTTATCGATCCTCCTGGTCATGACCGCCTATCTGGTGGATGGCTCGTTCAATCCTTTCCTGTATTTTCGATTTTGATTGGGGGAAAGCATATGACAACGAAACGGAAAAATTGGATGGTTTGCGTACTGGCTGCCGTGTTTTTGGCAGCTTCCTTTCTGATGTGTGTGTTTCTTCCCAAAGGGGAGTATTCGGATAGCGAGAGACGTAAGCTTGCGGCACCGCCGGAATTATCGGCGGACACCATTTTTAATGGGAGGTTTATGTCGGAATCTGAGACATATGTCCAGGATCATTTCCCTTTTCGGGATCAATTCCGCACGCTGAAGGCCCTGAGCGCAGCCTGTTTGTTTCAACGAAAAGATAATAACGGTATCTATGTGTTTGAAGGCTCAGCAGCGGCGATGGAGTATCCTATGGATGAAGCGTCGTTAAGCCGAGCGGCAAGCCGCTTCAGATATCTCTATCAAAAATATCTGGATGATAGCAATAAGGTGTATTTATCCATTATCCCTGATAAAAATTGCTATTTGGCGGAACAAAGCGGCCACCTTTCGATAGATTACAGCCTTTTGGAAGAACAGCTGCTGCAACAGACGGGCTTTGCCGATTATATCTCCATTTCAGACCTTTTAGAGAGCGGAGATTATTATAGAACCGACGTCCATTGGCGGCAGGAACAGATCACAGACGTAGCGGAACGTCTGGCTCAGGCGATGGGCGCCACCCTGTCCAAGGATTATAAGGAAAATCTGCTGGAGCGGGATTTTTATGGGGTGTATTGCGGGCAGTCAGCCTTGCCTTTGGCTCCGGATTCTCTTTATTATCTGACAAATGACGCCATTGAGAACTGTACTGTGTACGACTTCCAGAACAATCGGGCGGGCCAGGTATATGATTTTGGGCGTGCTATGGGGAAGGACCCTTACGAGCTGTTTCTTTCCGGACCTTTGTCGCTGCTGACTATGGAGAATCCTCAGGCGCAAGCCGGACGGGAGTTGATTTTGTTTCGAGACTCCTTCGGTTCCAGTATCGCTCCATTGCTGATCAGCGGATATTCTAAGATTACCCTGGTTGACATTCGTTATATCCATCCCGATTACCTTGCCCGGTTTATTGATTTTGAAGGATGCGATGTGCTGTTTCTGTACAGTACTTTGGTATTGAACAACAGTGAAACATTAAAGTAGAACTGAGAAACCGGGTGTTAGAATAGGAGTGACGGCGCGTCGGACGGCCAGGCCATAGCGCCGCGTATAAGAAAATGGAATAAGAAGGAGAATAAAAACGCCTGAAATGTCATGATGCGATGAAACGGTTTGAGCCGGAATTTTAGCGGTAAAAGAGCCAGCGGGCTCTTGCGATGTGTTTTAGTTTGAAGCTAAAAATTACCCTCCATGCGTAAAAACAGCATGGAGGGTAATTTTTTACTGGAAGAATTTTGTGAGGCATAAAATTCTTCTTATAGCTGAAATTTACAGATTGATAAACCTATCAGAAAAATCATTCAATGGATAAAAAAGCAAACGAACCTATTGCTGTGCTTTTAGTGCTTTTCATACTTTGAAAAAACCGTAGTTTTAATTTTTGGGAGAAATCTCCATACCCTTAGAGCGGACAACGTCGTCGAATTCGTCCAGCATTTCTCGGCTGGGCGCTTTCGTCAGCAGGCTGACTATGATCATCAGCACCAGATTGATGGCAAAGCCGGGAACCAGGGAATACAGGCCGGTCTGAACAGCCAGGGTAGCGCCTCCGAACAGAGGAATGTAATCCCAAAGGATTACGGTTAAGCCGCCGGCGATCATACCAAAAGCGGCGCCGGTAACGTTAGAGCGTTTCCAGAACAGGCTCATGAGAACTACGGGACCGAAGGTAGCGCCGAAACCGGCCCAGGCATTGGAAACCAAACCCATAACGCTGCTGTTGGGATCTAAGGCAATCATAAAGGCCACGGCAGAAACCACCAGAACGGTAATCCGGCTGATGAGAAGCATGGACTTATCACTGGCCTTTTTGTTAATAACGCCCTTGTAAACATCTTCCGAGATGGAAGACGCCGTCACCAGAAGCTGAGAATCGGCGGTGGACATAATAGCCGCCAAAATAGCGCAGAGCAATAAGCCGCCGATAAAGGGAATGTGGATGTGGTTATTAAAGATGTCCTGAATCATGTTGATAAACACATTTTCCTGCTGTCCGTTTGCCAATAAGGAATCCTGGAAATAGGAACGTCCGATGATCCCCAGGAAGCAGGCGGCAGATAAAGAGATGACTACCCAGGTAATGGCTACTTTTCTGGATTTCCGCACTTCATTTTCATTTTTAATCGCCATAAAACGGACCAGAATATGGGGCATCCCAAAGTAACCTAATCCCCAGGCCAGCTGGGAAATAATGCTTACAGCGCTCATAGGATTGCCGTTGTCATAAAAAGGATTTAAAAAGTTGGTGCCCAAGCTGTCGAGAACGGCTTTGGTTTCTCCAAAGCCTCCCATGACGGAAACGGCGAAAAACGGAACCACCATCAAAGCAATCAGCATCATAAAGCCTTGGATAAAATCAGTCCAGCATACCGCCAAAAAGCCGCCGAAAAAGGTGTAAATCAAAATAACCGCGGCGCCGATGGCCAAAGCCCATATGTAGTCCAAGCCAAAAACAGAAGAAAATAATTTCGCTCCGGCAGAAAAGGCAGAGGCGGTATAAACCAGGAAGAAAACCATGATAAATAAGGAAGAAGCCACTCTGAGGAGCTTTGACTTGTCATGGAACCGGTTCTCGAAAAATGCCGGTAAGGTGAGAGAATTTCCCGCGCGGATGGTGTATCTGCGCAGCCGTGAGGAGATGAGGGCCCAGTTTAGAATTGTGCCGATACACAAGCCTACCGCAATCCAGATTTGACCGGTGCCTAACGCATAAATAGCGCCGGGCAGTCCCATCAAAAGCCAGCCGCTCATATCCGAAGCCTGCGCGCTGAGAGCCGCGACCCAGCCGTTTAAGGAACGCCCGCCCAAGAAATAATCTTCAGAGCTTTTGGTCCTTTTCATAGAAAGGAAACCAATCAAAAGCATTACCAAAAGGTAAACGCCGAATGCGATGAATGTCCATAAATAATCCATGTTTTTTCCCCCTCAATTTTAAACCGTTTTAAAGAGCTGATACCAGCTTAGTATAGCATAAGTTTTTTTCAATTACTACCCGCTTTTTGGACAAATGCGTTAGGGGAGTTTCTTCACTTAATACAAAAAACTAAAAAGGCGCAGCCAAAAGCTGCGCCTTTTTAGAAAGGAAGGTTATGAAAAAAGTATGTCAAGCCTAAAAGGCAAAGGAGAAATCAATGATCATCCTTCTCAATTTCAATGGGGACTGGCTCCATCATGGAGCTTTGAGTGAGCTCTCCCATTTTGGCAAAGCATTTTATCGAGAAATAGAATCCGGCAATCACTACAACGCTGGTCAGAAGCAAATTAAAAATCATGATGGCACCTCGTTTCTTTTGATTTGTATTTATCTTATCAGAAAATTATGGACACGTTTTGGCTCAAAAAAGAAGAATTTAAGAAGATTTCATGAAAAAATTAATAACAGATGAATATTAGCTTGAGAGAAATCCTCATGGAACAAACAGCTCATAAGCCGGTAAATTCATCATAATTCAAACACTAAGAAATAAAAAAGCGCGGTAGAACCGCGCCCTTTTAAAAAGGAGAGGAAAATTATGAAAAAAGTTCTTGTAAGCAATTTAATGTTTTAGGATATCTATAGTGTAACCAGGAAATGTGTTGGCTGTGTGAAAGCTATATGAATATTTTATAAAAACTATTTTGGACAACCAGCTTGGTTATTTTTGACTTTGCGGCGGATTTGTTTTCCGGGATAACACAAGCGAGAAGAAATATTTTAAATCTTTCGGGATTTTCGAAGCTTTAGGCCTCAACAGGGAAAACATCATTACTCCGTATCAGACAAGGAGATCACCGAGGTCGGGCAGCCTTGCTCCGCAGTGCGGGCGCTTTCCTCCTGGTCTTTGGGAACCTGCTCCTGTGCCACAAAAGCGATGCCGTTGTCGCCGGCGGAAAATACCTCAGGACAAACATCATAGCATTGTCCGCAGGCAATGCAGCCATCCTGATCGATAAATGCGTTCATAAAATCACCTCACGGTTATTATACGCGCTGAATGGCAATTTTAAACACTCAGGATGATAAATCCTGTAAAAATTTATTCAGCACCGCTTTATGAAGCTTTTCATCCTGGGCGATGCGGGCCAAATTAGCGGCCACCTTCGCATCCTTAACACACTGAGACTGACGGGTATACGTGATATAGGCAGCTTCCTCGGCTGCGATATCTATTTTTAATAGCTTGTGGATATCGGCAGTATAGTCAACCATTTTTCCATTCCATGGCAGTGTGATTCCACGCTGATAAGAGAAAAATTTCGGAGTTCCCCCCAACAGGCTGATCAGTTGTCCCAGACGGTGAAAGTGGCGCATTTCTACCATGGCGATTTCCGACAGGGTTTTCGAAATCTCAGGATAATCCTTTTCCAGCCTCCAGGCTTGATAGGTGTATTGGTGGATCGCCGTCATCTCGCTTTTTGCGGCGGATAGGTCGTTGTTCAGCAAGCGCGCCAGACTGGGATTGGGACCACATACCTCCACTGCGGGATAATCGGCCGGATATGTAACGTTGATGCTCATAGAAAGGAACCTCCCGGTAAAATTAGAAATACTAATCTATATGCGCGCGGAAGGTTAAAAAGAAGAACCGTGGGAAAACCATTAGTTCTCCCACGGCAGAAAGCGATGCTTTAATTTGCAAGGGTATGCTTGACCCGGTCCCTTTCCTCGGCGCTTTTCGCATTATTCCAGTGACTCATATCGCCAACCAAATAGCCGGTGATTCTGCGGATATGCTCAAATGGCACCTCCTCAAAGGTGTAATTCAAATTGACAAATTCGCCGTCCATTTCAATATTCAGGGCCTTTAGCTTTCTTTGGGGATTTTTTTCCTGGACATGATCCACATACGCTTGTATTTCCTCGTCGGTCATCACGCCGCCGGTAACGGTTACATAATCTAACATATGAAGCGCTCCTTTTAGTTATTTGATAGTATTACGATACCATATCTTGTGTTATAAGTCAATAATAATTCTTAATATTATTTCATAGGGGCTAAAGCGGAAAGGCTTCTGCATAATATGCCCAGCGCGGCCAGAAAATCCTCTGAAAGCCTTTTCCCATTCCCGCATAAAATGGAAGGATAGAAAGGAGAGAAGGAGCTTTGGTTACCATTAGCTTGTGTATGATCGTAAAAGATGAAGAAGCGGTGCTCAAACGCTGTTTAGAAAGCGCAAAGGAAATTGCCGATGAGATGATAGTGGTAGATACCGGTTCCCGGGATCAGACCAGAGAAATCGCGGAAAAGGAGGGAGCACGGGTATATCAATTCCCATGGATTGATGATTTTGCGGCGGCAAGGAATTTTTCCTTTTCCCAAGCGGTCATGGATTACTGCTTGTGGCTGGATGCCGATGACGTTCTGCTGCCGGAGGATCGGCGCCGGCTGCAAAAGCTCAAGGAGTCCCTGGAGCCTGGCGTTGACATGGTGATGATGAAATACAATACCGCGTTTGATTCCCAAGGAAAGCCGATATTTTCCTATTACCGGGAGAGGCTGATCCGTAATTTTCGGGGATATCGGTGGATGGGAGCAGTCCATGAGGTGATCCCGCCCCAGGGAAAGGTAATTCATTCCACGATCGCGGTGACCCATCAAAAGATGGGAAAAGGGGATCCCGACCGGAATCTTCGGATTTTTGAAAAGCTTCTGCGGGAAGGGAAAACCCTGGACCCGAGGCAGCGGTTTTATTACGCTCGGGAACTTTTTTACCATGAACGATATGAAGGGGCCGCTGAGGAGCTGCTGAATTTTCTTCAAAGCGGTCAGGGATGGGTGGAAAACGAAATTGAAGCCTGCCGCCAGCTTTCCCAATGTTACCGAAAGCTGGGGAGGGAGCGGGAGGTCTTGCCGGCGCTTTTGAAAAGTCTGGAATATGATATCCCAAGGGCGGAGGTTTGCTGTGACATTGGGTTTTATTTTATGGAACGGGAGCGATACCGGCAGGCAGCTTATTGGTATCAGACGGCGGCGTCCTGCGAAAGGGAGGATCAGTCGGGTGGTTTCGTGCTGCCGGACTGCTACGATTACATCCCGTATTTACAGCTGTGCGTCTGCTATGACCGTATGGGAGACTATATAACGGCGAGCATGTATAACGAGAAAGCGGGAAAGTGCAAGCCGGATTCGGAGGCGTACTTGGCAAATAAAACCTACTTTGAGAGAAGGCTTGAGCTTTAGAGGGCTTAGGCCATTCGTTGAACAGGAGTGATTAGAAGCGCCTAAAGTAAGGGGAACGGCCTGCGGGCGGCCGTCAAAGGCGGGAATTACTTCAAGCATGCGCCGGGAAAGGGAAAGGAAAATGAAGATAAAAAGCTGATTGACTTTACTCCATAAAATTGATAAAATATATGAACAAATTGTAAAAGCAGGAGGAACCGGCAAAATGCAGAGAGAAAAATTTTCTTCCCGGTTAGGTTTTTTGCTGATCTCGGCGGGATGCGCCATCGGTCTTGGAAATGTCTGGAGGTTTCCTTATGTGACAGGAGAATACGGCGGCGCTGCTTTTGTGCTGCTTTATTTGTTTTTCCTGCTGGCGCTGGGCCTGCCTGTTATGGTGATGGAATTTTCCGTGGGCCGCGCCAGTCAAAAAAGTATCGCCAAATCCTTTGATGTTTTAGAGCCGAAAGGAAGTAAATGGCATTTTTATAAAGTAGTGGGAATCATAGGCAATTACCTGCTTATGATGTTTTATACCACGATTGGCGGATGGATGCTGATCTATTTCATCAAAACCCTGAAAGGAGACTTTGAGGGCCAGTCTGTGGAGCAGGTAGGCGTAATTTTTGAGGGGATCACCGCGAATCCTTGGCTGATGATCGGCGCGATGGTTCTGGTAGTGGCGCTTTGCCTTGGAGTGTGCTCCTTCGGCCTGCAAAACGGGGTGGAAAAGGTTACCAAAGTGATGATGGTTTCCTTGTTCGCCATTATGGTGGTGCTGGCGGTTCATTCGGTCACTATGGAAAACGCGGGAACAGGCCTTGAATTTTATCTTTATCCTCGGTTTGACAAGCTATGGGAAAATGGTTTGGCCGACGCGGTTTTTGCCGCAATGGGCCAAGCGTTTTTTACCTTGAGCATCGGTATGGGCTCGCTTGCGATTTTTGGCAGCTATATCGGCAAAGAACGTTCCTTGACCGGAGAGGCCGTCAGCGTAATGGTGCTGGATACCAGTGTGGCCCTGATTGCCGGCCTGATTATTTTTCCCGCCTGTTCCGCCTTTCATATCAATCCGGACAGCGGCCCGAATCTGATTTTTGTCACACTGCCGAATGTGTTTAATTCCATGCAGGGCGGCCGCGTCTGGGGCGCGTTCTTTTTCGTATTTATGAGCTTCGCCGCTTTTTCCACGATTATCGCGGTGTTTGAGAACATTATCTCCTGCTTGATGGATCTCTTGGGCTGGTCCAGGAAAAAAGCTGTGGCTTTCAACCTTCTCGCTATTATCCTCCTGTCTCTGCCTTGCATTTTCGGCTTTAATCTGTGGAGCTCCTTCCAGCCTCTGGGGGCTGGTTCCAATATTCTGGACTTGGAGGACTTTATTGTCAGCAATAATATTCTGCCCTTGGGCTCGCTGGTCTACGTGCTGTTCTGCACAACCCGCTATGGCTGGGGCTGGGATAACTTTATCGAAGAAGCCAATATGGGAAAAGGCATGAAATTCCCCAAATGGGCGAGAGGCTATATGATGGTAGTGGTTCCGGTGATCATTTTGGCTATCTTTATTCAGGGTTACTTTGTAAAATTTGGATGAGAAAAAGCCCCGAATTTTCGGGGCTTTTTCTTGACGGAAAGGAAGCGGGTGACAGATTTTAAAGGAAAGCTGGCACGGAAGGAAGATTATCGTTGAAGAATAAAGGATGCTTATTATGGAATTATGGGATGTCTATGATAAAAAAGGAAGAAAAACCGGAACGCTGAAGGAGAAGGAGGCCGACTATCTGCCTGGGGAATACCACCTGGCTGTGGAGGCTTGGGTATTTAACCGCCGCCGGGAAATTTTAATACAGCAGAGGTCGTGGCACCGGGAAATCCTGCCGGGAAAGTGGAGCCTGACCACTGGAAGAATAATCGCCGGGGAGGATTCCGAACAGGGATGCGTCCGGGAGCTGAAAGAAGAACTGGGAATGCAGGTAAAACAGGAAGAGCTCTCCTTTCTGCGCCGGATCGTCCGGGAGGACCCGCTGATTTGGGATATTTACTTTACCTTGCAGGATGTACCTGTAGAGGAGCTTAGGCTGCAAAAGGAGGAGGTAATCCAGGCACGGTGGGTAAGCTTCGATCAGTTCCGCGCCTATCTAAAAAGAGGGTCGGTTTTCCGCTATCCTGAGATTGATGAGGTATTGGATGCCGCGGATGGCTGGATGGATGATATCCTGGGAAAAGAAACGGAAACGTCGTGATCGGAAATGCCCGGCGGCAAAGATTATGCCCGGGGCACGAAATACAATTGAAAATTTTTCAAAAGCCTTAGAAACACCGCCCTGAGGATCCTTTTTCGGCTGGTGGTTCCTAACAAAAATAAAAACACCGCCGGAGCGCTGAATTTGAAACAGCGCCTCGGCGGTATTAAGACAATGCTATTTTCTGATTGCAAGCCTTCTTTTTGAAATCAATCTAAGATCACCAAAGCCATCAGTACCAGGTTTTCGGTTCCGGTGTTGTCCAGGCCGTGACCGAAGCCGTCGGGAGTAAAGGTGATATCTCCGGCACTGACAGGGCGGTTAGTCCCATTGTCGTTATACACGCCCTGACCGGAAATAATATAATAGGTTTCGCTTTCGTTGTGATGCTCGTGGTAGCCGATCTCACATCCCGGCTCCAAAGTGATTTCCGCATAAATACGGCACTTCCCATTTAATTCTTTTTCGCCCAAAAGATGCTTCATGATGACGTGACCCTTGCCGCCCCTCATATGCTCCTTGATCTCAACTCTAGGTTCCATTTTGTACGCTCCTTTACTTCGTTGTTTTCTTATCAAATTTGTGCCACCGTCTTTGTTTTATTGTACGACCCGAAAACCGGGAAGTCAAGAGATTGTAAAAGGTTTAAGATTATTGCGGCGGCTTTAGCTGGCCGGACTTGAACCGCTCGAAGCTTTCGCTGCTGACCACTAAAATATCTCCCACCTTGATCTTGGTAGAGCCTCTGGGAATAATGGTTTCCCCGTGCCGTTTGATCATGACGATCAGCACTTCCTCCGGGATATTGGCTTCACGAAGCAGCCTGCCAGCGTAGAAATCGTCCTCTGTCACCGGTACCTCCAGCAGCTTGGTATCCACGTCGTCCTGATAATCCGTAAAGGTTTTCAGCACTAGACTGTCATCCTCCTTGTCTACCAAGCCCAGCTTATCCGCGATTTTTGGCAGCAAGGTGCCCTGTACCGCCACAGAAAACAACGCGACAAAAAATACAATATGAAAAATATCATGTTCAATCACTACGCCGCTGCTCATGACAAAAATAGCGAACACAATAGAAGCGGCGCCCCTCAGGCCGGACCAGGAAACCAGAAGCTGCTGGCGGACGGGAGTCTTAAACCAGGAAAGGATCAGGAAGGTGGCCACAGGTCTTGCCACGATGATCATGAATACGGAAATTAAAATGGCTGGCAAGGCCACAGAGGGAATTTTGGAGGGAAATGCCAGCAAGCCTAAAACAAAGAAGATGGCGATCTGCATCAGCCAGGTGATGCCGTCAAAAAAGTGAACCAATGAGGTTTTATGTAATATCTTGCTGTTGCCGAGGACAATTCCTACAATATATACGCTGAGATAACCGTTGCCGCCCAGCCAGGAAGAAAAACCATAAGTGAACAAAGCGGTGCCGATCACCAAAATTGCGTCCATACCATTGATCTCAAAGTTGATTCGGGAGAGGAGCTTCGAGGACAAAAAGGCCACGCCGAAGCCGATGCCAAACCCAAATAAAAGCTGTTTTGCAATCATCCAGGGCAGAGAAATATCGGAAGAGACTGACATGATCGTTAAAATGATAATGGTCATCATATAAGAAACAGGATCATTGCTGCCGCTTTCAATTTCCAGCAAGGAAGCCAAGCCGCCCTTTAAGTTCAGCTTTTTTGAACGCAGGATGGAAAATACGGAGGCGGCGTCAGTAGAACCAACCACCGAACCGGTCAGCAGCCCTTCCAGCCAGCTCATGCCTAAGGCGTAATGGCAGAAAAGGCCAGTTAAAAGGGCTGTAAAGATTACTCCCAGGGTCGACATACAGATAGACTGTTTCAGCACCGGCCTGGCGGTGTTCCAGTTGGTGCCAAAGCCGCCATAAAACATGATGAAAATCAGAGCGACAGAGCAGATGGTTTCCGCTAAGCCATAATTGTCAAAGTAGATACCCACAATACCGTCCGAGCCAAAAACCATGCCTAATAAAATGAAGATGAGCAAAGTAGGCACGCCGAAACGATGCAGGAATTTGCTGGAAAACACGCAGAGAATTAAAATAATAGCAGTAATGATAATAGCTACTGTCAAAACAGGCCCTCCCTTATGTGAAAATAAAAAACGCAAATCAATCAGAAGTGCTGGCGGCGCTTCTGATAAAATAGTCTTATAATTATGTTAACAATTTTATTTTAACACATTATTTTGCATAATAAAAGAAAAAGTTGAAAGGTTTTGAGTTTAAATGGAAATTGAACGGAAATTTTTGCTGTCAGGATTCCCGGATTTGCCGGAACTCGAGAGGGCCGAAGTTTTCCAGGGCTATCTGGGGATTTCTCCGGAAGTGAGAATCCGGAGCAAGCGGGTAGGAGAGGCAGAAACTTACCGTTTGTGCTTCAAAGGCGAGGGCAGCCTGGTTCGGGAGGAAATCGAGCTGGACCTGGATAAAGCAACCTTTGAAAGCTTGAAAAAGCTGCTGCCGAAGCCGATGATCCGCAAGGAGTACCGGATTTACCGGCTGGAAAACGGACTCAGGCTGGAATGCAGCCGGGTGGACCCGGGCACAGATACGGAATTTTATTACGCTGAGGTGGAATTTCAGGATCAGCAGCAGGCAGAGATTTTTTCCCCTCCTGATTTTTTGGGCAAAGAGGTCACCTATGACGGCAGCTATCGCATGAAAGCGTACTATCAGCGAAAAAAATAGGAGGGAGCGCAATGCGGTGTTTGGTAATTTACAATCCAGCGGCGGGAAAAAAGGGAGCGTACCGCGGAGTGCGGGAGCAGATACGGCGCTACTGCCAAAAAGAAGGAATCGACCTGGAAGAAGCGGTGACGCAATTTCCAGGCCACGCTGAGAAAATTGCGGAAGCAGCGGCCCGGACGGGGGAACCGGTCAAAATTTATGGCGTAGGCGGCGACGGGACCCTGTGTGAGATCGCGGGCGCGGCGGCAGGCCGGAATCACGTCGAAGTAGGAATTTTCCCGGTGGGAGCCGGTAATGATTATATCAGAACCTTTGGCTCTCAAGAGCGCTTTTTGCAGGTGGAGGCGCAGATGAAAGCCCAGCCTGTCAAGGTGGACATGATACAAACAGAGAAAATGCTGTCTCTGAACCTTTGCTCCGCCGGGCTGGACGCCGCGGTGGCCCTACATATGGCCAAATTTAAAAAGCTGCCCTTGGTTTCCGGGCCTATGGCCTATAACCTGGCCCTGGTAAAATGCGTGCTCGGCAAAATGGGAAACGATCTGAAGGTAACCATCGACGGCCATCCGCCCATTCAGGACCGGTTTTTATTCGCCCTGGCGGGAAGCGGGCGGTATTACGGCGGCGGCTACTGCGGCGCTCCGGAGGCGGATCCCTCCGACGGCCTGCTGGACTTTGTCTTGATCCGCAGGGTAGGGAGGCTCCGTCTGGCAAAGCTGCTGTCCGAGTATAAGAAAGGAAAGCATTTGCGGTCCGGTGCCTTTCAGGATATTTTAATTTTTATGCGGGGAAAACGGATGGAAATTACCTGCGAACAGTCTGTTGTGGTAAATTTCGACGGAGAGTGCCAGCCGCTTTCCCAGATTTCCTTTCAGGTGCTTCCCCAGGCGCTGAATTTTTTGGTTCCCGGAGGAAAACAGGCGTGAAACAGATGAAATTTTTGCGGGTTCAGGTGAAAATCGGATTTCGCAGGGGATTTTCGGCAGGAAATTGTAAATAAATTATGAAAACGTAAAATACCTCTTGATTTTTAAAGCAAACCACTATAAAATAGTGTTAGCACTCAGAGGTAATGAGTGCTAAAAATAAGAAATCAAATATTTTATATTCTAAACAAGGAGGAATTTGATTATGACGATCAAACCATTGGCTGACAGAGTGGTCATTAAAATGGAAGAAGCGGAGGAAACCACAAAGAGCGGCATTGTTCTGGCTGGTTCCGCAAAGGAGAAACCCCAGGTAGCTTCCATCGTGGCGGTAGGCCCCGGCGGAATGGTGGACGGCAACCAGATCGACATGTACGTTAAGGTAGGCGATAAGGTTATCACCAGCAAATATTCCGGCACGGAAGTAAAGATCGATGGAGAAGAATACACCATTGTCCGTCAGTCCGATATTCTTGCTGTAGTAGAATAATAAAATTTAGAATGGTTCATTTTACAAATATGGAGGTTGATTGATTATGGCAAAACAAATTGCTTATGGCGAGGATGCAAGAAAAGCTCTTTTAAACGGCATCAACCAACTGGCTGATACCGTGAAGATTACCTTAGGACCCAAGGGAAGAAACGTGGTGCTGGACAAAAAGTTCGGCGCTCCCCTTATCACCAACGACGGCGTAACCATCGCCAAGGAAATTGAACTGGATGACGCTTTTGAGAACATGGGCGCTCAGCTGGTCAAGGAGGTCGCTACCAAGACCAACGACGTGGCCGGCGACGGTACCACTACCGCTACTTTGCTTGCCCAGGCCCTGATCCGGGAAGGCATGAAGAACGTAACCGCCGGAGCGAATCCGATGGTTTTGAAAAATGGCATCCAGAAGGCTGTCGATACCGCTGTAGAGGCGATCGGCAAGAATTCCAAGAAGGTTGACGGCACTCATGATATCGCCAGAGTTGCCTCCGTGTCCGCCGGCAACGAGTTCATCGGCAATCTGATTGCCGAGGCGATGGAAAAGGTCGGCTCTGACGGCGTGATCACCGTGGAAGAGTCTAAGACCGCCGAAACCTATTCCGAGGTCGTGGAAGGCATGATGTTCGACCGCGGCTACATCACTCCCTATATGTGCACCGATACCGACAAGATGGAGGCTGTTTTGGATGACGCCTACATTTTGATCACGGATAAAAAGATTTCCAATATTCAGGAAATCCTGCCCTTGCTGGAGCAGATTGTGCAGTCCGGCAAGAAGCTTCTGATTGTTGCCGAGGACGTAGAGGGCGAGGCCTTGTCTACCCTGATCGTCAATAAGCTCCGCGGCACCTTCACGGTAGTAGCCGTCAAGGCTCCTGGCTTCGGCGACAGAAGAAAGGAAATGCTCCAAGATATCGCTATTCTCACCGGCGGCCAGGTAATCTCTGAAGAGGTCGGCCTGGAGCTGAAGGAAGCCACTATGGCTCAGCTGGGCCACGCCCGTCAGGTTAAGGTCGACAAGGAGAACACCATTATTGTCGGCGGTGACGGAGACAGCGACGCGATTAAGGGCAGAGTTGGACAAATCCGTTCTCAGATTGAGAACACCACCTCTGATTTTGACCGTGAGAAGCTTCAGGAAAGACTGGCTAAGCTGGCCGGCGGCGTAGCCGTCATCAAGGTCGGCGCCGCTACTGAAGTGGAAATGAAGGAAAAGAAGCTGAGAATTGAAGACGCTCTGGCCGCTACTAAGGCCGCTGTGGAAGAGGGCATCGTAGCCGGCGGCGGAACTGCTCTGCTGAACGCCATTCCCGCAGTCGAGAAGCTGGTCGAGGAGTCTCAGGGCGATGAGAAGACAGGCGCCGCTATCGTGCTGAAGTCTCTGGAAGAGCCGGTTCGCCAGATCGCCGCAAACGCCGGCGTGGAAGGCTCTGTTATCGTTGCCAATATTATGAACGCCAATAAGGTAGGCTATGGCTATAACGCCTTGACCGAGTCCTATGGCGACATGATCGAGCAAGGCATCGTAGACCCCACTAAGGTGACCCGTTCCGCTTTGCAGAACGCCGCTTCTGTGGCCGCGATGGTTCTGACCACTGAATCTCTGGTGGCCGACAAGAAAGAACCCGCTGCTCCCGCTATGCCTGCTGACCCAGGTATGGGCGGCATGTATTAATCTGATTTTTCCAGGAACCCGGAACAGAAATTTCTGTTCCGGGTTCTTTTTTTGGTTATTCTAAGAATATAAGCGCATACAGTTAATATGGACGGAATCAGGGAATGTACCCTGGCCGATGAAAAACCGCGCCTGCGTCCGCTGGGATTCGCCTGGGTTTGCCTGGGATAGCCCTGGGGAGTAGCTTTGAAAATTCGTTAAAAATTGAACAAAATCCTGCTTTTTGAGGATTTGTAATTTAAATTTAATTCTGGTATGATAAGATCAATGCAAAGCTTAGCAGAAACAAACATTGGGAAAGGAGGATTTTCATGGATGTGATGCAGTATATCTGGATTGCCGCCATCGTGCTGCTGGCAATTTTGGAAGGAGCGACGGCCCAGTTGGTGTGTATATGGTTCGTGATCGGCGGCATCGCGGCGTTGGTCACCAGTATTTTTACCGATGTGATTTGGATTCAGCTGACCGTGTTTGTGGCGGTTTCTATCTTGTCCCTTCTGATCACCAGGCCGCTGGTAAAAAAAGCGATGTCCTTTCAAAAGGAGGATACCAACGCGGGCAGAATCGTAGGACAAAAGGGCATTGTAACAGAGGCCGTTGAAAATGATCAGGGGAAAGGCCAGGTCAATGTCTCCGGCAGCATCTGGACTGCCCGTTCCATGGACCAGACTGTGATTCCCAAGGGTGCTTCAGTGCTGGTGGATGCGATTGAGGGCGTAAAATTGATTGTTCATCCCATTGAAGAGAAAGAATAACGGAGCAACAAAGGAGGAAAAATTATGCCAATTGAGATTATTGTAATACTGGTTCTTTTAATTATCCTGCTGCTGATTATTATCTGCAATATCAAAATCGTGCCCCAAGCTCAGGCTTATGTTATGGAGCGCTTAGGCGCTTACCACTCCACCTGGGGAACCGGACTCCACGTAAAGATTCCTTTCGTGGACCGGATCAGCCGTAAGGTATCCCTGAAGGAGCAGGTAGTGGATTTTCCGCCCCAGCCGGTAATCACCAAGGATAACGTAACGATGCAGATCGACACTGTAGTGTATTTCCAGATTACAGACCCGAAAATGTATACCTACGGCGTGGAACGCCCGATCTCCGCGATTGAAAATCTGACCGCTACCACTTTGAGAAATATCATCGGCGATCTGGAGCTGGACCATACCCTGACTTCCCGCGATGTGATTAATACCAAAATTCGTGTGATTTTGGACGAAGCAACCGACGCCTGGGGGATCAAGGTTAACCGTGTGGAACTGAAAAATATCCTGCCGCCTCCAGAGATTCAGGATGCCATGGAAAAGCAAATGAAAGCGGAGCGTGAGCGCCGCGCCAAGATTCTGGATGCCGAGGGCGCCAAGAGAAGCGAGATTCTGGTGGCCGAGGGCCATAAGGAAGCGGCGATTCTGCGCGCCGACGCTATGAAGGAAACCAAAATCCGAGAGGCCCAGGGTGAGGCGGAGGCGATCCGCTCCGTACAGCAGGCCTATGCTGACAGCTTGAAGCTTCTGAATGAAGCTAAGCCTACCGACCGGGTAATCGCCCTGAAGAGCCTGGAGGCTTTCCAAAAGGCTGCCGACGGCAAGGCAACCAAGATCATTATTCCCTCCGAGATTCAATCTATGGCGGGCTTAGCCGCCTCAGTGAAAGAGCTTTTCGTGGACGGAAATATTTCAGACCAGCAGTAGCACTATGATTTGGGAATAGAATCCAGAGGCTGTCAGAAATCATGAGCGTAAGTTACAAGCTCGAATTTGATAGCGCCGCCGGAGCCTGTTGAATACAGGCTCCGGCTTTCTTTTTATCATTCATCTGTTTTCCTTGAAAGAAAAAAGGAAAACTCGGCAAAATCTCCAGAAACCCAATAAAAATGCGGCAAAAATATTACTTGAAAAATTTCAGGAATTGCAATAGAATAAAATGTATAGAGTAGAATTTGGGGAGGACTGTGCGATGGGGTTCATGATGATGTTTTTGGTTGAGATTCATGGCGAAATCGCGAGAAGACCCGGATTAGAAGGCTAATGGGCAGGCTGCGGCTTTTTTGTGCTGCAGCCTGTATTTTTGTGAATGAAGCAAAGGAGAGAAAGAAAATGGCGGATTGTAAAAAAGTAGCGGTTATCATGGGGAGTGACAGCGATTTTCCAACTGTGTCCGGCGCGGTAAAGACCTTGAAGTCTTATGGAGTACCGGTGGAAGTGCATGTCATGTCTGCCCATAGAACGCCGGAGGAGGCCGCCCGGTTTTCCTCTCAGGCCAAAGCGGAAGGCTTTGGGGTTATTATTGCGGCGGCGGGGAAAGCGGCCCATCTTGCCGGAGTGCTGGCGGCCCATACTACTTTGCCCGTGATTGGAATTCCGATCAAATCTTCTACCTTAGATGGATTGGACGCCTTGCTGGCCACAGTTCAAATGCCGAAGGGCATCCCGGTGGCTACAGTGGCCATCGACGGCGCGGACAATGCGGCGCTGCTGGCGGTCCAAATTTTAGCCCTATCCTGCGAGGAGCTTTCTGAAAAGCTGGAAACGATGAAGGAACAGATGGCCCAGGGTGTGGCCGCGAAGGATCAGGCTATTCAGGAGAAGGTCAAAGAGCTGTAATTTTCAGGAGGGAAAGCTATGTTGGGAAAGCCTCATGAAGAATGCGGGCTGTTTGGTATTTACAATCAGGATGACCTGGATGTGGCGGAAAAGACCTATTTGGCCCTTTACGCCCTTCAGCATAGAGGGCAGGCAAGCGCCGGAATCGCTGTGAATCAGAATGGAAAGATCAGCTTTCACAAGGATGTCGGCATGGTTCCGGAGGTATTTCATGAAAGCGATCTGGAGGAGCTGGGCCAGGGACAAATGGCGGTAGGCCATGTCAGAGACGCCTCCAATGATAAGAGGGATCGGGTCAGTGCCCAGCCTCTGTCTATGCGGTATGTGAAAGGCCCGCTGGTGATTGCCCACAACGGCGCTCTCAGTAATTTTTCCAAGGTTCGTGAGGAGCTGGAGGAAGGCGGCGCGATTTTTCAGACGACTACCGACGCGGAAATGATCGCCTATACCATTGCCCGTCAGCGCTTGAATACCGGTACCATCGAACAGGCTGTGGAGCTTGCCATGGACAAGCTGGAGGGCGCCTATTCCTTGATTATAATGACCCCCGGAAAGCTGGTGGGAGCCAGAGATCCCCAGGGCTTTCGGCCCTTGGCGCTGGGAAAGTGCGGCAACAGCTATATGCTGGCCTCGGAAAGCTGCGCCTTTGACAGCATCGGCGGGGAATTTATCCGGGATGTAGAGCCCGGAGAGATTATCGTCATCAATAAAGAAGGGCTAAAAAGCGTTAAGGCGAAATGCGGGAGGAAAAGCTCTCTCTGCATATTTGAATATGTTTATTTTTCCCGCCCCGATTCCATTGTGGATGGAGTCAGCGTGAATATCGCCCGCCAGGAAGCGGGAAAAATTCTGGCCAGAGAGCATCCGGTGGAAGCGGATATGGTCTGCGGCGTGCCGGATTCTGGCTTGGATGCCGCCTTGGGCTTCTCCCAGGTTTCCGGGATCCCCTTTGGTTACGGCCTGCTAAAGAATAAATATACGGGCCGGGCCTTTGTCTACGGAAAAAGGGAGCTGGTGGAAAATTCCGTCCGGGTGAAAATGACCGCGCTGAAGGAATCAGTGCGGGGCAAAAGGCTGGTTCTCATCGACGATTCCATCGTCAGCGGCGGCACCAGCGCCTATATCGTCAAGATCCTGCGGGAAGCCGGAGCCAGGGAAGTGCATATGCGGGTCTCTTCTCCGCCTTTCCTATATCCTTGCTATTTCGGTACGGATATCAGTTCCAAGAATAACTTGATTGCCCGGGAAATGGATTTGGAGCAGATCCGCCGCCATTTAGATGTGGATTCCTTAGGCTATCTCAGCATCGAGGGCGTGCGCTCTATCGCCGGAAACAGCCGCTTGGGAATTTGCGACGCCTGCTTCAGCGGTAACTATCCGATTCCGGTTTCCGAGGAGCACAGAGAAGATAAATTCAGCAAAAAGCTGGAAAAATAATATGACAGAATAACGGAGGGACTCTCATATGAAGAGCTTCAGCGACAGCTATAAGGCCGCGGGTGTAGACGTAACCGCGGGCTATCGAGCGGTGGATTTAATGAAAAAACATGTGGCCAGAACGAAAACTGACGGTGCGATTTCCAGTATCGGCGGCTTCGGCGGCCTGTTCCAGCCTAATCTTACCGGCATGGAGCAGCCTATTTTGGTTTCCGGCACCGACGGCGTGGGGACAAAGCTGAAAATTGCCTTTTTGCTGGATAAGCATGATACCATCGGTATCGACTGCGTGGCCATGTGCGTCAACGACGTAATCTGCGTCGGGGCTAAGCCGCTGTTTTTCCTGGACTATATCGCCGTGGGAAAAAACTATCCGGAAAAAGTAGCCGAGATCGTCTCCGGCATTGCGGAGGGCTGCGTCCAGTCCGGATGCGCCCTGATCGGCGGGGAGACTGCGGAAATGCCCGGCTTTTATCCGGTGGATGAATACGATGTGGCCGGCTTTAGCGTTGGACTTGTGGACCGGAAGAAAATGATCGACGGCACCCAAATGAAGGCGGGAGACGCGATTGTGGGGATTCGCAGCTCCGGCGTTCACTCCAACGGCTTTTCCCTGGTCCGCAAAATTTTTAATATTGACGAAAGCTCCGCCAGGCGGTATGTGCCGGAATTTGGGAAGACCTTAGGCGAGGAGCTTTTAACCCCCACTAAGATCTATGTAAAGGCTGTAGAAAGCCTGCTTTCCGCCTGCCCGGTTAAGGCGATTTCCCATATTACCGGCGGCGGCTTTTATGAGAATATTCCCCGCATGATGACCGACGGGCTGACCGCGAAAATTGAAAAAGCGGCGGTGCCGGTGCTGCCGGTGTTTGAGGTCATGGCTAAAACCGGAAATATTCCGGAGCGGGACATGTTCAATACCTTTAATATGGGCGTTGGCATGTGCGTGGCTGTGGATAAAAATGACGTTCACAAGGCAGTGGCGGCGATCGAGGCCGCCGGAGAGAAAGCCGTGGTATTGGGCGAGATCGTTTCCGGAGATGAGGGTGTGATCCTATGCTGAATATCGCTGTTTTGGTCAGCGGCGGAGGCACGAACCTGCAGGCTATGCTGGATGCCAAGGCCAGGGGGGAAATCCCTAACGGCCGCTTTGCCTGCGTGGTCGCCAGCAATCCAAAGGCCTACGCCTTGGAGCGGGCAAAAAATGCCGGGGTGGAGACGGAGGTGCTGGTGCGGAAGGAGTTTTCCACCCAGGACGCTTATGACGACGCCTTGCTGGGTCTTCTGGAAAGGCACAATATAGATCTGGTGGTGCTGGCCGGCTTTATGACCATCTTAAGCGAACGGGTGGCCAAGGCCTACGCTTACCGAATGATCAACGTCCATCCGGCATTAATCCCTTCCTTCTGCGGACAAGGCTATTATGGCCTGCGGGTCCATGAAGCGGCGCTGGAATACGGCGTTAAGGTTACTGGGGCAACGGTTCATTTCGTCAACGAGGTGGCCGACGGAGGTGCGATCATTTTGCAGAAAGCCGTGGAGGTGCAAAACGGCGACACGCCTGAGATCCTGCAAAAGCGGGTGATGGAGCAGGCGGAATGGGAAATCCTGCCCAAGGCGGTGTCTTTGTTCTGCGATGGAAAAATTAAAATTCAGGCTGGTAAGGCCGTTGTCATAGAGTAGGTTCTGCGAAAAAACGCGGCAAGGGCCGTTTAGAATATTACAAGACGAATCGGCAAATCAAAGCAAATTGCCCCTTCATCCGTTTGATTTAGCGTTATCTGCTCCTATGAATTTTTATCAGCAGGCTTGCGGCACGAATCCTGGAAGCGGCCAGCTGTGGAGAGCGGATGGTGAGAAAGCTTTCAGAACGGCCGCTTGCCTGATAAAGGCCAGCATAACAGCAGGGCCTAAGCGGCTCTTGATTTTGCCGGTGTGATTGAGAAGAGGGGAGAATGTGACTATGAATCCAGTAAAACTCAGCGGGGAGCTTAGCTCCAATACCTATCCAGGCAGAGGCATCGTGCTTGGAAAAAGCCAGGACGGCAGGCACGCCGCCATCGCTTATTTTATTATGGGCAGAAGTGAAAACAGCCGAAACCGGATTTTTTCGGAAAACGACAGAGGCGGTATCAAAACCGAGGCCTTTGACCCGGCTAAGCTGGTAGATCCGTCATTGATTATTTATAATCCGGTGCTGGTTCTGGGAGACGCAACCATTGTCACCAACGGCGACCAGACCGACACGGTTTACGATTTCATGAAAGAGGGAAAGACCTTTGAGGAGGCTCTGCGCACCCGCACCTTTGAGCCGGACGCCCCCAATTATACGCCAAGGATCAGCGGCGTGGTGCGGTTAAAGGATGGCTTTTCCTATCAGCTTTCCATTTTGAAAAGCGCCAACGGCAATCCGGATTCCGTGCAGCGCTTCTTCTTTGACTATGCGCAGCCGGAAAGCGGCGTCGGCCGCTTCATCCATACCTATCGCTGCGATGGAAGCCCGATCCCATCCTTTGAGGGAGAACCGACTCCGGTGACCATCGAAGGAGATTTGGAGGCGTTCACCAGCAGCGTATGGGAAAGCCTTAACGAGGACAATAAGGTTTCCCTGTTCACTCGGTTTATTGACTTGGAAACGGGAAGCTGCGAGACTAGAATCGTGAATAAAAACCAATAAGGAGGAAAGCTTTTATGGCAAACGAATTAATGCTTAAATACGGCTGCAATCCCAACCAGAAGCCGTCTAAAATTTTTATGAAGGATGGGGGGGAGCTGCCCATCACCGTATTAAACGGCAAGCCTGGATATATCAACTTTTTGGATGCTTTCAACTCATGGCAGCTGGTAAAGGAGCTGAAGCAGGCCACTGGACTGCCGGCAGCGGCTTCCTTTAAGCATGTCAGCCCAGCCGGCGCCGCCGTGGGAACTCCTCTGACGGATACTTTGAAGCAAATCTATTTTGTGGATGATCTGGGAGAGCTTTCTCCTTTGGCCTGCGCTTACGCCAAGGCCAGAGGCGCGGACCGCATGTCCTCCTACGGCGATTTTATCGCCTTGTCCGAGGTGTGCGACGTGCCCACCGCTAAAATTATCCAGCGGGAGGTTTCCGACGGTATTATTGCCCCGGGCTATACCGGCGAGGCCCTGGAAATTTTAAAATCCAAACGGAAGGGCAGCTATAATATTGTTCAAATCGATGAGAACTACCAGCCGGCTCCTGTGGAGCATAAGGACGTTTATGGCGTTACCTTTGAGCAAGGCAGAAATGAGCTGAAGATCGGCCAAGAACTGCTTTCTAATGTGGTGACCCAAAATAAAGATTTGCCGGAAAACGCCAAAATCGATCTGCTGATTTCGTTGATTACCCTGAAATATACCCAGTCCAATTCCGTATGCTATGTGAAGGACGGCCAGGCCATCGGCGTAGGCGCGGGCCAGCAGAGCCGGATTCACTGCACCCGCTTGGCGGGCAACAAAGCGGATATCTGGTATCTGCGGCAGCATCCCAAGGTGCTGTCTTTACCCTTCAAGCAGGACATCCGCCGTCCCGACCGGGATAATACCATCGACGTTTATATTTCCGACGATTACATGGATGTGCTGGCTGACGGTATCTGGGAGCAGTTTTTCACCGTGAAGCCGGAGCCGCTTTCCAGAGAGGAAAAGAAAGAATGGCTGAAAACCCTGAGCGGAGTCGCTTTGGGCTCCGATGCTTTCTTCCCCTTTGGCGACAACATCGAACGGGCTCACCGGTCCGGCGTTCAGTATATTGCCCAGCCCGGCGGTTCTATCCGTGACGATAATGTGATTGATACCTGTGACAAATACAATATCGCGATGGCCTTTACCGGTATTCGTTTGTTCCATCATTAATGGGAGGAAGCCTTATGCGTATTTTAATGGTCGGCTCCGGCGGAAGGGAGCACGCTTTGATCCGCAAGCTGAAGGAAAGCCCGCGGTGTGAGGAAATCTACTGCGCGCCGGGCAACGGCGGTATTTCGAAGGACGCCGTTTGTGTCGATATTTCTGCAGAGGATATTGACGGTATTGCGGCGTTTGCTAAAGAAAAAAATATTGATTTGGTGTTTGTGGCGCCTGACGATCCGTTGGCAGCCGGCATGGTGGATGCCTTGGAGCAGGCGGGAATCCGGGCATTTGGACCGAGGAAAAACGCCGCTGTTATTGAGAGCAGCAAGGTATTTTCTAAAAATCTGATGAAAAAATATGGCATACCTACCGCGGGATACGAGGTATTCAGCGAGCCTAAAAAGGCGATAGAGTACATTACGGCGCAAAATAAGTTTCCTGTAGTGGTCAAGGCCGACGGCCTCGCCTTGGGTAAGGGAGTGATGATCTGCCAGGATCTGGAAGAGGCGAAAGAGGCGGTCCACTCTATTATGGAAGACAAAATTTTTGGAGCTTCCGGCAACCAGGTCGTAGTAGAGGAATTTATTACCGGGCCGGAAGTGTCTGTGCTGTCTTTTACCGACGGAAAAACGGTAGTGCCTATGGTTTCCTCTAAGGATCATAAGCGCGCCTATGACGGGGATCGTGGGCTTAATACCGGAGGTATGGGTACTATCAGCCCTAATCCCCATTACAGCGGGGAGATGGCTCGGCGGTGCATGAAGGAAATTTTTCAGCCAACCATCGACGCTATGAGAGAAGAGGGAAGACCCTTCCAAGGCTGTCTATATTTCGGCCTGATGCTGACCCAGGACGGTCCGAAGGTCATCGAGTATAATTCCAGGTTTGGTGATCCGGAAACCCAGGTGGTTCTTCCCCGGTTGAAAACCGACCTTGTGGAGATCCTAGAGGCTTGCATTGACGGCACGCTGAAGGAACTTGATATTCAGTGGTCCGATGAGGCGGCTGCCTGTGTGGTTATGGCCAGCGGCGGTTATCCAAAATCCTATCCCAAGGGTATTGAAATCAAGGGCTTGGACGAAAACGGCCAAATCAGCGGCGCTACGGTTTATCACGCCGGCACCGTTTACAGGGACGGCAGATTTTTCACCAACGGCGGCCGTGTCCTTGGAGTGACCGCCTGCGGTGCTGGTCTTGACGAAGCTCTGGAGAAAGCCTATGACGCTGTAGAGAGAATCTCTTTCGACGGCGCCCATTACCGGAAAGACATCGGAAAAATTGGGATTCAATAAGTCGAAGCTCGTTCTTTGTTTGGTCCGTTTTAAATGCTTTAGGAGACTGCAAAGCGTAAGAACAGGTCCAATTGAGAATAGATTTCAGAAGGAAAAAGAGCCGGTGGATTTCCCACCGGCTCTTATATTGCGTCTTTTAAATATTTTTAGCTTTCAGAAGTTCAAAATTCTTTATTTCCTATTTGGCTGTTGAATTCTGGTTGGCTTGAGCCTGTTTTGAATCGTCTTACTCGGCCAGAGCTCTGGTCAGCCAGGCGTCGGCGATGTCCAAAGCCAAATAAAGGCCCGGCTTTTCGCTGGATTTTACGATCTGCTTTCTGGTGCGAATGTTAGGATCGGTATACATTAGCTGCACTGTAACCTTGGTTCCCACATCTAAATCCACCGATTTTTTGGTGTCCTTGACATCCATTTTAATCACGTATTTGTCCGCCATGCTCCCGTAATAAAGGGTTTTTCCGCAGCGGACCAAGGGCTTCCCTTTATAGGTAAGATATTCTGATTTTCCCATTCGTCTAAAACCTCCTGTAAATTTGTCTATTGAAATTTTACGTTTTCAATCTCCTATAAGATAATAATTATAGCACAAAAAAGTAAATTGGTAAAGCACAAAAATAAGGGCTGTAAATAAACAGCCCTTATTTTGCTGATATTGGGTAGGTTTTATCCGTCTAAATAAGATTTTAAGAGCACCTGCAGAAGCTCGTCACGGTCAATCCTGCGGATAAGACTGCGAGCGTTGTTGTGTGTCGTAATATAAGTCGGATCCTCAGATAGAATATAACCCACCATTTGATTGATAGGGTTGTAGCCTTTCTCCCGCAGAGCGTCGTAAACGATAGTCAGCACCCGTTTGATATCGCCCTCCCGGTCTGTTCCAAGGGAAAAAGTCATGGTCTTATCATGCATGGAATCACCTCCGATACTGTCATGATACAATAGGAAGCCGAGAATTTCAAGTATAAATTATGAACAAAGTTTCTGCAATGTTTCCGTTAAAAAATTTACCGAATACTTTTACAATGCGTTCTTTAAGCGGATGCAGGGTGGTATTGAAAAATATTCGTCAGCCCGCAAGTCCTTATTAGGGAATAGGAGACACATGCTGCGGGATGGCTTCTCTTTCGGATCACGTCCGCAGCTTTACATCCATTTTTTCCAGCGCCTTCATAATCCGCTTCATGGCGGCGTTGACCTGTTCCTCGCCCAGGGTGCTGTCGGCGGAGCGCAGGGTAATGTTGAAGGCCACGCTCTTTTGTCCCGCGGCAATCTGCTTGCCCTGGTATACGTCGAACAGCTTAATGGATTCGAGAATCTGGCCGCAGGCGGACTGAATCGTTTTTTCCAGAGTCAGTACCGGGATGCTTTCCTCGCACAGAAGCGCCAAATCCCTGGTAACCGCCGGGAATTTGGGCAGGGGATGGTACTGCTTTTCCGGAGAGGCGTGGGTGAACAGCAGATCTACATCCAAAGTCACCGCGTAGACTCTTTCGTCAATTCCGTAATTCTCCGCTACCTTGGGATGGATCTGGCCGAAGTAACCCAGCACGTCGTCACCGGCGGAAAGCTTGGCGCACTGCCCAGGATGGAAGGCAAACTGGTCACGTACAGCCTCGATGTCCCAGTTATACAGAGAAATTTGGTCGAACAGCGCCTCGACAATGCCCTTTACGGTGAAGAAATCCAAACCGTCGCCGCCATAAAAGCCGCAGATCAGCTTGTTCTTTTCTACAGGCAGTTCATTTTCCGCAGTGGG
The DNA here is from genome assembly GCA_000154345.1 of [Clostridium] leptum DSM 753. Lineage (GTDB taxonomy): Bacteria > Bacillota > Clostridia > Oscillospirales > Acutalibacteraceae > Clostridium_A > Clostridium_A leptum. Next base: position 434,856 of record DS480347.1, read on the forward strand.
AATGTATTCTCTCGCAATTTCAAACAGATGAGCGGAAGCGTTGCGGTTGTTGTAGTTCCGCTGTAAAATCTCCAGCATAGAGGGAAGAGCCGTGGTCCGCATAATGCTGGTGTCCTCACCCAAGGGATTGCTGATGACCACGCTTTTCCGCAGGGGAGAATCAGCGGGCACCAAAATCTTGTCGTAAACCTTAGGGGAAACGAAGGAATAGGTCATGATCTCGCTTAAGCCGGCGGCCAGCATGGTGCGGCTGATGGTTTGGTCGAATTTCTGGCGGGCGGAATATTTTCCCTGGGCTCCGCCCCGGATCGAAGTGGAGGGAATCTTATTATACCCATAAAACCGTGCGATTTCCTCGGCAATGTCCGCTTTATGAACCAGATCGGGCCGATAGGTGGGAACGATCACAAGATCACCGTCGAACTGGCAGCCCAGCTTGGACAGAATCGTTCTCATTTCTTCTCCCGAAAGGCTCAAATCCAGGAACCGGTTGATCCAGTCCGCTTCCAGAGGAATTTTGCGAGGCAGGGCCTTGGAGTGATCGTCCATGATAATGCCATCCATCACGTCGCCGGCGTCCAGCAGCTCTACCAGCTCGCAGGCGCGGTTTAAAGCGGGGATACAGTTGTTGGGATCCAGGCCCTTTTCATAACGAGAGGAAGCGTCGGTTCTCATTCCCTGGTCTCTGGCAGTGATCCGGACGGAGCTGCCCAGGAAATTCGCGGATTCAAACACGATGGTGGTGGTGTCGTCCACAATGCCGCTGTATTCGCCGCCCATCACGCCGGCGATTGCCACCGGTTTGCCGGCGTCAGCGATCACCAGCTGATTATCGGTGAGCACATGGTTGGTGCCATCCAGAGTGGTGATTTTTTCGCCGTTTTTTGCCCGACGTACCCGGATTTTTCCCTCGTCGATGGATCTCAGGTCAAAGGCGTGCATGGGCTGGCCGTATTCCAGCATGACGTAGTTGGTAATGTCCACGATGTTGTTGATGGGACGAACCCCCATAACCCGCAGCCGCTCCCGGAGCCAGCGGGGAGAAGGCTTGACTCTTACGTTTTTCACGATCCTGGCGGAGTAAATGGGGCACAGGTCTGGTGCCTCGATTTTCACATCCAAAAGGCCGGCGCAGTCGCCGTGTCCGGCTTTCACTACCGGGGTATGAAGCTTTAGTTCCTTATCAAAGGTGGCGGCGGCCTCTCTGGCCAAGCCGATGACGGAGAAGCAGTCCGGACGGTTGGAGGTAATTTCAAACTCCACGCCGGTGTCGTTCAGGCCGATGACGGAACGGATATCCTGTCCCAGCTCGCACTCCTCCTGGAGAACGAAAATGCCGTCCTCGATAGCGTAGGGGAAGTCGTGAGCGGTCAGTCCCAGCTCGCCCAGGGAGCACATCATGCCGCAGCTTTCCACGCCTCGAAGCTTGCCTTTTTTGATTTTGGTGCCGTTTACCAGGGTGGAGCCGTCTAACGCCACCGGAACCTTATCGCCGGCCGTCAGATTGCTGGCGCCGGTGACGATTTGAATGGGCGCCTCGCCGCCGGCGTCTACCTGGCAGACTACCAGTTTATCGGCGTCGGGATGCTTTTCAATGGAAAGCACTTGGCCTACCACTACTTTATCTAATTTTTCGCCTTCGATTTCCCAGCCCTCGACCTTGGAGCCGCTCATGGTCATCGCCTCTGCGAACTCTCTGGGGGACATAGGGTCTAAGGTGACGAATTCGCTGAGCCATTTCATGGATAAGTTCATTTTCTTTGTCCTCCTTCCTTAAAACTGCTTTAGGAATCTCACGTCGTTCTCATAGAACAGACGGATGTCGTCGATATTATAGCGGCGCATGACCACGCGCTCCAAGCCCATGCCCAGCGCGAAGCCGCTGTAAACCTCGGGATCGATGCCGCAGTTGGAAAGCACCTTGGGATGGACCATGCCGCAGCCTAAAATCTCGATCCAGCCCTCGCCCTTGCAGAGACGGCAGCCCTCGCCTTTACAGTTAAAGCACTGAACGTCTACCTCGGCGGAAGGCTCGGTAAAGGGAAAGTGATGGGGACGGAACCGAACCACGGAGTCCTCGCCGTAAAGGCGCTTGATGAAGGTCTCCAGAGTCCCTTTCAGATCGGCGAAGGTGATGCCCTTATCCACCACTAAGCCCTCGATTTGGTGGAACAAGGGGGAGTGGGTGGCATCCAGCGCGTCAGAGCGGTAAACCCGGCCGGGAGAAATGATCCGGATCGGAGGCTTTTTCTGCTCCATCACGCGCACCTGCACCGGAGAGGTCTGGGTTCTGAGCAGGATGTTATCATTGATATAAAAGGTGTCCTGGGTATCCCGGGCCGGATGGTCCTTGGGAATGTTCAGGGCCTCAAAGTTGTAGTAGTCGGTTTCCACCTCGGGACCGTCGGCGATTTCAAAGCCCATGCCGATAAAAATCTCCTTGATCTCATCAAGGACAATGGACAGGGGATGCTTGGCGCCAAACTGGGGGCGCTTTCCCGGCAGGGTCACATCCAGCTTCTCGCTTTCCAGCCGGGCAGCCATTTGGCTTGCCTTGATTTCCGTCAGACGGGTCTCGATATCCGTTTCGATCCAGGAACGGACCTCGTTGGCCAGCTGGCCGATCACCGGGCGCTCCTCCGGAGAGAGCTTTCCCATCTGCTTTAAAATACCGGTGAGCTCTCCCTTTTTCCCTAGAAACCTTACACGAAGCTCGTCGATTTCCTGAGGAAGCTTGGCGTTGGCTAACGCGGCCGCCGCGCGGCTTTTGATTTCTTCCAACTGCTGTTTCATTGTTTTCACCTCATCAATATTGTCTTGGACACGGTTAGGGACGTTTTATCAGCAGGCAATAAAAAAACGCCTGCGCCCCAACAGAAAGGGACGAAGACGTATCTCCGCGGTACCACCCTAATTTTTGCAGCAGAGCAAACACTCTTTCGGCGGATAACGGTGCCGGCCGTCATGGCCTACATAAGAGGTTCAGCCATGCCGCTCCAAAGGGAACTTCATCCTTTTACAGTAATAGCCGGACTTTCAGCATGAAAAACATACCCGGCCTCTCTGAAAAACCGCTCTAAAGGACTACTTCCTTTTTCACTGCGTTCTCTTAGCTTACAAATAAATATACCACTATTTTGTGGATTTTGCAAGAGATTTTTTTCTTAAGCGATATTCACAGTAATTTCATTGTATTCCGAATTTTCTTATGATATACTGGATAGCAGAAAATATTTTGGGAGGAACATCCATGGACGTTTTTGTTGAACAGATTGTAAAAAAGCGCAATACCACGAAGGATATCGCGGTAATTGTGGGCATTATTCTTGCGGCTTTGATTTTATGCTTCGTATTTGCCATTATTCTTCCGGCGCTCGTGCCGATTTTGGGAACCCTTTCCTTGTTTTTGGTGGCCGGTACAATTTTCGGCGCGTATTGGCTGATTTCCAGCATGAATCTTGAATTTGAATACGCAGCGACCAATGGGGATCTGACGGTTGATAAAATTATCCACCGCAGAAAAAGAAAGCGCGTTATTAACCTGGATTCCAAGGACATAGAGACAATGGAAAAATATAAGGCGGCGGATCACGCTCAGAAGCGTTACGACAAACGGATCAATGCCGCGCGGGATGAAAACGCCGAGGATTGCTGGTATCTTACCATGCGCCACAACCAGTTTGGAAATATCCTTTTGACCTTTTCACCAGATGAGCGTACTCTCAGCGCCCTAAAGCCCTTTATCAAGCGTCAGCTGGCGGTGGAGGTGTTTGGCAGAGATGCCTTCCGTCGGACTTGACCTGGTCGAGATTGGCCGCGTTCAGAAAGCGATGAAGCGCAGCCGGTTCTGCCGGAAGATCTTAGGCGGTGAGGAATACCGGCAGCTGGAAAAGCGGGGCTTCCCGCCTCAAAGCGTGGCGGCGAGCTTCAGTGCCAAAGAGGCTTTTTCCAAAGCCATCGGCACCGGCGTCAGAGGTTTTTCCCTTGCCGATGTGGAATTGCTGCGCCAAGAAAATGGAAAGCCCTATTTACGCTTACAAGAGAGGGCAAAGACGACAGCGGAGAAAGCCGGGTTTACGGTTTTCTCCGTTAGTGTTACCCATACGAGGGAATACGCCGCCGTGGTAGTGCTGGCGTATGAAGGATAAAAATAGAAAGAAGAGACTGCTATGTTGATTTTAAATTGTGAGCAGACGAGAAAGCTCGAGCAGTCCGCCGTGGATAACGGCTGCACCTATTTGGGTTTGATGGAGAGAGCGGGCCGGGAGGCGGCGGCTTTCATTCAGCAGGCCCTTTCTCAATTTCGGAGAAAAACCGTGATCCTCTGCGGCAGCGGCAACAATGGAGGAGACGGCTTTGTGGTGGCCCGCTGTTTGGCGGGCTGGAGCGGCGACGTCCTGGTGGTTATGCTAAGCGGACAGCCTAGAACCGGCGACGCACTGACGATGTATCAGAAGGCCCGTGAAACCGCTGGCGTGCGGTTTTCCAGGTATCCGGATGACAGGCTGGAAAAGGAAATTCAGGAAGCTGACTTGATTGTGGATGGAATTTACGGGATCGGGTTCCATGGGGCCGTAAAGGAAGAGTATCTGCCGGTGATTCGGTGGACCAATCGATCCGCGGCCAAGGTGGTCAGCCTGGATTTGCCCAGCGGGGTTGCCTGCGATTTCGGTAAGATAGAGGGAGAAGCCGTTCAGGCGGATTATACGGTTACTTTTTCTGCCTTAAAGCTTTCCCAGGTGCAGTATCCCGCTATGGAATACTGCGGCGAAATTCATGTGGCGAATGTCGGGATTCCTGAAAAAGTGTATAGGGAAAGCGGCTTTGAAGCGGAAACCACCGGCCTGTGGGCCCTGAAAAGAATCCTGGCGCCTAGAAAGCTTAATACCAATAAAGGGAGCTTTGGGTATCTGTTGTCCCTTTGCGGAAGCCGGGGGATGGCGGGCGCCGCGGTGATGAGCGCCCAGGCTGCATCCCGTTGCGGAGTGGGCTTGATTGATTTAGCTCTGCCGGAAAGCGTTTATCCTGCCGCAGCGAGCGCCATTAGGGAATCGGTGTTTACCCTTTTGCCGGAACAGGAAAATGAAATATCCATTTCGGAGGCGGAAGCCTTGTTGTCCGGCAAGCTGGCGCATAGGACCACCGCCTGCCTGGTTGGATGCGGCTTGGGAACCAGCCGGGAGGCTCAAAAGCTGGTAGAATATCTGTTGGCCCGCAGCAAGGCGCCTATGGTCATCGACGCCGATGGGCTCAACGCTATCGCGGCCGAGCCGGAAATGCTGTCAAAGGCCCAGGCGCCTTTGGTGCTGACCCCTCACCCGGGAGAAATGGCCCGCTTGCTGAAAACTACCGTTCAGGACGTACAGCGCCACAGGCTGGAGTACGCCAAAGAATTTGCTGTGAAGCAGCGTCTGGTTTTAGTGTTGAAAGGAAATAAGACCGTAGTAGCCTGCCCGGATGGCAAAGTCTATATCAATACCACCGGAAACCCAGGTATGGCCAAGGCGGGAAGCGGCGATGTGCTGGCGGGAATCATTGGGGCTTTTTTGGCCCAGGGGATGGCGCCTGAACAGGCGGCGGCAGGAGGTGTTTACCTTCACGGGCTGGCAGGCGACCGCTGCGCTGAGCGCTTGTCTCAGATTGGCATGACGGCGCCGGATTTAATTGAGGAGCTTCCGGCGTTGTTTTTAGAGCTGACGGCAACGAAATAGAAACGAAAAAGAGTGCAGCTCGTTTAGCGCTTATGTTCCATAACTTAACTCAAATCATCCTGTGCCGGAAAGCCTTGAACGAACGAAGCGGACAGTGCGTTCGATGGAAAAAGCGAAAATTGGCGATGGAAAGGAAGGCTGTTTGGGCCGTTCCCAATATTCTTCCAAAGCTTTCCGTGCGGTTCGGCGCTCCAAGATGACGAGCGGTTGAGAAAGATCAGAGCGATTAGGTGGGCTGCTGGAAAACAATATTTATTATTTTGAAAAAAGTCTTGACACTTCCCTTAGGTAAGTTGGTATACTTCCAGTAACAGAGGAGGTGCTGTGATGAAAATGAAGCAGGTTTGTCAGCTTACCGGGCTGACAGAGCGTACCATACGTTTTTATGTGGAAAAGGAGCTTTGCGCTCCCGAGACCCGCTGGATGGACCAGCGCAAATACTATGATTTTTCAAAGGAAAATGTGGAAGAGCTTCGCCAGGCGGCGGAGCTGAGAAAGGCCTATTTTTCTATCCAGGCGATCCAGACAATGCGCAGCAGCCCGGAGCGGATTCCAGAGATTCTCAAAACCTACCGCCAGGGTCTGGCGGCGGACGAGGCTCATAAAAGGAAGCTGTTAGACGTTATGGAACAGATGGATGTGGAGCAAATTGGAAGCGTGGCAGCTTTAGCGAATAAGCTTGAACGGGTATCAGCGGCTCTGTCTTTGCCGCAAGCTGATTTGGCCCCCGAATTTGGCAGGCTGGACGGCCTTTCACGGGAAGAAAAGGAAGAGGCGTACCAGGAGTACCAGCGGCGCCGGAAGCGGGATGAAAAAATCGGAAAATTTGTGGTCTTTGGAATCGCGGGCCTAAACGCAGCGGGCAGTCTGGCTTCCTGGATTGTGCGGGCGGATTTTACTTATCTTTTTACATTTTTAGTTCAGGCCGGATTCTCCATCGCCCTTTGCTGCGGGGTGCGCTGGGTCCGCTGGCTGTTTGTGGCGGGCGGCGTGATAGGCGCGGCCTCCACGTTTTTGCTGCTTATACAGGCCGCTGACATCGGCGGGATGCCGGCCTGGTTTTTTGCATATGGTATTTTTGTGCTTTTAGTCTCTGTGCTGACCGGGATATTACTGGCATGGTACCGTCCGGTGAAGGAGTTTTTCTATCAGAAGAAAAATGGTTAAGCGCGTTCTGCTTTGAAGGGGCTGGTGCTCTCGTGCGGCGAAAGCGTGAATTGTATACGTCAAGTGCACCGCCCTCGAATCCGGAGCGCCTTAAGGAACCCGGTTCGGAATTTTGACAGCATAAAATTAAAATTGCGGCCCTAAAACAGGAAAGGTAAAAGCCGGATGACTTGTCATCCGGCTTTTTTTACGGTCAAAAACAGAGCTTGCTTAATATTATGGATTAGACAGGAAATATTTTTCTAAACATGATTAAACAGGAGGCTCAAAGGCAAAAATACTAATAGATTCGTTAACGAGCCTAATTTTAGAAATCATTCGGAGCGTGAAAAAAGTGAATATAAAACGCGGAGATATTTTTTACGCGGATTTGAGCCCTGTGGTCGGTTCAGAGCAAGGGGGAATCCGTCCTGTTTTGATCGTACAGAATAATGTTGGAAACCGGTTCAGCCCTACGGTGATTGCCGCAGCAATTACCAGTCAGAAATCCAAGGCGAACCTGCCCACGCATATTCAATTGAGAGCCAACGACAGCGGGCTGTCCCGTGATTCTGTTGTTTTGTTAGAGCAAATCCGTACTCTGGATAAGCGGCGCTTGAAGGAAAAAATGGGAACCTTGAATCCTTATTCCATGCATCAGGTGGACGAGGCCTTATCCATTAGCTTTGGCCTGGACGATGAAAATATTCGAGAGGCTACATAAGCCTCTCTCAACACGAATTGACAGAAAACTCTTTTCCCCCTGTGCTACTATAAATAGCACAGGGGGAAATTGTTTATGACCACGATTTACATAGATATTTTGGTCTGCCTGAACGTTATCGTGAATTATTTTCTGCTGCTTGCGTCCGGAAAGTTCTTGTCCAGGCCGTATAAACGGTGGAGAATACTGTTGGGCGCCTTTTTAGGCGGCCTTTATTCGTTATATATTCTTTTACCCCAGTTGGCCCAGTGGTTTACCATTTTAGTTGAGCTGGCTATGGCGGCGACCATTACGCTGACAGCCTTTGGCCGAAAGGGCATTTTAAAAACCTGCTCCTGTTTTTTTGCTATGAGCTTTTTATTCGCCGGTTCTATGTTCTTGCTTTGGAAAACTGCGGCTCCGAAAAATTTGATCATCAACAACGGCGTGGTATATTTTCAAATTTCTCCGCTGCTCTTAATCGGAACGACGGTTGCTTCCTATGTGCTGGTCCGGCTCTTTCAGAGGATTACCGGAAGAGCGGTGCCCGAGGAGCTGTTTTGTATGGTTCAGGTGGTTCATAGGGGTAAGCGGGCGGTCTTCCGCGCCAAAGTGGATACCGGCAACCAGCTTCGGGAGCCCTTTTCCCACTTGCCGGTGATTGTGGTAAAGGAGACCGCGGTTTCTCATTTGGCGCCGGAATCCGGTGAAGAGCTTAATTTTAGAATGATCCCTTTCCATAGCTTAGATCAAGAGGGGGTGCTGCCAGGCTTTCTGCCGGATCGGATTATGATAGAGCATGGGAAGGATCACTTTGAATGTCGGGGATATTTAGGCATTTGTAAGCCGAGACAGCTTCCTCCCGACTTTGACGGCCTAATGAACTCAGAACTATTACTATCGACGGGAATGAAGGGGAAAGAGCATGAAAAAGTTAAAAGCCGTGTATCAAAAAATGAAGGAGATTTTTTTTCGTAGGCTGCTGAAGCTGGAATGGCCGGAGCTTTATTACATCAACGGCCCGGAAACCCTGCCGCCGCCCTTGAGCAGGGAAGAGGAGGACGAAGTGATGGAACGGGTTCGCCGGGGCGAGAAAAACGCCCGGGAGCCGTTGATCACCCACAATCTGCGCTTAGTGGTGTATATTGCCAAGAAGTTTGACAGCAATGGGGCCAGTGTGGAGGATCTGATATCCATAGGAACCATCGGCTTGATCAAGGCGGTTAACACCTTTTGTCCGGAGAGGAATATTAAGCTGGCCACCTATGCCAGCCGTTGTATCGAAAACGAAATTCTGATGTTTTTGCGGAAAAGCAGCCAGCTCAAAAATGAGATTTCCATTGACGAGCCTTTAAATGTGGACTGGGATGGCAACGAGCTTCTTCTTTCCGACATTTTAGGCAGTGATAACGACATTGTCAACCGGGATATTGAGAAAGAGGTGGAGTGCAGCCTGGTGCTTCAGGCGGTTTCCAGGCTGGCGCCAAGAGAGCGGCAGATCATGGAGCTGCGGTTTGGATTATGCGGGCAAAAGGAGCACACACAAAAACAGGTGGCCGACGTGCTGGGAATCTCTCAATCCTATATTTCCCGCCTGGAAAAACGAATAATCGAACGGCTGAAAAAGGATCTGGAGCGGGTGGGATAACTCGACCTCATGACGCCCCGGAAAAAACAGCTGTAAAAAAGAAAATAGGACAGAGGCATGACGGCTGCCCATCCCGGCCCTGCCGGGACCTTAAGCAAGACTAAAAAGACTCGCTGTCAGCAAGCCGTGCGAGAGACGCTGAAATAGCTGCCGTTTACATTATTTGTCCCAAAGCCTATGCGAGAACAGCCTTTATTCTATTTCCCGTTCATTGCGATTGGAGGATTGCCGTTTGTTTTTGCTTCCCTCTGCGCTTAAGGCTTAAGCTGTTTTACTCTTCTCCGCAAGGGCGGTTCCCATTTCGCTAAAAAGCCAAACAAAAAGCTCCCCTCCGGAGCGGTTTCCCAGAAATCAGGGAACGCCTGGCGGGGAGCTTTTTGTTTGGTAAATGATTTTATAAAGGCCCGGCTGAATATATCTTTTATCTGTAATTTCGGAATGGATCCGCAAGGACTTGCCGCCTCTCGGGCTTAGCAGAATAGTGCTGCAAGCTATGCGGCAATTTAAGGCAGCAAAAAAAGCATAGATCAATTGCTTCTCTGAATTGCTCTTTTAGAAAACAGACGATTCAACCCATTTTTGATTTTCTGCAGCCGATCAATACCGGTTGTCAAAAATCCTGGTGGATTTCTTTTCACTGCGGGGCAGCTCGCCAATTGCCACGGCATGAGGAACAATGGTAATGCCGACCTTTGCCTTAAAGTGGTTTTGCAGATTCAGCTCGATAGCTTTCGCGTCGGCCATGCTGTCCGTCTCAAAGAACAAGGTCATGATATCTCTGCCGTTTAGGTGATCGATCATGACTTGGTATTCGCTGCTGGCGCCCTCCACATCCTTTAGTACCTCGTCGATCTGGCCGGGGAAGATGTTGACGCCCTTCACCTTAATCATATCGTCGGTTCGCCCGATGAGGGTATCGATCCGGGGATAGGACCGGCCGCAGGGACAGTCGCCCTTGAGAAGACGGGTCAAATCGTGGGTGCGGTACCGAATAAGGGGGGCTCCCTGCTTTCTCAGAGTGGTGACGACCAGCTCGCCGCTTTCTCCATCAGGTACGTTCTTTCCGGTATGGGGATCAATGACCTCGAAGTACAGGTAATCGTCCCAATAGTGCATGCCGCATTCGTAATCACAGCTCATAGCGATACCAGGACCGTAAATTTCCGTCAGGCCGTAAATATCGTAAAGCTGGACGCCAAGCTCGTTGGCAATGCGGCGGCGCATTTTCTCGCCCCAGCGCTCAGAGCCGATCACGCCCTTTCTCAGATAGATCTGATCCTTAACGCCGCGCTTGGTGATTTCCTCCGCCAGCAGCAAGGCGTAGCTGGAGGTGGCGCACAGCACGGTGCTCTTCATGTCGATCATCATGCGGATCTGCTTGTCCGTGTTGCCGGGTCCCATGGGTACTACCATGGAGCCCAGCAGCTCGGCGCCGGCCTGAAAACCGATGCCGGCGGTCCACAGGCCGTAGCCCGGGGTCACATGGATTCGGTCCAGATTAGTAATGCCGGCGGTTTCATAGCACCGCTTGAACATTTCCGCCCAGTCTGACACATCCTGCCTGGTATAAGGGATAATAACCGGCGTGCCGGTGGTCCCGGATGAGGAATGAATCCTGACAATCTCCTCCTCGGGAACCGCTTGTAGCCCCAGAGGATAAGCTTCCCTTAAATCGCTTTTGTTGGAGAAGGGCAGCTTTTCGAAGTCCTCCTGGCTTTTGATCTGGTTTAGGTCGATCCCCTCAAACTTTTTCGCGTAAAAGGGGCTGCGCTCTTTGATGCCGGAGAGCACCTTTAAAATGCCCTGAAACTGGCTTTCATTCATCATGGTTATTTTACCTCCTGGGCGCCGAGCTCCAGCGCTTTTAAATTCATCGTTACGAATTTTTGGGGCAGCCGGCTCTCAATGGCCTTTTGAAAGCTTTTCCTTGGGATTCCCAAAGCCCCTGCGGCGCAGGCGGCTCCCAATAGGGCGATATTCAGAACCTTTGCGGAGCCGCAGGCGGCGCAGATTTTTTCTCCGTCCACCACCACAAGCTTTTCCTGGTTCCGGGTTAAGTAATCGATCATTTCCGTACCGTCGTAGGAGGAGCCGGACAGAGACGCGGTCACCGGCTTGATGGCTTTTTTTGTAGTGACCACCACGCCCTCCTCCTTTAAGTAGGGCAGACACCTCACCGCCTCTGCGGGTTCGAAGCCGATGATGATATCCGCCTTACCCTTGGGAATCAAGGGGGAATGGGCTTCCCCGATACGGACATGGCTCACCACACAGCCGCCCCGCTGGGCCATGCCGATGGTTTCCGCCGTCCGGGCGGGAAATCCTAAATCAATGGCGGCCTGAGCGATCAGCTTAGAGGCTAATACCGTTCCCTGTCCGCCGACGCCGGCCAGCAAAATAGACTTATTCATTACAGCTTCCTCCCTCGATAGCGCCGAAGGGGCAGACCTGGGCGCAGATAGTGCAGCCGTAGCACATAGAAGGCTCGATGACCGCCTTATGACCGCTGTAGGAGATGGCGGGACAGCCTAATTCCTTGATACACCGCTTGCAGCCGGTGCATTTATGTGAATTTACAGTCAAAAGGGGCAAGGGCTTGGATACGGTAATGCAAGGAGCACGGAAGATGACGGCGGCGACGCCCTTGTGTTCCGCCGCGCGTTTCACGGCTTCCTGGGCCTTAGCGAGATCGAAGGGAGAGCAGATTTCCACAAACTGAACGCCGATGGCTTTTAAAACAGCCTCGATGGATACCTTTTCGCTGATTTCACCCATCATGGTTTGGCCGGTGCCCGGGTGGGGCTGAGAACCGGTCATAGCGGTGGTGGAGTTGTCCAGCACCATCAGCTTGATCTCCGTCTGATTGTAAACCGCGTTGATCACCCCGGGAATCCCGGTGTGGAAAAAGGTGGAGTCGCCGATAAAGGAAAAGTTGATGGCGTCGGGCTCCATGCGGTGGAGGCCTTGGGCCACCGTTACGTCGGCGCCCATGCATAGGCACGTGTCCACCATATCAAGAGGCTGGGCGTTGCCCAAAGTGTAGCAGCCGATGTCTCCGGAAAACACGGCCTTTTTCCCCTTCATAGCTTGCTTGACCGCGTAGAAGGAGGCTCTGTGGGGACAGCCGGCACATAGGACCGGCGGACGGATTGGCAGAGAGGGCGGCGCCTCCCTTGGGGCGCTTGTTTCCGGCCGGCGGATCTGTAAAAATCGATAGATCGACTGCGCTATGGCCTCCACGGAGCTTTCCCCCGCTTTTGAGGCGGTCCCATCCAGCTTGCCGTGGATATTCACCGGCAGATGGTGCTTGCCGCATAAAAGCAAAAGGTTGGTTTCAATTACCGGGTCCAGCTCTTCCAGGCACAGCACGTCTGTGACGCCGTTTAAAAATTCCAGCCCGAGCTTCTCCGGAAAAGGCGTTGGGGTAGCAATTTTCAAAAGGGAATAGGGGGTACCGGCAGGCAAAGAGGAAAGCACCTCCTGAGCGTATTGGTAGGAGACGCCTCCCGCCGCGATGCCAAGCCGCCCCTTGCCGGTAATGGTATTGAAGCGGTAGCTTGAAAATTCTTCGGACAGAGTTTCCTTCTGTTCCTCCAGCTTTAAGTGATTCAGATACGCAGTGCGGGGGAAAATGACCCACTTACCGCTGTCCTTAACAAAGCCCTCGGGACGGTTTTGATACCGCTGTCCGGAGGTGTCGATGTCGGCGCAGGCGTGGCATATCCGGGTAGTAGGACGGAAAATCACCGGCCGGTGGAACCGCTCCGACCAGGAGAAGGCGTCTTGAATCATCTCATAGGCCTCTTCGGGAGAGGAGGGGTCGAATACCGGGATTTTAGCGTATTCCCCGAAATGCCGGGTGTCCTGTTCTGTCTGGGAGGAGATGGGTCCGGGATCGTCGGCCACTACCACCACCATGCCGCCCTTGACGGACAAATAATTCAGGCTCATCAGCGGATCGGAGGCCACGTTCAGGCCTACCTGTTTCATGGTGACCATGGAGCGGGCGCCGGTATAGGAGGCGCCCGCGGCTACCTCCAGGGCTGTTTTTTCGTTGACAGACCATTCAACGTAAATATCGCCGGGGTTTTCCCTGGCGATGGTTTCCAAAATTTCAGTGGAAGGGGTTCCGGGATAGCCTGATACCAGGTTTACGCCGGCCTTGATGGCGCCAAGGCCTATGGCGGCGTTTCCCATTAACAATTCTCTGGCCATAAAGCTGCCTCCTTTTTCTCTTAAAATATTGTACCCTTATGCAGCTTAATTGTCAACGAAAAGAGGAGCGGAAAGGCTTTCCTGAGCCAAGGACCGGCAGGGCCAAAGGGCCGATATGCCGGTACCAATATCCTTTGGAAATGCCAGGATTTCGATTAAAGGAAACGCCGGGGACATTTTTGACGTCCCCGGCGTTTCCTGCTGCGATATTGCTTTGAGCGCTTTGTGCTGCGGCTTCTCCGGCGGTGAAGCGGTACCGGACCGAAACCTCTCGAAGAATTCTTTAAATGTGATTTTTAATTCGTTCCAGGCTTCCCTTTTCCAGCCGGCTGACCTGCGCTTGTGAAATGCCGATTTCCTTTGCGACCTCCATCTGGGTTTTCCCCTGGAAAAAGCGCAGGTTTAAAATTTTTTTCTCCCGGGGCCCCAGATTCCGGATGGCCTCCTTTAAAGCGATTTCGTCCAGCCAGTTGTTGTCGTCGTTTTTGTCGCCTACCTGATCCATGACGAAAATAGTGTCGTTGCCGTCGGAAAATACCGGCTCATAGAGGGATACCGGCTCAACGATAGCCTCCAGGGCCAGAACCACATCCTCCTTGGGCAGCTCCAGCTCCTTGGCGATCTCCTCAATGCTGGGCTCCTTGTTGTTCTGTGTGGTCAGACGTTCCTTGACCTGCATGGCTTTATAGGCGGTATCCCTTAGGGAACGGCTGACCCGGACGGAATTGTTATCCCTGAGAAAGCGGCGGATCTCTCCGATAATCATGGGAACGCCATAGGTGGAGAAGCGGACGTCCTGGCTGATGTCAAAATTATCGATGGCTTTAATCAGTCCGATGCACCCTACCTGGAAAAGGTCGTCCAGGTTTTCGCCCCGGTTGGTAAAACGCTGAATAACGCTCAGTACCAGCCTCAGGTTGCCGTTGATCAGCTCTTCCCGGGCTTTTTTCTGTTCCTGGGGCGTTCCGTTTTTCATCTGAGTCAAGAGGGCGCGCTTTTCCTTTTCTGTCAGGACCTTCAGCTTGGAGGTGTTTACACCGCAGATTTCCACCTTATTGTAGTTCACGCAAATTCCGCCTCATTTCTTTTTCATTTCCAAATGAGTATTGCCATGTGTTTTTGTGAATATACTGGAAACAAAGGAGGGATTTTATGGCACGGTGCAGAATTGTGGATTTAAGGCATAAGCAAGTGGTCAACGTAAAGGACGGAACCTGTCTGGGATGCGTAGATGACATGGAGATCGATATGGCGACTGCCAAGCTGGTATCAATTATTATTTATGGCAGGCTGAAGTGGTTTGGGCTGCTGGGACGGTGCGACGACATCTGTATCAAATGGGAGGATATCCAGGTCATTGGGGAAGACACGATTCTGGTATGCTACCAGCAATTCCAGCAGCAGCCGAAAAAACGCCGCTTTTTCAACAGAAATACATAGAAAGTCCTTTCCGGCTTCGATGAATTTTTTCTTGCAATTCCCTGCCGGTTGTGATATAATAAACGTCGCGAAATCACACGCTTCGTCTGGTCCATTGGTGCCTTTCGCAGAGGCTTGGGCTGAAATTCAAGGCGGAGCGGAGGTTTAAAACCAAGGAGGATTTATCAAATGGCAGTTGTATCTATGAAGCAGTTATTGGAAGCGGGCGTCCATTTCGGTCACCAGACCAGAAGATGGAATCCTAAGATGGCCGAGTATATCTTCACCGAGAGAAACGGCATCTATATCATCGACCTGCAGAAAACTGTCCGTAAGCTGGAGGAGGCTTACAACTTTATTCGTGAATTGTCCGAAAATGGAGAATCCGTGCTGTTTGTAGGCACAAAGAAGCAGGCTCAGGATTCTGTGAGAGAAGAGGCCGAACGCGCCGGCGCTTATTTTGTCAACGCCAGATGGCTGGGCGGTATGATGACCAACTTCACCACCATCCGTCACAGAATCGATCGTCTCCGTCAGCTCCGCGCGATGGAAGAGGACGGTACCTTTGACCTGTTGCCGAAGAAAGAAGTTATTAAATTAAAATTAGAGATTGAAAAGCTGGAGAAGTTCATGGGCGGCATTAAGGATATGAAGAAGCTGCCTGGCGCCCTGTTTATTGTAGACCCCCGCAAGGAGAGAATTGCCGTTGCGGAAGCCAAGAAGCTGGGAATTCCGATCGTAGCTATCGTGGATACCAACTGCGATCCCGATGAGATTGATTACGTTATTCCTGGAAACGACGACGCGATCCGCGCCGTGAAGCTGATTTCCGCCACTATGGCCAACGCCATTATCGAAGGCCGCGAAGGTCAGATGGGTGCTGAAGAAGCCGAGGCCAAGGAGAACGAGACCGACGAAGAAGCGGCGGCTGAATAAGAGAAAGGGAAAAGGGGTTCAATCCGTTGAACCCCTTTCTTAAAAGCAGGAACAAAAGAGATTTTATAAAATTGGAGGAAATAAAAATGGCAGCATTTACAGCAAAAGACGTAGCGGCTTTAAGAGAGAAGACCGGCTGCGGTATGATGGATTGCAAAAAGGCGCTGACAGACGCCGAGGGTAATATGGAAAAGGCGATTGACCTTTTGAGAGAAAAAGGTCTTGCCGCTGCTACCAAGAAGGCCGGCAGAATTGCGGCTGAGGGCGTAGCGTTCGCCTGCACCAATGATGATAATACCGCAGGCGTCGTGATCGAGGTTAACGCTGAGACTGACTTTGTGGCGAAGAATGCGGAATTCCAGAACTTTGTGAAGATTTGCGCGGATACTGTTATGCAGGAGAATCCTGCTGATTTGGACGCCTTGCTGGCCTGCAAGGCGGCTGGCACCGATATGACAGTGGAGGCCCTGGTGCAGGATAAGGTGCTGACCATCGGCGAAAACATTAAAATCCGTCGTTTTGTCCGTTACGAAGGCGTAGTCGCCACCTATATTCACGGCGGCGGAAGAATCGGCGTGCTGGTAAAGTTTGACACCACACCCGAAATTGCCGCGAAAGAGGAATTTAAGGCGTATGCCAAGGATATCTGCATGCAGGTTGCCGCCGCGAACCCGGGTTATCTTAACGAAGCATCCGTTCCCGCCGATGTGATCGAGCATGAGAGAAAGATTCTCACCGAGCAGGTGATCAACGAGGGCAAGCCGGCTCAGATCGCTGAAAAGATCGTAAACGGCAAGATGGGCAAATACTATAAGGAAAACTGCTTGGTGGATCAGCTCTTCGTTAAGGATGGCGATTACACTGTAGCCAAGTATACCGACAAAATCGGCAAGGATTTGGGCGGCAAAATCGAGATCGTTTCCTTTGTCAGATATGAAAAGGGCGAGGGGCTGGAGAAGAAAAGCGATAATTTCGCTGATGAAGTCGCCAGCATGATTAAATAAGCTCATTATGCTTGTAATTGAGAGCGCTAAAAATTCTTTCGGATTTTTGGCGCTCTTTTTCTTTTTCGGTTAATTCAACGGTTGCTTAAATACGTGAAAATTTGTAGGATTTCATTTTCTGCTATTGACATTCTAATGGATTTGTAGTATCTCAATGATAGGGAAAAGCCCAGTTTTAAATAAACGCCGAAGATTGTCGTTAGGAGGACTGTTTTTCATGTATCTGGAAGATTTATTCGGATTAAAAGGAAAAGTAGCCGTTGTTACAGGCGGCGCTAGAGGAACCGGAAAGGTAGTGGCCCAAGGGCTGGCTAAAGCAGGAGCGAAGGTAGCTGTTTTGTGCCGTTCCGGCGCAGATGAAACCGTAAGCCTGATCGAAAAGGAGGGTGGAGAGGCTGTATCGATTGTGACGGATGTTTCCGTGGAGGATCAGGTGAAGGCTGCATACGCTCAAATTTTAGATCGTTGGGGTTCACTGGATATCGTATTTAACAACGCCGCGATCGGCGATCATAAATCCTCCTTAGAGGTCACTGTCGAGGAATTTCGAAAGGTGGTGGATGTCAACCTAACCGGCGAGTTTATTGTCGCTCGGGAAGCGGCCAGGATTATGGTGGAGCGTGGAATCAAGGGCAGCATCATCAATATGGCTTCCATGTCCGGCAGCGTGGTGAATATTCCCCAGTGGCAGTGCTCCTATAACGCCTCCAAAGCGGGAATTATCCATATGACCAAATCCCTGGCAGTGGAGTTTGCCGAATATGGAATCCGTGTCAATTGCTTAAGCCCCGGATACATCGGCACAGAGCCCAATAAAAGAACTCCTAAGGATATGATGGATGTGTGGCTGCGAATGACCCCTATGAAGCGTATGGCGGAGCCAGAGGAAATGGTTTCCGCAGTGTTGTATTTTGCCAGCGGCGCGTCCGGCTATACAACCGGCAGCGAATTGATTGTAGACGGCGGCTATAGCTGCATTTAACCATAATAAAAAAGCCTTTGACGCTTCTGT
>DS480346.1 GCA_000154345.1 [Clostridium] leptum DSM 753
TGTGTGGATTCTTACCCTGTATAGCTCGGTATCTTTCGGGAAGCGGTCTACAAAAGGCAGCACCACATTTCCATAGAAGATAAGCCCCTCGCCCGCTTCGGTGTGGGTAACATACTTCATCTGCTGCGGGGAAATATTAAGCTGCTTTGCAAGGATAGTACGGTCGCCCTGCGCTTGATTGAGCATGAGGACAAAATCGCTGTTCTCAAAGATATTTTCCACCTCGCGGCTTGCCAAAAGGTCTTTGACGTTCTGCGTAATGGCTGTTGGGATACCGCCCCATTTACGGAAACGCTTCCAAATCTCCACGCTGTAAGCGGCGGTCTGTTCCTCTTTTAAGAGCAAGTGAAATTCGTCCATATAGTAGCGGGTCGCCTTTTTCTCTGCCCGGTTTATCGTTACCCTGTTCCATGTCTGGTCTTGCACAATGAGCATACCTAACTTTTTAAGCTGCTTTCCAAGCTGCTTTATATCAAAGCAGACAAGGCGGTTAGAAAGTTCCACGTTGGTTCTGTGGTTGAATACGTTAAGGCTGCCGGAAACATACAGCTCCAATGCCGCCGCGATACGGGCAGCTTCCGGCTCCGGCTGTCTTAACAGCTCGTCGTAAAGGTCGCCCAAGATAGGCATTTTTGCCGGGTCGGGGTCTGCAAGGAACGGGCGGTACACATTTCTTACAGCCCTGTCAATGACGGTCTTATCGACAGGCTGCAAACCCTCCTTGCCTCCGATAACAAGCTCGCAAAGGGAAAGGATAAAATCACTTTTCAGCGCAAGGGGGTTGTCGTCCTCGCTGTAATTAAGGTTTATGTCCATAGGGTTTACATACTGGGGCTTGCCGTCAATGCCCCTGCCCGTAGGGGAAAGACGTATCACTTGCCCATTAAGACGCTGCACAAGGGAAAAATACTCGGCTTCCGGGTCGCAGATGATAATGTCGTCGTCGGTAATGAGGAAAGCATTTGTCATTTCCCTTTTTGCCGCAAAAGATTTTCCGCTTCCCGGCGTTCCCAATATAAGCCCGTTGGGATTTTTGAGCTGCTTTCTGTCGCAGAGTATCATGTTGTTAGAAAGGGCGTTCAAGCCATAGTACAGGGCTTGCCCCGTCTGAAAAAGCTCCTGCGTGATAAAGGGAATGAAAATAGCGGTGCTTGATGTGGTAAGCCCCCGTTGTATCGGGATAAGGTTTTCCCCAATCGGCACACTGGATAAAAGCCCTGCTTCCTGCTGATAGTCAAGGCGTGTCAGGCGGCAGTTGTATTTCTGTGCGATACCCGCCGCAGCGAAAATATCATTTTCCAGTTTCCGCTTCGTGTCTGCCATGTTTACCACAAGGAACGTAAGGAGAAACATTCGCTCGTTGCGGCTCTGTAAGTCCTGCAACAAGTTCTTTGCTTCGCTGCCAAAGGTGGCAAGGTCGGACGGGATTATATCCATGTCATAGCCGCTTCTAACCGCTTTTTTCTGTTCCTCAATCTTCATCTTGTCAAGGTCTGTGATTTTGCGCTTAATGGTCTTGATTGCTTCCGACTGGTCGATACTGCGGATATGTAAATTGACGATTACCCCTGTTTCCTGGTCCAGTATGTCGGCAAGCGTACGGTCGTTAATCTCCGGCGCAAGGATTTCAAGGAAGCTCGCCGCGCCGATTTTCTTCCCCATGCGGAAATATCTGCCCTCGCCAAAACGGAAAGAGGACGGGGCGATAAAATCCTTTGTAGACAGCCCCGACGGGGTAAGCCAGTCAAAGGAAAAGGAGAACGGCTCGCCCTCCGGGTGGAATACCCCATGCAGCACCTTTAAGCGTTCATAGCCGGATAAGGGGCGGGCGGTTACGCCAAGCACCTTGAAATTGTTAAACACGTCGGTTTCGATACGGGAAAGTCTTGATTTTGCAGCCGCCTTGTTATCGGCTTCAACGGTAAAGGTAATGTATTTGTGCTTCACAAGCCCGTTGTTGCCTTTACTAAGCTGATTTTTCAGCATATCCGAATACTCGGTGCGGATAGAGTTAAAAGCGTCCTCCTGTGCCGGGATAGTGATAGCTTTTTCTGCCTGTTCCCGCTGCGTCCCTTGATTGATGAAAGAAAGCTGCACGCTCACGCTCGCGTCAAAGTAGTTGAGGAAATCGCACCAGTTTTCAAAAATGGCGGTCTTATCGTCTGCCTGTGCAAGCTGATAATTGATGTCCTCGAACACGACGCACTTTGAATATCTCTTTTCCGTAACCTTGCAGATACCGTCCGGGTACATGGCAAGGTAAGGAATGGTCTGCTGTGCGGTGCGGGCTTTGCCGTCCCCCTTTGCCTTTCGGATAGCTTCGGCAATCTGTTTCTTTTCGGCGCGGGTCAGCTTACGCCTGTTTCCTGCGGCTTCCCGCGTCTTTTTTGTTTGTCCTTTTGACAATCGCTGATACCTCCTTTTCAAGTTTTCGCTGCTTTTCCAAGACAGCGTATAGGTTTTCGGTTCTGTAAGGTCGCTCCTTTGGGCGGGTAAACTTTGTCTGAACGACATTTCTTACCACCACTTCAAGGGGCTGCCCATGTTTTTCATACATGGCAAGCAGGAAACAGGGGAGCATGACGACAATCATCGCCATAGCCGCAAGGTTTGTCCCTGCGCTGCCTTTGAGCAAAAAAAACAGCGGCAGTCCGATTAAGAGAGCCGCCGCAAAACAAACGATTTGCCGCTTTGTCAGATTGAAAGCGACTTTTGTTTTGACTTTGGAAAGGTCTTTGGGTACAGGTACATACGCCAAGAAAATACCTCCTTTCTGCCCTTAGTGGGCGTTGAATATGGATTTTGCCAGTGTGCCGGATTTGAACAGGGAAAAACAGAGGATAACCGTATAGGCGGCAAGGGAAAATACCGCGCTGTGCAGATTGTCTGCGATTATCATATCGTTTACCAGTACGGCGTAAATACCGACACATATCATAATGAGGAAGCCTTGAAAACCAAGAGCGAACAGCCCTTTTAGGTAGTTGTTTCCATCTGTCCCCATTCTCTGTTGGTCATGGTCGCAAATGGAATAAATCGATACCGAACAGTAAAGGTAAATCTCTATCATTCTGCCGTAGAGGATAACGGTTATCAGTACGGACATGATTTTCATGCAAAGGCTTACAAGGCTTGTTTCAAGCACAAGTAAGAGCAGTTCGGGGATTTCCATATCTTCAAGCCCCTCCTGCATGGCGGCAAGGGCTTCGGCAACGTCGATATTCGTATCGCCGCCGATAACCCCCGCTGCGCCGGAAACGATATGCTGCGCCATATCAAAGACCGCCATTGTGATGTTGAACGTGTTGGTTACGATAAACACCGCGACAAAGGCTTTGAATATCCACTTAAAGAACATGAATGTGTCTATGTCGTGCATATTGTTCTTTTCCGTTACCATGCTGATTAGCTCGTAGCATAGGACATAGGTAATGACAAGCCCCGCAATCGGAACGATTACATTTTCAGAAAGGGTCTGTATCATGCTGAAAATATTTGCGTTCCAACCCTGCGGGGTCTGTCCTACCTCGTTTGCGATAGTCCCGACTTTTTCGTTTACGTCCCCGAACATAGTTGACAGATTACCGTTTATCGCTCCGATAAGGATTTCCTTTATCCATTCGTTAATCGCGTCAAGTATGCTCTGCATAGGCAGCTACCCGCGCTTAACCGAACAAGCCGGAAAGCAGAGGTACAAGGATAGTGCCGATAAGGGCAACGCCGCCGCCCGCCATGAGCTGCTTAATGCCCTGTGATTTTGCGCCCGGATTATCATTTCCGTAGCCCTCCAAGAGATTGATAACGCCCCAAATGCCAAGTCCTGCTCCAAGAGCGATAACCAAAGTCTGTAATACGCCGATTGCGCTGTTGAAAAATTCCATAAAACTCCTTTCTGCCGCAAATGCGGCTTGCCCGTAAAAGGGCATAAAAAACGGCGGTCAGTTTTCAAACTGCCGCGGTCATAAGTCCCCGCGCTGCCTAAATGTCTGCTGCGCGGCGGTATTCAGTTGTCAGTGTGGGCGATAGGAATTTTTGTAGGGGCGCGTATCATGCAAGTTGTCTTTTTCTTTGTTACTGCGTCAATTCCTCCTTTCTTTTCGCTGCTGCTCATACAGGGCTTCACACCGTTTCACAAACTGCCGGATAGCAGCCTGCCGCTGCTGTTCCCGTCGTTCAGCAATCGAAACAAGCCCGTTTATGGCTTCTGTGATTTTCTTGTCCTTTTTCTTTCTGATACGTCTATTCATGGTCGGTGTCCTCCTGCAAATCGCTTTCGCTGATTTCGTAGTAGTCAAATACTTCGTCCGGCTTCACAAGGGCGGGTCTGCGCCTTAAATGCTTTTCCATATCAAAAGTATTTTTCTTGTCATAGTCGGAAAGATATTTATAGTTGGGGTGCTTTGTAATGTCGTACTTATCAGAGAAGAACGGGCGCACCCCTCGTAGCTGTAAAATACATTTCCCGCCGTCCATAACCGCTATTTCATCTTCCGTCATAAGCTGCTTGCCTAACTTCTGATAGTTCAGCCCATGCGATACCTCGCGCCCCCGGTTCTCGGAAGTGTTGAAGCTGTCAATGGTTTCTTTCCCCAAGATTTCCGACATTTCTTTGAGGGTGGTTTTCTCCTTGCCGCCCAAGAAAAGGGTGGTGTCGCAGTTGCCGACTATGGTATCGGCGTTGTCCTTATAGATTGCCTTTAACTGGCTTTGCGACTGTAAGATAATCGACGCGGAGATTTCCCGGCTTCGTATGGTGGCTATGAGCTTTTCAAACTTCGGTATCTGCCCGATATTTGCAAACTCGTCTAACAGACAGCGCACATGGACGGGCAGCCTGCCGCCGTATTCATCATCTGCCTTGTCGCAAAGCAGATTGAAAAGCTGCGTGTAAAGAATACTCACGACAAAGTTAAAAGTATCGTCGGTGTCGCTGATGATAACAAACAGGGCGGTCTTGCGGTCGCCTATGGTGTCAAGCTCCATTTCGTCGGTTTCCATAAGGTCGCGCAGCTCCTTAATGTCAAAAGGGGCAAGCCGCGCACCGCAGGAAATGAGAATAGAGCTTCGTGTCTTTCCCGCAGATAACAGGAATTTCTTGTACTGCCGGACGGCAAAGTGTTCCGGGTCTTTTTCCTCCAACCGTTCAAACATGAGGTCAACGGGGGACTGAAATTCCGGGTCGTCCTCGCGGGCTTCACTGGCATTTATCATTTCAAGCAGCGTCGTGAAGTTCTTTTCTTCCTCCGGGGCTTCGTACCAAATGTAGCCGATAAGGGCGCAGTAAAAGAGCCGTTCCGATTTTACCCAAAAATCCTCCCCGGCTTTTTCCCCGTCCCCTTTGGTGTTGGCAATCAAGGTATTTACCAGTTTCAAAATGTCTTTTTCGCTGCGGATATAGGCAAAGGGATTATAACGCATGGATTTCTTAAAATTTATCGTGTTCAGCACCTTTATCCGATACCCGCCGCGCTGTAAGAGCTTCCCACACTCGACTAAAACCGTACCTTTCGGGTCAGTTACAACGTAGCTTGAGTGCATTTGCATTAAGTTGGGCTTCACAAAAAATCTCGTCTTGCCGCTGCCGCTTCCCCCGATAACAAGGATATTTTTATTCCTTGCATACTTCGGCTGCTTCGGGCGGCTGTTCATGGTAAGCCGTTCCGTCTGTGTCAGAAGCACGTTATTTTGAAATACCGGGTCGGTATAGGGCTTTATATCTTCGGCGTTGCCCCAACGGGCTGAACCGTATTCGATACCTTTTCGGTATTTCTTCGCGTTCTTGCCTTTGAAGTACACCATAAGCCGGATAAGGACAGCCCCCACAATACCGATAAGCAAATCCATAGGGGCAAGGCTCGGAAGCGGGGTTGCAAAGGCAGCGGAAAAGCCGTCTGCAAGGGAAAGCACCTTGCCGGAAAGGTCAGCCCCCGGCGCAAGGCGTACCGCTTGTCCGATTTTGTCAAAGAGATAGACAAAGAGCAGATAGGGGGCATTTAGGATAAGCAGCTTTTTAAGTTCCGGCTTCATAGCGATACCTCCCTGTCCTTTTTCTTCACTTTGTCCTTCTGTGCGTTCAGAGCTGCCGCCTTGTCTTTCAGAGTGGAAAGCAGCTTGCGGATAGAGGGCTTTTTATCCCTGCCTAATTTCTTTGCGGTAAATTCCCGGAACGCTTCGGTCATAACGTCAATATCCTTGCCCTTAAAAGACACAAGATAGGTCGGCGGCTTGCCGTTCTCAATCTTCTTGACGTTGTAATCAAGCCCGCTTTTCCTTGCGATAGGGTCAAAGGCTTTGATATTTTGGTCGGTAATCTCAATGTTGGAAACCTTTTCTCCCTGCTTCATAAGCTGCCGCATAGTGATTTTCCCATGCGGGGCTTTGGTTAGCTGCCCTTTGCCTTTGGCAAGCAGGGCTTTCATAGCCTTTTGCAGCACTTCGGCGGTCAGCTTAGATGTTTTGATTGCTAAAGACACGACTTTTTCATTGACTTCATCTTGCATGAAATCCCTCCTTTCATAGTTTGGTTAGGGTGGTGTGCCGCTTCGGGGCATAAAAATAAGGCGTACATTTTTCATGCCGCCTTTAGATACGCACCCGCAGCCCGTTCAAATCCGAAGCCCTCACACCGACAAGATACCAGTTGTCCCCGTACTCCATGCGGGTCGGCTTCCATTTGCCGCGTACAAACACTTCAAGGCAATCCCCACAATGCAATCCTCCGTAGTAGTCGTTAAGGTCAAAGCGAATGTCGTAACGGTCTGCCGTTTCATCAAAAATCAAAGCTCCTGTTTTCTGTGTCATATTAAAATCCTCCTGTTTTTTAATAGCCGCCGTACATATCGTGGTTGACAAGGGCGGTGTAATAGCTGTCAATGGTGTTGGGCGCGTTGAAAAGTACCGCTTTCAGATATTGCTTGATGTTACGGATTTTCGTGGTGTTCTCTTTCATGCAGTCAAAGACAAATTCAATGTGGCTGCTGTTCAGCTTCATAAACTTTGCTTTGACAAGCTCTGCCGGATAATCGTCCCCGGCGATACGAATTGTCTTTCGTTTGGTGCAGACAGTTTCAAGGATAAGGGACACAATCTCGTCCAAGCGTTCCCTGTCAATGTTGGTATGCTTGATAAAATGCTCATACTCGATATTGTCCTTGATGATTTCCTCATACACGCTGTATGCGTCTGCCGCTTCCGTTCCTTTCCGTTCCGGCTCTGCCGTTTCTTCCCTCAAAGGAGAGGGGTTAGGGGAAAGGATAGGAATGGAATGGTTACTTGATAAATCCGTATTTGATTTTTCTTTTTTTGGTAAGTCAGTCTTTTGTATATCTTTATTTAATTGCATTGGATTTTCCAACGTAGGTTTTTCCTGCGTAGGATTTTCCAATGTTGGATTTCCCAATGTTGGATTTTCCAATGTAGGTAAATCCAAGTTAGGCGGCTGCTCATAGATGATGTAATCAGTTCCCCGCAAGCGTCCTTTCTCGTCGCGCTCCCTTGAACGCTGAATATATCCGGCTCTTTCAAGCTCCCGGACAGCTTCGCGGATAGCGTCGATTTTTTCCCGGTTGATATAGGACAGTCCCGCAAGGGTATAGTCCCAATCCTCCGGCAAGGACAGCATTTGCGATAACAGCCCTTTTGCCTTTAGGGAAAGTTCTTTGTTGCGTAAATGGTGGTTGCTCATAACCGTATATCCTGTGTTTCTCTCCACGCGGAAAACTGCCATAGCTTCATCAACTCCTTTGCTGCATATTTGTTACGCGGTAGAACAGCGATTTTAAGGGTTTAGGTATCAATCCCTTACCCTGTGAAAACCGTACCCGCAAAGCCTTGTGTAGCAAGACTCTTTTTGCCCCTACTGCGTAACATGAGGGTAAAAAAATAGCGGCGTTCCTTGTTTCCCGGTTGGGATAAGGTAACGCCGCCAGTGCGGTGCTATATGAAATTGTGTGATTGCCGACGTGCCGCGCCGCCAGTGCGTCGCGTTTGTATTGGGTTGTTTCATGCTCGCAAGATGTTCCGGCATATCAAGGCGCAATCCGTTAAAAGTAGTAAATTGGTAGTAAAATCAATCTGAAATCCTGCGAATGTGCTTGTATTTCAAGGGTTTTTCGGGATAATCAAAATTTTTATGCTAAAAACAGCAGGGAAAAGGTGAGGAGAGTCCTCAGGTAAATGCTGGCAAGCTCCTGCACCTGTCCGGAGGCTCCCAGGGCCCCGGCGATTTCCCAAGAGAACAGAAGCCCCGCCGCAGTGAAAAGGATTCCTAAAAGCGCCGCCATTCCCGCAGCGTGAGTGAACACCTGGTTGGCCTCGTCCTCCCGGCCCTCGCCCCGCAGAATGGAATACCGGGTGGCGCCGCCCATGCCTACCATCAGCCCTATGCCGTTGAGCAGGCTGTAGGCTGGCAGCGCCAAATTCAGCGCCGCGATGCCGTTGCTGCCCACACCGGCGGAAATAAAATAGGTATCCGCCAAAATATAGCAGGACAGCCCCGCCATGCTCAGCACGTTCAGGGATACGTACCTGGCAAACTGGCTGAAAATTGTTCCTTCCTTATTCACGCGCGGAGTCTCCTTTCCCATGATAAATCTGCCGTAAATCCGCCGCGCGGCCGCGGGCCCCGCCGGCAAGGCCGCCTGCCCTTCTGACCGCCTTAGCCCCTGATACGGCAGAACCGCGGGACTTCTTTCGGCTTTCCTAAAAAACCAGGCGCCCCGGCCTTCCTTTGGAAAGGCCGTTCAGCGCCCATATCATCTTTATATTTTCTTAATCCTACAGTCCTTTTATCCTATCACGGCAAATTTTTGTTGTCAAGGCGCCGGCGGCCGCGAAGGACCTCCATATCCATATTGATTTCACCGGCTCTTCCGGATAGACGCGGATAGGCCATTACCGCCTTGTCCGGCTGTGCCGCGATAATACAAACAGGATATTTTTAGATAATTATTACCTTCTGTTTCTGCAAACAAGGGGCGGAAAATCATAAGATGATTTTCCGCCCCTTGTGATCTTACGGCGGCAGCTTCGGCCTCAGCCGCTTTATTACAGATGGAACCGGTATTCGGTGGTATAATGGTACATTTCGCCGGGGGAGGTAAATCCGCCGGGAAATTCAGGATGGTTGGGGGTATCCGGGAAGAACTGGGTTTCCAGGCACACGGCGGCGTGGGCCGGATAGCTTTTTCCGCCCTTGCCCGGCACGGGGCCGGCGCTGTTGGCGGTAAAAAGCTGTACGCCGGGCTTATCAGTGTAAACATCCATCTGAATCCCGGTTTTCGGGGAGGACAGGGACGCCACCCGCCTCATGGTTCCGTCCCAGCTGTTGACGACGTAATTCAGGTCGTAGCCGTTGTTGGCCTTCAGCGCCGGGTCATCCGCGCCGATCTCCTGGCCGATGGCCTTGGGAGAGGTAAAATCAAAGGGAGTTCCCTTGACCGGCACCAGCTCCCCGGTGGGAAGCAGAGCCTCGTTGGCCGCGGTATAGCAGCCGGCATCCAGCCAAAGCACGTGGTCCAGGGCGGTTTCGCCCTCGCCGGAAAGGTTGAAGAAGGAATGGTTGGTCATATTCACCGGGGTTTTCTGATCCGTGGTGCCCCGGTATTCTATTCTCACTCCATTGTCGGCGGTCAGGGTATAGGTCATTTCCATGGTCAAATTTCCCGGGAAACCGTCCTCCCCGTCGGGACTTTCCACACGCAGCGTCACTGACGGCTCGCCGCCGTCCTCCTCCTTTACCGCCTGCCAGACCCGGAAGGTCAGGCCGTTTCCCCCGTGAAGGGTGTTGCCGTTTTCATTGGCGGTCAGGTGATATTCCCTGCCGTCCATAGTGAATTTGGCCCCGCCGATCCGGTTGGCGTAGCGGCCGATTGGCGCCCCGTAGTAGCAGGCGGCCTTTACGTATTCATCCAGGGTATCGAAGCCAAGCTCCACATCCCGGGCGATTCCCTGGCGGTCCTTCACCAGCAGGGACTGGATAATGCCGCCGTAGGTATAAAAGGTCATCGCCAAGCCGTTTTCGTTTTCCAGAGTATATTGGGCGACGGCTTTTCCGTTTACCGTGCCCGCTTCCTTTTTTGTAATCATTCCTTTGTTTCCTCCTGTAGATTAATGGAGATGCCAAGCTCATCCAGCTGCTTTTGATCCACCGGCGCCGGAGACGCGGTCATTAGCTCGCCGGAATTGGCTACCTTGGGATAAGCGATCACATCCCGGATGCTGTCGCATCCCAGCATCAGCATCACCAGCCGGTCCAGGCCGAAGGCCATGCCGCCGTGAGGCGGCGCGCCGTAGCGGAACGCGTCGATCAAAAAGCCGAACCGTTCCTGGGCCTCCTCCTGGGTAAAGCCCAGCGCCTTAAACATCCGCTGCTGCAGCGCCGGGTCGTTGATCCGGATAGATCCGCCGCCGACCTCGTTGCCGTTGAGCACCATATCGTAGGCCCTGGCCCGCACCGCGCCGGGATTGGTTTCCAGCTGCTCCAGATCTTCGTCGTTGGGGTGGGTGAAGGGATGATGCTTAGCGACAAACCGGCCCTCCTCCTCGTCGTATTCAAACAGAGGAAAGTCGGTGATCCACAGAAGATTGGGCCTGCTTTCGTCAATGATTCCCATCTGCCTGGCGCACTCGCACCGCAGGGCGCCCAGAGTGTCAAATACTACCTGGGGCTTGTCGCTAGCCACAAGGAACAGCAGGTCGCCGTTTTCCGCCTCCAGCGCCGACCTCACCCCTGCGGCTTCCTCCTCCTTCAGGAATTTTTCGTAGGAGGAGCTGGAGGAACCGTCCTGGTTCAGCTTAGTCCAGGCCAGGCCCTTGGCGCCGTAGGCCTTGACCCATTCGGCCAGCTTATCGATCTCTTTTCTGGTGTAGCAGGCTCCGCCCTTTACATTGATGCCGCGTACGCTTCCGCCGGCGGAAACAGCCCCGGCAAATACCCGGAACTCGGTGCCCTTCAGGACTTCCGTCAGGTTTTTCAGCTCATAGCCGAACCGCAGGTCCGGCTTATCGGAGCCAAACCGCTCCATGCCCTCGGCGTAGGTCATCCGGGGGAAGGGGGTCTGGATTTCCACATCCAGCACCTCCTTGTAGACGGTTTTCACGAAGCCCTCGGCCATGGACATAATATCCTCCTCGTCGATGAAGGACATTTCCAGGTCGATCTGGGTAAATTCCGGCTGCCGGTCGGCCCGCAGGTCCTCGTCCCGGAAGCACCGGGCGATCTGCATATACCGGTCGAAGCCCGCCAGCATGGTCAGCTGCTTATACAGCTGAGGGGACTGGGGCAGGGCAAAAAAGCTGCCGGGAAACACCCGGCTGGGCACCAGGTAGTCTCTGGCCCCCTCGGGGGTGGACTTGATCAAAATAGGGGTTTCCACCTCCACAAAGCCGTTTTGGTCGAAATAGTCCCGGGCGATTTTCACGATCTTATGCCGGGCGATAATCTTATCCTGCACGTCGGGGCGGCGCAGATCCAAATAGCGGTATTTCAGCCGCAGCTCCTCCTTGACCTTGCTGTCCTCGGTGATCTCAAAGGGAGGGGTTTCGCTTTTGGAAAGCACCCGCAGGTCGGTGACCTCGATCTCCACCTCGCCGGTGGGGATCTCCTTGTTTTTGCTGGAGCGTTCCCGCACTACGCCCTTGGCCGCCAGCACAAATTCTGCCCGGACGCCGAAGGCCTTGCCGAAAATTTCCTTGTCCGTGTGGTCGTCAAAGGCCAGCTGTATAATGCCGGTGCGGTCGCGCAGGTCGATGAAAATCAGCTGTCCCAGGTCGCGCTGCCGCTGGGCCCATCCGCATACCACAACCTCCTTGCCCACGTCGGAAAGCCTCGGCTCTCCGCAGTAGTGGGTTCTTTTCAGTCCTGTCATCACTTCTGCCATATGATTTCTTCCTTCCGTTTTCCTGTGATTTTCCCGTGGTTTTTTGTCGGTATCGATTTTTCACAGGCCGTCAGAGGGCCTGCCTGTTCCGAGCCTTCTTTGCGGCGCATTTGTTTTTTCCG
Organism: [Clostridium] leptum DSM 753; assembly: GCA_000154345.1. Lineage (GTDB taxonomy): Bacteria > Bacillota > Clostridia > Oscillospirales > Acutalibacteraceae > Clostridium_A > Clostridium_A leptum. Next base: position 12,002 of record DS480346.1, read on the forward strand.
GGCTGTCTGCCAAAACGCGGCCCGACGCCGTGTGCCGGTCCGCGCCGGAAGCCCGTTTCATCCGCTTATAAGCTCAGACTGCTTTGCGCGTCGAAATAGATCTGGGTAAACTCGTCCACAAAGCTTTCCCCCAGAGAGATCTCTTTCTGTTCGCCGGTGGCCATATTTTTCACTTTGGCCTTTTGCTCCTCCAGCTCGCTGTCTCCCAGCACCAGGCTGAACTTAGCTCCCAGCTTATCGGCGTATTTCATCTGGGCTTTCAGGCTCCTGCCCACCAGGTCGCACTCGGCGTTCAGGGAGGTGGTCCGCACCAGCTCCGCCAGCCGGAACGCCTGGGCCTTGGCCTTATCACCCAGAGAGGCCACGTACAGGTCGCAGGTTGGGGGCGTTACCGCCGCCAAAGCGCTGTCAGGCTGAGCGAGCACCAGCATCAGCCGTTCCAGACCTAAGCCGAAGCCCAGCGACGGCATGGACGGCCCGCCTATTTCCTCCACCAGGCCGTCATAGCGGCCGCCGCCGCACACAGTGCCCTGAGCGCCGATGCCGGTAGAGACAAATTCAAACACGGTCTTGGTATAATAATCCAGGCCCCGGACAATCGTGGGGTTCACCGTATAGGCAATTCCCATGGTATCCAGGCAGGTCTTGACGCCTTCAAAATGCTCCCTGCACTCGCCGCACAGGTAATCCAGCATGACCGGCGCGCCCTCGGCGATCTTAGAGCAGACCGGGCTTTTGCAGTCCAGAATCCGCATAGGATTCCTATTCAGCCTGCCCAGGCAGGTTTCGCACAGCTGGTCTTGATAGCCCTGAAAATACTCCTTCAGCGCCTTGTGGTACTCGGCCCGGCATTTCGGGCATCCGATGGAGTTGATCTCCAGCGACAGGTTTTTAACTCCCAGCACGTCGAACACAGATTTCGCCAGGCAGATCACCTCGGCGTCCGCCGACGGCGCCCCGGCGCCGAATACCTCCACGCCGAATTGGTGAAATTCTCTCAGCCGTCCGGCCTGGGGCTTTTCATACCGGTAGCAGGAGGTAAAATAGTACGCCTTGATGGGCAGGGCGTCGTTATACAAGCCGTGCTCCACCATAGCCCGCACCGCGCCGGCGGTGCCCTCCGGCCTCAGAGTGATAGAGCGTCCGCCTTTATCCTGGAAGGTATACATCTCCTTTTGCACCACATCCGTGGTTTCTCCCACCGACCGCTGGAACAGCTCCGTATGCTCAAACACTGGTGTGCGGATCTCCTTAAAGCCATACGCGCTGCAAATCCGGCGCATAGCGTCCTCCACCACCTGCCACTGATAGCTCTCCTTCGGCAGAACATCCTGGGTCCCTCTCGGCCCCTTTGTCAACAATCCCATAACTTCCTCCTTTTTTATTTCGCGCATGGCGCGCCCGCTCAGGGCGGGCGCGTCGTCCTCCGCTGTAATTTTTTATCCTTCCGCACGCGTTTTTCACCCTGTGGAAAACACGGGCCTGATAAGTCAGCATTTTGCTTGGGGTTCTTTGCCGTTCGGTTTCAGCTTTTCCTTTCCCGCATGGCGCGCCTGCTCAGGGCGGGCGCGTCGTCCTCCGCTGTAATTTTTTATCCCTCCGCACGCGTTTTTCACCCTGTGGAAAACACGGGCCTGATAAGTCAGCATTTTGCTTGGGGTTCTTTGCCGTTCGGTTTCAGCTTTTCCTTTCCCGCATGGCGCGCCTGCTCAGGGTGGGCGCGTCGTCCTCCGCTGTAATTTTTTATCCCTCCGCACGCGTTTTTCACCCTGTGGAAAACACGGGCCTGATAAGTCAGCATTTTGCTTGGGGTTCTTTGCCGTTCGGTTTCAGCTTTTCCTTTCCCGCATGGCGCGCCTGCTCAGGGCGGGCGCGTCGTCCTCCGCTGTGATTTTTTATCCCTCCGCACGCGTTTTTCACCCTGTGGAAAACACGGGCCTGCTTGCTGGATTAGCTGCCCCTTGGCGCTTTCTCCAGAATTTTTATAAATTTTTTATCCTGTCATTTGATACCTCTGTTTTTTATTTCACTGAAATAGGGTTCAGCGGTTCTCTGGTTTTTAAGCCGTTTAAAGCCGGGCGGTAAAATCATCTCATGACCCCCGCCGCGAAGGTCTCGTTTTCCGCTCCATAAAAAGGCCTTCGTTCCTATCCGCGCCAATATAATTGACGGGGATAGGGACGAAGGCCTTTGCCTCGTGGTGCCACCCTAATTCCGGGCGCACTGCGCCCGCTTTAGCGTTCTGATAACGGAGAACCTTCCGGATTCCCTTCGCCTTCAGGCGCGGGATCAGCTAACGGGCGTCTTTCTTTTCCACGTACCGTCGCAAGCGCGCTTCCAGCCCGGCGGAACCGCCGTTCGCGCTCTCTCTGGGCGAGCGAAGAAAATACTCCTCCCGGTCAAAGCTTTGTTTTCGTTTTTAATTTTCCGGAGCCAAGCTTGCCCCCGGTTCCAAAAGCTAAGGGGGGGCTGCGGGGTTGGGCTCCTTTCAGAGAGCATTACAAATTAATATCTTGGGTTTAAAATATTGCGCCAATCCAGGTCTCCTCTTTCCAGGCCGTGGATCAGAACCTCGGCGGTAGCAATGTTGGTAGCCACCGGGATATTATGCATATCGCAGAGGCGGAGCAGGTTGATGTCGTTAGGCTCATGGGGTTTGGGATCCAAGGGATCCCGGAAAAACAGGAGCAGATCCACCTCATTGCAGGCGATGCGCGCCGCGATCTGCTGGTCGCCGCCCTGAGAGCCGGAGAGGAATTTTTGGATGGTCAGCCCTGTGGCCTCGCTGACCATTTTGCCGGTTGTGCCCGTCGCGCAAAGGTTGTGCCGGCTTAGGATGCCGCAGTAAGCGATACAAAATTGCACCATAAGTTCTTTTTTCGCGTCATGGGAAATCAAAGCTATATTCATTTCAACAGTTCCCTCCTAAAAATAGAATGATCGGTAGAGTTTATCCAAGTGCAAGAGAATGACTAATTATGAAAATGGAGCAAAGGAACATTTTCCCCTTCGAAACGGGCGGCCACCCGGCCGAACGCCTGCGCGGCAGGAGCGTTTTTCGCGTTTACAATGGGCTTGCCGTGAACCACAGCTTCCACCACAGACAAATCCTCGGGAATAATTCCCAGAAGCTGCAGTCCAGTTTCATCAATCACTTGGTCTAAATCCTCAAAGCAGTTGAGCCGGCGGAAGCTTTTTTCCGAAAACCGGCTGATCACCAGGCGGGTTTCCTGGATGCCGGCTTCCCGCAGCAGCCTGCCCGCCTTTTGAGAATTTCGGATACAAACCGGATCCGTATTCGCCACCACAATTCCTCTGCCGGCCGGAGCGCAGGCGGCCCGAAAGCCTCTGCCAAACCCGGCGGGGCAGTCGATCACAATGTGGTCGTAATAGGGTGCGAACGCATGGATCAGCGGCTTCATCAGCCTGGGGCTGACCACATCCTCTGTTTCCAGCGGAGCCGGCAGCAGATAAAGCCCTTTCACCGGGCTTTCGTAAACCGCGTCCGCGGGGCGGCAGCTGCCCTTTACCAGGTCGGCCAGGTCGAACACCAGCTTTTCCCCGATGCCAAGCATATAGTCCAGGCTTCGCAGCCCGGCGTCGCAGTCCACAAGCAAAACCCGCCTTCCCCTGCCGGCTAAAGCGTACCCCAGCCCGGCCGTAAACACGGATTTTCCCACGCCGCCTTTTCCTGATGTGATTACTGTGATTGTTCCCATACTGATATTACCCTCATATTTAACATGTTAACACAAAAAAAGCAATACGTCAAAGCGTTTTTTTGAATTTTCTGTGAAAAAACGACGAAATTTTTTCCACTAATCTATGACATTATTCAACTTCCGGCATGGTTTCCGGATGGAAATATCCATCCATGATCGCTTTTGCCACGTTGGCGGCGTAAACGCTTTTTCCGCCGTGCTCCATAATGATGCCGATGGCGATCTGGGGATCGTCGTAAGGGGCGTAGGCGATCAGCGTAATATTATCCACGTCATATTCGTTGCTGTTAGGCAGATAGGTCTGGGCCGTTCCCGTTTTCGCCGCGATCGGGATTTCATAGGAGCCGTAGCTGTAATAACCGGTACCGGACGGGCTGGTCACCACGTTGCGCATGGCGCCCTTTACGGTTTCCAGTACTTCCTGGTCAAAAATGTTTTCTTCCACTACCTCTGGCTTAGTTTCCTCCAGCACGGTCTGCCGGCTGTAATCGGTGATTTTATCCACCACATGGGTGCGCAGCCGGGTCCCGTTATTGGCGATGGTTGCCGCGTAGGTGGCGAGCTGCACCGGAGTGATCAGGTTATCCGACTGGCCGATGGCCGCCATGATGGTATCTCCGCCGTACCAGTCCTCTTTTTCGTCCGGACCCGCCAGGGTTCCGTCGCTTTCATAAATCTCAACGCCGGTCAGTTCTCCCAGGCCCAGCTTTCTCTGGTAAAGGTTCATATTGTCAATGCCCAGGTTATAGCCGGTATCGTAAAAGAAAATATTGCAGGATACCGTCAGTGCCTCGATTACGTTCAGATAGCCGTGGGTTCCCATGCACAAAGGATGGAAGTCCGGCATATCGGCGTTATAATAAGTATACCCGCACCGGAACTGGGTGGAGGTGTCGATCACGCCCTCCTGAAGCGCCGCCAGCGCCACCGCCGGCTTCATAGCCGAGCCGATCGGGTAGCCCTGCCAAAAGCACCGGTTCCACATGGCGTTCTGACCGTCCTTATTCAGCAGCAGGTCCTCACGGTACTGGGGATCGTTCATATATTTGTCCAAATCGTAATTGGGATAGCTTTGGGCGCACAAAACGCTGAAATCATTTACATCCAGCACCACCACGGAGCCGGTACACTGGGAGCCGTAGCTTTCCTCCTTCTGGGCGGCCTCCACGTTTTCCTTTAAAGCGTCCAACGCGATCTTCTGCAGCCGGGCGTCAATGGTCAGATACACCGTGTTGCCGGAGGTCGCCGGCGTCTTTTCCGTCTCGCTGACAATGGTGCCGTTAGGTGTCACCTCCACCAACTGCTCGCCCCGGTGTCCCACCAGCTTATCCTCCAGGGCCGCCTCGATGCCCTCAATGCCGATTTTAGAGTCCAGCTGATAATCGCCGGTATCCTTTTTCTCCTCATAGGTGTCTGGATCAATCGCGCCGATATATCCCACAATATTGGTGGCCAGGCTGCCGTTTGCGTATTTCCGCTCAGAGTAGGTTTCCACCGAAACGCCGGGCATTTTCTGGCTGTTTTCCGAGACAATCGCCACCATTTCGTTGGAAATTCCCTCGGCGAAGGTATACTTATTTTCGTTATTGTAGCCGGTTTTCGCCATATTGTAGCGCACCGCCAAAATCGAGCGCTTATCGCTGTTGCTGTAGCCCTCGCAGTCGTACCACTGGTCGCTGGCCATCAGGTTGATGCACTCCTCGGCGGTGGCGTACTGCTGCAAACGGTAGTCGCTTTTCAGCAGGCTGATCGCCGAATCCACCGTACCATCCCCGTCGTCCTGCTTGAAGGCGAAATTGCCGTTTTCATCCACCACAATAGGGAAGCTGTCGATCCACTCCTCATTCCGGGACTCAAACAGGGCCACCAGCTGGAGAATTGTGGCGTTCAGGGAACCCTTGGGGACATACAGGTTATTGAACACCACCTTGTAGCCTGTTTCATTCACCGCCAGGCTGACGCCGTTGGCATCCAGGATTTCCCCCCGGGAGGCGTCCTTTTTTACTGTATAAATATTGGTGCTGTCCGCCTGGGCGCGGTATTGGGCGCCGTGGACCAGCTGCCAGTTGACCAGCTGCGCGCCGAACACTACAAAAACAGCCAAAATTCCCAGCACCAAGGCTAAAACTCGAACGGACTGGCCTTTTTTTTCCTTGTTGTTCTCTTCCATGGATACTCCTTTCTGCAGCCGGTTGGCAGGATGTGAGCTTTCTAATGTACTGTCCGGATTCTTATCAGCGGCCGCTTATCGGATGGTCATGCGGTCATACTGTGCGGCGGAGCTTTTCCCGTTCCGCTTCTTCCTGACGGATAGGATCAGATCGTTTCCCGTTCCCGGACGCCCACTACAAAGGCTTTGTTGAAATAATATAGGATAGGCGTGGGCAAAAAGCTGTACAGCATCATTGGCAGGTAATATTTCTGATAGGCGTAAGAGGCCATGTCGTAGCCCCGCAGCAAATAGAAAAACACGAAATGGAGGGAAATGACGGCGAACACGGCGGCCGCGGTGCAGAGCAGGGAGGTAAGCACGTTGGTTTTCACCAGGTTTACCGCCAGCAGGCCGATGAAAAAGCCCAGCACTCCCAAAACAATCGCGTGAAAGCCGATGACCGATCCATAGCCCATATCCATCAGCAGGCCGGCGAACACGCCGAAGCCCAGGCCTATTTTTTCATTTTCCAAAATAGCGATGGTCATAGGGGCGGCGATGAGCAAAAGGGGCCGCACTCCCAGCAGGCTGGGCATCAGGTAGGGAAGCTCCTGAAGGATAAACAGTAAAATAATCTCAATGGTATAGGCCACGCAGCGGATCACTTTATATTTCAGCGCCATGGTTATTCCTCCGCCTGGCTGGAGCTGTCGTCAGGAGACGCCACCTCCGGCATTGTGGAGCCCTGGCCCAGGAACTCGGTGATCACGCACACGTTGGTCAGCGTTTTGATGTCCTCATAGGGCTGGATCACCGCCGTAATGGAATCGGCGTTTTCCTCCTGCCTTTTTTCCACAACCTCGCCCACCGGCAGCTCTCCGGGGTAAACGCCTCCCACGCCGGAGGTCACGATAATATCCCCGGCCTTCAGCTTATTTTCAGCGGTCAGAAAACGCATCTCCACCTGGCCGGCTTCGGCGTATTCCAGACTTCCCGCCGCTACGCCGGTATCCTGCGTCACCTGGTCCAGCACGCTGACATTGGTTTCCGGAGACAAAATGGTGGTCACATGGCTGTAGGTGGGGTAAACCGCCGAAACCCATCCCACCAGGCCCCGGTCGGTGATCACCGGGTCGTTTTTCTCAATTCCGGACAAGGAGCCCTGATCGATGGTAAAGCCGTAGAACAGATCCGCCGGGTCTCTGCCGATCACAGAGGCCAGCGCGAACTGGTAATCCTTTTTCTGCTCCTTCAGCTCCAGGTATTTGACATTCTGCTCGTTTTCCCGTTTGATATCGTAATAATCCACGGTCAGGGCGATCATCTGGTTAAGCTTCTCCTTCAGCTCGGCGTTTTCCGCCTCCAGCTCCTCGATGGTCTTTCCACTGGGCCCCACGGCTCCCGCCGCGCCCGCGGCCTGGCTGGAGATCTGCTGGACCGGCGTGGTGACAAAGCCCATCAGGGATGACAAAAACGAACGGCCTGTAGCGGCGGTAAACAGCACCACGCCCAGCAGCACCAATACCACGCCCGCCAGAACCTTGAAGCTCCGGCTCTTAAAAAAATCTCTCACCTGTGAAACCTCCTTTACCGGGGAACCTGAAGCCCCCTTTTTCCTTTCAGCTCCAGGCATGTATAAGCCCTCTCAGGGCTGCGGCCGCACGGCGCGCCAAGCGTGCCAAAAGTCAGTCATTCCTTTCTCCTGTTTGCTCCGCCGCTTTTTCCTGCCGCCGAAGCCAACGGCTCTTCGGAACCCACTCAGGCCGCCGGGGAATAAAAAGCGGCGGAAGGAAAAGATCGATAGGATATTTTCCTCCTGCCGCCGCGCTTTGTATGGTTTTTCGTTAACGCCTTCTGGTTTTATAATACTCCTTGGGCATGGTGACCTCCAGCCGCTTTCCAGTGCCGTCTACTACGCAGTCCAGGGGGCTTTCCGCCACGTGCACGGGCATACCGGTCTCCTGGGCCACCAGAAGATCCAGGCCTCTGAGCAGCGCGCCGCCGCCGGTCAGCATAATGCCGTGGTCGATGATATCCGCGGAAAGCTCCGGGGGAGTTTTTTCCAGGGTGCTCTTGATCGCGTCCACAATGGTCACCAGCGGATCGGCCAGCGCCTCCCGGACCTCGGAGGCGGAAATCGTCACATTTTTCGGCAGGCCGTCCACCAGGTTGCGGCCCTTGATCTGCACGCTGCCCTCATCCTCATAGGGATAAGCGGAACCAATGCTGATCTTGATTTCCTCAGCGGTGCGCTCGCCAATGAGCAGGTTGTATTTTTTCTTTACATAAGAGATGATTGCCTCGTCGAATTTGTCTCCGGCCACTCTCACGGAACAGGCGGTGACGATATCCCCCAGGGAGATCACGGCCACCTCGGAGGTGCCTCCGCCGATATCTACCACCATGCTGCCGGTAGGCTCCGCCACAGGCAGGCCCGCGCCTATCGCCGCGGCCATAGGCTCCTCGATCAAATCCACTTCCGCGGCACCGGCCTGTCTGGCGGCGTCCTCAACGGCCCGGCGCTCAACCTCGGTGACGCCGGAGGGAATACACACCACCACTCTGGGCTTGCTGAACAGAGACGCCTTTACCGCCTTGCGGATAAAGTGCTTCAGCATGGTGGCGGTAATGTCGAAATCAGCGATTACGCCGTCCTTCAGGGGGCGGACAGCCACGATAGAGCCGGGGGTGCGGCCGATCATTTCCTTTGCCTGGGAGCCTACGGCCAAAACGGTATCAGAGCGGACATCCACCGCGACAACGGACGGCTCCCGCATAACGATTCCTTTGCCCTTCATGAAAACCAGGGTGTTGGCGGTACCCAGGTCGATTCCGATGTCTTTTGAAAACATAATTTATTTTCCCCTTCATCTCTTATTGATAGATTCCATGTCTTTTTTGTTCTGCATATGGATACATTATACCCCGAAACCGATAAATTCTCAACAAATAATTCCCGCCGTTACAAATTTTTTAAAAAATTTCCATAATTTACATAATTCTGGTTTTCTTTTCCTGCCAGGACTATCTGAAAGGCACAAAACCGAGGCCGCGACCTTGGTTTTCAGCGCGCCGGAAAGCTTCAAAGCGGCTTCCGCTGAGCCTCCGCCGATTTCATTCATGCCGGTGGAGGAGATACGCTTATCCGCCCCGCCGCCAGCATCGATACGGCGCGCTTGCTTTCGGCGGCTCTCATAAAACCGGGGGTTCCCGCCGGGCAAGGCAAGCCTGTCCTCTGCTATTTTCCTCAACTCAAAACGCCCCTCGGCCAAGACAGATTTCAGTCTTTTCTCTGAGGCACACAGGCTTCGCGGTCTCTGAGCGGAGCTCGGCTTTGTTCTTCCCCATTTCGGCAGTCTCGCTTCCGGCGGGGCAGGCCTTTTTCCTGCTCCCCGTGGAGCCGAAGCCGCCCGTCCCTGGCGGAGCGGGCCTATCCTCAGCTTCTTCCCGTGGAGCCGAAGCCGCCCGCGCCCCGCTGGGTCTGATCCAGCTCCGCCGCCTCCTGCACAGGCAGGGGGCACACAGGCATAACCACGAGCTGGGCTATCCGTTCTCCAGGCTGGATCTCATAGGGCTGGGTTCCCAGGTTGCACAGGCCCACACAGATTTCTCCCCGGTAGTCGCTGTCGATAACCCCGACCCCATTGGACAGAGAAATCCCATGCTTTACCCCCAGTCCGCTGCGGGCGAATACGAAAGCGGCATAGCCGCTGCCCGGCAGGCTGACGGCGATCCCGGATGGGATCATAGCCAGGCCGCCGGGCGCCAGGGTGACGGGGGCATCGATACATGCCCGCAGATCCAGGCCGGCGGCGCCTTCCGTGGCTCTTTGAGGCACCTCCGCCCCGGGCCTCATTTTTTTATTTTTAAAATCTGCTCCATAAGCAATCGCTCCCTGTCTGTGCAGTAATCTGATAGGAAAGATGTTTTTAGGCTATAAGAAGACGGTAAGATTCCTTTTGGGCATCCTCTGAAAAGAGGCTGCCTGCTAGGGCCGGGAATCAGAGGAGGCCTTTCTGTATCACGCGCGCCGCGGGCCCTTTGCTTCGTTTTTCTCCGGCCCTTTTTCCATCTGAGGCCTTATAGATAGCCGGCGCTTAAAAAATTTATCATGATTCCGCGCGGGGTTTTTCAGGCCTCTTTGCGCAGGCCCCTCCGGCCGGGCGCTCTTCAAAATTAATCAAAGCCTTTTCGGAGGCTTATCCAGCCGTTATGATTCCTTTTTCACAAATTAACCATCCGGTAACAGAGTTTTCCCCAGCTTCTAACGGTTTCTTAAAAATTCGACAGTTTAATCCACACCTCGATAATATAATCCACGCGTGAAGCCATCTTTAGGGGCTTGTCCGCTGTGGAAAGCGTGAAATTTTTCCTCACTTTCCACAGAGTTTTCCACAGTAAATCTTAAAACGGTGAAATCCATCCCGGAAAAGTCGGATTTCCGGTCTTCCATCTCCAACGGTACGGAATTGAGAATTTGTGTGCAAATATGATCGCAAATCATCGGAAAGGAAACCCCTTTCCGATCCTTTAAGGAGGAGGCCTCCCCGCAGCCGGAGCAGCCCGCCCCGTTCCTGTTGGGACAGTTCCGGGTGAGCATCAGCGGCAGGCGGCCGTAGGCGATCAGGCCCCGGGGAAGCCTTCCTCCGATTCGCCTGGCCTGCTCCGCCGTCAGCTCAAAGGAAAGCTCTACGTCGCTGAGGCCGTTGTCCTCACACCATTCTACGGAGGCTGTGTTGAAAATATTCAGGCTGAACCCGCCGTGGATAAACATATCCGTTTCCTGGGCAAGGGCCAGCGCCCCTAAATTGCCCACCCACACGTGGCTCACGCCGATCTCCTCCGCTTGGGCAAGCTGGCGGCGGACCGCATCCTCCCGGCCGAACATGCCCCGGGGCATGTGGACCGCCAGATTTACCTCCTGGTTCAAAAGCTCCTCCAGCCGCTGGGGCGGGGTGGACAGCGGCACGTAAACCAGGTCGCAGCCCTTCATGCAGTCCGGCACCCGGTCGTGTTCAAACCAAACCCGCAGCTTCTGCTTTTTCGACGCCTGGTGGTTTTCCCCCTTGGGCGGCGCCACGGTGGAAAACGGCGCCGGCCTTCTCTGCCCTCTCTGCTTTTCCAGGCTTTCCACCACGGCCCGGCGCATCTGGTTCAGCTCGGCTACCGGCAGTGAAAGCCCCGGATCAATGTGGGCGTCCAGCCTGCGGCAGAAAAAAGGGGTGCCTCCTGTTTTTTGCAGCTGCTCCAGGCACCGCGCCTCGGTGACCGCCAGGGTTTCCGCCCTTTGGGGCGCCGGTCCCTGGGCCATGGCGCTGTGGCCTTCCGAGTCCTTGCCGTGAAGGGCCGCGGGCCTTCCTTTATGAATCTCCACCCGGAAATCCAGGGGGATCGTCTGTTTTTCATCCTTATATAACTGCCGCAGCTCCTTCAGCACATCGCTGGTGGCGGCCTCTACGTCTTCCTTCTGCCGGATGCCGAACATTCCTCTGCCCAGCTCTCCGGTAAGATAGCCGTCGGTGAACCCGGACCGGGAAAACACCGCCTCCAGCTTTTGGGCCAGCTCCTCCGGAATTTCCTTTCCGTCGGCGGCGTACCGGCACACAGCGGTGGCGGCGGCCACATATTCGGGGCGCTTCATCCTGCCCTCGATCTTTGCCGAGGCCACCCCGGCCGCCTCCAGCTCCTTAAGGCGGGAAACGATGGAGTAATCCTTCAGGCTCAGGTCATAGCCGGTGCCGCCCTCCACAGAGAAGGGCAGGCGGCAGGGCTGGGCGCACTGGCCCCGGTTTCCGCTGCGGGAGCCAAGCATGGCGCTGAAATAGCACTGTCCCGAGACCGACATGCACAAAGCGCCGTGTACGAATACCTCCAGCTCGATGGGGGAGGCGTTATGGATTTCCTTGATTTCCTCCAGGGACAGCTCCCGGGAAAGCACCACTCGGGAAAAGCCGGCGTCATAAAGCGCGGCGGCACCGGCTGGTGTGTGAACCGACATCTGGGTGGAGGCGTGCAGCCGGATTTTCGGCGCCGCCTCCCGCAGTAAGGAGGCAAACCCCACATCCTGAACGATAAAGCCGTCCACCGGCAGGGAGGCGGCGTACTCCGCCAGGCTCAGGGCTGTTTTCAGCTCCGGGTCCCTCAGCAGGGTATTGACGGCGAGGTACACCCTCACGTTCCGGATATGGCAGTATTCCACCGCCTCCTTCAGCTCCTGGCGGCTGAAATTCTGGGCGCCCGCCCTGGCGCTGAACTGCTCCGCTCCTAGGTAAACGGCGTCCGCGCCCATGCGGACCGCCGGATATATGCTTTCCATCCCCCCGGCGGGGGCTAAAATTTCGATCGGCTGGCTCAAGCTACGCTACAACTCCTTTTTCGTAAACACACAAATCCTTTGTCCCGGCGGCGCCGGCGGAACAGCCGGAAAAGCCCGGCGGCGTTTTTCTATGGCGGCCGGGGACGCGCGGGAGTCCTCGCAGGCCGTCGAGAACAGCGGGAAATAAAGAAGCGGGAAGGAGCCCGGCCCTCATCCGGCTTCCCTCAAGGAACTATTCCTCCGCCTCGCCTGACTGGAAAAACTCCATGATTTCCTGATCCAGCGTGCTTTTCTCCTTCTGCTCCGGCGCCGGCTGGCTGTAAGCGCGGTTCTGCCCGGCAGGCCGGGAGATGGGCGCCGGGGCGGCTACGGTTCTGCCCGGCACCTGAGCGCTCTTTTTCGGCTCCGCAGCCTGGTGCTCCAGCCTGGAACGCAGGGTCTGGACCTCCTTTTTCAGCTTTTCATTTTCCCTTCTGGCTTCATCCGCTTCCATTCTGGCCTGAGAGGAATCCTCCAGGTAGTCCTTGATCTGGGAGCGCAGGTTATCGGCGCTCTCGGTGGCCTTGACCGCCTCGTCGCAGTAATCAAGGGCCGCCAGCACCGCCGCCATGGTCACGGACAGCCGGGGGTTGTCCCTGGTAATGCCCGCGATCCGCTTTTCTGTCTCCGCCGCGATCTGGCGGACGTAATTTTCTTCCTCTTCCGAGGCAATAATATAATCAGATCCAAGGATACTAATCTTAATTCTGTTTTTCGCCATAACAGCAGCCCCTTCCTGTTCATCAGCCTTTTCGGCAGCTTTTCCCATTCTATCAGTTTTTTATGGATACTTAATTTTATTATAAAGGATTTTTATTGAATATCAAGTTTTGGGCCTTAATTTAAGCCTTAAGTTTTTTCCGCCGCCGGCCTGCCGCCCTTTTCCCAGGGGGACGGCTGTGTGAAAGGAAAATTTTTAACAGGTTCTTCCTGGGTTAAGCCCTGCCTGTCCCACTGTAAAAAAGACCTTGAATGTGATACAAATTTTCCGGCCGGTTTGCGGGAAGAATGGTTTTAATCTGCTGAAAATTCCCAAACGGCAAGTCCCAGAGCGCCGGTTCCCTTGAATTGCGGGGAACGATCAGGTATAATTTTTCTAGAATCCCGATAAGAGAAACGGGAAAACCTAAATTTTTGGAGGTGCGCTATGAACTACAAACTATCCGCCAGTGAAATCCGGGAGCTGATCGTGGCAAAGCTTTCCCACAATTTCGGGGTGACGCCCGCCGAGGCCACTGACGAGCATTACTATAAAGCCGTGGTTTTAATTCTGCGGGATCTGATGACCGAGGGCCGCAAGGAATTCATTGATCAGGCGGAAAAGGAAAACCGCAAGCAGGTCTATTATCTCTGCATGGAATTTCTCATGGGCCGTTCCTTGCGGAACAACCTTTACAATCTGGGTCTGGAGGACGCGGTTTCCTCGGCTTTGAGCAGCATGGGCCTGAAGCTGGAGAATATTTATAACCAGGAGCCTGACGCCGGCCTGGGCAACGGCGGACTGGGAAGGCTTGCCGCCTGCTTTTTAGACGGCCTGGCCACCCAGAAATATCCGGCTATGGGCTACTCCCTGCGGTATGAATATGGTATTTTCCGTCAAAAGCTGGTGGACGGCTGGCAGACTGAGCTTCCGGATTTCTGGCTGCCCGGCGGCGCCGTATGGCTGCAGGCCCATCCGGAAAAGGCGGTGACCGTCAATTTCAACGGCCACCTGGAGGAGCGCTGGGATGGGAGCTTTCACTCCATCGAGGTAAAGGACGCCACCAAGATTCTGGCGGTGCCCTATGATATGATGGTTTCCGGCAAGGACGGCAAGGGGATCAGCCGGCTGCGGCTGTGGGCTGCCAAGTCCGAGGAATTTGACATGAAGCTGTTCAACGGCGGCGACTATCTGCGGGCCATGGAGCGGAACGCCATGGCAGAGGTCATTACCAAGGTGCTTTACCCAGAGGATAACCATCCGGAGGGTAAAAGCCTGCGGCTTTCCCAGCAGTATTTCTTAGTTTCCGCCACCATTCAGGATATTATCCACCGCCATCTGCGGACCTACAGCAGTCTGGAGAACCTGCCGGATCTGGTGGCGATCCACTTAAACGATACCCATCCGGTGCTGACCATCTCCGAAATGATGCGGATCATTCTGGATGAATGCGGCTACGGCTGGGATGAAGCCTGGGACATCGTGACCCGGACGGTGGCTTACACCAACCATACGGTGATGGCCGAGGCGTTAGAGTGCTGGGACCAGGAGCTGTTCAAGCGGCGCCTGCCCAGAAACTATCAGATCATCGAGGAGATTAACCGCCGCTTCTGCGCCCAGATGCACGACCTGGGCCTGGACGGCTGTCAGGTGGGCCGCATGGCGGTGCTCAACGACGGCATCGTCCGCATGGCCAACCTTGCGGTAATCGGCTCTCACTCCATCAATGGGGTTTCCAAGCTCCACAGCGAGATTTTAAAGGAAACCGTCTTTAAGGATTTCTACCAGGTCATGCCGGATAAGTTTAAAAACGTGACCAACGGCATCGCTCACCGCCGCTGGCTGAACCAGGCTAATCCGGGCCTGGCCTCCCTGGTCACCGAGCTGATCGGAGACGGCTATGTCTATGACGCCGCGGAGCTGAAAAAGCTGATGGCCTATAAAAACGACCCCGCTGTGCTGGAAAAGCTCAAAAAAATCAAGCTGGAGAACAAAAAGCGCCTGGCCGCTTATGTGAAGCAGCAAAACGGAGTGGTGATCGATCCCAATTCCATCTTTGACTGCCAGGTCAAGCGGATGCACGAATACAAGCGCCAGCTGCTGAACGGCCTGCACATTCTCTCCACCTACCAGTGGCTGCGGGAGAACCCCAATGCCGACTTCACCCCTAAAACCTATTTCTTTGGCGCCAAGGCGGCGCCCGGCTACTATTTCGCCAAGGAGATTATCCGTTTTATCGCGGAGCTTGGCGAGGCCATCAACAAGGACCCGGCCATGAAGGATAAATTAAAGGTTATTTACCTGGAGGATTACCGGGTTACCGTTTCCGAGATTCTGAATCCGGCGGCGGAGATCAGCCAGCAGATCTCTCTGGCGGGCACCGAGGCCTCTGGCACCAGCAATATGAAGCTGATGATCAACGGCGCCATCACTCTGGGCACTCTGGATGGAGCCAATGTGGAAATTCACGAGGCCGTCGGCAGCGAGAACATGTTCCTGTTCGGCATGACCACTCCCGAGGTGAACCTCCTGCGGCAGAACGGCTATAATCCCTATCTGTGCTATAACAACAATCCCGCCTTGAAAAAGGCTATCGACGAAATGTCGGTTTCCGGGTTCAACGGCATGAAATTTGAGAAAATCACCCAAAACCTGCTGAGCACCGACCGTTATATGGTGCTGGCGGATTACAGCGATTACGCGGCCGTCCAGGAGAAGGCAAGTCAGGTTTATAAGGACCAGACTGCCTGGAACCGGATGTCCCTGGTAAACATCGCCCAGGCGGGCCGGTTCGCCGCGGACCGGGCGATCCGGGAATACGCCCAGGATATCTGGGGCGCCTCCCCGGTCAAGGGCGAAATAACGCGATAGCGGGCTCGCAGGCCCACGGATACTATTTCCCTTTTCCGTAATTCAGCAAAGCTTCTTTTGTTTTTATCCTTTTCACCGCTTTTCCCTCCGTGTGAGGCGGACGACACGATTCCATCGAATCACCAAACGGGCCTGTGTGAAGCCGCCTGTCCGGCTGTTTCCGCTTTAGGCCCGTTTTCCCAATCATCGGGGCCTGCCGGCCTTTATTTTTCGCCTGCAAGCGAAGGGTCAAGCGGGGCCGCCGGGAGCTCTCGGTCTGGAGCCGCAGCTTCGGTTTCCAGCGGCGCCTGCCGGACAGCACTCCGGCGCGGAGTTCCGGAGAACCCTATGCCGCGGCCGTTTTCCGCCGGTTTCCTGGTACGAGAGGGGCTCTAAAACGCGTTCCGGAAAAAAGGCGGGGAAATGGAGGTCTTTTCCGCCCCTCACAGGCCCTCCGGCGGCTCCGCCTTGCCCTAATGCTTCTTTTCCTTAAATATTTCCCCAGGAAGGAGACGACCAGCATGAACCAGCTGTTTGATTCCCGGGACCCCTTCCACCGCCGGCCTGTCGGAGCGGTGGAGGAGGAAACCCGGATTCATTTTAAAATACGGCTTCCCAGAGATTTAAGATGCTCCGCGTCCTACCTGCTGGTGCAGGATGATAAGAGCAAAAACGATATGGTCAGCAGCATGTTCTGGTGCGGCATGGACGGGGACGGCCATGAATTTTGGGAATGTGATTTTGCCCCGCCGGAGGCCGGGCTTTACTGGTACCGGTTTGAGCTGGAGACCTGCCGGGGCCGGATGCCTCTTCTGAAAGGGGAAGGGGGAAAGGGAGCCCTTTCCTCGGGAACATTTTGGCAGCTTACGGTGTATGAAAAGGGCTTTCAGACCCCGGGCTGGCTTTGCGGCGGTATTTTCTATCAAATTTTTCCCGATCGATTTTACCGCCCGGAGGGTCCGGTGAATAATCCCTTTCCAGACCGAACCATCCGAGAGGACTGGGGCGGCCAGCCCTATTGGCGGCCCAACGAACGGGGTGAGGTGACCAATTCCGACTACTTCGGGGGCACCTTAAGGGGGATTGAGGAAAAGCTGCCCTATTTAAAATCCCTCCATGTCACCTGCCTCTATTTGAACCCCATTTTTGAGGCCCATTCCAACCACCGGTACAACACGGCGGACTACACCAAAATCGATCCGGTCCTGGGCACGGAGGAGGACTTTCAGAGCCTCTGCGCCGCCGCCGGAAGGCTGGGCATCCGGGTGATGCTGGACGGCGTATTCAGCCATACCGGCAGCGACAGCGTGTATTTCAACCGCCAGGGCCGGTATCCCCAGCCGGGAGCCTACCAGTCTCAGCAGTCTCCCTATTTCAGCTGGTATCATTTTATTTCCTGGCCGGAAAAATATCATTCCTGGTGGGGGTTTGAAACATTACCAGAAGTTGAAGAAACCGATAATAATTACAATAAGTATATTAATGGACGGCAGGGCGTGGTCAGAAAATGGCTGAAAAAGGGCGCTTCCGGCTGGCGGCTGGACGTAGCCGATGAGCTGCCGGATTCCTTTCTCGACCAGCTCACGGAGGCCGCCAAGGAGGAGAAACCGGACGCGGTGGTTCTGGGAGAGGTCTGGGAGGACGCTACCACCAAGGAAAGCTATGGAAGCCGCAGGCGGTATCTTTTGGGCCGGCAGCTTGACAGTGTGATGAACTATCCCTTTCGGAACGCGGTTTTGGGATTTTTCACCGGGGCTGACGCGGCTCAAATTGCCGAGGGGATTTTATCCGTTCTGGAAAATTATCCGCCCCAGGTGGTCCGGATGCTGATGAATCACATTGGCACCCACGATACGGAGCGCGCCGTTACCGTGCTGGCGGGAGAGCCCTCTCAGGGACGGGGACGGGAATGGCAGTCGGCCCAAACTCTTTCCTCCGGGCAGAGAGAACGGGGCGTTCGGCTGATGATGGCGGCCTCCGCCATGCAGTACACCCTGCCTGGCGTGCCCTGCGTTTACTATGGCGACGAAGCCGGCATGGAGGGTTATAAGGATCCCTTCAACCGGGGCTGTTACCCCTGGGGCAGGGAAAATCAGGAGCTGCTTGCCTGGTACCGGCGGCTGGGGGAAATCCGAGAGGAGCATCCCGTTTTCAAAGAGGGAAGCTTCCGCCTGCTGAAAGCCAAAGGCAGCCTGCTGGCCTACGTCCGGGAGGACCCGGAAGGAAAAAGCCCGTCGGTTCTCTGCGCCTTCTGCTCCGGAAAAAATCCGGAGACTCTGGACCTGCCTCTGGAATTTCAAAACGGGACCGTTTTGCTGGGCGGCTCCTTAAAAGACCGTATCCTGACCTTACAAGGGGAAAGCTGCTGTCTGATCCGGGCGGCAAGGGATCTCTCCGCTTTTGCGGCGGGCGAAGAGTGGGACATGAAAATCTATGTCCCAAACGTCCCGAAAGCGTAACATCATCGGTAAATTGCTTAAAGGCTGGCGGGTTTTCTTAACCAGCGAAAAATAGTAATTTTTATTGTAAAAACAGGCAAAGCATTTTGAGGGTTTAAAAGCGCCCTATGCTTTGCCTGTTTTTTTCGATTCCCGTCAAAAATCTATTTATGAAGCTTTTTCAAAAGGGAATCCGCCTATTATATAATTGTGCGCTAATATATTTTTAATTTCATGCCTTATTCCGGCAAAGCGGCGGCTCTTTGTGCAAAAGCATACAATAGCAACAGCCCGGCACAATGTGCCGGGCTGTTGCTAATCTATTTCTGCTATCCGGAAAATCTTGCAGAAATTACGGCTCCTACACGTCATTTTCCTGTTCGGTAAGGCGTCTTATCATAATCTCACTTAGTTTGGTAAGATAATCTGCAATTACCAATTCGGTTGAACTTTCTAATACGAAGGCTACCCGCTGATAAAATAAAAACGCTTCTTCCTCCAATGAAATAGTAATCTTTTTCATAAACTAATCCTTCTCACATTTTTAACTATATTGAGTTAATAATAACATATATAAATCTGCAAGTCAACTCAAAAGAGGTAACGTTTTTACCTAAAATCTTTTAAATTAAAACTAACTCAATTTAGTTAGGAGAATTTCATGACAATAGGCGAGGCAGTGGGAGAACGCATCTTGAAATTATGCAAAGACCGAAACCTAACTGTGAATAAGCTGGCAACCATTAGCGGAATTACACAATCAACGTTGAATAATATCGTCAGCAGAAGAAACCACAGTACTACCGTTTCCACGATTCAGAAAATTTGTGACGGGCTGGAAATTACCATTCTTGACTTTTTCAGCGATCCCATATTTGAACATCTAGAGCCGGAGATAAAATAAGCGCGGGCAGACTGCCCGCGCTTATTTATTTTCTTGAATCACTCTGTGAAAAACATCGAACCGCAGTATTTTTTCGAACCCGCGGCAGGCTTCCTTCGTCTGCGCCGCGCCATCCGTCAAGGGCGCTTTTTATCCTTGGCAAGCTCCGGGTTTCTCCGCGCCCGGAACAGCGCCGTTGCCTTTCGGCCGCCGGCGAGGCGTTGCGTCACTCCTCCGGGGTCTGAGCTTCTTCATCCCCAGCGCTGTCCGGGATCTCCTCTTCCCCGCCTTCGGTATTCTCCAGGCCTTCTAATTCCTCGCCGTCGTCTTCCTCCTCGTGGGGAGCCCTGGCCAGGGTGACCACCTTGTTATCCTCGCCGATCCGCATGACCCGGACGCCCTTGCTGGGTCTGGCACATTCCCGGATGGAATCCGCCTGAATCCGGATGATCACACCGTCGGCGGAGATCAGGATTACGTCGTCGTCCAGGTCTACCACCTTGATAGCGGCCACATCGCCGTACTTATCCACGTGATAGTTCAGCAGGCCCTTGCCGCCCCGGTACTGAATCCGGTAATCGGAGATGGGGGAGAGCCTGCCGTAGCCGGTCTCAGAGACCGTCAGCACCTTGCCGCCCTCACGGAGACGGGCCATGCCCACCACGCAGTCGTCTTCGCCCAGGGTGATGGCCTTCACGCCTCTGGCGGTGCGTCCCACAAGGCGGACGTCCCTTTCATGGAACCGGATCGCCATTCCCTTCTTGGTGGCCACGATCAGCTCGTTGCTGCCGTCGGTGACCCGCACCCAGGCCAGCTCGTCGCCCTCATCCAGCTCGATGGCGATGAGGCCGCCCTTTCTGGCGGAATTGTAAGCGCTCAAAAGGGTTCTCTTGATGATGCCGTTGCGGGTGACCATCACCAGATATTTCTCCTCGTCAAATTCCGGCACCCGGATCATAGACGTGACCTTTTCCTCAGCGGTGATGGGCAGCAGATTGGCGATATTCATTCCCTTGGAGGTTCTGGAGCCCTCGGGAATCTCATAGCATTTCAGCCGGTACACCCGGCCGGTGCTGGTAAAGAACATGACGTAGTCGTGGGAATTGATGACGAACATCTCTGTGGCCACGTCCTCCTCCCGGCGGCTCATGCCGGAAATTCCACGGCCTCCCCGGCGCTGGGTCCGGTAGGTATCCATTTTCTGGCGTTTCACGTAGCCGAAATTGGTCAGGGTCAGCACGCATTCCTCCTGGGGAATCAGATCCTCGATATCCACCTCGCCGCTGACTGCCATGATCTCCGTTTTTCTCTCGTCAGCGTACTTATTCCGGATTCCCATCAGCTCATCCTTAACGATGGCCTTCACCCGTTCCTCATGGGCCAGGATATCCTCATAATCCTTGATCTTCAATTCCAGCGCCGCCAATTCGTCTTCGATTTTCTGCCGTTCCAGGCCGGTGAGCTGTCCCAGGCGCATCTGCACAATGGCCTCGGTCTGCACGTCGTCCAGGCCGAACCGTTCCGTCATTCTGGACTTGGCGGTGGGACGGTCCTTGGAATTGCGGATAATGGAAATAATCTCGTCGATATTGTCCAGCGCGATCTTCAAGCCCTCTAAAATATGGGCGCGCTCCCGGGCCTTCTTCAGGTCGTAGATGGTCCGGCGGGTGATGACCTCCTCCTGAAACTTGATGTATTCCTGAAGCATTTCTTTCAGGGTCAGGGTCTTCGGCTCGCCGTTTACAATGGCCAGCATAATCACGCCGAAGGTGGTCTGCATCTGGGTATAGGAATAAAGCTGGTTTAAAACGATCTGAGGCGAGGCGTCCCGTTTCAAATCGATCTCGATATGCATGCCGTTCCGGTCGGAGTGGTCGTCAATATTGGAAATGCCCTCGATTCTCTTATCCTTCACCATGTCGGCAATGGATTCGATGAGCCGGGCCTTGTTCACCTGGTAGGGAAGCTCGGTGACAATGATCTTAAACCGGCCGTTTTTCTCCTCCACAATTTCCGCCACGGCCCGCACGGTGATCTTGCCCCGGCCGGTGGCGTAAGCGGCCCGGATGCCCGCCCTGCCCATAATCATAGCCCCGGTAGGAAAGTCCGGCCCCTTGATGTATTCCATCAGATCCTCCAGGCCGGCGTCCGGATTGTCGATCAGGTAGCAAACCGCGTCGATGGTTTCCCCCAGATTATGGGGAGGAATGTTGGTGGCCATGCCCACGGCGATGCCAGTGGAGCCATTGACCAGCAGGTTTGGAAACCGGGATGGCAGAACCTCCGGCTCCTTGCGGCTGTCGTCGTAGTTGGAAATAAAGTTGACCGTATCCTTATCGATATCCGTCAGCATTTCCGTGGAGATTTTGCTCATTCTGGCTTCCGTATAACGGTAGGCGGCCGGCGGGTCGCCGTCCACGGAACCGAAATTTCCATGGCCGTCCACCAGGGGATAGTGCATGGAGAAATCCTGGGCCAGACGGACCAGGGCGTCGTAAACGGACGCGTCGCCGTGAGGATGGTAACGGCCCAGCACGTTGCCGACGGTGGTGGCGCACTTTTTGTAGGCCTTATCCGGAGTCAGACCATCCTCATACTGGGAATAGAGAATCCGGCGGTGTACCGGCTTTAACCCGTCCCTTACATCCGGCAAAGCCCGGGATACAATGACCGACATGGAGTAATCCAAAAAGGATTTCTGCATCTCCTTTTGAATATCCACCTCGATTACATTGGATCTTGGCTCCATATTTTTTTCGTCCATGTTTTTAATCTCCTTTTTCGCTGCCTTTTCCTCTGCTTTCACCCTTCGGCGGAAGCTTTCCGCCTTGCTTTATGGAACGTCAGCTTTCTTCTTAACTCTGCTTTTTCTCCGCCGTCCGGAAGCTGTTCAAGCACGCGGCTTTTTGCCCCGCGGCGCTCCCGCCTTTCCCGCAGCGGCTTTCAGCCTCCCGCGTCCCGCAGCTCTATACTGTCAAATAAATCCTGGTAAAGCTTTGGAAAGCGTTTCTTTAAATTCATAGCCCGGAAGGTCCCGCTGTCCACAAAGCCGTGGGATGTGGTTCCCTCGCTGACAGGCCTCTTTTCACCGGGCAGGAACACCTGATACCCAAAGGTCATCCGGCTGGGAGAGACGGACAGCACCCTTGCCGTCACCGTCAGCTCATCCTCGTATCGGGTTCCCTTATAATATTTGCAGGTGACCTCTGTCAAAGGGAGCATAACCCCCATTTTCTCGATCTCGGAATAGGTGATCCCCAGCTTTTTGATAAAATCTGTTCTTGCCACCTCGAACCATACCGGATAAACCGAATGGTGGGCGATGCCCATTTGGTCGGTCTCCTGATACCGTACGATAATTTTACTTTCTGAAATCATAAGCGCCTCCGGTTTTCCAGCCGCCGCTTACCGCTTTTCGGGAATACATCCCGCGATGAGCATTCCCTGGATATCCGCGATAACAGCAGGCTCCATGGCCCGCATGGGCATGGCTAAAATAGCGTTTTTCGGGGTAAACAATACCATCAGGTCATCAAATTCCTCAAAGCTGCTGGTGCCGTCCAGGGGAATTTCCCACTGGCCCTCGCCGGAGCCGACCACCACCTCGTCGGGATAAATCTCCACCTCGATTTTCCTGCCGCCGGCGATCTCACCGGCCCGTTTCCGCATATCAAGGTACGGAACCAGCCAAACCGCCGCCGCGACCGCCAGGCTGAGGATTCCCAATGCCAGGTTATAGCCTCCCTGATACAAGCCGAAGGAGACGAAAAACAACGCCGCGGCCACAATTAAAATTCCGGTTTCCAGCCACGCCCGGCGGCCCACTGTTTTATAGATGTGAGCCCGTTTCAGGCAGGCCATGGCCTCCTCCCGGTTCAGGGTATAGGAAAGCTTGATGCCCGCGTACTGCTCCTCATATTCCGCCGCGTCCTCATCCTCTACAAACTCCGCGTCGGTGCCGTCCCAGTCGGGAGTATACTCCTCCTCCTGGGCCTGCTCCAGCTGCTCCGCCACATCGGCGGCCTGCAGCACCTCCGTCAGCTCCTGGGGATAATTTTCCTCGGCAGCCTCATCCCAATCGTCCTCCCGTATAGGGTTCGGACTGTCGTTGTTGGTTTCCATAAGCGCTGTCGCTTCCTCCTTCAGTATCAGTTAATCTTATAATGGGATTCCACAGGAATCCCGGATTCTCTCCGCTTTTTCGCGGGCAGGCCCGCGGCGTTTTACCGCTGGGAGAGGCAGCTTCATTCTCGCAATTTTCGGAGAAGCCGCCGGAAGCCCCGGCGCCTTTTTCTGCTCCGAGGGCGCCGGGGCGGGGATCAGAGCCCATTTTCCGGCGCTAAGCTGCCCAAGCCTTTCTCCCTTTAGACGTCCAGATTCTGAACATACTTGGCGTTTTTCTCGATAAATTCCCGCCTGGGCTCTACCTTGTCGCCCATCAGGATGGTAAAGGTTTCGTCCGCGGCGGCCGCGTCCTCCAGCTCTACCTTCAGCATGATCCGGGTTTCCGGATTCATGGTGGTTTCCCAAAGCTGCTCGGAATCCATCTCGCCCAGGCCCTTATACCGCTGGATCGGCGCCGTGACGGTCATTTCCTTCAGCATTTGATCCCGTTCCTTATCGGAATAGGCGTAGTAATGGTTTTTGCCCTTGGTCAGCCGGTAGAGGGGGGGCTGGGCGATATAGATATGTCCCTCCTCGATCAGCGGCTTCATGAACCGGAAGAAAAACGTCAGCAGCAGGGTCCGGATATGGGACCCGTCCACGTCGGCATCCGCCATGATGATGACCTTGCCGTAACGCAGCTTCGCCAGATCAAATTCATCTCCAATGCCGCATCCCAAAGCGGTGATAACCGGCATCAGCTTGTCATTGCCGTAGACCTTATCCAGCCTGGCCTTTTCCACGTTGAGCATTTTGCCCCACAGAGGAAGGATCGCCTGGAATTTCCGGTCCCGCCCGCCCTTGGCGGAGCCGCCGGCGGAATCTCCCTCTACGATATAGATTTCCGTTTCCTCCGGATTTCTGGACTGGCAGTCCGCCAGCTTGCCCGGCAGGGCGGCGCTTTCCAGCGCGGATTTTCTTCTTACCAGCTCCCTGGCCTTCCGGGCGGCCTCTCTGGCCCGGCTGGCGGCCATAGCTTTTTCAAAGATGGCCCTGGCGGTAGCCGGGTTCTCCTCCAAATAAGCGGAAAGCTTTTCACTGATCAGATTATCCACCAGGGTGCGGATCTCCGTATTGCCCAGCTTCGCCTTGGTCTGGCCCTCAAACTGGGCTTCCTTCAGCTTGACGCTGATGATGGCGGTCAGGCCCTCCCGCACATCCTCGCCGGACAGATTCTTATCCCCGTCCTTTAAGATATTATATTTTCTGGCGTAATCGTTCATAATTCTGGTGAGGGCCCGTTTAAAGCCCTCCTCATGGGTGCCGCCGTCGGTGGTATGGATATTGTTGGCAAAGGAGATCAACAGCTCGTTGTAGCTTTCGTTATACTGCATGGCCACCTCGGCCTCGGCGGAGCCGTCGGTGAGGGCGCCCTTTACATGGATAATATCCGGATGAATGACCTCCAGGGATTTCCTTTTATGCAGGAACTCCACAAAGCTGGAGATGCCGCCCTCGTAAAGGAAATTCTTCTGCACCCTGTTTTCCGGATCCCGCTCGTCCACCAGCTCGATATGGATGCCAGCGTTCAGAAACGCCTGCTCCCGCAGACGGGTTTCCAGGGTTTCATATTCGTAGACCGTGCTTTCGCTGAAAATCTCCGGATCCGCCTGGAAGGTGACCTTCGTCCCTGTTTTTGTGGTGTCGCCTATCATCTCCAGGTCGGTGATGGTTTTTCCCCGTTCAAACCGCTGGCGGTAAATATGAGCGCCGTCGCTGACCTCTACCTCCAGCCAGGTGGAGAGGGCGTTGACCACCGAGGCTCCCACGCCGTGAAGGCCGCCGGAAACCTTGTAGCCGCCGCCGCCGAACTTTCCGCCGGCGTGAAGCACAGTAAACACCACCGTCACCGCGGGGATTCCCATTTTTGGCTGGATTCCCACTGGGATGCCGCGGCCGTTGTCCTCTACCACGATGATATCGCCGGGGAGAATCCGCACGTCGATTTTATCGCAGTAGCCGGCCAGGGCCTCGTCGATGGCGTTGTCCACGATCTCGTAGACCAGGTGATGCAGGCCCCTGGGCCCGGTGGAGCCGATATACATGCCCGGACGCTTCCGGACGGCCTCCAGTCCCTCCAGCACCTGTATGTCGCTTGCGCCGTATTCTTCGTTGGTTTGCGTAATCTCATTGTTTTCCAAGGTGAAACCTCCATTTATTCATCGATGAAATCCTGTAAAATCTGATCTATTTCTTCTTCCGTCCCCCCGGGCTTTTTCGGCGGGTCCACCCGCCGTTTGGCCGGCCTTTGGGCCTGCCGCCTTTTGGAAACGGAAGGATTATTTTTTACCTTATCGATCCGCCTGGTTTCCTCAAATAAGGAAAAATCATATTTTGAGGAATAATAGCCGCTGTGGGAAGCGCTGCTGATTTCCAGGGAATCCCCGGCGTTTTTCCCGGGCGGGTCCGGATCATAGAATTTTTCCCGGTATGGATCCGCTTTTTCTTCCGAAACCGGCCGTTCCTCCGAAAACGCGCCGGCGGCGCGGCGGCCGGAAAGCTCTCTGTGGAAGGAACCGGCGGGCTTTGCGCCTCTGACATGCTTTTTTCTATGCCCCTTCATGGGCGAAAGCACAATAGTGAAGGGAGCCAGGAGAAAAAAGAACAGAAAGGGAACGATGATCAGGAGAACATGACCGAACTGAATCCCCTGCCGGAAGATTACCAGCAAAACGGCGATGAGAAAGCCCAAAGCTGAGGCTGCGGCGGCGAAGGTTCTCAGCCTTTTGGTATACCGGATATTAGACGCTTTCCCGCACCGCGGGCACCGGTATTCCCCGTCCTTATGGATGCCCCAGGCCTGCAAATAGGACATTCTGCTTTTGCAGTAGGGACAAAACGGCAATTGATTTTTCATATTCCATCCTACCTTTCCGGAGCCGGCGCTTCCTTTGGAATCGAAATCAGATTGGTTTCTGTGGTTTTCAGAAAATCCATCCGCTTCAGCAGGGTGGAGGAAGAAATCTGACTGATATACACGGTGGTTCTTTTCTTTTCCGCGCACACCACAAAGGATTTTGGCAGTTCCATAGATACGTTAACCACTTTGCCGCTTTTTTCCGCCTGAGTCAGATAATCCCGGGTAAATTTGGAGATGGTGGAGGTATCCAGATCAAAGATTCCCACAATGCTGTCCATCTTTACCACGGTTTCCTGGCCCAAATGAAGATACATAAGTTCTTCTCCTCTAACGATAAATCAAATGAAATCGAATAAATATATTATAAAAATAAAACAAATAAAATGGAATAAACAAAATAAAAGAGATTAAAAAATTTCCAGTGCGTTTCCGGACCTCTTACCGGCCTTCAAGCCTTTGACCGAAGGCCCCGACTGTCTTTTTGCTTTTCCAAGGCCCTGTTACCCCCGGATCTCTCCGTTTTCTACGTAAAAGGTTCTGCCCTGGGATAAGCCCGAAATGGAGTTGGGATCGCAGCAGGTGATAAACACCTGCCAGCCCTGGATTTTGTTCAGCAGGTAGTCCTGGCGGGAGGCGTCCAGCTCGCTCATCACGTCGTCCAGCAGAATCACCGGCTTTTCCCCCAGAGCTTCCGCCAGCAGGGCGGCCTCCGCCAGCTTCAGCGCCAGCACGCAGGAACGCTGCTGCCCCTGGGAGCCGTATTCCCTGGCGGATTTTTCCTGAACGGTCACCAGCAAGTCGTCCCGGTGGGGCCCCTTCGTGGTGAACCCGGCGTTCAGATCCTCTTTTCTCCCGTTTTGCAGCAGAGAGAAAAGCCTCTCCCGATACCCGGCTTCCTCCCCGCCGTCCCTGAGCAGGCCGCTGTCATAGCGGACGGCGAACCTTTCCCTTCCCTGGGAAATGCCGTCGTAAATCTCTCCGGCGGCCTCGGAAAGCCTTTCAAGATAGCGCTTTCGTTCTATGATAATAGCCGCCCCCAGTCCCGATAGCTTTTCGTCCCAGATCTCCAGGGTTTCCAAAAGCTCCGAATGATAGGAAATATCCTTGAGCAGGGTATTCCTTTGGGCCAGGGTCCGGCTGTATTGGCTCAGCAGCCTGGCATAGGCGGGTTTTCTCTGGCAAAGGGCGGCATCCAAAAATTTCCGCCGCATAGACGGCCCCTCCTTAACAAGGGAAAGGTGGTCCGGAGAAAATACCACGGCACAGAATTTGCCAATCAGCGACGAGGCAGCCGGCTGGTCCACCCCATTAAGCTGAGCGGCCCGTTTTTTCGCCCCCCGGCCGATGGTGATTTTCGCCGTCTGCTCCCGTTCCTCCGCCTCGAAATCCAGCGCCAGCACGGCGCCGGCCCGGGAGGAAAAGGCGATCAGCTCCTGATCCCTGGCGCCCCGGAAGGACCTCCCCCCGGTAAACAGCCAAACCGCCTCCAGCAGATTGGTTTTGCCCTGGGCGTTATCCCCGCAGATCACGTTGACCTGAGGCCCGGGGATCAGCTCATTCTCTTTTAAATTGCGGTAATCCCGAAAACCAAGCCGGTTGACCTTCACTTACGCCAGCACCTCAATCAACAGCTCCCCGATCTGAGCGGTATCGCCGGGGCGCATTTTTTTTCCCCGCATGGTGCAGACCTCCCCGTTGACCAAAACCTGGCCGCTCTGAATGGCTACCTTGGCCTGGCCGCCGGTGACCGCGCCGCCGGAAAGCTTTAATAGGGAATCTAAACGGATAAATTCCGTATCAATCTGGATTTGTTCCTTTTTCATGAATGCTCCTTACTGATCTTATTCCTGCTTCAGCCGGACGGGCAGCACCAGGAACAGGAAAGAATCCCCCTGGGTGGGAACGATCTTCATGGGGCTGACCGGGCCGGTCAGCTGAACCTTGACCTCGTCCGTGTCCGCATTCCGCAGGGCGTCCAGCAGATAACGGTTGTTAAAGCCGATCTCCACCTCCGGCCCGGTAATCTGGGCGGAAAGCTCGTCGTTGGCCTTGCCGATCGAGGTGACGCAGGAAATCTTGATTTCCCCGTCCTCGGAGAAAATGCAGCGCACCGGGCTTTTCAGCCGGTCGGTGATCAGCAGGGAGACGCGCTCCACACTGTTGATCAGGTTTCTGGTGTTCACTGTCACCTCTGTGGTGAACTGGGCGGGAATCGCCGCCTTATAATCCAGGAATTCTCCCTCTAAAAGCCGGGAGATCACGGAATATTTCTCGATCTTGAAAATAATGTGCCGCCTGCCCACCAGGATCTCCACGTTTTCATCCTGGTCCGGCAGCAGCTTGATCACCTCGGAGAGGGTCTTGCCCGGCACCACAAACCGGATCTCGTCCTCCTCCTCAAATTTCAAGTTGATCATTTCCGTCCGCATGGCCAGCCGGTAGCCGTCCACAGACACCAGGCGGATGATTCCGTTCTCAATATTGAACAGGGTGCCGGTATGGACGGGCTTAGCGTCGGTATCCGCCACCGCGAACAGGGTCTGGCGGATCATGCTTTTCAGAATCGGGCTGGTCAGGTCGATGCTGGAGGCCCCCTCCACGGAGGGAAGCTCCGGATATTCGGAGCTGGGGATGCCTACAATGGAAAATTCCGAAGGGCCGCAGGTGATCTGGGTGATCATTTTTTCGTCCACCAGAATGGTCACCGTTTCATCAGGCAGCCTTCTCACGATATCGCCAAACAGCCTGGCGCTGAGAACCACCTCTCCCGGCTCGTCCACCTGGGCCTCGATCACCGTTGTGATGCCCAGCTCCAGGTCATAGCCGCAAAGCTTTAAATCGCCGTTCGTGGTGGTTTTCAAGAGAATCCCCTCCAAGGCGGCCAGTGTGGATTTTGAGGAAACGGCTCTCTGTACGTTGGAAACCGCCTCCACCAGCTGAGATTTTTGACATTGAATTTTCATAAAAACCTCCTGCTTTCTTTCATAAAAAGTAGATTTAAGGGCTTTCCCGCTTATGCGAAAACAATAAAGCAGAATTCCCGTTTGGTATTCTTTTCCAGGTTCAATTCCGGGCCTGGCGGATTTCAGCGGT
Source organism: [Clostridium] leptum DSM 753 (assembly GCA_000154345.1). Classification (GTDB taxonomy): domain Bacteria; phylum Bacillota; class Clostridia; order Oscillospirales; family Acutalibacteraceae; genus Clostridium_A; species Clostridium_A leptum. The sequence goes on from DS480346.1 coordinate 41,219, forward strand.
TCGGCTTTGCCTGCCGCTTGTATTTCGCCGGGCTTTTTTTGAGTCCGGTCCGAAAGGATAAGATTTTCCACAGGGGAAACGCTCCGGGGAGGGGGCGTCCCTCTGTTTGGCCGGAATCCGGCTGGCAAAGGAAAATCTCTCTTTAGGAAAGGACAGAATAGTAATTATTAATAGCAATAGTAGTAGGGGCCGTGAAAATGTGGAAAAGCCTTTTTTTCTTAGGAAATCCGGGAAGAAAACGGGAAAAGCCCCTGTGGAATGGATGTGGCGGACGGGTGGAAAGAAAAGCGGCGCCCTGTAGTTTTACACATCCCCGTGGAAATCCGGCGGTGGAATGTGGAAAAAAAGTGGAAAAGAGAAGCGGACGGAAGCTTTGGTTTTCCACCGGTTTTGTGGAATGTGGAAAGCTTATCCACCGGGATGTGTAAAATCAGCGGTCCCGGATATTTTTGATGATATCCTCCACCATGGCCTTGGTTTTGGAATCCTTTTTCATGTTTTTCTCCACCTGCTGCACCGCGTACACCACGGTGGAGTGATCCCTGCCGCCGAACTCCTCGCCGATCGTGGTCATGGAGAGCTGGGTGATCTCCCGCACCACGTAAACGGCGATCTGCCGGGCGTTGGAAATGTTGGCGCTCCGCTTGGAGGACCGGATATCGTCGGGGGAAACCCCGAAGGTGCGGCCCACCTCCTCGATGATCTTCTCTACCGTCAGCGGAGGCGGCTGGTCGTTGTTCAGAATGTCTGAGATGGCGGTCTGGGCGTTCGCCATGGTGGGGGCGTCCCCGTTTAAAAGCCAGTTGGCTTTCATTTTCTTTACCGCGCCCTCCAGCTGCCGGATATTGGTTTTCAGACGGGTGGCAATGTATTCGCACACATCGCCTGGCAGCTCCAGATCCAGGGCCTCCGCTTTCCTTTTTATAATAGCGATCCTGGTCTCAAAATCCGGGGGCTGAATGTCGGCGATCAGGCCCCATTCAAACCGGGTGCGGAGCCTGTCCTCCAGAGTCTGGATCTCCTTGGGAGGACGGTCGGATGTAAGGACGATCTGCTTTTTTGCTTCATACAGGGAATTAAAGGTATGGAAAAATTCCTCCTGGGTGGAATCCTTGCCGGCGATAAATTGGATGTCGTCTACCAGAAGCACGTCGGTTTTCCGGTATTTCTGATGAAAGGTGGAGGTTGTCCCATGCTGGATCGCGTCGATCAGCTCGTTAGTGAAATCGTCTCCCTTTATGTACAGGGTGGTCATCTCCGGGTGGCTGCGCTTCAGGTCGTTGCAGATGGCGTAAAGCAGATGGGTTTTTCCCAGGCCGGAGTTTCCGTAAATGAACAGGGGATTGTAGGCGCCGGCCGGATTAGCCGCCACCGCCAGCGAGGCGGCGTGGGCGAATTTATTGGAGGAGCCTACGATATAGGTGTCAAAGGTGAACTCATATTCCGAGTCGATAGCCAGGTTGTCGTTTGGGGCCGCCTTCTTTTCGCCGGCCTCGTTGGGAATGGTAAAGATAATGTTGATGCCCGAGCCGAAAATCTCGTGGACTGCGGAATTTAACAGGGGCATATAGCATCGGTTCAGGGTCTGCCGGTGAAACTCGTTGGGCACCATCAGGATGGCGTCCCCCGCGTCGAAGTCCAGCTTGACGGGCTCGATCCGGCTGATCCAGGTTTTATAAGCAACGTCCGTAATATGGGCCTTGCAGTAATCGCAGATCAGATCCCATGCTTCGTGAAAGGATTCCATTCTATCTTCCTCCGAATGTAATTTTCAGATATCAGCCGCCTGCCGGGAGAGGCAGGCGCTATATAGAATTATTTTATCACAAATTCCCGGAATACACAAATAGTTTTCCACATGTTTCATTTGGAAGAAAAAACCTAAAATTTTTTATTTTTGTGAGATTTCATCATGTTGTGGGGCGGCTTCTTTTCTTTCACAAGGTTTTGGGCCTGAAGGGCCTGAAAAAAGGAAAAGATTCGGGATGATCTGGGCTGAAAAGGTTGACAGCCGCCCTATTTTTCATATATAATGCTAAATTGCAAGGTTTTACGCTGGAAAGGGGGGTTACTCATGCTGAGAACTTACCAGCCGAAGAAGCTCCACAGAAAAAAGGAGCATGGCTTTAGAAAGAGAATGGCTGACAGAAACGGCCGCAAGGTATTGTCTCGCCGCAGGGCAAAGGGAAGAAAGCATCTTTCTTATTAATGGAGTCTTTTTCATTAATATTGGCTGAATTTTAGGTTTTTAACGGAAAAGACCGGCAGGGGGTGAGAGTTCCCTGCCGAAATAAAAGTGAAAAACAAAATTTCGCTGGAAAGATCGATGAAATCGGACAAGGCCGCGGGAACTGAAGCCGTGGGACGAAAACAGGGGAGCACATGAAACCGAACGCCATGTTCACAACGCTGAAGGAAAATAAGGATTTTCGCCGCCTTTACCACAGGGGAAAATCTTATGTATCTCCTGTTTTGGTTACTTATGTGATGAAAAATCGGAAAGCCGGCCTGCGGATTGGATTTACTACCAGCAAGAAGATCGGAATCGCGGTGCAGCGAAACCGGTCCCGCAGGATCATGCGGGAAGCGTTCCGGCTGATCGCGCCGGAATTGAAAACAGGATATGATTTTGTTTTTGTAGCCCGGGGAAAAACGCCCTTTGTAAAATGTGAGGCCGTGAAAAGGGCGATGACAAAGCAGCTGAAAGAGGCGGGAGTTTTCAAATGAAGCGCCCGCTTATTTGGCTTATCCGGTTTTATCAAAGGGCGATTTCCCCTTTAAGCCGGCCCTGCTGCAAGTATTATCCCACCTGCTCCAATTACGGCTTGCAGGCCATCGAGAGATTCGGCGCCCTGAAGGGCGGGCTGCTGACCCTTTGGCGCATTTTAAGGTGCAATCCCTTCTCCAAGGGAGGCTACGACCCGGTGCCCGAAAAGAAGGAAAAACGAAAAAAGAAAAATAAAAAGTAACGGCCGGCCGCCTAGTCCGGCGGCGTTGGGAGGAAAATCGCAGGTATGCAGATTTTTAGTTGGATCGGTAACGTTTTCGGTTACCTGCTTTGGTTTTTTTACGAGTTTACCAAGAATTACGGCGTCTCGATTATTCTGTTTACCATAGTATTGAAAATAATCATGTTTCCGTTTTCCATTAAGCAGCAGAAGTCTATGGCCAAAAATACCAGGCTGCAGGGAAAACAGAAAGAGATTCAGAAAAAATATGGTGATAACAAGCAAAAAATGTCGGAGGAAATGCAGAAGCTTTACCAGCAGGAGGGCGTCAACCCTATGGGGGGCTGCCTGACCTCTATTATTCCTCTGATCATCATGATGGGCATTTACTATTCCGTGGTGAATCCGCTGCAGAATACCCTGCACATCGCCGGAAGCAAGGTCACGGAGGCGATGCAGCTGCTCCAGCAGGTGCCCGGCGTGGGAAATTTGTTCAGCGGCTTTTACGGAGAAATCGATCTGGTAAAGCATTTCGACTTCTTTAAGGATTTTCTGCCCATGTTTTCCGCTGACGAGGCGGCAAATATCGCCTCCTTCGGGCAGGGCTTTAATTTTCTTGGCTTGAATCTGCTGGATACGCCTCAGTCAAGCTCCTTCAGCTCTATGCTGTGGCTGATTCCCGTGCTGTGCCTGGTCAGCTCTCTGGTGACCCAGTGGCTGATGCCCAAAATTACCGGCAACCAGATGGCCATGCAGGGCTGCATGAAATGGATGATGTTCATTCTGCCTCTGTTCTCCGCCTGGATCGCTTATACCGTGCCGGCGGCCGTAGGCTTTTACTGGATTATCAACACCGTGCTCCAGTTCCTGCAGACCTGGGTGCTGAATATCTTCTATAACGCAGATACCATGATCGCCAAGGAAGAGGCGGCGCGGATCGCTTTGAGGGAAATCGAGGAGAAAAAGGTGCAGATGATCGCTTTGCCGGAGGGTCCCAGAAATATGGGAGGCCTTCCCGCGTCGCAGAAAAAAGCGGAGCCGCAGAAAAGCGCGAAAAAATCCTCCGGCAGGAAAAAGGGAAGCACTAAATCGACCAGTGATTATTTAGGAAGCAAGAAGGGTTAAAAAGAGGGGTGAGCTTTTTGGAAAGAGAAGCAATTGGCATTGGCGCGACCATAGAGGAGGCGCAGCAGGCTGCCTGCCGGCAGCTTGGCATGGAAACCCATGAAGTAGAGTTTGAAGTTCTTCAAATGCCTGAAAAGAAGAAATTCGGATTGTTCGGCGGAGCTCCCGCCAAGGTGAGAGCCTATATTTCCATTACCCCGGCGTCCGCGGCGGCGGATTATCTTCGCGAGATTTTAGAGAAAATGGGGGCCCAGGGGGTCCAGATCAATATTGAAGAGGTGGAAGGCGGCGCGGTATTGAACCTTTCCGGCGATAATATCGGCTTTATCATCGGACACAGGGGAGAGACCCTGGACGCTTTACAGTATCTGACCGGCTTGGTTGCCAATCATGTGGACAACTCCTATTACCGGATTACCATTAATACGGGCAATTATCGGGAAAAAAGGGAAAAAACCCTGGAAAGCCTGGCTAGAAAAATGGCCATAAAAGCGGTGAAAACCGGCCGGAACAGTTCTTTAGAGCCGATGAACCCCTATGAGAGAAGAATCATCCATACCACGGTGCAAAAGGTTAACGGCGCTATTTCCTGGTCTGAGGGCGAGAATATGGGGCGGCACGTGGTCATCGGTCCGGATCCCAAGGTAAAGCAGAGCTTCCGTCCCCGGAGAGAGGGCGGCCGGCCTAGAAACAACAATTTCCGTTCCCGGAGCCAGTCTCAGGATGGAACCAAGGGAGAGGCCGCTGCCGGCGCGGGAACCCAGCCCAGGCCGGAAATTAAAAAGAACGCCGCGGCTTATGAGAAGATTGTGCCCGGAATTCCGGCTCAGCCGAAACCGGTTCAGGAAAAGAAGCCTGTAAAGGATGAATCGCCGGTTTCTCCCTTGTACGGCAAGATCGAGCCGAAAAAGGGCGAATAAATTAAAATATTGCGGAATGAAAACGGCGATTCAAAAACGAATCGCCGTTTTTTGCAGGTGCCGGCGGGATCATTATAAAGTGTGATATTTAAAGTGTGGTGAGCTGGATTGGAAAAAAATGATAGCGGCCGGAGCAGCTGGGAAAATACGATTGCCGCCATTTCCACCGCCCAGGGGGTGGGAGGCATCGGGGTGATCCGAGTTTCCGGCAGGGACGCCCTTGCCATTGGCGACCGGGTGTTTCAAAGCTCCGGAGGGAAAAAGCTGTCCCAGATGAAAGGGTATACCGCCGCTTACGGCAGAATCCGGTCAAACGGCGAGGATATCGACGAGGCTGTAGCCCTGGTGTTCCGGGCGCCTCACAGCTATACCGGCGAGGACGTGGTGGAATTTTCCTGTCATGGGGGGCTGTATCTGACCCGCCGGGTGCTGCGGGCTGTGCTGGACGGGGGAGCCTCTCCCGCTGGGCCGGGAGAATTTACCCGGCGGGCCTTTCTCAACGGGAAAATGGGTTTGACAGAAGCGGAAGCGGTTATGGATATGATCGGCGCCAAGGGCCGGCAGGCCGCCAGAACAGCCTTGGCCGGCAGGGATGGGGCCATCCATAAGGCAATTGCTTCCGTAAAGGACAGCCTGGTTTTTACGGCTGCCCATCTTTCCGCCTGGGCGGATTATCCGGAGGAGGATATTCCCCAGGTGGAGGAAATGGAGCTTACCGCCAGGCTGAAAAAGGCGGAGGCCGCCCTGGAAAGGCTGCTGAGCCAGTACGACGCCGGCAAAGCGATCCGGGAGGGCCTGAATACGGTGATCGCCGGCAGGCCCAATGTGGGAAAATCCACTTTAATGAACCTGCTTTCCGGGTGTGAACGGTCTATCGTCACCGAGCTTCCCGGCACTACCCGGGACGTAGTGGAGGAAACCGTTTTAGTGGGAGACGTGACCCTGCGGCTTTCGGATACGGCGGGCATCCGTTCCACCGAGGATCTGGTGGAGCAGATCGGCGTAAACCGGGCCAAGGACCGGATCCAGACCGCAGACCTGGTGCTGGCAGTGTTCGACGCCTCCCAGGAGCTGAACGAGGATGACCGGAACTTGCTGGATTCTCTACAGGGTGTGCCATCCATCGCGGTAATCAATAAAACAGATTTAGATGCCAAAATAGACGTTAAGTATATTAAAAATAAAGTTAAACAAATAGTATTTTTAGTAGCCTCCGAGGGTAAGGGCCTGGAGGACTTGCAGCAGGCATTGGCGGAGCTTGCCGGAACCAGTGAACTGGAGCCTTCTGAGGGGCTTTTGGCTACAGAGCGCCAGCAGCAGGCGGCGAAGGAGGCCCTGGCCTGTGTAAACGAGGGATTAGAGGCGCTGGAGCTTGGCATGACCTTAGACGCGGTGACTGTTTCTATTGAAGGGGCGGTGCAGGCGCTTTTGGAATTGACGGGAGAACGGGCAAGCGAGGCAGTGGTGGATCAGGTGTTCCACCGGTTCTGCGTGGGAAAGTGAATCGGGAAAGCAGGAATAGGGAGTAAAGTTCCATAGGATCCTTTCTGGGAAGCCCGAAAAGAACCAGTTTAAAATGGAGTTGATGCCAGAATGGAATATTTAGCAGGACAATACGACGTGGTGGTAATCGGCGCCGGCCACGCAGGAATCGAGGCGGCGCTGGCCGCCGCCCGTCTGGGCTGTAAAACCGCCGTGTTTACTATTAATATGGACGCGGTGGGGAATTGCCCCTGCAATCCGTCTATTGGAGGCACCGCTAAGGGACACCTGGTGCGGGAAATCGACGCCTTGGGCGGAGAAATGGGAAAAACCGCGGATCAGTGCCTACTGCAAATGCGGATGCTCAACCGGGGAAAGGGCCCGGCGGTCCACTCTCTGCGGGCGCAGATCGACCGGAGAAAATACAGCGAGGTTATGAAGCACAAGCTGGAGCTTCAGGAAAATTTAGACCTCCGTCAGGGCGAGATTACGGAAATCCGCAGGCTGGGGGATGACCGCTGGCAGGCGGTGACCCGGATGAACGCCGTATTTGAGGCGAAGGCGGTGATCGTGGCTACCGGCACCTATTTAGGAGGCCGAATCTATGTGGGAGAGGTTTCCTATGAAAGCGGCCCAGACGGCACCTTTCCGGCGGCGTTTTTGGGAAAAAGCCTGAAGGAGCTTGGACTTCGCCTGCGCCGGTTTAAGACCGGCACCCCAGCCCGGGTGCTGAAGAGCTCCATTGATTTTTCCGGACTTCAGGAGCAGCCAGGGGAGGATCCGGTGATTCCTTTTTCTTACGATACCGCAGAGCCTCTGAAAAACAAGGCGGTCTGCCATATCAGCTGGACCAATGAAAAAACGAAGCAGATCATTTTGGAGAATATACACCGTTCGCCCTTATACGGGGGAAAGATCGAGGGGGTAGGCCCCCGGTACTGTCCCAGCCTGGAGGATAAGATTGTCCGGTTTGCCGATAAGGAACGGCATCAGCTGTTTATTGAGCCATGCGGTGAAAACACGGAGGAGATGTATTTACAGGGAATGTCATCCTCTCTGCCGGAGGAGGTGCAGCTTCAGTTTTATCATTCCATTAAGGGACTGGAGCACTGCCTGGTGATGCGGTGCGCTTACGCCATTGAATACGACTGTGTGGATCCGCTGCAGATGGCGGCCACCCTGGAATTTATGGACTACCCTGGCTTATACGGAGCAGGGCAGTTTAACGGCAGCTCCGGCTATGAGGAGGCCGCCGCCCAGGGCCTGGTGGCCGGAATGAACGCGGCGCTGAAAATCAAGGGCCGGGAGCAGGTTGTTTTGGACCGGGCCAGCTCGTATATCGGCACCTTGATCGACGATTTGGTGACCAAGGGAGTGGAGGATCCTTACCGGATGATGACCTCCCGTTCGGAATACCGGCTGGTGCTGCGCCAGGATAACGCCGACGAGAGGCTGACGCCTTTAGGCAGAGAAATCGGTTTAATCAGCGACAGCCGCTGGAACCGTTTTGTGGAAAAGCAGGAGCTGAAAAGAAAAGAGCTGAACAGGCTGAAAAAGACTTCTCTCCCTCCTACCAAGGAGCTGAATGAAATTTTGGTTTCACGTGAAACATCCCCGGTGGAAACGGGGATCCGCCTGCTGGAGCTTCTCAAGCGGCCCCAGGTGGATTACGCCTGCCTGGCCCCGGTGGATACCACCCGGCCGGATCTGGACCCGAACATTTTTGAACAGGTGGAAGTGGAAATTAAATATGAGGGCTATATCCGGCGGCAGAAATCCCAGATTGATGAAATGCGCCGTTTGGAAGGGAAGCGTCTGCCAAAGGAGCTCGATTATCAGGAAATTCACGGAATTTCCTCCGAGGCCCAGGAAAAGCTGAACCGGGTTCGTCCAGGAAATATCGGCCAGGCCTCCCGGATTTCCGGCGTCAGCCCGGCGGATATTTCAGTACTGCTGATTTGGCTCAGCCAGAACGGAAAGGCGGTAAAATGACTGGCAATCCCTGCGGCTGAGTTGTTTTAGCAGCAAGGGCTTCAAGGATGAATTTACAAAGCGGAAAAAATGGGAATTTTGTCCTGTTTTCGCGGATTCGTTTTCTCTAAAGGGGAGTGCGGCTGTGAAAGCAGGCTTTTCCCTTATCAATTGTTCCGGTTAGCAAAATGGCCGCGGGCTTCAAAATGACTGCGGCGCCATGCATAATCGGGAGACAATATCATTTTAAATTCCTGTGTTAGATTAAGACGGAGTTTTTTTGTTTATCGATAGAAAAGGGGGCAAAGGATGATCGACCGGGAAAAGCTGAAAGCGTACTGCGAGGGCTTTGGAGTGCTGTTAAGCCCGGAACAGCTGGATCAGTTTGACGGTTACTGCCGTCTGCTGCTGGAGTGGAATAAAAAAATGAATCTGACCGCGATCCGGGAACCGGAGGAGGTTTTGATTAAGCATTTTGTAGACAGTTTGGCGCTGCTGGGATTCGCGGAGCTTCCCCAGGGGGCGAAGCTGATCGACGTGGGGACGGGAGCCGGATTTCCAGGCCTGCCCTTAAAAATTGCCCGGCCGGATTTGAGGCTGGCTCTTTTGGACAGCTTAAAGAAGCGATTAACGTTTTTGCAGGCGGTCTGCGGAACACTGGGACTGGATGCGGACATTATCCACAGCCGGGCCGAGGATGGTGGAAAACTTTCCGGCCTGCGCCAGAACTTTGACGCTGCGGTTTCCAGGGCGGTCGCTCCTCTGAATCTGCTGGCGGAATATTGTCTTCCATTTGTAAGGGTCGGCGGTATTTTCTTAGCGGCGAAGGGGCCGCAGGTAAAAGAGGAGCTTTCCCAGGCAGAAAAGGCATTTCAGCTGCTGGGAGGGCGGGCCGAAAAGACGACGGAGTATTTTCTGCCTGACGGAAGCGGCCGCACGCTGGTGACAGTGAAAAAAGAAAGGGCAACTCCGGCGCTGTATCCCCGCCACGGCTCAAAAATTGCGAAAAAGCCCTTATAAACGACAAAACAACCTAAATTCTTTGCTCACAATACGACAGAATCCGCGCCCCATCCGTGATAGGATGAACCTAAGGAAATGGACAAGCATTGGAGGTGGCGCAGATGCGTTTACGGTCAAAGGAAGAAAATAGGGTGAGACAGATCCCGCTGGTGCAGATCTGTCCGGGGAAGGCGCAGCCGAGAAAAAATTTCTCCAACGAGGAATTGCTGGAGCTGGCTAGAAGCATTCAGGAAAACGGGGTATTACAGCCTTTAACAGTCCGCAAAGCGGGACTGGCCGGGTTTGAGCTGATCGCCGGAGAACGGCGCCTGCGGGCGGCGGCTCTGGCTGGAAGTGAAAAGGTGCCTTGTCTGGTAATTGATTGTGACGACCAGCAGGCGGCGATTTATTCTCTGCTGGAAAATTTACAGCGTGTGGATTTAGACCCCTTTGAAGAAGCGGAAGGCATCGAAAAGCTGATTCAGGAATGGCACATTACCCAAGAGGAAGCCGCCAAGCGGCTGGGAAAAAAGCAATCGACCATTGCAAATAAGCTGCGGCTGCTCCGGCTGGCCCCGGAGGAAAGAGAAGCCATTCAAAGAGCGGGGCTGACGGAACGCCACGCCAGGGCTGTTTTGAAGCTGAAGGACGGAGGACTCCGGTCTATCGCTCTGCGGCATATGATAGAGCGGGGGTTAAATGTTAAGCAAACCGAGGATTTCGTGGAAAGGCTGCTGGAGAAAAACCGGGAACAGGAACGGAAAAGCCATCGGCGGATTATTATCAAAGACGTAAGAATTTTTATGAATACCATTAATAAGGCTGTGGATACCATGCGGCTGTCTGGAATCGACGCCTTTACCGATCAAAAGGAAACGGAAGAATACATAGAGTGCGTGGTGAGAATCCCCAAGGCAGCCGCTTTGGACAGGCACTCGGCATAGAAACAGCGTGCGACGAAAGTTCTTATAGATCCATGCCCTATTTCCAATTTATTCCCCAAAGGGGAAAGGCCGGCGGAATCATTCCGCCGGCCTTTCCTTTTGCTGCTTTCAAGTCTTTTTATGGGGCTTTAGGGCACGCCGGAAAAACCGGGATTGTTTTATTAAAAAGCGCAGCTTTTTAAGCGTTCCTAAAAAATGGAAAGCCGCCTGAAGCCGTTAGAGATAGAAAAGATACTTCCCTCCGCGGAATTTTAAATATTAGAAAGCTTATGTTTCACGTGAAACATGAATTTTCTAATTTTTAAACGGAAGCCTTTTAAAAGAAAGCAAAAAGTGATATAATAAATCCGCTGCCGATAAAAACCGGCGGCCAGAACATGGCAAAACATGCTTGATCATGCGGACACGCCCCTGCGTCCGTCCGTTTAAGAGTCAAATGAGCGTTACAGGCAAACGGCCATGGATAGAGGATAACGCGGCGGCTTTGAATGTCCGCCGGCAGCATGAACGGCTGTAAGGGCTTGAAGCTGTGAAAAAATAAAAATTTCAGCCGACGGAAACTAAGGGAGGAAACAGGTATGGGGAAGATCATCGCTGTCGCCAATCAAAAGGGCGGCGTTGGAAAAACCACAACAGCGGTCAACCTTTCCGCCGCTATGGGCGAGAGGGGGCATAAAACTCTGCTGGTGGATATCGATCCCCAGGGAAACGCCTCCAGCGGGGTAGGAATCGACCGGAGAAGCGTGCCAAAATCCACCTATGAGCTTCTCATTGGGGAAGCGGGCGCCAAAGAGGCGCTGGTTCAAACCCAGTTTCCCAATTTAACCATTCTTCCCAGCAGCCTGAACCTGGCGGGCGCCGAGCTGGAGCTGGTGGACTTTGACCATCGGGAAGCCCGGCTGAAAACGGCTCTGGCTCCCCTTAGGGAGGAATATGAATATCTGTTCATCGACTGCCCGCCCTCTCTTGGAATGATCACCACGAACGCTCTCTGCGCGGCGGATACTCTTTTAGTACCGATTCAATGCGAATACTACGCCCTGGAGGGCCTAAGCCAGCTGATGAACAGCGTGCGGCGGGTCAAACGCCAGTATAACGAGCGCCTGGAGATTGAAGGGGTTCTGCTGACTATGTACGACGGCAGATTAAACCTGACCCAGCAGGTGGTGGAGGAAGTAAAAAAATACTTTCCCCGCAAGGTGTTCAGAAGCGTGATCCCCAGAAGCGTGCGCTTGTCGGAGGCCCCAAGCTACGGCGTGCCTATTATGTACTTTGATAAAAGCAACCGGGGAACAGAAGCCTACCGGAGCCTGGCGGAAGAGCTGGAAAAAAATAACCGGTAAAGGCATAAAAACGTTTCCGGAAAGTCAATGGAGAGCATTTTAAGGGAAAGCGGAATTTATTCCGATAGGACAAGCCGCTGATTTAAGAAAAAGCCGCGGCTTTTCGTAAGAATATAATTACGGCGGGCGCGGCCTATTGGTGAAAAAGGAACAGCAGTTTGGAAAGGTCCGGCGGATAAAGGAGGAAAAGCTATGAAAAGAGCGTCCATCCGGAACGAAGCAATTTCTATGTGATAGGAGGAATGTTATTTTGGCAGCGAAAAAAGGCGGGCTTGGCAAAGGCTTGGACGCGATTTTCATGGAAAACGCCACCGAGAACAGCAACAGCACCGTAACCTTAAAAATATCAGAGCTGGAGCCTAACCAGGATCAGCCTAGGCGGGAGTTTGACGACGAGGCCCTGGCGGAGCTGGCGGATTCTATCGCCCAGCACGGAGTGCTCCAGCCCCTGTTGGTAAGGCCTATCGCCGGAGGCGGCTACCAGATCGTGGCCGGTGAACGGCGGTTCCGCGCCTGCCGCATGGCGGGGGTCCAGGAGGTTCCGGTGGTGATTAGGGAGCTGAGCGACGGCCAGGTGATGGAGCTGGCGCTGATCGAAAACCTCCAGAGGGAGGATCTATCCCCCATCGAGGAAGCCCAGGGCTATCAGACCCTGATGGAGCACTATCACTTTACCCAGGAGGAGGTCAGCCGGTCCGTAGGAAAATCCCGTCCGGCCATCACCAACGCCATGCGGCTGCTCCGGCTGCCTGAGGAGATTATCCATATGGTGTCCGGCGGAAAGCTGAGCGCGGGCCATGCGAGAACCCTGCTGGCCTTTGAAAGCGAGGACGACCAGCTTCAGGCGGCCCAGCTGGCGGTGAAGCAAGGCCTTTCCGTGAGGGAGCTGGAAAAGCTGGCGAAAAAGGCCAACGCCGTCCTCCACGGCGGGGACGAAAGGGCCAAAAGGGTAAAGAAGCGTCCTGTTTTCATTGAGGAAGTGGAGCTTTCCCTCAACGAGCATTTGGGAAGGAAGGTCAAAATTCAAGAAAAAGGCAAGGAAAAGGGAGTTTTGACCATTGAGTTTTACAGCCAGGAGGATTTGCAGAATCTAGCACGCCTGTTAGGCGGAGAAGAATAAAAAGGGGTAAAAAGCTATGTTAGACATTAAAATGATTCGTACCGATGGGGAAAAGGTAAAGGAGAGAATCCGCAAACGGGAAATGAATCTGGATTCCATCGTGGATGAAATTCTGGACATTGACAAAAAGCGCCGTGAGCTGACCGGCGAGGTGGAAAGCAAAAAAGCGGAGCAGAACGCGGACAGCAAAAAGATCCCCCAGCTGAAAAAGGCGGGAGAAGACACGGCCCCCCTGATGGAGCGTATGAAGGCGCTTTCCGCGGAAATCAAGGAGGGCGACGCGAAACTGGCGGAGCTGGAGGAAAAGCAGAAGGATCTGCTGCTTTCCCTGCCCAACCTGCCGGACGAGGACGTTTGTGCCGGCGGCAAGGAGCAGAACCAGCCTATCCGCTATTTTAAGGAGCAGCCTAAGTTTGACTATGAGCCGAAAAACCACGTGGAGCTTTGCGAAGGCCTGGGGATGATCGACTACCAGCGGGGCGCAAAAATCGCCGGAGCCGGCTCCTGGCTGTACCGGGGCTGGGGCTCCCGTTTGGAATGGGCGCTCCTTAATTTCTTTGTCAACGAGCATATCAAGGACGGTTATGAGTTTATTCTGCCTCCCCACATGCTGGGATATGAGTGCGGCTATGTGGCGGGCCAGTTCCCGAAATTTGGTGACGAGGTTTATTGGATCGAGAATCCTACCAGCTCCGACCGGAAATTTATGCTGCCCACCGCCGAGACCGCGCTGGTCAACATCCATCGCGACGAAATCCTAAGCGAGGAAGACCTGCCGAGAAAATATATCGCTTACACCCCCTGCTACCGGAGAGAGGCCGGCAGCTACCGTGCGGAAGAAAGGGGCATGATCCGGGGCCACCAGTTCAATAAGGTGGAAATGGTTCAGTATACCACCGAGGATCAGTCGGACGCCGCCTTTGAGGAGCTGGTCGGCAAGGCAGAGCGGCTGGTCCAGGAGCTTGGCCTCCACTACCGCCTGAGTAAGCTGGCGGCAGGCGACTGCTCCTTCTCTATGGCACGAACCTACGATATCGAGGTTTGGATTCCCAGCATGGGCATCTATAAGGAGGTAAGCTCCGCGTCCAACGCCAGGGATTACCAGGCCCGCCGCGGCAATGTCAAATACCGGGGCGCCGATAAAAAGCTGCACCTGGCCCATACTCTGAACGCCTCCGGTTTGGCCACCAGCCGGGTAATCCCAGCGATCGTGGAGCAGTATCAGAACGACGACGGTTCCGTCACCGTTCCCGAGGTGCTGCGCCCCTATCTGGGAATCGACAGAATCGAGAAGCAGCGGTAAAAGCGCCGATGAGGGAGGTCCGGCGGAGGCCGGACCCCCAAAGCCTGCGGGCAAGCCCTTCATGGCTGCGGGGGAGAAGGACTTTATCAGTTTAATTCTTTTATTGAATTAAACTGATAAAGCAATAAATTAGGGAATGAGGCCAAAAAGCAGAAAAAATGGGGAAAGTTCCTCGTGATATTTTCTATGCGGAACTACTTGAAAAACAGGGTTGTTTTTGCTAAAATTAAGGTTATATAAATTAAGGCTGGAGGGGAAAATCCAGCCTTGTTTTGAACGCTGAGGCAAGGGGAAAGATCAATAACTGAACAAGGAGGACCGTATAGGATGTTAAACACTAATTTTCAAGAGAAGTTTGTCAAAGAAGGCCTGACCTTTGACGATGTCCTGTTAATTCCAGGAGAATCCAACGTACAGCCCAAGGAGGTAGACGTAAGCACCTGGCTGACCAAGAAGATCCGTTTAAATACGCCGCTGATCACCGCCGCCATGGATACGGTGACAGAAGCCCGCATGGCCATCGCCATTTCCAGAGAGGGCGGCGTTGGCATCATCCACAAGAATATGACGATTGAGCAGCAGGCAGACCAGGTAGACCGGGTAAAGCGGTCCGAAAACGGGGTAATTGTCAACCCGTTTTTCCTTTCCCCAAACCATTATGTCAGCGACGCCAACAATCTGATGGCAAAATACAAGATCTCCGGCGTGCCGATTTGTGAAAACGACAAGCTGGTGGGCATCATCACCAACCGGGACCTGCGGTTTATGACCGAGCAGGATTACAGCCAGCGGATCGCCGAGGTAATGACCAGGGAAAACCTGGTGACCGCTCCGGTGGGCACCACCCTAGAGGAGGCCCAGGAGATCCTGCGAAAGCATAAAATTGAAAAGCTGCCCATTGTGGACGGCGAGGGACGCCTCAAGGGCCTGATCACCATTAAGGATATCGAGAAGGCGGTCCAATATCCCAACTCCTCCAGGGATCAGAATGGACGGCTTTTGTGCGGCGCTGCCATCGGCGCTACCCCGGATGTACTGGAAAGGGTGGCCGAGCTGGTAAAGGCTCAGGTGGACGTTCTCGCTCTGGATTCTGCCCACGGACACAACAGCAACGTGGTGGAGACCGTCCGCAAGGTAAAGAAAGCTTATCCCGATGTTCAGCTGATCGCGGGCAATATCGCCACCGCCGAGGCCGCTAAGGCTCTGATCGACGCGGGCGCGGACTGCATCAAGGTCGGCATCGGCCCAGGCTCCATCTGTACCACCCGTGTGGTGGCGGGTATCGGCGTGCCCCAGATCACAGCGGTTTATGACGCCGCCTGCGAGGCTTCTAAATATGGCATCCCGGTGATCGCCGACGGCGGCATCAAGTACAGCGGCGATATCGTCAAGGCCCTGGCCGCCGGCGCCAACGTGGTTATGATCGGTTCTATGATTGCCGGCTGCGAGGAATCCCCCAGCGACAGCGAGATTTACCAGGGCCGCCAGTTTAAGGTCTACCGCGGCATGGGCAGCCTGGCCGCTATGGGACACGGCAGCAAGGACCGCTATTTCCAAAGCGACAACAAAAAACTGGTTCCCGAGGGCGTAGAGGGCCGGGTGCCTTATAAGGGCGCTTTGTCCGATACCGTGTTCCAGATGATCGGCGGCCTGAGGGCCGGCATGGGCTATACCGGCTGCGGCACCATTGAGGAGCTTCACGCGAAGGCTAAGTTCGTGAAGATCACTGGCGCGGGCCTAAAGGAAAGCCATCCTCACGATATTCAAATCACCAAGGAATCCCCGAACTATTCCTTATCGATTTAACCGCAGGAAATCCTGCCGGCGCCGCCGCCATTTCTCTGAAGGCGTTTGACCGCCTAAAAGAGGGCTGGCCTGCGGCCGAAGGAGCGGATTTGGCGCAGACTGCCCAGACTCGCTTTATGAAAACGGCTGAAAAGGCCCGCCTCCTGCGTTGCGCAGGAGGCGGGCCTTTTGTCTGTTCTAAGAAGACAAGGGCTTTAGGGCCGGGGTGGTTATAAAAAACAGTAAGGGCACGAGGAAGAACACAGGTAACGCAGCTTTTTATAGAAAATTTTATCCAGCCGCAGCTCTTTTTGCCAGAGAGCTTTGCGGTACAGCCATCATAGATACATTTCATCCCGGCCCTCTTTCAGGCTTTTTCCAAGGTATAGGCCAAGAATGGCGGCCACCCCATAGATGAGCAGAAAGCCGAAAAAAGAGAAGCCATAAATGAACAAAAGGCAGAGAAAGAATAAAATTACTACCAAAAGTACAAAATACCAGTGGAATCCGTTGCGTACGCCAAATGCCATTGCGGCAATAAAAGAAATTCCCGGATTTAGAATCATTAGATCCGCTGTCAGCATACGCTCAATAACTTCTTCCTCCTGCTGCACCAGGATAAAGATCGGCGGAACAAAATAGACTAGAATCAAAATAATAGTGAAAGGGAATAGCTTTTTTAAGATTTTAACAAACTTTTCCATTCCGGATACTCCTTTAGTTACGGATAAAACCACAAAATATTGTGTGTAGAAAAAGCTGTAACCTCAAGCGGCCGGTAATAACAAAATCCAATATTACAGAACGTTATGAGTTTTCAACTCTTTCAACAATTTGCGGTGGAAAACTTTTTTAGGTTAAGAAACCGTTGATTACTTTTTTAAAAAGACTCGGCTTTTTGCCACAGGGCAAAGCCGGTTTGAGAGTCCAGGCTTAAAAGGGGAGAAGACGCTTAAAAACCGAGATAGCCGGCCCATTCTTCCTTTAAAATAGCTAAGTGGTCCACATCGTAAAAGACGCCGTCCTTCAGCAGCTCACGCCTGCCGGTGCCCTCGTAAAGAAAGCCCAGCTTTTCCATAACCTTCCGGGAAGCGCCGTTTTTCGCCATACACCTGCCTGAGACCCGGCAAAGGCCCAGCTCGTTGAAAGCAAAGGCCAGCATGGCGGAACAGGCCTCTGTGGCGTAGCCCAGGTTCCAGCAGTCCGGATTGACAAAGTAAGAAATAGCGCCGGAGCGCAAGGCGGGCTGAACATTGATCACGCCGCAGTTGCCAAGATAAGCCCCGGTGTGCTTGTCAAACATGCCGAATTCGTAGCTGGTACGGTTTTTTCTCGAGCTTTCCACAAACTGGATCCACCAATCCACCCGTTCCCGGGGATAATTCCGGGGAATAGCGTAGGTAGTATCATAGATTTCCTTCCTTCTCAGGACCTGCCATACGCTGTCAGCGTCGGAAGGGCGATAGGGCCGAATCAGAATTCTAGCGGTTTCTATTTGGTTCATGGCGGTCCCTCCTTAAAGTAAAACAAATTCCATTTTCTTACTGATTATACTGTATCACATCGTGGTTTTTTCCACAAGAACGCAAAATTCCCAAAACAACTATTTTTCTTGTGGTTAAATTGAGAGATTGTGAAAAAAGCCTTGACAAACCTGTCCTATATATATTATAATAAATCTCGCTCACTGAATAGTGGCGAAATATGGCGGCATAGCTCAGCTGGCTAGAGCATTCGGTTCATACCCGAAGTGTCGATGGTTCAAGTCCATTTGCCGCTACCAATGGCCCGATGGTCAAGAGGTCAAGACACCGCCCTTTCACGGCGGAATCACGAGTTCGATTCTCGTTCGGGTCACCATGGAGAATAAGGTTATCCCCCGGCTTTTCGGGGGAAGCTTTTTATTTCTTGGACGCATAGCTCAGCTGGTTAGAGCGTTCGCCTCACACGCGAGAGGTCGAGGGTTCGAGTCCCCCTGCGTCCACCAAAATGTGATAAATGGGGGAAGGTTTCTTCCCCTGCTTATCTCAAAAGCCTATTATCTAAGAAAGAAAGCACGCTTTTGAAATAAGCGGAATCACGAACGCTTGTCTATCGAAACCCGTTCCTCCGGCACATCGGCAGAACCAATGTGTTGCTCCAGGTTGAAGCTTATCGCAAGAGGTTGCTACTTCCGAAGGAAGGTCACGGCATACTGATGTTACGATAGTATCAGTTTCGCAAGCATATAAAGTTAGAAACAGTCGCTTTTGTGTGTGACTGTTTTCATAACTTGTTTGTCAAGGTACGGTTCATTGAAAAAATAAACCTGCGCTCTTGTCCCAAAACATAAGAGCGCAGGCTTGACAAATGAGTATTTATCAGGTTAGAATCTAACCTGTAAATGGCATTTCACAAACCGTAGGAGTAGTGTGTATACTCTTATGGTGGGGGACGGTTGATTGTTGGTAGCAATTAGCCGTCCAGGAAGTGCTTTTTATTTTTTCTGTGCTTATTATAACACCTTTTTCTGGAAATGCAAACAGAAATTTTTAGAGGTCTACAACAAATCAAATAGTCAGTTTTGTTTTAGAAAGAAGACATTTATTTTCTTGTGGTATATCTAAAATGAGATATAAATAATTTTTGTTGATGCTAAAATAAAATAATTACAAAAATCCCTTCCATTTAAATTGGAAGGGATTTTTGTAGTTAGAACAAGTTAAAGAAAAATTGCGAATAGTACAAGGCTTTCATAAATCCAAATTCCTAAATATAAACTAGAAGCAAGTATTTCTGGGAAGATAAGGTACAATAAATTGCGCAAATTGGAGATAAAGTATAATATATTTCGCAAATTAAAAAAGGATAAAAAAGAGACATGGTTTGCAGAACTCTGGTAGAATGAAGTCACGACACACCATTCAGAAAGGAGACAGCAAACTATGTCCGAGAAAATTGTACAGCTAAACGAGGAAGTAATCAAGGGTCAAATCAAGGAATTGGTCCGCGGCAGCGTGGAGGAAACCCTGAATGAGCTGCTGGAGAAGGAGGTGGAGTCCCTGACACAGGCCGCCCGCTACGAGCGCAGTGAGGCCCGTCAGGGCTACCGCAGCGGCCACTATGACCGCAACCTCACCACGACCTCCGGCGACGTCACGCTCCATATGCCCCGGCTCAAGGGCGTATCCTTCGAGACGGCCATCATCGAGCGGTATCGCCGCCGGGAGAGCAGCGTGGAGGAGGCCCTCATCGAGATGTACCTGGCAGGCGTCTCTGTACGCCGGTTGGAGGACATCACGGAGGCGCTGTGGGACAGCAAGGTTTCGCCCGCCACCATCAGCGAGCTGAACAAGAAAGCCTACGTTCACATCGAGGATTGGCGGAACC
Organism: [Clostridium] leptum DSM 753; assembly: GCA_000154345.1. GTDB lineage: Bacteria > Bacillota > Clostridia > Oscillospirales > Acutalibacteraceae > Clostridium_A > Clostridium_A leptum. Next base: position 60,531 of record DS480346.1, read on the forward strand.
GTCCTTTGCAGGGCGGGCGCTATCCATACGTCTACGTGGACGGTATCTACCTGCGCCGCAACTGGGGCGGAGAGTACGAAAATGTTGCTGTTTTGGTGGCAATTGCCGTAAATGAGGACGGTTTTCGTGAGGTTTTAGGCGCTGCCGAGGGCATGAAGGAGGACAAGGCCAGTTGGGTCAGCTTTTTCCAGTGGCTCCGCGGACGCGGCTTGGACGGCGTGAAGCTCATTGTCGGCGACAAGTGCATGGGGATGCTGGAGGCCGTGGGCGAGGTGTTCCCCGAGGCCAAATACCAGCGCTGCACGGTGCATTTCTACCGCAACGTTTTCTCCGTTGTACCCAGAACCAAGGTCAGAATTGTGGCAAAAATGCTCAAGGCAATCCACGCCCAGGAGAGCAAAAAGGCATCCCACGAGAAGGCGAAGACCGTGGTCACCGAGTTGCGCGCCATGAAACTGAAGGAGGCGGCAAAGAAGGTCGAGGATGGCATTGAGGAGACGCTGACCTACTGCGATTTTCCCAGCGAGCACTGGACGCGCATCCGCACCAACAACGTGATCGAGCGGCTGAACCGTGAGATCCGCCGCCACACCCGCGTGGTGGGAACATTCCCTGACGGCAACTCCGCCCTGATGCTGGTCTGCGCCCGGCTCCGCCATGTGGCGGGCACCCAGTGGGGCAACAAGAAGTACATGAATATGAAGCATCTGGAGACGGTTTTAGATGACGCCTTTATTGCCGGCTGACCTCATTCAGCCGGAGCCTGTAAACAAATTTGCGCATAAATCTTGACGGGATCGTTCTGGATGACGCCTTTATTGCCGGCTGACCTCATTCAGCCGGAGCCTGTAAACAAATTTGCGCATAAATCTTGACGGGATCGTTCTGGATGACGCCTCTATTGCCGGCTGACTTCATTCAGCCGGAGCCTGCAAACAATTTTACGCATAAATCTTGGTGGTACCTCATCTCTCGTCGGGCATTTTCTTCCGGGGTATGATTCTTTCTGGACATAATAAAACCTCCGATGTAGTGCTTCTATTCCACACCACATCGGAAGTTTACACAAAATACGGGATAGCCTCACGCCTCCGTTGCCGGTTAACTTCTTTCAGAGACTGCAAACCAATTTACGAAATATTCTTGACACTCCTCTTCCTGATATATCTATTCCGTTTCTTCATAGTACTGTTCGATTTGGGTATATCTTCTCGCCATATACAAATTCACTCCTCGTTGTAGTTCTATCCTACTTTAGGAGGGTCTTTGCAATCTCTATTTTTCCTGGAACAAGCTCATCAATAGGGGTTAATTCAGCCGTATAGGACGTTCCTCAAGCATCCCATCTTAGAAGTGGTCTTGACTTGATAGGTTGCCCTTTATAGGGGTGATCCGATTAGTTGTCTCGATATTTGGATGGGGAGATACCAGTAATGCGTTTAAAGGCATAATCGAAATTAATTGTGCTTTTAAAACCTATGCGCTCAGCAATTTCATAGATCTTAAAATCTGTACTTTTCAATAAATCCTTTGCGGATTGAATTCTAATCTCGGTTATATATTCAAAAAGATTTATTCCAAATTCCTTTTTAAACAATCGACTAATATAAGAGGGGGTAAGATGAAGTTTTTCGGATAATGCAATTAAAGAAATATCTGAGTAGTAATTTTTATCGACATAATTCTTTATTTGGAATGCCGTAGAATGAGACTCCTTGTCTAGCGGTTTGTCATACCAACCCTGAATAATACAACGGAAAAGATTCATAACTTCTCGGAAAGTTCCGCACTTCTCTAATTCATGGATCCAATCATTATAAAACGAGAACTGATTATCAGCCATTTCGTATAAGAACGTACCGATTAGATATAGCAATTCTTCCTTATTGTTATTAATTTCACTCGGAACGGCGAGTTGAAATTGATCTATCAGCATTAATATATTTTCTAAATTGCGTTGTTGAAAAGCCATATGTATTTTCTTTAATAATTCTTGGAACTGAGAATGCTCGACACAATTTGATACTATTTGGCTATCAGAATAATATGAATATATCTTTTCGCTAAAAAAATGTGAAGCATAAGCTTGTTGCGCTTGATCCAATGCCTGTTGAAAAGATACATCAGCATTACAAGTCTTACTGATACCGTAAATGGATTTTGCATTAAAAAAGCGTTTAAAATTTGCATTTAGAGTATTAGTAAGCAAAGAAATTTTTTTTAAAAAATTATGTTCAGATACATCATTACTGAAAACAGATAAAGTGCATCCGTTCTGCATATAAGAAACTAACAAAATTTCCTTTTTGGCGGATATAAATTCCTGAATAAATGAAGTAACAGTTTTTTGGGTAGTTATATTTTCCATTTTATCATTTTTATGTACAGTAAAATAAATTAGGACAAAGGAGTTTGCGCATTTTACAGATAACCAATTTTCAATATTAAAATCGATAAGAGAGTTTTTGTCCTTACAAATTCTACTATTTGACCTTATATTATCATGTAAAAGTTGTGCTTGAATTTTTAATATCATTTCTAACAACTGTGTAGAAGTCATTTGAGGTTTATGAATATATTCATAAGCACCTAATTGCATTGCTTGTTTCATAGTATAACAGTCATCCCAACTACTGATTACAATAACTTGGATAGGTAAATTTTCATCGTGAATGATTTTAAGAATATCAAGTCCAGAGGAACCAGGGAGTTTAATATCTAGTAAAAGAATATGTGGTGGATATTTTCTGATATACTGTAGTAATTCATCCCCATTGAAAAATTCACTGACTAATTCTAAGTTGTATTTTTCCCAAGGGATTATAGATTTAAGCCCAACACGCACGAGAAGTTCATCTTCTGCTATTACAATTTTCGTAGTGTGAGAATCAAACGCTGTTTTTGCTTTCATCGGCGGCTTAACCCCTTTCGTGTTGATCAGGAATATAGGGTATATTTATGACCACATTAGTACCTTTATTAAGTTCACTATGAATAGTTACACCATAATCAGTACCATAGTGATATCTAATACGGTCTGCTATGTTTTTTAATGCGATGGAAGACGTATGCTTAACGGAAATATTAAATAATTCTTTTAGCTTTTCGGGAGAAATCCCTTTCCCATTATCATGAATTTGGACAACTAAGGTTTGTCCGACAATTCTGCATTTCACTGAAATAGTACAATAGTATTCAGAACCATCAAAAGCATGTAAAAAAACATTTTCGACGATCGGCTGAAGGATAAATTTGAGAATTATACTATGTTCAGCTTCCTTATCGACATCGTATAACATTTCTATTTCATTTAGTACTTTTAAATTCATAAGTTCAACGTAATCTTTTATAAATTCTAATTCTTGCTTCAAAACAATGGTTTCATCGTTACTTTTCATACAATAGGACAAAATATTTGAAAAAGACTGTAATGCATCTGCGATGCTATCAGCTTGTTGAATAGAGGCCATCCATTTGATTCGGCTAAGAGTGTTATATATAAAGTGTGGTGTAATTTGAGCCTGCAAGGCATTTACTTCTAATTGTCGCTTTCTTTCTTCTTTTTGATAAATCTGTTGTATTAAATTATTAATAGTGTCGAGCATGGTTTGCAGCATCATGCTTAATTCACCTAATTCACCTTTTACAGGAGAAAATCGCACACCCAAGTTTCCACTAATAATATCGCTTACATTTTTTGAAATTTGTGTAAGAGGTTTCATAAGACCTATAGTGATAAAGCTAACTGCAATGATTTCTAAAACTATTAGTAAAATACCACTGACGATAATGCTATTTTTTATACTTTGTTCGTATCCGAAAATATGATTTGTTTCCGAAATAGTAACTAATCGCCATTCTGTAAGTTCGGAAAGTTCAGACGCGACAACAAGTTTATCTTCATTAATAAAACTATGTGCTGTTACTTTTGAAAGCTCTATCGGAAGAGGTAGTCCAATTTTTGATGAATCGTTACTGCAAATCACATTATTATTCTGATCAATCAGATAGAATACATCATAAGGCTCTATTTTAGAGTCCGTGGTAAGTTGATAAAAAATCTCGGAATCCAAATTAATAATAATAGCTCCAAGACGTTTTTGATTTTCAAAAATTCCTTGCATATAAGTGATTGTATGATTGGAAAGGGGCTTTATCTTCATGCCACTTTTACGGATACCAGATATAAAAATTGGTTTATCATAAGATATGTTTGTTAAATCTTTTGTGACCATGGAAAAGTCATAATAACGATCGTTATCACGAATAATATATGTATTACTTATACCATAATACTGTGCAGTATTTTCACTGTACAAAAAAATAGATTCACAATTTTCTTGGGTTAACATTAGTTCTCGAAATAAAAACATTTGGATATAGTAATAATTAGAATTTTTGTCCTGTTCTGTTAATTCGGCAGGATTTGTTCTCAATATATTCATAATACCGATTTCATTTGAGGGTTTTGTAGCGAGTGTTTTCAGTGAAGATATATAGTTATCGATATTTTTGATAACATGATTATGGTCGCGCATAAATGTTTGTTCAGTTTCTTTTCTCGAAAAAAAGAATGTATTATTCGAAACATAAATCATTTGCCCTATGGTTACTAATATAGTAATTAAAGATGACAATAGAATCGTTCTGAATCTAACAGTTTGAAAGAAAGACGACAGTTTCAAAAACTCACCCCGCACCTTTTTTATATAATACTGATTTTAACTATAATGATGATAATAGGCATTGTCAATAAATAACATTAACAAAACTTTTAATATTTATTGATTGTATTGACAAAAATTTTTAACAATACCTCATCTTTAAATATTTATGGTATGTATCGGACAATATTTTTTAATAACACCACAATAATATTTATTCATTGTAAAAAGCAAAATAAGTATACTTGATATATCAAAAAACAATATGAATGCTCATGCGAAAATGGAAGGGAGAATAACGGGATGAAAAAGTATCTGGATTTATGTGAGACTATTATAGAAGAACATAGAAGAGTTTTCCATAAATTAGATTTGACAGAACTTTCACAGTTTTTAAATGAATTGATAAAAGCCAATTCTGTTTTTATAGCAGGCATTGGACGTGAAGGGATTTCTATGCGAAGTTTTGCGATGCGTTTGGCGCATTTAGGGAAAAAGGTTTATTGGGTTTGGGATGATACAACAGTGGCTTTGCTTCCGGGAGATCTTTTTATCGTTGCGGATGGATCGGCCAATATTCCATCTTTAGAGCATATGCTCCAGAAGGGAAAAAAAGCTGGAGCAAAAATAGTTTTAATTACAAGTGATCCCAAAGGATCGCATAAAAAATATGCCGATTATATACTTCATATTCACGCTACTGCATACCTTTCGCGAAATTTGGAGTGTGTTCCCACAATTCAGATAATGGGAAATCAATTTGAACAGCATTTATATATGTTAGCAGATATTATTATTATGCTCTATATGGATGAAGTGGGTTTAACGCCTTCAGACCTTGAAAAGCGTCATAGAAATATTGAATAAAGCATTTAGATTTAGAAAGGAGTAAAGGAAAATCATGAAAAAGGGGAAGCGACAAAAGATTGAAAGTTTAGGACAGCGACATACTCGTCAAGAAACAATTAGTGGATATTTATTTATTTCTCCTTTGCTATTAATCTTTATAATATTTACCGGTGCCTCTATTTTTACTACAATCTTTTATTTGGCATTTACAAAATATAATATTATGAGCAGTCCAGAATGGGTCGGACTGGATAATTTTACACGGATGCTTCAAGATCCAGCGGCTAGACAAATGGCATGGAATATCATTCGATTGCCATTGTATTTAGTTCCAGCACATACGGTGGTGGGGTTATTATTTGCTTATATGGTATATAAGATTAAAAATAGATTTTTAAAATACTTATCTCGAACGGCAATTTACTTCCCTGTTGTAGCCACTACCGCCTCTGTCGCAGTTGCCTGGGGTTTTCTTTATAATCGTGATTTTGGCGCCATCAACTGGATATTGAAAACCATAGGAATCATTGAGGAGGGAATTCCCTGGACCAACTCTACCCAATATGCGATTATCTCTATTGTCATTTTCAGTATTTGGAAATTTATTGGGATTCATTTTTTATATTACATTATAGGGCTACAAAATATTCCTGAGACCTATTATGAAGCAGCTAAAATCGATGGTGCTAATGAGTTTCAAGTATTCTTTAAAATTACGTTACCGCTTTTATCGTCCTCTGTTTTTTATGTTATTTTAACTTGTATGATTGGTTCGATGCAGTGCTTTGATGAACCTTTTTTTATCACAGGCGGGGGACCAGGAGTTAACACCAAAACGGTTGCGATTTATATTTATGAGACGGCTTTCCAATCTTATGAAATGGGATACGCCTCCGCAATTGCTGCAGTTTTGTTTGTTGTCGTATTTATGTTTACTGCACTTCAGCTTTGGCTACAAAAGAAATGGGTTATATACGATTATGAATAAAGGGGGCTTACTATATGTCTTTTCATATTAGATACGACGGTCAGATAAAAAAAATAATAAAAAAATTTTTGTTTGTTATTCTAGTGATATTAGTCTCGATAGTGATGCTAATGCCATTTGGCTGGATATTAGGTACATCAATGCGAAAAGCCTCCGAATCGTTTGCATTACCACCAGTGTTTTTTCCGACAGAATGGAATATCGAAAATTATAGGTCTGTTTTGAATGCTATCCCTTTTTTTCAATATACCTGGAATAGCTTGTTTATCTCAGTGGTGTCTACATTTTTTATGGTTATAACAGCAAGTATGGCGGCCTATGCGTTTTCACGTATAGAATTCAAGGGTAAAAAGATTATGTTTCCTATTGTGATATCCGGGATGATGATTCCAGCACAATCGATTATCATTCCAACATTTTTAATTACACGTGCCATAAATGTTATTGATACGCCTTGGTCAATCATCTTTACAAGTATTTACTATCCAGTAGGTTTCTTCTTGTTACGTCAATCAATGATGACTATCCCTAAAAGTTATGATGAAGCGGCTTACTGTGATGGTGCAGGAAGATTTACTATTTTTACTAAAATTATTCTTCCTATGTCAAAGTCGCCGTTGATTGTAGCCTGTTCTATGTTTTTTATTAATATATGGAATGAATTTTTTAAGGCTATGATTTTTCTAACTTCAAGCTCAAATCTCACTTTACCCCTTGGTATTCGGATGCTCAATACATCACATGGAAACTCTAATATGCCCTTAATTACTGCGGCGGTGGTGCTGTCGTTGATTGTACCATTACTTTTTTACATGTTCGGACAGAAATATTTAATGCAAGGTGCGCTTATTTCAGGGCTAAAAAGTTAAAAGGCATTACTGCAGAAATGCATTATTAATTTTGACTAAAAAGGAGGCTGTTTTATGTTTAAGTTGAAAAAGAGAATGGCAGGTTTTTTAACGGTGGTACTTTTGGTAGGAGCGTTCACTGGATGCGCATCAAATGATGGTGGACAAAGTTCAGAAAAAACAAGTTCAGAAGTTCAAATTGAAACGCAAAGTTCTGATTCTGAATCAAAGGTTCTGAGATGGGCATTCGCGGGTGATATGGTATCAGAAACAGAAGGAACGAAACCTTTAGAAGAACTGGTTGCCGATTTCGAAAAGGAGTATAACTGTACGGTGGATTTTGTTCCTATCGCAAGAGATAATTGGAGTGATTATTTGACAAAGCTTCAAACTATGATGGTTTCAGGCAATAGTCCGGATGTTTTTCAAAATCCGCATGAAGGTGGAAGAATGGCAGATAATTTGGGAATTAACAAATCTCTAAATGCCTTTATTGATGAGAATCCAAAACTTTGGGAAGATTATATTAACAACACTTATGAGTCTGTGGCTTATATCAGACAAGTTGATGGCGAAATTTATTCTTTACCATTTTGCCTCCAGGATATGGTTCTTTGGATTAATCTTGATAGGTTTCAAGAAGCGGGTTTAGAAGTACCAGAGGAAAATTGGACCTTTGAAGAATTTGAAGAGTATTTGGATATATTAAAACGAGCGTCTGATGGTAAGGGTTGGTATCCTTTCGGTCTTCCGCATGATATGTCATCCTATAACCAGTGGCTGTATAATTTTGATACTGGATACTTTAATGATGATTATACAGAAGTGATTTTTGATAATGACAAATCTGTAGAATTATTGGACTTTTTTATCAATTGTGTTCAACAAGGATATTCTCCTATGCCCGATACAAACTATGACGGTTGGCAACAACTTGTGGATGGATATGTAGCAATGACTAGTTGTGGAAAGTGGATGCTAAATTATTGTGAAGCTGCAGATTTTTATAATGTAGCTGCCGTTCAAGTGCCTGAGAAATATCAAAGTCGTCCTCAATACGCAATTTATAGTGTAGAAGTTTGCAATACTACTTCCCAATATGAATTAGCCTGTCAGTTCTGCTTTTATACAGTCTCTCCTAAATTTGAAGCACAGTGGGCTATTAATGATAGTGCTATTCCAGCCAGATCTGATGTACAAGTGGAATGGCCCCAGGAATGGGATCAAGTAGAAAATATAGATTTAGTACAATCAATTCCAGAAAATGCGTATTCATTGCAAAATCCGGTATGCTTTACTGAATTAGTGAATATTTGGAATAGTATGTTTACGTCTGCGATGGCAGGTGAAGTCAATGCAGAAACTGCATGTACTTCTGCGGCAGAGGAAATTCGTGCGGCTAATGACAAATATTAATTTTGGGAGGTTAATTTCATGAAAGTTATTTTAGACACAGATATCGGCAATGATATCGATGATGCCTTAGCGCTTTCTTACTTGTTGCGACAACCAGAATGTGAACTTATCGGAATTGTCACAAGCTGTGGATGCGCTCAGACACACGCTAAAATTGCCAGTGCTGTTTGCTGTGCAGCTGGCCGAAAAGATGTTCCTATATTTGCTGGAACAGATGATTGCATCATTATTGAACAAAAAGAAAAATATGTTCCTCATGCAACAATTTTGGACCATTGGGAACATCACGAAGATTACGAGCCGAACCAAGCTTTAGATTTTATACGGAAAGCTGTTCGGCAATACCCCAATGAAATTGTATTTTTGGAAATCGCTCCTCCGAGCAACCTTGCAAGATTGTTTCTGGTAGATCCTGAAGCAGCTGCATTATTAAAAGGCGTTGTCCTGATGGGCGGAAAATTCGGAGAAGGAAATCAAAAAAACTGGACACAGCATGATCCTGCGAAGCGACGGACATTTTCTGTTTTTGAACCGAATCAAATTGATGAAATCTTAATAGGAGGCGCTTTAGAGCCTAATGCATGCATTGACCCCTATGCTACTGCTGTTGCTTATCAAGTTCCGCTACCGTTGCATCGCTCTGTAGGAGTTGATTGTACGAGTCAGGTGGTTATGTCTTCTAAGGATTTTAATGAGGTTCTATCTCAGAACGATGAAGATCGATTGCACAGACTGCTTTTAGAAATGGGAAATATGTTTTTATCTGAGATTCCTTATGTTACATTCCACGATCCATTACCAACAGTAACTCTTTTTAATGACTCGGTTTGTAAGTTTACGCGCGGTAATGTAGAAGTGGAACTGCAAAGCAAACGGTTACTAGGATACACTTACTTTGAAGAAGATGTAAACGGAAAACATGAGGTGGCGAGTAGTGTTAATCCGCAAGAATTCTTTAAGGAGTTTTTTTCAATTGTATAAAGGCCGGCTAAGAAAAGCTAAGTAGAAATTCCAAGTGAAAGAATAGAGCACCAAGGGGAGACTAATCCAAATCGATTCACATTTCCAAATGAAACATCATATGGGTGAGTTTCCCCTCGGTACATTTTTTGCCCATAACTGGTAAGCAGGTTCATCAGGCGGAGCTTTCTGTGAACAGATGCTCATGACAAAGAAATCAAGGTTGGAATTTACCAGCTTTTATGGCGTTTTTTCTGTTGGTCTTGATAAGACCCAATCGTTGTTGTTCTCGTTGCCAATTCAATCTATTAAGTGACATGAACTCTATAACTCATCCTGCTCAAATCGAATGTACAACATGGAGGTGGCTGATAGTTTCTAACGGACATAGAATCCCAAGAAGGTGATGGTTATATAGTTGCTCCTCTTGTTGTAGATTAGGCATGGGATGGGAAAAGTCGGACTGGCTGCATGGTTTTCAGTTCAAATTTATTGTAATAGAGGTGAACCATTATCATGAAAAAAACAAAGGTGATTTTGGATACTGATATCGGTTTAGATATCGATGATGCATTAGCTCTCGCCTATTTATTGAAAAATCCAAACTGCGATTTAGTGGGAGTCACGACCTTTTGTGGTTGCGCTCAACTGAGAGCTCAACTTGTCAGTGCCATATGCATTGCGGCGGGTAAAGACCATATACCGATTTATCCAGGAACAGATGATTGTATTTTAATCGACCAACGTGAAATGTATGCACCACAATCTGTAGTATTAGAAAAATGGGAGCATAAAGAAAATTTTCCAGAACATAGCGCTTTAGATTTTATGCGGCAAACGATCTATGAAAACCCTGGAGAGGTTATCTTGATCACTATTGGGCCGCCAAGCAATATCGCAAGACTTTTTTTAATGGATCCAAAGATACCATCCATGCTGAAAGGGTTTTATCTTATGGGCGGAAAATTTGGAGGGACACAAGGACATATGTGGACTCAGCGATATCCTGATATGAGCCACAGGTTTTCCGGATTTGAACCTGATACAATTAATGAGATATTGCAAGGTGGAGCATTGGATCCAAATGGATGTATAGATCCTTATGCAACTGCTATTGTACATGGATATTCTGCTCCAATTCACCGATCAGTAGGCGAGGATATTACCTCTAAGGTAGTCATGGATAGAGCATGCTTCCGAAGAGCTATGTCTGAGATTGGGAGCCCGTTGCACCATATTATTATGGAAATGGGAACGGTATTTTTAGATGAAGCTGAAACGGTCACTTTTCATGATCCTCTTGCAGCGGTAAGCATTTTTAAGGATGTTTGTGAATTTACAAAAGGTCGGATCAGTGTAGAACTACAAAGTCAATACTTACGAGGATACACTTATTTCCAAGAAGATAAAGATGGCCCGCATGAAGTGGCAAGTAGTGTAGATTGTGGCGCTTTCTTTGACGAATTCTTTTCGGTCCTTAACCGATAATAAGAGAGGTGCTTATGCAGATTTCTTTTAATGAAGCAACCGCATATAGGTGTTCGAATCTACAATATGATCTTCAGCTTTGTGAAAAGGCTGGATTTGATTATATCGAACTACGTGGCGACATGCTATTAGACTATCTCGTGGAACATAAGGTGGAAGACCTGATTGATTTTTTTAGTAATAGTCATTTAAAACCTCACGCAATTAACGCATTATATACATATTGGGGGATGTTTGACAAACTTAATAGAAACGCGGAAAGGGACAGAGCATTGATGTCTTATTTTCTCACGTGTTGCCAAGTTTCCAAAGCTATTGGGAATCATTACTTCATTGTGGTGCCGGACTTACTCGATGATGCAAATAATATATATTTTCCTCATGATGGTCAAAATATGGATTATCCGTATGATAGTAATGAAGTAACAGAGAAATATGTGTATATTCTGAGAAAGCTGGCGAAAATTGCAGAAGAGTACGAAATGAATCTTTGCTTTGAACCGGTAGGAAGTTGCGGTTGTGCAGTCCGCACTATTGATCATGCCTTACAGATTATTCAGGAGGTGGATTATAACAATGTAGGACTGGTTTTAGATAGCTTTAATTTGTATTTAAATGGTAAGTCCAATGATTTTTCAGATATCACCAAGGTTCCAGTGGAAAAGGTATTTGCGGTACATATTAATAATAGTGATGATATTCCTATCGGAATTTTAGATCATCAGCATAGACGTTTTGTGGACAGTGGATGCCTTAATTTGCATGGTTTTTTATCTGCATTAAAGCAAATCGGATACACAGGTATGGTTTCTATTGAAACTTTCCGCCCTGAATACTATTGCTTGCCACCTCAAAATGTCATATCAACAGCTTATGTTACCACCAAAAAATTAATTGATTCTTATCGGTAGCCAAGATCACGCCCAAAGGACGTGGCTTGAAGGATAGGATTCAGTAAAGACCACAATATCAGCAATGCCTAAAGGAGCCAAATGAGTGACACCAATTGCATTTGGTGTCACTTTTACTAATGCCTTAACAAAGAAGTCCTAGTGCTTTGCCGCTGGGACTTCAAAAGCCGCCGGCTATGCCGGTAGGAGTTTGATGCTTAAGCAAAAGCAGCATCTAAACTGCTATAATGGTGAATGTGCAAGTTACCCCAAAAAAGCAGAAAGGACGTTGCTCCATGGCAAATAGTTTAGCACATACGAAATGGGTATGCGTATCATATAATATTTATATCGGAATATCGTAGGAAAATTATATACAACCAACTTAGAGCGGATATTAGAGACATAATTAAAGATTTGTGTAAATGGAAAAGGATAGAAGTCATAGAGGGACATATGATACCGGATCATGTGGATCTTCTGGTTAGTGTACCGCCCCAATATAGCATCTTGTAGTTCATAATTTAACGCTCTGATCATTCCTCCATCTTTGTCAAATTCACCATTTTTTTGATGAACCAGTTGTATTTTGTATTATATCTCAACGCTTTCTATAAGGGAATGAATATTTTTCTGCTATCATTTGTATTTTTTTACTTGCTTTTCTGTGCTATTACTAAAATATAATTAACGCATAAAACGTTTGGTAATGAATTCATTAAAAATTTGACGCAGGATAGATATTAATCTAAAATTTTTACCACTTACAGCTCATTTGATTTGAAATCTGAAGTAAGAGAATTGTCAAACTAAGAGCAACAGGAATTGATCTCAAAGACCCATAATTCCTGAGCAGAATGGAAATTTAAGACTTTGCGAGGCCTGGCGTTAATTAACGCCAGGTTTCGTTTTAGTGTGGCAGGAGCAACGCGGGAAAGGTTTCTTCCTTTTGGATAAAACTCTCGAGGTAGTGTCAAGATAATTGCGCAAAATTGTTTGCAGGCTCCGGCTGAATGAGGTCAGCCGGCAATAAAGGCGTCATCTAAAGCCGTCTCCAGATGCTTCATATTCATGTACTTCTTGTTGCCCCACTGGGTGCCCGCCACATGGCGAAGCCGGGCGCAGACCAGCATCAGGGCGGAGTTGCCGTCAGGGAATGCCCCCACCACCCGCGTCCGTCGGCGGATCTCACGGTTCAGCCGCTCGATCACGTTGTTGGTGCGGATGCGCGTCCAGTGCTCACTGGGGAAATCGCAGTAGGTCAGCGTTTCCTCGATGCCATCCTCGACCTTCTTGGCGGCCTCCTTCAGCTTCATGGCGCGCAGCTCGGCAACCACGGCCTTCGCCTTCTCGCGGGAGGCCATCTTGCTCTCCTGCGCATGGATCGCCTTGAGCATTTTTGCCACAATTCTGACCTTGGATCTGGGCACAACCGAGAAAACGTTGCGGTAGAAATGCACCGTGCAGCGCTGGTATTTGGCCTCGGGGAACACCTCGCCCACGGCCTCCAGCATCCCCATGCACTTGTCGCCGACAATGAGCTTCACGCCGTCCAAGCCGCGTCCGCGGAGCCACTGGAAAAAGCTGACCCAACTGGCCTTGTCCTCCTTCATCCCATCGGCGGCTCCCAAAACCTCACGGAAACCGTCCTCATTCACGGCGATTGCTACCAGAATCGCCACATTTTCGTACTCTCCGCCCCAGTTGCGGCGCAGGTAGATGCCGTCCACGTAGACGTATGGATAGCGCCCGCCCTGCAAAGGACGGTTCCGCCAATCCTCGATGTGAACGTAGGCTTTCTTGTTCAGCTCGCTGATGGTGGCGGGCGAAACCTTGCTGCCCCACAGCGCCTCCGTGATGTCCTCCACCCGGCGTACAGAGACGCCTGCCAGGTACATCTCGATGAGGGCCTCCTCCACGCTGCCGCGGATCAATTCCTTGATTTGACCCTTGATTACTTCCTCGTTTAGCTGTACAATTTTCTCGGACATAGTTTGCTGTCTCCTTTCAGAATGGTGTGTCGTGACTTCATTCTATCAGAGCCTGCAAGCTATGTCTTCTTTTATGCATTTTCCAATTTGCGCAATTTATTGTACCTTATCCTTGTTGTCAGCGAGGCAACAAGTTGTTTTTCTATACTGAGGACATATCATTCTCCAGGATCGGTCAAAATCGGCACCGCCGATTTTGAGTAAATAGGGTTATCTAATAAAGTCGTCAAGATGATACCCACGCAAAATTTTATATTTGCGTGTAATATCGTTCTGTAACTTGTAGTTGACATTCATATGGATATCCAGCAAAAAATCAGCGGACACACCATAAAGAATAGATAATTTTTTTAATGCAAACAGGGAAGGTTCAGTTTCTCCGGTTTCATATCGGGTATAACTTGACCTTTCAATTCCTAAATAATCTGCAAGCTGATTCTGAGAGTAACCTCTTGATTCTCTGAAAGCTTTTAATTTCTGTGTCAGGCCAGAGATTTCAATTTTTTTCTTCATAAGTTTCTCCTCCTAAACAGTAGTGATTTTAATATTTATGAATGTTTTACAATTTATATAAATTTATTTCAGTTAGTTAAAGTGTAAATTGGCAATACAGAATTGTCAATAAAAAAGGTGGATGTTTTTAACTGTTATACATAAATAGTAACTGAATAACTTTATGTTAATTGCGAGCGAAACAGATATACTAACTTTATAAGAATCAAAAAATACAAGAGGTATTCTAAGTGAATGAGAAATTTAATAAGAAAGCGGTAGGCAGCAGGTTTAAGCAGTATCGGGAACAAAGCGGATTAACCCAGGAAACCCTGGCTGAAAAGGTTGGATTATCACCTAATTATATATCTGCAATCGAGCGCGGTGTTAATTTTCCCAGCCTAGAAAAGCTGATATTGATTATCAACGAAATCGGCGCGACTGCGGATCAGATTTTTACGGACGTTATCAAAAATACTTATCAAACCAGAGCTTCATTTTTATCGGAAAAGGTAGAATCTTTACCTTTTGACGAACAGCAGCGTATTTTTGCGGTAGTGGAAACGCTGATTTCAGAGGCAGATAAACGACTTTGATATAGGGGGGATAACAAATGACAGACAAAGAAATGCTGGAAGCTGTACGGGCTATCATGAAAGAAGAATTAGAGCCGGTAAAAGAGGATATCTCTAGTTTAAAGGAAGATACGGCAGCTCTAAAGACTGATGTTGCTGCACTTAAAACTGATGTGTCTGGCCTAAAGGAAGATACGGCGGCTCTAAAGACTGATGTTGCCACACTTAAAACCGATGTGTCCAGCCTGAAGGAAGATACGGCGGCTCTAAAGACCGATGTTGCCACACTTAAAACCGATGTGTCTGGCCTGAAAGAAGATACGGCGGCTCTAAAGACCGATGTTGCCATACTTAAAACCGATGTGTCCAGCCTGAAGGAAGATACGGCGATTTTAAAGGAAGAATCTAGTATCACGCGCACAGCGGTTAACAAGCTTCTGGATTGGGCTGACGATGCAAGTATTCAGATCGTCCCCTTATTCAAAAAAGCGAAATAAATTCAATGCCGGGAACCAGTTTCCCGGCTTTTATTTTTGCGTCCGCAGTTCAGCGGGAGCAGCGCGGGCATATATTCCTGCAGATTGCGGAGAGAAAAGGAAGGAGAGAGGTTTCAAGGAGGGTATGAGAAAAGATGCAGGATAAAGACTTGTATCCAAAAAGGATCCAAGTCACACACAAATGCAGGCAGAGCCTGCATTTTAAGAAAATATTTTTTGTATACAAAATAGGTGCCTTTGTATACAAAATGTGATTCAAAAGCTGCCACAAATCCCGTCGCTATGGGAAAAATTAGTGTTTCAAGATTTGTATACAACATAAAAGGGACGGACTTTCCCCCCTAAAAAGTGGTGTACTGGAAAAGCCTCTGAACGGCGTTTAAAGACGTTTTTTATAAAGAAAGGAAAGACCTTCATTGGTACAAAAAAGTGCTGTAAAGCCAGTTGAGTGCTGCTTTAAGCCATGCAAGGACATATCAAGGATTCAAAATAACCGGGAGAGCTGGTATACCTTTCAAATTCGTCCAAATCGTAGGACGAGGGAACTTCCGGTTCGGGGAGCATGGTGGGTTCTGCGGTATATAAAGCGGAAAGAAGGTAACGCCGCAGATGGAGAATAGTTTTTCTGTGACGGGAAACAGAGCGGCAGACGGACATAACATGCGCGTCTGTGAGGGAAAGGAAGCGATCCCGCACCAAAGGGCGGGATACCATTTGATTCCTGTTCAGCTTTACAGTAGAAGCAGAGGAAAGACACGTTTCTGTTATTACCTCTAAAATCGCTTTCAAAACGGAAGGATCGGCGCCTTGCTGCAGGAGATTATCAAATTTAATTTTCTTTTTCATTTCGTCCACAAACTTTTCTTTATCAGACACAACAGTTTGTTCAGTATTTAGTAAATCAGTATTTGGTATATCAGTATTTAGTAGTTGCTGTTTTTCTGCATGGTGGTTTTCTGAATACGGGTTTCCCGGAAGCAGGTTTTCGACCTGCTTTTCTTCTGCTTTCGGCTTTCCCGTATGCAGAGATTTCATCATTTCTTCCTTTGAAATTCCCTGGGCTGGGGTGCCGTCAAAATTAAAATACTCTGTTTTTCCGCTGTCATAGGTGACGCAGCACAGGTCTAAAAGGTATTCTACCTTTACGCAGCGTTGTCCTTCGGGCTGCGGTTCCTCATAAATATCTGTTTGATAATAAGAAATCTTTCCGTTTTTCCTTACCGGATATTTTACCCAATATCCGAATTTTACCAGCTCACGGATACCGGAATAGACGCTCTCCCGCCCGTCTGTATGTGAATGAATGATATTTTGAATAATAATTTTCCAATCGTCTGGCTTTGATAAAATGAAAGAGTGAAGGCCGACGGCTTTAAGGCTTAACCGCCTATCGTCGAAATGAATATTGCACATAGTGGTATAATTTTTGTTTTTATGAACCCGGAAGATAGTTTCTGTATTGAACATAAGTAAAAACCTGCTTTCTTAAAAAATTTTGATTAAAAAAAGCAGGCCGGAAAAACCGGCCTGCTTTTAGGAGTAGCTGTTAAATTGTTTTTTCTGTGCTGGCGGCTCATAATCTGTTTCTAAAATAAATGGTTCTGGATTATGGGTTATAAACCGATGGTGAACCGAGCCAATTAGCGTCTCTCGGCTTGCATACCGAATAGGTTTTAAAGGGTGGGAAGGAATATTGAAAGGCTGATTTAATATAATATTCCAATCGGAATACCGCTTTAGCGTGGTGTGCATAGGGTGATTTCTGGTTTTTAAAAATATCCATTCTCCCATAGGCAGCGTTCGTATTTCGTCCGGTGTCATAAGAGGCCGGGCAATCATTTGAAGGCTTTGATTGCTCCCTTTTCGGCCGCTTCCAGAACTGGAACCGGTTGACACGCTGCCGGATAAAACCGTTTGATTTCCAAGCGATTTAGACAATTCCTCCGCAGCTGGCGAAAGGGGAGAGAGGCCGCCAAAAATAATGTTCTGGCAGCACTCCTTGATGGTTTCCGCACCATAACGGCCATAGTTTTCTTCTAACTGGGAAAGGGATTGGATAATGGGAACCTGCAGAATGTTTCTGCTTCTGCCCGCCGAAAACATAGCTTCCGCGTCGGGAAATGCGGGCATCGTTCCATACTCGTCAAGGAAAAAATACATTCTGCGGTCTAATTTGTTTCCATGATGATTGGCAAATTCGATACATTCATCATAGAGCTGCTTAATGATTAACGGAACCAAAAATTGCTTTGACTTATCGGCTTCTGGAAATACAATGAAAACAGCGGATTTTTCCGTACAAAGCTTTTCCGTATCCAGGCCGTTGTCAAAGCAGATTAACTGTTCTATTTCCGAATCAATGAAGGACAATAACCGGCTGATCGCCGTCGATATTACAGAGGCCATGCTTTCATCGGGTGCGGCTAAGGCTGCTCCTGCCAGCCATTTCGCTTTGTGTTCCGGTGGAAGCTGCCGCATGAGCTTATGAAAATAGGTTTCCTTATTTTCGCTGTCACTGTCCTTTTCCAGCAGTTCCAAAATGATTTTAAAAACAGAGACGATGTGCCGTTCCTCTTTTGGACAAAACTCTGATACCAGCAGAATTACAGAGGCGATCAACCCCTCTGCGGAATCATAGAAAAAAGCGTTTTGGCCGCCGCCGTCGAAGCCCTTAGTATGCACAATAGACCTGGCGGTAATTTTAGTGTATTTTTCGGCCCTGGCGAGATATTCCGGCTTTCCGCTTTCTTGATATAAAGCTATGTATTTGTTTACCAGATGGATTAGATTATATTTATCGCTGCACAGGGGAAAACGGAGGTCAAATACATAGGGCGTAAAGCCGTAGCAATCACGGGCAATTCCCGCATAGTCCCGGAACACATCGCCTTTACTGTCCGTACAAACAAAGCTGCAGCCGCAGGCAAGAGTGTATTCGATATTGGGATAAAGGAAAAAGGTGGTTTTTCCTCCCCCGGTGGTGCTGATTGCAAGGGTATGGCTGTCGGAACAGTCAAGGCGGCACATGGGAGTCCCCTTTTTCCGTTCAAAGCCTATTACGATTCCAGCGTCCTTTGAATCCGGCAGATTCTTTCCCTGTCTCCACAGATCAGGAGTAAAGGCTGTAAGAGGGTATGCCTGAGCAATCTCCTTTTGCGTGGCAAAACGGGCCTTTCCGTGTTGCCCGTCGCCAACGGTTTTTGCTTTGATGGAGTTTAAATTTTTTCCCTTAGAGGAAAGAATTACAACAAGAACGAGTAAAGGGACGATAATTGCCAGCATGATATAAAATTGAACCGGCATAAATTCAGCCTCCCATTTTTAGTTTAGGGCCTTGCTGCGGCTCTGATTCTTCAAGGCGAGTGCTTCCGTCCTTTTGAAAAATCAATTTTTGGCCATTTTGAATCGCGTATTTTGGACAAAACCCCCTTTTAAAATCAGGGAACCATTTTTCAACGCAATACTTGTTCAGCTCCATTTGCAGTTTAGGATTGTCTTTCGTGGAATAGCTGGTATTTCTGTCTGTATGCTCATAAGATAAGGGAGTTAAGGTCTGTTCTGCAGCGTTTATGCGAAATGTTATTTTTGGAGAGTAAAAGGTCTGGTTTTCATTATGAAATACATGGGAGATTGTCAGAATGTCCCCTTGTTTTTCGATTGTAAGCGGATCAGCCCCGTCCAGGTGAAACGTCATGCTGTCGTAGGTTCCGTGAAGTACAGAACCGCCTAACGCCCAGGCGAGAGCATAGGCCCTGTGGGCATACTCAAAGGCATAATACCGTTCGATGTCATAAGGCTTGAAATGGTGCCTTTCCAGATCGCCGGTAAGCTTAGAGCCTGTCTGAATATGCAATATCCCGGACTGTTCCATAACCGCGCGGGTTTCCTGCCTGTTTCCATATTGTACGTTTGCCATATATACATGGTCTTTTACGCTAAAATTAAGGATTTTAAAATCCTTTGTTCCTTGCGGGACTTCTTTTTCTTCCGGCTTTTCCTGCCGCTGTTCCAGATATTTATTCATAACAGAGTCAAAATCCTCAATCATGTTTCGATAGGTTTCGGAAACATGGTCGAGGATTTTTTCAATGGTTAGATTTTCAGGAAGGTTATTTACCAGGTCATGGTAATGATTGGCTAAATGCTGTTTTCTAACGTCTGTCAGCTCCAAGCCTGCGTGACATTGAAGCATAACGCTTAATGCGTCGGCTTCAAATTCCTTTTGCGCCGTGTTTTTCTGTAATGCGTCGGGGGAATGGTGCAGGATTGCGTGTGATAATTCGTGCAGGCCCGTGGAAAGACGCTGGGTATCGTTGAGTTTATCGCTTAATACCAGTTTGTTTTCTCCGCGCAGATAAAAACCGCGTAGGGAAATGGAAGATAAATTTTTAATGGAAACAGAACAGTGTAGCCGGGTTTCAGCGTATTCCTTCATAGCATCGCAGGCGAGTTTATGATCCATGCTGGCAGCTCCCATATTATAAAATTTAGGGTACTGTTCGGGCGGGCAGTTGGTTTGCGAGATATCGTAAACATAGCCGATTTTATATCTTTGAATTACCTCTGATTCAATTTCCCCCGCACGATAGGCTTTTTTCAGTGCTTCATCGGCAACGCTTAACGGAATCCATTTACCTTCATGAATTAAATAAGTGATTTTGACCGGAACTAAAATAGGCAGCTTTTGTGCGTTCTTTTGTACCGACCAGCCCATTTTTTTAAATCCCTGATAACTTGCTGTGAAAGTAGCGTATGGATTATAGCTGTAAATCATCATGGTGTTTCGCAGGCTGTAACGGTAAAACTTTGTTTTGAACGCTAATAGCTCCGCGATTTCCTCCGGGTTGGTTTGAAAGCTCTTTGCGATTTCCAATAATTTATTTTTGTAGTCCCGTAATTTTTCTTCCTGCTCTTTCAGCCAGGCGTCTTTATCATAATTTTTCTTCATGGTGTGAAACCTCCCAATCCAAACGATATCGTGCCAGAATATCGCTGCAAAGACGTTGAATCTCCTGCTGTTCATTCTCCGGTAATTCCTGTATCGGTGTAGTGTCGCTGATAGGAAGGACAGAACCGGGGAAAATATATTCCTCCGGCATTTCGCTGTAAAACAATTCTCCGTTATCGGAGAGGGCGATTGCTTTTTCCTGATAGGAAAACAGAACGGTCAGCATCGGTTCTGTAATTCCCCAATCTGCAGGGGTAGAATACATAAAAATTCCTCCTTAATAGGTCATGGTATGTTTATGGTCATTGCGGTTGTGGCCAAGGGCGGCTTTTTTCTTCTGTTCCTCACGGATCAGCGTATGATCCGCTGCGTAAAGCTGTTTTTCCAAGTGCCTGCGAATGGGAGAACTGAATATGGAAGCCCCGCAATACAGCAGATTTGAAATAGGCTGATAGCCCCTTTCGATATAATCTAAAAAGCTTTGTGCGTATTCATTCCCTAATTCTGCGGAAGCTTGAAGATAAAATAAGGCTTTATCCATATCTTTCGGAATCCCTTCATCACCATAAAAATAAAGCCCGCCTAACTGATACATAGCAAAAGAATTTCCTTGATCGGCTGAAAGCTGTAAAAAAGAAAGAGCTTTTTGCGTATCCTTTGGAGTATCCTCATCTTTGCCCAAATAAAGCCTGCCGAGCTGATATTGTGCGAATTGATTTCCCTGGTCAGCGGAGAGCTGCAGGAAAGAAAGGGCCTTCTCAATGTCTTTGGGGATATCCTCAATTTCACCCAAATAGAGCTTGCCGAGCTGATATTGTGCGAATTGGTTTCCCTGGTCAGCGGAGAGCTGCAGGAAGGACAGTGCTTTTTCAATATTCCTGGGGATATCCTCATTTTCGCCCAAATAGAGCCTGCCGAGCTGGTATTGCGCAAATTGGTTTCCCTGGTCAGCGGAGAGCTGCAGAAAAGAAAGAGCTTTTTCAATATCCCTGGGAATATCCTCGTTTTCACCCAAATAAAGCCTGCCGAGCTGATATTGCGCGAATTGGTTTCCCTGGTCAGCGGAGAGCTGCAGGAAGGACAGTACTTTTTCAATATCTCTGGGAATATTCTCGTTTTCGCCCAAATAGAGCCTGCCGAGTTGGTATTGCGCAAATTGGTTTCCCTGGTCAGCGGAGAGCTGCAGGAAAGAAAGAGCTTTTTCAATATCTCTGGGAATATTCTCGTTTTCACCCAAATAGAGCCTGCCGAGTTGGTATTGCGCAAATTGGTTTCCCTGGTCAGCGGAGAGCTGCAGGAAGGACAGTGCTTTTTCAATATTCCTGGGGATATCCTCAATTTCACCCAAATAGAGCTTGCCGAGCTGATATTGTGCGAATTGGTTTCCCTGGTCAGCGGAGAGCTGCAGGAAGGACAGTGCTTTTTCAATATTCCTGGGGATATCCTCATTTTCGCCCAAATAGAGCCTGCCGAGCTGGTATTGCGCAAATTGGTTTCCCTGGTCAGCGGAGAGCTGCAGAAAAGAAAGAGCTTTTTCAATATCCCTGGGAATATCCTCGTTTTCACCCAAATAAAGCCTGCCGAGCTGATATTGCGCGAATTGGTTTCCCTGGTCAGCGGAGAGCTGCAGGAAGGACAGTACTTTTTCAATATCTCTGGGAATATTCTCGTTTTCACCCAAATAGAGCCTGCCGAGTTGGTATTGCGCAAATTGGTTTCCCTGGTCAGCGGAGAGCTGCAGGAAGGACAGAGCTTTTTCAATATCCCTGGGGATATCCTCGTTTTCACCCAAATAGAGCCTGCCGAGCTGATATTGCGCAAATTGGTTTTGTGCTTCTGCAGCTTTAAAAAAATGCTCAATCGATTTTGGAATATTGTATTCTGAAAAATCTGGATTCGCATATAAGCAGCCCAGGCCATATTCCGCGTCGGTATTTCCATAAGCTGCAGACCGGTTGAAATACAGCTTTGCGGCTTCCAGATTAACGGCAGTTCCGATTCCAGCCATATTCATTTGTCCCAAGCGATACCACAGCTTATCGTCCCGGCTTTTTTCTTCCAATGACAAAAAGCCCTGATATGCGCGTTGATACCACCGCTCGGATTCCTTTAAATCCTGTTCGGTTCCAATTCCATTCTGATACATGCCGCCGAGCTGATACATTGCATAGGCGTTAGGGGATATTTTATCACTGGCGGCCATGAGAAAAAGCGAAAAAGCCTGCTTGTCATTTTGTTCCACCCCTTCGCCGCGCCGGTAAAGGCTTCCAAGGGAATATGCGGCAAAAGGATTTCCCATATCGACAGCTTTTTGAAACCATTCAGCGGCCGTTTCAGGACTTTTTTCAGCTCCATAGCCTAAAGAATACATTTTGCCGATACGAAACTGTAAATAACCTATCCTTCGTCTGATTGCCTGCTCTTTAGGAGTCTGCGCCGTCTTGTTTTGTTCTTTTGTCAAAGCTGTTTTCAGCCCGCCCAGAGCTTTCCGAAACCATTCGTGCGCTTCCTCCGCGTTTTCATCGCAGCCAACGCCGCTTAAGAGCATTTTGCCAAGATCGTGCATAGCAAAAGCGTTTCCCTTTTGTGCTTCGGCTGTCATGCACTGATACGCTTTTTCTAAGTCAGGTTCCTGTGTTTTGCTCCCATACAGAAAAAGCCTGGCCTCCTTGTATTCCTTTGTCCAGCCAGCGTAAAGCTCGAACTTTTCAGGCAGCGGTTCGTCAGTATCGGCGGTGCTGTCAAATGATTCATTGAAACTGGCCGCGCGTCTTGTCTGCCGATAGCCTGCCGCTGCAGCCTTTTCATAAAGCCTTTCGGCGGCCTCAATATCCTTGCCCAGCAAGGGAATGGAGCCGGATTCCAGATATTGCGCCAAGGCATACTGCCCGGCGGGAATATTCTTTTCAGACGCTTTCATAAACCAATAGGCCGCAGACAGCGGCTGTTCGTCCTCTTGTGCCATGCGGCCTAATTTTACAGATAAGTAATCGCAGCCGTGATGAAAGGCCATTTCATAAAAAAGCTTTGCCTGCTCCCGGTTTGGCTTCCGGCCAATTCCATTTTCTAAAAGCTTGCCGATTAGCTCCTCTAATTTTCCGTTATAGCTGCTGTCAGGCAATAATTCTTCCTCAAAGTCATATTTTTTCGGTGTGTCACTGTAAAGAATATCAATCGCGGTATCGCTGTTTTTAATGGTGTCTATGGTGAGGTCAAAGGTGCGGCCAAAGAAAGCGGCGGCCATTTCTTTATTGCCCTGGCTGTCGTATAGGGCTGCCAGCTCATAAGAAGCAAAAATATGGCCGTGTGCGGAGGCAAGCCCCAGCCAGGTGTCGGCTTCATCGCCCCGGCCTAAACGGACTAGCTCTTTTCCGTACCGGTATTGCGCTTTTGTATCGCCGTTCATCGCCGCGAGGGCAAGCTCCCGGAATTTTTCGTCGGTTTTCTCCTTCGGAATCTCTGATCGGCACTGAATTGCCGCTTGAATTACAGCATTTTTGACAACGTTAAAGGAAGGTTCTTTTTCAAAGCTTCTTTTTTCAGGTTCTTCCAAATAGGTTTTATCAATTTCCTTTTGTGTTTCCTGCCATTTCTCAAACAGCTCTGTAAGCACTGGGGAACTGTTCAGCAGATCAACGGCGATTTTATCAATCTGTTGTTTTATTGCGGGTGGCATGAATTTATAAAACATACGGCCTTTTGTGGGTAAGGTATCGCTTAATTTCCGCAGCTTTTCCATAAGCGAGGCGGCGTCGTTGGGAGTTAAGCCGCCCATCGGCGCGTCCCTGGTGGTGTTTTGGAGTGCGTCCAGGTGAAGCAGTTCCCGCGCCGTCTGGTTCAGAGTATCCCGGTATTTTGTTTTTTGGGCGTAAACCGGTTTCATTTCTTCCCGAAAGATATCTTTCGCGTACATGGATTCCATTTTTTTAATATCCTTTGCGGTGACATATCCCTCTTTGGGATTGGCCGAAAAGACAAAAAGGTGAATGTGCGGGTGGTGTCCCTCGTCGTGCATACCGGCATACCAGCGCAGATTTTCCGGCTTGATCCCGGAAGCCTCGGCCAGTTCATGTAAATGGGCTTCTATAAGCAGCTTCCAGGGCTGCTGCGTGTTATAGCCTAATTTATCTGCGTCCTCACGCCTAAGAGAAACGATATGCCGCCAAATCCGGCCCTCATAGCCGCTTAATTCTTTTGCGGCTTCCTGCAGGTTGATATTTTCCCGATAACCAAATAGGCCGTGTTCCCCGCTTTTGCTCACGCCGGGCCGCGTTGCTACATACCGGGTTAAGGTTTCAGCGGTTTCCTGATTAATAAATTCGCCTTGAAGCAGCAGCATTTCGGCACCAGCGGAAATGAGCGCGGAGGCGTTAGCCCTGGTAGAAGCTTCCTGATAGTCCGCATATTCAATTAAATTTGTTATATCCGGGCAGCTGTCCAAAAGCTTTTGGATAAAAGAGGTTTGCTTTTCCGTTACCGGCAGATTCAACCCGTTATCCTGATTGAAAACAACACCTTCACGGGTTCCGACATACTGAACGAGGTTTTCCATCGCAAACCCGCTGATGATATTTTTACCGTCGGTCTGTTCGCCGGATCGGGCAACACGGCAATATCGGCTGTTTACAATGATGCGGGGATATTTCGGCATGTTTAGTCACCTTCTTTCTCTGTCCCCTGGTTTAACTGGTGAGGCGCGATTGTGCCGTTTAGATGGTTCACGGATTTCACGGCGGCGGCACGGCAAGCGTCGTACTGTTCTTTTGTAAGACCGTAATCATTGGCAATTAACCGTGTGAGAATATCGGTTTCTACCGCCAGGCGGTATAGGTTTTTCCGAATCAGGGCTTCGGATTGCTGGATAGCGGCCTTCAACTCTGTTCCGTAGGTATCGCAGAGGAATGATTGTTCCATGCCGGTTGAAATATGTCCAAAATAGAAATGAATTGCGTTTTCAATTACGTCGTTTCGGCTGCCGCCTGTTAAATCCGTTAACGCTTCTGCCTTGATACGGGCGGCTTTGGAAATATAGACCGTTATTCGTCCGTTTTCGTTCAAGGGAATATCAGAATCACTCAATGCGGCTTTGTATTTGCTGGTTTTCGCCATAAGCTTTCTCACTCCTTCGACGTGTAGGATTTCGGTTGTTTTTTGCCCCTGTGCCAATGCCGAAACTTTTTATATTGCTGTTCTGCCTCTGGATATCGTTGACCCAGTTTCCTTAATACTTCCTGTCTGTCCAGGGGGATATCAGGGGCCAGCAATTCGTTTATTTGATTCCCGTAGGTGCCGACATAGTTTCCATTTCTGGATAGGGAATAGGGGAGGCCGTGATCGTCATGGGATAATAGGGCGTATTTCTTTTTGGCAGCAGGGCTATGCCAAAAGCTGCAATCCTCACAAGCGTCGATCAGTTCATATTCCGGCTCTCCTTGAATCAGAATTAAAGTTTCAGGTATCTTTTCATTCATTGTGAATCACTCCTGTTTTATGTTTGTTTCTGTTGGATACAAGGGCGTACAGTATCCGAATATCTCATAATAGCCTACCGGGTATTGATGCCGGGCCACTTCGCCCAATCCACCATTGGTATTTCCCTCGATAGTATAAACGGTTTCCCCGTCACAGGCTTCTACAATGCCGACATGATCCTCTAATCCGTCCAGACCGTCCGATACCCAATCGAAAAAGACGATATCTCCGGGACGGGGGATATAATCGCGCTCCTGAAACTGCCCCCTTTCCCGAAACCAGACAACATCGCAGACGGCAAATTTAGGAACAATGCCCGCCTCGATATAGCCGCAGCGGTCAGCGCACCAGGAAACAAAACAGGCGCACCAATTTTCCCAGCGGTTGAAGCCGTACCAGCTTAAATAAACCTCCCCGCCGGTATTTCCTAATTGCGATACGGCAACCTCAACAATGTTAGAACCGTCCCCGCCGTATAATCCGGCTTGTGCGGACAGACGCATATAATCGGAGATGGCAGATTTCATTTCCGCGGAAACCGTAATGCCGAAGGTTTTTTCTATATTGCGGTATATGGTATCTGAATCCAGAATCGCGGAATAGGTGCCGTCTGGATTAACCGTTACAAAACATAAGGCCAGTTCTTCTTTATCCAGTGTTTCATGTTCGGGGAAAAGAAATAGGCAGACCGCATTATACAGCCTATAATTAAACATAGGGCTTTTGTCGGAAAGGTTATCCGCAATCTGAGCGACGATGCGTTTTGATTCCTGATCGATCACCTGGCCGCTTCCCATAGCGGAAGAACCAAACAGGGATACCGTACAGGAGATACAAAGGAAAAGAAGAATCAAAACGCCGGTAACAATCCCACCGATAATTTTTCGGCCTTTTTTATCTGCCGCAAGCTTTGCAGCAATTTTAACTACAACGGGAACAGCCATTACGCGCCACCCGCTGTCCCGAACAGAGCTTTTTTATATTTCGGCGCGATAACATGCAGGTGATACCGTTCATTTCCGCAGGAATAGAGGCAATGGCCGCGGTTCGGGTTTTGAATTACCCGGTATTCGGAATCCGAAACGCCGAGAACACGCTTATATTCTTCCGTATCACAACTACCCGGATAGAATAGAAAACGGTGAGTAGGAATAGAAAGTAAGGGCTTCGTGTATTCGACGATTTCAGGTAAAAAGAAATCGGAAACGTTCTGAGAGGCGAGGATCACGTTGCTGCCGCGTTTCCGTCCCCGTTTAATGAAGCTGAGAAGATAGCTGATGGCGATGCGGTTCTTTAGAAGCTCGTGCAGCTCGTCGCAGCAGATATTGGTATCGCCCTCTGTCAGAAACTTGTGTGACATGAAGGAAAGAATATTAAAATACATCGCGTTGGACAGGCTTTGATTGGTAGAAAGCATATCCTTTACGCCGAAATCAATATGCTTTGCGTTGGGAATATTGGTATAGCCGTTAAAGTAGACGGATTCCGCGCCGGTACAGATTCCATGCAGGCCAAGGCAAAGCTCCCGCAGCGTTTCCTTGCGATAAACCACTAATCCGGTTTCTGCTTTTTCCTCGTAGTTTTCCAGTTCCCGCGTCATTAGCTTATACAGATCAGTTAAAATCGGGTAATCAGACGAGCGCAGGCGGCTATAGTCGGTTTCCTCGGTGATATGAAATTCCTTGTAAAGAAGCTCCAGCATAATTTCCAATGTGTCGAGCTGTTCGGTGGGGAATGGCTTATACGCAGAGAAAAAATCGCGGAGAAAAGCAATGTGCTGATTAATCCGCAAGGGCTTAAAGAAGGCTTTCGGTGTATCGGGAGATTCCAACTCCGATACCGGCTCCTGATTCCATAGCCGGGGTTCCAGCGGATTAATGATATATTTTCCTGTCATCATATCCATATAGGTGCCGCCTAATGCTTCGGTCAGCTCCTTATATTCGTTCTCAGGATCGAGAATATATAAATTTTTCCGGCTCTGCCGGAAAATACAGGACAGAATTTTTAAAAGAAAACTTTTTCCTTCGCCGGAATTACCGAGTATGATAATGTGCCCGTTGGTTTTGTCTTGGCCACGCTGGTCAAAATTAACAATAATATTGGAGCCGTTAGCGTCCCGGCCGATATACATTCCCTGGGGATCAGTCTTGCCGGAATAGGAAAAGGGAAACATATTTGCCACGCTGGACGCGGGCAGCACCCGTTCGAACTGATTCTCGAACAGATTTTGTCCTGTTGGCATTGCGGAAATCATGCCTTCCTTTTGCTGGAGGAAAAGCTTGTCATATAAGATTTTGTGCCGGTTCAGAATGGCGGCAACATCGCCCTGCAGGAGTTCCAGGGCCTTATCGTTTCCGGCCGCCATTTCAATAAAGACCGCACAGTGCAGAAACGGTTCTTTGCTTCGGTGCATATTCTCGATTAGGAGCTGTACGTCCTGCATATTGGATTCGGCTTCCACCTTCTCCTTAATGCGGCTGCTGTTGTTGAGCATGTGCCGGTTTCTTCGCTCGGCCCGTTCCAGTATTTTATTGGTTTCATAGGATCCGACTGGCCGGGTATAGATATGCAGCGTTACGCCGTCCTTTTCTCCCAGTTCCCGGAAAATAGTCTGGTCTTTTGTTGTGGTGGGATAGCCTCTAACAGCCCATACGGTTCTTTGCGTGTTGCCGCAGACGTAGTAACGCTGTCTGCGGAAGTCAATAATGGAGGGCGCAATCAGCTCTAAAAAGCTTTTTTCCTGTTTTGCCTCTGCGGGGGAAAGGATTTCCTCTCCGTCAAAATCTGGCCAATAATCGTTATAGATATCCTGGGCAAAGTAGATTGCCAGGATTCCTTTCAACTCCTGTTCTTCCGCGATCCGGGCGGTAAATCCGGCTTCTAATAAAATTAGGAGCAGACGCTTTAAGGTCTGCTCCTGTTGAGGCCGCCCGATATTCTTTTTAAACCGGACGGCAAAGGCAAATTCTCGGCCGGTGGCCATTGAAATGCGGATATCGTCCAGGTATTCGATATCCTTGCGGTCTAATTCCGCAAGAACTTCGTTTGTTTCTGTTTTCATTTGTGCGGCAAGGTGTTCCTTATTTTTTTCATAGCTTTGGGAAGCGTTCAGGCATAAAATCTGCAGATTTTCAATGCTGGTAAGAATATTGGCCAGGGCAGAAATCCGGCCCGCGACCACTTCATCGCTTAACACACTCATATTAACGGGCGTAATCAGAATAAAGGAAATACGCTGCCCGTCCGGGGTAATAACCGAGCTTTGGTCAATCTCCTTGATGTCCATAAGCTGTAAGGTTGTCTGCAGCTTCTTTTTCTTTCTTCGATCATTTGTATAACGCATGATATTCACCTCATTTCCATTTGAAAAGCTGCTGTTCTGTTATTACAAATCGGCCTATCCGTTTTATATATTCATAAATAGATCCGGTATCCGCTAAACGCATAGTAAGAAAAGCATACAGGGCAGAAAACAGCAGAGGAAGGTACAGCCAGGTGGAAAACAGAACAATAAGGGAAATCACCAGGCAGCAGCCTATAATTAAGGTATCCTTCATGTTCCAAAACAGAATGAGGGGTTCTGCGTTCAGATTATCGGGATAAGAGTATTCCATTGAATCACCTAACCTTTGTAAAAATGTGTTTTACCGTGCTCACCGTATGAACGGCTCCCATAATATTTCCTTTTGCGGACGTATCCAAACCAAATTGCTGTGCAATTCTTGGCACCTCTGCGGCGGCCAGAAGAAGGGCGAATCCCGGTAAATATGCGGTGTCGGCCATTAACAGAATCCCCAAAACATATAAGATATTTTGGAAAAACGCCGTGAAGCAAAGGGCGATTACCTGTTTGCACCAGCCAAAAAACGCATCGAAATAGCCGCGCGGGACATTAAACATATGAAAAGAACCAATACAGGTAATAATGAGCAAAATTCCCCCGCGCTTAATATTTCCGAATACCACCTTAATGCTGACGTAGACCAGCAGAATCACTACGATTAGAAGGGTTATAGCCATCTGGCCGGCTGGAATCGTAACGCCGGCAGCTCCGGTTTCGCTTCCAGGAGGCAGCTCCCCGCCGTTCAGTATGATGCCGATCTGCTCTATCGCGTTCAGCATTTGACCGTCCAAATCCATGCTGCCGGTCAGGGCAACGGTAATATACTTTTGAAGCTCTAACACGAATTGGAACAAAAGGACGGGGAGAGTAGTAAATAACAGTGCCGCCATCAATCCTTTGATGAAATTCATAAATAGCGACCTTGCCGCGCTTCCATCGCCGTTTTGGTATTGAATTACCATTTCAAAGATTCCGATAATGCAGGCGATGATAAACAGGCAGTATCCGAAATACTGGAAGAAGCTTAATAACCCCTGGACATAGGCGCTTTGAAAAAGCGTATCGGATAAATCAGTAAGGAGATCGATTAAAGACTGAATTGTGTTGACGCAAAATTCAAATATCTTTTTAATGGTGATCTCAAACATTTGGTTAATGATAGTATCCATACGGTTATACTCCGATCACACTCCACATCCAGGTGGGGGCCGTGGAAACAAGGACTAAACCAATAAAGATTAGAATAAGGGGAATCCAGTTTAATTCTTCTCCTGCGTGATGGGCTTTCCAGAGCATAGCCGCTTTGACAATTAAGGAAACCAGCAGAATGACGGCGATAATGATAAAGGCAGCGTTGACAATGGTTTTAATCTCCGGTAGGACGTTGTTCTCCATTGCGCTGTTAAAAGCATCGCCAATGCTGGCAAGTGTCAAAAAACTTGTATTCATAATACATTTCTCCTTTAAAAAATTTAATGATTTTAGTTAGTGATATAGACTGTAATACTGATACTAATACCGCCCTCAAACGTGGCGGTAATGATGCTGCTTCCCGGCTCCAAAGCCTGCAGATGAATGGAATCCAAGCCATAGCTTGAAATCTTTACCGCATAGGCGTTGCTGTTTGCCCAGGTTACGCCACTGGTATAAATGGAGCTGGGGGCGTTGCTGATTCCCACTGAAATAGTACTGCCAACCGCAGCAGTTTGAGGGCTGGCCCACAGCGTAGGGTTGGCGGCTGGGGGCAGCGGATCAGGTTCCGGCTCTGGTGCTGATTCTGGTTTGGGTTCCGGGGCTGGTTTCGGCATTGGCTCCGGGGGTGGTTCTGGTTCTGGCGCGGGAGCAGGAGGAACGGCCGAAGAAGCCGGGGCAGGTGAAGGGGTTTCCTCTTGCGGTTCTGATGGGGAACAGCTGCTTGTTGTTTCCGGGATACGGCTTTCCGATACCTGGGTTTTGCTTTCCGGCTTGCTGTCCTCTGAGGAACTGGCAGGCGCGGAAGTCGGTTCGCGCTCCTGAGTGCCGATAGAACTGGAAACTGCATGGCTGTTTGATTCAATCTGATACATGACAGGCCGCCGGATTAAAAATTCCGCAGCGGTCAGAATTAGAAGCACCGTTAAGATGATAGAGCCATACTTGATAAGAGATTTATATTTTTTGGGAAGCATTTAATTAGTCTGTTCGCCTCCTTCCTGAGCTTATTCCTTTCATGGTTTACTGAAACCGAGAGATGCCCGGTAATTACCAGGCATCTCTCTTTATAGGGAATTTAATATTTCTTTATTTTCTGCTTCTGTCTGTTTGTAAAAATAAAGAAACAGATAATAACTGCACCGGAAAGGGCGGCCGCAATACTCCATACTATCGTATTGACGTTCTCTCCTGTTGCCACAAGCTCCACCTTTTCGTCATTTCTAAACGTTTCTTCAATTACTTTTCCGTCCTCCGTGATAGTTACTTTATGAGGCGTAGGGTCTAAAATGAAGCCCTCCGGGGCTTGAAATTCCTCCCAGGTATATTCGCCATAGGTAAGAATTGTAGAGAAGATACCGTTTTCGTCGGTGTATCCTTCGGCTATGACATTTCCCTGTGCGTCCTTAAAACGGATTCCAGCTTGATAAAGAGAGCTTCCGTCCGTGGAGCTTACTTTATGAATGATAATCTCTGAGGAAATCATTCTGTTGTGCAGCGATGTTTTTATAATTTCTCCGTCACCTGCAATCGTAAATTCGTAAAGAGTAGGGTCGATTACATACCCCTCCGGCGCTTCTGCCTCACAATAGAAATAATTGCCGTAAGGCAAGGTGAATCTTACAGTTCCCGATTCATCGGTAACGCCTTCTGCGACAACAATTTTATCCGGGTCGAGAATTTGTATTTTACTGCCTGAAAGTCTTTGTCCGGTGGATAAATCCAGCTTAGAGATTTCTATGCTTCCCTTTACCGTATTATTGACGATAGGCTCTCCATTGCTGGGATCAATGGTAATCTCCTGAACTTCCTGGGGCTGGGCCTCAAAGGTAAAAGGATAAATAGTTTCATTCAATACCCAGCCTGGGGCGGTTTGGAGTTCCTTAAGGTAATAGCTCCCGATGGGGAGATCGGCAGAGGACACACCTTTCAGGGATTCATCGAGGCTGATAATATCCACTAAAGAATTTTGAGGGATTATCACATTTCCGGAACTGTCTTTAAAATCCTGTGCGGTAAAAATGCCGAACCGGATATATTTATAAGCGTCCGGGTTTGGGAAGATAGGATTTTCTTCAATAAGCTTTGTCAGGGTAACAGTTACTTTCTGCCTCTGATTGGTTACAGTGACAGGCTCCGTATAAACTGTGACATTTTGGCCCTTGTAGGTTAAATCTACAATGTAGGGGGCAGTATCCAGGACAAAGCCCTCCGGCGCTGTTTTTTCCTGTATCCGAATCTGGCCCAAAGGCAAATCCGGGGAGATTTTCCCGCCGTTAACCGTCGCTATCAGATCATCGGCACTGTAAAGAAGAATACCGCCGGGGGAATAAATATCCTGGTTCGCATAGATTTCATAGACAGCACCGGATAATGTTTCCGTACCGTATACCGGGGTGTATTGAATCCCAAATTCTGTTTCGCTTTGATCGGCGTTAGTGAGCCGTTCTCCTTCTTTGGTAATCAGAACATTGGCTTGCTGGCTGATGTTTTCCAGATGGATTGTAATGACGACATCTTGCTCACTGATGGTAAAAGGATATTGTTTCGGGTCAAGGACGGTTCCCTCCGGCGCTGAGATTTCCTGCAAATAGTACGAGCCGCGGGGGAGAGGGCCGCTTTTGTCATAGCCCTTTGAATCAGTGGTTAAGCTTCCGGCCTGAGTGCCGTTTGTTGTATAAATACCGTAAACGGCATTTGCCAGTGCCCCGCCATAGGTAGCGTCGGATTTGTAAATTTCTACATATCCTTTGACAGTCTCGTTGCTGATGGGCTGGCCCCCGTTGGGTTCCACTATGACGTGCTGTACGTCCTGGGGCTGTGCTGAAAAAGAAAACGGGTATTCAGTTTCGTCCAATACCCAGCCTGGGGCGGTCTGAAGCTCCTTCAGATAATAGTCGGAGATAGGAAGGTCAGCGGAGGACGAGCCTTGCAAGGTTTCATCGATACCGAAGATATCCAGAAGGGAGTTCTTCGGGATTACGGTATTTTCTGAATTGTCCTGAATGTCCTTAAATGAAAAAATCCCAAACCGGATATCTTTGTAAGCGTCCGGGTTTGGGAACAGAGTGTTTTCCTCTATGAATTTTTTTAGGCTTACCGTTACCTTCTGCCGCTGATTGGTGACTGTGACTGGCTCTGTGTAGACTGTAACAGTCTGTCCTTTATAAGTCAGGTCAATAATATGCGGCGTGGTATCCAGGGCAAAGCCGGACGGTGCGGTTTTCTCTACCGCACGATATTGACCCAGGGGGAGATTCGGGCTTTTTACTCCGCTGTTTACAGTGCAGACAAGCTGGTCTTTTGTATATAACTGTTTGCCGCCTGCGGATACAATATTTTCATTGGCGTAAATATCGTAAACAGCGCCGGAAAGGGCAGAGAGGCCATAGGTTGGTGTGTAGAGGGGGCCAAATTCAGAATCGCTTTGCGTGGCTCCGGTCAGAACTTCGCCTTGCTTGGTAATCAGAATATTAGCGGTTTGGCTTTGATCGGAAACCGACAGGCTCAGAGTGGCCCCGTTGGTAGTTAAATCAAATTCATGCTTTGTGGTATCCAGAATGGCACCGGACGGGGCTTTCAGCTCCTGCAGGTAGTAGTGTCCCAGGGGGAGGGACTTGCTTTTGACGTAATCGGTCGCTGAGGTGGTAAGCTCGTCAACCTTTGTGCCGCTGCTATCGTAAATGCCATAAACGGCCCCGGAGAAAAAGCCGCCGTGAGTATCGTTGGTTTTTCTAATTTGGACAGTGCCCTCACCGATAGCCAGCTTAAAATATGCCGGAACCGGGTCTCCGGCACCGCCGCCGGTAATCATGTTCTGATTGCCGCTGGGATTGTTTACCGACTGCCAGATCAGGATACCAGTAGAAGCCGGAGAGGGGAGGGGCTTGGTCGAACTGGCAACTGTCTCGGCTGTAATTTTATTTGCGGTGCTGATACTCAGAGTGTTTCCATTCCGGGAGAGCGTCACACCGGAAATGGAAAAATTAAAGCTGGAAAGAACATTGTTAGTATCTGTAACTGTCTTTTCATATTTTTTGGTGGAAGGATTATAGTCTAAAATGATGGTGGGGGCGCTCATTGCTGATCGTCCGGAAAAGCTGGGACGAAGATAGTGAGTAGACAGTTTTTTTTCCAGTTCCTTGTATGCCTGGACAAATCCCGCATGGCCGGAAAAGGCGTTGTAGCACCGGGCGTCCCGTCTGGTATATGGGTGAGTGCTGTCCCGGTATCCCATTACAATTTCCCAAATCATATTGCGGGTAGCGAAATACTGTTCCGGCTTGTTTCCGGGCAGGCTTTGGTTCGGGTAGCCGTAGAGCAAGAGAAGGTTAATGGCTGTTTGCTGATTCAATGAGAGAGCGTTCCAGGCCGGAGTGGACGAAACAGTTTCGTAGAACCAGTCGGATTCGTTCCCGCCGATCTGTACGTCGGGCTGGATACAGTAGGCGATTCGGTTGGTTTCGTCCAGCCGCATGACAGTGCTGTACGTTCCCGCACGATAGGTATAGTTTCCAATGTGT
The DNA here is from genome assembly GCA_000154345.1 of [Clostridium] leptum DSM 753. Lineage (GTDB taxonomy): Bacteria > Bacillota > Clostridia > Oscillospirales > Acutalibacteraceae > Clostridium_A > Clostridium_A leptum. The sequence continues at coordinate 95,669 of DS480346.1, forward strand.
AAATCAGAGGTATACTGCAAAGGATCGCTAACGCCGTACCAATCCTGAATAGCATTGGCTGAGATAGGAATATCGAGCACCATAATGAAGGTGAGCAGAAGGGCGGTGAGCCTTTTTAAATATTTCATCACGTTTTTCCTCCTTTAAAATGAGAGATATCTATGAAAAAAGCGCCTGTTCAGAAAACAGACGCTAAAAAAGAAATATATACAAGCCTTAGCCATACATGACGACAAAATGATTGTTGGAATCAAAACAAACGTTGAAATATAGGTCGGATACCGGACAGTTGTCTGCGGCGGTAATATTGGCAACCATAACGTCTATAGCTTCGGCCACATAAGCAAATGCTTGTTCTTTCGTGGGATTCCAGAGCATAAAGTCATGTGGAGGTCCCCACCCAGCATTATCAAGGGTTAATGAAGGAGCATAGGTCATTCCCAAACTTTGCCCGTAAGAAATACCATAGCTGATTAATTCGTTTTGATCGATGATTTCCGGCTCCGGTTCGGGTTCGGGTTCTGGTTCAGGCTGTGGCTCCGGTTCCGGGGTCGGTTCGGGTTCCGGCTCTGGAGCTGGCTCAGGCTCAGGCGCAGGAGTGGGGGAATCAGAATTTACAGGCTTATTCCCGCCTCCATTGTTTCCGTTATTGCCGCTGGGAGAATCCGGCTGGGAATTGCTGGGCCTATGGCTGGCAGAATTATCAGAGCCGGACGGCTTTGCGGGGGAGGAACTGGTTCCGCTCTTTGAGGATTTATCGCCGGACTGGCTGGAATCCTTAGAGGACGAATTGGAATTTTTATCGTTCTTGCCGTCTGAATCAGCTTTTGAACTATTAGAATCCTTTTCGGATTTAGAGGAAGAATCCTTATCCCTGGAAACTTTCAAGCTGGAATTACCTCTTGACGGGGAAGCGGAGGAAGCTTCCTTTCCGTTTTCCTGATGTGAAGCAACCGCCATTGTTACCGGGGAAGCATTGTTTCCGTAGATGGAGAATCCTACCGGGATTCCAACGGCAAGAATGACGATGGCGGCGGCACAGCTTATTACGATGTTTCTCTTTTTGCTGTCATGAAACAGCTCTTTTATTTTTTGTTTTATGTTCATAAGTTACGGCTCCTTTCTGGTGAAATACAGCTTTTAATCATCAAATCGTTATTATCTAATCTTTCTACGATTTCCCGCAGCATGTTAATTTCAGCAGCCTGGTTGCGTATTTTTACTAACGCTCTGTATAGCAGAACCGTTAGAAAAATGACGGCTGCGGCTAATATTATTATAGCGGCTATGTCCATCTTTTCAAGATTCCTCCTTTTATTTTAATTTCCTTTGAGTGTGGTAAATGATATTGTTCTGTGATATAGTAAAGTCGTTACGCTTTGAATTTAATTTGGGGGAAATGTTATGGTTTGGGAAAGTAAAAAGCATGTCGTTCCACGTCTGGATTATTTTGAAAATCAAGGGGTTATGACCGGAAGCAAAGAGTTCCCCCGTGTGGATCATATGATCGATGAGTTTCGGTATAAGCTTGAAACAGTAGGGGAAAGCATAAAGGGGTATGTATGGCATGGCCCCTATTGCTATAACTATTGCCGGGATAACGGTCAGATCAAAGCAGAAGCGGAGTTTCCTTTAACCAAAGAAGGAACAGACGAAATTTTCCATTGGTTAGAAGAAATGTATACTGTTATGGAAAGGGAAAGCCGGGTCGGGAACTAAATATAAAAATAGAAAACTCAACTTGTTGCCTCTCTGACAACAAGTTGAGTTTTTCCCATGAACGCGGGCTTTTCTTTTATATGAATCACCTCTTTCCTTTACATTAAAAAGGCAAATCATCGTCCAGCATTTCCAGAAAGTTAGAACTCTTGGGAGATATGTTCTCCGGCAAATCGTCCGGCTGACTTCCTTTGTTTGTCTCCGTTTCCTTTTTAGACCCGGCAAAATAAATGCTGTCGGCCAATACTTCGGCGGCTCTGCGCTTAATACCATCTTTATCGGTATAGCTTCTAATTTGAAGCGATCCCTGGACAACTGCGAGTTGTCCTTTTTTAAAATGTTTACAGATAAATTCCGCATTGCTTCGCCAAGCCACGATGTCTATGAAATCTGTCTGCCGTTCTTGGCCGGATTTAATATAGCTTCGATCAACTGCCAGCCTAAATTCTGTGACAGCGGTATTATTAGGCGTATGTTTCAGCTCGGGATCGGCGGTGAAGCGTCCCATTAAAACAATACAATTCAGCATTTTAACACCCTCCTGCATTTTATAAATTTTTGTCTTATCTTGTATTATCCCTCTGGAATATGGCTGTATTTTGTGATATATTAAACTAAATAAAATTTGTGACAGGTTTGAGATACAAGATAAAAATTTTTCACAACAGCTTTTTCTCAATTTCACGGAAAGCGGCACCGCTGCTTTCCGTGAAAATTATCCTTGGGAAAAATAAGCGTCTAAAGCCTTGCTGATTTCTGCCTCGATCTCTTTAATAGGAGTATCGGCTGGAAAGTATTTTGTATAAATGCTTGGTTTGATTTTCGCAACGGGAAGTTTTGGCCTTTTAGAATTACCGCTTTTACCGGCTAACACGGCCTGAATTTTTTCCAAAGAAAGAGTGCCGTTTTTAGCGGCTAACCGCAGTTGCTTTGCCTTGGGTAAATTAATATGCTGTGGATTTTCCAGCAAGGCAAATTCCAGATTGTTTTGCTGTTCCTCTGATAAGAAGGAGAGTTCTTCACCCGCTAAAATATCAATCTTTTTTTCATCTAACCGAATTTTTAGGGCGTTGACAAGCTTATCAATCCGAATCCACCGGGCGATTGTCCGGCTGGATAAATTATATTCCTGGCCCAGCCTATCGGAGCTTTTCAACTTGTTGTCAGCGAGGCAATAAGTTGAATTTTTCCTATGAATACTGGGTTTTTCTAGGATTTCCAGTTCTTTTTGAATATCGTTTCTTTTCCCTTGGGATCTCATATCCTCGTATCGTTCAGCGATAACGGCGGCTTGCTCAGACGGCAGCATTTCCGAAAAAGAACGCTGCAGGATATTTGTTTCTCTTACATAGGTGCGGGCTTCTCTTTCTGTTAAATCAGTTTTGACAACGCAGGCCGTTTCCGTCAAGCCTGCTATGGTGGCCGCATTGATACGGTTATGCCCGGCCAGAATTTCATATCTCATACCGTCTATCGGTTCCGGCAGCTCCCAAACAATGGGGGGAACCAGAATACCGTTTTCTTTAATGCTTTCCACCATGTCATTTAAACGGTCGCCGGAATAAAGGTGAAATTTATGTCCGCGGTATGGCCGCATTTGGTTAAATGGAATGATAGGCAGGCCCGATCTGAAATCTTCCGTCAGGCTCAGCATAGCCTCTAACTGATAGTCGTTGCTGTCTCTTATTTTCTTCATTTTTTCAAATGCCATAGCTCTGCAGCTCCTTTACAAAAGACTGGTATGCAATCGTAGCTTTGTTTTCCTTATGCAGCTCGGAGATTCCTGAGCCGTATCTGACGGCGTTGCTTACGTCGATAGACCGGGGAATATAGGAATCAAAAATCCGTACATGGCCGTTAAGCTGTTTTTGGATATCTGCCATAATTTCCCGGTGCAGCTTTGTCCGGCTGTCAACCATTGTATAAAGAATACCTCCGATTTCTAAATTTTTGTTTAATCGTCGTTTAGTGATTGCTATGGTTCTGAATAAATCGTTCAGACCGACAACGGCATAATATTCAGGACAGACCGGAATAATTGCAAGATCAGCTGCGACAAGGGAGTTAATGCTCAATACTCCCAAAGATGGGTTGGTGTCAATCAGAATATAGTCATAGGATTTCTTTAAGGTGTCTAATAGCTCCTGCAGAACATATTCGCCGCCTGTTTCTGCAGACAATCCTTTTTCGACAACAGCCAGGGACAAGCTGCTGCCGATAATATCCGCGTTGCCAGCTTTTCCGATGAATTGGCTCAGTTCCGGTAAAGGTTCCTCTTTTACCATTATCTGCAAGATGTCTGAAACAGATAAGGCCGCTTTTTGTGTGGTACTGGTAGCTGTTAAATTACCCTGGGGGTCGAAATCCACCAATAAAACGCGGAATCCGTTTTGCGCTAATAAGTATCCCATATTTGCGGTTGTTGTTGTTTTTGCCACACCGCCCTTTTGGTTTGTAATCACTATTGTTTTACACATTTTTTTGCCCTCCAATGCTTTCTTGATAGGCTCTCACAGCGGCAGCCTCTAAAGTTTTTCTTAATTCTGGTACGGGGACAAAGCTTTCTTTATTATGAATCCGTGCGAAAGTATCCTTGGGAAAGTCGATAACAGTTTTATTTCCGGTTTCAATCAGCCTGATATCATTGACAATGAGCTGATCGTCCAGCGTAATGCTGACGATTGCCTTTAACCGGGGATAGCCTTGCAGCGGCTTCACTTTGATATCTGTGATTTCCATGCTGTCACTTCCTTGCAAAATATAAAAGGTGCGAAACCGTTTAAACAGTTTCGCACCTTTCGAGAGGTAATGATAATTAGTTGGCTTTTTTCAATGCTTTAACTTCTGATTCTAATTTTTCAATCCGTTCTCTATGCTTAATAAGATTTTCACTCACGGTCTGCAGATCGCCTCTGACTTCTTTTAAATCAGATATAGGGGCGCGGTCATTAATATTCCTTACAAGTGAAGCATGATTCTCTGCGATTAAACGAATTTCCTTGGTAACCTTTTCTTCTACCAATGCGCTGAATTGGTTAAACAAGCGGTTGTGATCCTCTAACATTTCCTGCCGCAGACCATTTATTTTCTGATGCAGACTATCGTTGTTCTGCTTCATTTCCTGCCGCAGACCATTTATTTCCTGATGCAGATTATCGTTGTTCTGTTGCATTTCTTGCCGTAAACCATTTATTTCCTGACGTAAAATATCATTGTTTTTTGCTATCATTTCCGAAATAGCATTTAAGAGTTCTATGTCCATTCTAATCACCTCTTAGTAGTTTTAATTATACAGGGTAGGGTAATGCTTTTCAAGACTAAACAATAGTTTTGAAAATATAGTGGCTTTCTGTGGGGGTGGCTTGCTTGTTTTCATAAACGTCTGTCCTTTCGCTGTAAAATAAAAAAAGCCCGGCAGTAAATGCAGAGCTTAATCAATGAAATTAGATTTTTATAAAAAGTAGGTGCGACATTGGCGGTTTCAAAGATTATATTGTCTTTTGCGTACTGGGCCAGCTGGTGGTATACTATTAAAAAGCTGACCGTTGGACGGTCTCAGGCTAAAAATATTTATTATCAGCTTAAACTAATTTTAATGTATATTGGAGACTATGAAATTAATAGCATCAAACCAATGCAGATAGATTTCATGTTTGCCAGTCTGGTGCAAGAAAATCCTAATACACATAGGCCGACGAGCCGAAAATATCTATTGGATATCCGAAATACAACAATCCAGATATTTGAGTTTGCAAGAGAAAACGACGGATTGCATATAAGCAATCCGGCCAGAAGAACAATACCTAAAAATGCTCCCAAAAAGACAAGACGGGCCATTACAGAGGACGAGCTGTATCTGATAATGAAAACGCCCCATCGAGCAAGATTGGCAGCGCTTATTATGATTTTTGCCGGTTTGCGCCGGGGTGAGCTGATTCCCCTGAGGTGGACGGATTTTGATTATAAAAAATATAAGGTTCGGATTAGTAAGTCGGTAGAAGCCCAAAATACAAATAAGCTAATGGTAAAAGAAGGAACAAAGACCAATATTGAGGGTCGTGTTGTAAGTATTCCCAAAGAGCTTATTGTCGAAGTAGAATTAGCTAGAAGAACATCAAAGAGTGAATTTGTCTGTAGCCAGATGGACGGCTCTATGCACACATTATCCTCTTGGCGAGCTATGTGGCAAAGCTTTCAGACTGATTTGAATGTTACGAGCTGGAAGCTGGCTGGGGTAGAATACAATAAATTTCGGCCCCAGGGAATGAAAAAGAGAATTGACAATATTACCCCGCATATGCTGCGGCACACATACGCGACTATTCTATATATTTCGGGGGTTGATATTCTTAACGCCGCTAAATTGTTAGGCCATGAAGATCCCAAAACAACGCTTGTCATTTATACTCACCTAACAAAAGAATTTGAGCAGGTTTCTATTGCAAAGCTTCAAACCTATGTGAGTAATTTATACAGGCGTTTTAATGTTAAAGACGATACCGTGCCACTGTGTGACGACTATAAAATCGTTCTTAAAGAAATAGAAGAAGAAACGTAACGGTATTTAACTCACACGCGAGAGGTCGAGGGTTCGAGTCCCCCTGCGTCCACCAGATCTGCGGTCAGCAATTTGCGGCCGCAGTTTTTTTTATTTTAAATCTTGATTTCTGCGGCCAAAGGGTATCAATTTCTCTGGTGCCGCATGCTTGGTTAAGACTGGACGCAATATGCGCAGGACTCTTTTTACGAAATTTTTATTGCCGCATCCAACCAATGGTTAAAAATTACTTTTTAGCATCTGTCGGATAGGCTCTGGAAAGCTTGCTCCGTATTTTTTACTCATTCATCCCGAAAGGCTTTCGCAGTTCCATTATAATAGGCCTTTAAGAAAATAGGGAAACAGCCTGCTTCCTTTTCTTGCTGATTGACAGCCGATTTAAGCCGCATAGGCAAGGAGAGCGCTGTCTTTAAAAAATAATGATTTGATTTTTGAAAAGATAAAGTCTATTTTTGTATAATATGTAAAAGTTTTGATTCTTGATTTGTTAAGACGGCTGGTTGACAAAGCAGAAATAGGTTATTATAATATAAGTTGTCAGACAACCGATAAGTGTGAATGAATAAGGGGAAAAAATGATTCAACCAATTGAAAAGAAGAACGTTGCCGATGAGGTATTCGAAAAAATGCTGAATATGATTATCGAGGGCGATTGGAAAAAGGGTGAGATGATCCCTTCGGAGAACGAGCTTCGAGAGGCTTTTTCTGTAAGCCGCAGCACAGTGCGTCAAGCGGTGCAAAGGCTTAGCGCGCTGGGAATTGTTCGCTCCCGGCAGGGAAAGGGTACCTACGTGGAGCAGGTTGATACCAGCTTCTATTTGAATCTGTTGATTCCCTCTCTGATGCTCAGCGGCGGCGACAGTATCAGCATTCTTGAGTTTACTAAAAGCATACAGGTAGAATGTGTGCGGATCGTGTCCCAGTGTGCCAGTGATGAAGAAATTGCCCGGCTTTCCGATTATTTGGAGCAGATGCGCTTTGCGGGGGACTATGAGTCTTATTTTCATTTTGATATGGGCTACCACAGCTATTTGGCCCAGCTTACGGGGAATCCGCTGTTTATCAAAGCGATAGAAATTGTGGAAAATCTGCTTCATGTTTATCTGCGGGATATCGTTGCCTTTCACGGCAGCAAAAGGAGCATGCAGCAGCATGAGGAATGCTTTGAAGCACTCAGGGCGCGGGAAACGGAACGGGCGGTACGAATCATGGTGGAGCATTACGACATGCTGCTCCAGCGGATGAAGGATTGGCTGGAACCGGAGAAGGCGTAGCGAAATACGCCGCTGGCTTTTGGGGAAGGGATCATCCATAATCCTTTTCCTGGGATAAAATCAAGGGAATCATTTTACTTCAACTTGTCTGATAACTGATAAGTTGAAGGGGTTTATACAAAATAAATTTGTGCGAAATTCTAAACATTTATAGAATCAGCAGATTGGTGAAAAAATCAATAAAAAAGCTGTTATTTTGCGTTTTAATCAAAATAACAGCCGGTTTGGCGCCGTTTATAAATGTTTAGAATTAGGGACAGAGTGAGACGCCGAAAGAAGCGTTTGCAGAAAAATGTTTATACTTTTTCAGAAGTCAATAAGATTTTTGCGAGCAACAACCGCAGGCAGCATTGCCGCCTTTGGCGGAATAGATAGATTTCGGTCAAAACACATTTTTTTCAATTGGTTTCGTTGGAAGGGAGGAAAAGAAATGAAAAAAATAAAATTTTTAAACACAGAGCTTTCCGTCGCTCCTTTATGCCTGGGCACGGTGAACTACGGCAGCGCCATGCCGGAAAAGGAAGCGATTCACCAGCTGAGCAGGTATGTGGAACTGGGAGGGAACTTCATCGATACCGCCCATATCTACGGTGACTGGGAGCCCGGCATGGGGCCGCTGTCGGAAACCGCTATTGGAAAATGGCTCAAGGAGTTTCCGGAAAGGGACCGGCTGGTGATCTCCACCAAGGGGGCCCATCCCCGAATGCAAACGATGCAGATCCCCCGGTGCAGCGACGCGGAAATCGAAGAAGATCTAAACAGCAGCCTGGAGCTGCTGCATACCGATTACGTGGATCTTTATTTTCTCCACCGGGATGACCCCAGGCGCCCGGCGGGAGAAATCGTGGAATTTCTGGAGAAGCAGGTGAAGGCTGGGAAAATCCGCTATTACGGCTGCTCCAACTGGAAGCTTTCCCGGGTGATGGAGGCAAACGCCTACGCAAAGGAGCACGGGCTGCAGGGCTTTGTCTGCAACCAGCTGATGTGGAGCCTGGCGGATGTAAATTTCAGCGGACTGGCGGACCAGTCCTTTGTGCTGATGGACCAGGAAACCTACAGTTATCAGGGGCGTGCCGGGCTGAACGCTATGGCCTATATGTCAGTGGCCAAGGGGTATTTTACCCGCCGGGCGGCGGGTGAGGCTCTGCCGAAAAGCGTGACGGACGTATACGACGGAGAAGCTAACGATCAGATTTTCAGCCTTTTGAAGAAGGCGTGTGGAGACGGTGAGTGTTCTATGATGGACTACGCCCTGCGGTATTTAATGGAGGGGCATCCGTTCCCGTCGGTGCCGATCGCGTCCTTTGACAACGATGAGCAGCTGGCGGCGGGCATGGGCAGCGTGGAGGCTCCCGTTGATCCGCAGGTCATGGAGGCGCTGCGGCGCGCGAAAAAGCTTTCCATGGATTGTTAGCCGGATGGCTGATGATAGAAGAAACGGAAAAAGAGAAAGGAGTATCCCTATGTTGAGAAAAACAATCAGCGTTCTTTTGGCACTGGCGATGGTGTCGGCCCTGACTGCCTGCGCGGGCGGGGACGGTTCCTCTGAAAGCACTCCCGCAGGCGCGGATCCTTCATCCGCGGCGTCTGCCGGCGGCGCCTCCGAGGCGGAGGACAAGACCTATGGAAAGCTGACCATTTCCGGCGTTACCGGAGATCCGGACGCGTTTATCGTGGCGGGCGTGGAAAAGCTCCAGGCCGAGCATCCGGAGATCGAGGTGGAGTATATTCCATGCGATAACAGCACCCGCGAGCAGGTGATCAAAACGGCGATTTCCGCCGGCGATCCTCCCACAATCGGCTATTACTGGGGAACCCGGGTCAATTCCTTCTATGATATCGGCATGAACCTTGACCTGAAGGGCAAAATCAGCGAGGAAATCGTGAGCAATGTGAACGAGGGGATGCTGGAGCCTTGCCTGGGAGAGAACGGCGAGATCTACGCGCTGCCCATGAAGACAGTTTACCACACTACCTTCTACAATAAGACAATGTTTGACGAGTACGGCTTTGAAGAGCCGGAAACCTGGGACGAAATGACCGCAATTTTTGAAACCCTGAAGGCGGATGACATTTTCGGATTTTCCACCAACTCGGCCACTATGCAGGACTGCCTTTACGGCATGACCTACGGCGAGTTGGACGCTAAGGTAGGCGAGGGGACGGCCTACGGCGTTGCCGACGGCACGGTTTCCGTGCTTCCGGGTACTGAGGCCGGCGAAGTGATCCGCGGATGCATCGAGCAGGTACAGGCTTGGTATGAGGCTGGCTACTGGTATCCAGGCGACGGCGGCATTAATGTAACCCAGGATGACGCCAACGCGGCCTTTTCACAGGGCCGGGCCGCCTGCACCTTTATCTACAGCGGCGCGCTGGAGGTTCTGAAAAATTCCTGCGATTTTGAAATCGGCACCTTTATGAAGCCTACCTCTGAGGCAGGGATTACCTCCATTGACAATATCGAGCCCGACGTGTTTTTTATCCCCTCCAACGCCAGCGAGGAGCAGATTAATACGGGCCTGGCCTTCCTTGAGATCATATTGGGCCATGAAATCCAGCAGACGATTGTCGATAGTGGGCAAACCCCTTCGATGACCTCCTATACCTTTGAAAACGTAGATCCTCTGCTTGAGGAGGTTATGGCAGAGCTGGACAGCGGACGGCTACAGGCCGGCGTCAATCCCTGCCGCACCAGCTCGGAAATGCAGAACTTTATCAAGCAGCAGATCTTCGCGGCGCCTTGCAGTGGAACAATGACCATCGACCAGACGCTGGAGGAAATGGAACGGATCCGTTTGGCGGCAGGTGAGGCTCAGTAATCCTGTTAACGCTCAGCAATTGCAGTTGAGGGCGCCGTGCGCGCCCTCAACCCTTAGCAGGAGCTCCGCCGCCTTTGTGAAGGAAGGGGTAAAACGATGAAGAAGAAATCTGTGGAGCGCAGGTATGTGCTGATCGGCGTGTGCTTTTTGCTGCCCGCTGTCGCCGCGTACCTGGTGTTTATGGCATATCCCCTCTGCCGCACGGCTTATCTTTCATTTTCAAGCTGGAGCGGGTTTGGAGAAGTTGTGCTCAACGGCGTAAAAAATTATCAGGACCTTTTCGCGGACAAAACCTTTTGGTCATCTTTGGGGAACACCTTGTATTTCGCGGTGTTTTCCGGAATCATCAGCGTGGTGCTCGGCGTTTTGACGGCCTGGCTGATCCTTTATATGAGAAAAATGGAGGGGCAGGTATTCCGCACGGTTTTATTCGCGCCGAATATGATCGCGCCTACCATCACCGGCCTGCTGTTCCTGTTTGTCTTTACAGAGGACATCGGCCTGCTCAATAACATTTTGAAGGCGGTAGGCCTGGAGGAATGGACGACCGCCTGGCTGGCCAACATGAACACGGTCAAGCCCACGGTTGTGATCGTGCAGACCTGGCGGCAGTTCGGCCTGACCATGATATTATGCTTTGCCGGGCTGCAGGGAATTTCCAATGAGCTGATTGAATCCGCCCGTCTGGATGGGGCGGGAGACGGCAGGATCTTTACCCGGATTCTGCTGCCGCTGATCAAGCCGCAGATCGAGCTGGCCACCATGTTCACCCTGCTCAACGGCTTGAAAATTTACGACTCCGTGGTATCTCTGACAGGCGGCGGCCCTTCCAGGCAAACGGTAGTGCTGCCCATGTGGATCATTGAGAACGCCTTTACCTATTCTAACTTCGGCTATGCCAGCGCCATGTGTATCGCGTTTATCATTGTGGTGCTGATTTTTAATATCGTGCTGCGCACCGTGTTCCGAGGTGAAAATTATGAGTATTAAAGCAAAGAAGCGCGCCGCCGCGCCAACGCCCTATTCCAAAAGCACCTCGTTAAAAATTATTTCCCGGGTGATCATCATTCTGCTGTCTCTGACGGTTGTGTACCCGCTGATTTTCATCGTGTTGGTTTCCTTTAAAAACAACCAGGAGTTTTACAGCAATATTTTCGGCCTGCCCCAGGTGTGGCGCTTTGAGAATTACGCGGCGGCCTGGGTGGAGGGCAAGATCGGCCTCTACGCCTTTAACAGCATTGTCGTAACGGTTGCTGCGGTCATCGGCTCGGTGCTGTTTACCGCTTTAGGAGGCTATGCTCTTTCTAAAATGCATATCCCGGGCGCTAAGGCCATTATTACCGCGCTGATGACCCTGAACTTCGTGCCCGGTGTGGCGGTCTATATTCCTCTCTATATGCAGATGATCGACATGAAGCTGAGCGGGTCTCTTTGGATGCTGATTTTGCCTTACCTTACCTGGCATATCCCCTTCAGCATTTATATATTTAAAAATTTCTTCGATTCCATCCCCTCGGAGCTGATGGAGGCAGCCCGGGTAGATGGCAGCGGCGAGGTGCGGCTGTTCTTCAAAGTGATTCTGCCCTTGGTGCGGCCCGCCGTCGCTACAGTGATGGTGTTCAATTTCATCGGCACCTGGGGCGAATACATGTGGGCCAGCATCGCCTCCTCGTCCTCCACCAAGATTCAGACGATCCCGGTGGGACTATTGTATTTCCGGGGCGAGTACGGCATTGAGTGGGGACCCTTTGCCGCGGCCATCACCATCATCGTCGTGCCGCTGATCGCTATTTTCATTTATCTGCAGCGTTACTTTATCCAAGGCCTCACGTCGGGCGCGGTGAAGGGCTGACAGACCGGCCGGGACAAACGGCCGGGACGGTAAAACAGACACGCCCGGCCGCCATTATTTTGTAGGAGGTTTGCTATGTATCTGGCGGGAAGAAGTCATATTATAAAAAACCGGTCGCTGATCGATACCATGCGCATGTTTCATAAAATGGGCTACGGAGGTTTAGAGCTGAGCCTGCAGCACGGTATGGGCACCTGGCTGGATGTAAATTATCTCGATGATTATGTGATCGAAAAGGTCAACGAGGTGAGCCGGGAACTGGATTTTCCGATCACTGCTCTGGCCTGCCATCAAAATTATGTGAACGACGACGATACCTATGAAATTGAAAAGCGTCTTTTAAAAGCGGCGCCCAAATACCATACGGTCTCGAATACAGTAATATTGTCCACCTTTATGCCCTTTGAGATACGGGAGCTGAACGAAAAGGAAGTTTACGCCCAGCTGATCGAACGCACACGGGAGCTTTGCAAAATCGCGGAGGACAGCGGCGTGCGGCTTGCCATCGAGGTGGAGCCCAACCAGCTGATCCATAGCCTGAAAATCTTTTTCCATGTAGCGGAAAAGGTGGGAAGCCCGGCGCTGAAGCTTAATTTCGACGTGGGACATATTTATCTGAGCGAGGTTGATATCGAAGCCGCCATCGACCGTTCGAAGGATTTCATTGTGTACTCTCACATCGATAATATGTGCATGGGAGAGCACTGCCATAAGCTGCCCTGGGAGGGGGAGATCGACCTGCGGGCGGTGTATCAGAAATTAAAGGATACCTGCTATGACGGGCCGGTTTCCCTGGACATCTATCTTCAGGATTACGAGGCTGCGGCGCCCCAGTGCCTAGACTATATCAACCGGGAGGTCTTTGACCCGATCAACGCCGGTAACAAATAACATAAAGGTGGTAGCTAGAGATGAAAAAAGTTGAAAAAAAGTACCGTTTCGGCCAAATGAATTCCGTAGAGGATTTTTCGAGAATCCTGGGGGCGGATGGGCTTGATTTCCCGGTATCGCAGGACCTGAGCGTTCTGGCCCAGCCCTTTGAGCTGTATGGAAAAACCGTTCCCAACCGGCTGGGAATCCAGCCTCTGGAGGGCTTTGACGGCCTGCCCAGCGGCGCGCCGTCAGACCTGATCTTCCGCCGTTACCATCGGTATGCCTCCGGCGGCGCGGGACTGATTTGGTATGAGTCCATCGCGATTTCCGACGACGGCCGGTGTAACCCGCTGCAAATGGTCATCAATGAGGAGACGGTAGGGGAAATTGGCCGGCTCATCCGGGAATCCGACCAGGCCGCGTGGGAATCTATGGGGCATAAGCCTTATAACGTCCTGCAGCTTACCCATTCCGGCAGGCGCTCCAATAATAAAAACTGGGAGCCTACGCCTCTTGCGGTGTGCGAAAACCCTTATATGGATGACCATACCTCCATTGACGGCAGCTGCGGAAAAATTGAGATCGCCACCGATGAAAAAATTGAGGAGATCATCGAGGGCTTTATCCACGGGGCGGAGCTGGCCGCAGAAGCGGGCTTTGACTGCGTGGATGTTAAGGTGTGCCATGAGTATATCCTGCGGGAGCTTCTGAGCGCCTTTACCCGTCCGGGAAAATTCGGCGGCAGCTTTGAAAACCGCACGCGGGCCCTGTTCGATATTATCGACGGCATCCGCAGGCGGGTAGGCGGCGGAATAGAAATCTGCGTGCGCCTCAATGCCTATGACTGCGTGCCCTATCCCTATGGCTGGGGAATGGTAAAGAAGGAGGGGGTCATGGAGCCGGATCTAACCGAGCCGGTAAAGCTCTGCAACATGCTGGTGGAAAGAGGCGTGAAGCTGATAAACCTTTCAACAATGATGCCCCGGTACCGGCCTTATGGAACGGGCCTGATGGCGGAGCACGACGACCAGCCGATCACCCCCTATGCGGGCGTGCATGACCTGCTGAAGGCCACCAGGGACATCAAGGCTCAGACGCCGGGCGGTATCTTTATGTGCACCGGCCTGACCTGGCTGGAGCAGTTTGGGGCCAATGTAGGCGCCGGCGGCATCGAGCAAGGATGGTTTGACATTGCGGGCTTCGGCCGCCAGGCCTTTGCCTATCCGGATTTTGCGAAAGATATTTTGTGCGGTAAGGGGATGCAGCGGAATAAATGCTGCCTGACCTGTGATAAATGCTACGATCTGATTCAAATCGGCCATACCACCACCGGATGCGTCCCGCGGGACCAGGAGGTTTATCTGCCGCTGTACCGCAAGTACGTGCAGAAGAAATGAACGGAATTCCGGAGACTTACAGATCCGGCCTTAGGGCTGAAGGATATGCCCTCTGATATGGTATCATCTCGGAAAGAGCTTGAGGAGAACAGGCTTTTTAAGCGGCGCAGGCCCTTCTTTTTTGTGCCGCCTGCCGAGACCGTAAGCTGCTTTCAAAGTCCTTGCGGCCTCCCAAGCCTTTGTGCGAAGGTCCGATTCCGTCCGTATTGGAAGCGAAGGCTGTTTCTCTTCAGCAAAGCCTGGGGATTTTTTATTTTACTTAAGGATATAGCGAAAAACGGGAGAGCGCAGCCTTGCGCTCTCCCGTTTTTTAGGCAGGTTATGGCTTGGCAAAGCTGAATTTTCAGCAGAAAGGGGGAGGAGCCTTTCGGGAGCGGGCGGAAGCGTATAAAATTTTTCTTAATTTCTGTAAGATACCAGGGGATGCGGAGGAAGACTTGTGCTATAATGGGAGAGAAGATCAAGCGTTTTGGAGGCCCGCTATGAAGATCAAATATTTTGAGCGCGTTACCAAGGAGGCTTACCTGGCGGATATTATGGAGCTGCTGTCGCTGTGCGACCAGGAATTTATCCCTCCTCTTTCCGCCCGGAGCTCGACGATTCAGAGCAACCTGGGCCCTCAGGGAGGGAAGAGGGAAGGGCCTGTGGCTTATTTTGAGAATATCCAGCATCAGCCGGCGTTTCTGGCGGTTGACGACGGCCGGGTAGTGGGCTTTATGTCCCTAAAGAAAAACTATGTCTGCGAGGAAATTCCGCCCTCCCATTCTCCAAACGTCTATGTCACCACGGTGATCGTCCATCCCCATTACCGCCGCCACGGCATCACCAACGGCTTTTATCACCACCTGTTTAAAAAATTCGGCTGGGGCAATGTGTTTACCCGGACCTGGTCTACTAATCTGTCCCATATCCGGATTTTGTCATCCCTGAAGTTTTACGAGCACTGCCGTCTGGAGGATGACCGGGGCCCGGGAATCGATACCATTTATTATTATCACGGACCGGTGGCGAAAAAAAGCCGGCAGGTGATGAAACAATACCGGCTTACCGGAAACTTTCTGTTTTTACTGCTCCTGGTCGTGCTCACCGCTGCCTTTGTGACGGCCTGGTCCTTGACCGACGGCGGCGTTCTCCATGAGCTTTCCATCGCCTTCGCTACCTCATTGATCGCGTCGGCGCTGTGCCTGCTTTCGGATACCTTACTGAAATATAAGGAATCCCAGAACGACGAGTATATCAATAATTTAAAAAGCTTTGGGATTGAGAACCTGCGGTTCCATAAGGATGAGCTTTTGGAGCTGCTGATCCCCAAATGCCGGAATGAAATCTGGATCACCGGCTACCGGCTGATTATGACAGGAAAAAAGTCCTTTCGCAGAGCGCTCTGCCAGGCCTGCGCCGAGACGAAGGGCCTTAGAGTTCGGGTGCTGGCGGTGCCGCCCTGGAGCAGGACCTACCAGCTGGTATACGGCACAGAGGATGTGTCGGACAATTATATCAAGATTTTTTCCGATCTCTGCAGCTGCGCCGAAAATTACGGGACGAACCTGGAAATCCGGTTCACGGAAAAGCCGATATTCAACGATACCTATAAAATAGACGACCGGTTTATCACGGGGCCGTATCTTCATTGCTTGGATAAAAATAACGGTCGGATCACGGCGAAGGATTTTTTCTCCCTGGATATCAACGACCCGCAAAAGGAGCTTTACGGGCTGATTTATAAGGATTATATGACAGTGTGGGAGGAAAGCCGCGCCAGGCTTAACAACGCCCGGTTTCTTTCGCGGGTCCAGGCCCGCGGGACTTCCGATTTGACCGCGGAGGAAAAATGCGAGCTTCTGATCCGGTGCTGCGAGACGATCGGCGGCAAAGAAAAGCAGCCGGAAAGAGACGCTTCCCTGGCTGCGGCGGATTAATTTCATCCGCTTATCTAAA
The DNA here is from genome assembly GCA_000154345.1 of [Clostridium] leptum DSM 753. GTDB lineage: Bacteria > Bacillota > Clostridia > Oscillospirales > Acutalibacteraceae > Clostridium_A > Clostridium_A leptum. The sequence goes on from DS480346.1 coordinate 112,099, forward strand.
GAAAAGGGGCTGAACCCCCGGATACCGGGCGCTGGTTCCAGAGCAGAAGGCTTTACGGAAGCATACGGAGAAGGGCCGGCGCGGCTGTATTTTCGAAAAAGCAAAATGAAAAAGCAATGGAAAATAATTCATGATGCGGGAAGCAGCGGAAATCAATGAAAGAAAGGAGGGGGATGGCTTGGCGGCCGGGGCAAAGCAAAAAGCAATCGGTTTTTTTCGGCGGGAGCCTGTGCTGGTAATTTCCTTTGTCTGCGCCGCGGCGTCTATGGCGTTCGTGCCTCCCTCCGAGGCCTATGGCGCATATTTTGATTGGAAGGTTCTGAGCCTTTTGTTCTGCCTGATGGCGGTGGTGGCCGGGCTGCAGGAGTGCAATGTCTTCGCCGTGTTCTGCCAAAGGCTTCTTACGGGACGCAAACGGATGGGGCTTTTGAGCCTGATTTTGGTTCTGCTTCCCTTTTTCGCCTCCATGCTCATTACCAACGACGTGGCCTTGATCACCTTTGTCCCCTTTACCATTGTGGTGCTGTCAATGATCCAGCGGCGGCAGTATCTGATTTATCTCATCGTCCTTCAGACCATCGCCGCCAATTTGGGCAGCATGGCCGCGCCGGTGGGAAATCCCCAGAGCCTGTTCCTTTATGAGAAATTCCATCTGTCCGCCGGAGGCTATTTCAGGCTGATGCTTCCTTTTGTGCTGGCCAGCCTAGTATGCCTGGCCGCCGCCGCTCTGCTGGTGAAAAACGAAACCATCCAGGTGGAATTTTCCGCCCGGGAAACCATAAAGCATCCGAAAAAGCTGTGCCTGTTCTGCGGGCTGTTCGCCCTGTCGCTGCTGGGCGTGTTCCGGGCGCTGCCCTACCCTTGGGCGCTGGGCGCCGTAGTCATAGCTCTTCTTTTGTGGGACCGCCCGCTGTTCGCACGGATCGACTACGGCTTGCTGCTGACCTTTTTGTGCTTTTTTGTGTTCGCCGGGAATATGGGGAATATCGGCGAGGTGCGTGAGTTTTTAAACAGCCTGCTGGAGAGAAGCGCCATGCTGACCAGCCTGCTGGCCAGCCAGGTCATCAGCAATGTTCCGGCGGCGGTGCTGCTTTCCGGTTTTACCCAGGATGGCCAGGGACTGCTGGTGGGAACCAATCTGGGGGGCCTGGGCACGCTGATCGCTTCCCTGGCCAGCCTGATCTCGTTTCGGTATTATCTCCGCCTGGAGGGCGCGAAGCCCCTGCGGTATCTTGGCGTGTTTACCGGCCTGAATCTTGCGGGACTGGCAGTTTTAACTTCCCTGGCTCTGTGCCTGTCCTTGTGGTGATAGAACATACGTCTACCGGGGGCTTTCAGCCTGTAAAGAGACGGCCTTTAAGGGGAGAGAAGGAAAAAGCGGTTAACCGCTTTTTTGATTTTCCAGCACAGAAAAGCAGCTAAAAATAAGTATAGAATTTAATAATATATACTATAGAAACTTACCACGGTCTAACCACTTCTAAAACCCTGCAATTACGCTATTCTCAGAGTAGTTAGAAGCGGATAAATACCGAGAAATGTAGGTAACTCGTGCATTATTTCTACACTACTCATACATCTATATTCCTATACAAAGTCAGCCTCCTCGTTGTGCTGAGTGCCTTTGTTGGTGCTCCCACTTCGGGGAGGCTTTTCTTTGTTTTTACAAGCTATTTTATTTTTTCAATTTCGTCTTTCAACCACTCAAATTCTCTCTGGGTATAAACCTTTTCAGTGATGTCAGAGATCTTGTGACCGACCATATATTTGATTGCGTACTCGTCAACGCCGTACTTCTTAGCCATCGTCACAAAATGTTTACGACCATCATGCGGTCTATGCTCAGGGTTCAAATTCAATTCGTCTCGAATCATACCAAAGCCTTTTTGGTATCGAGCATAAGTAAGTGCAGTGTTTTTGCTACGAGCATTCGAATTAACATAGTTGAGCAGGTACAGACTTCCAAGTTCCTGAGCCTCTTTATATTTTCGCTCAACCAAATGACGAATCTTCGAGTGAATTGGAACCACACGATCTGTACCGGCATCTGTTTTGATACCGCCTCGGAAAGTCCAGTTTTCCAAATCCACATTCTTTAATTCCAGCAAACCAAGTTCCTGGGGTCGCCAACCAGAATAGCACTGAATGAGCAGGACATCTACAAGCATTTTATCATCAGCGTGTTTCCAAAGCAAGTCCATCTCTTCGTCCGTAAAAGGAATATGCTCGTTCTTAACTGTGACGATTTCTTTGATTGTTTCCTCACTGAGGTTAAAAGTTCGCGAATAGTTTCGGTCAACAAGCTCATACTCCAAGGCATAATCCAACATCAAGTTAAACAAAGACTTAATCTGGTTCTTCATGGATGCACTTGGTGTTTTTTCTTTGTCTCGAACCTTCGATATGCCTTCATCCATACAACCTTTTACATGACGAGCGCGGACATCTTTGACTCGCATATCATATACGGCTGAGCAATACCCCCATGCTGAAGCTACCGAACGAGTGCTTTTAACTGTCTTCTCGTATTCGGCAAGCCATTTCTCGTAAAGCTCTTTCATAGTGATAGACGGTTCAAGGTCGTAAGGGTTCTTATTGTACTCGACGAGAGCAGCGTATGCATCGTTGTATGTTGGAAAATAGGACTCCGGTTTAAGAGGTTTACAGATAGGCCGTCCGTTCGAATCCTTTCCTACACTTATCATAGCTCGAAATGGATTGCGGAGATTCCGATTCTTGATCTCACTGATCTGCCCGAAACCATTTGGCAGTCTACGGCGTTTATTGTTCTTATTTCGAGGTTTTCTTGGCTTTATATTTGGCTGTAATGGAAACCCACAGTGAGGACAAGAAACTGCTTTGTCGCTTACTTGTAATTCGCATTCAGGACATTTTATCAGCATTATTATCACCTTCCCCATTGATTTGCTATTAGTAATCATATATCATAAGTGTAGGAATGTCAACTCCTACATTCCAACTTTTCTTATTAGTTTAGGGAGAAATGAGATATGATTAGTGATAACCAATCAATTTGCCCCAAATGTGGAGGGCAGCTTAAATACTACGATCATGTTCAAAGATTGGTACGGACGAAATTCGGAAACAAAAAATGGGTAGCTATTAGAAGACTTCGGTGCTGTAAATGCCATGCAGTTCATCGAGAGCTTCCTGACTTTATATTTCCGTATAAACAGTATGAAGCAGATATTATTATCGGCGTGCTCGAAGGTCTTATTACTTGTGAAACTTTGGGGTTTGAAGATTATCCTTGTGAAATGACTATGATTCGCTGGCGCTTGTTTCCACCGAGGTTGTTTTTACTAACAGCCGTTCCTAACCTAAAATAGCGATTGAAAGGAGGCAAACGCCAATGGAAGAAATTATATTTGCATCGGGGTCTGTCCCGGTGGCAGTTGCAGCACGAGTCTACGGGAAAGACGCATCCTGGATTCGAGCCGGCATCGTATCTGGGTGGCTACCAATCGGAAAAGCTACTCGGAGTGGAAAGCTCGTTACGAACTTGGAGGAAATGAACTCTAAGTATGGACGCATCAACTTTTATATTTCGCCTAAGCTCCTCTGGCAGGAGACCGGCTATATATGGAGGGGTGAACGCGCATGAGTACATTGATACGACCAGAACTTTCCGAGACTAATCGTTACTGGATCGAGAAACACCGCTATTACGAATTGAAGCATTTCTGCTTGCAATACCCGTTGTGGCGTCATGCGTACAATTCGTTGATAGACTATCCGGGTTCATGGCCTCAATTAGTGCCGCCCTGCAAAACGAATGTTGTTAGTGATTCCGTTACCAAGCACATTGATGAGAGGCTGTACTATGCCGATCGTATGAAGATGGTGGAACGGGTTGCAAAAGAAACGGACGAAGAGCTTTCGTGTTATATTTTGGAAGCTATAACGGAGGGTATTTCATACGACCATCTGAAAGCCAGAACCGGTATCCCATGTTGTAAGGATGTTTATTACGACCTGTACAGACGGTTTTTCTGGCTGCTTAATAAGGAGAGACAGTAATGAAGATTGTAGATATTGCAGTGAAAAAAGTCTATCGCTTCAACTGCCCGAATTGCCAGAGTAGGCTTGAGGCCGACAGCAGTGAGCTGACAGACATCGGAGGCAAAGTAAGCAAGTTTTATTGCCCCGTATGCCGTAAAGACCGATATATAACTTGGTCTGACTTACGGAAGAAGATCGTCTACGAGGGTTCGCAAGAATAACAGTGTCCTTTATGGAGAAGTGAGAGCTGATGCACTATAGCATTGGCTCTTTCTTTTTCTAACTTAGATTAAAACCGGACGGAGGTGACGGGTATCTGTGTTAAATTAGTATCTGGAAAAATCCCCGGGTTGAAATTTTTGAAAAACAATTTGAAAGGAGATCACCGTGGAAGTTGTCTATGTAGTTGTCGGAATTATGATTGGGTTTGTCGTCTCATCTATCATTCGCCGAAAACATCCAGTTGGTTTTCTGCGTATTGACAAGTCTGATCCGGACGGACCCTATCTTTTTCTTGAACTGAAAAAGAGCGTTAATGAAATTATAGCTCAAAGAACTATCCTATTGGAAGTGAAGCGTGAAGACTTTATTCCGCACAAATAACACTTCCTTTTATGGAACCCTATTAAAACGAAAGGAGAAACGAATATGGGTGAAGAAAACAGAAGTTTGTTGGAAGAGGAGATCAAAGCCGAAATTAAGCGCTTGGGATCTCTCGAATCTGGAAGCCAGGAGCATACCACGGCAGTGGATAGCTTGACGAAGCTGTACAAACTGAAGCTCGAAGAGGATAAGAATACCTATGAGCGTCTGGACAAGATCGAGAATCGTGAAATCGATCAGGAGTCCAAGACGGCTCAAATGGCAGAGTCTGTCAAAGATCGATACTTCAGATTTGGTATGGCTGCCGCTGAGCTGGTGCTGCCGTTGATGTTCTACGGCGTTTGGATGAGACGAGGTTTCAAGTTCGAACAGGACGGAACTTTCACCTCCCAGACATTCAGAGGTTTATTCAGTCGATTCAGACCGACTAAGAAATAAACCGGTTCCAAAAGCGGAGAGTTCGTGTATATAACACGTTCTCTTCGTTTTTCTCCTGCTCGAAATTTACAAGGGCTATTGTGAGAGATGTAAAAGTGCTTTTTATCTCTTGATAAAATACTGATGGCCGCTATACTTAATAGTGCCACACAATATCAAGGAGGTAATTTGCAATGAGCTTTTTTAACGACGCGCAGAGAGACGGTTTACTTACTGGACGGTATATTTGCAGTGAATGCGGAGGACTTATGGAATTTGAAGACGAGTGGGAAGATACTTTAGTATGTCCTGCTTGCGGTCACTCCGTCGATTTAGAGCATTATGGTATGGAGAACGATGAAGAATATGATGCTCTATATCCGACCAGAGATCAAATCTGCGACGACTAATTAAGACTATTAGCAAAGGGGAAGGAGTCCTGACGAGGGCTCTTTCTCTTTTCTTTTTATAGGTGATGGATATGCGATACCACTTTGACAAACCGGAAATTTACTTGTCCTTGTATGGCGAGCGTTATATTTGCGAGCATCCGGTTTACAATAGCTGCACTCTCTACAGAATTGAGAAAAGAGGTTTAGCAGTAATTCAGCAACGATTTGACTCCGAGACGAAAAGTACATGGTGGAGCGAAGTTGACCCTTGGATTACTGACGCTTTATATTTGCACCCTGATTTTCGAGAATACTTTGAAATGAGGGCTGGGGCTTGTACGGACGGACTATACCCTACTGTAACGGTTCGCCAAATTATGTGGGCATTAAAAATGAAACCAATTCAGAAAGAACGATGGGAAACCGTATTCGATAGACGGGATATCTAAGCGCAAAAAACGCATCTCCCTTTATGAAAAGCCATTGAATTTTGAAGGGAGACATGGATTATGAAAACACTAAAGAACAAGCTATATGCTGTAGTATTACTTATTTGTGGGTACTTACCGGTACTTATCGACAAAGATGCAACAGCATTAGTATTCTTTGCGTTTATCGCAATACCGTTGTTCTTTGCAAAAGAAAACTGGATTTATTGAGGATTGAGCCGCTAACAACGGCTCTTTTCTTTTCGCCAAAATTACAACTCCTATTATGGAAAACGATGCTATTCGAAAGGAGTAAAAGGAGCATGGACGAAATGAAAATTGGTTCTAAATTCACTACGAGCATTATCTCGAAATTGGCGAGTTTGGCAATCCGAAAGAAATTTGGTTATGATGTAAAACTGAATTTGAATGAGGTAAAAGCCACAGTCGTTGACGGAAAGACACATGTTCATCTGGATATAGATGCCGATCTTGAGAAAGATGAACTTACTAAAATCCTGAAAAGTATTGGTTTGTAAAACTTGAAAAGAGCTGCTAACAACGGCTCTTTTCTTTTGCCGCGCGAAATTTACAAGTCTTATTATGAGAGACGGGTTAGCTCAGTTGGTAGAGCGCCACACTTCCGTGGAGGTCGTCGGTTCGAATCCGATACAGTCTCTCTTGCTTTTTATTTTCGCAGGAAAGGAGAAAAGACATGAGCATCGATCAGCTTGATTTAATCTTGTATGACATGTACCGCATGGACGCTTGGCTGCCGCCTTTGTTTGGTAAATGGGCTGAAGATTATAAAAAAGCGAGTTACTCACAATGGGCTGTCGACGAGCTCAGAGATTTTATCGCCGAACAGATTTACCCCCGAAGAGAAGGGTCTATTGATGAATTCTGTAAGCTCACGCACGAATTCATGATGAAGACAGCTAAGTATGCGAGGGTGAATCCAAACACAAGTCTTATGTTCCGATCTGCCAGTGAAATGGCAGCGAACATTTTAGACCTTCTAAGGGCTATGGATAACAAAAACATGAAAGGAGAAAAGACATGAGTAAAAATCAAGCAATTCAAAAGTTGCTGCATAAGTCAGGGCTTTGCATCAGGAAATACTCGCCTGTTGCTTTGTCTTTTGTAGCATCAGCTGGCGTTGTGGTTACTGCAATCGCCGCAGCCAAAGCGACCCCACGAGCAGTAGCGTTAGTTTATGCAGACAGTCGCAAAAAGCATGATGGCGATCCATATGCGTACACCAAGAAAGAGGCGTTCATCGCTGCATGGAAATGTTATATTCCGGCAGTGGCATTTGGTGCTTCTACTATTGCTTGCATTATGGGTGCCAACGCCTTAAATCGACGCCAACAGGCAGCACTAACAAGTGCGTATGCTCTCGTCCAAAGTTCTTATAAGGAGTATAAGGACAAGCTGAAAGAGCTCTATGGTGAGGAAGCTCATAATGCCATCGTAGATTCTATCGCCAAAGAAAAGTGCAAGGACATCAGTATCTCTGCTAATGGAGGTTGGTACGATTCTTCCCTCGATTTTGGTGAAGGTATGGAACCAGAAGTCTCCCGCACTTTTTACGATAGCTTTTCGCAAAGATATTTTGAGTCAACCATCGAAAAGGTCATTCAGGCTGAGTACCATCTGAACCGCAATTTCATGTTCGCAGGAGTCATCCCACTTAATGATTTTTATGAGTTTCTCGGACTTGAAAAGACGGAACTCGGAGACGCTGTTGGATGGTCAAGCTGTAATGGTGATATTTATTGGATCGACTTTAACCATCACCGACTCACTTTGGATGACGGCATGGAGATCTATGTCATTGACATGGTTTTTGAGCCGACAGCCGAGTGGATGGAAGATCTGTAAGTTCGCAAAAAATACATTTTACTTTATGAAAACGAAAAGGAGGTTTCGCTTTATGAATAATGCAAAATTGGTTAAAATCCTGGGTCTTGTCGCTACCGCAGTAGGTATGGGGGCTACGCTCCTCACTGACTGGGTGAACGAGAAGAAGATGGAAGAGAAAATCGACGAACGCATCAATGAGAAGCTTGCCGCACTTAGCGATGAAGAAGATGAGGAGTCCTAACAAGGGCTCTTCCTCTTTATCTGAACAATATGTGTGATACAAGCACGGCTGTTTCGATTATTCAACGATATGTTGATGAGCATCTGTTCAGTCCATCCTTCACATGGCCAAAGCATGAATTCAGAAAAAGGTCATATCAGCAATGGGCTGCATATGAAATCTGTGATCGAATCATGGACAAACCTTTCGATGATCCAATCACCGTCATCGAAAGCTTCATGTTCGAGATGGCTATGTATGCTTGTTACGGCGAGGATGAGCAGCGTAGCTTTATCTTTCAGAGTGCAGTCGAAACAGCTGAAGAATTAAGTCTACTATTTGTTTAACCGAAAGGAGAAAAAATGGAAATTGTAGGAAAAGTTATCTTTATGGGTCACATCTTGCCTGTGTATGATTCCTTGGATAAACCTTTGTTCAAGGCATCTGATGTAGCCAACATTATTGATTACAGCGATGGCAATGTGTGGAAAATGCTCGAGATGTGTGAAGCTGACGAAAAGCTGAACCTACCTTTGGTAGTTGCAGGTCAGCGACGCTCCGTAAGCTTTGTGACTGAAACTGGTTTATACAATGTGCTTTCACAGAGCCGCAAACCGATTGCTCGAGCGTGGCGCCGTATTATTCATGAAGAGTTAATTACTCTTCGAAAGACTCGTGGCAAAAACATAGCTGAACAATTTGAAGACTGGGATAATCAAGCTGACACTATCTTCTTTGATGAAGAAACGGGTATGATGATGCAGTCCGTAACTGTAGCTGGCGGCGATGTTGAACAGATTCCATTGTTCTGAGAAAGGAGAAAATCATGCCTAAACAAAGTTTAGCAAGCATTGCCAAGAGTGTACGGACGGCAATGAAAAAACATAGTCCTGAAATTCTCACCGGTATTGGAATTGCCGGCATGATTACCACCACTGTTATGGCGGTAAAAGCAACACCAAAAGCCCTGATTCTGCTTGAAGAGAAAAAAGATGAGCTGGATACGGATAGACTTGAGCCGAAAGACATCATCAAAACAGCTTGGCCTTGTTATATTCCGGCAGCTGTTGTAGGCTCCATCTCTGTCTTCTGCCTGATTGGAGCAAGCTCGACTAATCTTCGTCGGAATGCTGCTCTGGCAACGGCGTATACCCTTTCAGAGTCTACTTTGAAGGAGTATCAGGAAAAAGTCGTTGAGACAATTGGTGAGAAAAAGGAACAGTCCATTCGAGACTCTGTGTCGAAAGACAAGATGGTTAAGAACCCTATTCGAGAAGTGATTCTCACTGAAAGCGGCGGCAACACGATCTGCTATGATGTCTTGTCCGGACGATATTTCAAGTCTGACAGAGACAAAATCACCCGGGTCATGAATGAACTGAATCGTCAGATGCGTGACGAAATGTGTGTCACGCTGAACGATTTCTACTACGAACTCGGTTTGGATGGAACTAAGATGGGCGATATGCTCGGATGGAACATCGATAAGGGTTACATTGACCTTGCATTCTCATCGCAGCTGGATGCAAACGGTACCCCCTGCCTGGTGATTGATTATCAGGTTGCTCCGGTTTATGACTACCAGTAAGCTACCGCGCGAAATTTACAACTTATTTAATGGAAGAACATTCCACAATTTCACACATTTGAAAGGAGATTTCACAATGAACAACAATGAGATTATGAACAACGAGGTCGTTGAAGCTACCGAAGAGGTTATCGAGAACGCTGGCTTGAGCAAGGGCGTAAAGATTGCTGCGGGTATCGGCTTGAGCGTAGTTGTAGGCGTGGTTGTCTACAAGTATGTAGCAAAGCCGGTAATTGCAAACATCAAAGCCCAGATCGAGCAGAAGAAGGTGGCTGCTGAGGAGAAGACGGTTATCTTGGAAGAATCCGATGTTGTCACTGAAGACAACTGAAAATGCGAATTTGAGAAGTTCGGATAAGGGAGAGTACCTGTAACAAGGTGCTTTCCCTTTTTCTTTATCTCTCGAAAGGAGGAAAAAATATGCAGCAGTATCAATATGACGGTCCTGTTATGCGATTCGATGATTGCGTTCAGCATCGTTGGAAGGCAACTACTGTTGCTCCGACGGAAGCGAAAGCGAAGAGCAATCTCGCCTATCGATATAAAAAAGAAAACGGCTTGATGCCGAACACAAAAATTACTCTGCCCGGTAAGCTGATTCCGGCATAAGAAAGGAGATCACCCAGTGGAAGATTACAAATCTAATTCTGATAAGGCTCGTCAGGAGCAACAGTCAGAAAAGAAAGTCGAGGCGGTTATTACCGGGGCTGCAAAAACTCGAAAAAAAGGCGAGATGCAAAAATTCGCAGATGTCTTTATTGCAGAAGATGCAAACAATGTCAAATCTTATATTTTGATGGAGGTCATTGTGCCTGCTGTCAAGAAAGCGATTTCTGACATTGTCACTACCGGTATTGACATGATTCTGTACGGCGAGGCAGGTCGCAGCAAGAAAAACGGAACGGCATCTAAGGTGTCTTATCGGAACTACTACGATCAAGGCACAGACAGAGTGCGTGCAGGTTCCGTCGGCAATAGACGCAATACACCTGACTATGATGATATTCTCTTCGATACTCGTGGAGATGCAGAAGCGGTTCTCGATGCAATGAACGATATTATCAGTCAGTACGGAACGGTGAGCGTGTCCGATTTCTATGATCTCGCTCGTGTTCCCAATGATAATTTCACTATGAACCGCTACGGTTGGACAAACATTGGCGGTGCAACTGCGGTACGAGTTCGAGATGGTTATATTCTGAAACTGCCTCGTGCTATCCCGCTGAATTGAAAGGAGAAAAATAATGCTTGAATGCAAAATTTGTGGCACTAAATTCAATGCCATTATCGAGAGACATTATATTGCTCGTGATAACGGAAAGACTGGTTTGGCAGTTGCCTTTGGCTCTACTGCCGAAGAAAGTTTATATGACACATTTGATTGCCCGATGTGCGGCTGTCAGGTAATTGCTAAGGAGCGTAAGCGTGACTATATTCCGTTTATTTCTACAGATGAGGAGGATGCAGATGATGACCAGATCTGAGACTCTCGATAAAGCAAAGGCTTGCGTATGTGGGCAGAGAGAGAACGAATACGGCTCTCCGGAAGATAACTTCACTGCTATTGCAGGCTTCTGGAGCGTCTATAAAGGCGTTGAATTTACCGCAAATGATGTTGCCATGATGATGGCGCTTCTTAAGATCGCACGAATCAGGACAGGAACGGCTACGAACGACAGCTATGTCGATTTGGCTGGATACGCTGCCTGTGGTGCTGAAATCAACTCTAAAAACTGAAAAGGAGAATAACAAACCATGAAAAATAAGACTGAAATCATGAAGAGCGTGAACGGTGTGGCTTCCAAGACCGTTATGAAGCTCAAGAAACACAGCCCCGAGATTCTCGTTGTGGCTGGTATTGCCGGTACGGTCGTAAGTGCCGTTCTCGCTTGCAAGGCTACCACTAAGGTAGCAGAGATTCTCGATGAAACTAAGGGTACTCTCGACACCATTCATGAAGGTATGGAAACCGGTGCAATCAACGGTCAGGAGTATACGACTGAGGACGGCAAGAAGGACACGGTTGTTGTCTATGCCCAGACCGGAATGAAGCTCGCAAAGCTTTATGCTCCTGCTATTATTCTCGGCACTCTGTCCATCACCAGCATTCTGGCATCCAACAATATTCTTCGCAAGTGCAATGTAGCTCTTGGCGCTGCCTATGCCGCTATTGATAAGAGCTTCAAGGAATATCGCGGTCGTGTCATCGAGCGCTTCGGAGAGCAGGTCGATACCGAACTGAAGTATGGCATCAAGGCGAAGAAATTCGAGGAAATCGAAGTTGACCCTGAGACCGGCAAGGAGAAGAAGGTTAAGAAGACCGTGATGGTCGCTGATCCTAATCTCCAGAGCGACTATGCTGTATATTTCGACAGCAAGAGCCGCAACTATGAAACCAACCCCGATTATAACCGTATGTTCCTCAAGGCACAGCAGGCATTTGCAAATGACAAACTTCAGACCCGTGGTCACCTCTTCCTGAATGAGGTTCTGGACGATCTTGATCTTCCTCGTACTCCTGCTGGTCAGATTGTCGGCTGGACAAAGGATGGCCCGGATGGCTATGTTAATTTCCGCATCGTTGAGGTAGAGCGCGAGACCGAAGACGGTCGTCATGAGCCGGCACTTCTGCTCGACTTCAATGTTGAGGGCAACATCTGGGAAAAGATGTAATCAATCACCTTCAGACTTGGACTGAGGGTGATATTTTATTGTAAAGGAGTTTTAGCAATGCACATCAAACCACGAGCGATAGCTACCGTTCTCTGCATGATATTTTTCATCGGTTTTGCGGTATGCGGCGTTGTTCGCTCTACAGATAAAGAAACATCGGAGATTAGGCAATCCTATCCGGTTCTTGCAGAGGCAGAGCCGGTGATAATGGCGGATCTTCTGATGGAGTCTCCTGATTTGGAACCAGAGGTGAAGAAAGAGCCTGACTATCCTCTTACACAAGAGGAAATCGACCTCATAGCACTCGTAACCATGGGTGAAGCTGAAGGAGAAACAGAATTGGGAAAACGATTGGTTATCGACACAATCCTTAACCGTATCGATCATCCATCTTTCCCGAATACTGTGTACGATGTTGTTTATCAGCCCAATCAATTCAGTGTGATGTGGAACAGCAGAATTGACCGCTGTTATGTCATGCCTGAGATTGTCGAGTTGGTGAAAGAAGAACTTTTGGAACGGACAAATTACGATTGTGTGTTCTTCATGGCCGGAGGATACAGCAAGTATGGTGAGCCTTTGTTTCAGGAGTGTTGTCACTACTTTTCGAGTTATGACTGAAAGGAGAACATAAAATGAAAGCTTTGTTTTCGTACATTCTTTCCACTATGGCAGGGCTTTGTCTCGTAGGAGGCATTGCTGTTCTCTCTGGTGGAAAGGAGTAAATGATGGATATTTTGGATGACTTCATCTCAACCGTCGACGCCATGCTGGACAGTCGGCGGAAAAGACACATTACTGGCGGGATTCTCCTAAGTGCAGCATTGCTGTTCGGAGGTCTCGCCATTACTGTTGTCACAATTCAAACTGACGAGGAGGAATACGAAGATGAGTAAAACCAGTTTTGCCATGTTTCTGGCTGGAGCCACGGTAGGCGCCGCAGCGACATGGCTTTGCCTTAAACGGTATTACGAGCAGATTGCACAGGAAGAGATCGATTCTGTGAAAGCGGCATTTGCCGAAAGAAAGCCAGTAAACACCAATATTGCCAAGAGCGAAAAGAGCAATGAAAAGCAGGAAGAGAATCAGCATAAGGCAGATATTGCCAAGCTGAAACCCGATCTGGTGAACTATGCAGCTAAGCTCCAGGAAGAGGGTTATACCAATTACACGGAGCATAGCAAGAAAAATACTGAAGAAAAAAAGGATGAGCCTATGCCCAATGAACCTTATGTCATCTCTCCGGACGACTACGGCGAGAATGACAATTATACGCAGATCAGTCTGGTTTATTACGCTGGCGATGGTGTTCTCGCTGATGACGAAGACGAGGTTGTCGAGGATATTGAGGATACCGTTGGTGAGGACTTTGCTGAGCACTTCGGAGAGTATGAGGACGATTCGGTCTTTATTCGTAATGACCGCTTGAGATGCGATTATGAAATTCTCAGAGACAATCGCTCTTTCTCCGATGTGGCTGAAGGCTCCAACTACTAATAGGAGGATCGAATGACTGAAATTGAGCTGAACAATGAATATTTTGAGTGGATGTGTCAGCTCGTATGCAACGAACGATATAGCCGGAGGCTGTCTTATCAGAAGCTTCTCCGTCATCTGCACAATATTGATTTTCAATATATGCTGCCGATGGATGGAAATCGAGCAGAAGATGGGATAGACCTCCGATATCGTTTTGGCTATGAAAAAGAATACGAGGGTTCTACGATTGCCAGTTATCTGGACAACAGCCCTTGCAGTGTATTGGAGATGCTTATTGCCTTAGCGTTTCGTTGCGAAGAACATATTATGACCGACCCGGATATCGGTAACCGCATGGGACAGTGGTTCTGGAACATGATTGTCAGTCTGGGTTTAGGGTCGATGAGTGATTCTCGATTTGATGCGGCGTATACGGACGATGTAATATCTCGATTTATGAACCGCAAATACAAGCGAAATGGCGAAGGCGGTTTGTTTACCGTCGAACGCTGCAAGTATGACATGAGAACTGTCGAAATCTGGTGGCAGATGAATTGGTATTTGGACAGCATCCTATAAGGGAGAATTACCATGATTCATACGCAAGTGTACGGGTTTTTTCAGACATGCTTACCCGACCAGGCAAAGGAGGTAAAAGAATACTTCCCAAATGGTAAAAACAGCATTCGAATTCGCAAAACCAACGGACAGGAATTTATATTTTCGTTGAGAGAGCCGAAGGCTTGGAAGTTTGAAACGATCGAACAATTTCTTGCCGACATGAAAGGAGAAAAGAAACATGGATGAAATGATTCGTTATATTTTCGGAAGTCTTCGCTGCTCCGAAACTGCGATGCGTGTGTTTGCTAAGACGCTCAGAAAACAGAGGTCTTTCAATCGCAGCACCATCATGGTCGCCACGGTTATGACTGTGCACATGCTTATCCAGGACTTGGAGATTCGCAGTATGCGTGACGAGATCGGGAACCTTAAAAACGAAATCAAGGAGCTTAGAAAAACGGAAGGAGACTAAAGAACTTCGATGATCGACTTTTTAATGATTTCGACCCGTAGTACGAAGCGTGGTGTAATAGAAATCTATCCGAAGTTCATCATTAAGAAAAGCTCCGACCTGATGATTAGAGGCGGTGACTTCTATGCCATTTGGTTAGAAGACCGAGGTTTATGGTCTACGGATGAGCAAGATGCGCTCCAGCTTATTGACCGGGAACTTGACAAGTATGCAGAGGAAAACCGCAAAAACTTTGATTCGAGTATTAAAGTTCTGCACATGTGGGATTCCGAATCTGGAATGATCGATTCATGGCATAAATACTGTCAAAAGCAGATGCGAGACTCTTTCCACATGCTTGATGAGAAACTTATATTCTCCAATACACCGACGAACAAAAAAGACTACGCAAGTAAGCGGCTGAACTATCCTCTTGAAGAAGGGGCCACGGATGCATGGAATAAGCTGATGTCCACAATTTACTCTGAAGAAGAGCGAACGAAAATTGAATGGGCTATTGGTTCTATTGTCTGTGGAGAGTCGAAGAAATTGCAGAAATTTATGGTTCTGTACGGTGCAGCAGGTACGGGTAAGTCTACGGTTCTGAACATTGTTCAGCAGCTCTTTGAAGGATATTATTCTGTCTTCGATGCGAAAGCACTGGGTTCGTCCAGTAATTCCTTTGCATTAGAGGCATTCAAGACGAATCCACTTGTGGCAATTCAGCATGACGGTGACTTATCTCGCATCGAGGACAACACCCGACTGAACAGTTTGGTTTCTCACGAGCTGATGACAGTAAATGAAAAGTTCAAATCGACCTACGCAAACCGCTTCAAGTGCTTCCTGTTCATGGGCACCAATAAACCGGTCAAGATTACGGACGCAAAGTCAGGTCTTATCAGACGATTGATCGATGTGTCCCCTTCCGGAAACAAATTGAGTCCCAAGGAATACAAGGCGGTGACAAAGCAAATCGAATTTGAACTCGGTGCAATTGCTTATCATTGCCAGGAAGTCTATCTGGAGAATCCGGGCAGATACGATGATTATATTCCCGTGACGATGCTCGGTGCATCTAATGATTTCTATAACTTCATTATTGATTCTTACCATGTCTTCAAGAAAGAAGACGGGACAACTCTCAAAGCCTCATGGGAGATGTATAAAACCTATTGCGATGAGGCAAAAGTTACCTTCCCGTTCTCTCAGAGGATATTTAAGGAGGAACTGAAAAACTACTTCCGGGATTACAAGGAGAGATTCAATCTTGATGACGGAACTCGTGTGCGAAGCTATTACATTGGCTTTCGAACCGAAAAATTCGAGGATAAGACACTTACCGAGCAAGACGAGCCTGAGCATAAACTGATCGAGTTCTTAAAACAGAAATCGGTATTTGACAGAGAATGCGCAGATTGTCCTGCTCAGTATGCTTCGGCTAAAGAGACACCAACTTCCAAATGGGATGAAGTTTCTACTAAGTTGAGCGACCTGTCCACATCCAGATTGCATTATGTGAAAGTCCCGGAGAACCACATTGTTATCGACTTTGATATTCAGGATAAGGACGGCAATAAGTCGTATGAACTGAATCTTAAAGAAGCGAGTAAATGGCCGCCGACCTATGCTGAACTCAGCAAAAGCGGTCAGGGCATCCACCTTCATTATATTTATGCCGGTGATGTCAGCAAGCTCAGCCGAGTGTACGACGATCATATTGAAGTGAAAGTCTTCACCGGTAAAAGCTCGCTGCGCAGAAAGCTGACAAAGTGTAATGACTTGCCTATCGCAACGATCAATTCGGGTTTGCCACTGAAAGGAGAAAAACAAGTGATAAATTTTGAAGGGGTGAAGAGCGAGAAAGGGCTTAGAACGCAAATCAAGCGAAATCTCAACAAGGAGTACCATCCGGCAACAAAGCCCAGTATCGACTTCATTTACAAGATTCTTGAGGATGCTTATGCAAGCGGACTCAATTATGACGTGACTGATATGCGCAATGCTGTCTTGGCATTTGCAGCGAGCAGCACACATCAGGCGGATTACTGTATCAAGTTAGTCAACAAGATGCAGTTTAAGTCCGCAGACCAGTCAGCAGGAGCAAAAAATGATGATGCCAAGCTCGTGTTCTATGATGTTGAGGTATTTCCGAACCTGTTCTTGGTGAACTGGAAAATCGAGGGCGAGGGTAAGCCGGTGGTTCGTATGATTAACCCTACCCCGACTGAGATTGAAGAGCTGATGCGATTCCGTCTGGTTGGATTCAACTGCCGTCGATACGACAACCATATTCTCTATGCTCGGCTGATGGGGTATACGAACGAACAGCTTTATAATCTCTCGACAAAGATCATCAACGGCAGCGCAAATTGCTTCTTTGGCGAAGCCTATAATGTGTCGTATACGGATGTGTATGACTTTTCCAGTAAGAAGCAGTCCCTTAAGAAGTTCGAGATTGAACTGGGTATTCACCATCAGGAACTTGGTCTGCCTTGGGACAAGCCTGTGCCGGAGGAGCTTTGGACTAAGGTTGCTGAGTATTGCGACAACGATGTCATTGCGACAGAAGCAACCTTTAATGCTCGTAAGGCGGACTTCACGGCTCGTCAGATTCTGGCGGATGTTGCGGGGATGTCAGTTAATGATACGACGAACTCTCTGACCACTAAAATTATATTTGGCAACAACCGCAAGCCTCAGGATCAGTTCAATTACCGTTTTATGGGTGACGAGAGTCAGATCTTCGATCCTAATGCGGATCTTCCGTTTACAATGGGGCTTGAAGACTACGACGAGTTCACACAGTTCGATAAAAACCATCGTCCCATCTTTCCTGGCTACACATTCGAGGGCGGCAAGTCTGTCTATAGAGGTGAAGAAGTCGGTGAGGGCGGCTATGTATATTCTGAACCCGGTATGTACAGTAACATTGCTCTGTTGGATATTGCCTCTATGCATCCGAGCAGTATTGTAGCAGAAGAACTTTTCGGACCGGAATACACGAAACGGTTCAATGAAATTCTCCAGGCTCGTATTGCTATCAAGCATAAGGATTTTGACAAAGCAAAGAAGATGCTGGGTGGTGCATTGGCTAAGTACCTGACTGACGAGAATGCTGCGGCTGACTTGGCACAAGCTCTGAAAATTGCAATTAACTCCGTGTACGGTCTGACCTCAGCCGGATTTGAAAACCCGTTCCGGGATAACCGTAACAAGGATAACATCGTTGCTAAACGAGGGGCCCTGTTCATGGTCAATCTCAAGCACGCTGTTCAGAGTCAGGGCTTTACTGTGGCACACATAAAAACCGACTCCATCAAGATTCCGGATGCAACGCCTGAGATCATCAAGTTTGTAACTGAATACGGCAAGCTGTATGGGTACAACTTTGAACACGAAGCAACCTACGACCGTATGTGTCTGGTAAACGATGCGGTTTATATTGCTCGTTATGCTACAGTCGAGAAGTGCTGCGACCTGTATGGGAAAAAGTACATCGACTCCGCAAAAGATATTTGCAAGGAGAACAAGAAGCATCCGTATGCATGGACGGCGACTGGCACTCAGTTCCAGATTCCTTATGTCTTCAAGACGCTTTTCAGCAAGGAGAACATCGAGTTCGAGGATATGTGCGAAACGAAATCTGTGACGTCCTCGCTCTATCTTGACATGAACGAGGCTTTGCCGGATGTAAGTGCCCTTGAAGCGGAAAAAGATAAACTGTGGAAACAGATTACCGATTCTAAACGCATGACTGAGCCGATGCCCACTGAATGTGAGCGTGTCGAAGAACTAACGGACGAAATCGCCAAGGGTCACGACTACCACTTCATCGGAAAGGTTGGGCAGTTCTGCCCGATTAAGCCTGGCTGCGGAGGTGGCATTCTGCTTCGTGAGACTGAAAACAAGAAGACCGGTGAAAAGGGTTACGCTGCTGCTACGGGTTCTAAGGGCTTCCGCTGGCTTGAGTCCGAGATGGTCAAGCAGCTGGACAAACAGGGTGACATTGACCGTGGTTATTACAACAACATGGTAGACGAAGCAGTCAAGTCTCTGTCTGTTTATGGTGACTTCGAACGCTTTGCGGCGGACGAACCGTATGTTTCGGATAACACACCACCGTGGTTCGGAGCTGGCGAGCCTCATGAGGACGATACTACGCCGTTTGATGTGAGGTAATGCTTATGATTTTAATTCTGTTAATTGCTGTGTTCATTTATATTTTGTGCACGGCTGATTCTACCGAGTCCTGTATTCCCAATGAGGAGTGCAGGACTTGTCCATTTCCATGCGATAAACGCAAAAATTGAAAGGAGAAACTAATTATGGATTACAAAGCAGTAGACAACATCATCATCGAGAATGCTCGAATTATCTTTCGCAACTTTAAGGGTGAGGAGTCCAAGTACAATCGTGCTGGCTCTCGCAATTTCTGCGTGGTCATTGAAGATCCCGATATGGCGCAGAAGCTTATTGCGGATGGCTGGAATGTTCGTGTTCTGGCTCCTCGTGATGAGGACGAGGCTCCTCGCCATTATATTCAGGTGGCGGTCAGCTTCGACAACATTCCCCCGAAGGTTATTATGATTACTCGTCGAGCTAAGACTCAGCTGGATGAGGAGTCTATCGGAACTCTGGACTTCGCAGAGATCCGCAATGTCGACCTGACTATCCGTCCCTACAACTGGGAGGTCAATGGTAAGACTGGCGTCAAGGCATACCTTAAGACGATGTATGTCACCATTGAAGAAGACGAATTCGCTGAAAAGTATGCCGAAACGGAGGGTCCTGAGGAGATGCCCTTCTAAAGGTGAATAGGTGCCAGCTTAGTACATGTCTGGTTAAATGTCCAGTAAGGTCTCGATTAGGTGTGCACGCCTATGACGGTAAGAGGAAACAGCCTTATTCCCTTTAATAACCGAAAGGAGGTAAAGCCATGTTGTGGCAGAAAAAGAAGAAACGCAAAAAGGCTACTAAATCTAAAGCAGTTACTCAGACTGCTCCTCATCAGCCGGCGGAAGAGCTTCCGCAAACGACTGAGCCTGAGGAAAAAGAAGAAACGCCAAAGCAAAAAAAGCCCGCTGGGAAAAAATGCAAAAAGGTTTTGTCTCCGGAAAAAGCTTTCTTAGATGCATTCGGACGGTTGACTAACCGGTATCGGGCTTGGGATGTTTGGCGTGACTTCGTTACTATGTTCGCTTGTTCGCTATCTAATCCTCTTGATAAGGAGCACCGGGATAAGCGAGAAGCGTTATATTTGGAAATCATCAAAAAGTACAATAAGCAGGAACAAGAGGTGTTTCCTGAACTGGCTGCTCAGACGGTCTTGGCTTTGGAAGAAGATCCGGAGCAGGATTTTCTGGGCAGCATTTTCATGTCTCTCAATCTCGGAAACGAGCATAATGGACAGATCTTTACACCGTATCATGTCTGCAAACTAATGGCCGAAGTGACTATGGACAACACTGTACAAAAGGTTGAGCAGGACGGTTATATTTCAATCAATGACCCTTGCTGTGGTGCAGGGGCGACATTGATTGCGGCAATTCACGCTGCAAGGAAGCAGTTGGAAAAAACAAACCTGAACTACCAAAATCATCTTCTCGTCGTTGCACAGGATATCGATGAAACGGTGGCGCTTATGTGTTATATTCAGCTTTCACTTTTGGGGGTAGCAGGATATGTAAAGGTTGGAAACTCTCTGACAGAACCGATGACGGACAACGACGACAAAGAGAATTACTGGTTCACGCCAATGTATTATTCTAATGTCTGGGTGCTGCGTCGGATCTTCGGAGGGCGCTGATGGCAGGCATATCACTTCGAGATTATCAAACAGATGCTGTTGAGAGAATGAAAAACGGCTGCATTCTCTGTGGCGGTGTCGGTAGTGGCAAATCCAGAACAGCTTTAGCCTATTATTACAAACAGAATGGCGGTAAGCTCGGCACAAAGAATTATATTCGGATGCCGGGTACGCCAAAAGACCTGTACATCATCACCACGGCGAGAAAAAGAGATACTTTGGAATGGGAGGGTGAGCTTTCGCCCTTCCTTCTCTCTGTTCACGCGGAAGTCAATACCTATAAAAATAAGGTCGTCGTTGATTCCTGGAACAATATCGGGAAGTATGCAACGGTTACGGATGCGTTCTTTATATTTGACGAGCAGCGTGTTGTTGGTTCAGGAGCATGGGTTAAGGCATTCCTGAAAATTGCCAAGTTTAACGAATGGATTCTACTATCTTCCACCCCAGGAGACACATGGGAGGATTATATTCCTGTTTTTGTTGCAAACGGCTTTTATAAAAACCGGACTGCCTTCAAAGAAGAACACATGGTCATGACTTGGGTAAACGGAAAGTATCCAAAAGTAGACAGATATTTAGGGGTAGGACGACTCATCCGACTTCGCAATCGCATTCTTGTGGATATGGATTTTAAGCGGGAAACCTGTTCGCACCATGAGGATGTTTATGTCAATTATGATGTTGCGAAGTATAAAGAGACAAGTCGTCTTCGCTGGAACCCATATAAAAACGAGCCGATTGTCAACGCCGGAGAACTCTGCTATGTATGGCGACGCATCGTAAATGAGGACGAGTCCAGGCAAATCGCTCTAATGGAGCTGTTTGAGAAACATCCTAAAATGATCGTCTTCTACAATTTCGACTACGAGCTTGATATTCTGAAAAATCTCTACTATGGAGAAAATGTTGAGATTGCAGAATGGAACGGTCACAAGCATCAACCGATCCCAACTTGCGACAGTTGGGTGTATCTGGTTCAGTATACTGCTGGAGCCGAAGGTTGGAACTGCATTAGCACAGACACCATTGTGTTCTACTCGCAGAATTACTCCTACAAAATTATGAAGCAGTCAGCTGGGCGAACCGATCGCTTAAATACTCCGTTCAAAGATTTATATTACTACCATTTGAAATCCCGTTCCGGCATTGATTTGGCTATCAGTCGAGCGTTAAGCGAAAAGCGGAATTTCAACGAAACCAAGTATGTCGGCAGCTATAAACCCAAAGCTGCCTGAGAAAGGAGAAAAGATGATAACAATTGATGTCGCGGAGTATTGCTCTTCTTGCATGGACTTCGATCCAGATGTTCAACGACCGCAAAAAGCATACGGAATGAGTGAAGAGATCGCCATATCCGACACGGTCATTCGATGCTCAAATCGAAATCGGTGCAAAAACATTGAGCGATACCTGAGAAAGAAGGTGACGAACGATGGCGTTGGCAAGACTGACGAAGCAATGCCGTGAATGTCCTTTTGTCGAGACCTGTGAGCACAAGGAAGTGGAAGCATTGGGATATTTACCAGAACCGATTATGACAGATGCCAAAGTCCCGGTTACTGCTGATATAGCAGCTCCCATTTTGAGAGAAACCGTAAGCCGTGTAGTAGACGGCAAAGTAGTAACAATGTATAAGGACGAGTTGGAGAAGGTCCTTTATAAAGATTTATATTCTCATCTCGGACTTCAGTTTGGAGGATGAATATGCATAACAATACCAACAATTCAGACAGAATGAATACTGTCGCTTATAAAATCGGGCAGGCTATCGCGCTGGTAGCTTGTCTTTGTGTTTCTGCCATCGTCATTGCTTTAACTGTGAAGTGCATCCTGTGGATTTTGTAAGGAGTTTTTGCAGATGAATGAAGAAAAGGAAGTCTATTTTGACCAGTATTGCAAATCTTGCAAATACCACGGTCTTGAAGAGTCCAAAGACCCGTGCAATGACTGTCTCGCAGAACCCAGCAATACAAATTCCCACAAACCGATGAACTATGAAAGCAAAAACAATTCTTGATGCCGAGAAAAAGGATGCGATTGATATTGCAACGGAACTTTGCTATAGCGAAGAAGTCAAGAGAAAAATTGCACTGGCAAAATCTGTTTACGAAATTGGTCGCATCCTTAAACAAGCACGGCTCGATCAAGAGTGATATTTCTGAAAGGAGAAAAGAAACATGAATCTTGAGGAGTTCAGAAAGGCACTTTCGTCAGATGCTACTGAAGAGAATGCACAACTGAAAAGACAGTTGTCAGACCTTCAGACTGAATACCATGAAAAGCTTTCAAAACTCGAAAATGAAAACGATTCACTTAAAGAAAGTTGTCGGGTTTTATGCAATCGATGCTTTACTCTTACGAGAGGTGTTACTTGTCTATTTTGTGGTCTCGATTACCCCTGCCCTCATATGCCGGGGCTTGAGGAACAGGTGGCTATGGCTCATAAATTGAGAAAGGAGATCGAAAAAAATGGCTAATGGGTATCGTAATGCTCTTGTTCAGCAAATAAAAGACGCAGGTCAAGAACTTATCAACCGAGCTGAATCGATGGTGCATCCCGAAAATGATTTAATCACTGATTTTTCCATAGTAATCCATTTCGAGCAGCATGAGGTACCTACAATCGACTACACAACCAGCGTGGTAAACAAAGTTGCTTGCGATCGGGTTATCTATCAGAAAGGAGAATCCAATGTCTCAAAAATATGATGAATATCTGGAAAAACACAGGCAAGCTGTAAAAAAGGCTTATCAGTGGATTGCTGCTTATATTCCTGAACTGACAGATGTGGAGGCGACTCGAAATATTGAGTTCCATGATATGTCGAAGAATACGCCAGATGAGTACACGCCTTATGACAACTATTTCTATGGGGAGCAAACCCCAGCAATCATCGAGGCGTTTAACCGGGCATGGCTTATGCATATCCACCGAAACCCCCATCATTGGCAGTATTGGGTCTTAATCAACGACGAACCTAAAGAAGGAACTATCCTTATCGAAATGCCGTATCCATACATTATTGAGATGATCTGTGACTGGTGGGCATTCAGCTGGATTAAAGGTGACCTTTCCGAAATGTTTGCCTGGTATAAAGACCATGCCGATTATATTAAGATGCACAATAATACTCGTTCGATTGTGGAAGAGATTCTGGAAATGATTCGGACGAAGCTTACGGAGGTAGAAAATGCTGAAAATTGAAAACACCGAGGTTATGGGCTGGGAGCACGCCATTCGTGGTATGCGAAACCCTAAGAACTCTTGGGAGAAGACAGACTCATATCCTGCTGTTGACTGTGGAAAGTGCGGTAAAATCGAGAGAGAGGATATTTGCAAAAAAGAGGACCGTGATTGTACGGGTTTTGAATGCTTTGAAGTGGGCCCGAATGACCTGAAGCTTATGACGACCCTTCGCAACGCAGGCACAGACCATCGTAAGTTCATGCGGATGATTACGGTCTATCTTGACATCACCGCCCCGCTGTATTGGTGGAAGGAGTTCGATACTTACAAGGTTGGTACGGTTGCCAATTCCTGTTCCACGATGCATAAGATTGCGGATAAGGAGTTTACGCTGGCGGATTTTAGTTGCGAGCATCTGGATCGCGAACCTTATCATCGCAACTGGATCGAGAGCGTAATCGTCGATGAAGATATCACTTCGCCACACAAGGTATGGATGACACCATTTGATGTTCTTAGATGCACGATCAAGATGCTAAACGCATATCGTGAAAACTACCTTGAAACCAAGGATAAACAGGATTGGTGGCAGATGATCCAGCTTCTCCCGAGCTCTTACAACCAGCGCCGGACAGTCATGCTGAACTACGAGGTTCTGGCAAACATCTACAAGTCCCGCCGGAATCACAAACTCGACGAATGGCATACGTTCTGTGATTGGATTGAAAGTCTGCCATATTCTAAGCTTATTACTGGCGAAAAGAAAGGATGAAAGATGATGAAATTCGTAGTCAATCAGCTTCCTTATTACGGAGAGCTGTGCCCACTATGGACGATGTGCAGTAAAAACGCAAAGGAACATGAATGCCCAAGATACTGGGATAAATATAAAGTCTGCTCGGATGAAAACCCACATGAATGTGAGCACCTTATCGAGACGGAGAAACTCTAATAAACGGTTTCCTGCACGAAAAATACACCCCCTATTATGAAAGGAGGTAACGCACAATGAATTATTTTCTGGCAGTTAATGATCGGCAACTTGGCACTTGCTTGAGAATGCTGTTTGCTGAGAAACTTCAGCCTGCTGTCCAAACCGTGTTGAACGAAAAGGGCAAGATTGAGTTTCACATCAGCATTGCAGCAGATCAAGAAGTGTTCGAAGAACTGAACGAGCGCTACAAGATCATGATTTCGTAAGTTACTCGATTTCAAAGGTAAAGGGGCCGTAACAAGCCCTTTTACTTTTGTTATATTTATGGTAAAATACTACGAGGAGGTCGTCAAATGAGAATTATTCGAGACATATTTTGGATATTATTGATTATTACTGTGCCGGTAGCAATCTTTGATAAATTCTTTAGACCTTATTGCATGACCGTTATTGAAAGGATGTGTAACAAGGATGAAAGTTAAATCCAGAATGTCCTGTCCTGTTCGAAGGAAAGACGGTACATGGACTACTGTTATCAAAGAATTTGAGGAAGATATTCCAGATCTCGGGCGAGAAGAACTTATCTGCAACAAATGCGGACGCCCAGATTATCCGAAATGCAAGGAAACGGTTTGTGAAGCCTGGAAATACCACGAATCGAAAAAACAATAACTCATTTAAGAGCTGAGGTTAAACCTTGGCTCTTATTTTTGTGTAAAGGAGAAAACTATGCTTGCCAGAGAAGCGACAAAAGCGGATATTCAGGCTGTTCGTGACCGTCTGCGGGAAGCAAAGGAACAGCGGCAGCTTGATATTCAAATAAACCAGGCTATTGCACTGGTAAATCGTAATCACAGGAGGAAAAAATATGACGCCGAACGACTATCAGCAGGCAGCTCTTCGCACAGCCCCAGGAGATTTACCGCCTGAGAGACTTCTGCTCAATGGCTTAATGGGTCTGAACGGAGAAGCCGGCGAAGCAATTGATATTTTGAAAAAGCATCTGTTTCAGGGGCACGAACTGGACACTGCACATATGGCTAAAGAGCTTGGAGATGTGGCTTGGTATCTCGCTGTAAGCGCAAATGCCATTGGATATGACCTTGAAACCATCATGCAGATGAATGTGGACAAACTGAAAGCCAGGTATCCGGATGGTTTCGACGCTGAACACAGTTTGCATCGCAATCAGGATGATATTTAAGGAGGGTTTTCTATGAATGAACAATTTGGAGAAAAGGTAAAAACTATTTTTGATAGTATTACCGTTCTTCAGGCAAAAGATAGCGACTTGAAACGAGATAACGCCAACATCAACGGTGACTCCCCTATGGGGGCTATGCTGCAATATGGTGCCAATACCGCTAAGGAGTACAATCTGGAGTATTTGATTAAACCTGCAATTGCAGAACTTCACCGCGATGGTTGGATTCACATACATGACCTTGACTTCTATGCATGGACGACGACCTGCACGCAGATTGAACTTCGCAAACTCTTTAAGAATGGATTCAATACCGGGCACGGCCATCTGAGAGCACCAAAAAGCATTGGTTCGTATGCAGCTTTGGCTGCTATTGCTATCCAGTCAAATCAAAATGACCAGCATGGCGGACAGAGTGTTGTGGACTTCGATTATGCTATGGCTGAGGGTGTCCGTTACACCTATCAGAAGTACCTGAAAGAGGGTTATGAGATCTGCGAACGCCTCAATGACCTGAAAGATAAGGAATGGATTCTGGACTATGCTATGGAAAAGACCACTCGTGACACCTACCAGGCGATGGAGGGGCTGATTCACAATCTAAACACCATGCATTCCCGTGCAGGCGCTCAAGTCCCATTCAGCTCTATTAACTATGGTACAGATACATCCTGGGAAGGTCGCCTCGCTATCGAGCAGCTTCTCCTTGCTACAGAGGCAGGACTCGGAAACGGCGAAACTCCTATCTTCCCGATTCAGATTTTCCGAGTCAAGGAAGGTGTCAACTATAATCCGGACGACCCGAACTATGACCTGTTTGAATTGGCGATGAAGGTAAGTGCTAAGAGGCTTTTCCCCAACTTCGCTTTCATTGATGCTCCATTCAATCTCCAGTATTATAAGTCCGGTCATCCTGAGACAGAGGTTGCATATATGGGCTGCCGAACTCGTGTGATGGGAAATGTTTACGACCCATCTCGTGAGATCGCTCCTGGTAGAGGCAATTTGAGTTTTACCTCCATCAACCTGCCCCGACTTGGCATTGAGTCCAAAGGTGACTACCTTACTTTCTTCAAACTGTTGGATAAAATGCTTGACGCGACGATGCAGCAGCTTCTCGACCGATACAAAATTCAGGCTTCGAGAATTGTTCGTAACTTCCCATTCCTTATGGGAGAAGGCGTCTGGATGGATTCTGACGGGCTTTCTCCTGATGACACGGTTGGAGAGGTCTTGAAGCATGGAACGCTATCTATCGGTTTCTGCGGGCTTGCAGAGTGTCTTGTAGCGCTTAATGGCAAGCATCACGGTGAAGATGAGTTCTCCCAGGAGCTTGGCTTGCGTATTGTCGGCTATATTCGTGACTATTGCAACCGTAAGAGCACAGAACTCAGTATGAATGTAACCTGTCTTGCTACTCCCGCTGAGAGTTTAGCTGGGCGGCTGCTTCGATCTGACAGAGAAAGATACGGAATTATCAAAGGAGTTACCGACCGTGAATACTACACCAACAGCTTCCATGTTCCGGTATATTACCATCTCCCTGCACTTAAGAAAATCGATATTGAAGCTCCGTATCATGCTCTTACTAATGCCGGTCATATTTCCTATGTAGAACTGGACGGTGATCCGACCAAAAACCTTGCAGCTTTCGAGCGGGTTGTAAGGCACATGAAAGAAGCTGGCATTGGCTATGGCAGCATCAATCATCCTGTAGACCGAGATCCTGTCTGTGGCTACAACGGTATTATCAATGACACCTGTCCCTGCTGCGGACGGAGCGATGCTGATGGAATTCCGTTCGAACGCATTCGTCGTATCACTGGATATTTGGTCGGAACTCTTGATAAGTGGAATGACGCTAAGCGTGCGGAGGAGCGAGATCGTGTCAAACATGAAGTTGATTCGAATTTCGGGGATTGAATCGGAGTCTATTGTTGACGGGGAAGGAATCCGGTATGTGATATTTACACAGGGCTGTCCGCATCAGTGCCCCGGCTGCCACAATCCTCAAACTCACCCATTCGGTGGCGGAAAGCTCGTGTTGATCGAAGACATACTCGATGATATTTCAAAAAGAAAAGATTGGATAGACGGCATTACCATTTCCGGAGGCGAGCCGTTCTGTCAGATTTACCAGTGTGCTCTGATTGCTGAAAAAGCTCATGAAATAGGGCTTAGCGTTTGGTGCTACACTGGTTATCTTTTTGAAGACTTATACAGGCAAGGCATCGAGCTTCTGAAACATATTGATGTGCTTGTTGACGGCCCGTTCGTACAGGCTGAAAAATCATTGGAGCTTGATTTCCGAGGAAGCCGCAATCAGCGAGTAATTGATATTCCGGAAAGCTTGAAAGAAGGCGTAGCAATCTTGAAACAAATTTAGAAGAAAGGAGTACCTGCATCATGGCGAACACCACTAATCCTCGACGAAATGCCGAAGGATATTCTGACCCGACAGCTTACGAAGCCCTCAAGAATATTGAGCGTGAAGAAGACGAAAGATTTCATAGACTGCTGCATACACTGTTTTACTTGTGTGAGTTGGCTGGCTTCGAGATCGAAGGTCGGATTATTCTGATTGATAAACGGAACGGACGGGTTTGGAGATGAGCGAAATGAGTCCGTACATACTTGAAAATCGAGTAAATTTTAGCCCGGTTTTGTTTGGTGGATTTGGGCAAAAGCCCACTTTTGAAAAAATTTTTGAGCGTGTACGGACAATTTTCTTGAAAAAAGCCCAGAAAAAGTGGGCAAAAGCCCGGTTTTGAAAACCAAAAGTGGGCAGAAAAATTCGGAGGCATTTTCTGAAAATGGCACTTTTTAGGCATTTTTTGCCCCAAAATGGCCGATTTGCGCCGATTTGAAAATTTTCTTGCGAAAAAAGCCCACTTTCCCACTTTTATTTCTTATTTAATTGTGATAAAAAGTTTTAATAAATATATAAATATGGCGAGAAAAGTGGGCATTTGGCCAAACGCCAAAATACATAGCACAAGTCGATGGAAATGTCAAGACTTTTTACCGAAAGTTCTTTCTTTTTCTTTCAGACTGTGCTATACTATAAGCGCCACACAATCTAATATGTTCAAGTCGTTTAGGGAAAACTGCTTTGGTAAAAAGTGTTTTCTCTCTTTACTCATTTCATTTGTCCCTTTGCGGCTTGATTGAGATTGTGTGGCAACAATGAGGGTTGACACTTTTTCAGTGCGTCTCTCGTTGTGGGGGCGCACTTTTTTAATGCCCTCGGAAAGGATGGGATAATGAGATGAGAAAGTTCTTGGCAGTGTGTATGGCAATTGCCATGATATTTACGATCGCAGGTTGCGGTTCAGAGGGGCATGACGGTGAAGCTAAAACTCCATCTGGTTCCAGTATTCAAAAAGGCAAGGATTATCAAAAAGTAGTTGACGAGTTTGAAAGTAGTGGCTTCACAAACATCAAACTTGAAAAACTTGACGACCTTGTTACTGGTTGGCTTACAAAAGACGGTGAGGTCGAATCTGTTTCCGTGGATGGCGATACTAAATACTCTGCTGATGCTTGGTATCCGGCCGATGTCGAGGTTATAATCACATATCACACATTCCCGGAAAAAGAAACTTCTGAAACAGATAGCGAATCCGTTTCAACCGAAGAGCCTGCTGTTGATATTTTGACAGTAGATAATTCTCCAGAATTGGCAGCAATGCTTTCTCTTAAAGCAGATATGGATCAATCGTATGCCGATTTTGCAGAGGCTCATAAGAATCAGGTTATTGAGTTTGATGGCTGTATTACCTATCTTACAAACCACGATAATTACGACACCCGATATGATTTGCTAATCAGTGCGGGAGACTATGTGGATGAAAATACTGCAAACCCTGGTCCAACTTTTAAGTTTAAGGATGTTGGGGTATATGATTTAGGAGACGGACTTACGCTTGCTGATTATATCAAAGTCGGCAGCAATGTAAGAATACAGGCTAAAGTGCGGAGCTACAATTCTGGTACCGGTCTCTTTGAACTTGATCCAGTAAGTGTAGAAGCTCGATAACAAACAACTTTATATTTGACCGAGATGCTTAAACGGTGTCTCGGTCTTTTTTTATGCCTTTTTCCGCCGCGCGAAAAATACATCCCCTTTTATGAAGAGAGGAGTAAAAAAGCTATTTTTAAGAATAGACATTCTCTTTTCAGTTTTGAAAAACTACATGAAAGGAGGCTCATTTGCCAATGCTCGAAAGTCAATTTCAATCGAAGCTCATTAAGGAGCTTAAGAAACTTTTTCCGGGTTGCATCGTGATGAAAAGCGACTCTGGATATTTACAGGGCATTCCTGATCTGCTTATTCTGTTCAATGACAAATGGGCTGCTCTGGAATGTAAACAACACGCTGGCGCAAAAAAGCAACCGAACCAAGAATATTATGTGGGCAAGATGGACGAGATGTCTTTTTCCAGATTTATTTGCCCCGAGAACAAGGAGGAAGTGCTGCATGATCTTCAACAATCATTCCAATCTTGAAGGACAACACGCTTTTCTTGGTGCCAGCAAGTATCATTGGATTAACTATGATGAAACAAAAGTAGCCGATGCTTATTCAAAGTTTTTGGCCACACAGCGAGGAACCGTTCTACATGACTTTGCATGTCAATGTATCACTTTGGGGCAAAAACTCCCCAAGTCACAGAAAACATTGAACATGTATGTCAATGACGCAATTAGTTTTCGTATGGTGCCTGAACAGATTCTGTTCTATTCAGAAAATTGCTTTGGCACAGCTGATACGATTGTGTTTCGGAATGGTACGCTTCGTATTCACGATTTGAAGACCGGTGTCGTGCCGGCGCACATGGAGCAGCTTGAAATATACGCTGCTCTTTTTTGTTTGGAATACAAGGTGAAACCATCGGAAATCGAGATGGAACTTCGTCTGTATCAGAACAATGAAATTCTATATCACACGCCTACTGCCGAAGATATTGTTCCAATCATGGATAAAATTATTACCTTCGACAAGGTTATTAGAAAAATCAGAGAACAGGAGGGTTAAACCATGAGTCTCACGGATGATATTTTAATGCATTACGGTATGCCCAGAAGGTCTGGTCGTTATCCTTGGGGTTCGGGTGATAACCCTTATCAGCACAGTGGTGATTTTCTCTCTCGTGTGGAAGAACTGAAAAAGTCTAATTTCACCTTTACCGATAAAGATGGAAAAACTTACACAGGAGAAGTGGCCATTGCAAAATCTATGGGCTTGAGTACAACCCAATTTCGTACCCAGATGAGCCTTGCAAAGGACGAACGCCGTTCTGCTGATGTCGCTACGGCTAAGGCTCTTCGTGCTAAGGGTTATAGTTTGAATGAAATCGCTGACAAGATGGGCTTTGCTAACGATTCTTCGGTTCGCTCACTTTTGAATGAGAGTTCCGAAGCTCGTATGAATCAGGCAAAGCAGACCGCTGAATTTCTGAAAAAACAGATTTCGGAAAAAGGCATGATCGATGTCGGAACCGGAGTCGAAAGAGAGCTTGGTATTTCGAAAGAGAAAATGAACCAGGCTCTTTATATTTTGGAAATGGAAGGCTATCACATCTATGGCGGCGGTGTCCCTCAGGTAACAAACCCGGGTAAGCAAACAAACATCAAGGTTCTTTGCCCTCCAGGAACAGAGCATAAAGAGATTTATAATTTTGAGAATGTTCATTCTGTCAGAGACTATGTGTCTCATGATGACGGCGAGACTTTCGATAAGTTCGTCTATCCCAAAAGCATGGATTCAAGTCGCTTGAAAATCCGTTATGCAGAAGACGGCGGAATTCAGAAAGATGGTGTCATTGAAATTCGTCGCGGTGTAGATGACTTGTCTCTTGGTGATTCCCATTATGCTCAGGTTCGCATTCTGGTGGATGGTAATAGATATTTGAAAGGAATGGCTGTCTATTCTGATGATCTTCCTGATGGCGTGGATGTAATGTTCAATACCAATAAGAAAAAAGGCACCCCGACATCGGATGTTCTAAAGAAGGTCAAGGATGACCCTGACAATCCGTTTGGTTCACTTATCAAAGCCGGTGGGCAGAGCTATTACATCGATGCTGATGGCAAACGACAGCTTTCCCTTATCAATAAGCGTGCCGAAGAGGGCGACTGGGGTGAATGGGCGGATAAACTCCCCTCCCAGTTTCTTTCTAAGCAGAGTTTGAGTCTGGTCAATAAACAGCTGAACTTGGCGGCATCTGATAAAATGGCTGAATTTGATGAAATCTGTTCACTGACAAATCCGACGGTCAAAAAATCATTACTGAAATCCTTTGCGGATGATTGTGACTCTGCTGCTGTGCACCTTCAGGCAGCTGCTCTTCCTCGTCAGAAATATCAGGTGATTCTACCTATCACTTCGATGAAAGACAATGAAGTGTATGCTCCGAATTATAAGAATGGTGAAACAGTAGCTCTGGTTCGTTATCCGCATGGCGGAACTTTTGAGATTCCTATCTTGACAGTGAATAACAAGCAGGCAGAGGCTCGCCGAATCCTTGGTAACACCCCTAAAGATGCCATCGGTATTAACAGTAAGGTTGCAGAACGGCTTTCAGGTGCTGACTTTGATGGTGATACTGTCATGGTCATCCCCTGTAACTCTGGTAAAAGCAAGGTCAAGATTACTTCCACTCCTCCTCTGAAGGGGCTTGAAGGATTTGACCCAAAATTGGAGTATGGCGGAAAACCTGCTGGCACTTTCAAGCCTATGAAGAACACACAGAAAGAGATGGGTGTCATTTCTAATCTGATTACCGACATGACTTTGAAGGGAGCTACGCAGGATGAGCTTGCAAGAGCAGTTCGTCATAGCATGGTAGTTATTGATGCCGAAAAACACAAGCTGGACTACAAGCAAAGTGAGATCGACAATGGCATTAGCTCTTTGAAAAAGAAGTATCAGGGTACAGTTGATGAGGATGGAAGATACCATGAGGGTGCTTCGACTCTGATTTCCCGTGCTAAGTCTGAGACTTCCATTATCAAGAGGCAAGGTAGCCCAAAAATCGACGAAAAAACTGGTGAATACATATGGAAAGATGTAGATGACCCTGTTTACGTTGATAAGCGAACTGGCAAGGTCAAAGAGCGTACTCAGCCCAGCACTAAGATGGCTGAAGCAAAGGATGCCTATACCCTGGTATCTGAAGCTGATACCCCCGTGGAGCGTGCTTATGCTAACTACGCTAACAAGATGAAAGCCCTGGGCAACCAGGCTCGTCTTGAGATCCTATCCACCGGAAAAGTACCCTACTCTGCCACTGCAAAAGAGACCTATCAAGCTGAGGTCGACTCTCTGAATGCAAAACTTAATGTGGCTTTGAAGAATGCTCCCAGAGAAAGACAGGCTCAGACCATGGCTAATGCAGTAGTGGCTGCTAAAAAGCAGGATAACCCGGACATGACAAAGGGCGAACTCAAGAAAGCAAGCCAGCAGGCGCTTACTCAGGCTCGTGCCTCTGTTGGCGCAAAGCGAGAAACCATCAAGATTACAGACCGTGAATGGGAAGCAATTCAAGCTGGTGCTATTAGCGAGAACAAGCTCACCCAAATCATTGACAATGTGGACATTGACAGTCTTAGACAGCGCGCAACACCGAGAGCGACAACAACTCTCAGCACTGCAAAGCAGAATAAGATTGCTTCAATGAATGCTTCTGGCTACAGCACATCGGAAATTGCTGAAGCTCTTGGTATTTCTACGAGTACAGTGTCTAATTACTTGAATTGAAAGGAGTGACTGGTATGAATGGTTCTTGTGCCCTTACTACATTTGACAACCCTTACAATCCATTTGAACAGTTCTCCGATTGGTTCCTGTTTGATGTGGAAAAGGGTTACAATACTTGCGCTTATCTCGATCGAATTGCTCACACTTCTGATCTATTCTCCGAAGAAGAAAACAATCAAGAGATTGAAAGAGCGATTGACGAGATCATTCGTTACGACTTCATGAACATTTACAAGAAAGTTAAGAGAACGAAAACAACAAAAGCAGACAAGGCTTGAACTATAGGTTGAGGTCTAATGCTCTTTGAATAAAGTTTTTGTTTTCTTCTCTGAAAACATTTGAACTTGAAGTCAATACAAACAA
Source organism: [Clostridium] leptum DSM 753 (assembly GCA_000154345.1). Classification (GTDB taxonomy): domain Bacteria; phylum Bacillota; class Clostridia; order Oscillospirales; family Acutalibacteraceae; genus Clostridium_A; species Clostridium_A leptum. Next base: position 146,062 of record DS480346.1, read on the forward strand.
ATAACCACTTGATCTGCACTGCTGCCACAGGGCTTAAAGACATGGGGAGGGGGTCTCCAAAATCACACCCCCTACCTCATCGCGGCGGTCTTAAAAAAATCTCCGGAGGGATATTTTGGGAATGGGGTTTACCCCACGGGTGCAGTATTTGAACGAGCTTACAGGGTTGAGACATTTTCCATAAAGTGTGAACATCTCCTTTCATGTTTCTTTTCTCCTTTCGGTGATTGGTGGAAATTCAGCTCTGTAAGTTCTTTCAAATACTGCACCTATTCTCACCTAAAAGAGCATCGGTTCAGATAAAAAGTGCAGTACAAGTATGCGGATATGGCGGAACTGGCAGACGCAATAGACTCAGAATTTATTGGAGGTTATCTCCGTGCAGGTTCAACTCCTGTTATCCGCACCAAATTTTTTAAGAGAGGAGGCAGTGCCAATGCCAAAAGGTAAAGCTGCAAGCTCTTCCGACTCAAACAGCCCATTGAGACCACCGACATCTCTCGAAGCGCAAGAGAACTTAATGATTTCTTTGGCGGTTCAATGTGCTGAAAAGCAGCTCAGAGACGGAACTGCTTCTTCTCAGGTCATAACACATTATTTGAAGCTCGGTTCCAGTAAGGAACGAATTGAAAAGGAGATTCTGGAGAAGCAGAAAGAGCTTATCGAAGCGAAGACCAAGAATCTAAATTCCAACAGTGAAGCCAAGGAGTTGTACAACAAGGCTCTCGAAGCGTTTAGGAGATATTCCGGTGCAGGCGGTGAAGACGATGAGTATTAAAACCTATTCGGAGTTAATTACATTGCCGACATTTGAAGAACGATTTCTCTACTTAAAGCTTGATGGTTCCGTTGGAAAAGAAACTTTCGGTTTTAAGCGATGGTTGAACCAAGAGTTTTATCATTCAGATCAATGGCTGCAATTCCGAGATGAAATTATCATTCGGGATGAAGGTTGTGATCTTGGTATGCCGGGTTATGAAATCTTTGGTTCCGTATTGATCCATCATCTGAATCCGATTACTTATGAAGATATCTTAAATCAGAGCCCCTGCGTTTTCGATCCGGAGAATGCAGTTTGCACCAAGTTGAATACACACAATGCGATTCACTATGGTGATGAAAGCTTACTGGTTCTTCCACCTGTTCAACGCACACAAAATGATACCTGTCCCTGGCGAAAATAATGAAAGGAGAAAATTTCAATGACTAAGGAAATCTATGAAAACTCTGTTCTTGATGAATCGACCGATAACATCGAGGAGCAGGAAGCAGGGTTTTGCGAAGATGCAGCTCGGAATGTGATCGGTGTCGTCACTGATTGCCTGAAGCTGAACATTCGTGAAAAGCCATCTAAGGATTCCAGAGTAGTAACCGTTGTGACCTGTCTTGACGAATTGGAAATTGACATGGGCGATTCCAATGATGACTGGTACGCTGTCTGCACTGCTGCCGGCATCGAAGGATTCTGTATGAAGAAATTTGTAGCCGTCAGGCAGTAAGGAGAACGCGATATGGATAGTATACTGACATCGATTAAAAAGCTGCTCGGAATTGCTGAAGAGTATGAGCACTTTGACCCGGACATCGTAATGTACATCAATTCGGCATTCTCGGTCTTGACGCAGCTCGGTGTCGGTCCTGAAGAAGGATTCCGTATCGAAGATGCAAGTAAGACCTGGTCTGAATTCTTGTATGATGATCCTCGTCTTGAATTTGTAAAAACTTTTATCTACCTGAAGGTAAAACTGACATTTGATCCGCCTTTAAGCTCAGCCGTCATGGAAGCAATCAACCGACAGATCAGCGAGCTCGAATGGCGAATCAATGTAACAGTTGATCCGGATTAAATGTGAGAGGAGGATTTCAAAATGGATAATACAACACTCGCCCATCATGGCATCATCGGCATGAAATGGGGCGTCCGTCGCTATCAGAACAAAGATGGCACTCGTACCGCAGCCGGAAAGAAAAGAGAAAGTTCTTCTAACTCTGATGCTCCTGCTCATGAGGACTATGCTAAAGCTCATAACAGTAAGAGTGTTAAGTCTATGAGTGATGCAGAGCTTCGTAACCGACTGAATCGTCTTCAGATGGAGAAACAGTACAGTCAATTGTCTTCGACTGATGTGAATCGTGGAAAGGAATATGTATCAAAAACTCTGAAAGTTGCCGGAACAATTGCAACTGCTACTTCGACCGCCTTAACCATTTATAATAACTACGGCAAGATCAAAGAAATTGTAAACGGTATGGCTAAGAAAGCTGGCTAAGGAGGTACTTATGGCATTATCAAACACTGCCGTTCCCAAGTATTATGGCATGTTTCGTGATGCCGTGATTCGAGGGGAAATTCCGGTTTGCAAAGAGATCTCTATGGAGATGAATCGCATTGACGATCTTATTGCTAATCCGGGTGTGTACTATGATGACCAAGCTGTTGAGGGATGGATCGCTTATTGCGAGTCCGAACTCACTCTAACAGATGGGTCAGATCTTAGCCTTTTGGACAGTTTCAAACTATGGGGTGAACAGATCTTTGGTTGGTACTACTTCGTCGAACGAAGTGTTTATCAGCCGAATCCCGATGGTCATGGCGGGCATTATGTTCGTAAGAATGTAAAAAAGCGGTTAATCAACAAGCAGTATTTGATCGTTGCGCGAGGTGCCGCTAAATCAATGTACGGCTCAACCTTGCAGGGTTACTTTCTGAATGTTGATACCTCTACTACTCATCAGATCACCACCGCACCTACAATGAAGCAAGCTGAGGAGGTCATGTCCCCTCTTCGCACCGCTATCACTCGTTCGAGAGGACCGCTGTTTCAGTTCCTGACAGAAGGCTCTTTACAAAACACAACTGGTTCCAAAGCGAATCGCACAAAGTTAGCTTCTACAAAAAAGGGCGTTGAAAACTTCCTTACTGGTTCGCTTCTTGAGGTCAGACCTATGAGCATCAATAAGCTCCAGGGTCTACAAATCAAGGTTGCGACCGTTGATGAGTGGCTTTCCGGTGACATTCGAGAGGATGTTATTGGTGCTATTGAGCAGGGTGCATCCAAGGTGAATGACTATATCATTGTTGCAATCAGCTCGGAAGGTACAGTTCGTAATGGAAGTGGCGACACCATCAAAATGGAGTTGATGGACATCCTTAAGGGCGACTACATCAATCCCCATGTTTCGATATGGTGGTACAAACTTGATTCCATTGACGAAGTCGGAGATCCGGAAATGTGGCTCAAGGCTAATCCGAATCTCGGAAAAACCGTAAGCTATGAAACTTATCAACTTGATGTTGAAAGAGCTGAAAAAGCTCCAGCTGCCCGAAACGATATCCTTGCAAAGAGATTTGGGCTGCCTATGGAGGGCTATACCTATTACTTCACTTATGAAGAAACTCTTCCACATCGAAAGAGGGACTACTGGCAGATGCCTTGTTCTCTCGGTGCAGACTTATCGCAGGGCGATGACTTCTGCGCATTTACATTCTTGTTTCCTCTGCCAAATGGTTCTTTTGGTATCAAGACACGAAACTATATTACCTCTACAACTTTAATGAAGCTGCCTGCTGCTATGAGGATCAAGTACGATCAATTCATGGCTGAGGGCAGTTTAATTGTTTTAGAGGGCGCCGTACTTAACATGATGGATGTGTATGAAGATTTAGACAATCACATTCAGGAGTGCGGATACGATGTTCGTTGTCTTGGATTTGACCCTTATAATGCGAAAGAATTTGTAGCGAGATGGGAATCAGAAAACGGTCCGTTTGGAATTGAGAAAGTCATCCAGGGCGCTAAAACCGAGTCGGTTCCACTCGGAGAACTGAAGAAGCTTTCTGAAGAAAGAATGCTTATCTTCGACGAGGACCTTATGACCTTTGCTATGGGTAACTGTATTACACTTGAAGATACAAACGGAAACCGGAAACTTTTGAAAAAGCGGTATGAGCAGAAAATCGATGCTGTTGCAGCAATGATGGATGCCTATATTGCTTATAAACTTAATCGAGATGCATTTGAATAAGGAGGTGGTCAAGTTGGATGAGATGTATCATCACGGCATTCTCGGTCAGAAATGGGGCGTTCGCCGTTTTCAAAACAAAGACGGAACTTTGACCGCCGCAGGTCAAAAGCGTTTGGAAAAGAAAGACGCAAATTGGGCTCATAAAAACCACGACAAAATTGTATCTAAAGCCCGCAAAGATGTTTCCAAAGAACTCGATCAGTATGCCAATCAACTATTGAAAAATCCTTCTTCTGTGACATCGAAAGGTAAGATCAGTTCTTCGGCTACCAATTCCTATAATCGGAAGATGGCTGAACTGATGAATGAGTCCGTCAAGAATGTTACCGCACCTTCAGGGCGTGTCGTTCAATTCGTTGCAAAACGAGGTGAAGTCGGCGTGCATATGGCTCTGGCTGACAGAGGTTATGATATGCAGCAGCTGAAGAATGGTATCTGGGCTTCCGGTCGAGTTGCCTATAAGAAGAAAAATGTTGATATGGTTTAAGGAGGTGATGATTCAAAATGGAGATGTCTTTTGGTTCCAGACTGAAACATGCTTGGAATGCGTTTACTGGTAATGTTCAAACGAATTACCGGGATTTAGGTATGAGCTACTCATACCGAGCTGACAGACCAAGAATGTCCAGAGGTAATGAAAGATCAATCGTCACATCGGTTTATAACCGAATTGCGCTTGATGTTGCGGCCCTGAATATTCAGCATGTTCGGTTGGATGAGAATGGGCGTTTTCTTTCGGTCATCGATGACGGATTGAATAATTGCCTCACTTTGGAAGCGAATGTCGATCAGACGGCACGGTCGTTCGTTCAGGATGTAGTTATCTCTATGTTTGATGAAGGAAGCGTGGCTATTGTTCCGGTCGACACCACGACTGACCCAAATGTGTCCGGTTCGTATGATATACAGTCTCTGCGTGTCGGACAGATTTTAGACTGGTATCCTCAGTATATTCGTGCTCGTGTGTACAATGAACAAACGGGAAGAAAAGAAGATATTGTGGTGCCGAAAAGTGCAGTGGCTATCATTGAAAATCCACTGTACGCAGTTATCAATGAGCCGAACTCAACTATGCAGCGGCTCATTCGTAAACTTAACCTACTTGATGTCATTGATGAGCAAAGCGGATCTGGAAAACTCGATTTGATTATTCAGCTTCCTTATGTAATCAAGACAGAAGCAAGGCGTCAACAGGCCGAAAATCGGCGTAAAGATATAGAAAACCAGTTGTCAGGTTCAAAGTATGGTATCGCTTACACTGATGGTACTGAGCATATCACACAGTTGAATCGTTCCGTGAACAACAACCTAATGTCCCAGATTGAATACTTGACGAGTATGCTATACAGCCAGTTGGGGATCACTCAGAGCATTTTGGATGGAACAGCGGACGAGAAGACAATGCTGAACTATAACAACCGGACAATTGAGCCGATCATTTCCGCTATTGTTGATGAGATGAAACGAAAGTTTCTGACCAAAACTGCCCGATCACAACACCAGTCAATTTCATTCTTCAGAGACCCGTTCAAACTGGTTCCTGTCAATGATATTGCTGAAATTGCTGACAAGTTTACAAGAAATGAAATCATGACTTCGAATGAAATTCGTCAGGTAGTCGGTATGAAACCCTCTGAGGACCCGAGAGCAGATGAACTCAGAAATAAGAACCTGAGTGCGCCGTCCGGTTCCAATCAGCAGTCGGAAGAAATGCCTATTGCCGAAGTTGATTCAATTGGAGACTCAGCAAGTGATTTGGACGACAAAATCTCTAAGCAAAAATCGAAAAAGTAAGGAGGAAATTCAAAATGAGTAGACCTTTTTCGGTTGAGGCTTGTGATTTCAGCGGCTGGGCAACCCGAAACGACCTTAAGTGTTCTGATGGACGAGTAATTCGTCGGGACGCCTTTAAGAATAACGACGGTATTAAAGTCCCGCTGGTCTGGAATCATCAGCACAACAGTCCTCGTGATGTTCTCGGTCATGCATGGCTTGAGAATCGTGAGGAAGGTGTTTACACCTATGGCTTTCTCAATGACACCGCTGATGGCGAAATTGCGAAGGTCCTCATTAAGCACGGTGACATCTGTGCTCTGTCCATTTACGCCAATCAGCTTCAGCAGGCTGGACCTGATGTGCTGCATGGCTGTATTTGCGAGGTGAGTCTGGTACATAAGGGTGCTAATCCTGGTGCGTTTATCGACTCTATGCTGAAGCACGGCGAAATGTCCGATGATGAGGCTATCATCTATACCGGAATGCCTCTCTGTCTTTCTCATTCTGCGGAATCTAAGGATGATCCGGAAAAGAAGGATTCCAAAGAGGACAAGCCTGCTGAAAACAAGGAAGAGAAGAAGGACAATGAAGAGACGATTGCTGATGTGATCGATTCCATGTCCGAGAAGCAGCAGAATGTCATGTATGCGCTTATCGCACAGGCTCTCGAAGGCGAACCCGAAAAGGAATCCAAAGACGATTCCGACAACAAATCTGAATCCAATAAGGAGGATAACACAATGAAACACAATGTCTTTGACAACGATCAGCAGAAGAAGACCGAGGTTCTGTCTCATGCTGACCAGGCAAGCATCATTTCTATGGCTAAGTCCAACAGCGTCGGCAGTCTTCGTACTGCTATGGACATCTACGCAGAACAGAATCCTGACAGCGTTCTGGCTCATGGTATTGACGGTATTGAAACCCTGTTCCCCGAGTACAAGGATGTTCGTCCCGGTGCTCCCGAACTGCTTACCACTGACCAAGGGTGGGTAAACGAGGTTCTGAAGAAGGTTCATAAGAGCCCTATCTCCCGTATCCGTACCCGCCAGGCTGATCTGCGTAACATCGAGGCTCTTCGTGCCAAGGGTTATAAGAAGGGTGCCCAGAAGGGCTATGTTGGCAATATTCAGCTGCTCCACAGAACGACTGATCCTCAGACCGTGTATGTAAAGAGTAAGCTTGACCGTGATGACATCATCGATATTCAGGACTTCGATGTGGTGCAGTATCTGTACGGCATCGACCGTATGAATCTGAACGAGGAACTGGCTACGGCTATCATGATCGGTGACGGTCGCGAGGTCGGTGCTGATGGTAAGATCGCCGAGGATAAGATCCGCCCGATTTGGTTGGATGACGAGCTGTATACCATCCATGCTGACGTTGACATTGCCGGCATGAAGGCTACTCTCCAGGGCACCAATACTTCCGCTAATTTCGGCGAGAATTACATTTATGCAGAAGCCGTGATTCAGTCTCTGCTGTATGCTCGTGAGAAGTATAAGGGTTCCGGCACTCCCGACTTCTACTGCACGCCCCATTTGGTCAATGTCATGCTGCTTGCCCGTGACCTGAATGGCCGTCGCATCTATGACAAGGTTAGCGATCTGGCTGCGGCTTTGAATGTTGGACAGATCATCACCGCCGAACAGTTCGAGGGTAAGACTCGTACTACCACGGACAGCAAGACCAAGAAGCTTCTGGGACTGATGGTCAATCTGGCTGATTATTCTCTGGGCGCTACCAAGGGCGGCGAAATCACTCACTTCACCGATTTCGATATCGACTTCAACCAGGAGAAGAGCCTGCTGGAGACTCGTTGCTCCGGCGCCAACACTCGTGTCATGTCTGCTATCGCTCTGGAAGAGGATGTCACTGCCAATATTGGCGGCTAAATTCAGCGAGGAGTGAAAATTCAAAATGGCTAAATTTTATGGAGTAATCGGCTACGCTGTAACAGAAGAGACTAAGCCGGGCGTTTGGGCAGAGAAGATCATCGAGCGTATGTACTATGGTGATTTAACCCGTAACACCCGTAGGCTTCAGTCTGCGGAACAACTCAACGACAACATCAATGTTGCGAATGAGATCAGTATCGTAGCCGATCCATTTGCCAATGAGAATTTTCATTCGATGAGGTATGTTGAGTTTATGGGTGCTAAATGGAAAGTCACAAGTGTCGAAGTTCAGTACCCAAGACTTATACTGACTATGGGAGGTGTATACAATGGCGAGCAGGCTTAATCTGCAAACTTTCCTGGAAGAAATCCTTGAAAGCAGAAATGTGTATTTTCAACCTCCTGAGTCGGTAAAAATGAAATACCCCGCTATCGTTTATGCACTTGATGACATCGAAAATGTGCACGCCGATAACGGGGTTTATTCATCTCACAGACATTATTCGGTCACAGTCATTGACTCTGATCCGGATAGTGAGCTTGTCGGTAAGGTGGTTGCTATACCTACCTGCCGATTCGAACGATATTATACAAGCGAGAATCTGAATCACTGGAATTTCTCGCTCTATTTCTGATAAGGAGGAATATCTTTATGTCCAAAATCATTTGGGATAAAACTGGTGAACGCCTGTATGAAACTGGCTGTGACCATGGCGTTCTCTATCCGATGCAGCCCGGCGGCGTTTACAACAAGGGCGTTGCATGGAATGGTCTGACTGCCGTTACCGAGAGTCCTTCCGGTGCTGAGGCTTCCCCGATTTACGCCGATAACATCAAGTATGTGAACCTGGTTTCCAACGAGGAGTTCGGCGCTACCGTCGAGGCATATATGTACCCCGATGAGTTTGCTGAGTGCGATGGTTCTGTTGAGATCATGCCTGGTATGTATGCCGGTCAGCAGTCTCGTAAGACTTTCGGTTTGGCATATCGCACCATTCTGGGCAATGATACCGATCTGAACGATTACGGCTACAAGCTGCATCTGGTCTACGGCTGTCTGGCTGCTCCTTCCGAGAAGGGTTACAGTACGGTCAACGACAGCCCTGAGGCGGCTACTCTGTCCTGGGAGATCAGCACTACTCCTGTCTCCATTAACAAGCTGGTCAACGGTAAGAAGTTGAAGCCGACTGCTACGCTGACCTTTGACTCCACTAAGTTCAGTGCCGAGTTCATGACCCAGCTGGAAGAAATCCTGTATGGTAAGGACCCGACTACCACTGGCGGTAACGATGGTGTCGAGCCTCGCCTGCCTCTGCCCGATGAGATTATTGAACTGTTCGATAAGACTCAGAATCCGGAGGGCTAATCTCTAAAATCATGGAGCCGTATTCAGGTAAGCTGGCGGCTCCAACTTTTTTAATTTGAAAGGAGAAAATTTCAATGACTAAGGAAACTATCACTTATACCGATCTGAACGGTGTTCAGAGAACCGAAGATTTTTACTTCGACCTGTCTAAGCCTGAAATCGTAAAGATGCAGGCGAGCGCTAAAGGTGGCTACGATGTTCAGCTTAAGAGTATCGCTGCCAGTCCGAATGGTGCGCTTATTATGGAGTTCTTCGAGAACTTTATTAAGACCGCTTATGGTGAGAAGAGCGATGATGGCAGACGCTTCATGAAGTCCGAGGAGATTTCCAGAAGCTTTATGGAAACTCCCGCTTACGAGGTACTGTTCGAAAAGCTCGTCACCGATGCCGGTGCTGCATCCGAATTTGTAAATCGTGTGATGCGTGCTAACGGCAATAAGCAGGCTGCACCCATCGCATCTAATTAAAGAAAGCTCGGAGGACTAAGGAATGCTGAAAATTACTGTGCCGGCTGCCGAGTTTTGGGATGAAATTCACGAGGAATTTATCTACAAGAAAGAGCAGACTTTGCAGTTGGAGCATTCCTTAGTCTCTCTTTCAAAATGGGAAAGTAAATGGAACAAGGCATTTCTCGGTAAGCAAGAAAAAACTGATGAGGAGATTCTTGATTATGTACGATGCATGACTTTGACCCAGAATATCGATCCCGAAGTATATACTCGGCTGTCTGCTGAAAACTATGCCGCCATCAATGCGTATATCGAGGCACCAATGACTGCAACTTGTCTCATTGAAGATAAGCAAGCCAGAGGTCACAAGGAAACGGTTACATCTGAGCTTATTTATTATTGGATGATTTCTTATAACATTCCTGTAGAGTTTCAAAAATGGCATTTGAATAGGCTGTTGACTCTCATACGGGTGTGCAATGTCAAGAATTCTCCACCTAAGCGAAGAAGCAAGCGTGAAATGTGGAATCGGAATGCAGCCATCAATGCCGCCAATCGAAAACGCTTTGGTTCTAAGGGGTGATTGAATGAACAGACGATGCCGAAAATGCTTTTTTAAGAAGGTTTGCCATAAAAAGCCATCTTATAAAGCATGGCTGAAAACTTATACCAAAAAAGCAGTTACAGCGATTCTTGTTATTGCATTGATCGATTTGCAACTGTCTTATGTACTTGCATTTATGGGGCAGGTACAAATTGCAGAGTCTCTTTCCAGCACTATCGCCACCACAATTGTGGGTGTTATGGTTGGCTATTTTCTGAAGGCCTTGTTTGAAACTTTCTTTGAAAAAAGAGAAGAGAGATTGAACAAAGAAAGCGAGTCTGCTGAAAATACGAATTATGAGGAGGTTTAGTTATGCCTATCAGTTTTTTGACTACAGCACTGTTGATCGTATCTGTTATCACAAATCTGACAGTGGAGGGCATTAAGAAGTTGCTTGATGGAACGAAGGTCAAGTATTCTTCCAATGTTCTTGCGGCTATTTTATCCGTCCTGATCGCCTGTGCTGTCAGTGTAATTTACCTTATCATGACTGACACCGTCTTCACCATGAAGATCGGAGTTGAGATCGTTGTTCTGATGTATCTGGGCTTCTTGATCTCTACGGTTGGCTATGACAAGGTGATTCAGATGTTGAAGCAGATTCAAAGCGTGAAGGAGGAAACAAAAAATGAGTAACAGTCCTCTGGTATCCTATACCAAGTTGAGCCCGAATCATTCCGGGCAGAGAACTCATGCCGTTGACCGTATTACACCTCATTGCGTAGTCGGTCAGTGCTCGGTAGAAACCCTGGGCAATATTTTTGCTCCGACTTCCCGGCAGGCTTCTTGTCAGTACGGTATCGGTGTAGACGGTCGAGTAGGTATGTATGTGGAGGAGAAGAATCGTTCCTGGTGTTCTTCTTCCAATGCTAACGACCAGCGTGCGATTACAATCGAGTGCGCCAGTGATGCTACACACCCCTATGCATTCAATGATGTTGTGTACGCCAAGCTGATCGAGCTTTGCGCGGACATTTGCAAGCGTTATGGAAAGACCAAGTTGCTGTGGCTCGGTGATAAGACAAAGACTCTGAACTATGAGCCTGCTTCCAATGAAATGGTTCTGACTGTACATCGTTGGTTTGCCAATAAGAGCTGTCCGGGTGACTGGATGTATGCTCGAATGGGTAATCTTGCATCCAAAGTTACAGCGAAGCTCGGAGGTTCTACCGGTGGAAACGATAAGCCGGTCGATAACCAGGTGCTTTATCGGGTTCAGACTGGAGCTTTTGCCAATAAAGCAAATGCTGACGCAATGCTTCAGAAAGTAAAAGCCGCCGGTTTCGATACTTACATGGTCAAGGTCGATAACCTTTACAAGATTCAGGTCGGTGCTTTCAGCAAGAAAGCGAATGCCGATGCAATGGCTGCAAGGCTGAAAGCTGCTGGATTCGATACTTATGTAACAACCAAAAGCGGGACGGCGGTTTCGGCATCTTCAGCCAAGAAAAGCACTGACCAGGTTGCCCGTGAAGTGATTCAGGGGTTGTGGGGTAACGGCGCTGATAGAACTAATCGTCTGAAGGTGGCTGGTTACGATCCTTCCGTGATACAGAATCGGGTTAATCAGCTTCTTAAATAAGGAGGTCCGTGAATGATAAGGTTCAGTCACAAGGGAGACTTCTCTAAAGTTACACGCTTTTTGGAGAGGGCAAAGGAAGTGGTCCATCTCGGAGACCTCGACAAGTATGGCCGAGAAGGGGTCGCCGCTCTTGCGTCTGCAACGCCTGTCGATTCCGGTTTGACCGCCAGTTCATGGTATTACGAAATCGTAAACCGAAATGGATCTGCAAAGATTATTTTTTATAACTCAAATATTCAAAATGGGGTTCCGATCGCGATCATCCTGCAATATGGTCACGGAACCCGTAACGGAGGCTGGGTACAGGGGCGAGATTATATCAATCCTGCTATCCAGCCTATTTTTGACAAAATTGCAAATGAAGCATGGAAGGAGGTTACGAAGCTATGAGTAAAACTATCGACGAAAGAGTCGTAGAAATGCGGTTTGACAATAAGCAGTTTGAGAACAATGTTCAAACCAGTTTGTCTACCATTGAAAAACTAAAGAAGAGTTTGGATATGGATGGAGCTACAAAGGGTCTTGAGAGCATTGACAGCGCTGTCAAGAAAGTCGATATGTCGGGGCTTGGCTCTGCGGTCGAAACAGTAAAGACTCGATTCTCGGCATTGGAAGTCATGGCTGTAACCGCCCTTGCAAACATCACCAACTCGGTTGTAAACACCGGTAAACAGATGCTCCATTCCTTGACGATTGAACCTATCAGTCAGGGTTTTGAGGAATACGAGCTGAAGATGGGGTCGATTCAGACTATCATGATGAGCACCGGTGCCTCTCTTGAAGAAGTTAATAAGTATCTTCAGGAACTCAACACCTACTCGGATAAGACCATCTACTCGTTCCAGGACATGACTTCCAACATCGGTAAATTCACCAACGCTGGCGTAGGACTTGAGGATGCAGTTATGGCTATCCAGGGTGTCTCGAATGTTGCCGCCGTTTCCGGTGCCAATGCAAATGAGGCGTCCCGTGCCATGTATAACTTTGCTCAGGCTTTGTCTGCCGGTTATGTTAAGCTGATCGACTGGAAATCTATTGAGAACGCTAACATGGCAACTGTTGAATTTAAGACACAGCTTCTTGAATCGGCTGTTGCCTGCGGTACATTAACCAAGACTGCTGACGGAATGTACAAAACAGTCAAGGGTAATGTCATCGATGCTACACATGGCTTCAATGATTCTTTGCAGGATCAGTGGATGACTACAGAAGCTCTTGTTAGCACTCTTCGTGATTACGCCGATGAGACAACAGAAATCGGCGCAAAAGCATTTGCCGCAGCGCAGGATGTTAAGACATTCTCCCAGTTGATGGACACTCTGAAAGAAGCCGTAGGCTCCGGATGGGCAAACACATGGGAAATCCTGTTTGGTGATTTTGAGGAAGCCAAAGAACTTTGGACTGGACTCAGTCAGGTTATCGGTGGATTTATCGATGCCCAAGCGGATGCTCGCAATGAGATGTTGCAAGGGTGGAAAGATCTTGGCGGAAGAACCAAACTGATTGAGGCACTTAAAAATGCTTTTGAAGGCGTTCAGAGTGTTATCAAACCGATCTATGAGGCATTCCGTGAGATATTTCCTCCCACCACAGCCCAGCAGCTTTATGATATTACTGAGAATTTGCGAAAATTCACAGCAAATTTGAAGCTCAGTGATACAGCTTCAGCTAATCTAAAATCCACTTTCAAAGGCTTGTTTGCGATCTTGGGCATCATTAAACAAGCCTTTTCTGCTATATTTACGGCAATTAAACCGTTGTTTGGCGGGTTTGGAACACTCGGAGATGGGATTCTTGGCTTTACTGGCGGTATTGGTGACGCCATTGTTGCGTTTGACGAGTTCATCAAAACCAGCGGGGCATTCCAGAAAGTCGGTGAAGGTATTGCTACAGTCATTCAAACAATTATGACTGCTCTATCTACACTGAAGAACAAAATCAAAGAGAAGTTTGAATCTGCGAATTTTGAACTGTTTCATTCTCTCCTTGAGCGAATTCACGAGAGGATGGCTCAGGTCGGAGAAGCTGCCGGTGAGATGAAATCGGGAGTTATTGTTGCTTTCAAGGTCATCGGTGAAACGCTTGCAAATTGTCAATTTGTTCAGCTTCTCTCTGCTGTGTGGAATGCAGTTAAGACAATCGGCAGTGGCATCGTTAAAATCCTTGGCGAACTCGGCAGCTCCTTAGCAAAGAATCTCGGTGAAGCTAACTTCAGTGGAATCATTGATTTGTTGAATGGGATTTCATTTGGGGCTATCGCTGTCGGCATCACGAAATTTGTTGGTACCTTCCGAGAAGCAATTGAAGACATTGGCAGCTTCAAAGAATCTTTTATTGGGATTCTTGATAGTGTCCGAGGATGCTTTGAAGCTTACCAGAATCAGTTGCAGGCGGGTACATTGTTAAAGATCGCATCGGCTATTGCCATTCTTACCGCATCTTTAATTGCACTCAGTTTGGTGGACAGCGAAAAACTGAATGTAGCGCTTGGAGCGATTACCGTGCTATTTGCCGATTTGCTCGGCTCTATGGCAGTTTTCAACAAAATCAGCGGACAGGCAACCGGCGTTATGAAGAGTGTAACGGCCATGCTCGGTATTGCTACGGCAGTGCTGATTTTGGCGAGCGCACTTAAAAAGATTGCCGACCTGGATGCTAAGCAGCTTGCCACCGGCCTTATCGGTGTTGCCGGTCTGACCACTATGATGGTGGCTGCTGCCAAAGCCATGAGCTCTAACAGTAAAGCAATCATCAAGGGTGCTACCCAGATGGTGATCTTTGCGGCAGCTATTAAGATTCTTGCTTCTGTTTGTGAACAGCTTGCTCAGCTGGACTGGAATCAGCTTGCAAAGGGTCTTGTAGGTGTCGGAGTTTTACTGGCAGAGGTTTCTCTGTTCCTGAGAACTGCAAAATTCAGCAGTAAATCTATTACGACCGCTACTGGTATCGTGATTCTTTCGGCTGCGATTAAGGTCCTGGCTTCCGCTTGCAAGGACTTCGGCGAAATGAAATGGGAAGACATTGGTAAGGGGCTTGCCTCTATTGCTGTTCTTCTTGCTGAAATCACTGCATTCACTAAACTTACCGGTAATGCTCAAAATGTCATTTCTACTGGTGTGGCATTGATTGCTATTGCCGCCGCTATGAAAATTCTCGCCTCTGCGGTTAAGGATTTCTCAACTATGCAGTGGGACGAGATTGCTCGTGGTTTAACGGCTATGGCAGGAGCACTTGCCGCTATCACCGTGGCGGTTAAATTCATGCCGAATAATATGGCTGGTATTGGTGCCGGTTTGGTAATTGTTTCTGCGGCGCTTGTCGTTCTTGCAACCGCTCTTGAAAAGATGGGAAATCTGAGTTGGGAGCAGGTAGCAAAGGGTCTTATCACCCTCGGCGGAGCAATGACTATTCTTGCCATCGGCTTAAATGCCATGACAGGCACTCTTGCAGGTTCTGCGGCGCTTCTTGTTGCTGCAAGTGCCCTCTTGGTGCTTACTCCGGTACTGGCTATTCTCGGCGCCATGAGTTGGAGTTCCATTGTAAAGGGGCTTGTTACCTTAGCCGGAGCATTTGCTGTTCTCGGGATTGCGGGCGCTGTACTCACCCCGCTGGTTCCTTCCATTCTTGCTTTGAGCGGCTCTTTGGCATTAATTGGAGTAGCAGTCGTTGGCATTGGCGCCGGACTCGCTTTGGCGGGTGCTGGTTTGTCCGCTTTGGCAGTAGGTTTGACGGCTCTTGCGGCTGCTGGAACTGCCGGTGCCACAGCCATTGTTGCTTCCTTGACTGTTATTATTACAGGTGTTGCAGCACTCATTCCTGCTATCGTGGCTAAGATCGGTGAGGCAATCGTTGAGTTCTGCAAAGTTATCGCAGATAGTGCAGGAGCTATCGGCGAAGCAGTCAAAGCAGTTGTTCTTATGCTGGTGGATGTGCTCGTTGAGTGTGTTCCCGCTATTGCTGACGGAGCACTGAAGCTTATCGCAGGTGTTCTTGAAGCGTTGGTAGAATACACCCCGTCTATCGTCGATTCTATTTTCCAATTCCTTATTGCTGTACTTGAGGGCGTCGCCAAAAATCTCCCCGGTCTGATTCAGGCTGCGGTAGATGTACTGATGGCGTTCTTCTCAGGCATTGTGGATGCGCTTAAAGGTATTGATACCGAGACACTTCTTCAGGGAATTGTCGGCATCGGTCTGCTTGCAGCGATTATGGCGGCTTTGAGTGCAGTGGCTGCTCTGGTTCCCGGTGCAATGCTGGGTGTTCTCGGTATGGGTGCCGTCATCGCTGAACTTGCTCTTGTGCTCGCTGCTGTTGGTGCCCTGGCACAAATTCCGGGCTTGAACTGGCTTATCAATGAAGGCGGAAATCTACTTCAGGGAATTGGCACGGCAATCGGCAAGTTTGTTGGCGGTATTGTCGGCGGCTTTATGAGCGGCGTATCCAGTCAATTCCCTCAAATTGGCTCCGATCTTTCCGGATTTATGACCAATGTTCGGCCGTTCCTTGACGGCGCTGCTTCTATAGACCCGGCTATGTTGGATGGCGTTAAGGCTCTTGCAGAAACGATTCTTATCCTGACTGCCGCAAATATTTTGGATGGATTGACCTCGTGGTTTACCGGCGGAAGCTCACTTTCCGGCTTTGCTGAAGAGATGGTTCCGTTCGGAAAAGCCATGAAACAGTTCTCTGATGAAATTAGCGGTATTGATGGAGAAGCAGTTTCCAATGCTGCAATCGCAGGTAAGACTCTTGCAGAGATGGCTGATACACTTCCTAATACTGGCGGTGTCGTTGGTTTCTTTGCCGGAGAGAACGATATGAATGCCTTCGGTGAACAGCTTATTCCATTTGGTCGTGCCATGCGTAACTTTGCAAACGAAGTCGCCGGAATTGACGCCAGTGTTATTACTGAAGCAGCTACCGCTGGTAAGGCACTTGCAGAGATGGCAAGCACCGTTCCGAACAGCGGCGGCGTAGTTGGCTTCTTTGCTGGTGAAAACGATATGGATGACTTTGGCGAACAGCTTGTTCCTTTCGGCAGAGCAATGAAGGATTTCTCTGACGCTGTTTCCGGACTGAAAGCCGATGTCATTCAAAATAGCGTTACCGCAGGTCAGGCTTTGCTTGAGCTTGCGAATACGGTACCGAATACGGGCGGTGTTGTATCCTGGTTTACGGGCGATAACGACCTTGAAACCTTCGGTGAACAGCTTGTCCCATTTGGTACAGCAATGAAAAACTATTCTTTGGCTGTTACAGGATTGGATGCATCTGTCGTCACAAACTCCGCAAATGCAGCTAAAGCTCTGGTTGAGCTTTCAAACAATTTGCCGAATAGCGGCGGTATCGTATCCTGGTTTACGGGCGATAACGATATTGCAAGCTTCGGCGAGCAGCTGGTATCTTTCGGTCAGTCATTTGCTGCGTATTACAACAGCGTTAGCGGAGTGGATGTGGCTAAGTTAAGTGGTGTGGTTGTCGAGTTCAGAAATCTTGTGGATTTGGCAAACGGCATTAAGAGCGTTGATACAAGTGGAATGTCTACATTTGCTCAGAATCTTACGAATTTGGGTAATGCAGGCATTGACGGCTTTATCAATGCCTTTACAAATGCTAATTCCCGTGTGAGCACAGCCGCAAACACGATGGTCACTACATTTATCAATGCCGCCAAAGCACAGCAAGGAAATCTGACAAGCACTTTTACCACCATGATTAACGGTATTGTCACTGCTTTTACAAGCAAGTACAGTCAGTTCACAGTTATGGGGCAGACGATGATGACCAACTTTATCTCTGGTATTCGTACCGGCGACGCATCTGCTCGGTCGGCATTTGTCACAATCGTATCCGGTTGCCTGACAGCAATCCGAAATAAGTTCTACGAGTTTAATACCGTTGGACAGACCACAATGACAAATCTTATCGCAGGTATTCGAACAAAGAATCAGCTTGCAAAAGATGCCTTTGTTCAGATCATCAATAGTTGTCTGACAGCAATTCGAAATAAGTACACCGATTTCTATAACGCCGGTAAGTATCTTGTTGAAGGGTTTGCCGCTGGCATAACTGCCAACACATACATGGCTGAAGCGAGAGCAAGAGCTATGGCAAGAGCAGCGGCAGCGGCAGCAGAAGCGGAACTCGACATCAACTCACCGTCTAAAGTCGGCTATCGAATTGGCGGATTCTTTGGTATGGGATTCGTCAATTCCCTGATCGACTACTCCGATAAGTCTTACGATGCCGGTGCATCTGTTGCAAAGTCGGCTAAGGAAGGACTCCGCAACGCGGTTTCCAAGATCGGTGATTTTATCGAAAATGGAATTGACTCTCAACCGACGATTCGACCGCTGCTTGATCTGTCTGATGTAACGGAGGGTGCGGGCAGGTTGTCGGCACTTCTGAGTCGGAATCAGGCGATGAAGATCAGCGCCGGTATGGAGCGTGAGGGCGGCAGTGTCGTTCAAAATGGCGGTACTACACCGACCTCTGGAAACAACTACAATTTCACACAAAATAACTATTCGCCTAAGGCACTGTCGAGGATTGACATTTATCGTCAGACGAAGAACCAGTTCTCGGCGTTGAAAGGATTGGTGGAAACATGATTCACTCATTTGCTATCACCAATTACTTAGGTGATAGGATCAAACTTGACTTGAGGAAGCCTGAGGTTTCGGGCTTCCTCATCAAGTCTGTAACCGGCTTAGGTCCGGTCAAAGCAACTGTCAACACGACGGAAGTCGTCACTAATGACGGCTCTATGTTTAACTCTGCCAGATTGAGTCAGCGGAACATCGTTTTCCAAATCGTATTCGTTGACACAGTCTATGGAGAAACAATCGAGGATGTACGGCAGAAATCCTACAAATACTTTCCGGCAAAGAAAAATGTTGAGATCATCATCGAAACCGATAACCGATATGTACGAACAAACGGTTATGTGGAATCGAATGAACCAAATATTTTTAGCTCACAGGAAGGGACATCAATCTCGATCATTTGCCCTGACCCGTTCTTCTATTCAGCCGGTGAGGATGGAAACAATGTAACGGATTTCTACAGTATTGACCCATTGTTCGAGTTTCCGTTCTCGAATGAGTCTCTGACGGAACCGCTGCTTGTATTTGGTGAAATCCAAATCAAGACGGAGGGTGTCATCACTTACTATGGCGATGCTGAAATCGGTGTAACAATCTACATCCATGCTATCGGACCGGCAAATAACATTAACATCTACAATACGGAAACCAGAGAAGTCATGAAGATCGATACTGGGAAGCTCCAAAAGCTGACTGGAAAGGGCATCGTCGCAAGTGATGATATCATTATTAACACCTCAAAGGGCGATAAGAGCATTACTCTGATTCGTGAAGGTGTTTCGTACAACATCCTGAACTGTTTGGATAAGAATACCGACTGGTTTACCTTAGCAAAAGGCGATAACATTTTCGCCTTTACTGCTGACAGCGGTGTTACGAATCTTCAGTTCAGAATTGAAAACAAAGTAATCTATGAGGGGGTATAACTATGGAACTTTTGGTCTTAAACACCGACTTTGAGTCCATAGCCGTCATAGATACTTACGAATCCATGATATGGACTGACCGGTATAATTCGTATGGAGATTTCGAGATATTCTTCGCTATGGATACACAACTCTTGCAGTATTTGAAAGAGGATTACTATCTGTGGCTGAAGGATTCGGAGCACTGTATGATTATTGAGGACATCAAGATCAATGCCGACACAGAAGAAGGAAATCATCTTATCGTCACAGGCAGATCGTTGGAGTCTATTCTTGAACGCCGCATCATCTGGGGGCAGCGAATCTTTAATGGAAATCTTCAAAATGGCATCCAGACGATGCTAAACGAATGCATCATTTCACCGTCTATTGCTGATCGAAAGATTTCCAACTTTGTGTTCGTGCCTTCTGCCGACCCTAAAATTACAAGTCTGAAAATTGACAACCAATACACAGGTGACTGCCTGTACGATGTTATCAAAGGACTTTGTGAGGAGAACAATATAGGGTTCAAGATCGTACTGACAGATGAAAACAAGTTTGCATTCAGTCTGTATGCCGGCGTTGATCGCTCTTATGAGCAGACAGAAAATCCGTATGTTGTTTTCTCTCCAAACTTTGAGAACATCATCAACAGCAACTATTATTCATCCAGAGCGAGTTTTCGAAATGTGACTCTGGTCGCAGGAGAAGGTGAAGGGGCAGCAAGGCGAACTGCTATCGTTGGCTCAGCCTCAGGGCTTGACCGGCGTGAGCTTTTCACAGATGCTCGTGACATCTCATCCGATACTGAGGACGGGACTCTTTCCGATGCAGAATATATGGCGCAGCTTCGGACAAAAGGTTTGAAGAATCTGGCAGACCATATTGTAACCACTGCATTCGAAGGAGAAGTTGAAGTTACTCGACTTTTCAAATACGGCGAGGACTTCTTTATCGGAGACATCGTTCAAATCGCCAATGAATATGGCAATGAGGGATCAGCTTACATTTCAGAGCTGGTCATCTCAAACAGTGAGGAAGGATTGTCGATTTATCCGACCTTCAAAACTATTTCAAAGTAAGGAGGGAGAAACTGAATGAGCGTATCAAGCGGATTTTTCAATTCACTTAACGGTGACCGCAAATACAATGCTGCACAGATGTCAGCTATCTTTGACGGACTCATCATCGATGGTGTATTTGCTTCTATCGGAACCGCTTTTGCTGTGAAGGCGGCAGGCGGTCTTACCGTGAATGTCGGTATCGGCAAAGCCTGGTTTGACCATACATGGACGGTCAATGACAGTATCCTGCCGATGACTGCCCCGGAAGCAGAGGTGCTTCTTGATCGTATCGATGCCGTGGTTCTGGAAGTAAACGGAATGGAGTCAGTTCGTGAGAACACCATCAAATTTGTCAAGGGTAATCCGTCCAGTGCACCGTCGAGACCGACTTTGACGAACGAGGGAAATGTCCATCAGTACCCTCTCTGTTATATTTACAGAAAGTACGGAACTGCGGTCATTAACCAAGCTGACATCACACCTATGGTCGGTACAGAGTCTACTCCATTTGTAACCGGCATTCTTCAGACGATCAGTTTGGACGAGCTGCTTGGCAAATGGCAGGATGAGCTTGATCGGTTTACTGATGCACGATCTCAGGAAGTCGATGACTGGATTGCTCAGGAGGAAAGCGATTTCACGGCTTGGTTCAATAAAATGAAAGCGGACCTCCAACAGGAGCAGACCGTTCTTGACCAGTGGATCGCATCTGAACAGGCTGATTTTCTTGCCTGGTATAACCAGATGAAAGACCAGCTCAGCGGCGATGTCGCCGGTAATCTACAACTTGAGATCGACAAGGAAGAAGTCAAACGGATTTTGCTGGTTGGCTTCGAAGACGGAACCAAAGAGTTTTCGGACGACGGTACGGTTATCACTTCTACTGCAAGTGACGGCAGAACTTTGACGAAGACTTTCTCTGACGGATTCCTGACAATGACAAATGTGCTGAAAAGTGCAGCGGGAGCAGAAGTGGCGAGAGCCGTTAAGACTTTTGACTCCGATGGCAAGCTTATCAGCACCGTTGTAACTTATTCTTAAAGCGAAAGGAGAACAATCAAAATGGCAGAAGAAGATCTGATTTTCGGTAAAAACCGACACTTTTTCGGCGGCATTGAGCCGTCCAATATGCTGGCGTTTGGCGTGGCTGTTGAGAGTGGCGTCGTGAAAGTTACGGCTACACTTCCCAACGACACAGTCGTGAATAACCAGACGCTCTGCACCGTGGAAGGTGCGATTATCCGGAGGAAGACAACCGATTATCCTAAGGATGAGTTCGACGGCGATCTGGTCGCCAACATCAAGGCGTATACTGTCTTTGCGGATAGTGGCGCTTCCCCCACCGGAACTTACTACTATGCAGCATTCCCTTATACCACACAGGGTGTATATAACCGGAATAAGGCTAACCGTGTAGTAGTCAATGAACCGGAGCCGATGCAGGAATTTTCCGCTAAGTCGGTGTATGTTTCTGCGTCTGACACCGTCAAGGTTGAAATCACGGCAAAGTTGCCGAGTGGCGTTGCCGGTGCAGTCATCCGTAGGAGCACGACTGGTTATCCTACCAGTGAAACGGAGGGCGAACTGTTCAAGAACATCACTGCTAACGGCACTTATACGGATATCAATGTGACAGTCGGAGTGGTGTATTACTATTCTGCATTCCCTTACACCAGTACCGGTGCCTATAATCGCAGCGAGGCGAACCGAACCAGTGTTACCCCGAAGAAGAGAGATTATCTGTTTGGTTACGATTTGGTGAAAGCGACTTCCAGCCCCACCGGGCGAGTAACTTATCCTTCTGACGTGGATAATGCGGCATTTACTCCGGCGGCTATGAATTTCAGCACCGGTAAGTTCAATTATGGTGGTTGGGCGTTTGATCCTGGTGAAAAGTTCATGCCTCGTCCTTGTATGCTGACTTATGCAGGTGTTGTCGATCACTATCTCAATCCTAACGACTATACCAAGAAGGTCAACGGTTCTGCTTCCAAGGTCGCGGATACCTCCTTTGGCGGTAACGCCATGATGGAATGGCCGAAGATCTATACAAAGCGTTGGGAATCGAATGGTGTTTACCATTTCCGCTGCTCCGATACTCCTCAAGACGATACTTGGGATTGCTGGTGCAACTATGACCGTAATAACAACCAGATCGATCATTTCTATACCCCCATCTATTTTGGCTCTCTGGTTTCCGGTAAGCTGCGTTCTATCAGCGGTGCAGCTAACAGCGTAAACACCACGGCGGCTAACGAAATCGCCTATGCAAAGGCAAACGGCAATGACTGGTATACCGAGGTGCTGGCTGACAGACTGTTGCTCCAGGATCTGCTGGTTATGATGGCTCGTTCTACTGAGTGCCAGACTGCATTCGGCTATGGACGGTGCAATAGTTCCAATAGTATTGCTCCTGGTACGATGAACTCCAAGGGTATGTTCTGGGGTTCTAATGACAAGACTTCCGGTGTGAAGGTCTTCGGTATGGAGAATGTCTGGGGTAACCTGTGGCGTCGTACTGCTGGCTGGATCAATGCCAATGGAACTCAGAAGGTCAAGCTGACTCGTGGTACTCACGATGGTTCTACTGCAACCGACTACAACACAGACGGAAACGGTTATAAGACGATCGCAAATGCTACTCCGGCTGGCAGCTCCGGAGGCTACATCAGCAGCATGAAGACGGAAGCATTCGGACGGCTGCCTGTTACTGCAAGCGGTTCGAGCAGCACTTATGAGGCTGACGGCATGTGGTACAATAACAGCCAGGTCAATTATGCGATTGTCGGCGGCCGCTGGGACAGTGACCTTGTGGTCGGTCCTTTCTACGCTAGTCTGGACTATACGGCGTCCTATTCGTACTCGTCCGTTGGCGCGGCTCTCTCTTGTAAACCGCTTGCTGCTGCGTAAGCAGCGAGGAGAGGACGGGAGAACCTTAGGTTCGCCGGGTAAACGAAAACAATTAAATATTAGGGGTATACACTGCGCCCAGCGCGTATGTCGGCGGCAACTGGGACAGTGACCTTGTGGTCGGTCCTTTCTACGCTAATCTGAACAATACGGCGTCCAATTCGAACTCGAACAATGGCGCGGCTCTATCTTATCCATAAGAAGCTCTCTATAATGCAGTGTATGCCGCCATTTCAAAATGGCAAGAGATATCCGCATCTCTTCCTCACCACTTGGTGAAAATTAACTCGGTGCAAGCATCTGTGAGTAGCTGAGAATAAGTCGAAAGCGGATGAGAGGATAAGAGAGAACATGAAATCCTATAACCACTTGTACGAAAAAACAATATCCGAAACGAACCGACGGTACGCTCTGTCTCAAGCAAAGCACAGCAAGAGATTCCGTAAAATCATGAAACACCGGCACATGTCTGACGATGCCGCAGTTGAACAATCCTTAGACTGGATAGTCAACTACGAAAACGCCGAGCATGTGCCGGTTTACATTTATGATGGGATTACTCGCAAGGAGCGCACTATTATTGTCCCTACGATGGAAGAGCTGCTTGTTCAGCATTGCATCGTAAATGCCATGAAGCCGATGTTCTGCAAGGGAATGTATGAACACAGCTATGCAAGTCTTCCGGGCAGAGGTGCCCATAAAGGAAAACAGGTAATTGAGAAGTGGATCAGGACTGACTCGAAGAATTGCAAGTATGTCCTCAAAATGGATATTCGGCATTTCTTCGATTCTATTCCACATGATCGTTTGAAAGCCAAGTTGAAGAAGACCGTTCATGACGAGAAGATGCTGGAGTTATTATTCCGCATTATTGATGTCACAGAGGTTGGTATTCCACTTGGCTTTTATACTTCTCAATGGCTTTCTAACTGGTATTTGCAGGGTTTAGATCATTTCATCAAGGAGCAGCTCTGTGCTGTGCACTATATGCGCTACATGGATGACATGGTCGTTTTCGGAAGCAACAAGAGGGTTTTGCACCGCATGAGACAAGCAATTTCCGATTATCTGGAAATGGAGCTTGGCCTGGAACTTAAAGCGAATTGGCAAGTCTTTCGCTTTTCTTATGGTAACAATCAGGGGCGTGACCTGGACTTCATGGGCTTTCGCTTTTATCGTAATCGAACGATTCTTCGAAAATCCATCATGTACAAGGCCACGAGAAAAGCTCGCAAAATCTCCAAAAAGGAGAAAGCAACCATACTCGATGCTCGTCAAATGTTGTCTTATCTTGGGTGGATTGACTGCACCGATACCTATTTGATGTATTGGAAGTGGATAAAACCATGTGTCAGCTTCCAGCAATTGAAGCGAAAAGTTTCACGATATGACAAATACGATGAGAAGCGGGTATATCAAAAACTCGTCAGTCTTTACACTGCGAAAGGAGGAAAGTCGCATGGAGTTAAATTACAAATATGCCGAGAGCACAGTCCAACCGACTGCACTTGAGGTTACTGTTGAAACCGTATATCTCCGCAAGGACATTACGAGTATTACACGAACTTCCGAACAGGGTGATAAAACCACTTACTGGACTTATCAGGAAGCGGCGCTGACCCCTCAGGAGTTCAATGAATACACCAATCTGCTTATGGCTGAAAACGCCATTAAAGGTACAAATGATTCGGACAACATTGTTCAGATCATGGCAGGTCAGGAAACTGGAGATTCCCAGCAGCTTGCTATCATGGAAGCAATTGCTGATCTGTACGATGCCGTCGCAGCAATGATTCCTGAATGAGGAGGTAGCAAAAATGGTCAATCTTTACGCCACGCTTATCATCAATAAGCGTAGAACCTTCGACCAGGTGCCTGAAAAATTTAAGGCAGATGTCGAGGCAAAATTGTTAGAATATGGCTACGATACCAACGGCGATCTTATCGCTGAGGAGGAGTAACCATGTTTTATATTTTATCCAAAATTTTGATAGGAGGTAACAACATGGTAGCACTGTATGTCGCACTCATCATCGCAGGTCGTCGGACCTTTAATCAGGTTCCGGCGAAGTTCAAGGCTGCTGTCAAGGCTGATCTGGAAGCTCTCGGTCTTGACGAAAATGGTAATCCTGTGGATTAACCGAAATTGGCAGGGAGTCTACTTTGCGGTGGGCTCCCTCGCCTAATTAAAAGAGGTTTGGGGTGATATTTCCTACAAGCTTCTTAATTCATTTATGACTTCAAGGAGGATGATACATGGAAATGGAACCCTGGCTGCAAACGCTATTAACCATTTTGGGGACGATACTTGCTTCTTCTGGATTTTGGGCATATATCCAAGAGCGAAGCAAACGAAAAGCTGCTGAGAATAAGCACAACAATCTTGAAACGCAAATGCTCATTGGTTTGGCTCATGATCGCATTATCTATCTCGGTATGGCCTACATCGAGAGGGGCTACATTACACAGGACGAGTATGAGAATCTGTATGAATACTTGTACAAGCCTTATGAAAAATTAGGCGGTAACGGTTCGGCTAAGCGAATCATGACAGAAGTCGACCAACTTGCGATTCATAAATCAACTTACAATGCTTGAATTGGAGGTGAGATTATGAGTTATTCTGTTTCTGGCACAATGATTACTTTGACTCGGGGTGATACTTTTTCGGCGCTTATTACGATTACTGATCTAAATGACAATCAGTATATTCCCATGAATGGTGATCGTATTCGATTTGCCATGAAGAATGACTATAATGATGAAACTCCTCTTCTTATCAAGGAGATTCCGATTGACACGATGATCTTGACCCTCAATCCGGAAGATACAAAACATCTTCCCTTCGGAAAGTACGTCTACGACATTGAATTAACGAAGGCCACAGGAGAAGTTGATACTTTCATCACAAAAGCAATTCTTAAGCTAACGGAAGAGGTGCATTGACATGAGTAGCATAAAAGCGTTTGAGTGCCTTACTGGTCATATCTCTGGACTATGCACATTATCTGGTAAATTAACTTGCTTTGGAAGTTTGTCTGGCAAGCTGTCTGCTGTGATAGATTTTAATGCTTATTCTGGAGAATATGAAGTGGTGCCGAACGCTTTTAACACTCAGGTCTTGCCAACAGCCAATAAAGTGCTTAAGAAAGATATTGTTGTTCAAAAAGTCCCATATTTCGAAACCAGTAACAACTATGATGGGGTTACGGTTTATATTGCAGAGGAGGTTAATCAAAATGCCTAACCAAAACGTTAATAAGGTTATTTATGGCGGTCGTGTTCTCATCGACCTTACTGGCGACACCGTAGACCCCAGTAAACTTCTCAAAGGATCTAAAGCTCACGACAAGAGTGGAGCTCAAATTGAAGGTGCTTGCACATTTGATGTTGATTCTACGGATGCCACCGCTGTCGCTGCTGAAATCTTGTTTGGAAAGACTGCGTATGTAAGTGGCAATAAACTAACTGGCACAATGAAAAACAATGGTGCCGTTACTAAGAAGATCACCACCAGAGACGAGGAAGTTACAATTCCTCAGGGTTTCCACGATGGCAGCGGTAAAGTGGGAATCGACGCAACTGAAAAAGGCAAGCTGATTGCCAACAATATTCGAGAGGGCGTAACTATCCTCGGCGTTGAGGGTACAATGTCCGGCTCGGAAAACATGAAACCACAGGCTAAGACAGTTACACCGTCCACCGCGAAGCAGACGATTCTGCCTGATACAGAGTATAACTGTTTGTCTCAGGTAGAAGTTGAAGCTATTCCTTATGTGGAAGCAGATAATCCTGCTGGAGGAGTGACGGTAACGATTGCGGGGTGAGAGTAAATGGCTGTAAATAAGGTCGTTTACAATCGCCGGACACTAATCGATCTGACCGCCGATACCGTCAGCAAAGAAACTCTTAAAAAGGGATTTACAGCTCATCAAGCCGATGGTACAATGATTACCGGTGAGTTTATTGGCGATGATTACGATGAAATTGACCGAATTCTTACAGCCGGTTTAACGGATGGCTATAAACAGTTTTCGGACGATGGTACAATCATCAGCACAATCGATTCACAGGGTCGAACACTGGTTAAGACTTTTTCAAATGACTTTTTGACCTGTATCACGGTTCTAACTGATCCGGACGGGAATGAACTTGGTCGTACTGTGAGGTCTTTTTCTGACAATAGCAGCACGATTATTACTACCGACTCTAAAGGACAGAAGCTTGTTAAGAAGTTTTCGAATAACATGCTTAACATGGAAGCGGTTCTTACGGATGCTGCTGGTAAGGAGCTTGCCCGTCTTACAAAGGTCTTTTCCGCAGATGGGAAGGACATCACTTCGACCGTGGTTTATGGGAAATAAGATGCAATTTGAAGCCGTTGCGTGTAGGTTATTTCTGCATTATTCCTACACTTTGGCTCAAAAAGCCAGTAATTACGGGATATTTTGCTTCTAATAATAAGTATTAACCGCGGTCTGAACCACCGAACATAACCGCCGGAAACGGCATCCTATAAGATTCAAAAGCAATGCGAAAGAAAAGGAAAGGAAGATGCTTTGTATGACCAAGGTTACTTTGGGAAGAACAGGGATCACCGCCAACAAAAACGGCTTTGGCGCGCTGCCGGTGCAGCGGGTCGGCTTCGACCAGGCGAGGACGATCCTGCGGAAGGCCTATGACAACGGGATCGATTTTTTTGACACCGCCCGAAGCTATTCCGACAGCGAGGAAAAAATCGGTTATTCTCTCAGCGACGTGCGCGGCCGGATCACTATCGCCACCAAAACCCCGTCCACGACGGCGGAGGGCTTTTGGAAGGATCTGGAAACCAGTCTGCGGCTGATGAAAACAGACTATGTGGATATCCTCCAGTTTCACAACCCGGCCTTCTGCCCGAAGCCGGGGGATGGCACCGGGCTTTACGAGGCGATGGAGGAAGCCAGGCGCCAGGGGAAAATCCGGTTTATCGGGCTGACCAACCACCGGTATCATGTGGCGGTTGAGGCCATCCAGTCCGGCCTGTACGATACGATACAGTTTCCCTTCTGCTATCTGTCCGGAGAGCAGGAGCTGGAGATCGTCCGGCTGTGCAAGGAAAGAAACCTGGGCTTTATCGCCATGAAGGCCCTCTCCGGCGGGCTGATTACAGATTCCGCCGCCGCTTACGCCTATCTGAACCAGTTTGACAGCGTACTGCCGATTTGGGGGGTCCAGCGGGAGGAGGAGCTGGATGAATTCCTTTCCTACCAGGAAAACGAGCCGGTGCTTACCCAGGAGCGGAAGGATAAGATCGCCAAGGACCGAAAGGAGCTTTCCGGCAATTTCTGCCGGGGCTGCGGCTATTGTATGCCCTGTCCGGCCGGAATCGAAATCAACAACGCCGCCCGAATGTCCCTGATGCTGCGCCGCGCCCCCTCTGCCGCCTGGCTGACGGAGGAATGGCAGGAAAAAATGAAAAAGATTGAAAACTGCATCCATTGCGGCCATTGCGTGCGGCATTGCCCCTATGGCCTGAATACCCCGGAACTGCTGCGCCGGAATTATGAGGACTATAAAACCTTTTTAAAATAACCGGCCTGTCACCGCGGCGCGTGAATTGCTTTTCGCAGAAGAGGCGGGAAATAAGTTGCGGGCGGCGGTTGAATCTTCCCGGGAAATAGGCTATAATACTATATCAGTAAGGCTTGCCGTTAAAAGCTTGCCGAGAAATTACAGGAAAATAATGAAATACCCGGAGGATAAAATGAAAAAATTATTTCTAATTGTAATGGCCTGTGCCCTTTCTTTCACTGCTTTGACCGGATGCGGCGCCGGCGATGTGGGTGGTCCCGGTTATCAGTCCAGCTCTCAGGCGGCGGAGAACCAAAGCCAGGCGGCGGAAACCTCGTCTCAGGCGAATCTGGATCCTGACGATTATGAAGCCAACCTGGATGGCCTTTGCAAATATTTTGAAGACAAGGGCTTTGTCAACAAGGAAAGCAAAAAGGATATGTACGCCGACGTGATCGGCGCGAAGGCCGGCTATAAATACGAAGCTACCATCAACGGCGGGAACTATATCATCGAGCTGTATGAGTTCGATACCGAGAATCTGGATTCCCACGGCTCCAGTACAGTAAGCGCGGTTAAGGCTGAGGGCCATTATACGATGCTGGATAATCAGATCAACGCTATGCTGTCCGACAACGGCAAGTATATGATGAGCTACGGCGACGTATCTGAGGATGAGGCCAATAAGCAGCGCAAGGAAGAAATCGTTAAGGCTTTTAATGAGTTCCACTAAAAGGGCTCGGGTGAATCTCTGCGGTTCTTTCAATGACTCGCTTTTTGGGGCGAATACAAAAGCCTGGCACCTAATGGTGCCAGGCTTTTCTGCTGGGAATAGCTTCGGTTAACGGCAAGAAAGCTTATGAGAAAGATAGAAAACAGAAATCCCTTAGCTTTATACATATATAATGAAGCAAGCAGCCCCGCAAAGGACAAGACCGGGAGCATAGGCTACGAGCAGAACCGGTGGTTCCCGATGGTGGTAATGGCGGGCCTGGACCAGATCCACTTGTTGGTGGCGGTTTTGGGATTGAAATAGTAGATGGCGCCGCCGGAGGGGTCCCAGCCGTTGATAGCGTCCTGGGCGGCCCGTTTGGCGGAATCCGCAACAGGCTCGTTGAATTGACCGTCGTTCAGGCAGGAAAAGGCACCGGGCTGATAGATTACACCGGCAAGAGTGTCGGGAAAAGAGGGATGCTCAATCCGGTTCAGGATCACCGCGCCTACGGCCACTTGTCCGGTATAAGGCTCGCCCCTGGCCTCGGCGGATATGGTCCGAGCCAGCAGCGCTACGTCGCTGTCACTGAACTGCCCGTTGCCGCCGCCGCTTTGGGCAAGACCCAGGGCTGTCAGGGTTTTGGTGCCGGCGATGCCGTCAGGGTCAAGGCCCTGCTGCTTTTGGAACTGAATCACGGCGTTTTTGGTGCCGCTGCCATAGATGCCGTCTATGCTGCCTGTATACAGGCCCAGCTCCTTCAGCTTGGTTTGAATCTGGCGAACCTCCTCGCCTTGGGAGCCGTATTTGGAAAGAACCTCCTGAGCGGAGTCCTCTGAGGCGTCCTGGGAAGCGAAGGAGGCGAAGGGCTCATAGCCGCTGACCATGACGATAACTAAAATATTTAGAAGAAGAATCACGAAAATACGCCACAGGTATTTTCCAATATCGGTTGCTTTCATGGCAATCCTCCAAAGTTCACATGATTTTGATTAGAACTATTTTGCGCCAAAGCTCAATATCTATACATTGATTTTTCCAAAAGGATGGTGATAAATAGGGCTTTTCCGCCCGACTGTCACAAGATATTGTGAGAAACGCCCAATATTCTTCTGAATCAAAAAAAAGAAAGGTTTTTGCCATTTTTTTTGCAAAAAAGTGTTGACAAAGATATCTGTATTTGGTATTATAGTAAAGCCGTCGAGAACGGCAGGGAAAAAATCCTTGCACAGTGAACAATTTTAAACAGCGATGTTTGGAGAAATTCATTAAAAATTGACGGCGGTTCAGGACCTTGAAAATTAAACAACGCGAAGAAGAAAGAGACCCGTAATTCCTTTAGGAGCGAGTCTGGCGGAGAGCTGGACGAGCGGGGGAGAGCGTCAGCCCCGGAGAGAAAGAGACGCGAAACACGCAAGTGTTTCAATGAGCGAGAGAAGCTCTGAAATTGATTAGGGCGCCGGAAGGCGTTTTAATAGAAATTTTAGAGAGTTTGATCCTGGCTCAGGACGAACGCTGGCGGCGTGCCTAACACATGCAAGTCGAACGGAGTTAAATTCGACACCCGAGTATCCGGCCGGGAGGCGGGGTGCTGGGGGTTGGATTTAACTTAGTGGCGGACGGGTGAGTAACGCGTGAGTAACCTGCCTTTCAGAGGGGGATAACGTTCTGAAAAGAACGCTAATACCGCATAACATCAATTTATCGCATGATAGGTTGATCAAAGGAGCAATCCGCTGGAAGATGGACTCGCGTCCGATTAGCCAGTTGGCGGGGTAACGGCCCACCAAAGCGACGATCGGTAGCCGGACTGAGAGGTTGAACGGCCACATTGGGACTGAGACACGGCCCAGACTCCTACGGGAGGCAGCAGTGGGGGATATTGCACAATGGGGGAAACCCTGATGCAGCAACGCCGCGTGAGGGAAGAAGGTTTTCGGATTGTAAACCTCTGTTCTTAGTGACGATAATGACGGTAGCTAAGGAGAAAGCTCCGGCTAACTACGTGCCAGCAGCCGCGGTAATACGTAGGGAGCGAGCGTTGTCCGGATTTACTGGGTGTAAAGGGTGCGTAGGCGGCGAGGCAAGTCAGGCGTGAAATCTATGGGCTTAACCCATAAACTGCGCTTGAAACTGTCTTGCTTGAGTGAAGTAGAGGTAGGCGGAATTCCCGGTGTAGCGGTGAAATGCGTAGAGATCGGGAGGAACACCAGTGGCGAAGGCGGCCTACTGGGCTTTAACTGACGCTGAAGCACGAAAGCATGGGTAGCAAACAGGATTAGATACCCTGGTAGTCCATGCCGTAAACGATGATTACTAGGTGTGGGGGGTCTGACCCCCTCCGTGCCGCAGTTAACACAATAAGTAATCCACCTGGGGAGTACGGCCGCAAGGTTGAAACTCAAAGGAATTGACGGGGGCCCGCACAAGCAGTGGAGTATGTGGTTTAATTCGAAGCAACGCGAAGAACCTTACCAGGTCTTGACATCCGTCTAACGAAGCAGAGATGCATTAGGTGCCCTTCGGGGAAAGGCGAGACAGGTGGTGCATGGTTGTCGTCAGCTCGTGTCGTGAGATGTTGGGTTAAGTCCCGCAACGAGCGCAACCCTTGTTTCTAGTTGCTACGCAAGAGCACTCTAGAGAGACTGCCGTTGACAAAACGGAGGAAGGTGGGGACGACGTCAAATCATCATGCCCCTTATGACCTGGGCCACACACGTACTACAATGGCTGTAAACAGAGGGAAGCAAAGCCGCGAGGTGGAGCAAAACCCTAAAAGCAGTCCCAGTTCGGATCGCAGGCTGCAACCCGCCTGCGTGAAGTCGGAATTGCTAGTAATCGCGGATCAGCATGCCGCGGTGAATACGTTCCCGGGCCTTGTACACACCGCCCGTCACACCATGGGAGCCGGTAATACCCGAAGCCAGTAGTTCAACCGCAAGGAGAGCGCTGTCGAAGGTAGGATTGGCGACTGGGGTGAAGTCGTAACAAGGTAGCCGTATCGGAAGGTGCGGCTGGATCACCTCCTTTCTATGGAGAAGTAATCTAGGCTGAGGCATAGATTTAAGTTCCAAGGTCAGGTTATGGGAAGCTCAGCTTCAAGCGTTGTTTAATTTTGAGGGTCCTAAAGGATTCTCGAAGGAGTAAGAGGGAGAGACGCCCCTCTGAGAGACTCTGATGGAAACATGGGGGTATAGCTCAGCTGGGAGAGCACCTGCTTTGCAAGCAGGGGGTCAACGGTTCGATCCCGTTTATCTCCACCAGCAGGCGGAGCCTGCAGAAAAGGCTAAGGTGAAAGCGGAAGCCGATTAGCCTCTGGCCAAGAAATGGGCTTATAGCTCAGCCGGTTAGAGCGCACGCCTGATAAGCGTGAGGTCGGTGGTTCGAGTCCACTTAAGCCCACCAGCACACGAAAGTGTGCGGGATTAATACGAGAAGCACATAAGCCAAACAGGCAGAGAGTGACTCGAGTATTAAGCCCACCAGCAGGTTGAACCTGCAGAGACATCGCGAGGCAGCTCGCAGGAAAAAAGAAGATGGAAGCCGCGGCAGACGCTCGGAGGTAATCTGAGAGGTTTGGCGGGGCGAAATTTTCGGAAAGCCTGAGAGCGATGAAACTGTCCGTGAGAGAGAGCACCTTGAAAACTGAATAAAGAGAAAGAAGATATCAAGAAGCAAACACGTAGTTTAATTTATGCTTACAGGAAGACTGTAAAGGGTAAATGGAAATTACTACAATTTCAAGATAATCGAGTTTCAAAAGAACGAAGAACCAAAGATTACTCACAAATGGTCAAGCTAAGAAGAGCGCAAGGGGAATGCCTTGGCACTGAGAGCCGAAGAAGGACGCGACTAACTGCGATAAGCCACGGGGAGCCGTAAGTAGGCATTGATCCGTGGATTTCCGAATGGAGCAATCCGGCTGGAGTCATGTCCAGTCACCGTATTCTGAATCCATAGGGATACGGGGGGAACCGCCTGAACTGAAACATCTAAGTAGGGCGAGGAAAAGAAATCAACCGAGATTCCGCTAGTAGTGGCGAGCGAACGCGGAAGAGGCCAAACCAGAGGTAGCAATACCTTTGGGGTTCGGACAGCGCACGGTATGGAAGGTATCTAGCAGAATGGCATGGGAAGGCCAACGAGACAGGGTGAGAGTCCCGTATGCGAAAGAGAAGATCCGCCAGCTGAATCCAGAGTACCGCCGGACACGTGAAACCCGGTGGGAAGACGGGGGGACCATCCTCCAAGCCTAAATACTACTCAGTGACCGATAGTGAAGAGTACTGTGAAGGAAAGGTGAAAAGCACCCCGGGAGGGGAGTGAAAGAGAACCTGAAACCTTGTGCTTACAAGCACCGAGAGCCCGTCAACGGGTGATCGGGTACCTTTTGTAGAATGGTCCGGCGAGTGAATGTAACTGGCAAGGTTAAGGACTTAAGGTCTGAAGCCGCAGCGAGAGCAAGTCTTAATAGGGCGTAAGAAGTCAGTTGTATTCGACCCGAAACCGGGTGACCTACCCATGTCCAGGTTGAAGTGGAGGTAAAACTCCATGGAGGACCGAACCGACTCCCGTTGAAATGGTAGCGGATGAGGTGTGGGTAGCGGAGAAATTCCAATCGAACCCGGAGATAGCTGGTTCTCTCCGAAATAGCTTTAGGGCTAGCCTCATATTAGATTACTGGAGGTAAAGCACTGAATGGGCTAGGGGCCGAGAGGTTACTGAACCCTATCAAACTCAGAATGCCAGATAATTGATGTATGGGAGTCAGACAGTGTGAGATAAGTTTCATTGTCAAAAGGGAAACAGCCCAGACCCACAGCTAAGGTCCCAAAGTATGGTTAAGTGGAAAAGGATGTGGGGTTGCTTAGACAACCAGGATGTTGGCTTAGAAGCAGCCACTCATTAAAAGAGTGCGTAATAGCTCACTGGTCGAGTGACCCTGCGCCGAAAATTTAACGGGGCTAAATCATACACCGAAGCTTGGGATTGACAGATATTCTTCATGTTTTCAGGCAGGATAGGAAAGAGAGAAAATCTGATGACGCCGAAGAATGAGGCGGCATTAAATTTCTGTTCAAGTAAAAGCATGAAGATGTGAAGAATATCTGTCGATGGTAGGAGAGCGTTCTATGTGGGGAGAAGTCTGAGCGGAAGCGCAGGTGGACTGCATAGAAGTGAGAATGCCGGAATGAGTAGCGCGAAATATGTGAGAATCATATTGGCCGAAAGTCTAAGGTTTTTGGAGGAAGGTTCGTCCGCTCCAAGTAAGTCGGGAGCTAAGGCGAGGCCGAAAGGCGTAGTCGATGCACATACGGTAGATATTCCGTAACCGCCGAAGGATTAAAGCAAAGGGACACCTGCGAAGCGTGTAACCCGGGCGATGGTTGCCCCGGGCGTAAGGGACCGAAATTTAGTAGGGAAGTACATGTAGAGCAGGGCGAGAAAAGCTTTGTGTATATCCAAGGCGCCCGTACCGCAAACCGACACAGGTAGATAGGAAGAGAATTCTAAGGCCAACGGGAGAAGGGTAGTTAAGGAACTCGGCAAATTGGTCCCGTAACTTAGGGAAAAGGGACGCTCCAGAGATGGAGCCGCAGTGAATAGGCCCAGGCGACTGTTTAGCAAAAACACAGGTCTCTGCCAAATCGAAAGATGAAGTATAGGGGCTGACACCTGCCCGGTGCTGGAAGGTTAAGAGGAGATGTGCAAGCATTGAATTGAAGCCCCAGTAAACGGCGGCCGTAACTATAACGGTCCTAAGGTAGCGAAATTCCTTGTCGGGTAAGTTCCGACCCGCACGAATGGTGTAACGATCTGGGCACTGTCTCAACTACCCGCCCGGCGAAATTGTAGTACCGGTGAAGATGCCGGTTACCCGCGACAAGACGGAAAGACCCCATGGAGCTTTACTGTAGCTTGATATTGGGTTTCGGTAATTTATGTACAGGATAGGCGGGAGACTAGGAAGCCAGTACGCCAGTATTGGTGGAGTCGTCCTTGGGATACCGCTCTTAAGTTGCTGGAATTCTAACCTGCGGCCGTGAATCCGGCCGGGGGACATTGTCAGGTGGGCAGTTTGACTGGGGCGGTCGCCTCCAAAAGAGTAACGGAGGCGCTCAAAGGTTCGCTCAGCACGGACGGAAACCGTGCTTTTGAGTG
Source organism: [Clostridium] leptum DSM 753 (assembly GCA_000154345.1). Lineage (GTDB taxonomy): Bacteria > Bacillota > Clostridia > Oscillospirales > Acutalibacteraceae > Clostridium_A > Clostridium_A leptum. The sequence continues at coordinate 181,680 of DS480346.1, forward strand.
TAAACGCAGAAGCGAGCCTGACTGCGAGGGTGACGGCCCGAGCAGAAACGAAAGTTGGAGTTAGTGATCCGGCGGTATGTGAATGGAAATGCCGTCGCTCAACGGATAAAAGCTACCCTGGGGATAACAGGCTGATCTCCCCCAAGAGTCCACATCGACGGGGAGGTTTGGCACCTCGATGTCGGCTCATCACATCCTGGGGCTGTATTCGGTCCCAAGGGTTCGGCTGTTCGCCGATTAAAGTGGTACGCGAGCTGGGTTCAGAACGTCGTGAGACAGTTCGGTCCCTATCTGTCGTGGGCGCAGGATATTTGAGGAGCTCTGTCCTTAGTACGAGAGGACCGGGATGGACGCACCGCTGGTGCACCAGTTGTCACGCCAGTGGCACAGCTGGGCAGCTAAGTGCGGATCGGATAAACGCTGAAAGCATCTAAGCGTGAAGCCGGCTCCAAGATAAGATATCCCATTCCGTAAGGAAGTAAGACCCCTTGAAGACTACAAGGTTGATAGGCTGCGTGTGTAAGCGCCGCGAGGCGTTCAGCTTGGCAGTACTAATAGGTCGAGGGCTTGACCTTAAGAGTAATTTTGGTAAGGCCTTGAAGGTTTGCTTCCCTCTTATCTTCCCTTCCTTTCTTTATTCAGTTTTTAGGGCGCTGTTTCAGTCCCTTCCTTTCGCACCATTAGCTCAGTTGGTAGAGCACCTGACTCTTAATCAGGGTGTCCCGGATGTAGCAGAATGAATTTCAAAGAGACTGCAAATGCAGTCTCTTTTTTACTTTGTATTCAGATTGATAAAAGGCCATTGAGCTATCGGCGGTCTGCTCCGGTAATGTGCTGAACGTTTCAGGAAGCTTCAGGGACAGGAAAATCTTGAAATCGTTAGATGTGGAGCGTGGATGTAATTATAACGCGAGTTGTTTTAAATAGGAAATTACGTAGGAGCATGAGTTTTGTAGTGACACCTGTTTAGATTCAACTTTTGAAAATATTCTCTGAAGCCTAATTTCTGCCACATTTGTATTCTTTGAGTATATATGTATTCAAAACGCAGCTTATTTTCCGATACAATAAAAGAAACAGAGAGGAGCGGATAGACTATGTTGAACGCGGAAACAGTAGGAGCGGCGATTCGTCAGGTGCGGGAGAAAAAGGGGATTTCCCAGGAGGTAGTCAGCAGTTTCGCTGGAATCGGAAGAACCCACCTAAGCGCCATTGAACGGGGGCAGCGCAAGCCTACCCTGGAGACCTTTTTTCGCCTCAGCGAGGCTTTGGGAATGGCAGCCAGCGATTTGATGCGGGAAATTGAAAAGGAAATTCAAAAGGAAAATGACAAGCAGGAGGAAAAATAATAAGCGGAGGATAGGGAACCAAGGCCTGGCATTGTTCAGGAAGCGCGGCGGATGAAGCTGCCCTGCTACGGCGCTGTTTTCCTCTGGATAGGAGACTCTGCGGGGAGAGCGGACTCAAAGAGAAAAACTCCTATTGACCAACATGAGATGATAAAAAGAATACGAGAAAAGGCATCATAGGTGAGATCCCTTGGTGCCTTTTTATTTTATAAGTGTTTTGGGAATGGCTTGCTGGTCTGGCCGCCGTGTTTTTTGAATATAAAAAAGCCAGCGCTAATAGACGCTGACTTTTTGCCTTCTTTATGGGCCGCTTAAGGTTTTCTTACGCCGTGGTTTTCCAAATATGGAATATTATATTTAAGGCCGCAAAACCAGGGAAGCACCTTCAGCCCGGCCGATGGGAGCGAAAGAGGGGCTTGATAAAAGAAGCCCGTAAAGAGCTCTACTCATCCAGCTTAAGCACCGCCATAAAGGCCTCCTGGGGAACCTCCACAGAACCCAGCTGGCGCATCTTCTTTTTGCCCTCTTTTTGCTTTTCCAGCAGCTTCTTTTTCCGGGTGATGTCGCCGCCGTAGCACTTGGCCAGAACATCCTTCCGCAGGGCCTTGACCGTTTCCCGGGCAATGATTTTGCCGCCGATGCAGGCCTGGATCGGCACCTCAAAAAGCTGTCTCGGAATTTTTTCCTTCAGCTTTTCCGCCATTTTCCTGGCGCGGGGATAGGCTTTTTCCGCGTGAATAATAAAGGACAGAGCGTCCACCACTTCGCCGTTAAGCATGATGTCCAGCTTTACCAGGTCGGATTTCTGATAGCCCATCAGCTCGTAGTCAAAGGAGGCGTAGCCTCTTGTGCGGGACTTCAGTGCGTCGAAAAAGTCATAGATAATCTCGTTCAGAGGCAGCTCGTAATGGATGTCCACACGGGTTTCCTCAATATAGTGCATATCCTTGAAAACGCCCCGGCGCTCCTGGCAAAGCTCCATGATATTGCCAACATATTCCGAGGGCGCGTAAATATGGGCGTTGGTGATCGGCTCCTCCGCCTGAGCGATGACGGACGGGTCAGGGTAGTTGGTAGGGTTGTCGATCATCACCACAGAACCGTCGGTCTTAGTGATCTTATAAATAACGCTGGGCGCGGTGGTCACCAGGTCCAGGTTGTATTCCCGTTCCAGGCGCTCCTGAATGATCTCCATGTGAAGCAGACCTAAAAAGCCGCAGCGAAAGCCAAAGCCCAGAGCGACCGAGGTTTCCGGCTCAAAGGTCAGAGAGGCGTCGTTGAGCTGAAGCTTTTCCAAGGCGTCCCGCAGGTCGGTGTAGTGGGCGCCGTCTGCGGGATAAATGCCGCAGAACACCATCGGGTTTACCGCCCGGTAGCCGGGCAGAGGCTCTGGGGCGGGCCGGGCCGCTAGGGTGACCGTGTCGCCGACCCGGGCGTCGGATACCGTTTTAATGGAGGCGGCGATGTAGCCCACCTCGCCGGCGGAAAGCTCGCTGGCAGGCTCCAAAGAGGTGGCCCGCAGAAAGCCGCACTCCACTACGTTGTATTCGGAGCCGGTAGCCATTAGCTTGATGTTATCCCCGGGATGGAGGGTTCCTTCCTTTACTCTTACGTATATAATAACGCCTTTATACGCATCGTAATAAGAGTCGAAGATCAGGGCCTGCAATGGGGCCGTTTCGTCGCCCTCGGGGGAGGGAATTTTATGAACGATCTCCTCCATGACCGCCTTGATGTTGGTGCCCATTTTCGCGGAGATCGCCGGGGCGCTTTCCGCCTCGATGCCGATCACATCCTCGATTTCCTGGCGCACCCGGTCCGGATCGGCGCTGGGCAGGTCGATTTTATTAATGACCGGCACGATCTCCAGTCCCGCGTCCACCGCCAGATAGGTGTTGGCCAGGGTCTGGGCCTCAATGCCCTGAGAGGCGTCCACCACCAAAATAGCTCCCTCGCAGGCGGCCAGAGAGCGGGAGACCTCATAGTTGAAGTCCACATGGCCGGGGGTGTCGATGAGATTAAAAATATAGTCCTCGCCGTCGTCGGCGTGGTAAACCAGCGTTACCGCATGGGCCTTGATGGTAATGCCCCGCTCACGCTCCAGATCCATGTTGTCCAAAAGCTGGTCGGACATATCCCGCAGGGAAACCGACTGGGTCTGTTCCAGAATCCGGTCCGCCAGGGTGGATTTGCCGTGGTCGATGTGGGCGATAATGCTGAAGTTTCGAATTTGCTCCCGTGGAATTGACAAGTAACATTCCTCCGTTTACTCGATGGAAACTTAAATTTGAAAGGATATGGGATTTTTCATTCCTCCTTATTGTAGCATAAACCGTTTAAAATAAAAAGAGGGAAGAGGCCGGAAAACAGGCCTCTTCCCAGAAGGAGAAGAAAATAAAAAAACTGATAAATGGAAGGAACCGGGAAGTAAAAGGCTCCCGGCCGCTGCCCGCGCGCTGTTCCCGCTTGTGAGGCGGCGAAGCGATAAAGAAGCCTGCTTTATTTCGCATACTGCCGTAAAGGGCCGCGGGAACCGCGCTTGCCGCCTATGGCGATAAAATGTATAAAACAATAAAAATAATACGATAAGTAAATTTAAAAGCCTAGCGAATGGGACCGGCTTCGCGGCCAGAGCGCGGAAAATCTGTCCGGGAAGCATTCAAAGGCCTTTTTTGGCCTTCCAGTGGTTCCACGCCTTTTCGATTTCCACGATAAACAGGGGGCTCAGGGCCAGGCCCGCCACCACCAGCCACTGAACCATGTTCAGCGAAACCGTCTTAAAGACCGCAGACAGAGCGGGAATGGAAATGACGGAGACCTGGAGGGCCAGGCAGACCAGGAAGGAATACAGCATTTTCAGGTTGCCGAAAATGCCGATCTCAAAGAGAGATTTCTCACTGCGGACGTTAAAGGCGTGGATCAGCTGGGAGCAGCTCAGCACGGCGAAGGCCATGGTCCGGCCCGCCGCTGGGGCTCCGGCGCCATCGAAGAACACCCGGCCGATGGTGAAAGCCAGCAGAGAGATCATGCCGATGAAGCAGCCCTCGATGGCGATGCTGTAGGTCATACCTCCGGCGAACAGGCTTTTTTTGGCGTCGGTCGGCGGCTTTTTCATAATATCCTCATCCACCGGCTCCACGCCCAGGGCGAGAGCGGGCAGACTGTCGGTGACCAGGTTCACCCAAAGCAGCTGGATTGCCAGCAGAGGGGTGGGCAGCCGCATGAGGAAAGCGGCCAGCACGGTGATGATTTCTCCGATATTGCAGGACAGAAGAAAATGGACGGTTTTTTTGATGTTTTCAAAGATTCCCCGTCCCTGCCGCACCGCGGCCACAATGGTGGAAAAGTTGTCGTCGGTCAGAATCATATCGGCGGCGCCCTTGGCTACATCGGTGCCGGAAACCCCCATAGCGCAGCCGATGTCAGCGGCCTTGAGGGCGGGCGCGTCGTTGATGCCGTCTCCGGTCATGGCCACCACGGCTCCCCGGGACTGGAACGCCTTGACGATCCGCACCTTGTGCTCCGGGGAAACTCGGGCGAATACGGTGTATTCAAAAATATGCCGGCTCAGCTCCTTCTGGCTCATGGCGTCCAGCTGGGCGCCGGTGAGAGAGCGGTCCTTGCTCCGAAGGATTCCCAGCTCCTTGGCGATGGCCCGGGCAGTGACAATGTGATCCCCGGTGATCATCACCGGGAGGATTCCCGCCTGCTGGCATTCCCGTACCGCAGCCTTGGCCTGTGGCCTGGGGGGATCGATCATTCCCAGCAGGCCGCAGAACACCAGGCGGGTTTCGATTTCATCAGCATTTTTCGGCAGGCGCTCCACATCCCGGTAGGCCACCCCAAGCACACGCAGGGCCCGGCCGGCCATGTCCTCGTTGTATCCCTCAATCTGGGCCCGCTTGGCCGCGGTCAGCGGGGAAGCGCCCAGCCCCACGGCATAGGCCTCGCACCGGCGCAGCAGCACGTCGGGGGCGCCCTTGGTGATGATCCGGTACCGGCCGCCGCCCAAAGAGTGGACGGTGGTCATCAATTTTCTCCCGGAATCAAAGGGGATCTCCCGCACTCTGGGAAAGGAGAGCTCTAACAGATTTTTCCGCTTGCCGCTGTTGGCCGCCGCCAGCACCAGGGCTACCTCGGTGGGCTCTCCGGCGGCGGAGGGGCGGTCCAGGCCGCCGGACAGGGTGGAATTGTTGCACAGGGCGGCAAAGCTTAGCATGGTCTGACCCTCGGCGGAGGAAAAGGCGGCGGGGCCGGAGGGAGAGCAAAGCTCTGTAACGGTCATGCGGTTTTGAGTCAGGGTCCCGGTTTTATCCGAGCAGATCACGTTGGCGCTGCCCAGGGTTTCCACCGCCGGCAGCTTGCGGATGATTGCCCGGTTAGCGGCCAAACGCCGGACGCCGATGGCCAGCACGATGGTCACCACGGCGGGCAGGCCCTCGGGAATCGCCGCTACCGCCAGGCTGATGGAGATCATAAACATCTCCAGGGGCGGCACGCTTTCCATCAGGCCCAGGAGAAAGATCACCAGGCAGATAATCAGCGCCCCGATCCCCAGGTATTTCCCAGTTTGGGCCAGCTTCTGCTGTAAGGGCGTCTGGGGCGAATCCTCCTGGTTGATCATATGGGCGATTCTGCCCACCTGGGTTTCCATTCCAGTGCTGGTCACCACGCAGGTGCCGTGACCAGCGGTGATGGTGCTGGAGGAAAACACCATGTTTTTCCGGTCGCCCAGGGGCGCTGCCTCCGGACAGCGGGCAGAGGCGTTTTTCTCCACGGACAGGGATTCCCCTGTGAGGGCGGATTCCTCCGCTTTCAGGTTGACCGCTTCCAGAAGCCGGGCGTCGGCCGGAACGAAATCCCCGGCCTCCAGCAGAAGAATGTCTCCGGGCACCAGATCCTCAGAGGCGATTTCCGCCGGCTTGGAATTGCGGATGACTCTGGCATGGGGGGCGGACAGCTTTTTCAGGGCGGCGATGGCCTTTTCCGCCTTGCTCTCCTGGACTACACCGGTGATGGCGTTGATGATAACGATCAATAAAATGATAATGGAGTCGATGTAATCGCCGTCGCCGCTGATTCTGGCGGTAAAAAAGGAGATGGCCGCCGCGATCAGCAGCACGATAACCATAAAGTCGGAAAACTGCTCTAAAAACCGGAGGAAAAGGCTTTTCGGTTTCTTTTCCGCCAGTTTGTTTTTTCCGTATTTTTTCTGCCGCTGAGCCGCCGACTGCCCGGTCAGCCCCTGCTTTTGATTCACATTCAGCTGGGCCAGGGCCTCGGCGGCGGAGATGCTGTGCCAGTTCATACCATACCCCCGTTCCAGTCAGCGGATTACGCTGTCCGCTGACGCTTTGATTTTTCTTTTTGTTTAGATTCCACAGCCGCGGCCCGCGGCTGGTTTTCCGGTTCCCACGGGCCTTTTCAGGCAGAAAGAGAGAAAGCGGCCCCAGAGCCTAAAAGCCGTCCGCGCCGGTTGCGCGGCTCCGAAAGAGGAAAACCGCTGGACGCAGCCTCCTACGGTGCGTTCCTGATTTCGCCGGCTGAGCGGCGGGGCTGGCCCCAGAGCCTAAAAAGGCTCCGCCCGATTATGCCTTCACACAGCGGGAACCGCAGTATGAGACGGCTGTTTTTATCCTTTGGGTTCGGAGCCTGCCGTCCTGACTTATATATATGAGGGCGGGCTCTGGAACATACACCATTTTTGTCCGTTCCCCATAGAATGGGGGGAATGGAGTTGGTAACATGAGCTTTGCTGCGGTCTTAATTTTGGCGGTTTCCCTCAGCATGGACGCCTTGGGCATCGGCATTTCCTATGGGCTCCGGGGAATCCGGGTATCCTGGAAGGCGCGGGTGGTAATCTGCGCCATGTCTATGATGGTCACCGGCGCGGCGGTGGGCCTTGGCAGCGTGCTGCTGGAGGTCATCCCCCTGCCGGCGGCTAAGCTGCTCGGCTGCGGTATGCTGCTGATTCTGGGCCTCGTCATTATCGTGCAGGGATTTCGGAAACGAAAGGAGGAAAACTCCTTCTCCTGCGATTTTGACCGTTCTAAGGCCATTGAAACCGCCGAGGCCCTTTACCTGGGGGCGGCGCTTTCTGTGGACTCCTTCGGCGCAGGAGTTTCCAGCGCCGTTTCCGGCATGAATTCAATTTTGGTGCCGATCCTGGCGGGGCTCATGCAGATGCTGTTCCTTTGGGGCGGCGGCTTTTTAGGGAAAAGGCTGAAGCTGATCCAGCTGAAAAATCCCGGCGTTTTCGTCTATCTTTCCGGCGGCCTTCTGGTGGTCCTGGCGGTGCTGCGGTGGTTTTCCTGATACCGGCGGGGCCGCGCGGCGTTCTACGGTTCCGCGGAGCGTTTTCCGGGGACCGCTCCCCCTTTACCTTTATGCCGGCGTGAAAAGCAGGGAGGTCTCCGCCCGAAGGCTTCCAGCCGCCTGAGGCTTTCTCTGGCAAAAGAAATAAAAAAACCAGGCGGGCCTGCCGGAAACATCTGACGGCAGGCCCGCCTGGTCGCTTGGCGTGGAAGTAAGCGCGCGGAGGCTTGCCTCCTGTGCGTCAATCCGTCAAGCCCAGAATATAGTCTACAGATACCTGGTAAAACCTTGCGAGAGCGATTAGAATATTGCTTGGAATATCCAAATACCCGCTTTCATACCGGGAATAGGTGGACTGGCTCACGTTCAATAGCTTTGCCAGGGCGGCTTGGCTCAGATCCCGGTCCTCCCGCAAATCTCGAATCCTTTGATACATTTTCCTCACCGTGTTTATCATATCCAATGCAATAATTGCATATTGACTTTTATGCATTTTTTGCATAAAATAAAACCAGCGCCAGCTTCAGAGCTTTTCTGAAAGGGCTGATTTTGGTTTTGTCCCGGCGTTTTACCCTTGCGGCTCAAAGCTGGCCGGTATTTTCCAGAGCTTTTTTGATTTGGTTGTATTACAGAGGGCCATATTATATAATGAAAGAAACAAGCGGATAAAAACAACCGAAAAAAGGCGGGAAATCAATAAATGGAATTTTATGAGAATGAAGTCCGTCCGGAGCGGGCGTTTCTGGTGTCGGTGGACACCGGGGAATTTGACGCCGAGGCCTCGATGAGCGAGCTATACGAACTAACGGAGAGCGCCGGCGCCCAGCCGGTGGGGGCGATGATCCAAAAGAGGGAGAAGCCCGACGGAGCCACGTGCATCGGCAGCGGAAGGCTGGAGGAGCTGAAAGAGGTCTGTCAAAGCCAGGAGATCGATTTGATTATCTTCGACTGCGAGCTGTCGCCCACACAGATCCGCAATCTGGAATTTGAGACGGAGGTCCGGATCATCGATCGGACCATGCTGATTTTGGATATTTTTGCTTCCCGGGCCAGATCCCGGGAGGGCAAGCTGCAGGTGGAGCTTGCTCAGCTGAAATATTTGCTGCCGAGGCTCACGGGCAAGGGCGCGGCTATGTCCCGGTTGGGCGGCGGCATCGGCACCAGGGGCCCGGGGGAAAGCAAGCTGGAGACCGACCGGCGGCATATCCGCCGCAGGCTTGAAAGCCTCAGGGAGCAGCTTGCCCAGGTGGAGCAGCACCGGAACCAGCTTCGGAGACGGCGGGAAAAGGAAGGAATCATTACCGCCGCCATTGTGGGCTACACCAACGCGGGAAAATCCACCTTGATGAATACCCTCACCGACGCCGGAGTGCTGGCAGAGGACAAGCTGTTTGCTACCCTGGACCCGACCTCCCGTGCGCTGAAGCTGCCCAACGGGGTGTCGGTTATGCTGATCGATACGGTGGGCCTGGTGCGGCGGCTGCCCCACCATCTGGTGGAGGCGTTTCACTCCACGCTGGAGGAAGCGGCCCTGGCGGATATGATCTTAAACGTGTGCGACGCCTCCAGCCCGGAGGCACAGGTTCATCTGGAGGTCACCCGAAAGCTGCTGGCGGACCTGGGATGCACAGGCCGGCCGGTGATCCCGGTGATGAACAAGTGTGATTTGGTGCCCTCCCTGCTGGATATTCCCATGATTGGAAACGCGGTGCGGATTTCCGCCAAGACCGGGGAAGGGATCGGGGATCTGCTGGCGGCGGTGGAGGAAAACCTGCCGGTATCGCTGCGGAGAGTATGCCTGCTGCTGCCCTTTGACCAGGCGGGGCTGGTGGCGCAGATCAGAAAGGATCATGTGCTGTATCAGGAGGAATACCGGCCCGACGGAATTTTTGTTTCCGCTCTGCTGGACCCGGTTCTTTATGGCCGGGTGCGCGAATATGAAATTTTAGAAAACACTTGATTTTTACAGGAAAGTATTGTAGTATTGTATTAAGTCAATGGTACAAAAAAGAAAGGGTGGGACGGATGAACGCTCTTGCGATGTGGACTCCGGCTTTTATCATTGGATACCTTTTGACTCTGGCGGTGAGCATTACCGGTTCGGTAATGGTAGGGCTGGCGGTTTACAACGATGCGAAATCCAAAATGAGCCTGAATGCCGTCATGTGGGCGATGCTGGTAGGGATTCTCGGATGGATTCCCGGGATCGTGTATCTTTGCGTCAGGAATAAGCCGCTGGAACGGATTTATGCGTGCTACAGCTGCGGCTGGGGCAATCCTTTGAGCGCCCGGCAGTGCCGCCGCTGCGGCGCCGGGCTTTACTACCCCACGGAGGAGACAGCCAGGCTGCAAAAGAAAGCAAAGGCCTTTTTAATCATAGGCCTGGTTCTGTGGGGGCTGGCGGCTATCGGGGAAATCTTCATGATAGCCCATATGATCCAGACCGTAATGGCTCCCATACTGGAGGGCCTCCATTGGTGACCTGGGCGTTATTCACCTGACTTTCCCGTTTGTAAGGCAAAACGGATTCCGTGGGCGCCGGGCGGCGCCCTGATGATAGGAAGGATGGTTTTTATGAATGTTTGGACGATGATATCAGGGCTGATCGCGCTGTACATACTGGTGTTTCTGGCGGCGGTCGCGGGTTCAGTGCTGTTTGGATGCGCGGTCTACAACGACGCAAAATCCAAATGGAACGACAACGCCACCATGTGGGGCGTGCTGGTGGGAATCCTGGGGCTGATCCCGGGAATCATTTACCTGTGCGTCAGAAACGAGCCGCTCAAAAGAATTTACGTATGCCATAACTGCGGCTGGGGCAATCCTTTGAGCGCCCGGCAGTGCGGCCACTGCGGCGCGGGACTTTATTATCCCACAGAGGAGACCCTTCAGCGGCAGAAAAAGGCTAAGACCCTGCTGATTTGGGGGATCGTCATGTGGGTTGTGATGATTTTGGCCTTTATCAGCATTTTTATCGTGATGTTTACTATGATTCCCGCGATTGCCGAGGGAAATATTACTTATTAATCAAGGCTTCTCAAGGGCGGATCAGGCGGAGCCCAAACGGGAGCCAGGCGGCGGTCAAATGGAAGAAAAAAGGAAAACAGCGGGAAAGCAGCCGGCACAGGAGCCCCTGTCCGGGCTTCCGGAGCTGTTGTGTCCAGGACATTTCTCAGCCGCCGGCGGATGCCTGAATTCATTCACCTGGAAATTATGATGCAAGGAGAACAGTTATGCTGACAGTAAATAACCTGACTAAGCGTTACGGAGATGTTTTGGCAAACAGCAAGGTTACCTTTACCGCGGAGGATGGACAGATCACCCTGATGGTGGGGCCCAACGGCGCGGGAAAGTCCACGGCGATCAAATGCATCGCGGGGCTGCTCCGGTTCCAGGGTGAGGTCCTGATCGGGCCTTACCGGAACAAAACCCTGGAGGCCAAGCGGATTTTCGGCTACATACCGGAGCTTCCGGTGATGTACGATTCCCTGACGGTTTACGAGCATTTGGAATTTATCGGAAGAGCCTATGGGGTCAAGGACTGGAAACAGCGGGCGGACCAGCTTTTGGAGCGGATGGAATTAAGCGACAAGGTGAAAAAGCTGGGGAAGGAGCTTTCCAAGGGTATGCAGCAAAAGGTGAGCATCTGCTGCGCGCTTCTGCCTCGGCCCCAGGTAGTCCTGTTCGACGAGCCCTTTGTGGGGCTGGATCCTCACGCCATCAAGGAATTGAAGCAGATGATGCTGGAAATGAAGCGCCAGGGCTGCGCCGTGGTGATCAGCACCCATATGCTGGACAGCGTGGAGGAGCTCTGGGACAAGACCCTGATCATGATGAAGGGCCAGATTGTGGCCTCCCGCACCAGACGGGAAATTGAAGAGTACGGCGAGAATCTGGAGGAGCTGTTCTTCTCCATTACCGAGGGGGAGGCCCCCCGTGTTCAGGAGGAGCGTGGCTGATATGAGTTCGATCGCGTTCATTCTGAGAAAATCCCTGAAAAACAATATCCTGGAGCTTCTGCGCCATCCGGGCAAGCTGGTGGCTTATCTTTTCGTGGCGGCCTGTTTGCTGTTTTCCGCCCTGTCTATGGCCCTTTCTCCCCAGGAGGAGCTGCCGGAATTTCTGGATCTCCGGATCCTTCAGGGGATCTATTTCGCCCTGCTGATGTTTATTGTCATGATCAACCTGATCAAGGGCGTGGATTCCGGATCCACCTTTTTCAGCATGGGAGATGTGAATATGCTGTTTATCTCTCCCATCTCGCCTAAGAAGATTTTGGTTTACGGCCTGATGAAGCAGATGGGCATGACCGTGCTGGTCGCCTGCTGTATGGTGGCCTACGGCGGTATGGCGGTCCAGTTCTTCGGCATCACCGCGCTGGACGCGGTGCTGCTGTTCGCCGGGTTCATCGTGTCGCTGCTGGTCTCCCAGATTTTCACCATCCTGATTTACAGCTTCTGCAACGGCAGCCGAAAAAGAAGCGCCGCCGTCAAGCGCCTTTTATACGCGGTGGTTCTCCTGGTGCTGGCCTATGTAGCCATGACGGTTTATGAAAAGGGCTTTTCCATGGAAACCGTGTGCGCCGCCGTCACCGACCCTTATCTCCAGTGGGTGCCCATTATCGGCTGGATGACCGGCGGGATTTTCAGCGCCATTCGGGGCTTTGACATGATGGGAGCCGTTTATTTCGCTCTTCTGGCTGCGGCTGCCTTAATTGCTTTATTGGCGTTTCTGAAAAGTGATTCCGATTATTACGAGGATGTGCTGCAAAACACGGAGACCACCTACGAGGTGAAAAAGGCGGCCAAGGAAGGCAATATCAATATGAACCTGCCGGGACAAAAGATCCGGAAGGTAAAGACCGTAGGCATCGGCCGCGGATGGGGCGCCAGCGCCTTTTTCTTCAAGCAGGTAAAGGAAATGCACCGCCATTCTCCCCTGGTATTCTGGGGGGGCTCCACCATTATGCTGGCTGCGGTGGGCGCCTTTATTTCCATTGTGATGATGAACTCCGGGGACGACGGAGAACCTATGTCCTCCAGCCTGATTATGATGGTCGCTACCATCACGTCTATTTACGTGCTGTTTTTCCTCAACGCGGCCGGCCCCTGGAGCAAGGAAATGATGAAGCCGTATTTGTATATGGTTCCGCAAAGTCCCTTTAAAAAGCTGTTTTTCGCCAGCCTTACCAGTCTGCTGACTCCTATCGCCGACGGCCTTGTGGCGTTCCCCCTGATAGGAGCTTTGGTCAGGGCCAATCCTCTGACGGTGGTTATTTGCTTTTTGATGTTTATCAGCTTCGGCTTTTTGTTCACCGCCTTCAACATCCTTTCCGAGCGTCTGTTTGGCCAGATGGCCAATAAGGGCATGATTTTAATGCTGTACGCCCTGGTGCTGATGGTTTCCACTGCCCCCGGCGTGGCTGCCGGCGTCGTGCTGGGAGTAGCTTTCCAGGCTCCGCCGTTCTTGATGGGGCTTCCCGTATTCCTGTGGAACACGGGCGTCAGCGCCCTGGTTTATTTCCTGTGCAAGGAGACCATCGGAGATATTGAGCTGAAGGCCTAAAAGGAAATGGGCGGCAGGGGGCGGGAGCGGCCTGGTAACAGCCCGGCTGGCCCGGAGGATCCTCCCATGAGAATCTGCTTGGGGGCTCCGGAGGAAAGCCGTGGATTTTACCTTACCGCAGCGGCTGGCGTTGGCCGCCTCGGGGACAGCGCCGCTGCTTTTCCAGGGGCTTTTTCCCGGTAAAGTCAAAAGTCATCGCCCAGCCATGGCCGGGCTGTTTCCCTTAGTACGTTGAAAGCCCCCGGCAGAGCCGGGGGCTTTTTGCTTCTGTCTGCGCGCGGCTTGCGCCCGGCATACCGGAAGAACCCGCGCGTATAAAAATATTAAAATTTTGATGGATAAATATCATGCTGAGGAAGAACGAAGGAGTGAAAAGCATGGCTCAAGCAAACGGCTTTTCCTGGCGGCTTATCACTGAAAATACGGAGGAAAAGCTTCTTGATTTTTCTGTTAATGTAAATCCGCTGGGAATCCCCGGCACAGTGAAAAAGCATATTGCGGGCTTGGCTGATATCACAGGGGGGTATCCAGACCCGGATTGCAGATATCTGCGTTCTTGTCTGGCGGAGAAATATCAGGTGGGTATGGAACAGATCTTATGCGGCAATGGAGCGGACGATTTATTATACCGTTTAGTACTTGCGGTCAAGCCAAAACGCGCTATTGTGATAGAGCCTACCTTTGAAGAATATGGCCGCGCGTTAAAGCTGGCAGGCTGCGAAGTAGATCACTATGTATTAAAGGCGGAAAATGATTTCCTGTTAGACGACGGGATATTATCCGCGATCCAAAAGGACTATGACATGATGTTCCTATGCAATCCAAACAATCCGACGGGGCAGGTCTTAAATCCGCCGCTTTTAAAAGAAATTGTGGAACGCTGCTGTGATAATAATATTCTGCTTGCCGTAGATGAATGCTTTATGGAATTTCTGCCTCTTTGGAAGGAATACACCGCAAAAAGCCTGGTAACCCGAACCACAAATTTGATTGTAATAGACGCGTTTACCAAAACCTATTCTCTAGCGGGGTTCCGGCTTGGCTTTTGTGCTTCCGGCAACACGGGCCTGCTTTCCAGTATGCGGTTATATGGACAAAATTTCGCGGTATCTACCCCAGCGCAGCTTGCTGGTATCTGCGCGCTTATGGATGATTCCTATATGAAAAACACTTATCATATCCTCTCGGAGGAACGGGAATGGCTGGCTGCTGAACTGGGAAAACTTCCGCTGGAGGTTTATCCCTCCCAGGGGAATTTTCTGCTGTTAAGAGCGGTTGATAAAAATATACGGCAAATGCTTTTTGATCAGGGCATAAAAGTAAGAGACTGCTCTCGGTTTTATGGTTTAAATTCAGAATACTGCCGTATAGCGATCCGCGCTCACGATGATAATAGGAAGCTGATAAAAGCGTTATCAAATATATTTTCTTAGTACAATCGGAATAGCGTGCACTGCCGCCATGTTCTTTTACGCCGCTTTAGAGAAAGACAAGCATTTTTTGCTGGATTCCCCCCGGGACCGCTTGGTCCCCGGCAGGGACCAAGCCGTTTTTTGCCTGAGCGGTGTTATCCGGCTGCCCGGCCCTGTCCGGTTCCTCTTCCCTGCCCGGCGCCCGTGCGGCTTCCTTGTCCAGGGCTGCCGGCACCGTTCCCCTGCCTGGAACCGCCCGCGCCGTTCTGTTCGCAGGCGCTTTGACATTCTCCCTGGGTTCCGGCGGCGCCTTGGCCTTTTCCGGAGGGAGAAGCCTCGGCGCCGAAGCGGTATCCGGCGCCGTCCCTCGGGGGATTGCCGCCGGTGGGGCAGCTCTCTGAGGCGGAACAGATTTCCGAAGCGGAATATAGGGCGGGGGCTTCCGTTTTCGAATCCGCTGTGGTAAAACAGCAGGAAAGCCGGCGGCAGGGTGGAAACCGCGAAAGGCCCCAGGGGCCCCGGAGAGTAAAGAGCCTGAAGGCTGGGAAAGGCGGCCGGCGAATACGGCTCTTGTACATTTGCTGTTCTTATCATGGAAAAAGCGCGGCATAGATTAGAAACTACGCCGCGCCAAAAAGCTGGGGATCTAAAAAAGAATAACAGGGGGAGCAGACGGGATTATTCAGAGACAATTTGAACAGAAGCGCTGGCTCCAATACGGGAAGCGCCGGCTTCGATCATGCTTAAGGCGTCCTCCCGGGTGCGGATTCCGCCGGAGGCCTTTACGCCCACATTAGGCCCTACGGTTTTCCGCATCAGGGCGACGTCATGGGCAGTCGCGCCGCCAGTGGAGAAGCCAGTAGAGGTCTTGACAAAATCGGCTCCGGCCTTGACCGCCAGGCGGCAGGCCCGTTCCTTTTCTTCATCGCTGAGCAGACAGGTTTCCAAAATCACCTTTAGCAAGGCGCTGCCGCAAGCCTCTTTTACCGCCCGGATGTCCTGTTCCACCAGACTGTCGTTTCGCTCCTTTAAGGCGCCTACATTGAGGACCATATCCACCTCCTGGGCGCCGTTGCTAACCGCGTGCTTTGCCTCAAAGGCCTTGGCTTCGGTAGCCATAGCTCCCAGGGGAAAGCCTACCACCACACAGGTTTTTACCGGAGATCCAGACAACAGCCTGGAAACCAGCCTCACGTGACAGGTGTTGACGCACACAGAAGCAAACTCGTATTCCACAGCTTCACGGCAGATGGCTTCCACATCTGCGGCGGTTGCCGCGGGCTTTAAAATCGTATGGTCGATGTATTGGTTTAGTTTCATAATGACTCCTCCTTGAGACGCGGTCTCGTAAATATGAAAACGCTGGCTAATCCGCAGCGCTGGGATGGGCTTCCAGAAAAGCGTCGATTTCCCGGCGGGTGGGCATAGAGGGTGCGGTGCCCATCCGGGTGACCGCCAAATTGGATACTACATTGGCAAAGGCGCAGGCTTCCAGCAGGTTTTTCCCTTCAGAGAGGGCCGTGACCAGGCCGCCGTTGAAGGCGTCTCCGGCGCCGGTAGAGTCCACTACCTTTACGTCATAATTTCGGAATAAGCGGCTTTGGTTTTCTGTGACCGCCAAAACACCTTGCTTTCCCAAGGTGATGACCACCGATTTTACCCCCTTGTCCATCAATATCCCTGCCGCCCGCAAGGCGTCGTCCGGCGTTTTAATGGGAATGCCGCTGAGGGCGGAGGCTTCCACCTCGTTGGGGGTGATCACATCCGCCTTGCAGAGAAATTCGCTGCTGACAGCATGAATCGGCGCGGGATTCAGCACGACCCTCGCGCCCTGCCCTTTGGCATAATCGACGACCAGCTCGTTGGCGTCCTGATTGACCTCCAGCTGGGCCAGCAGAATTTTCGCGCTGGCAAGCAAGGGCTTAATCTGCTCCACGTCGTCCCGGGTAAAGGTTTCGCAGGCGCCCGGCGTGACGGTAATAGCGTTTTGGCTGGTTCCTTCATCCACGAGAATCAACGCGTTTCCGGTTTGGGCCTGAGAGGAAACGAAAACATGCTCCGCAGAAAGCCCGATTTTTTCATACTGGTCGTAAAGCACCTGGGCAAAAGCATCTCTGCCCACCTTGGTCACCACGGAGACGTCCCCGCCGGAAAGCTTGCAGGCCACCGCCTGGTTGCTTCCCTTGCCGCCCGCCCCCATTCGGAACAGCGAGCTTTTGATGGTTTCCCCGGGAACCGGAATATGGGCGGAACGGGCCATGAGGTCTACAACGAAGCTGCCGAATACGACAATGTCTGACATAAAATCCCTCCAATGATGATCGATTTATGGCCTCAGGCAGACAGACTGCCAAAAACTGTCGGATTTTCGCCTTGACAGCGTGGGAATGAGAAGGCTAACACACTCGCAGCAAACAGACGGCCGGCGAAAGCCCTAAGCCGTTTACCCAACGCCCGGTTTCGCAGCAGAAATACCCGGCATTGGAAAATATTCTCTATTCATTTAGAACGGCCAGCTCGTTCCAGTCAGGCACCGTGATCTGGTAAAGCCGGGTTAATTCTTCCAGCCCCCGGCGGACGCGTTCCCGGGGAAAGCCGTGGGCGTTCAGCCGCTCGTCAGGCAGCTGGTTCAAAGCGTTATAAAAGCTCAAAGCGGTTTTCAGCGCCGCCGGCTGTTTAGAAGACAGGCGCTTCAGCACTAGGCTTTCAGCCTCCTGAAAACGGGATTGGGCAAACAAGGCGGCGATTTCCTTTTCCAGAGGGTCGGTTTCCGTATGGCCCCACTCCGTGTCGAAAAGCGCGTCTATCTCAAAGGGGTCTTTTTGGAAGGTTACCTTGGCGATAAACTGAACCATCATCTGGATTTGAAGCATAAACCAATCGTGCTGGTAATACACGGGAAAACCACTCCCTTCCAAAGCGGCGGATTTTAGAAATGGAAAAGCGGCCGTTTGGGCCTAAGGCATTGCTTTCATAGTTCCTGCCGGAAGCCGGGGAGCGCCTGCGCCGCTTCGGATATCCCCTGAAGCTGACGCCGCGGGGATGGAACGCGGAGAAAAGCGGGGGCAATGGCCTTGAACATAAAAACGCTTAAAACTCCACCAGCCCCCATAAGGGTGCGCTTCCGAGACGGATTTAGCCGGAGGCAGCGTCAGTTTTACACCAGCCTCGGCAAGAATAGCAGATGCCGAAAAAAACAGAACATTGAATGCTGCTGGCCGGGCGGTTGAAAGAAGTGGTCTTGAAAACCAAGCGCTTCAGCCTCCAGGCCGCGCCTTTTTTCAAGACGCGATTTTTCAAGGCGGAAGCCTTTTTCCGGTTTTGGGGAAAGTGTAAGGCTTTATTTTGACGCGGAGCGGGCGGACCGCCGGAATTGAAGTAACAAAACAGGCGCGGAATCCGGTCCGCGCCTAACCCATCGACGTTTTGCCCCCGTCCTGCGGCGGCCGCAGGCTGTCCAGGCTGAAGCGCTGGACAGGTTCCCGCTTTTCCTTTATTCTAATCCGTAACAATTTGACTGTCAAGGCATTTCCCGGGAAAGAGCGGGAAAGAAAGAGATGCCTGCGTTTTCCGCAAAAGGGAGCCTTTTGGCGGCTTGTGGGAAACAGAATTTTCGATTCCTCAGGAACAGGCGGAAAAACGCTCCGGCTGCCTCAAGCCAGGAAACGGCTTTTTGTCTGTTGGACGGGCCGCTGAAACATTTCCGCTGCGTCATCAACGGCGCCGCTTTCATGTTCTAATCCGCCCCGCTCATCCGGGGATATTTCTTTCGTATGCGGAGGCGCCGGCTAAGCCGCCGAAGAGCTCAAAAAAGCAAGGCGTCCGTGCTTTCACGGACGCCTTGCTGGATAGGACGGGATCAACAGCCAGGAATGCCCGGCGGTTTCTTATTTCTTCAAGCCCTCGTAAACCGCCACGGCGCAGGCCACGGTAGCGCCTACCATGGGGTTGTTGCCCATACCCATCAGGCCCATCATTTCCACGTGGGCGGGTACGGAGGAGGAGCCGGCAAACTGGGCGTCGCCATGCATACGGCCCATGGAGTCGGTCAAGCCGTAAGAGGCGGGGCCGGCGGCCATGTTGTCGGGATGCAGGGTGCGGCCGGTGCCGCCGCCGGAAGCGACGGAGAAGTACTTTTTGCCGTTTTCCAGAGCCCATTTCTTATAGGTGCCGGCTACCAGATGCTGGAACCGGGTGGGGTTGGTGGAGTTGCCGGTGATGGAAACGTCTACGCCCTCGTGCTTGCAGATGGCTACGCCTTCCAGCACATCGTTGGCGCCGTAGCACTTTACGGCGGCTCTCTCTCCGTCGGAGAAGGGCCTCTCCTCGACGATTTTCAGCTCGCCGGTGTAGAAATCAAAGTCGGTCTTTACATAGGTGAAGCCGTTGATTCTGGAGATGATATAAGCGGCGTCCTTGCCCAGGCCGTTCAGGATAACCCGCAGGGGCTCTTTTCTGGCACGGTTGGCGGTGCGGGCGATGCCGATGGCGCCTTCCGCGGCGGCAAAGGACTCATGGCCTGCCAGGAAAGCGAAGCACTTGGTTTCGTCTCTCAGCAGCATAGCGCCCAGGTTGCCGTGGCCTAAGCCCACGTTTCTCTGCTCGGCGACGGAGCCGGGCACGGTAAAGGCCTCCAGGCCGATGCCGATGGCGGCGGCGGCGTCGGAAGCGGTCTGCACATTTTTCTTAATGGCGACGGCGCAGCCCAGGGTATAAGCCCAGGAAGCGTTTTCAAAAGCGATGGGCTGTACGCCCTTTACGATCGCGTCGGGATCTACATTTTTGGAAAGGCACAGTTCACGGGCGTCCTCCAGGCTGGCGATGCCATACTCGGCAAGACACTTCTCGATTTTGGCCATTCTTCTTTCTTTGCCTTCAAACTTTACATCATTAGCCATGTAGCTTGTCCTCCTTATTTCGGTATGGTCCGGCTTATTCTTCTCTGGGGTCGATATACTTGGCGGCCCCGTCGTAACGGCCATACTGACCGATATTCTTCTTGTAGGCCTCGTCCGGACTTACGCCGTGGCGGATATCCTCCAGCATCTTGCCAACCTTCACGAACTTGTAGCCGATGACCTCGTTGTTCTCGTCCAGAGCCATGGAAATTACATAGCCTTCGGCCATTTCCATGTAACGCACGCCCTTGACGGAGGTGCTGAACATGGTGCCTACCTGAGAGCGCAGGCCCTTGCCCAGGTCCTCCAGGCCGGCGCCGATGGGCAGGCCGTTTTCAGAGAAGGCGGTCTGGCTGCGGCCGTAGGCCAGCTGCTTGAAGATCTCGCGCATAGCCACGTTGATGGCGTCGCACACCAGGTCGGTATTCAGGCACTCGAGCAGGGTCTTGCCGGGCAGGATCTCGGCGGCCATAGCGGCGGAGTGGGTCATGCCGGAGCAGCCGATGGTTTCCACCAGGGCTTCCTGGACGATGCCTTCCTTGACGTTCAGGGTAAGCTTGCAGGCGCCCTGCTGGGGAGCGCACCAGCCAATGCCGTGAGACAGGCCGGAAATGTCTTTGATCTCATAGGATTTTACCCATTTTCCCTCTTCCGGGATCGGGGCGGGACCGTGGTGAGGTCCTTTTGCTACAGTACACATGTTTTCCACTTCATGGGAATAGTTCATATTGGTACTCCTTTCGGTTTCGGTATCGGGGGACTGCCCGTGTATATTCGCATACACATTTATTATAAGCAAACTTGTCCAATTTCGCAAGAGAAATCTTGGTAAAACAGCAGGATTAACAACTTTTTCACAATCTTTCCCGAAGGCGGAATCAAAAACTAGTCGGTTTTAAAAGCCCGGACCCTGACAAAAGGCAAAGAATGGAGAAAAAACGGCGCAAGGGTTTAATTTTTGACACAGTGTGTTATAATACAAAGCAGAGACAACGAGATTACGTATGCGTAAGGAGAGTATTGCTATGAGCGAAAACTGTACCCATAACTGCGAAACCTGCGGTGAGAGCTGTCCCTCCAGAGAGGGGGGCTTTCCCAAGGAGCAGCTGAAAGAGGGCTGCTCGGTGAAAAAGGTCATCGGCATCGTCAGCGGAAAGGGCGGCGTGGGCAAGTCCATGGTTACGTCCCTTCTGTCGGTGATTTTGAACCGCAGAGGCTACCATACCGCCATTTTGGACGCGGACGTTACCGGCCCGTCGATTCCCAAGGCGTTCGGCCTTCACGGCAGAGCCCAGGGCACGGAAATGGGAATCCTGCCGGTAAAAAGCAAGCTGGGCACCGATATTATGTCCGTCAACCTGCTGCTGGGAAATGAGACTGATCCGGTGGTGTGGAGAGGCCCGGTGATCGCCGGCGCGGTGAAGCAGTTCTGGACCGATGTGCTGTGGAACGATGTGGATTATATGTTTGTGGATATGCCTCCGGGAACCGGCGACGTGCCTCTGACCGTGTTTCAGTCCCTGCCGGTGGACGGCATCATCATCGTCACCTCTCCCCAGGAGCTGGTGTCCATGATCGTCACCAAGGCGGTGAACATGGCGAAAATGATGGACGTGCCGATTCTGGGCCTGGTGGAGAACATGAGCTACTTCCAGTGCCCGGGCTGCGGCGAGAAGTATAAAATTTTCGGAGACAGCCATCTGGAGGATGTGGCCAACGCAAACGGCCTGAAGATCCTGGGCCGCCTGCCGGTGGATCCCAAGCTGGCCGCCGCCTGCGACAAGGGCGTCATCGAGCTGTTCGACGGAGACTGGCTGGATCAGGCCGCCGATGAAATTGAGGGGGCCTTAAAGGTGGAACAAGCCTAAGCAGAGAAAAAGAAGCCCTCCCCCGGGAAGCTTTCCAAGGGGGAGGGCTTTTTGCTTGTTAGCTTTAGCAAAGGGGCGGCCCCGGTATTGCCGGGAGTCTTTGGCTTTTTAGCCTACAGCTTTTGGAACCGGGGCTGGCACCGGCCGCCGGCGTTCACGGTTTCCAGGAACATGCTCAGAGGCCGGGCCCATAGCTTTTGATGATCCTGGGGATCCCGGTAGACCACCAAGGGCTCCATCGTTTCCGTGTGTCTGGCTACGCCCAGCACCTCGTACTCATGGCCTTTAAAGTGGCGGTAAAGTCCGGGCTCCACCTCTTGAGGACGGATCGGCGGCGCCGCGAAATCCACCGCTTCCGGCAGATGGATCTCAGAAGCGTCCCGCTCCAGAAGAACCCTGGCGCTGTAAGGCTCTACCGGAAGCTCGACGGAGCCGTTGACGGGAGAGAACACCTGGTGGTGGTTCAGCACATCCACCAGCACCTTGCCCGGCGTGACGCCGAAGCCCAGAGAGGCCGGCCCATCCGCTAGGTTCAGGGCGGTATACAGCGCCTGGCCCCCGGCCTCCCGGCGGTACACCAGCTGCTCGTTTTTTACGACGATCTGGCGGTAATCCCCGGTTTGCAGGGGGACGCACATTTCCTTCAGGCGGCTCAGCTTAGCGATATGACGGCTCAGCTTCTCGTTGACGGGGGGCAGGCTGTGCAGGTCCAGGCAGGGCCGCAGAGGCCAGTCGGAACCATTTTCCTTAATGCCGGGAAGCCCCCATTCGCTGCCGTAATAAACGGAGGGCGCTCCGGGCATGGTAAACAGCAGGGTGTATACATTTTCCAAATGCTCAGGATTCCGCAGGACGCTGGCCAGCCGGTTGACGTCGTGGTTATCCACAAAGTTATAGGTGTAGATGTTTTTATAGATTCCTCCGTCGCCGAACTGGCGGTTCAGGGAATAGGCGATCTCAAAATAGTTTTTATCGTTGTGGGAGGAATAGATTCCCTTGTAGCATTCATAGTTTGTGACGGAATCCAGCATCTCCGGATTGGCCCAGCGGTTATAGTCACCGTGAATAATCTCGCCCATCAGCCAAAAATCCGGCTTCTTCTCCTTGCAGAAGCTTCTGAGCCGCCGGAAGAAATCCGGATCCACGCAGTCCGCAGCGTCAAGCCGCAGGCCGTCGATGCCGAAATCCTGAATCCACGAGCCTACCGCTCCCAGCAGGTGATCCACCACCTCCGGGTTCTTCAGGTTCAGCTTCACTAGGTTGAAATGGCCCTCCCAGGCGTCGTACCAGAAGGGATCGCCCATAGGGCTGCCGCCGCCGAAGCTCAGGTTGTGGAACCAGCCGCAGTAGCGGGAGCCCCGGCCGTTTTGCTGTACATCCCGAAAAGCCCAGAATTCCCGGCCCACATGGTTAAACACCCCATCCAGCACCACGCGGATGCCGCTTTCATGCAGACGGCCGCATACGGTGCGGAAGGCGTGGCTGTCTCCCAGGCGCTTGTCGATTTGATAATAGTCCTTGGTGTCATAGCCGTGCTCGCTGGACTCAAACACCGGCCCCAGATACACAGCGTTTACCCCCAACTCCTTGAGATGAGGAATCCAGTCCACCAGCTTTTCGATCCGGTTGACCCGTTCCCCGTCGGCGTTGAAGCGGGGCGCTCCGCAGAAGCCGAGAGGATAAATATGATAAAATACGGCTTTTGTAATCCAATCCATCATGAATCGCTCCTTCCGTGGTCAGATTTGTGATAAGGCTTGGTTTTATCCCGGAGCCGCGGAAAATTGTTTTTTCGGCGGCAAAAACGCAGGGTTACGCTTTTATTATAGCATAAACGGTGGAAAACAAACACAGGACGAAAAAACAAACAGAAAAGGCTTGATTTCTTTATGAAAAAATGACGAATTTTTTCATTACAAATAGACAAAATTAGTAGAGTGTAGTATAATAAATTAATATAAAATCTATATCTATAGAAAAAGAAAACTTGAGATAGATAAGGAGAGCCCCCTATGAAAAATAATTTAGTGATCGCCATCGCCCGTGAGTTCGGCTCCGGCGGGCGGGAAATCGGCCAGCTGGTGGCAAAGAAACTGGATATCCCATTTTATGACAAGGGAATTATTACCCAGGCCGCAAAGGAAAGCGGCATTGACGAGCGCATTTTTGAAAATGTGGAGGATATCGCTAACAACAGTTTAATTTATTCCCTTTCTATGGGGATTTATAACCCGGGAAGATTTGCCCACCTTCCAAATTATTCTATTAACGACGAGGTGTACCGGGTGCAGACGGAGATCATCCGCAAGGTGGCCGGCGAGGGCGACTGCGTAATCGTAGGCCGGTGCGCGGACTATCTGCTCAATGAAAATCCCAGGTGCGTCAGGGTGTTTGTCCATGCGGATATCGACATCCGGCTGAAGCGGGCTATCGGGGTTTACGGCCTGCCTAAGGATACCGGGGAAAACTTTATCCGCAAGAAGGACCGCCGCCGGGCCAGCTATTACCAGTATTACACGGACAATAAGTGGGGAGACTATGAGAACTACCACTTGATCCTGGACAGCGGGGCCGTTGGGATTGAAAACGCGTCTGAGGTTATTTTGGCCTACGCCAAGGGGATGCCTCAAAAGGAAGAATAAAGAAGGGCCGGCGCCTGCTGGGCGCGGGCTGCAATAGAATATGTGCCGCTGTACGCGGGGAGCGCTGGAAATCACACGCCGGCGCGTCCTTTTCCGCCTGCTGAAATGGGCTGCGGAGAAAGGCCTCCTCTTTACAGCGGCTTTATTTTTTACTATAATAACCATTGGATAATTACGTTAACCTGGAAAGGAGGCTCGAAATGCTGGGAAAGAAAATAACCGTCACCGTGGCCCAGCCCGAGGTCCAACTGGCCGGGGAGGGGCGGAAGGTGTTGTATAAGGGCAGCGTCGCCCTCGGAGACCACAGTTCCCCAAAGCCTGTTTACCTGATTTCCTACGGAGACCCTAAGCCGGAGCAGCCGGCCACCGTCATCGCGGTGGTGTCGTCAAAGGGGAAGGAGCAGTTTGTGGCGGCGCCGGAAAACACAGTATATTACGCGCCGGAGATCCGATCCGTCATTGAAAAGGCCGAGGGCCGGCCCCCGGAAAGGGTTTCCTGCCTGTATGAAAAATCCTGCGGCGCGGTGGTCTACCGGGTGGAGGGCAGGACGGTCCGCTTTTTGGTGGTAAAGAATAAAAACGGCAGGCATTGGGGGTTTCCCAAGGGGCACATGGAGTATGGGGAAAGCGAGCGCCAGACCGCCCTGCGGGAGGTGCTGGAGGAAACCGGCCTAAAAGTGGAGATACTGCCGGGGTTCCGGGAAACCTGTGAATACTGTCCTTATGGAAGCATCCAAAAGCAGGTGGTGTTTTTCGCCGCGAAAAGCGGCGGCGAGGAAGTGGTGATCCAAAGGTCGGAGATTGACCGGTTCAAATGGGCCCGGTACGAGGACGCCTGCGAGCTCTTTAAATACGACAATGATATCCGGGTGCTGCAAAAGGCTAAAAAATGGATTTACCGCCATGAGCGGATCCGGCCCAGGACAAGCCGGACCTGGAACTCGTACGAATCGGCCCAGCGCCGCCGGCGCAGAAAGGCGGCGGCGGAAAAAGAGAAACGGAAAGAGGGAATACGCCTATGATTATCGTAATGAAGCACGGCGCCGGCCAGCGGGAGATCGAAGCCGTTGAAAAGGTGCTGCGGGACCACCAGCTGGGGGTCCATATTTCCAACGGCTCCGCGGCCACCATTATCGGCGTGATCGGGGATAAATCGGCCTTGGCCGGAGTGAACCTGGAAATGATGGACGGCGTGGATAAATGCGTGCCCATTATGCACAGCTATAAGCTGGCCAGCCGGGAGATTTGTCCCGAGGGCCGCACGGTAAGCGTGGGGGATGCGGTGATCGGCGGCAAAAGGCTGGCGATGATGGCCGGCCCCTGCGCCGTGGAAAGTGAAGAACAGATCATGGAGGCAGCCGCCGGCGTAAAGAAGGCCGGGGCCCAGTTTCTGCGGGGCGGGGCCTATAAGCCGAGAACCAGCCCTTACGCCTTCCAGGGCATGGAGGATGAGGGCTTCAAAATGCTGCGTCAGGCTGCCGACGCTACCGGCCTGAAGGTCGTCAGCGAGGTAATCGCCGAGGATCAGATGGACACCGCGGCAAAATACTGCGATATGTTCCAGATCGGCGCCCGGAATATGCAGAATTTCCGGCTGCTGAAGGCGGTGGGCAGAAGCGGGGTGCCGGTGCTGCTGAAGCGTGGCATCGCCTCCACCATCGAGGAATGGCTGGACGCCGCCGAGTACATTATGAGCGAGGGCAATTATAACGTGGTCCTCTGCGAGAGGGGCATCCGCACCTTTGAAACCGCTACCCGGAACACCTTGGATATTTCCGCGGTGCCCGTAATCAAGGAGAGAAGCTGCCTGCCGATTATCGTCGATCCCTCCCATGCGGCGGGAAAGAGCGCTTATATACAGTCCCTGTCCCTGGCTGCCGCCGCCTGCGGCGCCGACGGCCTCATCATCGAGGTTCACCCTTGCCCTAAGTGCGCTATGTCCGACGCCAAGCAGCAGCTGACTCCCGCTCAGTATGCGGAGCTGTTCGCGGAGGTTCGCAGGGTGGCCCAGGCGGTCGGCAGAGAGGTCTAAGCCGCCGCAGGCTAGGCCGGCCGTCATGCCTTCTAAAGAGCGAGCGGCCTGATTCATAACTATTTAATTTTTGAAAAGCCCCCTGCGGAGGTTATGCCTCCCGGCGCGGCTTTCCGGGCCTTCCAAAGCCTTGGCCGCCGTGTTTTTCCGCTTCGTGCCGCCTCTCACAAGCCGGCCGGGAACGGACGGCGGCCTTCTTATGCCCTGGCTTCAGCGCGGATTGCGGTTTGCCGGGAGGGCGGCGCCGGAGCGGTGTGCCCGGCGGGAAACGGAGGACAATACGATGGCTTCTAATTTGGAATTTGTTCAGTTTGTCTGCGACCAGCTGGGGGAACAGGTATCCTGCCGGCGGATGTTCGGGGAATACGGGCTTTTTGCCCACGGGAAATATTTCGCCTGTGTGTGCGATAATCAGCTTTTTTTCAAGGCAACCCCAGGCGGCAGGATGTTGCTGGGTTCGGCGCTGGCCTCCTGTCAGCTGGAACCGCCGTACCCGGGCGCCGCGCCTTACCTGCTGGTGACCCAGCTGGAGGACCGGGAGCTGCTGTCCCGGCTGCTGGAGGCTACCTGCCGGGAGCTGCCGGAGCCGAAGCCCAGAAAGAAAAGGGCCGGGAAATAGAAGGCATGGAGACAGGAAGCTGCCGCGATTCGCTGGCGCGTTGTTTGTGAGACGCCGGCTTTTTATTTGCCGGTAAGAAAGAAATCTGCGCCGCGCTTAAACTGCGGGGCTCTGTCGCCCACAGCGGCCGAAAACGCTTAAGGCCTGGCGGATGTTCCCCAAAAGGAGCTTTTAAAAGAATAAGATAAAAGGACGCCTTTCATCAAGCGCTCACGAGAGCCTGGCCTGATCAGGCGCCGCCGGGACAGACCGGCTTGGAGCTGTTGAAAACCTATAAACATTGTGGTATAATAGGTTGATCTAGAGAGGTGAAGGAAATGATGGTATCCACCAAGGGCCGCTACGCCCTGCGGGTGATGGTAGAGCTTGCCGCCCGCGGCCTGGAGGAATTCGTCCCCCTGAAAGAAATCGCGGAGCATCAGGAGATCTCTGAAAAATATTTAGAAGCCATTATGAAAAGCTTAGTCAAAGAAGGGCTGGTCACTGGGCTGCGGGGGAAAGGAGGGGGCTACCGCCTTTCCAAGCCGCCGGCGCAGTATACGGTAGGCAGCATTTTAAAGGTGACGGAGGGTTCCCTGGCGCCGGTTGCGTGCCTGGGGCAAAACGCTGCCCCCTGTCCCCGGGCGGAAAGGTGCGCCACCTATCCTATGTGGAAAAGGCTGAGCCAGTTGATCGACGACTTTTTCGAGGGGATCACCCTGGAGCAGCTGGCCGGCGAGTCCCAGGGGCAGAACGGCGGCCATTATGTGATTTGACCGGCAGCGGATGAAATTTACGGCCGGCGCTTTTCAGAGGCCGGCGGGGCTTCCGCGCCGCAGACCGCGTTTCCATGGCGGTAAAAGCGATAGCTGAAGAGATGATGGGATGATCCGTGCAAAAACCGGATGAGGCGTACCGCCGCTGCGGGCAAAATAGGACGGAAGCTTCTTTTCCGACAAAATACCCTTCCCTTTTTCTTCAGGGAAAGAAAAGCTTGACTTTTTCTCCAGCCTTTCCTATAATAAACGGTGGAGAGCAAATGTAATTTTATCACAGAGTTTTCCATGCAAAGATTTTTGACCATCCCTTTTCTGAGGGACCGAAGGCCATACGGACAGCCGGGTCAAATGCCGAAGCGGCAACTTTCGTTGCCTTATTGATTGAGCGAACGCTCAAATTTTATAAGTTGGTTACTCAAAACCAGTGTGCCAGGCGCACATCATACTTGTGAAACAATCAATAAGAGTAGTAAAAGTAAAATTTTTGCTATATAGACTCTGAGATCAGCTTACAGTTTGCACCGGCGGCGCCCCCCTTTTCGCCCAATTGGCGCCAAAGCTGAATAACGCAGACTTAACGCACAGGTAAGATGAGCAGCGGCTCGTTTTGCCTGTTTTTTTGTTTTCAGCGGGCCGAAAATCTTGAAAAAGCGATTCCGCGCCTTGGAGCGCCCGGAGCGCCGGGGCTTATCCCAAATCAGGACCGAACGCGGAAAGGGCCTTCCGGATTAGGAATCTTCATGTTAGAAAGGCGGTTGGTGATCATGGATGGTAAAATGAAGCTTTACGGCTTTAATAACCTGACCAAATCCCTGAGCTTCAATATATATGACGTATGCTACGCGAAAACCCAGCGGGAACAGAAGGATTATATTTCCTATATCGACGAGCAGTACAATTCTGACCGCCTGACAAAAATCCTCACTCATGTGACGGAGATGATCGGGGCCAAGGTTCTGAATATTTCCAAGCAGGATTATGAGCCGCAGGGGGCCAGTGTGACCATTCTGGTGGCGGAGGGCTCCATGATCCCGGTGGAGGGAGACACGGTAGTGGCCCACCTGGATAAAAGCCATGTGACGGTTCACACCTACCCCGAGTACCACCCGGATACCTGCCTTGCCACCTTCCGTGTGGATATCGACGTGGCCACCTGCGGGGAGATCACGCCCCTTTCCACACTGGACTATCTCATCGGCAGCTTTGACTCGGATATCATCACCATGGATTACCGTGTCAGGGGCTTTACCCGGGATGTCGCCGGCAAAAAGCTGTTCATGGACCATAAGATCACCTCCATTCAGGACTACATCGACACGGAGACCCTCCAGCGGTACGACGCGGTGGATATTAACGTATACCAGGCTAACCTGTTCCACACCAAAATGCTCATTAAGGAAATCGACCTGCAAAACTATCTGTTTAACACCGACGTTTACGAGCTGCCGCCCAAAACCCGCCTGGCCATCACCGACAGCCTGCGGAAGGAAATGATCGAGGTGTTCAGCGGCAGCAACATCTATTGAGGCCATCGCGGGCGTCTGTCTTTGTCTACGCGGCTGATCAGGAAACCGGCCCGGCCGCCGCGGAGGCGGAGCGTCTGGAAAGCGTGCGGAGGAGAACCCCTCGCAGGAAGGGCGGGACCGCCCCTGCGAAGAAGCGCGGCGCCGCCTTATCCGGTAAAAAATACGGCCTTTTTACGCCGCCTTCCGGCTGGAGGACGAATCTAAAACAGGCTCGCTTTTCAGGAGGAACCTATATATGATTGTGTATTGGATCGTGGCGGTATGCCTCATTTTGAATCTCGTGAATCCCCGGCTGCTCTGGTACATAGACGCATGGAAATATAAGGATTCGAAAAAAGAAGAACCATCCTCCGCATATATTATTTTAAGCAGAAGCATTTCCGCGATAGGGCTGATTGTCTTAGCAACACTTTATTTCACAAGATATCCTTTATAGAAATAATTTAGAAATCTGGTTTTAGAAAGGAGAGGGGACATGGAAGAACGCTTGTCGCAGCAGAGGGCCCCTGTTTTCGAGGCTTTAAAGCGCTTTCAGCGGATGCGCGTCGTCCCCTTCGACGTGCCCGGGCATAAGCGGGGCAAGGGAACGCCGGAGCTTACCGCCTTTTTGGGGGAACAGTGCATGAGCGTGGATGTAAATTCCATGAAGCCCCTGGACAACCTGTGCCACCCGGTTTCCGTCATCAAGGAGGCTGAGGAGCTGGCCGCTCAGGCCTTCGGCGCTGAAAACGCCTTTTTCATGGTGAACGGAACCACCTCCGCAGTGCAGAGCATGGTGCTGGCCGCCTGCAAAAAGGGGGAAAAGATCATTCTGCCCCGGAACGTCCACCGCAGCGTCATCAACGCGCTGGTGCTCAGCGGCGCCGAGCCGGTGTACGTCAACCCGGAGATGAACCATAAGCTGGGCATCGCTTTGGGAATGTCCGTTGCTCAAGTGGAAAAGGCAATTTTAGAAAACCCATCCGCCAAGGCGGTGCTGGTGAATAATCCTACCTATTACGGGGTGTGCTCCAACTTGAGGGCCATCACGGAGCTTGCCCACCGGCACAATATGCTGGTGCTGGCGGATGAGGCCCACGGCACCCATTTTTATTTTGGGGAAAATATGCCCCCTGCCGCCATGCGGGCGGGAGCGGATATGGCCTCCGTCTCCATGCACAAATCCGGCGGCAGCCTGACCCAGAGCTCCCTGCTGCTGACAGGCAGAAACGTCAATCCCGGCTATGTGAGCCAGATCATCAACCTGACCCAGACCACCAGCGCCTCCTACCTGCTGCTTTCCAGCCTGGATATCTCCCGGCGGAACCTGGCGCTGAATGGAAAAGAGATCTTTAAAAAGGTCACGGATATGGCCCAGTATGCCCGGGATGAAATTAACGCCATCGGGGATTACTACGCTTATTCCCGGGAAATAGTCAACGGAGACAGTGTTTTTGATTTCGATGTAACTAAGCTTTCAATCCATACCCTGGACATCGGCCTGGCGGGCATCGAGGTTTACGATATCCTGCGGGACGAATACGATATCCAGGTGGAATTCGGAGATCTGGGCAACATCTTAGCCTATGTCTCCGTCGGGGACCGGGTTCGGGACCTGGAACGGCTGGTCAGCGCCTTGCAGGAGATCCGCCGCCGCTTCAAGCGGGGCCGGGGCGGGATGCTCAGCCAGGAATATATCAGCCCTCAGGTGGCCGCCACCCCCCAGGAGGCTTTTTATGCGGAAAAGGAATCTTTGCCGCTGAAAGAAAGCGCGGGCCGGGTATGCAGCGAATTTGTCATGTGCTATCCCCCGGGAATCCCCATTCTGGCTCCGGGAGAAAGAATTACTCCTGGTATTTTAGAATATATTGATTACGCTAAGGAAAAGGGATGCTCCCTGACCGGGCCGGAGGATTTGGAAATCAACCGGCTGAACGTGCTGAAGAATCCGCGGTAAAAGGCCGCAAAGGCCGATGAGGCCAGCAATGACGTGTGCTGAATTTCTCTTTTTATGGCCCGGAAGCTCCCGTTAGCCGCATACGGAAACCGCCCGCCGCGTCATGGCCGGCCCGGTCCTGGCGGCGGAAGCTATGTTTTCTGCTTGACGGAATTTTGTCTTGAAATCAAGAGGACTGAAAAGGAAAGAAAAAAGCGTTTTGCGGATTTCCCAAGACGCTTTCAAACCACTGAATGATACTTTGCGAGGAGAGTGACCCATGGAGCTTTGGTTCACGGAACGCCATACCCCCAGCGTGAAATTTTCTATTAAGGTAGACCGGCAGCTTTACACCGCTCAAAGCGAGTTCCAGCGCATCGACGTGTTCGACTCCAAAGAGTTCGGCCGGTTTCTCACTCTGGACGGCTATATGATGCTGACAGAAAAGGACGAGTTTATTTACCACGAAATGATGGTCCACGTGCCCATGGCGGTTCATCCCAACGCCAGGCGGGTGCTGATTATCGGCGCCGGCGACGGCGGCGTGGTGCGGGAGCTGACCCGGTACCACCAGATCGAGCACATCGACCTGGTGGAAATCGACGAGCTGGTGGTGGAGGTGTGCAAAAAATATCTGCCTCAGACCGCCTGCCGCCTGGATGACGAGCGGGTGCATATTTACTATGAGGATGGATTGAAGTTTATCCGCTCCAAGGAAAACGAGTACGACCTGATTATCGTGGATTCCACCGATCCCTTCGGCCCCGGAGAGGGCCTGTTCACCAAGGAGTTTTACGGCAACTGCTATAAGGCGCTGAAAGAGGACGGCATCATGGTAAACCAGCACGAAAGCCCCTTCTACGACGAGGACGCCGCCGCCATGCAGCGGGCCCACAAGCGGATTGTGGAGAGCTTCGCCATCAGCAAGGTTTACCAGGCCCATATTCCCACCTATCCGTCGGGCCATTGGCTGTTCGGCTTCGCCTCCAAAAAATATCACCCGGTAAAGGATTTGAACGCCGCGGCGTGGAATCTTCTGGGGATCCATACCCAATACTATAACACCAGGCTGCACGCCGGGGCGTTCGCTCTGCCCAGCTATGTGGAAGGATTGTTAAAAGATGTTGAACCCTAACGTAGAAACCTTTTTAGGCTGCGACGCGGCCTTCGAGGACGCGGGGATCGTCCTGTTCGGGGCGCCCTTTGACTCCACTACCTCTTTTCGGCCGGGGACCCGGTTCGCCAGCAAGGCCATGCGCTCCGAATCCTTTGGCCTGGAAACCTACAGCCCGTATTTGGATAAGGATCTGACGGACTGCAGAATATTTGACAGCGGCGACCTGGAGCTTTGCTTCGGGGACGCCAATCTGGCCTTGAACCATATCGAGTCCAGGGCCGCCGAAATTTTGGAAGCGGGCAAGCTGCCGGTGATGATCGGCGGCGAGCACTTAGTGACCCTGGGCGCTGTGCGGGCCGCTGTTAAGAGGTATCCTGACCTGCATGTAGTCCATTTCGACGCCCACGCCGATCTGCGGGACGATTACCTGGGCGCCAGGCTGTCCCACGCCACAGTGCTCCGCCGGGTCTGGGATTTGGTGGGCGACGGCCGGATTTTTCAATTCGGCATCCGGTCCGGTGACCGGGAAGAATTTTTGTGGGGAAGGGAGCACGTGTTCACCCGCAGATTTGACTTTAAGGGCCTGGAGGAAACCGTGGCGGCCCTGCAAAAAAAGCCCGTTTACTTTACCCTGGATCTGGACGTGCTGGACCCGTCTGTCTTTCCCGGCACCGGAACCCCGGAAGCCGGCGGCGTCAGCTTCCTGGATCTGCTGGGAGCGGCCCACAAGGTCAGCGGACTGAACATCGTGGGCTGCGATGTCAACGAGCTGTGCCCGGCCTACGACCAAAGCGGCGCTTCCACCGCCGTGGCCTGCAAGGTGCTCCGGGAGCTGCTGCTTCTGCTTTCCAGATAGCCGGAGGCAATGTCCTTTGGAAGCTTTGTCAGAGGGCGTTGTCCCCTTTAACAAGACGGCCTTGCCATGGAGCGAAGGCCGCGTCTTTCTGAAGGACCTATTTACGATATCATTACCTCATGGTCATGAGAGAAATACTGAATAGAAAAGGAGATCGTCAAGATGGGAAAAGCGTTAATCATCGGCTGCGGCGGAGTCGCCAGCGTGGCCATTCACAAGTGCTGCCAGAACAGCGGGGTTTTTGAGGAGATCTGCATCGCCAGCCGTACAAAATCAAAATGCGACGCGCTGAAGGAAAAGCTTTCCGGCGGCAAGACCAAAATCACCACCGCCCAGGTGGACGCCAACAGCGTGGACGAGCTGACTGCCCTGATCAACCAGGTAAAGCCGGACGTGGTTTTGAATCTGGCTTTGCCTTATCAGGACCTGACCATTATGGAGGCCTGCCTGGCCGCCAAGGTGAACTATGTGGACACCGCCAACTACGAGCCGGAGGACACCGCCAAGTTTGAATACAGCTGGCAGTGGGCCTACCGGAAGAAATTTGAGGACGCGGGGATTACCGCCCTGCTGGGCAGCGGCTTTGACCCGGGCGTGACCGGGGTGTTTTCCGCCTATGCCCAGAAGCACTATTTTGACGAGATCAATTATATAGATATTTTAGACTGCAACGCCGGCGACCATGGTTATCCCTTCGCCACAAACTTCAACCCGGAGATCAATATCCGGGAGGTTTCCGCCAAGGGAAGCTACTGGGAGGACGGCCATTGGGTGGAGACTGAGCCCATGGAGATCAAACGGGTATACAATTTCCCGGAAATCGGGGACAAGGATATGTACCTGCTTCACCACGAGGAGCTGGAATCACTGGCGCTGAATATCAAGGGCATCAAGAGGATCCGCTTTTTCATGACCTTCGGCCAGAGCTATCTCACCCATCTGAAATGCCTGGAGGACGTGGGTATGACTTCCATCGAGCCCATCGAGTTCCAGGGCCAGCAGATTGTGCCCCTCCAGTTCCTGAAGGCCGTTCTGCCGGATCCGTCCTCCTTAGGCCCCCGCACCAAGGGAAAGACCAACATCGGCTGTATCTTCCAGGGCAAAAAGGACGGCAAGGACAAAACCTATTACGTGTATAATGTGTGTGACCATCAGGAGTGCTACAAGGAGGTAGGCTCCCAGGCGGTGGCCTATACTACCGGCGTGCCCGCCATGATCGGCGCCATGATGCTGATGACCGGCGTGTGGAACAAGCCCGGCGTCCACAATATTGAGGAATTTGATCCCGATCCCTTTATGGACGCCCTCAATAAGTGGGGACTGCCCTGGAAGGAAAGCTTCTCCCCTGAGCTGGTGGACTGAGATGGAGCTTCCTTTTTCCTCTTTGCAGACTCCCTGCTATGTAGTGGATGAGGCCTTGCTGGAAAGGAACCTGGTAATTTTAAAGCAGGTTATAGACCGCACCGGATGTAAAATCCTGCTGGCCCAGAAAGCCTTTTCCATGTTCGCCTGTTATCCCCTGATCGGAAGCTATTTAAACGGCACCACGGCCAGCGGCTTGTTCGAGGCCCGGCTGGGAAAGGAAGAAATGGGCGGGGAAACCCACATTTTTTCTCCCGCCTACCGGGAGGACGAAATCGACGAGATTTTAAGCCTGTGCGACCATGTGATATTTAACTCCTTCTCCCAATGGGAAAAATATAAGGCCAAGGTGCTGGCCTCCGGTAAAAGCGCCGGCCTCCGGCTGAACCCGGAACACTCCACCCAAGATCACGCTATTTACGATCCCTGTTCTCCCGGCTCCCGGCTGGGAATCACCCTGAAAAAATTCCGCCCCGATCTGCTGGACGGGATTGAGGGGCTTCATTTCCATACCCTGTGCGAGCAGGACGCCGCCCCCTTGGTAGAAACGGTGGCGGTGGTGGAGGAGAAATTCGGCCCCTGGCTTTCCCAGATGAAGTGGCTGAATTTTGGGGGCGGCCATCACATCACCCGGCCCGGCTATGACATTGACGCGCTGGTTTCCTGCGTCAGCCGGGTTCAGGAGCGGTATGGGGTCCAGGTGTATTTAGAGCCCGGAGAGGCCGTCGCTCTGAACGCCGGCTTTTTGGTGTCCACGGTGCTGGATGTGCTGGAAAACAGCGGCAACATCGCGGTTTTAGATACCTCTGCCGCCTGCCATATGCCGGATGTGCTGGAAATGCCCTACCGGCCCCCAATCGCCGGGGGAGGCGGACTGGGGGAAAAGGCCTATGATTACCGCCTGGGCGGCCCTACCTGTCTGGCGGGAGACGTGATCGGGGATTACAGCTTTGACGAGCCCCTGAGTCCCGGAAGCCGCGTGGTGTTCTGTGATATGGCTATCTATTCCATGGTGAAAAACAATACCTTCAACGGCATGAACCTGCCGGCCATTTATCTCAAAAAGCAGGACGGCTCTATTCAGCTTGTGCGGAAATTCGGCTATGAGGATTTTAAAACCCGTCTTTCCTAACGCTGAGGCGCGTTTTATCGGCGGCCCTGGGGCTGCCGATACACCGGTATGTCTGCGGAGCGATAAAACCCTATCGGCGGTATCAACGCGAACGTAACCGAGGATCATGACCTCGGTTACAGGCTGCGGAAAGAATTTTGGGGCCGGGGGATTTACCGAAGCCGGGAGAGCTGTGGTTCGCCGGCTAAGGGAGGCGGGGATTCCCTATCCTGCGGCTGCCCATGATGGAAACGAAACAATCTACGAAGCGGGGCCGTGATGAAACGGCTGGGGATGCGCTGCCGCTATTCCTGCGAGGAACCATGGCGGCCCAAGGATATCCTGGTCACTTCCGTAGGTATCGGCGGAATCTTGATGGAAATGAGGAGAGGGTATACCGAAAGTATTGAAAAAATTCTGTTCTACAATATGTAGAAAAGATATATAAATCCTATTTGTTTTTAATATAGGGATCTGCTTACGGTTGATACGTCCTTATAGAAGCGCGGGCGGGAACGCGAAGCTCATTGGCTTTACGGATAAGGCAGTGGGATGATCAAAAAAAGGCCCGGGAGTTTTCTTTTCTTCAAAAAACTCCCGGGCCTTTTTTGACAGCACGGTTTTACATAAAGTATAAAATTATAAAATAAATCCAAATTGCAAAAGCGTTGGCTGAATCGGATAGGAGGGGATAAAAGGACATTGCCGTCGGCTTATGGCTGGTCAAACATGGGAGTGGAAAGATAACGGTCTCCAGTGTCGGGCAGAAGCGCCACGATGGTTTTTCCTTTATTTTCGGGACGTTTCGCCAGCTCAATGGCGGCCCAAGCCGCGGCGCCGGAGGAAATGCCGACCAGCACGCCTTCCTGCCTGGCGATCTGACGGCCGGTTTCAAAGGCGGCCCCGCTGGTTACCGGAATAATCTCGTCATAAATTTTAGTGTCCAGCACCTCCGGAATAAACCCGGCGCCGATGCCCTGAAGCTTGTGTGAGCCGGCCGTACCCTTGGAAAGCACCGGGGAATCCGACGGCTCTACCGCCACTATCCTGACCTGAGGGTTCTTTTGCTTCAAAAACTCTCCCACGCCGGTAATGGTGCCGCCAGTGCCCACTCCCGCCACAAAAATATCCACTTTGCCGTCGGTATCCTCCCAGATCTCCGGACCGGTTGTGGCCTTATGAACCTTCGGATTGGCCGGGTTCACGAACTGTCCTGGAATAAAGCTTCCGGGGATTTCTCTGGAGAGCTCCTCCGCCTTGGCGATAGCGCCCTTCATCCCCTTGACGCCCTCTGTCAGCACCAGCTCCGCTCCATAAGCCTGCATCAGCTTCCGCCGTTCCACAGACATGGTTTCCGGCATGGTGATGATCAGCCGGTAACCCTTGGCTGCGGCCACAGAAGCCAGGCCAATGCCGGTATTGCCGCTGGTAGGCTCGATGATGACCGAGCCCTTCCGCAAAAGGCCTTTTTCCTCTGCGTCCTCGATCATCGCCTTAGCGATTCGATCCTTGACGCTCCCCGCCGGGTTAAGGTATTCCAGCTTTGCCAGCAGAACAGCCTCCAGTCCGTAGGATTTTTCTATGCGTCCCAGCTCTAAAAGGGGAGTTCTGCCGACCAGATCGGCGGCGGTATGATAAATCTTCATGATGATTCCTCCTTGTGTTCTTTTTGAATTAGGTTTTCTTGAAATATTTTCCCGCTTCCGGCGTTTTTCCGGCCGCCCGCTTGAACTGGCCGGAAAACGGCTGGAAAAGAAGAGAAGGGGAAAGGCTGCTTTTACCGCGCGGTTTGAAACAGCGCCTCCTGAAAATGAGAAACGGCGGCGTGCCGGCCCTTTGATGAGCGGCCCGGAAATCGGGAAAACCGGATGTTCCAAAAGCTAACCGTCCAGAAGGGCCGGAAAGGGGGGATTTGGTCCGCCTTGGACAGCCTGAAGCGGCTTACCGCTTTTATCCTTTTCTATTTGGCGTAAGCGAAGCCGTGTTCCAGGTCGACCAGGATATCGTCAATATGCTCAGTGCCGATGGAAAGCCGGATGGTGTTGGGGCGGATGCCCGCTTTCAGCTGGGCCTCCCGGCTGAGCTGGGCATGGGTGGTGGTCGCTGGATGAATCACCAGGGATTTCACATCCGCCACGTTGGCCAGCAGGGAAAACAGCTCCAAATGATCGATAAAGGCCTGAGCTTCTTTTTCTTCCCCCTTGATCTCAAAGGTGAAAATAGAAGCGGCGCCCTTGGGAAAATATTTCTCGTAAAGCTTATGGTCCGGGTGGCCGCTTAATGACGGATGGTTTACCCGCTCCACCTGGGGATGGCGGCTGAGAAACTCTACCACCCGCAAGGTGTTCTCGACGTGGCGCTCCAGTCTAAGGGAAAGGGTCTCGAGCCCTTGCAGCAGCAGAAAGGCGTTAAAGGGGGAAATCGACGCCCCGGTATCCCGCAGGAGGATCGCCCGGATATAGGCGGCGAAGGCAGCCTTGCCCGCGGCATTGGTAAAGGAAACACCATGATAGCTGGGATTCGGCTGGGTGAACTGCGGAAACCTTCCGGAGGCCTCCCAGTCGAAGGTGCCGCCGTCTACGATGACGCCGCCCAGGGAGGTGCCGTGTCCGCCGATAAATTTGGTAGCCGAGTGAACCACAATATCCGCGCCATGCTCAATGGGCCGGATCAGATAGGGGGTGCCGAAGGTGTTATCGATGATCAGGGGAATTTGATGCTTATGGGCGAGCTGGGCCAGCGCCTCGATGTCCGGGATATCGGAGTTAGGATTCCCCAGAGTTTCCAAATAAATCGCCTTGGTTTCCGGGCGGACAGCCTTTTTCACCTGGTCCAGATCATGGATGTTCACGAAGGTGGTATCCACGCCGAAGGCCTTCAGGGTAGTGTTCAGCAGGTTGTAGGTGCCGCCGTAAATGGTATTCTGGGAAACGATATGGTCGCCCGACCTGGCTACAGCCTCGATAGCATAGGTGATGGCCGCCGCGCCGGAGGCTACCGCCAGGCCGGCCGCGCCGTTTTCCAGGGCGGCGACCCGGTTCTCCAGCACCTCTTGAGTGGAGTTGGTAAGCCTGCCGTAAATATTGCCGCCCTCCGCCAAGCCAAACCGGGCGGCCGCCTGGGCGCAATCCCGGAATACGTAGGAGGTGGTCTGATAAATCGGCACCGCTCTTGCGCCGGTGGCCGGGTCGGGCGCTTCCTGCCCTACATGAAGCTGAAGGGTTTCAAATTTATAATTTTTGTTCGCCATGATGGAACTTCCTTTCTTAAATAGAAATATGGACGGGTTACTTCCCTTTGCACATTCGCCCATTGCGGAAATTCCTTCTCAGCAGCGCTTCAAACCGCTTACTCATTATGATCATCCTTATAAACCTATTTATTCAGTGGGTTTATAGGTATCCTACACCTATTTACCAGTTCTGTCAATAGTTTTTTTCCAAAAGCGGAGAGAAAGCCGGCAGGACAGGCTTAAAAAAGGGCAGTTTTAAATTCCGGAATATCATTGCTTGAAAAAAGCGGCGGTCGGGGCCTTAATCAAATTAGACAGGGAGGGTCCTGATAAAAATTCCCGGCTTTCGCCCAGGTTTCTGGGCAAGGCCGGGAATGATTCTTGGGGCGGTCGATCGCGAAAAAAACAGGACAACCAAAAAAACTTTAAAAATAGTACCGGCATCCGCCTTAAAAATGCCATTCGCAGGGAACCTTTTCCGGATCCTGGTAATTGAAGTACAAAATTCCTTCCCGATGGCCCAGGCGTTCTGCGTTGGTGCGTTCGCCCTGGGCTACGCGGGAAACCAGCTCCAGCAGATCGTCTGACAGATCATCCAAAGACCGGTCCCCCGTCAGCGCCGGCGCGGCGCAAAAGTCGATGTCATCCTTCATGCGCCCATAGGTGCGGGGGTTTCCGGTTACTTTGATCACCGGACTCACGGGAGTGCCTACCACATGGCCCCGGCCGGTGACCAAAAACACAATATGGGCGCCGCAGGCGATCAGATCCAGCATATCCGACGGATCCGCGGCCTCGTGGTGAGCCGGCTCCAGCTTTTCATCGGGAGTGGTGTCCAGCAGGTACAGGCCTGGCTTTTTCGGCGCCTGGGCGATTTTCAGCACGCCTCGGATGGGCCTGGTTCCGCTTTTTACCATCGCCCCCATACTCTTTTCCTCAATGGTGGTTAGACCGCCGTCCATATTTCCAGGGGCAATAGAGAAGTGGCCGTATTTGACGCAGAACTCCATGGTTTTGTCGTAGGCCCGGCGGATGTCATCCGCAACCCTGGGCGTCGCCGCCCGCGCCGCCAAGTATTCCTTTAAGCCCAGGCCTTCGCACAGCTCCTCAAAAATAGCGGTTCCTCCGGCATCCACGAGCCGGTCGAATACCCGGCCTATCAGGGCGTTGCCCGCCAGCCCGGATGTGAAATCAGAGCCTCCGCATTCGCCGGCCAGCACCAGCTCAGAAAGATACATGGGCTCCCGCGGCGTGGCTTCCAGCTTTTTCAGCAGCTCACGGACAATCTCCAGGCCCTTGTCGTAGCCTTTGACGCTGCCGCCGGCCTCCTGCTGGTAAAACCATTGGGATTCCCGGCCTCTCTGCCGGGCGAATTCCGCGATTTTCTGAGGCTTGGTGTATTCGCAGCCATGGCCGATTGCTAAAACCGCGCCTACGTTGGGATGAGTGGAGAACCGGAGCAGCCGGCGAATATCCGCTTGGTTATCCAGGCAGGAGGAGGTTCCCACAGCCTCTACATCCTGGCCTAACTCCTGAAAATGCCTGGCGATCCGCTCGCTCAGCGCCCGGCAGCATTCCACCGTATAGATTACCAGCACCTTATTCCGAATTCCCTTGGAACCGTCGGCCCGGACATAACCCTGGCATAACAGCTTATCCTTCATGGCGCGCCTCCTCCGTTTCCTCGTAGTCATATACGGCGTATTCCATATCCGATAAGATCATGGTTTTGGTATCCATTTTCGCAGAGGTCATATCATACTCGCTTCGGACATTATGCAGATGAACCCAAGCCCCTTTGGGGATATCCTGGGTCGCGACGGCGATTTTTACGCCGTATTTAATGATAAACTCTCCGGGCTTTATATCCCGCAAAGCGATTTTGTGTCCATAGGGTATCTCTTGCAAGGCCTCTATGTTTTTTCCCTGGGGTCCGA
The DNA here is from genome assembly GCA_000154345.1 of [Clostridium] leptum DSM 753. Lineage (GTDB taxonomy): Bacteria > Bacillota > Clostridia > Oscillospirales > Acutalibacteraceae > Clostridium_A > Clostridium_A leptum. The sequence goes on from DS480346.1 coordinate 222,194, forward strand.
TGTCCCCGGTGACGCTCACGCTTCCCGCCGGGATATCCCCTAACGCGGTGGCTACATTATCCTGGGCGCTTACCTGATAACACGCCTGCTGTTCAAATTTCATCCGGCTTTCCCCTCTTTCTGCCATCCCCTGAAAACGGTGCTTCAGATTTAGGCATAATTTGGTTTTTTATTCCTCTCACGCTATTAAAAATAGTAACCATTAACAAAGCGGAAGTCAAGCCGCCAAGCGTTTTCTATAAATTCCAAATTGGCGCGCATAAATTCCAATATGGAATTTATCTTTCCGGTTCATACAGGCTTTCAACTGGTCCGAAAAAGCCTGCAGCGCGGCCTTCCGCTAGGCTTATGATGCCATCGATCTAATAGGAAAATAACTGTTTGGAAATCGGGATCCGGCCAAAGCTAACGAAGCGGTAATACGTGCGGCCGGAAAGAAGCCTTTGCTGAGCTTGCACTGCGTAAAGGATAGCTGTTTTCAGCGGGAGTGTAAAATCCAATAAAAGAAAAACCCCCGAACGCGGCTTACGCGTCGGGGCTTCAGCTGAAAAGAATCGTAAAAATCGGTGTTTTCAGCGCAGGAACAAAAACAAAGCGCACCCACAAGAGTGAGTGCGCGGTCTGTCTGCGGCAATCAGCCGCTGGGATGCGTTGAAAAAAGATACCCGCCCTGAAA
>DS480345.1 GCA_000154345.1 [Clostridium] leptum DSM 753
AAGAAAGGAGCACAAAACTAAGCTTTTACATATTTCTTTTTTTTGAAACAAAAACACCGGTCCTCCTCTATTTATTCAACTTACGGTATTCAGCCGGAAACTGCCCCGTAACCTCTTTAAATATTTTACTAAAGTACTTTGGCGTAGCGTAGCCGACCTGTTCCGCTACTTCATAAAGCTTTAAATTGGTTCCTATCAACAGCTTCTTTGCCTTTTGAATTCGATATTCCTTCATATAGGTACTGAAGGTAACTCCAACCTCTTTATGGAATTGGCTTCCCAGATACTCTGGGGTAACATTTAATTTTTCCGCAATTTCATCCAGGGTAATCCCTCTTGCGTAAAATTCATGAATCAAGCTTTTCGTCCTACGAATGACCAAGCGCATATTATCGTCCTTATCCTCGTCATTTTTCTCCTCCGGCATCAGTCCTGCTATTCCCTCCATATTTTTTTCCAGCTCTTCATTGGTGACCGCTTCCATGACGCTTTCTAAAAGGGCTTGCTGGTCTATGGCAAAATACCGGGATAAATCCAGTTCTTTCGCCACATTGATGACAGACCAGATAAAGCGCAAATAGGATTCTTTAATTTTTTTCGGATCATAGAGCAAGCCCTTTCTAAAATAGCTCTGAAAATCCCGAAAAGCCTCCCGCAGCTTTTGAGGGCTTGACATGCAAAGGGCTGCTTTCATCTGGTTCTCAATATCCACAGGATAGCTCAACGGGCTTGTCTGCAGCCGTTTAATACGTGGATAATGGATGATAACGTCGTTACCCAAAGAGATGCACCAGTCCATATAACCACGAATGATTCCTAAGCTTTCGGCCAGCTTTCCTATTCCAGAAAATTGAATCCAACCAAAACCAATTGGCTGATCCATAGTCAAACGGCCGAGAACAGTTTTCTGGAATCTTTTTATTAAAACCGGTTCTTCTTCCACACAGGGAAACACAAACAAACAGCTTCGGAAGGCCGGATAGTCCAGCATTTGGCATTCCTCGCTGGTTGATTTTCTCAGCAGCGACAGCAAAGAGGGAACCATTCGTTTCCGCTCCTCCTCATAATGACCGCCCAAATACGCTAAAATCAAAACAAAATCTCCATTGAGGTCCACTGAAAATTTTTGATACACATAATTTCTAATTTTCTCAGTAAACGGCAGTCGTCCGGATTGAATTCCGCTAAACACCTCTTCCAAGGAACGCAGCTCCGGCGCCTCCCCTTTTTTGTTGGATTCTTCCGCCAACTGCTGTTCAATGGAGCGCAGAGATTGCGTCAATTCATTGATGATAATCGGCTTAATGAGATATTCGCTGACTCCCAGCTTAATCGCCTGCTGGGCGTAAGAAAACTCAGAATACGCGCTGAGAATGATGACCTTCGGCAAGGGCTGCTTTTCCTGCAGGCAGCGCAGCATCTCTAGGCCGTCCATGATAGGCATTTGCACGTCTGTAATAACTAAATCCGGTTTGCTTTCTTTAATGAGCTCCAGACCAGATTTCCCATTGTCGGCCTGCCCCACAACTAAGTATGCTCTGTCAATTCTTTCCAATAGTTTTACCAGACCCTCTCGAATGCACATTTCGTCCTCTACAACTACAATTCTCATACTCTCCTCCCTTTCTACTTTCCGGGAATTTCTATGATCACAACGGTACCCTCGCCCACCTGGCTTTTTATATCAAATCTTGCCTCCTCACCATAATACATTCGCAGCCGTTCTATGGCATTATTCATTCCAATGTGATCCTTCTCGCCGCTATCCAGCAGCCTGCTTTTAATCTCCTGAATCTTGTTCTCCTGAATGCCCTTACCGTTGTCCTTGACAATGATCTGCAAAAATCCATTTTGTCTTTTCTGAACCTTAACCACAAGGATGTGATGCCTGCGCACACCCTCAAAGCCGTGAAGGATAGCGTTTTCGACAAATGGCTGGAACAGCAGCTTATGAATTTTGCAGTCGAGCAATTCCTTTGGTACATCCAGCTCATAAGAAAATGTATTTTTCAATCTGGTCTGCTGAAGGAAAATGTACTGCTGCAGCCATTCCATTTCTTCCCGCAGCGTTACAATGCTGTTGCTCTTATCAATGCCGTACCTTAATATGCGCGCCAGCGCCCCAATGGCACTGCTGATCTCATACTGATCCGCGTTAATCGCCATCCAGTTGATGGTATCCAGTGTGTTATACAAAAAGTGGGGATTGATCTGCGCCTCCAGCGCTGTGATTTCTGCGTCTTTTTGCCTCGCGGATACCATCTTCACTTCTTCCACCAGTTTATTCATTTGTCCCATCATTCTGTTGAACTGGTCCGTTATCGTCTCCATTTCAGACGGCATCTTTCTGTCTCTCCGCACCCTCACGGCCAAATCCCCGGCTCCCGCTTTTTTCATGGCCGCGACGATATTTTTTATCGACCCCGTCATATGACGGGTCACTAGAATGATTACCGCGATCAGAAAAGCCACTGATAAAAAGACGGCCAAGAGCATGAGATTCCTCTGCGCTTCTATCTGCCGAAATACAACGCTTTGGTCCGATACATTAACAAAGCTCCAGCCAAGAAGATCATCCCGCAGACTGTGGATCGCAAAATTATCTCCGTCCATCAATCCGCTTCCCTCTATGAGCTCCCCGTAGGATTCCCGCCATCCGTTTTCACTCTCCGGGATGGGCAGAACTGTATTTTCGATGCTCCGCTGTACTGGAAAAGTCACCAGCCTGCCTTCATCATCGACAATAAAATTAACGTTTCCTGGCAGCGTATCGTCTCCGTCCACCGAATTTTGATTACATACCTCGTGTAAAAGCCTTTCATCGATGCTGATGATGATAACACCGAGCTGCCGGTGAATGCTGTTGTAATCCACAATCCTATGGGCCAAATGAAAAAGGTAATACGGCTTTGCGGAAAAGCTTGAGGCGTATCGGGTCGTTATGTATTGAGTACTATTCTCGTTGGAGATTTTATCGTACAGCTCTTCCGGCGTTAAATTCATAGTGTCCAGCCATGAATTTTTGATGGACGAGGCAGTAGGCTTATCATAAAAAATTATGTCGCCCGACTCGGTAATGATGGTAATGCATTGTATCGAATCCTTGATATTCGCAATTCCCCGAAGGGTTCTGCGAAGCTGGTTCACAGCAAGAGCCTCATTTCCTCCCGCGTTTAACTCGTCTACATCATTAACGATATCGTCCCCAGTATAAAGCTGAAACAGCAAATCTTCATAAGCCGCCAAGGTTGACCTTACGCTTTTATCCGTTTGAACCAGGTTGACCTCAGCTAATTCGTCAGTATTTTCCTGCACGATTCCCGTGGTATTGTAGTAGGACATCAAATTGATAAAAACCAGCGGCAGAATCGATATCAGGCAGAAGGCGGATATGAGCCGAAATTGCAGGCTGTTTGTTACAATTCTCAATCTTTTGATAACATTAGACTTTATTATCTCATGGTTTATGAGACATTCCGCGATAAAGCAAAAAAGGTAAAAAAAATGCCGGCTATCTCGCAAACATGGCGATAACCAGCATAAAATGGGTGATCCGAAAATGTATAAATATTAGAATTTTTAGCATAAAACAACAAATGTTTTTTAAATCTAATTTGATTTTATCTGATTTTCAACAATTTGTAAACTCTCACATTTCTAAGATTTGGGAATAATTCTAAGCTTTTTTATCAGCTTTAGCGTCATTCCCGCGCATTGAACATCTGTATACTCGAAAATTCACAGTTGAAAAGCCCTAAATTCTTTGAGTAAAGCGGCGGCCTGCTCCAGCCAGAATTTCTTAATCATTTTTTCGGCTCTTCTCTTTTATGGGGTGCTTCAAATCCATTCTGCTTCTTTAAGCTTTATTCCAGAGCCCAGCCATGCGGCTTGGCTTTTATTTTGTAGCAACACTTTTAAAATTGCTTTTTTGCATTCCCTTTCGGATAGAAAAAAAGAACCTATCCGAATTCAAACGGATAGATCCTTTTCCTTATTCGTACAATCAACGCCAGGAACAGTGTCAGCCCTGCAAAAATTTTTCTTCCTTCACCCCACGAAAGGCGGGAAGCTGGTAACCTGTGAGATGGGTTAACAAAACAATTGAATCGGCGTTCTATCCGCTCGCAGGACGCAGAACCGCGAGAAAAAATGATACCCTAAGGGCTTAAATATTTTCATCCGCTCTTTCTCTTTCATAAAAGGCCACAGCCTCATAGGGGCGAAGCGTTTCCGATTTTACATCATCATAATTGGAAATCAAAATCTGACGCGTAACCTCCGGATTTTTTGCCAATGGACAGCAAGCCTCCTGATCTGAAAAGTTTGCCAGCACCAGCAGCCTCTCCCGATTCCAGACTCTCTGATAGGCCCAAACGGTATTACTGCCTGAGTCGAGCAATTCATAGGTTCCCTCGGTGATAATCTCATAAGTCTTCCGCAGGCGGATCAGCCTTTGATAATAGCTGAAAACCGAATCAGGCCGGCCGACCTGATTCTGAGCGTTGATCCTCTGATAATTTGGGTTTACCTTAATCCACGGCTCACCGGCGGTAAAGCCGCCGTTCTTCTGACCGCTCCACTGCATGGGAGTTCTCCCGTTATCCCGTCCCAAATTTTGCACGCAGCGGAGGAACTCCTCCTCCGACATTTTCCTTTGCGCCTTCACTAAAAGCTCATACGCCTGTCTGGCGTCGATATCCGGATAATCCTCCAGGCTGGAAAAATTAGGATTCGTCATTCCAAGCTCCTGCCCTTGGTAAATATAAGGTGTTCCTTGCAGCATATGCAGGCAGGTCGCCAGCATTTTCGCTGATTTTTCCCATAGAAACGGGGTTGAAGCGTTTCCGAATCGGGAAACCGAGCGAGGCTGGTCGTGGTTTTCCCAGTACAGGCTGTTCCAGCCGACGCCGGAAAGCCCCTCCTGCCATTTGCTCATAACCCGGATCAAATCGGAAAGCCGGAACCGGTTCTCCGTATATTTGCCATAAGGCCCATGATCGATGGCCACGTGCTCAAACTGAAACACCATATTCAATTCCGTACCCGCCGCGTTGGTGTACCGTGCCGCCTCCTCCACTGTGGCGTTGGGCGTTTCTCCAACCGTCATGATATCGTACCGGGACAAAACCTCACGGTTCATTTCCTGAAGATATTCATGTACACGGGGGCCGTTCTCGCAGTAAGGCGTCAGGTCTCCGTATTCCCCGTAGGCTCCCGTCACCTGACCGTCTGGAAATCTCTGATTCTTCGAAATCAGGCTGATGACATCCATGCGAAAGCCATCCACTCCTTTTTCCAGCCACCAGGTCATCATGTCGTAAATCTCCCTACGCACCTTCGGGTTTTCCCAATTCAAATCCGGCTGCTTTTTTGAAAAAATATGCAGATAATGGCTGTCCGTCTGCTGGTCATACTCCCAGGCGGAGCCGTAGAACCAGCTTCCCCAGTTATTGGGGGGCTTGCTATCCTTTCCTTTTTTCCAGATATAATAGTCCCGGTAGGGATTATTCTCTGATTTTCTGCTTTCCCGAAACCAAGCATGCTCGTCTGAGGTGTGGTTAACCACCAGGTCCATCACAATCCGCAAGCCCCGCTTATGGGCTTCACACAAAAGCCTTTCAAAGTCCTCCATGGTTCCGAAATCCTTCATGATGGCCCGGTAATCGCTGATATCGTATCCGTTGTCCGCGTTCGGAGACTGATAGACCGGAGAAAGCCACAGCACATCCACGCCCAATGTTTTGAGGTAATCCAGCCTTCCCGTAATCCCGTTTAGGTCGCCGATTCCGTCACCGTTGGAATCGCAGAAGCTGCGGGGATAAATCTGATAAACAACGGCTTTCTTCCACCAATTAGTGCTCATAATTCTTCTCCCTTCAGGTAATCTTGCTTTATGGACGCCGGCCGGTCTCTTTTCCTTGTTTTGGCCTTTCAAAAAGAGGCCTCCTGAAAGACCGCCGCTGTGTTTTCAACGCATAAGCCTAAAAGGCCGCCCCGGTAGTCTTCCAGAGATATGACGAAAAGCTCTACCTCATCCAAAAAAACTGTCAGCCGCTTCTCCCGCACAGCCAGCGAAAGCCGGTATTTCCGGTTCAGATTGAGAGAAAACCGCTGGGCTTTCAAACGATGCTTCCGCTGATAAACAGAAATTTGTTTTTGATTCCAGTCCAGCATAACCCGGAATCCCCCGCCTTGTCCGTCGCCGCCGAACCACACGCCGGCACACTGCCGCTCGCGATATGCCTTGAGCGTTACATTCACGGAAAAGGAAAAATCCTCTACGATTTCCTCGGTGAAAATGCCGCCGAGTCCTCCGCAGTCGCCCTCCAGTCCTTCCAGGACATCCGCCCAGCTTCCATCCAGAAGCTGGGTGAACTGAGGCAGGCAGGCCCGCTTCTCCGGCCAGGCTGTCCGGAGGGAAGCAGCCTCTCCCTCCAGAAGGAGAAGATCGGCATCCTCACTGTGCAGCTCTACCCGGCAGTCAGGACTGGACGGGAACACCAGGTCGGTAAGCACCGCCGCGCCACGGCCGCCAAACACCTCAATTTGAGAGGTATCCGCCAGCACCTGCAGCTCCAGCTCGCCTTTTTCCAGCTTCATCGGCGCGGTATGGATTCCGGTAACCCCGGGAAAGCCGTTGATACCGGCATGGGTGCGATCCACATACAAGCGCTCCCCGGCAAAGTCATACCCGATGGAAAGCCACTCCCCTCCGCTGTAAACAAAGCGAAGCTCCGCCCGGCCCTTCCTGTCCTCCGGCCTCAGCCTGCACCGGAAGGAAAGAGCGCCCGCGTACAGCGCCGTTTTCCTGCACTGGCCGGCGGATAGGCGGCAAGGCTCCATTTTTTCCCGCTGATCCTCCAGGGCGGACAGCTCTCTTACCGGCCGCTGGCACAGCCTGACTCCCTCCGGAGTCTGCCGCAGAGAAAGCTCCCGGACCGTAGAAAACTGTCCTTTGAATAATTGGGTCGGCAGAGCATCCCGGTATCTCCAGTTGTCCGCCCAGGCGATCATCAGCCGGCGGCCATCCGCCCCAGGGAGGCCGTTCCAGGTAACGCCCGCATAAAAATCCTGCCCGTAATCCAGCCACAGCGCCGTTTCGGGAGAGTTTTCATTTTCAAACCGCGAGCCGTCGAACCGGCCGATAAAGTACTGCATCCCGGTGCCGCCCGCCGGCGCCCCGTCGTTGACGCTGACCGCCAGCACCCAGCGGCTCTCGTCCGGTTTCTCCGCGACCGGCAGGCAGAACAGGTCGGGGCATTCCCAAACGCCTGCAGGCGAGCCCTCACCTCCGCCGAATTCCCCGGAATAGCGCCAGGTCAGCAGATTTTCCGACTGGTAAAATTCCACATGGTCGAAGCAGGCCAGAACCATAACCCAGCAGGCTCCGCTTTCAAGCCAAAAAACCTTAGGGTCTCTGAAGTCCTTTTTCCCGCCGGAGGTCAGCACCGGATTTCCCCAGTATTTCCGCCAGGTTCTCCCACGGTCGTTGCTGTAAGCCAGGCCCTGGCTCTGCTGGCTGTCCACATGCTCGTTGTATGTAAACAGAGCAACAAACACAGGCTCCTTTCCCGTTTGCAGGCCGCTGGTGTTGTTCCAGTCTATCACCGCGCTTCCCGACCAGATTTGACCGATGGTATCCGGCTCCAGGGCCGGGGGAAGATGCTCCCAGTGGATAAGATCCCGGCTCACCGCATGTCCCCAATGGATGTGATTATGGATATTGTACTGGTGCATCAAATGGTACTCGCCGTCATAATACAGAAGCCCGTTTGGGTCATTAATTACATGGGACTGGGCGGTATAGTGGAACAGAGGACGGTAAGGATCCTGAAAATAAGGCTTTCTCTTCAAGCTTTCGTCACCCCTTTACCGCTCCGGAGCTCAGTCCCTTGACGAACTGCTTCTGGAATAGAATAAACACCAGCACCACCGGCGCCAGACCGATGATCGCGCCGGCTGCAAGCAGGTTATAATCCGCGCCGTAGGTTTGAAAAAACGTGGAAATCGCCAAAGGGAGCGTATGGTAATTTTGATTCTGCAAAAAGAACACCGCCTGGGCGTAATTATTCCAAATACCGACGCCCTGCATGATCACCACGGTGGCGGTGATCGGCTTCAGCAGGGGAAAGGTCACCCGCCAGAATGCGGAAAATTTGGTGCAGCCGTCGATCACGGCCGCCTCCTCTACCGATTGGTTCATCGAACGGATAAAGCCCTCATAGAGGAAAACAGAGAACGGAAGGCACTGGCACGCAAGAAGGAGCATCATCGCCCAGTGAGAATTGATGCCGTTAATTTTCCGCATAATAATGTATAAGGGCACCGTATTGATGATGCCCGGCACCATCATGCTCAGAACCATCACATGAAACACCGCCCGGTTCAACCTGCTCCTCACCCTGGCCGCCGCGTAGCCGCCGCAGGCCGCGCAGAAGATCAAAACCGCTATCGCGCCGATAGAGATCATCAGCGAATTCATCAGCGCCCGTCCCATATCGGCCTTGCTCCAGGCGTCGGCGAAGTTTTGGAACAGCATTGCCCGGGGAAACCATTCCTGGGCGATGCTGTCCGCCGGGCCGCTGAGGGAAAGATAAAACATGATATAAAAGGGGAGCAGAAAAACCGCGATGATAAGAACCAGCCCCGCGTAGGCGCCGGATTTTCTGAAAGCTTTCATCCTATTCTCCTCCCTACATTTCTATTTCTTTGGATCTCATCCACCGCAAGGAAACCGCGATAGGAATGACGATCAGAATAAACATGATAATAGCGACGGCTGTGGCGTAGCCGGCAAAGCCGTTGAAGGACTGGCGGTAGATATAAATGCTCAGCGATTCCGTAGCATAGCCGGGGCCGCCGCCCGTAATCGCCATAATAATGTCAAACACCGCCATAGAGCCGATAATGTTTGTGAAAATATTAATTCTGGCCGAGGGATAGAGCAGCGGCCACGTGACATTTTTAAAGGACTGCCAGGTATTGGCTCCGTCAATTTTCGCGGATTCGTACAAATCCATGGGGACGGACTGCAGCCCGGCTAAATAAATCATCATCGGTCCTCCCACAAACTGCCACACATTGACGATAATGATCAGCCAGATGGCCTTTTTAGGGTCTCCCATCCAGTCGAAGGAGCCGTTTACCCCCAGCTGCTCCAGGGATTTATCCAAAACGCCTGTGGAGGGGGACAGGATCAGAGTCCACAAATATCCCATAATCAAGGGGCTGATGATGGATGGCATATATACTGCGGTGCGGGCAAAGACCTTGCCCTTGATTTTAGAATCAAACAGAAGCGCCAAAAGCAAGCCGAAAACATTCAGCAGAAGCGGGCTGACCAGGCCGAACAGCAGGGTGACGCCGATGGCGTTCATCGCCCGTTTATCGGAAAAAAAGCGGATAAAGTTATCCAGGCCAATAAAATTCCGCTCCTCGGAAAATCCGTTCCAATCTGTCAGGCTGACGCCGATCCCTTGACAGAGAGGGACGATGAAAAAGACTACAAACAGGATTGTCGCGGGCAAAAACATTAACCGGTGAAGATTGTTGGATATTTTTGAACCCAGTGCTTTCATACCACCACTCCTAACGAACAAAGCACATTGTGAAAAAATCGCGGAATGGACGATCCATTCCGCGATTTAGGCCAGCCTATTGAAGATTACTGCGCGTCAAACGCGGCCTTCCACGCGTTTTCATAGGCTGCCGCAAACTCAGACGGGGTATACTGGCCCGCGAAGAACTCCTGCAGCATGATGCCGCTGGCGTCTCCGCCAAAGCCCGCCGGCTCCACCGTGGCGCCGATAATTGCGGATTCCTCAGCGGACTCCTGGGCGCTGGTGTAGATCGGCCCGATATCCACAGTCACATCCGTGAAAGCGGAGGGCGCGTTTCTCGTCTCAGTATAGGATACCTGGTTTTCCTTGGTGAACAGCCAGTCTAAAAATTCCTTGGACGCCTCCTGGTTGGCGGAATCCGCTGTAAGATAGTAGGTGCTGTCGGCAGTCTGGTTGATCGCGGGCTTCACGTCGGCTTCCACCGCCGGGAATGAGTTGGCGCGCAGCTCGGCCTCCGCGTCAGGATTGATTTCCAGAATGGTGCCGATGGTGAACATGCCCTGGAACAGAATCACCGCGTCGCCGTTGGCGATGGCGTTCATGGCGTCGTCATAGGTCGCCGTCAGCACGTTGCTGTTGATCAGCTCCTCCTGCTGAAGCTGGCCCAGCCAGGCCACATATTTCTCCAGAGGGCCGCCGGCCTCTCCAAATTTCAGCTTATCCATATCGCCATCCAGAGCGGCACGGTTGTATTCCAGCTCGCCCAGGCGCTGGCGCTCCGCCGCGCCGGGAATATAGCCGAAGAGCATTCCCATGGTCCACGCTTCTTTGCCGGAGAAGAATAGGGGCGTTTTGTCAGGATAAGCATTTTTAATCGCTCTTAAATTCTCTGTGAATTCATCTAAGGTTTTTGCGGGCTTCAGATTCAGCTCGTCAAAAATCTTCTGATTGTAAATGGTCCCTGTCATCATAGTGTTGGTCGGCAGATAATAGTTCTTTCCGCTTTTATTGTCCACGGAGATCTCCTTGACCGCCGGGTCGATTCTATCCCACCACTCAGAATCGGTGAGATCCACAAATTTTCCGGCGTCGATCATCTGCTGGGTGCCCATTGTGGTGATATCCGGAATATCCCCGGCGGCAAACTTTGTCTGCAGGGCGGAGGTTCCTTCCTTCTGGAACTCATGCTCCACCTTCACGCTTTCGCTTTCCGCGTTGAAGCGCTCCACCGCGTCGTTGTACCAATCCACCATTTCCACGTTGCCGTTGAAAAATCTTACGGTAACCGGCTCTCCTGCGGCCTCCGAGCTTTCTCCTGAGGAGCCCGCGGCGCTTTCGCCTGTGGTTCCGGTTTCGCTTTGGCCGCAGGCGGCCAGGGCCATAGTCATTGCGCCGGCCAGCAGCGCGGCGCAGATGCGTTTTCCAAGATGATTCATAATCTTCCTCCTTTACTTTGTCGGACATATCTCTTACCTACGGTTTCAGTGTAAAACAAACCGGGAAATTTGAAAATCCTCAAAACTTACGATTGAGGTTCGTATTTTTATCATTTGCTTTTTGCGCTTAAAAAACTATGTTATAATGATTCCAGAAAACCGCTTCCCTCGGCGGCAAGACGCCGCCGGAGAACTGGAGGGCTTCTCAGTGAAACAAAAAATAGAAAAACTGAAAAAATTCCACAGCATCCGTTTCTCGCTGACATCGGTGGTGGCTCTTCTGATTCTTCTCTCCGTATTCATTTCCTCCACCCTCTCCTATTCCCGCTATACCAGGGATTTTCAGGAGCAGTCCTCTGAACAGATCGACCAAACCCTGGAGCAGCTTTCCATCAATTTAAGCACCTATTTGGATGAACTGTTCCGGCTGACGGTTTATCTCTATTACGACGATTCCGTGGTAGCGGCGCTGGAGGCCACCGGCGGCAGCGATATCGACCGTTTGCAGAGAAGGCGGGTGATCGAAAGCTACTTGGATAAAATCATGATCATGCCCCGCAAGGACATCTTAAATGTTTTTGTCATTACAGACGACATCTACTTCAGCGGCCGTATGCCGAAAAGCGTAAACCACAGCGCGGATTATCAGGCCCTTGACTGGTATCAGGACGCCATGTCCACCCAGTCTCCGATTTTCGTGCCGCCTCACACAGAGCAGCTGGTATCTTATCCTAAGGATACGGTTTTTTCTATCGTCAAGCAGCTGAAAAGCGTGCAAAACATCGACCAGGTGATCGGGGTCATCAAGGTAGACGCCAGCTATAGTGGGATCGCCGATATCGCCCGAAAGGTCAACATGGGGGAGCAGGGCGGCGTTTTTATTATAGACAACGACAAAAATCTAATATACAACAGCGCTTCCCAGGAACAGGTGGAGCTTTTATCCGGCGTGGCGCTGGCCTCCTCCGGCTCCTGGATTGAAAAAATAGGCTCCGCGGAATATATGGTGAACACTGTCCAGGTCAAAAGCGCGGACTGGACCATCGTGGCGGTCAACTCCCTGGATGAGCTGACAAAAAACGCCCAGAAAACCAGGGATTTTACCTTCCTGCTCGCCACCCTAAGCTCTTTATCCGCGATTTTGGTGCTTTTGATTTTCACCCATAGCTTTTTAAAGCCCCTGATGGGCATCGTTCAGCTGATGAAGGAGGTGCGCAAGGGCAATTTTCAGGTCTCCTTCTCCTCCAAGCGCAACGATGAAATTGGTTATCTCGGGGATTCCTTTAACGCGATGGTCAAAACCATCAACGACAACATTGAAAAAAACACCGAACTGGCGAAGAAGGTATACGAGGCGGAAATGCTCCACACCGAGGCTCAGCTGCACGCTCTGCAAAGCCAAATTAAACCCCACTTTCTGTATAACACCCTGAATATGATCAGCATGCAGATCCAGGTGGGCCGGCTGGAGCAGGCGGTGGACAACATCGAAAAGCTGCACCGGCTGCTGCGGGGCATGGCCAAGTGGGACCGGGAGGTGCTGGTGGAGGATGAATTCGCCATACTGGACGCCTATCTGGGAATCCAAAGCAGCCGGTTTGAACAGAGGCTGTCCTATGAGCTCAAGCTGGATGACAGTCTGAAAAAACAATATATCCTGGCGTTTATTTTACAGCCCCTGGTGGAAAACGCGGTCATTCATGGCTGTGAAACCCAGCGGCGGCGGACGAAAATTACCGTAGAGGGCTTTTTGAAGGAAGGCCGCTGTTACTTTGTCGTGAGCGACGACGGAAAGGGCATGACGGAGGAGCAGCTGAAGGCGCTGCGGGAAAAGCTGGGCCGCACGGCGGAAAACGAGAACCAAAGCGTTTCTCCCGGCGCGGACGGCCACATCGGCTTGGAAAACGTAAACAAGCGCATCCAGATTCATTATGGAAGCTGCTACGGAATCCGTATCTCCAGCCAGCCCGACGCGGGAACGACATGCCGGGTAGAGCTGCCCTTACTGGAAAAGGAGTGTGAGCAGGATGTACCGAGTATTACTGGTTGACGATGAAAGCCTCACCCTGGATTATCTGAAAATGGCAATTCCCAAGCAGGACCCGGACTGGGAAATCGCCGGCGCGTGCCTTGACGGCATCCAGGCTCTGGAGTGGTTTGAAAGCCATTCAGCGGATTTGGTTCTAACCGATATTAAAATGCCCGAGATGTCCGGGCTGGAGCTCTGCGAGCGGCTTCACCGCCGGAATCCAGAACAGAAAATTGTCATTTTATCCGGCCATGACGAATTTAAATTCGCACAGCAGGCCATTCAGTGCAGTGTGGCGGATTATTTATTAAAGCCGATTTCTCTTACTGAACTGAAAGCCGTGCTGCAAAAAATAAAGTCCTCCTTACAAACAGAGCGGGCGGAGGAATTGGCATACCACAGCCTGCTGGAGATGTCGGAGGACGGAAAAAAGCAGATTGCCGCCCGGTTCATCCGGGCGATGATCGAAAACTCAAACGTAGAGGTCAAATCCCTTTACCCTTTGATTCACCGCATGAAAATCAGTCTCATCGAGGGTGCCGGAGTCATGCTTCTGCTGAGTCTGGATGAAGATGTTTTACTGGGAAACGGTATTCAGGCAAGCGATATTCCTGTCTTTCGGTATATGCTGTACCGTTTAACCCTGGAATACACCGAGCAAGCCGCGCTGGGAAGCTGGGTCACGCTGGACCAGGAGGAAAACACCTTGCTTCTGCTTTCCGATGACGACACGGAAGCGGTCGAAGATCAGGCGCTTCATATCTATCAGCAGGTTTCCCAATTAATGCTTGAGCACGCCGGCCTTTCCATTTCCGCCGGGGTCAGCGGCCTTCTTTTCGACGTTATGGAAGCGGAAGCCGCTTACCGCCAGGCCTATACCGCATTGTGCGGCCGTTTGTTTTTCACTGCCGGCGCTTATTATACCACAAAGGAGATCTCCTCTGAAATCCAGAACAAGATAACCAGGCTTAACCATTATGTTTCCTCGCTGCATTCCGCCCTGCTGGATAAAAACTCATTGGCACGGCAGCTGGCGCTGCAGTCTATCATTCAGCTGCTGCCGGGAAAAACGGAAACAGAGGCGCTGCGGTTTGGCCTTTACTGGATCAAGGGGCTGGCCAAATCTGCCCAGGCCTGGCCGCCGGATCGTCTCAACCGCGCGGCCTCCGCTCTCTGTGCCTGCAAATCCTCCGATCAGGATACGATACAGGCGTTTTACACCTCCGCCGCTTCGTTTTTACTGCCTTCTGAGGAAGAAAAAGCGGATCGGAACAAATCTGAAAACGGTATCGTCTCCCAGGCAGAGCATTATATCCACACTAACTACGCCCAGCCTATCAGCCTGGCCTTAGTAGCGGAAAAAATCGACGTCTCCCCAAATTACTTGAGCTCGCTGTTTCATAAGGAGCTGGGGGAATCTTACAGTAAATATGTCACGCGCGTCCGCATGGAGCATGCCAAACGGATTATGAAGGAAAACCCTGGCCTACGGATCTATGAGATCGTCAACCAGGTAGGCTATGTCAGCGTAAAACACTTTTCTTACGTTTTCAAGCAGCTGTTCGGGGTAACTCCCGGAGAATACCAGCAGTCTCTGAAAGCCGATTAACCTAACTTACTGATTTTTGTTTTTAACCCAATTCTGAGCCCAGCATGCGGGATTCCTTTCATACGCCCTCGGAGGCGACAGGAATTTCTATTTTCGTGATATAATCGTCGATTTTATCTATCACCATTTCGTTGATCCCAATTTCATAAGCGTGTCCATAAAGGCGCAAATGATTCCGCCTGGCGTATTGAAGAATCTCTTCATAACGCGAGGGTAGTTTCTCCCAGCTTCCGGCGCTGAACCCGCGCAAATAAGTTCCTCCCGGCTGCTTATGCAGCCCTTTTTTATTTGTAATGTCAGGAACTTCTATAAATAAACCCGCATAATCATCAAAATGGCGGGCGTACAGGTTTTCCACCGGAAGCATAGAGCCATAGGAAGCCTGATACATACGTGGAAGCTGATGCTTTTTAATTTCTGAAACAACCATTTCAATCTGCGTTTCCAAAGGGGTATTCGCCGCGATCTTCACTATGGCAAGATATTTCGGCTCTTTCTCTATGATGGAAATCTCGGACAAATCCAGTTCCAGCAACGCGGCCATGTCGTCGTGCCGGCTGTACAGCTTGGCCCGTACCGCTTTCATACTGGCGATTGCCGTGTTTAATTCCTTTATCCTTTCTTTCAGTAATATCTCCATACTCTCCGCAGACCGGTTTTTTATAAATGACTTAATATCAGCAAGAGGCACCTTCATATCCCGAAGCATTAGAATGGTTTCCAACACTGAGCTTTGATAATAGTTATAATACCGATACCCATTTTCTTCACTAATCACCGCTGGTTGAAACAGTCCTATTTCATCATACCACATCAGCGTCTTTTTATTGATTCCATGCAAAGCCGCAAACTGGCCGATGGTAAACAAGGTGTTTTTTCCTTCAGACATTTCTTAACCCCCTTGACCGTCCTGTTACTGTACGGTTTATTATAATCTATATTGATGATATCCGCAAGAAAAAAGGGGGATTCCTTATGAACAATGAAGCTGCGTACAGCAGACCCGTCACCTTAAAAAGCATCCTTAGATTTGCAGTTCCAACAATTGCCATGAGCGTTTTTATGTCTTTTTATACGATGGTTGACGGACTGTTTGTATCAAATCTAATCGGCACCAACGCTTTATCCTCGATCAATCTGGTGTATCCCATCATAGCGCTGGTCACAGCAATTTCAACTATGCTTGCGACGGGGGGCAGCGCAGCCATTATGAAAAAAATGGGAGAAGGGAAAAACGATGAAGCAATGCAGGACTTTACTTTTTTAATCATAGTAAATATTTTTGCTGGCCTTGTAATGTGTGGCATTGGCTATCTATTTATGGGAAACTTTTTTAGCTCTATGTCTCTTTCCGCAGAAGTTTCCGACTACTGCCGGGAATATTTAAGCTGCTACCTGCTGTTTACCGTACCAATTCTGTTAATGAATAATTTTACCCTCTACATGATTGCCGCGGGCAAAGCGACCTTGTCTCTGCTCTGTTCCGTCGCCGGCGGGATTGCGAACATTATGCTTGACTACCTGTTTATCGCGGTCTTTCATTTAGGAATCGGAGGCGCGGCGGTTGCCACTGGATTAGGGTATTCCATTACAGCGGTTGTAGGTTTCTTTGTATTCTCTAAAAAAAATAGTCTGCTTCATTTTGTGAAGCCTGTCTGCCGTTTCAAGGTGCTTGGAAACACCGTTACAAACGGCTGTTCAGAAATGGCAGCCGCGTTAGTCAATGGTATCATTACCTTGATGTTCAACTGGGCAATGCTTAAATATGTGGGACAAAATGGAGTTGCCGCAATCACGATTATTTCTTATGTATTGGCGCTTGCCGGTTCTCTTTATGCTGGTTATACCTATGGCGTAGCTCCTATGATTAGCTTTTACTATGGAGAGCGGAACCATGGCAAGTTAAAACGGTTAATCCGAACCAGCCTGATAATTATCGGTACGATTGCTGTGGCAACAGTAATCGTCTCTCTGATTGTTACAGAACCTTTGGTATCTATTTTCGCCAGGCCCGGGAGCGCTGTTTATGATCTGGCTGTCCAGGGAAACCGTATTTGTTCGCTAGCGTTGCTTTTTGTAGGATTCAACATTTTCGCAAGCGGAATGTTCACTGCACTTTCCAACGGAATTATTTCAGCTGTGCTTGCCTTTTCCCGTACTTTTGTATTTACCATGATTGCCATGCTGATCCTTCCCGCGTTCTTCGATGTTATTGGGATCTGGCTGGCTACCCCAGCCGCAGAGTTAATGGCAGTCATCTTGGCCTGTTTCATGTTTTTTAAATACCGAAAGCGGTACCATTATTGAGGCTGAGTAGCCAGCTGGAAAAATTACTGTTGCACGTCTGCGCCTGAAAATTCCTTATTGAAATATTGTCTATTATAAAACAGCGGCCATTGGCTTCTGTCCATATGCACATAAAGGAGCGGCAGAAAAGTGATAGCGCTGATTCCCGCGCTTTTATAACAAGCGAGGAAGATTACTGTAAGGAAAAAGCTCGGACAAGCCTGCAAAACTCAAAGATTTAAAATAAAAAATACTGCCGGTTATCTGGTAATTTCACAAATAAAATGCACCAAATTCCGGTAGTATTCCAGATGGGAGGGGCGGACACTTTAGATGCGTTGTAAACACGAGCATCTTAACCCAAAAAGAAAAGAGTCCGAACGCGAATCGCGTTCGGACTTAGTCTGGTGGGAGAAGGTGGATTCGAACCACCGAAGTCACTGACAACAGATTTACAGTCTGCCCCCTTTGGCCACTCGGGAATTCTCCCCTATTTAATTGAACTGCTGGTGAAAAAATGGAGCTGGTGGACGGATTCGAACCCCCGACCTGCTGATTACAAATCAGCTGCTCTACCAGCTGAGCTACACCAGCGAGTATCTTTAACGCTAGAATACTATATCATTTTCGAGAAAATTTGTCAAGGGAAAAGTGGAAAATATTTTATAATTCCACTTTTCCCTATATCAGCTATTTTTCCCGCTTTTCCTCAGCACGATTATCCAGCTTTCTTCGGAACCAGCCAGGGCCATCACCGTAGATTCTTATGGCGTGACGATGATTTTGGATGGTAACCTCCTTTACCGAACCGCCGTATTCACCATCCAATGTCCATGGAATTTCCTGATCGGAGGCGATCGTTAATTGAGAAGCCTTTAAAATTTGAAAATAGGGAGAGTTTAGATTTTGATGGAGCAAATCGTGGATAATCTGCTGGGTTTCCCAGGCGTTTTTCGGCATTTGAATCAACGCTACCTCAAATTTTCCATCATCCAGTTTTACATCAAACAAGGCCTGTTTGCGGAAATGAAAGCCTCCCACCGAGGTAGAGTTGGTAACCATACCGAAAATGTAATCTCCTTCCAGCCTTTTTCCGTCACAATCAATCTTCAGATGATAGGAATGAATAGACCCTAGGCTTTTCACTCCTTCCAGTATATAAGCTAAATGGCCAAAGACCTTTTTTAATCTTCTTGGGGTTTGATAGCTCACTTCTGTAAACGCGCCAAAAGAGGCGATATAAATAAAATAATCCTCTGCGAAAGAACCTACATCTACCGGAATAGGCTCTTCTGTTAAAATCAGCTTGGCTGCCCGCTCCGCTTTTTTCGGTAACCCGAGGGTACGGGCAAAATCATTAGTAGTGCCGGATGGAAGGTACCCAATCACAGGGCGTTTTTGACAGCACATCAGTCCCGTGACAACCTCACTGAGCGTGCCGTCTCCTCCGCTGACCAGAAGCAGATCGCACTCCTTGGTCATTGCGGCCGCCGCGTGAACGGCATCCTTTGGGCATTGTGTGGGATGAACATTCACATTCCACCCCTCTTTCACAAACAGATCGATAATATTCAGCAGGTGGCTCCGGAGAGAATTTTTTCCCGCGTGAGCGTTCAGTACCAAAAGTGCTTGCTTCGCCATTTTGTTGTCACACCCCTTTTCCTGCTACTATTTATTTTATTATAACCCTCATTAGCCCCTTCGTAAACCTCCTCGCTCTTTTTGCTCGTTTTTGCTCATTTGTGCCTAAATTAGCAGTATCTAAAATTTTTAACACAACCTTTCGCGCAACGATAGACACAAATAAACAAAAATGCTATCATTATAAATAAAGCAATCAGGTCGTCTGCCTAAAAAACGGGCCGGCGGCGGACGGATTCCATTTTATAAGTTTTTTCCTTTGATCGGAGGTCTTACTATGAGCAATGTATCAAAAGCATATGAAATCGCGAAGGAGGTCTATGCCGGAATCGGCGTAGATACCGACCAAGCCTTGGAAAAGCTGAAAAGCATCAAGATTTCCTTAAACTGCTGGCAAGGCGATGATCTGAACGGTTTTTTGTTTCAGGAACAATCGCAAAACGGCGGTATTCAGGCAACCGGTAATTATCCGGGAAAAGCCGGGAACTGCGCCGAATTGCGGCAGGATGTGGAAAAGGCCCTGTCAATGATTCCCGGCAATCATAAGCTGAGCCTTCACGCTACCTATACCGATACCGAGGAAAAGGTGGACCTGGACACCCTGGAGCCCCGCCACTTTGACTCGTGGATTCAATGGGCTAAAGAAAAAGGGGTCGGCCTGGATTTTAACGCCACCTGCTTCTCCCATCCCATGGCGGACACCGGCTTCACCATTTCCAGCGCCGATCCCGCCATCCGTGCGTTCTGGATCGAGCACTGCAAGATCAGCCGGAAAATAGCCGAGCATATGGGCAAAGAACTAAATGAACGCTGCGTCACCAATTTCTGGTTTCCAGATGGCTATAAAGACATTCCCGTAGACCGGGTGGGCCCCCGTATGCGCATGAAAACCGCCCTGGACGAGGTATTCAGCCTGCCCATCGACTCCCGCTACAACCTGGATGCGGTAGAGAGCAAGCTGTTCGGGATCGGCAAGGAGAGCTATACCGTAGGCTCCAATGAGTTTTGTCTGGGCTACGCCGCTCAAAACCATGTGGCTTTGACGCTGGACGCCGGACACTTCCATCCTACTGAAGTAATCTCCGATAAAATCCCCACCGTTCTGCTGTTCGTAGACGAGCTGCTCCTTCACGTCAGCCGCCCGGTTCGTTGGGACAGCGACCACGTGGTCATCATGGACGATGAGCTTGCCGCCATCGCCCAGTCCCTAATCCGGAACGATCTGCTGGCAAGAACCAACATCGGCCTGGACTTCTTTGACGCCAGCATCAACCGTACTGCCGCCTGGGTAATCGGTACCAGAAACACTATTAAAGCCCTGCTGCGCGCCCTTCTGGAGCCCACAGAAGCCTTGATGAAGCTGGAACTGGCGGGAGACTACACCAGCCGCCTGGCAATGCTGGAAGAACTGAAATCCTATCCTTTTGCCGCAGTATGGGATTATTACTGCGAGGCGATGGGCGTGCCAGTAAGAGAAGCCTGGCTTAGCGAGATTAAGGACTATGAGCGGGAGGTTCAGTTTAAAAGAGGCTGATTCCTTTTCATCTTATTTTCCCTTAATCTTCTTCAAGCCTGCTGTTAGACTTGTGTAAATTTCCCGAAGACAGCGGCGCAGCGCTTAATTGGCCGCTTTTGCGGATTGCTACACACTGTTTTCATAATTTAGCATTTTACATATCCGTAATTTTCAGCTGCGGCTACCCCCTCGGCGCTATATGGCTGATCGAAAAAATTTGATAAAGAGCGGAAATCAAAGGGTTCGCCCCTGGTTTCCGCTCTTTTCCGTTTTCCTTCGCCTTCCCGCCGATGCCCAGGCTATTTTTACCGGTATTTTTAAGGCCGGCAGTTATGCTTTATACTGATTTCGGAGAGCGCTTCCTTGGCATTCTTCTTTAACGGCTTATGCTTTATGAGATATTTTATAACACATCAAAAAAGGCTGGATATCCCGCAAACATGGCGATAACCAGCACAAAGGGATAACCTGAAAACGCAGGATGAATTTGGAAGCCGCTGCCGCAGTGCGCTTAAACCTTATCGAAGGAAGATAAAAAACGCTCCAAGGCGGTTTTAGCCTTGGAGCGGCAGGTTCCAGTATTCTTCCTTTTATTTCCAATATGTTTCAATATAGAAATTTTTGTATGGCAAAAATAGGTTCTGCTGTTTTCCAGACTTCGTGGCATAAGCCGAAGGCATCCAGTCAGGCTTCAAGGCCCAGCCCTAAGGGGCCGCCTATCAAGCGCCGGCTAAATCGTAGTGAGCACCAATTCCCCTTTGCCTTCCAAAGTATAGCGTCCCGTGTTGGCAGGAACCAATACGCTTTCTCCTTTTGTTATTCTCATCACGCCATTACTCCAGCTGAGAACAGCCTCTCCCTCCAGCATCAGCAGCGAATGAAAGGACGTGTGATCCGCAGAAAATTCCTCTTTTCCCGACAGGCTGATCTGTGTTACAGTAAAATACTCGCAGCTGGAAAGAAGCGTCCTCACGCCGCCTGGAAACCGCTCCGGCTGTCCCTGCGGCTTAGGCTCCCGGTCCGGCGGCGCCAGGCGGGTCACCATCTGAGCCTTTTCCACATGAAGCTGGCGGGGCTTTCCGTCGGCTCCTACTCTGCCGTAATCATAGATCCGGTAGGTGGTGTTGGAGTTCTGCTGAATCTCCGCAATCAAAATTCCTTTGCCAATGGCGTGCAGAGTTCCCGCAGAAATGAAAAACACATCTCCCTTATGAACCGGTACCTTATTGAGAACCTCCAGCAGGGTGTTGTTCTCAATCCGTTCCTTAAACTCCGCCTTACTGATCTCTTTCTGAAAGCCATAGTACAAATAAGCGCCTGGCTCGCAGTCTACGATATACCACATCTCGGTTTTTCCATATTCGCCTTCCACCCGCAGAGCAAATTCATTATCTGGGTGAACCTGAATAGAAAGGTTATCCTTAGCGTCGATCAGCTTGATCAAAATCGGAAAATCCTGAAATCTTTCGCCATGTGTCCCCAGAACTCCTTTTCCGTGCTTTTCAAGGTACTGGGGTAAGGTCAAGCCTTGATCCTCTCCAGAGGCTACCACACTTGGGCCATCCTTATGGCAGGAAAGCTCCCAGCTTTCCGCCACCTTTTCCAAGTCTGTCTTTTTCCCGAAATCGGTTTTCAGCCGTGTGCCGCCCCACAAATAATCCTTTAACGGCGCTTTCAGTTTAATTGGTGTCATGTTTCTTCTCCTCTTTTTCCTTTGATCTATTCCCTTCCGCCAGCCTATTGCGGCTGGTCGAAAAATGATACCCGCTTAAGCCACATCTAAATAGTAATTGTTTTTTAGAAATAAATCACCCTTTTTCTATCTGTTTTCGATATTTTATGCTATAATAAACCTGTTAGCTTTCGTTCTGGTTCAACGAAGCGCTGGAAAGGTGGATTTGTTTTGTGGAAAATCTAATCGTTTCAGTCAATGTAGTGCTTCCCTTGTTTCTCATGATGGCCCTGGGATACTTTTTAAAAGCGGTGCGCCTTTACGACGACCATGTGCTGAATAAAATGAACAACCTGGTTTTCAAGGTGTTTCTGCCGATTCTTTTATTTGTCGATCTATACTCCACCGACCTGGAAAGCGTGTTTAACCCCACGTTGGTTCTGTTTGCCGGCGGAAGCGTGCTGGCCGCTTTCTTTCTCAGCATGGCCTACGTTTGTCTCACGGAAAAAAGCAACAAAATCCGCGGCGCATTGATTCAGGGCATTTTCCGCAGCAATTTCATCATTTTCGGTATTCCAATCGCCCGCTCCATTTATGGCGATAACGCTGCCTCCTCCGCCGCCATTCTGATCTCTATTGTCATCCCTCTGTTTAACATTCTTACCGTGACGGAAATGGAAATCTTCCGGGGCGGAAAGGTAAAAATCAGGAGCATACTGAAGGGCATCGCCACTAACCCCTTGATTCTCAGCTGTGCCGCGGGGTTTTTATTCCTGTTTCTACGGATTCCCATTCCGGAAATCGTTTACGGCACACTGACAGATCTCTCCCGTGTGGCAACCCCGCTGGCGCTGATCATCCTGGGCGGCTCCATTAAATTCTCC
Source organism: [Clostridium] leptum DSM 753 (assembly GCA_000154345.1). GTDB lineage: Bacteria > Bacillota > Clostridia > Oscillospirales > Acutalibacteraceae > Clostridium_A > Clostridium_A leptum. The sequence continues at coordinate 22,634 of DS480345.1, forward strand.
AAAACCATGGGGTATTTCAAGCAGATCGTCACCGGTCTCTTAGGCAAGCTGGTCGTGGTTCCCGCCATCTTTCTTCCCATTGCGGCGGCCATTGGCTTCCGCGGCCAGGATATGGCGGTTTTAATCTCACTTTACTGCTCGCCGGTGGCGGTGTCGTCCTTTGTAATGGCCCAGCAAATGGATTCTGACGGCGACCTTGCGGGGCAGTTTGTCGTCCTAGGCGCCGCGCTCTCCGTAGTCACTATTTTTCTATGGGTATTTCTCTTTAAAAATCTTGGCTTGCTGTAGCGCTTCTCGTTTCACCGCTTCGCCGCCGGCCTTTCCCGGCCGGCACTTTTTTTATGCCTTTCTTTGACCGGCCTTCTTGAAAAGCCGCCGTATCCTTCAGCGCGCCAAATCCTTTCAGATTAAAATCTCGGGCCTTCCGTCCTCGCGTTCCGTGTTTCAGTTCCTTTCTTATGCTTCCTTCGGTCCTTCTTGTTCAAAGGACCGGACGCATTCCTCAATGGGAGCCAGGCTTTCCCTGCTTAATGGCGCCGGCTCTTGGCCCCGGTACTTTTTCATGAACAGCTTATGAAAAGGTCCCAGCTTGTCGTAGTCCGTGCTTCCTACCAGATAAAAGAATCCTGCTTTCTTCCGCATGGCAGGAGAAAGGTTGCCTTGCGCCACGTTATCCAGAAGCTTTTTATTCTCCGGCGGAGTCAATCCGACGGCAAACACCACCAGGTTGCTCTCACGAATGGAAGCATAATTTCGTTTCAGTCTGGAAAGCCCCTTTATGACGCCGTAGTACAGGCCTCCTCCAAAGACAATCGTATCATAGGTCTCCAGCTTTTCCTTATATACCCGGCGCACGTCGTATAAATCCGCCCCAAGGTCCTCAGCGAGCCATTGAGCGTACTGCTTTGTACTGCCGTACCGGGAACAATAAACCACCGCGATATTGGTCATTCTCTTTCCTCTTCTCTCGCATAAACCGCGATTTCTAGTTCCTATTATACCCTACCCAAGGCGGCGCCGCATCCCCTTGGGCTTATCCCATCTGTAAATTTTCTATGAACAATATTGAATTTCTCCGGTTGTTTCCAGTTGTGTCTTCCAGTATAATTGTAATACTATTCGTATCACATGGAAGGATAGGCGGAGATTCATGAACGGAAAAGCAGTCATTACCCTTCCCAAAGGCGGCCAATTTGTCACCAGGGAAATTTCCTTTACCTTCAGCAAGGACCGTGGACGGGAAAACAACGCGGTAAATCTATATCCGGAAATCACCTACCAGAGCTTAGACGGCTTCGGCGGCTCGGCTACAGAGGCGGCGGGCTATGTGCTCAGCCAATTGGACGACGCCCGCCGTGAGGAAGCGCTGAGAGCCTACTTCGGCCGGGATGGCCTCCGATACAGCTGGCTGAGAGTTCCCGTGGACAGCTGTGACTTTTCCCTTTCCAGCTACTGCGCCGTCACCGATCCCAATGACCGGGAGTTTCAAACCTTCTCTCTGAAACGGGATCTCCAATACATTGTCCCTCTTCTGCGCCAGGCCCAGGCACTTTCCGACACGCCCTTGTCCCTGATGCTTTCTCCCTGGTCGCCGCCGGCCTTTATGAAAACGAACGGTTCCCGCCGCTTTGGCGGGCGCCTGCGCGAGGACTGCTATAGTCAATGGGCCAAATATCTCTGCCGCTATATTAAGGAATATCAAAATCTGGGCTTTTCCGTAAAGCTGTTAAGCATACAGAATGAACCAAAAGCGAAACAGCCTTGGGACAGCTGTCTTTACACCGCTCAGGAGGAAAAGCGTTTTTTACAGGAAGCCTTATATCCTCAGCTGCAAAAGGAAGGCCTAGGGGAAATCAGCGTATGCATCTGGGATCATAATAAGGAGCGCTGCTTTGAGAGGGCCCGGGACATCATCGACGCGGAAACCGACCCCATGGTAGGCGGAGTCGCCTTTCACTGGTACAGCGGCGACCATTTCGACGCCTTGCGGCTGATCCGAGAGAGATATCCTGATAAAAAGCTGGTATTTACAGAGGGCTGTGTGGAGTACCACTCCTACGTTTACCAAAACGACCTGGCAAACGCCCAGCTTTACGCCCACGACATCATCGGCAACCTAAACGCGGGAATGAACCTGTTTTTAGACTGGAACCTAGTGTTAAATCAGAAGGGCGGGCCCAATCACACGGGAAATTACTGCGACGCTCCAATTCTGTGCGACGTAAAAAGGAATGAAATTAAAAAGCAGCTTTCCTACACCTATTTAGGGCACTTCAGCAAATACCTGCTGCCTGGCGCCAAGCGCATCGCCTTTACCCAGTATACCTCCCAGCTGGAGGTCACCGCCTTTTTGAATCCCGACGGCGTTATTGTCGCGGTGATTATGAATCAGACCGTCCTGGACCTTCCCATCGATTTCCGTTTAAATGGAGAAATGTCAGTAATCGAAAGCCCCTCTGAAAGCATTATGACTGTTCTGATTCGGCCTTTTTCCGCTCCTCAGGAGGAAGCGTTCTAATCTTACTAACTCACTAAAAATTCAATCCCTTTTCTTCCCACTAAGCAAGGAGCCCCGGAACAGAAGCTTGATTTCTGTCCCGGGGCCCCTTCTTTTCATGCGCCGTTCTCCAGAGAATCCCTTTTCTAAGCTGGAAAGCTTTTAAGCGTTCAGCAGGCCTGCGATCGCCGCGCCGATCAAATTGGGATTCTCCGCCTTAATAAACTCGCAGTATAAGCCCAGCTCCTCATTGAGGAAGGATTTGGTATAGGCTGACAGCTTATCCTTGCAAAGCTTAGACTTATAATAGGTGGAGCCATCCATGGTAACGCACACCGGACGGCAGGGATTCGCGCCTTTCCCGGTTTTCAGCATAACCGCCGCCAGGTTGAAGGCCACAAACCGGGCCGCCCTCTCCATCAGGCCGTCGATCAGATAATACAAGGTCTGGCAATCTTCCTCTACACCGCCGCAGCAGTGTGCCAGAGCGTTTTCACCATAAGGCCGGAACAGGAAATCGTCGATTTCCTTAGAAGAAAGGCTCTCAAGGGCCGCAATCCGTTTTCCCGTCTCGGCTGTAAACAGGCCTTCCTTTGCGGCCTGGACCAGAACCGTGCGGACCATTCCTCCCTGATACGCGCCGGAAATCATTTTTTCAAACATATAGCCGCCGGGGTTAACGGTGGTAGCGTCAAAGCCGGCGTCCAAATCGCCTCTCGGAGCCTTTGCGTAGCCGCCGGACTCCACATTGATCAGCATGGTTCCATCTATGTCGGCCGCACTGCCCAGCTTTGTGATCCTTCTGGTCTGCTCCATGTAGCAGGTATTGGTGCCGGTTCCCCAGATAAAGCCGATATAACTGTCAAACTGCCGGTCCGGACAGGCCGCCTTGCCGCCGATCAAAGTAGTCACGGCATCGTTTACCAGCACAATGCTCTTTTTCTCCTGATGGCCTCTGGCCTTCACCGCTTCTAAAAGTCCCTTTCCGATAAACGCCCCCTCAGAGCCCTTTACCTTGACTTCCTTCACAAACCGGATCAGCCGGCCATCCCGATTGGGATAAATCTCGGTGGGATAGGAAAAACAAAAGCCGATTTTATCGCTTTTGTCAATCACTGGCTCTAAATATTCCGCCGCCGTGTCGAAAAATTCCTCAATCGTAATTTCTCCCTGAGTGCCAGGCATGGGATAATTGTTGAAATCGTCAATCGAAGCATTGCCCTTCTCGTCGAATACCACCGTAGCCACCCGGAAATTGGTGCCGCCGGCGTCCACCACGATGATCCGCTCCCCGGCGGGAATCTGCTTATCGATGCTGATATAGGTGGGAATCATAAACAGAGAGCTTTCCTCTCCCTTCAGGCCCCTTTCCATTTCACCGATAAAGACGTCCGCATTCTCCCGCAGATTGACAGCCTCCGCCGCCATGCCGTGAGCCGCAAGGAATTTGCCCGCTTTTTCCTGAATGATTGTCATGTTTCTAATCCTTCCTTCTTAAATATAAAATCATGCGCCCCTCAATGCCGCATTACAATTACAAATTATAGCATAAAAGCTTCCCGGAAAAAAAGAGGGTAAATCAGAGTTTTCAAAAGCTTAACCTTTCATGCTCCAGAGCCTCTTCAGAGAAACCTTTCCGCTGGATTCCGCATTTATTTTAATACATATAGTTTATAATTTTTTAGTTATTACATTTAGTTCTTCGATTTTCCGTAAAATCATAGCTGCGCTGCCAGCTGAGCCCGCGTCTTGATCCAACCCTGTAAAGGACGGCTGCCAGCAGGCTTCTCAAGATGCGCTGGATTTATTGCGCTTCTGATCCACAGCCTGTCAACAGGCGGCCCCTGCTTCACAGGCGGCTCTTCAGTAACCGGCGCTTGCCGCCGGTTTCACTCCGCCCGGCGCTCACTATAAAAATTTTCTGCGGAGCGCCCCCGGCCTGCGGAGCCGTGGCTTGGCCCCAAAAAGGCCGTTACCGCAAAGCCTGCTGAAATTTATCCCGCAGAAAGGCGTTGTTTTCCCGCAGGGTATCCTGCCAGTTTTCCTGGCCCACATACCAAAACTCCGCGTTATACAGCCGCACGCCTTGGCTCCAGGCAGTTTTGATCACATCCACAAAATCCACGTGACCGGTGCCATAAGGCACCTCCCGGAAGACGCCAGGCTTAGTTTCCTTTAAATGAACGGCAGAAATAGAGCCTCTTCCCGTTTCGAGATCGTCTGAAACCCTGGTATGATAAGCCACCGCCGCGTTGGTCAGATTTCCCGAATCCGGATAAACCTTTAAATAAGGGGAATTCACCAGCTTTACATAGGCCATAGCTTTTTCCACAGTGTTCATAAATTCTGTTTCCATCGTTTCAAAGGCCAAGGTCACGCCCGCGGCCGCCGCCATTTCCGCGGATTTTTTCAGATTCTCCAAAAACAAGGCCCGGGTATCCTCGCCGCCCTCCTCGTAATAAACGTCATAGCCGGCAAGCTGGATGATTCTCAGCCCCAAATCGCAGGCAAGCTGAATCGCTTTTTCCATGATTTCCAGCCCCCTGGCGCGCACCGATTCGTCCCGGCTGCCCAAAGGGTATTTCCGATGGCCGCTAAGGCACATGGTCTTAATGGGAAGCCCTGCCTGATACATGGCGTCCACCAAAGCCTTCCGTTCTTCTCTTGTCATGTCCAGGCGGCTCAGCTTCGCGTCGGTCTCATCGATGCTGATCTCCATAAAATCAAAGCCGGCGGCCTTGGCCTGCCGCAGCTTTTCCTCCAGGGTAAGTGTGTTTGGCATTGATTTTTCGTACAGCCCCAAATAATAATTTTTCAAAGATTCCACCATCCTATTCTTTGGCTTTTATCAATATCGGCTTACAAAACCACGCCCGGCCCGCGAAGCCAGGCGGTAAGTACAAACAGCAGCAGGCATATTGAGCCGGCCCATCTTCCAAGCAAGTACATCGTACATCCGGCATCCTATCAGCCAATGCACGAAAAAAAGCCGGCGGCTTTTCTCCTCCCAATGTGCCGAGCGTCTCTATGCAAGCTGGGTCTTTCTAATATTATATCATCCATCAAAAAAATTTTTAAGCCTTTGTGTAAAAAAGATGGAACGTTTTTCTTCGTTCCATCCTTTTGGGGCTTAGCGCAGATCCCCTTCATGCCCTATAGGAATAATCGGAGGATTCATAGTTCCATTGCTGTATTTTTTAAAAAATTCTGAAAATTCCTGAGGATCAAATTCCCCGTTTTTTACCAGAACCTCCTGCTGCTCCTTCGAAAGCTCCAACAAGCATCCGGTAGAGAGGAATCCATTCTTCTCGTAAAACCTTTTGCGTCTCAATCGCTGTTCCAGATTTTCTACGGTTTTGTCGCATCTTTCAATGGAGACGATCACTTTGTTCTCCGGATAAAGGGATTGTATCTCCTTTAGCATCAAGCTGCCGCAGCCTTTAGAGCGCAGCTTGGAATCCACTGCCAAGAACATGATAAACGTGATCTTTCCAACCGCCGCGAAATAAGAAAATCCACATACCCGGCCCTGGTCGCAAAAGGCGCGAAATTCCGTATGGTTCATTTTAGCCATGAGCAGCAGCATCCAATAAGGCATCCGATCCTTTTTCGGGAAAGAATCGAAATAAATCCGCTTTACCTGCCGCCGGTATTTGGAAACAGGCTCCATCGTGATCCCCATGCATAACACCTCACCATCTTTTCAAAACGGTCCTAAGCAGCCGTAACTTTCAGCGGTTGTCCAGCTTAACTATGCCTCCTTGTGAATATCTGATCCCGGAAAAGCAGCCCTTACAGCGCCCTCAGCTCCGGAATAATCTCCTCATAGCTCCGGCCCTTTCCAAACAGGCTGGAGGTTCCCAGCACAAAGCCCTTGACACCTTTTCTGCTCAAGCTGGCGATCCGCTCCGGGGAAATCGCTCCATCCACTACCATCTCAAAGCCGTATTTCTCCTTGAAGGCTGACAGCTTTTCTATTTTATAATCGGTGAAGTCCAGATATTTCTGCCCGGCAAAGCCAGGATTTACCGTCATCACCAGCACGTATTCGGACAAATACAAAAGCTCCTCCACAGTACCGATAGAGGTTCCCGGATTGATCGCGATGCCAGGCTTAGCCCCCGCATCGATAATCCTTTGCAAGGTTCTGGTCGGATGGGTATCCGCCTCCGGATGGATATAAATGATCTTGGCGCCCAATCCCGCGAAAAGTTCCACGTAATTCCCCGGGTCCTCAATCATCAAATGGACATCCGCAGGCTTCTTACCCTGCCCGCAGATATATTGGATATCCTGCAGGCCCATACCGAAATTAGGGACAAATTTTCCATCCATCACATCCAAATGGTATAGGTCGATTCCGGCTTTTTCCAAAGCCTCCATTTCCCGCTTCAGCGCACCGAAATCAGCGCACATCATAGACGGACATAACAGCTTTTCCATAGCTTCCTCCTTCATGCCGCCGGTTTGGCCGGCTTGGCACTTTATTGATTTTAAAAATTTTTCCTTTTCTTCCGGAAAGCACGGAAAGAGCGCCATTGGAACTTTCAGCAGCCTTGCGCCGGCCTCGCGGAGTCCCGGTATGCTGCTTTCCTGTTAAGTGGTTCCATCTTTGCTTTATCATCAAGACGCATGACCGCAGAAAGTTTTCAATCAACAGCCTGCGGCAAATAAAATCAGCCGCCCGGGCCGCGGGGTAAGCCCTCTGCCTGATGAGTCTCCAAGCCAACAATAGGTTCCTTCCGCTTCCGCTCTTTCACCTGTCATTTTCTATCTTAAAGTATTTTCAAAAATTGTCAATGCTTATCCTGGAAGGCTTGGCCGCCGGAGGGAATCCGCACCTGGTTACTCTCGGTGCATATACTGGCAAATGGAAGATTTTTTCGCCTTTCCATGCATCAAAATTTAAGCCGTCCCTTCCAAATCAGAGCCCAGGCGGGTCAACTGCTTGTCTCGCGAAAGTACTTCTCCGCATAGTATGGTATGAAACTAAATCAAGGAGGTTAGGGAAATGAGAATTTATCCCAATGATAATTTAAAGCAATCCTGCTGTCCACCCCCCTGTTGTCCCCCTCCCCCGCCCTGCTGCTGCGTGCCGGTACCGCCCTGTGAATGTACAGGCGTCACCGGGCCTACCGGAGCAACCGGCGCTACGGGAGCAACCGGGCCCCAGGGTCCTCAAGGAGCTCAGGGCCCTATGGGATTACAAGGAGCCGTCGGCCCCCAGGGTCCCCAGGGAATTGCCGGTGATCCTGGCGCCACCGGTCCCACCGGGCCTACCGGGGCCGAGGGTATCGCTGGTGCGACGGGAGCAACCGGACCCACTGGTGCCACCGGGCCTATTGGACTTAGCGTAACCGGCCCTACTGGTCCTACCGGACCCACAGGAGCGAGCGGCCCTACCGGTGCAACTGGACCGACTGGAGCGGCTGGCGCTGCCGGCGTAAGCATTACCGGCCCTACTGGTCCTACCGGACCCACAGGAGCGACTGGCCCTACCGGTGCAACTGGACCGACTGGAGCGGCTGGCGCTGCCGGCGTAAGCATTACCGGTCCTACAGGGCCTGCTGGCCCGAGCGGCCCTACCGGCGCTACGGGAGCAACCGGCTCCACTGGTGCAACGGGGCCCACTGGACTAGGCGCAACCGGTCCCACTGGTCCTACCGGACCCACAGGAGCAACCGGCCCTACCGGCGCAACTGGACCAACTGGTCCTACTGGTCCAAGAGGTGATGATGGGGAGTCCGCCACTCTCACCATTCGAAACACTACTACCGCACAGCCCGGCACGCCAGCTTCTGTTACAGACGTAAGCGGCGGACCTAACCATGTTCTGGATTTTGTGATTCCCAGAGGTGCGACCGGAGCGACGGGTGCTACTGGCGCTACGGGAGCAACCGGCTCCACTGGTGCTACAGGTGCAACCGGTGCTACAGGTGCGACTGGTGCCATTGGACCGGAAGGGCCTACCGGCCCCACCGGGGCTGCAGGCGCGGCAGGAGCTACTGGCGCCACTGGCGCGACGGGTGAAGCCGGACCTACAGGCCCCACCGGCGAGACAGGCGCTGAAGGCGCTGCTGGACCTACCGGACCCGCCGCTACTGTCAATGTAGGCTCTGTGACAACCGGAGATCCGGGAACGGAAGCCAGCGTTATCAACTCTGGAACCGATACAGACGCGATTTTTGATTTTGTGATTCCCCGAGGAGAGCCGGGCGGCGGAGGCACGCCGGACGTGCTGGCCACTGTCGACGCTACCGCCCAGCCTACCAATGCTGGAAGCGCCTTGATTTTTAATGATACGCCTCTGGTTTCCGGAAATTCCATCACGCATACGGCCGGCACCTCAAACGTAGAGATCAACCAGCCTGGAATTTATCAGGCCACCTTCCACGGTACGGCCTCTGTAAATACCGGCACCTCTATTCCCGCTACGCTGACGGTTCGCTTGAATGTAAATGGTTCGCCTGTCACCGGCGCCGCGGCTACGAAAACCTTTACCTCTTCCGGAGAGGTAACCAACCTGTCCTTCAGCGTGCCCTTCCAGGTTACAGCCGTTCCCACCACTATTGAGGTAGTATCCGATGACGCAGGCTTCGAGATGACCGACATTGCCCTGAACGTATTCCGTTTGGGCGACGCCACCTCTTAATGGTAGAATCCTGTGTTGTGCAGGCAAAGCCATTATGCCTAAGAGGTACCCATATGAAAATCTATCACTGCGATGACCCAAAGGATAATCCAGTCCCTTTGTGGATGGTGGAAAGCAAGCCTTCGGTTCAGGCACAGAAGGAAACGGCTGAGCCTATTCCTCAGAATTTAGACTCTTTTTTCCCTGACTTTTACCGGCCTTGGAAAAAGAAAAGCTAATTTGAGAACCCCGTCGTTATCCACCGCACTAAATCGTCCCATATAGAAAGGCCGCGGACCCGTGAAATTTCATGGATCCGCGGCCTCCGCCTTATTTTTCCCAGCACGCTGGCGTTCTGCGCCGCACCAGCGGCAGAAGCTTCCGCTTGCAGTATCTGCCAGACGAAACACGGTGGTAGAAAAGCAAAACGCGGCGCCGGTCCTCAGTCTGTCCAAAATTTGTTCTTCCCGTCATGGAGAAGCCGCAACCGCCGCCCGCCATTGCATAAGGAAATCTTCAACCTTATCCCGGCCACGCCGCGATGGCGACGGCGTTCTTAGGCTGGAGCCTCTGTATCTCTATCATTTCAAGTCTCTTTTCTCTCTATCAGAATCGCATTGAAATCTTTTGGTTCTCACGATAGTCTATATAAACTGGTTTTAATTCTTTTCCGATATTTTCCCCTGCTTTTTCAGCGCCGCGGCGATAAACTCCCGGAACAGCGGCTGAGCCCGATTGGGACGGGATTTAAACTCTGGATGGTACTGCACTCCCACATAAAAGTCATGTCCCGGCAGTTCCACCGCTTCTACCAGCCGGCCGTCGGGCGAGGTGCCGGAAATAACCAATCCCGCTTCCTCCAGCTGCTGCCGGTAGCTGTTGTTGAACTCGTAGCGGTGCCGGTGCCTTTCTCCGACAGAGCGCCTTTGATAGGCTCTTTCCAGCACGGTGCCAGGCTGGATCTCACAGGGGTAGGCTCCCAGGCGCATAGTCCCACCCTTAGGCAGGTTCCCCTGCTGGTCCGGCATCAGATCGATCACCGGGTGGGTGCATTCGGGATCAAACTCACTGGAATTCGCGTCGCTCCAGGCGAGAACGTTTCTGGCGTATTCGATCACCGCCACCTGCATTCCCAGACAGATGCCGAAATAAGGGATGCGGTTGACCCTGGCGTAATGAGCCGCGTGAGTCATTCCCTGAATGCCCCGGCCGCCAAAGCCTCCGGGCACGATGACGCCGTCCATTCCCTCTAAATAACGGGAACAGCTTTCCTCCGTCAGTTTTTCCGAATCCACCCAGTTGATTTTCACCCTGGCGTTGTTTTCATAGCCAGCGTGGGACAAGGCCTCCGCCACGGATAGATAAGCGTCGTGGAGCTTTACATATTTTCCCACTAGGGCGATGCTCACCGTCTTATCCGCGTTTTCAATCCGCTCCAGCATCTGCTTCCACTCCGTCAGGTCGCACGGGCCGCAGGAAAGCTGAAGCTCCCGGCAGACTATATCCGCGAGACCGTTTTCCTCCAGCATCATCGGCGCCTGATACAGCACCGGCAAGGTCAGATTCTCTATCACGCAGTCCTCCTGTACATTGCAGAACAGGGCGATCTTCTGCCGGATCGACTGGTCGAGAGGCTCGTCGCACCGGGCGATGATGATATCCGGCATGATGCCAAAGGACTGCAGCTCCTTTACCGAATGCTGAGTCGGCTTGGATTTATGCTCTCCAGAGCTTTTGAGATAGGGCACCAGGGTCACGTGAAGAAACAGGCAGTTGTGCCGGCCCACCTCGTGCGACACCTGCCGGATCGCCTCCAAAAAAGGCTGGCTTTCAATATCGCCGGTGGTGCCGCCGATCTCGGTGATGACCACGTCGGCTCCCGTTTTTTGCCCCACCGTGTAAATGAAGCCCTTGATTTCATTGGTGACATGGGGGATCACTTGGATCGTCTCCCCCAGATACTCCCCCCGGCGCTCCTTTTGCAGAACGTTCCAGTAAACCTTACCGGTGGTTAGATTAGAAAATTGATTTAAATCCTCATCGATAAACCGCTCATAGTGGCCTAGGTCTAGGTCTGTTTCCGCGCCGTCCTCGGTGACGAATACCTCTCCATGCTGATAGGGGCTCATCGTACCCGGGTCCACATTAATATAGGGATCCAGCTTCTGGGCCGCCACCCGGAGCCCTCTGGCCTTTAGCAGCCGCCCCAAGGACGCGGCGGTAATCCCCTTGCCTAAACCGGAGACAACGCCGCCGGTTACAAAAATATATTTCGTCATGATTTTCGCTCCTTCTCCCAAGGCCGTTGGCGGCCCGGCAAAATTTCATGGGTTTCACCGGCCGCTTCGCAGGAAGCCTCCGGACACAAAGCGCAAGAGCCCCGCCGAAAAATGGGTTTAGGGCTCTTTCCGCTGTAGATTTCTATAAATAACGATTCCCGCCTGCTGTTCCAAAGCCGGGTTTCTCCCTGGAACGCCTGCCCGCGCTGAAGCAGAATCAGCCCGGCAGTCCTGCCTAAAGCCGCTCGAGCCCGCTGGATCGCCGTCAGGATTGCGTTCTGCCCCGCTTGGCCTTTTTTCCTTCCGCCGGAGCTTTTCGGCTGCCGCGCCTCCGGTTACAAGATTTCCTTTTCCCGCCACAGAGCCGGTTTCAGCTTAGGCCCGCGCCGGCCGGTTCTGGTTCCGCACGGTCAAGCGCGGCGTCAGCTTTCGTAGATCCGGAGAATATCCTCCGCCACCTCCCGGCGGGAAACCCGCTGATCCATGGCTTTTTTCTCGATGTACCGGTGGGCCTGCTGCTCCGTAAAATCGGAATACTGAATCAGTACGCATTTGGCGCGGTCCACTAACCGGATATCGTCGATTTGCTTTTGCAGCCGGGTGTTTTCGTTTTTCAGTCCCAGCATTCTCCGCCGGGCAGCCGACACAAGCTTCAGGGACTGGCAGAAAAACTGCCTGCTGATGGGCTTTGGCAGCACCATCGCGCCGCTGTCCTCCACCCGGGCGGAAACCTCGTCCGCAATTTCCGCTTTAACCAGAAGCAGCACGCCCGCGTCGGTGCTTTGAGCCGCCCACAGAGCCAGCTGCTCCCCCGACTCATCCCGCAGGGGTGCGTTGATGATCACCAGGCTGAAGTCGTCCTCCGCCATTCTGCGCCTGGCTTCCCCGCTGTTATCGGCAAAAAAGCCTTGGCCGTACTCCTGGCCGCGCAGAAGCTCCCGCAGAAATTCCCGGCCCCTTTCGCTTCCGGAGACGACTAATACTCTTTCCATTCCCTCACCCGGCTTCCTCTTCTCATAAGATTGGGTTTGACGCGCACCTGTCAGATGGCGGTAAAATACAGCTTTCGTTCCGCAGCGGCCTGGTCCTCCGCCTCCCGGCACCGCTTCCAGTCCTCCAGCTTCACGTCGCAGTAATTTGCCAGCGTTTTTGCCGGCAGCACGCTTTGGACAAACGCACTGCTCCGCGCCAGCAAAACCGCTTCCTCCAAGTTTTCCGGCAGCGCGGGCATTTTTTCTAAAACACCGGGCTCTGCGTCATAAAGGTTTAAATCCACGGCCGGGCACAGAGGCAGCTCCCGGCGAATGCCGTCCAGTCCCGCCTGCAGCAGCATGGCGAAGGCCAGATGGGGATTGCAGGAGGGATCCGGAGAACGAAGCTCCATTCTGCTCTGGGCACCCGTAGCCGCGGGAATCCGGATCAGCTGGGAGCGGTTTTGATGAGACCAGGAAAGGTACCGAGGCGCCTCAAAGGCTCCGAACCGTGCATAGGAATTAGTCAGGGGATTCAGAAACACGGTAATCTCCCGGATGTGGTCCAGTACTCCGGCCATAAAATGCTCCGCCTCCGGGCAGTGGCCCTCATCAGGGGCTGTCTTAAAAATATTTCTGCCGCCCTGAGAGAGGGAAAGATTCACGTGCAGGCCGCTGCCGCTTTTATCTGGCAGAGGCTTCGGCATAAAGCTGGCGTACAGGCCGTTTCTGGCCGCAATGGACTTCACCGCCGCCTTAAAGGTCAAAAGATTATCGGCGGCGGTCATCGCGTCGCTGTATTTAAAATCGATTTCATTCTGCCCCGGCCCCTGCTCGTGATGAGAGGCCTCCGGATGGATGCCCATCTCCTCCAGGGTCAGGCAGATTTCCCGCCGGACATTTTCGCCCTTGTCGTTGGGGGCGATATCGCAGTAGCCTCCGAGGTCGTGGGGATTCATGGTAGGATTGCCCTTTTCATCGGTTTCAAACAGATAAAATTCGCACTCGGCACCGATCTTACAGACATAGCCCATTTGCGCCGCCTCTTTGACGGCTCTTTGCAGAATATGCCGGGAGCTTCCTTCAAACGGCCTGCCGTCGGGATAGTTCACATTGCAGAACAGCCGCACCACCCGGCCGTGGGAGGGCCGCCAGGGTAAAATGGACAGCGTGGAGGGATCCGGGGTGATGAACAAATCGGACTGTTCCACGTTGAGAAATCCCCGGACCGCGGAAGCGTCAAAGGAAATCCCGGTTTCAAAGGCCCGGGGCAGCTCATCCGGCATCACGGAAATATTCTTCTGAATACCGAACATATCGCTGAACGCCAGCCGGATAAACTTCACATCATTTTCCTGCACAAACCGCAGAACCTCCAATTCTGTATCAGTCATGACATAATCCTCCTTGTGTTTAGGCTGGTATTATCACCGTTTCATCTGTCAAGGCCCCGGCGCCGCCAAAACGAAAAGCTTCGGCGGCGTTTTTCCATCGGAAGCCGTCCGCTGACAGTCCCATCCGTTTTTGGTTTCCAGCCTTTGGCCTTTTTGCATCTCCTTAACAGGATACAGCTATTATACAACACAGGAGTCAGTTTTGTATATACAGCTGCCGATATGGGTTTTTCGTATTCTGGGTCAGGACAAAAAAGTGTCCTCGGAGTATTTCATTCAGATCCTCACGGAACTTGCAGCAAAACTCCTCAAGCAGAGGCTTAATTGCCTCCAGCTCCTCACGGCCGGCGTCATCCGCCTTCGCCTGGGGGGACATGCCCTCCGGCAGGGTATCGCTTCTCAGGTAAATTTTCCCACCGTGCATCCCGGTTCCGCAGAAATAGCCCGCGATCGGCTGGTTCTCCCGGTGAAGCCCCAGCACCACGATCACGCCGCCGGCCTGATATTCCCCTAAAAAGCTGCCTGCCACGCCGCCCACAACAATGGCTGGGATTTTATCCTTGTATTCCTTCATATGAACCCCCGCCCGGTAGCCGGTATCTCCCTGGATCAGGATCTTCCCGCCCCGCATGGCATACCCAGTGGCGTCTCCGGCGCTGCCATGGATATAGATAGCCCCGCCGTTCATAGTATCGCCGGTGGCTTCCTGGACATTGCCGTAAACGTCGATCTCCGTGCCATCCAGGTAAGATCCCAGCGCATTTCCAGGGGTGCCCGTTACCGTGACTTTCTTTCCGCGGGAGCCGCTGGCAAGGTACCGCTGTCCCAGACAGTTATCAATTATAATATTCTGCTCTCTGCTCATCCGAAGCTGGTCGTTTAATTCCTGGTGGCCCAATTGGCCCGCGTCAATCTTCATCCCACGTTTCCTCCCAGCATTTCATTTCTCTTAGTCCGGGAAAACGCCATAAGCTGCGGCTTCTGGCGAATCAGCTCAAAATCGAGGGCGGAAAGCGGAGTCTGCTCCCGGATCAAGGAGGTGTAAATTCCCGCCCTCGCCACATCGCCGATTAAAATGTATCCTGCCAGCCTGTTTTCTCTGACAAACAGCTTTTTATAGTTTCCGCCGTTTTTCTCTAAATACACCTCGCCGCCGCAGCTGCCGGCGGTCATCAGGTGCAGGCCGAAAAATCCGATGGAGTTCATGGGAATGGCCTTATCATAGCTTTGGTTTCCTCCGGCCATATTGATTCCGGCACACTCCCCCTGTAAATAAGCGTTGGGAAGCAGCGCCAGCACCTTTTCCTCCCCGGTGGTGATGTCCCTGCTTTCCGTACAGTCGCCTGCGGCGTATACATCAGGGATAGAAGTCTGCCCTCTGGAATCGGTGACAATTCCCCGCTTCACGGCGCCGCCGGCGTTCTGAACCAGCCGGACGTTGGGGCGCACGCCCACCGCCATCACCAGGATATCAAAGCGGATATCCCGGCCGCTTTTCAGCACCGCCCGGTCCGGATAAAGCTCCTGGGCCGCGTCGGAAAGCACAAATTCTATGCCGTGCTCCTCCAAGCGCCTTTGTACCGGGGCGGAAGCTTCCTGATCTAAAATACTGGGCAGAATGTGATCCGCCATATCCACCACAGTGATTGATTTCGCTTTTCCGGCGATGCCCTCAGCGCATTTCAGGCCGATCAGGCCGGCCCCCAGAATCAGCACCCTGGAGAAGGGCGTCAGCATTTCCTCCAGCCGGAGCGCATCGTCCAGGGAGAGGAATGTGGTCATGTTTTCCACAGCCTCCAGTCCCTTAATCGGCGGTACCGCCGGGCTGGAGCCGGCGGCTACCAGCAGCCTGTCATAAGGAAGCTCTCTGCCGTCGGAAAGCACCACGGTTTTCCGCTTAGGCTCCAGATGGTCCGCCGACACCCCGGCGATCAGCTCGCATCGGTTTTTCTCATAAAAATCATCCGGCCGGTATTTCATCCGCTCCCGGTCCGTCTTTCCCGCCAGCAAATAAGAAATCAGCGGCCGGGAATAGGTGTGGTAGGGCTCGTTGGTCACCATGGTGATATCCCCCTCCCGGTCTCTTTGCCGGATTCCCTCCACGCAGGCTACCGCCGCAGCGGAATTGCCGATCAGTACGTATTTCATCACGCTCACCTCTCTTCATAAACAATGGCTTTATTGGGACATCCCTTCACACAGGCAGGAGAACCCACGCTGTTTTTCATGCACAGCTCGCACTTTTGAATCACGCCGTTTTCCGACGGCATGACACAGCCGTAGGGGCAGGACAGAATACAAGTATAGCAGCCGACGCATTTGTCCCGGTTCACGGTAATCACCCCATCCTCGACGGACAGGGCTCCAGTGATACAGCTCTTCACGCAAAGAGGCTCCTTGCAGTGGCGGCAGGAAACCGCAAAGCTGATCCCGTTGTTTTCCTCAATCTGAATCCTGGGGCGGATCGCCACACCCTTCAGGGCGTGAACCATATCCTTTTCCCCGGAATTGGCATAGGCGCAGTAATATTCACACAAATGGCAGCCTAAGCACCATTTTTCATTCACATAAATTCGTTTCATGGCTTTATTCCCCCGCGTGCTTGATTCCCAGAATACTCAGCTCCCGGTCGTTGAGGCCAACTCCCCGCAGCATGAGCCGGTTACCCTTCAGCGCCTCGATGGAGTTAATGCCCATACCGCCCATCATTTCCTTAATCTCGTGCTGCCAGGCGGTCACTAAATTCACAAGCCTCTGGCATCCGATATCCGGATTCAGCCGTTTGACCAGATCCGGCCGCTGGGTCGCGATGCCCCAGTTGCACTTGCCGGTCTGGCAGGTGCGGCACAGATGGCAGCCAAGGGCCAGCAACGCGCTGGTGGCGATATACACCGCGTCGGCGCCTAAGGCGACAGCCTTGACTACGTCGGCGCTGCTGCGTATAGAGCCGCCGGCGATAATGGAGACGCTGCCCCTGATTCCTTCATCCCGCAGGCGCTGGTCCACGCTGGCCAGAGCCAGCTCGATGGGAATTCCCACGTTATCCCGGATACGGGTGGGAGCCGCGCCGGTGCCGCCCCGGAAGCCGTCGATGGCGATGATATCCGCGCCGCTTCTGGCGATGCCGCTGGCGATGGCCGCCACGTTATGCACCGCCGCGATCTTGACGATGACCGGCTTCTCGTAATTAGTGGCCTCCTTTAGCGAATACACCAGCTGGCGCAGGTCCTCGATGGAATAAATGTCGTGGTGGGGCGCCGGAGAGATGGCGTCGGTACCCTCGGTGACCATACGGGTTTTAGAAACGTCCCCAACGATCTTCTGTCCGGGCAAATGACCGCCGATCCCCGGCTTGGCGCCCTGGCCCATTTTAATCTCGATAGCGGCTCCGGCGCTCAAATAGTCCTTGTGAACGCCGAACCGTCCGGATGCGACCTGGACGATAGTGTTTTTACCATACCGGTAGAAGTCCTCATGAAGGCCGCCTTCGCCCGTATTATAAAGGATGCCGAGCTGGGCGGCGGCTCTGGCCAGGCTCTCGTGGGCATTATAGCTCAGGGATCCGTAGCTCATAGCGGAAAACAAAACCGGAACCTCCAGCTTCAGCTGGGGCTGTAAATTAGGTATGAGGTTCCCTTTCTCGTCCCGTTCCACACAGCTTGGCTTTTTCCCCAAATAAACCCGGGTTTCCATAGGCTCCCGCAAAGGATCAATGGAGGGGTTGGTGACCTGAGAGGCGTTAATGAGGATTTTATCCCAGTACACCGGAAAATTCTTTGGGTTTCCCATAGAGGAAAGCAGCACGCCGCCGCTCCCCGCCTGGCGGTAGATCTCCTGGATAGCCTCCCCGGTCCAGTTATAGTTTTCTTTAAAGGTATGGTCTGTTTTCACGATTTTCAACGCCCTGGTGGGGCAAAGGGAAACACACCGGTGGCAGTTGACGCACTTGGACTCGTCCGCCATCATTTTTCCGGCCGCTTCGTCAAAATAGTGCGCCTCGTTGGCACATTGCCGCTCGCAAACCCGGCATCCGACGCACCGGTCGTAATTCCGTACAACCTCGTAGTCCGGATAAATAAAATCAATGGGCATCAGTGAACACCTCCGTTCAGCGTTACAATAACAGGCTCTCCGCCCTTTGGCGCCCACAGTCTGTCGGGGTTAGGCTCCACCACCCGGATAGCGCTTTCTTCACTGGCGATGTATACCGTCTCATCCTTTTCCCCAACCACCATGGATCTGAGCTTCAGCCGATCGTTGAGCGCCATCATACCGCCGTCGAAGCCCAATAAAATAGAAAAGGGCCCTGTTAACAGCAGGCTGGAAAAAGCGTTTCTCAAATAGGTCAGCCTTGAACGCTCCGGCTCCGGCTTTTGCTCAATGGTGGACCAGAACGGCGCGGCGATGACATTGGCAACCTCTTCCAGGGTCAGCTTCTGCCGCCGGTGCAGATAATCCACCAAGTAGGTGATAACCTCCGTATCTGTCAGCAGGGTGCATTGATAACCAAACATCTCAATATAGCGCCGGTTCGCGTCATAGGAGCTGACCTCGCCGTTATGCACCACTGAATAGTCCAGCATAGCGAAGGGATGGGCGCCGCCCCACCAGCCGGGCGTATTGGTAGGGTACCGCCCGTGGGCGGTCCAGCAGTAGCCGGAGTATTCCTCCAGCCGGTAAAAGTCCCCCACATCCTCCGGGTAGCCTACCGCCTTGAACACGCCCATGTTTTTTCCGCTGGAAAACACATAGGCGCCTTCGATCCTCGTATTGATCCGCATGACGCACCGGGCGGTGTACTCCCGTTCGTCCAGCTGGCTGTCCTTGAGCTTGGTCGGCAGAGGATTGACAAAGTACCGCCAGATCAGAGGCTCGTCGGTGATTTTCGGCGTCTTCCTCACCGGAATCTTAGAAAGGTTTACCACATCAAAATGGCTGTCGATGAAATTCTCACAAGCCTCCTTGGCGGCCTTATCGTCGTAAAACACGTGGAAGGCGTAATGCTCCTTATATTCGGGATAGATCCCATAGCCGGCGAAGCCGCCCCCCAGGCCGTTGCTCCTGTCGTGCATAATGGAAATGGATTTGATAATAGCTTCTCCGCTGAGACGCCTTCCGTCCTTAGCGAAGATCCCTGAAACAGCGCAGCCTGACGGGATTCTCACTTGCCCTTCCCTTAACATGGCTTCTTCCCCCTTCGTATCATGGTCTGACCAAAAAGTAAGGGCGTTCATCAAAGGGAAGCAGGCTTCTGAACCAGAAACCCGGCCTTCCTCTGATGAACGCCCTTGTTCATGCTGATCATTATAAGCCTGCCGGCCTTTTTTGTCAATCACTTTGCAGTACAAATTTTATTTTCCTGCATTTTGTTTTTGTCCGCGCCTTTTGTTTCGTATATTTTGACCAATTCATGATTTGTTGAAAATATATTCTTGCATTTCTTGTTAAATTTTTAGAAAAAGCCATTGACAACACGCCTTTCCTGCTTTATAATGCAACATGTAGACAGCAAAGGCGCTGCAGGTACGGGATATCTGTAGCGTCTTTTTCATATTGTTTCTCTTTGAGAGCTTCCCGCTCCGCCCTTGCCGCGGGCCGCTGCATAAGCTGCGCGGCAGTGCGAAGGGGTAAAAGCTGATCTGATCCTCTTATAGAAATAGAAAGGCTTGTAGAAAATGCTATAAGGAGATTAGAGAAATCCAGGAAGAAAGGCGGAGGCCGCAAAGAGAATTGATAGGAAGCCGCTGTTTGAAAGCTTTTGATTCTATGATGGAAAGGGAACCTGTTCCCTGGAAGAAAGGACCCCGGCTTTGCCGCGACCGCGGGCGGTTTTTAGTTGAGAATCCTTCTCTGTCTCCTAAATTCCAACGTTTGGAGGTACTAGTGATGCGTGAAATTCAACAGAAAACGGCAAGCGTTCCCGAGTTATTCGGTTCCATGGTGTTTAACGACCAGGTTATGAAGGCCAGGCTTCCCAAGGAAACCTACAGGGCCCTGAAAAAGACCATAGAGAACGGCAAAAGCCTTGACCCCAGCGTGGCCAATGTGGTGGCCAACGCTATGAAGGACTGGGCGGTGGAGAAGGGCGCTACCCATTATACCCACTGGTTCCAGCCTATGACGGATATTACCGCTGAAAAGCACGACAGCTTTATCTGCCCCCAGGGGGACGGCACTGTCATCATGGAATTTTCCGGCAAGGAGCTGGTAAAGGGCGAGCCGGATGCCTCCTCCTTCCCCTCCGGCGGACTGCGGGCCACTTTTGAGGCCAGGGGCTATACCGCCTGGGATCCGTCCTCCTATGCCTTTATTAAGGAGAACACTCTTTGCATTCCTACAGTTTTTTACTCCTACGGAGGAGAGGCTCTGGACCGTAAAACTCCTCTGCTCCGTTCGATGGAGGCAATCAATAAACAGGCTCTCCGGATCCTGAAGCTGTTCGGGGCGGACGACGTAACCCGGGTCAATACCACCGTAGGCCCCGAGCAGGAATATTTCCTCATTGACCGGGAGCTTTACGATCAGAGAGAGGATCTGATTATGTGCTGCCGGACGCTGTTCGGCGCGAAGCCGCCCAAGGGCCAGGAGCTGGAGGACCATTATTTCGGTGCGATCAAGCCCAGGGTCGCCGCCTATATGGCGGATCTGAACCAGGAGCTTTGGAAGCTTGGCGTTTTAGCGAAAACCGAGCACAATGAGGTGGCTCCTTCCCAGCATGAGCTGGCACCGATCTTCTCCAACACCAACGTGGCCACCGACCACAATCAGCTGACCATGGAGATCATGAAAAAGGTTGCCAAACGCCATGGCCTGGCCTGTCTGCTCCATGAAAAGCCCTTTGACGGGGTCAACGGCAGCGGCAAGCACAACAACTGGTCTATCTCCACCAACACCGGCGTCAATCTTCTGGAGCCGGGAGACTCCCCGGCGGAAAACGCTCAGTTCCTTCTGTTTTTGACCGCCGTCATCAAGGCGGTGGATGAATATCAGGATCTGCTGCGGATCTCCGTAGCAAGCCCTGGCAACGATCACCGCTTAGGCGCCAACGAAGCGCCTCCGGCTATTATTTCCATGTTCCTGGGCGACGAGCTCACCGAAATTTTGGAGGCTATCGAGAACAGCACCGACTACAGTCAAAAAGACAAAACTGAAATGAAGGTCGGCGTCCATATTCTGCCCCGGTTTCCCAAGGATACCACGGATCGGAACCGAACCTCTCCCTTTGCCTTTACCGGAAACAAATTCGAGTTCCGTATGCTGGGCTCCAAATCCTCTATTTCCGGGCCGAATATTGTGCTGAACACCATTGTGGCGGAAGAGCTTTCCCAGTTTGCAGACGTTCTGGAAAAGGCCGGCGATTTCAACGCGGCCTTGAACGACCTGATCAGGACCACCATTCGGGAGCACAAGCGCATTATCTTCAACGGCAACAACTATTCCGACGAATGGGTGGCTGAAGCGGAAAGGAGAGGCCTGCTGAACCTCAAGAGCACAGTGGACGCGCTGCCCTACTATATTTCCGAGAAAAACCAGGCCCTGTTCACCAAGCATAAAATCTATACCGCAACAGAAATTCATTCCCGTTATGAGATTCTGTTGGAAAACTACTGCAAAACCATCAGTATCGAGGCCCTGACCATGCTGGACATGGT
The DNA here is from genome assembly GCA_000154345.1 of [Clostridium] leptum DSM 753. Taxonomy (GTDB): domain Bacteria; phylum Bacillota; class Clostridia; order Oscillospirales; family Acutalibacteraceae; genus Clostridium_A; species Clostridium_A leptum. The sequence continues at coordinate 44,058 of DS480345.1, forward strand.
GAATAAGGATATTTTCCCGGCGGTTTGCCGTTATATGGACGCTTTAAGCGCCACTGTTCTGCATAAAGCCGGCGTTTCCAGCGTGATCTCCAGCAAGGCCGAGGAGGCCCGGCTGAAAAAGCTGTCGGCTCTGTGCGACCAGCTGTACCAGGCCAACGAGGCCTTGGGCGAGGCGATGAGAAAAGTGCCTTGCGGCTGTGACGTTAAGGCTCAGGCGGATTACTATAAGGATACCGTCATTGATCTGATGCAGAGACTGCGGACTCCTGCCGACGAGCTGGAAACCCTGACCGGCAAGACGTATTGGCCCTATCCCACTTACAGCCAGATGCTGTTCAGTGTGTGATTGGTTTCCCCTGTTGTCCCCCTGGTCTTTTCAGGCTTTCAGCCTGGAACCGGGGGAGGCAGCCCCTATCGATGCAAAACGTGCCTCCTTTTCTCCTGTTCAGCCGCAGTGGGTGCGGCAGCCTTAATCCTTTGGCCCGCCGGCTGAATGGAGGCGGCCGAAAAACGTTCTGACCTAGGAGGCTTTGGAAAAGAGGAACGTGTTTTTTCCATGGCGCGGGCCTTTTAGAGCAATTTTCTTCGGTTCTTTTTGTTATTCTTAAAAAACAGTTCATAGTCTTCTGCTAAACTTTAAAGGGATAATTCAGAAGCAGCCCTATGGATATTAAATTTGCTCGAAATAGCCTCAGGCTATTCGCATAGAGAGAGTATATTATTAAAAAGGAGCGTAATAACATGTCTTATGTCGATGAAGTACTAGCCAAGCTGAAGCAAAAAAATGCAGCGGAACCCGAATTTCTGCAAGCCGCGGAGGAGGTTTTAAACTCTCTGCGCCCGGTCATCGACCGAAACGAGGAGTTGTACCGCAGGGAAGCCCTTCTGGAAAGAATTACCGAGCCGGACCGCCAGTTTAAATTCAAGGTAACCTGGGTGGATGACAAGGGTCAAACGCAGGTCAACACCGGCTACCGCATCCAGTTTAACAACGCCATTGGACCTTACAAGGGCGGCCTGCGTCTCCATCCCTCTGTTTACACCGGTATCATCAAATTCCTGGGCTTTGAGCAGATCTTCAAAAACTCCCTGACCGGCCTGCCCATCGGCGGCGGCAAGGGCGGCTCTGATTTCGATCCCAAGGGTAAATCCGACCGCGAGGTAATGGCCTTCTGCCAGAGCTTTATGACCGAGCTTTCCAAATATATCGGCGCGGATATCGACGTGCCTGCCGGCGACATCGGCACCGGCGCCCGTGAGATCGGATACATGTTCGGCCAGTATAAGCGCCTGACCAATTCCTTCGAGGGCGTTCTCACCGGTAAGGGCCTGACCTACGGCGGCTCTCTGGTAAGAACCCAGGCCACCGGTTACGGCCTTCTGTATTTCACCGACGCTATGCTGAAGCACAACGGCTACAGCCTGGATAGCAAAACCATCGCCATTTCCGGCGCCGGCAACGTAGCTATCTACGCCGCGGAGAAGGCCATGCAGCTGGGCGCCAAGGTTGTCACTATGAGCGATTCCACCGGCTGGATTTATGACGCCGAGGGTTTGGATCTGGATGCCGTCAAGGAGATCAAGGAGGTCAAGCGCGCCCGCTTGTCCGAGTACAAAAACTATCGTCCCAATGCCGAATACCACGAGGGCAAGGGCGTATGGTCCGTTAAGTGTGACGTGGCTCTGCCCTGCGCCACCCAGAACGAGCTGAATCTGGATGATGCCAAGGCTCTGGTTGCCAACGGCTGCATCGCCGTTGCGGAAGGCGCCAACATGCCCACCACCCTTGAGGCCACCGAATATCTCCAGAAGAACGGTATTTTGTTCGCTCCCGGCAAGGCCGCAAACGCCGGCGGCGTCGCTACATCCGCTTTGGAAATGAGCCAGAACAGCGAACGTCTGAGCTGGACCTTTGAAGAGGTGGATCAGAAGCTGAAGCAAATCATGACCGATATCTTCGCCAAGGCCGCCGAAGCCGCCGACCGTTACGACGTTCCCGGCGACTACGTCGCGGGCGCCAACATTGCCGGCTTTGAGAAAGTAGCCAACGCTATGCTTGCCCAGGGCGTATAATCTCTAAAGTTTGTTCACGACTCATTTTTAGAAACCCTCATTCGTATTTGACCTCGCTAACGCGGGAACAGGGCCTGCCGGTTTTATTCGGCAGGCCCTGTTCCTTTTTTCTTGGATTCACATGCCAGGTTCAAACTGGCTTTGTGAACATTCCCGATTCTCACAGTTTGGGTTAGGCTATACTGGCAGCTTCAAGTAAAGCCATGCAGCCGGCGCTGCTAAAACGGCAGAAGAAAGAGGGAGGAAAACGCCGCGGACCTTATGTCTATCGGCCGCACCTCTCCTTTTGTTTTTCTAACCACAGCATACAACCGCCCCTTGCTTTTCGGCCTATATTATTTGATGGCCGCCGATGAATATCCCGCAGGCCTTATCGCCGTAAAACACACGAAAGGCACAACGGCTATATGCCCAGGGCATATAGCCGCTAAAGCTTGTTAACGGCTCAGTTTTAGAAGAAACCCTTATTCGTATTTGACCTCGCTATAGAGCTCACAGCCGGCAAAATCGAATCCCAGGCCGTTGTTCCTGTCATTCGTGACTGGAAAGGGGGGCTATGAAATTCTAAAACACAGTTCCGCCTCAGCCCCGCCGTAAATACCGCTCCAGGCAGCCGCAGTACCTTTTCAGCGCCATCATCCCTTGCTGGTACCGCCGCGCCACCGTGGATACCTCTACCCCCATTTCCTTGGCGATTTGACTTTTGGCGGTTCCAGCTAAGTGCCTTAAAATGATATCACGGGTTTCCGGTGAAAGCTCCCGCTCCATGATCTTCCTCACCGCCTCGGCCACCTTTTTCCGGTTCGCGCTGTTATCCCGCCGATGCTCCAGCTCTGCCGCCAGAAAAAATATTTTATGCTCCTTGCGGGCACTGGAAGCCTCCTCGGCGGAATAAGAGATTATTCTGGGAGGCGCCGGCTCCCGCAGCACCAGTAAATTGTCCTTGCAGCAGCGCTCCAATTCCTCCAGAGCCTTCATCCGCCGTTCCCATTGCCGGCAGCTTTGGCCGCCGTCCTCTGAACCCTGTGATGTAAGCTTCCGTTTTTGCTCCCGTATTTTCAGCAGCTCCTGCCGATATCGGGCCTCCGCCTCCTGCCGAAAGGTCATAAAGCGTTCCACTCCTCGCACAGGAAACGGCCGCCCTCGCTTTTTTCCGCAGAAAACCTCAATACGGGCAGCATATATTTACAAGATTCGGACACCTTCTCCAGCCCGGTTACCCAATGCTCTGAAATTGTCGCTTCACTGACGCCGCATTTCTTTGCGATCTCCTTATTTCGTTCCCCGTTGATTTTCATGCGGAATACCAGCCACTGCTTTAACGTTAAAATTTCTTCAGCAGTTTTTAAAATCATAGCCCTTTCCGTTTCATTCTCCTTGCTTTTGTTTTTCAAAAGAAAATAAATTCTTTTCGCTCTCCCGGTCATAGCGTTTTCCTCCTTAAGCGTGAGGCTCGCCGGCCTTCCCCTTCTTTACTAATAAATGTTTAAATCCCCTTCGGCTTCTTACCACGCCGGTTAAAGGCTCTTCCTTACGGCGACATTTAGCGGAATTGGGGAAAAACATTTTACTGTTTACAGCCCTCTTTCAGAGGACCGGCGTTTTTTTAACCGCTTTTTCGTACAGTGCTCCGGCGGGCATCCCCTGGGAGCTCCGGTATCCAAAATGTAAAGACAGCATTTTAACAGATCATAGCCGTCGCTGCTCAACGGCCGGTGATGAACGCACCCTTTGCAGGATTCCCGATTCATTGACCATCCCTCTTTTATATCCTTAAAAGGATATTTTTCTTTTTTATTTGCGAATTTATTTCCGTTAACGGTTAATTTTTATTTTATATTATCACCTTTAACGGGTATTGTCAAGAATTTTCGGCAATAAAATTTCCATAAACGGAAATTTTTCTTGTCTTTTCCTTTTCAGTATGCTATAATTACGTCAGCAAAAAGAGGCTTTCACGTCTCAAATAAAGGAGATAAAATTTTATGGGCCTGGAGATTATCAATCAGCGGAAAAAGAAAAAAAAGCTCACCAACGAGGAGCTTTCTGTTTTATCCGGCGTGCCAAAGGGCACCATCGATAAAATTACCTCAGGCGCTACCAAGGATCCAAAGCTGGAAACCCTGAAAGCCCTTGCCCGAGTATTAGATTGTTCCTTATCTGATTTTGACGACCCCAAGGAGCGTCACTTCGCGGAGCGGACTGACCAAGAGGTCTTGCAAAACCGGATTCATATTTTAACGGAATATTTCCAGAGAATGGGCATCCTTCAGCCTGGCGGCGATATTTCCGGCCAGGATCTGGAATTTTTTAAAGGACTGTTATCGTTAATTGACGCTTACTTTGGCAAAAAGGAGGAAGCTGACCGATAACCAACGGCTTTCCACATAATTTGAGGACTTTTCGGAAAACTGGATGGAATTTTTGTCCTTCCCAAAAGGTTCTCCCCAAAGGGCTGAAGCAGTGAACTGCCAAGCAAAGGAACTGGGAGTATATGCTTTAAGCCCGTTGATCGGCTCTTTCGCCCCATTATTTTTCCTTCGTGTATTTCTTGGTTCTGCTAGTTTTTTCGGTTTTAGTCTCTGAATTTTTTAACAAGCTGTCCCTATCCTTCATCGGGGACAGCTTGTTCTTATTTCTTACGCGATCCATAACGTCTGGCAGATGGGCTTCTTTCCTGTTCTTTCAGGAGCCGAGTCAAGGGAAATGTCCCAAAGCAGAAGAAATCCGGCTCCTGTTTCCTTATTTTCAACAGAGGTTTCATCATAGCTGTTTCCGCCGGTATTGGTTTGCGAATTCATAAATCTCCTGGCAGCACATCAAAAAATAGACAGTCCGCTGGATTTGTTTTGTATAAATCCGCTTTATTTGTGGATTCTTGACATTTTTTTGAGAATGCTCTATTTTAATAATAGGGTGAAACAGTGAAAAAGTGTAGGATAGAAGGGGCGCATATGATAAAAAAACGCATGTGGCACAGAACAAAAAAGCTATTTCGCCATCGGTTTAACACCACCTCCATATTAATTTTATCCTTTTGCGCCTTAATTGCCATCCCTATGGTGCTGGTATCTGTGATTTATTACGCTAATGAAAAAACTTCTATCGAAGAGACCTCTCTGCAATATGAAAATCAGATTTTTGACGATCTAGAACGGGACTTTGAACGGCTTCTCAGCCAATACGGAGAGGCAAAATATGAAATTACCAGTCAATTTCTATCTCTGGATATTGATGAAATTAATTATGATGCCCTTAGAACCGAGGATGTAGAAAAAATCAAGCTTTTGGAAAATCTTCTGCAAAGCATCCGTAGGGTCACTACAGACGTTACAAATATCTACGTCTATTCCACCGAAGACGCACGAGCCGCCTACAGCTCCACCTTTGCCTTTGACAAATCACAATTAGGAAAAACAGATGACTCTGACGCCTATGATTCCGGCTCTGAATGGCGTATTCTGCGAAACCACGAACCAGCCTATAGCTTTGGTAATAAAACCGCCAGCGTCTATTCTTTTACTTCTGGTTTAATTGATAGTGATTTCAACGGAAAATTTGATTTCTTTTTGCAAATAGATACGGATTCGTCTTATTTCATCCAACGCTTTGAGACAGTGATCTCAGAAGACACCGATTATTTGGCGGTTCGAAAAATAGAAAACGGCGACATTATTTATGAGCAAGCTTCAGGGCGCAAAGAAGACTATCAGCAGTTATGCAGTCAATACAACGGACAAGAGAATATCACCCAAAGAATTGGCGATTCCATTCTGGTAAAACGCTCCCTAATAAGCTTAGGCTTGGAGGTAGTAAAGGTATCCACCCCCGACACCAGTGAAATGAATTCCGCTCTCTTTCAGGTAATGGTGGTGGTAGCCGGCGCGCTGCTGGCGGCCCTGGCTCTGGCAATTCTGATCACTTCTTCCATTATGCGTCCCTTTGACGCCTTGCTGAAGAGCACGCTCAACGAGATTGGTAACAGCTCCACTCAACTCAAGCATATCACCGCAAAATCTGGAAACCGGGATATTGTAGGGCTGGCGCAGAATTTTAACCAATTGATCGACCGCATCAATGAGCTTGTTACTGATACCGTGAACCACGAGCAAGAAAAGCGGAATCTTGAAATTAAAATGCTCCAGACTCAGATCAGTCCTCATTTTTTGTATAATACCCTAAACTCCCTGAAATGGATGGCGATTCTTTACGGTCAGCCCGCTATTGCGGACGCTATTGTGGCTCTGGTAGACCTGCTTGAATTCTGCTTTAAAAATTCCAAAAATTATGTCCGCCTGGAACGTGAGATCGAATTTCTTCAAAACTACAGCAAGATACAAAACATTCGGAACGGCCGTCAAATTCAAGTGGAATTTGACATCCCGCTGGAATTAAAAAAGGCGGTGATATTGAAATTTTCTTTTCAGCCCAGTGTAGAGAACGCCTTTGTCCATGCATTTCCTGGCAGCCAGGTGGAGCATCCCAAAATTTCAGTATCCTGCCGGGAGGAAAACGGAAGCCTGGTCACAGTTATCCGGGATAACGGCGTAGGCTATGATACAAGTAAAGTCGTAGGCTCCGCCTTCGGAATCGGTATCAAAAACGTAGATGACAGAATAAAGCTGACCTACGGAAACGCTTACGGGCAGACCATTAAAACCAAGCCAGGCGAAGGGGTAGAAGTAATCATCCGGCAGCCCCTGGTGCTTTCAGAGGAAGAATGGGAGGAAAAATATGTATAATTTATTAATCGTAGACGACGAGTCTATGGTTCGTTTAGGAATGAAAAGCTGCGTGGACTGGGAAAGGCTTCAGGTAGATAACGTTTATGAGGCCTCCAATGGAGAAGAGGGCCTTCAAGCCGTTCAGGATCATAAAATAGATGTTGTTATTACCGACTTGAAAATGTCGGTAATGGATGGTTTTTCCTTTTTGGAAAAGCTGCAGGAACTGGAGCCCGCACCCCAGGCCATTGTGATGAGCTGTTACAATGATTATGAGAATATGCGTCAGGCACTAAAGCTTCACGTAAAGGATTTTCTTTTTAAGCCACGGATGTACCCTAGGGATATTGAGGAAGCGGTGGCAAAGGTTCTTGACAGTTTAGAACAGAATGATAGCCATTCGACGGGCGGACAGGCTTCCGTCACCGAGGAAAATTACGAGGAACGCTTCCTGGCTCTCTGCTCCCTCCTGTCCAGAGAAGACGCCCCTGTGGAGCTTTCCTCGGCCAAGGAGCTTTATATGGACTTCGCCAACCGGGTTATGTACATTGACCATCCGGCAAACGAAAAGCTGAATTTTTTAAGCGGACTTATTTTCCGCAGGATCCAGGAGGTCAAAAAATGCGAGTCCTTAGAGGAACTTCGTTCCGTGGTTTCAGATATTTCCTGTGCCTGCGGGCTGGAGGAAAGCCGGGGCGCCAGACAAAGCATCGCCCGAGCCATCGCTTATATTGATGAGAATTTGTCCGATCCTAATTTGAGTATGGAAGCAGCAGCCGATTACGTTGGATTGAGCGTTTCTTATTTTAGCCGAACTTTTAAAGCTGTTGCGGGAAAAGGTTACACCGATTATGTGGCAGATAAACGGATTGAGATGGCAGACCGCCTTTCTCAAACCACCCGCCTGAAAATTTATGAGATCGCAGAGCGGGTCGGCTACACCAGCCCCAAATATTTTTCAAAGGTTTATAAAGAGCATACCGGAAAAAACATACGGAAAAACAGTGAAAACGAGGTCTAAATATTTGTTCTTTTATTTGACCTTTTCTTGAGAAACGCCGCACCCTTTTCATCAAGCACTTAACATTTGATGAAAAGGGTGCATTTTTTTGTCCATTATCAAGCTTGAAAAGAAAAAGGCAGGAAATTCTCTAGCCATAAGCAAGAAAGAAGGAAAATCAGGAAAATATTTCCGACTTGCGAACCTCAGCAGTTGTTGTACAATATATCCATAAAACAAATAAAGGAGGAGTCAAAATTATGAAAAAAACATTATCCCTATTACTGGCGTTTTGTATGCTTGGCGCGGCGGGTGCCGGGTGTTCCTCATCAGAGGCCCCGTCTTCCTCTGGGGAAGCTCCCGTCTCTGACACGGACGCTTCTTCCGGTACTGGATCATCGGAGGGAGAAGCGTCCTTCGAGGGCGTAACGCTTCGCTTCGCACCGATCTGGGCGGCTGACGCAGAATCCGATTTAGGCCGGGAAATGATTGCTGAATTTCAGGAAAAAACAGGTATGACCATTGAGATCGAGGAAGTGGCCGGCGATGAAATGAAAAATAAAATCGCCGTAGATGTGGCCGCAGGCAACGAGCCCGATGTCTGGCAGTTCTGGCCTGGCGCCACCAGTCAGGAATTTGCCAAAGCCGGCGTGTTGGCTAATGTAGAAGAATATTTTGCTAAGAGCAAGGTCATCGCTAAGAATCACTTCAGCGAAAGTGCTTTAGCTCCTTGCACTTTTGACGGGCAGCTTCTGGCGGTTCCTAGAATGGGCGCTTCCGCCGTGCTGATGATCAACACGGAAATCTTCGAGCAGTACGGCCAAAAGGCTCCCACCACCTGGGATGAGCTGATGGAGGCGGGTGCGGTGTTCGCGGAGAACGGCGTCACCACCCTAAACGTGGGATCAAAGCTGGGAAACCCCTCCCACTTCTTCTTTAACGAGATTGTGTGCCAGTTCTCCTCCGGTGTGGAAGATGTCAACAACTTGATGAGCTATGACACCGCCACTTTTGACACCGAGGCTATGCGCTACGCCGCCAAGCTGATTGAAAAAATGGTAGACGCGGGCCTGTTCGCTGACGATACTCTCGGCTCTACCGGCGACTGGGATCCATCCACTGTATATTATGACGAAGGCTATGCGGCCATGTGTTATACCCTTTCCTGGCAGTTTTCCTCCTTCTCAGAGGAGACCCTGGCCAAGTCTCAAATCATCGGGATTCCCCAAATCGCGGAAACCGACCGGGAAGCCAATCACATTCAGGGAACCACCAACGACTGTTATGAAATCAGCGCCGCCAGTTGGAGCGATACCTCTAAGCAGGATGCGATCGTAGCGCTGATGGACTTCCTGCTCTGGGATTACGAAGGCGCCGGAGCTAAGGCTGGCTACAATATCACTGTGGATCAGAAGCTGAATGAGGAAGTAGACACCAGCGCGCTCTCCACGCCTCTGATGACCGATGTTTTGAACTGGAGGGATGAAAACGATATCCAAATCGATCCCATGATCTGGCAGAGCCTGCCGAGCCTGGCTACCCAGACCGACTACTGCAACGCTCTGGATGAGCTTTGGGCCGGAACCATTACCGGAGACGAATTCATCGCCAAATGCGAGGCTTCCTTACAGGAAAACGCGGGCTGATTTTAATTAAAATGTAAGCGCGGGCGAGATTCGCCCGCGCTTCTCAAAAACTGTTGCTTGAGGAGTTTTCGCTATGCATATTCTTCGGAAGAAAAAATGGCTGCTTCTTCTAGTCTTTATCTTTCCAGCCTTTCTGCTTTATACATATTTTGTCATTTATTCCATTGTCAATACCGGCTACTATTCCCTGACCAAATGGAACGCTATTTCCGACCCTATTTTCGTAGGGATGAAATACTATCAGGATTTCCTTCATGACGCGGATTTTTTAATGGTGCTGAGAAATTCCTTACTGAATGTGGTCATATCCCTGGTGATTCAGATCCCCTTAGGATTGGTTGGTGCCTATTTGATCTACCGCACCAAGCGCTTCTACCGGCTATACCGTTTCTGCGTTTTCATTCCAGTGGTACTGTCTGCCTCCGCCATCGCCCTTCTGTTCACCTTGATTTTCAACGCCGAATTCGGCCCGGTCAACACAGTTTTAAGGTCAATCGGCCTGGACAGCTGGACCCGAAGCTGGCTCTCTGATGCCAGCGTGGTGTACTTTGTGGTCATGACCCCTATGACCTACCAGTATATCGGACTATACGTGATTATCGAACTTTCTGGTATGCAGGCGATTCCCGACGATGTCATTGAAAGCGCTACCATCGACGGTGCCAGCTCTTTCCGCATCTTCTGGAATATCGTGGTACCAATGCAGCGAGCGATCACCGGGATGTGCGCGATTTTGATCATTTCCGGCTGCTTCAAGGCCTTTGAACACTCCTATATTATGACCTGGGGCGGCCCAGGCTATGCTTCCTCTTTCCTGGGGGTTTATATGTATACTGAAACCTTTGTGAAAGGCAATTACGGAAAGGGAAGCGCCGTTTCTATGGTAATATTAGTCGGGACCTTGATTTGCACCCTGATCTTCCAGGCACTAAACCGGAGAAAGGAGGACTAGGAGAACACCTATGAAAAAACACAAATTCAAATATACCGCCGGACGAGCGTTGCGCCATATTGTGCTAGCTTTATGGTGCGCTACCACCGCTTTCCCTATCCTTTGGACGCTGATGGTGTCTTTTAAGGACAACAGCCAGATTTTTACGGCTCCTTTTGCCTGGCCAAATCCTGTAATCAGCTCTAATTTCTCAGATATTTTCGCAAAGCTGAATATTCCCAGAGGCTTTTTAAACAGTATTATTTACAGCTTTTTTACCGTACTTATCGTCTGCATCCTCTCGGCCATGGTCGGTTTTTATCTGTCCAAGTGCGTTCGTCGGAAGGGAGGCTTCCTTTACACCTATTTTATCCTAGGTATGATGATCCCTGTGCAGGCGATCGCGATTCCTATGTTCGTGCACATCAAAAACTTCAATCTGATCAATACCAGCCCCGGCATCATTATCACCTATGTGGTGATTGAGCTGGCTTTCGCAATTTTTATTATGACCGGTTTTATCAGCCGCAGCGTACCGGATTCCATCATTGAGGCTGCCTCAATCGACGGCTGTAACGTATTCGGGGTTTTTGTCCGCATGGTGCTTCCCTTGGCAAAATCGGGTATCGCCACGGTAGGAACCTTCGTGTTTCTCCACGTATGGAACGAATTTTTCTTCGCTTTAATTCTGCTGGCAAAACCGGAGCTTATCAGCCTAAATCTGACCACCTATAAGCTGCGAGGCCAATATTCCAGCGATTACGGCCTTTTGGCCGCTGGTGTAGTCATTCTGGCAGTGCCAGCTTTAATTATCTATGCCCTGTTCCAGGAGCAGGTTGTAAAGGGCCTAACCGCCGGCGCTGTGAAGGAATAAATTGTCAAAACCACCATTTTATAGGAACAGCTTTTCAAAACAGCCTTTCTGAAGCGGTCTTTTCGTCTTAACTGGATAAAAAGCTTCATCCTATTGCCGCAGCTAGTGTAGTATGGATATCATAAGGCTTGCTGATATTCATAAAAGTGAACTAAGCAGATACACTTAAAACCATCTGCAAATCTTATTATACGAGGAGAATTTGGTATGATTGCGTTTCCCAAGCTAACAGAGCAAGAGCTTTTAGATCGAATTCGGATTCCCTCAGAGGGCAAGCTGAATATTTTTCTTGATACGGATACCTACAATGAGATCGATGACCAGTTTGCGATCCTTTACGCCATGCTTTCTCCGGAACGTCTTTGCTTGAAAGGAATTTCAGCCGCCCTGTTTTTTAACGACCGCAGTGCTTCTCCTGCCGACGGCATGGAAAAAAGCTACCGGGAAATTTTAAAAATCATGGATTTTCTGGGAAAGGATCCGGAAGGCTTTGTATTTCGCGGATGCACTGAACCTTTAGCGGATGAAGAAGTTCCCCGGGAAAGCCTTGCCTGCGACGCTATTATTGCCGAAGCCATGAAGGCATCAGAAACTGATCCCCTGTATGTCGTAGGGATCGGCGCCTGCACCAACATTGCAAGCGCGATTTTAAAAGCTCCGGAGATTATCCGCCGGATTACGGTGGTATGGCTGGGGGGGAACATCTTTGACTGGCCCGATAACAAGGAGTTTAATCTATCTCAAGATTCTTTGGCCGGCAAAGTGCTGTTCGACTGCGGTGTTCCGATGATACAGATTCCCGCTTTTGGCGTAACGGGATTTTTGCTTACCAGCGTCCCGGAGCTGGAGGCCTGTTTGAGCGGAGCGAATCCAGTATGTGATTACCTAGTCGAAAACGTCAAGTCCTACTCTCAGGATCATTTCGCATGGTCAAAGCCTATTTGGGATGTGGGTGCCATCGGCTATCTGATAAACCCTGACTGGGCGGAAAGCAAGGCCTGCCCCGCGCCGATCATCGCGCAAAAGGACCGTTATGCCTTTGACCCCAGGCGGCATCTGATCCGCAGCCTGATTACCATAGACCGGGACAAGGTCTTTAAGGATATGTTCCAAAAGCTTCGGGACTGCCGCAAATAAAAAAGCCGATTGCTGTAAAGGGCCAGGATGGCCCCAACAGCAATCGGTTTTTTTCTTTTATCAATTTTAATTTCTTGTTTTATCTTTGCACCTTGCATTACGTATTCTCTGTTACCTTTAGCCTTCCTCCTTGGCTCAGATATGCAGCTGCCGAAAACGGCTCATTGTTCCTCCTTGATATGGATATCTACGCCGTTGACCTCCACGCCGCCTTCGGCTCGGATAAGAATATATTTTGCGCCGTTGATGATCCTCGTCTGAACAAGATCGCTCCGTTCCGGATTGACCTGAATCACTACATCCGGCGTCTTTACCTGAAGCTTGCGGTCCACCAAATTCCGGGGACTAAGCTCTGTATCGGCGCCGAAAGCCTCGCCGTATTTTTCTTCAAAAGCTTCCAGCCTGTTCTCGGGAACCCCGCATCCCTCCAAAACATTTTTCACCGTCCTCACAGACAGGGTCAGCGGCTCCGCCTCTTTCCTCTCCTTGTGCTCCTGGATCATTTCCTGCAGACGCTCTTGAACAGACTGCACCACGTCAAGGCTGCAATCCTCCTCTAGAGTCTCCCCTAAAACCGTGTCAAACGTCTCCCGCTGCTCCGCCGCGGGCATAGGAAGATCACAATGAAACACAGCCTCCGCCAGCTCCTCATGATTCTCAGCGAGGTTCCGGGAGTAATACAGGGCGTTATACAGGTTAGCCGCACGGTCGTCAAAGGCCGGAAATAGGAAGCCTACCTCCGGCGGGGAAAGAATCCAGTCCACACTGCGGTTATGAAGCAGATTATCCCGAGCGAAATAGCTTAGCGCTGGTTTCGTCATCTTTACCGGACACACGCTGCAAACCAGATATGAATACACCTCGCTGGCGGCTTCCTCCTGAGTTTCCCCATCCTTTGTCCGGTAAGGCACATCGTAGGTATCGAAGGCCAGCAGGATCATATAGTGGCCGTCAATAGTTAAAGACTGGATCACCTTCTGATAAAAGGCCTGGACAGCTTCTTCGTCATTCAAAGCGGAATTTTTCAGGGCCATCAGGAGCCTGTGCTCCTCGCTGTCAACGACCTGCTGTGTGGTAAACGTTACATCCATCAGATTCTTCCCCAAGGTTCCGGAAAGAACTCTTTTTAAGCACGCTAAAATCTGCTCTGTTTCTTCCTGCTCCGTCATCGCCAGGGATTGATTGAATTGGGAAATGATCTCCCTATTTTCATTCACATAACAAACCCGCACATGGGTAATGTTGCTTTTTTCCAGCCTAAACCGGCGCCGGATCTCCGCGACTTCTTTTTCATTCATTGCTTGTTATCCTCTTCCTGTATGTAATCTGATTGTAAGCAAGGCTTGTCCGAGGCCCAGCAAGCCTTACAGCAAGCCGCCGCAAAAGCGTCAGACCTCCCGCGCATGAGCTGTTCCACTAAACTCTCGATAAAATTGCCTTTAAGCTTACGCGCCTTTTTGTCTGCGCAGGCTCGCACACATTCCGCGTCTTACACGTCCATACAGTGGAAAACCGGCTTTTCGGTAACCGCTTCGATATTCGCTCTTCCACCGCCCTACCGTCTTAAGCGCGAGGCTATTATACCACACCTTCCCGCTCGTTTCCAAGGGAATCTTGGTGAGAAGCAGCTTGTATTTTGGCTTCGCTTCAGCAGGCATCCTATCGCTTCCAAGCCTCAGAAGGCCTCTTTCCTATTAAAAAACAGGAAAGAGGCCTTCTAAAGTTTTGTTATTTTACCTTTTTACGTTTAAAAGCCATGGTTCCAGCCGCGGCAAACCCTACCATGCCCAGCAAGGTGAATACCATCCAGACAGCCGTACTGCTGGCATCCCCTGTCGCGGGCACTCCGGTTTCCGGTTCACCGGAGCCAGAGGGGGTTTCCGGCGGAACCGGCTTCTTTTCCAAAGCCTCGATGGCCTCCTCGATGGCTTTCGCCATCGCGTCTACCTCTGCCTGTTCCGTGATGTTTTTATCCCATACGACGGCCTTGACCGCCGCCTCCACTCCGGAGAAGTCCTTATATTCTTCCTGATTCAGAGCTTCCGCCTTCCCGATGGCGGCATCCACTCCGCTGTAATCGGCCGGCTTATATTCGAGAGCCGCGACAGCATCTTCAATTGCTTTCGCCATCGCGTTTACCTCTGCCTGTTCCGTGATGTTTTTATCCCATACGACAGCCTTGACCGCCGCCTCCACCCCGGAGAAATCCTTATATTCCTCTTGATTCAGAGCTTCCGCCTTCCCGATGGCTGTTCTCACCTGATCATAACTGGCCGGCTTATATTCCAGCGCGTCAATCGCCTCTAAAATGTTCTGCGCCATTTCGTTTACCAAGGCTTGCTCCGCTTTGCTTTTTGTGCGGTCGACCTCTTCAACCGCCGATGCTACGTCAGCATAATTAACATATAGGTCTGCGTCTAATGCCTCCGCCTTTTCAATTGCTTCATCAACCGCCTGGTAGCTCGCAGGAATATTATTATCGTCCCAGGCAAAGGTTGGATGCTCCATTCCCGCTACCCAGGTAACCCCTGGCTGCGCATTGGCTTGAAGCCCCCGCAATATGGAAGGATCCTTAAAATCAGTGGTGGGAGTTCCGCATTCCTCAAAGTATAGGCCGTCTGTGCCTCCGCTTAACGCATAGGTCTCAAAGGCAATACAAGCCGGCCATCCTCTGCCATCCAGCGGCCAATAGCAATTCTCCGGCATACCGGTCATCTGATACCACGCAATCCACATACCGCCATTTCCGGCCTCTATATTATAGTCGCTGGGCGCTTCCACGGTTTCTGCCGCAACCATGCAGTTCTTAATGATCAAGTCCGGCTCATTGTCAAAGCACATTCCTAAAATTCCGCCTACACTGTTCGTCATTCCATTATTTGCGGTAGGATCCTGATTATCCACAGGTCCTCCATGGAATAAAATTTCGCCGTCAAAATAGCAGTCTGCGATCATAGGCTGTTCGCCCTTTGTCTCCCAGGATCCTACGATTCCTCCGACTGCTTCTGAGGAATCAAAGGCCTTCGACTCAATGACGGCAGAGGAATAGCATCCGATAATCTTGGTACCGTACATCCCTTGTCCGGCGATTCCCCCTATATTCTTACTGCCCAACGCGTTCGTGACAATTTTTCCTGTGGTGTAACAGTTTTTTATTGTTGCATTATGCGCCCAATCCATTAAAACGCCGGCGCGCAAAGAGCTGTCGCCGTCAGTAAACGTGATATCCGCATCTTCTACGCCAAGGTTTTGAACAGTTCCTCCGGAAACGATACCGAAAAGCCCGTGGTTTATTTTACCAGTTTTCATATTAGAAATCACATGGTATTCCCCATCAAAGACTCCCGCAAAATATCCGGCTGCGTTATTGCCATTTCCAATAGAAATCCATTCCTGACCGCTTAGATCAATATCTGTCTTGAGAGTAAAGACCGTTGACGCAAAATCAGTGCCGTCATTAACCAGCAAGGCCAATCCCGCAAGCTCTTCCGCCGTTAAAATCTCATAGCCGGCCTTGATATCATTGGGATCATACCATGAGGTATCCGCTGTGCCATTCCATGTGTCCGCGGCTTCTTCCGCCGCAAACGCCGTTCCAGGAAGCAGCGCGGCCGCCATACAAAAGCTGAGAAGCAGGCCCAATAGTTTCCTTTTCATCTTTTCACGTTCCTTTCTAATTTTTTAATTCCTGCGATACGCAAAAAGGCGCATCCTACCCATCATAAACTGGGCAGAACGCACCTTTTCATCCTGATATTATGATTGTGCTCTGATATCCTTACAAGGGAAAAACAGACAGAACTAGTGCTTGCTTGCTTGCTTGCTTGCTTGCTTGCTTGCTTGCTTGCTTGCTTGCTTGCTTGCTTGCTTGCTTGCTTGCTTGCTTGCTTGCTTGCTTGCTTGCTTGCTTGCTTGCTATAAGCATGTTCCTTTCATCCATTTTTGTCAAGCCCTTTCCAGATATATCGTTATCTAAATTATATCTGGAAAGATAATTATGTTCAAGCAGAATTTTACTTTCTCTCAAGGAATTTTGCCTGTTCCTTCCCTAGGGCCTCCCCTGATTTAGGCCTCAAGCCAGGCCTTTCCAGTCAGGGCCCGTGCGAGAAGGCTTTTTGACCGGTAATTTTGTATTTCTATCTGTCATACAAGCTCAAAGGAAACAATCTCATAACCGTCAATCTGAGGAAGCGTGATTCTTCCATTTTCAACGGGCAGTTTAATTCCTTGGGGAATCAATACCGCAGACTTTACCGGATAAGGCAGGTTCAGCTCCAGCGTTACGTCATGAAGCTTAGTGCGTTCCTCAATCACATCTATTTGAATTGATTTTCTTATGGGCGCATAGCTGAGGAGATGGGCGCACACACGATTATGCTGGGGCTGATGCAATAAGCTTACCGTCATAATGGAAGGGCCGTCGTGGCGGACCAATCTTTTTGGCAGAAGCAGATCAATGGCGTTGGATATGAGCCGTTTGCACCAGAAAGGGGCATTTTCGCGGTATTGGGTAAACAAGGGATGCGCGAACACAATAACGTTTCCATTCCGGACAGCCGCCGGCTGTTCGGCGCCCTTTGCGGAGGGAGTGTACTGGTGGGAACAAAAATGCTCGCCTGTCCGGCAAAAATACGGCTCGCGCAGTGTGAGAAGGGTTTCGCCTTCGGCGGGTATGATACGCTCTCCCTGAAGATAAATCACATACTCGTTGTTTTCCGCAAGTCCTTTCGCCATAGGCCCTCTTGGCAAAAGGAAGCTGGGCCATAAATTTTCCTTTCCCTGGTAGGAGGCGCCAAAGCAGTCCGGATAAGCATTTTCCGAATTGAGTCCTCCTTTGGCGCAGGCGATGATTTTTCCGCCTTTCGCCGCATAGTCGTTCAGCTTTCTTTGATATTCCGGCGTCACTGCCAGGTCGTCGGGAAGAATTACTAAGGAATACTGATCCAGCGGCGCCTCCAAATCCACCACGTCAAATTGCAGCGCCAGTTCTTCCAGCAGCTGAACGGCCCCAAAAACACTTTCGGGAATCTGATGCTCGCAGGGTATCGGCTCCGATGTTACCAAGGCCGCCTCCACCAGAGCCTTTGAGGGGCGCGCCCAGGCTTCCCGCTCCTTAAGCTGGTGAAACACCTTTCCAATCAGCTGGTAGGCAGCCGGATTCAAAACCCCATAGGGCTCCAATTGATCGCCGATGGAAACGGCATAGCCGTAGCTAAGCATACGAAAGCACTCAAATTCCAGCGCGGCCTGGTTTTTCAGAGAGTGAAAATCGCCCCATTCCGTATGAAATTTTCCTGTCATTCCCATGCAGTCCAATCCAAGAGTTCTGGCATAACGAGCCGTCACGGGAAAATGCAGGTATCCCCATTCGCCGGAGGGAAGGCTCTCCAGCTCGAAATGGGTGTATGCGTCCCGGCTGGCACGGGTGCAAGGCCCCACATGTCCGGCATTATAAAAGATAGTACAGTCAGGATTCTGCTTTCTCACCAACGCGGTCATTTTTTCTTTGAACCGGTCAATAGAGAATTTAGCAAATTTCCGAACCTCATCAGGATTCGAGGCATCGATTCCCCTTCGCTTCATTTCGGCCCGGCAGGCCGAGCAGGAGCAGGGACGGATTCCTACAATATCGAAAAAGATTCCATCCAACTCTTTTCCCAGCAGCTGGCACACCTCTTCCGTGTGGGCTGCCAAAAAATTGTAATATCCGGTGTTAACGCACAACGACTGGCGAAAGCCCGCCTCTGTAAAGGGGACTCCCTCGTGAGCGCCTCCTGGCTTTCTGATCAGCCACTCGGGATGGGTCTGCGCGGAATGATAATCCCACTGAACCGTGATATATACCGGCGCCTTGATACCGGCATCGTGCAGCGCCCGCACCTGCTCCAGAAGCAAATTGTGGTTTTTCAAATTGGGATGAATTAATTCCGG
Organism: [Clostridium] leptum DSM 753; assembly: GCA_000154345.1. Taxonomy (GTDB): domain Bacteria; phylum Bacillota; class Clostridia; order Oscillospirales; family Acutalibacteraceae; genus Clostridium_A; species Clostridium_A leptum. The sequence goes on from DS480345.1 coordinate 62,374, forward strand.
AAACCGTTTTGATGGATAATACAGCCATCCGTGGTGGCAGCGGGCAAAAACAGTGATTGAGGAAGCCTCCGCCTTCCTTGCTGTTTCAGCGAAAGTCCGCGGGTCAAAATTCGCGGCGATATCAGGAATCGCCTCGGAGGTATGAAAGTCCAAATGAATTTGGCGTGGAGCTAAAGTCATAAAACTCGATCCTTTCCCTAATAAAAATATCTATGAGATTTTTTCTATCTCAGCGGTCTAAAGCCTGGCCTTATCGCTGATTAGTTTTTGAGCGCCGGAATACTGTTTCCTTCCGTGGAAACCGTGAGGCGCCGTTAAAACAGGGCCTATTAAAAAAGAATTCCGCCTGCTTTCTCCTGTCTGCTTTCAGAAGCCCCGGCTTCGACTTGCTTCTAAGCCGCGGGTGCCGTTTGCCTCCGGAAAGCCATGGGCGCTGTTAAAAATAGAATATTGAAAGCCGGCAGAGGCTCTTACCACAAGCTGCTGTCAATCCTTCTGTTTGAGAAACGGCGGAATTGCAAATCTTTTCTCCCGCACCATTGTCCGCCGGCAAGCTTGCCTTAAAAAAGGCCGGAAAATTTCGTAAAGTTCCATACACAGACAGCCAGAATCACGAAGATCAGACAGCGGTACAGGACTGAAACCTGCCGGGCCGACAGCCGCCGGTGCAGCGTGCTGCCGATCAGCCCGCCGGCAATCCCAGCTCCAGCCATAGCCGGCAAGTATGGCAGCGCTCCGCCAACGGGACTGCCGTTTAGCAGAACCACGGCCAAGCCGCAGAGCTGGGAAAATAAAATAATGTAAAGAGAATTTAAAGCCGCTTTTTTTCTTTCCATGGAAAAAAAGTAATGAAGCACCAGCAAATTGATCGGGCCTCCCCCAATGCCCAGAAACGAAGAAAGCATCCCCAGGCCCAAACCAACCAGACCGCAGGCGCTTTTGCTTTCTATCGACAGCGTCGTCACCTTATGCTCAAATAATGTATAAACCAGCGTCCCAAGGGTGACAAAAAATAAAATTCCTGTCTGAACCATTCCCAAAGCATCCGTATCGGAAGCTGTTCCCGCGATTTGAGAGAAGAGGAACTGCCCCGCTACGCCTCCTATACCGGCTCCGGCGGCCAGAGGCGTTCCCCGCACCACGTCGATCGCCCGATTCCCTTCGAGAAACGTTCTCCCAACGGAAAAAGCGGTCATTGCCAAAACCGTACAGCCGGATAAAAAGCTGGCGCTTTCCACAGGCATAAGGCCCGACAAATCCAAAACCGGCTTGATAATAATGCCCCCGCCAATTCCGCACAGAGAGCCCGCCGTACAGGCAAGAAGGCCAATGAGTATAAAAATTAAAACCACGTTTGATTCCATCCTATCGTATCGGATATCTCCCGGCCTCTGACATACGTATCGTTTGCGCTACCGCCTGAAGCCTGGGCAGGCAGCGTTTGAAAAAGCTCCGGTAGGCTTCGCAAAAGACTGAACGAAGCTCTCCCTGTTCGGACATCACCCGTGTCCTTCGGCATCCGCCGCCGCAAAAGCGCAGATATTCGCAGCGGCGGCAAGACTCCGCAAGGACTCTCGGCCGCTGGAGAAAATTCAAATTCTCCCTGGCGCTGTCCAAATCAGAAAATTCATCCTCGGTCAAATTTCCCAGCCGGTAGGAATCCAGTGTGTAAAAGTCGCACGGGTAGACCGTTCCGTCGGCCTCAACCGCATACTGAATCCCGCAGACGCCGTTTTGATCGCAGGATTCCATCGGCACTCCCAGCAGGCGCCCAATCAGGTTTTCAAAAAACCTGATATAGGGCTGCCGGCCCTGCTTCCAATCCTCAAACCACAGGTCGAACAGCTGATTTAAAAAGCTGCCGTAGGCTTCCGCGCTCAAAGAATAGCGTTCGGCATCCCACTCCTTCTCAAAAGGGGACAGGCATGGGATATACTGCTGATAAAGAAGTCTGTTTTTTTGATAAAACTCATAGATCCTGCGGATGTTTGTACTGGTTTCGCGGTTGACCACCGTCAGTATGTTAAAATCCACCTGGTATTTTCTGAAAAGGGAGATCGTATCCATCACCTGGTGAAACGTGCCCCTGCCGTTTGCATCCACACGGCAGGCGTCGTGAGTTTTGCGTATTCCATCTAAAGAAACGCCCACCAGAAAATGGTGCTCCGCAAAAAATTCCGCCCACCGGCTGTCGAGGGCTAAGCCATTGGTTTGAAACACATTACGGATAAAAACCCCGCTCCGATAGTGCTGTTTTTGCAGCTCCACGGTTTTTTGGTAGAAGGAAAGGCCTCGCAGGGACGGCTCTCCCCCCTGATAAATAATGGTGCAGCCCTTTTCCGCTTGGCGCAGCGCCTTCCGCAGTATAATTTCCAGGGTTTCGACCGTCATCATCCCACAGCTGGCCTGGTTCCGCTTTTGCGTAACATCCTGGTAAAAGCAGTAGGCGCATCTCGCGTTGCACTGCCCGGAGGCCGGCTTCAACAGTAACGTCAGTTCCCGCATGGTTTTCCCTCCGTTCAATTTGCGTCAAAGGCTTTCCAGCCATTCTACATAGACATAATAGGCGCCGGTTTCTTCCCCGTTTTGATCTACAAAGCAGGCGGATAAATCCGTTTCTCCCGTCTGCTCCACTGGAAGGGAAAAAACCGCGCCCGCCTGCCCTCCTGACGCTTCCGCCTCAAATTGCGCGCCGAAAAACTCCAGCTTTGCCTTCTGAGGCGCAAGAGCTTTCGTTTTGCCGGTTTCTTTCCAAGCCGTTCCCTCGTCGGACCGTACCGCATCGGCGAACGGCGCCAGCTTCGATATCCCTTCCTTTTCCAGCGTGTCTCCCAAGGAAAGCCCAAGCTCCCGTGGCCAGCGCCGAAGCTCAAACCGGTAACGGCCGGGCCGGGTAAATTTGACGCGCCACCGCCCCGTGGATTTTTGCGCCAGGGCTACGGAAATCTGGCTCCACGCCACGTCTCCCAGTACATCCATCGCGTCCAGCCGGGTAGGGTTTTCGTGATCGTCTCCCAAATAAATCGGAGAATATACCCCCATGGTGCCCTGCATTTCCTGCCAATATGCTTCGTGGGCCGCTCTCAGCCTCCGCACCACCTCTGGATGCTGTCCGGCAATGTCGCGGTTCTGTCCAGGATCCGCCTTTATGTCATATAATTCCTTACCCCGAACCAGCCTCCACTGGTCGCTGACCACAGAGCTTTCCCATTTGCTGGGCACTACCGTGGATTGATGATACTGCATAAACTCCACACGGCCTTTGGGCAGTGCTTCCTCTCCTGTCAAGACGCCCTTAAGGCTGACGCCATCCAACTGGAGCGGCGGCATTGAAAGGCCGCATAAATCCGCCAGAGTTGGAAAAAAATCCACATGGTAGGAGGTATCCTCTACATCCCGGCCGCCATCCAGTCCGCCGTTTGGCCATCGGATAAAGAAAGGCACCCGGTGCCCGCCGTCGTAATAGGAGGTCTTCATCCCCCGCATTCCGGCGTTATAGCCTCTTAAGACATGCTCATTCCCATCAATTTCACAGCCTCCCGAGGTTCCATTATCCGTCATGAAGATTAAAACTGTGTTATCCTCGATCCCCCAATCAGAAAGCTTTTTCCGCAGCCGGCCGAAATTCAAATCGATATTGCTGATCATGCCGTAAAATTCCGGATGGACGATATTCTCATTTTCCCGGTACGGCGCGGCGTATTTTTCCTCCACCAGGTAGGGCTCGTGAGGCGCGTTGGTGGTGATACAGGCAAAAAACGGTTCGTCTAAATGGGATTCTATAAAACGTTCCGCCGCGTCGAACCACACATCGGTGCAATAGCCTTCATATCGGGTCAGCTTACCGTTTTGATAATACGAATCCTCAAAATAATTGTTTCCCCAGAAGTCAGGCGTCTGTCCCACTCCTCCTCCCTTATGGGCAACCACCTCCGTAAAGCCCCGGTCCTGGGGCCGGTAAGGATAGTTATCCCCTAAATGCCATTTGCCGAATAAGCCTGTAGCGTAGCCGTTGTCACGGAACACCTCCGCCAGGGTGGTTTCCCCCTCATGAAGGATGGATCTTCCCCAGCAGGTGGCCCAGACTCCGTTCCTTAAGGGTCTTCGGCCCGTAAAAATCGCACCTCTTGTAGGCGCGCACAGCGGCGCCACATGGTAATCCGTAAGGCGCACCGCTTCTTTGTAAAACTCATCAATCTGCGGCGTTTGGATGTCCGGGTTACCGGTACACCCCAAATCGCCGTAGCCCTGGTCGTCGGTCAGCACAAAGACCACATTAGGACGCTTCTCGTTCATTTTCCCACCTCTTGCAAGTTGGCCTTAAATTTTTTCGCAAAGGCCATAACCGCGGCCATGGCCTTGCCTAAACAGCTTTTATAGAACAAAATAAGCACAGCCCGTTTCGTTTAGCCTGCCGGCACTCCCCAGGCGCTTGGCCGCGTTCGGCCTCGAGCCGCCTGCATGAAAACGGCGTTCAGCCCTTGATCGCCCCCGAGGCCAGACCGTGCTCCACCTTCTCCTGACAGAGCAGATAGAAGATCAGAATTGGAATAATCACTATAACGATAGACGCGAAAATCAGGCTTAGGCTGGTTTGATAGTCCCCCTGGAACGCCAGCAGCGCCACGGAAATCGTCCGGTTTTCCGTTTTGGTTAGGATCACATTGGCGATAGGCAGCTCGTTATAAACGTTTAAGAAGCCCACGATCGCCGCCGTGGCCACGCCGGGCATGGAAATCGGGAAGATAATTCGAAAAATGGTTTGAAACAGGTTGCAGCCGTCAATGGCGGCGGCCTCGTCGATTTCCCGGCTGATACCGCCGATATATCCCACCAGGATAAAGGATGAAATGGAAATATTCAGGCCCACATAGATCAGCATCAATACGAAAAAGTTGTTTTTCCCTCCAACGGCGCCCACCATCTGAACGATTGGGACAATGGCGCCCTGCAGAGGAATCATCAGCGCCGCCAGAAGGTATAGGTTCAGCGCTTTGGCCCTTTTGATCAGTCTTCGCGCGATCACATAGCTGGACATCATAACGCATACGATCATGATCGCCACAGACCCCAGTGAAATGACCACTGAGTTTACGATAGCGCTTAAAATCCCGGCAGTCTCCGCCGCCTTGAAATAATTTTCCCACTGAGGAATCGAGGGAAGCTGAAACATGGTATCCCATATTTCATTATCCAGCTTTAATGAGGATACCACCGTAAAATAGAGGGGAAACAGCGTCAGCCCGAACCACAGAAGGGCCAGTAAAAAGTGGACCGCCTTTCCCGCCGTCAAACCGCGGAACCATTTTCTGAGTTTCTTATTCAAATTGCTTCCTCCTTTCCTCAAATATCTTCCTTATTTGGCAAAAGCTTGTTGGCGACCGCCATGACAATAATGCTGAAGATAACCGTCATCACGCCAATAGCGTCCGCATAACCGTACTCGCCGTAATAGAACGCGTTTTTGTAAATCAGCGTGGTCAGCACCTGAGAGGAATATCCGGGACCGCCGTCGGTCAGCGCCGCGATCAGGTCGAAAACACGGAACGCGTTCGTCAGCAGAAGGATCGCCGACATATTGATGGTGCCCTTCAGAAGAGGAAGCGTAATATACCGCAGCTTTTGAAAAGGGGTGGCGCCGTCGATCTTAGCGGATTCATAGATTTCAGCGGGGATGGAAGTCATCGCCGCGGAAAACAGAATCATATGCAGGCCCGTGTTGCACCACAGCACCACAAAGGCGCACACCCAGATAGAGGTATCCATATTTCCTAGGACATTGACATTGCTGTTCAGGCCGAAAAACTCAAGAAGCTTTACAAAGGGCCCCACCTTAGGATAAAGAATAAAGGTAAACATCAGGCCGATGGCAACCTTGTTGATGATGACCGGCAAAAAATAAACCGCCTTGACAACACGGTTGGCAAAAAAGCGTTTGGAAATCACCGTCGCCAAAAAGAACGCGATGGGAATAACGCCCAGAACGCTGACCAGCATAATGATGATGACGTTTTTCAGGGAGGTCAGGGCAATAATATCAGTAAAGAATTTGTGATAATTTTCCCATCCCACGAATATGTACGGAGAGGTAGGAATTCCGTCCCAGGTAAAGAAGGACGTGTAGGTCATATTCAGAAGCGGGTACGCGATCACCAGAGTGTAAATCAATACCGTTGGCAGGATTAAGGCCACCGCCTCCATGGACCTTTTAAATTTGGCATTTCTTTTCATTATCTCACCTGCTAAATAGAATAAAGCTGCCGGTTAAAGATTTGAGGCAGCGTTTGCTGCCTCGAATCTTTTTTCTATCCTCTTTTCAGATGCGCCAATTAAGACTCAGCGTCATATTGGGCGTCGATGGATGCCGCTACATCGACAGCGGACACACCGGCAAACATGGTTTGGATCTCAGTACGGAAAATTTCCTGCGCAGAGGGGAAATCAAAATACACATCAAACTCGTCGCTGCCGGCGGTCATCTGGCCATAGATTTCCATAAAGTCCGCGACCGGCTTGCTGGCGGTGACGCCCAAAGCCTCAAAATCAACGTCCACCGGGAATACGCTTACGCCGTTTTTCTTTGCCTGCTCGTCAAAGCTTTCCTGGCTGAGCATATAGGAGACCAGATCATAAGCGGCGTTCAGCCTGGCGTTTTCGCTTTCCGGCGTCATAATGGAAAATCCGTCGCCGCCGGCGACAAACCAGTAATCCTTGTTTTCAGGCTTATCCTCAAAATAGGGGAACCGGGTAATCACAATATCCTCCTCGCTTGCCGCAGCCTCCACCGCAGCCGTAGAGTTCACCAGCATACCAGGATACATGGCCGCTTCCCCGTTTAAGAACATGGCCTCCATACCACTGGCATCCAAGGAGATCGCGTCGGTGCCGAATAATCCGGCGTTGTTCATTTCCTCGAATTTCTGGAACACGGACAAGCCTTCCTCATCGGACCATTTCGCCTCCCCGGAAATCAGCTTCTCACGCAGGTCCAAACCGTACATACGCATGGCCAGGCTTGTATAGAAGTGCGCCAAACGGCCCTTGGTCGCGGCTGAAAGCGCAATAGGAGTGATTCCTTTTTCAATTAAGGCCGGAGCCATCTCATTGATCTCTTCCCAGGTTTCCGGCACCTGCAGGCCGTTATCCTCCAGCAGTTTTTTATTGGCATAGAATACGGTTCCGATATTTACATTAGCGGGAATGCCGTATACCCCTTCAATACCATTCGCGGTATAATCCCAAGGAGCAAGGTAGGTTTCATCCGTAGGACCTGTATAGGAATCCGACTCGATCAGGGATGTCAGATCCCGGAGCAAATCGTTCTTTACCCACTGGTACGCTGTGTTGTAGCCATAGTTTGTGATAATATCCGGATAATCATTTGCGGCAATACTGGATTTCAGCTTGGAATTGTACACATCCAATTCATTGACAGAAAGGTCCTCAATGGTAATGTTGTCATTTTCCTCGTCATACTGATGCAGGCGCTCATAATAAAATTGGCCCATCGCGTCGGGAGCCCCGTCAATATAGCGGGACATATAAGTAAGGGTTACGTGTTCCTGGGGTTCTTGCGATTCCGCTCCGGAGCTATCTCCCGCGGAAGACGGATCCGCGGCCGGGGACTGAGAGCATCCGCCCATCGTGCTGGCCGCCAAAAGCAGCGCCAGGCAAATTGTCAGAACCTTTTTCATATCTGATTATTATTGTATTAAAGCTGCATACAAAAGAACATGTGATTTTTTTGGTTCTTTTGAGAACTTTTTTGGCTTCCAAAATTTTATAAAGCCAAAAAGCACCGTATCCTGTTAGCTTCTCCGAAAATCTCAGGGATACGCAGCCGTCCTCCGTGCGCATCCCCCCTCTCAGTTCCCAAGATTTTCAGAGATCTCCCGCAAACTTTAATGGACTACGCCGTTTGCCTTTTCTTTTTCATAGCCTGTGGAAGGACGCGGTTATGTTCCGGCTGCAACGCTGAGCGCTGGAAACCGCCTTTTCTCCCCACTGTCCAGACGCAACGCGGCTTCTAAGCCCGCAGGACTTGTCTTATCACCTGCCGATAAGTTCTCCCTTCAAAAACAAAAAAGGCCGCACAGGCTTACTGTGCGGCCTTTTAATTTGCCTTATACGCCGACGGCGGAACTCCATAAAATTTCTTAAACCGTTTGGAAAAATAGTAAGGATCCGAATACCCGACCTGCTCCATAACCTCCACAAGGCTTAGTTCTCCGGAAAGGAGCAAATCCCGAGCCTTTGCCATTCGAACCTGTGTAATATACTGACTCAAAGTCTGCCCATGAAAACGCCTAAACGCATCGCTTAAATAAGAAGCATTTAGCGAGAGCGCCCGAGAGATGGCGCTCAAGCCTAAATTAGCGTCCATATAATTATCCTTCACGATTTGCTCTACCTTTTTTATGAGCAGCGAGCCGGCGCTGGAAGCAAAATAATTTTTTTGCGAGATACAATGGGCGATTGTTTCCAAGAGCTGATTTTTCAGGCTTTCCAGAGTATCGCTGCTATTGATCAGTTCAAAAGCCTGCATCCGAAACAGGGCATCTCCAAGCCACTCATTGTTGGCGTGAAGGGTCAGTCTTTGGATTTCAAATAGCATATTTTCTAAAAAAAGATGCAGTCCGAAGATAGAATTCCGCTCTGCTACCAAATGGCCAAACGCCCCGCTGACCGCCGCATCAATCTGTTCCAGATTTTGTGCCCGCAGCCCTTCGTTGAAGGAAGCCTTAAAATTTCTCAGCTTTTCAAAACCAATGATTTGCCGGCCGCTGACATAGTCGTCATAGCAAAAAGCACGCCGCGCCGGGTCAAGAAGCCGCTGCTGAAAAATCAGCCGCGCCTCTTGATACGCCAAATGCAGCTGTTCCGGCGTGCCGGAATGCGGCGTGGAAATCCCTAAAAAACATTCTGAGGGCAGCTGCTCCGCCCATTCCTTAAGCCACGCTGTTATCCTTTGACGTTCCTCTTCCCTGATCAGCCAAAAGGCGCCTTGGGGGAGGCTTATGGAGGCGGCCAGACAAATATCAGGAGGCAAGGCCGTTTCCGGTCGGACAGAAGCTTCCTCACGAAAGCAGATAAGCCGATATTTCTCCTTGGGATCAACCCCATACTGACAAAGCATTTCCGCAGTTTCAGGCCGTTCCAAAAAGCTGTCGGTTAAAATGGAGCTGAAAAAAATATCAGATTTCATCTGCTCGGCCTGTGACTTCAGCAGAAGGTGCTCTGCCCTTTGATGCTCGAGAGATTCCTTCCGGTCGATTCTTTCACACGCTTTTTTTACGACCTGCTCCATTTCTTCCTCATCAATGGGCTTTAAAATGTAATCCAGCACGCCGAAGCTTAGGGCTGATTTTGCGTATTCAAATTTATCGTAGCCGGTAAGAATGACCAGCTGTGAATCATAACCCCTGGCTCGGATTTCTCTGCATAAGGAAAGGCCATCCATAATGGGCATGGAAATATCCAGCACTACCAAATCAAAGGGATGCGCCTCTAACAGCTCCAAGGCCTCCCGGCCGCTTTCGCAGTCGGCTACCATGTCAAAGCCAAGCGCCTGCCAATCCACGCATTTGCGCACGCGCACCCTAATAAAATATTCATCGTCTACCAGCAAAACCGATCTCATGGCAGTTCTCCTCGCTCGTCTAATGGGAGAAAAATGCTGACCTGCGTTCCGATTCCATATTTGCTTCTGACCCGCAAGCCGTAGCTCTCTCCAAAGGCTAATTTAATCCGCTCGTCAATATTGCGAAGGCCAAATCCGCCGCCGTGATAGGATTTTCTCCGCTCCCCGGCCATGATTCTGCGAAGCTCCTCGGAAGGAATTCCACACCCATTGTCCGTGATTGTAATCACCATTTTGTCTTTTTTCTGTAGTCCCCGTATTCTCAGGCTTCCATGGCTTTTTTTGCCGAGAAAGCCATGCATGATGGAGTTCTCCACAATGGGCTGCAAAATGAGCTTCGGCGTTTTCGCCTGAATCATCTCTTTGGGAAAATTATAATCAAATTCAAAGCTGTTCCGGTACCGTATCTTTACAATTTCCAGATACCGCAGCGTAATCTGAACCTCCTGGTCAATGGTGACCAGCGTATCCCCGCCGCTTAGCACACCGCGGTAAAAGCGGGAAATATAGTTAATCATGCGAATCGCCAGCTTATCCTCGCCGGCGTCTATAATTCCGCATACCGTCTCCAGGGAATTATACAAAAAGTGGGGGTTAATCTGCATTTGCAGATTTTCCAGCTCATAGCTTCTTTTCTGCTCCGACTGATACCGGATCAGCTCCATCAGCCTTACGGTATTATCAATCATTTCATCCAGCTGCGATCCCAATTCTCCGAACTCATCCCGGGTATGAAGGCCCACTCTAGCGGAATAGTCTCCGTGGCTGACACTGTTAATAACAGAGATAACCCGTTCCAGAGGGCGCGTCGTCTGCTTCGCCGTCCATTTTACCAAAAGAGAAGCGACTAAGATTCCCGCCAAGCCTATCAAAATGATGATCCAAACAAGCTGGTCTACTTCTCCTACGATATTTTGCTTTGGTATCATTCCCACCAACCGGCAGCCCATCTTTTCATATTCCTTGCTGATCACCAGATAGGGCATCTCCCCTATCTTGAAAATTTGGCCCTCGTTGGTATGAGTCGTAATAAATTCATAGTAATTTTTATCCCCTAGATTTTCCCCAAGTCTGGCTTTATCGCTGGATGATACGATGCGTCCACCGGCATCCACCAGAAAAAATTCCATATCCTCAGATTCAAAGTTCCGGTACATACGGTTAATCTGGGCTTCATCTATCACCAGTTCCATTACGCCCACAAACTTTCCGTTGTAATTGTTGACCCGGCGCAGCAAGGATATGGAAGAGGCCTCCTTTGCCGATACGGAAAAGCCTGTCCACTCAGAACTGCTTTTCGTATCTGTGAAAGCCGTGATTGTCTCCCAGGAAGGTGTTTCCGACTGCTCTGTCCTCTCCGGATAGCTGTCATACACTCTCCAATTGATCGTATCATAAAAACGTATCTTCTTAATCGTAGTATAAGACGAATAAAATTCCGACAAGGTCATGGCGAATTTAATGGACCGCATGATGTCGGCGGTTTCATCCTGATCCTCTTCAGCCAGCAGCATATCTTGATATTCCTGATTTAAAATGATGGTAAGCGAATCCTTTTCATATTCCGCAAACTGCATATCAAGCTTTTCCGAGATGGCGAAAAGATCCTTTACCGAGTTCTCAATTTTCTGCCGAATTAAAATATCGGAACAAACCTGGCTGATAACAATTACCAAAAACACTACAATTCCGCAGACAATAATGCTATGCAGCAAGTTTATCTTTATGTAGATTGGCTGTTTTTCGTAACAGAGCTTCAGTTTTTTTAACATTATGAGTACCTTTACCCTTGGTAATATTTAACGCTTTTAGTATATATACAAAAAGTCACAAAGTCAACCGAAATTAATTGGTAATGAAAAACAAAAAAATTTTAAGATGTGTTTCAGCTGGAAGCTTATGATGGGAAAGCATGGAGGAGAAGGGCCCCAGCAAGCCCATGTAAAACAGAAGAAAAGCCTAAAATCAAGCCCACCGGCAAACTCGTGAGATGTACGGATCCCAGAGGGATCAGCCTAGTGCTTTTTATCAAGTAACCGATCATTTTTGTCCTGCCGCCGGCTTTCTCCTATTTATTTGACAGGGCCCTTTTTCCCCAGTTCTGCCAAGGCTCTTTCTAAAGGCGGCAAGAAAAAACCTACAGCATGCGAGCCGCACACTGTAGGCATGTATATATAATCAAATTACTCCCAAGGATTTCAAAGCTTCTTGAAAACAGGGCCCTGAAAAAGCGGCTTCCGATAAAATAGAAAGCACAGTTTCGAGCGCGGCCTTTTATTCTACGATCCACCTTTCAAAGCTCTCAACCGGTTTCATAAAATCAGCTTAAACCACAATGCAGGCATGGCAGCCGCGGGACAAAAAATTTCCTGATTCCTTCCTAGGAACGCGCCTAAAGCTGTCTTTTCCCGCCACATAGTTTTTCAGCCGCCATCAAAGGCCTAGCGTTGGAGCTTCAGCTCTGACAGCCGTGGATAACTGCTGATCGTTCCGGATTTCTGGACGGTATAGGCCGCATACTGGTTTGCCCACCGGCACGCCTCGCCTAAGGAGGCCCCTGCCGCCAAACGGGCTGTCATAGCCCCTAAGAATCCGTCACCAGCCCCTGTGGCGTCAATGGAATCCACCTTCGCGCCTTTTCCAAACGTAATCTTGTTATTTCCGTCCAAGCAGCAGAAGCCATTGGGGCCTAAGGTAACTACTACCTGCCGGCAGCCATAGGCAGCACGGAGTTTCCGGGCGGTTTCCTCCCACTGCTCCGTCGGCTGGCCATCCGCCAGCCGCAGCATATGCGCGGCTTCCACCTCATTGAGGACTAAAATATCCACGCAATCCCAAAAGCCTGGCTTTTGGTTTGGTACTGGCGACGGATTCAAAATTGTTTGAATTCCCAGCATTCTGGCTTTCCGCACTAAATACTCCACGCTTTTCACATCCAGCTCATAGCCGGTCACACAATATCTGGCCGATTGCATGCTTTCCAGCGCTAGATCTACCTCTTCATGAAGGAGTGCCTGCTGTGTGCCGCTGCCCAGGATAATCATGTTGTTACCTTCATCATCGATAATAATACAGCCGGGGACCTGCCTTGTACCCGGATGGCAGAACACAAACCTGTCGTCGATTTCTTCCTCCCGCAGAAGCTTTTCCGCCCGGTCAAACCAGGCTCCGCCCTGAACATGAGCTACCAGGGCGACTTTAGCTCCCGCGCGGCTGGCCGCTACGGCTACGTTGGTTCCCTTCGCGCCGTCTATCCCCAGGCCGCCTTCCAGAGCCCGCACCGTTTCTCCCGCCCGAGGAAGCTTATGGACGCGGATTCCTCCGTCGCTGATATTGTGAGTGTACGCTACAATAATATCGGGCTGCAGCCCCATTGTGATCGCCTCTTATCTTTCAATTTTCACTTTAAAATGGGAATATCCTGATATTTCCGGGATATCACATGATCCGCGGTACCCCTGTCGCAGTACAGCACACATTCCGGCACATAGCGGGGGAACAGCGTTACAGGATATTCGGTTGTCGGTTCGCTGAATAAAGCCACCCGTACTACCGTCTGTTTCCACGCCCCGGTGGTGACCACAAATACGGCCCGCTGGGCCTTCAGCATGGATTTCATTCCAATGGTAAACGCGTTCGGCGGCAGGGCGTCAAAGCAGGCTCCGAATTCTCTCTCCGCATACGCAATAATTGTGTCCTCCCGCAAGGTGACAATCCTGGATTTGGACTGTGCGTATTCCTCCAGGCTGACCCGGTGGTAAGGGGAAGCCGGACATTCGTTAAACGCCACCAGGCCCTTGCAGCCTACGCCGCCTACCAGGGTGTCTATCCCGCCTAATTCCTCAATTGCTTCGTCAAAGCGGTTCGGCTCCAGCGGGTCTGGAAAATACCGCTGGGCCTCCGGCACGTTTAGGGAAGGATTAATTTTGCCGTAAAAAATCTTTTCCATTTTCGCTTTACAGGAAAATCTTGTGTTTTCCGGAGGAAACAACCGGTACTGCCAGTCGAGCCAGGTATCCATATGGAAAATATGCAGATTCTTCAGGCTGATGCTTTCCCGGTTGACCCTTTCCGTAAAAACGTCGTACTGCTGGGCGGGCCCTCCCGGAAGAATCCACCGGGTAGGCTTATGGGAGCGGTTATTGCGGATTACTTCCTCCGCAAGCAGATTTCCCACCTCCGCGGCCACATCCCTTTCCCGTTCCCGCAGGATCAGTTTCATTTTTTGATTGGGCTGTTGTTCTAATTTTTCCAAAGGAATCGAGCACCATCTGCGTAAATCCTCTCTGGTGATCACATATTCCTGCATAATCCCACCTCGTTTTCTATCTTTCCGTTTTCTCGGAAGGCTGCGGGCCTTCATCGGCTTTTCAGCTTAAGCGCCGCTGATTCCAGTCCATTTTGGAGAGTCCGGCAAAGCGCGCGGGCTCTCCAAATAGAACGTTTCGTTACCCTTTTACACCCGAAGCCGTAACCCCCTCGATCACATAGCGCTGAAATACCACATAAATCAGCAGCGGCGGAAGCATAGCCAGAAGCATAGCGGCGATTTTCACCCGGCTGTCCACCCAATAATTAGGAGACAAAATATTAGCGATGGTAACGCTGATGGGCTTGATCTTAGCGGACGTGACCAAGGAGGGCCACAAATACTGCCCCCATATTCTCATGAACATAAGAACCGTGGTGGTCAAAATCCCATTCCGCATTAACGGAAATACAATCTGCCCGTAAATACGGAAATGTCCCGCGCCGTCGATTTTGGCTGACTCAATAAAGGATACCGGCAGATCCTCAATAAACTGCATCATGATAAACACAGCAAGAGGCGCCACCATCAGGGGTAGAGAAACGCCTAGCACCGTATCCGCCAAACCCATCCCAAAAATCAGGCGGTACAGCGGAATGATATACAGCACCTGAGGGAGCATCATGCTGACCATTACCAGCCCAAACAAAAGCTTCTTCAGGGGGAACCGGAAAAAAGCAAATTCATAGGCTGCCAGGGAGCTGATAATTAATATCCCGATAACCGTGACAATGGTATAGATCATGGTATCGATCGTAGCCCGGCCGATTTCAATGGTGCTGATGGCCTCCGTAATCTTTTTGACGCCGTTGCTGAAGGAGGTGGGAAATACCACCTGGGTCAGATTGTCGCTGTCATTGGAAAAGGTGCCGCTGAACAAGACCCAAATGGGAAACAGGCATACAAATCCCCAGACGGCGCACAGGAACCCCCACAGGAGCCCCTTGCATTTCTTATGTCTTTTCATCAGAAACCTCTCCCGTTCTTATACTTTTTTACGGCGGAGCTTAAACTGGATCAGCGTGATGGCGAGGATGATCACCATCAGCACCACGCCTTCCGCTGTGGCGCGTCCCAAACCGGACGGCGTACCCAGATACACATTTCGCACCATTTCCATCACGGGGAACAGCATGACCTGCCCTGTCCCGCCGATGCTGTTATAATCACTGTTGTTGCTGAGAATCCACGGAATATCATAGACCTGCAGCGCGCTGATAAAACCGTAGGTGATCACCAGGAACATTATCGGCTCCAGCAGCGGTATGGTAATATATCTCATCTTTTGCCAGGATGAAGCGCCGTCTAATTCGGCGGCCTCATAAAGGTCCGGAGAAATGTCCTTTGTGCCCGCGCTGATAATCACGAAGTTAAAGCCTACCGCGTGCCACACGTCGATCATGACTACCATGAAGATCGCGTAAATCGCCGTATTGGCCCAATCCACTCCAACGCCGATTCCAAGCTTTTCAAACAGAGTGGCTACCTGGCCGGTCCCCGGCGTCATAAACCACTGCCAAATACCGGCGCCGATAAACAGCGGCAGAACATACGGGGTAAAGAAAATTCCCCGGAAGATTCCGTAAGCCCTGCGGTTGAGCTGATTGATAAACAATGCCAGCAGTAAGGCGATCGTCATGCCGATCAACAAGGTCACCGGCACATAAATGCACAAATTTTTCAGGGAGGTCAAAAACCTTTCAGATGAGACGCCTTCTCCTGATAACACAAACTGGTAATTCGACAGCCCCACAAAATCGATCCCCTCTTTTCCGCTGCTGACGGACCAATCGGTAAAGCTCATAACTACGCCGTAAAGGAACGGGTAGAGCATAAAAACGCCAAACAGGATGAAGAACGGCAGCAGGCCCAAATAGTTGCAAAAATACTCTTTTTTCTTTGCACCGCCCAGGCTCCTCGCGCCTTTCTTTTTTAATTTATCCATTGGAAACTCCTTTCACCTGGCCGCAAATATTATTCGCCAGCTTCAGCGTAAAGAGCGTTGATGGCGTCTACATATTTTTGAGCGGCTTCTTCCGGAGTCAGCTCGCCGGAGGTTACCAGCGGCGCGACG
The DNA here is from genome assembly GCA_000154345.1 of [Clostridium] leptum DSM 753. Lineage (GTDB taxonomy): Bacteria > Bacillota > Clostridia > Oscillospirales > Acutalibacteraceae > Clostridium_A > Clostridium_A leptum. Next base: position 78,397 of record DS480345.1, read on the forward strand.
TCGGTAATGGCGCTGACCCAGAATACAGAGCTGTGGCCGAAATCCATCTGATACATGCCGCACTCTAATCCCTGGGAAAGCTTTTTCGCGACATCCAGCTCCAGAGCCTCCGGATCGTGCATCACGTCTTCCCGCAGCGTGGAGCGCCCGATCACTCTCGTGAACTCCTTCTGAGTCTCGTAATCACCCATTTTTTTCAGCCAGCGGCGGATCGCGTCGTTCCTTCCTTCGTCGCCGGAATCCACGCCGTACATCCAATCCTGACCTTCACAGCCGCCGGTCCATCCGCCCTCTTCATAAGCGGGAATCAGCTGGATATCATATTTCACGCCAGCCTGCTGGTAATCCGGTTCCGTCCAGGGGCCCGCGCACAGGAAGGCCAATTGATCTGTTTTAAAAGCTTCGGTAGCGGCCTGGCTGGCATAAACCATACCGTTGGAATATTGCTCCATCGCCAAAATCGTCTCAAACGCGCGAACGCACTGCTCCGGTTTAATAGTGGTCTTTCCGTTTTCAACGCCAATGGTCAAATTCTCAGCGTCGCAGGCCAAAATACCCGCCGGACAGGTAAAGTGTCCGGTAGACCAGGAATGAGTCGCGTCATAGCCCGCATCCTTCACCCTCTGGCATTGATCATAAAAGTCTTCCCAGGTGTCTAAAGGCTCGTTTTCCCAATCGATTCCAGCCGCCTCCAGCACTGTGGTATTGCGGAAGATCAGCGGAACAAAGGTCATAAAGGGAACCGCAAGCTTTTTTCCGTCTATTGTTACGGCATCCCTTGCCTCGCTGTAAAAGCCGTCGCTCCATTCCTGATCCTCCTCATACAGCGGGGTCAGATCTAATAGGTCGATCGCCTTTTGGAAGCTTACTGAATCCCGACCCGCAGCACAAAACATATCCGGCAGCCCTACGCCGGCCATCAAGCTTGTGAGCAGGTCGGCGTCGTCCTTGGCGACTACGGATATGGAATTGACATCGTCGTTTTCCGCTACGAAATCTTCAACCCAGCCATCCAGCAGCTTACCCTGATCATTCAGCACCATATCCGAATAGGTCCAAAAGGTCAGATCATATTTTCCGTCTGTTGCGGTTTGGCTTCCAGACGCCTCTCCACCTCCGCCGCTGTTGCAGCCCGCTAAGGAGCCTGCGGCCATGAGACACGCTAAGGATACGCTCAGAACCTTAACCAATAAGCTTTTTCTTTTCATTTTTCTCTCCCTTTCCATAACAATATCATAGCTTTATTTCGAAACGCCGCGTGCCAAACGAAACTTTCTTTGGCCCTCCGCGGCAAAATGCCCTTTTTTATTCCTGCCGCCAGTCCTTAGGTTTGACGGCGGCTCAGATAGGCCTGATAGCTGATATCGGTGGCCTTCAAGCCGAAACGCCGCTCTCCTACCAGCTTTCCCTGCCGGCTGCGGAAATGGTATCCCAAAAACCATAGAGGAAACACATAAAGAAACGGCGTCAGGCACTCCTCCTCTACTGCCGGCATCAAAATGACCCGGTCCGCCAATTTTTGAACCTCCGGCAGAGCTTTCTGGGTAAAAATTACGGTAGGCGTGCGGGCGATTTCACAGCCCGCCAGAAGATCCAGCACCTTTTCCTGAAGGTTTTCATGAGGGGCAAGCAGGAGTAGCGGGATTTTCCCGTCCGCCTCCCGGAAACGCCCGTGGGCAAAATCCTCCAGCTCCTCGCACGCTCCGAACACCCAGGCAAACTCACAGATCTTTAACGCGCCTTCCTGAGCCGTACCGAGATTGGGGCCGGTGCCCAGCGCTACCACATTGTGCATTTCCTCCTGGGAATATTCTTCTGCCAGGCCTCCCATTTTCTCAAACAGTTCCGGAAGGGCGCTCATAGCGTTTTTGACGCTCTTCCATTGGGCTTCCCAGTACTTTAAGCCTTTTGCGTTTCCCCTTTTTTCCCCTAGAAGCACCGCCGCCCGAAGGGCAGAATAAAGAAGGAACAGATGGGAGGCGCTGTAGGCGGTCATTCCCGCCTCCTGCTCCACGGCTGTGTCAGCCTCTATCAAATAATCCGAAATCTCCCTCATTTTGGTTTCACCCCTGCCGGTGATTCCCATGGCCAGCGCTCCGGCCTGCCGGGCCGCCTCCAACCCTTTTACAACGCTCTCTGTATTTCCGCTGCAGCTGATGCCCACTACAAGGGTCCGCTCCGGCCGCTTGAGATAATCCCGCGCGTAACTGCGGAACTGATACGCCGGTACCGCTCTGGCGGCCGCTCCCGCTGCCCTGGAAAACAGAAATTCCGCATTCATCGCCGTTGCCAGAGAGGTTCCGTGTCCAATTATGATTACCGTATCCACTCGTGCCAGCCTCTCATCCGCTGCATATGCCCGCAGGCTGGCGGCGGCAAGCTCCTCTGTAGCTTTCCACTTTTCCGGTTTGGCAAGAGAAAGCATCAGCCGTTTCAGCCTTTCGTTGCCGGTTTGAACCTGTAACTGATCCATCCGTGATTCTCTCCTTTCTATAATCCTAAACCCGCTGCCGTGATTCCATGCCCTTCAATCCATAAACCGCCACGCCGCAGGCTCCCCGCAGTCCCGCAGAGCCCGCCCCCGCGTCGGAAATCTTTAACACCGCGTCCCAGTTGAAAATCCCATAATGAATTCCTTGGGCAATCCGCTGGATTTCTTTCTCCACCGCGTCAAAAAACCAAGGGTCTGACATCACGCCTCCCACAAAAACATACGTGCCAAGATCCAGCGCATTTTCTAAATTGAGGATCAGCACCGCCAGCTCGTGGATGGTATTTTCCACCGCCTTTCGCGCCAGAGGCTCTCCCCTACGGCACGCCTGCAGGATTTCATAGCCGGAAGGCGCTCCCTCACAGCGAAACAGCCCGCTATTGGGAAAAGCCTTTTTCAGTCTGCAAGCCTCACGCTGAAGCCCCATGCCCGAAGCCACCGTTTCCACACAGGCAGTTTCTCCATCGTCTGAACGGCGGTACAAAAGATTTCCAATTTCTCCGGCGTTGTTGCGTATTCCGTGAATGAGCTTCCCTTCATATACCAGCCCCATCGCGAGGCCGGTTCCTACGTTTACGCAGGCAAAGGTATCCGTACGCTTTCCTTCTCCGTAAAGAAGCTCTGAAACCGTGGAGGCTTTCACATCATTTTCCAAAAACACAGGGATCTGGTAATACGCCGACAATGCCCCGCAAAGATCAAAGCCATCCGGCCGGACCACCGACGACGACCTTAAACGCCGGCTCCGGTGATCGATAGATCCCCGAATTCCAAGTCCGATGGCTTGCGCGGCTTTCCCCTCTGGGTTGGCCTTCAGAAAGGAATCCAGCTTTTCTGTAATGAAAGAAAACCATTCCCTACACGGCATAGCGCGGGATCGGCATTGATTGTCGGCCAGGACCGTTCCTTCCATATCCATTAAGCCGTACCGTATCTTTGTCCCTCCCACATCAACGCCTAACACGATCCTATCGGTATCCATTTCAGCCTCCCTTCTCCGTCTGCTGAACCTTTAATACCAGCGCGGCCGCTCCCAGCAGCGCGCCATGATACCCTAAGCTTGTGGCCTTCACCTCCGGCATACCATCCGGAAGCCGCTTCATCTCACAGCGCAGCGTATCCATCAGAGAGCTTTTATAGGTATCGAACAGCAAAGAAAGCCCTCCTCCCAGAACAACCTTCCGTGGGTTGAGCAGAAACGCGGCATGAGCGATTGCCCTTCCTAAATAGGTCCCCTCCAGTTCAAAGGCCTGGATAGCGGCGGCATCCCCACGCTGGGCATATCTTTCCAAAACCGCAGCATGAATCCGGCGCCCATTGGGCAGTCCCTTCAGGCGGTAATAATTATCCGACAGTCCCCGCCCGGAGGCCAGCAGCTCCAGCGGGCGGCGTACGGCAGCGTTCTTTTCCAGCAAGTCCTCAGCCGGACACATGCCAAATTCTCCCGCCTCGCCCCAGGCTCCCGTATATATTTCCCCATTGAGGCACAGAGCGCCTCCGATGCTGTTGCTGACAGTCAAGTAAAGGAAATCCTTGCACATTCTTCCTTCTCCGAAAAAGCATTCCGCATACGCGCAGGCGTTGGCGTCGTTCTCCATTTTCAGAGGCACTCCGTAGCGGCGCTGAAACAGCGAGCCAACCGGCAGATTAAAAACCCCCAAAAACTCGGAGGACCTCCATACTCCCTTTTCTGGGTCAGCCAGCCCCGGAATGGTCATTCCCATTGGATTCTTTCTGCATAGGGGATGCTTTTCCAAAACCTCATCCACCGTTTGAATGATATTTCCCAAAATCCTTCCGGGATTCCCCGCCTCGCCTTTCCAAAGGACCTTTCGGGAATAAAGAATTTTCCCCTCTGGTGTGATTACCCCCACCATATATTTGGAGCTGCCGATATCGACGCATAATATTTCTTTCATAGCGGTTGCCTGCCGCTTTCTTTGGGAAAGCTGGGGCCCATCGCCGCTTTGGCTTCCGCATTCATTCCTTGAGTGGTATCCAGGCCCAAGCATTCCGCTATCAGGCAGGACAGAACCTGAAAAGGCACCACCAGTTCTACAGCGTTAAAGAACTCCCCTCCCCTTAACGGAAATAAAAGATTTCTGCCGCCCTCATTTTTCAGGTCCGAGTCTCCTACCGCGACGCAGTGGGGCGTAATTTTTTCCATCTGCCGGAAAAGTAGCTTCATCCTCTCCTTTTCTGGACCATCTTCCCCAAACAGGAAAAAAATCATATCGCCATTTTGCACAGTGCCCAAGGGCCCGTGAAGAAATTCCTCCAGCTCATAGGCCGCTGTCATCCGCTTGTGGGATTCCATCATTTTCAAGGCGCCCTCTACCGCTGTGCCATAGTTCGCGCCGTACCCTATGATTCTGTAAAACGGCGGCTTCATGACTGGATATTGCCGTCGCAGAAACCATTTCACCGTCTGACCGGCAATTGATTGACAGCTGCCGCCCAGTGACGCGAGGCTTTGGTTTATCTGGCCGTATTCCGCCTGGCTGACCGAGCCTTTCACTCTGGCGCCCTCCAGCAGGCAGAGAAGAAGCACCAGCAGACCGACGGAATATCCCTTAGTCGAGGGCAAGGCCAGTTCTTTCCCGGAGGGCTTTACAATCACCACATCGCAGTACCGTTCCAGTGGACTGCCGCCGCTCTGAACAGTGCAAACACAGGGAATTCCAAGGCTGTGTGCCTGTTTCACGATTTCTACCGGCCCCCGGGTCAGCCCGCTTTCCGAAGGACAGATCACCAGCATTTCTTCCGGCCTGTATTTTCCGGAAGCGTTCAATCCGCCATGGTTTAGAAACAGCCCGGAATATTCCCAAGACGCTTCTACTCCGAGCCATTTCTCCGCAGCCTGCTTTAAGATCATTCCTGTATTGGCTACGGAGCCGCTGCCACAGAAATAAATCCGCCGCAGCGGCCTTGCGGATATTAGGTCTGCAAATTTTCCCGTCAGCCGGCCGCGCTCCCTTCCGCAGCAAATTTCTACAAGATTCGGTTCTTCGAAAACCGCCGCCAGCATTGCCGGCTGTCTTTTTCCGTCCATAAGCATCTCCCTCTAAGCAAATAGTAAAGCATCCGCAAAAAAGCACATCCGCGCAGGCGCTTTCTCCCATAAATTATATTTCACGAAAGCAGCCAAGCAGCTCGTTTCAAGGTTGAGCCCTAAGCGGTTCAAAGAGAATTTTTCCTTTGCTTGGTTTTGTTCTGGCTGATTTTACCCGCCAGGGATACCAGCAAAATAGCGAGAATCACCAGCCCGCATCCTATCATCGTAGGGATGCTCAGCTGGTCCCCATAGATCAGGGCTCCTGATATCAGGCTGGTCAGCGGCTCTAAAATATTTAAAATCGACGCGTTTGACGCTCCCAGCACGCTGATGCCATACAGCAGGAGCCGCAAGGAAAACACGGTGCAGAACAAGCCGATGATCATTGCGAGCAGCCAGCTCTTCGGGGTGGGAGGCGCCATCAATTGTCCGCTGACCAGGCTCTGCAGGGTAAAAAAGATACTGCTGGCCACCATGGCGTAAAACATCGTGGTAAAGCCATCCAGCATTCTAAAGCAGCTTCTTTGGTTGGAAACCACATAAAACGCGTAGGTTACGCCGGAAAGCAGAGCCAAGGCGATTCCCGTATAATTGGCCCCTCCGCTGAAATCCATCATCAGCACCAGCCCCACCGCTAAGAAAGCGACGGCGACCGCCCTGAGCGCGCCTATTTTTTCCTTTGTAAGGATCACCATGATGATAAGGACAAATAAAGGATAGGAAAACTGAAACATAGTGGCCAGGCCTACAGGTATGTAATTATAGGCGGCTGTCACCAGAGTGGCCGTCATACCAAATCCTAATATTCCGACCACTATCATAACGCCTATTTGTCTGGGGGTTGCCTGAAACGGGATCTTTTTTATCAGCATGATAGCCAGGCAAAAAACCGTGGAAAAGCAGAACCGCCATACTACAATGCTGCTGCTGTTCATTCCCTCTAAAAGCAGCAGCTTGGATAAAACCGGCATAATCCCATATAAAAGTGAGGCCGCGATAATCGCCAAATAACCCTTCATCATACTGTTTCATCCCTATAGATTACTAACTATTTATTTTCAACTTTAGGATAGCGAATTGTCTCGTGGATGTAAAATAGGTAAATCATTTTACCTAGGATAGTTTAGTTTTAAATTAAGTGAATAAGTTGAAGAAAATATTCTATTGATTTTTTAAAAATTTTAGGTATTATATATATAAATGGTTATTTGTTTTTTTAAAGCATATTTTTTATTTCCTATTAAGAATAATAATCGTTCATTTTTTGACACCGCTTTTTAATGCGCTTTCTGGATCCTACGGCAGTTTTTCGTAATTTTTTAATGAATGCTTATGCGGGTGGAACAAACCGCGCAGAAAGGAGTGCCCTTATGCCGCCGCAGCCCAATGATATCCTAACACCGGAAGGGGAGGCCGAATTTTATGCCAACCGGATTTTCCCATTGCTGACAACGCCATGGAAAGTATTTCTGATTTTAAACATTGGAGAGCATACCATAAGGTTTGGCTCTCTCAAGCTGTGCCTACAGGCGGTATCCCGTGTGACCCTGACGAAATATCTTCACGAGCTGGAGCGGGATGGCTTTGTACAGAGAATAGAGTATCCCGCTCCGCCTTTACGCACGGAATACTCTCTCACCCCCATGGGGCTCAGCCTTCTGCCGATTCTGCAGGAATTGGCGGAATGGGGAGAGCAATAGCTGCAAGGCTTTTGTTTTATATCCGCAGGGAACCGCCGCGGTTGCCGGCAGAAAGGACGCCATATGAACACCAAAGAATTTTCACTAATGCAGAAGCTGATCGATTACGCGTCATCCTCAAATCTAGATCACACCAGCGGAATTTTGGCCTATTATTTGCTTCTAAATTACAGCAAGCTGGAAAAGCTTACTCTTAAAATCGTTACAGAGGAATGTTTTGTATCCGTTTCCTCTGTCCGGCGGTTCTGCCGGAAGCTTGGTTACGATAATTTTTCCGATCTGGTAAAGGCAAAAATCCACAATCCGGAAAACCAGCAGTCCATCGCGCTTTCCAATCTCGATCACGGCTGGTATCATCCCCATATTCTCCGCACTGAAATCAACGACACTATGTACAGTATTTTAAGAACCATTCCCAGCAGCCTGATCCATCAGATCGCGAACGATATTTTAAACGCCGACGCGGTGCTTTTATTCTGTGCCCGGCCCTATAGCCTTTGGCTGCGGGAATTTCAAAGCCAGTTGATCGCCTGGAACAAAAGCGTTTACATTTTAGAGGAAATCAAGCTGTATTACCCCACCATTAAGCAGCTCGGAACAAATTTGTGCAATATTATCGTCAGCCCTATGGCTTTTATCGTTGAGCCCCTGGCCCAGGATTTTATCTCCATTCCAGGAATAAAAGCCTTGGTGACAAGCTTATCCGTGCTGCAGAATGCTTCTTTTGAAAAATACCTGCAATATTTTGACAGAATTTTTCCTTTGAAGTTTAAAACAAACCACTACGATTATTTAGAAATCTATGGCAAATACGCGGTGGGATATCTATTTGATATTATTCTTGGCGAAGTAATCAAGCTGGTGCGTGAGAACCGCTCCAGCATTGTTCCCTCGATCAAGAAGCCCTTTGCAGACAGAAGCCTTAAGCGTCAGCATATTACCGAAAAAACAGTCAGCGAAGCTTAGCCCGTCATCAGCCATGATTCCGCTCCGCCCATCGCCAGGCCGCGAATCATTCTGTATTCTGCAGGGCTTCACAGCCTCTTGCTTTAATAAAAATCCTGGCTTGCTTTTTTTAGAAAAGATAAAGAACGCCCCCGGACTATAAACGTCTAGGGGCGTTCTTAGAACATAAAGGCTTTCTTTTTTTACAGAATAACTCTGGTTTTTCACAACTCTCGAAAATATGAACACCGGCTGGCGTTGGAATCCTGAAAAGGATACGGCGCCAGATTCCCTATTAAGCCGGCCGCACCACTGTCTTTTAATCCCCCTTTTTAAAAGCGGCAGGACTCACGCCGCATTGTGCTTTAAACATTTTACTGAAATAATACTGATCGTTAAAGCCTAAAATTTCAGCGATATCTTTTACCCTAAGCTCATTATGGGTTGTCAGCAGCTTTTGGGCTTCTTGCATTTTCAGCTTGTTGTAATAATCCATCGGTGAGTTATTAAAGTACATTTTCATCAGCCGGCTCACATACGACGGTGATAAAGAAAATTTTTCAGAGATATCCTGCATCGTAATGTTGCCATAAAGATTTTCCACCAGATATTTTTGGATTTTTTTCGCCAGCTCCATGGAAGAGCTGGGTTTATCTGCCCTTGCGCTCATAAATGAGTCGTAAAGATCCGCCAGCTTACTTTCCAGCTCCTTATAATCACCGCATTCACTTAAAATTCTATTCGCCAGCGATACACTGTCCTCTAAACGTATTTGGCTGTTATCATTTAAGATACCGAAAAGCTGCTCGATCATAATCAGCATAAAGCGGCGGACAAAAATGATGGGATACGCATTTTGCTCCCAGGTTTTCAGAATTTTTCCCAACTCAGTTTTAATGTCGCCTGACATTCTATTCTGAATGACGCTTTCGATCTTTTTACTGAAAATAGCCGCTTCCGAATTTAAAGTGGTCAGGCTTGGGCGCTGATAGGAGATAGAATCAAAATAAATTTGAGAATGGTTCATCAGCACCAGGCTGCTCAGGTTTCCAGATAAATGGATATACTGTTCATGGAGCCGCTTGATAGTATAAAACTCTCGTGAACACATCATATTAAGCTGGGGATGCCGCTCCTTGAGGAAATGGTATGCCTTTTCGTTGAAGAGGTTAACTTCAAACTCTGAACAGCGGCCTTCGCCATACAGAATGACTTTTTCACCCCTGTATTTGGTTTCAGCCACCAAAATACCTCCATCCGGATCTTGGATTTCTAACGCTTGGTAAATCTCCTTTTTGGTTAGCAGATCCGTCAGCTCTAAAATGGCCTTGCCCCTAACCACAGAGATCATATAGCTTTGACCCAGCATTCCTTCCCCTTCAGAGGCCCCTTTTAGTAAATTCGAAAACATTTCTTCCTGGTGGACAATACGGCGTTGATCTATCTGATAAATCAGGCTTTGTAAAATTCTTTTGAAGTCCTCAAAATCGACAGGCTTTAAAATATATTCATCCACTTGCAGTTTTAAAGCTTGGTGGGTAAATTCAAAATCGCCATAGCCGCTGATCACAACGCATTTCAGTTCGGGATAAATTTCTTTCGCTTTGCTGATCAATTCAAGTCCGTCCATCATGGGCATTTTGATGTCCGTCAACAGAATGTCAGGCTTTTGCTTCTTCAGCATGTCTAAGGCGCTGACGCCATCGTATGTAACCACAATTTCTTTGATATCCGGACGTATTGATTGGATCTTACCGATAATATCCCTTACGATCGGCTTACTGTCTTCTACCACCATAATGCTATACATGACTCACCAGTCCTTTGTACGATAGAATCGCCTTAAAACGAATCCTTTGAACCGCCGCCTACGAAGCGCCATGCTTTGATTGCCAAACGCCCCTCTGAAGCCTATTTTCACCTGTCAGCCGAATCACTCGAAAAAGGTTGTTTTTTGACAATTTCAGACGAGAGGAAGCACTATTTTAGATTCGGGAAGTCTCTCACCAGCGCAGCGGACGGTCACAGGCTTTAAAAGGCCGTTTGTTCTGATTACCGCCTGCGCATAGCCGCGGCAGAGACGCTGGTCGGGGCTGGTATAGTTCGTTGTTGTTTTAACCGCCGCGTTTCCAGCCGCTAAAAATGAGCCTCCGCCCTCTACGGAGAAATGCACGGGATCATCTCCATCAAGAATAACATTTCCAGCTTTATCAATTAACTCCGCATGAATGAATAAAATATCCTCTTCCCCTCTGTTTACAAACGGTTTTTCCGCCGTTAGCCTAATGTGAGCCGGAAGGCCGGGCGTACGGATCGTATGTCGGCAGATTTCTTTCCCGTCCTCCAGATTGACCGCCGTTAATTCACCAGGCTGATAGGGAAGCTGAAAAGAAGCGATAAAGTGGTTTGGCTTTCCCGACGGCTGTACTCCTATCAGCTTTCCATTCAGATATAACGCTGTTTCAGCCGCCATGCTGTATACAGATACCTTAACCGGTTTTCCTTCCATCCCCGGATAATTCCAATATTCTTCAACGACAGGCCATCCCCACATAGTGGTATTTTGCTTCTTTCCATAAAGGCAAGGCGGTTCCACAGCCAAATACGGACGTTTTGCTATTCCCCATACGCAGTCACGATAGTACGAGCGGGGGCGCTTTCTTCCGCAAAGATCTAAATCTCCTGTGCCAGCCAGCCGATACGGATACTCTGCCAATCCTTCAAGAGGCTCATCCACCAGAGTTCTTCCTATTCCCGCTTCGCCAATGTAGTCCATCGCCGTCCACACAAAATCGCCAATTAGGAACGGGAACCGCTCCACCAGGCTCCAGCCATGACAGCTGTCCGCAGGAGCCGTTTCTGTGGCGCAAAATACTTTATTCGGAAAATAAGCATGATCCATTTCAAATCGTTCCGGCATATAGTTATAGCCGGTCACATCCAGAGGAGCCGCAAAGTCCTCTGTGGCCCTGGCAAAATATATTTGATCCGCATTTTTTAAAAGATTGGCGTCCATTCCTTCTACATCGGCATCAGGAGAAGCATTGCACAAGGCGTTGGTGACCGGACGCGTAGGATCGTTTCTTTTGAAGCAGTCCGTTATCTCGCGGGACAGCTGATAACCGCCAGAGCGCCCATCCCGTTCCGGAATTTCATTTCCGGTGGAATACATGATGACGCATGGATGGTTTCGGTCTCTTTCCACCATGGCTTTCACATCTTTGGGCCACCAATCATCAAAATACCGGCTGTAATCGTAGGGCCTTTTGGGAACCCGCCACATATCAAAAGCCTCATCAATCACAAGCATCCCCAGCTTATCGCAGGCATTTAATAAGGCTTCCGAGGCGGGGTTGTGAGAGCTGCGGATCGCGTTATATCCACATTCCTTTAGCAGCCGGATTCTCCTTTCTTCCGCTTTCGGATAAGAAGCGGCTCCCATAATGCCTCCGACATGGTGCAGGCATCCGCCTCGTAATTTAATAGGTTTCCCATTGAGCAAAAATCCTTTTTGCGGCGTAATTTCTATCGTACGAAGGCCGTATTTTGAAAGAACCTGGTCCATCATCTCATTTTTGTAAAAAAGCTCAACCGCAGCCTGATAGAGATTGGGCGTCTCATCGGACCACAGCCTCGGCTGGCTGACGGGAACCCTGAGCTCCACATTTTGACACCTCTGGGCCTGTATGGAAATTATTTCGCTCGTTTCCGACCGGTTTCCGTCCGGGTCTGTCAGCCGTACCTTCAAAACCGCTTGGACGGGCTCCTCCGTTTTATTGGCAACCGTTACCCGGCAATTCACTTCAGCCTGTCCTTCCGCTGCCTTTGCCGTCAGAATTACGCCGCGCAGCGGAATATAAAGAGGATTCTTTACCCACAGATGCACATCCCTGTAAATTCCCGTACCAGTATACCATCGGGAATTTGGGATATCCTCATTTGCGGCAGAAACCCTAATATGATTCTCTCCCGGTTTGACAAATTCGGTAATCTCGCGCCAAAAAGGCGTATACCCGTTGGGATGCCGTGCGGCAAATTTGCCATTTATCCACAGCACCGCATTATGATATACGCCGTCGAACTCTAAAAAGAACAGCTTGTTTTTCCATTCATCAGGGATGCACAAATCTTTTTCATATTCTACCGAACAGCCAGGATAGTAGCCACCGGCCGGGCCGGTGGATCTTTCCTTTTGTGTTTCCAAGCTTATATTATAATCATGCGGCAAATTCACGATTTCATAGGTTCGGGGCCGGTTCCATTCCTCGGGCTCCGGGGTGGGATATACCCGCCATTCCTGATTAAAATCCAGCTTCATGATTATCCCTCCTATTGGATGGCCAGCATATCATTCCATATCCGCGCATCCCGTCTTCTGAAAAGGGCCCTCCAGCCGAACCGTTGTGCCCCCTGTCTCATTAATAAAAATGGAAAAGTTAAAATCGTCCCCATAAATCATCTTTAACCTGCATATCGAGTTGATAATCCCCATTCCGCACATTCCCGCCTTCGCCGCCGTCTCTTCCGCTGCGCACCGGGGAGAAATTTTTCTTTGATCCACTGTTTCATATATTTTCTCTATCTGTTCAGCGCTCATGCCGCTTCCATTATCGCTGATGGAAATAGACCAGGTATCGCCGTCAACCGCCGTAAGGATTAAAATTCTATAGGGCGGCTTGCTGGCCTTAAACGCGTGCTGAAAAATGTTTTCGACAAAGGGCTGCAGAGAAAGCCGTGGAATCAGCAGATCTTTTGTCCGCTGATTTAAGCTAACCTCATATTCCAAAAACTCCTCATAATTTTTTGCCTGTAATGATAGGTAATTATCGATGCATCTCATTTCTTCCTCCAGCCGGACCGTCTGAGCTGAGGAATTCACTGTATAGCGCAGCATATCGGAGAGCTGCTTGCACATGGAAACCACGTCGCCGGTACGGACTTCCTGCGCCGCGATGCTGATTGTGTACAATACATTGTGTATGAAGTGAGGCGCGATCTGGGCCTGCAAGGCAACCAAACGGGCTTCCGATTCGGCTTTGCTGGAGGCGATTTCATGGTCTATGGAAATTTTCAATTCCTCTAATATGTTTTGGAAAGCATGTCCCAGCAGGACAATTTCATCATTATCCGTAGAAAAATCCTTAATTCCCATATTTTGATAGCTTACCTGCAGCACATTATTGCGTAATTTTCTTAAAGGTTTTACCAGCAGCTGGGAAAAGAAAAACATGAGCAATAGTGAAATTAAGGTTACCGCGCCGACTATAATATAAGTCGCCTGTTCCAGCAGGTTCAGAGAGGAATAAAGCGTTGTCGGATCGTATTTAACATAGGTTGTTAAGCCAGAGTAAGACGATGTCGAGCAAAAATAAATATTTCCCGACTCATCCTCCAGAACATCGTCATGTTGGCTGGCTGCCAAAAGGAACTCTCTTGTTTTTTGATCCACCGGCGACGTAACGTAAACAATCTGATTCCTTTCATCAGCTATGATAACGTCGCCAACATTGCCAATATTGCAAATTTCCTTTAAGTGCTTATCGGTTTCTTCTACCTCTACATATCCATATTTCTTAGAATACACGTCGTAAAACGGCCGTACAAAGGATATAGAGAATTCCTCTTCGAAGTTACCGCTCTGCCGGTGATAAATGGTAAGCTTTTTTTGGTTCAGCTTTTCCACATAATAGGGATCCTCCAGCATCACGCGTAAATTGCTGGAATTTTTGTTATAAATAAAAGTATACCTTTCATCGTCGCTAAACACGTTGATATTCAGCGACGACAAAGAGGTAAGGGCAATCGTATTCGCAACAATATCCGATAACCGTCTATCGTTGTCCAGCTTTTCATAACTGTCAAACAGATAACCGGAATTGGCTTTTGTCAGGATTTGCATCAGCGTCTTATTCGAGATAAGCTTTTTTGTGATATCGTCAATCTTTTCGATGTGATTATCCAGGCTCTCTGAAGTTTTCACACACAGTTCCAAATTACTATATGTAATCTCGTCTTTTAATTGGGGAAACACGTTCAGATGCAGAAATACCGTAAAGATCGAAATCGTCAAAAACATGATAAACGAAAAGGAAATCATCATTTTCGTCTGGAATCTAGTATTGGATAAAATAAAAAACCACCTCGAACCTTTCAGCGGGACGGTCTGCCGGCCCGGAGCACCGGCCGCAAAGCTCAAACAATCCTTGCTTCTTAATTATATTATAGCCTATGATAGCAAGCCTTAGCGCTAGTTTCATTTGAAGCCGGAGCTTTTCCCTTTATAAGCTTTTGCCCTCACACCAAATTTTTCTCCTGCCGCGCTGAACATTAGGCCTTTACCGACCCTTCTGTCAGTCCATTGATAATATGTTTTTGCGCGAATAAAAACACTATGAAAACAGGCAGTATGGTTAAGGTTAAATCGGCAAACACATAATTCCAGTTGCTTTTGCTGAACTGTCCGAAAAATTGATAAACGGAAAGCGGCATTGTCCATTTGCTCGGACTGGATAAAAAGTAAAGCGGAATATTGATATCATTCCAAATATTCATAAAATCTAAAATTAAAACCGTCATGCTGATCGGCTTTAGCAGAGGAAAAACCACCTTGAAGAACACCTTTATTGTCGAAGCTCCGTCAATAAAAGCGGCCTCGTCAAGAGCTTTGGGGATTCCCTTGATAAACCCTGTATACAAAAAGCAGCTAAAAGAAATATTGATGGCCACATATAATAAGATGGCGTTCGTATAGCTGCCGTAAATTCCCAACGCGCTGAAAAGCCTGATGGTGGGAATGGTCTGCATAGGAATGATAGTGCCGATAAAAAAGAAATAATATAAAAACCGGGAAAGCGAAGTCTTTCTTCTCGCCACAATAAACGCCGCCAGAGAACTGACGCCAATGGTGATGGCAGTAGAAACCACCGTGATCAGGATTCCATTAAAAAAGGCCGTAATTAGGTCGGCTTCCTCAAAAACCGTTACATAGTTCTCAAACAGCCATTGCTTCGGCAGTTCCAAATTAAAAGCCGTAACCTCGGTAGCGTCTTTGAAGGAACCCAATATCATAATTAAAAGCGGCACTATAATAATAAAAGAAATACAAACAAATAACAATATTTCTAAAAGTGAAGTGATAAGCTTCGATTTCGTTTTTCTCGACATCATTCCTCCACCTCATTCTTTCGCATTTTTAATAGCAGCGGAATACAAATAAGGATAACAAACACCATTAGGATTACATTCAAGGCAGTACCCAGGCCCCATTCCCCTCTGCCAAATTTTTCAAACACCTCTAACGCGATAACTTGAGAGGCACTGCCGGGACCTCCGCCGGTTAACGCATATGGCTCGCTGAAAACCTTAAGCCCGCCGATCATGCTCAAAATAAAATTGATATTGAGGGAAGGCGCCAGCAGAGGCAGATATATTTTCCGAAACCGCTGGAACGCGTTGGCGCCGTCAATCAGAGAGGCCTCATAATACTCCTTTGATATCCCTTGCAGGCCGGCGAGATAGATTACCATATGATAACCTGTCCACTGCCAAATAGATACTCCCGCAATGCTTAACATAACGATATTTACATTTGTCAGCCAATTTTGAGCCATAAAGCCAAGGCCGGCAGCTTCCAAAAAGGTATTTAAAAAGCCGTAGGGATGCAGAATCGGCACAAAAACCAAGCCGATTACAACACTGGAAAGAATACAAGGTAAGAAAGTAACCGCTCTTAAATAATTTCTTGTTTTTAAATTTAAATTGAATGCCAGCGCCAGCAGCAGCCCAAAAAGGTTCTTAAAAACTACTACTACAAATGTATATAAAAATGTGTTGCCAATGGCTTTTCTCAATTCGCTTTCCTGAAAAACCTTGATATAGTTTTGTATTCCCACAAAATTGACAGAAGATTTTCCTATGGTCCAGTCCGTGAGAGAATAATATACGCCGTAAATCGCCGGCGCGATAAAGAAAACCACATAAATTAAAATGGCCGGCAAAATCATCTGATAGCCATATAAACTTTTCTTTTTTCTAACCAAAGAAGCCACCCCTTCAACGGCGGAAACGCCTTATGAATCACGCGGAATCATAAATCATAGCCCATCAAAACGACAGGCTATGACTATGACTCCTCGCTTTAGAACACGATAAACCTGTTAAAAGCCTTCTTTTTCTTTTTGCTGCATTAAGTCGCTGAACTTAGCATCCCACTCCTGCAAAACTTCCTTAGGTGTTTTTACACCTGCGAACATATCCTGATAATATTTCCACAGATCGTTCAAATCCACATACATATAGGTATTCATTTCAAGGGCAACCCGTCCGTCATTGTAATATTCCGCCATTTCTTCCTGGAAGGGCGTCAATTCAGGAGATTTTGCCCCCTTAATGCTGGGAGAAAACGCAACCGTCTCCTGGGCTCTGTCGCACTGCTCCGGCTGGGCCAGGAAGTTCAAGTAAGCCTTTGCCTCTTCCACATGGGCGGCATCCTTTGGAATAAAAAACACGCAGTCAAGCTGTCCTACGGTAATGTATTCGCTCTCGCCGTCAAACATGGGGAACGGGAATAATCCGTATTCGCCGTCGGGGAGCTTTTCTTCCATTTCTTCGATCGTTTGATTGGAGCCCGCCATCATCGCGCACTGCTTATTTTGGAACACATTGATATAGCTGGCATAATCATCAGAAAGAAGCGTTTCCTGCATGTAGCCCTCGGTGTAAAGCTCATACAGTTTTGTCAGGCTCTCCTCAAACGCGGGCACTTCGGTCCAAGCGACCTCGTTGGAGTTTATTTTCTCCCACAGGCCAGGTTCGACTATTGTGGCGTAATAGCCCCAAGCGTCGCTGGTATACATCTGGAATGTGAAATTATCCTTAAACGGCGCGTAAATCGGAGTGACGCCATTTTCCTTAATAGTGGCGCACGCCTGCACAAATTCATCAAATGTCGTGGGCACAGACACCTTCATTTCCTCGAACATTTTCTTATCATATACAATTCCCATTTCCATAGAGGTGTTTTTCATGGTAAACCCATAAATATTCCCATCAGGAGCCTTAAATAAGGAAGGATCTATCAGGTTGTCTACGAAAGGCTCGTCAGAAAGATCCACAAAATTGTTGACCGCATCCAGCTCATTCTCCGCGGAAACCTTGTTATAGACAACAATATCCGAAGGCTGTCCAGCCGCAAGCTTAGTCTGTAATATTGAAGTTATCTGCTCGTCTGGATCCAGCAGCACCTCAATGGTAATATTGGGATGAGCCTCCTCAAACGCCGCTATATTCTCCTCGCAAAAGGCATACTGGTTGCCCTGAACGTTTTGCTGGCTTGATTCGATAGTCAGCGTTATTTTTTCTTTCGAGGCCTCTTCTTCCGACGAAGAGACAGGCTCCGTGCTTTCAGACGGATTTGACGCATCCCCCTGAGCAGCCTCCTGGCCGCAGCCCGCGAGCATGGAAACGACCAGCATACCCGCCAGCAATGCTTTCACGCCAGACACAATTTCCTTTTTCACAATAGTACCTCCTTTACAATTCAAACAATATTTTATTTTTTTATGAGATAATTGTATACAATTTCATCACAATCTTATTATAGAGTATGATCGAAATCCCGTAAATGGAGTATGCTGAACAAAGATTATGGATTATTATGAACCGTTTAAAATCCAAACGGCCGCTAACAACGTTTTCGTAAGAATCGAACGCCGGCAGCGCACAGGCCCCTATCTCTTTTCTTCAGCAGGTTCTTCACACGCCGGCAGGTAAGTGAAGGAGTCAAACCACGCGGTGCCCGCGCCTTGCGCAAAAAGCCCGAAGAGGCAGCCGGTAAACGTGCTTACCATGCATTCCGTAGATAGCAGCTGGGTCCTGCCCTTCCCCACAACCTTAGGAGATTCTCCCACAGCCCCAGCGGAAAAAATATATTCCAGCTTAGAGGCCTGCACAGAAAGGGCCAGCGGCGTTTTCTCAGGGACATAAACAGGCTGGCTTTCTGTTATCATATCCCCTACGCGTTTTCTCAGCAGCACGGCCTTTTCCCCATTTTTCCTGGTTACTAAAAGATCATAATGGTGCTCATTGGTATGAAACACGGTGATTCCGGCCTGGCTGTTTTCGTTTTCCGGAGAAAACTCCACCACAGCCTGCACATTCACAAAAAAGTGCTGCTGCCTCCTGCCGATGAAGGTAGGCGAACCGCACCCATCCAGAAAATCACAGCCTGCTGTAAGCCCCAAAAAGCTTGGCCTCGTGGATAAGGTATAATTAGCGGTGTCTGGATTTCGGAGATAGCTCCAGCAGTAAGACAGCCTTCCGTCATCAAAGTGTTCCTGAAACGCCCCCGCTGATTCCGAAGAAGCCTTTCCGGTTTCACGGGGGACCTCTCTTTTTATGCTTGTAACCCGCATATGGGGCGTGATCGGGTTTCCCCCGCTGATTACCGGCCAGCCGTCCTTATCCCGATAAACTGGCGCCAGCATAGTTTCCCGGCCGATATGGTGGAGCATATACTGCGTCGTACGAATCCCGTGAAACACAGCCCACAGCTCTCCATCAGGCGTATCTACAAGATCCGCGTGCCCTACAGCCTGGAACTGGTCTAAAGCTGTGTCTCTATGAGTGAGAATCGGATTCCTGGGGCAGCTCTCATAGGGCCCCCACGGAGAACGGCTGCGGGCGATGGTTTCCATATGGCCATATTCTGTTCCGCCCTCGGCAATCATCAGATAGTAAAGTCCATCCCATTTATAAAGATGGGGCCCCTCTGGATACTTTCCACCGGACCCATACCACACCGGCTTCGGTTCCGTCAGAAGCTTTCCCGTCTCCAAATCCAAAATGCTTTGGCCAATCCCCTGGCCCTTTGGCCCGTCAAAGGTGCTCAACAAATACACAGTCCCGTCATCATCAAAAAACAAGGAAGGGTCAATTCCCTTTTGGCTCACCCAAATCGGATCAGACCATTCTCCTCGGATATCGTCTGTCCACACATAAAAATTCCCTTTGCCGCTCATATTGGTTGTCACCATATAGAAACGGCCTTTATGGTAACGAATGGTCGGAGCCCAAATTCCTTGGGATGGCTGGCAGCGTCCCAGCGGCAGCTGGGATTCCCGGTTCAGCACACAGCCGATTTGTTCCCAATGGATCAGGTCATCGCTGTGAAACAGGGGAACGCCGGGAAAAAGCTCAAAGGAGCTGGTCACAAGATAATAATCGTTTCCCACCCGGCAGATGCTGGGATCGGGATAAAACCCGGGAATAATCGGATTATAATATTCCATTTCCTGTCCTCCTTCTGTTCTCATATAAGCGTTATTAAAACAAGCGAAGCGGCCTGAGGACGCCTGCCCGTCTTCGAGAAGCGGCCGGCAGGCGTCCAGCATTCCAATACAAATGCCCAACGGCCTCAGTCTGGCTCTGGCGGTGAAAAGGGGAGGCCAAGATTTACGGTCAAATCCGCGCCTTTCTTCTGCGCAGGCTTTCCAGGAGGCCTGCTCTGCTACCGCCGCCGTATCCATACGGCCATTTCCCCCGGGGCGCGGTTTGCCCACAGGAAATAAGGAATGAGTCTGATTTTTGTTTCTTTTTCCGCTGCCTTATAAGGCCGGTAAAGGCGGTTTCCCCAGCCGTCTTCTGATTCCCGGATTCCCTTGCCCTCTATGACAACCGCCCCCTCTAAAAGCTGACTGTCTTTAAACACGGAAAAGGCGGAGCCGGGGTCCACGGACAGGGCGGATAGATTGGCGCCGTTGTCACATTCCTCCAGGCAATAGACCAGAGGCCCTCTCTGAAAAGCGATTTTGCCAGCGTCGGCGCGCACCTGGGGATTGGCTTGTAAACATTCCACAGGCATTTCTAACCGCAGCTCTACCGTATCCCCCTCATGCCAATGGGCCGCGACCTTTAAATAGCCCTTTTGTACCACGGGCCGCGGTACAGGCTTCCCATTGAAAAGCACAGACCAATTGCGGCACCAGCCGGGCAGACGCAGGCCGAGGGATAGTTCGTCCTCCGGCAGCGCCGACAACACGGTAAACTTGATGTGGCCATCCCATGGATAACTGCTTTCCTGTTTTAAGCGCATTTCTCCGCCGGCGATCTTAATCCCCGCTTCCCCGCTGATATAAAGATGCGTATAAATGGTATCTTCGTCAGTGGAATATAGATATTGGTTCAAGGAGGCCATGAGCCGCGCCACATTAGGCGGACAGCAGGCGCATCCGAACCATTTCTGCCTTACCGGCTTTACGTGCTGTTTATCCGGATTGCCGCCGCAGGCCTTCGGCCAAACCTCCAAAGGATTCACATAGAAAAATCGCTTTCCATCCCGGGAAGCGGAGCCCAGCACTACATTATAGAGAGCCCTTTCCATAACATCGCCGTAACGGCTGTCCATGTCCATCTGCAGCATGCGATGGGCAAAGAAAATCAACCCGATAGAAGCGCACGTTTCCGCATACGCCGTATCGTTTGGCAGGTCGTAAGCAAAGGTGAAGGCCTCTCCGTTATGAGTGGCCCCGATTCCTCCCGTAATATACAGCTGTTTGGAAGCGATATTGTCCCATAAGCGCCTGCAAGATTTCAATAGCTCCTGATCGCCGGCCTCCCGCGCCAAATCCGCCATCGCCGAATACATATATACCGCCCTAACAGCATGTCCCACGGCGGCTTCCTGCTGAAGCACCGGCTCATGGGATTGATTGTATTTCAAATCCGGCGGAGGAACAGGCGCGCCGGTTTTAAAAGTGCGCCTATCCCTTGAACCTTCCCATTCCTTTTGAAAATAGTTAGGCTTCTTTCCCCTCTGGTCAATGAAGAACTTGCTTAGAGCCAAATATTTCTCATTTTGGGTTGCCTGATATAATTTTACAAGCGCCAATTCAATTTCCTGATGGCCCGGATACCCTTGTATCTTTTCCGGTTCCGTTCCAAAAACGCTTTCAATATGGTCTGCCAGCCGGCACGCCACATCCAAAAGCCTTCTTTTTCCGGTAGCCTGATAGTAGGCTGCCGCCGCCTCAATGATGTGGCCGGCTACATACATTTCATGACATTCATATAAATTGGACCATCGCTTTTTAGGCTCCTTTATGATGAAGTAAGTATCTAAATATCCATCTGGCCGCTGCGCCTTTTCTATAATCTCTATCATGCCGTCGGCAACCGCTTCCAGTTCCGGATCCGGACCGGCCGCTAAGAGATAAGCGGCCGCCTCCAGCCATTTCGCCACATCGCTGTCTTGAAAAACTTCGCCTTGGAATTCCCCTTGCGCAAGGCCGGCGGCAATTTGGAAATTCTGCACCGCGCAGCTTGGTTCCGCCCCTGGAATCCGGTCATTCAGCGCGTCCCACTGATATGGAAGCATCACCTCCTTCACTAGATCGAGATAACGCGACCAAAATGGATCGGATATCCGGATATCCGTTAGGGGAACAGGCGGGTAGCATTTTTGTTTTGGCATGAGTAAGCCACTCTCCTTTATGTGATTTCTTTGTGGGGATTCATCAGGAGCTCTTCCGTGAAAGCCATAAGCTTTTTCCTTCCCTCCTGATTTTGGGATAAGCTTTTCCCTTTCGGCAGGCACCAGTATTTTTCTCGGATTTTTTATTTTTTCCATTCATATTTTCACTGCGGCGTCCCAGTTTCCCGCTTATTTTATGAACTGCACGGAGCGCCTGTCTGAAAAGACAGGCGCTCCGCCGCGGATTTGCTGTTAAAACTCAAAAGAAATAACCGCTGTTGTCCCTTTCTTCATTTCAAGGTTAAATTCCTTACCGTTTTCCGCGTAAAGCTTTCCATCTACAAAGACCTTGCGATAGCCTACTGGGAACAGGTAATGAATTTCCTGATCTTCTAAAGAGGAGATTTCCGCGTCAGCCTTTCCGGCCTTCATATCCCATTCCATGCTTTCAATTTTCGCAAAGGTGTACAGCCATACGCCTTTTACGGAACCTTTGCTCAAATCGTCAGGAACCGCGGGCAGCAGCTTGATAAGCCCTTCGTCTGAATACACCAGCAATTCCAAAAGCATAGCCGGCATAGCCCCTAACAGATCCCCGCAAAACACACGATAAGGATAGTGGACTGTATTCAAGGTTCGGGTAACGTAGCCATGCTCCATCAGCGTACGGAAATTATGCATGGCATCCGGCAGGTCGCCCAGCCTGACGGCGGTAAAATATCTGTGAATCACGCCATGGGCCGAATCATCCTGATGGCCCCGCTTCCGGTTTGACAAGATAAACGGCTGAACCAGCTCCGGCGTTTTTTCCGGGGTAATCGCTCTGCCCGGCCATACGTCATAGTGGTGCGATACATGGCGGTGATCATAGTTCTCCCCGGAATATTTGAAAGACCATTCCTTGACGGCGCCCTCTTCATCCAGCAGATAGGTGGGCAGCTTTCCCCGCAGCTCTTTCCATTTTGGATAATCCGGTTCATCCAAATCTAAGATTTCACACGCTTCCATCAGATTATCCAGCACCTCGCGGCAAGCCATAACGTCCATCAGTGAGTTTACATTCATGGCATACACGTCTTTCGGGAACGGCACATGGTAATCGTTCATTGAAGGATCTTCCGGAGAATAGCTGGGATAAAAAATCACCTTTCCTTCCTCATCCGTATCGGACAGAAAGTCAAGATAGAACTGCGCGATCTCTTTTAAGCCAGGTACGACGCGCTCCCGCAAAAACTTCTTATCGCCAGTCACAAGATAATGGCCCCAGAATTCGTTGTAAATCCAGCCCAGCATAGCAGTCCAGCAATAATGCGGATAGACAATCGAGAACTGGTAGAACAGGCCTGAATTATAGTCGCAATGCACATTTCCCAGCACGCCCCGGCAGCCAAAGAACCGTTTGGCGTTTAATCTAAAATCATCAAATTTGGTCTCGTAGAACCTAAAGTAGGTATCCATCACCTCAGGCAGGCCAGTCATATTACCCGCGCACACCTGCAAATTGGTATTGATATTATGCTGGAACAAGGAAGGCGGGTCGTCGCCGGTATCCGCAATCATGAAAAATCTTCCCATGTCGTATAGCTTTTCCATCATCATGGGGCTCAGCTCCACGCCTCTGCTGTGCTGCTCCTGGAGAAGCTCCTCAGCGGAAAGGGCCCAGTCCCCTTCAAGATTCAGCGTAGACCGTTCCATCATCGGCTGCAAATGCGCTCTGTTTTCTTCCAACAGCTCCTCATAAGTGCCCGTAATTTTTCTAATATCTTCCAGCACCGTTTCCGCAAGGCTGTGCTCATAGTCCTCCTCATATTTATTCGTCCGGGATAAAACAGTGACCGCTGTCGCGTCTTTCACCGTGATATATCCGTTAAAATCATCGCTTTTATGTTCCGTAACCTGTCCATCCGTTTGAATCAAGGAGGAACAGCAATAGCCTCTGGTTCCGTATTGGGGATCATACGCTAAAGATACGGTACAACTGTCCGCCGACGTCTGAACCTGGACAGAGCTTCCCGGAATCGGATACATTTCATGGAAGTCCACCAGCACAAACTCTCCAAAGTCATCCTGCAGTTCATATCCGCCCGGCGCAACAAAACGCATGGTTACATCAAAGCTTTTCCCGTCCTGGCGCTTAAATTCCTGTACTACCACATCCTTCGGGAACGACGCGAAAGAGCGGCGGATGATCCCGCCCTTGCCGTCTTCGCACCGCACCGTAATTTCTCCGGACATCATGTCAAGATAGCGGAGATAGTCATGGCTGTTTTCTGCCTCGTCAAAATCCAATAATAATTCCATTACCGAATGCAGCCGGGGATGCAGCCGAGGAAACTCCACGCCAAATGGACGTTTGTCAAGCCATTTATCATAGCCCGCATCTCTCGTCGCCTGATCCATCAGCTTTGCCGCTTTCTCAAATTCACCCTGTAGTAAAAGCCTTCTGCATTCCGGGATCGCATAAGCCACATCAGGCGGCTCCGGCGTATCCTTCCAACGCATATCCATGATTCGTTCTCTTTTAAAAATGATTCTCTCATGATAGGGGTCGCCAATCACATCAATGCGTTGTTTTCCGTTCCCTGTTACCACAACATCAATATCCGCCTTCGCCGGATAAAGACTGCTGACGCTTTTCTTCGACAGCAGTTTCCTGCGCTTTTCGATATCCATTGGCGCATACTTTAGCTCGCATGGTTTTGTCTGAATTCCATAATTGCTCATAAAATCCTTCCCTTCTTAAAAATTCCTGTTAAATGCCGCATAAACCCCGCTGGCACTTTCAACGGAAAATTTGTATTAAACTACGGATTCATATTAACATTGACCATTCGCAGAGTAAATGGAAGATGCTGAACAACGCGATTTTGATTATTGTGAACAGAAGCAATCCACCACGGCTTAGCCGCCTGACGCGCCGTTGTCCTGTACTCCTGAAGCTGAAAGCAAAAGCAAAGGCCCTGCGGCAAGCAGAATGCTTGCCGCAGGGCCTTATTCGCGCGGTGAAATAGCCGTTACCTGTCTCTAAGGGCTGTCTTAAATAAAAAAATTCGTCCCCTCGAAGCCATATGCCGCAATAGCATGAAGCTTCTATTGAAAGCTCCTTGTTTCCTTCTTTCCGCCGCGATTCCCGATTTTCGCTTCGTGGCGCATTTCCCGCGAACAGTTGAAGAGAGCCTAAAGCTCATCCATAAAAAGCACGGAAACCGCTTAAATTCAGCTCACTTCATTTTTCAGCTTAAAATCGAGCTTTCTATTCAACCTTTATCACATGAGCCTGATCGCCGCAAATGGACACCCGGTAGAATTCTCCCTTCATGCACACAGAAAACGAGAGGGATTTCCAGTGCTTTGGAAGCCTCGGATAAAAGGTCGGCTGGTCGCAGTCATATTCCCATTTCATACCGGCAAACCCCAAAATGACACCTTGCCAGATTCCGCCGCAGTTCGCGATATGAACGCCTTCCGCCGCTCCCATTTTCGCTTCGCTCAAGTCGATTTCCAAAGCCCTTTGAAACAGCTCCCACGCCTCACGGTCTCTCTCAAGCCGGACGCACAGGATAGAATGTATGATCGCGGAAAGCGAGGAATCATGGGTAGTATAAGGATAATAGAAGTCATAGCTTTGCCTGATTTGCTCCGCGGAAAACCGCTCCGGAAACAGATAGGGCAGCATGAGTACGTCCGCCTGCTTCAGCGCCTTGACCCGGTAATTATACTCCTGAGACACCTGTCCGCCAAACGGCTTGGAGCGGTCCGGCCACATCGTTTCAAAATCCGGCTCCTCATAATCCTCAAAATGGTCGCATTGGGGAATGACCCCGGACCAGTCCACAGAATTCATAAGGCCCTGAGCCGTCTCCCGCAGATCTTCTATAAAACCGGGCTCCGCTGCTTCTCCGCACAGCTCCAAAGCCCAAGCGGTAATTTCCAGGCTGCGGGCCGCCATGAAGTTGGTATAGGCGTTATTATTGCACAGGCAGATATATTCATCCGGCCCCATAACGCCATCCAGCGTCACGGCCCCGCCGGGCCTGCGGCAAACACGGGCAAGCCAGTAGCGGGCCGTTTCCTTCAGCACCGGCAGGGCATTTTTCAGAAACTCCATATCTCCAGCCGCCTGATAATAGTGCCAAATACCATGGACGACATCAGCTGTAACGTGGATCTCATGATCCGCGTACTGCCAGTTGGGGCACTGCTCCTCACCGGAAACAGAAGACTCCCAGGGATACCGGGCGCCCGGATATCCGTAAGCCTTGGCGTTCGCCATGGCGCCGGGCAAGGTCTGAATGCGGAACTCCACCAGCTTTTTTGCCAGCTCCGGATTGGTATACAAATAAAAGGGGAGTAAATAGACCTCAGTATCCCAAAAGAAATGCCCGAAATATGCCTCGCCGGAATAGCCCTTGGCGCAGACAGCCACCCGGCTGTCGTCTGGATTGACGCTGCGGAGCAAATGGTAGATTGAAAAGTTCACTGCCTTTTGCGCCGTCTCATCTCCAACGATAGAGACGCCTGCCCTCTTCCAAAGGCGAGCCCATTGAGCCTTGTTCTCCAGATAGACCCTTTCTCCCCTATTAATGGTTTCCGCCAGCAAGGCTTCCATTTGGTCAAATTCCAGATAGCCAGCGTCTAGATCCCGGGATGTGGAAACGGCGGACAATTTAGTAAGCTTCAGGGTTTCCCCCTCCCGCAAAACGGAATCAACGACAGGCCCCAGCACTTTTCCCTGACTGTCAAACAGCATGGAAAGCATCCGAATAGAATCCCCGTTGTCCGTTTGGACAACGCACCCGCGGCGGCCGGCCTCTCCGCTCTCTTCTACCTTTTTAAAATGGTTGTAACCGTTGGTCGTTACCTTGCAGTCAATTCCATTTTCAATCGTCAGGCGGCAGCGGCCCGAAGCCACCTGAAAGGAGAATTCCTGCACAACCACCCGCTTCAGCTGTCTGGGCAGAAACCGGCGGTATTGACAGCGGACAAGCCCGCTTTCCGTACGCCAGTCAAAGTCCCGGTAAAGAACTCCGTCCCGAAAATCCAGGCACCGGCGGTAATTGTGGATTCCAGGCAATTCCATATCGAGCTTTTCCCCATCGGCGGTAACGTCCAGCTTTAATAGGTAGGGCAGGTTCACCAGCTCTTCCTTCAGCATGGGATGGATCCCCGTGACGCCCGGCACATAGACTCCCCATTTGGAATAGGGATGCCTTGGCTTTTCAATGGTCACGTTAGCGGGCATACGCATATAGAGCTCGCCTTGGTCCGCGCAGGCGAGGCCCTCCTCATAGGAGCCGCGAATCTGCAGATACCCTGATCCCTGAGCGAAAACGCCCTCGTAATATTTGGTATAACGCCGGCAATTACGTTCCTCCTCGACACAATAGGCCGGGTCAAATGGTTTCAAATAATTCATGGAAATACCCCTTTAATTATAAAATGGCATACTCATACGGCTCCAGGGAGACCGCAACCCGCCGGTCCCCCAAGTACACTTCTTCCGCAGCGGCGACGGGATTCGGATTCAAGGCCACAGCTTTGCCGTTTTGCTTTGGAATGATTCTCAGGCGTTTCGCGCCGGAAATATAGGGCTTGACACCGATTTTTCCAAGCAGAAGCTTCACGGCTTCCGCTTGGCTGTAAAATGTGGGTTCCAGGGAGAATGGAAGCAGAAGCAGTTCCCCCTGGCCAAGAGTAAAGTAAAATACGGCCGGATTTCCAGCATCCTCCGCCGCCAGAATATTTTTTGCCGCCGCCATAATCGGCTGTACGGTTCTGCCGATGTAATATTCCTTACCGTCCAGCTTCAGCTTCTGCTGGTCGTCTCCTTTGTCCTCCATTTCCTCCGCGCAGATGCCAAACATATCCGCCAACAGGGTGCAGCTTTGACTCCAGGAATCCCGTGTCGGCACCCGCCCGCACAGAATCAGCCTGCCGCCCTCTTTGACAAACTCGCAAAGCTTTTCCTGAACCGTCTCATCCATAGCTTCGTCGGAAAGGACGCACAGGGCCTGCGCTTCTTTCAGCCGCTCCATAGGCTCCTCCGCGAAATCGCACACTCTTGGCGTGAAGCCCGCCGACTTCAGCACAAAATAAAAATCGTTGCTGGCTCGGGCGGCCCGCTTCCAGATCAGTCCCGGATCGTTCTTGACGCCGAACAATAGGTCATGCCGGACAGGCGCTGTCAGGTCCTCCTGGTTCTTCTTAATTTCCGACAGGGAACGCGCCAAATACGGGTAATTTTCCAGCCGCTCTCCGGTGCGGCTTACGGGAGTCTGCCAATTATGGTCGGTACCGTACCAGCCCATGCCGGGCCGGTTCTCACATCCGGCGAACAGGAACATATTAAACCCCCGGTAGCCCGCCGCGATCGTCCAAAGGTTCCATAGATAAAGCTCTGGCCCGTAAACCTGGGGATAGTCCTTCCAATACCCGCTTTCCTGCTCAATGACCCAGGGAGCCTTCGCCAAAAAATTCGAGGCGTATTCCGCGCCGTAATCGCAGAAATAGGTTCCCTCCCGGATTCCGAGCTGGCCTGTCAGGGAATAATAGCAGTCGATTCCAATATTCAGCCAGGGATTTTTCCGGTTGTTCCCGTAATGCAGGGAAATCGCCCTGGGATTGTAAGCGTTATGTATCATTTCTACCTGAACACCATTGTTCCGCGCGATTTTCCGCAAGGTCTGGAAGTAAGCCGGAAAATAAAAGTCATAGACAAACTCCAAATGATCCCGCTGTGCCAAGCTGGGATTCGCCGCCTCCAGCATATGGGGCTCTATGGTGAGCAGATCGGAAAAATCCGACTCATAATACTGGTTCAGCCGGCTGGCCTGCCCATACTTCTCTGTCAAATAGCGGGGATAAAGTCCGTCCTCCCGGCCGATCCCCAGATTTTCCGGATTTCTGTCATCCAGATCCTCGGTGGGGATCTCATTGCAGAGCTGGAACATCACAATGTTTCCCTTCGGCGCCAGGTAATTCTGGATTTCTCCGCATACCGACTTATACCAGCGCTCCGCCGCCCTGATAAAATCCGGATGGTTGTGGGCCACATTGTTTTTCATTCCCACATCCACATATTTGCCATCCTGATATCCTTTGACGTGAGCGTTCCGGTATTTCTGTGAAAACCATTTAGGCAGTCCCAAATCAGTGGTTTCCGCATACACATAAGGGCCGGGACGGAAGAAGCCCAGCAAGCCCTTTTTTTGAGTCAGCTGAATCCAGGTGTGAAGGTCGTTCTCCGGGCAAAGCTCGCCGGTAAAATCGAATTTTCCCTCCTCGTATTCATGGACAAACCAGGGAACGTAATAGGCGACCGCGTTGCATCCGCAGTCTACCAGCGCGTCCAGCGCTTTTTCCCAGTATTGCTTTTCCATGCGGAAGTAGTGCAGCTCTCCGCATAGAAGCAGCTCCTTTTTTCCGTTTATCATAAAATCTGTTTTTGTAATTTTGAAATCATACATTGCTTTGATCCCCTTCTGATGACGACAATAAAATTTTCTGATACCAGCTGGTTTCCCCGATCAGGGAAAGATCTGCGATCTGCTCCTTGCAGCCTTGCAGGGCACCCGCCCTGCTGACGCCGATGGAATACATTACCGCGCGGTTCGCCGCTTCGATTCCAGCCTGGCTGTCCTCAAATACGGCGCAGTCTTCATAGGGAATTCCCACCAGCTCGGCTCCCAAGGTAAACACCTGAGGATCCGGCTTGGCCTCCTGAACCATATTTCCATCCACCACGGCGTCGAACAGCTCCTGTATTCCAAGGCTCTTCAAAATCGGCGGGGCATTCTTGCTCGCGGATCCCAGCACAACGGCCACTCCCGCAGCCTTCAGCTCTTTCAAAAGGCGTTCGGCGCCTGGCAGCAGGTCCTTTTCCGTCAGTGTGGCGATCAGCTCCCCGTACCACCGGTTTTTCCGTGCCGCCATCTTCTCTTTTTCCTCCTGGGAAAAACGGTTCTGAAGGCCGCCGGAATCCAGCAGATATTCCAAGGACTGCATTCTGCTGACGCCCTTTAAGCGCTCGTTCTGCGCCTCGGTAAACTGGAAGCCCAGTTCTGCCGCCAGCCTTTTCCACGCCAAATAGTGGAATCTGGCGGTATCTACAATCACGCCGTCTAAATCGAAAATAGCAGCCTGCTTCATGTTATTCTCCTTCTTATCATTTTAATAAAAAGAGCCGGCAGACATCCGATTTGATTTCCCTTTGGATGCCTGCCGGCCCACGGTTTTATCCTTCCTCTAATCCCTTAGAAGAATTTTTTCTTACTGCTGTTCCTGCAAAAGCCTCGGGCCCCGCAGCTACAGGAGATTTAAGCGTCACGCTTTCTGCGCCGGAAGATCACAATGCCGGCACCTGCCAGGGCCAGAGCGGCCAGCAATATGGAAATTCCAGAAACCAGCCAGTCGCCTGTAGCCGTATGACCGCCGGAGCCTGCCTCTGTCTTTTCCAAATCCTCCATAGCGGCTTCCAGCCGGGCCTCCGCGCTGTCTACCATCACCTGGGTAGCCTCTGAATCGGCCAGCACAGCCTTGGCCTCCTCCAGGGCGGATTGGAACCATCTCCAGCTGCTGTCGGTATAGCCATCCTGCTTTAAGGTTTCGGCTCGGTTGACCGCGTCCTTCAAGCCGCTCTTATCCACTTCTGCCGGAGGATTCACCAGGTCCAGATTGGCAATCGCCTCGCTGAGCTCTTCCGCCGCCAGGTTTACCGCCGGCTGATCCGCGTCGGGATTCGCATAAACATCTCTGGCTGCTTTCAGCTTTTCCTGCATCTTGTCCCAGGAATCCGCTGTATAGAGCTCCTTTTTCAGGCTTTCCGCCTGCTTAATCGCCCGGTTCAGCTCTGTCTTATCCACCTCGCCGGGGACAATCACATCCTCCAGATCACTGATGGCCTGCTCCAGATCCTTAGCGGCGCCGTTGACCGCAGCCTGGTCCGCCTTTGGATCATTGTAAACGTCCTTTGCCTTTGCCAGGAATTTCTGCATATTCTCCCAGGAATCAGCGGTATAGTCGGCTTCCTTCAGAGAGTCGGCCTTGTCGATCTGCTCCTTCAGAGCGCTCTTATCCACCACTGTCTCATCAGGGATATCCGCTCCCATCAGTTCTACCTCACGAACGGTTACGCTCTCGGCGCCGTTCACGATTTCTACCGTGATGGAGCCGGTGTCAGCCTTAGTGAAGGTAAAGGCGTTCTCGCCGTTTTTCAGCTGATCCTTGGTCTTTTCCGCCAGAACCTGTTCGCCGGCCTTGATCGTTACCTTCTCAGGCACGCCGTCCAGGAACACCAGAGCGTTTCCGACCTCTTTGCTGTCCTCAAAGGTATAAGTCAAATAGTCGGTCTCTCCGCCGCCTCTGGTAGCCCAGCCTTCTTCGCTCTCCACCTTACCGTCAATGGTGTAGCCATTGGGGTCTGTGGGGAAGGTAAAGGTCTGATAACGGCCTACTTCGCCGCTTTCACAACCCACGCCGTAACCACTGGAACCGGAAAGCTCGTAGGAATAGTCGATCAAGGGCTTGCCGTCTGCATCCCGGTCGGTGTATACCCGCATCCAGCCGGTGCCCAGGTTTTCTGTTCCGGCATTGGCGAAGGTGCCGTCGGACTGCGGCTCATATTTGCCGTAGAACTGGTCGACGCCGTCAGGATGCTGGCTGGTGGGCCAGCGGTAGCACTCGTTGTTGGGATAAAGGCGAATATCCTGAGTAGCGCCCAGCACGTAGGTAGAGCCAGCCTTCAGCACCAGGTCTCCGCCCTCCATATTGGTCATCTTAATGTTATAGGGCTTGTTGAGGCCGCCCTCTTCAATCTCCTCAACGGGCAGGACACCCTTGCCGATCGGATCTCCTACAGGGGTTCTGCCGTCGGCGGAAGTCTCATAAATAAACACCAGGAAGTCGCTGTAATGCTCAGGGAAGGTATCTTCCTTCGCTACGCAGATATACATGTCCACAGCATTTACGGTAATATCGCTGTTGATGCTGGTTTTTACATCGACTGCCGGGCTGCCGTCGGCTTTCTTTTCCGCGGCGTAGTTGTTGCTGTTAATAGCCTGGAAGCCGTAAAGGGCTGACGCCATGCCGTCGGCGTTTTTCAGCACCACACGGATTCCATCGGTACGAACCATATCGAACTTAACGATATTCTCGTTGGGAGCCACGGAGCTGGAAGCGCTCTGATTCGCTACCGGGGTCCAGTCTCCATCTTTCAGGTACTGCACCTCGTAGGAATAGGGAAGCCCAATGACATCGTCCGCAAGGCCTGTGGGCTGATAGTAGGAATAGAAGCTTACCTGGTCGATATTTCTCAGTCCGGAGAAGGTGACGCCATAGAAGCTTTCTTTTTCCACGTTGGAAACCCACTTATTATCTAGGTTGACCTGCTGGTTGATTCCAGTCTGGGAACCAGCGGCGGAAGAGGAAACGGCTTCCTTGCCGTCGGCGGCGATATTCGCACCGTAAGCGGGCAAAGCATCCTTGGAAATGGTCTTCATACCGTCGATCCACATTTCCAGGGTCTGAGAACCGCCGGACTGGGTATCGATGGTAATGTAGTTGATCTCGCTGAAATCAGGGGTACCGGTAGTCTGGGCTACCCAGCCATTTCCGCCTTCCAGAGGAATGTTCACCGGATACCACTCATGCCGGTACTGCATCTCCGTGAAGGTCTCATAGGCGTGGGGGAACATCAGCGGATCGCTGGGCGTGTAAGAAACATAGTTATTCTCGTCGGTATACAGGGTAACCACCGGAGAATTCGCGCCGTTTCTTTGGTTTTGGTTGTGAAGCTTCATGCTGAAGCCAAAGGCATATTCGTTGCTGAAATCAAATCCCGCGTCCATAGTCTGGGGATAGGTCAAGGTATTGTTCTGAGCAGTAGAGGTCATCTTCACAGACTTATTGCCATCTATAACGTAATAGATGGGGTGCTCCATGCTGACTCCGCCTACCGTGGGAATCTCTTCATCAGGCTCCTGCAGGCTCAGAGCGGTTTTGCCTCCGTTTTCGGTAACAGACCAGCCCTCCAGGGACTCGGTGCCGATTTCTCCGCCGCCGGCCACTACGTTTACGCTGATCCACGCAATATCGGTCCAATCCCCGTTGGTGGCGCTGACCGCCACATCATAGAAGCCGGGCTCCTTAAAGGTATAGCGCACGGTTTCACCAGCCAGTACGGTGCCGTCACCCATTTCCCAGCGGAAGGTCAAAGGCTTGCCGTTAGGATCGGTGCTGTTTTCGGCGGTGAAGGCTACTTCCTCGCCTACCGAGAAGCGGTTAGCCGGAGCGCTTTCAATCACAGCTTCGGGAACCAAATCAAGATAATTCTCATAATTTTCTTGGTACTGGGCGCCATCCCGCTGGATAATGTTTGTCACGTTAGCCGCCTGGTGTACTACGTCGCCATCTGTGTCCTCCGCTAAACGGGTTCCGTTGCCTTCCATCACGTTGCCGTTGATTTCGAACCAATCGGCGTTTTCCAGATAGATAGCATACTGCCCGTTGTTGACAATCCGGTTGTTCTGAATCAGTCCGTTAAAGGAAGGCTGATTTTCACGGTACATCATACCGATACCCGCGCCGGCATTGTCATGGATATAGTTATCCACAATGATCTCATGCTCAGACGACCAGCCTGTCATGGAAATACCGGAGTTGCCGTATTGGCCCGTAGGCGCGTTGGCGGGCATAATGCCGTTCCAGCCCATTTCGTTGCCGATCATGACGTTTTCGTCAGAGCCGCCCATCCAGAAGCCGAAGCTGGACCAGTTAGCCTTGTTGTTATACCAATAGTTGCGGCCCATACCGCATTCCACCGCGTTATTGTTGGCAAAAGAGGTATCGTTGCCTTCAAACACGTTGTACTCAGAGCACATGCCGTTCAGGGCGCGCACAAAGATACCGTCGCCGCCGTGGGTAAAGTCGTTGTTTTTCACATAGTTGTAGTTGGAAGCTGCTTCGATCAATGAAGAGGTGGAGTCTCTGGCGTGAACCTCGTCATAGGGGTCAATCCGGATACCCCAGCTGAAGTCGTTGTCTTCGATCCGGTTCTTGGAGGAATTCCACAGCTCCAGGCAAACGTCAGAGCAGTCGGAGAAGTTGTTATCCGTAATCACGTTGTTGTCAGAGAACCGGAGATACAAGCCGTTGGCGTTGTTGGTGGCCACATTGTTCCGGATGGTGCTGCCGTTAACATTTTCCATCAGAACCGCACCGCCCAGCTGGTCGCCCCAGCCGCCGTTGGGATTGGTATAGTTGTCGGAGAAATTATTGTTTTCAATGGTTAAGCCGTTAGAATTGTAAGCTTCCAGAGCATAATAGAAGCCGCTGACATCAAAGCCCTTGATGGTGACCTTGCTGGAATCCTCTACGGTAAGAGCGGTGCCCTTGAATAAAGAGGTATCCACATCATAAGAGGTTCTGTCAAAGGGCTTATTCCTGGTGGCTGGAGTTTCAATCGGCGCTTCATCGCCGTAAGACACCTTCCACCAATAAAACACCTTGCTGCTGCACAAGTCGCTGAAGGTGCGCACGCCATCCTCGAAGATTTCGAAGGTATCCAGCTTCAGGCCCATGGCTTTCATATCGTCCGCGCTGGATGCGCTGTTTTCATACGCGACCCGAACTTTTACAGCGGCTTGGCCGGCATAGGCGCTCAGATCGACCTCGGCCTTGGACCAGTCGTTTGTGGGGACAACTGTTTTCAATTCGTTCCACGCGCCGTCGCCCACAGAGGCGTAAACCTTCAAAGCGCCGGCGAAAGCTCCATCCACTTTGGAGTCAAAGCTGAACTTGACCGCCTCCGCGCTGCTGAAATCAAATTCCCGGGTGAGGCAGTAAGAAGTTTCTCCATCCACAGGATTCAACTGATAAGCGTAGGCGCCGGTGGTCACATCCGCGAGAATATCCGCATCCTTTGCATTGTAAATCCGCACACCGGTACCGTCTACGGTAATATTGTCACCCTTGATGGTAATACCCTGCTCAGAGCCGCCGAAATCATATTCGCCAGGCTTGAATTTCACGTCTTCCGTAATAATCATACCAGGCACAGGCTCCAGCATACCGGAATCATCCGCCACCGTGATATAAATTTTGCTGCTAGGGCCGTCCACGCCGCAGGTAGCTGTGATCGCTGCCACGCCTTCGCCTACAGCCGTCACCTTTCCGGTGGGGTCCACAGCAACCGCAGCCGGCTTGTCAGACTCATAGGTAACCGTCTGGCCAGCCATTACCACGCCGAATTGATCCAAAACGATAGCGCTGAGCTGAGCGGTTTCTCCTTGCTTCAAAATTGTTTTATCCGCCGTAAGCTCTACTTTTGTGGGGACGGGTTCCGCAGGATCACTTTTCTCGTTAAAGTTTACCTTTAAATAAGCGGTACCCAAATTGGTTTGATCCGACGCTACTCCCGCCGGCGTAATTGCCCCAAAAAATTCACCTGGCTGAGCCGGATTACTGGTAGGCCAATTATAATGGTCTCCGTTATTGCCGCTGTTGTCCGCCGCCAGCTTGTCAGTGGTTAAAACAACGGCGTAACGCTTGCCTGCTTCCAGTTGATAAGCCAAATCCAGCTTATAAACGCCGTTGCCTGGAATCTCAGTATAAGGCTTGGTCACCGAGGCCAGCTCCGTTTTGGGCGTGCCGTCCTCATTGGTGTCGTACAGCTTCGCGATCAGGTTCGCGAAGGGAGGAGCCGCTCTGCCCTTGGGAAGCAAAAACACTTCCGCGGAGGTCATTTTTGCGGAAGCTGGAGCGGTAAAGGTCTGGTACCGGGCCGCTTCTCCTTCTCCGGCACCAACGCCATAGCCCCAGGTGGTATCGGAGGTATCAAAGGTGAAATCTACCGGAGGAACGTTCTCGCTTTCGGACGCGTAATGCATTTTGCACCATAAGGTGTTGATATACTTGGTTTCGTCTACCCAAGCGCCGCTGGGGTTGATCTTGCCGGAAGGCAGGGTATCGTTTAACCCGATATCTTTGTTAACCCAGTCATAAGTGGGCTGGGTAACCGGAGCGTCCTGCTGGCCAAGGGGATCTGTGGTCAGAGCCAGGGCATAGCGCTTGCCGGCCTCTACCTGCACATTAAAATCGATGCTGGTTGGAGCCTTGTCGTTCACCTGAGCCTCAGGAACCGTAACGGTCTGCAAGGCCTCGCCTGCCACGCCGTCCGTAATCGGATAAATCGCCGCTACCAGGTTTCCCGGCTTGGCGTCTCCCGAGGTTGGACTCCTTTTGACAACGTAAACCTCTACGCTGCCGATCACGCCGTCCTTGGTGGCGTCAAAGGTCTGATAACGCCATACAGCGTCTGTTTCAACGCCAAAGGTAGATCCAGAGCCGGCGGGATTTTCATGAGATAAATCAATCGTATTGCTGATACCGTAATAGAGCTTGCACCAATAGGTGCCAAGGAAGCTCTCGTCAACCCAATTGCCCTCAGGCCTGATCTTGCCCGAAGGAAGGTCTAATCCAAGATCCTTCTTTACCCAGTCGTAGGTGGGTTTAGTGATCGGAGGATCCTGCTGACCGGCGGGGTCGGCGGTCAGGGCCAGGGCATAGCGCTTGCCGGCCTCTACCTGCACATCGAAATCAATGCTGGTAGGGGCCTTGTCGTTCACCTGAGCCTCAGGAACCGTAACGGTCTGCAGCGCTTCATCAGCGGGCTGGCTGCCGTCCATCGGATAGATCGCAGCCTTTAGGTCGCCAGGTTTGCCGATATCCGGATTTCTTTTGACAACGTAAACCTCTACGTTATCGATCACGCCATCCTTGGTGGCTTCAAAGGTCTGCCAGCGCCACAAGGCGTCTACTTCAACGCCGAAGGTAGCCCCTGAACCAGCAGGGCTATCATGAGACAAATCAATGACGTTTTCATTGCCGGCGTCGGAAGCTCCGCCCTCATTCGCCGCCAGCGCGCCGGATATTCCGCTGAACGCCATTAAGCCGGCGATAAGACAAGAAAGCCCCTTTTTGATAACCTTCTTCATTAAATTTTCTCCCTCTTTTCGCGTCTGATTTTAAATGTTTTCCAAAAAATCTCTGTCGGGCATAGGCTGATAAGGATTATGCGGTTCTGCTTGATACCAATAAACCACCGAGGAAATATCATCCCGCAATGGCAGGAAGCGTTTAAACCCATTTCGCCATCCAAGGGCCTGAATCGTAATTTTCAGATCCTTTTCAAAATAAATGGGATCGCAAACATGGAACCGATACATTCCAAACCGTTGATTCGCCTTAAGGGCCCCCTGGGGATTCAACACCTGACAAAGGCCGGCATAAAGATTGGTAAACTGCTTGTAGGTTCCTTTGGGATCTTCAAAGTTCCAGGCGCCTCCAAAATAATCCTCCGTGCCGGTACCGCAAATCGTTGGGTATTCCTGATCCCCATCCATGTAAAATTTGATCTCACCTTCTCCCCACCAATAATTGTTATTTACCTGCCAGGCCAGATAGGTTCCTACATACTGGCCTTTTCCTATAATATCGTCCGCAAGAATGCAGGGCTGCTTGTAGGTTACCGGATTCGTCCTGCGAAACTGAGCGT
This sequence comes from [Clostridium] leptum DSM 753, assembly GCA_000154345.1. Classification (GTDB taxonomy): domain Bacteria; phylum Bacillota; class Clostridia; order Oscillospirales; family Acutalibacteraceae; genus Clostridium_A; species Clostridium_A leptum. The sequence continues at coordinate 115,606 of DS480345.1, forward strand.
GAAAATAAGCCGCCCGGTTATCTACCTGCGTCAGATCATAGTTTATTTGATAAAACAGGGTCTGCTCATCCCGGCTCACATTTTCTACCGTAATCCGGGCGCTTTTCCGGAAGGGCATGGGAAAATAGCAGTTATATCCCCCCGCTGGATTTACATTGATAGGCAGAGACGCCACAAAGGTCGGCGTATTCCAGCCGCTGCAAAAGAAATCTCCTAACGGAGCCTCTACCGAGGGAGCTTCCTCCCCATCCCAATAGATCCGCAGCAGCAGCCAGCGGCTGGCCTCCGGGAAACAGGTCATCCACATGCTTTTGATCATTGCCGGCCCCTCAATGTGAGCAATCTCATAGGTCTCGCCGCTGCTGATCTGAATACAGGGGCGAACCTTCCAGCCCCTGCCCAAGTCAAACGCTGGGTTTGCCTCATCCGCGGGGATCTCCATAGCACCCTTTCCTTTTTCTCCGTGAGGATTTTCCGCGCTGATGGAGCGGCTTATATTTTCGCTGAGCATAAATAAATTGGATAAATTCGTTGTCATAAATCTGTCCTCTCTTTTTCATATGAGCGGCATCCTCTCACAGCCATTTTAGGATAAAGCCGGGAAGCAAGGAAGCTCTCAAGTCTCTTGCCATTCATTCTTTCAAAAAGAAATCCCATATCGTATCATCTGATGATCCAGCTGCTCATAAAGACTGACTGCCTATACAACCATCGGCGGCTCTGCCCGCAGGAATCCTTTCCCAAGGCTTTTTCACAAGCGCCAGGCCTTCGCTTTTCTCCTTGCCGCCGGCTGGCGCGTATTTTTCACCTGTTTTAAAAACCAAAAGGCAAGAGCCTTCTGCCCTCTGAAGCTTTTAATTCCTAGAGCAAACCGGCGCATGCCTTTCTGTGAGATCTCTCCGAAAAAGCTTTTTAGGCCTTGACAGCTCCTGCGGAAAGTCCAGAAACTACCTGCTCCTGTAAAGCGATATAGACGATAATGCTTGGAATAATCACCAGAATGGTCGCGGCGAACATCGCCCCGTAATTGCTGGCGAACTGGCTTTTAAAGTAGTACAGCGCAATGGGAAGGGTGCGGTTGCTGTTGGAGGCCGTCAGGGTCAGGGCGAACTGGAACTCATTCCAAGCCACCAAAAACTCCAGAACCGCTGCGGTTCCCAGAGCCGGCTTCGCAATGGGGATCACAATGAGGCTGAAGGTTTTAAAGAACCCGCTGCCATCCAAATAAGCGGATTCCTCCAGCTCCTTTGGGATGGTCATAAAGTAACTGCTCATAACATAAATGGTTGTGGGCAGTCCAAACGCAATGTAAACGAGAATCAGTCCAATCAGGCTGTCATAAAGCCCCATGGCGATCATCGTCTGGTACAAAGGCTGCAGCAGCGCGGCGCCCGGAATCAACAGCCCCACAGAAAACAAAAGCCGGAAAAAGGTCTTGCCCTTCCATTGAAAGCGGGCGATGACATACGCCGCCATGCTCAGAAGGAAAACATTCAGCACCGTGGCCACAACCGCCACAATGATACTGTTGAGGTAAAACTGAGGAATGGGAGCGATTTTCAGCGCATCGGCATAGTTGTCAAAGTTAAAAGCCGCCGGAAGTCCCAGGCTGCCAGACAAAATTTCCTTATTGGTTTTAAACGACGAAAACAGCACCCACAGCAAGGGGCCGACAGAGATTATAATGATCGTACCGATAAAGAGGAAGATCAGAACCTTACAAATTATCTTTTTTACCGTATTCATATTCCTCACTCCTTCCTTAATCATCCTGTTTTCCAACTCTGTAAATCCGGTTGATGATTCCGACAACGATAAGTCCCATAATAATCATCAGCACGCCCACAGAGTTGGCAAGGCCGAACTGCTTTGCTGAGAAAGCGGTATTGTAAACGAAATAGGGCAAATTCAAGGTAACATCTCCAGGCCCGCCCTTAGTGGTCATCATCAGGATATCCAGCTTTTGCAGCATACTGGTGGCTCCCAGCACCGTGGTGGTGCCGATAATATTTTTCATTAAAGGCAGAATGATGCGGATTGTGGTTTGAAATTCCGTAGCGCCATCCACCTTTGCGGCCTCCAGAATAGAGACATCCAGGGAGGTCATTTCCGCCATCACCAAAATAGTAACAGTGGCGGCGAACGGCAGCCAGGTAATGGTCACGGCGAAAAACGCGGTGGAGGAATTTGAGAACCAGTTGGGAAGGTTCTGAAAGCCTAAGGCCTCCAAGCCCTTATTCACGATTCCGAAGGAAGGATTCAAAAGCATAACGAACAGCATACCGATTGCCGCGCTGGAAATAATATTGGGGAACATGTAAACGGTACGCGTAAATTTCCAATAAAACTTTTTTCTGGCCAAAATCAAGGCGGTCAGCACTCCGATAAAAATATGCACCGTAGACTGAAGCACCATCCAGATCAAGGTATTCACTGTGGCGTGAAGAAACTGGCTGTTTTGAAACAGCTTAATATAATTGTCAATCCCGTTGAAGTGCGGAGAGGAAACCGCCACCCAATCGGTAAAGGAGGTCGCGGTCAGCATAACCACCGGGACAGCATATACAAGAGCAAAAATCAAGGTAGCCGGCAAGAGGAAGATTACCAACCACTTCTTTTTTATTTTCATGACGTCACCTTTTCTTCCTATTCGCCGTATTTAAAAAAGCGAATCTGTTACAAGTAATGGTCGAGAGACAAAATGAGAACCGTCTGCTAAGGACTCCAAAACGAATATCTAATTCCTTAGAAGGGCCGTTGCAAAAAATTTGCAGCGGCCCTTCCTAATCAATGAAAGCAGCAGGAAAAACTATTATTTTCCGTAGTTAGCATCACTCTTAGCGGCTTCGGTCAGCTGCTTGCACATTTCTTCGGCAGTAATGGTGCCATCCACCAGCTGGGGGAACAGAGTGTTCATAGCATTGTTGGCAGTGGTATAGCTGATGGCGTCGATGCTCTTATAGCGCCATTCAACGTCGTTACCCATTTCAATCAGCTTGGCTACCAGCGGCTCGGCTTCCTTATATTCCTCCGGAACAGGAGTTTCCGGGTTCATCGGCAGAGTGCCGGCCTCTTCCAGATGGATCTGCTGGCCATAGGTGCCGGTCTTGAATTTAATGAATTCCCAAGCGGCGTCTTCCGTAGCCTTATCGCTCTTAGCGATGGAATAGCCTCTCTCAAACTGAGAAATGGTTCCGTTCTCGGGGAACAAAGCGACGTCTACCTTATCGGCAAAGCCTTCAGCGGCTTTTTCCGTATTGGAAAAGTCCGGCGTCATCCAGGGGCCGTTGGCGATAATAGCGGTTTCCTCGTTGAGGAAATGGTTAGCGGTGGTAGCGTAGTCAGAACCGATAGCATCCGGCAGGGAATAATCCTTCAGCATCGTCCGGATCATATCATACGCTTCGGCCACAAAGGACTCGTCATAGTCTTGAATATAGCCGTTGATGTTCATGAACTCGTTGCCTTCCTCGCCGCTGGTGCCGATGATCGAGGAAAGAATCAGGTTCGTTGTCCAGCAGTTCTCGCCGGTCATGCTGGAAAGGGGAGCGGAACAAACGCCAGAGGTTTTCAGGGTTTCCAGATTGCTCATCCACTCGTCCCAGGTAGTAGCGGGTGTAATACCGGCCTCCTCAAACATTTCCTTGTTGTAGAAATAGCCGATAGACTGACGGCCGTAGGAAATATTGTAAAGCCCGCCGTCTTCCCAGTTGCGTCCGAACTCCAAGGCGTCCTCGCCAAGCTCCTTCGCATACTCCGGGTCAGCTTCCACATAGGGGTTCATGTCCACGGCGATGCCATTCTGCACCGCCAGCTCTAAAACGCCGTTGTTTCCTTCAAAAACATCGGGCAGGGTGTTGGAGGAAGCGCGTACCAGCATTTGGTTGTAATACTCCTGATCGCTGGGCATTTCCTCAATGTTAATGGTAATCTTCTGCTTATCCACACCATTGTACAGCTCTTGGAACTCTGTCACATAGCGGGTTTCTGCCGCAGCTGCGTTATGAGTACCAACGCGGAACGAAGCGATGTTCAGTTCTACCGGTTCCGGCAGTTCTTCGCTTGCAGAAGCTGCGGAGTTGTTTTCCGCAGAGCTGCTCTCTCCGCTGCTGGCGGTGTCTCCGTTGCCGCTGCAGGCAGTCATGCTAACGCCCATAACGCCAACCAACAGCATCGCGAGGATCGCTTTAAAGTTAGCTTTTTTCATAACAAAACCTCCTAAAAATTTTGTTTTTATGTGCTTTGCGACTATAATATTAGCTAATTTTCCTTAAAATCTCCATAGAACAATTTGCCCTGATTTATAAAATAATTGCACAAAAAAGCGCGATGAGTTGCTTTTTCAAAAACTCATCGCGCTTTTCTCTGTAGTCTTTAAAAATTTTGCACAAACCTTTTAAATTTTTTACTTCTGACTGCGGTACTCGCTTGGACTGCATCCAACATATTTCGTAAAAACGCTGGTAAAATAAGCCGCGTCCTCAAAGCCCACCATCTGAGCGATTTCGTATACCTTATATTCAGGATTCCCTAAAAGAAGCTTAGCCTGGTCAATGCGGGCCCGGTTAATGGCCTCGGTAATGGTAATCCCCGTTTTATTTCGGAACAAGCGGCTCACATACGCCGAGCTGATGTGTATCTGATCCGCGATATCCTGTAACGTAATATTGCTTTGATAATTTGCGCTGATATAGCGGCTGATCTGATCCACCAGATCATGCTTCTCTAATCTTCCGCTGATCACCTGGTTGGTTTCGTCGATCATTTCCCGGCACACCTGAAACAGCGAATATAGTGTCGTGCTTTGGCTGATCCTCAGATAAAACCTGCTTTCCATGTCCTCGGCCGTATCACTGACATAAATTTCTCCGAACCTTCTGAATACCGCCGAGCACAAGTTGATCATTTTGATTTTTGCTTTGTGCAGCGGATAGCGGATATCCGTAATCTCCTGTTTCATCTGCTCCAACAGCTCTTTTGCCGCATCCGGATTCTTGTCAAACAGGGCGTCTGTGATTTTCGTCCCATATTCGTTCAAGTGGGAGGCGCCGGATGACTCTGACTCTTCCACATATAAAATAATTTCATTGCCGGAATCCGCGGCCCGCGAGAGAGCCATAGCCGCTTCATGAAATGTCCGGGACAATTCGGTAACGTCATGAATAATTGTGCTGACGCCGAATTTAATATTAATCCCCATTAGCTCATCCACCAAGCGCAGGATTTCCCCGCACATGGTAGTAACATCCCGAAGGGCAAGCCCTGTTTCCTTGGGTTCACTGATAATCAGCGACATACCAGAGGAGTGGACATTGACAATATGATAATCGTGCTTGTTTTCGATAATATCGAGAAAATTTTTCAGCATCTGCACAATTGCCTGCAAATCCCACTTTTTGTCTAATAAAGCTACCTCACAGCTGCAAACGCAGTAGCTTCTGTCGTTCAGTCCATAGCGTTCAATGTCCTCCGGGGAATTCAGCGCCTTAGACAACAACAGCGACTCTAAAACGTACCCTTGAATATTTTGGTACTCCCTCTCGCTGATTTGCTCCTTTTCCCGTTCTTTCTTTTCTGTCTCATACTGCCACACCGCTTTTTTCACCGCCTTTGGAAGATCGGTGATAATGTCGTTTTTCACAACAAAGTCCACAGCGCCGTAGCGCAGAGCCTTTCTCGCAAATTCAAAATCCGTATAAGCGGTTACCAGGATCATTTTTAAACCTTTGTGTTTTTTATCGATTTCTTCCATCAGCTCTATCCCGCTGAGCTTTGGCATTTTTATGTCAGTTATGACAATGTCCGCTGTGTTTTTCTCTAAATACTTCAGCACCTGACGGCCGTCGGTGCATTCCTGGACGATCTCACAGTTCAGTTTGTCCCAATCGATTAAATACACAATACCCTTCCGAATAACATCCTCGTCATCCGCCACAATCACTTTATACTTCATCTGATTCTCCTTTCCGATCCAGAGGAATGACAATTTCCACAACCGTTCCCTCTCCCGGAGCGCTGTGAATCCTCAGTCCATACGCCTCCCCATAAAGCAGCGTCAAGCGGTTATGAGTATTTTTCAGTCCTACCTTTTCCCTGGTTCCTTCCAGTGATACTTCCCCGCCGCTTAAATCCAGCTGCTTGGTGTCAAAGCCGCGGCCATTGTCCGCAATCCTAATCTTCAGGCATTTCTCCTCCTTTGTGATCGCCAGTTCAACGCAAACCCTTTCTATATCGCCTTCCATTCCATGAAGCACAGAATTTTCCACAATCGGTTCAATGGTGAGCCTGGGAATACGGACTCTTTCTAAGCCGGGTTCCATAGAGATATGATAATCGAGCCGGTCCTGGTACCTCTGCTTTTGCAGATATAGGTAAAACTCCGCGTATTGCACCTCCTCTGACAACGAGGTCATCATACTTTTTCCCGAATACAGGCTGGCCCGGAGCAAACCGGAAAGAGAAGCCAGCATCTGATAAACAGTCTCATCTCCGCACATTTTCGCTTTGATTTGAACTGTGGAAAGGACATTAAACAGAAAATGGGGGTTCATCTGCTGCTGGATAAACTCCAGTTCCATTTCCTGGCGCATAATCTTTGCTTTATAAGTATCGTTAATCAATGTTTTCATTGCGGCGGTCATGTCATTAAAATACATACCCAACGCGTCCACGGCGCTGTTGCTGTAGTGAGGCATCTTTACATCATAATTTTTCTTTTTCACCTCATTCATACAAATTACCAGGTCTTTAATAAACGAGGTGCTTTTAAACGATACAATATATCCCACCGCCAAAAGCACTATACATAGGATACCTGCGATAACGAACAAAAAGGGAGTTCCCTCCAGGGTTTGGTCAATAATTACCTGCTCGGGAACCACATTGAGCAGTGTAAGGCTGTTAGAGGATAACGGTTTTGAAAAATACAGGTAATTTTTTCCGTCCCGCCTGAAATTACCGTTGCTTCCGCTTTTGATCTCCTGGAAAATGTCCTCCTCAAATTTTTCACCTACCTGGTCCCGCTCGGAAGAGGAGAAAATATAACCCTCCTCATCCAAAAGATAAGTAGAATTCCCCTCTCCGCCATAGTAGCGGGAATAATCCTGGTACAAAGCCTTTTCATTGGTCGCGATTACAATCGACAGAGAATCCGGAGAATTGAAGTCCCGCTGCATACGGCGCACATGGAAAATCTGGTTATTATCTACCACAGGTGGAATATCGCCAATAAACTGCTGCTCCTGATTTTCTTTCAATATCTGGTTCGCGCTGACAGCCGATTGATAAATGGTATTCGGCGTTATCTGGTTTGCTGAAACATAAAGCAGGGGATCATCGTTGAGCAGAATACAAATATAGCTGATATAATTGGTTTTCCACGCATTGCTATAGGTAAGCACATGATTAGTCTCGTTTTTTAAGTTATTGATATTCGTATAATAAGCGGAGCTGTCGTCGTCAAACAGCCTCGTGTTATTAATCCAATGGCCAACGGTTCCTCCAGTAGCTACCGCCAATCCAGTATTCGTAATGAAAGAAAAGGACTGATCAATATTCTGCACGGTTTTATCGGTATAAATCTGCATTTTCTCATAGGTATTTTCATATGCCTTGGAATACATCACCATCACTAAATATCCGCCAATGACCAGCATGGAAAGCAGCGTAAAGCACACACAAATGATCACAACCCGATTGTGTACCGGAGCTTGTCTTAGCAAGGAATCAAAAGACTTTTTCATTTTAAGATCACCTTTGTCATGTTATTGTTAAAATAAGCCTGCCGCCACAAGACAAACCTATTGATCATTAAGCTTTCATCTCGACTACTGTGCCAGTTGATTCATTCCTCGATAAGCACAGCTTAGACATTTGATTTGATCAAAAAACGCGGTTTTTACAGCACCCCTTCAATACGACAAATGCCGGCATCTAATAACCCCATTTAAATTTAATCGGATTGCAGATTCTCAAAATTCAAAGTTTATTAAGCTGTGATTTCCGAAGCAAAAAAGCGCAAAAAAATGCTGGTTACACTACAAATATAGCGATAACCAGCATAAAATTGACTGTCCAAAAATGTTTACTCAAAAGGAGGGGGACTATGTACAGCGTAGCTATTGCAGACGATGAGGTCTGTATTCGGGAAGGACTTCGAGACCTGGTGGAATGGCATAAGCTAGGATTTTCGCTGGTAGGCGCTTTTGAGGACGGTGATGAATTAATATCGTTATTGGAGCGTCAACCACCGGACCTTCTCGTCACCGATATCCGTATGAACCGTTGTTCTGGATTGGAAGTCGCCAAATACATACAAGAGCATAATCTGCGGACAAGAGTAATCCTGATTAGCGGCTACAAGGAGGCCGACTTGGCCATGTCGGCTATCCGCTACGGCGTGAAAAATTATGTCTTAAAGCCCGTTGATCTGGACGAACTCACTGAATGTATTCAAAACGTCCGCACAGAATTGGATACCGAACAGGCCGCCTATCTTAAGCAGGAAAAATTAACCCAGACATGCAGCAAAATCGAAGACCTGCTCAACCTTTTTTTCGAAGAAATGATGCGCGGCTCACTGCAAAACCAGCGGCTGGTCCGGCGCATGTTCCATCTGATTTATCCCAATCTTTCTTTTGATCAGAACGCCTGCTTTTCCCTGACGCTGCATATCCGACAAAACAATCATTTTGTACGCAATCAGTGGGCGCATGGCCGCGGTGAGCTTTCCCAATACATCAACAGCTTTGCTTCCTCTTCTTCATACCGCATTGAAATAAGGATTATTTCTGATCAGGATGACCGTCTTTTAGCATTCGGGCTGCTTCGGGTGCAGGTCAGCGGTTCCGCCCGCTCGGTGATTGAAAAAGATATCGCGGCGCTTTGCGACGGACTTCGCACTACTTTCGGCGTACAAATCAATCTGGAAGGGCTGGAGGTCTTTTCAAGCATCCCGGCAATGCTAAGCAGCCTATCCGATGCTGGTCCGGTATCTCTGCCCTGCGCCTTGGAACGGCTGGGGCTCCGGCAGAAGCAGTTTTACAGCGCTTTGCTGGAACCGGGAAAAGAACCTCAGGCCATTCAGGCAGCCGAATGCTTTGCTTCTTATTTTGAAGAGTTAGAGCCGGCTCTCGCAAAAGATGCGGCGAAAAACTTCCTCTACCCCTTATCCATCCAGCTAAAAGAAGAAGGGATTCCTCCCTTGGCCGCCTTGACGCTGGATGAAGCGTTTCTGGAGCTGGATCGAGCAGAGGATTCCGCCGCGCTGCGCGACGTTTTATTAAAAACAACCCGCAGTCTTTCCGCAGTGCTGCACGGTACAAGCAGCGATTTTGTGGAACGGACCAAGGAGTATATCTTCGAGCACATCGGACAGGATCTTTCCTTAGAAGATATTGCCGAGCATTTTTACTTAAGCCCGTCGCATTTCAGCCGCACCTTCAAAGCGCAAGCCGGCGAGACGCTGATTCGATTTATCAGCCGTTGCAAGATGGAATATGCCGCCCAGCTGCTTTCCAACACCAATCTGAAAATTTATGATGTTTGCGAACAGGTCGGCTATAAAAGCCTTCGGCATTTCAATAAATTGTTCAAAGCATACACTGGCATGCAGCCCTCCGGTTACCGCCAGAGAATGCACATGGGAGGAGCGGGAAATGACCAGTAGGCCAAACGTCCGGCGCATACGAAACTATTCATTTGGAAGGGTTTTCTTCCGTAACTTACGCATGCTTATCAGCCTTGCGATTATCCCCTTGTTTTTGGTGGTTATTTTAGCTACCAACTTTCAGCATACTGCAGTGGAAAAAGAAGTTCTCCTTTATAATTCCCGTACGGGTTCATTACTGCAAAATTCAATTAATCAGCTGATCGACAGCTGCTTAAAGCAGGCAAATTTTCTTCTTACTGAAAATAACATTAACCTGTTTCTTATCACTCAAAAAGACGGCTATACCTTTTACCACAACGATGTGATTTATAAGCTTATGCGGGATCAGATGCAGGCTAACAGCAACCTGCAAAGTATTTACATTTATTCGGACATCAACGGAAAATTTGTCTCGAATTACGGTGAAACCTCATTAAGCGGCTTTTTTGACACCGGGTGGCTGAATTACTACCGTGATTATAAAGGGGGCAACAGTTTTTTCTATGTTTTCCGCGACGGCACCAACAGCTATTTGCAGCCAGTCCGCTTGCTAAGCCTTTATAAAATATTGGAGCATGGCAGCGGACGGCTTGGTGTTGTGGTGTATAATATTAACTTTACTGAGTTTTCACGGGAGCTTTCTCAGTATCACGGGGATTATGACGCCGGCCTGTGCCTGTGTACGGAGGATGGCACGGTTGTAGAAAATATTTGGGGAGATACCGCCGGCCAGTGCTTGGCTCTTGGGGAATCCCCCAACGAGAATGGCTATTGGGAAAGCGGAGACACTATTGTGTACCGATTTCCAGTCAATTACACTGATCTCTATCTGTATTCCACGCTTTCCCGAAGTGCCGTGCAGCAGCGTCTGCAATCTCCGCTGAATATGACAATACTGCTGATTATGGGAGTTTTTCTCTTGGTATTTGCACTTACCGTATTTATTTCCATACGGCTGCACCTTCCTTTTAAAAAAATATTAAAAGAATTGGATTCTCCCGCCTGGCTGATGTCGAACCGAGTAGCCATCAGCCGTGATGAAGAAGCGTTTATTTTAGATTCCATCCGCAAAATGTCTCTGAAAAATGAGCAAATCACGGAAGAACTGTCCCAACGCGTCGCCCTTCTTAAACAGGCACAGGCCGTTGCGCTGCAAAGCCAAATCAATCCTCATTTTTTGCACAATACGCTGGACAGCATCAGTTGGACCGCCATCCGGCTGACCGGCGGAAAAAACAAAGCCTCTGTCATGCTCACAAAGCTGGCGCAAATTCTTAGGTATTCCCTCGACGATGTCGACACGCTGGTGCCGCTTCGCAAAGAATTAGAAAACACCCGCATTTATTTAGAGCTTCAGGAACTCCGATATAACAACTGCTTTTGTGTGGAGTGGGACATTGAAGAAACAATTTTAGATATTCACGTCATCAAAATTATCCTGCAGCCCATTGTTGAAAATGCTATCCAGCACGGTATTAAACCGCTTGGAAAGGATGGCCTTATCCATATCAGCGCAAAACCGCAAGGCAGCTTTTTACAAATTTCTATCCGGGACAATGGGGTCGGCATTCCAGCCGAACGCCTTTCCGCAATTCAAAACGCGCTTCAATCTGATATGATTAAGCAAAATGAAGGCATTGGTATCGTAAATGTTCACCAGCGAATCCAGCTGTTTTATGGAAAGGAGTACGGCGTCAGTATTTCTTCAGAAAATGGAACCTGCGTCACAATGAATCTGCCGCTCTTGAAGGGGTCTATTTCCCAACAGTAATGTCTGATTTCTTAAAACACTTTGCACATACACAAGGCGGCAGAATAAAATCTGCCGCCTTGTGTATGAGACGTGTCTTTTATTTATCCTAATCCGTTGTTCTCCGAAAGTCGCGCTGGAGATTCAATTTCTTCTGTCCTGTCAAATGAAAAAACTCGCCGCCCAGTGTTCATACGGTTTCGCGGCGTTTTCTGATTTGTCATGGCGGATAGCACTATGCTAACAGTAGCCACCGGAGAGTTCCTGCGAGACCAATGCCTGGGACAATCCCGTCGTCGCTTTCGGCCGGCAATTCTTTTGTGTGTGGGAAAATTACGCCCCGGATCATTCCTCTATTGGCGGTAAACGGATTGCCGCTCAAGGCAATCTGCCTTCGCAGTGTAAAGTTTATGTCGCTGGCTTTCGCTGCGAAATCTTTGTAATCGAGATTGATAAGATAAAATAAATTTCGCAAAAATAAAGGAGACATGGTTTGCGGAACTCTTGTCTATTTCAAATTTGTGATAACTTGTACGATTTGAATTATCAGTGGATTATATTTTATTGGGCCGGGCAACTTTGGAGCACTTGTCGAACCCTATTCAAAAAGGTGTAGTAGTGATCAGATCAGCTATGGTATTTCATTCTTATATTCTGTGCGGCAGTAATTATATGTGCAATACTTTTGAACAAGCAAAAATCCAAATAGGTCGGAGGACAAAGGTTTTGAATAAAACAGAATGGATATTATGCCCTATCTGCGGTAATAAGACTCGCACAATGATACGGGAAGATACGGAATTAAGAAACTTCCCTCTCTATTGCCCTAAATGTAAGTGGGAAGCACTAATTGAAACAACGGATTTATATATAACTGTTCTCAAAGGGCCAGACGCAGAGCCGACGAGCTTGTGAGTAATCACAGCCATCGGCTCTTTGTATTTGGATAAACCCACCAAACAAAAAACGACGCTTTAGTGGGTTGCTCTGTCACGTCTGAACAAGATTATCACTGCCCTCTAATCCCGTTTTGAGTTTGGAGGGGTTTAATTATATCATAAAGTCCAATCATTTTACAGTCGGAAGATATATTACTACCTGCTTAGTCATATCTATGCTACCATATCCTTATAAAACCATATAAGGAGGTTTCAATGAAATTTACAAAAGAAGAAAAGCAGGCATTTGTCAAGCACTATCAAAACGGTGAAACAGTACTCCAAATTTGTAACAAAAATAAGATACCGAGAAGCACCTTTTATAGGTGGATACAGAACTACCAGCGGACTGTGACCAAAACAGGTACAGTCATCACTCCGCAGGAATTTTCGAGTTTAAAAAGAAAAGTTGAAAGCTTTGGAATCACTGTATGGTCAATTCAGCGTACATACCTTATGCGAAGCACTGGAGGTTCCTCGTGGTACTTTTTACAATCATATTTTTCGGAATAAACAAAGTGACACACTTGCAGCTAAACGCCTGGAACAACTAAAAGTGCAGATACAGAATATTTATAATGATAGCGAACAAATTCACGGCGCGGAAAAAATCGCAGCGATACTTCACACGAAAAGAATTAAGGCCAGTGAAAAATACGTTTCTGAAATTATGAAAGAAATAGGAATCAGCAGTGTTGGTATCACAGCAAAGCAAGACTATAAGAAATGGGAAAAAGGAAAGAACAGAAATTTTTTACATCAACAATTTCATACAGACCGACCGAATCAAGTCTGGGTCAGCGACATCACAATTTTTAAGTTTAGCGATAAATATTACTATCTTTGTGCTATTATCGACCTATTCTCACGAAAGATCATTTCTTATCGGATATCGCAGAGCAGTAGTACGCAACTGCTCACCAAAACTTTTAGGCAGGCTTATTCGGAAAGGAAACCAGAAACAGGACTCATGTTTCACAGTGATCGGGGGACGCAGTATATTTCCTATACGTTTGTGCGTTTATTGGAGACACTTGGAGTTAAACAATCTCTTTCCCGAACCGGGCGACCCCATGATAATGCTGTTTCAGAAGCATTCTTTTCCATTCTTAAAAAGGAGGAACTGTATCGCAGGCATTACAAATCTGAAATAGATATGATACAGGGTATCCATCGTTTTATTAACTTTTATAACAATGAACGTCCTCATTCTACATTACAATATAAGACTCCAGTGCAGAAAGAGCAGGAATACTGGGATAAAAAGAAAGAATCCTCATTAAAATGAGAATTCCGGGTTCGGAATAGATACATTTGATTGTTTTTACAACCCATTTTTCTGTTTTTTGCTTTTTGATGTCCCATTTCTATAAAAAGAGGTAAACCTCGAAAAATGGCTTAAACGCTGGGCTTTCGCATAGAAAAAGAGGCCGGAATCTGGAATGTCTCATTTTTGAGTTCCAAATTTCGACCTCTGTTCACTTGGCGCGCTTGGAGGGACTCGAACCCCCGACCTACTGGTTCGTAGCCAGTCACTCTATCCAGCTGAGCTACAAGCGCATTTTTGACTGCCGTAATATAATACCACATTCGAGAATAAAATGCAAGAGTCCCCTCGGAAAAATTTCTATTCCATCATAGAAACTAACCGCAATTGGCCTACATCGCGGCAACTCTTGACAAACCTCTTTTCCTATATTATAATTTAATAAAATAATTGTAATCCAGCTGTCACCGGACAGGCAAAGCGTTAAAATTACACCGTAGGTCTTAGTGGTGTAATTTTAGCGCTTATTTTTTTACTTTATTAGGAGGGAAGCTTTATGTTGCTTCTATTAGGCGCTGCGATCACTGCCAGCTTTTTCGACAGCCTCAATCCATCTGCCATTGCGGAACAAATCTTACTGCAGACTATGGTCAGGAACAAGCGCCATATTTTGTTTTTCATCGCCGGTATTGGGTTTGCCAATCTAGCTATGGGCTTAGCTATTTATTACGGCGCAGCCAACTGGGCATCACAGGCCTATTCCGCCATAACAGCAGCTTATCCACTATATGTTTATGGTGCGGAAACAGCGGCCGGCTTGTTGTTTCTCGGTCTTGGGATCAGACTGATCGTCAAAACCAGCCGCAGCCAAAGCAGCGGCGGCAAAGAGGAAAGAGCCGCTCCAAAGCCTCCCGCACAGCTTGCGCCTCTGCCGCTGTTTTTGATGGGCGCTGCCTTTTGCTTCGTGGAGTTGACCAGCGCCCTGCCGTATTTTGGATTCTTGGCTCTGCTAGCGGGTTATCAGTTGATATTTCCGTTAGTCTTTGCTTTTATCCTGTTGTATAATTTTATTTATATTCTGCCGCTGCTCCTGCTCTACTGGGGATACCGCAGACTTCAGGGAACAAAGGCAATTCAGCGGCTGGAAAGTCTTCTCAGTAAAGTCTCATTGTATATTGTTCCCTGCGCTATAAGCCTATTCAGCGCTGTATTAGTTTTTCACGGCATAAACGCCCTGCTATAGGAACAGTCTGTATCTGAGACGGGACAATGGGCCGCGGTCCCCCTTGGCTTGCTTTTACCGATCTGCCTGCGTTATACTTTTCTGTGCTGTGTTCTTTTTTCACTTCTCCCCCCTTCCTGCCTGAGGCTTTTTAGCGCTTGCCCGTCAGCGGGGAACACTATATTTTTTGTCGGCAGTCTATTGACAATCAATCACTTTTGCATTATCATTATGTTGGTTTTGAAAATAGAATACCGGGGTGCTGAGAAAATCGGCTGAGAGCAGGCTGAAGCCTGAAACCCTTAACTTGATCCGGGTAATGCCGGCGTAAGGAATCAAAAGCAAAAAGGAAATTCCCTTTGCTGTTATTATGCCGTCCGCATCCCGCGGATGGCATTTTTTATTTTTAACATTGATCTTATTTTAGTAAGGAGATGGAGTTCTTATGAACGCAAGCGTAGCAATCCAGGTTCTTCCCACCGTAACCTCCGATGAAGAGGTTGTCCGTATTGTCGATGAGGTCATCGCCTATATTAAAAGCACGGGCAATTCCTGCTATGTGGGCCCCTTTGAAACCACTATTGAGGGAGATTACGACGAGTTAATGGATATTGTGAAGGAATGTCAGCATATCGCCGTCAAGGCGGGCTGTCCCGCGCTGATGTCCTATGTAAAAATCAGCTATAAGCCAAATGGCGAGGTGCTTACCATTGACCAGAAAGTTACGAAGCATCACCAATAAACTGTCTGCGGCTATTTTGCTCTGTCTGCTTCTCATTTTGTGGCAGGCCGTGTCTGACCTTGATCTGGTGCCGAAATTCATGTTTCCCTCTCCGGTGGATGTGGGAGCTGCCTTTGTGGAGGACTTCCCCATTCTGATGGCTAACTCCGGCACCACTTTGGCGGAGGGCTTTCTGGGCCTTGGTCTTGGAATTGCCCTGGCTTTCGTGACAGCGGTCCTTATGGACCGGTACCGATTCCTATATAAATCCCTGTATCCTATTTTAGTGATCACTCAGACGATCCCCACCGTGGCCATCGCGCCGCTGCTGGTGCTCTGGATGGGCTATGACATGGCTCCCAAAATTGCCCTGGTAGTCATCGTCTGCTTCTTTCCCATGGCGGTCGGCCTGCTCGACGGATTCCGGTCTGCGGATCAGGATACCGTCAATCTGCTCAGGTCTATGGGTGCCTCAAAGGGACAGATCTTCCGGCTGGTAAAGCTTCCCTCATCCCTGGGACGGTTCTTTTCCAGCCTCCGGGTCTCTGTGTCCTACTCTATTGTCGGCGCGGTGATCGCCGAATGGCTGGGCGGAAACAGCGGTCTGGGCGTCTACATGACGCGGGTGCGGAAGTCCTACGCCTTTGACAAAATGTTTGCCGTTATTGTTTTAATTTCCCTGATCAGCCTGCTGCTCATGTGGCTGGTCTCGATGATTCAACGGCTGTGTATGCCTTATGAAAAATATGGAGGAAACCAATCATGAAAAAAGTTCTCGCATTGCTTTTATCCGGCGCCTTGCTCCTTTCGGCCGCTGCCTGTTCCGCCTCCCCCGGCGGGGAAAGCTCCGCCGGGGCGGACAGTTCTTCAACCGCAGGGGAATCCGCCGCCGGCGCGTCAGAAAAGACTTCATCCACGGACGGCCAGCAGCTTCAGACCATCACCTTTGTACTGGACTGGACTCCTAACACCAACCATACCGGTATTTACGTGGCGGACAAGCTGGGATATTTTAAAGAAGCCGGTATCCAAATCGATATCCAGCAGCCTCCCGAGGACGGCGCTACCGCCCTGGTTGCCACCGGCAAAGCTCAATTCGGCGTGGATTTTCAGGATTATCTGGCGCCCGCCTATGTATCCGATCTTCCTGTCACCGCTGTGGCGGCTTTGATTCAGCACAACACCTCGGGAATTATTTCCCTAAAGGAGAAGGGGATCCAATCTCCTAAGGATCTGGAGGGCAAAACCTACGCCACCTGGGATCTGCCGGTGGAACAGGCCACCATGCAAAACGTGGTGGAAAACGACGGCGGTGACTGGAGCAAGGTTAACCTTGCCAGTGTGACCGTAACCGACGTGATTTCCGCTTTGCAGACCAACATCGACGCGGTTTGGATTTACTACGCCTGGGACGGCATTGCCACCCAGGTCAAGGGGCTGGATACCAACTATTTCTATTTCAAGGATATCAATCCTGTGTTCGACTATTACACCCCGGTGCTGGTAGCCAACAACGATTATCTGGAGCAGAACCCGGAAACCGCCAAGGCCTTTTTAGCTGCGGTTGCCAAGGGCTACGAATATGCCATTGAAAACCCAGAGGAAGCCGCTGAAATTCTTTGCGAGGCGGATCCCACTCTGGATTCAGAGATCGTTCTGTCCAGCCAGCAGTGGCTGGCGGATCAGTACAAGGCGGAGGTAGACCGGTGGGGATATATCGATCCCTCCCGCTGGGACGCCTTTTACCAGTGGCTGTGGGAAAACCAGCTGATTGAGGAAGAAATTCCCGCGGGCTTCGGCTTTTCCAACGATTATCTTCCAGAGTAGGAGATAGCGTATGAGTAAGCTGGAAGCAGTCTCCATTACCAAAAGCTTCGGTGATAATACCATTCTTCAGGACGTGAGCCTCCGGCTGGAGCCCCGGGAAATCGTCTGTCTCCTTGGGGTCAGCGGCGGCGGAAAAACCACCCTGTTCAACGTGCTGTCCGGCCTGACTTTGCCGGACCGGGGGCAGGTATTCCTGGACGGCCGGGAGATCACCGGCAAAGCCGGGCACATCAGCTATATGCTGCAAAAGGACCTGCTGATGCCCTACCGCACGGTCTTGGACAACATCGCCCTCCCTTTGATCATCAAAGGAGCTCCTAAAAAGGAGGCCCGCCGCAAAGCGTTAGAGCATTTCGCTGAATTTGGGCTGTCAGGCACAGAAAAGCAGTATCCCGCTCAGCTTTCCGGCGGGATGCGCCAGAGGGCCGCCCTTCTGAGAACCTATCTTTGCAGCGAGGGAGCCGCTCTGTTAGACGAGCCCTTCAGCGCTCTGGACGCTCTCACCAAAGCCTCTATTCACCGCTGGTATCTGGAGGTCATGGAGCAGATCGAGCTATCCACCCTGTTTATTACCCATGATATCGACGAGGCAATCCTTTTGTCTGACCGGATTTACCTTCTTTCCGGAAAGCCCGGACATATCACGGCGGAGCTGAATCTCCACAAGGAAAGCCGTCCTAGAGGAGACTTTGCTTTGACCAGCCAATTTTTGGAATACAAGAAGGAAATTCTTTCCCTTTTGCAGTTTTAAAATTTATTTCCTGCAAACCTAAACTCCCAGGGCTGGAAAAACGGCCCTGGGAGTTCTTTTTCAGCCAAAACAGGTTCAGCAAATTCGGGGGCAATGTGCATTTGATTTACCGCAAATAAAAAGGAGACGAGAAAAATCTCGTCTCCCTGAAGTACAGACCTTACCATATATAAGCTGGTATGCCCTTTCGGGCAGGCGCTGATTCAAATATATCGCGCGGACCTCGATTGTCCGTCTGGATCACTTCTTGTTATCATAATACCCCAATTCTTGTGATTTGTCAAGTTTTTTAAGAGAAAAAATTTTTAATTCTTGTGTAAATATTACAAAATTATTAAATTCTTTTTCCGCAATATTATTTTAAGACAGTTGTCAGGTTTTCCTTTCAACTTTTTCATTTTTTCGACATAATTTTATGGTATTTTTAAAGCATCAAGCTTTTGGGGTGTTGTTATGCGGTATCAGCGGTATCAAAGGTCAAAAAGACCCGTAAGGATGTTTTTGTGCAAGCCGGACAACAGGAAATGGCTGATTGTCACAGGCGGGCTTCTTGCAGTTATTATCACCCTGTCTGTCATTTTGGCGGTCACTCTGTCCGGCAGGGCTTCCGGCGCATCCGGCGTGCGGGATCCAGCCAATCTGCGGCAGGCGGTTGACAGCATCGACGGTATCCCTTTGTTTACCGCTTACATTCCAGAGGACTCTCCCGGACGGCCTGGGGTTTTGCGGACGGTCGAAAGCATTACTATTCACGAAACCGCCAACACCAGCGAGGGAGCCGACGCGGAGGCCCACAGCGACTATCTGAGCACCACCTCCGACGAGGTATCCTGGCACTACACGGTGGACGATCACCAAATCTACCAGCATCTGCCCGACAACGAGGAGGCCTGGCATTCCGGCGACCGGGAGGGAAACCATTCAAGTATCGGCATTGAGCTTTGCGTCAATGCTGACGGAAATTTCGATCAAACCATGGAAAACGCCGCCAAGCTGACAGCGTTTCTCCTGAAAGAATATGATCTCACTATTGATGACGTTAAACAGCATTATGATTTTAACGGGAAAGATTGTCCCCTGATCATCCGCCAAGAGGGGCGCTGGGACGAATTTCTAGGGATGGTTCAGCAAAATCTATAACGTAAAGGAAGTAAATTTTCTGCCTCCCTCCGCAATGATTCAAACGGTAATCCGCTCAATCCCCTTCCGCATCATTAAGAATGGGAAACCGGGAAAAGCAATCGGAAAGCGGTGCTGCCGCCAATGGCTGCCGGTTAGCCGTTTGAATCATGTCATAGGCAATGCCGACACGACGGCACGGACTGCTTTTCTATTTTTGACGTTTTTTTCATTCCGCTTTCCCACATATAGGAAAGCTGTTAAAGCAAAAAGAGGCCTGGAACAGCCCCGAAGCCTCTATGTTAAAGCAGCCCCAGTTCCTGATAAACAATCAAAAATGGCCAAAAGCAGCCGAGCGCAAGCTGGAGCGGCAGCCTGAAGTGATTGAAAGCAAATACAAAAGCAATATGCAAAGAAGGCCTTGGGAAAAATCCCAGGCCTTCTTTTTTATCGAAGCTTCTATCAAAGCTTTATCACAGCAGCGGCCGCAAATTACAGCAGCTCGATGATTGCCATTTCTGCGGCGTCACCGCGGCGGGGTCCCAGCTTAGTGATTCTGGTGTAACCGCCGTTTTTCTCCGCGTATTTCGGGGCGATCTCATCAAACAGCTTCTTGGTTACGCCCTCCTTGGTGATGAAGGCCATAGCCATTCTCTTATGATGCAGATCGTTTACCTTTGCGATGGTGATCATTTTCTCGGTCAAGGAACGTACTTCCTTGGCGCGAGTGACTGTGGTTTCGATTTTACCGTTTTCCAGCAGAAAGGTTACCATCGCCCTCAGCATAGCGGTTCTATGAGCAGTGTCTCTTCCGAGCTTTCTTGTTCCGGGCATCGAAAATTCACTCCTTTACCTTGGTTTATCCGGACGGCTTATTCGTCGTCCTTGCGAAGACTGAATCCGAGGGAGTTGAGCTTATACACAACCTCCTCCAGGGACTTGCGTCCCAGGTTGCGAACCTTCATCATATCGTCCTCAGACTTATTGATCAGGTCCTCCACTGTGTTAATGCCGGCGCGCTTCAGGCAGTTGAAGGAGCGGACGGAAAGATCCAACTCTTCAATCGTCATTTCCAGAACCTTTTCCTTGCCCTTGTCGTCCTTTTCCACCATGATCTCCGTGTTATAGCCCTTATCAGAAAGGTCTACAAACAGGTTCAGGTGCTCGGTCAGGACCTTAGCGGCTAGGGAAACCGCCTCCTGCGCGTTGATGACCCCGTTGGTCCAAACCTCCAGCGTCAGCTTGTCATAGTCGGTGATCTGACCCACGCGGGTGTTTTCCACACCGAAATTGACCTTCAACACAGGTGTATAAATAGAATCGATAGGCAGAATGCCGATCACATTGTTCTGCATATTGGCTTTATTTCTTTCAGCGGAAATATAGCCTCTGCCTTTATCCAGGGTAATTTCCATATAGAGCCTGGCCCCGTCACCGAGGGTTGCAATGTGCATTTCGGGGTTGAGAATCTCAACCTCGCTGTCGCATTTGATGGAATCCGCGGTAACCTCGCAAGGACCCTCCGCACTGATTTCCACGGTTTTGGCACCGTCGCAGTGCAGCTTTGCCGTTAAGCCCTTCATGTTGAGGACGATCTCAGTCACATCCTCTTTCACGCCTGGTATCGTGGAAAACTCATGGAGAACTCCGTCAATCTTGATGGAGGTTACGGCAACGCCCGGCAGTGAGGAGAGCAATACCCTTCTCAAGCTGTTCCCCAGCGTTGTGCCGAAGCCGCGCTCCAGCGGCTCCACCACAAACTTGCCGTAAGTTCCGTCGGCAGATAATACTTCGGTATCAATTCTAGGCTTTTCTATCTCGATCATTAGCGACCCTCCTTGACCTTAGGCACACAGTTGTATTGGTAAGTGATGCCAACGCGTATTGAAATCAACCGCATGGGCATTATTTGGAGTACAACTCGACGATCAAGTGCTCTTCGACAGGGAGATCGATATCCTCACGAGCAGGCATTGCAGCGACAACGCCCTTCAAAGAACTCTTTTCACGCTCCAGCCAACGAGGCACGGTTACCATCGGAGCATCTTCGCCGGTCAGCTTGCTGAACTTGACGGAGGAACGGCTGGTTTCCGCCACTTCGATCACATCGCCGGGCTTTACCAAATAGGAAGGAATGTTGACTCTCTTGCCGTTGACGGTAAAATGGCCATGGTTCACCAGCTGTCTGGCGTCGCGGCGGGTGCTGGCAAAGCCTAAACGGTATACCACGTTGTCCAGGCGGCGCTCCACCAGGATCAGCAGGTTTTCACCGGCCTTACCAGGCATACGGGTGGCCTTCTCATAGTAAGAACGGAACTGGCGCTCCAGAATGCCGTAAACGAACTTTACCTTCTGCTTTTCAGCCAACTGGAGGGCATATTCGCCCTTTTTCTTTCTCATCTGGCCGCCGGGATTGCGGTTGGTAGTCTTCTTGCTATATCCCATGACCGTAGGAGAAATTCCCAGGGCATGGCAGCGCTTTGCAATCGGCTGCATATTTTTAGCCATAACTTATTCTCTCCTTTCGATTAGACACGTCTTCTCTTGGGAGGACGGCATCCATTGTGAGGAATCGGGGTCACGTCTTTGATCATGCTGACCTCGAGCCCTGCGGCCTGCAACGCGCGGATCGCGGCCTCACGGCCTGAGCCGGGTCCCTTTACAAAGACCTCGACGGACTTCATGCCGTGTTCCATAGCAACCTTAGCTGCGGTTTCCGCGGCGGTCTGTGCCGCGAAAGGAGTACTCTTTCTGGAGCCTCTGAAACCCAGCTCACCGGCACTCGCCCAAGAAACAGCGTTACCCTGGGTGTCGGTGATGGTCACGATCGTGTTGTTAAAGGTGGACTGAATATGCGCGGCACCGCGGTCAATATTTTTGCGCTCACGGCGTCTGCGTACGGCGGTTTTCTTGCCGCCCTTCTGAGCTGCCATCAAAACCCCTCCTTATTTCTTCTTGTTAGCTATCGTCTTCTTGGGTCCCTTGCGGGTTCTGGCGTTGGTCTTGGAGCGCTGGCCTCTTACGGGCAGGCCCTTACGGTGACGGACGCCGCGATAGCAGCCGATTTCAATAAGTCTCTTAATATCGAACGCCACATCCCGGCGAAGGTCGCCCTCCACGCGGCAGTTATGGTCGATATACTCTCTCAGCTTGGAAACATCGTCCTCGGTTAAATCTCTTACCCGGGTGTCGGGGTTTACGCCGGTCGCCTTCAAAATCTCAGTGGCGGTCTTGCGTCCGATCCCGTAGATATAGGAAAGGCCGATTTCGATTCTTTTATCTCTTGGCAAGTCTACACCTGCTATACGTGCCATGCCTTGCACCTCCTGATAAATTTGGTCGCGCCTGTTGGCTTTTCATTGCCGATCTCCGAAAATACCGTCTGTCAGCCAAATCTGTCTGGCCAACAACCTTTACGCCGCTCGGCATGGAGCCGGGTCTTCGGCCGCTTTTGCGGTATCACGGGCTTCTCGATGAATTTTAGCCCTGGCGCTGCTTATGCTTCGGATTGTCGCAGATCACCATAACTTTTCCCTTGCGCTTGATGACCTTGCACTTTTCGCAGATTTTCTTGACAGAAGGTCTGACTTTCATTTCGTTACGCCTCCTTATTTAGAACGCCATGTGATGCGGCCTCTGGTCAAGTCATAGGGAGACATCTCCAAAGTGACTTTATCCCCGGGCAGAATCCGGATGAAGTTCATCCGTAATTTCCCGGAAATATGGGCCAGGATCATATGGCCGTTGGGAAGTTCGACCTGAAACATTGCGTTTGGCAGTGCTTCCTTCACAGTACCTTCGATTTCGATAACATCCTGTTTCGACAAAACCATAACCTCCTCATGGTTAAGACTGGGGATCCTTTTCCAAATAGCACCGGATCCCTCGGCGAATCTCACGATTGGTTTTCATTGCCTCCTCCGGCAGAACCGTATTGGTTACAGCCAGATGCCTGCAGTTTTTCTTTTTCGGCCGCTGGAGCGGCCTGTGCTTTCCGTCGCAGATCACGGCAAACTCCTGATCCGCCGACAGCACCACAAAAAAACCGTGTTTGTCATGTCCCGCTTTGGACCTGACAAGCAATCCTCGTTTCAGTTCCATGGGCGCCTCCCTTTTCATCAATCGTCGGGAAGAGTCAGAATCTGAGGACCATCGGGGGTGATTGCCACGCTGTGCTCAAAGTGAGCGGACAGCTTGCCGTCCGCTGTTACCGTTGTCCATTCATCCGAAAGGATTTCGACTTCATAAGTGCCGGCATTCACCATAGGCTCTATGGCAATGGTCATTCCGGGTAACAGGCGTACACCCCTACCGGGTGTACCGAAATTTGGTACGCTTGGATCTTCATGCAGCTTCGCACCTACGCCATGGCCGACAAAATCTCGTACCACAGAGTAGTTGCGCGCTTCTACATACCTTTGAACCGCGCTGCCGATATCGCCGATGCGGTTGCCCGCCTTCGCCATTTTGATTCCCTCAAAAAGGCTTTCCCTGGTGGCATCCAAAAGGGCCCTGGCTTCCTCGCTGATGTCCCCGCAGGGGAACGTCCAGGCGTTGTCTCCGTGGAAGCCGTTAAAGTGGGCGCCGATGTCGATGCTGACAATATCGCCTTTTTTCACAACGCACTTCTTGCTCGGTATGCCGTGGATGACCACATTGTTGACAGAAATACACGCGCTGGCCGGAAAACCGCCGTAGCCGAGAAACGAGGGGACCGCCCCCTGTCCCTCAATATACTTGCGGACGATCTCGTCGATTTCCCAGGTGGTAATGCCCGGTTCCACCGCCTCGCCCGCCAGCTTTAACGCGTTGGCGGAGATCCGTCCGGCTTCTCTCATCGCCTTGAGTTCGCGGCTCGTTTTGAGTACAACCATGGATTAAGCCTCTAACGCTGCCAGCGTTAAGCGGGTGGTGTCGGCGACTTCCTCCTGGCCATCTACTCTTTTCACGACGCCTTGCTTTTTGTAATGGGCGATCAGGGGCTCTGTCTCTTTATGATAAACTTCCAGACGCGCCTTCACGGTGTCCGGATGGTCATCCTTGCGCTGAATGAGGGTGCCGCCGCAAATGTCGCACACGCCCTCGGCCTTCGGCTTTTTGTAAAGCAGATGGTAGGTGGCGCCGCATTTTTCGCAGACACGGCGTCCGGACATTCTGGCGATGATCGCCTCGTCGGAGACTTCCAAGTCAATGACCTTGTCGATCTTCACCATTTTGTCCAGAGCCTCGGCCTGGGGAATGGTGCGGGGGAAGCCGTCCAGGACGTAACCGTTTTTGCAGTCGTCCTCCTGTAAACGCTCCTCGATGATGCCGATGACGACCTCATCGGGAACCAGCTTTCCCGCGTCCATATAAGCTTGGGCCTTTTTGCCCATCTCAGTGCCGTTCTTCAGCGCGGCACGGATAATATTACCCGTGGAAATTTGTGGAATGGAAAGATGCTTGCAGATTGCCTCCGCCTGGGTGCCTTTCCCAGCGCCGGGGGCTCCCAGCAGAATGATTTTCATAATAACGACTCCTTCCTAAACCGCATTAATCCAGGAATCCTTTGTAATGACGCATCATCATCTGAGATTCCATCTGCTTCATGGTATCCAGCGCTACGCCTACCAAAATGATGACGGAGGTTCCGCCCATCATCAGGTTGTGCATTCCGGTGAAAGCGCTGAACGCAATGGGCAGCAAGGCGATGACCGCCAGGAACAAAGCGCCGATCAATGTAATCTTTGACAGAATTTTCTGAATATAATCAGAAGTAGGCTTTCCGGGACGAATTCCGGGAATCGTGCCGTTGTTCTGACGAAGATTATTGGCCATTTCAATGGGATTATACTGAATCGCCACATAGAAATAAGCGAACATCAAAATCAGCAGGAAGTAAATTAACGCGTACACCCAGCCGGTGGTGGAAAGAGCGTCCAACACGGTTTTCCAGAAGCCTGTCGGAGTTACAAACAGCTGGATGGTGGATGGAATGGTTAAAATAGAGCTTGCGAAGATGATCGGCATAACGCCGGACATATTGACCTTAATGGGAAGATGGGTGGACTGGCCGCCGTACATCTTTCTGCCGACAACCCGTTTCGCGTACTGCACCGGGATTCTTCTCTCCGCGTCGTTCATGAATACGATGACCCAGATAATGGCCAGGAAGATGATGACGAACAGCGGTACGAAGAAGTAATACTGGCCGAAAGAATCGGGAGCCTGCCATGCGGCTTGGAGAGCCTGCACCAGAATGTTGACCGTATCGGGCAGTCTCGCCACGATACCTGCGAACAGCAGAATGGAAATACCATTGCCAATGCCCTTCTGGTTGATCTGCTCGCCCAGCCACATCATCATAGCGGTACCGGCGGTGAACACCAGCACGATGACGATTGCGGTAAATACGCCCGCGGCGCCCTCAGTATAGGTGACGATCGGCGTTCCCTCATAGCTGCTGCCCCGCAGGTACAGATAGTAGGCCAAGCCCTGTACCAGACCAAGGACAACCGCGACATAGCGGGTAATGGCGCCGATCTTTTTCCGGCCCTCCTCCCCTTCCTTGGCCATTCTCTCTAACGGAGGAATCGCCACGGTCAGCAGCTGCATAATAATGGAGCTGTTGATGTAGGGAGTTACCGACATGGCGAACAGGGTCGCTTGGGCGAAAGCGCCGCCGGATAAGGTGTTCAAATACGCAAACGCGTTGGCGCTGGAGCTGTCGGTCACAAAGCCCATCAGGCCGGCCAGCGCTTCCATGTTCAGGAAGGGGGCCGGCATATTGGCGCCGATTCGGAAAACAATGATCACCAACAGGGTGAACAGGATCTTTTTTCTTAAGTCCGGGATTTTCCAGGCGTTCTGCATTGTTTTGAACAACTCAGATCACCTCAGCCTTCCCGCCGGCCGCCTCGATCTTCTGCTTTGCAGCTTCAGAATAAGCGCTGACCTTAACCGTCAGGTTCTTGGTCAGTTGGCCGTTGCCGAGAATTTTAATGCCGTCGCAGGCCTTTTTCGCGATGCCAGCCTTGATAATGGCTTCATTATCAACTACTGCGCCGTCTTCAAATACATTCAGAGAGCCAACGTTGATGGCAACGATCTCCTTGGCGAAGATGTTGTTGAAGCCTCTCTTCGGAATACGCCTCTGCAGAGGCATCTGGCCGCCCTCGAAGCCGGGACGCATCCCTCTGCCCGCTCTGGCCTTTTGGCCCTTGTGGCCCTTGCCGGCAGTTTTGCCCTGGCCTGAGCCATGCCCTCTACCGATGCGCTTGCTCTCTTTGGTGGAGCCTTCCGCCGGTGAAAGTTCATGCAGTTTCATTGGATTCGCACCTCCTTGCTTACGCTTCTGTTACCTCGATGAGGTGGATGATCTTTGCCACCTTGCCCTTTGTCTGCGGGTTATCCGGCTGAACGGTCTCGTCGCCGATCTTACGCAGACCCAAAGCCTGGGCGGTTGCAATCTGGTCCTTTTTGCTGCCGATCAGACTCTTGACCAGCTTTACCTTTAGCTGTGCCATATTGCTACCCCCTTACTTATAAGATTTCTTTTACGGACTTGCCGCGGATCACCGCGACTTCCTCTGCGGTGCGCAGGCTCTTCAGGCCTTCCAAAGTGGCCCGCACCACGTTGCAGGGATTGTTGGAACGCAGGGCCTTGGTTCTGATATCCTTGATACCAGCCGCCTCGACCACAGCACGCACCGGGCCGCCGGCGATCACGCCGGTACCGGGAGCGGCGGGCTTCATGAGAACCTTGCCGGCGTCGTAGATGCCGATGACCTCATGAGGAATGGTGGTTCCTCTCAGAGAAATCTTCACCAGGTTCTTCTTGGCGTCCTCGATTCCCTTGCGGATAGCGTCCGGAACCTCGCCGGCCTTGCCGATGCCGAAGCCCACGGTGCCCTTTTCGTCGCCAACCACAACCAAAGCGGCAAACTTAAAGATACGGCCGCCCTTTACAGTCTTAGATACACGGTTGATCGCGACTACGCGCTCTTTGTATTCGCTCTCAGTCGCTTTTGCGTCAAATCTAGCCAAAAGTATTCCTCCTTCTCTTAGAACTTGAGGCCGCCCTCACGGGCGCCTTCGGCCAGCTCTTTGACGCGGCCGTGGAAAATATAGCCGCCGCGGTCGAATACGACCTCGGAAATGCCCTTTTCAGCGGCACGTTTGGCAATGAGCTCGCCAACCTTCTTCGCGGCTTCCTTGTTTCCGCCGTTTCCATCAAATTCCTTGTCCAGCGTTGAGGCCGCCGCCAGGGTTACACCCTTAACGTCGTCGATCAACTGGGCGTAGATGTGATTGGTGGAGCGGAAAACGTTCAGGCGCGGACGCGCCGCGGTGCCGCTGATCTTACCGCGCACTCTTTTATGGCGGTGTAATCTAGCTTTATTGGTATCAGCCTTATTCACCATCGTTGATTCACTCCTTTAATTACTTCTTGCCGCCCTTACCGGCCTTACCTTCCTTGCGGCGGATGACCTCGTCAACATACTTGATGCCCTTGCCCTTATAAGGCTCCGGCGGACGCTTCTCGCGGACCTCCGCGGCGAACTGTCCGACCTTCTGCTTGTCGGCGCCATGAATGATGATCTTGTTCGGGCCCGGTACCTCAATGGTAATATCGTCTGTTTCAGACATGGTTACCTGATGAGAGTACCCCAGGTTCATCACAAGGTTTTTGCCTTGCTTCTGCACACGGTAGCCTACGCCGTTAACCTCCAGCTCCTTCTTGTAGCCCTCGGTAACGCCCACGATCATATTGTGGATCAGGGTGCGGGTCAAGCCGTGCAGGCTGCGGTTCTCCTTCTCGTCATTAGGACGGGTGACCAGAACCTCGCTGCCCTCGACCTTAACGGTCATGTTGGGATGAACCTTTTGGGTCAAAGTAGCCTTGGGGCCTTTGACCGTTACAACACCGTCGCTCACCTTTACGTCAACGCCGGCGGGAATATTTATAGGTTTTCTTCCAATTCGAGACATATCAACACCTCCTTACCAAATAAATGCAAGGATTTCGCCGCCTACATTCTCCTTACGGGCCTGACGGTCGGTCATAACGCCCTTGGAAGTGGAAACGATCGCGATGCCCAGGCCCTTTAATACCTTAGGCATATCCTCTACGCTGCTGTAAATTCTCAGGCCGGGCTTGGAAACCCTGCGAAGGCCGGTGATGACCGGGGTCTTTCCCTCGCCGTATTTCAAGGTTGCCCGGATCATGCCCTGCTTGCCATCCTCGATGACGGTAAAGCTCTTTACATAGCCCTCGTCCACCAGAATCTGCATAATCGCTTTCTTCATGTTGGAAGCCGGGATATCAACAGTTTCATGCTTGGCGGAACTCGCGTTGCGGATTCTCGTCAGCAAATCTGCGATAGAATCAGTAATTTGCACTGCCGTTTACCTCCTTTGCTCTTGCTTACCAGCTGGCTTTTTTCACGCCCGGAATCTCGCCCTTATAGGCAAGCTCCCTGAAGCAGATACGGCAAATTCCGAATTTGCGAAGGTAGGCATGCGGCCTGCCACAGATTTTGCATCTGTTGTATTCGCGGGAAGAATACTTCGCCGGTCTTTGCTGCTTGATTTTCATAGATGTTTTGGCCACAACAATCCCTCCTTATTTCGCAAACGGAGCGCCCATCAAGGAAAGCAGCTCGCGGGCCTCTTCGTCGTTGTTTGCGGTGGTTACGAAACAAATGTCCATTCCGCGAACCTTATCGATCTTATCGTAATCGATCTCAGGGAAGATCAACTGCTCCTTAATGCCCATGTTGTAGTTGCCACGGCCATCGAAAGAGTTGGGGTTGATGCCTCTGAAGTCTCTTACACGGGGCAGAGCCACGTTGAACAGCCTGTCAAGGAACTCGTACATCCGGTCGCCTCTCAGGGTAACCTTCACGCCGATATTCATTCCCTCACGGAGCTTAAAGTTCGCAACGGACTTTCTGGCCTTGCAGACCACCGGCTTCTGGCCGGTAATAGCGGCAAGATCGGTAGTGATGGCGTCGATCACCTTGGCGTTGTCCTTGGCCTCGCCGGCGCCGACGTTGATTACGATCTTATCCAGCTTCGGGATCTGCATGACGCTCTTATAAGAAAACTTTTTCATCAAAGCGGGAGCTACGTCCTGCTTGTAGTAATCCTTAAGTCTAGCCATCTTTTATCCTCCTTACAGCGACTCGCCGCATTTTTTGCAAATGCGTTCCTTAGTGCCGTCCTCATAGATCTTATGGGCGACACGGGTGGGCTTGCCGCAGCGGGGGCAAACGATCTGGACCTTGGAAGCGTACATGGCGCCCTCGGCCTTTACAATGCCGCCGGTTTCACCCATTCTGCGGGGCTTCATGTGCTTGGATACCATGTTGATCTTTTCCACGATGACCTTGCCCTCTTTGGGGCTGACAGCCATTACCTTGCCTTTTTTGCCGCGCTCCTTGCCGCTTAACACGACTACGGTGTCACCCGTTTTTACATGAACCTTATTAATCATCAGTGAGCACCTCCATTAAAGCACTTCGGGCGCAAGGCTCAAAATTTTGAGGTAATCCTTATCGCGCAGTTCTCTCGCCACCGGCCCGAAAATACGGGTGCCGCGAGGGTTCTTGTCGTCACGGATAATGACGGCCGCGTTCTCATCGAAGCGGATGTAGGTGCCGTCATCACGGCGAACGCCTTTTGCGGAGCGGACGATGACCGCCTTGACCACGTCGCCTTTTTTTACCACGCCGCCGGGTGCTGCTTTTTTCACGGAAGCTACCACCACGTCGCCGATATTTGCATACCTTCTGCGAGTGCCGCCCAGAACGCGAATGCACATAAGCTCCTTCGCGCCGGTGTTATCGGCAACTTTGAGGTAAGTCTGCTGCTGTATCACAGTGCGTTCCTCCTATTCAAGTTTATTGGCTGGGGGCCTTACCCCTTCAGCCAGCAAAACACTCCTGAGCGGATTATTTCGCTTTTTCAATGATCTCTACGAGACGCCATCTCTTATCCTTGGAAAGGGGACGGGTCTCCATCACGCGCACGCGGTCGCCGATGTTGCACTCGTTGTTTTCGTCATGCGCCTTCAGCTTCACCGTACGCTTGATGATCTTTTTGTAAAGGGGATGCTTTACGCTGTCCTCAATGGCGACAACGATGGTCTTATCCATTTTGTTGCTGACCACCTTGCCAACATTGGTTTTTCTCATATTTCTTTCGCTCACGGCTTAATCCTCCCTTCCCTTACGCCTTAGCGCTGTCGTTCAGTTCCATCTGGCGAAGAACGGTTTTCACTCTTGCGATGTCCTTCTTAACAGCACTGATGCGCATCGGGTTGTCGAGCTGATTAATGGCAAGCTGGAAACGCAGGTTGAAAAGTTCAGCTTTCAGGTCTTTGAGCTTGCTTTCCAGTTCTGCGGCGCTTAATTCTCTAATCTCTGAGGCCTTCATTACTGCTCAACCTCCGTTTCTTCCTTTTTCACGAACTTGCATTTAATCGGCAGCTTGTTGGCAGCCAGTCTCATAGCCTCCCGGGCGGTTTCCTCAGCGATTCCGCCGATCTCGAACATCACTCTGCCGGGCTTAACCACGGCCACCCAGTACTCGGGAGAGCCTTTACCGGAACCCATTCGGGTTTCAGCGGGCTTTTCGGTGATGGGCTTGTCGGGGAAAATCTTGATCCAAACCTGTCCGAAACGCTTGGTATAACGGGTCATGGCCACACGGGCGGCCTCGATCTGATTCGAGGTGATCCACGCCGGCTCCAGGGCCTGCAGGCCAAACTGGCCGTAAGTTACTTTGTTACCCCGCATCGCCTTACCGGTCAAACGGCCTCTGTGGACTCTGCGGTATTTTACACGCTTGGGCAACAGCATTACTTATTGCCTCCTTCCCTGCGGGCACGGGGACGGCCGGCGTTCTGGAGCACTTCGCCCCGGTACAGCCAAACCTTTACGCCGATGCGGCCGTAGGTGGTGGCAGCCTCGGCAAAGCCGTAATCGATGTCCGCTCTGATGGTCTGCAGCGGAATAGTACCCTCGTGG
Organism: [Clostridium] leptum DSM 753; assembly: GCA_000154345.1. Lineage (GTDB taxonomy): Bacteria > Bacillota > Clostridia > Oscillospirales > Acutalibacteraceae > Clostridium_A > Clostridium_A leptum. Next base: position 146,861 of record DS480345.1, read on the forward strand.
TACTGTTCGGTTCTGGCGATTTCAGCGCCGCCCAAACGTCCGCCGACTTGTGTCTTGATTCCCTTGGCGCCGAATCTCATAGCGCGGCCGATGGCCTGCTTCATGGCGCGGCGGAAGGAAATTCTCTTTTCCAGCTGCTGGGCGATATTTTCAGCAACCAGCTGGGCGTTCAAATCGGGAGATTTGACCTCCACGATATTGATGGCGACCGGCTTGTTCAGAATCTTTTCGCACTCCAAACGCAGCTTTTCGATTTCAGCGCCGCCCTTGCCGATGACCATACCAGGCTTCGCGCAGTGGATATGGATACGGACTTTGGAAGCGTCGCGTTCAATTTCGATCTTCGGCACTCCGGCTCCGTAGAGCTTTTTCTTCAGGTGCTTGCGCAGGTTATAGTCCTCGACGAGGGTATCGCCGAAATCCTTATCCTTGGCAAACCAGCGGGAGTCCCAATCTTTGATTACGCCCACACGGAGACCGTGGGGATTTACTTTCTGGCCCATACTATCAGTTTACCTCCTCTACTGCGTTATTCTTGTTCCTTGAGCACGAGGGTGACGTGCGAGGTCTTCTTGTCGATGCGGAATGCGCGACCCTGCGCTCTGGGACGAATGCGCTTGAGGATCGGGCCCTGGGACACATGGCACTCGGCCACGTATAACCGGGAAACGTCCATATTGTGGTTGTTCTCAGCATTGGCGATTGCCGACTTGAGCAACTTCTCGAGGTCCTCACAGGCGGCCTTCGGGGTATGCTTCAGGACAGCCATTGCATAATCAACCGGCTTGTTGCGGATCAGATCCAGCACAACCGATACTTTTCTGGGAGAAATACGGGCGTATTTCAAATAAGCCCTTGCTTCCATGCGATACACTCCTTTCGGCCGTTATTTCGTTGTTTTCGCGCCGGCGTGGCCTCTGAAGGTTCTGGTGGGGGCGAACTCGCCCAGCTTGTGGCCGACCATATCTTCAGTAACATACACCGGGACGTGCTTGCGGCCGTCGTGGACCGCAAAGGTGTGACCGACGAAATCCGGGAAGATGGTAGAGCTTCTGCTCCAGGTCTTCACGATTTTCTTTTCGCCTGTCTTATTCATTTCCTGAACCCTTTTGAGCAGCACAGGCTGTACAAAAGGACCCTTCTTAACGCTTCTGCCCATTATTTAAGCTCCTTTCCGTACGCCTTATTTACCATTTCTGCGTCTCACGATAAACTTATCGGAGCGGTTATGGTGCGCTCTGGTCTTATATCCAAGAGCGGGCTTGCCCCAGGGGGTAACCGGTCCCGGACGTCCAACAGGGGATTTACCTTCACCACCGCCGTGGGGGTGGTCGTTGGGGTTCATAACAGAACCGCGGACGGTAGGTCTCCAGCCCATGTTGCGCTTTCTGCCGGCCTTGCCGATTTTCACGTTCTCGTGGTCCACGTTGCCTACCTGGCCGATGGTGGCCATGCAGTTTACGGGAACGTTTCTCAGCTCGCCGGAAGGCAGTCTCAGAAGAGCCATGTTGTTTTCCTTGGCCATCAGCTGGGCCATGTTGCCGGCGGCCCGGGCCAACTGGGCGCCCTTGCCGGGATACAGCTCAACGTTGTGAATGAAGGTACCGGTGGGGATATTGGCCAGCGGCAGAGCGTTGCCGGGCTTGATATCCGCAGAGGGGCTGGCGACTACCGTGTCGCCGACCTTCAGGCCGTTGGGGGCGATGATATATCTTTTCTCGCCGTCCTGATACTCGATCAGGGCGATGAAAGCGGAACGGTTAGGATCGTATTCCAGGGTCTTGACCGTTCCCGGTACGTCAAACTTCTGACGCTTGAAATCGATGATGCGGTATTTTCTACGGTTTCCGCCGCCTCTGTGGCGGACGGTGATTCTGCCGTAGCTGTTACGTCCGGACTTCTTGTTCAAAGGAGCCAGCAGGCTTTTTTCCGGGGCTACCTTGGAAAGGCCGGAGTAATCCGTAACCGACATATTGCGCCGGGAGGGCGTAGTCGGCTTATAATTGATGATAGGCATTACGGTTTCACACTCCTCATGATGGCTTTGCGGGGATTTGCCTGATCCCCATACGTTGCCTTTGACGGGATTCCGTCAAACTTCAGATGCGCTTTTCCGATCCGGGGAACCCTTGGGTCCCCTTTTGACCTTTTTCCGCCGGCCGAAGCGGCGGCGTCAAGGGAGAAAGCGCCTGCGGGGGATTTCCCCTTACATCATGCCTTCGAAGAACTCGATGGGCTTGCTGTCCTCTTTCAGGGTAACGACGGCTTTCTTCCAGGAAGGAGTATAGCCCTCGTATCTGCCCTGGCGGCGCATATGGCCTCTCACGTGCAGGGTGTTCACCTTGGAAACCTTCACGCCGAAGAGCTCTTCCACTGCCTTGGCAATTTCAATCTTGTTGGCGTCCTTGCAGACCTCAAAGGTATATTTCTTGGAAGCCATGCCGGACATGCTTTTTTCGGTAATGACCGGACGAATGATGATATCCTGTGCTGCCATTACGCGTACACCTCCTCAATCTTTGCGACGGCGTCCTTGAGAACGATGAGCTTGTCAGCGTTCAGGATATCGTACACATTGATGGTGTTTACCTGGGCGGTTTTCACGCCGGGGATATTGTTGGCGGATTTAATCAGCTTCTGGTCCACGGAGGGAAGCACGATCAGGGCCTTTTTCTCAGCGCCCAGAGCGTTGAGCATGGCGGCCACGGTCTTGGTCTTGTAAGCGTCCATGGTCATGGAATCCAAAACCACCAGGCTTTCTTCCTGCACCTTAGAGGACAGAGCAGACTTCAGAGCCAATCTTCTGACCTTCTTGTTTACGGTATAACGGTAGCTTCTCGGCTTGGGAGCAAATACGATACCGCCATGAGTCCACTGGGGAGCACGGGTGGAACCCTGTCTCGCATGGCCGGTGCCTTTTTGTCTCCAGGGCTTTTTGCCGCCGCCGGAAACCTCGCTTCTGGTGAGCGCGGACTGGGTGCCCTGGCGCTGGTTGGCCAGGTAATTCACAACCACTTCATGCATCACGACAGCGTTGGGCTCAATCCCAAAAACGGCGTCGGAAAGGTCGATCTTGCCGACCTCCTTGCCGGTTACGTCAAATACTGCTACATTAGGCATTCCAATTCCTCCTTCCCTTAGGCCTTAACGGTGTCATGGATCACTACGGTACCGCCGTTAGGACCCGGAATCGCGCCCTTGATAGCGATAAGGTTGTTCTCGGCGTCCACCTTGACAACCTGCAGATTCTGAACGGTGACTCTCTCGCTTCCCAGATGGCCGGCCATCTTCTTGCCGGGGTACACTCTGGAAGGATCGGAGCAGGAGCCGATGGAACCGCCGTGGCGGGCAACCGGTCCGGAACCGTGAGATTCCTTCAGTCTCTGGAAGTTCCAGCGCTTGATCACGCCGGCGTAGCCTTTACCCTTGCTGGTGCCGGTGACGTCTACCTTGTCTCCGGCGGCGAATACGTCCGCCTTTACCAGGTCGCCTACGTTGTAAGCGTCGATGTCGTCGAACCGGAACTCTCTGAGAGTTCTCTTGGGGGCTACGTTGGCTTTCGCGAAGTGTCCGGCCATAGGCTTCTTTACCTTATGGGCCTTCAGATCGCCGAAGCCGATCTGCACAGCCGCGTAGCCGTCGTTTTCAACAGTCTTTTTCTGGGAAACCACACAGGGGCCGGCTTCCACGACTGTTACGGGAACGACTTTCCCGTTCTCATCGAAAATCTGCGTCATGCCGATTTTCTTGCCGATGATTCCTTTTTGCATGTTACCTTTCCTCCTAGCAGGTTATTGGTTGGCGTTTGCCAACTTGACCGCTTCCGCCTGGTTGGTTGGAACCTTTCTCTCAGCCGTTAGGCCTTGATCTCGATCTCAACGCCAGCAGGGAGCTCCAGGCTCATCAGAGCCTCCACCGTCTTATTGGACGGTCTCAGGATATCAATCAATCTCTTGTGGGTGCGCATCTCAAACTGCTCGCGGCTGTCCTTATATTTGTGGACGGCACGCAGAATGGTGATGATCTGCTTCTCTGTCGGCAGCGGCACCGGCCCGGAAACTCTGGCGCCCGTGCGCTTCGCTGTCTCAACGATCTTCTCGGCGGATGCATCCACCAGCTTGTGATCGTACCCCTTGAGTCTGATCCTGATTTTTTCTTTGACTGCCATGAACAACGCCTCCTTAAAATAGTTGGCGGGCGACGCTTCTATTTTCGACAACCCATCCGGGTGTTTCCTCGACCTGCATTGAAAAACCGGACTGGACTCTTACGAGTCTAATCCGGGTTCGGTCAAAAAGCGTCTGAGTACCATGAAAGCAAGGCAAGCCGCACTTTCACTTTCTCAAAATATTTCTGTCGCCCGGTTTAAAATCGGACATACTCCACGGAAAAACCGGCGGAAACCGCCGCAACCTCCCGCTTCATCGCATATCTATCGCAGTCACGCTCAATTATAATACCATTTTTCACCGGAAGTTGCAAGCTTTTTTTCTGTATATTTGCAAGAATTTTCTCTTTGAAATTTGTGCAATTTGCTCACCATCATTTTCCATCGCCATACCCTGTGGATTTGATGGAAAACCGGGCTGTGCCGGGAAAAAACCAACGCCATTTACTTTTCCGCTTCAGAGCGGGGCCCTGCCTCCGCCGGCGGGCGGAGGCAACCGTTCAGGACCGCCGAAACCGCTCCGGCGGCCCCGCTGAATATCATTGGTTATTGGAAGCTGTTCCACGCCGGATCGTCGGTGCGGAAGCCCTCGGTCTGGCTGTAGGGGATCACGATCCGGACCACGTCTCCAACGGCATGGGGTACCGGCACGGCGATTCCCACGCCGGTTTCCGTAAAGTAAACGCAGGCCTCGCTGATACCGGACAACAAGGTTTCGTCATCCACATCGGAACCGTTGTTCGCTGTCAGCGCCTCACGGAAGGCGTCGTTATCCTCAATGGCGCTGGCAAAGTCGGAAAACCCGCTTTCTCCCAAAAGAAAGTTCACCGTTTTCACCGTGTGGACCGGATAGGCCATCCCTTCGGCGGTGTAGTCCACAGTCATCACGATGCTGAGCAGCTTTTCGGAGTAGTACGGGGCTTCGCTTTCCAGAGTCAGCGTGCCGGAGTGATAACCGGAATCCGCGATAACCTCCTGAACCGTTCCATTGACCTGCCGGGTGATCTCCCCGCTGACGCCGTATTTTTGCGCCGCCGCGCCGCCCATCACCGGAACCGTCATCGATACGCTGACTCCGTCAATCCCGGCAGGCTCCATTTCGGTAATTTCCAGGGTATAATCCGCTCCGCTTTCATACACCTTGTCCGGTTCAGAGGAAGGGCTGGTTTCCTGGGAGGAGGTGGCTTGGCTGGAAGTTTCCTCCGCTGAGGAGGCCGGGGCGCTGGAGGTCTGGGCGCTGGAGGCAGCGGAGGAAGTCTGAGACGAATTCCCGTCTTTTCCTCCGTTTTGGCAGGCCGTCATAACGGAAGCCGCCAGCAAGGCGCACAATAAAAGAACACCGATTTTTTTCACCGGTAATCAACTCCTTTCTATTACAAGCTCAGTTTACCATAATATCCCCGTTTTTGCAATCCGGCCTTTGCCGGTTCCTGGCCTTTCAGGCGGACGCCGGCGATCCTTCTGCCGGCGTCCGCGCTTCTAAGCCGTCCTCCTTGAATCACCTGGTCCTCACTGCTCCGGCGATTCCTGAAAACGGTTCGCTGATCTCTGAAATTGCCGCGGCAACCTCCGGGCCGGCGTGGCGGCGGGCGATATCCGCCATGCTGATCATACCGTCGATCACTCCGTCCTTAATCACCGGCAGCCGCCGGATCTGCTCCTTTCCCATGAGCCGGGCCGCCTCGCTGACGGTATGTCCGGGAGAAACGCTGACCACATCCTTGGTCATAATCTGATAAGCCTTTACCTGAGAGGGCTCTTTTCCCGCCGCAACGCACTGGAGCACAATATCCCGGTCTGTAACCAGCCCCTTCAGTTCCCCGCCGGATACCACCGGCAGCACGCCCACATCATGCTCCTTCATCAGTCTGGCCGCCTCTTCCAGGGTATCCCCCGGCAGAACCGCCACCACTTTTTTGCTCATCACGTCGTTTACCGTTTCCTGCATAGGTTTCCCTCCTAAAAATCTAAAACTTACCGATAGCTTTCCAGAATTTTACCAGAATATTCTTTACGAAACCTAAGGTTTATGCTACTCTTAAAGAAAAGCGCTGCCGGAAAGGGGCTGGGATCTTGAAAAAAGATAAAAAAGAGAAGAAAGAGAAAAAGGAAAAACGGGCATCCGCGCCCCAGCCGGTAATTCCGGCGGTAAAGCGGAATGTGGATTTGGACAGCCTGCCCCAGGACCCGCTGGAATACGCCCTTTCCCGGGTGGGCGGAAAATGGAAGCTCCGCATTCTGTGGGGATTAGGCCAATCCTCGGAAAGCGGCGGCCTTCGCTACGGGGATTTAAAGGAAAAGATCCCCGGAATCACGGATATGATGTTCAGTCAAAGCTTGAAGGATCTGACCGCTCAAGGCCTGATCCAGCGCACCCAGTTTCAGGAGATTCCGCCTCGGGTAGAATACGCTTTGACGCCGGAGGGAAGCTCCCTTCTGCCGGTGATCGCTGCCTTATACGATTGGGCGGTAGGGCAAATGAAAAACAGCTGATGACTAGGATTCCCGGCCCATCAGGCCCCCGCTTCTATTCCCAAACCCCCAGAGGCCCGGGACAAAAGAGCCATTTCTCTTTTGTCCCGGGCCTCTGGGGGTTTTGTGCAGATTTCGCATTTTATTAATTGGTTTATTTTTCTTTCCGGCAGCCGAGGCTGTTCCGGCTCTGAAATTATCCGCCTGCATTTTGGCGGCCCGCAGTCTTAATCCCGGTAGTTTTTCACAATATTAGGCACCAGACCCGCTGGAGTGATATCAATGATGCCGTAAGTGCCATAGCTACCGTGCAGACTGCCTGGGTTCATCAGATACAAGCCGTCCCGGTATTCAATTTCCGCCTGGTGCGTATGTCCGTAAAGAGCGATGTCTGCTTTTCTGTCCCGTGCAGCGCACTCCAGGTTGTATAATGTCATTTTCACCTGATAGGTATACCCGTGAGTAAAAAAAATCTTTTTCCCCTCTACCGACAGCTCCTCCTCCCAGGGAAGCAGAGAGCCAAAATCGCAGTTTCCCCGCACTCCCACGATCATCTTTTCCGGGAACATCGGCTTTACCTGCATCAGCTCCTCTTCCCCATCCCCCAAATGGAGGACAATTTCCGCTTTGGGCTGCGTTTGGACTGCGTGATGCAGAGCGCTGAAATCCCGGTGAGTATCAGAGACCACTAAAATACGCATATCAATTTCGCCCCTTCTGAATAGTACAATCCTTGACCGGCGCCGCCGGCTGTGTTATCGGCCGCTTCTTCACAGAAACCGCCAGGTTTTTATAAAGCACTGCCTCGAAACAAGCAAACCCTCTTTCCAGATGCGCGGCATTTTTTGAACCATAGGCCAGAGGGCTTGAAAACGAAAAGCCCTCTAAATAGCTCCCGCTTTCTTTTCCTTTTTAACGCCTCTTTTCCGTACCCTTGAAGGTACGCGCCAGGCTTTTTCCTAAGCCGTATTAAATTTGGGAGGGCTCCTTGGCCTGCAAGTGTTTGGAACGAAACGGCAGGCCGCCACATAGAATAATAACCGGGAAACCTGTTTGCCTTTCCAGCTGGTCGAAGCTCCTAAAGGCTGCGCGTTTCCTTGGCAGAAGGCTACGGCGATATTATATCATATTTTCCCGTAGTTTTACATAGTATAGAAGGGCGAAGCGATTCGTTCCTTCATGGAAAAAGGAGGAATTTCTTATGACCGAAAGCGAAGGCAAAAAAAAGGTAAACGAGATGCTGGGAAAGCTAAGCCCCCAGGATCAGGAAAAGCTCCATAGGCTTCTGGCAGACAAAGAGGCTACCGACAGGCTTTTGTCCACTCCCCAGGCGCAGGCCCTTATGCGCCAGCTGATGGGCAAACAGGGCGGAAAATAACGAGGAGGCAGCCATGGATGACTTAGCGGGTAAGATTTCCGAAATACTAAACGACCCGGCCAGCATGGAGAAAATCAAAAACCTCTCTAATATGCTGGGAATCGCGCCGGACAGCCAGGACTCCAGCCCCACCGGCCAGACTTCTCCCGCATCGCCTCAGAGCGCCAACCCTTTGGAAGCCTTGCTGGGCAGCCTGGGCGGAAACGGACAGGGCGCCGGCGGACTGGGAGCATTAGCTGGCTTAAGCGGTTTAGGGGCTGGCGGGGGAAATCAGAGTGTGAGCCCGGAAATGCTCCAGTCTATCCTGAAAATCGCCCCGCTGTTATCCAGTGTTCAGCAGGAGGATGACAACACCCGGCTGCTCTATGCGTTAAGGCCTTTTTTAAAGCCTCAACGGCAAAAAAGGCTGGATGAATCCGCCAACATGATGCGTATGTTTAAGCTGCTCCCATTACTGAAGGGAAGCGGCATTTTAGGCGGGCTGCTGTAACAGATCCCGAGGATGCTCCGCCGCCCGCCTTGCGCTTAGTTTTTACTCAGCCTGCAGAGGGGCGCATTTCTTCTGTTTCTGATTTTCATGAAGCCGGTTCTTACCGTCCTGGCTTCATATCTGGGATCTAGCCGGCGCCGCCTTAGGCTCAGTCTGAGAGGCAGCTGTAAAAAGCCCGCCATCTGCGCGGGCGTTAAGGAAAAGAAAAACTTGAGCCCAGAGCGCGTAGTGCGTCCAGGCTCAGCCTGGGAAGATGTTGCGAAAAAAATCACCGCCATCTGCGTGGGCGTTAAAGCAAAAGAAAAACTTGAGCCCAGAGCGCGTAGTGCGTCCAGGCTCAGCCTGGGAAGATGTTGCAAAAAAATCACCGCCATCTGCGCGGGCACTAAGGCAAAAGAAAAACTTGAGCCCAGAGCGCGTAGTGCGTCCAGGCTCAGCCTGGGGGGGCGATTATCATACCGGCAAATCAAAACAGCGAGGATATTCAGCGCATGCAGCAGGAAGCCGTGCGCCGGGTACGGGAAATGCAGGCCCGAGCCCAGCATCTAAGGCCGGAGCCCGCACAAAGACGTGAGCCACCGGAGCCCGAGCCTTCCCACCAGCACGGGGAGCGTTCCCATGAGCGCCGGGAACAGCCGTCTATGCCACCGGTGCCGCTTGGGCCGCCTAAACCGCCGGCGGAAGGCATTTTCAAATCCCTGATGAGGGACAGCGATCAAACTCTGATTTTGATTCTGCTTCTTCTGCTGATGGAAAATGAAGCCGACATGGAGCTGATTTTCGCGCTGATGTATCTTCTGATTTAAAAAGGTTCAGAGCCGTAAAGCGGTCTCTGAACCTTTTTGTTACTCCTTCTCGGAGCTTGATATCCCCGCAATTCTTAAAAAATGCGGGGGCATAAAACGGTCCGGCGGCAGAGCGTTGAACCGATCGTTTCTGGCGGCCATACTCTTCCCCTGAGCTTTTCTTCCGGTGGACGGCCTTATCCGGTTAAACCCAGGGAACGTTACGATGAAGAAAGGGGCAGCCTTTGAACAGGCCACCCCTTAAATTACTTTTATGTGTTTATGACCGGCCGCAAGCCAGGGCGTCGCGTTTTACCGAATCTGCCCGCTGCCCAGCACAATAAACTTCATGGAGGTCAGCTCGTTCAAACCCATAGGCCCTCTGGCGTGGAGCTTTTGAGTGGAAATGCCGATCTCGGCGCCAAGGCCGAACTCACCGCCGTCGGTAAACCGGGTGGAAGCGTTCACATAAACCGCAGCCGCGTCCACACGGCTGGTAAATTCCCTGGCCTTTTGGTAGTTTTCCGTGATGATACATTCGCTGTGGCCGCTGGAATACCGCGCGATATGGCGCAGCGCCTCCTCCATAGAGGGCACCACCCTCACCGCCAGCTTATAGTCCAGATACTCCTTTACCCAGTCCTCCTCAGCGGCGGGAATCACACAGCCGCCCAGTATCCCGCGGGTCTTTTCGTCCCCGTGAAGCTCCACTTTTTTTTCATCCAGCTTTTTCTTCACCAGAGGCAGGAATCTTTCGGCAACCGCCTCATGAACCAAAATCGTCTCGATAGCATTGCACACCGACGGGCGGGAGGTCTTGGCGTTGTATACGACAGACGCCGCCATTTCCAGATCTGCGTCGCTGTCGATATAAACGTGGCAGTTGCCCACGCCGGTTTCAATTACCGGCACCTTGGATTTCTCCACCACGGTTTTGATCAATCCGGCCCCTCCCCGGGGAATCAGCACGTCTAAATACTCTGTCAGCTCCATCAGCTCCACCGATGACTGCCGGGATGTATCCTCCACCAGCTGGACGCTGTCTCTGGGCAGCCCGGCCTGGGCCACGGCCTCCCGCATAACGCCGGCAATCGCCAGATTGGAATAGATCGCTTCTTTGCCGCCTCTTAAAATCACCGCGTTGCCCGCCTTCAGGCAAAGGGCCGCCGCGTCTGACGTCACATTGGGACGAGCCTCAAAAATAATACCGATAACGCCCAGGGGTACCCGAACCTTAGTGATTTCTAAGCCGTTGGGCCGCACGCCGCCGGAAAGCACCGTCCCGATGGGGTCCGGCATTGCCGCTACCTGGCGCACCCCCTCTGCCATCGCGGCGATCCGCTCCTGGGACAGGGCCAGCCGGTCTAGCAGGGATGGGGTCAGTCCGGCGTTCTTTCCATTCTCCAGATCCTTTTGGTTCTCCTTTAAAATCTCTTCGCTGTGGCTTAACAGCGCCTGAGCGATCGCCAGAAGAGCGTCGTTTTTCTTCCGGCCCGCTACCGCCAGAACGGCGGCGGCCTCCTTGGCCCGCTTTCCCATTTGTTCCATTGCGGTCATTGTCAGTTCCTCCTTTGGCTCAGTGGTTTCTCATCCTTTTTTCTTTGCCACAAACCGGGTTCCGATCTCCCGGCCCTCCAGCAAATCATATAGCAGCTCCGGATTTTCCCCGTTGATAACGCAGCAGTCGATGCCCGCCTCGGTAGCCACCACCGCCGCCGTGATCTTCGTACTCATACCGCCGGTGCCCCGGTTGGAACCGCTGCCCCCGGCGATTTCCCGAATATGCCCGTCAATATGCCTGACCACCGGAATCCGCTTAGCGTCCGGGTTTTTCCGGGGATCCTCCTCATACAGGCCGTCGATATCCGTCAGGATCACCAGCAGGTCCGCCTCCACGATATCCGCCACAATAGCGGAAAGGGTGTCGTTATCCCCGAAATTCTGGCCGTCCAGCTCGTCGATGGCTACGGTGTCGTTCTCATTAACTACCGGGATGATCCCCATTTCCATCAGGGCCTCAAAGGTGTTGACCACGTTTTGTTTGCTGTGGTCATGCTCCACCACGTCCCTGGTCAGAAGAATCTGGGCCACGGTGCGGTTGTATTCCCCGAACAGCTTGTCATAGACAAACATCAGCTCGCACTGGCCTACCGCCGCCACCGCCTGCTTTTTCCTAGTCTCCTTCGGCCGCTGCTTCAGACCCAGCTTTCCTACTCCCACGCCGATGGCGCCGGAGCTGACCAGGATCACCTCCCGGCCGGAATTCTGCAAATCGCTCAGCACCTTGCACAAGTGGTCGATTCTGCGGATATTCAGCCTTCCGCTGTCATAGGTCAGAGTGGAGGTTCCCACCTTGACTACAATTCGCTTCGCTTTCATCATACTCCTCCGATTGCTTCGTAAAAGCTTGGATTCAGCTTCGGCCCCACCACGGAAACCGACAGCCGGCTGAGGTCAAAAATGTGGCTGGCCACCTGGTTGACCTCCTCTATCGTGACGCTGTTAATCCTTTCCAGCAGTTCATCCTCCGTGAGCACTCTGCCCTTCAGCAGCTCATTGCGGCCCATATGCCCCACCCGGGAGGAGGTGCTCTCCATTCCCATGACCAGGCCCGCCTTCAGCTGCTCCCTGGCTCGGGAAAACTCTGTTGGGGAGACTCCCGTTTTTAGTTCCTCCAAGGTCTTTAGAATTTCCTCCACGGTCCGCTCCGCCGTTTCCGGGCTTACCGCCGTTTGAATCTCAAACAGCCCGCCGCTCAGGTAGGCGGTGGTGCCGCTGTCCACCGAATAGGCCAGCCCCAGCTCTTCCCGCAGGCGCTGGAACAGCCGTGAAGAGGTGCTGCCGCCGGTGACCAGGTTCAGCACGTTCAGAGGCTGAAGCTGGGGAGAAAGGCTGTCCAGCCCCGGCAGGCACAGACAGATATGTGTCTGCTCCTGATCCTCCTCCTGAAGCACACAGGAACGGGTGTAGGCCATACGGCAGTCATCCACCAAAGCGGGGCCCTTGCGCTGTCCACCGAAAAAGCGGTGGGCAAGTTCCAAAAACTGCTCCCTGCAGAAGTTCCCGCACACCGCCGCCACCACCCGGTCCGGGGAATATCTTTTCCGCAGCACCCGTTTCAGCTCTCCCCGGCCGATCCGCCGCAGGCTTTCCCGGGTGCCCAGAATCGGCCTGCCGTAAGAGGATTTCCGCCAAACTCCGGCGTATTGGTTCTCCACCACCCGGTCCTCCGGCATATCCTCCGTCATGCTGATTTCTTCCATGATGACGCTTTTTTCCGTTTGGATGTCTCCTGGATCCAGCTTTGGCCTGGTGACCATGCCCGCTAAAATAGAGAACGCCTTTTCCAGATGCTCGGTTAGGGTTCTCCCGTAATAGCAGGTATACTCCTTAGCAGTATACGCGTTCATCTGGCCGCCGATCGCGTCCATTTCCTCGGCGATCTGCCGGGCGGACTTTTCCGCCGTTCCCTTGAACGCCATATGCTCCATGAAATGAGAAACACCATTTTCCGCCGCCGTTTCATAGGCGGAGCCGCTTTTGATCCAAAAGCCGAAGCTTACCGACCGGACGTGATCCTGCTTTTCCATCAGAACTCTAAGCCCGTTGGGAAACGTCACCTTTTCCATCAAGTTAAGTCATCACCATTCCTTACTGGGTCAATACCCGAATCCATTTCCACCGGTTTACCTTCACCAGAGCCACAAAGCACTTAAGAATCTGGTCTGATTTCAAGCACAGGAACACAACCTCTGGAGAAGCGTGGAATACAAACGCCGCCAGCGCGGAGGCCGGCAGCACGATCAGCCACATGAAGATGCTGTCGTTAATCAAAACAAAGGTGGTATCGCCGCCGCCCCGGACAAAACCAGTCAGCACATTAAGCTGGTAGCCGGTGCCCACGGTAGTGATACATAAAATGATAATAAAATGCACCGCCATGGTTTTAGTTTCAGGCGTGATGGCGTAAAAGCCCAGGATAAAGTCCTTAACCAAATACAACGTCACGCCGGTAACCAAGCCTAAGGCTAAAAACACCAATTGGAGCCGTTTCGCGTACCGCTTCAGCTCCTCTATCTTACCGGCGCCGATCCATTTTCCAGTCATCACGCCGGTGGCGTTGGCGGAACCATGGATAATCACCGTAAGCACTTGTATCACCGTGGTAGAGATACTGTTGGCGGCAATCGCCGACGCGCCCAGCCTGCCGATAATAGCGGTTTGGGCGCCCTGGGCGATTCCCCACATGGCGTCTCCCCCAATCACAGGAGAGCCTACCCGGAGGAACTTTTTCAAAATCTCCCGGTCCAGGCGGAACAGGGAACGGAACTGGAACCGAATCTTCCGGTCCACTGCCTTTAAATAAAAACAGATGATTCCGAATTCCACTATCCTGGAGGTCAGGGTAGCGATGGCCGCGCCCTGGCTTCCCAGCCGGGGTGCGCCGAAATTGCCGTAGATCAAAAGATAATTCAGGCAAACATTAATGACCAAAGTGGACCCGGAGACTAAAAAACCGATTCGCACGGTTTCCACGCTCCGCAGGCCAGCCAGCAGCGTATTGGTCATACCGAAAAAAACGTAAGTAAAGCAAATGATTTTCAGGTACTTGACCCCTTCCCTGATGACCTCCTGGTCGTCGGTCAAAAGGCCCAGGCACCCGTGCGGAAAGAAAAAGGCGGCGCACCACAGAAGCATACTGACCGCCACAGCCACCCAAAAGCCGACCGCGATGATTTTCTGAACAGACTGGGTATCCTTCTTTCCCCAAAACTGGGAGGCCAGCACTACCATAGCCGCGCCGATTCCCATAACAGTCATCTGCAGAAAATACTGGATTTGGTTGCACAGAGCCACGCCGGACAGAGCCAGCTCGCTGTAGCCGCCCAGCATTACGTTATCCGCAAGGCTTACGCTGTACACCACCAGGTTCTGCAACGCGATGACCAGAGTCATGGAAAAATAGCTCTTGTAGAAAGACTGGTTCTTTCCAGAAACGACATTTGACTTTGTCATTTTTACTACCCCCTAAATGCCAAAATGAGAGCAACCGTTCAGCTGCTCCCATTTCTATTCAATTGTAATAATCCTCAAGCCGATGTTTTATTCAAAATTCCGAAAGCCGCAATTCCAGAATTTTGATCCGTTATTCTTTTTCGCTTTCGCTTTTTATTGTCAAGCATTGGGCGGTCCCGCCTCTCGGCCAGACTTTTTCTTTGAAAGGGGAAGCTTCTCCCTGTCCGCCGCAAATGGACATAGGGAAGCTTTCTCCTTTCCATAGGCTGATTGCCTCCGGTTTTCCGTTTTCAGGTCAGCCTGCCCCGGGAACCGGCCGCCGGAAAATTCTCAAGCTTCCGCCCGCCGCAAATGAGCGAAAGCCCCGTTTTTTCCTTTCGGCGCCCCGAACCGCGCTGATCAAGTTTTTTCAGCCCGCTTAATTGCGGGACCGGTTGTTGTTGGGCCGGAACCCGTTGGAGCCTCTCCGGTCGTCCCTTCTGGGACGGCGGGGAGCGTCGGAGATCTCGTTTTCCGGGGTCAGGCCCTCCACCTCGATGAGGGCGTCTCTCCGGGACAGGTTCAGCCTGCCCTTATCGTCGATCTCCAGCACCTTGACCAGCACCTCGTCGTCTACGTTCACCACGTCGGTGACCTTTTCGGTGCGCTTCACATCCAGCCGGGAAATATGCACCAGGCCCTCCTTGCCGGGAGCGATTTCCACAAACGCGCCGAAGTCCATCAGCCGGGTGACGCGGCCTTTATAGATGGCGCCGACCTCCGGATCCTCCACGATGGTCTTGACAATGGTCAGGGCCCGGTTGCAGTTGTCGATATCGGTGCCGGAAATGAACACGCTGCCGTCCTCCTCCACGTCCACCTTAACATCACACTCGGCGCAGATCTTTTGAATGACCTTTCCGCCGGAGCCGATGACCTCGCGGATCTTATCCACCGGAATGGTGATGGAGAGCATCTTGGGCGCGTATTTGCTCAGCTCCGCTCTCGGCGCCGGGATACACTTCAGAATGATCTCGTCCAGGATATAATCTCTGGCCTTGTGGGTCTTTTCCAGAGCCTCCTTCACGATTTCCGGGGTCAGTCCGTCGATCTTCAGGTCCATCTGGATGGCGGTGATGCCCTCGTGGGTACCGGCCACCTTAAAGTCCATATCGCCGAAGAAATCCTCTAAGCCCTGGATATCCACCATGGTCATCCAGCGCTCGCCCTCGGTGATCAGGCCGCAGGAGATACCGGCTACCGGCGCCTTGATCGGCACGCCGGCGTCCATCAGAGCCAGGGTGGAGCCGCAGATGGAAGCCTGGGAGGTGGAGCCGTTGGAGGAAACCACCTCGGAAACCAGGCGGTATGCGTAGGGGAACTCCTCCACCGGAGGAATCACCGGCAGCAGGGCTCTTTCCGCCAGAGCGCCGTGGCCGATTTCCCGGCGTCCCGGGCCTCTGGAGGGCCTGGTCTCGCCCACAGAGTAGGACGGGAAATTATATTGATGCATATAGCGCTTGAACTCTTCGCCGTCAATGCCATCCAGCAGCTGCTGGTCGCTGACCGGGCCTAAGGTCGCCGCGGTGATAACCTGGGTCTGGCCCCTGGTAAACATGCCGGAGCCGTGAACCCTGGGAAGCAGGCCGACCTCGGCGGCCAGAGGCCGCATCTGATCCATGGCCCTGCCGTCCACACGCTTCTGCTCGTCCAGCAGCCAGCGGCGGACTACGTTCTTCTGGGTTTTATACATGCACTCGTCGATCTTGGCCTCGCACTCGGGATAGATCGGGTCGAAATGCTCGTGAACCTTTTCATAAATGGGCTTTAACCGCTCGTCGCGGACGGTCTTGTCGTCGGTATCCAGAGCAAGCTTTACGTCCTCGGTGGCGAACTCCATGACAGCCGCCAGCATTTCCGGATCCGGCTCGTTGCTGGGATACTCGAACTTAGCCTTGCCGATCTCCGCCTGCATACCCTTGATGAACTCGATGATCTTCTGGTTGGCCTCATGACCCGCCATAATGCCGTTATACATGACCTCGTCGGAAACCTCGTTGGCACCGGCCTCGATCATGGCGATCAGCTTATCGGTAGAGGCCACGGTAACGGCCATCTGGGATTTCTCGCGCTGCTCCGCGGTGGGATTGATAACATACTCGCCGTCCACATACCCTACGGAAACGCCGGAGATCGGGCCCTTCCACGGGATATCGGAGATGGACAGGGCCGCGGAGGTTCCCACCATGGCGGCGATCTCCGGAGAGCAGTCCGGATCCACAGACATGACGGTGCACACCACGGACACATCGTTTCTCATATCCTTGGGGAACAGGGGGCGGATCGGCCGGTCGATGACCCGGGAGGTCAGAATGGCCTTATCGCTGGGACGGCCCTCCCTTTTCAGGAAGGAGCCGGGAATTTTGCCCACGGCGTACAGCTTTTCCTCAAAGTCCACGGACAGCGGGAAAAAGTCGATGCCGTCCCTGGGCTTGGCGGAAGCGGTCACCGCCACGTTCACCACGGTGTCGCCGTAGCGGACAAAGCAGGCGCCGTTGGCCAGCTGGGCGATTTTTCCCGTCTCGATTTTAAGGGGGCGCCCCGCGAAATCGGTTTCAAAAACCTTGTAATTTTCAAACATTTTCGTTTCCTCCTAAAAAATTTATCTTCCGCAGGAGGAGAAGCGATTTAGCAATAAAACCAACCGCCGGCTTCCGGCGCCTCGTTTCACTGCTAAAACCGTTTCCGCCCTCCTGAAAAAACCTGCTGTAAACTTCGAAAGGGCAGACGGCTAAAAAGCCGCCTGCCCGATGAAGCGAATTATTTACGGATGCCCAATTTGGCAATAATGGCACGGTATCTTTCGATATCCACCTTGGTCAGGTAGTTCAAAAGATTTCTTCTCTGGCCAACCATCTTCAAAAGGCCCCGGCGGGAATGGTGGTCCTTCTTGTGGGTCTTCAGGTGCTCGGTCAGGTCGTTGATCCTTTTAGTCAAAAGGGCGATCTGCACCTCGGGAGAACCGGTATCCCCTTCATGCTGGGCATACTCCTTGATAATAGCGTTCTTTTCTTCCTTTAACATGCTTTTTCACCTCGTTGAATAGTTTCCCATATCCCAGTAGCAGGCAGGCGAAATCCCCGTCGGGGCTTACTCCTGAAACCGGGGTAAGGGCGTCGGCGCGTACGCTGTACGTGCGCCTATAAAGTATAGCACAGTTCCCATGGCTTGTAAACCATTATTTCATGGAAAATCAGAGAATATCTCCTCCGTTTTTCGTCCAAAATCCAAGAGAAGAGGCCGGCGGCTCTCACGGCGGCCGCCTTATTTCAGCGGGTTCATCACCAGGCCGGTGATCAGCTTGGGATAAAAATACGTCGATTTCTGAGGCATCTTTTCCCCGGCGGCGGCAACATCCCGGATCTCCGCCACACGGGTGGGATTCAAAATAAAGGCGCACTGGCTCTCGCCCTTTTCCACGCTTTCCACCGCCTCTTGAAAACTGCGGGTATAGGTCAGGTTTACCTGGTTGGCCATATTCTCCTTATCGATGCCGAACAGCTTTTCCAGCACCAGGGTATGCAGCACCGTCACATCCAGAGACTTGGAGGCTTCGCTCAGGCCCGGAAGCAGCCCGTCCAGCACGGACAAATCCTTCAGGGTCAGCAGAGTCCAGCGGTCCCCGCCGCAGTAAAATCCAAACGCCTTTTCCCCCTTGGCGTACTTTTCGTCCAGGGCCTTTTCCATCTGGGCAACGCAGGCTTTTTCCTCCACCCGGAAATAAGGCTCGCAGGCTTTCATGGCGGCTCTGGGATCAAAATTCTTCAAATTCCGGAGCAAACGGTGGGTGGGGAACACCACTAATCCGTCGTGCTCCATATCCACCAGCATCATCATAATGTAGTCCGCCGGATCCCCTTCCTTGGCGAGTCCCTGTTCCCGGCAGTAGTTTCTAAAATTCAGGGCGGTCTCATACCGGTGATGGCCGTCGGCAATATACAGCTTCCGATCCTTAAAATCACCGCATACGGCGGCGACCGTCTCCGGATCCGACACTACCCAAAGGCGGTGGGTCACTCCCTCCCCGTCGGTGAACTCCGCCTGAGGCTCGCCCTGGGAAAGCTGATCGATCCTTGCCAGGGTTACGTGCTCCGGGTCCATATATAAAGAATAAATCTGACTGAAATTGCAGAAGGTGGCTTTCATCAGGTTAAACCGGTCCTCCTTGGCCTTGGACAAGGTTTCCTCATGGGGCAGCACCACGCCCTTTTCAAACTCCTCCAGCTTTACCCTGCTGATAAAGCCCTTAACCCTTTTCCGCTCTCCCCGGGCGGTAAACTCCTCCTCGTAAATATACAGGCTTTCCTTCTCTTCCCGCTTCAGGATTCCCTGCTGAATCCACTCCTCTAAAAGCCTTCCGGCGGTACCGTAAGGGTCATCCCCCTTGGGCAGCTCCAGCCGGATCACATTGTGCTCGTTTCTTTCCAAATAAGCCTTCCTCTGCTCCTCGCTGATGATATCGTAAGGCGGACAGCAAAGCTCCTGGATGCTTCCGGCCTTCGAGGTTTGGAACCTGAGCCCCTTCATTCCTTTTACTTCAGCCATTTTAATATTCTCCCTTCATTCCCTTTGCTTCCATTGTAGTAAAAAACAGGGAATCCGTCAATCTTAAATCAGGGCAGGCAGCCATATTGATTTCCCCTTGCAGTAATCTTTTCCTTGACAAAAGAACACGTCTTCTGATATTATAATAAATTGGGTTTTAATGGTCAAAAATTGAAATCTATGAAAATTTTCATATCTTTAAACAGAAAGAAGTACAGTGCCATGATGGATATTATTGATTTTCACGCCCATATTTATCCGGATAAAATTGCGGAAAAGGCCTCTCACAGCGTCGGAGAATTTTATTCGATTCCCATGAACAAAATCGGCAGCGTGGATACCTTGCTGAAAAGCGGCGGTGAAGCCGGCGTGGGGATGTTCGTAGTCCAGTCTGTGGCCACGGTGTCCAGGCAGGTGCAAAGCATCAACGATTTTATCCATGCCGCTTGCCAGGAGCATCCTGACAGGCTCATCGGCTTCGGCACCATCCACCCGGGGCTGGAAAACCCAGTGGATGAAATCGAACGCTGCGTTAAGCTGGGGCTTCACGGCATCAAGATCCATCCCGACGTCCAGCGGTTTCATATGGATGACCCCTCTATGTACCCTATTTACGAGGCCATTGAGAGCCGTCTGCCGATTCTGATCCACTGCGGCGATTACCGGTACGATTTTTCCCATCCGCGCCGCCTGGCCCATATTTTAGACGATTTTCCCAAGCTGGAGGTCATCGGCGCTCATTTCGGCGGCTGGTCCCTGTGGGATCTGGCCATGGAATACCTGCTGGACCGGAGCTGCTGGCTGGACACCTCCAGTTCTTTCGCCTTTTTAGGCAAGGTCCGCAGCAAGGAGATCATCCGCGCCTACGGCGCGGACCGCCTCCTGTTTGGCGACGATTTTCCCATGTGGGATCACAAAACAGAGGTGGAAACCTTGCTTTCCCTGGATCTAACCGATGATGAATATGAGAAAATTTTCAGCGGCAACGCCAAAAGGCTTTTGCGCATGACCCCTAATCCCTGACCCGGCCGCCAGGCGGTAGAATCCTATAGTCTGAGATCCCGCCAGCCTATGGCCCGCTTGTTCCGGCGTCCTCTCTGTTCCGGCGGCTGACCGGTAAATCAACCGACGTTGGAAGCGCCCTTCAGCCGGCCATTCCCGTTTTGAGCCTTACCCACGAAGCGTTTAAAAATCAGCATTGCCATTCCGCCATACCTTTTCCGCAAGCCCCGGCCCCCTTCCCTTTTATTTTTGCCGGGGCCTGCTTCCGCGCTCAGCTGCAGCTCTGCGTGCCCGTCACCCCCAGCGCCGTGCCGCATCCGTAACCAGGCAGCCGGCTTTCCTCTGTTTTTCAGCGAAAGAGCGCCGCCTTCGCCTGTGGAGGCTGCCGGGCCGGCAATCAATAAAAATTCAAAGCTTAAAAAGGAGAACACAACACATGCAAGCTTATGATGTCATCGTAATCGGCGCCGGACCAGCCGGCATCTTCACCGCGCTGGAGCTGGACAAGCTCATGCCCCAGATGAGGGTGCTGGTGGTGGATTCCGGCTCCACTATCGACAACCGGTCCTGTCCTGCCAGAACCTCCAGCCACTGCGCCCACTGCAGGACCTGCCACATCATGAACGGCTGGGCCGGCGCCGGCGCGTTTTCTGACGGCAAGCTTTCTCTTTCTGAGGAGGTAGGCGGCAATGTTACCGATTATCTGCCGGTGCAGGAGGTTCGGGATCTGATCCGCTACGCCGATGATATCTATTTAAAATTCGGCGCGCCGGACAAGGTATTCGGCAAAAGCGACAAGTTCGCCGAGCAGGTCAGCTACGAGGCCCACAAGCACAATATTAAGCTGATCCCCTGTCCGGTCCGGCACATGGGCACCGAGTATTCCTTCGAGGTGCTTCGTGAGATGTACCGGTATTTAAGCAGCCGGGAAGGCTTTGAATTCCGGGAATACACCAAGGCGGACACCATTGAGATCGAAAACGGCCGAGCCGTCGGCGTGTGGCTGATCGGCAGGGACGGGGAGCGCAGGCTGGAAAAGGCGCGCTATATAGTGGCGGCTCCTGGCCGGGGCGGCGCGGAATGGCTCACCTCCATCGCCCGGGCAAACAGCCTGCAAACCATCAACAACGCCGTGGATATCGGCGTACGGGTGGAAGTGCCCAATGCCGTGATGGACCACCTGACCAAAAACCTGTATGAGGCGAAGCTGGTATATTACTCAGATACCTTTGAGAATAAGGTCCGCACCTTCTGCATGAATCCTGGAGGCATCGTCAGCGAGGAGCATTATGAAGGCGGCGTAGGCGGCAAGGGAATCGCCGTGGTCAACGGCCACAGCTACGCCGACGAGGACAAGCACTCGGAAAACACCAATTTCGCCATGCTGGTTTCGACCAAATTCACCGAGCCTTTTAACCAGCCCATCGAATACGGCCGGTATATCGCCCAGCTGGGCAACATGCTCACCGGCGGCGGCATTATGGTGCAGCGCCTCGGCGATCTGCTGATGGGCCGGCGCACCGACAAGGAGAGGCTCTCCAAATCCACCACTGTCCCCACCCTGAAAAACGCTGTTCCCGGGGATCTTTCCTTTGTCCTGCCCCACCGGCATCTTACCAGCATTGTGGAAAGCCTGAAGGCCTTTGACAAGCTGGCGCCGGGCCTCTACTCTAAAAACACTCTGCTTTACGGCGTGGAGGTAAAATTTTATTCCAGTAAAATCCAGGTCGACGACCGGTTTGAGACAAAGGTTAAGAACCTGTTCGCCATCGGCGACGGCGCGGGAATCACCCGGGGCCTGATGCAGGCCTCCGTTACCGGCGTGGCGGTGGCCCGGAACATCGCAAGGGACGCCTCCAAATAAATGATTTTTGCTCGCTTCCTTTCAGGAAAAATATAGAAAAGCCGGCGCGCCTTTTAGGCGTGCCGGCTTTTGTCATAATTTTATTAGGTCAAGCGCTTACGCAAAGGGATTTTCATCCTTATACAGCATTCCCTTTGGCTGGTTGAAAGCGATATCCTCCACACCCAGGTACTGGAACACGCTGTACATAGCCTTGCCCACATGGCCGAAGGCTACGGCGCCGTGGTGCGGATAGTGCTTGGAGAGCAGCACATGGCGGTAGAAGCGGTCCATTTCGGAAATGGCGAAAATACCGATGCCGCCGAAGGAGCGGGTAGCTACCGGCAGAATTTCACCCTGGGCGATATAGCTGGTCAGCTTGGTATCGGCAGTGGACTGGAGGCGATAGAAGGTGATCTTGCCGGGAGCGATGTCGCCCTCCAAAGTACCTCTGGTGAAATCAGGCTCTCCGCCTTTTTCCAGGTTCCGGTTCTGAATCAGCTGATACTTCAGCGCGCCGGAATTCAGCTTGCACATAGGCGTATTGCCGCAGTGGAAGCCCATGAAGGTCTCATGGAGACGATAGTCGTAGTTCCCTTTGATCTCCTGATCGTACAGATCCTGAGGAACGGTGTTGTTGATATCCAGCAGGGTGACCTGGTCGCCGGAAACGCACAGGCCGATGTACTCGCTCAGAGCGCCGTAAATATCCACCTCGCAGGCCACTGGGATGCCCTTGGCCATCAGGCGGCCGTTAACATAGCAAGGAACAAAGCCGAAGGCCTTGGGGAACGCCGGCCAGCACTTATTGGCGAAAGCCACATACTCGCGGGAGCCTTTGTTTTCCTCAGCCCAATCCAGCAGAGTCAATTCAAACTGGGCCATCTTCGGCAGCAGGTCAGGATACTGGCAGCCGGCGCCCAATTCGTTTTTCATATCCTCCACCACGGCGGGGATTCTCTTGTCGCCCTCGTGGGCCTGATAAGCTACCAGCAGATCCAGCTCGGAGTCCTCCTGGATTTCCACGCCTAAATCATACAAGGCCTTAATAGGAGCGTTGCAGGCAAAAAAGTCATGGGGACGGGGGCCGAAGGTAAAGATCTTCAGTTTGCTGACGCCCAGCAGAGCGGTGGCAACCGGCACAAATTCCGCGATCAGGTCTGCCAGCTCGTCGGCGGTGCCCACCGGGTTCTCCGGGATAAACGCGCGGATTTTTCTCAAATTCAGGTTGTAGGAGCAATTAAGCATGCCGCAGTAGGCGTCGCCCCTGCCGTTGATCAGGTCGTCGCCGGATTCCTCCGCCGCGCCTACATACATCACAGGGCCGTCAAAGTACTGGGCTACCTGAGTCTCAGGAGTTTCCGGGCCGAAGTTGCCCAGGAATACCACCAAAGCGTTGCAGCCGGCGTTTTTCGCCTCGTCCACCGCCTTGAGCATATCGTTTTCATTTTCCACTGTGGTCATCACTTCATAAAGCTCGCCGCCCTTTTTGGCGTAGCTCTCCACAATCGCCTTTCTGCGGCGCTCGGAAAGAGAGATGACAAAGCAGTCGCGGCTTACCGCGATGATTCCCAATTTTACCTGGGGGATGTTTTGAAACATATTTTTTCCTCCTATCTTATCACTTTATTTTGGGGGTTGGTTCTTTAAGGCTACTATACCACTTCTCGCGTGACAAAGCAATGAATTTTTTAAAAAAAATATAGAAAGTGTTCGAGCACGGCATTTAGGCAGCCTTGCGCCCGGCAGATTTCCGGCATTTTCCCGTGTTCGAGCACGTAAAAGCCGCAAAACAAGAAAAAGCTGCCGCAGCCTCCCTCAAAGCCGGCGGTTCGGGTAAGGCCTGGAAGGGGATCATACCGGCCGGCCTCTAAAGAGGCTGGCCGGTATGATCCCCTTCCAGGCCTGGTGGTTTTGATTTGAACTTAGCTGCTTCTTAAAGGCGGCGGCACTCACGCATCGAAGCTTCCGTTCTAAAATCAAAGAGCGCGAGGGCCGCCGTCCGGTTATTCCTGAGAGAAATCGCCCCAAAGGGGAAACAGCGCATCAGACACCTTGCGGTAAAGCTCATATTTTTTCTGATAGATTTTGTGGTTTTCCATATTAGGCTCTACCCGGTCCCCGATGGTAACCATATGCTTGGCGGCGTCCTTGCAGTCGCTGTACAGGCCGGCGGCCACCGCAGCGGTCATGGCGCATCCCAAGGCTCCCAGCTCCTTTACCTTGACAATCTCCACCGGCAGGCCGGTCACATCGGCAAACATCTGCACCCACAGGGGAGAATTGGCGGCGCCGCCGGCCAGCCGGATCGCGCTGGGCTTCATGTGCAGCAGCAGCTTTTCAATGTGAACCATGTGGCAGAACACCACGCCCTCCAGCACCGCCCGGATGATCTGGGCGCGGGTATGGTGGCTGTCCAGGCCCACAAAGCAAGCCTTGGCTCTGGGATCGTAATTAGAGCCGTAAAGGAACGGCAGGAATATAATGTTCTGATCCGCCGGCCCCACCTCGGCGGCCAGCCGGTCGGTGTACTGATACACGTTCATCCCCAGCCGCTTAGCCTCCTCTTTTTCCTGCTGGAGGAACATCTCGGTGAACCACTCGTGGTTGCCGGCGGAGGTGGCGCTGCACTCCTCCACCAAATAGTACTCCGGCAAAGCGAAGATGGAATTCATCATAATCGTGCCGTCCAGCACCGGGGTTTTAGACAAAAACTCGTTAATGCTCCAGGTGCCCGCGATAACGCACAGGTTTTTCTCATCGGTAACATCCATGGCCACGGCGCAGGCGTCGATATCGAACATGCCGCCGGAAACCGGGGTGCCTTCCCTGAGGCCGGTACGCTCCGCGGTCTCCTTGCACACGGCGCCGCACACATCCGTAGCGTTTTTCAGGGGAGGCAGGCATCTCATCAGATCCTTCAGGCCGAAAAGGGCCAAAAGCTCCTCGTCAAAGCACCGGTCCCTCAGGTTCATCAGACCGGAGCCGGAATAGTCGGTCTTCTCCGCGAACGCTTCTCCGGTCAGGCGGAACCGAATGTAGTCCTTACACTCAAAAATCCACTGCGTATTTTCCAAAACCTCGGGCTTATGTTCCTTAAACCAGTTTAAAATCGACACCGGCTGGGAAGCCAGAATCCTTTGATAGGTCTTTTCAAAGGCCTTTTCCGCCGTGCCGTCCTTCTGCCACTGCTCCGGATATTTCCAGGCCCGGCCGTCAGTGGAAACAATGCCGTTATAGGCCGGCTTATTGTCCTTTCCCCACAGGTAAAGGCCCTTTCCGTGGCCAGAACAGGCAATGCCGCGGATTTTTTCCGCCGCGCCGCCGCCGGCCTTGGCGAGCGCCTCCCGGATCACCTGGCAGTTGGCCTCCCAAAGCTCCTCCATGTCCCGCTCTGTCATAGAGGCCTCCGGCGTAATCATGCGAAGCTTAGCGGCCGCGCCAGCCACCTCTTTTCCGTTGCCGTCAAAGATAACGGCCTTCACCATCGTGCCGCCGTTATCCAGTCCCAGTAGATAATTTTCCATGAAAGCGCCTCCTTAATAAAACGTTTTTCTGTTTGCTTTTAGTATAGCCGACTCCCTGGTCAAAGTCAATCACCGAATTTTCGGCGGACCTTTCCAGAAGCCGGCGGAGCAGAAAATGATTCAGCTTTTCCGGTTCGCGGCGCAAGAGGACCGCACCAAAGCAACAGCGGCCAAGGCACGGTCAGCACGGCTGCTTCCCGCCTGACTGAAAATCACCATCCTTTAAAACGCTAAAAATGATACCGCGATTCCCAGGATCGCGCCGCTGATGACCTCGGTAGGCTTATGGCCCAGGGCCTCCCGCAAGGGCTTGCCCCATTCTGGAAAAGGATCCTCCTCCACCTGGTCCTCAGAGATTTTTTCCCGCAGCTCATTGATGGCCTCCGCCTGCTCTCCCGCAGCCCGGCGCACGCCCATGGCGTCGTACATCACCACCATGGCGATCATAAACGCCAGAGCAAAAAAGCTGGACGCGAAGCCCTCCCGGAAGCCGATGCCCATGGCGATGGAGCACACGAACGCCGAATGAGAGCTGGGCATTCCCCCGGATTCAAAAAAGCGCCTCCAATTGATCCTGCGGTGGGTGGAAACCTCGATGATAAACTTGATCAATTGGGCAATAAACCAGGATAAAAGCCCGAGAAACACCACGCTGTTATCCCTGAGAAATGGTATCATTCTGACTCTCCTCTTTTTCTTTTTCCTTTTCCTGCTTGGAAATCCGCCGATAAACCAGGATGCCGATCAGGCTGACGATAATGGTAATGGCGAACACCACCGCCGCGAACACATACTGCTGGGTGCCAAGGGCGTGGCCGCCGATGGTGGAGGTAATCACCGAGGGAATTCTCGCGATGGTAGAGATCATCAGGAACGTATGCAGCTTCATAGGGGTGAGGCCGGCGAAATAGGTGAACAGATCCTTTGGGGTGCCGGGAATGAAGAACAGAATAAACATCAGCAGGTTCAGCCGCCTGCTGCTCTTGATAAATTTCAGAGAATTGATCTTTTCCCGGGAAATAAAGGCTTCCACCATCTTGACGCCCAAAAGCTTGACAAAAAAGAAAATGATTGCCGAACCGATCGCCGCGCCGATCAGGCACAGCAAAAGCCCCTCCCAGGCGCCGAAGGCGTAGCCCGCGCCGATTTCCAGGGCCTCGCCGGGGATCACCGCCACCACAACCTGGAGGACCATCATCCCCACCATGGCAAGCTTTCCGCCGAAGCCGTGGCTGTCCACCCACAGGCGGAAGGTCTCCGGGTCTTTTGCCAGGTTAATCATAGGCTTGCCCACGTAAACCGCTACCACGGCGAAAAAGCCGATCAAAATCAAAAACGATACGATGCTGACTACTCTTCTCCGGATCAGATACTTTCTCTCGTCCTGAGGATCGCGGCGGCTTTCCTCAAGCCTTCCGCCGGATTCTTTTTTTCTTCCGCTAACATTGAAAAACTCCTTCTTTTGAATTCCCACTCTATCCTTGTATATTATACCTCCAAACCCTAAGGGAAAAGTCAACTATTTATTAATTTTTATCGAAGGCTTTTCTGCGGTTACAGCCTTCCCGCTGAAGCCGCCGCAAAAGGCCGCCTGGGATCAGAAGATTCCAGGCGGCCTCGGGCGCTGTCTGCTGAGAAGCCGGCGCCTATCAAGCCTATCCCGTCCAGCCGTTCGGAGAATCAAGCTTCTCCGGCGGCCTGACACGGCGGATTCGGGATCACGTCTTAGATGACAAACTGCTCCATATACCGCTTGCTCAGCAGAAGAGATTTTTTCACCTCCTCCAGAGAGCCTTCAAAGGCCCGGTCCTCTACCTCCACGCAGGTATACCCGTCATAACCGATATCCCGCAAGGCGGAAACGTACGCGCCCCAGTCCACATCCCCCAGTCCGGGAAGCTTGGGAGCCATGTACTCCAGGGGATACCCCATGATCCCCACGTCGTCCAGCCGGTCGGGATACAGCTTGATATCCTTATAGTGGACATGGAAAATTTTATCCTTAAACTCATACAGAGGCTTCAGGTAATCGATGCGCTGCCACACAAAATGGCTGGGGTCGTAATTCAAGCCGAAATACTCGCTGGGAATCCGGGAAAACATCTCCCGCCAGATTTTCGGGGTGGTTGCAAGATTTTGTCCGCCGGGCCACTGTCCGGCGTCGAACAGCATGGGGCAGTTTTCAATGCCGATTTTCACCTGGTTCTCCTCCGCCAGGGCAATCAGCGGCTTCCATACCTGCTCAAAAAGCTCTAGGTTCTCCTCGACCGTCTTCGTCTGATCCCTGCCGATAAAGGTGGTAACCATGTTCACGCCCAGCTTCTTAGAAGCCGCTATCAGCTTCTTCAGATGCTCCGCCGCGGCGGCCCGTTTGTCCAGATCCGGGTCCAGAGTATTGGGATAGTAGGCCAGAGATGAGATCTCCACATTTTTCTCCCGGCAGTACGCCTGAAGATAGGCGGCCTTTTCATCCGAAAGCTCATCCACGTTGATGTGGCTTACCCCGGCATACCGGCGCTCCGCCTTTCCCTGGGGCCAGCAGGCCACCTCCACGCACTGATACCCCATTTCACTGGCGCAGTCGATCATTTCCTCAAAGGTGAAATCTGCCAGAATCGCGCTGACAAAGCCTAGTTTCATTGTCTACCTCTCCTTTTTATAATATTTTGCCGCAACTTCATTGTATCACAACCCAATGGAAATTCCACCCGGAAAGCTGAATAAAGTTTGTTTTCAAAAATTGGCGTTTCCACAAAAAAATCCCCCTCCTTTGTCAAAGAGGGGGATAAAATCCGGCATTTCTATTTTCTCCGGGACTATTTCCCAGCAGCCTGAGAGGCTTCCGCGCCTTTCTGCTTCTTAAACCGCGCCAGCAAAACGATCAAAGCCGCCATCAGCAGCACAAAGCCGACGCCCAGGCCCAGCCATCCGTTGGAGGTGAAGCCCGCCACGAGATAGCCAATCAAACAGCAGGCGGCCACCAGCAAGGCATAGGGCATCTGGGTGGATACGTGCTCGATATGGTTGCAGTTGGCGCCGGTGGAGGCCAGAATGGTGGTGTCGGAAATGGGAGAAATATGATCTCCGCAGACGGCGCCCGCCAGCACGGCGGCCACGGTGAGCACCATGACCTGTCCACCCATATCGCCGAAGATGGCGATAGTGATGGGGATCAAAATTCCGAAGGTGCCCCAAGAGGTGCCGGTGGCAAAGGCCAGGCCCAGGGCGATCAGGAAGAAGATGCCGGGCATCAGGGTATGGGCCATCTGGTTTCCGTTGACCACCTGGCTGACAAAGCCGCCGGCGTTAAGGTAATCCTCTCCGCAGACGCCGGAAAGGGTCCAGGCCAGCGTCAGGATCAGGATCGCCGGAACCATGGCTTTAAAGCCTTCCACCAGGCTGGCGGCAAACTCGCTGAAGGAGATGACCCTTCTGGGGATATACAGCAGAAATACCAATACGATGGTGAAAAAGGAGCCTAAGACCAGGGAAAGGGAGGAATCGCAGTCGGCGAACGCTCCCGCGATGGACTTGCCTTCCAGGATGCCGCCGGTGTAGAGCATAGCGGCGATGCACAGCACAATCAGGGTGATAATGGGAATCACCAGGTCGAAGACCCGGCCTTTCCGGTCCCGGCCCGCCTGGCTGTCGTCGATTTCATCGGACATGGCAGTGCCCAGCTCGGGATGGGCCTCCGCCTTCTTCATTTTGCCGAAATCAAACTGCATAGCGATCATAAAGATTACCATGACGATAGTCAGCAGAGCGTAAAGATTAAAGGGAATGGTCTGCAAAAACAGGCTAAAGCCATCCAGGCTGCTGCTTTCCGGCAGGCTGGAGCCTACCGCCGCGGCCCAGCTTGAAATAGGCGCAATGATGCACACCGGGGCGGCGGTCGCGTCGATAATATAGGCCAGCTTGGCCTTTGAGATCTTATACCGCTCCGTTACAGGCCGCATGACGGTGCCCACCGTAAGACAATTGAAATAGTCGTCCACGAAAATCAGAGCGCCTAACCCGGCGGTGGCGAACAAAGCGCCCCGCTTGGTTTTTATTGACCGGGAAGCCCAGCTGCCGTAGGCTCTCGAAGCCCCGGATTTGCTCATCAAAGCTACCAGCATTCCCAAAAGCACCAGGAAAACGATAATATTTGTGTTGCTTCCCACCCGTTCTCCCATAATGGTAAAGGTGGTCTCCAGAGCATCCAGCACGTTAAAATTCGCGTAAAACAAGCCTCCCGCCAAAATGCCGATCAGCAGGGATACGTATACCTCCTTGGTAATCAGTGCCAGCACAATTGCCACAACAGGCGGCATTAGCGCCCAAAAGGTTGCGTCCATACTTAATTCTCTCCTCAATTTTCTATTTTTCCAAAGCCGCCTCGATGGCGCCTCCCGCCAGCCGGAAGGTGGTCCATTCCTCAAGGGGCACCGCGCCCATATAATGATAAAAATCTATAGAAGGCTGATTCCAGTTCAGGCAGGCCCACTCCAGCCTCTGGCAGCCTCTCTCCGCCGCGATCCTCGCCACTGCCTGAAACAGCTGCTTGCCATACCCTTTTCCCCTCTGGTCCGGGTCCACGAACAAGTCCTCCAGGTGAAGCCCCGTCCGGCCTAAGAAGGTGGAAAAGTTCTCAAAATAAAGGGCAAAGCCAACCGGTCTGCCCTCCGCCTCTCCAATCAGGACCTCCGCCGCTTTCCGGTCAAAGACAAATTCCTCCAGCAGCTCCCGGGTGGCCACTACCTGCCGGGACATCCTTTCGTATTCCGCTATTTTCCGGATAAACTCCAGTACCAGACAGGCGTCCTTCTTTTCCGCCTTCCGAATCACAAAATTCCCCTGTGCGCCCAATGATGTGACCTCCCATGAAAATATCTCTTATAGAATAGCAGAAATTCTTCTTCGTTTCAACCAAAAACAGATTTCTTTGACAAAATTCTATTTTTTACCCCATTTTTTTTAGCGAATTTTTACTTTTCTTCTTAAGAAGCTGTTAACCCGGCGCGATCCGCGGCGCAGCGGCTTCCCCGAGGAAGTAAAATCGGCCTGGTTTCACCAGCCGGACAAAAATATCATAGTAATATCCCATTGACAAAGGTTTTCCTTCCGGCGTAAACTGAAAGGGTATCCAGAGACTGGAAACCGATAACCGCATTGGCAGCGCCGCGGTTCGGCAATTCGCGAATCCGATTGACGGAAGGCCGCGCCGCCTTTTTCTATGATTGTCCGGGAAAACTCCGTCCGAGCGGCTTCTTCCGTCATTGGCAGCGCTGTTTTCCCACGACGTGCAGCACGCTGAAGCGTCCAAAGGCGCGAGGCCGCGGGATAAATCTGAAATTTTAAAAGAGCAGGAGGATTGTTCACATGCTAAACTTTGATTACTCCAACAAAACGCGCATCGTCTTCGGCAAGGGAACCGAGACCCAGGTTGGCTCCTTGGTCAAGCCCTACGCCGAAAAGATTCTTCTCCACTACGGCGGGGGAAGCATCAAAAAAAGCGGCCTCTACGACCGGGTAGCCGCCTCCCTGCGGGAATCGGGCGTTTCCTTTGTGGAACTGGGAGGCGTTCAGCCGAATCCCAGGCTGTCCCTGATCCATCAGGGTATTGAGCTCTGCCGCCGGGAAGGCATCGGCTTTATTCTGGCCGTAGGCGGAGGAAGCGTCATTGATTCCGCTAAGGCCATCGCCATGGGCGTGCCCTATGACGGCGACGTGTGGGATTTCTTCGCAACCGGCAAGCCTATCGAGACTGCCCTGCCGGTTGCCACCATTTTGACTCTGCCCGCCACCGGCAGCGAAGCCAGCGACGGAACCGTTGTCACCAATGAGGAGGCGCAGCTGAAGCTGCCCTACGGAGACGTGATTCTTCGTCCGGTGTTCAGCATTATGAATCCGGAGCTTTATTTCACTTTGCCGGAAAACCAGGTGGCCAACGGCGTCTGCGACATGATGAGCCATATTATGGAACGGTATTTCACCAACACCACTCACACCGACGTTACCGACGGACTGTGCGAGAGCGTGCTGCGCACGATCATGAGCAATGCCAGAATCCTGAAACGGGATCACACTAACTACGACGCTTGGGCGGAGATCGCCCTGGCGGGCACAGTAGCTCACAACGGGCTGCTGGGCCTGGGCCGCGAGGAGGACTGGGGCTGCCACAATATGGAGCATGAGCTCAGCGCTATTTATGACGTGGCCCACGGAGCGGGCTTAGCCGTGGTAACCCCGGCGTGGATGCGCCACATTTACAAGGAGCATCTTCCGATTTTCGTCCAGTTCGCTGTCAACGTTATGGGCGTCGGCGGCGGCCTCCGGGATCTGGAGGCCGTTGCCCTGGAGGGTATCCGGCGGCTTCAGGCCTTCTTTACAGAGATGGGCCAGCCGTCAACTCTGGCCGGCTTGGGCATTGACAGCCGGCACCTGGCGCAAATGGCCTATAAGGCCACCCACTGGCCCGACGGTTCTCCTAAGCCCTTAGGCGGGCTGAAAAAGCTTTCGGAGCAGGATGCCCTGGCGGTTTACCAGCTGGCGCTGTAAGCCTGTCCCCACCGGCGCTTGCCAGGTTCAAAAGCGTGTCAGAACCTCTGCGGCGGCAATGGCCAAAAAGAGTCCTGCGCCGGAAGTCCGCACTTTTTCGGATTTTCGTTACCAGTCAGGCCAGCCTTTAAAAAGCCATATGAATCAAGGAAAAGCGGCTTTGTGCAGACCGGCTGCCTGCCGCGACGCTTTCAGCATAAGCCCTTTTACGCAGAACGCCCCGCCGGGTTGTGCCGGCGGCTTTCCAAACAACAATGAGTATGGAGGGAAAATCTTATGAACTTTTTAACCAGTAAAACCCTAAACAACGGCGTGGAAATGCCAAGGCTGGGCTTTGGCGTGTTCCAATCTGGCGGCGACACCAAGCAGGCCGCTTTGTGGGCCCTGGAAGCGGGCTACCGCCACATCGACACCGCCAAGGCTTACCACAACGAGGACGCCGTGGGTGAGGCCATCAAGGAGAGCGGCATCGACCGGAAGGAACTGTTCATCACCACCAAGCTGTGGAACCAGGATATGCGGGATCACACCCAGAGGGAAAACATTGAGAAAAGCCTGGAGTACCTTCAAACCGACTATCTGGACCTGCTGCTGATTCACTGGCCGGTAGCCGGAGTCTACAAGGAATCCTGGAAGATCATGGAGGAATTTTACAAAGAGGGAAAAATCCGCGCTATCGGCGTGAGCAATTTTCAGATACATCATCTCGACGATCTCCTTCAGGATGCGGAGGTGGTTCCGGCGGTAAACCAGATCGAATGCCATCCCTATCTCACCCAGAAGCAGCTTTTTGATTACTGTGACCAAAAGGGCATTGCCGTAGAGGCCTGGAGCCCCCTGGGAGGCAGTAAGGGCACCGGCTCCGTACTGAGCGACCCTGTGGTCAACGAAATCGCCGGCCGTTACGGGAAGTCCGCCGCCCAGCTGATCATCCGCTGGCATTTGCAGCGGGATACTATCGTGATTCCAAAATCCGTTCATAAAGACCGGATTTTTGCCAACGGCGATGTGTTCGACTTTGAGATCTCTCAGAAGGACATGGAAGCGGTTACCGCTTTAAATCAGGACCGTCGGTTTGGGGCCGATCCGGACAACTTTAATTTCTAATCAGCCAAATCCGCTGATACACGGCAAAAAAGCGCGGCCCGGGTTCTTTCCCAGGCCGCGCCTTTCTTTTTGGGCGGCGTTTCTTACACCAGCGAACGCCGCCACACATTGGACCGGGTATAAAAATAGCCCAGCGGAACCGAGGAAGCGGGAGCGATCATACAGGCGAGGTAAATTCCAGTCAGCCCCCAGAAATGGTTGAAGGCCGCCGCCAGTACCACCCGGAAGACGATACAGTTTACAAAAGAGCTGGCCATAGCGAAGGCTGTGTGTCCCGCGCCGATGGCTAAGGCGTGATATACCATAAAAACCGCGTAAAATACTTGGCCTACAATCTCGATTCTCAGGTTCTGCACCGCCGCCAGCCTTACATTCTCGTCGCTGGTAAACAGGCCCGCCAGCTGGGGCGCCAGCAGTTCTACCAGAGCAATTATGGCCAGGGACATCGCCACCGTGATTTTCATAGCCGTATCAGTAACATTTTTTGCCCGGTCGTAAAGGCCCGCTCCCAAGGTTTGGGCGATCATGGCGGATGCGGAAGTAGCCATAGCGGAGGTGAACAGCTGGCAGAAATCCTTGATCTTAATGCTGACTCCGTTGCCGGCGCTGACATCTACGCCGTATTGGTTGATGAGAAAGGTCACCACAAGCCAGGAAACCCCCGCGATCGTCATTTGGACAGCTCCGGGAATTCCCAGCCTTAAAATTACCAGCAGTTCATTGACCCGGATTTTTAAAAATTCCAGCTTTAGCTGGAAAAGCTCTTTCCTCCCTAACAAATAGAACAGCGCTGACAGGAAGGATACTCCCTGGGCCGCAGTAGTAGCGACGGCCGCCCCCAGAGTTCCCATGCGGCAGTATCCCATCAGGAACAGATCCAGCGCCACATTAATCATTGCGGCGGCCGCGATAAAATAAAAAGGCTGCTTGGAATTTCCCACCGCCCGCAGCACCGAGCTTAGAGCGTTATAGCCAAATACAAACACCAGCCCTACGGAGCAGGTCTGGAGATAAATTTTAGCTTCCTCCAGGCTTGGGGCGCCGAGCGCCCTCAGCATTGGTTCTGCCGCCAGGAAAAAAATCACGGCGCAGAGAGCTCCCAGCCCCATAGACAAGGTTACCAGGGTTCCGGTTGCCTTTTTCTGCCTTTCCCGGCTGCCTGCCCCAAAGCATTGGCCGATTAAAATCGTACCGCCTGTCGTCAGTCCGATGGCGATATTGGTCAAAATCAACACGATTTGGCTGGAGTTATTAATGGCAGATATCCCCGAACTGCCGATAAAATGGCCTGCGATCAGCAAATCCGCCATGCTGTAGCAGGCTTGCAGCAAGCTGGTCACCACCATAGGAATGGCGTAGCGAACCAGCTGTTTGGTCACGCCTCCCTTGGTCAAGTCATTGAAATCCCCTCTCAAGCTCTCTCCTCCTATGTCTGCGCTTCCACAGGCCGCCGCAAAAGCGTTATAACTTATGATCAGGCATCTTTCATTATTAACGCTCCTTCCGCTAAAGTCAACGGGATATTTTATGGGTTTATAAAAACGGCTCCTGATACAGCCGGCTTTCTTCAGCGGAATATTGAAAAGCCCGCCTCTCAAAAGGAGCGCTGGCGGGACGGCCCTGTTCTGCGGCCAGCGCGGTATCTAAAACCGCCAACTCCAGGCTGAGGCTGGGATACCGGAAAGAGAAAGCCGCGCGCAGGAGCGACGCCCCGCGGCGCCTTGCCCCGGCCTGGAAAGGATTCTGCCGGGCCCGCCGGGAAATTGCCTCGTTCGGCGGGAGAAGAAAGCAAAAATTCTGATATGCAAAACAGGATAACCTATTGAATTTGAGGCTGCTTTTTTCTATAATGAACTTGTACAGATTTCAGCGGCGGGATTTCTTGTTTTTAGCCTTTTCGTATTGAAAGCTCGAAATTTCCGCCGGTTGAGGCAGAGTGATTTTATTTTATCACAAGGAGGTCAAATTTTATGACAAACTATCCTACCATTGGCATCCGCCCCATCATTGACGGCCGCCGGTTCGGCGTGCGGGAAAGCCTGGAAGAAAAAACCATGCAGATGGCTAAGATGGCCAAGGAGCTGATTGAATCCGAGATTCGTTATCCAGACGGCACTCCGATGAAATGCGTCATTTCCGACTGCACCATCGGCGGCGGCGAGGAGGCGGCCCGCTGCGCCCAGCAGTTCGCCACGCAGAATGTGTGCGCCACCCTGAGCGTTACTCCCTGCTGGTGCTACGGCAGCGAGACGATGGACCTGGATCCTTCCACCATTAAGGCGGTTTGGGGCTTTAACGGCACCGAGCGTCCCGGCGCGGTATATTTGGCCGCCGTTATGGCCGCTCACAACCAAAGAGGCCTGCCTGCCTTCTCTATCTACGGTCACGACGTCCAGGATGTCACGGATTCCACCATTCCCTGCGACGTTAAGG
The DNA here is from genome assembly GCA_000154345.1 of [Clostridium] leptum DSM 753. Taxonomy (GTDB): domain Bacteria; phylum Bacillota; class Clostridia; order Oscillospirales; family Acutalibacteraceae; genus Clostridium_A; species Clostridium_A leptum. The sequence goes on from DS480345.1 coordinate 182,209, forward strand.
AAAAAATTCTCCGGTTCGCCCGCTGCGCCTGCGCTGTCGGCGTGATGAAGAACAAAGCCTATGTGGGCATCGGCTCCGTTTCCATGGGCATCATGGGCTCTTTCTGCAATCCTCAGTTCTTCCAGGACTACCTGGGCATCCGCGCCGAGTGGGTAGATATGACCGAGGTGCTCCGCCGCATGAAGCTGGAGATTTACGATCACGAGGAATTTGAGAGAGCTTTGGCCTGGACCAAGGCGCACTGCCCGGAGGGCTTCGATAAGAACCCGCCGGAGAAAAAGCACACCGACGCCCAGAAGGAAGAGGAATGGGCCTTCGTAGTCAAGATGACCCTGATCTGCCGCGACCTGATGCTGGGCAACCCCAAGCTGGCCGAAATGGGCTGGGAAGAAGAATCCATGGGCCGCAACGGCATTTTGGGAGGCTTCCAGGGCCAGCGCATGTGGTCCGACTGGCAGCCTAACGGCGACTTTACCGAGGCCTTTATGAACACCACCTTTGACTGGCGCGGCAAAAAGCAGCCGATTCCCTTTGCCACTGAGAACGACGGCCTCAATGCCGTTTCCATGATGTTTGGCAACCTGCTCACCAACCAGGCAAGCGTTTTCGCCGACGTACGCACCTACTGGAGCCCCGAGGCTGTGGAGCGCGTGACCGGCTGGAAGCCTGAGGGCAAGGCCGCCGGCGGCTTTATCCATCTGATCAATTCCGGCGCCGCGGCTTTGGACGCAACCGGCGCGAGCACAGATGAAAACGGCAACCACGTGATGAAGAAATGGTATGACATGACCGACGCCGACATTGACGGCTGCCTGAAGGCCACCGACTGGTGCCATGCCGACCTGGGATATTTCCGCGGCGGCGGATTCTCCTCTCACTTTAAGACCCAGGCCGAAATGCCTGTGACCATGGTCCGCCTGAATCTGGTAGAGGGCTTAGGCCCGGTGCTCCAGTTCGCCGAGGGCTATACCGTAACCCTGCCGGACGAGGTTCACAAGACGCTGGATATGAGAACCGACCCCACTTGGCCCACCACCTGGTTTGCTCCCAAGCTCACCGGCAAGGGCCCCTTCACCGACGTTTACTCCGTCATGGCCAACTGGGGCGCCAACCACGGCGCGTTTGTGTACGGCCACATCGGCAAGGACCTGATTACCCTGGCCTCCATGCTGAGAATCCCGGTCTCTATGCACAACCTGGACGAGAAGGAGATCTTCCGTCCTCACGCCTGGGCCTCCTTCGGCGTAGACTGCCCCATGGCCGCCGATTACAATGCCTGCAAGACCTACGGCCCGCTGTATAAATAATCGCTCCGTAAGCTTCCTAGGATAAGCTAGTTCAAAAAGAACCCATCCGGTATCTGCCGGATGGGTTCTTTTTTTGCCGCTTACAGCTAAGAAAGGCCCCGGCTAAACTGGAAGGGCGGATAAAAAGCCTTGGCTGACGGCGATGTCAAAGGGTTCTATAGCTCTCAAAAATGAGGAACAAAGGCACAGATTTTCTGACCGGGGCCTCAGCGGGACCTCAGAAATTTCTGCGGAAGGTATTTTGCTCAAAGAGATAAGCCGAAACGCAGTTCACACAGGTTCTGAAAGAGCCGTTACCGCCTGGCTTCTGACAGGCGCTTCTCTTCATTCGTTAAATTTCCCCACAGCAAAGCAAAGGCGCCCTGCGTAAGCCTAGGACGCCTTAGTGCAAAGTTTCTTGGGTTATTCCTTTGGGGCCTCCGTGATCTCCACAACGGCCTGGATTTGGAAGCCGGGGGACAGCTCCCTTTCCGGGGTCATATCCAGTCTCGGAAGGCCTTCGGCGTCCCAGTGGACAGGCCTCAGGCCGGTATGCCGGTTTGTCATTCCCGGGTCGTGGCCGTCCGCTGCCGGCAGCTTGGCGTGATACGCCACAATATCGTTTCCAAATTCATCCTTCGCAAAGGAGTTGTGTCCGGGTCCCAGCTGACCGGGCACGCTCTCGCTGGTAAGAATGGGGTACCCCAGCTCCTCCCAGCTTTCCGGATCGAGCAGGTTGCTTCCCGTCTTAGCGTGAAGCAGGCCTACACAATACAGAACGCTGACGCTGGATCCCGCAAACGTAAGGAACAGGTCGTCTCCTCTCCGCACGGCAAAGGGGCCTTCATCGACCGTGGTATCCACCCGGTCCCAGCCATAGGACGGCCGGCAGATGCAGACCGGGGCGCTGGTGAGCTGCCAGGGCTTTTCCGGATCCACCGAGGCAATGTATAAGTCGGAGTTGCCGAATTCCTGCTCCTCCAGGCGCATCACCCGCTGGGCCCAGACCACGTAGGGAACCTGGCCCACAGTGAAGCAGGTCATGTCCAGGGTGATTCCATCGGGGCACAGGACCCCGCCTTCTATGGTGCGGCACCGCTGAGGCGTCTGCCAGCTTGCCGCGTCCAGGGGGTCATCCCCCGCCATCACCATCACATGGCACTGCACCGTATACCAGTGGGGATTGCCGGCGGCAAAAAACACGCACAGTCTTCCGTTTACCACGTGGGGCTCCGGCGCCCACAGGCAGCCTGACATATATCCCTCCGGGTTCGCGGTGAAAATCACGCGCTCCTCCGCCTCCGCCAGCCCGCTGATGGTATCGCTGCCCCGGATTTTCAGGGTGGTCTGGCCGTTTCCGTCATCCGTGGCCATATAATAGTAGCGCCCCCGGTACCGGATCACCGTCGGGTCCGCCCGCTCCTCCAAAAATGGAAAGGGCCAAGTCTCCCGCTGTACGGCGCCCGCCACCGAGTACACGCCGGGCAGGGTTCTGGAGAAGGGCTCCCATTTTACCGGCATCGGCTTCAACGAGCCGTCGGAATAGGTGAGGGTCACCTGCTCCGGAAGGGATACTCTTTCCCCGGGAGCCGCCTTGCAATAAACCGGCAGGCATCCGGTCTGGACTACCGGAGAATAGCGGCGCAGAACCTTTTCATACTCCTCTTGGGTAAGAGAAATCAAACATCCATCCACCCCATCGCTGAGCTTCACCAAGGCCCGGGGCTCCGGGGAACCGGTCTTTTCCATACCGGTGAAGGAAGTCAGATCCGGTGACGACGAGGTATAATATCCGGTTCCATCCGACCAGGTCAGCTGGTAGAGCCCAGCCTTCCCATCCCATTGGCACCGGACGTCCGCAACAGCCGTACCCTCCGGCGCTGCCGGGATCAGTCCCTCCTCCCGGAAGGAAAGAAGATCCGGCGAGGTGAATATCAGCACGCAGTTTTCTTTTCCAGGCTCCAGACCGCCGCCTACGTTGCGGCGCAGGCATACCACGCCGAAGGCTCCATCCTTCAGGCGGAACACCCATGGCTTCCGCAGGATTTTCGTGGTGCCGCACAGAGGGCCTTCGTTAAATTCCGCTTTGGCAAACAGGATGCCGGTCCCGTTCTGCAAGGGCTGCAAGGAGCCGTTTTCCAGCACCGCCGCCAGGTGCATGGCGCTCTCCAGCTCTCTGTTTTCCCGGCGGGTATAAGCCATAACCGTATAATTCATAATCGCTCCTCCTGACGATCCAATCAAAATATCTTAAAGCCAGCCTTTCAGCGCCGGCTGTTCCACGGCCCGAAATGAGCTTTCCCAGGCGCACAGCGGCCCGGCTTCAGGCGCTTCCGCCTTCAAGCTCCAGAAAGCCGTTTTCCCACCATCCGGACAAATCCGCTTTGCCCTATCCCATGGTGTAGCTGTAATTGGAATGTGAAATGACCTCGCACTGGGTGACCTTTCCGTTTTCCCAGGAAAAGTTCAGTTCAAAGCCGCCTCTTGCTCTCACGCCGCGCAGGCTGCCCGACTGCCAGGGCTCCGGAAGATTCGGCAGGAGCCGGATCTCAAAGGACTGGATCTTTCCATTTTCATCGGTAACCGGATAGGACTGGATCAGCATTTCAAATATCAGCCCCGGCACGCCGCCGCTGATATCGCAGTTGAAGATAAACGGTCCGGCGTTGTGAGAGGGGGAAAAGGTATTGTAGTAATTATTTTCCGCAATGGAGCATAAAAGCCTCCACGCCGTGTCCGTATCTCCCAGGTGGACGGCGGTCATAGCCATTTGGATCGTGCCGAACGCCATCACGCCGATTTCCTGCTTTTTATATTTCATCCGCATTTCATAGGCCTTTTTAGCGGCCTCCATCAGCTCCGGCTGGTTTTTAAATTCCTCCGCCACCCCGTAATACAGGGGATACAGGTGGGAGGAATGGCGGTGATCGTAAAAATCCTCGTGCCGGGAAGTACACCATTCCTTTAAAGCGCCGTCCTCGTTAATTTGATAGGCAGGCATTTTCCCCAGCATGGCTCTCCACTTGGGAAGGCTTTCTTTTTCCACGCCTTCCGTTTCACAGCCCTGAATCAGATTCCGCAGCAGCTCGCTGACCAAAGCGACGTCCATGGTGGCGTTAATGCACGCCTGGGAAATTCCGGGGGAATTCGCCGGCTTGTTTTCCGGAGAATAGGACGGGACGAACATCCACTTGCCGTTTTCGTCCTCGATAAGGAATTTCTCAAAAAACACGATGCACTCCTTCATATACGGAAGCGCATGGTTTAAAAAGAACTCCCGGTCCATGGTATAAAGATAGTAATCATAAAAGAAATGGGCGTTCCATGCGGCGCCGGTGGTCCAAAACGTCATAGGCCATTCTACGCTGAAGTGGTTGTTCAGGCCGTGGCTGCTGGTGCGGGAGGCGCTTAAAATACCGGGATAGCCGTACATCACCCTGGCGTTTTCCCGCTCCTCCGGGATCAGGCTCTCCTCATAGCGGATAAAGCTGTCCATGCACTCAAACATATTGCCGGGCAGATTGGAAAGAATCACCGTCTGCTCGTTGCCGTTGCGGGTATAATCGGCGGACCAGGGCACATGGTTGGTTCCGGTCCAAATCCCCTGAAGCGTTGGCGGCGTCTCTCCGCTGGCGCAGATCACCTGGTACCGGCCCGCGTCGCACAGCATTTCAAAATACCGGTTGGGCGGCAGCTTTTGCCGCCCTTTTTCCCAGAGCTCCTCCGCCAGCTCGCTCTTAGGCGCCTGCGGGTCGCTGAGTTTCAATTCCATACGGCTGTAAACGGCGTTATGAAGCCGCGCGTGGGCCTGGAGCAATTCCTCATAGGACAAGGGCAGGCCCTCAAAGCTGTCCTCCGCCCGGGGGACAGCCTTCCGGCGGTCCGGAACCGGAAGAAGATTATAGAACAGCAAGGTGTCCCGGGCGTTTCTTACGGTGATTCTGTCCGGCTCCCCGCAAACCGCGCCGTCTGTTTCCGCGACTTTTACAGCGCAGCGGTATCCGAAATCGGTATCCTGATACACGCCCTCATACAGCAGCGTATGATCCTGAACGGCTACCAGCGGATCCAGGATCCGGCGGTCGTAGCCGACCTCCTTCCAATACGGCTCGCAGGCTTCCTGAATTTCCTGATGCTTTTCCAGAGAGACCTCAAAGCTGACGGGCTCTGAAGAGGTGATCCGCATTACGGCGATCCCGGCGGCTCGGGATACGAAGAAATCCCGGGTGACCCGGCTGCTTCCCAGGGTGAAGGAAACCTCCGCCTGGCCGTTTTCAAAATTCAGGGATTTTTTATAGTCCTCCGGCTCCTCCTTCTGGGGAAACCGCAGCTTCATGTCGCAGGCCACGGTAAACCCGTCGGTCCACTGCTCGATCCGGGGCCCATACCCCTCCTGATAGGAAAGATTTACCACAAATTCCGCCGCTTCCTCGTATCTGCCATCCAGCATCATGCGCCGGATAGCTTCCAGATGCCCTGCCGTATGCACAGGCTCCCGCTTCGGAGCGAAGGGCGCGTATAATTTCTCATGGGTAAAGTAAATGGTCTCCTCCTTCGGCCAGCCCATCACCATAGCGCCGATGGTGCCGTTGCCGCACAGCAGTCCTTCCTCCCAGCGGGCTGCGGGAAGCCTGCTTTGAAATCCTTTCATGCCGATTCCTTCCTTAATTTCGAATTTTGTTGATCCTGAAGCACAGCTCAGATAAGCTTGATCAGCAAAACAGCTGAGAATGGACTGAGAACGCCTTTCACCGACCGCCGTTGTGACGAAAGCTCTTTCAGGCGTACAGCGCCCGGGCCGGACGTTTCACGCCCATACCTCCTGCGGTGCAATCTGTCTGATTCACCGCGCGGCGCGCCTGTGTCCACAGGGTTCCCTAAAGGCTCGCACTCCACCGGTCCACGGCGGCGGTTTCTCCTGGCAACAGGCGGTTTCCGCGTGTTGCCGGCCGCGCATAACGCTCAAGCTGATTTGACAATCGTTGAAGCCCTCTCAGCCCTGCGGCAAGGCGGCTGCGCTGAACGGTTTCGCCGCAAAACAAGCGCTCCGGGGCGGCCGCAAAAGTAAAATCGTCAGCTTCCGTAAAAAAGCACCGCAAGGCGTCCACTGTATTTATTCGCTTCTGATCTGCTTAAGCCTCGAAACGGCGGTTTATGGTCAGGGGATTTTATGTCCGGCCGCCCGGTAAATCTCATACCATTCCTCCCGGGTCAAGACAACCTCCGAGCCCTTGCACATCGCCTTCAGGCGCTCCGGGTTGGTGGTGCCGACGATTACCTGGGTTTTCGCCGGATGGCGCAGAATCCAGGCAACGCCCACAGCGGCTTTGGATACGCCGTATTTCCTTCCAATGGCGTCTAAGGTATCGTTCAGCGGGCCAAATTTGGCGTTATCCAGATACACGCCCTCAAAAAATCCATACTGGAACGGCGACCAGGCCTGTATGGCGATATCCTTCAAGCGGCAGTACTCCAGGATTTCGCTGCTCCGGTCCACGCTTTGATCAGCGGTCATGTTGAAGAAAAGCTCCTGATCCAGCATAGGGGTGTGGGCAACGCCGAACTGAAGCTGGTTGATCACCAAGGGCTGATTGACATATTTTTGCAGCAGCTCGATCAGCATAGGGGACTGGTTGCTGACGCCGAAGCTTCTGACCTTTCCGCTGCTGTGGAGAAGCTCAAAGGCCTCGGCCACCTCTTCCGGCTCCACCAGCGGATCGGGCCGGTGAAGAAGCAGCGCATCCAGATAATCGATGTTCAGCCGTTTCAGAATACCGTCAACGCTTTTCAGAATATGGCTCTTGGAAAAATCATACCGGAAAAGGCCCCCGTCATCCCGGATGCCGCATTTGGACTGGAGATAAATCCGCTCCCGCAGCGAGGGCTTTTGGCCCATGGCCTTTGCGAAAACCTCCTCTGAAGCTCCGTGGCCGTAAAGATCTGCGTGATCGAAATAGTTGATCCCCTCTTCGACAGCTGTTTCCAAAAGCTCCTGCACCCGGGACACAGCCATATCGCTGATCCGCATACATCCAAGTACAATATCGGAGGCCTGCATTCCTCCAAGCGTAATCTTTTTCATAAGCTCCTCCTTTTCACCTTCGCCAAAGCTTCCGCTTTTCTATTCTTCGCATTTTGCGCTTCACTGTTTTTCCGCTTCTTTTGACCGCCTGCTAAGCGGATTTTCTTTTATCGCGGTCCTTTCCTTCCGTAGGGTTATCCGATCCTTCTCACAAAGGGATGGTAATCCAGAATCTTCTCAATTTCCTCCAGAGCCTCCTGAGGAATCCGGAACCCGCTGGCAGCCAGGTTGCCAGCCAGCTGGGAGGCCTTGGAGGCCCCGGTGATCACGCTGGTGACGGCCGGCTTCCGCAGGATCCAGGCCAGAGCCAGAACCGAGAGGGAAACTCCCAGCTCCTTGGCCACCCGCAGCAGCTTCTCCACCTTATCCAGATTTTCTTCTGTGAGAAGCTGGTTGATCTGCTTATCCGCCTGATGGGTTGCCCGGGAGCCTTCCGGGATAGGCTGGCCCTTTCTGTATTTGCCTGTGAGCAAGCCCTGGGACAGGGGCGAGAAGGGAACGATACCCACGCCGTTTTCCTCGCAGATCCCCATAATTTCATCCTCAATATACCGGTCCACCATATTGTACTGAGGCTGAATCACAGACAAGGGCCGGTAGCCGTGCTTCTGAATCAGGCCGAGCGCCTTGGTAATCTGAACCGGGCTCCATTCGCTGACCCCGTAGTACAGAATTTTCCCCTGGGCCACCATATCGCTCAGAGTTTCCAGAGTTTCCTCCATACAGGTTTCCGGATCAAACCGGTGGCAGAAATAGAGATCCAAATAATCCACCTGCAGATTTTTCAGAGACCGGTTCAGCTGTTCCACAATGTGCTTCCGGGAAAGCCCCCGGTCGTTGGGACCGTCTCCCACTGGGAAAAACACCTTGCTGGAAACCACGTAGGAACTTCTCCGAAATTCTTTCAGAATATTTCCCAGGAAAACCTCCGCCTGACCGCCGCTGTAAGCGTCGGCACAGTCAAAAAAGTTTACGCCGCTGTTGTAAGCCCGGCGCAGAACCTCCTTCGCGGTATCGCAGGCCTCCCGGCCCTTCAGATCCGTCATCCAGCTTCCAACGGCCACCTCGCTGAGCTTTAGCCCGCTGCGGCCCATTCTTCTGTATTGCACTATGACATCCTCCTTATTTCCTTTCGGTTTACGCGATTGCCTGCGGCTTCGGTCAGCTTCTGCGTTCCGGCTTGGTGTAACGCAGCACCGCCTCGTGATGCGGCCGGATCGAGCCGTCGGCCAGCAGGAAGGGCATATATCCTGCCTCTCCGGGCCGGCAGTTTCCGTCCGGACGGGACCGGTCTCCGGTGACGACCTTTCCCTCGCACAAATGCCAGGCCAGCCATCCGATGCTTCGGCTTTCCAGCGCATCCAGGGTCTGCCTGACGATCTCCCCGCGCACCTGGTCGTTTAGGCTGCCCTGACAGGTTTCCGTACAGAGCAGAGGCTTCTCCAGCCGGTTCGCAACGTCTATGTAAGCATCTGTGAACTGTAAAAAGCCCTCGTCCCAATACTCGGCGTAGGGGTGGAAGGAAATCACATCCAGGCTGCGGTAAAGCTCCTCCAGCGCCGGGTCTGCCGGGCCTGCAAAGCCCATAGTGACCGGCTGGCTGGGAGAAATCCGGCGGATCTCAGCAAGGCATTCCTGCCAGTAGCGGATTTCCAGTCTCTTGATCTCCTGGATTGCGTTCTCCTCCAGCGGCAGAAGCGCGTAATAAAAAGGCTCGTTGCAGAGATCCCACATCAGAATCCGGGAATCATTCCGGAATTCTCCCAGGAAGGAGCGCAGATACTCCCGGTTGGCCCCGGACAATGGCATCATTACGGTGGTCAGGTCCAGTTCTCCTACGGGATAATCCGTATCCACCCAGCGGTTAAAAAGCACAGGCATGACCAAAATACCATAGCTTTCCGCCGCGGAAAGCAAGGCTCTGAAATCAGAGAGAAACCTGGGGGCGCTTCTCTGCCAGCTCACATTGCTGACCCACACCCGTACGCAGCTGGCTCCCAGGTTCTGGGCGCCCTTTAACTCCCTTTTGACGATTTCCAAATCAAATCTGTCCATCACATCGTTTAAAACCATAGCATAGGACGGCCAGTAGTTAAAGCCCTTGACCTCAGAATAGGGATTATTGTTCAGCATCATTTCTTTTTCACCTCATCATTAAGCTTTTTGGGGTTCTAACGCTCTCTTAGCCGAATGCGCCAAAAGATAAAAAGCCTGCGCCTCCGCGGAATTTCCGGGCCGGTCAAAGCCGGGTGAGGCACAGGCGCTGTTGACAAAGCCCTGTTCATCCACATACCGCTCTAAAAGCTCCAGCACCCGGTCGGCATCCCTTTTCTCCTCGGCAGGCACCACAAGGGCGCTGATTCCCTGATAAACAGTATAGCACATCATCAGGGATGCTGTCACCTCGGGGAACGTGGACGGGTCGTCCAAAACGTCGTGAAACCGGCCGTCTTCCCGCAAATAGTTCTTCATGGCCTTCAGCAGGCGGTTCAGCCGCTCACCCAGCGTTTTTTTGGTTTCACCGTCCTCCGGCGGAAGAAGCCTGCACGCCAGGGCTAAGGCCCCGGCCATCCATCCCTGGCCGCCGCCCCAAAGCTCCCGGCGGCAAAAGCTGTTCCCGTCCTCATCCCAAAATTGGCGGTAAAGCCCAGTTTTGGAATCATAATGCCTCCGGTGAAACAGCTCCGCCTGCTGAGCCGCGAACCCGGCCCTTCCTGCCGCCGCTAAAGGCGGAAGAATGTGATAAATTCCGTCGATCATCATTTTCCGGCTGCCCGGGTTATGATACAATTGGCCGGAGGCGCCCCGGGGGGCGGAAAACTCCAGCCAATCAGCCAGTCTCTGCAAGGCCGGCCAATAAGCGCGGTCCCCAGTATATTGATAAGCGTAATAAAGGGGCAGTCCGTTGGCCCCGCAGTCAACGGAATCCATCGCCGGATTAGTAATCCCCAGCAGGCCCTTCCCGTCGGAGCGGCGCAAGGCCTCCCGGACCATAAGCATCCCGATGTCAGGCCGCCCGTACTCAAAAAACGCCTGTGCCGCCACTCCTTGCTCCCAGGACATGCGCTGCATGGCCAGCAGAGCCTGGGCAGAATTTTTCAAATTTTGATTCATCCCGATTAATCCTTCATTCCGCTGGTGGCCACGCTGGCGATGAAATACTTCTGGAAGAAAGCGTACAGAACCATCAGCGGCAGAATGGAGATCAATGCACCGGCCAGCTGAGGGCCGTAATAGGTGGTGCTTCTCTCGCCCACGAACAGCGCCAGTCCGGCGGAGAGGGTTCTCATCTTGGTTTCCGTGGTCATCATCAGGGGATACAGAAGATCGTTCCAGTTGTTCATCAGATGGAAAATACCCAGGGTCATCAGGCCCGGCACCACCAAAGGCAGGAAGATCCGGAAGAAAATACCGATTTCGCTTAAGCCGTCGATTCGGGCGGCCTCGCCCAGCTCATGAGGCTGCTGAGCGAAATAGGAGCGCATCATAAACACACCGAACGCGGTGGTGGCCTTGGGCAGAATCAGGCCCATATAGGTATTTAATAGTCCCAAATAGTTGGATTCCAAAAAGAGCGGAATCATCATGACCTGGAACGGCACCATCATGGTCAGCAAAACGACGACGAACAGAAAATTCTTTCCCTTAAAGTCCAGCTGGGCGAAGGCGTATCCCGCCGCAGAGTCGAACACCAGAGCCAGACCGGTCGCGCCCAAGGCAAAAATCACCGTATTGGCGATATACTGCAGAAAGGGAATCGCATCAAAAATGCGCTGGAAGGATTTCATGCTGAAATGCTCGCCGAATACGGTAGGCGGGAAGGATAAAATCTCCTTTTCCAGCTTAAAGGAGCCGGCGACCAGCCAGATAATGGGAAACAGCACCACGATCAGCAAAGCCGCGATGCAGATATATTTGATAGTGCCTAATACAATATCTTCTTTTGTCTTTTTCATAATCTGTGCACCTTCCTAATCCTTAGACATAAACATCTTCTTATAGACCGGCACGGCTAGGATTAAAATAGCGATCAGCAGCAGGACCGACATGGCGCTGGCGTAGCCCAGGTCGAAGGGGTCGCGGAAGCCCGTCTTATAGATGTAGAACACTAAGGTTTCGGTTGTATACTGGGGACCGCCTTGGGTGGTGACGAACACCTGGTCAAATACCTGCAGGGCGCCGATCAGGTTGGTGATGATGCAGAAGCCCAGGTTGGGCAGAATCCCCGGCAGAGTGATATAGAAGAACTGCTGCACCTTGGAGGCGCCGTCGATCCGGGCGGCCTCGTAGTAGCTCTGGGACACGCCCTGGATGCCCACCACGAGAATCGACATGGTATAGCCGAAGTTTTTCCAAACCGTCATGGCGATGATCGTGCCCATCGCGGTGGAAGCGTTTCTGAAAAAGGTGGCGTCCGGGAAGCCCAGCATACCGCAGAGATAGGGAATATAGCCGATGGTTTCATCTAAAAGAAGACCGAACATAACGCCAGTGGCGGCGGTCGAGATTACAACAGGAATGAAGAGAATGGTGCGGGAAAATTTATTGAAAAACGTCGAGCTCACCAGGGCGTTAGCCACCAGCAGTCCTACCACGATCTGGAGCACCATTTCTATAATCGCGAAAAGCAGAGTGTTTTTCAGTGCGTTCCAAAAGCGTTCGTCCTGAAACGCGCGGACAAAGTTATTAAATCCATCGAAATGAACGTCGCTGAAGTAGATGTCCATGTGCATAAAGCCGATTACAATAGAAGCGCAGAGCGGAATAAAAGCAAAAATAAAAAGGAGCACTAACGATGGCAGTATAAAGATATAGGCGGCCCGGCCGGGACGGTTCCAATATCTGTCTAATTTTTTCAGCAAAGCTGGCATCCCCCTTTGGTAAAATTTGAGGTTTGCCCCAAGATAAGGCGTTAGCCTCCAACTAGAGCAAACCTCGCCACTTATTCTGATTATTTCTCAGTCGCTAAAATTCCATCGATTTCCTCAGAAGCCTTGGTCAGTTCGGCCTGGGCGTCGTTTCCGGCCATGATGCTTTCTACCATGGGGAACAGCACGTCGCTTTGAATCTGCTGGCCAGTGGTCAGGCCTACGCAGGAAACCTCGCCGTAGTCCTCCATCTGGGAGAAGATGCTGACATATTCGTCATTCTTGATGTCCTCGTTTTCAACAAGAGACTTGATGAACGGAGGATAGCCGTTCTTCAGGCACCACTCAGAGGCAATTTCAGGAGTATACCAGTAAGCGATGTACTCATAAGCGGCTTCCACCTGATCGTCGGGAGTGGACTTCGGCACGGCAAAGCCGTATTCTTCGGCAACGCCGATGGTGTCCTTCTTGCCGGCAGGCATACCGGTTACGCCGAAGTTAATCTCATTGTCTCTCAGACCGGTGGAGAGCCAGGGGCCGTTTACATACATACCCAGCTGGTCGGCCATCATGATGTTATCCAGGTCGGCGCCGGTATTGTTGGCGGGAGTAAAGCCCTTCTGGGCGATATCCTGGATCCACTTCAGGGTTTCCAGGTTCTCCGGGCTGTCCAGCACGGATTTCATGTTTTCAGTATCAAAGAAGTCTCCGCCGTTGGAACGCATGATGGAATAGAACCACGGCACAGCGCCGCTGGTGGGGAAGCCGATTCCGTATACGTTCTTCGAAGGATCGGTGATCTGCTCGGCCATGGTGTATACCTCATCCCAGGTGGTGGGCGGGGTCTCCGGATCTAAGCCGGCGGCCTCAAACAGGTCCTTGTTCCAGTACAGGTAAGTGGAATACCAGTGGAAAGGAAGCATGATCTGCTTTCCATCGTACTGCAGGGCGGTGATGGATTCCTCCATAAAGTCGTCCTTATCCACGCCGGTCTTCTCCCAGAAGTCAGACAGGTCTCTCATGGTGTCGTTCTTGCCATGGGTACCTACCTGCAAATTAAACTGGAAGGTGAGGGCGGGGGCGTTGCCGGTAGAAAGGGCGGTGGCCAGCTTCTCGGTCAGAATGTCAGCGCCCATAGCGTCAAACTCTACGGTGATGCCGTTATCCATCTCGTTGAAGCGGTTGGTAATGTCACGGGCATATTCGTCGTCAGGACCGGTGAAGGAAGTCCAGAACTGAATGGTAACGGGCTCTTTCTGAGCGTCGCCGCTGGAAGCCTCTGTGCTGGAAGCGCCGCTGGTGGCGTCGCCGCTGCTGGCGGGGGAATTGGTGTTGCAGGCGCTGAAAGCAGTTACCGCTAACAGGGCCGCCAGGATGCCGGAAACAAGTCTTTTCATTTTTGCTCCTCCTTTTAGATGTTTGGGGTCTTATACTTTAGCGGACAATAGATTCTAGGCTGTTATTGTGCTAAAAAGGCATAAATAACAGCCTTTTTTGTTTTATTTTGCTTAAAACTCTCTCGTCCACTAATCTATGGTCATACGGATCATATTCCAGGAATGCTTCTTCAGCACCGCTGAAAGGTGGCCGTTTTCCATACTGGATGCGCCGTTGCTCTTCGGAGCCACGGTATCGGGATGCTCCTCTGTGTTTTCCGCCTTCATATCGTCATGATCCAGCACAATATGCCTTTCGACTCGGAAGCCCTCGTACTGTCTCAGGTCGCAGGACAGGGTAATGTCATCCTCCAGGCTCTTATTGACGGCAAACAGGGACAAGGAGCCGTCGTCGCACTCCACCATTACAGCGTCTAGATAGGGAACATCGCCGTTGTTTTTCGTGGTATAAAGGGGAGAATCCACCAGGGTCTGCAGAACGCGGCCCCGTCCATAAACGCTGGTATAGTAATAAGGATAGTAAATGGTCTGCCGCCAAGCACCCTTGTCGCTGGTCATAATAGGAGCGATCACGTTTACCAGCTGAGCCAGGCAGGCGATCTTTACACGGTCCGCGTGGCGGAGCATGGTGATCAGCATCTCGCCTACCAGCAGGGCGTCCTCAAAGTTGTAAATATCCTCCAGCTGGCGGGGCGCCTTGGTCCAGCGCTCGATCTTTTTATCCGCCTCCTTGGAATGGTACCATACGTTCCATTCGTCAAAGGACAGGTTGATTTTCTTGCTGCTGCGCTGCTTCGCCTGCTCGGCGTCACAGAGGGAAACCACCTGGCTGATGAACCGATCCATCGCCGTGCTGTTTGCCAGGAACTCGGCGGTGTCGTTATCGTAATTGTCGTAATACTGGTGCATGGAAATGTAGTCCACCACGTCGTAGCACTCCTTCAGCACGTCGCTTTCCCAAACGCCGAAGGTGGGCATTGTCCACAAGGATGAGCCGCAGGCCACCAGTTCGATTTCAGGACACATCATCTTCATGACCCGGCCGGTCTCCGCCGCCAGGCGTCCGTATTCGTAAGGCGTTTTCCGTCCGATCTCCCAGGGGCCGTCCATTTCGTTGCCCAGGCACCAAAGCTTGATGTCGTGGGGCTGCTCTACGCCGTGGCTGCGCCGCAGGTCACTGTAATAGGTTCCCTTCGGCAGATTGCAGTATTCCAACAGGTTTTTGGCGTCGTCCACGCCGCGGGTTCCCAAATTGACCGCCATCATGATTTCAGTTTCCGCCTTCTTTGCCCAGTCGGCAAATTCGTTCAGGCCGAACTCATTGGTCTCAATGGCGAACCAGGCTAATTCCGGCCTCGCAGGCCTCAGCTCCTTGGGTCCCACGCTGTCCTCCCAGTGGAAGCAGGATACAAAGTTTCCGCCCGGATAGCGAACCACCGGAACCTGCAGCTGCCGAACCAGCTCCATTACGTCCTTACGCATTCCCTCCTTATCGGATAAGGGACTGCCCGGCTGGTAGATGCCGCCGTATACGGCCCGGCCCAGATGCTCGATGAAAGAGCCGAAAATGCGCTTGTCAACCTCTCCCACCTGGAAGTGCCGATCAATATGTAGCTTCGCTTGCTTCATTAGGGAATCCAACCTTTCTAAACTTCAAAAATGGTCCTGCCCTCCTGGTCCTTCCTTTGCGTTTCTCAGGACGGCACTTTTTAAGGCTCATTTAGGATTATCGATAATCCTGACTATAGAATAACGTTAACCTCCTAATTTGTCAATACCTTTTCTGTAAATAATGGATATTTTAACGATAAAAAATTTTTTATGGTTCAAAATTCAAACAAATCATGGCGAAAAAAGACCCCGAACGAAGCACTAAATTGAGAAGCCGGAGGCCCAAAGAAAAGCGCCGCCGTTCCGGGATTTTTTCTTTGTTTCTCCCTCCCGGCGGGCGGCAGCTTTTCACTTTCTTTTCCGCCCGCTCCCCGGGAGAAAACCCCCGCCCAGCGGACCAACGCCCTTATTGACAATTTTATCTTTTGTGCTATATTGAAACCAATTTCGTGTACGAGCACAACAGGAACGCTGGCGGACTGGCTCTGAAAACGCCGGCGGCCTCAATCACACTAACCGGGATGGAGAGATGATTTGATGAAAGCAAAAATTACCGTCAACCGTGAAAAAGTACAGGGGGAGGTCAGCCCCCTGCTTTTCGGCCACTTTATGGAGCACGCCTTCGGCAATATTTACGGCGGCGTGTACGATCCCGGCCATCCCCTCTCCGATGAGGATGGCTTTCGCACAGACGTGCTGGAGCTGCTGAAGGAGGTCAAGGTGCCCATTCTGCGGTATCCGGGCGGAAACTTTGTCTCCAACTATCACTGGGAGGATGGCGTCGGCCCAAAGGATGACCGCCCAAAACGTTTTGACTTTGCCTGGGGCGTTTCAGAAAGCAACCAGTTCGGCACTGTGGATTTTATCAAGCTTTGCCGCAAGGTTGGGGCCGAACCGCTGATCTGCGTCAATATGGGCAGCGGAACCGCTGAGGAGGCCATGCACTGGGTGGAGTACTGCAACGGCACTCTGGACACCTATTACGCCAATCTCCGCCGTTCCCACGGCTACGAGGAGCCCTTCGGCGTGAAATTCTGGGGGCTGGGCAACGAGATGTACGGCCCCTGGCAGATGGAAAACCAGACCGCGGCGGAATATGCCGATTCCGCGGTTCAATTTGCCAAGGCCATGAAAGCGGTAGATAAGAGCATCCGCCTGGTAGCCTGCGGCATGGAGCAGGACGCCGAATGGAACCACACGGTGGTAAAGCGGCTCGCTCCCTATATCGACCTGATTTCCGCCCATTACTACGGCCTGGGCTGGGAGGATTTCGGGGATGTATCGGAAAAATATGAGGAATCCCTGTATATTCCCTATCAGATCGACGAGCGCCACAAGCTCACCCTGGCCTCCATTATCACGGGCCAGAACGGCGTCAAAAACGAGATCAAGGTGGCCTGGGATGAGTGGAATATGTTCGGCTGGAATTTCAGCACCGTCAACCAGGATGAAACCTACAACCTCCACGACGCCATCATCACCGCTTTGATCCTCAATTGGCTGGTGAGGAACTGCGACACGGTGAAAATGGCCATGTATTCCACCTTTGTGAATATTACCGGCGCCCTCCATGTCACCAAGGAGGGCTGTCTCAAGAGAACGCCTTACTATGTGTTCCAGATGCTGGCTAACCATACCGGCTCCCAGCTGGTCCGCGCCGATGTAGACTGCGACAGCCGCATTACCGTCCACGATGTCCGCCGCCTGCCCTTCGGCATCAACATCGACAAGAAAAATCACGTTGTGACCGATAAGGTCATCGATCAGGACATCCCCGCCATAGACGCGGTGGCCACGGCCGGAGACGGCGCGGTTTATCTCTCCGTTGTGAACCAGTCCCTCACCGAAGACTGCCTGCTCACCCTGGACGTTCCGGGGCTTTCCGGAAAGGCTGTGGAAAAGCTGGAGCTTTACAGCGATTCCATTCGGAACGCCAATACAGCGGATCAGCCGGAGCGCGTTACTCCGGCAAGCTCTATCCTGGACGGCGGCCAGCCGGTCCCGATCCGGAAGCATTCTGTCAACGTCATCGTAATTCCTCAATAAGCTCCGCCCGGCGGCCGCCAAGCCAAAGCCGTCCAAAGCCGCGGAAGCCCTCCTCTGCTGAAAGCCATGAAGGCCGGCAGGCGCCGGCGCAAAAACTGTGCAGACAGGGTCTGACGTCTCTGTCAGGGCGCCTTGCCTCCGCTTTGGTTCCGTGCGGATCCTTCCGCAATGCTCCTCCTGTTTTCTTAAGAACAATCGATAAAAATTTGTTGTAAATTCCATAAAAACAGCGCCTGAACTTTGTCTTGCGCCGTTGAGACAGGGATGTTATTATAAACATGTCAAATGCAAAAAAATACAGCAGGAAGCAATTTTTATACTTCCCAAAATAGAAAAAGAGAGGATTATCTTGGAACCAGTCCGTGTAACATTGAAAGATATTGCCAACGAGTGCGGTTACTCTGTGAACACCGTATCCCGGGCGCTTCGGGGCGACACCAAGCTTTCGGAGCAAACCCGGAAAAAAATTCAGCAAACCGCCAAAGAAAAGGGATACATCCGCAACAACCTGGCCTCATCCCTGCGCTCCGGCGCCAGCCATATCATCGCCGTGATTGTGAACGATATCCGAAACCAGCACTTTACCTCCATGATCAGCGAAATCGAGCTTTTTCTGCGCCAGGCCGGATACGATATGATGATTTTGTGTACCCAGCTTGAGGAACAGGGCAGGCAGATCGGCACCCAGATGGTCCACGTGGCTATTTCCCAGTCAGTAGACGGGATTCTGTATTTCCCTTACAGCGACGATAAACCCGTGGTGGCTTTTCTCGAACAAAGCGGCGTGCCTTTCGTATTGGTGGACCGTTGGATTCCCGGCGTCTCCGCTGATTTAGTCCGGTGCGATGATGTCTCCGGAGGGTATCTGGCCGGCAGGCACCTTTTAGAACTGGGCCACAAAAGGTTCGCTTATATCCGCGGGCCGATGAACAACAGCGCCCAGGTGGACCGGGAAGCGGGCTTTTTAAAAAAGCTGAAGGAGGCCGGGATCCCTGACAGCGATATCCGCGTCATCGGCTGCGGCGATATGGATAGCGCTATCAAGAACAACGCCATAATGGAGCTGCTGAATCCGCTGGACTATACCGCCATCCTGGCGTTTAACGATGAAATCGCCTACCGGATTATCAACACCTTCCGTACCGCCCACGTAAAAATTCCAAAGGATATTTCCCTGATGGGCTTCGACCACATCCGGAAATACGTGCCCTATCACGCGCCGCTGACCAGTATTTTCTGCGCTCAGGAATACAATATTGGAGAAATCGCCGTAGATCTGCTGCTGGAGCGGATCACCAACCCCGATATGCCAAAGCAGGCCAGGGTGCTTCCGGTGAAAATTTATAATGAGGGGACTACCGGCGCCCCCAGAAAGCTTCTATAACAGCCGGCAGTTCTTGTTTTTACAATTGCTGGAGGATTTTGAGTTTATGAAAAATTTTTCTTCTAAATTATCCGCTTCACAACAGGCAGAAAGGCTGCTTCCTCCCCAGCGCAGGGTAAAGGCTGTGCTGGATACGGACGCCTACAATGAGATCGACGACCAATTTGCTATCCTATACGCCATGCTGTCACCGGAAAAAATCGACCTGCAGGCGATTTACGCCGCCTTATTTTATAACGGCCGCTCCTCCTCTCCGGCGGACGGAATGGAAAAAAGCTATCAGGAAATTTTAAAGATCTGCGGCTTGACCGGCCGCGATCCGGAAGGCTTCGTCTTCCGTGGCTGCCGAGCGCCCTTGGAAGGTCCGGAGCTTCCCCAGGAAAGCGAGGCGGTAAACGACCTGATCCGAAAAGCCCGCCAGGCTTCCCCGGATGACCCTCTCTATGTCATCGGGATCGGCGCCTGCACCAATATTGTCAGCGCGATCCTCAAATGCCCCGAGATCATCGAAAATTTGGTGGTGGTCTGGCTGGGCGGCAACACCAGAGACTGGGTCTACCCCAGCGAGTTTAACCTAAGCCAGGACCTGGCCGCCGGCCAGGTTTTGTTCGACTGCGGCGTACCCCTGGTGCAGATTCCCGCCTTCGGGGTTACCAATTTTCTCATCACCACGGTTCCCGAGCTGGAGGCCTGCCTCGCGGGAAAAAATAAAATCTGCGATTACCTGGTGGACAACGTAAAGGCCTATTCCAACGATCACTTCGCCTGGTCCAAGGCAATCTGGGATGTAGGAGCCGTTGCCTATCTGGTGAACAGCGGCTGGACCCCCTCCTCCCTGATTCACGCGCCGGTGGTGGTTTCCGACCACTCCTACGCTTTTGACGAGCGGCGCCATTTTATCCGCAGCGTTCAGCGTATGGACCGGGACGCTATTTTCCGGGACCTTTTCACTAAGCTGGGAAGCTGCCATGAGCGTTTCCCCCAGGCCGCAAAAAAATAAAGCTTCCCCTTAAAAAGGCTTCAAGAGCGCTTGATGGGCAGACGGAATGGAAAGGCCCTCGTTCGGATCGGGTATTCCCCTGCGCTGCTTTCGCCGGCGTCCGTCCGGAATCGAGGCGCGCTCCGCCAAAAGAAAGGATTTGATCCTATGCGTTTGAAAATAAATCAAAAACGGGTTCTCGGCAAACGAGACCCAATGATCTACGGACATTTTATCGAGCATTTCCACCGCCAAATTTACGGCGGGCTTTACGATCCGAAAAGCCCCTTCTCCGATGAAAAGGGGCTTCGGCTGGATGTGCTGGAGGCCATGCGTAAAATCAAAGTGCCTGTTTTGCGATGGCCCGGCGGCTGCTTTGCCTCATCCTACCATTGGAAGGACGCCGTAGGTCCTGAAAGAAAACCGTATTTCGACAAAGCCTGGCGTGTGGAGGAATCCAACGCCTTTGGCACCGACGAATATATGGATTTATGCGAAAAGCTGGGCTGCCAGCCTTATATCTGCACCAACGCGGGAACCGGCACCTCAGAGGAAATGAGCGACTGGGTGGAATACTGCAATCTGGAGCGGGAGGGCCGCTACGCCAAATGGCGCAGCGAAAACGGCCATCCCAGGCCCTACGGCGTAAAGTACTGGAGCATCGGCAATGAAAACTACGGCGACTGGGAGATCGGCGCAAAATCCGCTCAGCAGTGGGGAAGGCTGGTGAAGGAATCGGCTAAAATGATCAAGCACATCGATCCCACCACCGAATTAACCGCCGCGGCTCTCACCGACCTGGATTGGAACATCAGCCTTCTGAAAAACTGCTCCGATTTTCTGGACTGGATTTCCATTCATGAATACTGGGATCCGCTGCAGGAGAAAAACCAGTGCGCCACCTATGAGGAAGCTATGGCCTACACCAATCACGTGGATGATTCCATCGAAAATATCCAAGGTCTGCTCACCGCTATGAATCTAAAGGGAAAAATCAAAATAGCGTTTGACGAGTGGAATCTGCGGAGCTGGTATCACCCCAACGTATTCCACCAGCCTATGGGAGTAACCAAGGAGGAATATCTTACTCCCCGGGATGAAAACGACCAAAACGCTACCTACACCATGGCTGACGCAGTATTCAGCGCCTGTTTCTTAAACGCCTGCAACCGCCACTGCGACGTAGTGAAAATGGCAAACTTCGCCCCCACGGTAAACACAAGAGGCTGTATTTTTACCTATGACGAGGGAATCGTTCTGCGGTCCACCTATCACGTGTTCGACCTCTACGTAAACCTGCTGGGCGATACCGTAGTGGACTGCTGGTGTGAGGATGCTCCAAAAATGACAGTAAAAAGCAAGGCCGGCGCACTGGAGGAAATCCAGATCATCGACGCCCTGGCCACCATGAAGAAGGACTCCGCCATATTGTCCCTGGTGAACAAGGATCCCGGCAGCGGCCGCGCACTGGATGTTGATTTTGGCGCCGCTCCCAAGGAATACCGGCTTCACACTCTTACCGGAAAAGCAGCGGATTCTTATAATGATATCGGGAAAAACGAAATTTTCCCTGTGGCCTCTCAATGGCTGCCCTTTGATGGCAGCTCTCTGACCCTGCCGCCACACTCTGTAACCATTGCGGAGTATCGGTTCTAAATGGCAGACAGTCCGTCACGGCTGGCGGACTGCCCGCTCCCTTCCGGGCACATGCTTCCAAACGGCGTCTAACAGCGCCGGGGTTCGTGCGTCAGGGGGCAAGCGAAGGCCATACGCCGGGGGCGGGTATTGACGAGCCAGGAGCGCTGCAGGCGAAAGTGTTTGCCGGCGGCCCCGTCTTACCCTTTTGCAGGGGGAAAAAGTATCACAAATAACTGTCCGCGCCGCCCGCACTGCCGCCGAAGCAGCTCTATCGCTATCGATTTTCACTTTGCGGGAACCGCTATTGCCATTTGCTTCCCTCTCAGCTGGAAGCAAAAACACCTATCTTCCCTGTGGGCTCCAGGGAAGATAGGTGTTTTTCTGTGTAAAAGGGACTGCCCGCCTTTTTTCTGAGGCCCCAGGCTATGAGGCTGCGGCGGAACAAGCGCTGAACGGCTTGCGGCTTTGCTTATTCTTTTTCCACGGCTTCGCCTGCCCCGGCTGGCTCCACCGAAACCGGTTTTTCCCCTGCTTTCGCTCTCCGTGCCAGCAGCCAAATACCAATGGGAAGGAGGATCAGGCTGATCCATTGGGAGGTAGAGAAAACCCAAAGAATTCCCCGCTCGTAATCGTACCTTAAAAACTCTAACACAAACCGGATCACCGCGTAGGCGATGACATAAGCGCCCAGAATCCTGCCCTGAGGCCTGGGCTTTCCGGCGAACCAGAGCAGGAAGAAAAACAGCAGGAAATTCAAGCCGGCCTCCACCAGCTGCACCGGGAACAGCGGTATCCCGTTGGGCGCTACCGGTGAATTGGTAAAAGCGATGCCGATGGGCGGGTCAAAGGGGATCCCGTAGCAGCATCCGCCGCAGAAGCATCCGATCCGGCCGAAAGCATGAACCAGCGGAACCGAGGGGATCAGCAGCTCTACCGACTGCCAGAAATCCATTTTAAAGTGATGGGTATACCACCACATGGCCAGCACCGCGCCGATCAGGCCGCCGTAAAACACAAAGCCATTGGTGAACAGCAAATTGATCGCCTCCAGGCTGGTAAAAATCTCCTGGAAATGCTCGATCAGATCCGGCAGAATGGTAATAAGATATAAAATTTTGGCGCCTACTCCCACGCCGATCAGGGCGAAAAAGGAAAGGAATAAGGTATCCTCCACCGGAAAACTCCTGCGCTTTGCCCGGATCAGCGCCACGCCGATGCCGGCCACCGCCCCTATCAGGATGCAGAGGCCGTAGGTGCCAATATTCAGCGAACCCACATGAATAAACGGAAACATAGCTGTTTTCACCTAGCTTTCAAAATAAATCGGGCGACCAAAGGTCAAGAGGGAATCGGGACAAAGAAAAAGCGAAGAAGAAATCTTCCTCGCTTTTCCATATGTTCTTCAACGATGCTGCTAACTGCTGTGGAAATTAAGCAAGATAGCTCAAGGAACCGGCGCTGCCCAAAGCACAGGCGGTGCAGGCAAAGCAAGCGATGAAAGTGATGACGCACAGGCCCAGAGCCACAGCGGAAAGAACGATGCCGGCGGTGGCCATGCCACAGGGCTGCTTCTTCTTCGCCATGATGCCCAGAATCAAACCGATAATGCCAGTGATGATGCCGATAAAAGCAAAGTAACCGAAGAAAATACATACTGCGGAAACAATGCCCAGTACCAGCGAGGCAACAGCCATACCGTTAGTTTGTTTTTGTTCCATAAAAATATTCCCTCCTAAATTCTACACTTTAATAGACATACCATTTCAGGCTATTATCATGCCTTAACCCGCATGATAATGGCCTTTTTTGATTGCTATTCCCATAAAACCGGCTGTCCATTAAACTGTAACAAAAAGTTCATAATTTATTATAAAGAACTGACATGAAAAAAGCAACTACTTTTTTCACAAATTTGGATTTTTATAAAATTTCGTGATTATGCACGTCCCATGCGGTATTTTACTGGAGAAATCCCATAAATGCGCTTAAATACCTGGCTGAAATACAGAGGATTTTCATAGCCTACCGCCTTGCTCACCTCGGAAACCGGCAGTTCCGTTTCGGACAGCAGCTCGCAGGCTTTTTCCATCCGTTTCGAGGTCAGATACTTGATGGGAGAAACCCCCGTCTGCTCCTTAAACAAATGGGAAAGGTAATGCTTGCTGATATAAACCGTTTCCGAAAGGGAATCCAGCGTGATGGGAGACGTAAAATTCTGATCCAGATATTCCTTGATTTTCTGACACTCCTGGCTGAGGGCCGCCTCGTCCTCCGGATTGATCCGGATCAGGCGCATCACCAAAACCAGCAGCGCCGACACCAGCCCCTGGGAAATCTCCTGATAAAATTCGATCTGGCTGGAGGTCTCCTGCAAAAGCTCCCGTAAATAAATATCCATTTTATACCGGTATTCCCCACAGGAAAGCACCCGGTACTTTTCCTGGGAAAGGCACCCGGCGGGCAGGCCAGGCACGGCGAAATCACGGATCGCCAAAAAAATCAGGCGCAGAGGCGCTTTCGCGTCTGACCTCTCCTCATGGAGGGTGCCCGGGTTCACCACCACCAGGTCTCCCGGCGCCAAACGGAATTTCTTCCCCTCTAAAATCGCTTCTCCCGCACCGCCGGCCACGTATAAAATTTCACAAAAATCATGGCTGTGCTGTATATTAAACCAATTAGGGGCGTCCTCCAGCAGCCCGGTATAAATCAGCTCCGGCTGAACCAAGCTCTCCCGCTCAGACCGTTTCACGTAAAAATGCTCATGGGCCATTCCAGCAACTCCCCTGTATCAAGAATAAAAATCAGCCGATTCCATGCCGTCCGGCAATCAGCCGCCGAAATGCCGGAGCCGCTTCCGGTCCGGGAAGGCCTTCCGGCATTTCGGCGGAGGGCTCTGGCGAGCCGCTTTTCCGCAAGAGCGTCACTCCGGAGCGCCAGGCTTCTTTACAAGCCGTTTGGGACGGACGCTTTCTAAGCCGCTTTCCCGTTTCCCCCGCGGCAGCTTATTCCACAATCGCCGTGGCGCCCGCCTTCCGGTCAGGCGCTTTGGCCCCGCCCAGGGCGGTGCCAATGGCGCAGCAGGCGTACACGTCGTGATCCTCCGGCACCCCGAACGCCGTCAGCAGCTTTCGCACGCCGGCGTCGCCGCAGGTGTCCTTCAGCTGGTTGATCCACACGGTGCCCAGCCCCATGGAATGGGCCGCCAGCATCATATTTTCCATAGCGCAGGCGCAGTCCGCCATGCCGTTCGCGTAACCCCTGGTATTGCTGGCAATAATAAAGGCGGGCGCGTGGTAAAAGGAATAATCCTCCGACTGGGGCGCTCCCAGCGCTTTTTTTACGGCGGCCGCCAGCTTCTGCACCTTTTCCGGATCAATAATTCCGGTGAGCCTCCAGGTCTGGCGGTTCATGGCGCTGGGCGCCCAGGCGCCCGCGTTAAGTATTTCCGCCATCGTCTCTTTGGAAACCGCCTTGTCCTCATATTGGCGGATGCTTCTTCTTTCCAGTATATTTAAAATGATATCGTTCATACTGACAGCCCCTTTCTCATTTTTCTATTTTTCATATTTTTGCAGTATTATTATACCATTCTTTTTTAAATATTGGTATCTAAATTTGCCAACTATTTTTTTGCTTGACTGGATTTTTCCGGGCACACTAATGCAGGAGGGAAAACCTTCTGTAAAAAAGCATTCAAATTTTGGAGGAAACAATCATGAATAAGAATACCATCGGGCTCATGAAGGGAATCGGCACCGGCCTGGCAGCCGGCATGATGGTGGGCTATGTCGGCTCCCAGCTGATGAGCAATCAAAAGCAGGTCAAGAAGAAGGCCAGCAAGGCCGCCCACGCGGTGGGTAATCTGATCGACGACGTCCAGTATATTTTTAAAGGATAGCCCGCCGGAAAGCAGCCGCCGGGCCCGGTACTGCGCCGGGTCCAGCGGTTCTTTTTCTTTCCTGCTCTCTTTTTGGTTCTCTTTGAAAGGCTCGGCTCCCCGGCCGAGGGAGAAAAGTCTTTGCTTTCAGCCTGGGCCGAGGCGGAAAAGCGCGTTCTGCGGAACGCCGCGCCACGCGCGAAGCGCCTTTTGCGCGCCTCGGAGGACAGCCCATGCAGAAGGCGGAAGCCCCAGCGCCTGTAAAATGCCTGACGGTATCCTTCCCTGCCGGAGCATGGTCCCGTTTCTTACGCTGATGTAAGAGAAAGTTCATACCAAATCCATTGAAAAGGCAGGAATTTAATGGTAAGATAACAAAGTAACCGCTTACATAATCTTTGGATTTTATCCTATTCCGAAAGGGAGAAGCGCCCTATGAAGCTGAAACAATGCCTGTGCGTCTTTCTCAGCCTGCTGTTCGCCGTTTCCTTGGCGGGCTGCAGGGAAAAGACCGATCCTATCTACGAGCAGACCATTCAATATAATTTAGAGAGCGAGCCAAGCTCTCTGGATCCGCAGATCGCCGACGACCAGTCGGCCCAAATCGTAATCATGAGCCTGTTTGAGGGCCTGACCCGCATCGGCCCTGACGGGGAAGCCCAGCCAGGGGTCGCGGAGCGGTGGGAGCATAACGGAGACTACACCGCCTTTATCTTTTATCTTCGCGAGGACGCCTGCTGGACCGACGAGGATGAAACCCCGGTGACAGCCGCTGACTTTGTATTTGCCTTCCGCCGGGCGCTGAACCCCGGTACCGGCTCCGACCTGGGCAGGACTCTTACCTGCATTGCCAACGGACAGCAGGTGCTGGACGGGCAGGCGGATCCCTCCGAGCTTGGAGTGACGGCGTTGGATTCCAAAACCCTAAAAATAGACTTAGCCTATTCCTATGAGGATTTTCCAAAGCTGATGGCTTCTTCCGCCGCCATGCCCTGTAACGAAAAATTTTTCACCGAATCTCAAGGACAGTATGGGCTGGAAGCCGGCACTACCCTGGGCAACGGCCCTTATACCTTCTCCACCTCCTACAGCTGGACCCATGGGGAATCCATTTCCCTATCCCGGAACAGCCTGTACGCCGGGGAGCAAAAGCCCGTTCCCGCCGGCATAAGCTTCACCATCGGCGCCGAAATCATGAACAGCGCCAACGCTATCGCAAACGGCACCGTGGATGCCGCGCCTATCACCGGGGAACAGCTGGAGGCCGCCCATGCCGCCGATATGAACCTGACCTCCTTTGAGGATACCGCCTTGGGAGTATGCTTCAATATGCAGGACAGCGTCTTTCAAAACGCCAACATACGCTCCGCGTTTTTGAAGACCTTAAACCGGGAGCAGGTTCTCTCCTCCCTGCCGGAAAATTACAGCCAGGCCCAGAGCGTGATTCCTCCCCAGACCACCCTGTCGGGAGAGAATTACCGGACTCTGGCCGGCGAATGCTCCCTGCCCGCCTACGAGCAGGGTCAGGGAAAAGCCTATCTGGAGGCAGGCTTAAACGAGCTTCAGCTGGACTCTCTGCCGAAGGTGACCATTCTCTGCCTGGACAGCCCCGGCGCCAAGGCCATCGTCAATAATCTGCTGGAAAACTGGAACAGCGCCCTAGGCTATTATCTGAACCTGAACGCGGTATCGGAGAATGAGCTGCAAAGCGCCTTGCGGAACGGCAATTACCAGCTGGCCCTCTGCCCCCTGCGGGCGGACAACGACGGGCCCTGGGAGCTTTTAAATCTTTTTTCCTCGGAGAACCCTTATAATCCCGCCGGTTACCAAAACCAGGATTACAATAACCTTTTAAGCCAAATCAAAGCTTCACCCGGCGAGGATGGCGCCGCTTTGTGCCTGCAGGCGGAAAACCACCTGATCCAGAATCTGGTGTTTTATCCCCTGGTTTATGAAAAGCGGTATTTTGCCTCCGCCCAAAACGTGACCGGGATCATTTTCCATCCCTATAACGGTGGAATCGACTTCATTGGTGCTGAGAAAACCGAGGCGGAAGCATGATCCCCCGGCGCCGGGATCCTATCGGCCTGTATCTGCACATCCCCTTTTGCGACGGCAAATGTCCCTACTGCGATTTTTATTCCCTGCCTGCCGGCAGCCGGACGATGGACGATTACTGCGGCCGTTTGATTTCAGAGCTTTTTCTCTGGGGTGAAAAATGCCCCCGCTTTGCGGACACTCTGTATTTCGGCGGCGGCACGCCCAGCCTTTTGGGCGCGGACCGCTTGTCCCGGCTGATTACAGCCGCTCAAAAGGCGTTTTCCTTCGTTCCAGGAGCTGAAATCACCGTGGAAATGAACCCTTGCTCCGCCGGCGGCTTCGATTTTCCGGCTTTGCGGATGGCGGGCGCCAACCGAATCTCCATCGGGCTTCAGTCCGCCCTTGACGCGGAGCTTCAATTCTTAGGCCGGCGGCACACGGCGCGGCAGGCCTGGGATACGGCCGCGGCCGCTCAACGGGCCGGCTTCCGCAGCGTATCGCTGGACCTGATGCTGGGCCTGGAGGGCCAGACCACCGATTCCGTAAGGAAATCGGTGGCTTTTTGCCGTGACGCGGGCGTGACCCACGTCAGCGCCTATCTTTTGAAAATTGAGCCGGGCACCCGGTTTTTTCAGCAAAGAGAGGCTTTTCACCTGCCCGGCGACGACCAGGCCTCCGACTTGTACCTGGCCGCCTGCCAGGCACTGGAGGAGGCCGGGCTTTTCCAATATGAAATTTCCAATTTCAGCGTTCCGGGCAAGGAAAGCCGCCATAATCTGAAATACTGGAACGGGGACGAATATCTGGGCATCGGCCCCTCCGCTCACTCCTTTTTCGGCGGCAGGCGGTTTTATACCCCGAAAAGCCTTTCCGCCTTTTTTCAAGCCCCCCAGTATCTTCCGGAGGACCCGGATGAGTCAGCTATCCCGCCGGGAGGCCCGGAGGAGTACACTATGCTCCGGCTCAGGCTGTCGGAGGGGCTGACCGAAGCCGGCTATCAGCAGAGATTTCAAACCCCTATTCCGGAGAAATACCGGAAAAACGCTCTCCGGTTCCAGGCCCCCGGCCTGACGCTCGTGGACAGCCAGGGGATCCGGCTCACCCGCCGGGGCTTTTTGGTTTCCAACCAGCTGATCGGCGAGATCCTGTGGTGACCCGGCCGGAAAAGAAGCTTTCCTGCCGCGGGCTGGTTCCGGAGCCGGACTGCGGTAAGCCGGCACGTCCGCCAGGATCCCGGAGCCGTGCGGAAGCCAAAGCTAAACGATCCCAGAGCCGTGCGGAAGCAGGGCTGGACGAAAGCCAAGCCCGGGAGAAAAAGGCGTAAGCTTGCGATTCACAATTTTACCTGAGAACAGGAGAGACATGATACTATGGCACAGCTGAACATTGTAATGGTAGAGCCGGAAATCCCCCAAAACACCGGAAATGTAGCCCGTACCTGCGCCGCCACCGGCGCCAGGCTTCATTTGGTCGGCCCCATGGGCTTTACCATCGACGATAAAAAGCTCAAACGGGCAGGCCTGGATTACTGGCATTTGCTGGATATTACCTATTATGAGAATTTAGAGGAATTTTTTGAGAAAAATAAAGGCGGAAATTTCTACTATTTTTCCACCAAAGCGCCTCACCGGCACACGGATCTTGCCTATCCGGACAACTGCTACCTGCTGTTCGGGAAGGAAACCGCCGGCCTGCCGGAAAAGCTGCTGTTCGACAATCCGGACACCACGGTGCGGATTCCCATGATTGACGAGGCCAGGAGCTTAAACCTTTCCAACTCGGTCGCTGTCGGCGTTTACGAGGTGCTGCGCCAGTGGGGTTACCCCGAGCTTCAGTGCAGCGGACAGCTCCGGGCCTACCGCTGGCCCGGCAAATAATCTTTTCTCTTTTCCGCCTGCCGTCCCTTTGGAAGCCATCTTGGCGGCGCCGGTGCGCCGTATTTGCGCCGGGCAAAAGCCTTTCCGCTCCTGGCGCGCGGCGGATTTCCGCATCCGGCCGCCGGCCCCTAAAGGGCCTGTCCTGCTGTTTTTCTCAAGGGGCTTCAAAACCGGCCTTCAGCCTCTGTTTTGTAAATACCCATAAGTAAAGACAGAACCCACAAAAAAAGCGGAGGCTTTTCCGTTTATTTCGGAGGAAGGGCAGGAAGGGGCATGATTCCTTGTTTTCTCAATGAAAAAGGCTTGAAAAAATTACAAAGGTAGAGTACAATAAGGTAGGATTTGTCAATTAGTTATCAATATGTTGAAAGGGTGTTTTCACATGGATTATTCAAAGAAAAAAACAGTGGAAGATATCGACGTAGCCGGGAAAAAAGTTCTGGTCCGCTGCGATTTCAACGTTCCGCTGGATGAAAACGGCAATATCACCGATACCAAGCGTATCGACGAGGCTATGAAGACCATCAATTACCTGGTAAGCCATAACGCCAAGGTCATTCTGTGCTCTCACCTGGGCCGTCCCAAGGGCGAAGTCAATATGAAATATTCCTTAAAGCCCGTAGCCGCTTATCTTTCCAAGAAGCTGGGCTTTGACGTAAAAATGGCCTCTGACGTAGTGGGAGATTCCGCCAAGGCGATCGCCGCCGATTTAAAGGACGGCGAGGTCGAGCTGCTGGAAAACGTCCGCTTTGAAAAGGGCGAAACCAAAAATGATCCCGAGCTGGCCAAGGCTATGGCCTCTCTGGCTGAGATCTATGTCAACGACGCCTTCGGCACCGCTCACAGAGCCCATGCCTCTACCGCCGGCGTGGCCGATTACCTGCCCGCTGTCTGCGGCTACCTGATCCAGAAGGAAATTTCCGTCATGGGCACCGCCCTGTCTAATCCGAAGCGCCCCTTCGTCGCTATCCTGGGCGGCGCCAAGGTTTCCGACAAGATCGGCGTTATCAACAACCTGCTGGAAAAGGTCGATACCCTGATCATCGGCGGCGGCATGGCTTACACCTTTATGAACGCTCTGGGCTATTCCATCGGCACCTCCATCTGCGAGGCGGACAAGGTTGAGCTGGCCAAGGACATGATGGCCAAGGCAAAGGACAAGGGCGTGAAGTTCCTGATCCCCGTGGACAACAGAGTGGGCGACAAATACGCTCCTGACTGCAATCATAAGCTGGTAAACTCCGACAACATTCCCGACGGCTGGATGGGTCTGGATATCGGACCTAAGACCGAGGCCCTGTTCGCCGACGCCATCAAGGGCGCCGGAACCGTTGTCTGGAACGGACCGATGGGCGTATCCGAGTGGGATAATTTCGCCAGCGGCACCATCGCTGTGGCGAAGGCGGTCGCCGAAAGCGGCGCCATCTCTATTATCGGCGGCGGCGACTCCGCGGCTGCTGTGGAAAAGCTGGGCTTTGCCGACAAGATGACTCATATCTCCACCGGCGGCGGCGCTTCTCTGGAATTCCTGGAGGGCCTGGTGCTGCCGGGCATCGCCTGCCTGAACGACAAGGACTAAGCGCAGGCTTTCTCCCTTTTACCGCAGACGCGGAAAAACGGGCCTATTTACCCCGCCCTGTTTCCCCGGCGCGCTAAGCGCCCGTCTGCCTGAGCTACGACGTCTGAAAAGCGGCGCGGGGTTACCTCCCGCGCCGCTTTTTTCACTGATGGATCAAAGGCCCCCGCGCCGCGGCGCCGGCGGGCAAAGAAAGGATTGTTTACTATGAACAAGCAACTGAGAAAAGCTGTTATCGCCGGAAACTGGAAAATGAACAAGACTCCCTCTGAGGCCAAGGCTCTGCTGGAGGAAATCAAGCCTCTGGTTAAGGACGCCGGCTGCGACGTAGTGGTCTGCGTTCCCTATGTGGATCTGTGCACCGCATTGGAGGCCACCAAGGGCACCAACATCGGCGTGGGTGCGGAAAACTGCCATTGGGCCGAGTCCGGCGCTTTCACCGGCGAAATTTCCGCCGTGATGCTCAAGGAAATGGGCGTACAGTACGTCATCACCGGCCACAGCGAGCGCAGAACCTATTTCGGCGATACCGACGTCACCGTACAAAAGAGGACCAGAGCCGCTTTGGATGCCGGTCTCACCGTTATCGTGTGCGTAGGCGAATACCTGGAGCAGCGTGAGCAGGGCGTCACCGCCGAGCTGGTCGCTATGCAGACTAAGATCGCCCTGGGCGGCGTTTCCAAGGAAGAGCTGAAGAGAATTATCATCGCCTACGAGCCTGTCTGGGCCATCGGCACCGGCAAGACCGCTACCGCTGAGCAGGCCAACGAGGTCTGCGCCCAGATCCGCAAGGTGATCGCCGGCCTGTACGACCAGGAAGCCGCCGACGGCATTACCATTCAGTACGGCGGCTCCATGAACGCCAAGAACGCCGACGAGCTGGTAGCCCAGCCTGACGTGGACGGCGGCCTCATCGGCGGCGCCGCTTTGAAGGCTCCCGATTTCGCCGCGATTGTAAAAGCGGCTTCTAAATAAGTTTGAAACGGAATTGGCGGCGGACGTTCCTTTGGTATAAAAGGGACCTCCGCCGTACATGTTAACAGGGTTAAGGCGCTCACGAAACATTTTCGCTCTTTTGGGCGCCTGGCCCAAGCCTGGCCCGCACGCGCCCGAACGCTTAACGCCGGCCAAAAGCATTTGGCCTCTTGGGCTGGAGGGCTTCTGTCCAAAGCGCCGGGCAAACGGGGAATCCCCACGAAAAGGAGACACTGACCAATGAAAAAACCTTTAATGCTTATGATTATGGACGGCTTCGGCTTTGCTCCCGCTGAAGGCAACGCCATTAAAGCCGCCAATACTCCGAATCTGGATAAGCTTTTCTCTGAAAATCCTCTGACCCAGATCGGCGCTTCCGGCATGGACGTGGGCCTGCCGGACGGCCAGATGGGAAACTCTGAGGTCGGCCACACCAACATCGGCGCGGGCCGGGTCGTCTATCAGGAGCTGACCCGGATTACCAAGTCCATTCAGGAAGGCGATTTCTTCGAAAATCCGGCTCTTTTAGACGCCGTCAACAACGCGCTGAACAATGGCAAGGCCCTCCATCTCATCGGCCTGCTGTCCGACGGCGGCGTCCACAGCCATAACACCCACCTCTATGCCATCGTGGAGCTGGCTAAGCGCCGCGGCTTGAAGGATGTGTATATCCACGCTCTGCTGGACGGCCGCGACGTACCGCCCTCCTCCGGCAAGGATTATGTGCAGGAATGCGCTGATAAGCTGAAGGAAATCGGCGTGGGCAAAATCGCTACGGTAATGGGCCGCTACTACGCCATGGACCGCGACAACCGCTGGGACCGTGTGGAAAAGGCCTATGCCGCCATGGTTTACGGCGAGGGCGTCCAGGCACAGTGCCCTGTGGAGGCGGTGGCCGACAGCTACGCCAAGGAGGTTACCGACGAATTCGTGGTGCCTGCCGTGTGCGCCGGCGGCGCTCAGATCGGCGCCGGGGATTCGGTGGTATTCTTCAACTTCCGTCCGGACCGGGCCAGGGAAATCACCCGCACCTTTGTGGATCCGGCTTTCAAGGGCTTTGAGCGGAAGAAAGGCTTCTTCCCCCTGACCTATGTGTGCATGACCCAGTACGACGCGACCATGCCCAATGTCGAGGTGGCCTTTAAGCCGGAATCTCTGACCAACACCTTCGGCGAATATATCTCCAAGCTTGGCATGAAGCAGCTCCGGATCGCGGAAACCGAAAAATACGCTCATGTGACCTTCTTCTTCAACGGCGGCGTAGAGGAGCCCTATCCGGGCGAGGACCGGGCGCTGATCCCTTCTCCCAAGGTTGCCACCTACGACCTTCAGCCTGAAATGAGCGCTTATCTGGTCACCGACGAGGTATTAAAGCGCATCCATTCCGGAGAATATGACGTGATTATTTTGAACTTCGCCAACTGCGACATGGTCGGCCATACCGGCGTGTTCAGCGCCGCGGTAGCCGCCGTGGAGGCAGTGGACACCTGCGTCGGCAAGGTAGCCGCCGCCATCAAGGAGATGGACGGTGTTCTGCTGATTACCGCCGACCACGGCAACGCCGATAAGATGGTAGCTGAGGACGGCGAACCCTTCACCGCACACACCACCAACCCGGTGCCCTTCTGTGTGGTAGGCTACGACTGCAAGCTGAGGGAGGGCGGCCGTCTGGCGGACATCGCTCCCACCATGCTGAAAATTCTGAATGTTCCCCAGCCCAAGGAAATGACCGGGGAGTCGATTATCCAGGGTTAATTTTTCGGGAAAGCCCGGTAAACGTAAAAAACTCCAGGAAGCTTTCCTGGAGTTTTTTATTGTTCTTTCAAGAGACTCCCAGCGCCGCGGCACTTTAAAATGGATCAAAAAGAGGGGCCGCAAGCCTGACTTTATGCCTTGTGAACGGTTTAGTGAATTTTCTCCCCTTGATTTTCCCTCTATGTCCGCTACAATATAGATAACAGCTCCCGCGGCAGGCTTACGGCTGAGGCCTTCGCCGCAGGACAGCCGCCCCGGAAAAGCCCGCAAGGGGCAAAAATCCACAAAGGCGATCCTGCGCCTTTGGAACACGCGGTTTCGGCCGTTTTTGCCTTAAGGCTGCGGGCGGCAGCCACAATAAACAAAAAAGGATGATTTTTATGGGTAAAAAAATTATAGTGCTCAATGGTTCCCCCAGACGCGGCGGAAACACCGCCGCCTTAGTTGACCGGTTTCTCCAGGGCGCCAAGGAAGCCGGCCACCAGGTAACCCGGTTTGACCTGCGCGACATGGAGATTCATCCCTGTCTCGGCTGTTATGGCGGCGGAAAAGACCTAAACAGTCCTTGCGTGCAGAAGGACGCCATGGATGAGATTTATCCGGTGTACCGTGAGGCGGATGTGGTGATATTCGCCTCTCCCATGTACTTTTGGACCATCAGCGGCCAGCTCAAATGCGCCCTGGACCGGCTTTTCGCCACAGCGGAGGGCTATCCCGATTACCGGGTTCCCTGTAAGGAGTGCGCTCTGCTGATGGCCGCGGAGGGCGAGGAGGATGACAATTTTGAGCCCATCATCCACTATTACCAGTCGTTGGTCAAGCATCTGCGGTGGCGGGATCTTGGCTGTGTCTTCGCTAAGGGCGTGGCGGCGGTAGGCGATATTCAGGGAAATCCTGCGCTGGACCAGGCCAAAGCCCTGGGCGCGGCGCTGAAATAGCCCGGCAAATTGTCAAAGCCGGAAAACCACAAGCCGGCTTTATCATCTTCGAACAGCGGCGCAAACAGTAGAGCCACTCGATTTTAGCCCTACCCTTCCGTTTACAAAAAAGCGTTTCGCGAAAACCTGCGAAACGCTTTTTCTCTCTGAGCCGCTCCCTTCACTTGCCTTTGGTCAGCGCAAAGCTTTGCCGGAGCAGGCTGAACAACTCCTCCTGGGGGATTGTACCGTTCAAAATGGCGCTGACCCATTTTTCCTTATTCATATGATATGCCGGAAAATACCGCTGATAGTCTATCAGACCTCCCAGCACCAGCGGGTCGCATTTTATATTCAAGATGTCCACGGCGCCTTGACCGGAAAGCCCCAGCCGTTTCGGTGGGATTTCCAAAATAAGCCCGTACCACTTGGCGGTATCCTGATGGCGGAGCACCGCGCTTTTCGGATCCTTCAGCCACGGGTAGTCCGGCAGCGTGCCAAAGGTCCTTTCGGCATAGTCCAAAACGCTTTTCCGATCTGCAAAAACAGGTTCCATAGGCTTCCTCCTAATACAAATTTTAGATTCTTTTTGTATCCGGACGGCTTGCGGCATAAGCCTTTCCAGATGGGTGAAAGGGGGGCTTCTCACAGCGTCCTTTCACCCATTTTCTGGCTTGGTATGATTTTCTCCGCCAGGGTGGCGCTACAGCTCCTTTTTATGATCCCGGATACCCAGGTCGTTGTGGATCACCGAGCCAAACGAAACAGCCTCCCTTCCAAATTTTGCCCGGATTTCGTCCAGAGCGGTTTCCAGGTTTTCCTGCTTTTCCTCCTCCTCCCGTTCTCCCGGCGGATCAAACAGGGACAGCTGCTCCTGAATGGTATCCTCTCCGTCGCCCACCAGGTTGGCGCCGGTAATGGACAGCATTCGAATAGGCGCTGTTATTTTCCAGCTGTCCAGGATAATCGCCAGCGCACATTCATAGAGATCCCGGGAAAGATGGGTCGGCTTTTTTAAGGGCCTCTGCCTGGAAATCACACGGAAATCCGGGTCTTTGATCACCACCTGGACCGTGGCGCATTTTACCCGGTGCCTCCGCAGCCGGGAGGCGACCTGGTCGGCGATCGCCCGCACGCCAAGGCGGATGTCCTCAATGCCTGTCAGGTTCCGTTTAAAGGTAATGCTGTTGCCGATGGATTTTACCTCCCGTTCTTCATAAACGGAGCGCACCGGGCTTTTATCCAGGCCGTTGGCGTAAAGAGATAAGGCAGCCCCTTGCTTGCCGAGCTTTTTCTCTAAAAGCTCCCGGTCCAGACGGGCCAGATCTCCAATCGTCCGCACTCTCAGCTTTTCCAGGGCCGCTTTGGAGGAGTCCCCCACGAAGATCATCCGGTCCACCGGCAGAGGCCAGAGCAGCTCCCGGAAGTTTTCCCGGGAAATCACCGTGGTGGCGTCCGGCTTTTTATAATCGCTGCCCAGCTTGGCGAACACCTTATTAAAGCTGACCCCCACCGAGATGGTAACGCCAGTCTCCTCCCGCACGGCTTTTCTCAGCTCGTCGGCGATTTTTTTGCCGCCGCCAAACAGCTCCCGGCTTCCCGTCACATCCAGCCAGGATTCGTCAATACTGAAGGGTTCCACCAAATCGGTATATCTTTGATAAATTCCGTTGATCCTCTTAGAGAACAGGGCGTACTGGTCATGGTGCGCCGGAGCCAGTACTAGCTGAGGACATTTCCGCTTGGCCTGCCAGATGGTCTCCGCTGTTTTGATTCCATACCCTTTGGCAAGCTCGTTTTTCGCCAGGATAATTCCCCGACGGCTTTCCGGATCACCGCAGACCGCCATTGGAACTGATCGCAGCTCCGGGTGGAGCACGCATTCCACCGACGCGTAAAATCCATTGCAGTCGCAGTGTAAAATCGTGCGCTCCAACCGGCGCACCCCCTTTCTAGATCAATAGGCTTACCATTCAGCCGCTCTTCAACACGCGTCATTTCAGCTTGTTTTTATATTAGCACTCTCTATATATGAGTGCTAATTATTTACAATTTATACATGATTTCTGCGAAATTTTTTCATAATCCCCGGCTATACTATAATCATCAGGAACGAAAGGGTCCTGTGAAAATAGATAGATCAAAGCTTAAGAATGGAGGAATCAGTATGTTTGATCTAATGCCCTTTAACCGCAGGGAAGACAATTTATTCCATTACCTGGATAATTTAGAAAAGAACTTTTGGGGTGACCTTGCCACCAACGTATCCTCCTTCCGCACCGACGTGCTGGATAAAGGCGATAAGTTCGTATTAGAGGCCGAATTGCCCGGCTTCCAAAAAGAGGATATCGATATTCATGTGGAGGGCAACACTCTGACCATCTCCGCACAGCATAAAGAGGAATCCGAAGAAAAGAAAGACGACAAGTTTGTACGCCGGGAAAGAAAATACGGCTCCTTTACCAGAAGCTTCGACATTTCCGATATCGATCAGGCTAAAATCAACGCCTCCTATGATAACGGAATCCTCTCGGTAGAGCTTCCCAAGCAGGTAGAAGTGGTGCCGGCCCCCACAAAAATCGATATCAAGTAAGGTTTCCTTCCTTTTTCTCTTCCCTTCAGCCCCCTGAACAATTCAGGGGGCTTATTTTTATCGAAATCCTCACCGCGTATCCGTTTTCCGCAGCCTGGATTCCTCAAAAATTTCATAAAGGCTCCAAGAAGCCGCCCGCACTTTCTGAAGCCCCGGACACTTTTCATTTTAGGCAATATACTTTTTCTATAAAATAATTGACAATCATATTGTTATATTGTATATTTTTATTAAATCTACTTGTGTTAGGAGGGCAGCGCATTGAAGCATTCTAAAGCCTGTTATCTTACCGCATCCATTCTCTCCGTAGTTCTTCTATTTCTTCTGACGCCCATACAGCGTTATTTTTCTTATCTCGCCTCTACCACCTACGACATAAGATGGGCATGGATCAGTCTGGCTGAAGTCGCGGTTATGGCCGTCTTTTTCGGTCTGTCCCTATGCTGGTCCCGGGAGCTCTCCCGGAATTTCCGGATTCCAGCGGAAGCGGTAAAGGCCGCTCTTGCCCTGGCGGCTCTGGGAATGGAATTTTTTTATTACAGAGCTCCTTCCACAGTCGCTGTTTTCTGCGCGGCTCTTTTCCTCACCGGTTTTTTCGCCAACCTTACCGGCCGGCGGCCATAAGCAGAAAAAGCTCCGTTTTGTTTTCGTTCCTTGGCGTTCCTTTTTCGCACCTTATGATTTGCTTTGAAGCTCCGCTTGCCGCGCCGCGAGGGCTTTTTTCAGGCGGCATAAGTCCCCGCGCCCGGCGCGCTGTTGTCCGGCATGACCGCTAAGCTGTCCGGCCCGGCTTAAGGGCCGCTTGGACTATGCTCTTGACGCCGGCGTAAAAGCAAGGGAACGGCGGCATGAAACCTTTTCGGAACACAAAACAATGATACCACGATACGCCGCAAAAGCGGACTTCCGTCCTGCATGGAATCGCAAATCCATTCTGTTTTGCTCCCATGCTTGCTCAGGCGTCGGAAATCTTCGGCTTCGCCTGCCCTGCGATTATTATACCACAATCCTCTCTCAGAAAGAATCTCCGGCTCACAAAAAAGCACCCGGCGCTTTTTAGGCATGTACCGCCTGAAAAGCGCCGGGTGTTCTCGTCTTTTCCTATAAGCTTGGCTTCCATTCTTGGCGGCCCGCGCCTGCGGCCCTTTACCGGTTCGACCAGATTTCCTCATAATACTGGCGGATCGTCCGGTCGCTGCTGAACTTTCCAGCGTTGGCCATATTCAAATAGCACTTGCGGTAGAAAAGCTCCGGATTCTGATACTCCCGGTTGGCCCGCAGGCGGGTCTCCTGATAGGAATCAAAATCCTTGAGCAGAAAATAGTGATCCGGCTGGTGCCAGGACGCGCCCTTCAGCAGCGCGTCGTAAAGCTCCCGGAACATACCGGTACCGCCGTCGGAAAAGGTGCCGTCCACCAGGGAATCCACTGCCCGGCGCAGCCGGGGATTGCTTTGGTAAAGCTTAACGGGGTCGTAGGACTCCCTGATTTTCTCAATTTCCTCAATTCTGGCCCCGAAAATATAATTGTTATCCTCTCCGGCCTGCTCCACGATTTCGATATTAGCGCCGTCATAGGTTCCTAAGGTCACAGCGCCGTTGAGCATAAATTTCATGTTGCTGGTGCCGGAGGCCTCTGTTCCCGCCGTGGAAATCTGCTCTGAAATCTCCGCCGCCGGCATCAGCTTTTCCGCGTAGGACACCCCGTAATTGGTGAGGAACAGAACCTGCATCCGACCCCGCACCGCCGGGTCGCCGTCGATCAGCTTTGCAATCTCGCTGATATATTTGATGATCCCCTTGGCTCGGAAATATCCGGGCGCCGCCTTGGCGCCGAACAGGAACAGGGTAGGTGTAAAGCCTGCGATCCGGCCCTCCTTTAGCCCGTAATAAATATCTAAAATGGAAAACGCGTTCAATAACTGCCTCTTATACTCATGAAGCCGCTTGGCCTGAACGTCGAACAGGAAGTCCGGGCTGACCGTTACCCCTTCCACTTTTTCAATATAGTCCGCCAGTACCTGCTTATTGCGGCGTTTAATTTCTCCAAAGCGCCGGAGCGTCTCCGGATCGTTCTGGAACCGCTCCATTTTCTTCAGCTGGTCCAAATGGGTGATCCATCCGGAGCCGATTCGTTCCGTAATGAACCGGGACAGCGCCGGATTGCATTGCAGCAGCCATTTCCGCTGGGTGATGCCGTTGGTCTTATTCTGGAATTTCTCCGGCGTCAGCTGATACCATTCCTTCAGCACGGATTTTTTCAGAATTTCCGTGTGGATCTGGGCCACACCGTTCACCGCGTGAGAGCCGTATACGGCCATCCGGGCCATATGCACCAGACTGCCGTCCATAATCAGATAAGGCGCCTGGGCCTGGCCGGTAATCCCCTTTTGCTCCAGCGCTTTCAGCAAAGACCGCTGGAGCATCATCACATAGCGGTACACCTGCGGGATCACAGAACGGAACAGCTTCACGCTCCACTTCTCCAGGGCCTCCGCCATGACCGTGTGGTTGGTATAGGCGAAGGTCTGCCGGATAATCGGGAACGCCTGCCGAAAGGACATTCCCTTTTCCTCCATGAAAATCCGCAGCAGCTCCGGGATCGATACCACCGGATGGGTATCGTTAAGCTGGATCGCGTACTCCTCTGAAAAATGGGAAAAATCGCCGCCATATTTTCCCTCATATTTTTTCACCAGATCCCGCAGAGAGGCGCTGCTGAAAAAGTACTGCTGCTTTAGACGCAGGCGCTTGCCTGCGTCAGTATCGTCGTTGGGATACAGAACCGCGGAAATCGCTTCCGCCCGGTTTCTTTCCTCATAGGCCTTATCATATTTCTGCTCATTGAACAGATCGAACCGGAATTCCTCCATCGGTTCCGCCTGCCACAGCCGCATGGTATTTACCGTTCTGCCGCCGTAGCCGATCACCGGATAATCATAAGGCACCGCCCAAACGCTTTGACCCTTGAAATCCACCCGGACCCTTTCATCCTCCCGGCGCACCGACCAGGGATCCCCGAAGCGCAGCCACCGGTCAGCCGTCTCCTTTTGGAACCCGTTCTCAAAAGATTGGCGGAACAAACCATACCGGTAGCGGATGCCATAGCCGTTCATGGCAATGCCGTGGGTTGCGGCGGAATCCAAAAAGCAGGCCGCCAGACGGCCCAAGCCGCCGTTTCCCAGGGCGTCATCCTCGATTTCCTCCAGTACGGAAGCATCCACTCCGTTTTCCCGCAGCAGCTCTTCTGTTTGATCCGCCAGCCCTAAATTCACCAGGTTGCCGGAAACCAGCCGGCCCACCAGAAACTCCGCGGAAAAATAGCACACCTTTTTCCCTTCTTCAAGCCGCCCCCAGTTTTTTCTGGCCTGGCACATGGCGGCCGCAGAGACGCTGTGGTATATCTCCGTCGCATCCGCCTCCGCCAGAGCTTTGCCGTATTGCAGTCTGAGAAAGGATATCACATCTTTTTGAAATTGACTCATTTTGTTCCTCTTTTCTGTTTCACTGGTCATCAAAACAATCTATGTTTATTGTGGCGTAAAAAGTCAGGATTTTTCCGTAAAACCCGGGATATTTTCAGGAACATTTTACCAATTTCTTTTTGTGCTGTCAAGAAACGTCCCGGCCGCCGGAGCCCGGTATTTCCGGATTTTTTACAGACAGCGGCCCTTGAGGACCGGAAGCGGGGCCGAAAAACCTTTGGTATCAGCGCTTGTCAATTTTGAAAACCAGAGGTATACTACTAAATTGTAGAATCCTATCAAGTCAGGAGGTTCGGCCATGGTAACCATCACGGATATCGCCCGGCGGCTGGGCGTTGCGGTAAGCACGGTTTCTAAGGGGCTTAACGGCGCTAACGACGTCAGCGAAAGCACAAGGGCATTGATTTTAAAAACCGCTGTTGAGATGGGTTACGCCGGCCGAAAGGTGCAAAAATCCGGCGTGCGGAAGGTCTGCGTTTTAGCGGAAAGGGAAGAATTTCTTTCCGCTGGCCAATTCGGCTATGATCTGGCCGTGGGGTTCCGAACTACGGCCGCCCAAAACGGCTGGCAAGCCGATTTGGCGCCCTTTCAGGGGCTTCTGTCCTCTCAAGAAGCTTTGGATACTTTTTTGCTCCGCCATAATTACGCCGGTGCATTTCTGATAAAGCAGCCGCTCGATTCTTTTTTTCAAGCCAATTATTTAAAAAACTTAATTAATTCAGCCTTCCCATTGGTCTTTTGGGAAGAGGAATCCAACGGCCCCTGTTCAGGCAGTGTTGGAAGCGACCACAGGCGCGGCGCCTTTATGGCGGTAGAGCATCTCTGCCAGCTCGGGCATAAAAGAATCGCTCTATTGAACGGTTTGCCGGATTTTCCGTTATCCGGGCTGTGGGCTGCGGCTTATCGGGACGCTCTGGAGGTTCTTCAGCTAACGTATCAGGACGCCCTGTATGCCGACTGCCGCGGAGAAGAAAGCGTCCGCCCCTTTGTGGACCGGCTTTTGTCCTTTGGCGCCACGGCTGTACTGTGCGCGGGCAGTCAGGCTTCCAGCTCTGTGCTTGCCTGCCTGCGGGCGATGGGCCGCCGGATTCCGGAGGAAATCAGCGTGCTGGGGCTTAGCGGCCGTCTGGAAGCGTCAGAAAAAAAGGAACCCTTTACCGTGGTTCGCCAGGACAGCCTCTCTTTGGGAAGAGCCGCCTTTTATATGCTGGAAGGACTTCGGAATAAGATCCCCATGGGGCGTCTGCTGCTGCGGCCCCAGCTGATCCTCCGGGATACCACCGGGCCCTGCGCCAGGCACCTTTAGGCCGGCTTCCGCCGCGTTTTTCAGCTTTTACCGTGGAACCGGCGCCACAGGCTTTTAGGATAAAGCTCCCTGTCAAAAAACTATTCCCTGGAGCCGGAAGCCTTTTTGCCCCCCTTCCGCCGTGTCAGGAAGGCTCTGCCGCTTTGCAGCAGGCTTTTGAGCAAATCCCGAAACAAAAAGCAGAACAGCGCGAACACGCCCAATCCATAGCAGAAATTCACCAGCCTGCCAAAGGCGAAATATACATATCCGGACACTCCCAGCAGGACGACGGAAAACAGAAAAAAGGGAAACGGAAATTTCGCTCCGGTTTCCTTTTTCAAAATCGCCTGGCGGATTACGATACACGCCGCGAAGCCCAGCAGCAAGGCCAGGCTGGCAGCCTGGGCGCCGATCCAGCGGATCGTCAGGTGCAGGCAGGCCACGTTGACAGCCGCCGCCGCCAACGTGGAAACCATTACCACGTTGGTCCGTTTGTCCGAGCTGAAGATATACCCTAAAAAGCCGGAGTAAATACTGGCGCCGGTCGAAATGAGATACAGAGGCACCAACGGAAAGGCGCCGGCATACTCCGGCCCGATGAAAAACGAAAACACCACATTGACGACCGGGAGCAAAAGCGCCAGAGTCAGCGTCAAAAAACGGTAATAGTAGGACATTGCCCGGGTATAGAAAGCGCCCTTATCCTCCTCGCCTCCCTTGGAGAAAAACAGCTCCTGCCAGGCCATGGAAAAGCAGCTGGACACCAGAGTCAGGGCTACGGCGAATTTCCCGGCGGCGCTGAACACCCCGTTTTCGCTGAGCCCCAGCAGATTTGTGACCATGATGCTGTTATAGTTGGTCAAAAAACAGGCGCACACCGCGTTGGCGGCCAAGGGCAGAGAGAACCGCAGCATCCGCTTCAGCAGCCTGGGCCTCACCAGCTTAGGATGGATGGCTCTGAGCAAATGAACCTTTCTTTCCAGCATCAGAATCTGCACCACATACCCGGCGATCGCCGCCAGGTAAAGAGATTTTACCGTCATGGAAAAGCCCAAAATCAGCGCCACATTGGTCAGGGAATTCACCAGGCTTCCTACGATGCCGGAAACGGCAAAAACCGCGTTGTAGCCCAGGCCTCTGGTGGTATAGGTGTAGATCGCCTGAATCATGCTGCAAAGCCCCATGATAAAAATCAGGAGCAGGTACTGTAAATCCAGAGCCAGGGCCAGCACAGCAAAAACGGCGCAGTATCCCAGCAGCGACACACAAAAAATCACCAGGCCGTTGGTGATGGCTTTTTCCTTGCCCCGACGGCCCTCATAGTCGAACATAAACCGCATAATGACGGACCAGATCTCCATACAGAGGATGGCGATCAGAATATCCAGGTAGTTGGTGGACGTATTAAAATAGCCGTATTCATCCGTGCTGATGCGGGTGGTATATAAGGGCAATAGAAAAAAGGAAATGATCTTGGTCAGAACATTTCCCATAAAATAGACCATAGAGGATTTGAAAAACTTCTTCGTGCTGCTCACAAAGCCCCTCCTTTTATCAGGCGGACCAGTAGATCCTGTTTTCCCAAATTTTCAGTCTGTCATATGCCGGCAGTGGAATACTGTTTTATCATCATAACTATTCCATGGCTTTTTGAAAAGATTTTAAGCTGCCGCAAAGCCCGTTAAACAACAAAAAGGAAAATGTGCGTTACCGTTATTATAGCACATTTTCCTTCCGATCCTGTTTTTGCCGGGTAAGTTCACTAAATATTTACTTTTCCATCTTTCCCAGCCAGCCGGAGACAATTCCTGAAATCATCGCGCCAAGGCCGCAGGCATCTTAACCTAATTGCCAGCAGCAACGGTTTATTCCCTGCCCCGCTTTCCCTTGAAAATCCCGCAGCCTCTGATTCTTCTCCGCCTCTGGGCCCCGCCGCTGCCTCCGGGCTCCTATCCTGCTCAGAGGACTCTGAAAAATGCTCTTGCCCCCTTGCTTCTATTCCTGTTCACGGCCGGGAACGGCCCCATCCGGCAGCTTTTCCAGACCGGTTTCTCCCACCACGGTGATCCCGTGATTCGTCAGCAAGCCGGCCGCTATCCCCATTCCGGGAATTTTCCGGCCGGTAAAGGTGCCGTCGTAAATGCAGCCGCACCCGCAGGAGGGGCTGTTTTCCTTTAAAACGGCAAATCTGCATCCCTTCTCCAGAGCCAAATCCAGCACCCTTTGCGCGCCCTTTTCAAAAAACGCCGTCAAGTCCCTTCCATCTCTGGAAATAACCCTCCGGCAGCCATCGACCATCCTCTGTTCCGCCGGTTCCCTGGGAGCCTTTAACCCGCCCATCGTTTCGGGGCACACGGAAATCAGTTCTCATTTTTCCCGCAAGGCGCAAACCGCCTCGTTTCTTTTGGCCTTTCCGTCGTAACGGCAAGGATGCCCCAAAAGACATCCGCTTACCAGCAATTTTTCCATAACGCCGCGCTTCCCTACTTTCTCACCTTTTCCAAGAGGCCGCCGTTTGCGAAAAACCGGCCCACCATGGAAA
Source organism: [Clostridium] leptum DSM 753 (assembly GCA_000154345.1). Classification (GTDB taxonomy): domain Bacteria; phylum Bacillota; class Clostridia; order Oscillospirales; family Acutalibacteraceae; genus Clostridium_A; species Clostridium_A leptum. The sequence continues at coordinate 226,423 of DS480345.1, forward strand.
ACGCCGGCCCCTCCGTCTCAATTTCCTTGTGGAACCCGCTCAAACGAACCCTTCCCCTGCAACGGAGAATATCCAGAAAACGGCTGAAGCACTCCCAATACTCGGAGTCAAAAAACAAATCCCCGTACACCACTACGGTGGATAAATTCAGCATGACCAGGCAGTTTTTCAACGTCATGGCCAGATAAAAGGCGCCTTTCTCGATTACCTCCCTGACCGCGGGGTCAGCGGCATGGTAAAACTCCCGGAGCCGGCTGCCCACTACCTGCTCTTTATGGCCCTGGGTCATCCTGACAAGCTCCGGCGTTTTTTCCTCCGAATAAATTCCCCGAAGCTCTTCCGCCAGCTCCTGAAACCCGGCCAGCGTATGCAGGCAGCCCCTATTCCCGCATCCGCAGTCCTTCCCCATCGGATCAATCAAAAAGTGATCCAGGGAAACCGGTTTCGACCGGTATTCCTGCGGATAATAGGTCAGGGACAGATAGCCCGCGTCTATCTTCGGGCCATATTTCACAAACAGAATATTCTGTCCCATGGTTTCGCCGGAAAGAAAGACATCTGCGGCGGCCATGGTGCAGGTTAGGCTGTCCGCCCAAACGTCCACGCCTAATTTGCGGGACAGCTCCTTCTGAACCATTCCTCTCTTTTTTTCGTATTCCGGAGCCGCCTCATCGTTTCCTTCCTCAGAGCCGTCTGCCGGCAAGGCGACGCCCGCGCCGATGAGGCGGTATCGGGTTTTAATTCCATATTCCTCCAGCAGACTCGAAATTTTCTCCGCCAGCTTGTCTAAAAAGCTGGAAAAGGAGCCTTCCTTCTCCCCGCTTGTCAGTTCTGTTTGAAAGATCTCCCGGTTCGACAGGTCGCAGCATAAAATTTTCGCCCGGCATGGTTCTAAATAAATCCCCAAGGCTACATAAGCGCACAGGTTAATGTCTAAAATAACTTCTTTCCGCCCCAGGCTGTTCCCATTGTGAACCGTATGGGTTTCCACCAGCAAGCCCTCCCGGAGCATATCGCCGATAATCAGCGTAATCGCCGCCGGCGTCAGCCCTGTCTTCGCTGCCAGCGCCTTTCTGGAAAGCCCCTTGTTTTGATAAATCAAATACAGGATCAACCCTCGGTTGATTTTTTTCACATCCACCATATTATGTCCGGCACCGATTGCTTTCATGACATCACAACATTCCCCGATCAATTTTATATCAAAAGTAGAATAAAAAGCAGCATAATGGCCCTCTACGTGTTTTTATTTTATCACAAAAGAAAATAATTTCAATAAAAGGGCGAAAATTATCGAAAATTTGTTATCGGGGCTTAAAAATCGGCAAGATAAAATTTTAAAATAGCTCTTGTGTCCTCTCAAAAAAAAGCTATAATTAAATCATTGATTGTTGAAAACTATTCAAATTTATTTTCAATCAGGGAGGTCACCGTAATGAAGCAGTATCTGGTTTCACTGGACCAGGGAACCACCAGTTCCCGGGCGATCATTTTCGACCGCAATCAAAACATTATTTCCATGGCGCAGCAGGAATTCGCCCAGCATTATCCGAAAGCCGGCTACGTGGAGCACGACCCGATGGATATCTACGCCAGCCAGATTTCCGTCCTGACAGAGGCCTTGCTGAAAGGCGGCGTTTCTCCCGAGGATATTTACGGCATCGGCATCACCAACCAGCGGGAGACTACCATTGTCTGGGATAAGAATACCGGCCGTCCCATTTACAACGCCATTGTATGGCAGTGCCGCCGCACCGCGGAGGAATGTGAAAAGCTGAAGGCCGAAGGGCTGGAGCCTTACATCCGGGAAACCACCGGACTCATCATCGACGCCTATTTCAGCGGCACCAAAATCAAATGGATTCTGGACCATGTGGAGGGCGCCCGTGAACGGGCCCAGCGCGGGGAGCTTCTGTTCGGCACGGTGGACACCTGGCTGATTTGGAACATGACAGGCGGCAGGGTTCACGTCACCGACTACACCAACGCTTCCCGCACGATGCTGTTTGACATCCATAAGCTGTGCTGGGATGATAAGATTCTGGAAAGGCTACAGATTCCCAAATCCATGCTGCCGAAGGTCTGTTCCAGCAGCGAGGTTTACGGCACCTATAACATCAGCGGCGTAGAGGTTCCCATCGCCGGGATCGCCGGAGACCAGCAGGCGGCGCTGTTTGGCCAGACCTGCTTTGACAAGGGGATGGCGAAAAATACATACGGCACCGGCTGCTTCCTGCTGATGAATACCGGTTCCGAGCCATGCGTATCCCAAAACGGGCTGCTGACCACCATCGCGGCCAGCCTTCCCGGAGATCTGCGCTATGTGCTGGAGGGCAGCGTATTTGTCGGCGGGGCGGTGATTCAATGGCTGCGGGATGAGCTCCGCTTATTCGACGAGGCTCCGGACGCGGACTATTTCGCTTCCAAGGTAGACGATACGGCCGGGGTATACATCGTGCCTGCCTTTACCGGCCTGGGAGCGCCCTACTGGGATATGTACGCCAGAGGCGCCATTGTGGGCCTGACCCGAGGCGCCAACCGGAACCATATTATCCGGGCTGCCCAGGAGTCTATCGCCTATCAGACCAAGGAGGTGCTGGACGCCATGATCGCGGATACCGGCCTGGAAATCCAGGAGCTCCGGGTTGACGGCGGCGCCAGCCGCAGCGACTTTTTGATGCAGTTCCAGTCCGATATTATGGGACGCTCCCTGCGCCGGCCCATGATCCGGGAAACCACCGCCTTAGGTGCCGCCTATTTAGCGGGCTTGGCCACCGGTGCGTGGGACAGCTTGCAGCAGATCAAGGAGCTTTGGGCCATCGATAAGGTTTACACGCCCAGTATGGACCCGGAGCGCCGGGAAAGCCTGCTGAAGGGCTGGAAAAAAGCCGTCACCAGGGCCAGGGATTGGGCCGAGGATTGAGTTTGCAAAAAACGGCTTGGGACAGGACTGTCTAATGATTTCTCAGCTTTTAAACAGAAGCCTGGAAATTCCGCTGTTTCTTAGCAGGTTCCGGAAAAGATCCGGGATTCCTGTATATTCGCGGCTAAAAAGCACTTTATTTGTTCAAAAAAGGATGCGGATTTCTCCGCATCCTTTTTCCTGTTTTTTCGTATCGGAACACCGGTCAAGCCAGTTAGGCGGAAAAAATTCACTGAAAGCTCCGGCTGCCCGCAAAGCAGGCGGTTTCCAGCAGCGCGCCGCATCCGTGAAAGGCACAAAAGCTCCAAGAGCGCCGTAAGGCGCCCTTTTTCAGCCGCGTTTCCTTTTCCGGAGCAACGGCAGCCCGCACTGTTCTTTCCGGATTGCTGATCCGATAGTATATTGGAACTCCCTCCGCCGGTTCCGCTTGCTCGAGGGGCCGCGTTTCCTTCGCGGCCGCACGTGCAAGGGCTGTGAGACCGAGGACTCCCATGATTCTTTTTACGCTTTCTTCGGCTGAGGATAAGTCTCCCCAAACGTCTCTACCGTGACAGACCTCATCCTCTGCTCCTCCAGAGGACGGTCGCTGTAATTGGTAGCGACGGATACGATCTGATCCGCCACCTCAATTCCTTCTATTACCTTACCGAAGGAAGCGTACTGGCCGTCCAAATGGGGAGCATCATCCACCATGATAAAAAACTGAGAGCCGGCGCTGTCCGGATGGCCGGACCGGGCCATGGAAATAACTCCCTTGGTGTGCTTCAAATCGTTTTGAAACCGGTTGGCCGTAAATTCCCCCTTGATCCGGTAACCGGGGCCGCCCATGCCGGTGCCCTCCGGATCGCCGCCCTGGATCATAAAGCCGGGAATTACCCGGTGAAAGATCGTTCCATTATAAAATCCCTTTTCCACCAGGGAAATAAAATTGGCCACCGTATTAGGCGCGGTCTCCGGGTACAGCTCCACCTTCATCACGCCGCCGTTTTCCATCTCAATCGTCACTACTGGGTTGTTTTTCATTGCGCTTTCTCCCTTTTCTTATTTTTTTCGGCATTGCGCCGGCTTCCTGCTGCTCTCCTTCCGGAGCCCTCCCGCCTGCCTTCTCTCCGGCGGGCGCGGGCTGAGCCGGCTCCCCCGTCCGGGGCTCATCCCCATGGGCGCCGTCTCCTTCGGCGGCCTGCTTCTCCGCCGGGACGGGAGGTTCTTCTGTTTTAGACGGTCCCCTTTCCGCCTTTTTCCCGGCGGGCGCGGGCTGAGCCGGCTCCTCCGTCCGGGGCTCATCCCCATGGGCGCCGTCTCCTTCGGCGGCCTGCTTCTTCGCCGGGGCGGAAGGTTCTTCTGTTTTAGACGGTCCCTTTTCCGCCTTTTTCCCGGCGGGCGCGGGCCGGGCCGGCTCCTCCGTCCGGGGCTCGTCCCCATGGGCGCCGTCTCCTTCGGCGGCCTGCTTCTCCGCCGGGGCGGGAGGTTCTTCTGTTTTAGACGGTCCCCTTTCCGCCTTTTTCCCGGCGGGCGCGGGCCGGGACGGTTCCTCCGTCCGGGGCTCATCCCCATGGGCGCCGTCTCCTTCGGCGGCCTGGGTTTTCGGATTATCCGTTTTCTCTTCCGTTTGCCCCTCTGGAGAGACGTTCTCCTTTTCAGGCGCGGAAGCGCTTTTCTTGACGCTGTCGTCGGTTTCCGACGCCTCGATCAGTTCCCGCATTTCCTGAACCTGATTTTCCGTCAGGTTCTTTTTCCTGCGGTGCTTTTCACTTACCTGTAAAATAATTTTCCCGTTTTCACGCATCAAAAACTCAATTTTTCCCTTTTCCAGGGCCTCCAAGGTTTCATTCTCCGCCTTCACGGTAATGACTGACCGGCATCTGGTGCCCGCAGCCTCCAGCTCCGCCCGCAAAAGCTTCGACGCGGATTTTCCCTCCAGGCCGCAGGAAAGCAGGCCGTAGGTTTGCTTTCCCTCCAGCTGGTACTGACGGATAAACCCGTTGAGCACCGGCGCCGGAGCGCCTCCCCAGACCGGGCCGGAGACCACCACGCAGTCGTAGGAATCCACATCCACGTCCTCCAGGGGTAAAATCTCCACCGCCCTCCGGCGCTGCGCCAGCAAGAGGCCCACCGTATAGGCGGCAAACTTGGATTTCCACTTCACCGGTTCCAGAGACACATAATCGGCCCCAAGAGACTTAGCCAATTTTTTAGCGATCAGCTCTGTTTTTCCAGTAAGGGAAAAGCACGCAACCAGAATTTTCATCAAAAAGTCTCCTTTGATTCCCCGCCGCCTGTATGAGGCCTGGGCATTTTCAGCTCCTCCGTCTCGGAATCCTCTTCCGCCTCCTGGGCCTGAGCCACAAAGGGATGGTACACGGGGCTTTCCTTCAGGTTCTCCGTGAGGACGTCGTCATTTTCCTCGTCCTGCTCCCAGGCCTGGGTATTTTTCACCTTAGCTTTTCCGCTTCCCTTGGTAGGCTGGCTTTCCGCCGCAAGCTTCTCACGGGCTTTCAGGATTCTCTCTTTCGCCTGGTCGATGGCATTGCACAGAACCGCCTCGTCTCCGGCGGCCTGGCTCCGAAGGTCGTTATAAAAGTGCTTTCCCAGGGCGATGTAGGCCCGGTTGATGGTAGCCAGCTCGCTGCGGACAACCGCCTTCAGGCGGTTGTTCACCGCTGCCTGCCGGTTCCGGTTTGCCACTGCCTCATAAGCGGCGGCAACAGCGCAGCTAATCGTATTGAAAAGATCCATAGTTTATCCCTCCGTTTATGGCATTTACCCTTTTAGTTTCTTCTATTATACTTCACCTGGAACAAAAATTATAGCATTTCCTGGGAAAAAGGCTATAAAGTTCTGCCCCGGCGCTGAAACTCCAAAATAATTTTAATCATTTTTATGCCCACCATAACGCAAAACACCATAATTCCCAGGCAAAACAGGCATAAAAACACAGAGAGCCACGCCTGCTGCCAGGCTGCCAGAGCGTCGTCTCTGGATACAAACTCAATTCCCTGCCGCAGGGCCTCGTTAACCCGGGAGGCATAGGAAAAGGCCGGCGCCACATAATTGACCCCCAGCACAAAAAAAGCGCCGCTCAGGGCAAAGCCCGCCAGCAGAATAAAGCTGTTCGCATAACGGTTCCCCTGGGTCAGCAGAAAATATCCTATTTTGGTCAGGGGATGAACCCTTTTTCCTTCTGATGGTTTCGCTTCCTTCATTCCCAAGCCCCCTTTCCGGCTGTATCCCCATTATGTCATGTTTTTTAAACAAGGTCAATAACTAACTCGATTATTTGCTTTTCATTCTCCTGTTTCTGTGTTACAATAAAATTAATTATAATAGTTATCAATTGCGGAGGAAGCTGTCATGTCCAGAACTATCAAGAAAGAAATCACCTGTCCCGCCTGCGGAGAAAAAGCGGACGCGAAAATGTGGGCCAGCGTCAACGTGACCTTGGACCAGGAGCTGCGGGAATCCGTGCTGGATGAAAGCCTGTTCACATGGACATGCCCCCAGTGCGGCCATGAGGCGCTGCTCAGTTACCCTTGTTTATATCACGATATGGCCAATAAATTTATGATTTACCTGGTACCCGGCGCAAAGCAGGAGAGCCTGAACGACGCCGAAGCGGAAAACCGCTACCCGGAGCTTGGCGGCGTTACCAAGCGGCTGGCGGCGGATTTGAATGAATTGAAGGAAAAAATATTAATTTTTGAAAACGGCCTGGATGACCGGGCGGTAGAGCTCACCAAGCTGGCGATGTCCAAGGTGGCTTTGAAAAAGCACGGAAAGGAGCTTGAAAAGGGTTATTTCTGCGCCAAGGATGGGGAAACCGGGCATTTGGCCTTTACCTTTTTTGTAAAGGATACCGGAGAGCCCTATCACAAAACCACCCGTATGGAGGCCTATGAGAAGTCCAGGGAGGTGGCCAAGCGTTACAGCGGCCAGTCTGTGCCTCCTGCCGGCTTTTTGCGAATAGGCGCTTCCTGGGCGCAAAAAGCCCTGGAATCCTTATAACCTGTTTGGAGGCTGATTATGGTTCGAAAAAGAATACTTCAAATCGCTACGATTCTATTGGACGTGCTGGCCCTGTCCGCTCTGTTCCTGCCTGCCTTTGAAAACTACGGCGCCACCGACAGCCTGTGGACCCAGATTACCGAGAACTTCCTGACAGGCTCTCCCAGCGGCATTTTAACCGACGCCATCTACTATCTGCCGATCATTGTCAGCGGCATTCTGGTTGCTTTGCTGGAAAGCAAAATCCGGTACGCGGTAACTCTCTTTGCCGCCTCCGGCGGGCTGACCCTGCTGCTTTCGCAATATCTGTTCCCCGCAGTGGAGCAGGCCTATTTAGGCGCCGTCTACCAGGTCGGGCTGTACGCCTTGCTGGCTGTACAGATTGCCCTGCTTCTGGTGAGCTGCGCCGGTATCTGCCTGAAGGAGGAGCCTAAAGGCCAAGGGCCGTCTATCGATTTCAAACGGGATACCCTGGAATTACCTATTGCGGACATCGACCAGGCTCTGCTGGACGGGGAGACTGTGGATCAATAACGCGGGGGCCGGAGGGAATGGGCGGCGCCTCATTGCGTTATCGTAAAAGAAAAAGGCCGGCGGAGGCTCTCTTAAGGGAGGTCCGCCGGTTTTTCTGAAAAGGCCGTCCAGAGCGGAGCCGGAGCTCCTATTAGGGTCTTGTTAAAAACGCTGCCGGACAGGCTTTCACAGGACAGCGGCCCGGCAGGATCAATCCTCTGGGCGGCCCGCATAAAAATAAAATAGAAAGGGAGGTCTTCTCATGGATCAGGAAATCGCCAGGCTGAAGGAGCTGACGGAGAAAAGCCGGGCCATGGTCTTTTTCGGCGGCGCGGGGGTGTCAAAGGAAAGCGGCATCCCCGACTTTCGAAGCGTGGACGGGCTGTATCATCAAGCCTACCGTTATCCGCCGGAGACTATTTTAAGCCGTTCCTTTTATGAGAAAAACCCAGAGGAGTTTTACCGTTTTTACCGGGACAAAATGCTGTATCTAGACGCGGAGCCAAATCCCGCCCATAAAAAGCTGGCCCAGTGGGAACGGGAGGGACGGCTGCTTGCTGTGATTACCCAGAACATCGACGGCCTGCACCAGAAGGCGGGAAGCAGGAATGTGCTGGAGCTTCACGGTTCTGTCCACCGGAATTACTGCCGGCGGTGCGGTAAGCTTTTTGACGCCCAATACCTTCTCCGCTCTTCCGGAGTTCCCCGCTGCGACCAATGCGGCGGCGCGGTCAAGCCTGATGTAGTGCTGTATGAGGAGGCGCTGGATCAGGCGGTGCTTCAAAAAGCTGTAGGCGCTCTCCGCCAAGCGGATCTTCTTATTGTGGGCGGCACGTCTCTCACAGTTTATCCGGCTGCCGGCCTGCTGCGTTATTTCCAGGGCAGCCGCCTAGCGGTGGTAAATCAAACCGCCCTACCCCTGGATCAGGAGGCAGACCTGCTCATTCAGGGGCAAATCGGCCAGGTCTTTTCCCAGCTCTGATTCTGCCTTTATTCTCACTGGACGGCATTTCTCCCCGCCGGGCGTTCCGGCGACGTTTTCTCTGGGACTGCCTCGTTTCAGCTTCTCTCAGGCGGCGTTCTTGCTCCGCTCCTATGAAAACGGACAAGCCCGCGTATCACTATAAGATAAAGCCCTGGAAGGGCATGTGAGCGGCTGCCGCCGGAAACGTGCGGATTCACTTTCCGGGCTCCGCCGCGCCGCGGACCAAAAATGGACAGAAGTTTACGGATTGAAAGCGCTGTGTTAATCCCAGGCGTTTGTTGCGGGCCCTCCGAGGCCGCTTAAGGGCCGGCCGCCCTTCTCGGCTCTTTCCCTTGGACCATGCCGGATAACGGCGCATTGGACGTTCCAGTCATGATGCCGTAGGCGCTTCCCGCTAAACATTAAGAGGCTCTGGGGCAGAACCGCCCCAGGGCCTCTTAATGTTTAGCCTTTGCGAAAAAGCCTCCCGGCTTTGCCAGGGAAACCGATTTTTCAGCTATTCCCGATCCAAAATCATTTGATTGTACTCCAAGGGCACAAAGCCCAAGGAAGCGTACAGCTTAGCCGCCCCGGCGTTCGCCTTGGTTACCTCCAAGCGGAAGCGTTTCACCTGGGGGTACTCCTGGAACAGCCAGCGGAAAAACTGCCTGCCAAAGCCCTTTCCCCGGCAGCTTTCCTTTAAATAAATTTCCTCAATCATCAGGGTCTTTCCCCCGCACTCGCAGGCGTAAAAGCTGGTGAGATAGCTGAAACCAACCGCCTGGCCGCCATCCCACAGAACCAATCCCCACAAGCTCGGTTCCTGACCCACCGCGTCTAAAAAGGTTCTGTGCAGCACCTGGTCGCCTACTACGTGATCCACGGCGTCGCTGTGGTAAAAATCCCTTACCATCTCCATCACCTGGGCCTCGTCCTTAATGGTCATGGGTTTTATTTGCAGCATGGAATTCCTCCTTTTTTTCAGTAGTCTGATTGTACCATACCCGCCGCGGGAAAGAAAGGCTCAATTTGTAAATGATCCTTTTCCCGGTTCCTCGGGCCGGCAGATTTCTCAGACGCCTTCCGCTCCGCGGCCGGCAGATTTCCCGTACCGCTCCTTCCCCTAAAGCGAAAACTAACGCTTTTTCCCATCCCTACATCAATGGATTTTCTATCTAAAAAGGAAGCCGGACTATAGTCCGGCTTCCTTTTCGCACTAGCTCATGGGCTCCCGCCGTTAGGCAAGGATATAAACGCTTAGGGTTCTTCTTCCGAAGCCGTAGCACTCGCTCAGCGTATCAAAATACACGTCTACCAAAGCGCTTCCGCTCATCAAGGCCCCGCCGGTATCCGCCGCGACGGCATAACCGTAAACATAGGAGCCGTCAGGAGAGCAGATATAAAGCCGGGAGCCATAAGGAATCAGATCGGGATTCACCGCCACGTTCCCATACTGGGCCGGACGTCCGGTGGCCGTAAAGGAGCCGGCCGGCGCCGTATAGGCGGTAGCGGAGCCTGTATACACGGCGGTATAGGCGATCTGGTTGCCGTCATGGTCCACCAGCACGCCGCCGGAGGTGGAGGCCGCGCCATAGGACGGAGCGGTTTCAACCTCACGGGTTCCAACCAGGAGCACCTCGTTTACAGGCTCCTTCACCACGGTGCTGCTGATTTCCTCTGTTTCCACCACCTGGCCGTTTACCAGCTTTTCCCTGGTTACAATTGTACGGGCGCCATTCTCGCCAGCGGTTTTCACCTGGGTATCTCCCAGATCCAGCTCGCCGGTCTCCTCCTGCGTGGATTCATAAGGGATTTCCTGAGTGGTTTCGGTTTCCCGATAGGATACCCTGTCAAGCTTGATGGTCATTCCCGCGGAAACGGTATCTGTTTTCTCCGCGCTCAGGACATCGTCCTTGCCGACAGTAAAATCGGCGGCGGCCACAGCCGCTTCTACCGTAGCGGTTACCGGCACCTTCACCTTCACGGATTTCCCGTCAGCCTCTACGGTGACCTCCACGCCTCTGGCAACCTTAATTTCCATATCCGGCACCAGGCTGGTAGCCGCAAAGGGAACTACCTGGTCCCCTTCTTTCAGATCTACCTTGGATGCCTCCAACGCGTCTGCGACCGTACCCTCGGTCATGGTTACTGTTTTAGCCTTTCCATCTACCTCAACGGTAACATCAAACGCCCGTTTGATGGTAATCTTAGCCGCCGCCTCGTCGAACTCGATGGAATCCTCCGGGGAAACCTCGATTCCCAGGCGGTCCAGCACCGCATCCGGATTGGCGTTGAGCGTGGTAAGACCGTACATTTTATCGCCGTCTAAAACGGTGACGTCTCTGCTCAGGGCGGTTACGGTAATAACCCCGCTGGTGCAGATTACACACATGAGCACTAGCGCCACAACTTTTGTAAGCCGCTTGCTTACAATTTTCTTTGTGGTCTCTTTCATACGTTAATTCTCCTTTATGCGCCGTTACTTTTTGAATAGGTTCCATTATATTTCTATTCACGGCTTTCAGGTGACAATGGCATTATATGAGAAGTTTCACGATATGTCAATTATTTCGGATTCTCATTTTTGTTTGATATGCACAATAGTAATTTTATTTTAATTCTTATTTGGAATATATGCACCCTAAAAACCCCAAAATATTGTATGGATTACCGGAGGAAAACCAAGGTTCTCTGTGCAAAATATAAAAAAATAAATATTACAATCTTGTTACAATAAATTACAGCTTTGTTTTCATTGGATAAGCCGCTTTTTTGGTGAGAAACTTTATGATAAGCAGACTGTCTCTGGTCCTATATAGTTTTCTATCTTTTTCCCTGAAAATACCAAGAACACCTTGACTTTTTATCAAAAAAAAATTATAATATTGATAATCATTATTAAATTAATGAAATCAATCCACAGTAAGGAGTATTGCTATTATGGATAAGTATGTATGCGATGTATGCGGCTATGTTTATGATCCCGCGGTAGGCGATCCTGACAATGGAATCGATCCGGGTACTTCCTTTGACCAGCTTCCTGAGGATTGGGTGTGCCCCCTGTGCGGCGTGGGCAAGGATATGTTCTCTAAGGAATAAACAGCATCCGCTTACCTCCATGGGATTGAAAGGCCTATGGAGGTTTCCCTTTAAAGGCGCCTGCTTTCGGCGGTACCGGCGGCTCTGTCAGGCTGTGAAGCGCCTGTATTCTGAGGGCTCTGGGTTTTTCGCTGCAGAAACGCTGCAGAAAATTTAAAACGCGCTGGGAGAGTAAGTCTCCCAGCGCGTTTTTACAGTTTTTTCCTCTTTCTATATTATTATGGAATAGACCCCATTGAGTATCACTTCGGCGAGTAGTAAAATACAAATCCGTTTTCTATTATCTTTTTACAAAACACGCTGATCCGTCTTTTCCGGCAGGCTGCATTTTGGACGCGGTCCGTAAGCTAGCCGCTTCCGCCTGCCTTTGCCAGCTCTACATAATGGGGGAAAATGCAAAGAGAAAGGATAAAAATAAGGCTATTCCTCCCACAGAGCAGCACACGGCACAGAAAATCCGGGTGCGTATTAGCTCTTTCCTCTCGTAAAGCCTTACAAAATAGCGGGCATCCACCTGTAAGGCCACAGGCTGATGCAAGCGGTAGCGGGGTTCTCTGGTTCCATAGTGGGATTTTCCCTGATAACGGCAGCCCTTTATTTCAAATTCAAAGACCGGATAATAGCGTTTCGTTTTGCGCCGTTGTTCCACCTGAAAGCCGCTGACCGTCCCTATAATTTTCAGGCCGCATTTTTTTCTTACAGAAAAAAGATGTTGGAGCATAGTTCCCCCGATCGACAGCAAAATAGCCGCCAATAAGATAAACACGCCGCACAGCAGCACCTTAACCATGGGGCAGCCCTCCAAACAAGTGAACGGTGGATAAAAAAACAGCCACCCTATTGGGTGACTGCTTTGTGTTGGCATCTCCCTATTTTCCCGGGCCGTCACCAGCCAAGTATCTTCGGCACCACTGAGCTTAACTTCCGTGTTCGGGATGGGAACGGGTGGACCCTCAGCGTCATCAACACCAACTATTCTTTTTTATCGCTTCTTTTGGCGACTTGTTTATTATATCATCACGTTTTGCAGAATGCAAGTGTTTTTTTTAATTTTTTTAGATTTTTTTGTAAAAGGCCGGTTTTACGCAAAACCGTCAAAAGGGTTCCTGATTCACAGGGTTTGCCCAGAGCGGCCGGCTGCGTCTGGACAAGCCTTACGAATCGCCGCCGGGATACCCGCGCTTTTTTAAGGGTTTCATCACAGCGCGGCCAGCACATCCAGCGGAGCTTTGGCAAAGCAGTCGGCGCCCGCCTCCTTCAGCTCCCGATAACCCCGAAAGCCCCATTCCGCCCCGCAGCAGCGGATTCCGGCGTTATGAGCAGTCTCTACGTCTACATTGCTGTCTCCCACATAAAGGCAGGCTGGTTTCTCTGCGCCCTTCTGGGCGATCAATTGATTCAGCGCCGCCGGGTCCGGCTTCTTGGCTACGCCGGGCCGTTTGCCAACAGCCGCGAAAAAGAAGATCCCGGGAAAATACCGCTTCATCAAATCTCCCACAAACTCATCCGGCTTATTGGACAGCACCGCCGCTGGGATATTCCTTTTCGCCAGCGCCTCCAAAAGCTCCCTGGCGCCATCATAAGGTCTGGTGCGGTCAAAACGGTGAACATTATAATACCGGTCAAAATCCGCCTTAAGAGCTTTGACCAGGCCTTCGTCCCCGCTTCCCGACGCCCGGCGGATCAGCGTCAGCACGCCGTCCCCTACAAAATACCGGTAGCTGTCGATGGGATGCTGGGGAAGCCCGTTTTTCTCCAAGGCGTAATTCACGCTTACCGCCAAATCCTCTAAAGTGTCTAAAAGGGTGCCGTCTAAATCGAAAATACAGAATTCTGTCATAATTCTCTTCCTTTATCCTATTGTTGCAGGCTATCGTTTATTTCTCCCGGCTGGGGCCGCGGCCGGCTACAGCTTTGATAGAATATCCTCTACCGATTCCCTGGCCTCCTCCGGGGTTTCCCCGGGCAGCTCCTTTTTCTCGGCAAGCTGGCTGAGAACCCCTTTTGTGCTTTTCCCTTCCCGGATTGCCCGGCGGCGCAGGAAAACAATCAGCGTGACTACGCCGGCCACAACCAATACAGCGATGGTAAAGTAGAATACCACGCCCCAGAACCGGGGCTCAGTGCCGTTATAAACCACCCGCCCGTTTCCGCCGTCCAGCTGGAAGGACTCGATCACGCTGCCGTTGACGATCTTAATATCCCGGTTCCTGGATTCCCCCTCGTAATGAAGGGAGGTAAGGCTTTCCTTACCGTTGGTCTGCACGGTATAGGTGACAGGCACCCCCTGATGCTCTCCCTGGAACAGCCGGCCCATTTGGATATTATCTATAATAGAAACCTCCTGGTTTAAATCAACGCCCTGGCCCTGGCTCTGATAAGAGAAGGAATTCCCGGGGCCGAACAGCATTTTCACTTTTTCTGAAATTTCCTCCGCCGTGCCGGAAAACGACACCCGGCACACTAAATGCTCCTCATCCTCCAATTGAGTGATCTCCAGGCTGGCGTCCTTCTTCTTCAGCATCTCCTGGGCATATTTCGCCCCTTCCTTCCCGTCCTTGGGGAATAGGAAATCAATCTGCCGGGTATAATTTCCATTGCCAAGGCAGATCAGGGTAATCCTGGCCTCATCTACCGGATAATCCCATCCATCGGTGATCCGGATCTTCATGCCCGTCCCGGTGGTTTCCATACGCACGGTATTTTCCCCCACCGCCCCAAAGGATTCCCACTGTCCCTCCTGATAGCGCTGGGGAGTAAACAGCTCCAGCGAGGACTTGTTTTCATACTCGTAGCTGATTTTTATTTCGCCGCCATCCTCTCCGCCGTAGGCGGACAGGTCCAAGGTTTCCTCAAAGGCGGCCCGTTTGGAAAAATACGTCTCCGCGTCCTGCTGGGCCGCATAGCTGATTTGGGAGCAGGCATCCGTATTCATCAGCAGGTCAGTGATCTCCTCCAGCCGTTCCAGGGAAACTCCATGGAAGGCCGCGGTGTAAATATTCCCCGAGGGAAACTCCTGCCAGTCCACGGAGTCCGCTCCTTCACTTCTGGCGTTCATATAGGTAACCAAATCGTTTCCCAGCGCCAGCACCGTGCTTTTGGGAATATAAAAGGAAAACGTCCTGTCATAAACCCCGCGGCCATAGCTGACAGTGGAGATTGAAATCTCATCCACGGGCTGAAGCTCCTCCACCTGGTTCACGGTGATCCGGCCGGGCGTGGGCAAGGCTTTGCCATCCAGGACCACTGACGTTTTTCCGCACTGAAGGGAAAACCCCGGCTTCTCCTCCGGTTCCTCAAGCATCCAGGCAAACAAAGCGGCACTGTCAAAGTCCTCGTAAATCCGGGTACCCTTGAAAAAAATACTGTCCGTGTGAGAAAACACCCCATAGGGCGCCGACCCCATCAAGGCCTCCAGCTTTTTCTGATAATCCTCATGAGACGTAAACTCAAGGGTAAAAACATATTGAATCTGGGAATCCTTTTCCTGCTTGCCGTAGGTCATGGCGCTGGGACACCGGGCCATCATCCCATCCAGCGCCGCCCGGGACTGCTCATCCGGGTAATCCGCGGCGGAAAAGGCAACCGTCATCACCCGGGAGCCGGACCAGGACGAGTCCACCGTGAGCACGGTATCAACCGTTACCGTCCGCGCCTGGCAGCCGGTAAAAAGGGATAACACAAGGAAGGACCCTATCAGCAAAAGGCAAGCTCCGATTTTTTTCATAAAACCCCTCCGAAACCGTTTCTATAAGGAATAAGGACAGCCCGCCCGCTTTCCGCCTTTGGGGAATGGATCATCGGGCGGCGAAATAAAAAATTCCGCAATGCTTATTGCCGGAAAACCTAAGGATATTCAGCCCCGGCGCCAAACCGGCGCGGCGCCACGGCGCCTCCCCCTCTCGTCCCCTGCGGCAAACTCTGGCACGGTAAGCCGCAGCCGTTAAAAATCGATGGACAAAAGAAGCCCGCCGCTGTGCTTTTCCAAAAGCTAAGGCTTTCTTTTATTTTACCACAAACAAGAAACCACTTCAGCACTATTTTTTGAATTCTTTTGTTTTGTTATTGACAAAACGTATTGGGTCATGTATATATAGTATTGTATAATGTTTAATACTAAACATAAAAGGAGGTGCTTCGCAGGATGAACATCCAATTTAAAAAGGGCGTGCTGGAAATGTGCGTGCTTGTGATGCTGGAATCCGGTGACCGCTACGGCTACGATATCGCCAACGAGCTTTCTCAAAGCATTGCCATCTCCAACGGCACCGTATATCCGATCCTGCGCCGGCTGAAGCAGGAGGAATACGTATCCTCCTATTTAGTGGAATCTCCCGGGGGCGCCCCCAGAAAATATTATGCCATCACCCCTCAGGGCAAACGTTTGGCAGACTCTTTGAAAACCGAATGGCTATCCTTTTCCGAAAGGGTCACAGCCATGATCCAATTGCTTCAAAAGGAGGGCGGAGGAAAATGAGCGTCGCCGCAAAGCAGGATTTTTTAGACCGCCTTAAGGCTTCCATCAGCTGCCTGCCTCTACAGGATCAGGCGGATATTTTAAACGATTACGAGGAGCACTTCCGCATCGGGCTGGAAAACGGCAAAACCGAGGCGGAAATCGCCGGCTCTTTAGGTTCTCCGGAGGAGCTTGGCGCTTCCTTTGTAGAGGAAAACGCCCAGCCCGTCCCGGCGCAGGAGGAAATCTTCTCCCACTCTCAGACAGCCCCGGCGCCGGATTCTCCGCAGGCGGCAGGCCCTCAAAGCTCCCCGGCCCCCTGGCAGGGACAGGCAGAGGCGGCGCCGCAGGCGCGTCAGCAGTCCCAGGCCGAACCGGAGGCGCCGGGTTTCGGATCCTCTCAGGGCGCTCAGCACGAGCGGACGCATCATCAATCTTATGAGTCCCAGCAGGCATGGCCCCATGAGCGATCTCAGGACGCCTGGCAAACGCACTCCTTTGAGCAGGCTCAGGAGGCGCGGCAGCCACACGCCGCCCAGCGCACCCAGGACATCTATTCGGCGGAACCGCAGCAGCAGCCTCCTTATCCTCCCAATGAGGGAAGCTATTCTCAGCCTCCTTATGAACAGGCTGGCTCCAAGGGCGGCAGCTCTGTACGGACCGGCCCGCTGGTGGCCATGATTCTTTTGACAATATTCATTATGATCCCTGTGTTTTTCGGCGTAATCGTGGGGGTCAGCCTGGGCCTGGCGTGCTTGTGCTTCGCTCTGGTTCTGGTTTCCATGATTTTATTCTCTCTCACCCCCTTCCACTTCGGCTTCGCTATGCTGGGATTGGCGCTGATCTTTCTTTCCCTGCTGGCGCTCTGCGGCTTGATTGGGTTCCTTTATGGTATGGTGAAAGCGATTATCGCCTATTCCCGGTGCTTCGCCCGTGTGATTCGGGGAAAGGAGGCCCAGGCATGAAAATCTTAGGAAAAATCGCATTGATTTTTACCGGCTGCTTTTTGCTGTTCGCTGTGATCGGCAATATCGCTCTTTCCTTCAACGGCGGCGTTAAGGCTTCCTTCCAGCAGGTATACGACCGCCTTGAGGAGGTTTGGCCTTATGAACTGTTCGGCCGGGCGGAGGAATCTTTGGACCAGATTGCGGATCGTCTGGATCCGCCCCAGAAAGCGCCGGACAGCTCTTCCAGCGGCAGCGGCTCCAGCAGCAGCGGCGGTCATGGCTCCAGCGGCTCCCAGGATACTGTAAGCGGCCAAGACGCCTACCAGGTGCCAGCCGGCGGCCTATGGGAAATCGACGTAAAGGCCCAGGGCTGCTCGGTAGAGATTGCTCCTGGGGACCCCGGCAGTCAGGTTTCCGTGGTTTTGGAACGGAAAAACGACCAAAAGCTTCAGCTGGAGGTATACCAGGAGGAGGAGGAACTGAAAATCCGCGCCACCAAACGGGGCCTGATCCCCTCCGCCAAGCAGGACGCGGTTCTGAGGGTTAGTATTCCTTCTGACTACAGAGGCGGCTTCTCCTTTGAGGGAGACGCCTGCTCGGCAGTTCTCCGGGATATCAAATTCTCGGGAGAAATTGACCTGGAATTGTCTGCCTGCGATCTCCAGGGAAGCGGCCTTCAGGGAACGGAGATTTCCATCTCCGCTTCCACCGCTACCATCTCCCTTTCCGGGCTTCGCGGGAAGCTGGATTTGGAGCAGAGCCTGGGCGACACCAGCCTAACCTTCGCGGAGGTGGCCGGGGATATCGAGGTGGAAAACAGCCTGGGAAACGTGGATCTGTATTTTCCTCCTAATTCTCCCATTCAAATCAACAGCGCCTCTTCTTTAGGAGAGATTCATAGAAACCTCCAGCACAGTGGCTCCGGTCAGGCTTCCGGCCCTCTTTACCAGGTGGAGATCGCCTCCTCTATGGGTTCCGTAAGCCTAAATGACGCGGAGTAACAAAAAGTTCAGGGGAAAGCCCTGCGGCGAGTGCCCTCGCTGCGGGGCTTTTTCCCTTTTCCGCTTTTCTTTTTCCCGAATATAGAGTAGAATAGAATGAAACCGCACAGCAGGTATTTTGCATGTGCTACGATTCTCCGCACCAGCTTTCCCGCTATAAGACCTTTCCCCGATCCTAGGCGGGTTCTGGGTTTATTTCCTCACGACGCCCACGCCCCCGGACTGGCGGACGGCGTACTGGGTACCGTAAAAAAAGCGGTAATCAAGGTAAAGCTGGAAAACAGCTGAATAAAGCCATACAATAACCGGCACTGGCAAAATTTGTAAGCAGGAGGGGTTTCGCTGTGAAAATTATCGCTTTAGATATCGGCGGCACCGCCGTCAAGTCCGGACTGGTGGACAACGGCGTTCTCAAGGAGCACCGGGAAACGCCTACCCCCGCCGCAGAGGGCGGGCAGGCTGTTGTGGCGCTGGCCAAAAAGCTGATCGCCGCTTATCTGCCGGAGGGTGCGGATGGCATCGGCATCAGCACCGCCGGGGTGGTAGACAGTAAAAGCGGCTCCATTCTTTTCGCAGAGGACTGTATCCGGGGGTACACCGGCATACAGGTGAAGGCTTTGCTGGAGGATGCCTTTTCCTTGCCCACCGCGGTGGAGAACGACTTGAACGCAGCCGCAGTGGGAGAAGCGGCCTTCGGCGCGGGCAAGGGCTGCAAAAGCCTTTTATGCGTAGGCTTCGGCACCAGCGTCGGCGGCGCGGCGGTGCTGGATGGCAGGCTTTATACCGGCTCTCATTTCGGCGCCGGCGAGTTCGGCCACATGGTCACTCACGCCGGGGGCCTTCCCTGCGGCTGCGGCCAAAGGGGCTGCTTTGAGCGGTATGCCTCCGCCTCGGCCTTGGTTCGGCAGGCTCAAAGGCTGGATCCTTCTCTGGACAGCGGCAGGGCGATTTTCCGCCGGCTGAGGGAGCCCCGGGTAAAAGCGGTGGTGGACAGCTGGCTGCGGGAGATTGTGTACGGTTTAGCCTCTCTGATCCATCTTTGGGATCCCGACTGCCTGGCGCTTTGCGGCGGCGTCATGCAGCAGTCCTACCCCGTCGAACAGCTGAAAGCGCTGGTTCCTAAAAGCGTGATGCCCGCCTACCGTTCCGTCTCAATCCAGGCTGCTCAGCTCGGCAACCAAGCCGGCCTCCTGGGGGCCGCGGAGCTGGCCCGGCGGCTGGCAGCCGGCCAGCTCCGGTAATTCTTCTCAAGGGGAAATTAAATTATGGAAAAGGACCGGCTCCGCACAGCGCGGGGCCGGTCCTTTTTTTGTCAAAATCAGCCTGTCCGGGACAGGTACTCCTATAAATCGGGGAAAAAGGAGAAAAAGACAGGTTGTTTGGAAAGAAAATAGGAAACCTTCTTTTGTCCCCTTCATATTTTACATAGTAAGGGTAGCGTTCTGAAAGGCCGTCATTCCAGCTTCAGCAAGCCGGCGGCGTTCTCATACAGAATCTTATCCTTCAGCGAAGCGTCAATAGGAAGGTCCTTGACGGCCGATACAGCGGACTGTTGGTCGTCCCAGGGAGAATCGGTTCCAAACAGCAGCCTGTCCGGTCTGTGATTCCTGATGATCCGCAGAATTTGCTCCCGGCCGAACCGTCCCAAGGTAAAACTGGTGTCCAGATAAAGATCCTTACCCACCAGCAGCCTTTCCACATCATCCAAATAATTGTAGCCTCCCAAATGAGCCAGCACCAAGGTCAGCCCCTCCAAGCGGGGAAGAATCCTGGCGATCCGCTCGGGCGTGCAATGATGGCAGTGAGGGAAGGACACGTCCATGCCGCCGTGAACCAGAACCAAAAGCCCCAGATCCCGGCAAGCCTCCATCAGCTCCACCATGGGCTCGTCGTCAATAAACAGGCCCTGAAAATCCGGATGAAGCTTTACGCCGATCAGGCCGGCAGCCCGAATCCGTTTCAGCTCCTCCCGGTAATTCTCGTAAAGAGGATGGATCCCTCCCAGGGAAAACAGGCCGTCCCTCCCGTTGACGGAGATCGCGAAGCTATTAATGGACTCCACCTGCTTGGGGCGGGAAGCGATGGGCAGATTGAGGGAATAATCCACCCCGGCCCGTTTCATCGAGGCCAGCAGATCCTCCCGCCGGCCGGACAGGACGGATTTTACATTTCCCGACTGTTCCAGCCCGCCAATCGCGCGGGCGGCGAGAGCGTCGGGGAAAATATGTGTATGAAAATCGATGACCATAAAAAGACCTTCTTTGCATTGTCAAAAATTACTGCTTTTCCAAAGCGGGTTTCTTCTATATGATGAAAGTATAGAGTTCTAGGAAGAAGGGTTGACATTGATACTTGAACTAGTCGATGAATCCAGACTGTTGATTATATTATCACCGGAAGACATGGAGGATTACCAGCTCACCTTCGACTCTCTGGACTGGCAGAACGGGCACTCCCGCTCGGTCATCAAGGAATTTCTCCGGATAGCCTGCCGCCAGAAGGGGTTTTGCCCGGGAGACAGCCGCCTGCTGATCGAGGCTGTGCCCGACGAGGAGGGCTGTGTGCTTCTGGTAACCATGCTTCCCGAGGAAAAGGCCAAACGCAAGGTCTACCGGATTAAGGAAAACCAGCCTTCACTGACCCCGTTTTTATTTCGATTCGACCAGGCAGAGAACCTGCTGGCAGCGGTAGACCGGGTTTACCGCCAATTTTACCATCCGCAAAAGGCGGCGTGCAGCAGCAGGCTTTACCTTTTAAACCGCGCCTACTATCTGATTATGTACGGCGGCAAAAGGCTCCCCTGCCCGGTGGAGATTCTGCTGACGGAATACGGCTCCTATGTGGGCAAGGGCCAGCAGGCCGCGGCCCAGGTTTTGGAGCACGGAAAGCTGCTGGCCGGCGAAGACGCCGTCACCACCGTAGGTCTTCAGCTTGCCCGGTGCTAAGCGCCGGAGAACGGCTTTCAGGGCCGCCTGATTGGAGCGGACGGCCAGGCTCCAGGCCGCCGGTGCTCTGCCGATAAAGCGGGCTGCGTGCCGTCTAAACCAAAGCGAACCGCAGCGAACAGCCAAAAAACCCAGGATCCTCACGGGCCCGTTTTCTCACAGCGCCTGACAAAAGCTTTTCCAGCGCTCCCAGGCCGAAGCCGAGACCACCGGAGCTCTCCCGGGCCGCCTTATCGGCGCGGCTGCCGGGCAAGCCGGATACTGGCTTGCCTGCGTCCGACGGCAGGGCGCCGGCTTCTTCCAGGGCTGCGGATCAAGCGTTTTGCAGCTCCTTGATCGCGGCCGCCACATCCGGCGCCCTGAACACGCCGGTGCCCGCCACGCATACGTCCACACCGGCGGCGGCGGCCTCATGAGCGGTTTCGCTGTTAATGCCTCCGTCCACCTCTACCAAGACCTTCAAGCCGCGGCGCTTTGCCTCGGCTTTTATCTTCTTTACCTTTTCCAGGCACTCGGGAATCAGCTTTTGTCCTCCAAAGCCAGGCTCCACCGTCATCACCAGCACCATATACAGCTTATCTAAATAAGGAAAAACCGCTTCGGCCTCCGTTCCTGGCTTGATGGACAAGCTGGCGCTGCATCCCGCCTTCCTGATCTGATCCAGAGCCGGGGCGATATAGGGCTCCGCCTCCAGGTGGAAGGTAATATTATCCGCGCCGGCATCCAAATAATCCTGGAAGTACCGGCTGGGCCTCTCCACCATCAGATGGACGTCAAAAGGCACGTCGGTATAAGGCCGGATCGCCTTGATCACTGCCGGGCCAAAGCTGATATTGGGGACAAAATTGCCATCCATCACATCCAGATGGATGTAATCGGCGCCCCCTTGGGTGACCTTCTGAATTTCATCCGCCATATGGGCAAAATCGCAGGCCAGTACCGATGGGGATACTTTCATAACAAACAGCCTCCTTAAAAAACGCCTGCCCACGGTACCGCCGCTGAAGGGCACGCGCATATCCATGTGTCTTTTCTTTTCTATTTTAGACGAAAATTTTGGATTCCGCAAGAGGGCGGCAAAGCCGGCTTTTCCGAAGGCCTCCTTGCTTTTCTATAATTTATCCGGGAAAAATCTGCAAAAAGCCCTGTTGTTACCGGTTCTTTCCTTTGCTATACTAAAATTGACAAATCATTGCACGATTTTGTCCTATTGGACTTGGCTTGAGGCGAGCCTTCCTCCAGGGCCGGCCTTTCTTCCGGCGTTTCCCTTTTAAAGCCGGTCATTGAAATACGCCCGCAGCTTCCTGTCCTTTGCGCTGTGAGCGGCATGAACACCTGAAATATTTATTGTACAGCTTTACATCAAATCTAAAAAGCGCGTTGTCCCGCTCATTCAGAAACGTTAGATTTAGGAAAAGCGATAAACACAAACAGAAGCCACGGGAAGCATTTTATCAATTCTTTGGACCGCTTAAAATTTGCGCGGCTGAAAAAGCTTAACATAAAGAAAGGAGAATCCCTATGAAAAGCGTGCAAGACACCTATCTTTTGCACAACGGCGTGGCCATTCCCTGCGTCGGCTACGGCACCTGCGACACTGACGGAGAGGTAACGGTCCGCAGCGTGAAGTGCGCCCTGCAAGCCGGCTACCGTCTGATCGACACCGCCATGTTTTATAAGAACGAGGAGAGCGTGGGGAAAGGGATCCGGGAAAGCGGAGTCCCCCGGGAGGAGATCACTGTGGTCAGCAAGCTGTGGAATTACGACCACAGCTATGAAAAAGCGAAAAAATCCTTCCAGGAATCTTTGGAGAGGCTCGGCCTGGACTATCTGGACCTTTATCTGATTCATTGGCCCATTCCCAAAAACGAGCAGAAAAACTATATTGAAAACAACCGCGAAACCTGGAAAGCCTTTGAGGAGTTGTATCACGAGGGAAAAATCAAGGCCATCGGCGTCAGCAACTTTAAGCCCCACCATCTGGAAGAAATCATGGAGGGAGCCACGGTCATGCCCATGGTGAACCAGATCGAGTTCCACCCGGGCTGGACCCAAATGGAAACCGTCAATTACTGCAAGGCCCATCATATCGCGGTTCAAGCCTGGAGCCCCTTCGGCAGCGGCGAGCTGTTCCGTATGCCGGAAATCAGCGAAATGGCGAAAAAATACGGGAAAGATCCCGGCCAGCTGGCGCTGCGGTGGATATTCCAGCATGGTGTCATCCCTCTTCCCAAGTCGGTGAATCCCGAACGTATTCTTTCCAACACCCAGATTTTCGATTTCGAAATTACCCCGGAGGATATGGCCTATATCGACTCCCTCCAGGGCGGCGGATGGTGCGCCGATCCGGACAAGCCGGAATTTTAAAAGCGGTTCCTCACGAACCGGCCGAAAGCCCGTGCGTCTGAATTGTACCTTCACAGTTTCACTTCCGCGGGTATTCACCAGCCGGTGCGGAAGCCTGTGCTGCTCAGGGCCTCTGAATTTTTCAGAGGCCCTTTCATATTCTCTCCTTTTGCCTGCAAATCGCTAAAACGCCGCTATGGAAAAGCCGGTGCTGACCCGGAGCCAGCCGGCGCCTCTGCCGCCGGGGGCAAGGTGTTTTTCCTAAATAAAGAAAAAGCAAAAAAAATTTTGACTAATCTGTTAAGATATGATAAGATAAATGTACTTTTTCAGCCGGCGCTGCGCGGAATGTGCCGGCTAAAATTTTTGTTTGAGGTGTAAGTTATGAAAGAAAGAAGCAGCTTCTCAGGCAGGCTGGGATTTGTTCTGGCTGCCGCCGGTTCCGCCGTGGGACTGGGAAACATTTGGCGCTTTCCATATCTTGCCGCAAAGTACGGCGGCGGTATTTTCCTGCTGGTGTATGTCGTGCTGGTGGTAACCTTCGGCTTCAGCCTGATGGTAGCGGAAATCGCCCTGGGCCGCAATACCAGGCTGAGCGCTATCGGCGCTTATAAAAAGCTGAACAAAAAATTTGGGTTCCTGGGAATTTTGACCGCCTTGGTCCCGATCATCATTCTACCCTATTACAGCGTAATCGGCGGCTGGGTGACCAAATATTTCGTCACCTTCCTGTCCGGCCATCACATGGAGGCTTCCAGCGACGATTATTTCGGCGGCTTTATCGGACAAACCTTTGAGCCGGTGCTCTGGCTGGCTATTTTCGGCGTCATTACCTTTGTTATCGTCCTCTGCGGCGTAAAGCGCGGCATCGAAACCGCTAACAAGTTTATGATGCCTATTCTGATCGTGCTGTGCGTCGCTGTGTGCGTATATTCCTGCACCCTGCCCGGTGCGCTGGAGGGTGTTAAATTCTATCTGATCCCCGATTTCTCCCGGTTCTCCATCAACACGGTGCTGGGCGCTATGGGGCAGATGTTCTACTCCATGTCTCTGGCCATGGGAATTATGATCACCTATGGCTCTTATATGAAAAAGGAAACCAGTATTGAAAAATCGGTTTCCCAAATTGAGATCTTCGATACCGGCGTCGCCCTTCTGGCCGGCCTGATGATCGTTCCCGCAGTGTTCGTTTTCTCCGGCGGCGACCAGTCCGCCATGCAGTCCGGCCCCGGGCTTATGTTCCAAACTCTGCCCAAGGTATTTGACAGCATGGGCGGCGGCCAGTTCGGCCAGATCGTCGGAGCGCTGTTCTTCCTGCTGGTGCTGTTCGCCGCGCTGACATCTGCCATCTCCCTGATGGAAACCGTGGTATCCATCGTCATCGACAAATTCCATGTCAAGCGTGCGGTCGCCTGCATTATCGTGTTTATCGGCATGATGCTGCTGGCGCTGCCATCCTCCCTGGGCAACGGCGTATGGAGCCATATTCAGATTCTGGGCATGGATTTCCTCACCTTCTTCGACTTCATCAGCAACTCGGTGATTATGCCGATTGTGGCGCTGCTCACCTGCATTTTCATCGGCTATGTGGTCAAGACCCAGTTGGTTGTGGACGAGGTGAAATCCTCCTCCAAGTTCAGCAGGGAAAAGCTGTTCGTGGTGGTTATCAAATATATTGCTCCTATTTTTATCGTGGCAATTTTGGTAAGCTCCGTTCTCAGCGGCCTGGGCATCATTACCATCTAAGACCGCCTCTGATTGATACCCCCGGCTTGAAGGGCCGGGGGTATTTTTTGTTTTTTTGTAGAATACCGATTGAAAATCTATTTTTGTTATGCTACCATTAAATCAATATTAAAATTTTTCCGGCCGGCTGACCCATTTAGACAAGCCCGGCTGAGCAAATGAGGGATGTTTATGACCATTGCGCTGCCCGATTTTATCGCTGAGCTGACGCAGAATCCAGCCCTGTTTATTACAGTGCTCCTGACTCTGGGAGTAATCCTGGTTAACGGCTGGACCGACGCTCCCAACGCCATTGCCACCTGCGTCTCCACCAGAAGCATGGGGGTTCGTCCCGCGATCATTATGGCGGCGGTTTTCAACTTCCTTGGAGTTTTGGTGATGACGGCCATCAACAAGTCCGTGGCGGAAACCATCTACAACATGGTGGATTTCGGCGGCAACGCCCAGGATGCCCTGGTCGCCCTCTGCGCCGCCATGTTCGCCATTGTGGTCTGGGCCACCCTGGCCTGGTGGTTCGGTATCCCCACCAGCGAAAGCCATGCTCTGATCGCCGGTATCTCCGGCGGCGCTATCGCTATCCACAACAGCCTTTCTGGCATTAACGGCATGGAGTGGATCAAGGTGATTTACGGCCTGGTGCTTTCCACCTTTCTGGGCTTTGCCATGGGCTGGCTCGCGGTGAAGCTGACCGGCCTGGTCTGTAGGAGAATGAACCGGAAAAAGACTACCGGCTTCTTTCAAGGAGCCCAGATTGCCAGCGCCGGCGCCATGGCCTTTATGCACGGCGCCCAGGATGGGCAAAAATTCATCGGGGTTTTCATGCTGGGCCTGTTCCTCTCCAAGGGAGAAAGCAATGTCACCAGCTTTGTCATTCCTATCTGGCTGATGATCCTCTGTTCCGCGGTAATGGCCCTAGGCACCTCTATCGGCGGCTACCGCATCATCAAATCGGTGGGCATGGATATGGTCAGCCTGGAAAAATACCAGGGCTTTGCCGCGGACTTAGCCGGCGCCGGCTGTCTGCTGATCTCTTCAGTCAGCGGCCTGCCGGTCAGCACCACCCATACCAAAACCACCGCCATCATGGGCGTCGGGGCCTCTAAGGGCCGCTCCTTCGTCAACTGGGGCGTTGTAAAGGATATGGTGCTCACCTGGGTTTTGACCTTCCCGGCCTGCGGGCTGATCGGTTATCTGATGGCCCGGCTGTTCCTGTTTATCTTCTAAGCTGTACGCAAAGCCGCTGCGGGATCTTGGCATGACAGGCGGGCGGAACCTCCGCCCGGGTTCCCCCAATCCTGTACGGCTGATCAAACGCTGGTTTCATGCGGTGTCCTTTTCCAATCACCGTAAATTATAAAACGAGAGGGAAATCTTTTATGCGCCGTAAACAAAAAACAGATTTTTATTTCGCCTCCTTTTCCAAGGCGATCGAGTTCTCCCGGCAGGAAGCGCTCATGCTGTATGACGTTCTGCAGGGCTTCCAGCCAGAGAATCTTCCCAAGGTGATGGAGGAGATGCATAAGCTGGAAAACAGCGCCGATATTTCTAAGCATGAGATGATGGAAAAGCTGGCTCAGGAGTTTATCACCCCCATTGAGCGGGATGATATCGCCCATTTGGCTCAAGAGCTGGACGAGATTACCGACCACATCGAGGACATTATTTTACGCATGTATATGTTTAACATTCAGTCCATCCGGGAAGAGGCCTTTGATTTCGCTAAGGTAATCATCGGCTGCTGCGAGCAATTGAAGACCGCCCTGGCGGATTTTGACAACTATAAGAAATCGAAAATCATCCCCCAGGCCATTATTGAGATTAACAGCCTGGAAAACGAGGGGGATAAGCTTTACACAAAGGCGCTCCGCTCCCTGTTCACTACCTGTAAGGACCCTATCGAGGTTCTCGCCTGGACAGAGACCTTCCGCCACATGGAGCGCTGCTGCGACGCCTGTGAGCACGCCGCCAATGTGATCGAAAGCATCGTCATGAATAACTCTTAAAAGCGCTTCCCGGACGTACGGTTCCCATGGGAAGGGCAGGGCTGGAAAGCAGCCCTCTTCTATTAAAATCAGCGCGGGCGTTGGGCATAATCACCGCGGCGCCGACTGCCCCTCAGCAAAAGGGCGGACGGCCTGATATGAATCTCCAGAGAAAAAGCCGGCAGGAAAGGGATTTCCCCTTTTCCCGCCGGCTTTTTCCCTGGCGGCAAGTCCCGGGCTAAGCCGGAGTATGCCGCCGGTTCCGGGCCTCTTGAGCGAAGGCCAAAAGCACAGCCCCGGCTTTGAGCGTAATCGCCCATATATTTTATAAAATTTATCCGCACGCCATACGACCGCAAAAATCCTGTTGGAATCGTCTTTTTTATTTCTGAAAAAACTCAGGTGTTTTCTCTCTCAAAATAGCTTAAACCCTTGATTTTACAGTGATAAGGAAGTATTCACAACAACTTATCACTAACGCTGACAGACAGGGTGCAAGCAGAGAGTTAATCACTTTCAAAAGTGGTTGGCTCTCTGCTTTTCTGTCTGCGTTTGTTACGCAATAGAACGCCATTTTTGAGGGTAGAAGTATAAAATATCGTCTAAGCGTTTTACACGCTCTGCAAACCGCATAAATCAAGAGCTTTTTACCCTCTACTGCGTAACATACCTATCCCAAAATCAGAGGTTTTATAAGCTTGTCGGCTTAGATGAATTTTGAATATCGCATAGCTTTCGTTGTTGGATTATCCGATATTGGATTTTCCGACATCGGGTTATCCGACATCGGAAAATCCAACGCAATTAAATAAAGATATACTAATTAAAGAAAAACCAAATACAGATTTAATCAAATATCTATTCCTTTCCTATCCTTTCCCTAATCCCTCTCCTTTGGGGCGAGGTATAGCGGCAGAGCCGCCGGAACGGAAAAGAATGGAACAGAAGCGGCAATAAAAAAATATCGTTTGCTATGTTACGCAGTAGAACGCCATTTTTAAGGGTGGGAGTATAAAACCCTTACCCCCGTCTTTATTGTCGCTGTAATACGCTTAAGTCAGACGAGAAACGCACGCTATCGCGTAACATTCCATACTGGATTGAGAGCGTAAGCGGTTTATCCGATTGCGTTCTCTTGATTGCCCGACAGCAAAGACGGAAACAGTCGTCAAGGACGCGAAGAGCGAAGTTTATCCTTGACGACTGTTTTTGGCTTTGCTACCTGTTACCTGTCAAATCGGAACTGCAAGATAGCTTTGATAAGCTGTGCTTTCAGACGGTCTTGAATATCGTCGTTGATATGTCCATGATAAGTAGATAGATATTTAATGCGCCCCGCGTAGTGCCGCAATACCGCGTCTATCGCTTCCGGCTCTCCGGCAACAGCTTTTTCAATGGTTTCAAAGGGTATCAGCTTCTTATTCCTCATGTTTCGTTTTCTCCAATTCTTTTCTTAACTGCTTCAATGCCGCCAACTTCCAGTAGTTGACTGTGCTTCTGCTTCTTCCGTATTCATTCCCGATTTTTCTTTCATTGTAACCGAGGAAGAAATACATAAGCAGAACAGTACGCCTTTGCTCTGACAGACTGGCTAATGCGTGGGCTAACCGTTCACTCTCAACAATAACTTCTTGTCCTTTCACGACAAAAACAGTCGGATTCTCGTAGACATACTGCTCAAAGTAGTTATCGGTTGAAAATGGCTCAAACGGTGTTTCCGACATCAGATAGTCAAGCGACACTTCATGCTTCTGCTTCCGTCCGAAATCGCGGTATGCGTTGATTGCCGCATTACGGAGAACGACGTTACAGAACGCGGCAAAGGTGTACTCGGTATGCTCCATGAATTGTTCAGAATACTTCATCATAACTCACCCCCTTTCTTCCCAGTAGGGGGCTATTACAACAAACGCCCATGAAGCATAAAGCTACATGAGCATTTAGGTAATACATGATTGTTGGATTCGCAGGGCGATTCCAATAATATGAGTTATTAAGGCACACTAAATGAATTGATAGTTCATCTTCAAAAGCATAGTGTCCCGTATTTTGAGCTAAACTTTTTTTGACAGTGTGCTAAGAAAAATTAACAAGCATATAAAAGTAAACATGGCGATACCTCCATAGATACCGCCGTAATCTCAATAAGTCATCATTGGTTTGTAAAGGACACAAAGAAACAGCGGCTTCGATTTTTCAAGCCGCCGTTTTAAATGAGCGTGTTAATAGGGCTGCTGTACGACGGCTTTTTTTCTTTTGCCGTCGTCCGGCAGCTTAAGGATTATTTTTCTATCCTATCAAGATATTCTTCTAAGCAAAGCCCTTGTTCGTACATTTCTGTGGCTACTTCTACCCCGACATATCGATAGTGCCATACTTCTTCGGCTGTGCCTGTAACATCGGTCTTTCCAGCAGGATAACGGAAAATGAAGCCATACTTATAACTATTTTCTTGAAGCCAAAAATACAGATCATAAGTAGCTCCGTTAATATCTACTGCAATTCCTATCTGGTGTTCACTATATCCAGGAACAGCAACCCATTGTTTTGCTTGTTCAACCGCTTCATTTTCAGAATATCCCTGCTGCTTATATTCAGCAATCTTCTCGTCATAAAATTTTTGTTGCTTTTCTTGTGTCCGATAGCCGGACACAACCTTTGGAAGCTGATCCCAATTTTCTTTCTTTGCAGCTTCCAGCATTTCCATAAGCGGTTCATAAATACGTTCATCAACTTTTTCACCGCCGGGAACTTCCACAAGGTTTATTTCATAATTGTCGGGAATAGGGTTCCATTTATTTACTAAAGTCAAATTCCATTCTGTATCATCAGTTGAGGATTGCTGCTTGCCGCTTTCCTCAATTCCCGATGATATATCATCATCAAGCGTTAGACCCGGTTGTGTATCCGTGGGATTGAGTATTACGTGTTCTTCAGAGCCTTTAAGGAGTAGGCTCCCCAAAATAGCGATTGCAATCATTATGATGGAAAAGGTGAGGATAAGGATAATCGGTCGGTTTGTTTTTCTTTTCCTCAACCGTCTATACCTTTCGTACTGTTTATCATTTCTTTCGTTCATAAACTTCTATGTCCTTTCCTAAGATTTTAGGGTATTAAAAACGCCCCTCTACAGTAAACAGTTTACCGTAAAGGGGCGTTTGGAACTTTACTATTAGGTTGCTTAATTCCTAAGATAATCCTAAGATACAGGCAGGATAACAGAAAATGTAATGATTTCATTTTCGCTTTTTGCCTCAATCGTACCGCCATGTAGCAATACGATTTCTTTTGCGATTGCAAGGCCTAAACCTGTCCCGCCTGTATCAGAAATACGTGCTTCGTCTAAGCGATAAAATTTATCAAATAAGGACGAGATCTTTTCGGCAGGAATGGTTTCTCCTTGATTTTGAAACAGAATAGCAATATGCTTTTCTGTATTCTCAACAGAAACAATGATTTTTGTGTTGGGGTAACTATATGTTACCGCATTTTTCAAGATGTTGCTGAATACACGGGCTAACTTTTCGGGGTCTGCATATATGGTTGTGTTTTCATCAAAATCAAGTTCAATGGAATTATTCTGCATCGTAAATGTCGGCAAGAGTTCATCACGCAGTTGTACCAGCATATAATACAAGTCGATATTTTGCTTTGATAGCTTAATTTGCCTTGAATGATAGCGCGTGATTTCAAAAAATTCATTGACCATTTTATCCAGCCGATATGCTTTCTCTAAAGCGATATGAACATTTTTAACGCGGTCAGATACCGTCATATCGGGTTCTTCCTCTAAAAGGCTTAAATAGCCGATTACCGAGGTTAGCGGAGTACGAATGTCATGAGCAAGGTACATAACAAGTTCATCTTTCCTCCGCTCGGCAAGAGCGGTCGCTTCTTTTTGCTGTCTAAGATTTTGTTTCACGGTGTTTAACTTACATTCAAACGGTAGCATTTCTCTCGAAAGACAAATCTTGCTTTCATCATCTTCTAAAAGGTTGTCAATTCCTCCGTTGATTTCCTTAAAGTAACGGCTAATCCAGCGGAACAAGAAGAGAAGCAGCAACAAGAAAATAGTGATAATTGCGACCGTGAAAAAGATTTCTTTATATCCCCTAAAATTGTTATGATAGATTTGAAACGCTTCTTCATGCTCCATTTGTAGAAAGAACTCTAAGAGATATACAATGAAATCGCCCAATCTTCTTTTCCAAAGAAACAAGTATATTGCCACTACAATTAGGACAGACAGAATCGCGCTTCCAAAAAAACGAATTGCAATCTTTCGTTGAAATACTGAAAAATCATCTTGTTTATTTTTCTTCAATTTTATACCCCACTCCCCAAATGGTTTTAATATATTTTGGATTTTCCAGAGTATCACCTAATTTTTCCCGTAAACGTCGGATATGGACGGTGATTGTGTTATTCGATTTCGTGTAATACTCGTCTTTCCATATCCTGTGAAATAATTCCTCGCCGCTAATGACAATTCCCCTGTTCTCTAAAAGAATTTGCAAAATAGAGAACTCGGTAGGCGTCAATGAGATTGGCTTATCATTTAGTAGGCACTCATGTTTCTTTATATCCAGCGTTAGATTAGAATATAGAATGATATGCCGCTTTTCCTCTGGAAGGGTAACATTATACTTCTTATACCGCCGTAATTGAGATTTTACACGTGCGACCATTTCAAGGGGGCGGAATGGCTTTGTAATATAATCATCTGCGCCAAGAGTAAGCCCGGTGATTTTATCCGTTTCTGTGTCTTTCGCTGTCAACATGATGACAGGGTAAGTATAGCGTTCTCTAATCTTTTGACATAGGGTAAACCCGCTGATGTCGGGAAGCATAATATCTAAAATGGCAAGGTCAAGCGTGGTCGTATCGATACATTCCAATGCTTCCATTGCCGTATAGAACTTGAATACGGTATAGTTTTCGTTTTTTAGATAGACTTCTATCAAGTCTGCAATTTCGACTTCATCATCGACAATCAATATTTTTTCAGACATATTCTTAATCCTTTCCCAAGGGGTATTTTTACATTATATCAGCAAAAAGGTTTCTGTTTATTATTTCTTGCATGACAAAATATTAAGATTTTCCTAAGCCAGTATTTTTCGCCGCCTATCAATGGGCTTTTCCGCGTCCTTTGGTATCAGCCACATACGGCTGAATTTTGCCACACCCGGTATACGGTTTTCCTCACATAATTTCTGTACGCGCCTTTCGGAAATGCCCCACTTTTTCGCAGCTTCCGGGGCAGAAATATATTCAAGCATTTTGTTTGCCCTCCTGTAAAGGTTTTCTTTTTGCTCTATTATATACGGTTGACCGAATAAACTCAATACACACTCGATAAATTCACTGTCAATCAGCGTTACAACTTGAAAAATGCGACGCTTTTCTTTTACGTAATTTTGGCAAAATCGGGTGTATCTCCGTTGTAGGGAGTAAGGAAAGTTTTTTCTTAATTTTTTCTGAAATCTTCGTCAAAATCGCCTTGCGCGGTGTTGTAGGTAGTGAGAGGAATTTCAGAGGGTTTGGGATACTTCCCAACAAGCAAAATGCGGCGCATTTTACGAAAAGGGTACCCCTTTTCTATGCTTGCTAAGAAACTTATCACATTACAAAACAAGGAAAGGACGGGAAAGGAATGGAAAGAAAATTAGAACAGGAAACAGCAGATTTTCAGCCAAAGCGCGGCAATCCGGCAAATGAAACGGTCACTTACAAAATCGGCGGCACATACTTTGAAGTGTCTACCGCATGCGGCGGCTCTGAACCGCTTTTTGAGAAGATGAAGCGGCTCATAAAATCAGAATCCGTCAAAACGCCTACTGACAAAAAAGAAAAGGTCCGCTATAATAAAGACAGCAGCCTGTCTGTCGGGCGTTCATTACAGGAGGAATGAACACATGACAGCAAATACATATAAGCCCGAACAGATAACAGCATTATACGCCCGTTTAAGTCAAGAGGACGCGCTTGACGGAGACAGCAACAGCATTGTCAATCAGAAAGCGGTTTTATCCAAATATGCCGCTGACAATGGCTTTTCCAATCCAGTATTTTTTATCGACGACGGCGTTTCCGGCGTAACGTTTGACAGACCGAATTTCAACCGCATGATAGCGGAGATTGAAGCGGGAAACGTGGGAACGGTCATAGTCAAGGATATGTCGCGGCTCGGACGTGACTATCTGAAAGTCGGCTACTATACGGAAATCTTTTTGGTAGAACGCGACGTGCGCTATATCGCAATCAACGACGGCGTGGACAGCGCAAAAGGCGACAATGATTTTACCCCTTTTCGCAATCTGTTTAACGATTTTTACGCCAAAGATACCAGTAAAAAGGTACGGGCAATCAAGAAAGCGCAAGGCATGGCGGGGGAACATCTGACAAAGCCGCCCTATGGCTACAAGGTTGACCCGAATGATAAGAAACAATGGATTGTAGATGAAGAAGCCGCCGCTGTGGTAAAGAGAATTTTTGACTTATGCGTTGCCGGAAAAGGGCCTATGCAGATAGCGAAAATTCTAAAAACAGAAAAGACGCTGACAGTGAAAGCCTACTATGCAAAGCGGAAAGACAAGCCGCTTCCCGAAAATCCATATCACTGGAACGATAATAGTGTTGTCGGGATTTTAGAGCGTATGGATTATTGCGGGCATACGGTAAATTTCAAGAGTTATTCCAAATCGCACAAACTGAAAAAGCGGATTCCTACTACAAAGGAGCAACAGGCGATTTTCCGCAATACACATGAAGCAATCGTCGAGGAAGCTGTCTTTGAACGGGTACAAGAGTTAAGAGCAAACAAACGCCGCCCCACAAAGGCAGAGCGGCAAGGGTTATTCTCCGGCTTGGTTTACTGTGCCGATTGCGGGAGTAAGCTGCACTTTGCTACCTGTAAGAATTTTAATGGCTCACAAGACCATTACCGCTGTGAGAATTACAAGAGCAATACGGGAAGCTGTACGGCGCACTTCATCAGAGAAGAAGTCCTAAAAACAATCGTCCTCCAACGGATATTTGCGGTAACGGCGTTGTTCTATGAGGACATTTCCGCATTTATGGAACTGATACGGAAACAGCGGTTTGATGAAGCGGAAAAAGAGATGAAGCGCAAGCGTCGGGAAGTCGGACAGGCAAGGAAACGGATTGCGGAGCTTGACCGGATTTTCAAGCGGATTTATGAGGACGATATAAACGGAACCATCAGCCATGAACGCTTTTTGAAGCTGTCCGCAGAGTATGAAGCGGAGCAAAGGGAATTGACAGAAAAGGTAAATGCCGAACAGAAAGAAGTCGATACCTACGAACAGAACAAAAGCGATTTTGACAGCTTCGCCCTCATTATCCGTAAGTATGTGGGGATAACGGAATTGACGCCCACAATCGTCAATGAGTTTATCAAGAAAATCATTGTCCATGCGCCGGAAAAAGTGAATGGCAAGCGTTTTCAGAAAGTGGACATTGTTTTTAACTTTGTCGGAGAAATCCATTTGCCGACTGACCCGCAGACAGAGCAGGAAGCAACGAATGAGCAGGAAAAGACGGCATAGCCCTTGTTATGGGGCTACGCCGCCTAATCGAAAATTACTTCCTTGTAACCGAAAACACTTGCTTTTACGCCGCTTTTGAGAAGGTATTTAATTTTTGTACTAAAAAACGGGCTCCCGCTGTCAGCGCTATCCCTCCGTCACCAGTTCAGGCCTGGAAAGCTTCCCCGCAGCCAGGCTTCCGCCTCCGGAAGCCTGTGGGTCAGCAGAAGGCCCGCCAAAAGCGCCAGCGCCAAAACCAGCAGAAGCAAAAAGGCCGGCAAGGCCTTTTTGCTGTTTTTTCCCTTTTTGCCGAAGGCTTTCCCGGCGCCGCGCCAAAGGCTGTCTCTGAGGCCGGCCGGGCTGCGGCTCCCGCCGCCTCCTCACTCCGCTTGATTTCCTCCTGAAGCTCCCTGGCCCGCCGCTGCGGGTCCTTTCTCTGTTCAAGCCGGCCGACCGCCAGGGAAAGGCCGTACTTTTTTTGAAGCAGCTCTGTCACCTGCCGGTCAAAAAGCGCTTCCACAGCCCCTGGGTCGTCCGGAAGCAGCAGCAAGGACTGCCGCCCGCTTTCCAAAAAGAAGCCCTCGGGGCGGCCGTGATCCTCTGTCAGGGAAACGCCGTTTCGGAACACCGGCGGGTTCACGCTGGACAGAGGCTGCGACAAAAGCTTGGCGGCCTGCCGGGCGGCGTTCCGCTCATCCGGCCTGGACAGTCCGCCGACTACCAGCAGCAGATTCCGCCGGGATACCCCCTTTTCCAGAGCGGCCGCCAGCTCCTCCGGGCTGGTGGCCGCCGTTACTTCGGCGATGATTACGCCCAGGCCGCCCAGCAGCTCCTCCAGCAGTTCCTCCAGCTGGCCCGTACGGCCCGCCAAATAAAATATCAGCTCACATTTCATAGATCGTTTCTGTTTCCTCTCCGGTCAATTATCCCCCGGCATAACGGGATCCGGGTTGACTTCCGCCTGCGCGATGTCCACAGTGCTGCTCTCCCCTTCCCGCACCCGGCGGGCATACACCACGGTACGGTAATTCTCCTGCTCATAGGAACAGGTGGAAAGGGTCAAAATCTGGTCGCTGCCCTCCACCTCCACAGGACAATCAATCAGGGAGCGGCTTCTGACCTGCTCCACATATTCCAGGAAGCTTTCCTCAGACGCGAACTCTCCCTGCAGGTAGGGGAACGGCGTGCCCTGGCTCGCCAGAGTATTCACCTTGATCACCGCGAAAACCTTCCAGGTGCCGCTGCGGTAAATATCGTCAAAAATGATCACCGGATTCTGCTTATAAAACTCCAGATCCCCATACTTGAGAATTGCCGCAAACTGGCTTCCGTCGTTCATATTGTGCCCGTGCAGGATCACATTCTTCGAGTTTACCCCGTTGACGCAGGAGGCGTCCAGGAAAATACTGCCGTAGCGGTCGTCATTCTTCAGGTAATCCCGGTAAAGGTAAAATTCCGGGTCTTCTCCCTCCGCCGACTGCAGCACCGGATAGTCAATGGGGGTATTCGGCACGGTGATCCATCCCTTAATATCCGGGTTCAGCGCCCGCAGCTCATCAAATTTTGACAGGGTTCCCTCGCTGTTTACTTCCTCCGAGGATGTAGTATCCTCTACCCCCCGGGTAGGATAAATCTGCTGGATTTCAACACTCTTCTGGTTATGCTGATAAGGCTCCCAAAGCAGATAATACACCAGCATACCCGCCGAAACCACAAACACCACAGAGCAGAGCACCAGCAGAAAAATTCTCAGCCTTTCTTTCCAGCTTTTTTTCGGCTTTGCCATCGCGTGCTTCAACGCCATCCACCTCGCTTGTCAAGTTATCAGGTTATTCCTTCGCATATCCGATCTTCGTCATCACGGCCTGATCCGCCGCTTCCCGGAGCATTTCCTCCCACTCCACGCCGGATTCCGCCAGCTCCACAAATTTCAGCACCGGCCTGGTGCGGGGATGCTTCGGCGTGA
Organism: [Clostridium] leptum DSM 753; assembly: GCA_000154345.1. Classification (GTDB taxonomy): domain Bacteria; phylum Bacillota; class Clostridia; order Oscillospirales; family Acutalibacteraceae; genus Clostridium_A; species Clostridium_A leptum. Next base: position 262,863 of record DS480345.1, read on the forward strand.
ACACGGTGCAGCAGTCCTCATAGGGCTGAATGGAAATGTCAAAGGCCTCGATTTTCCGGGAAATCCGGACGATCTCCTCCTTGTCCATACCGATCAAGGGCCGGAATACCGGCAGGCCGGCCGCCGCGTCGGTGCAGGCAATGGCGTGAATCGTCTGGCTCGCCACCTGCCCCAGGCTTTCCCCGGTAATCAGGGCGGCACAGCCCTCCCGCATCCCGATATGGGAAGCGATTTTTATCATCATGCGGCGCATGATGATAGTGAACAGCTCCTCCGGGCACCGGGCCTGGATCGTCTCCTGTATTTTGGTAAAGGGCACGGTGAACAGCCGCATCCGGCCGCTGTATTCCGAAACCCTGGCCAGCAGCTCCTTAACCTTTTCCTCCGCCCGCTCGCTGGTATAGGGCGGGCTGGCAAAGTGCACCGCCGTCAGCTCAACGCCCCGCTTAGCCATCATCCAGGCCGCCACCGGGCTGTCGATGCCGCCGGAAATCAAAACCGCTGCCTTGCCGCCGGTTCCCACCGGGATTCCTCCGGCTCCGCGCTCGGCTTCTCCGCGGACATAGGCTCCAAAATCCCGGATCTCCACGGTGACGGTAATATCCGGCTCGTGGACGTCCACCGACAGATTCGGAAACCGTTCCAGCAGATACCCGCCGGTCTCCGCGCAGATGGCGGGGGATTTCAGCGGGAAAGCCTTATCGGAGCGCTTGGCCTCTACCTTAAAGGTGGACGCCTCCTCCAGCGCCTCTTTCAAATACTCCGCCGCGGTCCGGTTGATATCGTCCATGTCCTTTTTCGCCATGCAGGCCCGGGAATAGGCCGCAATACCGAACACCTTGCCGACCCTTTCGCAGGCGTCGTCTAAATCCACGTCCTCCTCCAGGGGCCGCACATAGATAGTGGACTGGGCGCTCCTCACCTCAAATTTTCCCAGGGGCGCTAAATGCCTCTTAATGTTCTTCATCAGCACATCCTCAAAGGTGCGCCGGTTCAGCCCCTTCAGGGCGATCTCTCCAACCTTGATTAAAATTAACTCCTGCTTCATACTCAGGCTCCTTATATTCAACAGTTCTTCCGTTTTTTACCGCGCAGGCAAAACACCGGCTCAGCTCCGCCGAAGGCCGGCAGACTCAAAACCCGTTTACCGCCTCTTTCATGCTTTCCTTTTTCCGGCCGCAAAAGCCTTCGGTTGGCGCCGGACCCAAATTCAAGCCCGGCAACACAGCGGCTTGCCGCTTGATACCGGCCGGGCCAGCCAAACCGAATCGGCCCCCTCCGCCGGGGCGCCCGCGTCCCGCTCGATGCTTTCCCGGGAAAGGCTTACCCGGATCGCCGAGGAAATTCGGCTGTCTGGCAGGCCGCAGGCCAGGATCCGGCGGCTATCTCCTGGCTCTGGCCAGGCAGGCCAGGCCCTCCCGCACGCCCTCCGCCGGGGCGCCCGCGTCCCGCTCGATGCTTTCCCGGGAAAGGCTTACCCGGATCGCCGAGGAAATTCGGCTGTCCGGCAGGCCGCAGGCCAGGATCCGGCGGCTATCTCCTGGCTCTGGCCAGGCAGGCCAGGCCCTCCCGCACGCCTTCCGCCAGGGCGTCCGCGTCCCGCTTGGTGCTTTCCCGGGAAAAGCTTACCCGGATTGCCGAGGAAATTCGGCTGTCCGGCAGGCCGGCCGCTTTCAGCACATGGCTTTGCTTTCCTTTCGCACAGGCGGATCCGGAGGATACATAGATTCCCCGCTGAGCCAGAAAATGCAGCATGGTTTCGCTGCGGATCCCCAAAGCGGAAAAATTCAGCAGATAGGGGAGCCCCTCCACCGGGGAATTGACCTCCACGCCTTCCAGCCCGGACAGCTTTTGGAGCGTGTAATCCCGCAGCTTTTCCATACGGCTATAGGCCTGCCGCCAATCCGGAAGCTCCTCCACCGCCGCGCCAAGCCCGGCGATCAAGGGGGCGGCCTCAGTGCCTGGGCGCAGCTCCCGTTCCTGGCCGCCGCCGAAGGTTCTGGGTAGAATCCTGGCATTTTTACTTACATATAAAGCCCCGACGCCTTTCGGGCCGTGAATTTTATGCCCGCTGACCGTCAGCAGGTCGATCCCCAGCTTCTCCGGCCTAAGCGGAAGCTTGCCGTAAGCCTGAACCCCATCCACATGAACCAGCGCCGGCGCGCCGGCCCGTTTCACCGCCTTTTTCAAGACCTCGATAGGCTGAATCGAGCCAAGCTCGTTATTAACCGCCATCACGCTTATCAAAATCGTATCGCCGGTCACCGCTTTCAAAACCGCTTCTTCCGGAACACGTCCGTCCGCATCTGGAGTTAGGAACACCACCTCAAAGCCTTCCTTTTCCAGCTGTCTCATCGGCTCAAGAACCGACGGATGCTCGATGGCCGTGGTCACGATTCGCTTTCCCCGCCGGCGGCCCGCGGCCGCGCCGCCCAGCACCGCCAGGTTATTCGCCTCGGTGCCGCCGGAGGTAAAGATAATTTCCCTAGGCTGGGCGCTCAAGGAAACGGCTACCGCCTGCCTGGCATGGGCGACCTCTCTTTGGGCCTCCAGCCCCTTTTTATGCAGCGAGGACGGATTGCCATAGCACTGGGTCATCAGCTCCAGCACCTTTTCCGCGCTTTTTTCGCACACCCGGGTGGTGGCGCTGTTGTCCAAATAGATTTCCTCCAAGAGAGTCCCTCCAGCCGATACGAATTGATCAGTCTATTTTCCGGGCTCGACGGCCCGGAATTTCTAAAGACAGGTTTATTATACAACAAATATAAAAACCAGGCAAATAAATTTGCCTGGCAGAAAAAGACGGAATAGATTAACGGCGCCTGTGTGCAGCAGGCGCCGCTTTTTCAGGGGTATTCCAAGACACGGGCAAGCCCGCCGGAATAAGCAAAATTCAAATCTATAAAAATCTTTATGGGGGTTATATTCCCTTAATACTAAAGATTATAACCCCCATAATAATCATTGTCAAGATATGGGGGAATGTTTTATGATTATATTTAACAATTTGTGGATAACTATGAAGAAAAGGAAAATAAGCACATACCAATTAAGAGAAAAGACCGGGATCGACAGTAAAACCATCCGTAGATTGAAGGCCAATGAAAATATCGAAACAAAGACTTTAAACAAGTTATGTACAGCGCTGAATTGTAAGCTTGAAGATATTGCGGAATATGTGCAAGATTAAAAATTCTCGACGAAATTGTCAGGCTCCGTACAGAGAGGAACTGGTCCGAATACACGCTGGCAAAAAACTGCGGACTTTCCCAATCCACCATAGGCGGCTGGTACCGCAGCCATCAAACACCTACGATACAGACCCTGGATAAGATATGCCGGGGGCTTGGGATCACCCTGTCTCAATTTTTTGCCGAAGATGGAGACCCGGTTTCCCTGACCAGAGAAGAACGGGATATGCTGGACGTATGGTGTGCCCTTCCTCCTCAAAAGCGCCGGCTGGTGGTAGAACTGCTGAGAAATCCCTAGCGGCTCTCTGCCTCGATCTGAAAACAAAGCTTTCAGCCTCAAATCTAAATAGCGCTATCCGGTTATAGATTTTAAAGCGGGGATTTGTGAAAATATTTCACAAATCCCCGCTCTACTGAATCCCCAGCCGGTTCTTTGCAAAAAAGCGTTTGCG
>DS480344.1 GCA_000154345.1 [Clostridium] leptum DSM 753
CCCGCAGGAGAGGAAGAAGATTACATTGTGGAGAACAACTGGGACGAAACCGAAGATGGAGAAGATGAGGACGGAACCCAGGAATCAGACATAGAGGATCAGGATGAGGAAGCCGGGACTGACAACGCCGATGAACCCGACGAATTATCCGATACAGAAGAAATCTGCATATAATCACGAAACAAAGCCAATCACCCCGCAGGGACCACAGCGCCTTGCGGGGCTTTTCCAAAGATATTTCTGAGAAACAATTGAAGAAATCTGGTTTCCTATTAGGGAAAAACAGCCAGTTTCATTCAAGCGAAAGGAGCCCTCATGCGAAAAGAAATCTACAAAGTAAAATGCCCACAGCATATCGTGTTTGGCGATCCGATGTATTTTGAGCGGTTTAGAGGAAATGAACTTAACCGCCTTACCGTGGACTATAGGCCATCAAAATACTTTGACGCAGCCAGGCTTGTGCTGAAGGAAGAACCGAACCATGAACTCTCTGAATATGTGAACCGGAGCATAACGCTTTACGCCGCCCCGCGCCAGACCATAGAGGTCTATGCCGGCGAGCAAATATATACTTTCCAAAAAATATCGGCAAAAAATATTGGTGTAGACACTGCCAGGTATTACCTGAACATCGACGGGCGGAAAGCTGAAATCAAAACGGGCGGAGACGGATGGTGGGGCCGGTTCGAAGAATACTACCGGGAGGCCGGAAAGGACCGCCTTTCCGACGCCGTTGTCCTGACCATAGCCATGCCGGAGGAATACGACTTTGAAGGGATGAAGGAGCTGGCTGGATACTTTTTTGAAGATTTGCAGCCGATTTCCCCTCAAAAGCAGCAGAAAAGAGAAATGCCTGCCCGTTGAGAATTGGTTTCTCATGGAAACAGGAATAAGAGGACCAGGCTGGGAAAACCGAACCTGAAAGCGATGCTGAAGAAGCTTACGCATAAAACAGCCCGCAGGAAACTGTAGGCTGTTTTCCCATAGGTTTCAATCCACTAAGCGAAAGGGGGAATGCCCATTGGCGGATTAAAAAAGCAAATGAAAAGAATTAAAAAAGGGGCGTGAGACAGAAAACCATACGGTATTTAGACCTGTTCTCAGGAATCGGAGGATTCCGTGAAGGACTCACCCAGGCCGGAGGATTCACCTGCGCGGGACACTGCGAGATCGATCAGCACGCCGACCGCAGCTACCGGGCGCTGTTTGATACTGAAGGAGAGTGGTTTTGTGACGATATCCGAAAAGCAGACCCCGAAGAACTGCCGGACGTTGAACTTCTCTGCGGAGGATTTCCCTGCCAGGCTTTTTCAATTGCTGGAAACCGTGGAGGATTCGACGATCCAAGAGGTACCCTGTTCTTTGAAATTGCCCGGCTGACTGCGGCAAAAAGACCTGCGTATCTGCTGCTTGAAAACGTACCCGGACTGCTTAACCATGACGGGGGCCGGACGTTTGCGGCCATCCTCCATGCGCTGGACGGACTGGGGTATTTTGTGGAATGGCAGGTGCTTAACAGCAAAGATTTTGGGGTCCCCCAATCCCGAAAAAGGGTGTATCTTATCGGATATCTTGATAAGCGATGCAGAGGAAAAATATTTCCTTTCACCGAAACAGCAGGAACGCCTCTTATCCAAATCCGCCCCGGAGCCCAGGGGGAACGGGTCTACTCCCCGGAAGGAGTAAGCTGTACCCTCACGGCGCAGCCAGGCGGCTTCGGCGGGAAAACCGGCTTGTATGAAGTGGGCCTGCCCATCAAGGAGAACACCAAAAAGGGATATGCCATGGCGTATCCCGGCGACAGCATCGACCTGGCATATTCCACCACCAATACCCGCCGCGGCAGGGTTGGGCGAAAGATCGCCCATACCCTCACGGCTGACGGGAATCAGGGAGTCCTGTGCTTTGTGGATATGAACGAGGACCCGGAATTTACGGGAAATGCCCGATGCCTCACCGCCAAGCAGAATGGTGGAATTCGCAGCCATAAGGGGGAAGCTTCCGGGGTATGGGATGGAAAGCGCATCCGCCGTCTGACACCAAGGGAATGCCTGCGGCTGCAGGGCTGGAAAGATGAAAGGATCGATAAGGTGATCCCTCTTCAATCCGACGCTCAGCTTTACAAGCAGGCGGGCAACGGCGTGACCGTGAATGTGGTGGAAGCCATCGGCAGGCGGCTGGCGGAAGCCCATTTTCAAGGCTAGAAAGCAAAAAAGTTTCCTGCCGGGCTCAGATTTGTGGTATACTATTGTCAGAACAGAAAGAAGGTGAGCCGCCATGGCCGGTTATGCTGAAACAGTCGCCTATTGGCAGTCTTTCCCCATAAAAACAGTGAGCGATTTAGAACAGCGGCTGGATAACTTCCGGGTCCTGTTTGCCTATCACTCCGGGAAAATTGAAAACGAGGAAATCACCCTCCACGATACCCGTGAGATCTTCGAAAACGGGAAGGTGCTGAACTACACCGGAAGCCCCCGGGCGATTTTCGAGCAGCAGAACCAAAAGCTGTGCTATGAATTTCTGAAGGAGAAGATCGCGGCCAAGGAACCCTTAACCCAGGAATTGGTTCTGGAGGTCCACCGCATCCTTACCAGCGGAACCTACGATGAACGCAGATTCCTGGAAAACGGGGAACGGCCCGGCGAATACAAAAAGCATGATTACATTACCGGGAGAAACGAAGTGGGAGCCCCGGCAGACCGTGTGGCGGAGGACATGGCCGATCTGCTGGAGGAAGTCAGCGAATACCATGGAACGGACGTGATCCGAGCAGGAGCGTACTTCCACGCGGTATTGGAGAATATCCACCCATTTTCTGACGGGAACGGCAGAACCGGCCGGACCTTGCTGAACTATTATCTCATGACCCATAACCACCCGCCGCTGATCGTGTATGACCAGGACAAGAGGCTGTATTACGAGTGCCTGGAAAAATACGACGCGGAGGAAACCATCGCTCCCCTTACCGAGTTTTTGAAGTATGAAACGGAGAAAACCTGGGAGAAAACCCTGGAACGGGGAGAAAGAGAAAACCGGAGAAAAGGTCTGGAGGAAATCCGGTAAAGAAGAACGAAAACAGAATAGAACCATCAGACCACCCCCTGGGACAGAGCGAGCCTCTGCCCCAGGGGGCTTTTTTTGTTTGCCGTAAAAGGAGGATTCAAAATGAAGAAGCATTTCAAAAGGCCCCTTTCCCTATTGCTGGCGATCCTGCTCTGTATCGGAATGCTGCCGGTCAGCGCCAGCGCCGCGGATCTCACCGGCTCTATGTCCATGATCGACATTAAGGGCAGGGACCACGCTTTGAGCAGCAGCCTGCCCGCCCCATTCGGCGGGTACGCCAGCGAGAAATACACCATGCTGCGGATCACCGATTCCAGTACCGGCGCGACGAAAACCGCTTACTGCCTGGAATTGGGAATCTCCACATATTATCAGGAGCAGTATCAGCCCTCCGCCGACTACCCTCAGTTTTCCCAGGAGCAGAAGGAGCTCATCAACGCCGTATTGACCCTGGGATATAACACGGATACAGGGACCAAGTACGGAGGAAGCCCGGAGGACGAATACATCGCCACCCAAATCCTCGTATGGCTGATTGCCCATAAGCAGCTGGGAACGCAGTATGAAAACCAGATCGTGTCGGAATTCACCGTCAACAGCCCTGGGGCGAAAGCCGTATTCACCAAGCTGAGAAAGGCGGTCATGGATTACCGGACGATCCCGTCCTTTGCCTGTGAGGATTCCAAATACGCCTCTTCCCATACTTATGAGCTAAAATACAATGCCCAGACCGGAAAGTACGAAACTACCCTGACCGACAGCAACGGGGTGCTGTCTGAATTCAGCTTTTCCCAGCCGGGAGTCAGCTTTGCCAGGACGGGAAACCAGCTGAAAATCTCCTCAGAGAAAACCAGCTTTTCCACTGTCAGCGGAGAGAAAAAGCTGCCCTCGTCCATAGCCGGGGTTGTGAAAGGCGCCTCCCGGTACTGGCTGAACGAGCATTACCAGAATGTAGTCACCTTTGAGGTGGGCGGAGAGCCCCTGCCGGTCAAGGCGTATTTTGGGCTGGAGGTCAAAGCCGGGGATTTAAAGATAGTCAAGACCTCTGAGGATGGGAAAGTCTCCGGCCTCCCCTTCCACATTTCCGGCAGCGGCGTGGAAAAGGACGTTTCCACCGGATCGGATGGGACCGTCCAAACCAATAACCTCCCGGCAGGAACCTACACCGTAACGGAAAAGACGCCGGGCCAGTATGTCCAGCCTCAGTCCCAGAGGGTGACGGTTTCGCCGGGAAAGACCTCTGTTGCAGCCTTTCACAACACCCTGAAAAAATTCCGGGCAGAGCTGCGGAAAACAGATTCCGCCGCGGGAACAGCCCAGGGGGATTCCACTCTGGACGGAGCCGTGTACGGCCTTTATCAAAACGGCGCGCTGCTGGATACCTATACCACAGCAAACGGCGGGAAATTCACGACCAGGTATTATCCCTGCGGCTCCGGGTATACCATGCGGGAGATTTCCCCCAGCGAGGGGTACCTGCTGGACGAAACCGTTTATCCCATAGGCGCGGAGCCGGGGAATTTTACCCTGGAAAACAACAGCATCCCTCTGACTGTGACAGAGGACTCTGTCATGGGCTCCATCGCCATCACCAAGCATACCGACCAGCCGGCGGAGGGAGGCGGCTCCGATCAGATCGAGCAGCCGGAACAGGGAGCGCAGTTCCAGGTTTACTTGACCAGCGCAGGCAGCTATGAAAACGCGAAGGAAACCGAGCGTGACGTCCTGCTCACAAATGAATACGGCTTCGGCCAATCCAAGAACCTGCCCTACGGAAAATATACGGTCCGCCAGACCTCCGGTGCGGAAGGGCAGAAGCTTGCGCCGGATTTTACAGTATCCATTTCCGAGCATGGCAGGACCTATTATTTCATTCTGAACAACCCCTCCTTTACTTCCCGGCTTAAATTCCAGAAGAAGGACGCGGAAACCGGAAAGATCATTCCTCTGGCCGGGACCGCGGTCAAAATCCTCAATACCGATACCGGGAAATGGGTGACCCAGCACATCAGCTACCCCAGCCCCATAGACCTGGATACCTTTATCACTGACAGTACAGGGACCCTGATGCTGCCGGAAGAAATCAGAGCCGGAAATTACGCCCTGTATGAACAGCAGAGTCCATGGGGATACGTTCTCGACAGGGAACCGGTTTGCTTTTCTGTAGAGGAAACGGAAGAAACCGTGGTGGTGGAAAAATACAACGCCCCGCAGAAAGGGACCATCACCGTCACCAAAGAGGGCGGGGTGTTCAGCCATGTCACGGAAGCAGGCGGGATTTACCAGCCTCAATACGAGACAAAGGGTCTGCCGAATGCGGTTTATGACATCACGGCGCTGGAGGATATTGTCACGCCGGATGGGACAATCCGGGCGAAAGCCGGAGAAGTGGTGGATACCCTGACAACCGGAAGCAAAGGAACCGATACGTCGGAGCCCTTGTATTTAGGCCGCTATCAAGTTTTGGAACGGAATGCGCCGGAGGGCATGGTGCTCGATCCAGAGCCAAAGGAAGTGGTTTTGTCCTACGCGGGACAGGAAGTCTCCGTCACGAACACCGGCGTCAGCTTTTCCAATGAGCGCCAGAAGGTAGAGATCAGCCTCAAAAAGCTGCTGGAGCAAAACAAAACCTTTGAAATTGGCGGAAATGAGGAATGGAAGAACGTCTCCTTTGGCCTGTTCGTTTCGGAAAAGCTGACCGCAGCGGATGGCACCGCAATTCCTGAAAACGGACTTTTGGAAACCATCGGCCTTGACGAAGGCGGAAACTCTGTATTTCAAACCGATGTGCCCTGCGGGGCCGCGCTTTATGTGCAGGAGCTGGAAACCGATGAGCACTATGTTTTAAGCGGCGAGAAGTATCCGGTGGCATTCGAGTATGCCGGACAGGATACCGCCAAAGTCGAAATTAAAGTGAACGGCGGGGAACCCATTGAAAACAACCTCAAGTATGGAAAGATTTCCGGCTGGAAGGTGGATCAGGACGGCTTTGGCTTAGGCGGCTCGAAAATCGGTCTGTTCCGCGCCGGCGAAACCGAATTCACTGAGGAAACCGCCCTCATGGTGACGGAAAGCAATCCTATCGGTTACTTTGAATTTAACAAAGTGCCCGCGGGAAGCTGGGAAATCCATGAGATCGCCCCGCCCAAAGCCTTTGTGTTAAACGAGGAAAGCTTCCCGGCGGAGATCACGGAAGATGGGGAAACCATTGAAATCACCATTCAGAACCAAATTATCAGGGGTACGGTAGAAACCACTAAGGCGGACGCCGACTACCCGGAAAACAAGCTGACCGGGGCCCTTTTTGAAGTATACGCCGATGTGGACAGCAACGGAGAATTTAACCCGGATATTGACCTGCTGGCGGGAGAACTGGCGGAATCCGATCCGGGCCATTATCAGCTAAAGGATTTGGTATATGGCGGTTACTTCCTGCACGAACAGAAAGCGCCGGAATTTTTCGAGAAAGACGATGGGTATTATCCCTTTTCCATTACCGAAAACGGGGCCGTCGTGCGGGTGGAAACAAAAGCCGGCGCTGGCTTTTTAAACCAAGCCCAGACCGGGACTCTGAAAATTGTTAAAACAGCGGACGATGATAAAATTGCGGACCGGAAGTTCTTAGTCACAGGGACCGCCTATGCAGGCGGCGAGTATGAGCAGGAATTTCAGACCGATGAGAAAGGAGAAATCAGCGTCACCCTCCGGGTGGGGAAATACACGGTGTCCGAGCTGCCGGGAGAGGACGCCGCGGCATACGAACTCCCCAGCGGCCAGACAGTAGAAATCAAGGCGGGAGAAACCGTTACTGTGGCGATGCACAACCGATTGATCCCGAAAGAGATCCCCAAGACCGGGGATCTGCCCTGGCTTCCCTGGACCATCGGAGGCGCGGCTGTTTTATCCCTGGGCGGGCTGGGGCTTCTGCTTGCCCTGCGGAGAAGAAAGAAACGATAAAACCAGAGAGGAAAGGAAAAGAAAAATGGATACCAAAGCCATCCTATTAATTATTTTATGCGCCGTCATTTTAGGCGGCCTTGTGTTCCTGCACATTCGAAACCGCAGGAGGAAATGAGAAAACTGGGCGGAGCGCCGCAGAGCGCCCCGCCCATATTTTATTGCACAGGAGGGATCGCTTGAAAACCGGATTATTGGAAGATTTAGCGGAACAGCACGGAACCTTTATCTCCAACCTGCGGCTGCAGCCCGCGCTGAAGTGGGAAGCTTTGGGGGACCTATATCGTATGGAGACGAAAGAGCAGTACCCCTTAAAGGAATGGGAGGAAGCCGTATCCTACCTGCTGGGCTGCCAGGTGCGTTTTGAAAGCTACGAAGCAGTCAGGCAAAGCCTGAAGCCCTTTTCCCTGTCCATGAGGTGAGCGGATGAAAATATTATTTGTCGAGCCGGGCAAAGAAGCCCAGCCTGCTGAAATCCAGGGAGACCTGAAAGAGATGCAGGCGATAGTTGGCGGACGAATCGAGGCGCTTTATCCCTGGGCGGACCCGGTGGCCCTAATCTGTAATGACGAGGGAAAGCTTTTAAGACTGCCCCTGAACCGGATGCTGGAGGATTATGACGTGATTGCGGGGAATTTCTTTATCTGCGGGATTGAGGGAGACGAATTTGTCAGCCTTTCCGACCCGCTGATGATTAAATACCAGAAAAAGTTCCGATACCCGGAGCTTATCGGTAACAGTCCCATGGGCCTGTTCGCGCAGAAATGCTCCGAGCAGACATACCAGCGAATCCAGGAGGAATTAAAACACCCTCCCGAAAGGCCGAAGGATAAATCCGCCCCGGAACGATAGAAAGGAGAAAGCACCACTGCTCACAATACGTCCTATTACCCTAAAGGAAGCACAGTCCTTTGTTGAGAAGAATCACCGGCATAATATTCCGCCAATCGGAGGAAAATTCTCCATATCCTGCTGGGACGGGGAAAGGCTATGCGGTGCAGCTATTTGTGGAAGGCCGGTAGCCAGAAGGCTGGATGATGGAAAAACACTGGAGATTTACCGCAACTGCACAGACGGCACGCCCAATGTCTGCAGCAAGCTGTACGGAGCCTGTCTGCGAATCGCAAAAAACATGGGATATCAAAGAGTTGTAACCTACAGCCTGGCGTCAGAAAATGGGGCAAGCCTGCGCGCGAGCAATTTCCTATGTGAAGGAGCAGCCGGAGGACCAAGCTGGACCGGCCAAAGGCGGCGGGATTATTATATATCCCCGCCGGAAAAGAAAATCCGCTGGTCCGTATATTTTTAAACCTAGAAAGAGGAAGGGAGAATGCCATGAAACGATTTTACACAGCAGAATCCGTAACAGAAGGGCATCCAGACAAGCTGTGCGATTTGATAGCCGACAGCGTACTGGACGCCTGCCTTTCCCATGACGCCCTGGCCAGAGTCGCCTGCGAGGTCATGGCTGCCAAAGACCGAATCATTGTGGCTGGGGAAATCACCAGCCTGTATGAGCCGGAGATCCCCAAGATTGTAAGGCGGGTGTTATCCGTAGTGGGATACGATCCGTCCCAATTTTCCATCCAATGCCTGATTCACAAGCAAAGTCCGGATATCGCGGCCGGTGTAGACTGCTCTCTGGAGCAGAGAAGAAATGGCGGACAGGAAGATTCCGTACCGCAGCTTGGAGCCGGGGATCAAGGCGTGATGGTCGGCTATGCGTGTAACGAAACACCGGAAATGCTTCCTCTGCCTGTTGTCCTAGCCCACCGCCTGACCATATCCCTCGCCCTGGCCCGAAGGTACGGACTGATCCACGGCTTGAGGCCGGACGGAAAGGCTCAGGTGACTGTGGAATATGGAGAGGACGGGAAGCCCCTGCGCTTGGACACTGTCGTGGTCTCCGCCCAGCACAGCCCGGTATTAGAACATGACGAGCTCTGCTGGGAATTAACGGACAAGGTGCTGTTCCCCGCCCTCCAGCCGCTGCCTCCCGATGAGGATACCAAAATTCTGATCAATCCATCGGGACGGTTCGTGCTGGGAGGCCCGGAAGCAGATACCGGCCTGACCGGGCGAAAGTTTATGGCGGATACCTACGGAAGCATGGTTCCTCATGGGGGCGGCGCTTTTTCCGGGAAAGACCCAACTAAGGTGGACCGATCCGGCGCATACATGGCCCGATACATCGCCAAGAACCTTGTGGCGGCGGGCCTTGCCAGCCGGTGCCAGGTAACGCTCGCTTATGCTATCGGCAGAGCCGAGCCTGTCATGGTGCAGGTGGATACCTTTGGCACCGGACTGCTTCAGGACGATCATCGGCTGGCGGAAACAGCAAAGCTGGTATTCGGCCTGACACCAGGGGAGATTATCGCCCAGCTTGACCTATTGACGCCCCGGTATGCCCAGACCGCCGTATATGGGCACTTTGGAAAACCGGATCTGCCCTGGGAGAAAACCGATCAGGCAAGGCTGCTGCGGGAAGCAGTCCTCTGATTAGAAAGGAGCAGCTATGCCGGGAGTGACGAAGGAGCAGATCGAGGCTGCCAAGAAAATGACCGCTATCGAGTTTTTACGGCGGTACCGGCCCGAAGAATTGGTAAAAGGAGAATGCCGGAATGAGTACCAGCTGAGGGAGCACGACAGCTTCAAAATCAATGGGGAAACCAGCCTTTGGCACTGGAAAAGCCGGGACGTCGGAGGAAGGTCCGCTCTTGATTACCTGATTTATGTAGAAGGAATGAAGTTTGTAGACGCGGTTCTATCCCTATGCGGAGAAAGCCCCGCATACTTCCCCGATTCTTCCCAGCCAAAGCAGGAAAAGGAATTCGTTCTGCCTCCGGCAGCAGAAAACAAGAAAAGAGTATTTGCGTATCTTATCCGGCGCGGGATCAGCCGGGAAGTGATCGAAGCCTGCGTACGGGCCGGGATACTCTATGAAAGCGCCGGTTACCGCAACGCCGTGTTTGTCGGAAGGGACGAACAAGGAACTGCCCGGTACGCTTTCCTGCGGGGAACCTATTCCAACAGCAAAAAGCCGTTCAAGGCAGAGGTAACAGGCAGCGACAAACAGTTTTGCTTCTGCCTCCCGCCCCAGGGGAATTCCAGGAAAATGGCGGTGTACGAATCCGCTATCGAAGCCATGGCCCACCTGACGCTGGAAGGAACAGCGGATAAGCACAGGCTTTCCCTTGGCGGAATTTACGCTCCACGGAAAGGAAGCCAGGCGCGTCCTTTCAAAAAACCGCTGGCGCTGGAATCGTTCCTTGGCCGGCATCCGGAGATCGAAGAAATTGAAATCTGCTTAAACAATGATTTCGCCGGGCGATGGGCGGCTGAACACTTGGAAAAAGCCTATCAGGGCAAATACCGCATGGTGAAGAACCTGCCGGAACGGGAGGGTTTTGACTATGGAGATCTGGCGAAAGAAAGATACGAAAAGCTGGCGTCAAGGCAAAGAATGATGTTGCTACGTTAAGAGGAAGGAGAAATGACATCATAGAGAAACAAGAAATTATCCTGAAGCTTTATTCCCCGCTGACCGGGGATTTTTACAAAAACGACGTGGACGAATACGGATGGAACAACGGAGTGGCCGATTATCCCACACTTTTTTCCGGCATCGATATGGCCTACTATGTGGACAGTATTCAGAAAGCGGTAAAGCAGCGCAGCAGCGACGATGGCGGGAACTTAATGCTTTACTTTGACGAGGAACGAAATCCCAATGTCAAAGCAAAGACGCTCAGTGCCATCCCTTCGGTGGAAATCCGGGGTGATGAGCTTAAGGGCTGCACCACGGTTCGTCTGAAGGAACCTCTCACCGGACCGGAAATGCAGGATTTGCAGGATTATCTCAAGGGCCAGTTTTCCGATGGCTGGGGCGAAGGCTTCGAGCAGCAGGAAATCCAAACCAGCGACGGTGTGCTGTATGTACACTTTGCAGAAAAACGCTTTGATTTTGAAGTGGAACAGGTGCAGAGTACAGAAGTTTCCAAAGAACAGCCTGTTCCCAAGCGCCCTAAAATGAAATTAGTAGGAGAAGATGGAAATATTTTTGCCATTCTAGGCAGGGCATCCAGGCTGTTAAAGAGAAACGGTCAGGCGGAACAGGCCGAAGAAATGAGCAATCGTGTCTATCACTCCGGAGACTATTACAAGGCCCTCAATATTATCAGCGAATATGTGGAAACCGAACTGTCAGAGAAAACGCCTGCAGATCCCAAAAAGGAACGAGGGAATGTCAGATGACGCCTAAATATGAGATTACCAGGATTGCCCACCCGAAATTCCCGTGGATGCACCGCATCCGTGCCCTTCGGGATGTTCGAGAGGATGTCCGGGCCGGGGACCTTGGCGGCTTTGTCCAGTCGGAAAGGAATCTCAGCCAGGAAGGAACCTGCTGGATTGCCGACAATGCGATAGCCGCGGAAGAAGCCTGTGTGTCCGGTCACAGCCTCCTGAGCGATAACGCCTGGGCTTGTGGGCACGCCGCGATATTTGACAGGGCTATTGTAAGCGGAAACGCTGTATTGGACGGCGGCGTTTTTGTTGCGGCGGGCCGCATCCGCGATCATGCGTACATAGGCGGAAACGCTGAAATTTTTGCCAGCCGCGTTACTGGAGAGGCTCCGGTAATCAGCGAAAGCGCGTCCGTTTATGGAGAAGTTAGGGGCAGGGTGGAAATCCATGGCAGGACAGTGATTTTGCCGGGAAGTAAAATCGATAACCCTACAACGGACATATTTCATATTTACCCAGAAAGGATAGTGGTAAAGAAACCGTTTGGGGAAAAACTCTGTGTTTTATCCCCGCCCATGGCTGAAAAAGGACAGCAAAAACAGAAAAGCCGGTTTCCTTCCCGCTGAGAAGAACGATAAGGCTAAAAACAACAGAAATCCAGGAGGTGACCTGATTGACAGCGAATGGCCAGCATTCTCTGAAACTTGATATCAGCAAAGAGCTATTCTTTGAAAACTTTGACGATCCTGACATAAAAGAAAAGGTAAAGAAAATCACGATATCCATTGTGCAGGGAGATCAGCAAAATCAATATACCGGCTTTGGAATAGAAACATCAGAATTATCACCGGAAGAAATGAGAAAGGTAATTGGTCATTATACGGAGAACTACAGGGACCCGGAAATGCTGTTCCAGCTTTTAGGAAGGAAACTAAAAGAGAGATTCTGGGAACGGGAAGAAAGGCTTCCCGAAGCAAAGAAAAAGCGTTCCGGGCCGGAACGGTAAAGGAAAGGAGAAAGGCTTCTGAACGATACAAAAATACTGAATAACCCGGCGGAGGAATCCGGTTTATCTATGGAACACAGCGGCGGAGAGAAATGGTCGATTATTCACGGAGACACTCTGCAGGTGATCAAATCCTTTCAGCCTAAGACGTTTGACGCCCTCATTACCGACCCGCCCTACGCTTCCGGGGGCTGGAAGCCATCGGAGAAGAACCGGACCACAAGCCAGAAATACAGCAGCATGGACCCGGAAAACGCTCTGCCGGATTTCGACGGGGACAACCGGGATCAGAGAAGCTGGACGAGATGGATGGCCGAGTGGCTCTCCGACGCCAGGAAAGCCTGCAAGCCGGGGGCCCCTGTCTGCCTGTTCATTGACTGGAGGCAGTACCCCAGCATTACCGACGCCCTGCAGTGGGCGGGCTGGATTTGGAGAGGCGTAGTTGTTTGGGATAAGCTGACCAGCCGCCCCCAGAAAGGACGGTTCCGGCAGCAGAGCGAATACATTGTGTGGGGTTCCAACGGTCCCATGCCCATCAGCCGTCCAGTGGGCTGCCTGCCGGGGGTCTACCGTTACGCAAACCCGCAGAACCGTATTCACGTCACGGAGAAGCCCCTGCCCTTAATGCGGGAGATTATTAAAATCTGTGTGCCGGGAGGAAGAATTCTCGATCCATTCTGCGGCGCGGGAACCACAGTCCTCGCCTCTGTGATGGAAGGCTACGAGGCCGTAGGGATCGAGGTTACCGACGCGTATTACAAACTAGGCGTTGACCGCGTCCGGTTTGCCCTGGAAGCCCAGGAAAAATCAGAGGATACAGCCGGTCAATGAAAGCTGGGCGTCCCTTTGGGCGCCCAAGCGTATGATTGGGAAAAGGCTGGACGCCCATAGGGACGTCCAACACCTGAATGAGAAAGGAGAAGTGAGCTGTGGAAAAAGCGTTCGCGTATATCTGCGCTTCGGAAGAAGCCGCGCCCCGCCTTTTAAAGCGTTACTGCCGGAAGGTTTATGAATTAGGATATATCCCCATATGTCCCAGACTCAGCGACGGGCAGTATCTTGCCTTGGAAAGTCCCGATGAAAAGAGGACGTTTTACAGCATCGCCCGGCAAAAGCTGGGACGGTGCCGGATGCTGGTGGTGTGCGGAAATGAAATCAGCACGGCGATGACCGCTGAGATTGGTCAGGCGGAAAAGAGAAACCTTATCTGCACTACCCTTGACGGCCTTGCCAAAATCAAGGGGCCGGAAGAAAAAAGGCCGCCCTTGACGACGCCGTTTTTTACTGGTATAATATAAACAAAGAAACAAGGAAAATTTGTTGCACATATTTCATTGTTTTTGTCATAAAATAGAAAGGAGAAGCTATATGGAAACAGCAGTGAAAGGCGGCAATCCTATGAATCGGAAAACCATTCGTATCTCAGAAAAAAGGCAGCTGACCATTCCGCAGAAATTTTTTGAAGCGCTCGGCTTCTCTACGGAAGCAGAGTGTATCCTGCGGGGCAACGAGATTGTGCTGCGCCCGGTCAGGGAACAAGGAGGCGGTGAATTTGCCGAGCAGATCCTTGCGGATTTAATTGCCCAGGGGTTCAGCGGCGATCAGCTTCTGACAGAATTCAAGAAAATGCAGAAAAAGGTCCGCCCGGCCGTAGAAGCAATGCTAACCCAGGCGGAGCAGGCTGCCCGCGGAGAAAGTGAAAGCAGTTCCTATGAGGATGTTTTTGGCACGGAGGAAGAATGATGGCGCAGTTACGAATTCTTCCCCCAGCAGCGAAGTTCCTGAAAAAGCTGAAGGACAAACGGTTAAAAGCGCTTTATCAGGAGGCTATTGACAGAATACTGGAGGATCACACAGTAGGAGAAGCAAAAACCGGTGATTTGGCGGGTGTATTCGGCTATGACATTTACTACAACAAGACCAATTATGAACTCGCCTACACCGTAGAGTATGTCGAGGATAAAGTGATCGTAGTCATTATGGCCGGGACAAGAGAAAATTTCTACAATGAGTTAAAGCGGTATATGAAATGAGTCCGCAGCCAAGGAAAGACGATGCCCCAAAGGGTATCGTCTTTTTTCTTGTCCCAGACGGTACCTGGAAGCGCAAGCATAGCGTTTGGATATCCAAACGCATCTGGGGAGAACCCCAGCCCCCCTTTTTCTACTGGAACATAAGCTGATTTCAAGAAATGTGAGGTGAAGCAAACTGAAGGAAAAACAATACGCCGCGTTTGCGGCAAACGCCAAAACGCTGGACAGCCTGCGAAGGAAAGAAGCAAGCTGCGTCCCCGGCGTTTTTGAAGTGACAAAGGTTATTATCCTGAGCAGAGAAGATTTTGAGAAGCTTTCAGAGGACGTCTCCCCCGAATACCCTTTCCTTAAGGATAACCGGGAACACATGAGCGCTGATCCGGGCGGATTGTTCCGCTGCCTTATGGCGCGGGCCGAAGGAGAAAAGGAATGTCTGCTCATTGCCCAGGACGGAGACGCCCTGTATCTTGGTTATGGAAAGGACTGCCGCAAAGTCGACCTGCGGAGTGTACCGAAAGAATATATCATTTTAGAAGAACCGAAAGCTTATCAGGAGCACGCCGTATTTTACCACAGGCCCCGCAGCGTCGATGATATCAACGGGCAGAACCCCATGCGGCCTGCCCCGGAACAGGAAACCAGCTTCCAGGTGGAACAGGAAACCGTCCTAACCGATGAACAGTACCGTTCCTTTCTGAAGAACGGATTCATGAACGACCAGCCCTTCCTGTTCGGCAGCAGGGATAAGATGTGGTTTGATCCAGGAAAACTCTGCTGGCACTGCGTGCTGGTCAGGGGAGAAAACAGCAAAGACGGAGTCCTGATAGAAACAGAAGGATACAACTACGCCCGGTACGCGGCGTTTATCCCGGACTGTGAAAAGCTTCGATTAAGGGATGTCCCCATCCATTATGAGTATCCAGCCAAAGCGCCTCAAAAACAGAAACGAAGGTATTGGGAGAACGTCAGATGATGGAAGGGAGTCCCTATGAGAAAGCGAAACCATGTGATTCCCCTGCACTTAAACGCGAAGGAACTTGGATACCTGGAAAAGCAGGTAAAACAAAGCGGTCTGGCTCGTGAGGAGCTTCTGCGTTCCCTCATTATGGGGACGGAGCTGCGGGCGAGGCCCTGCACCCATCACGCGGATCTGCTCCGAAAGATAGCCGGACTCTGCAACAACGCCAACCAGCTTGCCAGAATCGCCAACACTTACGGGGAAGTTGATCAGCAGAGCATAGAGGAAATGATCCGCCTGGCCAGACAGATTTGGAAGGAGGTCAAAAACAATTGGTAACCGATCATACTGATTCGCGGGCGGCCAAGTTATGGTTCCCGCAAGAACATGGGCGCGAATTGCGTCCAGACTCAGCCTGGTGGCTTATACCAGCGTAATCCCTGTTTACCGCCTGGACGTCAGCCTGGAATACACCCTCGATGAGAAAAAGGCTTCCCGCTCTCAACAGGAAGCTTCGCTGCGGGAGGCGGTAGATGAGGCGCTGAATCAGGATCAAACGGAAAGGGATTTGTTTCTGTCTGCTGTGGGCTGCACTGTGGAATCGGCTTTTGACGATATGTGCCTGATTAAAAAGATGTGGCATAAGGAAAAAGGCGTGCAGGGCTTCCACCTGGTCCAAAGCTTTGCTCCCGGAGAGGCCAGCCCGGAATTGGCACATCAGATCGGACAGGAATTCGCCCAAAAGCTGTTAAACGGAAAATTCCAGGTTGTCATCAGCACCCACCTGAATACCAAATGCCTGCACAATCACCTGGTCTGGAACTCGGTATCCCTCACGAATGGAAAGAAATACCGGAGCAATCAAAAATCATACATTACCCGAATACGCCGGATTTCCGATGAGCTGTGTAAAAAGTATCATCTTTCCATTATCGATACAGAGAAATCCCAACAGGCGGCTATGCCCTACGCCCAATGGCTGGCGGAAAAACAGGGACAGCCAACCTGGAAAACTGTAATTCAGCAGGATGTGGACGCGGCGGCCATATCGGCTTTGACCTGGAAACAATTTCTGTGGATTCTGGGACAACAGGGATACACCTTTCAACTGAACCGCAAGTATTTTACGCTGCGTCCTCCGGGAAAGGAACGTCCCGTCCGGTTTAAAACCCTGGGCCCGGACTACACCCCGGAAGCGATCCAGCGCCGCATTCTGGAAACCCAGCCTCCCTTACCGGCTGGGAAAAGGACAGCCCCGGCCCGGCGCTTTACCCTCCGGGCCGGGAAGCTCCCTTCCCGCGGGATCACCGGCCTGCGGGCTTTGTACTTTTCCTATCTGTATCAGATAGGAGTGCTGAAGAAAAAGCCCCGGCGCCCAAGCTATGCTCTGAGGGAGGATATCCGAAAGCTGGACCAGCGGATCGAGCAGATGGAATTCATTTTCAGGAATCAGATCCAGGACCGGGAACAGCTTGCCTCAATCCGGCAGGAAAAAGAAACGGAGATCGAAGCCCTGGTCAAAGAACGCCGGAAGTTTTACCGGTACAAGCCGGGGGCCCCTCAAATAGCGGTTTTTACAGACCGGCTTCGAGAACTCCGGCATACGGTAAAGCTGTGCCGGGAGATCGCTGCCCATTCCATTGAAATGGAACAGAGAATGAGGGCTGCCAGGCTGGAAGAACAGCGGCGGTGGGAACAGCAAGAGCAGGAAAAAGAACAAGACAAACGCTCCCATCATCTGGAGCGATAAAAGGAGAGTGAATTGACTGAACTACGGAAACGATCCAGCGGATCAAATCGTCCGGTTCACCCTGGAGGGGACGGAGGTAGCCCTGAAGCTATCAGGACTGGCGGCGAAAAACTTTGCCATGTTTGTTTACGCCGTACTCAGCGATCAGAAGAAAACCCGGGGCAAAACCCGAATGGTGCGAATGCTGAAGGAACAGCGCCCGTTTAAGTTTTTCAGGCTTCCGGCAGAATTAATGAAGGAATTTGCAAAGGAAGCGAAAGGCTATGGACTGCTGTATGTTCCCATTCGGAACAAGAAGAAGCCGGAGAGGGTCGAGGTAGTGGTGTTTGCCGATGACGCCGCAAAAGTCCAGCGCATTTGCGACAACCTTGGCTTGGATTACGTCAAGGCCCAGGCCGGCGAAATGATGATCGGGCAGGAGGATGAACCGGCGGCTCCCGCGGCGCCCAATCTCAGCCAAAGCCAAACCGTTCAGATGGAAAACGGCACGGTGTCGTTTGAAGTGGGCGGCTTTGAGGACGATTTCAGTATCGGCGGAGCCGCGGCTCAGGAGAACGGCGCTGAAAATTTTACCCCAAGCCGGGAAAAGGAGCCGGAGCAGAAAAAGAATCCGTCCGGGCTTTCCTCACCCAGCAAAAACTCCTTGCCCGGCTCGGAAGGCCCTGAACGGACCCCGGAACAGAAACCCTCTGTCAGAAAGGAGCTCCAGGAGATCAAACAGGAGCAGGCGGAGAAACCAGCGGACAAGGCCAAACAGCAGGAGCATCAGCCTCCCGCTGCCGGCCGTTCCCGAAAGAAGAAAAGAAAAAGAGCGAAAGGTAGGTAATGCTTTATCGATTTAACAAAGCTGATTACGAATCAACAGCAAACTCAGCAGCCTGAACTGCAGGAGGGCGGAAGGCTGTCCAAGGAAGAATACGCGGCCATGAAAAAGGCGGAACGCGAAGAAATATGGGACCGGGTGAATGCCCAGGCGGAGGAGGTCTTCCGGGACGATGAGTCCATGAGGGGTTTTTTGAACTTCATGGCCCAATGCACTCCCCAGAGCACCCGAAACCTGCTGCTCCTTTACGAGCAGGACCCGTCCATTACCCAGCCGCGCACCTCAGACAGATGGAAAGAAGCAGGCCGGACTGTATACGGCAGCGCGGAAGGATATCTTTTCTTTGCCGATCAGGAATACCAAAGAAAAGATGGGACCAGAGGCAGCGGATACGTTATTACCAAGGCTTATGACATTTCCCAGACAAGAGGGCCGCGTTTGATCCCTCCCGCAAAGCATCTGCCGGAGGAAATCATCGCCGCCATGATCGAGCGGAGCCCTGTCCCCCTGGCAATCTCGGATCAGCTTCCCCAGGGGGTAGAAGCGCAGTATGTACCGAAACAGCGGACCATCTATGTGAGAAACGGGATGAATGAAACCGCTACCATCTGCGCCATCGCCAGGGAGCAGGCCCACGCCGGATTCGATACGGCAGGCATGGGATATTACCGGCAGGCGTATGCGGCCCAGGCATACTGCGCCGCCTATGTGACGGCGCAGAAATTCGGCCTCGATACTTCCGCTTTCCGGTTTGACACAGTATGCAGAAACTGTGCTGAAATGAGCGCGGAGGAAAAGCGCGGCTTTATTGGGGAAGTCAAGAGTGCGGCCTATACCGTCAACCGGGATATCCAAAGATGCTTCCAGGACTTGGACCAAATCATCCAGCCTGATGAATTTTCCATGGAAGCGAAGAAGCCTGCAAAATCGTCTAAGGCAAAGGATGGACAGACTCAGGAAACTCCGCGGTAAGCCGGAAGTTTTCAGTTTGTTTTCTTTTGTCCGGTAGCTTTCCGGCCCAGGGTGTGGTATGGTGAAGGTGGAAAAACAGCAGAGAAAGGGGGCGCTTCCATGGAGAAGCAAAGGCTGTTTAAAATGACAATGGTGGACCGGGATTTTTTAATGCAGGGGCTTCGCAATTATGCGGTTTCTGTTCAAAGCAGGGGCGGAAATTCAGAGGCAGTGGACGCCCTGATCCGCAAGACGATGGCGGTAACAGGCGGGAAGCTTTTTCTGGACGAATCGGAGTATGAATGCGCCGTTCGCGGGATTAACAATCTGCGCGACGCCTACCTGTCGGCGGGCCGGAGCAGCGGCGGAATCGACCGGGCGCTTTTTAAGCTTATGAACAGCAAATACAAACGGGCGCCTGTCCGGTAAACAATTACGGCTGCCCCCGAAGCTTTTGGAATTTTTCCCTGGGCTTCGGGGGCTTTTTTTATTTCTTGCGAAAGGAAGGATATTTTTTGATTCTATAAGCACACGAAAAACTCCCTGGTGGGTTTGGCTGCTTCCCTTGCCTATCGTGTGGTGGCTGGCGTTATTGACAGCCGGAAGCTGGCGAGCCGGGACAAATCTTGTGGAATTGCTGGCCAGGCTTTCCGAAGCCATGAACAGCCCTTTTTCCCTTCACTGGACGGAATATTCCGTCCAGTGCCTGCTTTTGTTCACCACAGGATATGGAATCATTGCGCTGACGGTGGTCTCCAATCGGAAGAACCGCCGCAGAGGAACCGAACACGGCTCGGCCCAATGGGGAGACGTATTCCAAACCGCCAAACGGTACCGGGACAAAAAGAACCCAAAGCAAAACCTCATCCTGACCCAGCATTTCCAGATGGGGCTGGACGGACATAAACACAAACGCAACACCAATGTTCTGGTCATCGGCGGTTCCGGCGCGGGAAAAAGCCGGTCCTATGCGATTCCCAACGCTTTAAACTGCGGGGAGTGCTCCATGGCAGTCTGCGATCCCAAAAGTGAAATCCTGCGGAAAACAGGAACCGCCTTGAAAGCCAACGGTTTTGAAGTGCGGGTATTCGATTTGTTAAATCCCGACGCCTCCTACTGTTACAATCCCCTGGCCTATGTCCGGGATGACAAGGACGTGCTGCGGCTGATTGAAACCCTCATCCAGAGCACTACCCCGCCCGGAGCCCAAACCTCCGACCCTTTTTGGACAAAATCGGAAACGGCGCTTCTGCAGGCCCTCGTGCTTTACCTCATGCACGAAGCTCCCAAGGAAGAGCAGAACTTCGCAATGGTCATGGAAATGCTGGAAGCCGCGGAGGTGCGGGAGGAAGATGACGAGTATGAATCGCCGCTGGATATCTTGTTCTCCCGCCTGGAAATGCGGAACCCGGAAAGCATCGCCGTCAGGCAGTACCGCATTTTCAAGATGGGCGCCGGGAAAACCCTGAAATCCATCCTGATCAGCGTGGGCGTCCGCCTGTCTGCCTTTAATCTGCCGCAAATCGCAAGGCTGACCTACACTGACGAGCTCCTCCTGGAAGAAATGGGAGAAAAGAAAGTTGCCCTGTTCTGCTGCATCCCGGATTCGGACAAAAGCTTGAACTATTTGGTGGGCATGATTTTCGGGCAGCTCATTCAGACCTTGTACTTCGTAGCCGACCGGAAATACAAAGGAAGGCTGCCGGTGCCGGTTCATCTGCTGATCGATGAAGCGCCGAATATCGCCCTGCCCACAGACAACTTTTTGCCCTGGCTTTCCACCATGCGAAGCCGGAATATTTTTTGCAGCTATATCGCTCAGAATATGGCCCAGATCAAGGCGTTGTTCAAGGAACAATGGGAATCGCTGGTGGGACTGTGCGACGAATTCCTCTATCTTGGGGGGAACGAGAAGGAAACTCATAAATACGTTTCCGAGCTTATGGGCAGGGAAACGCTGGATACGAACACCTATGGCCGGAGCCGGGGACGAAGCGGAAGCTTCAGCGTCAACGACCAGCAGACAGGCCGGGAGCTTTTAACCCCGGATGAGGTACGGCTGCTGGATAACCGTAAAGCCATTTTATTTGTCCGGGGAGAGCGTCCCATCATGGACGATAAATATGACCTGATGCGCCACCCCAATATCCGCCTGGCGGAAGATGGAGGCGCGCCGCCTTACGATTATACCCAGGCGAAGGACGCCGCGGACGATCTGGACTACTCCCCGGAGCAGTACGGCGATTTCGAACTTCTGGACCCGGAGGATTTTCTGGAGGAGAAGCCCCGAAAAAAATTACCATATTAATATGATTTGTTAGGAGGAATGCCATTGAGAAGAAGCCGGAATAAAGCATATCCCGAAAACCGGGAACCCTCAAATTCTCTGCGGCTTGGAAAAAGAGGAAAGAAGCAGTTTGCTTTTTACACGGCGGCTGTGCTGTGCGCCTGCTGCTTTTCCGCCCCGGTACTCGCTGCCAGCGATCCCCTTGGCGTAGTGAATAACCTTTCCAGCTTTATCTTTTCCCTGATCCGCGCCATCGGACTGATCCTGCTGGGCTGGGGTGTGGTACAGGTGGGGCTCAGCTTCCAAAGCCACGATCCCAGCCAGAGGTCCCAGGGTTTTCTCACGCTGGCGGGTGGCTTGGTCGTCACGTTTGCCAAGGAGATTCTGGACCTAATCACAGGATAACAAAACCGGGAGTAAGGAAGGAGGTGATCCGCCGCAAACTGGATTCTTGACAATTTAAATTACGCGCTGGATACCTGGAATGCAAAGCTGTCCGAAATCTGGGCGCTGCTGACTCAGGAGCCCGATACCTTTAAGGGCGGCGGGATCTGGAACGTTATGCTGGATATCAACGGGGCGCTGAAAGCCATCGGGTACGGCCTGCTGGTTTTGTTTTTTGCTGTGGGAGTGGTCAAAACCTGTTCCGGCCTGGCTGAAATGAAAAGGCCGGAACTGGCGTTTAAGCTTCTGCTCCGCTTCGCTTTGGCAAAGGCGGCGGTAGGATACGGGCTCGATCTCATGCTGGCCCTGTTTTCCATCATACAGGGAATGGTTTCCACAGTGATTACCCAATCTGGCTTGTCCGGGGTAACAGGAACGGCGCTTCCCCAGGACATTGTTGACCGGATTAACCGGGTGGATTTCTTGAACAGCATTCCCCTGTGGATCGTCACCCTGTTGGGTGGCCTGTTCATTATCGTGCTCGCGTTTATCATGATTTTAACGGTTTATGCCCGTATGTTTAAAATCTATATTTTCTCGGCGATTTCGCCTATCCCCCTTTCCTCCTTTGCGGGAGAACCCACCAGCAATATCGGAAAAAATTTTCTCCGGGCTTACGCGGGGGTCTGCCTGGAAGGGGTAATCATCGTCCTGGCCTGCGTCATTTTTACTGTCATGGCTTCCACCCCGCCGCTGGTAAACCCCGGTGTGGCGGACGTCACGGCGGTATGGAGTTATATCATGGAAGTGATTTTCAATTTATTGGTTTTGGTAGGCGCGGTCAGAATGAGCGACCGGATTGTCAAGGAGTTATTAGGATTGTAGTTTACTGAGAGGAGAGAAAAGCCATAGAAGTAAAGATACCAAAGGAAATCCGGGACTATCAGGAATCCATCTTTTTTGGATTGAATTTCCGGCAGCTGTTCTGTTCCCTGCTGGCCGTAGGAACCGCAGTGGGGCTGTATTTTTGGCTGCGGCCGCTGATCGGAAGCGAGGAAGTGGGCTGGATATGCATTCTTGGAGCCTCGCCCTTTGCGGCCTGCGGATTTTTCAAATACCATGGAATGACCGCCGAAAAATTCGCGTGGGCATGGTTTAAGTCGGAATTCCTGTATCCGAAAAAGCTGGTATTCAAATCCAACAGCCTTTACTATGAGGTCATGCGGGACGCCATCTCAAAAGGGGAAAAACCTCCCCGAAAATGGAAGAAAAATACCGAACCCCAGCCACCGGCTGGGAAAGAACAGGGGGCCTGAGAAATGGAACTGAACCTATACCCCATCCGCCCGGAGGAAATTGTTTGCATGGGAGGACTAAGCAGCCGTGGGCTTGACCAAAAGATCGGCTGCATCGGATCTTTGACAGCGAACCTTAATACCGGCACACCAGAATTTGAAAGCGCCTGGCGCAGCCGAACGTTCCGACTTAACACCCCGGAATTTACCGATGAATTCAATGAGATGATCGGTACCCTGCGCCAGGGGCTTCTCAAAAGCCCGGCAGAACTTCGCGCCTGCTGTGCCGCCTGCCCGGACAGTATTTTGAAGGACAGCCCCAGCGCAGATATACGGCACGGGTTTCGCATCGATACCGGCAGATACTCATATATGCTTGTTTGTTCCTTTCGCTCTGCAGACTGCCGGTTGTGGTTAAATGCTTTTTCATTTCTGGCTTTGGATCGGCATATGCGGGAAGCTAGAAGTGGTATTCCTATCCTTGATCAGCAAGGCCATGAACGGTTCCGTATGCCGGACGGCGGAAAACTCAGGGTTACCTCCCAAGACGGATTTTCTGGTTTTTGCACCGTCCGATATTTCGATAAGGAACGGGCAGTGCTGTTCGATGAACTTCATGAAAGTATCATTCTCCCAATCCGGGAGCTTCCAGAATGGGAAGCAGCGAACAAATTTCGCCTGCTGCCCCTGGACCCTCCTATGCGATCCAGCCGTGAGCCATACCGTAAGGGACAAGAAAGATAATGACCAAACATTTTTAAAACTGGAGGACAGCTAATGAAAATCGATCTGAATATCCGCCCGATGACGCCCCAGGAAAAAATTTACGCCGAACTTCAAAGCAGCCAAATCTCCCAGCAGACAGGCTTCATCGGCGTCTTAGTCGGAAACTTTAATCAGCAGGATAGGGATCTGCCCATGAAGTGGAATATACTGCAAGAACCTCCGATAAAGGAAGCATTTTGGTCGGAGGCGCAAAGCGTATTGAAAGAACTGAGGAACACCATTTTCAAGGATAGAATTTCCATGCAGGAATACTGTGCCAGCCACACAAGCTTTTTCAAAAGCCAATCTGCCGATGTTTATGGGTTTCGCGTGGATTCCGCGCGGTATTCCTATTTAATACTCTGCAGCCCGCAGTCAAAAGACCGCTGCCTCTATCTCTATGCCTATTCTACTGAAGCGCTGGAATATCATATGAAAAAAGCTGAGAGGGGCATCCGCTTTATTACTCCTGATTACAAAGAGAAGTTCCGCTTTGCCGATGGAGAAAAGATACGGATTATTGGAGCCGATGGGAATTTCCGTGACCGGATCTGCCGGTATATTGACGATACCCACTTCGAAACAGAGGGGGAATTTGGCGGAACCCTATACCACATTTGTGAATTTGCCGAACTTTGCGAACAAACAGGAAGCCAGGTAATCCCTCTCGATGGAGAGCAGAAAGACGTCAGTCGGGAGCAGCGGCCTCCCAAGACCAAAGGCTGGGAACGATAACAGCCAGTTACTTCACCCGGAAAGGAGAGACGCCTATTATTAAAACCCTATCAAGAGCACTCAAACAGGAAAAAGAACGGTTTACCATTCCCCGGTCCGTACAGGACGCGATTCCCATCCGCCGTGTTTGGCCGGATGGGATTTTTCAGTCTGGAAGTTTATACTCGAAATCCTTTTCCTTTACCGATATCAACTACAGCATCGCCGGAAAAGAGGATAAAACGGCCATGTTTCTGGATTACTCGGAGCTTTTGAACGCCTTGGATTCCGGCGCTTTCGCTAAAATTACCATCAACAACAGAAGAATCGACAAGGCGGAATTTGAAAAAGACCTGCTGCTTCCAGAAAAGGGAGACGGGCTGGATCATTTTCGAAAAGAGTACAATGAAATGCTGCTCTCCAAGGTGACGGGTGTGAGCAGCAGCGTGGTGCAGGACCGTTACATCACCGTCAGCGTGGTGAAAAAGAACATTAACGAGGCCCGCGCCTATTTTTCCCGTGTAGGCACCAGCATCATCACCCATCTTGCACAGCTTTCCTCAGTAGGCCGGGAACTGGAGCTTCAGGACCGGCTGCGGATTTTCCGGGACTTTTTCAAAGGCGGGGAGCCGGCGGCTTTTGACTTTAATCTCAAGGAAAGTATGAGGCTGGGACACAGCTTCAAAGATTGGCTGTGCCCGGACAGCATGGAATTCCACAAGGATTGCTTCCGCATAAACGGCCGCTGGGGCCGGGCGCTCTACCTGCAGGGTTACGCCAGCTACCTGAAGGACGCCATGATATCCGAGCTCTGCGATCTGGACCGGAGTCTCATGCTTTCTATTGACATTCTCCCGGTACCTACCGACGAGGCGGTCAGAGAGGTGCAGAATAAGCTGCTGGGGGTGGAAACAAACGCCGGTGCGACTCGTTCCTAACTGAAAAGGTTAGGCACTAAAACAAGAACGAGAGTTCTTTATTTAGGAGAACTGGTAATTCGATGGGTGAAATGAAGAAGCAACGTTCGGAAGCGCCCACCTTAATACTCCGACTGGCAGTGTAAGCGGAAACGCTGACTGTCAGAAGCTCGGTGAAGTCGGCAGAGAGCAGCCGTATTGCAGAAATGCAGCGAAAGCGGTTCAGCGGTGAATTGTGCTGCCTATATGCCGGAGGTCTATAAAATATCTATGGTGAGAATGGCCGAGAGGTCTGACAAACTTGCGAATGTACGGGTCTAAATAGTTAGCCGATAGAAATGTCGGCGGCGATTAGGTCGCAGTCAGTGTGGATTAGTAAAAATCTGCGTTATGAAACTCCATATTGTGTTACAGGCACAATCAAGCTGACAGGCTCAGAGCAAGCACCTACAGGATATATGTAAAGATAGAATTATCAGAACGAGGAAAGGTGTCAGGCATAGAAATATGTTTGTTGGCGAAGAACAATAAGCAACTTAACTGGCACTGAAAAGTAGAGGCCGAACCGATGAAACTTCTGTAATGGAAGCGGAGGAATGACCTCAAGTCGATTGTAATTACAAGTAATCTATCAAACTCAGATTAGGATTACGGGTAAGACGAAAAAGCTCATGCCCCGAAAGGAGTGTGATGCCTAATGACAAATAAACAACAGAAAAAGCTATTATGTGTTGATGACCTCAGACACGCCGAATATTATCAAATGCAGGACACGTTTGATAACCTCTACTCCAAGAGTAGAAACGGAGAGATTTTTCAAAATCTAATGCCGTTAATACTTTCAAGAGAAAATATATTGCTTGCCTACCGTAATATCAAAAGCAACGGTGGGAGCAAAACACGAGGTACAGATAAAATTGTAATTGATGATATAGGTAAACTATCAGCTGAAGAATATGTTGAGAAGCTGAGGTATATCGTAGCAGGAAGCAAGCATGGATACCGTCCGAAAGCGGTAAGAAGAAAAGAAATTCCAAAACTGAATGGCAAACTAAGACCACTCGGCATTCCCTGTATGTGGGATAGGCTGGTTCAACAGTGTATCAAGCAAATCATGGAGCCGGTATGTGAAGCGAAATTCAGTGAAAACAGCTATGGATTTCGTCCTCTAAGAAGTGTGGAACACGCCATTCAAAGAATATATCAGCTAATGCAGAGGACAAATCTGCATTATGTTGTAGAGTTTGACATTAAAGGGTTCTTTGATAATGTAGATCACTCAAAGCTGATAAAACAGATATGGTCACTTGGCATAAGGGATAAACAGTTGCTCTATGTAATAAAACAAATTCTCAAAGCCCCGATAAAAATGCCAGACGGAGATATTCAATATCCGGAGAAGGGTACGCCGCAAGGCGGTATTATCTCACCGTTATTGGCAAATATCGTGCTGAATGAGCTTGACCACTGGATAGACAGCCGGTGGATTGAACATCCGATTACGGAAAAATACAGTTACAAGGTCAACAGCAACGGCAGTAAGGATCTGGGACACGCATACAGAGCAATGAAAACGACAGGTCTGAAAGAGATGTATATTGTTCGCTATGCTGATGATTTCCGCATACTTTGCAGAACAAAATCGGAGGCGGAGCGGATAAAAATAGCCGTATCGAAATGGCTATGTGAAAGATTAAGGCTTGAAGTTTCTCCTGAAAAGACAAGGATTGTCAATGTGAAAAAGAAATACTCGGAATTTCTTGGATTTAAGATCAAGGTTCACCCCAAAGGTGGAAAATGGACGGTGGAATCCCATGTTTGTGACAAGGCTCTTTGTAGACAAAAAGAAGCGTTAATTGAACAAGCCAAAAAGGTTGCAAAACCACCACAGCATAGTACAGAAAGTTATGAAATTCATCTATACAATGCAAAGGTGGTTGGAGCGCAGAGCTACTATAAAATTGCAACCCATATCAATATTGACTTTAACGTGTTGAATTTAGCTGTCATGAGGGTGTTCACCAATAGACTTAGAACGCAAAAATGTAATAGGTTAAGACGAAAAGGCAGACCTCTTACAAAAGCGGAAATAGGGCTATACGGAAATACACCGATGATGAGATATGTGGCTGGTTCAGATGAGCCAATTTATCCAATAGGATTTGTTCAGCATAAACCGCCGTGGACGAAGAAACGAAAAGCAAATCTCTACACAGCAGAAGGTCGTAAAGAAATCTACGACAATCTCAGAATAAATACTTCGCTCATGGTGGAAATGATGAAATTTTCGGGCAAGAACAGTACAGAATACAGCGACAACAAAATATCATTATATTCTGCCCAGTTGGGTAAATGTGGGATAACGGAAATTGAATTTCAATGTCTTGAAGATATCCATTGCCACCACAAATTGCCGAAACAATATGGCGGTACAGATAGATATGATAATCTTGTCCTTGTGCTGCCGCAGATTCACAGATTGATTCATGCTGCTGATGAAATCACAATCCGAAAATATATTGAACTATTGAAATTGGATAAAACTCAAATCTTAAAACTAAACAAATACAGAGAGCTAGCGAAAAATAATCCCATAACAGTAAAATAAAAAGTTGAAATTTGTTGTTTGTTAAGATTACAAGTCATGCAATCGATGGAACGCCGTGTGCGATGAAAGTCGCACGCACGGTGTGGAGTGGGGGAAAACTTGGAGATTATTTCAAAGAGTTACCTATCACTATCCAACTGGCAGCGGAAGCAGAATGCCGCCAACAATTTCTCCGCTGTCCTGCCCTATGATATGGAGCAGCAGAGAAAAGAAACCAAGGAAATGATGGACGATCTGACGAACCGGGACCAGCGGATGATGTTCGGCCTGGTTACCATGGTCCATCTGGCGGATTCCAAAGAACAGCTGGACAGCGATACGGAAACACTGCTCTCGATAGCCCGGAAGAACCTGTGCCAGATGAGCGTTCTGCGCTGGCAGCAGAAGGACGGGCTGGACACGGCTTTGCCCTACGGCCTGCGAAAAATTCAGGCGTTGAGAACCCTCACCACCGAGAGCACCGCTGTGCTGATCCCATTCCGGGCCCAGGAAATCCTCCAAAACGGCGGGATTTACTACGGACAGAACGCGGTCAGCAAAAACATGATTGTGGCTGACCGCAGAAAACTTCTCAACGGGAACAGTTTTCGCCTGGGAGTCAGCGGATCGGGAAAATCCTTTTCTGCCAAGGAAGAAATCGTCAGCATCGTCCTGACTACCAATGACGACGTTCTGATTCTGGACCCGGAATCTGAATTTGGATATTTAGTGGAAGCACTGGGCGGCGAAGTGATCCGGGTATCGGCTTCCTCCGGCACCCACCTGAACGCCATGGATATGGACCGGGCCTATGGAGATGAACGGAATCCCCTGATTGAAAAGTCGGAATTTATCTTGTCCCTGTTTGAGCAGCTGGTAGGGGCGGGGAACGTATCCGCCAGGGAAAAATCCATTCTGGACCGCTGCACCGAAGAAGCGTACCGGGAATACACAGCCAACAGGTATACCGGGCAGCCGCCTACCCTGAAAGACTTATACCATTCCCTGTTAAACCAGCCGGAACCAGAGGCCAAGGGCCTTGCCTTATCGTCCGAACTTTTTATCACCGGATCATTAAACACCTTTGCCCATCAAACCAATGTGAATACCAAAGCTCGGATCATTTCCTATGACATCCGGGAATTAGGGGAACAGCTGATGCCCATTGGAATGCTGGTGACTCTGGACGCCATTTTCAACCGGGTGATCCAGAACTGGAGAAAGGGCAAAACCACCTGGGTATTCGCCGATGAATTTTACCTGCTTTTCCGTTATCAGTACAGCGCGGATTTTTTTTACAAGCTGTGGAAGCGAATTCGAAAATATAACGGTCTGGTGACAGGATTAACTCAGAACGTGGATGAGCTGCTCCGCTCTGATACTGCCCGCCTTATGCTGGCAAACTCAGAATTTTTGATTCTGCTGAATCAATCCGCGACGGATCGGGAGGAGCTGGCCGGGCTTTTGAACATTTCCGAAACCCAGCTGGGGTACATCACCAATGTGGCGGCGGGCTGCGGCCTGATCCGCTGCGCCGGAAACATCGTCCCCTTTGAAAACAGCTTCCCGCAGAATACGAAGCTGTACAAACTCATGACGACCAAACCGGATGAGGCGATTCGATGAAAGCAAAAGAAGTTCGGGAACCATTTGCCGGTTCCCGGACTATCCTGCGTATAAAGGTGGTATGCCATTGAAAGAAATTAAGCTGAAGCCGGACATTAGTAAACCCAAGATGCTGGAAAGCGCGGCCAGAGCCCCCAAAATCGCTATGAGGGAAGCGTGGCTGAAGTCTAAAGAAAAAACGGTCTTGGGATTAAAAGAAACTCCCTTTGCCGGACAAAATGAGGAATCCTCCAATACTCCGGCCAACAGCGCTGCGAATCAGACAGTCTCCGGTATGAAAACCGCAGCTCAAAAAGGCGCGGACCTTACCTATCGGGGCGGAAAGAAGCTGGCCCAGACCGCCTCCAGGAAGGTTCGGGAAAAACGTGAGGCTTCCCGTGTAATCAAGGAAGCGAAAGACGCTGCAGGCCAGACTGGAAAAGCAGTCAAAGATACGGTTTCTAAAACACGGATAAAGAATACAGCAGCTAAAACCATCAAAGGGAAACCCCAAAAGGCAGTGAAAACCGCCGGACGTTCCATTAAAGGAGTAAAGCAAGGAGCAAAAAGCGTTAAGACTGCTCAAAGGTCGGCAAAAGCGGCCCAGAAAACAGCCCAGGCTGCGGCAAGAACGGCTCAGAAAGCGGCGCAGGCGGCCAGGGCAGCAGCAAGAGCCGCGGCGGAAGGAGGGAAAGCCCTGGCCAAAGCTGCGGCGGCTGTTGTGAAAG
Organism: [Clostridium] leptum DSM 753; assembly: GCA_000154345.1. Lineage (GTDB taxonomy): Bacteria > Bacillota > Clostridia > Oscillospirales > Acutalibacteraceae > Clostridium_A > Clostridium_A leptum. The sequence continues at coordinate 30,069 of DS480344.1, forward strand.
TCACCATAGCGGTAGTGAAAAGCCTGATTGCGGCTATAGCCGCGGGAGGCTGGGTCGCGGTGGTTGTCATTCTGACAATTTGCCTGATCGCGGCGATTCTTTACTCCTGCTATGGGATTTTTTTCTCCGGGGAAGATACCGGCACAGGGATCACCATGCAGGCGGCTGTGGCGGAGATCAATGAAGAATATGGGGAAAGGCTGGATCAGCTGAAGGAAGAAAACGAGCATGAAGTATTCCGGCTTTCCGGTTCCAGAGCGCCCTGGAAGGATGTGCTTGCAGTTTACGCGGTCAAGGTAAATACCGATTCGGAGAATCCCCAAGTGGTGGCCAATTTAACGGAAGAAAAGAAAGAACTTCTGCGGGGCGTTTTTTGGGATATGAATACAATCTCCCATCAGATCGGCAGAGAAACGATAACGGAGATCGTCGTCCAGACCGACGAAAAGGGAAACGCGGTGGAGAAAGAGCAGACAGTGGAGAAAACAGTGCTGACGGTCAGCGTAACCCATAAGCCGGCGGAGGAAATGGCAGCGCGGTACTTTTTTAATCCCAGTCAAAAGGCCGCCCTTACCGAACTTCTGGCCCCGGAATTCGATACCCTGTGGACTGGAGTCCTTTCCGGCATGATTTCCGATGGCGGCGGTCTCGTGGCGGTGGCCCGTTCCCAGGTGGGAAACATCGGCGGAGAGCTCTATTGGAGCTGGTATGGGTTTGAATCCCATGTGGAATGGTGCGCCTGTTTCGTTTCCTGGTGTGCCGATCAATGCGGCTATATTGACGCCGGCCTGCTCCCTAAGTTTGCGGCCTGCACCTCCCAGGGGGTTCCCTGGTTTCAGGAACGGGGGCAATGGCAGGACAACACCTATACGCCGAATCCCGGTGACCTTATCTTTTTTAATTGGGATCAGGACGAATGGATCGATCATGTGGGAATCGTGGAAAAGGTGGAAAACGGCAGGATTTATACCATCGAGGGCAACTCCGGTAACGCCTGCGAGCAGAACAGCTATCCTTTGGGAGATTCCCAGATTTATGGATATGGGATTTTGAGACTATATGTTTAAGGTGCAGGATAAAGGTGTTCTCCAGCTTTCTACTATTACCAAGTGAATTGATAGTTATAGTATGACAATTTTATCACTGATATTGGCCTAACATATAAAGCCGCTTGGGAGAAAACGAACAATCTCGTGGTAGACTAAATTGATTTGGGGTGCCTTGTTTAACATTTTTCGAAACGGAACTCCTTCCAAAGAATAGAAAAGAATTCTAAGTTTTATGGTTCTTATCTGCGCCTTTGATCCTCGTGTCCACGTAAGAGCGCGGAGAGATACCGTAGTATTGTTTAAAGCACTTGCCAAAGTAACTGGCATCCTCATATCCACATTGATAAGCTACTAAAGAAACATTTTCACAGCCATCATCAAAATAATTCTTGGCCCTTTCCATCCGAATCCACAGTAAAAAATTCCCCACAGTAAAATTAAATTCTTTTTTGAAAAGGTAGCAAAGGTGTTGTTTACTGATAAAAAAATGAGAGGCAATGTCCTCAAGGTTTAAATTTATTTGATGACAGTTATTCTCAATATAATCTAAAATCTGCTGTGCCAAAGAACTTGATAAATGGTTATGTCCCTGTTGCTTAGCAGTATGTAATATTCTAAGAAAGTAGGAGGTGGTGCAGTCAAACAGCTGCTCGATGGAATCAGTAGTGTCAATAATCTCAAAAAGATTTTTTTGCGTTTCAGATTCTTCGGAAAAGATATGATTCTGGACTGCATATCCCATAGCATAAGACAGCAAATCGCAGATTTGTAAGTAAATTGCTACCGGGTGGAGTTGTTGGCAGGTCATTTCTTTAAAAATACCTTGCAAGAATTCCCTAATACCCTCCTCGTCGCTTTTACGCATCAGTTTTGAAAGATGGTACCGCTTTTCATCGGAAAAGATATATTCGGTCTGGCCGGAAAAGTCAGTTTCATGGTAACAGAAGAATCCGCGGGCATGATGTAAAGCTTGGTATTTTTCAACACATCTAGCTTCCTGATAAGAATGTGCCAATTGTTTTACTTGGGAATAGCAGGAGCCGGAACACAGAAGAACAGAATACCTTAGATTTTCTTCAGCAATTTTAACAAACTGTTTTAAAATCGGTTCGATTCGGCCATATAAGTCTTGCGGTAGCAGGTTAGAACCTAACAGAAGAAAAAGCGTTTGATTTTCATTGACTCCAATAATACAGTCTAAGGAGGAGCTGAATAACTCCGATAGTATATTCCTGGCGGAATAAAGATATAATTGTTGATCATTGATAGACCAAGGCCCTAAGGGATCGGGATAGATATCACATAATATAACACAGTAGGATGAATTTTCTAAAGAAAAGGGAATGTCCTGAGAAAAATGTTTGATTTTTGTCCAATCGGTTTCCTTTTTAATCAATTCTTCCGCAAAATACTCTTGAATAATGGGATTTAGACGAAAGTTTTTATCTAATATTTGGGAGTGATAGTCTTTTTGGTTATTTTCATAATCTATTTTAGCTGATAGTTTGATTAGGCAGTTGTATAAGTCAGAAGGACGGATAGGTTTTAATAAATAATCTTGAACTCCCAAACGGATGGCTTTCTGAGCATACTCAAATTCACTATACCCGGTCAGAATCACCATTTTGGTTTGAAGCCCTTGCGCCCGGGCAGATTCTACCATTTGGATTCCATCCATTAATGGCATAGTAATATCAACTAAAGCAATATCAGGTTTTAGCTCTTGAATCAACCGCAGTCCGTCGCGACCGTTATTAGCCTCACCGCAAATCGTGAATTCAGAATTAAAATCTTGAAAATAGTGGTGAATCGCTTTACGAAAAAAGAATTCATCATCAATCAACAAAACATTTTTCATATCACAGCCTCTTTTCAGATAATATCCTTTTATTTAATTGACGGAAAATATGGTTCCTTAGGAATTGTAAGTATGACCTTAGTGTAATGATGTAGAACACTTTCAATTCTAATACCGAACTCTTTCCCAAACAGCAGTTGTATACGCCGATTTACGCTGCTTAGGCCAAAAGAGCGAAGATGGTCGTTTTCGCACGAATCGCGAAGACTGTTCTGCAGATTTTTTAGTGTTTCAGAATCCATTCCCACACCATTGTCGATAACGCTAAAGATCAGATGATCTTCCAAGTTTTTTAATTGTATCACGATTAAACCCTTGGTTTGTTTTTCCTTAATTCCGTGGTAAATTGCATTTTCTAAGATTGGTTGAAGAGTTAATTTGGAAATACACCAATTTTCCGTGCCTTCACATTCTTCTATCCGGTAATCTAAGTATTCCTGGTAACGTAACTTTTGAATGTATAGATACTGCCGGCACAGTTCCAACTCGTTTTGTATTGAAATAATATCGTTGCCGTTATTCAATGAAATTCGATAGAATACAGCCAATGCGGAGATCGCTTCGCTCGCAGTCTCATTCAGATCCAAATCCACTAAGGATTTAATTGTTTCCAAGGTGTTATAAAGAAAATGCGGCTTTACCTGAGATTGGATTAACTGAAGCTGGTATTGATTTTTTTCTTCCTGCTTTTGATAAACCTCATCTAGCAATGCGCGGACTTTTTTTGTTAGGTTGTTAAATCCCGTATAAAGGATAGCCATTTCGTCTTTGGAATGGGTAATGACAGTTTGATTTAAATCTCCCTTGGATACCCGTGCCATTGCGTTTGAAAGAGTATGAATTGGTTTGGAAATTGTGTAAGAAACCCAAAAAGATAGGACCAAAGTAATAACACAAGCGAGAATTCCAATTATAAGCGTAAAACGGTTGACTGCTTCCTGCCCTTGCAATAAGGAGTTTAGCGAAACCGCATTTATGACCCGCCAGTTAGTACCTTCGTACATTTTTGAGGTGTATAAAATATCGGTGCTGCCGGTTCCACCTGACAGGATCATATTTCCGTTTTCACACAACTGGCGGTAATTTTCCTCGGAGATATGTTCCCCGACGGAAAAATCCGTTCCGATCAGTTCTTTTTCTGAAGAAGATAGCACGATGTTGTTTTCGTTAAGCACATAAAAGCTGGTTTGTGTATCGGCCGGCATATTTTCTTCAAAAATAGCAGCGAAGGAGCTTTCGTTCACAAAAAAGGCTACATAACCAATCGTAGCTAAATTATCCAAATCCACTACAGATTTAGAAACCACCATTTTAGGGATAGTAGGGTTATTGGGTATGTCCTCGGTAATCATGAAAGGCCCTTGAATGATACAATTGTTTTTTGGATTGATATTACTAAAATAGTTTTTCCCTAAGACGGCGGCGGTAGGAGCGGTGTTATATCCGCTTGCGCCGAAAAATTTATTGTCTATCGCCACAAGATCCCACATAGCGATGTTACGATTGATTCCTAAAATGGAATTTACCGATTTGTTCAACGTGGTGCGAAGTTGATATTGAGCCGTGGCGCTTTGCGGAGGTGTTTTGTATTTTTTCAGCATTGCAATGACATTAGGATTTACCGCCACTGTAGTAGCATAGTCGAATATGTGTGTGATTTTTGCGTCTAGGTTATTCATAATCAAAGCTAATTCCCGCTGGCTGGTTTGGATTGCGTTTTCCACATTAGCATTTCTGGTCACTTGATTGGTGATAACAGAAGTGAAGATCAAAATACAGATGATCAATAAGGAATAGATGATAAAGATTTTATAACGAATCGAAAAAACGTTTTTCAATTTTTATTCCTCCTATTAATCCGCCATGATATATCTTCCTGAACATTGCTTTTTTCTGAAAAAACAAGCGTTATTTTTCCAAATAGTCATTATAATACCTGCTTAAAATAAGATTTGCAATGTCTTCCAAAGTATAGTATATAATATTTATTGAAAAATAAAAGGATTTTGGTAAAAGATTACGAAGATATTCTGAGCCGTCTGAATATTTTCCATTTTCAAATAGCAATTTTATAAATATAATGAAATCACAAAAAAACAAGGAGGTTACAGTTATGAAACGCAAAGGAAGATTATGCGCATTGATTTTGGCATTGGTATTGGCCTGCACAGGGTTCAGTGCATGCAGCAATGGAGGCGGAGAAAGCTCAACCTCAGTTCCGGAATCCGGAAGTTCTGCGCTGGAAAGCGGCGGGACAGACGCGTCTGACGAGGCTTTGTCGATTCATTACCTGAGCGCAAGAGGCGCCAATGAGGGAACGATTCAATCACTACAAAAAATTGCGGACGAGTATCAAGAGACTCATCCCAATTTCAATTATGAGGTTGAAATTATCTCTGACCGTTCCTCCTATCTACAAAAGCTCAGGATTCTTGCTTCCAGTGATGAATTGCCAGAGTGGTTTGATTCCGACGCAGATTCCTTTTATGCCGAATTGGTGGGCAAGGACGCGGTGGCCGATGTCGGCGCTTTGTACGACGAACTGGGCGTTGCCGATGATTTTTACACCGTTGCCAAGGACTACCAGCGTTTGTCGGACGGTTTTTTGGGATTGATTTCCTGGCAGGCAAACACGGAATATTTCTGGTATAACAAGACTGTTTTTGAGGCTGCCGGCGTTACCGAAACACCGAAAACCTTTGATGAATTTTTTGCAGCCTGTGACAAAATCAAAGCGGCCGGCACTACCCCCGTTGCCATGGCCGGCGGTGACACCTGGCCTCTGTTGCGCTGGGCGGCGTTTGTTCCTTTCCGTACAGCGGGCAATGATTTCATTGAAAAGGCCCGGGTAGGCGAGGAGTCCTTTGGTTCTGATACCGGTATGGAAGCAGCCGCATTTGTCCAGAAAGCGGCCGGTTATTTCCAGGAAGGCTGGAGCACCGCAGACAGCGCTACCTGTGTAAATCTGGTGACCACCGGACAAGCCGCGATCATTTATGACGGTACTTGGCAGCTTCCTTATTTCGTGGACGAGAACATGGAGCTAAAAGAAGATATTGGATATTTCCCCTTGCCTTCCGTGTCCAATAAGGACGTGACGTCAGCTTCCGATTATTGGGCTCATGCCGGTATCGGTACCGCAGTCCGCAAGGATGCGATGACCGATGAGATGAAGAATTATTTTTCATTCCTGTTTGGAAAATATGCGGATGTATGTATGTACGACTTTAATACCGTTCCTTCTATGAAGCCCACCATCCGCGACGATCTTTCTGATTTGTATCAGGAAATGCTGGATAATTTCGGAAACGTAAATACTTATGCTTATTGCTGGGATGTACGGATTGACGCTGCCAGCAATGAGGTGCTGGGGAGGGAAACACCCAACCTAGCCTTGGGCAGCATTACGCCGGAAGAATGGGCTGCGGCTCTTGACGAAGCTGTAAAACAAAATGTAGGTTAATCGTTGATCTAAGGAAACCCGGAAGCCGAGAAAGCGTCTTCCGGGTTTCCACTATCAGCAATTAAAGGAGGTAGCCATGAAACCGAAAAACCGTCTAGTGCCCTGGCTGTTTTCCACGCCGGCGCTGGCTATTTACATTTTTACTGTTTTAGTCCCTGTAGTCTGGTCGATGGTATACAGCTTTTTTGACTATAACGGCGTGTCAAATATGAATTTTGTCGGGCTCGATAATTATTTTCAGTTGTTCCAGGATAAGGTGTTTAAAACCTCGGTGATGAATAACCTGATTTTTATGGCAATCAGTACCGTTTTCCAATTATTTATGGGTTTGCTGCTGGCGACGATTCTTACAAGCATTACCAAAGGCAACAACATTTTAAGAGTCGCTTATTTTATTCCCTGTATTATATCCTCTATGGCTATCTGCCAGATCTTTGTAAAGCTTCTTTCCGTACAGCCGGAAGGAGTTCTGGCCGCTTTGATGAAAGCCATGGGAATGGCGCCGGTAGCCGTATTATCCGACCCCAAGCTGGCGCTCCTAGTTGTTTCAATTATTGATGGCTATAAGTTCTGTGGGATTTATATGGTTATTTTTTATTCCGCGTTCCTGTCAGTGGACCAAGAGGTCATTGAGGCCGCCTACATAGACGGATGCAGCTGGTGGCAGTCTTACTGCTACATTAAGCTACCAATGATTAAAAATATTTTCTTTGTCGTGCTGGTCCTGCTGGTTAACGGTACGCTGAAGGGCTTTGATATTTCTTATATATTGACATCCGGGGGCCCGGGGACATCAAGCGAACTGGTGGCAACGTACTTATACAAAACCGCCTTCAGCTCTATGAAATACGGATACGGCAGTACCATCGCAGTCTTCCTTGTTGTAGAATGCCTGCTGGCGGTGGGAATTGTACGGTTTATTGCCAGCAGGACGGAAAGGGAGTGAGATTATTATGACTCAATTGACTGCGGGAAAGCCTTTGCGGGTCTTTTTTTATACCCTACTGATTATTATCGTATTGATACAAATCTATCCCATTTTTTGGGTAATAAGCTCCAGCTTGAAGACATCGGAGGAATTGGTTCAGGCGTCGTATACCCTTCCCCATAGTTTCTATTTTGGGAATTATATACGGGTGCTTACCGAATCCAAGTTGCCTTTGTATTTTTTAAACAGCATCATTGTGGCGGTATCCGTTCTTCTGGGCATTGTGGTGATTGGGGCTCCTGTGGCCTTTGCCATCAGCAAGCTACGCTTTAAGCAGTCGAAAACGCTGATGTCCTTCTTTCTGATGGGCATGATGATTCCCATTTTTGCAAGCTTGATCCCTATGTTCCGTATTTACAACGTTGTAGGGCTACGCAATACCTATTTGTCTTTAATCCTTCCCCAGATTGGTTTTAATCTGCCGATCAGTATTTACCTATATGTCGGGTTCATGAAATTTATCCCCGATGCGATTCATGAGGCGGCGGTCATTGACGGAGCGGGCGCTTTTCAGGTGTTTTCCCGTATTATTTTTCCCATGTCCAAGAACACTACCATTACCGTGGTGACTTACAACTTTGTTTTTGTGTGGAATGAGTTTACCTTCGCCAACACCTTTATGACGAAAAGCGAGATGAAAACCTTGCCCAATGGTTTAAATGATTTTATAGGTGCCATGGGTTTTGTGGACTGGGGCGCCACTTTCGCGGCCATTACCCTAGCGATTCTGCCCACACTGGTGATCTATTTCTTCCTGAACAAAAACGTGATGGAAGGTATGGCTGCCGGTGCGGTCAAGAGCTGAGCAGAGAGTAATACAGAAAGGAAACGAATAAGTATGAAATGTAGCATTAACATTAAACGTAGACTGGGCCGCAGGAACGAGATGATCTACGGCCATTTTATCGAACATTTTCACCGTCAGATTTACGGCGGTGTCTATGACCCCGGTAACCCGCTGTCCGACGAGGACGGACTGCGTAAAGATGTATTGGAGGCGATGCGCGGCATCAAGGTGCCCGTTCTTAGATGGCCAGGAGGCTGCTTTGTCTCCTCCTACAATTGGAAAAAGGCAGTGGGGCCTAAACGTACACCTTTCTTTGATAAAGCTTGGCGGGTTGAGGATCCCAATACCTTTGGTACCGACGAGTATGTAAAAATGTGCCGCAAGATTGGGTGTGAGCCGTATATTTGTACCAATGCAGGAACTGGCACAGCGGAAGAAATGAGCGACTGGGTAGAATACTGTAACCTAGAAACCGAAGGAGAATTCGCTAAATGGCGGATAGAAAACGGTAATCCAGAGCCCTTTTCTGTGAAATACTGGAGTATTGGAAACGAGAACTACGGTGGCTGGGAAATCGGCGCAAAATCCGCGGAAGAATGGGGAAGGCTGGTTTTAGAAGCTGCCAAAATGATTAAGCATGTGGATCCTACCACAGAACTGACTGCAGCGGCTTTAGCAGACTTAGACTGGAATATCAATTTATTAAAGCACTGTGGGAATCGGCTCGATTGGATTTCAATCCATAAATACTGGGATATGATCCACGAAACCAATGCTTGCGCCGGCTATGAGCAGGTGATGGCCTATACCAACGACCTGGAGACGGACATTAATAAGGTGCGGGGACTGCTTACCGCCATGGGGCTGGAGAAGCAGATCAAAATCGCTTATGACGAATGGAACTTGAGAGGATGGTACCATCCTAACGCCCATACCGTTAAGCAAGGAATCCGAAAGGAGGATTATTTATATCCTCGGGACAAGAATGACGACAACAGCCTTTATACCATGGCAGATGCGGTATTTTCCGCCTGTTTCTTAAATACCTGTAATCGGAACTGCGATTTAGTGGGAATGGCAAATTTCGCACCAATTGTTAATACAAGAGGCTGTATCTATACCCACAAGGATGGAATTGTTCTTCGCAGCACGTATCATGTGTTCGATCTATACGTAAATTATTTAGGTGAACAAATTCTGGATGTTTGGGAAGAAGATCCTAAACAAATGACAGTGATCGACCGGCTGGGAGAAAAAACGGAGATTGATGAACTGGATGTGATAGCGACCTATCGGGAAATGGAAAAATTAGTGGCAATAGCAGCAGTAAACAAAAACGCTGAAGCTACCAGGCAGCTTGAATTATCAATTCAGGGCGAATTTGCGGGCCGGGAATACAGAATTTGCAGCGTAAATGGAGAGAATGTGAATTCCTATAACGATATTGGCAGTGAACAGGTAAAGCTTGTCGTAGAGGACTGGAAACCTATGCCGACGCCTGCGGCGTTTGAACTCGCCCCACATTCGGTCAATGTAATTCAGATTAGATAAATTTGATAGTGTTTTCTAACCCACAGGGAGGATTTTTTAAACGCAGGCATTTGTTTCATTACGCAAATATGCTATTTGGGGCAAATTCAAAGGAAGGGGAGACCACGGAAAACCTTGCTGAAGAAAATACCAGATTTGTCAGCAGTGTGGAGGAGAATGCGTGGTGGTATATTCCCAGCTTTTCCACCAAAGAGGGAGAGGGGCTTTTTGAGTTTATGCGGCTACAGGAGACCAATCCGGAGAACAGAACGCACGCCATCTACCGCTGAATACTGGTACCGGTCGAGGAAACGTGGGCTTATCGCATACAATGTGAAAATAGTCGTCCATATCTCACGGTAAAGGATGAATCTTCCGAGGAAAAGGCATGGATTGTTCAGATTCAAAAACCCGGAAATGTAGCCCTGTGGAATGTTGCCGAAGTGAAGAAGGGTCAGTTCAGTATTATCAACTATCGGACTGGGAAGGCTATAACTAGGGGAACTCCAGGACAATATGGCATAGCAGGAGGTGTTTATGAGGTTTAAAAAGAATATGTAGGAACGGAAGATCAGCTGCGGGGCATTGATTATGTGCTGGAAAACCGTCAATTACATAACGTGAACATCGATAATGCGATTAAAAACGGTACGGTAACGGCCAATCATAAAACCTCGGCAAGTAGTGAAAATGTATCTCTATTTTCTGGAAACAGCTTTATTATGCCGGATAAAGAGGTAACTATAACAGATGATTTTGTCCGTCTTGCTGTTTCGGGAGTCTCGATCAAGACCCAGCCAAATCAAACGGTCTATGAAGTAAATAACCAGCTTATCCTAGCGGGACTGTGCAGGAATTAACCTATGCAGGCAAGAACGCGACTTTTGCCGTAAACGTGAAGAAAGCCGAAGAGCCTGCACCTGAGGTAACTCTGGAATCCATCACGTTTTCCCGCCCGACCAAGACCGAGTATAGGATTGGCGAAAAGCTGGATTTAATCGGATTGGTAGTAATTGCCCATTACAGCGATGGTAGCTATCAAGAGGTAACGGATTATGAAGTAAGCGGCTTTGATTGCATGGAGGCGGAAAAGAGACAATTACTGTCCGTTACGTAGAGGACGGAATTACGGAACTTGTTCAATTTGAATTAATTGTTCAAGCAAAAGGCACCTCTAGTGCGGGTTCCGATTCAAATGATCCTTCTGACTCTAATCCTAATGCCCCGTCTGAGAGTAATACAAATAGCAACAAGCCTCAGACTGGAGACAGCTTCCCAATGGTTACTGGAATCGGCGTAGGCATTATTGCTCTTGGCTGTCTTGGAACGCTGATTACTCTCAGAAAAGGAGGCGGAGTGAGATAATTAACTTTTTCTTGCGTTTATTAAGTTGTTAATTCCATATAACTTTCCAACAAAAATAATCAGCTAAATATCTTTTTTAAGATTTAAAATGAATTTTTAATACTTACCCTAAAACCGCTTAGATAGAACAGTAATGTTTTATCAAGGCGGTTTTCATTTTTTAGTAACAGGATTAAAAGCTTTATTAACAACAACAAATTGGCTTAATTTCTATGGGATTTCGGATGAAAGGAATAAGTATAACTGAAGAAATATATGTGACTATGATATTCCTTTCCAAACAATAGATTTGTATTAAGGTGCTTTTCCGGTTAAAAAAAGCAGTAGAACAACGCAGTTAGAGGAACTGGTAAATTTCCGATAAGCCTAAAGGAAATCGGGGAAACAATACTCTGGACGTTTTATTTGTATAACCTGAAAATTAACTGCCGCGGACCTCCGGCAATCTGAATTAAAAAATTCAGATTGAACGGAGGAAAAGAAGTGGCGTACAACAAAGCCAGAGCCGAGAAAGAATGGCTCAAATGGAAAGCAACAGAAGAAGCACAACTCAGAGAATTAAGGGTGGATGAGGATACGATCCAGCGTCTGCACTATTACGATTGGGAAAGCTTTAAGGCGGAAAGGAACTATCAGAGGTGGAACGTACAGTCGGAAGAATACATAAACCAGCAGATCACGGAAGATCAGCCGGAGATTACAACCACTGAACAGCTTTTAGACGAGATAGAAAGCCCGGAGCTTTATACAATGCTTTCCAAAGTGGACAAGCTTACCCTTAGAATTATCCTCATGAAGATCGAAGGGTTCAGCAACAGGGAGATAGCGGCTTCTCTCGGAATGGAGGAATACGCTGTCAATATGCGAATCTACCGACTGCGAAAAAATTTTAAAAAATATTTTTAACCAGCGTTATATTTTGGTGTTTCACAGTGGCTATAGGGTGAAAGGGAAAAATCCCTTCACTCGCAGCTTGAAAAGTGAATACCAGCCATGCGGGTACGTTCCCGTCCAGGCGAGCGACGCCGGGGAAAGCGCCAAGACGGAACCGAAGCGCAAGCAGCCGTTCCATGATAGGACAGCGGTCTGCGCTTTCGGTTCCAGAGCGATCCCTTTTGTCCGAAAAGAGGCAGGGTCCGCCTTTTCGCCACGACCCTGGACGGGGTATCATGATACATACTATCGTCTGCCCACACGTCAGATGGGCTGGCCTACCTTGGGTTGTAATCAGCAAGACCCTTGGAAAACCAGTGAACGGCTTGTCAGCCGCAAGCCTGCCTGCATGGTTCCCAAATGCTGGGGGGCGGGCAGCAAATACAGCATGAAAAGGATCATTTAATTCAGATTTTTGCCGTTGGCAGCAAATCCATGCGGCGCGGGTGAAACCGCGCCGTATCAGTGTGCTGCCAGCGGACGGCGGGAAGAAGGTGCCGGAATGGACAAAACCCCACGGGAGCAGGCTCATGGGGAAGTTGAAAGAATTTTCAGAATCCTCATGCCACAAAACGGACTGGCGGTCAGAGAAGAACAGATCGCCCTCTGTCATACAATGCTGGACACCCTGCTCCAAAACAAAATTGCCTTGTGCGACGCAGGCGTTGGAATCGGAAAGACATATGCTTACCTTACCGCCTGCGTTTTGCTGAAAAGATTCTTCCCCTCTCCCCAGCCGGTGGTGGTTTCCACCTCCAGCGTGGCGCTGCAGAACGCAGTCATCGGAGAATATGTCCCATTTCTATCCCGGATTTTTCTGGAGAACCGTATTATTCAGAAGCCCATACGGGCTATAGTCCGCAAGGGAAAGGAACGCTTTGTCTGCGACGTCAGGCTGAAATTCCGGCTGGAGGCAGTAGAGGGAAAGAGAAAAAATGAGGAACAGCGGAAAGCCCTGGTTTCCCTGCGGAACTATTACGACCTGGACGATGTGCCGGATCTCAGTCAGTTTGACAGGGAGCAGGTCTGCGTTCCCAAGGTTTGCGAGAAAACCTGTCCTTTGAGAAATGTCTGCCGATACCGCCAATACCTGAAGGAAGCCAGAAACGCGGAAATTTTCGTCCAAATTTGCAATCACAACTACCTGTTAGCCGACGCAGCCCACCGTTTGCAGGAACTGCGGCCCCTTCTCAATGATTACCAGGCTCTGGTGATAGACGAGGCCCATAAGCTGCCGGAGGCGGCCCGCCAGATGTACGAAAAAAGCCTGTCCGCAGAGGATTTGAAAGAACTCTGCAATCTGCTGGCAGATGAAAACTACAGATTACCGGCGCAGCAGCTTCGGGAAAGGTTCCAGATCCTCATGGGAGCCATGTGCCGGGGCGAGCTGCTGGAAGAAGCCCAGCGCACCCCCTTTATTTTAACGCCAGACCGAGAAGCTGCCATACGGGACTGCCTTACTCTCCTCCGCCAGCTACAAAGGAAGCTGGCGCCGCGGCTCCCGCGGTGGATCGCTTACCGGCTGGGAAGAACGGAAGAAACCCTGAACCTGTTTTTTACCGGGGATAAGCGGTACATTTTATACATTCAGTATGACAGAACTGGAATCCCCAGCCTCCACGCCGCCAGCCGGGAAATCCCGGAGCTGTTAAGGCAGGCCGTGTGGCACAGAAAAATCCCTGCCATTTTGACCTCCGGCACTCTCATGGCCGGAGACAGCTTTGAAAGAATCAAGCGGGTGCTGGGGCTGGACGGCTTGAAAGAACCAAAAGAATTTATTACACCGTCTCCTTTCCATTATGAAGAAAACTGCTTGTTGTATTTTCCTGATGACTCTCCCAAGCGATTGCTGGGGAGCGGCGAAGAAGCCGCATACTTAGCGGAGCATATCTGCCGGTTAGTGGAAGCAACTTGTGGCCACACATTGGTGCTTTTTACCTCTTATTCCCTCATGGGCGCTGTTTATAACCAAGTGAAAGATCGTATGTCCTTTCCGCTTATGGAAGTATGGCGGCATTCCCAGGACATCATCCACCAGTTCAAGCAGGCTTCCAACGCGGTGCTGTTCGCGGCGGGGTCCTGCTGGGAAGGTGTGGATTTTCCTGGGGATATGGTATCCTCCCTGATTATTACGCGCCTGCCTTTTCCGGTCCCCGACCCAATCAGCGAGGCGGAACGGGAGCAATACCCGTCGCTGAAAGATTACATCAAAACCGTGGTGATCCCGGAAATGCAAATAAAGCTCCGGCAGGGATTTGGAAGGGCGATCCGAACGGAAACAGACGCCTGCGCCGTGAGCATTCTGGACTGCCGGGCAGCCCCGGATCAGCGGTATCACCAATCGGTGCTGGAAACCCTGCCGCCTATTCCTATTACAAGAAAAATAGAAGATGTGGAGAGATTTATCCGGGCAAAGAAAGGCCCGGATTATTTTTTGCCAAGGGAGAGAGAAAGACTATGAATCAAAAATATTTTTGCGGTGTGAGCATAAGCGGCATGGATAAATACATCCATGCATATTTTGAAGCAACACCGGAAAGCATCGCTTCTTTTATTTGCACTTATCGTGCAAACCGAAAAACTGCGGTATGTACGATTGACGGGAAACCTTTCCTCACAGCTAAATACGGTTTGATTGATATCATGCCGGATCAGAAATACTTTGCTGAGAAACTGCGGCCGATTTTGATTCCTATACAGCATGGCGCCATTTCAATTCCGCCCATGAAGGCTGTTCCTCAAGAAGTCGCTGAAGCGGAATCCTGTCCAAAACCGGACTGGAACTATCTGCGTTGGGATGGATACAGCGACGAAAAATACCAGGCCATTTTGGATGGCAGCGGCCTGCTGGATTGGGAACAAGATGGAGAAATCCATAAAATAGAACTGCAGGTAAGCCATTATATGGATCAGAATAACCTCGATATTAAAATGGTATGCTGGGATAGCGGTGAACTGGAGTTCTGGAAAAGTCTCACGGTAAATTTAAAGGGACAGCGGGATAAAAACTGTGCTTTTGTTGACAGTAGTCTAAAGGACAACTTACCCCAATGGATGAGCGGGAACGGCCTCGCCAAGCATACGGGATTAATAGTACAATACGGTCCTGACATTTACTCGGAATACCTTTTTAATGCAAAAAGGCTGAGAGAGTTAGATGCAAAAGGTTATGAGGATTATTCCAAGCTATATGATGGCAACAGAACACGACGCCAGCAGAAAAGAAGGGAGAGAGAACGATGAGCTATTCCTTTTTAGATTGTCCCATATGGCTTTACAGCCGAAGCAGCGACAGAAATCCGGCCGCCCTGTTCCGGCAGATGGAAAGCCTCCGGGAAGAAGCTGAGAGGCAGGGATACTATGTTGCCGGAAATTCTCAGGATATGAGCACTGGCCGAAATATTCGGCGGATGGGCCTGCAGCAAATGCTGAAGGCCGTAAAAAGCGGATCAGTCCGGGCCGTTATGCTGCAGGACTTGTTTCGGTTAAGCCGTGACACTGTCGCTTTAGTTCAAATATTGAAATTTTTTCAAAGCCACAACATAATGCTGATCGTTCTGAACAGAGGGCCGTACATGGAAAGCTGAGAAAAGAGGTTCAAGTGTTATGAATTTTCAAGAAATAAAGCAGGACAGTGTGCTCCCGGAAATTGAGTATTATATCTCCTTTTGCCTGTTAAAAAGGCTTTTTGAACAGGGGAAAATTACACTGGCATCTTGCCAAAAGGCGAATGCTGCCATTGCTGAAAGGTATGGAGTGTTAAGCTATGATGTTGATAAAAAGGAGGGGAAAACCTATGACGATCCGATAGATACCAATGAGTAGACTAATTGATAACCCGAAGCGGTATTCTACGCTCCGGCTCAATCTAATGGAAGGAGACACCCTTGAAGCGCAGGAGGCTCTCTATGACTCCGGCATCTGCTACTATCAGGATATCGTACAGGAAATGAAAAAATTTCATACAAACGAATATCCTACGAATGACTTAATGCAATATTTTTCTCTGCCGTATGATAAAAAGAGGGAAAAGATCATAAAGCAAAAAATACTTTCGGCTTATCCAACGGTTCAGGTGGAAGGAAACAGCCTATATGCTGTTTTGGAACTTAATATGGTCAAGGATTTGACGCTGTTTGAACTTCATGACTTTACCGAGCAGATTGCCTATCAATATAAATATGGCTGGGGAGAAGCACTGGAATACCATAACTTCAAAACTCAAAATTCAGACCATATCACTGTACGGCTTTATCATTCTGATATAAAGTTTGCAACAGGTATGGTATTTGAACAATGGATGAGAAAAAGCAGAGCCCGAAATCGTCGGAAGCATACACCGGAAAGGTAAGCGGGCCTCTGTTCCTTTTGCCGAAAGATGCGGGATTTCTGGGGCTCAATCTTAGTAGGTATCGTGATAGATAAGGAGAAACAGATGTGGTAGTGTTGTGTGTGACAAAAAAGATGTCCAACCGGGAAAGGAGAGAAAAGAATGCCGGAAGTAAGAGTCATACCGCCTGTCGCGGAACGGGCGCATAAGCTTAGAGTCGCGGCTTATGCCCGTGTGAGCAGCGACTCTGACGACCAGTTAAACTCCTTTGCTGCCCAGGTGGAATATTACACCAATTACATTCAATCAAAGGACGAATGGGAATTTGCCGGGTTATACGCCGACGAAGCAGTAACAGGCACCAGCGCCGAAAAGCGCAGCGACTTCCAGCGCCTTATTCAAGACTGCCGGGCAGGAAAAATAGACCGCGTTCTCGTCAAATCCATTTCCCGGTTTGCCCGTAACACACTGGATTGCATTCAAACTGTGAGAGAGCTAAAGATGCTGGGCGTGGCGATAGAATTTGAAAAAGAACACATTGACACTAGCAAAATGGGCAGTGAACTGATCCTTAGTATGCTAAGCGCGGCCGCCCAGGAGGAATCCCTTTCTATCTCGAAGAACTTAAAATGGAGCTATCAAAAGCGGCTGAATTCCGGTGATTTTATCACCTGCAGCGCGCCGCTTGGTTACGTTTTAAAGGATAACCAATTAATACCTGATCCAGAGGAAGTACCCATTGTACAGTATATTTTTAATAGTTATCTTAGTGGCAAGAGTACAACTGAAATTGCAAGAACGCTTAATGAAACGGAAAACAGAACCAAAAGAAATGCAAGATGGCATCATGGGATGATTCGATACATTTTAACGAATGAAAAATATATAGGCGATGCATTGTTTCAGAAATCTTATACGCCAGATACTATCCCATTGGCGAGGGTAAAAAACGATGGCCAGTTAGCGCAATACTATATTAAAAATTCTCATCCAGCGATTATTGATAGAGAAAAATTCGAGCAGGTGCAACTACTCATAAATCAGAAAAAAGATCGGCATGGAACTAAGACAGAAATTCAAAAGTTTCCGCTCAGTGGAATTTTAAAATGCGGCCTTTGTAATTCAACTTTTCATCGCCACAAAGAGAAAGGTGAAAACCGTTGGTATTGTTATCATCATAGGCAAGATAAAAATCTGTGCCCCGTGAAAGCCGTTTTGCAGAAAGATATTTATACTAAATTTTTAGTGTTGTATAACAAACTGGCAAATAACACGGAAATTATAAGTGATATGCTCTCCGATCTTCATGCTTTACAGGATAAGGTGTATTTTTCAAATCCTGATAACCTGGAATTGAATAGGCAAATAGCCGAACTAGTCAGGCAGAATCATTCACTCGCAAGGTTACAAACCAAAGGGTGCATTGATTCTGCCCTTTATATTGAAAAGTGCAATTTAAACAATCAAAAGATCGAAGCACTGAGGAAAAAATTGAAGCATGATCAGGCATCTGACCGCATCCACCAACTGATCGGCAAGAGCGAACTGATACTAGAGCTCTTAAAGGATAGAGAACCCATGCTGGAATTTGAAGAAAGTATATTGAAAGCCATGGTTCAAACGATTGTGGTATTTCCTAATACGATCTGTTTCCACCTGGTCAATGGGTTAAAGCTGGAAGAAAAAAGGTGAAGTTTGTGAAGAAGATACGCTATTACCCTTTTGGATACCGCATATCGAATGGAGAAATAGAGACGATTCCAGAGGAAGCACGTCTGGTTAAGCAACTGTTTAACGACTATTTGATAGGAGATTCCTTGCAGCGTTTAGCGATGATCGCGGAAGAAACAGGCTTGAAGTTCCGGGAAAACGCAAACGGCTGGAACAAAAATATGATTGCCAGGATTCTGGACGATGAACGTTATTGGAACGGAGAATCCTTCCCTCCCATTATCAGCCGGGAACTTGCCATAAAGGTTACTCACCTAAGAAGAAGCAAAGCGGAGCCGGAATCACCGGTCCGTTTCCTGCAGAAGAAAACAGCCTGCCCACAGTGCGGAAATCACCTCAGCCGGAACAGCAAAGATTTTCCCCGGATTTTTTGGGAGTGTAAAAAGTGCGGGACACGTTTTGGGCCTTTCTCAGATGTAGATATTCTAAAAGCAGTTTCCCACAAATTTCTGAACCTGTGCCGGAATCCCGGACTGGCGGAAGAAACAGAGGGACTTGACAATAAATTGTCCCTGAAAGTTACCCGCCTAACCCATGAAATCGACCAGACGTTAAATCAAAGACAGGTGGAGCCGGAAAAGACCCTATCCCTCATTCTGGAATGCGCTGCCGAAAAATACCAGGTATGCCAAATAGGAAGATTGGACCACAGAACCAGGAACATTCAAGATCAGTTAAAAGGGCATTCGGAAAATAGAGAAATGGACCGGCAGCTTTTTAATCAAATCATTGAAAAGGTAATTCTAGAGCCGAAAGGTTCTGTAAAACTTCAATTAATAAATGAAAAGATTATTTAAGGAAAGGAGAGAGCGCCAGTGCCGGATAGGGAAATCATAAAAATACCGGCAAACCGCACACTAGCCGACCTGCGAAGAAAAAAACGAAAGCTTCAGGTTGCCGCCTACTGCCGGGTCAGCACAGAGGAAGAAGAACAGCAAAGCAGCTTCGAAATCCAGGTGGCCTATTATACAAATCTGATAACCAACCATGAGGGCTGGGAATTAGCGGGTATTTTTGCGGACGAAGGAATCTCCGGGGTGCGGACCAATAAGAGGGAACAATTCAAGGAAATGATTACTCTTTGCAGAAAGAAAAAGATCGACCTGATTTTAACCAAATCGGTTTCCCGGTTCGCCCGTAACACACTGGATTGTATCCATCATGTGAGGCTTTTGAAAAGCTGGGGGATTTCCGTGATTTTTGAAAAAGAGGGAATAGACACCTCTGATATGAACAGCGAGATGATTCTGACCTGCCTGAGTGCCTTTGCCCAGGCGGAAAGTGAATCTATCAGCGGCAATGTTACCAAAGGCATTCGAATGGGTTACGAAAATGGGCGGTTTACTTTCCGATACACAAACTGTCTGGGATACCGAAAAGGAGCGGATGGAAAGCCTGAAATTCACCCGGAAGAAGCCAAGACCATCCGAATGATTTTTGAGAACTTTCTCAATGGGGACAGTATAGACGATATTAAGCAATGCCTTGAAAACAAGGGCATTCTGACGCCAACCGGTCATACAGAATGGAATAAGCAGACTATTGTACGAATCCTGAAGAATGAGAAATACATGGGAGACGTACTGCTGCAGAAAACCTATACCCCAAACCTGTTCGAAGGAAAACATAAGAAAAACAATGGAGAAGTTACCCAATACTATATCAAGAATCACCATCCGGCTATTGTATCAAGGGAAATGTTCCAGTTAGCACAGGAAGAACTGGCCAGGCGAAACAGCAAGAAACCGGTCACACAGAAAAAGGCAAAGACGAACCGCGGACGGTTCACCAGCAAATACCCTCTATCGGAAAGAATGGTTTGCGGAAACTGCGGCTGCTATTACCGGAGAGTCACCTGGGATATTCATGGAAGGAAACAGGTGGTCTGGCGGTGTATTAACCGGGCAGAATTTGGAAAACGATACTGCGGAGATTCACCGAGTATCCCGGAAGAGGTTCTGCACCATGCGATATTGGAAGCGATCCGATCCTTGGTCCAGAACCATCAGAAAGATATAGAAGCCAATCTGGAAAACGCTCTGCTGGATAGTTTCTCAGATAATTTGGCTGAACTTCCCCCGGAAGCAGTCAAAAACAAACTGAAAAAATTGGAACAGGAATTTGACCAATTGCTGGTTATGGCCGGAGAAGGAAATGAAATTGCGGACCGAAAGTTAGAGCAGATCGGAAAGGAAATGCGGAAGCTGAAAGAAAAGGATCGGGAATTGGAACATTCAGAAGAAAGGCGAAACGCTGTCGAAGAAAAGCACAGGAAGATTCGGAAACTGATCTCCTCAGAAAATCTAAGTTTAGAAGAATACTCCGAAGCCTTAGTATATAGAATTATTGAAAGAATTACGGTTCTGTCCAAAGAGCAAATACAAATCCGTTTTGCAGGCGGGTATGAAATGACACAGTCCCTGCAATAAAAAGCAGGTATCTTTTTATCTGAACATAAACTCATTAAATGTTATTAAACAAATAAGATATATAAAGGAAAGTTATAGTGACAGGCCGACTCGTTTATGAGAAAATATTTGCTTTGAACTTTATAGATATAGAGTCAAAAGTTAGTTCCGAAAGATATTTTGCGTTGTTAAATATTGGATAAAATAATATAAATTTAAGGTCACTAGGGAATATAGTCAAAAAAATACAAATACGAGGAGGAGAATATCCATTCCTTTATAGAATGTATCGATATATACTTAAAAAAGTAATAAAATATTTATTAATATAGCAAAAAATCACGAGAAGAAGGGAGTGATCAAATCATTAAACTATACCTTTCCAGAACGGGTAATAATAATAAAAAGAGCACAAGATTTTGTACTCTTTGTAAAATATTATGCTAAATACTGATTTCTGAAAAGGTATAATTTAAGAAATGTTTTATTAAAAATCCAAAATAAAAAAAGGGGGAATAAGATGTATTTACTACAGAACAAGAAAAGGACACTTAGAAGAGCAGCATCGTGGGTGATGGCGGTTGCAATATTTTTCTCGTGCCTTACTATCTCTCCGGTGGTCGCAAAGGCAGCTTCGAATGGTGATGCAGCACTGCAGGCAGATGAAGGAGATGTGCCATCGGAAAATCTGGCTCTGTGGCTGAGAGCAAATGACGGAGTGGAAACCGATGGAACGAAGGTAACATCTTGGAAAAACCAGGCAGGGGACAATACGTTTACGGTGGCTAACGGAGACGGAATTACTCTAAATAGCGAAAACGGATATAATTATCTGCAATTTGATGGAGCCACTGCCTTGAAGGGGACAAGCATTGATTTTAATGGGAAAAGTGCAATTACATTGATAGTTGTAGGGGAATATGAAGGTGAGGATCCCAGACCGGATGCTTATGCGGACATGAATACAGCGCTTTTTTGGTGTGAAAGCGGTGATTGGGGATCCATGAGTCTTGGACTGTACAAAGAACAAGTCCAGATGCGTTTTGGACTCGGAACAGGTAGTGGCGGTGAAGCTCTGGGAGTGAGTCGATATGATAAATACGCAAAAAATGGATTATCTATTAATATGGCTGTTAAGGAAGGCGGTACTCATTCATTGTTCATTAATGGGGCAAATGTTTTGAGCGAAAGTGGAAAAAAAGAACAGACTGCGGGAATATCACAGGAAATGTATATCGGAAAGGGAATATCCGCCGGAACCGATTACTATTTTAAAGGGAAAATAGCGGAGGTTATCGTTTATGATGGTGTGCTTTCGGAAGATCAGGTTTCTATTGTAAATGCGTATCTACGCCAAAAATACAATATTACGGATGACGGCTCCGAGGAAAATACTGTGAATGCGATTGTTTCGGCGGAGCTGTCTCCAATCAGTGTTCCCAAGGGGACGACGAGAGAAAAATTGGTGTTGCCCTTTAGTATTGATGTAACGTTGGAGGAGGAGTTCAGCAATATCACTCAACCGACACCATCGAAGAATACAAAGATTCCCGTTGTATGGGATACAAGCACCTTTGATCCAGAGAAGATAGGCATACCACAGGATATATATGGAACACTGAATATTTCACTGGGAAAATCTGTTAAGGACAGAACGATAAGCACGATTGTCCCGGTGGGAAATCCGAATAATGTCAAAGCACATGTCCAGGTTACGGTGCGGGATGTAGAGAGGGAACTTTATGTATCTCCTGTAGCAGAAGCGGGTGGAGACGGAACCATAATAAATCCGTTTCAAAGCATTCAGGCGGCAAGAGATGCGATCCGTGAGAATGGCTGGAATGATAATATGAAGGGGGATTTAATCGTATGGCTGGCAGGGGGTACCTATTATGTTGAGGAGCCTATTGTATTTGGTCCTGATGATTCCGGCAGTAATGGGTATTCTATCATCTATCAGGCGATCCCTGGTGAAGTGCCAAATCTCAATGGAGGAGTGCAGGTAACTGGATGGGAAAAGTGGGATGAGAATCCAAATGTTTATGTTGCGGATTTAGATAGGGATACAAAGCTGCGGAATTTATTTGTAAATGGACAGGCAGCTAAAATGACATCTACGTCAGCTAAGACTTGTGGCCCTTACGGTTCCGTAACAATCACAGGAGAAGAAGCGTGGGCGTTGGATAGCGGCGTGGAAGTGGCCGGTGTACTGCTTAATTGGAGTGAGTTGAATTTTACGGTGGATAGCCCGGATGAATTAACGAATCCAGAAGATATAGAGATTCGCCAGCAAAAGACATGGAATGAAGTTACCATTGGAATCTCGGAGATCAAGAGTGTGACTCCGGGGGATGACGGCGGGGCTCCTGCGGCGAAGGCGGTAAATATCAATACGGATCCGGCCAACGGCGATAGAAACAGAAAGCAACTTGATGAAATTGCGGAAAAATACGAAAGCAGGAAAAACCAGGGAGATACGGCCATTATATTACAACAGCCATACGGAGCGATTGCTTCCTGTTTGGCCTGGCAGTGTAATTTTGAACCATACTTTGCTTATGTGAATTTTGTGGGTAATGTACAGGAAAATACGGGATATACTACGTTCGTCATACAAAATTCGCTGGAACTGCTGAGAAATCCTGGTGAATTCTATTTTGATAAAACGGATAAGAAGCTTTACTATTATCCGGAGGAAGGTGTGCGTATTGATGAAGCAGAAATCGTGGCGCCCGTGAGTGAAGGTCTTATACGTATAGAGGGGACAAGTACTACAGACCGGGTAGAAAACCTGAGGTTCAGCGGGATTAAGTTCACCTACGATGACAAGGGACTGGAAGTTGTTGAGAATTCCGAAGGATTTGCCAGCGTTCAAAATATGGCTGCATATACGAAATATGTAAGCAACGGAGACTGGCACTATTGGATGTATAATAATACGGATATTCCCAAGGGTACGGTCAATGTGGAAAATGCCAGTGGTATTGTGTTTTCCGGAAATGTGTTCACTACATTATCAAGCAGTAGCTGTATCAGCTATATGAATGATGTTGTTGATTCTGAAATATCCGGAAATGTATTTATGGAGACATCCGGTAATTCGGCTACAATCGGTCATCCGCAGCATGTGCATATACATGATGGTGTAGAGGATATAGACCCGATGGTCGAGGACAATAAATATCCGGTTGGAAAGGAGGGAATTTGTAAGAATATTATTGTGACAAATAATCACATTGAAAATATTTGTAAAATGTATAAGCAGGCAGATTCGTTAACAGCATTCTTTGTGGAAAATGTAGAATTTTCGCATAACAGAATTACAAATGTACCTTATGCAGGGATTAATTTTGGATGGGGCTGGCAGAATCAGGATGACAGAACAAACTATAAAGGAACCAACTGGCCGGAGTATCCGTCTAAAACAGCAAGAAAAAATGTGATTGTTTACAATGATATAGATCGTGCAAATCAGATTCTTACAGGTGATGGCGGAGCATTATATACCCTTGGACAACAGGAAGATTCTATTTTGGCATATAATAATGTGCATGGAGTCCGGAGCGTATATACAGATGAAGGAACGGCATATTTTGAAATCTTTTATAATGATATAGACTATGATAACGATAATCAGGCTTATAATTTGCTCTGGTACGGTAATGATTCTTACAATGCAGGCCATTCGTTTATTAGATGGAGAGACAGCAATAATAATTATGGAACCAGCGGGGTTAGTGCTATCAATGAAAGTAATCTTGCGGCTCCGGAGGATATTGCATCGGGAGCCGGGATAGAAGCAGCTTGGCTTCCGGAAATAAAAAGGCTGAAAAAGCTAGTGGCAAGTACAGATGATAAATATACGGAGCCGCCAATAGATCAGTTGGAGCTTCTTGTATCAGAAGATTTTGAGAATAGGGATACAGGCGTTCTGACACAGGAGGATGAATTGCTGGGATCTTTTATGGACGGTGGAGTCAGCATAGAAAGTGAAGAAGATGGCACAAAAATCCTGAAAATCCAGTCTACAGATGGAGAGTATCAACACAATGGCTTTTATCTGAAAGGTGTGGAGTATGAAAATGCTGTTATCGAAATGGACATGCGATTTGATGAGAGCCATCAGTTTACACATGATTGGGATGCGGTCTCTGTGCAGGGCTTTGCGTCTACTGCCGGTGGAGAGGATCAGCTGAAAAATAATGAAAGCCTATTTGCGGGCAGTTACTTGGATAAATCGAATAACCTTAAATATCATTATAATATTGGTAGTGTGGGCGAACATATCAATGGCAATCAGATTTCCATGAGTGTGGATAAGAATATCTGGTATCATGTAAAGATAATGATATTAAATAGCAAATATTACGTGAAAATGTGGAAAAACGGTCAGGAAGAACCGGAAGGATGGCAGTTGTATGAAGGCTTTCCTGGCGAGGTTGGCGATAAGGGAACACTTCGTGTGGCGACTTATAAGCATAACGCAGATTCAACGATAGCACTCTCTTTTGATAATATTAAGGTGTATGGAATAAATCTTCAAGTGACACCAGAGATTGCATCCATCAGCGTGAATGGGCTCTCTAAGACAGAGTATATGATTGGTGAAGAGTTGGATCTTACAGGTTTGGAGGTTACCGCGCATTATAGCGACGGAACCAGCAAGCCCGTTGCTGTCGGGGATTGCGAAGTGACAGGGTTTGATTCCTCAACTGCAGGAGAAAAAACGATTGTCATTACTTATGAAGGAAAAACAGAGACCTTTATAGTAACTGTCAAAGAATCGGTCCCTGCGGTGACAGTGGATTCCATTTCAGTGACCGGTCCGACCAGAAAAGAATATGACATTGGTGAAGAACTTGATCTTACAGGTTTAGAGGTTATCGCGCATTATAGTGACGGGACCAGCAAACCTGTTACCGATTATCGGGTATCTGATTTCGACTCTTCTGTTTCCGGAGAAAAGACTGTAACTGTAACTTATGAGGATTGTACAGCGGAGTTTACGGTAACTGTAAAACGAACGCCGATTTTGGAATCCATTACCGTAGTAGGACCAGATAAGACGAAGTATGCTACCGGCGAAGCATTGAGTCTTGAAGGTCTGGCTGTTACTGCAAATTATAATGACGGCTCCAGTAAACCTGTTGCTATCTCAGACTGCAAAGTGACTGGATTTGATTCTCTCAAGGCAGGAATAAAAACGGTAACAGTAACCTATCAGGATAAATCAGACACCTTTGAGGTCGAAGTAATAGCGCCGCCTGTTTTGGAAGCTATTACGTTACGAGGGCCGATTAAAACCGAGTATGGCATTGGTGAAAAATTAGATCTTACCGGTCTGGTGGTTACGGCTCGTTATAGCGACGGACATGAAGTTATCATTACGGAAGGCTTTGAAGTAACAGGTTTCGATTCCGAAAAAATTGGTAAAAAAGAAGTGATAGTGAGTTATTTAGGCAAGACTGCGGTCTTTGAAGTTAATATCACGAAAGCAACTATGACATCTATTACCGCGGAAGGTTTGTCTAAGACGGAATACTTCATTGGCGAAGATTTAGTTTTAGATGGCTTGGTCATCACCGTTCATTATAGTGATGGCACTAGTCGTGAAATCAGAGATTATGAAGTCTCTGGGTTTGATTCGGCAACAGTGGGAACAAAAATAGTCACAATTAGTTATCAGGGAATGTCAACAACATTAGAAATTGTTGTTAAGGATAACACGCCTTCACAAAATCCTGATAATACAGAGGATCAGCATGGCACTGGACCGGATCATCAATCAGATGTTAGCAATGGACAGCTTGCTCAGACTGGAGATGGTTTTTCCGCAAGTCTGGCGTGTATATTGATCTTACTAATGACTGGTAGCCTAGTTGCTGCACTGCTTCAAATCAAGAGAAAAAAGAAGAGTATTTAAATTTTGAACAGAGGCCGGAATTTGGAACTCAAAAATGAGACAACCAAATTCCGGCCTCTGTTTCTATGTTATAAACCCAGCGTTCAAGCCATTTTTTAAGATTTATCTCTTTTTATAAAAATGAGATATCAAAAAGCAAAAAAACAGAAAAATGGGTTGTAAAAACAATCAAATATATCTATTCTGAACCGGGGAATTCTCATTTGGTTGAGTGTTCCTTTTGATTTTGGGTTCATAAATTCCTTCCAAACGGCATTAGACAAGCGGACAACAATTTCGTCACTCCCTCCCAAGAAGGGGTGACGAAATAGATGTCACCCCGATTTTTTTTAGTATTCATGCGGGTTTCCGGGCTTTTTAGGGCCGATTTTTCAAAATCGCCCCACCGTGGATGTCCAACCCCCAAAAGAGCAAAAACAGCACAAAACCGCCTTCTTGTTACTGCACAGGAAGGCGGTTTTTTCATTTTTTAGACACCGGCAGGGAAATAATTTTCGATGGCCCGTCCGGGCTGTCCTGGAGATTGACAGGGGAAGGAGGCGCTGGGGTTTGATCGGCAGCCGGGACGGAAGAAAGGATTGAGGAGCCATCCTTTTCTTCAATCGAAACAGACATTTTCCCTTTTTCCCAATTTAAGTGATGGAGAAGTTCAGCGGGGAGAACAATTCTGCCCAGCCCGTCAATCGCGCGAAAATACTGCACAGTCATTACCTCCAGAAGATTAGATTTTCAATTCCCGCCTGGATTGTTCCAGCGGTTCCTAGATAGATTGTAAGCCCGGGTTCACCGGGCCGGTTTAACAGCCTAAAGGTACATGGGAGAAGTGCGCCCTTTTTTAGAAGCGCCCCGGCAAAGCTGCCGGGGCGCTTCTTCTGTTTTCCCCTCTCTCACACTCTCTCCCCTACACACACTCCCCCAGAATTTTACCGGCAGGGAAAGAACAAAGCCCTTACAGCAGGAAGCTTTTCCTGGGTTCCCACCGGAAAAATAAATTTTCAACAGAGTAAGCGAAAGGATAAGGAAAACAGGAACATTGGAGTCGATCATAATACGACGCAGTCAAAACCCGGCATTTTTCATTCCCAGCCGGTATCACAGCTTACCGGTACGAACCATATACCCTGCAAAACACGCTAGAATACCAGGGAAAGTATTATGTGTGCGGAACCGGCAGGCAGCCGATTCTGAGAAACAAAATGGAAAACGACAATTATTACCTTTTGACCCTGGCAGCTATCGCAAAAGAAATCCAGCAGCGCGGAGAAAAAAGAGAATGTGCCGTGAACCTTGGCGCGGGCCTGCCCTTGACCGGATTCGGCCGGGAAAAGAAAGCGTTCCGGGAATACCTGTTCCGTTCTTCCCAGCCGGTAAGCTTCAAGTTTGAAGGAATCGCCTATCAGGTGACCATTCAGGATGTCAGACTTTTTCCACAGGGCTGCTCCGCCATTGCCGTTCACCCAGAATTCATACGGGGAGAACCCTCTGTGCTCCTTATGGACGTCGGAGGCTGGACCGTGGACCTCATGCGGCTGGACAATGGAATCCCCAACGCCTCCGCCTGCCGAAGCCTGGAACTGCCGCATTTTCTGAACTGCCAATCCCCTCTTTTTTGAGAGTAGAGCAGCAGTTGCTGGCCAGAGCCGGATAAATCATTAAAATGATAAAAAGCAACTTATTGCTTTTTGTCCATCATTATTTGTGGTGTCTGCATTTTCAAAAAACAGAAAAACATTATAATTTGTAACAGGAAAGGAAAATAAAAATGTGCATATTGCAAAGGAGGCGCCTTGTTTGAAAAAACCTAAGGTTTATGTACACAGGCTAGAGGACTGGTATTCCCTATATATGGATGCAAATAATGAAAAATTGCTTCGTTCTTTCTGCGATGTTGTTACAGAAAGCGATCGGATGGAGCCTATGTCTGAGGAAGAATTGGTAGGCCGAATGAAGGACTGCGAAGCGATTCTATCTCTCAACGGGATTGGTACAGATGAAATTACCTTGGATGTACTGCGTAGGGTTGGTACTATTCGATTGATTGTGATTTCCCACTGGTGGAATCAATTCGAAAGGCTGGATTTAAAATCCCTCGGAATCCGAGTGGTGGAAGGATCTAACGCTAATACTGTGGCGGTAGCGGAATGGGTGCTGACGGCGGCGCTAATGGGAATCCGCAGGCTTACAGATTTTGATGCGAAAATGAAAGAAGGCTCCTTGTGGTGCGAGCCCCGGCGGTGCGTGGGAATGCTCTATGGAAAGCGTGTAGGATTAGTTGGCCTTGGAAGAATCGGACGCTACAGCGCGAGACTGTTTCAGATGATGGGGGCTAAGGTTCAGGCCTATGATAAATATTTCTCCCCGGACGAAGCGAAGTTGCTCGGCATAGAGCTAGTCACCTTGGATGAAGCCTTACAAAATTCAGATATTATTTCTCTGCATCTTCCGGTAACAGCGGAGACAACGGGAATGCTGAAAAAAGAGCATTTCGAAAAAATCCCTGACGGCGCGGTTTTCATTAATTCCGCCCGTGCGGCGCTTTATGAGGAAAAAGCGCTGATAGAGGAACTGAAGAAAAAGCGCTTTTTCGCGTATTTAGATGTGTTTTCGCAGGAGCCGCTTCCTGTAGACCATCCGCTGCGGTCTCTGGAAAATGTTCTGATAACGCCTCATATCGCAGGGGATAACCCTGATATGTTCCGCTTGTGCGGAAAGCAGGCGATTGATACCCTACGTGACTATTTTTCCGGGAAGGAGGTTGTAGATAAAAAATATTATCTAGGTATAGGTGAAAAAAACTAATTTAAGGGGGAAAAAAGATGAAAAAGATTTTGGGTGTTCTTTTGGCCGGCGCGGTTGCTTTGACCTGCTTTACCGCTTGTAATTCTTCCACACAGGAAAACTCCTCAACGACTACAGACGGCGCTTCAGAAGCGGCTTCTCAGGAAGAAAACTCAGAAACAGAAGCAGCGACTATTCGTTTGGCGCATTTATACGACCCTGGTACAGGAGTAGCGACAGACGAGCTCAGCTATGAGTGGCTGGAAAAGGGAATTGAAAATTTTGAAGCGAATAATCCAGGTTGTACTGTAGAACTGGAATATTACAAATACGATGAAATGGACACGAAATATATGTCCGACTATCAGTCTGGCGTAGAGCATGATGTTTTAATCACCACGAGTATGCTTTTCCCTCAGCACTATGCGGTAGGGGATCTATTGAATCTTCAGCCCTATGTAGACCAATGGGATCAGGCCGAGGTAGAAGATTTCTCCTGGAACCCTGTATGGGATATTTGCTGCGACGATGGCGATGTTTATGGAATTCCGCTGGGACTGCATATTCGTGGATTGGTGTACCGGAAGGATCTGTTTGAGCAGGCAGGACTGGATCCGGAGTCTCCTCCTACAACGATAGAGGAGCTTTTGGAATATGCCGAGATCCTGACAAATCCCGATGAGAACGTCTATGGTTTGGGAATGTATCTTGGGACGGAACGCGCAAATTTGGAGTGCAGCTTCTATCCTTTCTTATGGGCTAATGGCGGAGAAATTTGGGATCCTGAGACTAAGGAAGCTGTTTTCGCTGATGAGACGGGGGTGAAAACAGGCCAGTTCGTGAAGGATTTGGTCACTGAATATGGAGTAACGCCTCAATTTGCCATTAGTGGGGCCTATGGAGACGCTATGGATTCTTTTTTAAATGGCCAATACGCCATGATGGAGGGCTTTGGTAGCTATTGGATTGCGAACATCGTTGACGCTGGCTTAGAGGATAAGGTCGGTGTTTGTGCGGTTCCGGAAGGGTCCAGCCGGTTTTCTAACTGCTATTCCTTGTCTGTTTATGCCGGAAGCAAGCATCCGGATCTGGCAATGAAGCTGGTGGAGGAGCTGTTGGCTCCCGATGTCATTACCATGTATGCGGATGGAGGACTTCCCGCCCGTCAGTCCGATTATGAGGATGAGAAATATCAAAGCGAGTTATACCTCTCTATGCTTGAAATTGCTGAGAACGGAAGAAATGTTGCTGAGACAGTAAATTATATGAAGCTGGCGGACAGCGTTGCCGCCGCGGTACAAGAGGTAATTGCCACCGACGGCGATGTGCAGGAGATCTTTACACGGTATCAGGATGAGTACAACGCTCGATATGCGGGAGAATAATGCGCTCACGCTCTTGTTAAAGGGGGGCTTTTTTTGTCAAAATACCACTCGAACAAGGAGCGGTTGAGAGCGAAGGGGACAGGCTGGGATTTGAAAGAATCCCGGCTTGCCTACCTTTTTATGACGCCGCTTCTTTTATGCCTGATTGGCTTTATGATTGTGCCGATGTTCACAGGGATTCTCCTCAGCTTTCAAAACGCCAGCGGAGATCCGGTGGGCATGGAAAACTATTCCGCCGTTCTGGGAGAACCGCGGTTTTGGAATAATGTACAGCTTTCTCTGGCCTATGTGGTCTGCAATGTACTGCTTTCCATTGTACTTGGTTTTTTAGCGGCAAATCTGATTACCCAAAAATCGAAGATCGTTTCCTTTCTTCGCCCGGTGTATTTGATCCCATGGATTATTCCTCCGGTATCCAGTTCAATTTTGTTCAGAACTCTTTTAGACGCCAATACCGGTCCTATTACCCAGATGATTAAGTTTATCACCGGAAAAAGCGTCATGATTTTAGATCAAGCGGATACGGCGCTGATCGCGGTGATCGTACATAATTTTTGGAGGTCGTTCCCTTTCGCCATGCTGTTTTTAGCAGCCGGCCTGACGATGATCTCCAAGGATGTTTATGAGGCGGCCATCATCGATGGAGCGTCGAAAATAAAGCAGTTTTTTTACATTACGCTGCCTCTGGTAAAGAACCACCTGTTTATCGTGGTGCTGATGATCACCAACTGGACGCTCCAAGATTCCGAATCCTGCTATTCCCTGACAAAAGGCGGACCGGGCACGGCGACGGAAATGGTTGCGGTCAGGCTGTTTAAGGATTCCTTTGTTTATTTTGAAATCAACACGGGGGCTGTCATTGGAATTGTGATGATGTGCATCAGCATTATCTTCGCGGTTATTTATTATTGGCTGACTAAGGCAAAGGAGATGGAATCCTATGAGTAGTGAAAAACGCAGAACCGTGTTCTTCCGGGCCTTCTGGAGAATTGTTATTCTGTTATTTGTTATGATTCCTTTGCTGTGGGGGGTCAGAACCTCGCTGTGTGCCTCCAACTATGATAAGAATTTGATTCCAAAGGAATTTACCCTGGACAACTACAGCAATCTGCTGAAAAGTCCTTCGTTCCTGCCTGGCATTTGGAACAGCATCATGGTTTCGCTTTGCACGATTTTGATTTTGCTGCCGATTGTTACTCTAGCGTCCTACGCATTAGGCAGAATGAAATTCAAGGGAAGATTTTTGGAAAAAGTGCTTCTCCTTTTGCCTCTGCTTCCGGCAATCGCAATCTTGATCCCCTTGGTACAAAATATGAACGCCATAGGACTTTATAATAACCTGCTGGGCGTTATCGTTTTGAACGTGGTGTTTTTACTCCCGTTTACCACCTATCTTTTGAAGAACTTTATGGCCTTGCTGTCCAAATCTATTGAGGAAGCGGCCTTTGTGGACGGATGCACCCGTCTGCAGACAATGGTTTACATTATCCTGCCGAACGCCTTGCCGGGATTTGCCTCTGTAATGGTCTATACATTTATCAATAGCTGGCTGAATTATTTATATCCTTATGCGTTGATTGCGGATATGAACTCAAGGACCATGCCTCAGACCTTGCTCGCATTAATCGGACAGTATGGAAACAATTATCCCAGTTTGACGGCGGCGTCTATTTTAACGCTGCTGCCGCCTTTGATTTTTTTCTGTATTTTCCAGAAGTGGTTTATCGCGGGCTTATTCGGAACCAGTATGAAATAACAGCATTAATAAGGGGGAGAAAGTATGGAGGCTGTCAAGATCGGAATTTTAGGCTGCGGGGGTATCGCCCGCTCCAAGCATTTACCGGAGCTGCAAAAAATCGAAGGAGTAGAGATAATTGGATTTTATGATCCAATTAAATCCCGCGCTCAGGAGTGCGCTGAAAAGTTTGGAAATCACGCAAAAGTTTATGAAACCGCCGGGGAGCTTTTAGCCGATCCAGGAATAGATGCGGTGCATATCTGTACGCCCAATAATACCCATGCGGAGCTGGCTGTCCAAGCGCTGGAAAATCACAAGCATGTGATGTGTGAAAAGCCGATGGCCATTAACGGAGAGCAAGCCTATCAGATGGAGCAGGCGGCTCAAAAGAGCGGGAAAATACTGACGGTCGGCTATCAAAGCAGGTTTGAGCAGCGGTCCCTGTATTTGAAAAGGCTGTGCGGCCAGGGAGAGCTGGGAGAAATTTATTACGGAAAGGCCCATGCGGTTCGCAGAAGAGGCGTCCCCACCTGGGGTTCATTTTTAAATTCCGACATCCAGGGAGGCGGCTGTCTCATTGACATGGGAACCCACGCTTTAGATTTAACCCTGTGGCTGATGGACAACTATGAGCCGGAATACGCTGTCTGCAACATTTATCATAAATTGGGGAAAAATCAAAACGCGGCGAATGTCTGGGGACCCTGGAACCCTGAGAAATTTCTGGTAGAGGATTCGGCGTTCGGATTTATCAGGATGAAAAACGGCGCTACCGTAGAAATTGACTGTAGCTGGGCGCTGAACATTAGAAACGCCAAGGAGAGCGTTGCTACACTATGCGGGACAAAAGCAGGCGCGGATATGCTGGAGGGCTTAACGCTAAACGGGGAGAAGGAGCAGAGCCTGTATGTCAATCACATTGACGTGACAAACACCACTGGGATTTCTCTGGACATTCCTTATTCAGACAATCCAAACCAGATGGAGACAGAGGATTGGATTCAAGCGATCCGCACAGGAAGAGAACCGCTGGTAAAATTCCATGAGGCGGCAGTGGTCTGCAGGATTATTGACGGTATGTACCAGTCGGCCAAGACGCATCAGCCGTATTATTTTTAAAGGCATGATTTCTCAATGCAAATGCCAGCGCAATCGGATTTGTTTTTTACTGTCTAAAAAATTCCTGAAAAGAGGGCCTTTAATGGGCTCAAGAATCTGTTTTATGGTATTGCTATTGGCAAAGCGGCAGTATGATCTGATTTTTCCGATACATCGCTGTAACTTTCCTTCAAAACAACAAAACCGAAAATCCCCGTAGATTTAAAATTCCGTCCTGGAGAAGTCTTGAAGCTATCCGGAGGGTTTTATTTCTTAAGGAGCTGGTAATATTCTATACGACAACGTTGAAATCGGCTTTATGTCCCACTATAAGGAAAAAGCAAATCAGAAGTTCGTAGTTACCACAGAGCATAGGCATGTTAAAAATATTTGGGAAATCGTGTATTACATAAACTATGAAGGCGTGTTTGTCTTAGGAGATAAGGAAATCCCTTATGAAAAAAATACGGTTATGCTGATTCCGCCGAATGTGATGCATTACGAATTCTCGACCAGTGCCATTGAATTGTATTTTATCACATTTAAACCGGTGCTGGAGCATAATCCCAACGGCTTTGCTTTCCGGGATTACAGCAGTCATTTTTTTGAAAATATGTTTGCCCAATGCTTTTATTTGAAAAACAGCAAGCCGATTAACTGGCAGTCTAATTTATCTATGGTGCTGGGCTGTATTGAGCAGTATCTTGCCTCTTTGGAAAGTATTGGGGAAATCTCCATAGCTGAGCAGCTAAAGCAGCGAATCTCAGAACGCTTCACTGATTCCTCGCTGCAAATCGGGCAACTGCTGGAGGAGATGCCGTTAAGCGCCTGGTATCAAAGAAAGCTGTTTAAAGAAGCGACCGGCATGACACTGACGCAATATTTGAATAAAATACGAATCGACTACGCCTGCTCCTTACTGGCAAATTCTACTATGCCTATCAAATCGATTGCGATTTCCAGCGGGTTTGAGGACCCTTATTATTTCAGCAGAATGTTTAAAAACATAAAGGGCAGCAATCCCATGCTCTGGAGAAAGCAGCATTTAAAATTCTCTTTGAATCAGGATGACAAAAGCAGCGGAGAGCATGAGCCATGACCATGAGCCAGGAGGGTGATTCAGGGTAATAAATAAAAGGTTAGGGAGGCGGTTTGGTGAAAGTCCGAGAAGAAAAAATTGGAGTGCTGTGCAGGCTTTTGGAAAAGCAGCAGGTGACAGAGACCCACAGGATTGAAGAGGTGCAATATCAGCCATGCGGCTATCAGCAGGACGGGGGAATTCCAGCAGAGGGCTATCGGCCGTTTACAGACTGCGCGGAGCTCTCTGGAAAAGACCGGCATTTTTGGTTTCAGCTCTATCTGCGAACGCCGAAGCTGCCGAAAGATAAAAAAATATTTTTAATAGTAGAAACCGGACGGGAGGGCAGATGGGATGCCACTAATCCCCAGGGGCTTGTTTACATAAACGGGACTGTGGCACAGGGGATCGATGTGAATCATACTGAGGTTCTCCTCCGGCAGGACACAGAGTATGTTATCCATATTTATTTTTATACGGGCATGGAGCCTGGAAAGCTGGAATTTCGTCCGGCGTTCCAAATAATTGATTGCAGAATTGAGAAGCTTTTCTATGATTTCTGGGTGCCGTTTTCTGCGCTTCGAAATCTGGAGGAAAACGGCCTTGAATATACCCGAATTTTCAAAATGCTGGATCAGGCGGCCAATCTGGTTTGTCTCAGATCTCCCTATAGCAGCGAATATTATGACAGTCTGGAGACAGCGGAAAAATTTTTGCAGCAAAAATTTTATCAGGAAACCTGTGGAGGCAGCCAAGCGGTGGTGGATTGTATCGGGCATACCCATATAGACGTGGCATGGCTTTGGACTTTGGCGCAAACGCGGGAAAAGGCTCAAAGGAGCTTTGCGACAGTACTCGCCCTCATGGAGGAATATCCGGAATATAAATTTATGTCCTCTCAGCCTCAGCTGTATCAGTATGTCAAAGAAGCAGCGCCGGCTGTGTATGAAAAAATTAAACAGCGTGTCCGGGAGGGCCGCTGGGAAGTAGAGGGGGCCATGTGGCTGGAGGCGGACTGCAACCTACCCAGCGGAGAAAGCCTGATTCGGCAGATTTTATATGGCAAGCAATTTATCAAAGAAGAATTTGGGGTTGACAGCAAGATCCTTTGGTTGCCGGATGTTTTTGGATACAGTGCGGCCCTGCCGCAGATTCTAAGGAAAAGCGGAATTGAATATTTTGTGACCTCAAAAATCAGCTGGAATGATACCAACAAGCTGCCCTATGATTCTTTTCTGTGGAAGGGAATCGATGGAAGTGAAATTTTCACAAATTTCCTGACAGCCCAGGATTATCCTCCGGATGGCGTTCCGGTGAACTATTCCTGCTATAATGGGGATATTACACCGTCGATGGTTAAGGGAGCCTACAACCGGTACCAGCAAAAGGAATACAGCGACCGTGTCATGGATACCTTTGGCTATGGCGACGGAGGCGGCGGACCAACCAGAAAGATGCTGGAGCAGCAGCGAAGGCTTTCCAAAGGACTGCCGGGCTACCCGAAGACGGAAATCCATACGGCTCTGGAACATTTGGAAATGGTGAAAAAGAGCTTTTACCAAAACGGAGAGGCGCTTCGCAGGATTCCGAGATGGACAGGGGAGCTTTATTTAGAGTACCATCGGGGAACCTATACCTCAATGGCTCAAAACAAGCGGTACAACCGAAAGATGGAATTTCTGCTTCAAAAGGCGGAGGGACTGGCGGCGGCAGCTTCTCTATTGTCTGATACCGCGTATCCGTCCCAGCAGCTGCGCTCCTTATGGCTTACGACTCTAAAAAATCAATTCCATGATATTATTCCAGGTTCCTCTATTTTCGAGGTCTATGAGGATAGCCGGCGGGAATACGCCGGAATTCTGAATTCGTGTGAAGATCTGGCAGAGGAGTATCTGGAACGGCTGGCGGAGCGCGTGGATGCAACCGACGGATATTTGGTTTACAATTCTCTAGGCTTCGCCAGAACAGGGACGGTTTCTATCGGGGGAAAAACCTTGGAGACTGGGAGGATTCCGGCTTTTGGCTGGAAAGTGCTGAGGTTAGAAAAAGCAGAGGACGGCGTAAAAATCGCGGGAAACACCATTGAAAATAAATGGTACCGCATAGAGATAAATGCGTACGGTGGGATTGCCTCGCTGGTTGATAAACGGTTTCAGCGTGAGGTGTTTCAGGAGGGAAAGATAGGCAACGAGCTTTTGCTGTTTGAGGATTTTCCTCAAGATTATGACGCCTGGGACATCCCGGCTTACTATCAAGAAAAGCCGCTGCAGTGGCAGGAAAAAGCGGAGCTTTCGCCTGTTTATGACGGGGACCGGGCCGGACTGAGGATTTCGAGGAACTATCAGTCCTCGACAATCATCCAGACGGTATATCTTTACCGCACGCTTCCCAGGATCGACTTTGACACCGAAATTCAATGGTCTGAGGAGCACCAACTGCTTAAGGCGGCGTTTCCTCTCAAAATACATAACAGTCATGCGACGTATGAAATCCAATTCGGAAATCTGGAAAGACCTACTTATCGCAATACCAGCTGGGATGCCGCGCGGTTTGAGGTTTGCGGCCATAAATGGGCGGATCTCTCTGAGGGCAACTACGGCGTAAGCATTTTAAATGACTGTAAATACGGATGGAGCGCTGTTGACAGCACGCTTTGCTTGACGCTGTTAAAGTGCGCGACCTACCCTAACCCACAGGCGGATAAGGGTTCCCATGCCTTTACCTATTCCTTGCTTCCCCACGGCGGGGATTATCGCCAAGGAGAAACAGTGCGGGAGGCTTATTCTCTGAATCAGCCTCTTATGTGGAGGAGGATAAAGACTGGGGAAAAGAAGCTGCCTTCGGAATTCAGCTTGGTATCCTGTTCGAATCCCAATATTATAATCGAAACTTTTAAACAGTCGGAGGATGGCAAAGGATATATCATACGTTTGTACGATGCACATAACTGCAATACCAATGCGGTGTTAAGCTTTGGGGTGGGCTTAAAAAGAGTGTTCCTTTGCGATCTCTTAGAGAATCCAGGTTCGGAACTACATTTGGAGGGCCGCAAAGTAAAGGTGCCCGTGTCAAATTTCGAAATTGTTACCCTAAAAGTTGAAAAGTAAAAATAAAAAGTCCGCCTTGCGTTCTGCTGCCTCTGCAGATCGGGATAAAGGCGGATTTTTTGATGGCGGCTTAGAAAAAGGCATCCGCCTACACCCAATTAAAAAAGTATTATCTATGAAAATAGCTGAAAATTTTATATTCAGCTATTCTTTGGATCGGGGAAATAGAAATCGACTAAGCTGCTTGGCTGAAGATAGAAAATTAGAGACTGAATGAAAGTCAAAATTTAGGTCTCAGAAGTGAGATGCTTCAAATTCGGCCTGCCGTTCTATTCTGGAATTTTTCTGTTGAAACCGTTTTTGATGATATAGTGTTAAAAAATAGAGTGAGGCAGCAAAATAGGAGCCTATTTTGCTGCCTCAGTTTTGATAATGGAAGTGGTTATATGAGTATCCAGAACCTGCAGAGCCGGCTATTAGCGTTATCCCGCCAACGTTCCAAAGGGAAAGCGTATATGTAATAATATGAAACATTGAGTTACCGCGGAAGCAGTATAAGAAGAGCTCTCGTAGCGGTAAAGTATTGCAGAATATTAAGGTTACCTGCTTAAACGCTTACAGGGAACCTAATACGGTTAAATAAATTTAGACGGCAGCTTCTTACGATTTATATTTTTTAAACTGAGGAATCTCTATGACTTTTCCCTCCTCCATAGCCGATATGTGGGCACAGATGCCAGTGCCTGTCCAATAAGCTCCGAGGATATCATCCACAGTCGGTTTTCTGTTCTCTATTATCGAACGAACAAACTCATGTACGAGATGGGGATGGGACCCCCCATGCCCTCCCCCTTGCGTAAAGGAAAGATGGGTGTTTTTAGCGTTATAAACGGTGTTTTTCGTAAACATTGCGATTTCCTTCGGGAGCCTATCTGCATAATCCGGAATAGAAACTCGCTGCTCCAGGATTTCACTACCGCGGCTATAACGTTCCGTGTCACCATCAAAATCATAGGTGCTGCTTCTCTCTAAAGCGCCGGTACGGGAATAAAGGACGGGCATTTCCGACTCTAACTGTTGCCACTCAAAACTACTTTTTTCGCCGTAAACCCGGAAGCATTCCGAATAGCTTCGTGCGACGCCATATAAAAACCGTTCCATTTCTATTGTGAGATCGCTGTTCTCCAAGGAAACAAAGGCGGATTCAAAGGCAAAGGGGCAATGGTATTGCTGCTGCAGTTCCTCTCGAATTCTCCCTGAGCCGCGGCCATATACCTGAGCCGGATAGCGGCCCGTTAACATCAGACAAGGGGCCAGGGCGTGCGTAGGATGCATCAGCGGTGGGAAGCCTTTCCAATAAGAAGGCCAGCCCTCCATGTCCTGGTAATGAGCGCAGCTTAAATATTGCAGCTTGCCTAATTTGCCTTGCGCGAAGAGCTCCTGCAAATAGAAAAATTCCCTCTGGAACACCGTTGTTTCCATAAACATATAATTCCGTTGCGCTTTCTGCCTGGCTTCAATCACTGCGTAGAGATCTTCTAACGACATACCCATAGGTATGGTACAGCCGCAATGTTTTCCCGATTCTAAGGCTAGAATAGAGAAAGAAGCATGGGTATCAGGGGGTGTTACAAGATGAATGGCGTCGATTTTGGGGTTTTCCAAAACAGACGAGTATGCCGTGGTGCACCTTTCTGCTGGGATTCCATAGCGTTCCTGTGCGAATTTGAGCAAGGATTCGTTTTTTTCGACGATCCAGACCTCTTTTACATCTGGATGCTCCAAATATATGGGTAAAAATTCCAAGCCAAAGCTTAGTCCAACAAGTGCTACGCTGATTTGATTTTGTTCCATATTGAAAGACTCCTTTTCAATTTTAATATTAGATGGTATCATGGCGTACCCAAACTGCCATTTCTCCAGGAGAACGGTTACACCAAGCGAAGTATGGGATAAAACGCAATGTTTTCGGCTGGAAGCTCTCTTTTGCTGAAGTATAAAGCTGTGTGCCGTCGGGAAGTAAATACTCCCCCGAGCAGGAAATGCAAGGAAGGCCTTTTAAATTTTCCTCACCGGAGGAGATTGTAAAGCTTGGTTTCCCGCAAATGCGGTTTCGGTGCAGCTGCGGACCGTTGTCGGTCTGCTCCATACAGTAAACAATAGGGCCGCGGCAAATAGCAGATTTCCCAATGTTCTCTCTTACTAGGGAATTTGCGCGTACTACCCTGACCGGCATTGAAAGTGTCAATTCAACCTCATCGCCGTCACGCCAACAACGATGTAAGTATAGAAAACCATCCTTCAGTGTTCCGGCACATATCTTTCCGTTAATCAAAACATGATAGTCGGCACACCATGCGGGAATCCTCACGGCGTAAGAAAATTCCATCGGGCGTGGCAGTGACAAGGAAATATGAATTTTTTCATCGAAAGGATACGCACTATCCATGTGTAGTTTAATGGGCAGCCCCTGAAATGTGAACTCGCTGGTGCTGGTTACATATAAATTTGTGTACAGAGTTTCTGCGCGGATAAAATGCAGGTACCCTCCAATAGACGCAAACAGCCTGGCAAGGTTAGGAGGACAGCAGGCGCAGGCAAACCATTTTTGGCGGATAGGCTTTACATGCTTTTTCCGTTGATCCTTTTGACAGGCCTCCGGCACTACCTCCAAAGGGTTTACATAAAAGAATGACTTGCCGTCAAGAGCCATTCCACTCAATACGCCGTTATATAGTGCTTGTTCCAAAACATCGCCATAAGCACCGGAAGGAGAAATCTTCATCATTCGCTGGGCAAAAAAACACACCGCTACCGCTGCGCAGGTTTCGGCGTAAGCGGTGTCGTTAGGCAGGTCATAGGCAAAGGTAAACGCTTCTCCATATACAGAAGATCCTGCACCGCCGGTAATATACAATTTGGTTTGGGTTAGATCCTCCCACAAACGGCGGCAGGTTTCCAGCAGTGCCGCATCCTGGGTTCGGGCGGCTACATCTGCGATGCCGCAGCATAAATACAAAGCCCTTACCGCATGGCCCTCTAGCTCGGTCTGTTCCAGAATAGGTTTTCCGGCCTGATAAAACTGAAATTGAAAAGGGCTGTCTGCCCAATCCCAGCCGAATTGGTCTGCTTCCTTTCGGAATATTGAGGGGGAGGCTCCGCGCTGGCAAATAAAATATTGGGCGAGCTGCTGGTATTTTATATTTCCGGTTGCTTCGAAAAGACGTATTAACGCTAGCTCCACCTCGGGATGGCCGGGATATCCAGGGATTTTTCCAGGTGATGTCCCAAATACGTCCGCGATATGATCCGCTAATTTTTGTGCTGCTTTTAAAAGCTTATCCTTTCCGGTAGCATGGTAATAAGCCACAGCGGCTTCCATTAAATGTCCGGCGCAGTATAACTCGTGGCCGTCTAATAGATGGGTCCACCTTTGTGCGCCTGTAAGGATAAAATAGGTGTTCAAATACCCGTCCGGTTGCTGGGCTCCGCAAATCAGCTCGATAGCCTGATCGGCTTTTGCTTCGAGGTCCGAGTCAGGATGCCAGGCAAGGGTATAGGCTGCGGCCTCAATCCACTTGTAAATATCGCTGTCCTGAAACGGCTGTCCATGAAACTGGATATGGCCTTTTTTTTCTGCGGCAGCGCGAAAATTATCTAAGCAGTGGCTTGGCTCCGCGCCTGCGATCTGGTCGTTCAGCGCTTCCCATTGATAGGGAAGGACTTCTGTTCTTATCAGCTCCTGTATGTGCCCGACAAAATCACCTGTTACTGACACCTGATTCCAGGGAATAAAATCTGATAGACAATGCATGATAACTCCTCCTAAAAATTTATCATTTTCTTTCTTAAGGAGAATACTTGATTTTCTGCTGTTTCACAACCTTTATTTCTTAATAAAAGTGCAGAAAACAAAGGAGGTTACTTGTGGTTGAGATGAACTTGACAAAAACTGTTTCGATATTGGCTTGGAGTGACCCCCTTATACTGTTTAAATAGCTTCATAAAATGTTTTTCATCCTCAAATCCAGAGGATAATGCAATTTGCTTAATCGGAAGAACGGTATTCAAAAGCAGTTCTTCGGAATAAGAGACCTTTTGGCGGTTGATGTAGTGGAGAAGGGTGTCTCCGGTTACCCGCTTAAACAAAGTAGAGAGGTAATTCGGATGGTAATTAAACTCCATCGCGATTCGCGATACTGTCTGAGGCTCATGGATATGCAGCCTGATCCACTCAGAAATTTCAAAAACCTGCCGTTGAGGAGAGCCGCAATGAAAATTTGAAGCGTTTTGATACGCCCAGCTGAGCTCAAGCAGCAAAAGGCTTACCGCATAGTCACCGTTGGGGGACCTTTTCTGGCTGGAAATATCCAATAACTGATGCAGCAAAAGATCAAGGCGGGGACTGGAGGGGAAAATTCCCCATCTGGGAAAACAGTATCCGCTTTTGCCTGGATAATAGTCATTTGTTATCTTTACCTGGTTGCGGCTGGTGTTGAAATGAATCCAGTAATAAGACAGAGGCCCTTGAGAAACCTGATATCCAAAGTGTTCCTGCCCAGGCTGCAAAAGAAGATAGGTATGAGGTTTTATTTCATACTGGATATTTTCACTGGTGAGATATAGGGTCCCTTCCCGGCCCAAAAGCAAAACATAATAATCTAGCTTTCGATTTATATGTTGAAAACCACCGCTGGAAATCAGCATACCGCTTTCTATATGGGTTAATGGTACAGCGCTTTCACAAGTGAAATAAGCCATTTTTACACCTTCTTGGAAATTATTATTCGATAATTATCTGATAAATTTATACCATGCATTTTAAAAACTGTCAACAAATTAAATAAAAAACAAAAGTTGTGAATTTTTTATTTGTAAATAGCGGTGTATTTTTTATAGAAAAAGTGTATATATTAATGCTTATTTGGTTGTTTAGCTGGAAGTTTGTTGACAAAATTATATTTGGCCGATATAATCAAACTAGAATTTATGGATAATTTTCCGGAGAATTATCCAGAAATTCAAATTATTTTCTGAAAAAGCTTGACACCACAATCGCTAATTGCTACTATGATGATAGTTTAGCCGAAAATTATCGATATAAGAGGTATTACTATTATGAGTAGAGTTAGAGATGTCGCACAAGTGGCTGGAGTATCTGTAGCAACGGTATATAAAGTATTTAACGAAGATTATACCACTAGCGAGGATGTTCGGAATCGGGTAATAGCAGCAGCGAAAACGTTGTCGTATACCCATAAAGCTTCTTCGGAAAAGACGCAAAAAACAGCGGCCAAGAACACAGTGGGAATTGTAGTGGGAAGCATTTTGAATCCTTTCTTTAACCGCATGATCGAGGCGATTTCCAAAGAATTTGAACGCTATCATTACCGGGTTTTAATTCTTTACTGTAATGATGACGTTCATCAATTCAACAGCAACCTGGAACTCCTGATGCAGCTCAATGTGAAAGCTGTTATTTTTGAGCCGATGACAGATACCCGATACGATATTGTTTATCGTTTGAAAGAGAACGGTATTGTCATGCTGCAGCTCTTTTCTTCTGTTTATCCTGAATTGGACACGCTCCAATTTGACGATGAATTGGGTACTTACACAGCGGTAAAGCATTTTCTGAAAAGCGGACATAGCCGGATTGCTATGTTTTATAAGTATTGGGCGATACGCCCCGAAAGAGAGCCCGGTTATCTTCGCGCTTTTCAGGAATTTAACATTGACGTGAATCCAGAGTTTCTATGCAAGCTTAGTTTTGAAGGAAGCATAAAAAATATTATTAAAGAAAGAATAGAAAAATTAAAGCCTACCGCTATTTTGGCGGTTAATGAACCAATCAGCATTAATGTGGTTCAGGCGCTGGGTGAATTGAACCTGAAGATCCCTGAAGATATCAGCCTGATCATTTATGATGACCTTTCTTGGGCAACGGCTTATAATATTTCCACGATCGCGCATGCTTTCGATTCGGTTGGGTCACAGGTGTGCCAGGTGATTATGCGTCGTATTAAGCTTGCGGGAACAGGACAGGAGATAGAGCCTATTCGTTTGGTCATCGATCCGGAACTGATTTCCCGTGGTTCAGTTTCATTTCACACCCCCATTTCTACTGAGTGATTGGCACAACAGAACTGAGAGGAGTTTTTGAAAAATGAAGCTAAACGTAAAACGAATTTTAGCGGGTTTATTAGCAGGGGCATTGGCTTTATCTGTCACTGGCTGTGCTTCAAGCGGAGAATCTTCTTCGGATGCATCGAATACTGTCAGCGCCGGTAGCTCCACAAGCGGTACAGATGAAAAAACTACCATTGTTTTTGCTGAGCATGTGGCGGATGTTCAAAACCAAGCTCCTCAGGTGTGGGGTGTAATCCAATCTTATATGAAGGACCACCCGAATGTGGTCATCGATGTTCAAGGTACCGCGGCAGACGAGCATGAAACAAAAATGAAGCTTGCCGCCCAGTCTGACTCCCTGCCGGACCTTTTTTACGTAAAAGTGGGAAACGGCCTTGAAATGGTAAAAGCCGGCCAACTTGCAGACTTGACTGATGATATTTTGGGCGACGAGGAGTTTGCTGCTGGATTTTTAGACAACATGCTGGATGTTTTAAAGGTGGATGGTAAAATCTACGGCCTGCCCTGCGAACTGCAATGCAATGGCGTCTGGTATAATAAAAGGCTCTTTGACCAGTTTGGGTTGGAAATTCCTGAAACCTATGAAGATCTGATGCACTGCTGTCAAGTTTTCAATGAGAATGGAATTATCCCGATGGCCCGGGGTACCACAGATGCCTGGAGCTGCTGGGCGCTTTTGAATGATTTCTGCCGGTTTGGATATTATGATCATATTGACAACATTCTCGCCGGTACCGAGAACTGGAACAATCCGGATTATTTAAAATTCTATCAAAAGCTGGAGGAAATGACGGAAGCTAATATGTGGCCTGAAAATGTGTCGTCTATTGGCTATTGGGAGGCCACCGAGTTATTTTTAGGTGAGAAAGCCGCCATGTTTGACAG
The DNA here is from genome assembly GCA_000154345.1 of [Clostridium] leptum DSM 753. Classification (GTDB taxonomy): domain Bacteria; phylum Bacillota; class Clostridia; order Oscillospirales; family Acutalibacteraceae; genus Clostridium_A; species Clostridium_A leptum. The sequence continues at coordinate 74,593 of DS480344.1, forward strand.
TGGAGTATGGGATACCAAAAAATTTGAACAGAGTGATTTTGCCGAGGATATTTATTTCGGATGGGGTCCTACCTATACTGACGGCGTAGGTAACCAGGAAATTTCTATGAAGCCTGCTTCCCATCCTTATGTGGTGTCCGGCAAACTTCAGAAGGAGGATCCTGAGAAGTACGCGGCTGTGATTGATTTCCTGAAGTACTATTATGGTACGGAGGGAACCCGTATTATCGTAGAGGAAAATCAAAGTGTTCCTGTTACCAAATATACCGGAACGGTAGACTCTGCGGAATATCCTGTGTTTTCACGTGTTATGGAAAAGGTCGGTGATGATCTTCCCAGCCCGGCTACCGCTCCCAATATGTATTTGCCTGGTGAGTTTGAGGCGACCTTTTTTGAAAGCATTTCCGGTGTGCTCAATGGAATTTACTCTCCGGAGGAGGCTCTTACATTCCTGGATGATCAAATGAAGGCGATGGGATTAGTATAATCGAACTTTACCGAAAATCGGCGGTGGCAAAGCTGCCACCGCCGATCTCTTTTGCGAATTTAGGAGGTTCTTATGCATTGGCTCAGTAAACGCAGAATTATGGTTTTGATGATTCTTCCGACCTTGGCGCTTTATCTGCTTTTTATTATTATTCCCGTCTTTGTTACTATATTTTATAGCTTTACAAAATTCTCCGGGATCGGTTCGCCGGAATTTCTTGGTTTTACAAACTATACGAACTTATTTCAGGACAAATTCTTTTTTATCGCTTTAAAAAACTCTGTGATAATCCTACTGTGCACGGTTGTCGTTTTGATCCCTGGGTCTTTTGGACTAGCACTTTTATTGGAAAAACCTTTCCGTGGAAACAATTTGATCAAGGCAATGGATTTTTCTCCAAACGTCATCGCTCCTATCCTAGTCGGCTTGATGTGGGTCTTTATTTTGGATCCTCATATGGGTCTGGTCAATGCCTTTCTACAGCAAATCGGGCTGGAAAGCTGGCAGCAGGAGTGGATAGGCGGCCAAACCCTGACTCCTTACTGTGTAGCTTTGGTTTATATCTGGCAGGTGCTTGGGTTTTATGCCACGATTTTCTTGGCTGGTTTAAAAACAATCTCTCCGGATATTTATGAAGCCAGCCAGATTGACGGGGCTAACCGCAGGCAGCAGGTGCTTTTTATTTCACTGCCTATGTTAAAAGAAACCATAACAATTATCTGCGTGCTAGTGATAACAGGAGGATTTAAAATTTTTGAAACCGTCCAGCAGCTCACCAACGGCGGTCCAAATCATTTCTCGGAAGTTTTGGTCACCTATATGTATTATACTACCTTTACCTCAAATCGGTACGGGTACGGTATGAGCATTGCTACCGTTACTTTCTTGTTTTCTATGATCTGTTCCGTTGTGTATTTGCGCAACACTAGCACCAAAATTAAACGGAAAGGAAGTAATTGACATGAATGAGCTGGCAAGAAAGCCTAAGCGCTGGCCTAAGATCGTCAGCAGGACGTTTCTGATCTTGGTTACCATCCTGTTAGTATTTCCTTTTTTCTGGATGGTGTTGCTTTCCTTCAAATCGGATACACAGATTTTAAATAATCCGTTTTCCCTTGTCTTAGATGCCGGATTCAGCAATTATGTTAGGGCTATGCAGGTGCTGGACCTAAAAATTCTTTTTGGAAACACCATATTTTTAGCTGCCACCACCCAGGCTGTGGGTCTGATTATCACTTTTATGAGTTCTTACTGCTTGAGCCGTATGGTATTCCGCCATCAGCGGATTCGGGATGGATTATACCTGTTTTTCCTTTTAGGATTGACGATTCCATCCTATATTCTGCTGTTTCCAATATACCGTATGGTGGTCGCTATGCATCTTCAAAATACTTATCTTTCTTTGATCCTGCCGTTAATCGCGACCTCGATTGCTTTTAATACCCTGCTATTTGTGGGGTTTCTGCGAGATTTTCCCTCTGAAGTGGAGGAAGCCGCCATCATTGATGGGTGCGGACTGTTTTCTCTGTGTGCTAGGATTGTGATCCCTGTTATCAAGCCCGTTTTCGCCACACTTCTTGTGTTCAATGTGGTCTATGTATGGAATGAATATCCTTTATCCGTTACATTAATCAGCGATATCAATAAAATGACGGTTTCTTTGGGGGCTTCCATGTTCCGGGGAACCTATAGCATGGACTACAGCGGTATGATTGCTGCGGCAGTGCTGATCATTTTGCCTCAATTGGTCTTTTACGCATTTTTCCAGAGGTTTATTATTGAGGGTATGACTGCCGGTGCGGTGAAAGGATAAGATTATTTATCATATCATTTGAAGGAGATTTTCGTATGGGAAATAAACACTATTATTCTGTAAATGAATTATATTGCAGCAACAAACAAAAAACTTACTCTGGCGACGCTAGTGCGGCGGCTTTTCTTTTGGGAGGAATCGGTACCGGCAACGTATCTGTTGGTGCCAGAGGCGAGCTGCGTAGCTGGCAGATTTTTAATGAACCCGGCCAGTTTAATTTCCTTCCATACACCTTCTTTGCTCTTCGAGCGGAGGTAGAAGGCGGTGAGGCGGTTTCCAAAATACTGGAATCAAAATTAAATCCACCATTTACCCATCCGGAGGGTACGCTCCGTTGTGAGCTGGGTGGTTTACCCAGGTTTGAAAAATCCACGATGAGTGCGGAATATCCTTTTGTCCGAGTGAAGCTGGAAGACAAACAAGTTCCTGTTCAGGTGGAAATGGAAGCGTTTACGCCGTTCATTCCCTTAAACGCCGATGATTCCGGTATTCCGGGAGCCTATCTGAATTACCGTGTGAAAAACCCAACCAATCAGCCGGTAACCGTGTCCATTGCGGGCTCCCTGGCGAACGCTGTTGGATTTGAAAAATATGATATTTGGAATCATATGAAGCTGAACGGGAACCCTGTGAATGAATATCAAGAGAGGAATGGCTTAAAAGGACTGTTTTTCCGGGGAGAAAATGTGCCTGAAAAACATATCGCGAACGGTACCATGTGTTTAGCGACTTCCGAAGACGATGTTACTGCAAAGCCCCTTTGGTTTCAGGGCGAATGGACTGATGGAGCACAGGATTTCTGGGATGATTTTATATCCGATGGAAGCCTTGATGTTGATTCAGGAAAAGTGCAGGAGGGTTGTGCGATCGCTAAAATATATGATTTCAGTTATCTTCATTTTTCCGACAGCATTGGTTCCATTTGTATCAAAAAGGTTCTAAAGCCTGGAGAAGAGAGAGTTTTTCCGTTTTTGCTGACTTGGAATTTCCCTAACCGGGTGCGGGATTGGGGAGATACGGATAAACATGTAAAGGCCGTTCAAGAATACCATTATGAGATTGTAGGCAACTACTATTCGACGCTATTTCAAGATGCGTGGACGGTTGCCGACTATATGAACCAGAAAAAAGAAATACTGGAGGGAGATTCGAGAAAATTCTCACAAGCGTTTTTCAGCAGCACTCTTCCCGGGTATGTACTGGAAGCAGTTGCGGATAATATCACAATTCTGCGCAGTCCCACTTGTTTCAGAACGGAAAACGGTGACTTTTTTGGCTGGGAAGGTGTGGAGAATACTGTTGGGTGCGGTGCGGGAACTTGTACCCATGTGTGGAATTACGCACAAACTGTAGCGTTCCTCTTTCCGGAGCTGGAACAATCTATGAGGCGGATAGAATTCTTGCAGGAAACCCAGGCCGACGGCTATATGCCGTTTCGTACATATCGTCCGTTTGGTCTTCCGGCCTGGGAGATGCTTCCTTCTGCTGACGGACAGCTGGGAGCGGTTGTTCGCCTTTATCGCGAGTGGCGTCTCAGCGGGGATAACCGTCTAATCGAGGACTGCTGGGATGGTGTGGTGCGCAGCATGGAATACGCTATCCGCACTTGGGATACCGATGGGGATTTTGTCCCGGATTCTGCGCAGCATGTGACCTATGATACCGAACTATATGGTATGACCAGTATGGTAAGCACCCTGTTTTTTGCCGCGCTCATCGCCGCCGCTGAAATGGCTGAATATATGGGCGACCAGGAGCGTGCCCGACGGTATCGTGACGGTGCGGAAAAGGGTGCGAAGCTGATGGATGAAAAATGTTGGAACGGTGAATATTACATTCAGTTAATTGATGATGTAGATAAGTATCGCTACCAGTATGGAAAAGGCTGTTTGTCCGATCAGCTGTTAGGACAATTCTTGGCCCAGGAAGCGGGATTAGGCTATGTTCTTCCGAAAAATCATGTGAAAAAAGCGGCAGAATCTATTTTCCGCTACAATTTTATTGAACGGGCGTCTGATTTCGGCCATGTTCAACGGGCCTATATTTTTAATGATGAAATGGGCCTTACCCCTTGTACCTGGCCTCTTGGAGAGCGGCCTCGATTTCCTTTTATTTATTTTGGAGAGGTCTGGACCGGTATCGAATATGAAGTGGCGGCTTTGTTGATTCGCGAGGATCTTTTGGAAGAAGGCCTTACAATTGTAAAGGCGGTCAGGGATCGGCAAGACGGATATCGCCGCAATCCCTGGAGTGAAAATGAATCCGGGTATTATTACACCAGAGCAATGGCGAGCTATTCCATTCTAAATGCTCTTAGTGGTTTTTCCTGTGACCAGCGTAAAAATCAAATGAGCTTTCAACCCAAGCTGAACCAAGACAACTTCCGTTGTTTTTGGTGTAATGGGAAATCATGGGGAATTTTCTCCCAAAAGAAAGAGAAAGGAGAAATTCGTCAGGAATTACAGGTCTTATACGGTGAAAAGGATGTAAGCGTTATCAATTAACTCTAATTTTAAAGTAATTCATAATACCCGTTTGAAATAGTTTTTTACTTGCGCGGTCACCCCTGCTGCATTTTGCTGCGGCAGGGGTGATTTTTTACCCAAATTTAGATAACCGGAAGTTAAAATCGGAAAGTGAGTTGACATCGAGCTCACGATGCCAAGAGGATTCACAAAAATCAGGCAGGAGCCTGATGCCTTTTGCTTGGGTGTTCAGTGCTGCCTTTGGTCCAACTTTTGAGCAATTTGTGTCAAACGGATAAGCTATTGCTGATTGGCTGCATATTCAGAATCTGTCACAGCTTATTCGGAGCCTGATCTGCCGGAAGCAGTTCTGCCTGCACCGGGATTAGGATGTGCTCCAATAACAATTTTTTTAACATAGTATCAGACGACCCACAATAGTTTTCTGCACCTATATGCTTTTCAAGCACCTTATTTGCTAACGGCTTTTGCTGATTATAATTCGATATTCGACAGGAGAGAGAGCTTCTATTTTTTAAAAAAGAAATATATAAAAGCTTAGCTTTTGTGTACCAACCTTAGAATAATGGAGTTTTCAGAGGTGGGACATCACTTTATAATAAAAACTACAAGGAAAGAAAGAAGCTTTTGTGAAAAAAGCAAAGGCTTCGAATTTTTAAGGAGGAAAACATATGAAAGCAAAAAAAGCGTTAGGCGTTTTGCTGGCGGGTTTACTGGCGGCAGGCGCGCTGGCGGGGTGCAGCAGCGGCACCTCCAACAGCTCGGCTCCTGAAAGCGGCTCTGACAGTCAGGGCTCTTCCACAGCGGAATCCCAGGCTCCGGCGGAGGCTTCAGAGGTAGACATTTGGTACTATTGGGAGACCGAAAAGCACCAGGAAACCCTGGACAGGGTCATTGGAGAATACAACGACTCCCAGGATGCGGTGTCGGTATCGGCAAAATATATCCCCTTTGCCGACTTTAAAAAGCAGCTGTCCATCGGAGCCAGCGCGGCGGAGCTTCCCGACCTGGTAATCATCGACAGCCCGGACCACGCCTCTTACGCGGCCATGGGAATCTTCGCGGATATCAGCGACAAGGTCAGCGATTGGGATGGGATCGACCAGTATTATGAGGGCCCGCTGAACTCCTGCAAGCTGGACGACAAGCTTTACGGCCTTCCCTTTGGCAGCAACTGCCTGGCACTGTTCTACAACGAGGATATGCTGGCCGACGCGGGCTGTGAAGCTCCCACCACCTGGGATGAGCTGAAGGATGTGGCCCAAAAGACAACCCAGGGCAATGTGACCGGCTTCGCCATGTGCTGCCTGCAGAACGAGGAAGGCACCTTTAACTTCACCCCCTGGCTGTGGAGCACCGGAGCGACCTCTTACGATATCAACAATGATAACGGCATTAAAGCCTTGACCCTGGTAAAGGATCTGGTAGACGCCGGCTCCATGAGCAAGGAAGTCATCAACTGGACTCAGGGAGACGTAATGAACCAGTTCATCTCCGGCAATATCGCCATGATGGTGAACGGTCCCTGGCAGGTTCCCACGATGAGGGAGCAGGCTCCCGACCTGAACTGGGATGTCACCCTGCTGCCGAAGGACGCGGAATACGCTTCCTGCCTGGGCGGCGAGAACTTTGGCGTAATCGACGGGGATAACGTAGACGCGGCTCTGGATTTCCTGCAGTTTGCCACCTCAAAGGACGAGGTTGCCAGCTACATCGATGATTTCGGTTATATCGCTGCCCGGAAGGACGTAGCCGAGGGCCAGTTTACGGATGATGAGACGATGCAGAAATTCACTGAAGAAATGCAGTACGCCCAGCCCAGAGGGCCTCACGCCCAATGGCCGGAAATCTCCGACGCCCTTTCCCTGGCGGTGAACGAGTCCATTACCGGAACCAGCACTCCTGCTGACGCCGCGGCTAAGGCGCAGAGCACCATCGACGGTATTTTGGCGGAGTAATTGAGAGAAAACGGCGATAGATATCGTTGAGGAAAAGAATCATCAGAGAAAGCTGAGTATCCGGGGAATTTTCTCGGATACTCGCTTTCAAGCTGGCGAGAGCAAAAGATGCTTCTGAGAAACGGAAATATTTCGAGAGGAGAGAAAAAATGGAACGGTGTAGAAAAATAGCCCGTGGGGCCGCGGCGGGTCTGCTGTCGGCGGCGGTATTGATGAGCAGTATGCTCACCACAAGCTTTGGGCAGATGCGGGCCAGCGCGGCGGAGGTGAGGAACCCGCAGGCGACGCTGACGGTAGACCTAGACCCAGCGGTGAACACGGGAGATATTGTCCACGGAGCCGCAGGCTTCCTATATGGCGTCAGCAGTGAGGACGTCCCCACTACCAATACAATAGTTCCGCTGAAGTCTAAAATTTTAGTGACTAAGGGCGCTTTGGGAACGGAGCACCCCTATGGAGACGCGTTAGACGTCGCTAAGACTTTCCTGGAGAGCGGCGGCGAGCAGGTTCAGATGTACAACAGCAATTATTACGGCGTATTCGGCGTTACCGCCACAATTGAACAATACTGTGATGATCTGAAAAATTATATCTGTCCGGCGGTTGTAGCTTGGAAAGAAGCCTGGAAGGAGGAGCATGGTACTCCCGAGGCTCCAAAAGATAACATTGGCGCTCGGATCGATATTGACGAGGCGATTGTTTATGTTCCGATTAACGAAGGAACGCCCAACGGTGGAAATTTTCAGAACGCTTGGAAAAGCTTTTATGACGCGATTAAGTCCGTAGATAAAAACGCTTCTTTAGCGGGCCCGAATTCTGCCGGATATGGCACCCAATTTACTTCGGGACAGAGCAACAAGAGCTTTGTACAATTTTGTGCCGATAATAACTGTATGCCTGACGTTATCACATGGCATGAGTTGCAAACCAATTGTTTAAATGATATGTCTTGGCATATGGATGACTTCCGAAATATCTGGGAGAGTACCGATTGGAGCAAGTATAATGAAGCCAACGGCACCGAGGGCATTCCGGAAATTCCTCAGATCTGCTTTAACGAGTATGCCGAAATGGACTACTGCGGCGTACCCGGCCGTTTGGTGAACTGGATTGCCAGAATTGAGGACGAAAAGGCCACTGGCTGCCTGCCCTTCTGGCACCAGGCCAACAACCTGAACGACCTGGCTTCCGGCGCCAACGAGGGCAACGGGGCCTGGTGGCTGTATAAATGGTACGGCGATATGTCCGGCACCACCCAGCCGGTTTCCACCAGCACAAACTATGACGGCCTTTACGGCGTTTCCACCATGGACGAGGCCAAAAAGCTGTCTACAACCCTTCTGGGCGGCTTTACCGGAGACATTACGGTTCAGCTGAATAATGTGACCGCCACCAGCACCTTCGCGGATGCCGAAGTGGTTCATGTGTCGGTGCAGGAAACTATGTTTACCGGCTTCCATGGTACGGCGTATGAGACCCCGACGATTTTAGAGGGTGCTTATCCGGTAAACGACGACGGCAGCGTTACCGTGAAAATCCCGGATACCCTGTTTGAAAACGCGTACAATGTGACCGTCACCCAGGCGAGCGGCGATGAAATCGTAGGCCTTGCCCTGAGAAGCTCCAGCGGCGATGTGTATGAAGCGGAAGACGCCGGCCTTTCCGGCGGAGCGTTCGCTTCCAGCGCTGGCACAAATCCCAGCTATTATATGTCCAATAACGGCAGCGGCGACCGTGCGGTAGGAATGCCCTCCGGCTCGTCTATGACCTATACGATCAATGTGCCGGCAGACGGCAAATACAAGCTGGACTTTAATTACGGCAACGGTCAGGGAACTGAAAGAAACGATATGAATACCCATAACCCGGTAAACGTAAAGCAGACCTTTGCGCTGGATGGGGGCGAGGCCGAAACCGTCACAATGGAATCCACACTGTTCCAGACTATGACTGGGACAAAGACCTTGTATTACGACCTGACTGTGGGAGAGCACCAGATCACTGTGACCACAGCCGACAGCGGCGTCGATGGAAATCTGCTCTTCCACGATTTTGTGCGGGTTTCCTACGCGGGCGTATACGGCCAGGAGCTTCCAGCCTTTAATAAGGTGTATGAAGCGGAGCTGGCGGATGTCAACCGTCTTTTAGGAAATACCGATTCTACTGTTTCCACCGAGACAAGCCTTGAAGGTTATTCCGGCGGCGGTTATGTAATGGGCCTGTCCGACAGGGCCGTGACCGAAGGCGGCGGCATTCGGAACACCGTGGTAGTGGAGGAAAGCGGCCTGTACAATATTACTCTGCGGTACCAGTCCAGTCAGGCGGGCGAAGCCAGCATTTATGTGGGCAATACCGCCGTTACCCTGGACCGCGTGAATAAGACGGTATCCCTCCAGGCGGGAGACGGCTGGCAGGAGGTTACGGCGTCTGTTTACCTGCAAAAGGGAATCAATGTGGTGGATCTGGATACTACCGTTCCCGCGGCTCTGGACTACATGCGCGTGCGCGCGCTGCCCGCCCAGGACAGCTCCACCACGATCGAGGCGGAAGACGCGATTCCGGAGGAGCTTGAGGGCTCTATCCAGGTAGCCGAGAGCGACGGGGCATCCGGTGGAAAATATGTGGTAGGAATGAAGGGCGCCTATCAGGACGCCGATTATTTAGAGTTCACCTACAATGCGCCGGAGGCCGGAAAATATCAGATGCAGGCATTCCATTCCAATGAGGATCTGGCCGGCAGCCATAGCTACAATATTAAAGTAACGGATAAGTACGCTGTCGTAGATGTAAACGGAACCTCTCAGTATCCTCAGTTTGAGGGAATTGTGCCGGTACAAGCAGAAAACTTGAAAACCTACTACTTTGTAGACTGTGGAGATCACGATCCGTCTACTCTCAGCGAGGGGGACGAGCTGGGCAGCCTTAACTCTGTAACCGACCAGTTGTACGGAAGGGATGCCAAAACCGGGTATTATTGGGGTGTTGCGGCGCTGAATGAACAAGACACAAAGGCCGAGCCTGGCAGCAGCCATTACACAGATCCTGACGATAAGGGCGTTTACACCAAATATCAAAAGGCCCTGTCAAACAGTGCGGCCGATGTAACAGACGGAAAGCCCAAAGAGGCTTCTTTCCGTTACGCCGACAGTCAGGATACGGCCGGAATCAATCCCCGGTGCGTATTTTACAAGTTTGAACTGGATCCCGGCAAATATGATGTGACCGTAGGCATGAGCAATACCTGGGGCAACGCTGGAAATCCTGTAGTCCGGCTCAGCGCCGATGGAATCGATGAAATTGTTTCGGATTCCTATTCCAGCGGCAGCAAAACCCTGAGCGTTGATCTGACCCAGGCGGAACCCAACGACAACGGCAAAGTAGAGCTATCGGTAAAGGGCACCACTACAGGCGCGACGCTTCAGATGACCTATATCACCATCACAGAACCTGCCAATGACGCGGAGGTGGATTATTTCATTCTGCCTCCCGGAGAAGAGAAGGTGCCGGTAGATAATATCAGGGATGCCGAGAGCGTCTATACCGGCGAGCTGGCCGACGGCTTTGACTGGCTGATCGATTATCGCAATTTAAAGAACGATACCGACCGTTACTTCTTCATCAACACCTTCTCCGACGATACCTTCCGTGAGAAAACCATCACCCTAGATCTCCAGAAGGGTGAAAATACCATTCGCATTTACAATGACAACAGCTGGAACGTGACTTATGGCGGAAGTACGAGCCAGCCGGGACTTAATTACCTGGCAAACTATACACCGAACTTTGATAAGTTTGTCATTACCCCGATGGCTCTGAACAGCGCGGTAGAGCTGGAAGAGGAGTACACCATAGACGTGGCGAGCACGGAATACGGTATTGCGTCAGCGAATCAGAACACCGTAGGGGAGAACGGAGAATATACCGTTTCAATGATTCCTGCGGAGGGCAAGGAGATTGTAAACGTTCTGGTTAACGGTGCGGACCGGACAGACGATATCGTCTTTGACGAGGCGTCCGGTGCTTATCAGCTGAAAATTTCCGGCGTGTCTGAGGATCAGAAGGTACAGGTGTATTTCAGCAAGCCCAACACCTCTAAGGACAGCCTGAAAAATCTGTACAACGAATATAAAGACCTTGAGAAAGGAACCTATTCCACTGCGAGCTGGGAGCTGTTCGATGCCGCGAGATCAAAGGCAGAGTCGGTGCTGAACAAGGACGAACCTCAGCAGTGGGAGATTAACAACGCCTACGATGAGCTGTTAGCCGGTATCAACGGCTTGAAGGACATTGAAAACCTGGTTTACTTTGTGGACTGCGGGGATCATGATCCCGTTACTGTGACCTACGGGGATGATTTCGGATTATACAACAGCGTAACAGACCAGATGTATGGTGTGGACGATAAGGCCGGCTACAGCTGGGGCGTACTGATGATCGATCCCAGAGAGGAAGAAACCCCCGGCGAGGGAGGCCAGGTATCCGGCCCGGAGGATAAGGCGGTATATACCAACTATCAAAAAGCGCTTTCCAACAGGGATAGCAATTTTGCAGACGGTCAGGATAAAACAGCGACCTTGCGTTATGCTCATGGCCAGGATACCGCGGGAATCGATCCCCGGTACGTCGCTTACAAATTTGAACTGGATCCAGGAAAATATGACGTAGAGGTAGGTATGAGCAACACTTGGGGAAATGCTGGAAGCCCGATAGTGACTCTCAGTGCCGGTGAAGTGGAAGACGTGGTTTCAGAGCCTTACTCCAGCGGCAGCAAAACCCTGAGCATTGATCTGACCAATGCGGAAACTAACGACAGCGGCAGAGTAGAGCTGACGGTCAAAGGCACCACTACAGGCGCGACGCTTCAGATGACCTATATCACCATCAATAAGTCGGTAGAAGCTCCGGTACTCGACCGCTTAGAGGTAGCGGCGCCGACGATTGTGGAATATGAGCTAGGGGAAGAGCTGAATACAGACGGCATGGTAGTCAAGGCGGTGTACAGCGACGGCAGCAGCAAGGTTCTGACCGCTGAGCAGTATACCTTAAGCGGGTTCTCCTCTGATAAAGCGGGCACAAAAACCGTTACTGTGTCTTACACGGAGAACGAAATCACAAAGACCGCCTCCTTTGACGTTACCGTAAAGGAAGCGCCGGTTGTGATCCCGGTAGATAAGACCGGCCTGAAGGAAAAGCTGGACGAGGCCAAGGCGATTGGTCCGGACGGCGTGACAGAGGGAAGCTATGAGAAGCTGCAGAACGCCATTCAGGAGGCCGAGGGAGTGTACAATGATCCCAACGCCAGCCAGGATGCGGTAAACCAGCAGATTCAAAAGCTGATAGGAGCGATCTCAGGCTTAAAGCCGGTGTTGAGCGGACTGGAGGTAAGCGATCCGGTCAAGACCGAATACGCCGTGGGAGAACGGCTGGATACCACAGGAATGACGGTGACCGCCCAGTACAGCGATGGAACCACGGTAACGCTGGCCAGCGGCCAATACACGGTCAGCGGCTTTGACTCAGCGACAGCGGGAGAGAAGCAGGTGACAGTTTCCTACACGGAAGACGGCGTGACCAAGACGGCGGCCTTTACCGTAACCGTGAAGGAGAGCTCCGGCAGCAGCGAGGATCCAGGCAGCAGTGAAGGACCTGGAACTGGCAGCAGCGGCTCTGAAAGCGGCGGAACAGAATCCGGAACCGGCAGCGGGACAGAGAACAATAATAACGCTCAGACCGGCGACGGAATGACAGTGCCGATTATCCTTTTAAGCCTGTTAGTCGCGGCGAGCGCGGGAATCGCGGTTGTCTTAGGTAAAAAACGCAGACTAGGATAAGCAAGACGCCAAAATACAAACCTTTTACTAACCTCCTGGAAAAGCCTCACCCCAAAAGGTGAGGCTTTTCTGCGTCTAAGGCTGAAAGGAACAGATATTTATGGCTTGACCCTCTGACGCGCCGCTCGGCACGGTTTCTTACTGAACCGAACGGCCGAAAAGGGTGGCAAGAAGCTTGGAGCCCCCGCCGGGCAGCGGGAAAACCGTGGGAAATGTGAGGAAAGGGGGCGCCCTGATCTCTGAATACCCTCAATGGGAGGCTTTTAGTTAATTATCACAGGGACGAAAAGGGATAGAAAATACGTTGTTAATATAGGATATTATTTGTGAAAATTGGCCTTTCACAGTGGCTAAGGGATGAAAAATAAATACCTAGTTGATACCCATGAAAAGTTTAGATTTGTTCCCAAATCTTAGAAATGTGAGAGTTTACAAATTGTTGAAAATCAGATAAAATCAAATTAGATTTAAAAAACATTTGTTGTTTTATGCTAAAAATTCTAATATTTATACATTTTCGGATCACCCATTTTATGCTGGTTATCGCCATGTTTGCGAGATAGCCGGCATTTTTTTTACCTTTTTTGCTTTATCGCGGAATGTCTCATAAACCATGAGATAATAAAGTCTAATGTTATCAAAAGATTGAGAATTGTAACAAACAGCCTGCAATTTCGGCTCATATCCGCCTTCTGCCTGATATCGATTCTGCCGCTGGTTTTTATCAATTTGATGTCCTACTACAATACCACGGGAATCGTGCAGGAAAATACTGACGAATTAGCTGAGGTCAACCTGGTTCAAACGGATAAAAGCGTAAGGTCAACCTTGGCGGCTTATGAAGATTTGCTGTTTCAGCTTTATACTGGGGACGATATCGTTAATGATGTAGACGAGTTAAACGCGGGAGGAAATGAGGCTCTTGCTGTGAACCAGCTTCGCAGAACCCTTCGGGGAATTGCGAATATCAAGGATTCGATACAATGCATTACCATCATTACCGAGTCGGGCGACATAATTTTTTATGATAAGCCTACTGCCTCGTCCATCAAAAATTCATGGCTGGACACTATGAATTTAACGCCGGAAGAGCTGTACGATAAAATCTCCAACGAGAATAGTACTCAATACATAACGACCCGATACGCCTCAAGCTTTTCCGCAAAGCCGTATTACCTTTTTCATTTGGCCCATAGGATTGTGGATTACAACAGCATTCACCGGCAGCTCGGTGTTATCATCATCAGCATCGATGAAAGGCTTTTACACGAGGTATGTAATCAAAATTCGGTGGACGGAGACGATACGCTGCCAGGAAACGTTAATTTTATTGTCGATGATGAAGGCAGGCTGGTGACTTTTCCAGTACAGCGGAGCATCGAAAATACAGTTCTGCCCATCCCGGAGAGTGAAAACGGATGGCGGGAATCCTACGGGGAGCTCATAGAGGGAAGCGGATTGATGGACGGAGATAATTTTGCGATCCACAGCCTGCGGGATGATCTTCTTGGCTGGAGCTTTGTTAATGTATCGGACCAAAGCGTTGTATTTCGGCAGATAGAAGCGCAGAGGAATCTCATGCTCTTGGCCGTCTTTTTATCAGTGGCTTTTCTGATCGCGGTAATCATTCTAGTGACCCGTCATATGACGGGGTCGATAAAAAATATCGTCGCGGCCATGAAAAAAGCGGGAGCCGGGGATTTGGCCGTGAGGGTGCGGAGAGACAGAAAGATGCCGTCTGAAATGGAGACGATAACGGACCAGTTCAACAGAATGATGGGACAAATGAATAAACTGGTGGAAGAAGTGAAGATGGTATCCGCGAGGCAAAAAGACGCAGAAATCACAGCGCTGGAGGCGCAGATCAATCCCCACTTTTTGTATAACACACTGGATACCATCAACTGGATGGCGATTAACGCGGATCAGTATGAGATCAGCAGTGCCATTGGGGCGCTGGCGCGCATATTAAGATACGGCATTGATAAGAGCAACAGCATTGTAACGCTGCGGGAAGAAATGGAATGGCTGCAGCAGTACATTTTCCTTCAGCAGACCAGATTGAAAAATACATTTTCTTGCCAGATTATCGTACCTCCAGAGCTTTTAGATTGTCTGATTCATAAGCTGATATTTCAGCCGTTTGTGGAAAACGCCATTTTGCATGGGTTTGAAGGAGTACAACAGCATCACATTCTTATTATCGAGATTCAAGAAAAGCCCAAAGAGCTTCTTAATATTACAATTCACGATAATGGTAAAGGAATTGAGGCGGCCAAAGTAGAGGAAATTAAACAGGGTATTTTACCGGACAATAAAAGCAAAAACCACCTTGGTATGAAAAATGCTATTGATAGACTGAAAATGTATTACGGAGAGGATGCGGAATTTATCATTGAAAGTCAGGAGGGAAAAGGAACTACTATAGTGATTCGAATTCCAAAAACACAGGGGAGGGAGTAAGGATGAAAATCGTAATCGTAGAGGATGAGATACGGATTCGCGAGGGCTTGATGAAGCTGCTGGAAAGAATAGATCAGAATTATCAGGTAGTAGGGGAAGCTGAAAATGGAAAAGCCGGATTAGAGCTTATATTAGACAGCAAACCGGATTTAGTCATTACAGACGTGCAAATGCCTATCATGGACGGCCTAGAGATGCTGCGCTGCCTGCAGGAAAAGCAACCCTTGCCGAAGGTCATCATTCTCAGCGCGTATTCTGAGTTTTCTTACGCCCAGCAGGCGATTAAGCTGGGAGTCAGCGAATATCTCATTAAGCCGATCATGGTAAATGAACTGACACAGGCCCTTCGTATGGTGGAGCAGCAATTAAAAACGAAAGGAAAAAAGAAAGAAGAGCTTCCAGAACTGGATACCTTAGGGGAACTATTAACCGGATTTCAAGTAGGCCGGTTAAAGTATAGCGAAGCCTTGGAAAGCTATGTGAGAAGTAAATTTTCAGTAGAGATTCAAGGGAATTACATCATGATATTGGCTTACTTAGGGGATCATTATGAAGAAGAAAGAAAGCGGACGATTCCTGCTTTGACCGCTCTGTTAAAAGACACAATCAGTAAAAAATGTCAAATACTCGATTTCCTTGTGTTTAAAAGCTGCCTATTCATATTTCCATGTGAAGGGGAAGAAGCGGTTCTGGTAAAAAGATTTCAGAAGACAATATTAACGCGAATTTGTAATGACAGTATGGCCAGCTTTGGCTGGATTAGGTTTACAGGACTCTCTCAGCTTGCGGAAAGCGCGGCGACTCTCCAAGGCTGTATGGATTGGTGTATTCCGTTAGGAAACGGTGTTATTATCCATTATCCGCGTATTAAGCAGCTGCAGACAAGCCCGTTGAGCTATCCGGTAGATATTGAGAACCAAATGAAAACGGCTATTTGCATGGCAAACCCGACGAAACTACAGGAAACCTTTCGGGATTTCCAAAGCTATTTTAGGAAAGGCGCACTCTATGATCCGAAAAAAATTAAAGAATCCTATTTGCGCTTTATCTGGTCTGTCATCAATGTCGCGAAAGAACTGGATTTATCTGTATACAGCAGCCTCGAACAACAACCGTTTATAGAAAGAATTATGAGGGCGGTTACTGAAAAAGAATTGGAAAGCATAATGAGGGAGATTCTTACATTATTGCCACTGGAAATCAGTAATGATGAAAAAAACCAAATGCGATTAATCGTGCGAAAGGCCAAAGGTCTGATTCATGAGTTTTACGCCAGAGGAATTACCTTGGATGAAATTGCGGAGAAGTTAAAAGTTACCCCGGAGTATTTGGGAAGCCAATTCCATAAAGAGGTTGGGATTACTTTTAGCGCCTACATCAAGGAATATCGGATTCAAAAAGCAAAAAAACTCCTGATAGGCACGGAGTTAAAGCTATACGAAATCGCAGAGAAAGTTGGCTATAGTACTCCAAAATATTTTAGTAAAATTTTTAAGGAAGTCACGGGCCAGCTGCCAGCAGATTATAGAAAGCTGAATAAATAATCCAGCTTTTCAAGCGCTTATGATTGCAGTGTAATTCAGTTTTCTGACTTAAGAATATTTCTTGCTGAAGTCTCAGTAAATTGGTGAAAAATGATAAAGCGCTTGCATCCAGCAGGAGCAGCGAAAGACGGAAGTTTAGAAGAAATTAGAAAAAAGCTTAGCTTTTGTGTACCAACCTTAGAATAATGGAGTTTTCAGAGGTGGGACATCACTTTATAATAAAAACTACAAGGAAAGAAAGAAGCTTTTGTGAAAAAAGCAAAGGCTTCGAATTTTTAAGGAGGAAAACATATGAAAGCAAAAAAAGCGTTAGGCGTTTTGCTGGCGGGTTTACTGGCGGCAGGCGCGCTGGCGGGGTGCAGCAGCGGCACCTCCAACAGCTCGGCTCCTGAAAGCGGCTCTGACAGTCAGGGCTCTTCCACAGCGGAATCCCAGGCTCCGGCGGAGGCTTCAGAGGTAGACATTTGGTACTATTGGGAGACCGAAAAGCACCAGGAAACCCTGGACAGGGTCATTGGAGAATACAACGACTCCCAGGATGCGGTGTCGGTATCGGCAAAATATATCCCCTTTGCCGACTTTAAAAAGCAGCTGTCCATCGGAGCCAGCGCGGCGGAGCTTCCCGACCTGGTAATCATCGACAGCCCGGACCACGCCTCTTACGCGGCCATGGGAATCTTCGCGGATATCAGCGACAAGGTCAGCGATTGGGATGGGATCGACCAGTATTATGAGGGCCCGCTGAACTCCTGCAAGCTGGACGACAAGCTTTACGGCCTTCCCTTTGGCAGCAACTGCCTGGCACTGTTCTACAACGAGGATATGCTGGCCGACGCGGGCTGTGAAGCTCCCACCACCTGGGATGAGCTGAAGGATGTGGCCCAAAAGACAACCCAGGGCAATGTGACCGGCTTCGCCATGTGCTGCCTGCAGAACGAGGAAGGCACCTTTAACTTCACCCCCTGGCTGTGGAGCACCGGAGCGACCTCTTACGATATCAACAATGATAACGGCATTAAAGCCTTGACCCTGGTAAAGGATCTGGTAGACGCCGGCTCCATGAGCAAGGAAGTCATCAACTGGACTCAGGGAGACGTAATGAACCAGTTCATCTCCGGCAATATCGCCATGATGGTGAACGGTCCCTGGCAGGTTCCCACGATGAGGGAGCAGGCTCCCGACCTGAACTGGGATGTCACCCTGCTGCCGAAGGACGCGGAATACGCTTCCTGCCTGGGCGGCGAGAACTTTGGCGTAATCGACGGGGATAACGTAGACGCGGCTCTGGATTTCCTGCAGTTTGCCACCTCAAAGGACGAGGTTGCCAGCTACATCGATGATTTCGGTTATATCGCTGCCCGGAAGGACGTAGCCGAGGGCCAGTTTACGGATGATGAGACGATGCAGAAATTCACTGAAGAAATGCAGTACGCCCAGCCCAGAGGACCTCACGCCCAATGGCCGGAAATCTCCGACGCCCTTTCCCTGGCGGTGAACGAGTCCATCACCGGAACCAGCGCTCCCGCTGACGCCGCGGCTAAGGCGCAGAGCACCATCGACGGTATTTTGGCGGAGTAATCTGATAGGATTACTGCCCAAAGATAAAAATTCGAGAGAAGCCGAGCATCCCGGGGAGGCCCCCACCTCTCCGGATGCACGCCTTTAATCGAAAAAACAGACGCTTCTAGATCCATATAGTAATAGATAGGATATATTTTATAAGGAATTATAGAACCATGGAATATATCACAAGAGGCTGCTTTTTCGTCTTTTGCAATCTGTTATTGTATGAAATAGGGGCTCAAATGAGAGGAGAGAAAAAAGTGGGACAATTTAAAAAAATTGTTCGCGGAATCACAGCAGGCCTAATGTCAGCGGCGGTTCTCATGAGCGGTATGGTTTCTACTGATATCGGCCTAATGCAGGCCAATGCGGCTGGACCCAATAGAACCGCGACTCCCCCGGAGGGCGCTCCGGAGACAGCCATACTAGTGGAGGCTGAAACAGGAGATTTCGGCCCGGATACGGGAATGGCTTACGACCACGATTATTCTGGCACAGGTTTCGTCAGTATAGGCGGAAGTGCCGAAAATGCTAATGTGGCCTTCGAGATTGAGGTTGAAACGGCGGGTACCTATGAATTCGCTTTCAACTACATTGCAGGGCCTGCCCAAGACTGGGCGGCTGATCGGTCGATCAAATTATCAGTCAACGGCGCTGAGCAGGCAATCGAAACCTTTGCCGGCACTGGAAACTGGGACAACTGGACCTATCACAATGTAGAACTGAATTTAGAGGCCGGAGAAAACACGGTTACCGTACAAGGTAATGGCAAAAAGAACGGCATTTGCATCGACTATTTTTACTATTGGCTTCTCGAAGCCGCGGAGCCAATGCCCGAGTTGATTCCTCCCAATGCCACTCATATGGAGGCGGAAGACGCAGATGTTGGCGGCGGCGCTAGAGGCGGGGACAGGTCTCACAGCGGCTACAGCGGCGACAGCTTTGTGTCCGGCTTTGAAAATCACAAGGGCGCTTATGTAGAGTTTACCTATAACGCTGAAGAGGCCGGCGAGTATTATCTATCTTTAAGATACGCCAACGGCCATAATAATGGCTGGCCGGATACCAAGCAGATCGGCTTAAGCGTTAACGACGGCGAGATCACTATGGTTCCCTTTACAGTCACAGCGGCATGGAACCAGTGGGAAGAAAACGTTGTAAAGGTAACGCTGGAAAAAGGCGAGAACAAGATTCGCTACCAGAACGTGGACGGCGAGAGAGAAGGCGTGGTTAATATTGATAAGATCGCCATATGGCCCCACGTTGCGGATCCTACCGTTGATACCCTGGTGTTTGAGAACACCAGCTATTCCCTCAGAGTGGGCGCGACCGTTAAGCCTATGGTTTACGCCATCGATTCCAACGGTTTGAAAATGCCTTATGACGGCGAGATTACCTTTAGGTTCGAGGACGAAGAAAGCGCCTCGTACAATAAAGAGGACGGCACTATCAAGGCCTTGAAGGCCGGAGAGTACAAGGTTTACGCGGAAGGCCCTGGAATCAAGACGCCTGGCGAGGCAACCTTGAAAATCGTGGCCAACCCGACGATCTCTGTTGATTTTTCTTCTGTAGAGCGTCCGGTAAACCACAGCCAGTTCGGTTACATTTTGATTCCTAACTATAATATTCCCGACAGCAGACTGACCCTCTTAGGGCCGCTGCTTGCCCGTGATACCATCCCCGCCCAGAACTTTCAGGGGGTTGGCGATATGGGAGGATATTATGATTACGAATACAGCATCCTTCAGCGCAGCCTGCAGGCTGTTCAGCGCGCCAAAGACGCGGGACATAAATATTACTTCCTGCTGGGCCATAACCCCTCTTGGGCAACAGCGAGCGGCAATCCTACCGATACCGGTTTGGTAAAGGATGAGGAGGAGCTGGCGCGGTTTAAGCAGTATTTGAAGGATACCCTTCAGTATTATAAGGATAACGGCATAACCCCGGATTTTGCCAACCTCACCAACGAATATTGGACCGGCCTGTTCCCCACCTATCAGGTAGCTTGGGAAGCGGTGCGCGAGGTATATCCCGACTTTATCCCGGCGGTTGGCCCCAGCGCCGTAGGCTTTGACGGAATTCCCGAGTTCTATATTCCTGAATCAGTCGAAGCCGGCATCACCGTAGAAGGCCCGGCCTGGCATGAATTCTGGACCGGCGATACCTTCATCTCTTACGATAAGCTCAAAGACCATGTGGATTACATTGCGGACCTTCAGGAGCAGTATCCCGAAGCTAACGGCAAGTATATCATCTTTGAAGAGAACAACTCCGGCGGCGTAAACGCCGGCGGTCCTTCCGGCACTGCCATCGACTTTACCAGAACCATGTCCAACATCATCAGGACAAACATCGACTGGAACATCAAGGGCTGCCTGGAAGGCGGCAATGCCAACGGCATGAGCGATATCATTACCGCAAACAAGGAAAAGGTTACCCAGAATCCCGCGGTAAGAAGACCTCTGTGGTGGGTATACTACGCGTTCTCTAAAATGAGCGGCGACTATGTAACCGTTTCTGTAGACGCCCCCAACGATAAAAACGGCGAATTTACCGGCGCGGCCAGTAAAGACGTCGACGATTCTAAGGTTATCATCGCCAACAGCTCTACGGACGGCTCCGTCAGTGTCGAGCTGAACAACCAGCCTTATGTGGGCGAGGACGTTCAGGTGGATCTGTATAAGGTCATTACCTCCGATCTGGAAGGCCTCGACTATCCCGGCGAGAACGACGGCTTGATGTATCAGAGAACCCTGGATGTAGAGTCCACCGAAAACATCAGCGTGGTTATCGACGGCGTTAAGGCCAACGAAACCTGGATGGTAGTTCTGAAGAAAGTGGAGAGCGCTCCCAGCTTCTTCCATCCCATGACTCCTGACGACGGCGAAGCCGCTGTAACTACGCCTACCCTTACCTGGTCTAAGGCCCAGGGCGCAACCAGCTACACCGTAGCCGTATCTGCAAACAAGGATATGTCCGATCCGATTATCGAAGAATCCGGCATTGTAGGCCAGAGCTTTGAAGTACCGGAAAAGGCTGGCTTGAAACTCGGCCAGAGATATTATTGGACGGTTTCTGCTGAAAACGAGTACGGCAGCACTGAGCTTCCCGAAAGAGTCGTTTACTCCTTCTATACCAGCGAGAGCACCGAGGTGCCCGGTCAGTTCAGCCCCACCATGCCTTCTCTGGGCGCGATGAATGAAAAGACCAGGCCTGAATTTAAGTGGACTACCGCTTATCAGGCGGATTCCTACCGTTTGGTTGTTTCCAAGAATGAAGATTTGTCCGATCCGGTGATCAATGAATCTGGTATCACCAACGTAAGAGGCAACGGTCAGTTCGGCGGCAACTCTCAGGCCTATTATACTCCCACCCGAGATCAGGAGTTTGAGTATGAAACGACCTATTACTGGACGGTATACGCCGTTAACGACGAGGGTGAAAGACCGTGGAACGGTCCGATTCACTCCTTTACCACCAAAGCGGAAGGCGACGCTCCTAAAGACTTTAAGCTGACAAGTCCGGCGGATCAGGCGGAGGAGGTCTCTGCTAGAACCGCTCTCACCTGGGAAGCTTCTGCCAACGCGTTCTTCTACAAGCTGGAGATCTCTGAAAATGAGGATATGTCTGATCCTGTCCTTGTAAGAGACCGTATGATCTACAACAAATATACGATGGAACCCAACGTATTGAAGCCTGACACCACCTATTACTGGAGAGTGACGGCTCTTACCAAGGATTTGAAGCATGAAACTGCTTCTTCCACCGGCATCCGTTCCTTTAAAACCGAGGCGGTGCCTTGTTCTCCGCTGCTGTATGCCGAATACGCGGAAGGCAGCACGGTTAACCTGCTGTTCCAGGAGTCTATAGGCGCAACCTCTTATACCATTAAGTACGGTACGGAACCCGGCAGCTATACTAAGGAAATCACCAACGTGACCGGTACTCCCTGCCAGATCGAAGATATGGAAGAGGGCACCTATTACTTTGCCGTTGTGGCTAACAACGCAGAGGGAAGCAGCGATATTTGGAACGAAAGAAGCGTAACTGTCGGCGGCGAAACTGAAGTTACCCCTGTTTTGGACGAAATCGCGATTGAAGGCCCTGCCAAGCTGAAGTATAAGGTCGGCGAGTCGCTGGATACCACCGGCTTAGTGGTAACCGCTAAATACAGCGACGGCACCGAGAAGGTATTGGCAGCCGAAGATTATGATGTAGAGGGCTTTGATTCCTCCACCGCAGGCGAGAAGACTGTTACCGTTGTCTACGAAGAAGGCGGCGTTGCCAAGACCGCTGAATTCGAGATTACTGTGATCGAAGCGGTAGGCATTACCGTTACTAAGCTTCCCAACAAGACCGAATACTTTGTGGGTGAGAAGCTGGATCAGACCGGAATACAGGTGAGCCTGAAGTATAGCGACAATTCCACTGAGCCTTTGGCCGCCGGTTATTCCCTGGCCCAGTATGATCCCGATAAGGTGGGCAAGCAGCAAATTCGCGTTCAGTATATGAACTTTGTCGCATACTTTGAGGTAACCGTAAAAGAGAGGCCCGCAGACCTGGCGCTGGAGTCCATCAGCGTGAAGGCTCCTGACAAGACCGAATACTTTGTGGGCGACAAACTGGATGAGACCGGAATGGTGGTAACAGCCACATACAGCGACGGCAGCAGCAGAGCTGTGAGCGGCTATGAAGTCGATTTTGACTCTTCCAAAGCCGGCAAAGCTACTGTAACTGTGAGCTACACGGAAGACGGCGTGACCAAGACGGCAGCCTTTGAGGTAACCGTGAAAGAGAAGCCCGTAGAGGTAACTCTGGAATCCATCACCGTGACCGCTCCCACCAAGACTGAATATGCGATCGGTGACGAGCTGGATCTGGCCGGCGTGGTAGTGACTGCAAAGTACAGCGACGGCACCGAGAAGGTATTGGCGGCCGAGGATTATGTGGTGAGCGCATTCGATTCTTCCACCGCTGGAGAGAAGATGGTGACAGTTTCCTACACGGAGGACGGCGTGACCAAGACGGCGGCCTTTACCGTAACCGTGAAGGAGAGCTCCGGCAGCAGCGAGGATCCGGGCACTAGCGAGGATCCGGGCACTAGCGAGGATCCGGGCACTAGCGAGGATCCGGGCACTAGCGAGGATCCAGGCACTAGCGAGGATCCGGGCAGCAGTGAAGGACCTGGAACTGGCAGCAGCGGCTCTGAAAGCGGCGGAACAGAATCCGGAACCGGCAGCGGGACAGAGAACAATAATAACGCTCAGACCGGCGACGGAATGACGGTGCCGATTATCCTTTTAAGCCTGTTAGTCGCGGCGAGCGCGGGAATCGCGGTTGTCTTAGGCAAAAAACGCAGGCTGGGATAAGCAAGACGCCGAAATACAAACCTTTTACTAACCTCCTGGAAAAGCCTCACCTTTTGGGGTGAGGCTTTTCTGCGTCTAAGGCTGAAAGGAACAGAGATTTATGGCTTGACCCTCTGACGCGCCGCCCGGTATGGTTTCTTACTGAACCGAACGGCCGAAAAGGGTGGCAAGAAGCTTGGAGCCCCCGCCGGGCAGCGGGAAAGCCGTGGGAAATGTGAGGAAAGGGGGCGCCCTGATCTCTGAACACCCTCAATGGGAGGCCTTTAGTTAATTATCACAGGAACAAAAAAGGATAGAAAGGTATTTTAGAAAAAAGTTTGAAAAAGCTTAGTTTTGTACTCCTTTCTTAGAATAATTGAGTACCGCAGGGAATGGGCAAAGGCTATAATAAAGGTAAGAAAAGATTAACGGGTAAGGAGGGGGAATATGAGGCGTGGGGGCAGATGGCTTCATAGTGCCGGAAAAGCGATGGGCCGTCCGGAGCGGATATGGTTTACAGAAAGAATAAACAAAGATTAAACAAGGTTTGGAAAGTGGTGAAACAATGAAAAAGCTGAAAAAATTTTTTCGATATGACAACATAGGATATTTTTTCGTGCTTCCGGCAGTGATTTACATGCTGTTTTTTGTGGGCTACCCTATTGTAAGCAACTTCATTTTAAGCTTTCAGGATGTAACGGTAAAGACCTTAAGCAGCCCCAATAAGCCCTTTGCTGGAATCGAAAACTATCAGACCCTGTTCCAGGATGAGGTTTTGCGGACCTCCATTATCAACACTCTGCTGTTTACAGTGCTGTGCCTGGTATTCCAGTTTATGATCGGTTTTCTGCTGGCCTTGTTCTTTAACCGCAGGTTTTCCTTTGCCAAGCCGGTCAGGGGATTGCTGATGATGCCCTGGATGATCCCGATCACGGTAACCGCCCTGATCTTTAAATTTATGTTCAGCTCTAATGTGGGCATCATCAATCAGGCGCTGATGGGAATCGGCCTGATCAGCGCTCCGATCGACTGGCTGACCCAGCCGGCAACGGCGATGATCGCCCTGATTATCTCCAATGTTTGGATCGGCATCCCCTTTAATATGATTTTGATTTCCACAGGCCTGACCACCATTCCCACGGAGCTTTACGAGAGCGCGGGCATTGACGGCGCCAATAAGCTTCAGACGTTCTGGAAGATCACAGTGCCCATGCTGAAGCCTACCATCGGTTCGGTGCTGATCC
>DS480343.1 GCA_000154345.1 [Clostridium] leptum DSM 753
CAATTCTGCCTAATCCGTCAATCGCGCGAAAATACTGCACAGCCATTACCTCCAGAAGATTAAATTTTCAATTCCCGCCTGGATTGTTCCAGCGGTTCCTAGATAGATTATAAAGCCCGGCTTCACCGGGCCAGTTTAACAGCCTAAAGGTACCTGGGAGAAGTGCGCCCTTTTTTAGAAGCGCCCCGACAAAACTGCCGGGGCGCTTTTTCCATTTTCCCCCTCTCGCCTCCCCCTCTCTCACACTCTCTCCCCTACACACTCTCCCCCAGGATTTACCGGCTGGGAAAGAACAAAGCCCTTACAGCAGGAAGTTTTTTCTAGTTTTCCACCGAAAAAATAAATTTTCAACAGAGCAAGCGAAAGGATGAGGAAAACAGGAACATTGGAGTCGATCATGGGTACTACGCAGTCAAAACCCGGCATTTTTCCTTCCCAGCCGGTATCACAGCTTACCGGTACGAACCATATACCCTGCAAAACACGCTGGAATACCAGGGAAAGTATTATGTGTGCGGAACCGGCAGGCAGCCGCTTCTGAGAAACAAAATGGAAAACGACAATTATTACCTTTTGACCTTAGCAGCCATCGCAAAAGAAATCCAGCAGCGCGGAGAAAAAAGAGAATGTGCCGTGAACCTTGGCGCGGGTCTGCCCTTGGCCGGATTCGGACGAGAAAAGAAAGCGTTCCGGGAATATCTGCTCCGTTCTTCCTAGCCGGTAAACTTCAAGTTTGAAGGAATCTCCTATCAGGTGACCATTCAGGACGTCAGACTTTTTCCACAGGGCTACTCCGCCATTGCCGTTCACCCAGAATTAATACGGGGAGAACCCTCTGTGCTCCTTATGGACATCGGAGGCTGGACCATGGACCTCATGCGGCTGGACAATGGAATCCTCGACGCCTCCGCCTGCCGAAGCCTGGAGCTAGGCATGATCCGATGCATCGATGAAGCGAAGGAACAGGTCCGCCGGGAAACAGGCTTGTCCGTTACCGACGCCCAGGTGGAACGTGTGCTGGCAGGACAAAGCTGCAGCATGGACGAGAATGCCCGGACTATCGTTCAAAAACAGGGGCGAATTTACACAGAAGCCCTGCTGTCCGCAGCCATGGAAGCAGGCTTCGATTTAAAAGCAGTCCCGGCAGTGATGCTGGGCGGCGGAGCCTCCGTGATCCAGCGGGGAATCCGACCCCAGGACGGCCTGCGGCGGGTTTTTACCCTTTTAGACGATAAAGTAAACGCCGAAGGTTTCGAGCGGATTTTGGGCCAGTTTTCGGGCGGTGTGAGCAAGAAATGAGCAGGCCCCGTTTTTCATTCCGTCCCAACCTGCAGAACGAAGAACACAGAAAAAGGAAGGTTTCTTGCCGAAGGGCAAAGTCAGGGCGAGGAAAATATACCAGCACATACTCGTTATCGGAGAACACCGCTTGCGGGGGATGTGGTGCTATGTACCGTAGAACCATGTGGATTAAACGGGACAGAACAAGGGAAGATGTATGACGATAACCGCCTTGAATTTGGTACCAAGTATTGCTGTGATGTTTTCAATAACAACCGGAATGAAAAGCAAATAACAAAGAGCTTTCGTCTGAAAATTCGGGTTGGAAGTCCCACCTTTTTGCGGATAGAGTGTTTTTTCGATATATGGAATTCAATACTGATTCCATGAATTTCTTGTGGGTTTTGTAAATGATTTATGATATGATTTATTTTGGATTATCAAAATTAATACAAAATTATGAAAATAGTAAGTTGATTTTTGTTAAAATACATAAGAAAATGAAATTGTATCATTAAAAAATATAAATCATGGAGGGGTACGATGAAAATATCAGCAATCAAACCTTTTGCAGTAAAAGGAGGATTTCGGTACTGGGTATTTGTGAAGGTGGAAACAGATACTGGACTTATTGGATGGGGCGATGCCAGCGATTGGGATGCGCCGTTTTCAATTACTGAGGCAGTGCGTTATCTGGAGCCTTTCCTGATTGGGAAAGACCCCTTTGATGTGGAAAAAATTTGGTGGAATAACACACAGATTTTCAAACGAATGTGGGGCGGGATTGCGTGGAAGGCCATGAGCGGAATTGATACGGCGCTATGGGATATTAAAGGCAAGGCGTTGGGGGTTCCCGTATGGCAGCTTTTAGGTGGAAAAATCAGGGATCGCCTTCGGCTGTACTGGACCCACTGTGGATCTGCCCAGTTTGCCCATCACCAATACTTAAATAGCCCGCGGCTTCGTTCTATCGAGGACTTAAAGAAA
The DNA here is from genome assembly GCA_000154345.1 of [Clostridium] leptum DSM 753. Lineage (GTDB taxonomy): Bacteria > Bacillota > Clostridia > Oscillospirales > Acutalibacteraceae > Clostridium_A > Clostridium_A leptum. The sequence continues at coordinate 2,269 of DS480343.1, forward strand.
TTCTGTGAACGGGTTGCCCAGAGCGGACTGACTGCTTTAAAGACAAATATTATGGCGATGAATGGAACGCCGCTTTACGGGGTTCCACGCGAAGAAATTTTCACGGGAAAAATTTCTAATGAAGAGGTAGAAACAGCGTGTATGGAAATAGAAGTTTTCCGGAAAGAGCTTGGAAATAAATTTGGAATTGCGTTGGATACGGCGTTTGATTACAGGTTGGATGGCGCCTTAAAATTAGCTAGGGCGTTGGAACCCTATGATATGATGTGGCTGGAAACAGAAACCTTTGACGTTAATGCCCAGGAAAGATTGACTCATTTGACAACTACCCCAATAGTCCATGGAGAAAGCCTTTACGATTTACATGGTTATCTACCCTATCTGCAACGACATGCCCAAAAAACCATTATGGTCGATTTGGCCTGGAACGGACTGACAATGGGGAAAAAGATCGCGGACTTGGCTTTGACATTTGATACGGCGGTCTCTCCCCATAACTGCCATAGCCCGTTAACGACCTTTGTGGCTGCGCAATTCTGTGCTTCCGTCAAAAATTTCGATATTCTGGAAATAGATTACGATGATGTGCCGTGGCTGGATGAATTGATCACAGAGAAAATACAAATTGAAAACGGATATTTACTGGTACCTGAGCGACCGGGACTTGGCACGGATCTGATCGAAGAGAAGCTTTTGGAATATGCAGTAGAAAGATAAAAGGAAGGAAAGATGGTAAATGGAAAGATATGTAGCGGAAAAAGTGGAGATTGGCCTCAAAATGAGGTTAGGGGAAGGGCCAGTATGGCAGGCGGATACCAACACGCTAAGCTGGGTAGATATCCTCTCGGGAACACTCCATATATTGCAGGGCGACCGGGTGCTTAGTATTGAAACCGGTCAATATATCGGGGCTGCCGTTCCTGTCGCTTCGGATGGGCAGTATCTGGCAGCGCTTACCACTGGCTTCTATCTAATGGATAAAACCGGTTTGATTGATAAAATCGGCAGCCCATTGGATATGCCGCTGCGATGCCGGTTTAATGATGCCAAATGCGATCGGAAGGGCCGGCTTTTTGCTGGAATCATCGGGCTTTATGGTGACGAGGGAAAAAAGGGCAGGCTTTACTGTTTGGAGAATGGTGCCATCAGCACGGTTTTAGAGGGTATGGTGCTACCTAATGGGATGGATTGGGATGACGACAGAGGACTTTTTTATATGATTGATACGCCCACTGGAACAGTGGAAGCCTACGAGTATGACGGGGAGTCAGCCCATGTTTCCCATTCCCACACTGCCGCCGTGATAGAAGAGGGCGTTCCCGATGGTATGACGCTGGACGCGGAAGGCAACCTATGGGTTGCGCAATGGGGTGGCGGAAAGGTGTGCTGCTATGCGGCTGAATCCGGCAGAAAGATTGCCGAGATAGTCCTTCCCGCGTCTAACGTTTCATCTTGCTGCTTTGGAGGGAGAGACTTAGACTGCCTTTATATTACAACGGCCACATCCCCCGGGGAGGAGGGCTCCGGTTATCTCTATCAAACGAAAACAGGGTATCGTGGGAGGAAATCATATTGTTATCAAAATAAATAGGCGGTAAAGCACATTGCTGCGGGAAAAGTCATGCCGCGACGGGACCGGTGGGAGGGAAGAGGTAATGAAAGAATTAAGGTTGGTTATTGTTGATGATGAGGAATTAGCAATCCAGAATTTGGAGGAACAAATCGAAGCAATCAATGGCCCCTATCGAATTGTTGGAACCGCCCGAAATGGCGTGCAGGCTTGGGAATTGCTACAAAAAGTCAAGCCAGATGTGGCGTTTATCGACATTAAAATGCCAGTTCTGACCGGGTTGGAACTGGCAAAGAAAATCAAAGATGAACATATGAAGACAGAAGTAGTGCTGGTTTCGGCCTATCAGGAGTTCGAATACGCCAAACAAGGGATCGAACTGGGTATCTGCCAGTATATCCTCAAGCATGAGGTGGGGAGCGCTTCCCTAAGTAAGCTGCTGGAGCAGCTGTGGAATAAATGGAATACCGAGCAAATCACCACCACCTTTTCCGTGCAAAGTATTTTGGGTGCGATCGTCAACGGCGCTTATGTCCAGTCGCAGATCAAAGAACATTTCATAAAAGCCAAGGAGGAGCTAAAGACCTTTTCTATCCTGATGGTACAGAGAAATGCTCCGATTCACTTTGCCAACAGCGGCTCTTTTTTGGAGCAGCCGTCACCTGTGAATGTTGAGGAAATCCTGATTCGAAAAAAGGAGGAACTCCATCTCATAGCGGTTCTTCCCTATCATGGAGCCCATGTTCTCCTCTTCCATAAGCCCTTTGAAAGCTATCTGCTTCGGATGGGTTTTTTGCAGCAATATGCCGATGAGATCATAGCGTTTCTCAAGCCGTCTGTCCAAGGCAGCCTTAGTGTGGTTGCGGTGATGCGTGAAATCACCCTGGATGAACTCTCTCCAATTGTCCAGGCAGCGTACAGGGAACTTGACAAGCTGTCAGTCTTAAAAAGGGATTCCTTTCAGATTTTAAATTTAAAAGAAGATAACCCGCAAAAGCAGGCCGGTTCGCGTATGCCGGTCAAGGAAATTCTGATTCATTGCCTGGAAGAAAGAAAGCTAGAGCAGGTAAGCAGCCGCTTAAACCGAATACAGGAATCGTTAACGGCAGGAAAATACAGCAGAAGCGGACTGGAAAGGGTTTTAAAAGAATTATATGAGGCTTTGCAGGGATTCCGTAAGCGTCAAAACTTGCCCCCGGTGGAATATACTGTTTTAAAAAAGCCAGACGCATATTGTATCAGCGAAGCGGTTGATTGGTTCCGGGAAGCGGTGGAGTTTACCATCTCTGAAACAGAAGGGCTGATTCATGTTACTTCCAAAAAACTGAAGGAGGCGCTGGCCTATATCCAGGACCATTTTACCGAAAGCATCACCCAGCAGCAGGTAGCGGAAGCGCTTGGATTCAGCAGCGTTTATCTGGGGTTGCTTTTCCGTAAGGAGATGCAGTTGTCATTTCTGGAATATGTGACAAAATGTAGGATTGATAAAGCCAAGTACTACCTGGTCCATACCAATAAAAAAATCTATGAGATTTCAGACCATGTTGGTTATATGACCAGTCAATATTTTAGTAAAATTTTTAAACAGCAGACAGGGATGACGCCGGCGGAATACCGTGAACGCGGAGGAAAATCGGATGAATATTAAGTGGCAGATTTTAACCAGAGTAGGAGCGATCCTTGTTAGCTGTTTGCTGATCGTCTCTATGGTGGTAACGATAATCTTCATCAAGCAGGGGGAGGAGAATGTTTTAGAAGAGCAAAACACTCAGGTGCTGCAGGCGGCCCAGCAGATTGACAGTATGATTAATGAAATACAGGTTTTCGCCAATAACATGATAATTGACCCTAGTGTGCAGCGGGCGCTGTTTGGTTCTTCTGGAAAGCAGATGTCCCAGGGAGAAGCTTTTTATCTGGCGGTCGAACAGCTGAAGAATTTTAAGGCGCTGAGAGACGATATCCACAGTATCGCGTTGGTCACCAAGGATAACCAGATTGTGTGGGAAACCAAATTGAGTGACGGCGATTATTTCAAAGAACTGATGAGACAGGAGTGGTATCAGGAAATCGGGAAAACCTCCCACGCGCAGTTCAGTACGATTCACGAGGTTGCAGACGCAAACGGGCATCGTTCCAAAACCCTCAGCTATATCGTACCCGTGTATAATATGCAACAATATCAAAAGGCAAAGGGCTATATTATCATTAACCTGTTTCCGGATAAATTTGAAAATCTACTTCAGGTATTGGAGCCGTCTTACCACCAGATCACATGGAGCCAGGGCGGTAGGACGATCTTAACAAAACGCTTTACGAAAAACGCCGAAAACAACAGTAATTTCATCGAGCAGAAATATAAGGAGACAGATCTCTGCGCATACGCCAAAAATTCTTCCATCTCGATTATTAACCCTTCCCTTATGGCGGAATTTTTGGTTATCCTGGCTTTGCTGGTTGCCGGGCTTTTAATTATGGTACCCACCATCAAATACATTGTTGAGCCGTTAAAAACCTTATCGGATTTTATGGACGATACCAAGGCGAATTATAATCCGCTGAGCCAAATTGTAGTTCCCCCTGTTTCTAAAAAACATACGGCGAAAGAAATTATCGTACTCAACCAAACCTTTTCCAATCTGCTTCAGGAGTTGCATGAACAGACGGAACGCCGGGTAGAGTATGAAAAAAAGATGCAGCAACTCCGTACAGAGATGATTTTATCTCAGGTAAAGCCTCATTTCCTTTATAATACGCTAAATTCCATTTCAATTATGGCTAGGCAGAAAAACGCGAAAAATATTGAAGATATCACACAAAGCCTGATCACGTTGCTGCAGAAATCCATTGTTTATGAAGACCAGGAAATGGTCTGCACACTGGGCGAGGAAATAGAAATGCTGAAGGAATATACCACCATTCAGCAGTACCGCTATCAAGATAAATTTTCCGTCGATATTGATATCTCGGATGATTTACTTTCCTATCCGGTTCCCCGGTTTATATTGCAGCCCATTGTAGAAAATTCTATCTTCCATGGAATAACTCCCAAAGCCGGGCAAGGCACAATCTGGATTTCGGCGGCGATTACAGAAGAGCATTTTGTTCTGCTGGTGGACGACGACGGCATTGGGATGGAAGAGGAAAATATCGTATCCGCCCTGGATAACCCTTCTGATGAAAAACTCCAGCTCACGGTGAAAGGCTCTATTGGATTAAAAAATCTGAAAGAACGCCTGGAGATCATTTACGGTGAAAAGGCCCAGATCGTTATCCATACCCAGCCAGGCGTTGGATTCAGTGTAGAGATACAGATTCCATATACAGAAAATTAAAAAATATATACAAAATTATAGATATATTATGTTAAATTACTGTTTGTTATATAGGTATAATGGTAATGGGAAAACTGATCGAAATAAACAGCAAAGGGGTGAAAAAAGAAGGCTGGAAAAGGTGTTTGTTTGAAACATTATTTTCGTTATCATGAAAAGGAAGGGATCTATATGAAAAAGTTTTTAAGCATGAGCTTGGCGGCATTATTGGTTGTTTCCATAGCCGGCTGTTCTTCCACGGAGGAACCCGCCAGCAGTTTACCCAGCGCCTCAAGCGCTTCCAACGAGGCTGCGTTTGGGTATAATACCGAGATCGAGGCCAACCTGACTACCTGGACCTGGGATACCGGCGGCGTTGACCTGGAAATGAGCGTGATCCAGAAAAAATATCCTGGTATTAATATGGAGTATACCGTGGTCGCCGGCGAGGATTATTTGAAAAAGATCCAGACCACCGTCGCCTCTGGCAGTGAATTGCCGGATATTGTAAACGCGGATGGGTTCTGGCGCGGGAAGCTTTACAATATGGGCATTCTGGAACGCCTGGATGCGGAGCCGTATAATTTTGACCGTTCCACGGTATTTGACTATGCCGTGCCGTATATGGTAACTGAACAGGACGAAGTGGTCGGAATTGTAAAACCTGGTTCCCCGGCGGGAATGGCGTACAGCGCGGACCTGACGGAAAAGTATCTCGGGACCAGCGATCCGGACGAACTGGAAAAAATGCTTCCAGATTGGGATTCCTTTATTGAAGTGGGAAAAGAAGTTCTGGACAAATCAAACGGCGAAGTGAAAATGCTGTCCGGATATGATGAGCTTTATCAAATTATCGGCTATCAAAACGACGCGCCTTACATTGTGGACAATAAATTAAACCTGGAAGAAAGCATCGGGCCGGCGCTGAAACGAATGATTGAAATGCGCGACGCTGGGATCCTTGCGAATCTTTCCAGCGAAAGTTCCTCCCATAATGCTTCCTATAACAACGGCACGGTTCTGTTTTATCCCTGCGCTACCTGGTCTATTCGTTGGCGGCTCCAGGAAAATGATCCTGACGGCGCCAGAAACTGGAGGCTGATGACCCCGCCGGAGGGCGGCTTTAACTGGGGCGGCGGCGCCGGCTGCATCACCAAGGACAGCAAAAACAAAGAGGCCGCGTGGATTGTTTTAAGAGAAGCCGGATTGTCTACCGATTGCGCGATTGCATATATGAATGAGCTGACATGGTTCTCCATCTATAAAGAAGCATACGATACGCCGGAACTGAAGAGCTTTAACCTGGATTACTTAGGCGGCCAGGATATTGTGGACTTTTTCGTAAAAACCATCCCCCCAACCATTAAAAACCGCGCCTGCACCTCCAATGACGCGGCCGTTGAGTCGGCTGTTGCGCTGGTGCGCACCGATATGCTGACCAATACCTCCGTTACCTACGAGTCTGCCATGAAACAGATTAAAAATGATCTGGAAATGACCATCCCGGGCCTGACAGAATAAATAAACCCACTGGGAAATAAACGAAACGAGGAAGAAAGTGATGTCTTGTTATCTAGAAAAATAAAAAAGAAAAGTGTGGTGCCGCGGTGGCAGCCCTATGTATTTATCGCTCCGTTTTTCATCATTTATATCGCCTTTAGTTTATTCCCGGTGCTTTATTCGTTTGTCATCAGCTTGTACCAGTGGGACGGAATTGGGGAAAAGGCTTACATTGGCTTTCAAAATTACATGACTCTTTTTACCAAGGATAACCTGTTCTTTAAATCGGTTGGGAATACCTTCCTGATTATGTCCGTCCCACTGCCGGTGCTGGTAATCGGCGGAACCATGCTGGCGTCCCTAATCAACAGCAAATTTGTCAGAGGCAAACGGCTTTTTCAGACGATCAATTTCCTGCCGTACCTGACGGCTCCCGTCGCGGTGGGAATCCTGTTCGGGCTGATGTTTGACCAGCAGAACGGCGTGGTCAACGAAGCGCTGAAGTCTATGGGCCTGTTAAATGAGGGCCTGTACTGGCTGAAGGATGGATATCTCGCGCGGATTGTCGTGATGATTATGTGCACCTGGAAATATATGGGGTACTATATGGTGCTGCTTCTGGCGGGAATTACCAGTATTTCCTCGGATATCTATGAAGCCGCCAGAATTGACGGCGCGGGAATGGTGACCACTTTTTTCCGGATCACCCTGCCGCTGATGAAAAACACCCTGACCTTTGTCATCATCCAGGGCATGATCGGAAGCCTGCAGCTGGTAGAGGACCCGATGACCCTGTTAACAGGCTGGATCAGCGGAGGGCAGTCGGCGGTAGCGGGCGGCCCGGACAGAAGCAGCCTGACCATGATGTGGTATATGTATGATACGGGCTTTGGAACGAACATGAATTATGGGTACGCGGCTTCTATTGCCTATGCCACCTTTATCATCATCGCCATTTTCGCGTTTATCATCAATATGCTTTTGGATAGGAGGGGAAAAGATGGCGAGTAAGCGAAAAAAGCTGGGTTTCTTTCACCTGAGGAAAATTTTGTTTACCGGTATCATGCTGTGCGTATCAGTCATCTTTTTCTTTCCGTTTTACATGATGGTTATGATGGCTACCCACGCAACCAATGAGTTGTATACGGGCATTCATCTGCTGCCAGGCACCCGGGGGCTGTATAACGCCCAGATCGTGCTGGAGGCGGGCTTTCTCCAGTATTATTTTAACAGCTTATATGTAGCGGTTTTGGTAACGGCCTTTTCCGTTTTGGTGAGTATGGCCTGCGGCTATGCCCTTGCAAAATACAGCTTCAAAGGCAGGGAGGCCTTCTTTGTCTTCATCATGATTACCATGATGATCCCGCCTCAGATCGGGCTTGTGGGATTTGTGACGGAGATGAAACAAATTGGATGGCTGGGCAGCCATCTTCCTCTGATCGTTCCCCCGGCGGCCAATGCGTTCGGCGTTTATTGGATGCGCCAGTACGCCCGTTCCTTTATTCCCACCGCCATTATGGAAAGCGCGCGGATTGACGGATGCGGGGAATTTCAGACGTTTTTCAGAATTATTATCCCAATGTGTAAGCCTGCGGTGATTACCTTGGCGATTTTAAGCTTTGTTGCCTCATGGAACAGCTATTTGATTCCGTTGGTTGTCATCAATAAGCAGGAATTATACACCATGCCCATTGCGATCAGCTCCATTGGTTCCATGTTCTACGCCGAATATGCCGGACGGATTATGGCCTTGGCGATCGGGACCATTCCAATCCTGATTATTTTTGCATTGGGTTCCAAATATTTTATCAGCGGACTGTCAGAAGGTTCTGTCAAGGAATAAAGGGCCGCTATATACAGGGAGGTTACCGTATTGAATAGAACAATCATGGATTTATCGGGGGAATGGCGGTTCGCCATGGACCCAAATGAAAAGGGGACGAATCAGTGCGGCGGGTGGTTTTCAGAGACGCTGCCGGACCGGGTCCGTCTTCCGGGGACCACCTCGCAGAATTTTGTCGGGATTGAAAGCAAGGTGGCGGATAAGCTGGGGGTCATTGAAAAATTCACCTACCGCGGCGTCGCCTGGTATCAGCGGGATATTGACATCCCGGAGGCCTGGGCAGGCCGGCATATCGAACTGAAGCTGGAACGGGCCAATAATACGACGGTATGGCTGGACAATATCCTGGTGGGGAAATCAGACCTGCTGCAGGTGGACCAGATATTTGACTTGACCAATATCGCGTCTCCCGGAAAGCATGTTCTGACCGTGCGGAACGATAATTCCCGCATCCGGCCCACTCATGGCTACCGTTTCGATTTTCTCAATGGGATTTGCGGTGAAATTTCCCTTACCGCAACCTCGAAAGTCTATATGAAGCAATGCCGGATAATGCCCAACATAAAAGCCAAGACGCTGACCGTTTACTTTACCCTTGGCAACCAGACGGGGTGCGAATCCCGCGGCAATATTTTCTTTCACGTCCATACCCTGGACAATTCCCATGCTCTCAAGCCGTACCGCTTTGATTATATGCTGGATTTCCACCGTACGGAAAAAGAGTACGAGATGGAGCTCTATTTGGGCGACGGCTTGAAGCTGTGGGATGAATTTGCGCCGAATCTTTATTGCCTAGAAGCAGAACTGGCCGGAAAGGCTGGTGGCGTTCCAGTGTCTGATTTTTATTCCACCCGGTTTGGTATCCGGGAATTCACCCATGAGGGAACCCAATTTTCCGTGAATGGGAAAAAGGTGATACTTCGGGGCGACGCCCTGCTGCATGAGAAATATATGTACCGCATGGGGCTTTCCCTATACAGCCGCGAGGACTGGGTCAAGGTATTGAAGATTTATAAAGAATACGGGATCAATTATCTGCGCTTTCATACTCATTGCCCGCCAAATGCGGTTTTTGAAGCCGCGGATGAAGTGGGGATTTACATGCAGCCGGAATTGACCATTGGCGGAACCAATGGGATGAACGTACCCGGGCCGGAATCCCCCCTGTTTGACCCGCTGCTGGAGCCAACCATGCAGCGCTGGGGAAAGGAATTGCTGGACTGGTTGCATAACCACCCGTCGTTTGTGATGCTTACCTTAGGAAATGAGATTAACGGCGACCGCTCCCTTTTGGAGAGGCTGGTGGAATATCTCAGGGCGCTGGATCCAACCAGGATGTATGCCCAGGGTTCCAATGACTTTATCCGACAGCAGTGCCTTTCAGTGAACGATGATTTCTGGTCTACGATGAAGACGGATACCCCGTGGGAATACAAAATGGCGAGAGGGTCTTACGCGCATTCCGACCTGCCGCTGGGCCCGGTGCAGGACAGCAAGCCGAGAAACAGCCTGAGAGACCACAGTGAATCCATCAAGCATAGCCCGGTTCCGGTGATCGCATTTGAACTGGGCCAGTATGAAACTACCTGCAACTTTGATGAAATTGAGCGTTTTCCGAAAATGGAACTGCCGGGGAGTATGCTCCGCTATCAAAAGATGATGGAGGAACAGGGACTGCTTCATAAGGAAAAGGATTTCTACCGCGACAGCGGGAAAGCGTGCCTGCTGTGCTACCGGGAAGATATCGAAATGATTATGCGTACCCCGGGGATGGGTGGTTTCCAAATATTGTCCCTGGCTGATATTCATACGGATGGAACCGCCATCGATGGTATTCTAAACGCGTTTATGGAAAACAAAGGAATGGTTTCCGCGGAAGAGTGGCGGCGATACTGCAGTGACCGCGTCGTACTGCTGCGGATTGGCAAATTTACCTTTGACAGCGGGGAGCAAGCTGGCTTCAAGATGCAGTTTGCCAATTACGGCCCGGAAACCATTGACCAGGCAAAGCCGTATTTTGAACTGTACCATCAGGATAACTGTTTGGAACGGCGGGAATTTGACTTGATTTCCTTGCCCCAGGGGGATTTAACCGATCTTGCTTCTCCCACTGTCACGTTCCAGTGCGATGAGCCAGCGCAGCTGGTGCTGCGGGTTGGCGTAGAGGACCTGGCGGATCAGAAAACCTATTATAACGACTACAATATTTGGGTTTATCCGGTTCCGGAGATCCAACACACAATGCTGACCACGAAGTCGGCGGAAGAAGCGGCGGCGGCATTGGAAAATGGAGAAAGCGTTCTGTTTTATTCAGGGCTTCTGGACAGCGAAAAGTCGGTGGAGGGTTTCTTTGCCACTAATTTTTGGTCTTACGACATGTTTGCGACAGCTTCGGAAAATATTTCTGAAACCCGCCCGGGCAAACCGATGATCGGTGCCATGCTTGCGCCGGGCACCATGGGGATTTCCTATGACCCGAATCATCCGGTTTTCCGCTATTTCCCTGGCGAGGGCCACAGTGATTATCAATGGTTCAACGTCATTATGAATGGGAATCCGGTGATTCTGGATCATTTTGCGGAGCCGGTGGAACCCATTGTGTGGACCATCGATACGCCTCACCGCTGCCATAGGCTGGGCCTGCTGTTTGAACTAAAAGTCGGAAAAGGAAAAGTAATGGTGTGTACCACCGACCTGTCCCAGTTTGCAGGAGAAGCAGCCGAGGAATCTCTCTTAAAAGGAATTTTCGAGTATATGGCGTCGGATGAGTTCCAGCCTCAGGCTGAGTGCGGCTTAGAGGAATTTAAGAGTTTTTTTGCGAGGTAATGACAGTGGAAAGAAAAACAGCGTTCATTACCGGCGCGGGAAAGGGCATTGGCTATGGGATTGCCAAGACGTTGGCGGAAGAGGGCTACGACCTCATTTTGCACAGCCGCACTTCGGTGCAGGGAACAGAAAAATTAGCGAATTTGGCTCGGACAAAAGGCCTGAAGGCCCACCTGGTGCAGGGCGATTTATCCAACGTTCAGGAAGTGGAACAGATATTCCGCCGGATATCCGATTTGACGCAGGGGCTGAACCTGGTTGTCAGCAATTCCGGGCTAACGATTTGCAAGCCGTTTTTTCAGATTACACCTCAGGATTTAGACCAGGTAACCGGGCTGGACTGGCGGGGCAGCTTTTTTGTTACCCAATATGCCGCCAAATTGATGGTTGAACAGAAGACGGAGGGGCATATTCTTTTAATTACTTCCAACCAGGCCCACATGGTTTATCCGGATGGATCCATGTATGGCAGCGTCAAGGCGGCGTTATCCCATTTCACAAAATGCGCCGCCGTCGAACTGGCGAAGCATAGAATCCGTGTCAACGCAATATCGCCGGGCTACACTGACACAGGAGATCCCAGAATGGGAGAGAAAGAATCCACTTACAGCGCTATACCGATACAGCGGTGGTGTACCCCTAAGGAAATCGGGAAGGCCGTAGTTTTTCTTGATTCTGTCTGGAGCAAATCCATTACCGGAACGGAGCTTATGATCGACGGTGGAGGAAGCTTGACCTGTAAAGACGACAGGGAACATACCGGATAAAATATTTTCCGCCATGGAGGTAGCCGTAAATTTAAGGACGAAAGGCTCGCAATCTCATAAGCTATGAGATTGCGAGCCTTTTGAAGAAGGAAGGATATTTGATGGCGAGGGTAATCACGATAGGGGAGACGATGGCCGCTTTGACTCCGGGATCTTCGGGAGCGCTGCGGTATGTTACAGATTACCGGATAAGAATTGCCGGTGCGGAAAGCAATGTGGCTGTCGGGCTGTCTAAGCTGGGAATTGAGACGGCGTGGATCTCAAGAGTAGGCGAGGATGAGTTGGGATATTTTGTAAGGAATCAAATCAGGAGCGAGGGGGTTGACTGCCGGGAGGTAATATTCGACCCGGAGCACCGGACTGGACTGATGCTGAAGGAAACCGGAGCATTGGAAACAAAGGTGTTTTACTACCGGGAAAACAGCGCGGCCTCCCACCTGAGCCCAAAGGATTTAAAAGAGGAAATGCTCCAACAAGCGGAACTGCTGTATTTAACCGGGATTACGCCGGTGTTGAGCGAAAGCTGTGAGCGGACGGTTCGGGAAGCGATCCGCTTAGGAAAAAAACACGGTTTGCTGATAAGCTTTGACCCTAATGTGAGAAAAAAACTGTGGAAAGAGAGAGATTACGGGCCTCTGCTGGCGAGGCTGGCCCTGGAAAGTGATATTGTGCTGCTGGGCTTATCGGAAGCGGAAATACTGTTTGGGGAAACGGAGCCTGACGCAATTTTCGATTTGTTGTTCCGGGAGGGCGGGGTGCGTTACGCGGCTATAAAAAATGGGGCTGAGGGCGCCTGGGCGGCAGACCGAAGCCGGCGAATCGCTGTGAAACCGTATCCCTGCCGGAGTGTGGACCCAATTGGCGCGGGAGACGGATTTAACGCGGGATTTTTAGCTGGGATACTGCTCGGAAGAGAACTGGATACCGCGGGGAAAATGGGAGCAATATGCGGAGCCTTAGCCACCCAGACCACTGGAGATGTGGAAGGATATCCGGACAGAAAGCAAATGGAGAATGCGCTGTCGCAAACAGAAGAGATTTACCGCTAAAGGAATAGGAGAAAAGCGGAATGGATATGTATGAGATTGTAATGAAGAATCCGGTGCTGGCAATCCTGCGGAATGTGCCGTTGGAACAAACGCTTGATTACGCTGAGGCGATTGTGGCGGGAGGAATCCGTTTTTTTGAGGTGGCGCTAAATAGCAAAGACGGGCTGAAACAGATTTCTGTGCTGAGAAAGCGGTATGGAGACCGCTGTTTGATCGGCGCGGGAACCGCAATTACAGTGGAATTGGCGGAAAAGGCGCTGAATGCGGGCGCCCAGTTTCTGTTAACGCCCGGGACGCCGACAGATGTTCTGGAATACTGCGCGAAAAACAATGTGAAATTACTGCCCGGCGTTTTAACGCCGAGTGAAATTGCAGCAAGCCTGGAATACGGCTATAAAACCATGAAGCTGTTTCCGGCGGGCGCGATGCCTTTGAATTATGTGAAAAGCCTAAAAGGCCCTTTTGACCAGGGAAATTATGTGGCCATCGGCGGGGTTTGTCCCAGTAATTATAAAAGCTTTTTCGCTTCTGGATATCTGGGCGTAGGCATGGCGAGTAATCTGATGCCCGCGGAGGCGGCGGCAAACGGAGACTGGGAGGCGTGCGCCGCGGCTGTCCGAAAAATCGTCGATGATCTGAAGAAAGCTTAATGGATTGTCATTGCACAGATGACAAAAAGCTGAAAGATAACAAGACAGAAGGAGTGCTCCGCATGAAAATTGTACGCGTAAACACCTACACCGTTAGGCCCCGCTGGGGCTTTGTGGAGATCATAACGGATGACGGCTTGACCGGCTGGGGAGAGCCAGTGCTGGAAGGCCACTGCGAGGCGGTTCTGGCGTGCGTGGAGGAGATGAAGCCCTATTTGATCGGCGCGAATCCGGGCAGAATTGAGGATATTTGGACGCTTCTTTACCGGTCTGGGTTTTATCGGGGCGGCGGAGTTTTAATGAGCGCGATTTCAGGGATTGACCAGGCATTGTGGGATATTAAAGGAAAAACCTTTGGGGTTCCGGTATATGAATTAATGGGAGGAGCCTGCCGGGAACGCATGAAGGTTTACAGCTGGATCGGCGGCGACCGCCCAAGCGATGTGGGAAAAGCTGCGCTGGAGCGAAAAGAGGCCGGTTTCCAAGCGGTTAAGATGAACGCCACAGAGGAGCTGCAGATGATCGACTCGTATGATAAAATCGACGCCGTTCTGGAGCGGGCTTCAGCCATCCGCGAGCAATGCGGGAAGTATTTTGGAATCGCGATCGATTTTCACGGACGGGTGCACAAGCCAATGGCGAAAATTCTCGCGAAGAAGCTGGAAGAATTTGACCCGATGTTTATCGAGGAGCCGGTTTTATGCGAAAATATGGAATACTTTCCTGAAATCGCCGCGGCGTGTAATATTCCAATCGCTACCGGCGAGCGGCTGTTCAGCAAATACGATTTTAAACGGCTGCTGAAAACAGGCGGTGTGGATATCATCCAGCCCGACCTGAGCCATGCGGGAGGCCTGACGGAGGTTAGGAAAATTGCTTCCATGGCGGAGGCTTTTGACGTGGCCTTAGCCCCTCACTGCCCGCTGGGGCCGATTGCTCTGGCCAGCTGTCTGAATGTGGACGCTGTCAGCTACAACGCGGTGATTCAGGAGCAAAGCATTGGAATTCATTACAATGTAGGAAAAAGCGTACTGGACTATGTAAAAAATCAAGAGGACTTTCAATTCCAAAACGGCTTTGTTGACTTGCCGGTAAAGCCCGGCTTGGGAGTAGAGGTCAACAAGGACTTGGTGCTCCAGGAAAATCAAAATCCTCATCATTGGAAAAATCCTGTTTGGCGCCATGCCGACGGTTCCATTGCCGAATGGTAAGTCCAGGAGGGGAATGAAACGAGCAATCTGCCAAAAGGAAGATTTTAAGTTTTAGCTTTTTGTAGTGCGTCCGGCATTTCAGCGTCTTACAGAAGCTTTCTGCTTATTATGCGGAGGGCTATTGGGAAGCCCCTTTTTTCTTAGATAAAACTATGAAAAACGTTCTGGAATACTTTTGTTTTATAATAAACAGAATTTTATTCTGAACTGAGGCTTCTCATTTTGTTGAAGGTTCCCTTTTGATTTTTATTTTATAAACTTATTCCAAACGGTATTAGGCCAGCGGACAACAATTTCGTTACTCCCTCCCACCAGGCTGAGCCTGGACGCAATCCGCGTTCCTGGTTCAGCCTTTTATTTTGTCAGTTCACTCGCATTTATGGTAGGGTATCTTTTTGTCAACGCTTCGCAAGGCGTGGGTGACGAAATAGATGTCACCCCGATTTTTTCAGCATTCATGCGGGTTCCCGGGCTTTTTAGGGCCGATTTTTCAAAATCGCCCCACCGTGGATGTCCAACCCCCAAAAGGGCAAAAACAGCAAAAAAACCGCTTCCTTATTTTTATTAGAGAAGCGGTTTTCTCATTTTTTAGACACCGGCAGAGAAATGATTTTCGACGGCCCGTCCGAGATGTCCTGGGGTTTGACAGGGGAAGGAGGTGTTTTAGAGAAACAGGAAAACATTACCGCTTCACAAGCAAGAACACACGTTCTATAATTAAAATGTAAAAGGAACATGTGTTTGTGTTGCTTTGTGAGGCTTGTTTATGGAAAGAATCATTTTACACAGCGACTGCAACAGCTTCTATGCTTCTGTGGAATGTCTGCATCATCCGGAAATCAGAGAGAAACCAGTGGCGGTAGGCGGAGATATCGAGCAACGGCATGGTATCATTTTGGCGAAGAATCAGCTTGCCAAACAGTTTCATGTTTCTACCGGAGAAGCCATTTGGCAGGCAAAACAGAAATGTCCGGAGCTGATCGTTCTGCCGCCGGATTTTCCGTTGTATCTGCGGTTTTCCCGGCTAGCAAGAGACATTTATCTGGATTACAGTAGCCGGGTGGAACCGTTTGGCTTGGACGAGGCATGGCTGGATATCACCAGCAGAGAAAATCAAAAGGATAAGGGAGAAAAGACAGCCCAGGAGATCCGGAAAAGAATCCGGGAAGAATTGGGAATTACTGTGAGTATCGGCGTAAGCTATAATAAAATTTTTGCGAAGCTTGGCAGCGATTATCAAAAACCAGACGCCGTAACGCTGATTACCAAAGAAAATTACCGCCAGATTGCCTGGCCGCTGCCGGTGTCCGATCTGCTGTATGTAGGGCCGGCCACCAAACGAAAATTGAATGGGTTCGGTGTTCATACCATAGGAGAGCTTGCTCAAACGCCAGTTGAAATCCTCCGTTCCAAGTTTGGAAAAATTGGTGACATACTGTGGTGCTTCTCCAACGGGCTGGACAACTCTCCGGTAGCGGATTTCCAGAATGACCCCGTTGTTAAAAGTATCGGGAACAGCACCACAACGCCCAGGGATTTGGAGAGGGATGAGGACGTGAAAATTATCCTCTATGTTTTGGCGGACAGCGTAGCCCGTCGGCTGAGGGAGCAGGGGCTCAAAGGGCGGACGATTCACTTTTCTGTACGGGACAACAGTCTTTTCAGCTTTACCCGGCAGAAAACGCTTGGGTTTTATACCAATCTTACTGAGGAAATAGCCGGGGAGGCACTCTCCTTATTTCGTGAGCATTACCAGTGGAAGCGGCCGGTTCGCAGCATAGGAATCAGCGTGTCGGACTTGGAGGCGGGTACAATTTGCAGTCAAACCAGTCTGTTTTGCGATGAGGTAAAACGGGAAAAGATGGAACGCCTGGACAATGCGGTTGACCGCTTAAAGGCACGGTTTGGAACTTTCGCGGTACAGCCGGCGGTTTTGCTGAAAGACCGAAAGCTTTCCGGCTTCGATCCAAAGAACGATCACATAATCCATCCGGTGGGGTATTTTTAAAAAATACGACTTTTTTATCAAAATGCTTTTAGAAGGGGGAATGATTGAAAATGTCCTGTAAAAAATATGTGGAAGTGACAGCAAAGTTTGATGTGGACGGCACTGTCTTTCCTCTTGAAATCCAATGGGAGGACGGCGCCAAATTTGAGATTGACCGGATTCTAGACGTCCGCCGGGCGGCAAGCCTCAAGGCGGGCGGAACGGGAATCCGGTATACCTGCCGGATTCGAGGCAGGGAAAAATATTTGTGGCTGGAAGAAACCCGGTGGTTTATAGAAGCCAAGGAGTCAGATTAAAAATAGAACAGCAAGTAATGAAGTTTCAAATCGATTGAAATAGGAGGAATTTACGATGTGCGGACGATATACCTTGTTTACTGATAAAGAATATCAGGATATCCGCAAGATAATTCGAGCTGTGCAGGAAAAGGGCCATGAGGTGAAAACCGGGGAGATTTATCCGACAAATCCGGCGCCTATCTTGGTGTGGGAGGGGAAAGAGACCGTTCCCCAGGCGGTAAAGTGGGGATGGCCGAAATTCCAAGGAAGCGGCGTTTTGATCAACGCCCGTGCGGAAACAGCGGAGGAAAAGAACCTCTTTCGCAAATCAGTGTATACCCGCCGGTGCGTGGTGCCAACCACCGGCTTTTATGAATGGGATCAGGAAAAAGTCAAATACCGGTTTATTCTTCCTCATGCCAGTACCTTATATTTAGCTGGACTTTACAATGAATTCCAGGGAGAAAGACGTTTTTTGATTTTAACCACGGAGGCCAATACATCGGTTTCCTTTATCCACAGCCGTATGCCGGTGATTATCTTTCGAGAAATGATCGATACTTGGCTGGAGGACACAGAAAAAGCGGTGCACATGCTTCACTGGCAGCAGCCAGAACTTCATATTGCTACACAATAAAGGCATTGAATAGAAAGTGTAAATTAGAAGTGATAAAATTTTATCAGCGCTCATAAAGTTTTCAAACATTTTGAGGCGGATTCAATGCTTTCCTAAATTATAAATTCCTAACAGTTATTCTAAATTTTAATTATGTATTCCAGAAAAATTGCATGTTTGAAATTTATTTGACACTGTTGCGGATTATTAGTTCCCCTGGGACTTGAGTTTTGCTAAGATGGCTTCTATTTTCACAGATACGAAGCAGCTGTTGGACAGAAAGACATCCAATTTCTTGCCTAGAAACTCGGATCGTCGTGAGAGGCGGAGAAGTAATAGCGGAGTACGGAATATCGTCAAACCCAATTACAGAAATGTCATCTGGAACCCTGTATCCTACTTCTTTCAGGGCTTTTATTGCGCCAATCGCAATAGAATCATTGTCGGCAAAAGCACAAGAGGGCAACTGGGGCTTAAATTTTTGAAGTGTTTTCTTTAAATCTTTGTATGAACCCAGTAAGGTAGGCGTCAACGAAAATTCGTGCAATGAAGAGCATGACAGGCCCAGAATACGGGAAGATTCATAAAATGAACTCCGGCGTTCTTTAAAGTTCTGAATTTCGAGATTGCTTCTAAAATAAGCAATTTCAGTGTGGCCTAGTGAAATACAGAATTCTAGAGCGCGGTATACATTTCCCCAGTTATCAATGGAAACCGTACTGCAAGGGATACTGGGTACGTTATTATCGACTACTACAAAAGGAATAGGAATATCGAGCAAGGTTTTATAAAGATTCCAATCCAGTTCTGTAGCTAGAACGATCATGCCAATATATGATGAAAAATCAATAGAATGGATTGTTTCCACAAATTGATTATCAGAAATAATAATGTTTAAATCAAATTGGAGCTTTCTGCATTCTGCCTCTATAGAATCCATTATTGCAGAGATAAAACCTTGATTTTCTTCCACGAGCATACCATGCTTTCTGTGCTTTAGAAATAAAATTTTGTTGGTTTCAGCTGAGGATTTTTTGTTTTTAGAACCTCTTTTTTGAGGATGATAATTATATTGTTCCATAATTCTTTTCACATGTTCTCTTGTTGAAGCACTGACACCTTTTCGATTGTTTATCACGATAGAAACCGCTGCGGGAGATACTCCGGCTAATTTAGAAATTTCACGAATATTCATATTCACATTCCTTTTAAAATATTTGTTTATATAAATGTTTAGTTAAAATTGAATACAATAAAAGTATACAAGCGTTGAAAGGCATAAGATATTCGATATTATACACAAATTAAAAAGGAGAATATCGTATAAAATATTCACTTGACACATAGTGTGTTGTTTGCTATAGTTATTACAACAAATACATACCAAAACAAGAAGTTTTTAGTTTAGTAAACGATGGATAATATTATCTAAACTGAAATCTATTATATAAGATAGAAAAAATTATTTCAAGGGAATATAGAATTTATTATATGAATAATTCTGTCTGATTGTTCACAAAAGTATACAATTAGGCACTTCTAAAAATTGTGCTTTTTATTGCTATTGTTGCAATAAAAGAGCACTTTTTTTGTTTTTTTTGCTCTGTTCTAGTCGTTCTATTAACTATACTACAAAGTACGGAGGTATGAAAAATGAAGTTGAAGAAAATGAACTTGCTTTTTATTCTCGTTCCCCTATTACTAATCGCTTTATTTAAACTATATCCGGTACTGATTGCTATTGTAGAAAGCTTTTTTACCGGGAGAATTGGTGAAGACCGAATTTTTAGTGGCTTCTCTAACTATGCCAATATGTTTTCAGATCCGGTGTTTTGGAAATCTTTAAACTCTACTCTGATTTTTAATATCTTTATCAATCCTATTCAGATTATAGCAGCGATTATTTTAGCCCTCATGCTAAATACAAAATTTAAGGGTGTGCGTTTAATCCGTACGATTATGTATTTTCCGGTAACTATCTCTGTTACCACTTCTGCTGTTATTTGGGATCTTCTATTAGATCCTAATAGAGGACTGGTAAACGCTATATTGAAAGCAATGGGTTTACCTGCACAACCGTTTTTTACCAGCGATTCTCAGGCAATGCTGTCTATCATTATTTTGGCCTCGTGGAAAGGCATTGCTTATTGGATGATGTTTTTAATGGCTGGTTTGCAAGGGGTGCCGGCCAATGTGTATGAAGCTGCGTTAGTTGACGGCAGCAACACATTTATCACAACATTCAAAATTGTTATCCCGATGATTAAGCGTTCCATTTTGTTTGTGGTGGTTTCTGATACAATTTCTAACTTACTCATGTTTTCTCCGATGTATCTTATCACCAAAGGTGGTCCGAATAAATCAACTAATGTATTAATGTATGAAGCTTATAAATCAACTTTTGCTTACGCTGATTATGGAAGAGCTTACGCTTATGTAGTTGTATTGCTGATATTAATTTTTATTATTGTAGGGGTACAACTGAAAGCAATGAGATCTGAAGATTAGGAATACTTCGATAGGAGGGGAAATTCATGAACTCAAAAAAAGAGAGAGTCATAAAAATTGGATCTAGAGTTTTATTTTGGATTGTTTTAGGCGCTTTTCTGGCGTTTATATTGCTACCTATGTTTTGGGTGATTGGCGCATCGCTCAGACCGAATGCGGAGATTTCGGCTTCCACAATATCTTTATCTATTAATTCCTTTATCCCCGAAATTTTTACTCTGGAGGCATACATTAATATTTTCACCATCCGTACTTTTGGAAAGTCACTGATAAATACTCTGATTATCTGTGCGGCTACAATCGCTTTAGGATTAATTGTTAATGCGCCTGCCGGCCTGATTTTCGCTAAGTATAGGTTCAAAGGAAAAGAAGGATTGTTTTTTATCATCATGATTTCTTTTATGGTTCCTTTTGAGGCTGTGGCGATTCCTACTTATCAGTTAGTATCACAATTAAATCTGGTAGATACTTATACGGCGATTATTTTACCTACTGTTGCAAACGGATTGATTATATTTCTTTTTCGTCAATTTTTTGCGGATATACCAGATAGTATGCTAGAGGCCGCGACTATTGACGGAGCAGGTTTTTCAAGAATCCTTGTACAAATTGTTGTTCCATTATCAAAACCGGTAATGATTTCTGCAGGACTGATGATTTTTGTATGGCAATGGGAAAGCTTTCTTTGGCCTCTAGTAGTAGCCAGAAAGGACAGCCTTCGAATGATTCAGATTGCGTTAGGTGACTTTAGAACAGAGCACGCGATGCTGTGGAATGAACTGATGGCCGCTTGTGTCATTTCTCTACTCTTGCCATTGGTTTTTTTGATGCCATTTCAGAAATATTATGTGCAAGGCATTGCGAATGCTGGTATAAAAGATTGATTTTAGAAAGGAGTAAATATATGAGGCTTCACTATCATTTTGATGTCCCTGAAGACAAAAAGGTTAGAGTTGTCGTTGATACAGATGCAAAAAACGAGGCGGATGATCAGTTTGCGATTGTACAAGCAATTCTTACACCAAAATTCCGCCTGGAAGGAATTGTAGCAGCTCACTACAAAGCAGGCTTCGCTGCACAGTATGGAGGCGCTCCTGTAAAAGATTCCATGATGCAAAGCTATGCTGAAGTTGAGAAAATTTTGGATCTTATGAATGTAAAGAATGAAATCCCGCATTTTAAGGGGTGTAAAGTACCGGTCGGTGAAGGATGGGAGGAAGCCGAAGGTGTTGATTTTATCATAGATAGAGCTATGGCGGAAGATTCTATTTTACATCTGATTGTTTTGGGTCCCCTTACCAATGTAGCGGCGGCCCTCAAAAAAGAGCCCAGGATTGAAGAGAAAATTCATGTTGTATGGATTGGCGGAGGCCCTTATCCTTATGGAGAGAATGAATTTAACCTCTGCAACGACATTGAAGCTGCAAATTTTTTATTTGCCTCTCAGGTTCCAATTTGGCAAATTACAACACAAGCGTATAAAAATGTCAGGATTGGATTGGCTGAGCTTGAAGATAAAATTCGCCCTTGCGGGAAAGTTGGAGAGTATCTCTGCGATCAGATGATCGACCTGAACAATCGTACCGGATGGTTGTCGGATTGGCCCAAAGGAGAGAGTTGGCCTATTTGCGATATTGCTGCCGTGGGGCTGATGATCGATGAGCATGAATATTTATATGAGAACCATCCTGCTCCGTTTATTACTCAGGATATGCACTATATCCCCCAGCCCAATAGAAGGACTATCCGAGTCTATGAGAGTGTTGACACCAGATATATTTTCGAAGACTTAGTTGCAAAACTTCGTATTTGGTACCGTGCGGAAAAGAACAGTAATCCATGAAAAGGAAAGTCTTTTCAAAAAATATAACACTGGAGGGAATTTTATGAAAAAAGTACTTGCGTTGGTTTTAGCTTCGTTACTCACCATAAGCTTAGCTGGTTGTAACGATTCAAAAACTAATACCCCGGCAGACGGTTCCTCGGGAAGTACAAATGAAACCGAGACGGTAACCATTTCTTATTATGGAGAAGGCGATGCTCCAAAGATTGAGGCCCGCGCTAAAGCAATTCCACTGTTTGAAGAAGCTACCGGTATCAAAGTTGATGTCCAGGCTTACAATATCACTGAATTGTTTGAGATTATTGAAGTTCAAATTGCAGCAGGTGAAGCTAACGTCGATGTGATCGATGTAGATTCTCCTCTAGTGCACGCTTACCATTCCCGCGGCTATCTAATCCCATTAGAGGAGTATTTCACAGAGGAAGAAAAGAAGCAATTCACGGAAAAAGCTTTGGAAGCCGCCAGCGTAGACGGCACATTGGTTGCTCCGCCTATAGACAACTCCTCTCAGATTCTCTACTATAATAAAGATTTATTGGATCTTGCAGGATTGGAATACCCATCTGCGGATCCTGCGGACAGAATTACTTGGGAAGAAGTAGTTGATATGGCGCAGAAGGTTATGGATGCGGCTGAAGCTGATGGGCAGGAAGGCGTTTGGGGCCTAACCTTTGAACAGATCAGCCGCCCCTATCAGATGCTCTGCCTGCCTTTGTCTCTCGGCGGAGATGATATTGGGGAGGATACTTCTACAGTAGACGGCATATGGAATACCGAACCTTGGTATCAGGCTGCTCAGTGGTACTATGATATCCACAATACATGGAATATTGCGCCTAGAGGCGATGATCAGTTTACCATACGGGATCTTTTTGCGTCCGGTAAGCTGGCGTTTATGTTGGCCGGAAATTGGATGCCTGGAAATTTAGCGCTGGCAGACGTAACATGCAACTGGGGCTATGCGGCCCATCCATATTTTGAAGGCGGAAAGGCTGTAACTGCCACTGGATGTTGGAATATAGGTGTCGCTTCTACTTCCAAGAACCCTGAGGCGGCCGCTGAATTTGTTAAGTTTATGACGATCGGTGAAGGTAATGATTTCTGGCATGAGGATGTTAAGTCCTTATCTGCCCGCACAGCGGTTTTAGAGGAAGAAGCGGAATCTCCGGAATTTCAGGAATTCCCGGATTCAATTCAACTGCTCGCGGCGGATGAGTCTGTCAATACTTCCGTGATTCGGCCTCTGATGGTCGGCTATTCTGAATATCAGGATGTATTCACGGCCTGCTGGGAAGATATTCGCAATGGCGGTGATCCGGTTGAAACTATTGATACTTATACCGCAGAATTAAATTCGCTTCTTGCAAAATACGCTGAATAGAAGTTTAACAAAGATAACTACGGATTGCTTTTGAGCCGTAGTTATCCCGATTAGAGGGGGAAACTAGGTATGCAAAGATTGCTGAATAACGCTGAGAATTACGTTGACGAAATGTTAGAAGGAATATATTTCGCATATCCTAATCAGGTTACATCGGTTGGAAATGATCTGCGCTGCTATGTAAGCAAAAATGTGAAACCAGGAAAAGTTGGAATCGTTACCGGCGGCGGATCCGGCCATCTGCCTCTATTTCTAGGGTATGTAGGCGAGGGAATGCTAGACGGCTGCTGTATCGGCGGAGTATTTCAGTCCCCTAGTGCAGATCAAATACTGCAGACTACTGCGTATGTAAACCAAGGCGCAGGTGTGCTGTATTTGTTTGGTAATTACAGCGGGGATGTTATGAATTTTGATATGGCTGCTGAAATGGCGCAAATGGAGGATATTAACGTTATGCAGATTGCGGCCGGGGATGACGTTGCTTCCGCGGCCAAAGAAAACTCCGAAAAGCGCCGCGGAGTTGCAGGTATCGTATTTCTTTATAAAATTGCTGGTGCTGCCGCAGAAGCGATGCTGCCCTTGGAGGAAGTTTATCGCTTAACACAAAAAGCGGCTGAAAATACTCGCAGCATGGGTGTCGCATTATCGTCTTGCATCATCCCCGAAATTGGAAAGCCAACTTTCCATATGGAAGATGGCTCGATGGAAATTGGAATGGGAATCCACGGTGAAACTGGTGTGAGGCGAGGAAAGCTAAAAGCGGCTGACGAGGTAACAGAAGAGTTAATGGATAGTATTCTTAGAGATTTGCCATATCAGGATTGCGATGAAGTGGCGGTTTTAGTGAATGGATTAGGTTCCACGCCAAGAGAGGAGTTGTTTATCATATATCGAAAAATCGTGGAGATTCTGAAAACCCGGCATATCAAGATAGTCCATAATTATATTGGTGAATTTGCCACATCCATGGAAATGGCGGGCGTGTCTATTTCACTGCTCAGGTTAGATGAAGAACTGAAAAAATATTTGCTGATGCCTTGCTCAACTCCCTTTTTTGTACAAAAATAGCAGGAGGTTCTATCTATGACAATTCAAGATGCGAAGAAATGGATCGCTGTCATAAATGATAATGTTTTGGAGAACAAGGCTTATTTAGGGGAACTAGATTCTCTCATGGGAGATGGGGATTTAGGCCTGACAATGACAAAGGGATTTGCGGCGGCCAAAGAATACGCTGACCAATCAGAAGAAACAGATATCGGAAAATTTTTTATACGGGTTGGAATGGCCTTTTTAAAAGCTGTCCCGTCTACAATGGGCACCTTAATCGCGTCAGCGTTTATAGCGGCAGGGAAGGCGGTGGTATCATCAACGGAATTGACCGAAAAAAACTTTTGCACGTTTACCAAAGGCTTTTGCGACGGCGTGATGGACAGAGGCCATTGTAAACCTGGGGATAGAACGATAGTAGATGTTCTATATGCCGCCAGCGAAGCTGCGGAAAAAGCAGCCATTGAGGCGAAAAGTATTCAGGAAATCATTTCCGCTGTTAATCAAGCGTCACAAGAAGCATTGGAAAAGACAAAAACGATGTTTCCCACGACAGGAAAAGCTCTGTATCATTCTGATAAAGCAATTGGAAAACCAGATCAAGGTGCGGTAGTTGGTATGATTATTTATAAAAGTTTGAGCCAGGTCTGATACGGGTTGCAGAACAAAAAAGTGTACAGCGGCCGGAATTTGGAACTCAAAAGTGAGACAATCCAGGTTCCGGCCTTTTTCTGTGTTATAAGCCCAGCGTTTAAGCCGTTTTTCGAGGTTTACCTCTTTTTATAGAAATGAGACACTAGAAAGCAAAAAACAGAAAAATAGGTTGTAAAAACAATCAAATGTATCTATTCTGAACTGGGGCTTCTCATTTTGTTGAAGGTTTCTTCTGATCTTGGGTTAATAAATTTATTCCAAACGGTATTAGGCCAGTGGACAACAATTTCGTCACTCCCTCCCAAAGAAAAACCGCATGGTTAAGCCGTTGCGGTTTGTTCTTTGTTAAATGAGCAAAAAATAGCAATAAATAATGTGTTTTAAATTGATTATGCAAGTCAAAACTAAAAATCCCTCCCTACTTTTCTGGTAGGGAGGGAAAATTTATATTTTTTTGCGCCTAACTTTAACATGGCGCTTGTTCACAGATCTGTCCATCTTTTTGAGGATTTCCTGTATGATGAAATAGGTCATTTCCTGGTTAAGAATCAGGGTGTTAAGGTTTTCGTTGATACATTCTAAGTACATTAACGATTTCTTTGTTTTCATAACTCTGTCTCCTTTCATCAATACCTTACTATTGGCACATGCCTTTGTACTCAGGCAAGAGGACACTAAGTGATAAAAAGAGACTTGCGGTTCACGAGAGTTTTATTGCATACCTTTTTAAACATGTTTATTTGTCATAAAGGAATACTATATATTGTAATAACTTTTAGTTTGTACACTAAATATTATACACAAAAATCTGTTTATTAAAGTATACCATTTTGTTGAAAAAGAATCAATAGTAAAAAGCTCTCCATACCGAAAACGGGAAGGAGGGCGGAGTGAACAGAGGTCAAAATTTGGAACTCAAAAATGAGGCATCCAGATTCCGGCCTCTTTTTCTATGCTATAGCCTCCGCGTTCAAGCCATTTCTCGAGGTTTATCCTTTTTATAGAAATGGGAATCAAAAAGCCAAAAAACAGAAAAACGGGTTGTAAAAACAATCAAATGCATCTATTCTGAACCAGGGATTCTCATTTTGTTTAGTGTTCCTTTTGATTTTGGGTTCATAAATTCCTTCCAAACGGCATTAGACAAGCGGACAACAATTTCGACACAGCTACACAAGAAGGGGTGACGAAATAGATGTCACCCCGATTTTTTTCAGTATTCATGCGGGTTTTCGGGCTTTTTAGGGCCGATTTTTCAAAATCGCCCCACCGTGGATGTCCAACCCCCCAAAGAGCAAAAAACCGCTTTCCTAATAAAATGAACTGCACCCTATTTGTTAGACAGTATGATATACTGAATAACAAGTGGGGTGATTTTATGACCAAAGGAATAGGGAACAAACGATATACACCAGAATTCAAAAAGATCGTGGTGGAGACCATGCGAGAGGAGGGACTAAGTTATAAGGAAACGAGACTTCGTTTTGATATTGCAGGAGAAGACCGTGTGAGAAATTGGGAGCGAATCTACTTGGAGGAAGGGCCGGAAGGATTGGCTGTTGAGCGGCGAGGACGCAAGATCACTGGCCGCCCACGCAAGCTTCCCCAATCGACCGAAGAAGATCTCATTGCAGAAAATCAGCGGTTGCGTGCAGAGGTAGCCTACCTAAAAAATTTGCAAGCCTTGGTTTTGGAGCGAGAGCGACGCCAGCAGAAAAAACGCTGGTAGTCCAAAATCTAAGGCGAGAATTTGCATTGTCCCTTTTGCTTGAAATCGCTCAGCTGCCCCGTGCATCTTTCTATTACCACCTAAAGCAAATGAAGCGTGCTGACAAATATGAGACAGCAAAAGCAGAAATTACCGCTATTTACCACGAGAACAAGGGTAGATATGGATATCGCCGCATTACCGAGGAACTACGGAACCGAAAAATTCATCTGAATCACAAGACCGTTCAGCGTTTAATGAAACAGCTGGGACTTGTTTGCCGTGTCCGAATGAAGAAATATCGTTCTTACAAAGGCGAAGTTGGAACGATTGCTCCCAATCTTCTGCAACGGAACTTTTATGCTGACAAGCCAAATCAGAAGTGGGTCACGGATGTAACCGAGTTCAGCCTGTTTGGAGATAAACTGTATCTTTCGCCCATTCTTGATTTGTATAGTAGTGATCTGGTCAGCTATACTATCTCAGACAGGCCTGTTTTGAGTATGGTGACCTCTATGCTGGACAAAGCATTTGAACAAATTCCTGATGGCACCAATTTGATTCTTCACTCAGACCAAGGCTGGCAGTACCAGCACAAGCAATACCAACAAATCCTCAAAAACAAGGGTGTCCAGCAGAGCATGAGCCGCAAGGGAAACTGTCTGGACAATGCAGTGATTGAAAACTTCTTTGGCCTGTTGAAAAGCGAGCTGTTCTACCTGCAAGAATTTAAGTCTATGGAACACTTCAGACAAGAACTAATTGAATATTTGGATTACTACAATAACAGACGAATCAAGGCAAAATTAAAAGGCTTGCCGCCTGCGATTCACAGACAACAAGCCCTTTCGGCTGCTTAAACAGTTTTTAGCTAAATTTATTGTCTAACTTTTTGGGGTCACTTCAAAAATAGGGAAGCGGTTTTTTCATTTTTTAGACACCGGCAGAGAAATGATTTTCGATTGTCCGTTCGGGCTGTCCTGGGGTTTGACCGGCAGCCGGGACGGAAGAAACGATTAAGGAGCCATCCTTTTCTTCAATGGAAACAGATATTTTCCCTTTTTCCCAATTCAAGCGGTGGAGAAGTTCAGCGGGGAGAACAATTCTTCCCGGCCCGTCAATCGCGCGACAATACTACACAGCCATTACCTCCAGAAGATTAAATTTTCAATTCCCGTCTGGTTTGTTTCAGCGGTTCCTAGATAGATTGTAAAGCCCGGCTTCACCGGGCCAGTTTAACAGCCTAAAGGTACATGGGAGATGTGCGCCCTTTTTTAGAAGCGCCCCGGCAAAGAAGCCGGGGCGCTTTTTCCGTTCTTGATTCTTGGAATTAGTGATAGTTTAGCCAACATTATTGAGGTCTCATTTTAAAGCTATATTGTGAATGCTTTTTCTGTGTTAAAAGTCAGCGTTTAAGCCATTTTTCGAAGTTTATCTCTTTTTATAGAAATGAGACACCAGAAAGAAAAAACAGAAAAATAGATTGTAAAAACAATCAAATGTATCTATTCTGGACCCGGAATTCTCATTTTGTTGAGTGTTCCTTTTGATTTTGGATTAATAAATTTCTTCCAAACGATATTAGACAAGCGGACAACAATTTTGTCACAGTTTTTAGTATTCATGCGGACTTTTTGGGCTTTTAGAGCCATTTTTTAAGTGGTTATCCTATATATACAAAGGGAACAAAGAAAAGGGCCTCCTATTTTTAACAGGAGACCTTTTTTGATTTTTTATTTAAGAAACAATAGACTTGATGTTCAGCGAGCATTCGGAGGTTTTCCTCAATTGATGATAAAATTCGGCCTTGTTTGAATCAATTAACGCCCCAAAAGAGCATGGAGAAGTGCCTTCTTAATCCGGGACAATTCCTCAACACAAATTAAAACATATGGAGCTGCCGCCGGTATCGCAATTCAAAGATTACTGCGGAAAACAGCCCGGGGATTTATCAGGACCTGTGAGGTGTCTATACTACGATCAATGATATAGCGGTAACACTGCATAATCGCCTTGCGTCCCTGTTCACCTGGATGCTGATAGATAATAGCGTTGATGGTTCTGTTTTGGATATAAGGAATCATGGTATCGTACAAGTCTGTGGCGATTACCTTGATTTTGTGATCTACTTTTTCTTCTTTGAGAACATCACAAATTGTCAGAGAGTTACCTGTGGCAATATAAATTCCTTGTATATTAGGAATTTCTCTCAGGGCTTTTTTAGTTAATAAAGCAGCTACCTCCGGTTCATCGTGCGTCTCGTAGGTTTGCAGAAGATAATGGTCTTTTAGCAATTCGTTTTTAAAGCCGTCTACCTTTTCGCGGTGCTCCAAAATACTGAGATCTCCAATAAAGATCACTAAATTAGATTCTGCTGGTGTGATATAACATAAGATCTCAGAGGCCAGGCGGCCGGCCATTTGAGCGTTGACACGCACACAGCCGACGCGGTCTTCAGGATCGAAATCGTTGCCAACAAGAAATACAGGAATATTATGTGCTTTCAGCTTTTGCAGACAAGGCTTGCAGGCAGTTACAGAGGCCGGACATAGTATGACGGCCTCTACTTCCTTTTGAATAAGTTTATCAGAAATTTGGAATAACTCGTCAGTAGAATAAAGACTGGTGAATTGAATAAATTCGCCGGAAACATTATAATCTCGCAAAGATTCTAATGCATCGTTCATTCCCCGGATAATGTCCCCATAGTACTGTTCCCAGGCTAAGGGATAGACGATGGCGATACGAATAGGCTTACGGGCAAGGCTTTGTGCCAATCGGTTTACATTGTAACCCATGGCTTCTGATGTACGAAAGATTTTATCTCTCATATCGGCGCTGATGCCTGGTTTGCCGGAGAGCGCTTTGCTGACGGTTCCGACAGAAATATTTAATTGATTTGCGATATCTTTTACTGTAACGCGCTTTGTGGCCATGTTGCCCCCCTCTTATCGTTCAAGAATACGTTTTCCTAAAGGTGCATTTTTTAATGTTAATATTATCATATATCTAGTGTTATTTGTCAATAGGTTAAATTTTACGAAAAATAATAGAAATTTCGTCAATATTAAAATGACTCCGCAAATAGAAAACGTTTTATTTAATATATTGTAATATTTAGTTATATTTATTGAATTATATTTCTAATAAATATGAAATTAAAACTAAAAAGTTGAGGAATGAGTATTGACAATCTGTAAATACTAAGGTATACTATGGAAAGCGTATTCCAAGGTATGTTGACTGATTACGGTAAGCCGCGAAAAGTTTTCCTGGAGTTTTCAAGACTTTTTTGACAGATACGGTAGCTCAGGGGAAAAATAAATCCCTGTGATATAAACAAAAGGAGGAATCATCAAGTGAAAAATGTAAGAAAAATTTTATGCGCGATGCTGGCGGCATTGGTGGCGGTGTCTGCGACGGCGTGCAGCGGTGACGGCGGAAACGGCGGTACGGCCTCGACCGATTCAGCGGCTTCTGGAGAAACCAGCAGCGCTGCGGCGGAGAGTGAGCCGGTATCTATCGAACTCTGGTTCCAGGGAGCCAAAGAAGATGGTTTTCTTTACGAAACTGCGGTAAAGGCCTTAGAAGAATATCAAAAAGTTAATCCAAATTTTGAAGTGAGTATCATGCCTGGAGGGGAAGCTGATGTTTATTTACAGAAGGTTTTGATGGCTGCGGCTTCCGACGATCTACCGGAGGTGTTCAGTGCCACCGCTTTTAATATGACAGGAATTCCGGAAACCGGTGTTCTGACAGACCTCACTGAAGCGATTGACTCTGACTCTGAGTGGAGTGCCCGCTTTACCGATGAAGCCTGGGAAAAGCACTTCCAGTTTACTGACGGCAAAAAGTACGGCGTTCCGACCCAGAGTGAAATTCAGGGCTGGTTCCTGAATAAGAGATTGTTTGATGAGCAGAATCTGGAAATCCCTGTGACCTATGAAGAGTGGCTGACCTGTATTGATAAGTTTAACGAGGCTGGTATTCAGCCCATCGCTTATGGCGCGGTGGATGCTTACAGCCGTTGGGGCTTTGACATCTGGTTCTGGCGTTACGGCTTTGGCGACAATATGGACAAGATTTTGAGCAAGGAAATGAAGTTTGCTGATTTTGCCTTGCCTGTCTATCAGAAAATCGATGAAATGGCGAAACATAATGCTTTCCCCGAAAATGTGAGCACTGCTACCTGCAGCGAGGCCATCGAACTGTTTAGCGCTGGCCAGGCCGCGATGGTCACTACGGGAAGCTGGGAACTGGAAAACCTACTGAAGTCTCCTGAGGTAGACAACTTTGTATTCAGCTGGGGTCCGGAATTCTCCGACAGTGAATACGATCAGAAAGTCGGCACCAAGGCGACCGCATGGGCCTATTGGGCTGGTAAAAAGGCGTCTGAAAGCGATGCGAAGCTGGCGGCTGTAACCGAGTATCTGAAGATGATGTCTGACCCGGTGGTGGTAACTTATTTAACAGAGGAGAAAAATATTATTACTGCCTGTCAGTATGATGGCGACACCTCCGAATTGCCCGGCCTGATGCAGTCTTTGCTGGAAAAGAAAGATGACGAATATGCTTCCGGCGGTGAAATCTCCGGATTTATTGATCCTTCCTTTGAAAGCGCTTATTGGAACAGCGTGTCTGCTGTGATTACGCAGACGGCGACTCCCGAGGAGGCCGTGCAGCAGTTGGATGACGCTATGGCGATGCTGTCCTGACGATTTAGAACAAACGAGTGACGAGGGTGGATATCTGAAGCCTGGCGGCATTTCAGATATCCACCCTGTTTGGAGGGAGTTTTATGCATCTGGTTTACAATAGAAAGAAATTTTTCGGCTTTACCACGCCGATGCTTTTCTTTTATATTGTTTTCATGTTTCTTCCCATTGGCGTGGCGGTTTACTACAGCCTGACTAATTACCGGGGCGCCGGCGGATATGACTTTGTGGGGATGGCGAACTATTCCCGGCTGGTGGGCGATAAATTATTTTGGCTATCATTGGGAAACACATTGAAAATTACCATAACCACATTAGTAATTCTGATTCCCCTGTCCTTCCTCCTGGCTTGGGTCTTAAAGGAAGAAAAGCGGGGAAACAATATTTTTAAGACCATTTTCTTTACCTCCTACTGTGTAGGCGGCATTATCGTCGGTTTAGTTTGGACATTTATTTTAGATCCCTCCAAGGGATTGGTTAACAATTTTTTGCGTTCTGTTGGAATGGAGGCACTAGCGCTAGACTGGATTGGCGGCCGGACCTTAACGCCCTATATGGTTGGAATTATTACCACCTGGAGCGGCCTGGGATTTTGCATCCTGCTTTGGACTAACGGTATTAAGCAGATTCCTGGCGAGGTGCTGGAAGCCAGCATTGTGGACGGTGCAAATAAATGGCAGCAAGTTCGAATGGTGACCCTGCCTCTTCTTAAAGAAACCTTCAAAATGATTTTTGTGATGCAGTTTACCGGTGCCCTAAAGGTATTTGAATCGGTATATTCCCTCACCGGAGGCGGACCCAATCACCTTTCAGAAACCATGGTTTCCTATATGTACAACACCACTTTTGGCTCAAGACTGTTCAGCTACGGTATGGCGATTTCGGTGGCGGAGTTTGTTTTGGCAATTACTGTAAGCCTGCTGTTTATGTATTTTACTAGAAAAGAGGTGACAGATTGATGGAATTGAATCAAAAAGCGGCACGTCGCAAGCTAGTGGGAAGGATAGCGCGAATGATTGTTCTGGTAGTCTGTGCCGCCCTGTTTTTAGTTCCGATTATCTTCAGCTTTTTTATTTCCTTAAAAACAAAGACGGAAATCTTTACCGACCCATTCTCGTGGCCGTCTCCCGTACAGTGGGTAAACTATGCCAACGTCTGGGAGATAATGGAGTTTCCAAAGCTGTTTCTCAATACCATCATTGTTTCCGCCCTTTCCATCAGCGTTGGCCTGTTTATGGTTTTACTCTCATCCTTTGCCATCGCCAGAATGAAATTCGGTTATGGAAAATTGCAAAACGGCGTTTATGCCTTCTTTATCGCGGGAATTATCCTGCCATCCTTCGTCTTGCTCCTTCCGATTTATATGATGAATTCAGAGCTTGGCACCTTGAATACTTACTGGGGTGTGGTGCTGCCCTATTGGGGGTGGACCGCTCCGATGCATACGCTGATTATGGTAGCGGCCTTCCGGTCGATCCCGTCCACTCTGGACGAGGCGGCGACCATTGACGGCTGCGGCGCAATGGGGATTCTTTTCCGAATTAACGTTCCTGTTATCAAGCCCGCCCTGGTCACCAGCTTTATCATTTGCTTTTTGGGAATTTGGAATGAGTTCCCTCTTTCCTCAGTGGTGCTTACCTCCTCGGATGTACAGACAGTGGCGTTGGGCGCGTCGAAATTTAAGGGCTTGTTCACAGTGGACTACGCTCTAATGGCTGCCGGCGTTATGATCCTTACCATTCCGCAGATTATCTTCTTCTCTTTCTTCCAGCGATACATTGTAGCAGGCATGGCGGTAGGTTCGGTCAAGGGTTAACTTTCGCGGTTTTATTTTAATAGAGAATCAGACGGAGGAAGTTTATGGAGGACAGAATATTTTTGCAGTCCCGCACTGGAGATATGGCTCAGTTCTGCGGTGCCAGGCGTTCTGTTTTAGCGGAAGGCAGGGCCGCCGGGGTGGAGACAGTTGACGTTTGGAATTACGCCGGGCTTGCCTTCAGCGTATATCCGGGAAGAGGTATGGATATTGGACGGCTTACCTATCGGGGGGTTCCGGTATCTTATTTGGCGAAGCCGGGGGTGGCGTCTCCAGGGTATTACGAAAGCGGCGGCATGAATTGGCTTAGAAATTTTTTCGCGGGTATGCTGACCACCTGCGGCCTCTCCAATGTGGGAGGGCCCGAGCCCTGTGAGCATCCCGTAATCGGCAGCACGCCCTTGGGGCTTCACGGCCGGATCGCCAATACCGGCGCGGAGGATGTGTGTGTCCGCCAGGGCTGGGAGAACGGCGGATATGTGATATCGGTCAGTGGAAAAACACGGGAAGCCTGCCTCCACGCGGAAAATTATACCCTGGAAAGGAAGCTGGAAACCTCCCTGCGCTCTAAGGAAATTAAGATCACCGATATCATTGTCAATAACAGTCAATATGAACAGCCGTTGATGCTTTTGTATCATATCAACGTGGGATATCCGATTTTAGATGAAGGCGCCCGGTTTTTTTCCAGTAAAACTCGGGTTTTACCAAATTCTCCAAAAGCGCAGGAGGATCCTGAAGGCTATCGTGCGGCAGGGCTTCCTGTTCTGGGAATAGAGGAGAAATGCTATTTTCACACGCTGGAGGAGACGGACGGCTGCCGTACGGCGGGCATTGTCAACGACAAAT
Organism: [Clostridium] leptum DSM 753; assembly: GCA_000154345.1. GTDB lineage: Bacteria > Bacillota > Clostridia > Oscillospirales > Acutalibacteraceae > Clostridium_A > Clostridium_A leptum. Next base: position 36,422 of record DS480343.1, read on the forward strand.
TACAGTTGGCCTTTTATGTGCGTTTTAAAAATTTAAATTCTTTCACCCAATGGAAAATGGAAAATGTCTGTGAATATGTTTGGGGGCTGGAGCCTGGAAACTGCAACCCGGTGGGGCGGAAAGCCCAGGAAGAAAAAGGAGCGCTGGAGACCCTGCCGCCTTGGGGAGAAAAAAAGGTGGAATTGGTGTTAGGCGTGGCCGAGGGACGGGAAGAAATTGAGGCGCTGACGAGGATAGGGGGCTGAAAAATGGCTTACTGCAAAATGGTTCAAACAGATAAGGGCATACGGTATATGTCCGGAATGCTGGTTTACGACGAGCGGGTGGTTGCCGGCAGGCCGGTAATGGGATATTTAAACGCCGCTGGCCAGATTTGGAATGAACAGCATTTGACAGACGATAAATACCTACCCACAGGCGGCGGCTTTAAGCCGGAACGGTCGTTGCAAAACTTCCGGCTGACGGTAAACGGCCGAAAGCTGGAAAAGGGCTGGTCTATAGGACAGCGAAAAACAGAGGAAACGACGGCGTCGATGGAATTGCTTCACGAGGATGCCCCGGTCAAGGTGGAACTTCTGACAGAGGCGAAAGGCGGCGATTGGCTTGCCCGCAGCCTGAGTGTTACCAATATCAGCGACCAATGGATTACGCTGGATGAGGTTTGCCCGCTGGCAGGAGCCCCATGGCTTCATACCTTAGATAACGGCTTGCACACATATTCGTTTCAGGAATTAGAGGATGACCCCGGCAAACCTTTCTTTGAAGCTGGTTTGAATATTGCCAGCGAATGGGGGCAGGAGGGCGATCTTCGTTTTCTGCCAATCAGTAAAGAGAAAATTGTATACGACGCGGCGAGAAACGGCCGCAGCGGCTGGTCCAGACCGGCGGTGCTTCTTCGGGATAACCTAAACGGCGCTGTTTTATGCGCAGAACTGGCTTACAGCGGAAATTGGATCACGAAAATGGAAGCGAACCTGCATCCGGGAAAAACCTATGTGGATTTTGAACTGGGGCTGTGCTGTCCCGAAGGCCAGGCCCTTCGAGTGCTGGCACCGGGAGAGTCCATTGAAACTCCTCAGGTTCACTTTACTCTGTGCGCTTCCGGGCTTGATGCGCTGACTCAGTCACGCCATCGGTATGTGCGGGAATGTATTATGCCCCCCAATGACCCGATCGGAGGCTGCCTGGTAGAGGCGAACCATAGAGGCTATCTTTCAGACCGAGAAAATGAAGAAGAAATTTTGCTCGATGTGGAAATCGCGGCGGAAGCCGGGGTGGAGCTTTATGTCATAGACGCGGGATGGTATGGGCGGGAGCCAAACGTTTGGTTCGACAATGTAGGCGATTGGTACGCCGCGCCCTGGCTGCCCAACGATTTATACCCAATTATCGACCGGGCGCACGCTAAGGGGATGAAATTCGGATTGTGGATGGAACTGGAAGCTGTCGGCCGTAATGCGAAGCTGCGGGAGGAGCATCCGGATTTCATTATGCGCAACGGCTCAGACGAGATTGCCGGCGGCCGGGTACTGGACTTATCCAAGCCGGAAGTGGCCGACTGGGTAGAGGAAGAGGTGGAATCCCTGATTTCCCGTTATCAGCTGGATATGTTCCGTATCGATCACAATCATCGAATCGGCGACGGCGCCTGCAGACAAGTAGGGCCCTATCTGGAAAATGTTTTGTGGCGGTATTTTGAAAACTTTTATGCCATGCTGGAGCGGCTGCGAAATAAATTCCCGAAGGTATCCTTTCAAAACTGCGCTGGCGGAGGAGGGCGGATGGATTTTGGAATCCTGCGGTATTTTCATCACAGCGAGCTGAGCGACTGGATGCACGCTCCAAGAGTGCACCGTATTTTTCAGGGAACCATGGCGCAGCTGCCGCCGGAAACCCTGCTGCAGTGTATGGGCACGGAGGTATGCGAGCAGGTAATGAAGGGCGACCTTCTGTTTCAGATCCATTCAGTATTAGGCTCCCGGTTCATATTAAGAGGCATCGCCCCTTCCATGGGACAGAGAAATCCGGAGCTTCACCGGCAGATCTGTGAGGCGATAGAGCTTTATCAAACGAAGCTGCGGCCGGTTTTGACGGAGAATTGCCTGGTTTACCAGCATACGCGGCCGGATCAGGGAATTTTCTATCCAGAGCCCTGGCTGGCCTATGAACTTTCACGGCCGGACCGAAAGGCTGGCTACGCCCTGATTTTCCGTTTGGCAGACGAGGGAAACCAGGAATATATCATCTGTCCGAAAGGAATCAGCCGGAATAAGAACTATCTGGTAACCCTTGATCGGGCGGGAGACAGCTTTTGTATGGACGGTTTCCACTTAAGTGAAAAGGGAATTACCATCCGCGCGGAAAAACACTTTTTCTCAGAGCTGATCTATTGGGAGGAGTGCGAGAATGCTTGAATCCATCCGAAGATGGGCGGCGCGGAATTTAGATGATCGTCAAGTGGCGCTGCTCAGCGAATTGACTTCCTATGCCCGACGGGATATTTTGCGAATGACCACTGAGGCTGGCTCAGGCCATCCGGGAGGCTCCCTGTCCTCGGTGGGGATTTATTTACTGATTTTAGCCGCCTTGGATGCGGAGAACGGCGATCAGCTTGTTGTCAGCCACGGCCACACAGCGGCAGGTATATATGCCGCCTTAGGCCGGATGGGCTTTGTAGAGCCTGAGAAGGTCGTAGCGGGGTTTCGGCGAAAGGGATCTCCCTATGAAGGCCATCCGTCGCTTCAGGTACCGGGGATTTCCTGGTGCAGCGGCGCGTTGGGCCAGGGGCTTTCCGTCGGCTGCGGTTTCGCAGCGGCGGCCCGTCAGCAGGGAAAGGACAGCAGAATCTACGTAGTGATGGGCGATGGGGAGCAATCTAAGGGACAGCTGTCGGAGGCCAGGGAATTCGCTGTTTCACATGGCCTGAACCGCTTAACGGCGGTAATCGATTATAACAGACAGCAGGCCAGCGGATCGTTGGAGAACATACTTCCGCAGCAAATCGCCGCGAAATACCGGGCGGCGGGCTGGACTGTGGAACAGGTGAACGGGCACGACTTTTCAGCGCTTTATCAAGCGCTGAAAAGGGCCGAGGGCAACAGTTGTCCCAGCGTAGTTATCGCGGAAACCGTGATGGGCTGCGGCGTTCCCGGCAGGGAAAACGACTACACCTTTCATGGGGCGCCTCTCAGCCGGGAGAAGCTGGAAAGCTGCACCCTCGGTCTAAAAGGAACAGGCCCCCGGATGCCTAAAAAAGAGACAGCGGCGTTGTCGGGATTTCGGGGCTTAGATGGCGGAAAGCGCAAGGTTTATCCAGCGGATGCAAAAACCGATCTCCGCAGCGCCTTTGGAACAGCGCTTCTCGATGTTGCGAGAAGCAGTCAAGGAAAAGGGCTCGCGGTATTCGACTGCGATCTTATGGAATCCGTCAAGGTTTCAGACATTTCAAAGGAGTTTCCCGCATCCTTTTACGAAAGCGGAATCGCGGAGGAAAACGCGGTTACTACAGCCGCGGCCATGGCGAAAGCCGGAATGGTGACCTTTGCCGCGGGATTTTCAGCCTTCATGATAGATGAGGTCTACTCCCAGCTGAGAATGGGCGATATTAACCACGCGCCCCTGAAAATAGCCGCTACCCATTGCGGCCTGGATGTTGGGGAAGATGGAAAGACCCACCAATGCCTAGACTATTTGTCTCTGCTTTCCAATCTGCGGCATATGCAGGTACTGACGCCTGCGGATCCTAACCAAACGGACGCTATGGTCCGGTATATGGTGCAGAGCGGTGAAGCCCAGTGCTTATGTATGGGCCGCTCCAAAACCGCCGTACTTACCAACGAGGATGGGACACCCTTTTTTGGGAAGGACTACCAGTTCCGTTACGGTGAAGGCCATTGGCTGAGGCGGGGAAAGGATGCGGCGATCATTACCTTTGGTATGATGGCGCCAAAGGCTCTGGAAGCCTGGGAAGAACTACGGCGGCGAGGAATTGAGGTTTCCGTTTATCTGATCTCGTGTCCGGGAATTTATTCGCCGGAGGATATAAAAGCAACCGCCAATACCGGCTTGGTGGTTACTTATGAAGACCATTTCGTGGAAAGTGGAATCGGAAAGGATATTGGAGCGTTTCTAGCGCAAAATGGATTGTTCTGTAAGCTGGCCTGTCTAGGTGTAAAGGAATATGGATGCAGCGCAAAACCGGAGGAACTATATCAAATGCAGGGCCTAAGTCCTGCTGATCTTGCTAACGTAATTATAAGGGGGATATCATCATGAAAAAACAATTAAAAATCGGCTTTGTTCCATCCAGCTGGGAATCCTGGGATGGAAATCAGTATACTGGACGCGGCCATTTGGCTGAGGAAATGCGTGACCGCTGTTTAGCGGCTATGGAAAAGGTGGGAGTAGCCGAGATTATTGTTCCAGGCAAGGAGCTGACTCAGGGCGGCCTGGTGGCTTCTGTTGAGGACGGGGCGAAAGCGGCGGAGCTATTCTTGAAAGAAAACATCGATGCCCTGGTGATTGGCAACATGAACTTCGGTATGGAGGTCGCGGTAGGAGAAGTGCTTTCTTATATGCGTAAGGATTTGCCGATCCTCCATTTTTGCACCAAATCAGGACCTATTTCGGACCAGGGCAACCGGTCTACTGATAACTGGTGCGGCCAATTTATGACTGTGTCAGCCATTAAGCGCAGAGGCTTTACCTATACGCATATTCTTACCTGTAATCCGGAGGAGGAGCGCTTTACCGAGGAATACGCCAATTTTGTCAGGGCGATGTATACTCTGAAATGCTTTAAGCAGGCGAAAATCGGACAGTTGGGCGTGCGTCCCCTTCTGTTTGAGTCTCAGTATTTCAGCGAGGAAAACTTCCAGCGCCGTTTTGGCCAGATGCTCCGCACCATGGATTTGGCTACGGTATTCGACAGGCTGGATCATATTCCTGAGGATGATCCTGAGGTGCAGGAGACCTTAAAGGACTTGACCTCCGGCGTGGTATGCGAGATGAATCAGGAAAAGTTTCCCCTGCTTGCCAGATACGAGGTAGCGTTGAAACATATTTATAAGGAGCTTGGCGCCGACTGCATGGCGGTGTGCTGCTGGGAAATGCTTCAAACCCGTTACGGAATCGCTGGCTGCTCTACTTTCGCGCGGCTGAACGACCAGGGCTATTTGACGGCCTGTGAGGTAGACGTGCTGGGCGCTCTCAGTATGCTTGCGGCGTCCGCCGCGGGACTGGAACAAACGCCGCCCATTTTTATCGACTGGACGGATCTCCATCCCACGGAGGAAAACTGCTGGCTGGCCTGGCACTGCGGAAACGCCGCCCCCAGCCAATGCGCCTGCGGCTGTCAGCAAAAGCTGCGGCTGAATGAGCGTCTTTCTGTTTGGAGCGATAACTGTGACGGCAGTATTGAATTCAATCTTGCCGAGGGCCCGGTGACCTGTCTGCGGCTGGTAGAGTACGACGGAGAATATACCATGTTTATCGGCACTGGAGAGATTGTGGATATCGATCCCTATATCAGGGGGACTTATGGCTGGGTGAAAGTTAAAGATATCGAGGCTTGGGAACAGAAGATGATCGACGCCGGCGTAGTGCATCACGGCGTTTTGATTCGCGATCCCAAGGCGGCGGACGCTTTGGAGCTGTTCTGCAAATACGCGGGGATTCGTGTGGTGCGGGCGGAATAAGAACCGCGAGAAAAAGCGGTATTGAAAGCTTCATCGGCCCGCGGCGCGCCTGTTGGCCCTGGGCGATGTCCGCTGCCTTCCGGGACGAAGAAGAGAAAATGGAAAAAAGGAAGCGTTTGCGGAAAGCTCTGGTTTTCGCTGCTTCCCTCCGCCAAAGGCTTAAAGAAACGATCTCAGCTGAATTTCAGAGCCGGCCATTATCAAAGCGATTAGCCGGCTTCCATAGAGTTTTAGAAAAAACGGAAGCGATTCCGGTGATCGCTTTCAATATAGATTTATAACATATGTGGATGGTAGCCGGGTCTCGGTAGCAATCGGGGCTGGGAGCCGGCTGCGAGCAATAGGAGGAATCATGATGGCAAAAATGCTGAAAGCCACCTTGGTGGCGCCGGAGCGTATCGAATTGGGAGAAGCGGAAATTCCCACGCCGGGAAAAGATGAAGTTTTAATTCGGGTTTTACGGGTTGGCGTATGTGGTTCTGATCCGACGATTTATTTTGGAAGGCATCCCTATGTCACTTATCCTGTGGTCATGGGACACGAGTTTTCCGGAACTGTGGCGGCCTTGGGTGAGGGTGCGGAGGGTCCCGCCGTTGGAACGAGAGTAGCGGTGATCCCCCATTTGGTCTGCGGAAAATGCGATATGTGCCAAAAGGAAATTTACAATTTCTGCGAATCCCTGCGGTGCACAGGCGCGGAGGCCGACGGCGCTCACTGTGAATTCATCTCCATGCCGAAGCAAATGGTAATTCCGATTCCGGAAGCTATGACACTGGAGGATGCCGCGATGGTGGAGCCGGCTTGTGTGGCTTATCATGGCGCCAAGCGGGGAGAAATTCAGCAGGATGATATCGCCTTGGTAGTCGGGGCGGGACCCATCGGCAATTTCTGTATGCAGTCCTGTAAAGCATTAGGGGCGAAACGGGTATTTATCGCTGATATGGATGCCTCCCGCTTGGCTCTGGCGGAAAGCTTGGGAGCCGATGGTGTCATCGACGTTTCCAAGGAAAGCTTGGAAACTGGGCTGGAAAGGCTGTGCGGCGGCGCGAAAAAGGTCAATGTTTTTTATGACTGCGTGGGGGAAAAGGGAATGGTTTTCAATAATATCCTGGGCATGGCGCGCAGAGGCAGCCGGATTGTGATTATCGGCGTTCTGCAAAACGGCTACGATGTGCCGCGGCTGCCGGACTTTGTGCAGCATGAGCTTCGCTTGTCAGGTACCACGATGTATACTCCCGCTGATTACCGTGAAATGCTCAAGCTTATGGGAGAGGGCAGAATCAGGACCAAGGGAATGATTTCTCATACATTCCCGCTGACACAGGTAAAAGAAGTATTTCAGATGATCGCACAGCGCCGCGAGCCTTTCTTTAAAATCATGTTGACGGTAGGAGAGCAGCGGGAGTAATAGAGTGACCGGCGCTTCGCCAATCGCTGTCAATAGGACGGCGTGCCTTCGGGGACGCCGTCTGTTTCTGCTGTTTATTAGATTTGCGGCCAGGCCTGTCCGGCGGAAAGAATACGACCTTGGGGACGGGGAATGGATGAAGGCATAGCGGCAAACCTGATAGAATGAATTTGGAGTAGTGATAGTATGCTGTTAGGAATTGATTTTGGCTCCAGCGGATGCAAGGGCGTGCTGTTCAGCCCTGAAGGGACGATTTTGGCAAAGGCGTCCCAGGAATATAGTGTGGAAACCATCGGTGCGGATGGCTGTGAAATGGATCCCCAGGTGTTTTTCGATGCTTTCTGCACTGTGGTAAAAGAAATTGCGGAACAGGGGGAAATTAGAGCGATAGGGATATCCTCTCACGGCGAAACGGTCATCCCTATTGGCAGGGACCGGCAGGCGGCGGGGCCGGCGCTGATGAACTCGGATAATCGGGGACTGTGCTGTGCTCAGCGCCTGGAAAATACCCTGACCAGAAAAAGAATCTACGAGATTTGCGGCCTGCCGGCGCATCCGATGTATTCTCTGCCGAAAATCTGCTGGTTTCGGGAGAATCGGCCGGAACAGTTTTCTAAAACAGACCGGTTCTGCACGGTTCCAGGATATCTTTTATCAAGACTGGGCCTGGAGCCCTTGACGGATGATACCCTAGCCAGCCGATTTATGGCCTTTGATATTCAGAAAAGGACCTGGTCGCAGGAAATTTTAAGCGCGGCGGAGATTAAACAAAGTTATTTTTGTCCCACGGTGCCGGCGGGAACCTCCGCTGGCGTAATACCGGCGGAAATCGCAAAAGGCCTGGGACTTTCGGAAGGTGTCTCCGTGGTGATGGCGGGCCACGACCAGCCCTGCGGCGCATTTGGTGCGGGTTTGGTCCGGCAGGGAAGCGCGCTGTCCGCAGGTAGCTATGAATGTCTGTGCTCGGTAGGAGACAAACCGGCTGCTGGGGAGAAGGCCCTGTCCTACAGCCTTAATACCTATTGCCATGTCTGTGACGGTTCCTATCTTACCTTGGCCTTCTTTCCGGGGGCTTTGTGCGTCAACTGGTTTTTAAAGCTTCTGTATCCGGAGGCGGAGCGCGGCGGCTTAGACGAGGTGTTTTCCAATATTTTTAACTCTATGAAGGAAAACGGCCCAAGCGGTCTGCTGGTGACGCCCCATCTGATCGGAGCCTGCAATCCGGGGTGGAATCCCCTGGCCCGGGGAGGAATTTACGGCCTTCATCCGGGAATAGCGGCCCCGGATATGATGAAAGGCGTTTTCGAGGGAATCGCCTGCGAGCTAAGGCTAAACCTGGATGCGCTTCGAGATGTCGGCACTGAAATACCGCGTATCCTAATCCATGGGGGCAATGCCAGGCAAAACGCCAGTGTTCAGCTGCGGGCGGATATTACCGGATGTGAATTTCAGCGCCTGGAAGATCGGGAAACCGGATGTCGGGGCGCCGCGATGCTGGCGGGACTGGGAATCGGACTGTTTGCGGATTATCAAAACGCGGCGGAAAATATGCAAACCAAAAGAGAGAAGTTTTTGCCCCAAACAGACTCAATGGAAAAATATGAAAAACAATTTCAGCGTTACCGGGATTTTTACTATAGAACAGAAAATTTATGAGCTGGGAAAGAGAGAGAAAAGAAATGGGTAAAAACGTTAGATTCGGCATTATAGGCTGCGGACTGATGGGCCGGGAGTTTGCTAGTGCCGCCGCACGGTGGCAGCATTTTACAGAGGAGATCCCCCAGCCTCAGCTGATCGCAGTGTGCGATGTAAACCCTTCCGGCCGGAAGTGGTTTACCAACCATGTTCCAACGGTTCAATATGAATATGACGATTATCGGGAGCTTTTGAAAAATCCGGAAGTCGAGGCGGTGTACTGCGCTGTGCCACACCACCTTCATGAAGAGATTTATGTGGCGGTGATCGAGTCCGGAAAGCATCTTATGGGGGAAAAGCCCTTTGGCATCGACCAGGCCGCCAATGACCATATTTTGGAGGCGTTGCAGGAACACCCGGAGGTGTTCGCCAGATGCGCCAGCGAGTTCCCTTATTTTCCGGCGATGCAGGTCATGCTTTCCTGGATTCGAGAGGAGAAATTCGGAAGAATACTGGAAATCAAAGCGGGATTTAATCATTCCAGCGATATGGATACAAAAAAGCCTATTAACTGGAAACGCCAGGCGTGCTATAACGGCGCTTACGGCTGTATCGGGGACTTAGGAATCCACACCCAGCATGTCCCGTTCCGCATGGGTTTTCTCCCCCGAAATGTTTATGCCAGCCTGCGGAAGTACATTAATCAGCGGCCAGACGGTAAAGGAGGGACAGCGGCCTGTGATACCTGGGATAACGCGGTGCTGTTTTGTGAGGCCGTGGACAAGCGCGGTGAAACAGTTCCTATGACCCTGGAAACCAAGAGGATGTCCCCCGGAGACACCAATAACTGGTACTTTGAAATTTATGGGATGGAGGCTTCCGCCAAATTCACCAGTTCTAAGCCCGACATCTTTACCTTTACGCAATCTTGGGGGAAAGAGCAGGCCTGGGCGGATATTCACATCGGCTATAAACCTATGCTGCCTACGATTACCGGGCCTATTTTTGAATTCGGCTTTACCGACGCGATTCTTCAAATGTGGGGAGCCTATATGAAAGAACTGGATGGCCGACAGGTATCTTTTGGCTGTTTTACGCCGGAGGAGACCGCGCTGTCCCATCGTTTATCCACCGCGGCCCTGCGGTCGTACGAGGAAAGAAAGGCGATGGATTTATAAAAATCTAATAAGGATGCAAGCATGAGTATAGAGCTGAATACGAAAGGCATGGGGCTGGAATTTGATGAAGAGACGGGCGCAGTATATGACGGCGGTAACGGGATTTAATGACAGAAACTGGTATACGCCGACAACAGGAATCTGGCAAAGCGTATGGCTGACCTTTACATCGCGGTCGTATCTGACGGCGGTAAAAATCACTCCGAACTTAGATGCCCTAACGGCGGAAGTAGAAGTTGAGGCGAAAAACGCTCGGAGTATGGAAGTAAGGCTGGAAGCCCATTATGAGGTGGACGGAGAAAAGAAAGAAGCGAGAGCCGCGGCCCAGATTTCCGTCAATGAAAAAGGCCGCGGAATATTGGTGTTCCCGGACTATGACCACCGTGCGGCGAACGATTTCTATTGGAGCCCGGAGCACCCGAACCTGATAGGGGTAACAGCGGAACTGTGGGCTGGAGATGACTGTCTGGATCGGGTAGAGACATATTTCGGGATGCGGAAGATCAGCGTTCACAATGGGCAGCTGTTATTGAATAACCGGCCGTACTTTCAGAGGCTGGTGTTGGACCAGGGCTATTGGCGGGATACACTGCTGACGCCGCCCAGTGAGGAGGCCATCAAAAAGGATATTGAATTGACCAAGGCGATGGGGTTCAATGGCGCGAGAAAGCATCAAAAGATAGAAGATCCTAGATATTACTATTGGGCGGATAAATTGGGACTGCTGGTATGGGGAGAAATGCCCAGCGCCTATGAGTTCAACGATAGGGCGATGAGGGGAACCTATCGGGAACTGATGGAATTCGTGAAAAGGGACTATAATCATCCGTGTATTGTTTGCTGGGTGCAGCTGAATGAAAGCTGGGGAGTCAGCAACATTATGAACGACCTGAGGCAGCAGGATTACACCAGGTCCTTGTATTACATGCTGAAGGCGCTGGATCCAGGCAGGATAGTCAGCACTAATGACGGCTGGGAGCACGTGGATGAAAACGATATCTGTTCCTTGCACGATTACGCCTTATTTGAGGATAATCTGGATAAATATGACGATCCGGGCTACTACACAGAGAAGAATGTGGAGCATCGGCTGTCCAACGCGTCGGGCAACCGCTATCATGGCGAGCCGGTGATGGTGACGGAATATGGAGGCGTGGCTTTTTCCGGTGATGAGCAGGGAGCCTGGGGCTATTATGAGGCGGCAAGGAGCCAGGAAGAATTTTTAAGCCGTATTAAGAAAACGACAGAAAAGTTTATAAGCAGCAGAGGACGGTTCTCAGGGTTCTGCTATACCCAGCTGACAGATGTGATGCAGGAAGTAAACGGCCTATTGGACATGGATCGTAATCCTAAGGCGCCGCTTGAGAGGCTGAAAGAAATCTTCGGACGGGAATTTTATTAATTCCAGAGACGCAGAAAATTGGAAGTCCCCAAATGAGACAATCCAGGTTCCGGCCTTTTTCTGTGTTATAAGCCCAGCGTTTAAGCCATTTTTCGAGATTTATCTTTTTTATAGGAATGGGACATCAAAAAGCAAAAAATAGAAAAATGGGTTGTAAAAACAATTAAATGCATCTATTCTGAACTGGGGCTTCTCATTTTGCTGAAGGTTCCCTTTTGATTTTTATTTAATAAATTTATTCCAAACGGTATTAGGCCAGCGGACAACAATTTCGTCACTCCCTCCCACCAGGCTGAGCCTGGACGCAATCCGCGTTCCTGGTTCAGCCTTTTATTTTGTCAGTTCACTCGCGTTTATGGTAGGGTATCTTTTTGTCAACGCTTCGCAAGGCGTGGGTGACGAAATTGTTGTCACCCAAATTGTTTTAGTATTCATATGGGTTTCCGGGCTTTTTAGGGCCAATTTTTCAAAACCGCCCCACCGTGGATGTCCAACCCCCAAAAGAGCCAAAAAACGGAGCTTTTGCATGTACAGCGCTCTTGTCGTGGCAGCTCATTCCTTGTTTAGAAATATAGGTTTAAAATCCTATTGGAGCTTATGTTGAGTCCTATGTAGAATAGCGCGCGTGCTTTGCTGCCTAATGTGTCGGCCAGTGTGGCTTATTGACACCGGCTGCTTTCTAAGTTTTGACTTGAACCGCATAGGGAGTTCTCTGCCTTCAGAAAAAGTGGCAGTCTGATACCTATATGCCCGCTCCCGATAACCTTATCCTTTTTAGCCGGGATGAGGAGAAGCAAATCGATTATGTGGGAATGGAAATCATGAAAAGGGCGAAATAGGATAAAATTTATATCATCGAAGGAAATTTTAGCGGTATCTGTGAGCAGAACAGCCATCCTTTGGAGCTCAACTATTAAGCTGTAGATTAAAGATATTTGTGATTTTCAGCTTTCGTCTAGCTGCTAAGCAAATTGGAAACTTAAGAATAGAGATATTGATTGGTTGTTGTATTCGAGGAACAAAGTTTATAACGAATAACAATTATTCGGTTTGGAACAATTTTTCGCGGCAAAGAACATATAAATTTCAATATTTATCTAAAAAGCGCTTGACTTTTAGAGCGCTCCAAAATATAATATAAACAGAGTTTAAGGGAAAGGGAGCTTCATAATGGTAACGCTCTTAGACGTAGCAGCAAGTGCGGGCGTGTCCAGAAGCACTGTGTCGCTGGTGATTAATAAAAGTCCGTTGGTAAAGGATGAGACGCGGCAAAGGGTAGAACGGGCTATTCAGGAATTAGGGTACGTGCCAAATCCTAATGCGCGTGGATTAGTGAAAAAAGAGAATAAAAGTTTAGGTGTTATTATTGCCATCGAGGATCAACCATATAATACCTATGAATTCAATTATGAAACTGGATTGTATTCCTATAACATTACAAATGGAATTCCGGTGGGATTGGCGAATACAGATTATGGACTTTTAACAGAGCGGTTTTGTGTTAGTATACAGGGGAAAGAATTGCCAGCTTTAGTAAAAAATAATCGAGTTGACGGTATTTTTTTGGTGGGAGGATTATTTACCCCAGAATTGATCGAAAGGCTAAAAGAAAAAAAGATTCCAATTATTGCGATTGGTCGTTATTATGATCAGATTGATTCGGTTTCTACTGATGTTACTCAGGGAGTATATCTTGGGGTTCGGTATTTGCTGGATCAAGGATACCGGAAAATCTGCTATATTAATTGCCCGCAAATTTACCGTTCTAACGCGGAACGTGTGGCGGGAGTTCAGAAAGCCATGAGAGAGTTTCATCTGGAGATGAAACCGGATTGGCTGGTTTATTGTAAGCACAATACTGGGGAAGGCGGTTATGAGGCAATCAAGCGGCTTTGGCAGTCAGGCGCAAGACCCCAAGCCATCGCTGCGGCAAACGAGCCGATCGCTCTGGGCATCATGAGGTTTTTATACGAACAAGACATTCGGATTCCGGAGGATATAGCTATCGTTAGTTATGAAGACTCTGTTTTAGGGGGATACGCTGTCCCGGCCTTGACTTCTGTGAATATCCAAAAGGAATATATGGGAGAACTGGCTGCCCGGATTATGCTGAAGCGTATCAGAAAAGGGCAGGAAGGCGAACTAGAGCATATTATTGTTGAGCCGAATTTAGTTGTGCGCAGCAGTGTTGGAAAATGTTAAGTCGTGAGAAAGTAAATAGGGAACGTGGCCTAATTTTTAGAGCGCTCCAATTAATGAGATAGAGACTGCATTTTCATTGTGCTTTCGGGGAATAATTCATTAATAACAATTAAGGAGGTAACGATATATAAAATTTGGAGCGTTCTAAAAATAATTATCTGTCGGAAAAGAGTTGATTGTAATGCTGTATGAAAAAAACATTCAGAGAATCTATCAGTATGATGTAGTTGTTGCGGGAGGTGGTCCGGCTGGAGTGTGCGCTGCGGTTTCTGCCGCGCGGCAAGGAGCAAAAACCTTGCTGATAGAGCGCTTTGGAATTTTAGGTGGGATGATGACATCTGGGCATGTTGATCCAATTTTAGGGAATGTAGCTCCGGGAACAATGTATGATGAAATTATTTCACGGATGACTCAGTTGCATCCTGGAGTAGAGCCTCAGATCACAAGGAATGGCGTAGAACAGCATGTCGACCCGGAAGAGGCGAAAATACTTCTCTTGAATCTGGTGAAAGAAAGTGGCGCGGAATACTTTTTGCAGTCTTCTGTAGTAGATGTTATACAGGATGAAGATGAGATAAAGGGAGTTGTCATTAGCACGCCTACGGGTTTGGCGGCCGTTTATGGAAAATGTGTCATTGACTGCACAGGAGACGGATTTCTTGCTGCCGCTGCCGGCGCGGAATATAAAATAGGACGGGAAAGCGATGGCTTATGCCAGCCTAATACGATTGAATTTGTAGTGAATCATGTGGATGAAGCGAGCGCTATTACCTGCTTTGGAGGAAGCGATCCAGTAAGGCTGAAAAATGGCGGCAGTTATGTAGAGCTTTGTAAACAGGCTAACCTTAGGGGAGAACTTCCGCCTAATGTGACTATAGTACGCTTACATAAAACCTTCTATTCCGGGGAGCGCAGTGTAAATGCCACACAAGTGAATCAGTTTAATTCCTTGAGCCTTGCAGAAATAGCAGAAGCGGATCTTCTTTTACGAAATCGAATTACTTGTATTCTCGGATTTTTGAGAAAAAATGTTCCTGGGTATGAAAAATGTCGGATAAAATCCTCAGCAAGCACACTGGGCGTAAGAGAAACCCGGAGAATTATTGGAGAATACGTTCTGCGGGACAGCGATATTGAGCAAGGAAGAAAATTTGAAGATGTGGTGGTTCATAATGCGTGGTTCCTAATTGATATCCATAATCCCAATGGCGGAGGACAGGCCGAAAAATTTTCCCATCCGGCAAAGCCCTATGATATCCCAATGCGCTCGCTGATTCCATTAAAATTAGAAAATTTTTTGGTGGCGGGCAGATGCATTTCCGGTACCCACCGTGCTCACGCTTCCTACCGGGTTATGGCGATTTGTATGGCCATAGGCGAAGCTGCCGGTGTAATGGCGGCTTTGTGCGCTGACAAAGAAATTTCACCTAGGCGGCTGAATTCAAAGGAGGTGCAGCAAATTCTTATCAGCCGTGGGATTCATTTATTTCAGTAATCATTGCCCTTATATTAAAAAATTGGAGGTTTAGAAATGAAAAAAGTAATCGCGTCCTTACTTGCGGCCGCAATGCTGACTGCTGTGGCTGCCGGCTGCTCATCTAATGGAGGAACGTCAAGCTCTGCGTCTCCCGAAGTATCATCTGCTGCTGAAAGCGCGCAAAACGAATCGAACTCTCAAGAATCTGGGGAGCCAAAGCTGATTGAAGACGATACTTCTCTATCCGGCACTGTACGGTTCTGGATTCCGTTCGCCGGAGATCAGGGTATGGATGACTTAATTGCGGAATTTAACGAAACGTATCCTAATATTGAGGTAAAACTGACTACTTACAGTAATAACACAGATGGAAATACTGCGGTCAACACTTCAATGATGTCTGGAGAAATCGATGTGCTCTGGAGCTTTGAACTGCACAACACTTACAAACGTTGGGAAAACAACATGTATATGGATTTGTCTGACAAAATTGCTTCCGATAATATTGATTTGGTAGAAAACTGGGGAACCGACGATTATACCTATGATGGTAAGATATATACGCTGCCCGCTGGAGGAAGATCGTTCTATGTAGCCATCAATATGGATCGGTGGGAGCAAGCCGGCTTAGGAGAGATCCCTACCGAATGGACCTGGGATGAATATCTGGAAGCGTGTGAAAAAATGACGGTAAAGGATGCCGGCGGCAATGTCAGCGTCTATGGAGGCTCACAGTATCAGGCAATCAATTCCGTGATGAACACCATGTACCAGGTGTATGGAAAAAATGCCATGTATCATGAGGATGGGACCTCCAGCTTTGACGATCCGGTTATTCTTAAAGCTCTGAATCGTGAGGTAAAAGCGGAAAACGTGGATCAGATCTGGTTCCCGCTGACTACCTATCGTTCCGACAATATTCAGGCGCAGACCACTTATCTGACAGAACAAATTGCGACATCGGTCAATACCAATCTAGTTCGATTTATTCGGGATACCGAGACGTATCCGGTAGATTTCGTAACAGCGTTCGCCCCGTTCCCGACCGAGGAGGAAGGGCAGGATAACCACATGGAAGGAATTTCCACATTCTCACATATCGGTATCGCTTCTAACTGCGACAACGAGAATTTTGACGCTATTTATGCGTTTCTGAAATATGCTGCCACCTATGGCTCCAAATATTTGGCGATGGCGGGACATATGCCCACCTGGAGCGGTACAGACGCCGATGCCCTGGTAGATATGATGTTTGGCTCAGAGGAGGATGCGGCAAAACTCATTGATGTGGAAAGCTTTAAAAATGTAGTATGCAATTATGATGGATTAACCTATGTAGATACAGAAACTACCGCCTACAGTGAAGTGAACAGCTTGATGCAGGAGTATGTAATTTATGCTCATAATGGAGAAATGAGCGTAGAGGATGCCTTGGCTGAACTGAAAACAGAAGCGGATCAGGTAATTGCCGAAGCGGAATAAGGTTATTTCAGACATCATTACGGCCGGAGCGGCGCCCCACGCCGCTCCGGCAGAAAGGAAAACGCGATGAAGAGAAAGCATAAAGATAATTTAACAGCGTTTCTTTTTCTTACTCCCACTTTGGTGGTGTTTATCGTTCTTGTGGCGGCTCCAGTTCTGTTTTCTATCTTTTTATCTTTTACAGATTGGAACTTCCTGTCTGGATTCGAAGGCATTAAATGGGTGGGCCTGTCCAACTTTTCTGACCTTCTGGAGGACCGCACCTTTATACAGGCTGTTGGAAACACCTTTATTTACACCATTGCCACAGTACCCGTTTCGATTTTGATTGCGCTGATTCTGGCTTATCTTTTAAACGAGAAGGTATATTTAAAAACACCCTTGCGCCTTTGTTTTTTCATCCCTTATATTTCCAGCGCGGTTGCGCTGGCGGCTGTATTTAAAGTATTGTTTCGGGAAAATGGACCGATTAATATGTTCTGCCAGCATGTGCTGCAGATGGAAACTCCTCCGGCCTGGTTTGCAGATTCCAGCTTAAATAAGATCCCCATTATCATCTTTTTAATTTGGACCGCCATTGGTTATGAACTGGTCATTTATATGGCCGCTATGCAGAATATTTCTCCCAGCCTTTATGAGGCGGCGGAAATCGACGGAGCTTCTGGATTTGTAAAATTCACTAGGATTACGTTCCCTTTAATTTCCCCGACTACTTTTTATTTAGTAATTGTACGGCTGATCGCTACATTTAAATTGTTTACGGCTGTCAATATCATGACCTTTGGGACGCCGGCCAGGGCAAATACTACGATTGTGACACGAGTCTACGAAGAAGCGTTTAACAATTACAAATTTGGTTACGCTAGCGCCGAGGCTTGGGTGCTAGTGGCCATTATTCTTATTATAACCCTGATTAATTTCTGGGGCCAGAAAAAATGGGTTCATTACTAAGGAGTGTGCAATATGGAAGCGAAAAAAATCTTGCCTAAGGCAATACGCACTCTAATCATCGGGGTTATTGCGGTTTTATTTTTGTTACCCCTTTTGTGGATGATATCGGCTTCATTCAAAGCGCCTCTGGAGGTCTTTGAGTACCCGATCAAATGGATTCCTGAGATCTTTCATTTCGAAAACTATGTTCAGGTTTGGACCGACGAAGTAATACCGTTTTGGCGTTTATATGGCAATTCCTTATTTATTGTGTTTTTCAGCTTGTTGGGACAGCTGCTGTTTGCTTCGCTTGCGGCCTATGCTTTTGCGAAACTGGATTTTAAAGGGAAAAACGTGATTTTTATTGGTTTTCTGGCCGCAATGATGATCCCTACTCAAGCAACTATTATTCCCAGATATATGCTGTTCAGGACCATTGGCCTATATGACAATCTCTGGGCAATTATTTTTCCAACCTGGTTTGATGCTACGGCAATTTTTATGCTGAGGCAGTTCTATTTGGGCCTGCCTGACGACCTCGTGGAAGCGGCGAGAATCGATGGAGCCTCCCACGCCAGAATTTGGGGCCAGGTTATGTTCCCTTTGACAAAGCCGGCAGTGGTATCCTTGGCGATTTTAGGATTTATCGCTTCCTGGAACGAATATTTATCCCCGTTGATCTTTTTAACGGATAAACGCTTATACACGGTAGCGTTAGGAATTCGGTTTTATTTTGCGGATGAGGCACAGGAATACAATATTACTATGGCAGCGGCGGCCAGCGCGGTTATTCCAATTTTAATCTTGTTTCTGGTTTGTCAGAAATATTTTATCGAGGGGATCGCCACCAGCGGAATGAAAGAATAGGTTGAGGATAGTATTATGAAATTTTCAGTCAGTTCTTTAAGCTTTAGCGGCGGAAAAATAAAATTCATGAGTGATCTGCCGAAAAATCTGGGAGTAGAAATTTTTTATGAGTGGGGAAGCGAAAATTATTGGAATGGGATCTTACCGGAAATTATCGAGGGACGCTCTGGGGGATTCAGTATTCACGGTCCTATGATGTTCGACGATTTTTCCCAGCCTTGCGACGAGGATATTTTATTTAGCCATATGCGGGCACCCTTTGAACTGTATCACCGATATCATGGAAAATTTTATGTAGTACATACCAACGGAAGCCTTTCTTACCCCTTCAACCCGATACGCGAGGAGGAAGGCAGAAAGCTTGCCATAGAAAGGCTGGAAAAGTTTCATAGGCTGTGTAAGCAGGAGGGCGTAAACCTGGTGGTAGAGAATGTGGGCTGGAACCGACAGAAGCGCTATTTATTCCACCAAAAGGATTATTTCAATTTGTTTCGGCAGATACCGGATTTAAAATGCCTGATTGACGTAGGGCATGCGATGCTGTCGGATCTTTCAGTTTGGGAAATGCAAAAGAAACTAGGCAAACGGATTACCGCATACCATATTCATGATAATGACGGCAGCCGGGATCTTCACTTACCGATTGGAGAGGGAATTTTTGATTGGAAAGCGTTTGTGCTGGGAATTCAGGCTTTCACGCCGGACGCTGAGCTTGTTATGGAATATGAAGGCATACCTCAGTTAGAACGATATGTTGCGGATAGTGAGGGCTTAGAGAAAATCAATAAACCTTAAAACAGATTAGTTAGGAGAAAGGGAGCCTGTTATCATGGAGAGAAGATCCTGGTTGAACCTGGACGGAAAAACGGTTATCGTTACTGGAGGAGCTTCCGGCATTGGACGCGCGGTTGCCCAGGAGCTGTTATGGGATGGGGCTAACGTAGCAGTGTGTGATTGTAGCACACAAGAGCCGGCATTTGAAACAGGGGCGGGACGCTGCCTATATGTCTCAGCGGATGTAACCGATCCTGAAAGTATTTCTGACATGGTCGAAAAAGTGAAATCTATGCTGGGAACAATTTATGGATTGGTCAATAATGCCGGAATTAATATTCCGCGTCTGCTGGTAGACCCGGACCATCAATATGAGTTAGACGAAGCTGTCTGGAATCGGGTGATGGATGTCAATGTCAAAGGGGTGTTTCTCTGCGCACAGGCTGTAGCAAGAGAATTGGAGAAAAATGGCGGTGGAGTGATTGTTAATGTATCCTCTGAATGTGGCTTAGAAGGCTCAGAGGGACAAAGTGTATATGCTGCTTCCAAAAACGCGGTCAATTCCTTGACTCGTTCCTGGGCCAAGGAACTGGGGAAACGGGGAATACGGGTTGTCGGTATTGCGCCAGGAATTCTGGAGGCTACAGGCTTAAGAACGGCGGCTTATGAGGAGGCGTTGGCTTACACTAGGGGGATCACGGTGGACGAATTGCATAAAAGCTATGCCAAAACCGCGACGATCCCTCTTGGGCGCAGTGGAAAGCTATGTGAGGTAGCCAATGTAGCGGCGTTTTTATTGAGTGAACGTTCCAGCTATATTCATGGCGTGACTATTAATGTAGCTGGAGGGAAAACACGAGGATAAAAGGAGGAAAGTATGAAGCTGAAAAAGGTTTGCGCTTTGTTAATGACGGCTTTACTCTGTACGGTTTCCGTTTTAGGAAACACGCAGGCGGAAAGCAGATCGAATGACTTGGTGGTGTTTGTTTCTGGTTCATCGGGAAATAATAGCAATCCTGGTACGTTAGAAAGCCCAAAACAGACCTTTGGCGGGGCGGTCGCTTTATTCAGCGCTAAAGGATGCGGCGGAACCATAGTGGTGGTAGATGATATTAATGTAGGCCCCTGGGTAGCGACAAAATTGCCGGGAAAGGTTACAGTAACCAGCCGATATAATGGTGTCGATTACAGGGCTAAAATGAATTTTGGAGCAACCGGAAAAAAAGCGGTTCTGGTGCTTCAGTCAGAAATGGAATTTAATCATATCACTTTCAATCATGTGTTCAGTGCCTGTTCCGAGCTTTGGACCAGCTCTCATTTGGAAATCGGTGAGGAAGTGCGCGTATTAAAAAATGGAGAGGATACGATTGGACGCAATGATTTTGCCATCCGGATTGGGTCTAGCCTTAATGCTTGCGATTCTGCCTCTGTTTCGGTAAAAAGCGGAACCTTCAGCTATATTTCCGGCGGAAATAATGCCAATTCTGTAAGCAGCAGTTTGATCCACGTGGAAGGAAACGCTAAGATTGTGGCCTATATTCAGGGAGGCGGAACGAATCGGAGCGTATCCAGTTCGGTAATTGATCTGCAGGGCGGAAAAATTCCGGTACTCTATGTAAATGGATATGGTTCAGCGGCTATGGAAACTTCTCAGATTACCATTGGCAATAACGCTGAAGTTTCTGCCATCTTTGAAGCCAGAACAGAGGACTCGTCAGGTAAGGTTACAAATAGCCTCCAACTGACTGTCAATGGCAAGCGTGCTTTGGAAAGCATCCGCAATTTGGATGTTCAAAGCGTATCGGGAATTTTAGGCGCGTCTAGCTTAACCATCAATGATGCGCAAGAGGCTGTAGCAAAATTTAATTTGTCTTCTTTCGATCAGGTGGCTTTATCCAACGCAGCGGTGTATCTGAAAAACTCTTATCAAGCACCGGCTGAAAGCCTGACAATCGGCGAAGGGAGTGTGCTGTACCTAACCTCAGATACCGATTTGCCTCAGTGGAGCGGGAAGGGTAGCGTAGTGTTAGAGCCGGTAGAATGGCCTGTGCATGATTATTCAGGAAAATCCTATGATGATAGCGTATATCTTTCCTTTGAGAAATCTGAAAGCTCTCAGCAAGGAATGGCAGTTTATGGCAATTACGCCTTCCTATTTTACCATGGAGGCTTTTGTGACGTCATCGATCTGGCCACGCGGGAAAAAGCGGGAAGCTTTTATTTGGGTTCTAGTACGGGAAACAGAACAGATGCCTATTCCAACCATGTAAATCAAGCGGTTTTTAGCCAGACGTTTTATGAGGAAGAAGATGCTTTTCCCTTATTATATGTAACCTCAGGGAATGCGGGCGGAGCGGATGAGGATGGTTACTACGGACGATGCGCGGTGGAACGGATTACAATGAAAGAACAAGAAGACGGCACTCTTTCCTTTTCTTCTGAGCTGATGCAGACGATCATTTTTAACGATAATGATTATGAAACTGGAAATAACTTCAAATATACAAAACCAGAAGTATCCCAATATGAATCACCATGCTGGGGATGGCCCGCCTCCTTTGCGGATACCGATAATAACCGCTTTTATCTGTTTTCAGCCCGCTACCGTACCAGCGGCGCATATGCGGAATATTATGATCAGAACGCTTATATTGTTACCAGTTTTCTGTTGCCGCCGATTTGTACTGTAGGTGAAACTGTCATTTTATATCCGGAAGATATCGTTGATCAATTCACAACAGAATTTGATGTGTTTGTTACCCAGGGTGGGACTCTGTATGATGGAAAAATCTATTATACCTATGGATTTGGAGGATTGGAATATCCCAATGCGATTCGAGTGTTTGATTTAGCAGAAAAGAAGATTGTAGCAAAAATTGATTTATCAGATTCAATTTTCTCCAATGAAGAGATAGAATCCTGTGGGGTATATGAGGGAACTTTGCTTTGTAATACCAACAGTGGAAAAATATATCAGCTAGACTATATAGAAAGCCTTTGGAAAGAAGAACCGGCCACAGGACAGCATTACACAGAATGCTGTATATGTGGAGAAAGGCTTCAAACAGCATAGAATCATTAAGTTCGGTGGGCAGAACGGTCTTCTCGGCCTGTCAATCAAGCGGAAATAACAAATTATTGCTCTTCTAAAGGCTATCTGCCCGAAAGCTTATTCACGCCCGAGCTATGAAGCAATCGTTCCTACCACTGAATTAGTGTCAGAAGCTGAAAACGCTTTATACCTTTTTGGAGACTATATGGAATACAGGTGAATTTTGAAGTGTCAGAGAAATCACAGCAATCAGTGGGGATAAAAAGCAAGCTGACCAGTGCGGATACAGCTGCTCTTTTTGATGGCGGCTCTCCTGACGCTGTATGTACCGGCTGAAAATCACACGGTCTTTCGAACAATTTGGACGCTGTCGTGATACATGGTAATCTCAAATTTTGAACGGGAGCTTGGCATGATAGATGTGGTATATTCGATCAGCCGCTCCTTCGCATCCCAAGTGGACCGGCGCAGCAGAAAGGCTGGCTCTCCCGGTTTGCTTTGCAGCGTTTGGCTTTCCTCCTTGGTCATAAGAACCGCTTCATAGGTTTCCACTGCGCGGTATGGCTGAAGATGGTAACGCTCGGTAAGAATAGCATACAAAGCATTGTTTTCCAAGCGTTCCCAGGATAAATCCGGGCACAGATCCACCGAAAGATAAGTCTTTTCGAGGAGCATGGGGCGGTCATTGGCCAAGCGCAGCCGAACAACCTCGATCAGCCGTTCCGACTGAAATTCTCTAAGAGCGCAAGAACCGCACTCACGGCTGATAAGGCGGTAACTTAAAATTTGAGAGGAAGGCGTTAACCCCAGCTTTTTCATATCTTCG
Source organism: [Clostridium] leptum DSM 753 (assembly GCA_000154345.1). Classification (GTDB taxonomy): domain Bacteria; phylum Bacillota; class Clostridia; order Oscillospirales; family Acutalibacteraceae; genus Clostridium_A; species Clostridium_A leptum. The sequence goes on from DS480343.1 coordinate 59,351, forward strand.
GTGAAGCTGTAAAGGCTGCCGAGACGCCGGGATACCTTGGGTTCCGAAATAAAAGTGCCCAAGCCTCTGCGCCGGATAATCAACCCTTGTTGCTCGAGTTCGCGAAAGGTCAGGCGGACTGTGGTTCTGCTAATGTGATAATGCTGGCAAAATTCTTTTTCAGAGGGCAACATATCTCCTGGCTTCAAGCTCTTGTCTTGGATTTGTCCTTGAATCATATCCAAAAGCTGGAGATAAATAGCACGTGATGCTTTCGGATCTACCTTATTGGTGAAATCGAATGCCATGAATTACACTCCTTTGATCTGCGTCTATATTCGGCCATTTCAGCCCGGCTTCCGCTTTGCCTGAGGCAGAAACCAGATTTTCGGCTTTCGTACAATTAAATACATTAATTTCAGCTATATAATCTAGAACTTTTTACATTTTAAATAAAACAAATGTCCTTTAAATGTCTGTTTGAGAGCATCTGCCAATGTATGAATTATAGAATTTTTACCCCAAAAAGTCCAGGCGAAGATGCTTGAGAATGTGTGAGCTTTTATGGCCTATATCGCTCTGAATAGATCTATGCAGGGCTAAAGATCATGTGTGGACAAAAATAGAACACTACAGGTTCGGTGCGTAAAGACGGCAAAGGAGAAGCTGACATTTTAATAGGAAGGCGCTTGAAGCAGCGCCTTCCTATTAATTTTTTTTTATTTCTTTAATCCCAGGACTACTGGAGTGGAACGATAACCGATACCCATACGGTCGATGCCCATATCGATTAGCTTTAAGAAGTGCTCTCGTGTACGGATACAACCTGAGCCTTTTACCTGAGCCTTGCCGCCCGCAGCTTCCATCATCAGGGAAACCACCTCTTCTGTGGCACCTACGCAAGGGCCGCCGGTATAAAAGCCAGTGGAGCTTTTTACAAAATCCGCTCCTGCCGCAGTAAGCACTTTAGTGGCATGGATAATTTCCTCCTTGGTCAGTGCGTCGGTTTCCATTATGACCTTGACCGCAGTGCCGTACTTATGACAGGTATCGCATACGGCGCGGATTTCTGCTTCTACCGCCTCCCACATTCCGCTGCGGATCCAGCCGTAGTTGGCTACGATATCCAGTTCAAAAATATCCCCGCGCTTGCAGTATTCCTCAGCCTGCATGCATTTGCAGGTAGTTGTGGATAAGCCGAACGGGAAATCACATACGACACAAATCTTAGTCTTAGTCCCCTTGCAAAGTTCGGCGGCAATGTCCAATGACGATGGGTTAATACAAACTGTGCGGCATCCGAAATCAATTCCCTCCTGTATGTATTTACGAATTTCCGCCTGGGTGAATTCTGGTTTTAACACGGATTGGTCAATGTAGGCTGCTAACTCTTCAACGGTCATTTCACTTGCTTTTTTTGTTGGTTTCATTGGCAGATACCGATACCCTTACTACGGGTATCCACTCCTTTTTTTAAATTTTGCATCACACTAGATAGCTGTGATTTCGGCTTGGTCAGCCAAATAAATTCATCGATTCAAAAGTATTGTAATGTATTATAATTGTCTTGTCAATATGATTAAAACTATTTGAATTTAAAAATAATTAAAATTTATGCGTCTCCATTTCAGGCTTAAAAGTAGTTCTTTATGATGAAAATAATATTTTTTGATCAAAAAAATCAATTATTACAAAATAAATATATTAATATAGTTCATTTGAATTGCTGTTTTTTATGTACACCGCAAAAAATACATTTATAATAGAATTGCATGATACATTTAAGACTGTGCGTTAAATGCCGTGTAAAAGGAAAGCGGAAAAAAGCGCTGCTTCCCTGATGATACAGCCCTAAATAAACAAGCAAGGAGGAAATGAGAAAAATCTTATCGGTACTGCTGACGGACCTGATGGCGGCTTTACCACCGGTACTCCATGGATCATGCTGAACCCGGATTATCCGCAGATCAACGTGGAGAAGGCTCGGAAGGAGCCGGATTCCGTCTTACATTTTTACCGCAGGCTTGTGGCCATGAGAAAAGGGAATCCCATTATGTGTTATGGAAGCTATCGGCTGCTGTGGCCTGATGACCTGGAGATTTTTGCCTATATAAAAGAACTGGATAGGGAAAAATGGCTGATCGCCGCTAATTTTAGTAAAACCTTCTGTAGACGAACGCTGCCGCCAGAGGCTGGAACGTATCAAGAGCTGCTGGCAAACACAGACAAACCGTCCGATTTTTCTGAGAATGAAATTAAATTATAACCATATGAAGCGGTAATGATTCGCTGTAAATAGTTTGGAGCAAGAAGCATTTACTATAGAAACACTGGCAGATGAAAAGCTGCCAGTGTTTCTATTCGGCTCCTTTGCAAAATAGCAGCCATTTAAAGTGTGCCGTATTTGGTGAAATTAAAATTTGAGCTTTTTCGTTTTAGCCTTCTTTGATTTTTCAGTTAGGCAATTTTAAGATTTGACCTGGATAGATTACTTCATTTTCTAAATTGTTAAGTTCCATAATTTCAGGATATCGGCTGCCGGAGCCAAGCTTGGATTTTGCTATTTTCCATAAGGAATCCCCCCGCTTGACCGTATATTCGACAAAAGACATTTCCGGCTTGGAAGTGCTTTCCGCACCGGGAATCTTAAGCCTCATGCCGGGAGTAATATCGTCAGAGGATAAATTATTTAACTGAACGATCTCAGGATAACGCTTCCCTTCCCCTAAGAACTGTTCCGCTATTTTCCAAAGAGTATCCCCGGCTTTCACTTCATAAATAAAATATTCCTGAGAGGGAGGAGCGGCCTCTGGAATTGGCGCTTGAAAGGATAAATAGTCCGAAGAAAGATATCCTATTTCTCCATTGGATAATTGAATTTGGTGGATGCCTTTCGCGTGCTCCCGTACGGAAACAGCGGTGCCCCCGGCAAGCGTGGTAATGACTTTACCCTTTAGATTTGGATTTTTATAGACAGAGGCTTGTTCGGTATCTGATTTGACCCATGCTTGTGCAAATTCACCTTCAGTTGGCGCTGAATCCGGGTTACCTGTAGTGGGAGGAAGCGTTTGGCCGGGTTCGGAAGAAGCGGGAGGGACTGCGTCCGTGTTAATATTTTCACCGTTTATCCAATCTTCATAATGCTCCCAAATGGAGGGATCTTCCTGCCCCAATGACCATGCTCCCGCTCCTTTTAAATTATATTTTTCAATTAAGCCTAATTTAGCTTGATAGGATTGAGCGTTTTCGAACCAAATAACATATCTTCCAGGCTGGAGAACAAAATCTCCGCCTACGGTAAAATTACCGCTGGATTCTGTAATGGTGACCTCCGCTTTTACAGATTGGCTTTGCTCATCGTAGGTCAGTGTCGATTCACAGCGCTCTATTATTTCTTGAATCGTTTTGGCGCTGACGCCCTTTCCCGTGATACGATTGCTGTCAAGCCCCCAAATTCGGCCGTAAAAGGGGATACCAACAACAATTTTATCCGAAGTGGTTTTCTCTAAAGCATATTGAATGGATCGTTCTACAAAGCTTATACTTGCTACCGGACCCGGGCTGCTTCCTTCATAGTGCTCATCATACGCCATAATCAAAAGATGGTCGGCATATTTAGATAGAGCGGCATAATCGTAAGAACCATGCCAGCCCGTTTGCCAATTATTAGGGTTAGCGGCTACTGCGACTGATATTTCTTTATGCCCTGGAATTTTCTCTCGTAAGAGCTTGACGAATTGAGTATACTGATCCTTCTGCTCGTGGGTTACATTTTCAATATCTACATTAATTCCGTCTAAATCATATTCTTCCACATAGTCGGCAATTTGGGTTGATAATGACTCTATATTCTTCAAGGCGTTGATCCCTGCGGTGCGATTCCAGTGGTTGCTTAAAAATGGAACTACCTTAATGCCTTTGTCATGCATATTTTTAATAAAGAAAGGGCTGAGATAATTTAGCTTTAAGCTTCCATCCTCCCGCAGGTCGAAATAGCTGGGGGATACAACGTCTAACGCGTTGTTCGTCTGATTGATATACTCGATCTGCTGGTGGTCTGTGCCGCTGTACAAATATCCCATGGTATAACGGTCTGATGCGGCAAGAGCGCTTAAAAAAGTGGAGAAAGCAAGCGTTGTAACAATTACACCGGAAACTAAAATTTTTACACTTTTGATCTTCACATTTTTTATATTTGAAAAAATTGATTTTGATATTTTGTGCGCTTCCTTTTTAAGGTCGAATTCTTTCGAGAACTCCACGCCATTTCGTTCATAGTTAAGAATAAGGTCATAAGTTCCGTCTTGATTAAAAATCAGGCTGACAGTTGGATTCAAAAATATTCACCATTCCTTTCTGAGCATAATAGACTTAATCTTATTATTGCTGATTTATAATAATTATATACCTGCGCTGGGACAGCCCGTTGTTAGGTGCTTATCCCGCTGTTTGAAGGGATTCTCTTTATCTTAATGCTGGTATCTTTTCCAATGATTGCCTTCCGCCTTGTTTTCCAACGGCTGTCCTAGAGGAGCTGCGGGAGACGCTGTAAAGATAACATCAAAAAAGAGAAAATCAAGATGCGGGTGAGCCGGTTCAAGCGCGGATTCCTTCGGAAAAAATGATTGGGAAACCGGATAACAAATTAAGCATTATGATATGAAAGGCTGTTTTTTTAGGAGGCTGGCTTCATGGTGAAAAAGACGTCCCCTGTGTGGCGGCGGAGGGAAGAAATCCTGGCATCATTTCTAAATAGAGGAATCGCCCGCCTCCCAGGGGGAGAGGCGGGCGATCCTCAGGCAAGTTATCAATAAATTTGAAAAACTCAAAGTGGCCTCAGAATTTAGAGGTGATTTCATAAGCCTTGCCAGTGCGGGAAGACTCATAAATCCGGTCGATAATCTCGATGACATGGTTCTGCCGGACGATAGAACAGCCATTGTCCGGGAATTTGCGGTTATTCTTAATGGCATCCAGGAACAGCTCCAAAACACTGTCATTATTATCCACTTTACCAACACTGACGCTGTAGCAATAATCCTGGCCCATAAAGCTTACCTTTTCCGCGCCGGGGATCTCACAGTTGGGAGATACCACAATGATCGGGTGATCCGTACGCGCCATATCCAAATGGATTATGCCCTTGGAACCGTTAAAGGTAAATCTCCATAGGCCGTGATCCTTATGGACTCCTGTGCACCAATTGGAACGCATGGTGGCAACCTTGCCATCGTCCCAAACTAAGGTAGCGGCCACATTATCCTCAACGCTGGGGATAAATTCTTCTCCCGCGTCGGAGACACGGCGTTTTTCAAAGCATCTGGTTTCTCCGTAGACCCTGGCAACCGGACCAAACAGATAAGAGAGCGTGCTGATGGAATATACGCCTAGATCCGCCAAAACACCCCACTGGGCTTTTTCGTAATCAAAGAACCAAGGCGCATGCAGAGGACCATGGTGGGCAAATACGCTGTCAATAGCGCAAACCTCTCCGATGATGCCTTGCTCGATCAGTTCCTTTACTTTCTCAATTTGGGGATATGCGTCATTGGGCATGGCCATGAATACCTTATCGGTTTGAGCGGCGGCCTCTTTCAGCTGCTTCGCTTGTTCAATAGAAACAGAAACAGGCTTTTCAGAGATAACATGCTTGCCGGCTTTCAAGGCCTGGATGGCCAGCGGGGTATGGCTGGGATGATAAGTAGTAACGATGACCGCGTCGATGGTAGGATCGTCCAGCATTTCCTCATAAGAATTGAAGGCCTTTACGCCCAATTCTTCCGCTGTTTTCTGCAGAAAGGGCTTATTCATGTCGTAAATTCCAACCAGTTCGATTTCCTCAAAATGAGGGATGCTGTAAAAATAGCGGATGTGGGCGATATCGCCGCAGCCTATTAGTCCGAAACGAATCTTGTTCATAAATCATACTCCTTTTGTTTCATTATAAAAGATTAATTATTTTACTGTTAAAGCGTCTTCCTCAATTAGAATTTTTCTGATATAGTCAATGGATTCTTTAGCGTATTTATATTGATTGTCGAAGCCGGCCAATTCTAAGGACAGGTAACCGTCGAATCCAACCTTTTTTAAGGAACGGACCAACTCGTTCCAATCAATAATTCCCTGGCCTACAGGCAGTTGGTAAACCGCAAGGCCGTCGGCGTCGCGAATGTGCACATGGAAAATCTTCTCTCCGAGCTTGTAAACAGACCAGGGGAGGTATTCCCGCTGCATCAGCTGCCACGCGGTATCGAAGTTTGTTCCAAAAGCGTCGCTTTTGATCCAGTCAAAGGCTCTCAGCATAGCGTCTGTGGTTCCAACGATTACGTTGGCATGGCCCTCCAGCGCGAACCGCATATTGGTTTCCTCGCACATTTTTACGATTTTGCCTAAGGAGTCCAAATACCGATTCCAGTTGCCGGTAGCGTCAAAGTCTTCAGGAATCTCCATGTACTGTTTGGGATTGTTGATGTTTTTTCCGTTAGCTACCGGATGGAAGTAATAGGGCAGGTAATCGATCGGCGCCTTAATTTCCTCCGGCCAATTGGAAACGATATTCATGGTATCGGCTCCCAGCTTTTTCGCCACCTCAATACCGCGGCGGAAAAAGTCAAGAGACTTTTGACGTTCGGTATCGTCCGGATCCAAAAGCCCTACGACCGCATGAGCGTAAAGGACAAATTCTGAAACCTGCATTCCATAGCTGTCAATGAGTTTTTTCAGTTCCTTGCAGCGCTCGTCTGTATAGTAGCCATAAAGATCGTCAGAGTTATAGGCGATCATTTCGATACCATCCACCCCGAGGCTGCCAACTGTTTTGATGGCTTCCTCATAAGGCGGCTGATAATGGGGATGGGTAAAACACCATGATGCCGCTCCAATTTTCATACAAATTCCTCCTTGATGAATAGATTGATGTGTTGATTAATCTTTTACACCGCCGGCAGTCAGCCCGGTTACAATATACTTTTGGAAAATAAGAGCCAAAAGCATTGGGAAGACCGTAGCGATACAACCCGCAGTGGAGATCATTCCGTAATCAATGCCGTATCTGGTGCTGAACTCAGAAATTGCTACCGGCATTGTCTTGCTGGATAGAGAGGTCATAAAGATCAGCGCATACATAAACTCATCCCAGCACATTAAGAAGGAGAGCGCGCCAACCGCGACTAAACCTGGCTTAGCCAGAGGCAGTACAATTCTCCAGTAGGCGGTAAACCAGGTGCAGCCGTCAATCTGGGCCGCCTGTTCCAAATCTGAGGGGATGGTTTTGTAATACCCGTTTAATACCCAAATTACATAGGGCAGCGTGAAGGACATATATAAGACCACCAGAAACATCGGCTGGTCAATCATGCCAATTTTTCTGCCGATTACGTAAAGGGGAATTACCAAGGTAATAGATGGCAACAATTGGAAAAACATGGTGGCCATGAGAAGGGTATTTTTAAACTTAAACCGCAGTCTGGCAAACGCATAAGCGGAAACCCCGCCAAACAAAATGGCCAAAACCACCGTGGAAACAGAAACCAAAATACTGATCTTTAACGAATTTACAAACTGAGCGCCGGCGTCATTGGCAGATCCGGACTGAGAGAAAATTTCAATATAGCGGTTGAAGTTCACATTTTCAGAAAACCATTTTCCATCGATGGTGAGCAAATCCGCGGTGGGTGTAATGCTGGAAATAAACATCCAAAGAATGGGAAGAAGCGTCCAAAGCAAAACTACAATCGCGGCAAGATAAATACCGGCGCGCTTAAAGCCCCGTTTCATCATTCTGGAATTCATAATTCTTCTCCCCTCCTTTAATAGATATCGTCTGTCTTCAGTATTTTTACGTACAGCACCGTAATAATGGTAGAGATCACCGCCACTATTATGGCTAAGGCAGCTCCGTAGCTGAAATGCATAAATCCGAAGCTTTGATTATAAATGTAGTAGCTGATTACCATTGTTCCGTTTGCCGGACCGCCGTGAGTCAGCATATAGATGATGTCAAATACTTTCAGTGCCTGCATGGTGCGGATTACTAAAACTACCAGCAGCATGGGCTTAATCAGAGGCAGAATCACATTGCGGAACCGGGAAAACGCTCCTGCGCCGTCTAAAATCGCCGCTTCAATCTGAGACTGGGGAATCGTCTGCAGGCTGGCCAGCATCATTAACACATACAGAGGAAGCATACGCCAGGTATCCGCAAACACGATGACGCCCATTGCTTTCATGGGGCTATCGAACCAGATAATAGGCTCGCTGATCAAATTAAACTGCATTAAAAGCCGGTTAGCCGCTCCGTACTGAGTATTGAAAATCCAATTCCACAGAGTGGAGTTTACTAAGGTAGGCACCGCCCATGGAACCAATACAATTGAGCGGAGCAGCCATCTTCCTTTAAATTCCTGGTTGAGCAGCAAGGCGACCAGTACGCCTAAAGGCAGCTGGATCACTAAAGACAGAATGGTAAAAAGTAAAGTGACCCAGACGGAATTCCAAAATTCTCCTGAGGTAAATGCCTGTATGTAATTGGCGGCCCCTTTATACTGGGTTTCGCCGGTCATCATATTCAGCTCGGTAAAGCTGATAAATATGGTATATAAAAGCGGATAGATTGCCAAAGCAAATATCAAGATCAAGGACGGAGCCGCCATTACCTTACCAACTCGGGCCTCTGGCCATTGCCGCCGCATTTTTTTCGTGCTTGAATGATTCAATGCCATACCCCCTGTTTATGGCTTTTAACCGCCGGCCCAGCTGTCTGTTGAGAAAGCCGGGCCGGCGGAAAAGCGTTTACTCGTATGATTTTAAGTTACTGATAATCGGCTGATTTTTCAATCATCTCGTTGAGAACATCCTCTACACTTTTGGCGCCGGTTACCGCTTCGTGCAGGCTGACCTGCATACCGTTTGACCACTCGCTGTATTTAGCAAGCGCAGGACGGGCCTGAGCGTATTCGTACTGGGGATAGCAATCCATCATGGTGGGGAACTGCTCGATAAACTCCTCATCTTCATACATGGACTTAATCGGAGGCGCGTTGGAAGCGAGCTCGGCAGACTGGAATAAAGCCTCGCGGCTCACAACGTTCTCGATGAGCTTCCAGGCGTAATCCGGATGCTCAGAGGTGCTGGCGATAGCGAATCCGCCGCCGCCGGTAACAGAGGAGCTGACCACGCCGTCGCTGTTGGAGGGAACTAAGCCGATGCCAACATTACCGGCAATGGTGGATTCTGCGGGGTCGTTAGCCAAAGCATAAGCAAAGGCCCAGTTCAGAACAAAGGGAATATCGCCGGCCATGAAGGGGTTCAGAACCTCGCGGTCGGTATAATTGATAGAACCGGGATCGGCGTTGCCATTCTGGATAGAGTCCACCATGAGCTTCAGACCGGCGACACCGTTTTCATTATTGAATACCCAGTTGCCATTGTCATCCCGCATGGAGCCGCCGGAAGCGGTGAGGCATACAAACCAGTCGCATACCATACCCTCGGCTTGCTTCGCTGCCCATGCGATAGGATATTTGCACAAACCCTTGCTGACCATATTCTGGCCCATTTCAAAAAGCTCGTCCCATGTCTTGGGCGGCTCGCTGTAACCCGCCTGCTCAAGCAGATCGGTGTTGTAGTAAAGCCATTTGGTCTGGGCGCACATCGGCAGAGCCATCAGCTTGCCCTCATAGCTGCATTGATCCACAAAGCCCGGGAACAAATCTTCTTTCAGCTCCGCAGATATGTAATCGTCTACCGGGGTAATCATGCCGGCCTCTGTAAATTCCGCCGTCCAGACACTATCGCAGATAATTACATCAATAGGTGTTCCGCCCATAATGCTGGTCATGATTTTTGTATAGCTTTGATCGTAGCTTTGTACGATAAACTCGGTTTTAATTCCTTCATCCCGCTCCAAAATATCGGCGGCGGGCTGAATGATGCCCACAGTATCGTTATCAACAATGGCTTGTAGCTTTTCAGGCTTATCCCCTGTGTCCTCGCTCTCGGCGGCAGAAGCCGCGGAAGAGCCTTCCCCTGTTGATGAAGATGGGTCAGCGGAGCCGCTCTGCCCGTTATTGCAGCCGCTGAGCGCCACCGTTAGCACCAAAGAAGCGCTTAGAATCCCTGCCAGAATTCTTTTCAAACTCATAATTGTGTCCTCCTTCAATTTGAATTAATACCGCATCAAGAAAGATTTGCCTATTAGCTAATAACAATCGATCTTATGATTCATTATAACTAACACAAAATATAATAAATATAATGTATTTGATCGTTTTTTATACTATTTTGCTATATTCTCATTTTCTTCCTATAATTTGCCGGGGCTTGCCCAGTTTCCTTCTTAAATACTCTATTAAAATAAGCCACCGATCCAAAGCCAGTCTCAAAGGCGATATTGGTAATGGTTCGGTCTGTAGTTATCAGCAATTTTTCTGCCCGGCGAATCCGGATAAAATTCTGGTATTCTACAAAGGTTTTGCCAATCACTTTCTTAAACAGCCGGCAAAAATGGTAATAGCTCATACAGGCTATTTTAGCGGCTGCTGCTACGGACAGCTCGGTTTCAATATGCTGCTCCATGTAATCAATTACCGGTTTGATCCGCTCTAAATCCTGGAAATTGACGTTGCGCTCTCCGATTTCAATTACCTTAGTACGTACTAAGCAGGAAAATAATCTTAAAATGTCCCCTTTAATATACATTTCGTAACCTGGCTGCTTTTTTTGATATTCGACTAAAATCTCAGATAAGATGCTTTCTAATAAAGATCCCTTTGGCACGCGGATTCGCCTCTGATACTTCCCGCTGCCCCGGATAAACGGCACAAGGTATTGAGATTCATAAAACGGGCTGAACGCGGTATCCAGCACCGAAAGATCCATTTGGACACCCAGAAGCTTACAGTCCGAATTACGAATTAGAGTGTGGTCTTCCATTGTATGGATAATCACAAAATCGCCAGGCTGGCAATCGTAGCTTTCTCCGTTTACCTTGATCGTGCAATGCCCCTCGCTGCAATAATCCAGCTCCATGTGTTTATGGCAATGCCACGAAAACTTCTCATCCTGTGCGATATACACGGAAAAAGGAAGGTTGCGGTCCTCTTGAAACATTTTCATTTGCTGTTCCATTTTATGGCCTCCTTGCTTAAAAATTCTTCTGTTTCACCAAAAAGTGCATAAAAAAATATCTATTATTAATAATTTTATAGCATTTTTAATATAAATAACTACATAGAATAGTGCTGTTTTTTTGAACAATTTTGGGGGAAGTCCTTTATTTTATGGACAAAAGACTTAATTTTATAGTTCTGTCAATGAAAAAAAACGCTTCCTCGTTTTCCAGGGGAAGTGCTCTTTTTAGATATCTTAGTATGATAAGCTGCAGCCTATTTTCATTATAAGATATTCAGTACTATATTTTTAGCGGATTATTTTCCCAGCTTTTTAATTGGTTTTAAAACCTGATAATATGCTTTCAATTTGGCTGCCTTTCTAACAATTTCTACCGCTGGACAATTTTTGCGGCTTAGAGTAAGCCTGGAACGCCGTTAGCGCTCCAGGCTTTTTTGTATATTCGGTGTTTTTCATATGGGAGATGTTTTGAGGAAATCGGGGGAATGCACGCCATTCGCTGCCGATATTTAGTGTGAAATACCGACGCATGGATCAAGCGTTTTAAATTAAACGGAGCCTGGGAAGGAACTGTAGGATGTTTATCCTTTGCTTTGTGTTGGTAAGAATAGCGGGTAAGATACATTTCGCACAAAATAAAACATAATTTGTTAAAAAAAAGCAAGGGTTTGATGGGGCGATAGCCCCGGTTATGAAGAATTTAGAAATGTAAATCTAAAAATATCAGAAAAAGTTAATTATTTTTATTCAAAAAATTGTAAAACTTGTATAAAATAAAAACTGTAAAAAGCAAGCCCGAACATGATTTTCAACAAGTAAATTTAGGATGAAAGATCACATATCTGAGAAAGCGGTAGACTGAATGCGCCTCGTGCTAGAAAGCGCATAGGCCGCGTTGCGGCAGAAAGCCAACCTAAATTAATTACCGGAAACAGCGTAGCTCAAGAGAGAAAGCCGATACCATCGGGCCTGTCTAGGGAATTCGGAAAGGGCTCAAATGGGCCTGATCTTAAAAATACTATCAAAGCATAAGGAGGAGTTATTTGATGAAAAAGTTTTTGTCGGGTGCCCTGGCGTTGGCGTTGCTGCTTTCCACCGCAGCCTGCGGAAATGATGCCGCTTCCGATCCCGGAAGCAGCGGCGAGCCCTCTCAAGCGTCGTCCCAAGAGACGAGCGAGCCCAAGGAGGTTGTTGAGATTACCTATCCTACCTACCGTGTGGGGACGAACGTGCTGGCGGAGACAGAGGCCTATATGATCGACAGCTTTAATGAGGAGTTCGATGGAAAGTATAAGCTGGTCGTTGAGGAGCTGCCCAGCGACGTAAGCTATCAGGAGAAGATGGCGGTTCTCGCTACTACAAACGACCTGCCGGATCTTGTAGAGGGTAAGGGGCCGGTGATGAACCTGGCGATCAAAAACGGCCAGGCACAGGATTTGACCTCCTACATTGAGGCAGACCCTGACTATAAGGCTGAGGTGGGAGAAGCGGCGTTCGCCTCGAATACCATTGACGGCAAGATTTACGGCGTGCCGGACCTGAACCAGTGCTTCGGCTATTTCTACAATACGGAAATGTTTGAGCAGGCCGGGATTACCCCCGCCGAGACCTGGGATGAATGGATGAGCAACCTGGAAGCGCTGAAAGGGATCGGCGTAACTCCTTTGACCTTCTTCACCGGCGAGAACTCATGGACGACTCAGAACGTTTTGGTTTCTATTGTAGGAACTCAGAACGAGGAGAGCAACGCCCTGATGAATTCTGACGACAAGATCAAGGATTGGAATACACCGGAGATCAAGGAAGCTCTGGAAATGGTCAAAATCATGCTGAGAGACTATTCCTCCTCTGATGCCATCGGCGGCGTATACGCCAACGTAGCGAACTATTTTCTCCAGGAAAAGGCTGCTATTATGCCCAACGGCGCGTGGATGATCCCTGACTTTTCCGATACGGAAAAGGCCGGCGAGGGCTTTGCCGATAAGGTCGGCGTGGCGATGTATCCCGGCTCCGGCATGGTGGCGAACTACGACTACGGCTTTATGATGTGCACCGATGATCCCGCTAAGCAGGAGGGCGTCTGGGAAGCGATCAAATGGTTTACCAACGCAGAGGCCCAGCGGATTAAGCTGGAGATGGGCGGCAATATTCCGGTAGGCCCCAAGGTGGAGCTGACCGAGGTATACCGTGAGGAAAACCCGCTGACCGCTCAGATCGTAGACCTGATGGGCGAAGCGGAATATACCTATAAGACGATGAACAAGCTGGCATACGAGAATTTGACCTACGACGGCTTTTCCAGCTTGTATCCCGCTCTCGTGTACGACCAGATTACTGTGGATGAAATGATTCAGCAGATGAACGATATTTCCGCGAAAAACGAGTAATCAGGCGGCGAAAAACAGCATAATGGAAGAAGTCCGGGCCAGCCTGAGCAAAGCGGAGGGCTGGCCCGCTTGTGTATCGAAGGCTTTCCTCCGGCTGGAAACTGCTTTCTCCGGAAAATAGATCTTACAGAAAGGAGATAAAATCCTTGAAACAAAAAAATCGCCTTAACTATGTGGTATTTATCGCTCCCACCATGGTGCTGTTTCTTCTGGTGTTTGCCGTGCCGGTCGTGGTGCTGGTAGGCTCCTCTTTCTGCAATTGGCGCACCGGGGACCCCATTACCTTCAATGGGATAGGAAACTACATAGAGCTTATCTTTCATGACAATTCTTTTCGCCAGGGCTTTTTAAACAATGTGGTCTGGATCCTCCTTCAGGGAACCATCCACGTGGCTATCGGCGTGCTGTTCGCCCTGATCCTTGCCAGAAGGCCCTTTTACTGGAAATTCGCCCGCACCGCTTATATGATCCCCAGCATCATTTCCAGCGCCGCTATGGGGATGCTGTTCTTGTGTATTTTCAATCCGGAATTCGGTATGATTAACAGCATTGTGCGGATGTTCCTGCCCGACTATGACCATAATTGGTTCATGAGCTACGATACCGCGTTTTTAACGGTTACGCTGACCTGGATGCCGTACGCGGCCATCACTACCTTGCTGGTGCTTACCGAGATTATTTCCATAGACCGGTCCATTATTGAGGCCGCCACAGTGGACGGCGCCAGCAACTTCCAGCTGAATACACGGATTATCCTTCCCCTGCTGAAAAATATCATTGGCACCAGCGTAATTTTAGAAGCCTCTAATATGCTGAAAAAGCTGGATATCATCATGCTGACTACACGGGGAGGACCGGGGGATACCACCATGAACCTGCCTATGTACGTTTACCGGACCGCCATGACGGAGAATAATTTCGGCATGGCCAACGCGGCGGGCGTGACGCTGATCCTGCTTGGCTGCGTTACCGTGATGATTATCAACCGAATCTTTAGCGTAGGGAGGGAGAACCGGTGAGCAGAAAGCCCTCGAAACGAATGGATGAAACAGGGAGCCAGCGCTTTTTCCGAATCCTGCGCGGTATCCTGTCCTATCTGTTCGTGATTATCATATTGATCGTATCCCTTGTGCCCATTGTGTGGGTATTTATGTCCTCCTTTAAAAGCAACACCGAGATTTTAAACAGCGCCCTGTCGCTTCCCACTGTTTGGAGCCTGAAAAATTATGTCACGGCCTTTGAGATGGTGCCGATCGCCACCTTTTACGGCAACAGCGCTGTTGTGGCGGTGGTGGCGACCCTGCTGAACGTCCTTGTGCTGTCCATGTCGTCCTATGTTCTCGCGCGGTTCCGCTTTAAGGGCAGCCGGAAGCTGAAGAGCCTTTTCGGCCTGGCGCTGCTCATTCCCTCGGCGGCGCTGCTTCAGCCTCTTTACTTAACTATGAAAACCCTCGGCTTTTACGACCAGCTTTTAGGGCTGATCATCTGCTACGCCGCCTTCAGCCTGCCGGTTTCCATGTACATCCTTACAAGCTATTACCTGACCATTCCCCTGGAACTGGAGGAAGCCGCCTACATTGACGGCGCCGGCTTCTATTACACCTTCTGGAGGGTCATCTTTCCCTTGGCGAAGCCCGCCATGGCCACCTGCGGGGTGCTGGCGTTTTTAGGCGCGTGGAACGAGTTCCAGATCGCGATGACCCTGACCTCCAGCACGGAAAAAAGAACGCTTCCCATCGCCCTTTTGTATTTTAAAAGCCAGTTCGCCAGCGACTACGGAGCCATGTTCGCGGCTACTATGGTAGTGATTATCCCCAGCATCGTGGTGTTTATCCTGCTGCAAAAGCAGGTGACCGAGGGCTTGGTCAGCGGGGCGGTCAAGGGATGAGCAGGATAGATCCGCTTAACGTTAAACGACAGGAAGGGACTTATTTATGAAGAAAAACGCAAACCGTGTGATAGATTTTCGCTATGCGCCCGATATCAATCAGACCTGCATTGGGTTCGCAGACGATTATTATAAAACCATCGTCCGGGAGGACGGCAGCCTGAACTATCTTTGGGAGGGAGACCGGAACCAGTTTGTGGACGGCACCATCCCCGCCTGTGAAAAACGGGTGCTGAACCTACAGGAGGGAAACCTGGGCTTTAAATACCGCTATCTCCCGCGGTTTTACCACCGGGATACGCTGACGGAAAAGCGCCAGGATTTCGGCGATCCCCGGGCTGCGGTCGTAATCACCAGGGAAGAATATCAGGGCACGTCGTTTCAATGGACGACATTCGCCCACAGAGACAAAAACGGCGCCCGAATGGATATTATCCTGTTCCGCATGGAGGCGAAGCCCGGCTTTGGGCATGCGAAAAGCAGCGTTTACCTCCAGGAGCTCGGCGAGGCGTCCGACCCGCCCGAAACTGTGCGGCCGATATCCTCAGCCTATGCCCTGCCGGTAGGAACGCCCCGGATTCCTGCGCCGATCGCCCTGTACACGCCGATTTACCGCGGTAAAAGCCCCCTGGAAAAGCTGGTGCTTCAGGAGGGAGACGTCTGGGAGGGCGCCTTTGGGCTTGTCTACCACGGCACTGTGGACCCTGAGGCGTTTACCCTGGAGTACGCTGAAAAAGCGCTGGAAGCCGCCTGTGAGTATTGGCGGGAGATCCGCCCGTTCCGGAACGCCTTTCACATTCCTGATCCGCAGATCCAAGGGATGCTGGATGCGTGCGGCCGGAATATTTTGCAGGCCCGGGAAATTGTCGAGGATATTTGTGAGTTCCATGTGGGCCCTACCATTTACCGGGGCTTATGGGTGGTAGACGGCTATTATTTCGGAGAATGCGCCTACATGATGGGCCGAGACGAGGAGGGCTTTCAATGCCTGCAGGCAGTGCTTAAAAGGGTGAAGCCGGACGGCTCCATCCGGATTCTTCCGGATCATCACAAGGAGACAGCGGTGGCTCTTTCCACCATTGTAAGGCAGTGCGAGCTGAGAAACGACGATGACAGGCTCCGTGAAATGTGGCCGGTGATGCTCAGGGGCATGGAGCACCTCCGCCGCATGCGGGATGATTCCTTCAAGCTGGGGAAGGACTATCCGGCCTATGGATTGTTCCAGCCCTCCTTTGGAGACGGCGGCATTTACGGCCCGGAGCCGGAATATACCACGCCGATGAACGTGATTCTGGGCTTAAGCGACGCTTACCGGGCAGGAAAGCGGCTGAAGCTTCCCCGTTATGAGGAATTCGGCGTGTTCGCCCAGGAGCTGATGGCCCGTATGCGGGAGTGCATCGAAAGAGACCGGGGGACGACGCCGGAGGGGATTCCCTATGTGCCGCTGAGTATGGCGGAAAACGAGTCCTATAAGCCCCAGACCGGATGCGCGACCATCGCCAGAGTGGCGTTCCATGGGGAATTTGAACCGGACGACAGGATCGTTACAGACCTGCTGCGGCTGATCGACGCCTGCGACGACCGGGAAGGAATCCCCGAGTGCACCGGATGGCGGTCTGACCAATCTATTTATACCTATTCCAGCGTCCGCTTCGCCCAGCTCCTCTTGCAGGCCGGACAAAGGGAAAAGGCGGCGGATTATCTCTACGCCTTTGCCAACCACGCTTCAGCAAGCCGGGTGTGGCGCGAGGAGCAGCCGGTCAGGGAAACCCACAGCGCGGAAATCTGCGGCGATATGCCCCACAACTGGGCCTCTGTGGAATTTATCCGCCTGGTGCGTAATTTGGTGGTTTTGGAAACCTTTACCGGCGTGGAGCTGCTGCCCGGACTGCCGGAGGAATGGCTGCCAAGGGCTGGAGACAGTCTGGTTTTGGAAAAAACGCCTACCCGGTTCGGCAAGCTTTCCTTGGAGCTTTCTGTGAGAGGGAAAGGCGGCTACCTGCTGTCTGTTGCCAGGGAGGACGGCAACCAGCAGCCTCAATACCTGGGACTGCACTGGGCTGGAAAAGCTGTTCTTGACGGCGGAGAGCTGGAGAAATCCAATGGGAAATACCTGCTTCCCCTGGAGGAAAAGCAGGTCTGCATAGAGTTATTTTAGAGCGGAAAGAGGAGGCATTCAGCAATGATTGTGGAACGAAAACCCCGGATCGGGCTGCTGCTGATCGGCTCTCCCCGGTTCAAACCGCTGGGAGAGGGAACCGCCCACGGAACCTATGAGGCGCGTAAGCTTCGAGAGGAAAAGGAAATCATCGGCGAATTTCAGGAAATCGGTGAAATCGTCACGCCGGGAATTGTTTATGAGCGGGAGGACGTAACAAAAGCCATCGACCTGTTTTTCACCCGAAAGGTAGACTGCGTGGCGGCGGCCTACCTGTCCTGGGCGGAGGATTTCGCCTGGATCCGCTTTTTGCGGGATATGCCGCCGGTGCCCCTGTTTTTTACCAGCATCATCCGGGACCGGGTAGAGATCACCGACACCAACGACGAGGATGAGTTTGTGGAATTCCTGTCTGCGGGCAGCCTGGTGGGCGTGCAGGAGGCCTCCGGGGATTTGCAGCGGTTTCACCGTCCCATGACCCACACCTTCATCGGCACGATGGAGCAGGTAAAAAAGGAATTAGGCGTTTTTGCCCAGGCCGCCCTGTGCCGCTCTCAGCTGAGAAGCAGCACCCTGGGCCTGCTGGCTTCCTATAATGAGGCCATGTGGTCCACTTATGTAGACCCCTACCATGTGTTTATGAAGGCGGGGCCGGAGCTTCGGTTCCTGTCGGTGGCGCAGCTGACGGAAAAAATCGGCTCGGTGCCTAAGGGCGCCGTTGAGGAGGCTGTCCGCGGAATCGAGGAAAGGTTCCGGATCAGCGCCAATGTGGACAGGGAAAAGCTGGCGGCCTCGGTGCGGGCGTCCATCGCCCTGGAGGAGCTGTCCGGCGATTACGGCATAGACCTGACGGTGCTCAACGATATCGATCCGGTGCTGCTGGGGTCGGTAGGCCTGCGCCCGGGCTTTTGCCCCACCAGAGGGGATTCCCGGCTGACGGTGGTGCCGGAAGGGGATATCGGCGGCGGGCTCGCGGTTTATATCCTGAAGCTCCTCAGCGGCCGGCGGGCCAATTTTATCGAGCCGTTTTATATTATTCACCAGCGGAACCGATTCGCGGCAGGCCATGCCGGGCCGAATGATTATACCCAATGTCCCGGAAACGTGGTGGTGGCCAGGGATGAGCGGTTCGCGAAAACCGAATACCGTTATGCGGGGGCGCCCTTTGCATGGTATGTTTTTCCCCAGGGGGAGAAAACCATGCTGCATATGTCGGAAAAAGACGGCGTTCTTAAAATGGTATGCACGGTGGTGGAGGCTGCGCCTACCAAGCATTACCTGGCGAGCTATTCCCATTCCGAGTTCCGCCACCAAACCTTGTCCCCGCAGGAACTGTTTCAGCGGCTTGTCTCGATCGGTGTGACGCAGCATTACGCCATCGTGGATGGCGACTGGACGAAGGAGCTGGAGGAATTGGCTCGGCTGATGGGCTTTGACTTTTATAAAATTTAATGCCCAGAGGGCTGAAACGCCCTGGGAACCCCTAAAAAACCTGGATAGATAAGGAGAAAATGCAATGAGCTTTATGTTTAATCCATACCCCTACGACGACCCGAACGCGTTTAACGTGCTGGACCCCTCGGGCCTGCCGTTGTCAGAGCTTGTAGAGGGCAGCGGGGCGTCTGCGGCGGCGGAAGCGGCAAAAGCCGCCGGGGCCTTGAAAAGAGCCGAAGGCTGGGTGATTGCCGTAGACGGCTACAGCACCGCCCCCTTGGATACCTTCCGCAATCTGCTGGAGCAGCAGCTCGCTCTGCTGGGGATTCCGGTAACGGTTATGGCCGTTGAAGAGCTGTGGCAGGAGGAAGAGACTCTTTCCGAGCGGCTGGCGGCTGAAAATCTTCAGGAGGATTTGGAAAAGGATCCGGTGCTCCTATACGGAAAGCTGTTCTCAGGCAGTTATGAGGATCTGTGGGACCTGAAAAAGCTGGCGGCGGCAAAGGCTGCTTTGGCTTCTTTCCGGGAGGCCGGCAGCGGCGTGCTGATCCTTTGGGGCTATGGGGCGCTGTGCGATACGCTGCGGCCCCTATGCGACCAGAAGATCTATCTGGATACTACCCCCATGAGGGCTATGCTGCGCCTCAAGCGCGGAGAATACCGGAATATCGGTGCTAAAAAAGCGCTGGCGTTTAAAAGAATGGCTCGGCGCTGCTACTATGTGGATTTCGAGGTGGCGGCGAAGCTGCGCTTCACCCTGCTGCACGAAAAACAGCTGGACAGCTATGTAATCGCCAACGACGCCCTTTCCATGTCGCTGCTTCCCGCCTCCCTGCTGGAGGGTATTTTCGCCAGGGCGATGGAATACCCGCTGCGGTGCAAGCCGGTGTACCTGGAGGGAGTATGGGGAGGCTATTATATCCAGCGCCTGCGGGGGCTTCCCAGAGAGATGAAGAACTGCGCCTGGGTGTTTGACATGATTCCGATGGAGGTCAGCGTGGTTTTCGAGCTGAATGGAAGAAAGCTGGAATTTCCCTTCTATACGCTGGTTCAGAGCCAGGGGCCAAAGCTGATGGGAAAGCGGAGCGTCGATGCCTTCGGATACTATTTCCCGGTGCGGTTCAATTACGACGATACTTACCATTCCAACGGCAATATGTCCATACAGTGCCATCCCGGTGAAAAGTATGTAACGGAAAACAACGGGGAACTGGGACGGCAGGACGAAAGCTACTATATTGTGGAAACCGGACAGGGAGCCAGGACATATTTAGGCTTCCAAAAGGATGCGGACGTAGAGGAATTTATTGCGGAGGCGCGCCGTTCGGAAAAAGACGGCCAGCCGGTGGATTATCAGAAATATGTTTACAGCATCGAGTCAAAGCCCGGTACGCAGGTGATGATCCCGGCGGGAACCATCCACGCCTCCGGCCAGAACCAGCTGATTTTGGAGATCGGAAGCTTGACGGTGGGCTCCTATACCTATAAAATGTACGATTACGTCCGCAAGGATTTGGATGGAAACCCACGCCCCATTCATACCTATCATGGAGATCAGGTGCTGGATCGCAGCCGTACGGCGGACTGGGTAGACCAGAACCTGGTTAACGGCGGCAGGCGCACGCTGCGGAAGGGAAAGGACTGGGAAGAATTTGTGGTGGGAGAGCATGAGCTTCTTTATTTCTCCCTTCGCAATGAGCGCTTTGTTACCGCCATTGAGGATGATACGGCGGGGGATTTTCACGTGCTGACCCTGGTGGACGGCGAACAGGTGCTGGTCCGTTCCAAAACGAACCCGGAACGCTGTTTTCTGCAAAACTATCTGGATATCGTGATTGTCCCGGCGGATTTCGGCCCCTATGAGATTATCAACCAAAAGGCGGGAACCGTCTGCGTTGAGCATAAGACCATGCTCAAGCCTGCCGGCGCCGGAGCATGAAGAGGAGAACCGTGATGACGGAGCAAGACGGGCTGATTTTAGCCATTGATGCGGGCGGCACCTTTTTTAAATCCGGGCTGGTCAGTGCCGATGGGAAAATTCTGGAGCATACCCGTGTTTCCTGCCCGGTGGACAGCGCAGGCCAGGCGTCCTCGGTGCGTTCAGCCTACCATATCCTCATAGCCAGACAGCTGGAAAACGCCCGCGCAATTGGGCGGGCCATTAAGGCTGTGGGAGTGGATACGCCGGGCCCGTTCGACTATCAGGAGGGAAAAAGCCTCATGCGGCATAAATTCCCAGCCTTGTATGGGATCCCTCTCCGTCCATGGATTCAGGAGGCGGCGGGAGACCTTCCCGTCCGCTTTCTGCATGATTCCACCGCGTTCCTTTTGGGAGAATACTGGAAAGGCGGGCTTCAAGGGGAGGGCAACGCCGCGGGGGTGATGCTGGGCACAGGCCTGGGCTTTGCGTATATGCGAAACGGAGAGGTACAGCTGAACCCTCAGGGCGGCCCTGGTTTTTCCCTTTATACCGTCCCCTACCGCAAGGGCGCGGCCGAGGATTATGTATCCCGCCGGGGCATTATCAGCCGGTATCTGGAAAGAACGCCAATGGCGGGCAGCGGCATTGATGTGGCGGATATTTCCCGGCTCGCCCGGGAAGGCAGTGAGCCCGCCCGGGTTACCATGCGGGAAACCGGCAGAATGCTGGGAGAGATCCTGTTCCCGGTTTTAAAGGAAAAGGGGTGCCGCAGGCTTACAATCGGAGGGCAGATATCTAAAGCGTACCCGCTGTTTGGCCGGGACCTGGAGCAAACCCTGGCGGATCTTCAGCTTGATGGTATTTCACCGGCCGCAAACCCTGACGACGCTCATTTGCTTGGCTGCGCTTATGTGCTTGCGGACGGGAGCGGAGAAGCTCGCGAGGCGTCCTCCGGGGCTTGACGGCCCGGCCGGTTCCGCGGAAATCCATCCTCATGAAAAGAACAAAATAAGGCGCGTTTTTTCGGCAGAACGGCCCCCGGCAAAGATTATTCTTGCCGGGGGCCGTTGGCTGTCAAAATTTTTGACGCGGATTATTTTCCAAAGAGTATGCCGTTTTTCTGATGTCCGCTTCGGTGCTGCGGCGGAAAGCGCCGACAGCCTTGCAGCGCCCTTTCCCTTCGGGAATTGGGACGTTTTGAGTCAGAGCCTGGTTTCCTTTAGGATGCGGCCTGTCCAATGCTCTGAGCCGTTAGTCCCTCGGAATGAAAGCAGCCCGGATAAACGCCTGGCTGCCCATCCAAGATCAGAACGAAAGCTGAGAAGAGGCGATGGAAAAGACCCCTTAAAGCGGATGCCCGCCGAGGGATTCCAGCTGCTTGCGGTACGCCGAGGGGCTGACACCTGTCACTTGGGTAAACAGGTGGGTAAAATAGGTGGGCTCTTCGATCCCCACCGCTCTGGCAACCTCGAAGACCCGGTTGCGCGGATCCTTCAGGAGCCTTTTCGCTACCTCGATCCGGCGGTTGTTGATAGCTGAAATTAAGGAAACACCGGTTTCCTTTCGGTAAAGCCGGCTTAAATGGCCGCAGCTCACCAAAAAGGTATCCGCGATGGTCTGAAGGCTGATGTTCTGATTATAATTTTTATGGATATAGCTGTTTACCTGGCGGATCAGGCTGCTTTGAGTTCCGGAAAAATTTTCCCGCAGCCGCAGATAAAGGGCAAGATATTTCCGCAGGGACTCATAGATGCCGAAAAAGGTTTTAGAGGTTTCGACGGTGGTATAAAAGCTTTCATCCGCCTTTTGCATCTCCCATTCGTCCATCATGTCCATCTGCTTGACATCCGCGGTCAGTACGGTATAAACCGACAGCATATTTTTCTTAAAGATATGAAACGGCTCACCGCTTTTGATAAACGAGGCGCAATAGTCCTCCAGCATCCCTAAAATGGTTTCAGGACTATCCGACCGCAAGGCCTCCGACAGGCTTTCTATCAGCTGCTGAATGGATGGAAGGACAGGCGACTCCTTGCCGTCTGTAATTTTGGGGTCAAAGCAGTTTACCCTGTTGCGGGAGTAAAACACGTTATTAAGCGCTAAAATGGATTGCTGATAGGCGGCCTCTAAATCCTGCATGCGCAGGTGCTCCCGGCTGACTCCGGCAAACGCGTCGGCCTTTAGATACTCCTCCACAATATGAATCGTGTCATGCAAGGCCTTCACTAAGCCGCCGGCCGTGTGCCTGGATTTATCCAGGAAGATAATTCCGCAGCACTGGCGGCTGGATAAGCCGATCATCACCGTGTCGTAATCCATCAGGGCGGTTCTGATAATATGAGGCTCAGCCATAGAAGCCGGACCGGAGGACGGGACAGCCTGCGGACTATCGGTGACCTCAAAGGTCACGACGCAATAGGGCTCCTCATCCTTAAGATTGTCATAAGCGCGGGGCCCCGTGCCAAGCGCCACGCTCCGCAGCAGGCTCTCCAGATGATAGCGCCGGTTCTGACGGCTCAGCTTTTCGGCGTCCAGCCTCTTTTTCTGCTCCTCCTGCTTTTGGGCGAGAAGAGCCTTGGCTTTCTCCACGGCCCGGGGCAGCCCCTCTGAGATGTCGCTTTTCAGCACAAAATCTGTTACAGAATATTCGATAGCGGTTTTGGCGTAGGAAAAATCCGCATACGCCGTCAGAAAAATCACTTGGACTGGAATCTGGTTCTGCGATACATAGCGGGCGATGTCCAGGCCGTCGGCACCGGCCATTCGGATATCGGATATGATGATATCCACCCCGGAGGGGGACTGCTCCAAAAAGCGGATGACCTCCTGGCCGTTGGCGCACCGCTCGACAATCGAGCAATCCAGCCTTTCCCAATCCACTAAAAATTCGATTCCCTGGCGGATAATCTCCTCATCATCTGCGATCAGAACTCGATAAGCCATGATTTCCTCCTTTATCTACAGGCAGAATAACAACGGCCCGGCAGCCCCGGCCGGGTGCGGAATCTATGGTGACCCCATATGCGCCGCCGTAAATCAAGCGGATGCGTTCCTGAAGATTCTGCAGCGCGATATGGTTGGAATGGCTCGGAGGGGCGGAGCCGTCAGGTGCTTCGGCAGGATCGAAGCCCACGCCGTTATCGGTGACGGTGATCCACAGAGCGTCCTCTTTGAGCTCCATCGCGATATCAATATGGCCGGTAGCGGATAAGGGCTCGATTCCATGAACCACAGCGTTTTCTACCAGCGGCTGGATACAGAGCCGTGGGATCAGGAGAGTCAGAATTTCCGGCGATCCCGTAGAGACGGCGTATTCCAGCTTGCTTCCATAGCGGACCTTTTGGATGTACAAATAAGCGTTGATGTATTCCAGCTCCTGAGCGACGGTGATTTTAATATCATTTTTTGTATGAAGACTGGCCTGTAGCAGCCTTGTCAGAGCCTGGACCATTTCAAACAGAAGATCGTCTCCGGACATTTTAGCCCGGGTGCTGATGGTAAACAGGGTGTTGAATAAGAAATGAGGATTCATCTGGGACTGCAGAAACTCGATATCCATTTGCTGAATTAAGAGCTGCTTTTTATAGCCGTCCTCCACCAGAAAGTTAATGCGCTCCGTCATCTGGTTAAAGGTGTTGCTGATATGGTTTAAATCCGCGTCACGGTAGGGCGGAAGCTTAACGGTAAGGTCGCCCTTTCCAAATTTCTGAAGCCCCTCTGTAAAGTCATGGGTAAAAGCGGTCATACGGAGCGAAAGCAAAACGATCAGCGCCATAATAATCAAAGACACGACTACAGAAAGGAAGAGATAATCCCGCATGGCCTCATAAAGGGAGCGTACAAACAGCTCCTCCGGCATCATAACGGCCAGGAAAAAATCCTTGTCGTTCAGCCATTGGGAAAAATACAGGTGCTTTGTGCCGTCAAAGTCCAAATGAGTGATTTTCCCCTGGGTATAGTTTCCGTCAATGCCGTCAGGAAGGGGCGCGCCCTCGTTTTCCTGCTGGTTGGAAAGTATCACGGTTCCCTTTTGATCCGCCAAATACACCACTGAGTTTTCATAATCCGTAATCGACTGGCACTTCGCCAGAAGCCCCTCCCGATTGATGGTGATGATCAGATAAACAGAACGGCTGGATTGGTCCAGGGAGGAAATCCGGTAGGCAAAATGCAGGAACGGATCATTGAGAGTAGAAGAAAAAATCTGCGGGTTTGCGCTGGATTTTTGCTGTATGGTGCGGTACACCTGCCGGACAGAGGGAGAGTCCTTGAGATCCAGGCTTCCGTTCCGGGAAAAAAAGGCGATATTGTGTTCATCCAGGTAAAAGTTGACGGATTCGATTAACCCCTCCTCTAAAATGGAGTTAAAGAGCATTTGATTGGAGATTTCCCGTTCGATGCTTTGGCGCAGGAGGACCTTGCCGCTCTCATCCATTTCCGCCAGGTTTGCGCCCTCTCTTAGAAACTGGCGTACATTACTGCCTAAAATAATATTTTTCGCGGTTTTATCGATGGCGGAAAGGGAGGAGGAGATGTTATCCTCTACGGCCAGCTGTAGGGATTCCAAATTGTTATATACGATATCCTCGTTAATTTTTTTTACGGAAAAGAAAAAGGCGAGAGAGGAAACCACGATAGAGAAAAAACTGATACAGCAGATGATAAGCGCGAGCTTTGCGCGCAGAGAGATGCGGCGAACCAGCAAATTCCTCAGTCCTTTCACCAGCCGCCTAACGACAGCGCGGCCTTGAGGACGGCTGAGACGTTCTGGCTGAAAAATTGGAATACAGTAAGGGGCGGAGGCGGCTCTGCCCAAACAGGCCGGAGCTCAGGTCAAACCATACCTATTCAAAGACGCGAGAAAATCCAAGAATATTTAGGGAGGTATTTAAAATGAAATTAAAACAGCTCGCTTTGCGGTCTGGACGGTGGGAAGCGGCCGTCGCGCCTGATTTTGGAGCTAATTTAACCAAGCTTGCTTATGACGGGTTTCCCATTTTGCGGTCGCCCGAACGGGAGGAGGAGCTTCTGTCAAAGAGCCGCTATGTCTATGGAAATCCCCTGCTGCTGCCGCCCAACCGGACAAAAGACGGAAGCTTCTGCTTTGAAGGCCGGAGCTACAGCCTTCCGGTAAACGAGCCGGAACGGAGCAACCATCTGCACGGCCTGTTCACAGACGCGCCGTTTCGTGTCGTGAAGCATACGGCTTCGGAGCTGATATGCTCCTATCGGAATAGGGGAGAGAGATTCCCTTTTTGTTTTACCATTGCTTTCTATTATACCATATCGGAAAGCGGACTGCTGGTAAAAATTGATATCCGCAACGACGGAGCGGAGCCCATGCCGCTGGCGATGGGCTTTCACACAACGTTTACAGAGCCTGACCGCTTTTCCGTGCCGTTAGGAAAGCGCTGGGAGCGGGATAAACGTTACCTGCCGACCGGAAGGCTGATGGAGCTTAACGGCAAAGAAAAGCAGATAACACAGGGCTGCCGGCCGGATGGCGCCCCTCTCACGGGATATTTCACCGCGGCCGGCCACAGGGTGGTAATCGGGGACTATCAAATGGAAACCTCCGGGCAGTTTGACCAGTGGGTTTTGTTCAACGGGGGAGGCGGTCAGGGCTACCTGTGCGTAGAGCCGCAGATCGGCGCTGTAAACGGTTTGAATCTTCCGGATGGGTGCCGCCGCCTTGAGTCGGGGCGGATTGAGCAATGCTGGCTGCGGTTTTCAAAAAATCTCTGAAAAAGCGGAAATTCAGATAGGATTTTTAGCTTTTCTCTATAAAACTTATATACTAAATATATCAAAAATACCGTAGTGATGCAAATAAAATATCTGAATGGGTCAAAACTCACTGGCTGAAAGTGAACCGTTATGCTCTCAAATTAGAATGAAAGCTCCCTTCCAACCCGTGGCTTCATGGATTCCGCTGACAGTTTTTGCTTTTTATCTCCGGCTTTTTGCCGGCAAAGTCCGCTTATCAAAAAAGCTCTGATAAAGCCTTGAAGCGGCAAGAACGGGAACGCCGTTAAAGTCCGCTGTTTTTATCGGCCTGTTCAGAAAACGGGAACATAAAAAGCGGATTCGCTTCATAGAAATGCTTTTTTTGAAGAAATGGCGCAATTGTTATAGTTATCGTCGGTATTTTTATTTTAACGAAGCGCATATAGCAGTATAATACTATTAATTTCAAGCGCACGGAGTGCTGCGGCGCAATCGGGAGCTTTTAAAAATTGGAATGTGGAAGGGAGATTAAAAATGATTTATCATGTATCCGCAAGGGCTGGCAGAGGAGGAGACGGCACCCGGGAAAAGCCGTTTCAGACCATCACCGAGGCGGCGAAAATCGCCTGTGCCGGAGACGAGGTATTGGTGGCTCCGGGGGTATACCGGGAGTATGTGAATCCTGTGAACGGCGGAACAGGAGAGGACGCCCGAATTATTTACCGCTCAGAGGTTCCGCTGGCGGCGGTGATTACTGGGGCCGAGGTGGTGAAGGGCTGGAAAAAATATCAGGAAAACGTATGGCTGGCGAGAATTCCAAACGGCCTTTTCGGCGGTTATAATCCATACACTACTGTGGTTTCCGGAGACTGGTATTACGCGGAGGAGCCGGTGCACACGGGCGAGGTATATTTGAACGGCAAGGCCATGTATGAGGCGGTTTCCCTGGAACGCGTCATAAATCCTGTTGTTTATCAGGAATCCTGGGATCCGGATTTTACCGTTTACCAGTGGTATACACGGCAGGAGGGAGGCTACACAGAGATTTACGCAAACTTTCAGGGCGCGGATCCAAACCAGGAGACAGTGGAAATCAACGTCCGCAGAAATTGCTTCTATCCGGATAAAACCGGTGTGAACTATATTACGCTGTCCGGCTTTACCGTGAAACAGGCCGCGACGACCTGGGCTCCGCCTACCGCCTATCAGGAGGGCATGATCGGCCCTCACTGGTCGAAGGGGTGGATTATCGAGGACTGCGAGGTTTCTGATTCCAGATGCTCAGGAATTTCCCTGGGCAAGTATTTGCAGCCCAACAATGAAAACAAATGGAGCACCAAATTTTTGAAAGACGGCACCCAGACGGAACGGGACGCCATCTGCCAGGCGCAGGTGGAAGGCTGGTCTAAGGAAACCATCGGCTCTCATATTGTGCGCCGCTGCAATATTCATGACTGCGGACAGACCGGTATTGTAGGGCATCTGGGAGGGGTGTTCTCTGTCATAGAGGATAACCACATTCACCACATCAATAACAAGCAGGACCTGGCCGGCGCGGAAATCGGCGGAATTAAGATGCACGCGGCCATTGATGTAATGATCCGGAGAAACCACTTCCATCACTGTACCAGAGGCTTGTGGCTGGATTGGCAGGCCCAGGGTACTCGAGTGACCCAAAACCTGTTTCATGACAACGTTCCTCCCCAAGGGACCAAGATTACCAACAGCCTGGCTTTGGGAGAGGACATCTTTGTGGAGGTATCTCACGGCCCGACGCTGATCGATAACAATTTGCTGCTCTCCAGCTGTGCCGGGAGGCTGAGCACCCAGGGATTAGCGCTGGTTCACAATCTGATTGCCGGTTCCTTTACCTGGGTGGGCGCCGGAACAGATAATAATGGAAAGCGTTTCCCAACCCCACGGTATACGCCTTACCATATCCCGCATCGTACAGAGGTAGCCGGGTTCATGACGATCCTCCACGGAGATGCCCGCTTCTATAATAATATTTTTGTGCAGCAGGAGGTTCGGAAGGATCTGACGGCTTATTCGGAAAGCATTGGAAAATCTACTCTTGACGGGATTCAGTTCCTCTGCGGAACCAAGCCTTATGACGGTTATCCTACCGCTGAAGAATATTTCAGCAGGTTCGGCTATGGAGCGGCGGAGGACAGGGGAAACAGGGATATTTATTACGATCATCTTCCGGTCTATACGGGTGGGAACGTATATTTTAACGGTGCTCAGCCCTGCGACGCGGAGGAAAACTATCAGATGGATTCCCAGCATCCGATTTTCCTTAAGCTTGGGGAAGATGGGGAAGGCTGGTATTTGCAGACAAACCTGTACGAATATCTGCCCAGATTTGAAACCCAAATGGTGAGCACAGAGCTTTTGGGGGAGGCCTTTGAGCCGGAGCAGAAATTTGAATCACCGGACGGTACGCCGATCGTGTTCAACCAGGATTATTTCGGAGCCAGACGGGAGCCGGTTATGCCGCTGGCAGGCCCCTTTGCCAATGGCGGCGGGAGAATCAAGCTGTAAAGTGGTAAGCGAATGCTGAAAGCAGCGGCGGAAAAAGCACCCTGAATCTGATTTTTAGATTCAGGGTGCTTTCTTGCTGCCCTTAAGCTTGACAAACCCCTGGCTGAACCAGGGGCGAGTAAAAAGCCTAGGCAAATAATTTGAAGTCAGCAGAGAGATAAGAAGGCTCTGTTTTTTCAATCAATCACTTTAGTAAAGAAGGAATACAAAAAATTAAGAACCAATGTAAGTTTTAAACGGCTAAGGCTGGCTGGCCTACTGGGTGCAGAGCGGGCGATAACGATAATATTATTTTAGTACCCAAGAAAAGCCAGCAGGCGCAAGCCTGTCTGGAGTGTGGGAGCCCCGCTGGCAGAAACTAGTGGGGTTGATTGGTATGTTAACGCTCCGGGCCCTTTACTAGTTTCGGCAGGCTGGGAATATGGCTTAAGCATTTGAAAAAACAGATTCCTTACAAAACAAAAGATGTCGGGAGCGAAGGGAAAATTTTAGGAAGCCTTCCATTTGCGCTTTGTTTTTTTGCGCTAACAAGAAAAATTATGCATCAAAAATTCCATTTCGATTAGGAGATAGAAGCTAAAAAGGTCTCATATGCGTCGTTAAAGGAATCGTAAGGAGTGGGATTTCCTCCGTTAGTGCTTTTACATTGGTTATCCGAATATTCCTGCCCTACGGCAAACAGTTCTCCGATGGACAAATCAACGCCAGCTTCCCGCGCCTGGCGGCAGAAAGAATCCAGAGGATCTTTCGAAGCTTGGGTTTCCAACAGCCTTTGACGCAGCTTTTCGCTCTTTTTCGCCAGTGCCGAAAGCTGTTCCAGTTTTTCAAATGTATTCATGTCATGCAACCTTCTTTAGTCCAGAATCTTTTTGTAATCTGTGGTTATTCCAAAATCACGCAGCTTCCTTTTTCCGCTGAGAAAGGGAAGCTCCGTTTCTCCTTATCGGCCGATCGCGTCGGGATACACCGCATTGGTGATGGCCTCGCCGGTGGCCGCGTCTTTTACCGTAATATTGCAATGCGGCTCCTGGCCGCTGAATTTTTGATACAGCATTGCGGAAAAACCCAGCGTTACCGGCGTCATGTCCGCTGCGGCCTCATAGGCTTCCCGTTCTACCTCCATAACAATGTGAGTGAAATTTTCATCGCAGGTAATGTTAGTCACATAGGGAGTCGCGCTTCCTCCGGCCAATTCCTCAAAGGCATTTTCTATTTCTTCTCTCAGATCGGTCAAAAGTTCCTGCTGGCGCTCTTTGGTCATAGTGACTGTCACAGACCCGTCTTCATTTACCGCCGCCCCAATAAAACCTTGCTTCTGAGCGTACGCGGATGGGTCAAAATCGGGATCGCTTTCAAAGAAATCGCCGGGTAAATTGATGCTGACGTCTCCGTTCTGCGCGGGGATTTCAGGTTGAGCGGAGGCCTCCGGCTGGGAGGGGTCTCCTATCGAAGCCGACTGAGAGCTAGACGGCGATTCCTCGCCGCCGGAAGAAACCGGCCCGCTGCTTCCGCCGCTGCAGGAAGACAGAGAAACAATCAGTAAAACAGCGGCAGCAATAACAAAAGCTTTTTTCATCATAAAATCTCCTCTATTCTAAAGCCTTCGGACATGCTAAGGTAATGCTTTGTTCTTTTCTCTATTATAGTGGATTAGAAGCTGTCCGGCAAGAGATCGGAATTTATTTTACAATTGGAGGCGCTCTGCGGAATTTGAGCGGTGATTTCCCCCAGAGCCTTAATTTTATGTTTCGGTTGGTTCCCAGCGAAATGAAAAAACGCCTGCGGTAAAAAATTCAGAACAGACAAAAAAGCGGACGGGGTTTTGGCTTCAGGCAGGCAACCGCGGGTATAAAATATTTGTATAATTTATGAATTTCCGCTTTGTTCTCTTGACATATGGCTTTTTAATCTTTATACTAACTATGCTGGAATAAGTGGTGGAGTCTGTCATAGAGCGCGATAGCGTCTCTATTTATTCACAGTAAAACCTATTGATGCCGAAAGAATTTTCTTTCTGTTTTGAGAGTCAGTGGGCAGAACTTCTAGCGATGAGGTTCTGCCCTTTTTTATTGCTTTGCAGCCGCGTAGGGCTGAAACGCAGAGAGGAAAGCTTTGGTAAAAGGCCATTGGAAGTGCCTTGACAGCTGTTGGAAAATAAATAGGCTGGCAAGGAAAAGTTGAATTTGGTTGGAGGTTTTCCTGAATCCGCCGATCGTCCGTCCCATAGGCGGCGCGGCGAGTTTTTTATTTTGCCTTTTGCGCCGAATAGAATACGCCTTTTCAGAACTAGCGTATTCCGCTGGCCCGGGAGGCGCCGCAATCTGCTGCCTCTTGTTCTTGATCCGCATCGGCCTGGAATACGGCGCAGGCAGCCAGGCTTTGATCAAAGCTGGCGGCCGCGGTTTTCCGCCGGACAGCTTCAGCGAATCTAATCTAATGAAGAAACAGAGGAGATCTTAATCCATGGCTACACGCGTTAGGAAGGCTTTTCGAAAAAATCTTTTCGGCATTGTCACAATGGTCATTTCCGCTGCTGTCCTTTTAGGCTTTCTATTTTCTTCCGAAGGACTTCAATCCTTAAATCAAATTTCCGGAAATATCCGGTTCCTATGGCTCCTGGGCGCGTTTCTCGCGGCTGTCTTTGCTTGGGTGCTCGAGGGTTTGGTACTGCATCTGTTTTGTAAGAAAGCCTATCCGGAATGGAAGTTTCACTATTCCTTCTGTATGGGAATGGTCGGTGTTTTATACAGCGCTCTGACCCCCTTTTCCACCGGCGGCCAGCCAATGCAGATCTATTCCATGCGGCGCCTTGGAATGGATACCGGCGCCGCAGGCTCCATCATCGCTATGAAAACCCTGGTTTATCAAATCGTTTTGGTGTTTTATTCTTTGGCTATGGTTGTGTGGAAGCTTCCCTTCTTTCAAAACCACATCAGTAATTTTTCTTTTGTAACGATTATCGGCCTGCTGTGCAACAGTGCGTTTATTATCCTTGTTCTGCTTTTTTGCATCAGCAAGCGGGCTACGGATCAGCTGCTCCGCAAAGGGCTATGGCTTTTTCATAAGCTGCATTTATGCAAGCATCCGGAGGAGCGGTATGAGAAAATTAGCAGAGAGCTTCAAATATTTCATGGCAGCTCCCGCTTGCTGGGAAAATCGGTCAAGCTGTATCTGGGGGCTTGCGTTCTTACAGTCGTTCAGATCGCGTGCTCCTGCCTGATACCTTATTTCATCTATCGGAGCTTCAGCTTTTCCCAGCAGTCGTTCGGCGTTATCATGGCCGCGCAGGCTTATGTTTCGATGGTGAGCGCCTTTGTCCCTCTGCCCGGGGCCTCCGGCGGGGCTGAGGGAAGCTTTCTTCTGTTTTTCAGAGCGTTCTTTGTGGACGGAACTGTCCTGCCGGCTATGGTGATTTGGCGCGCCCTTACCTACTATCTTAATTTTCCTGCGGGCTGCATCTGTGCTTATATTGCCGGCCGGCTCCCGGTTCTCAAATTGGCTCCTGTGAAAGAAAGCTCTGCTGTCCGGCCGTAAGCCTTTGAGCAGAAGCGCTTTTGGCGGCTTTGCCGAGGCTTTCGCAGAGAAATTGCAAAAAGAGCATAGAACAAAACCTAGAGACAAAGACTAGCTGATATGGCGGCGTCAAAAGGACGCCGCCATATCAGAAAATATTTTCATAAGCGAGTGTTAGAGGCGCCCGCCGCATGGGGGCTGAAGAACCTGTGAGGCAGCGGAGGAAAGACAGCGGCGCGCGGCGGGAAAAACGGGCTGAGAGTTAATCCGCTGCTTCCGGGCCGGCTTCTGGGAAGGAGGCGGTGCGGAAAGGAAGCCTCGCTGAAATGATAGAGGTATTTTCCATTAGAAAGGACGAAAGACATTGCTGAAACAATTTTCTTTCACAGCGATAAAAGGACTTGTGATTGGGGGGACTATGCTGGTGCCGGGCGTGAGCGGCGGTTCCATGGCTATGATCCTTGGAATATATCAAAAGCTGATTTCCGCTATCAGCTCTTTTTGGGAGAATAAAAAGAAAAATCTCATCTTTCTCCTCCTTTTTTCCGCCGGCGCGGTCTTGGGAATGGTCCTGTTTGCCAAGCCTCTTTTGCGGCTTATTGATACGTTTCCGCTGCCAACCATGTATTTTTTTATTGGCGCAGTCGCCGGAGGGGTTCCTATGATCTGCCGCCAGGCGGAAATAAAAGCTTTCTCTTTTAAAATTCCCCTTTACATTCTTTTAGGCGCCGCGATTGTCGTAGGAATTTCCGTTATCCCGGCCGGCACCTCAGGCAGCCAGTCGGAGAACTGGTTTTTCAGCGCTGTGCTGCTAATCCTTGCCGGCCTGATTGCAGCGGTTGCCTTGATCCTGCCGGGAATCAGCGTATCTTACCTGCTTTTGCTGCTTGGCCTGTACGATAAGACGATGCAAGCGATCAGTGAATTTTATATGCCTTTTTTAATTCCTTTAGCGATCGGCCTGATTGTTGGTATCATCGCCGCCACCAAGCTGCTGGAAAGAGCCATGGATCGGCATCCTCAGCCTACCTACCTTATGATTCTTGGTTTTATTCTGGGTTCGATCTTTAACATTTTTCCTGGGATACCCTCTTTGCCTCAAGCGCCTGTTTGCCTGCTGACCTTTGCCGCGGGCTTTACCGCTATTTACTTCCTTTCCAAGAAGGAAGCTCAGGGAACCAATTAACTCCCGGCTTGTGTTCCAGGAATGTTCGGAAAGCTCCAGCGCAGACCGACTTTTTGCATACGCTTGCCACAGTGAGGCAAAGGGGAGGCCTCATTTTTCCGGGCAGGAGAGCAGATGGAGGTTCGGCGGCTGCTCCAAATCGAACTGGACTGCTTTCATTCCTTTTTTGAGATGGTTCATATCCACGCACTGAATCTGCTGGTTTTGATAAGTGGTCCAATAAAACCGAAGGGATTCCCCGCACATAATGGAAGTGTAAACCGTATAATCGTAGGGGCTGATATCCTTGTCATATTCCGTGACCGTACCTTGCTCGGTTATGCGGACGATTCCCAGAGGGAAGGCGGCGCTTTGAAAAAGATGGAGCATGTTTGCGACTCCTTGGCTTTCGTCCCTTCCCTTTACGCAGTATTTTTTTAGAAACGCTAAACGGATAAAGCGCGAGGGAGAACTCCAGTCGCCCGGAAGCCCCTGGGCGCCGCTGCCGGAAAAGCACTGATTTAGGCGGTCGCTTTCCAGATCCAGCACGTCGTAATCAAGATCCCGAATCCCCGCGTAATTCAAAAGATTCAGCCGATGCCAGGAATACCCGG
Source organism: [Clostridium] leptum DSM 753 (assembly GCA_000154345.1). GTDB lineage: Bacteria > Bacillota > Clostridia > Oscillospirales > Acutalibacteraceae > Clostridium_A > Clostridium_A leptum. The sequence continues at coordinate 93,811 of DS480343.1, forward strand.
GACTGTTGGTCATCACACCGATGGTATTTCGATATACCTTCAGCCCGTCCCGGTCCGGCTCCACTACGATCATTTCTCCAGTTCGGTCGCTGAAGGCCCAGTGCAGGGTCGGCACAGAACCAAACAGGGGGAGATTCATGATCGTTACTTTATTCTTCAACAGGTCTGCGGCCTCCGCGACGGTGGCGCATTGCGCCAGCACGTGGTATACGACATAGGGCGGCTGAATCTTCAGCGTCCCTGGGATAGCCTTATCTGCAAAATGGGCGAATTCCCGGTAATAAAGCTGTCCGCCCATCAAGCCGCGCTCGTTGATCCCTTCGTATAGGACCGGAACCGAGGGGATCATTAAAAATCCTGTGCCCAGGGCGGCGTACGCAGCCCGGCACCGGCTGCTCCGGTCGAGGTTGCGCTCCATGGTGGCTCCGCAGGTGTAATACTCGGTCCCTGATGGAATATAGGAAACCTTAGTCCCCTGCGCCAATCGGTTGAAGTCAAAATTTCTTCCCCATAAATGCTTTCCATCCTGAGTGCTCCAGCTGAGAGCGCTGCAGCCTGCGTTCCATTCCTCCGCCATAAGCTTCCTGTTATCCAGCATAATTAGTTCCTCCCGGATCATTTTCATTAAAAGCCTTTTTCTTCACGAACGGTTAAGGCTTCTCTTTATTATTATAAGCAGAAGCACAGGAATTTATCGCTGCTTAACCGGTTCTGCCAGCAAAGCGGTGCCGGAACGTTTGTGTCTGTGCCCTCCGCGGTATTTCTGGCTCTCGACAGCCATATGGAATATTAGAGATGATCAGTAAGAAGCTCTTTATCTACAGCCTTCCTTGCTTTTTTCATCAAGAATTTAGAAGCCTCCGGTTTTGCATAGCGATGAAATAAGAACTCTTTTGCAAAGGGCGGCATATGCCGCCCTGTTTTCTTACAGCGCCGCTAAAAGCCGGAGGCTTGGCCGTATCAGATTATTTCACGGAGAAGGAAAGCTCCGTGCGGTATTTTTGAGGATTGTTCCTAGAAACAACGCAGGATGGGAAATTCGGCTGGTTCACAGCGTCGGGATAAGAAATTGGTTCTGGACAGAAGCCGCCCCGCTTTTGCGGATAATATCCGCCTTTTGCTTTCAACGTGCCGTTTAAAAAGTTGCCGGCGTACAGCTGGATCCCCGGCGCGTTGGTGCGCAGGGTAAGAACGATGCCTGTTTCCTCAGAATACGCCTGAACGCTGAAGGGGGAAAACGGCCGGAGAATAAAATAATGGTCGTAGCCGCCGGCGATTTTCAACTGGGGATGGTCCTCGTCGCATTGGCAGCCCAGCTTTTTAGGAGAGGTAAAATCGAAGGGGGATTCTGCCACAGGAAGAATCCGGCCGGTAGGAAGCATTTCTTCATCAATCTCCAGTATGTAGTCGCTGTTAACGGTTAGATACTGGCCCTCCGTGCTGCCGGAATCGCATCCGTTCAAATTGAAATAGCTGTGATTGGTCAGACAGCAGATGGTTTCCGTTAGGGTAGAGGCTTCCGATTCCCATACCAGCGTGTTGTCGTCAGTCAGAGTGTAGGTAATGACCACGGTCAAATCCCCCGGGAAGCCGCTGTCGCCATCCGGGCTGAAAAGCTGAAAGCGCAGCCTTTCGCCGCTGGCCTCGATACAGTCCCAGTAACGGTAGGCAAAACCGTTTGAGCCGCCGTGAATATTGTTTTTTCCTTCGTTTAGCTCCAGCTGGACGGTTTTTCCGTTCCATTGATACTGCCCCCGGCGGATCCGGGCGGCAAATTGGCCGGTTACTGCGCCGAAGGCGGAGGGATTTGCCTCATATTCGGGAACGGTATCGTAGCCTAAGGCCACATCTACGCTGTTTCCGTCACGGTCGGGAACCTTTACGGAGACAATGCTGCATCCAATGTTGCAGATTTCCACCGTCATGCCCCGAGCATTGGACAGGGTGTAGAGAGAAACAGCTTTTTGGTCTCTTGAGGTACCGAACGGTGCTTGAGAGAGTTTCATAAACAGCCTTCTTTCGTGAATAGAGTAATCAAATTCATAAAGCAGCCCGGAAACAAAAATTCCGGGCTGCTTGGATTGCGGGAAAATGTTATTGCACTTTGCCGGATTCTACGTACTCCTTCAGCAGAAAGGTGGCTGCTCCGATGGCTACCGCGTCTTCCCCCAGGGAGGAGATCACAATATGGGGCTCCTTTACCGGAAGAACGTGCCGGGAAACTTCATCCAACAGAGGATTTAAAAGAAAGTCGCCCGCCTGGCTGACGCCGCCGCCCAGGATGATAAGCTGAGGGTCCAGCAGATTGATCACATTGCTGATGGCGATGCCTAAATAAACGGTGACCTGATTTACAATCGTGTTGGCCAGGGAATCGCCGGCCTTTGCGGCGTCAAAGACTACTTTGGCATTAATGTCGTTCAGGTTGCCGTGGATAATATCGAACATCATGGAGTTGGCGCCGTTGGAGATGGCGAACCGCGCCTGCTTGGAAATGGCGTTGGCGGATGCGATGGCTTCCAGGCAGCCGTAGCAGCCGCAGTCGCACAGGGGGCCGCTTTTGTCAATCGTCATGTGGCCGAACTCTCCACTGGTGCCGGTGCTGCCGGAATAAATCTGTTTTCCGATGACAATGGAGGAACCGATGCCGTAGCCTAAGCCGATGCAGAAAAAATTTTCTAGGCCTCTGCCGGCGCCGAACCAAAGCTCGCCCATAGCCATGGCGCGCACTACGTTGTCCACCACAACAGGAAGCCGGAATCGTTCCTTCAGCGGCGCCAAAAAGTTGCCTTCATGCCAGCCGATAGCGGGAGAAAGGATGATTTTTCCCGTTTCCACAGAAATCAGCCCGGGAACCCCAACGCCGATGCCTAGAATTTTACCGGCATATTCAGAAGAAGCATCTAAAATCTTTTGGATGCATTGAATCGTCTGCTCCAGCACCTGAGGAAAGGTGTGGCCGTCGTGAGTGGGCGCCCATTCACGCAGAAGGATCTTGGCGGAAAGATCCATCAGAACCGCCCCAACGTGGGTGGTTCCCACATCTACGCCAATGATATATTTAGCGTCAGGTACAAAGCTCAGCAGCTTTGGGGGCTTTCCTACCTCAGAAGTGCGCTTGCCGCTTTCATAGATTAGGCCGGATTCCTTGAATTCATCCGTAATCTTCATTACGGTAGGAATGCTCAGACCAGTCAAGCGGGCGATCTCCGCCCGGAATATCGGGGAGTTATCCCGTATCGTGTTAATCACGGCTTCCTTATTATGGATTCCAACGATAGACTTATCGACCTTAGGCATAATAGAACCTCCGTTTATATGCGGCCGGACAGGCTTACACTGGATAAGATACGGCCTTATTTTATTAGGAACAGATCAATTTAGGCGTATCCATAACAAGGCGGTGGTGAATTACTATTTTAGATTAATTAAAAAATTGGATATTACCTTCTGCTAATTATATTATAAAAAAATAATACATTTTGTCAATTAGTTATTATGGATAAAATGTTACAAAAACAGGTTTTTAAATTATCTTTTGTTTTCTATTTTTCTATTGACAAATAATATCCCCTTGTTTATAATGAGGACGAAAGCATGAAATGGATAAAAAAGCGGCTTAAAACCTGACAAATTTTACACAAAATAATTAAATGCAAATAACTAAATACATATAAGTAATTGCACGAAAAATATATTTATTCTAAACGAATTTTTGAGTTAAAATTGTTTGTTTTGCGCATCTTTTTTCGCCGGGTTGGTGCCTTCTTAAATTTAGGCACCAGCAAGCTGATTATAGATGGAAAAACTGGAAAATGAAATCCGGCTTTCACCTGCCCGTGGGGGAAAGTGAAAACAAACTGGAAAAAGCTTGTGTCCAGGAGATCACTGGCTCCAAATGGCTTAAGGAAGAACCGTTTCCCCTTGCCAAATCAGATTGAGGGGAAAACGGAAGAATAATTTTATTCTGTATCTTTATGCAGGGAAAGAGAGTGTATCGTCATGAACTTCAGTTACGAGCAAACCACAAAAATCGTATTCGGACGGGGAAAAATTGACAGCATTGGTGAGATTGCCTCCCAATATGGGAAAAACGTTTTATTGGTGACGGAATCCGTCAATTCCCCGCTGGCTCTCTTATATGAAAGGGTAAAGGGGCTATTGCAGCAAGCCGGGCTTACTGTACATCACTATGACGGCGTGGTGCCGAATCCAACTACGGAGAGCGTCGATGCTGGAACCCAAATGGCCCGGAGCGAAAAGGTGGATGCCGTTATCGGCATCGGCGGCGGGTCCTCCATGGATACCGCTAAGGCTGTGGCAATGGCCGCAATCAATGAGGGACGGGCCTGGGACTACCTGTTCTTTAAAAAGCAGCCGGAAAAGACGCTGCCCTGCATCGCCGTGACCACTACCTCGGGCACCGGGTCGCAGGTTACCCAGGTTGCGGTGATGACGGAAACCGCCACTCAGACAAAGAGCGCCGTTTTCAATAATTTGATTTATCCCCGAGTTGCCATCGTAGACCCGGACCTGATGGTGACCGTACCCCGGCATACCACCGCTTCTACTGGTTTTGACGCCTTCTGCCACTGCTTTGAAAGCTATATTAATGTAAATGGCTCTGCTTATACTGATATCATTGCCCTGGAAGGAATCCGCATGGTGGCGAAATACCTGCGCCGGGTGGTGAAGGACGGACAGGACCTGGAAGCCAGAGAGGGAATGGCCTGGGCGGATACCTGCGGCGGCTTAGCCATCGCCAACGCCGGCGTTACCCTGCCTCACGGCGTGGGAATGACCATCAGCGGCCACTGCCCCCAGATTATGCACGGTGAGTCTCTGGCGCTGACCTATCCCTCCTTCATGCGGCTGACCTATCCTGCCGCGGTTGAGAAGTTCGCGACTGTGGGCAGAATTTTAAATCCGGAGCTGTCAGGGCTTTCTGACGAAGAAGCTGCCAAGAGGTGCTGCGAGGAAGTGGACCAGCTGCTGAAGGATATCGGCATGTGGCTGAATTTTGAAAGCTTCTCTGTGGACGAGGCTACTATCCGCAGGATTGCCGACCGCAGCCATGACCTCCCGGACTATAAGGCCAATCCGGTGATCGCCGATATCGATGAGATCTATCGGGAGCTTATGGAAGCCCTGGCCCGTAGCTGATAAAATAATGATTGGTTAAAGGAAGAAGCTTTATGGGTGTTTATCAAAACGCTATCGAGTACTTTAAAAGAGTGGCGGATTCCCGCTATGTGGCTGCCGGCCTCACCAGCAATGTGGATCTGCTGGTGCGCTGGGATACCGGCGTTATCCAGAAATGGGTGGACCAGTACGCCACGGGGCCGAGAAACATCAGCAATGTGGAGAATATGACCGACCTGGTGGATATGCTGCTGTTCCGGCTGCCAGAGGGGGGGACGGAGTGCTTCATCTGCGAGGAGGTCGCGAGGACGATCGAAAGCTCCTTAAAGATGGCCTCTTACGGTGTAGGCGGTACAGGCGCCCAGGCGGCCTGTGCTTTGGGCAGCTTTGGTGTGAGAAGTCTGGTGCATTTAACCAGCTTTGGGTCGCAGTTTGCCGATTTGCTCAATTATCCGCCCCTTTCTGTGTATTCCAACGGCAAGGCGCTGCCGGTGCGGCAGTTTTTGCGGGAAAATCCCGAGCGCTATGCTCCTCATTTTATTCTGCAGTTTCATAAAGGCGCCGCTCTTAAGTTCCAGGATCAGAGCTATACCGCTCCGGTGGCCAACAAGATCATTCTATCCTGGGATGTGCTCAACTCTGAACTGCCGCTGGATCACGGTTATTTTGAGTATGCGAAGAAAAATCATGCCACCGCTCTGCTGATTTCCGGCGTCAGCGGGATTCAGCAGGAGGAGAACCTGGACGCCAAGCTGAAGGAAATCGCGCGGCTTCTGGAGGGCTTTTCTCAGGAGACTATGGTTTACTGCGAGTGCGGCCCTTTCTTCCTAAAGGATGGCTACGGCAAATACTTTAAGGAGCTGGGCGGCAAAAGTGATATTATCGCCTGCAGCGACGAGGAGCTGTTTGAAATTAACGGCGTTTCCCATTCTTCCTTTGGCGGCAACCCTTATATGCTGATGGATCTATTGGATAAGTTTTTCCATACCTATCATCCGCGCCGGGGCGTGGTCATCCATTCAAGGGATGTGTCCATGTATTACGGCAATCCTCTGCCGGAGGGCAGAGATGTAAAATCCGCGTTGGCCATGGGGAACATGGTAGCTTCCGCTAAGGCGAGGTATTCCGATTATGGCACCAGGGAAATGGTGTTCTCCATAGCGGACCAGCCTGACAGCACCGTCGGGCTGCAGCGGATTAAAACTCTGGAAAAGGGCGGCGTCATCGCGGTGCCCACAAAGCCGGTAGAGCATCCGGCCTGTACCATCGGCCTGGGAGATTCCTTTACCGCGGGCTTTCTCTCCTGCGTGTGACCAAGGCTGTCATACTGGCGGACAAAACATGTTTTCGGTATTGCTTAGGATGGAAGAACCATTCTAGGGTAATAGATTCCAAACCTATTTGGACTGAAATTTTTAAGGAGGAACTAAAAATGGGTTTATTGAACGAGTATGCCAACACCGCGTTAAGCGAGATGCAGCAGGTGTTTGACAGAATGGACGACAAGGATTTGCAGCCTGCGCTGGACGCGATTATTAACGCGAAGAAAGTAGTCTGCTACGGCGCCGGAAGAGAAGGCCTGGGGTTAAAATTCTTTGTGATGCGCCTGATGCATTTGGGTAAGGACGCTCACTGGGCTTGGGATGATACCGCGCCTTCCGTAGGCGAGGGCGATGTGGTGTTCATTTCCTGCGGGCCCGGTTTTTACAGCCATGTAGTGTTTATCGCCGAGCTGTGCAAAAAGGCCGGCGCTAAGATTGTTCTGGTGACAGCCGTTCCTGACAGCGATATGGGTAAGGTAGCCGATGTGATCGTGCATCTGCCGGCAATGGCATACAGGGCCCACGGAGATTTGGTTCCCACTAAGCAGCCTATGGGCAACCTGTATGAGCAGTCCGCGGTCATCCTGTTTGACTGCATGTCCAGAATGCTGAAGCAGCAGATGAACGTTTCCGATGAGGAAATGGAGAAGCGCCACAGAAATTACGAATAATCCGAATATATTCGGATTTTTTATGTTACTGTGAACGGCCGGAAGCCACTGTTTTCTATGGTATCAACAGGGCTTGCGGCCGACGCCGTAAAAAATTCACTTTTCATCACGGAACCCAAAAAGAGGCCGAGGCTTATCGCCAAGGCGCGCTTCCAGACCGCTCAGCTGGGCGGAGAGGCCTCGCTGCCCAACGAGGAATAACGGCTTTTCCAAGTTAAATAGGCGGGGTGTCAAGCGGAAGATCCAACATTCTCAATGAATTTGGAAAGGTGGAAGCTCAAATGAGCAAAAGATATCATGTAGTGGGGGTTGACTGCGGCGCCAGCGGCGGAAAAATGGTATCCGCGTATTTTGACGGAGAACGGCTGACGGAAAACGAGTATATTCCTTTTCCTAACCGCTCCGTAAGAGTGCTGGATTCCTTATATCACGATTTTTTCTCGCTTTATAACCATTCTTTAGACGGCCTGGCCCGGATCGTTTCCCAATACGGCGCCCCAGATACTATTGGCTTTGATACCCATGGCTCCGCCCATGCTTATATTGATGGTTATGGGCGCATTGTTTTCCCCCCGTATCATCCCAACGACAACAGTACGCTGCATACCCTAGAGGAGCTGTTCGCGAAAATTCCGGAGCAGGAGACGTTTCGCCTGACAGGCTGCTTGTGCAACCGGGGTTATATGCTGCCCCAGGTGTTTTCCCGGGCGGCCGCCCACGACCCTTGCATGGATTATGCGGATAAGCTGATCATGTTCCCCGACCTGTTCGGTTACTTTTATACCGGCGTCAAGGGAACGACGGAAGCAACCATCGCCGGGACGACCGGCTTGTTCGATTACCGCCAGGAGCGCTGGTCCACAGAGCTCTGTGAGGCGCTGGGAATTCCAACCCGGCTTTTTATGCCGCCGAAGGCGCCCGGATGGGTGCTGGGACCGGTGCATCCGGCCGTTGAGGATCAAACCGGCGCCGTAGGGATGAAGGTTGTGTCCGTCGCCGGCCATGACAGTGCTTCCGCGGTGGCGGCGATTCCCGGCTTCGGCAAGAATAAGCTGTATGTTTGCTTGGGCACCAACGCCAATATGGGTGTGGAGACCGACAGGCCCGACATCAGCGACGAGGCCTACCGATACGGCTTTAAGAACTCGCTCCAGGGCGAACCTGGCGCTTTCCTGGTTTATCAGGATTTCCCGGCATTCCTGCTGGTAAACGCGGTGAAAAAGGAATGGGCGCAGCAAGGAAACACCTATTCTTACGATCAGGTGGAGCAAATGGCGGAGGAAGCCCGTTCCGTCCATTCCTATGTCAACCTAAAGGATCCAAGATTCCTGAAAGCCCACGGAAGTATCATCGAGGCTTTGACCGAGCATTTGGCGGAAACCGGCCAAACAGTTCCCGCCACTCACGGCGAGTGGATCCGCTGCTTGTTTGAGAGCATCGCAATGTGGATTAAACAAAAAGCCCTCCATGTAATGGAAAAGCTGAATATCCCTCTGGAGGAAATCGTGGTGGTGAATGGAGGAGCCTGGTATCCCCAGCTGGTGCAGATGATCAGCGACGCTTCTCATCTGCCTACCCGGTCCGGAATGCCTTATGCTACTCTGATCGGCAACCTTTTGTGGCAGCTGCGGGGGCTTAATGTGGTATCCTCAATGGAAGAAATGCGGGATTTGGCCGCGAGAAGCTTCCGGATGAATTCCTTTGAGCCCCGGAAAAGCTACGATTGGGATGGGGATTACTCCAAAGGAATCCAGATGGGCTTATATGCAGAATAATAGTATCCTTCACGCTTGATGGGGCTTGGCTGCGACCCATTTACGATAGCTTTAGGGAGAAGAAATCGAATGGTTTGACGGCTGTTAGGGAAATTTCAGGCAATAAGGCTGGAGAAGGCCGTCTAAGGGTTTGTTCAGACGGCGGCCTTTTGCCTGTGTTTCAAGGCTTTACAGAAACGGCCTGCAAGCCGAAAGCATACAGCTTTTTGATCGTAGAAGGGCGCGGGCTTTTGAACAATTTGGAACCAACCGGGGAGGCCCGGCGTTAATTTTTATTATTTTAAAGGGGGCTATCAACTATGATGAGCGCAAAGGAATTGCAGGAATTCAACAAGAACAGAAAGATTACCCAGGTTTGTTATGTCACCAATGATTACAAGAAAACCATTGAGTATTTAACAAATACCCTGAACTGGGGCCCATGGACGATTCTGAAAAACAATCAGATCAGCGCCCATGACGTAAAAAGCGATGGAAAGCCGGTAGAAGGCGATTTCGAATTTTTGATTGCCGCTACCTTTATCGGCGACATTGAGTTTGAGATCATCCAGCCGATTCACGGTGTGAATCCTTATTCCAAGTTCTTGGAGGAAAGAGGGCCTGGAATCCATCACATCAAGGAATCTATTCTGGACAACGACGCTCTGGATGCCGCGGTTGCCGAATATTCCAGCCGCGGGCCCAAGGTGAACTATCAGGGAAAATACATGGAGGATCATTATTTCTATCTGGATACCTTTGACGCGCTCGGCGCCTATTATGAGATGGGCAACAATGCCAAGGTAAGCGCGAAGCCGGAGTTTGTGGGCTGGTATCCGGAAGAGCCGTAAGCTGGAAAAGGAGCGTTCACAATATGAAATTATTTGCAGATACCGCTGACCTGCGGGAATTAAAAGAGCTGGACGAGATGGGCCTCATCTGCGGTATTACCACCAACCCCACCATCGCGTCCCAGACAGGAAAAAATTTGGTGGATGTTCTAGCCAATATCGCAAAGGAGTTCCCGGAGATTCCGGTGTTCGGCCAGGTGGTGGCCAAGGATACGGAGGGGATGGTTGCCGAGGCTAGAAAAATTGTCACCGCTGGAAAAAATATTGTGGTAAAGCTGCCTGCTACTCGGGAGGCGGTAAAAGCGATCAAGATTCTCCATGCGGAGGGGATTAAAACCTGTGCTACTGCGGTGCTTACCGCGTCTCAGGGCTTTTTGTGCGCTACTGCCGGAGCGGATTATGTAGCTCCTTACACCGGACAAAACGATGTGATCGGTTATGACGGCCTGGTAACGCTGGAGCAGCTATGCGATGTTATCCATGAGGAGGGCCTGCCGACAGAGGTGCTGGCCGCTTCCATCGAAAAGCCTCAGGAAATCGTGGAATACGCTTTGGCCGGCGCGGATATTGTCACCATGCCTTACCATGTGTTCACCGACACTTTTGACAGCCCTCTGCCTCTGACCAAATACTATGTAGACCGGTTCTATAAGGATTGGTCCGGCGCTGGCTGTGTGATCGAAGGAAAGTGAGGCCTGGTTCAGGAGCGGCTTTTATTATTTTTCCGCTCTCAGGTCCAGCGCCATGAGAAATGATCCCTTGAAAATAGGGCGAAGAAAATCTCAAAACGCAAAAAGTAAAAAGAAAGCCCCAGTACAGGAAGTGCGCAGCCAGCAATTGCTGCCGCGGCCGTCCTGCTGCCGGGGTTTTTTCTTAAAGTTATGGGAAACGCCGGTGAAGTCCGGGGGAACGTTCTGTAAAAGGAATTTTAATTTGGCGGCGCAAGGGGAAGGCGGATGCCCAACAGTTTTTATAACAAAAAGGCTTCTTAAAACGGGAACCGCCTAACCATAGGCGCCGGGAGAGACAGGTGCAATTGATTGCAAAGTCCCTTGACCTAGGGTGCTCCTGCCGGCAAGCTCGAATAAAGCTTCAAACCGCTGCTTTTGCTGTGACGGTTTTTCCGTCAGATGGAAGCGGCAAACCTGTTATGAACGGCTTACCGGTCAAAATAGCCCTCCTGCCCGGCCTTTTCCGCCATCAGCTCGACCTCCTTCCGATTGGGAAGGGAGGGGATAGCGCCTAGTCTTGTAACGGCGATAGAGGCGGCGATGTTCGCAAATTGGATGGACTCCTTTAAGGAGTATCCCTCGGAAAGGCGGCAGGTCAGCCCTGCCATGAAGCAGTCGCCCGCAGCCGTGGTATCCACAACCTTTCCAGAGCCGCTATAAGCGGGAAAATGAGAAAAGTCCGTTCCGTCGTAAAGAAGGGCGCCCTGTTTGCCCCATTTCAGAATCACGTTTTCGCAGCCGGATTGATAAAGAGCCGCACATGCTTTCTCAGCAGAATCCCGGTCTGTAATTTTGATGCCGGTCATGCCGGAGGCTTCGGTCTCATTAGGACTCAGCACGTAAGCGCCGCGGAAAGCCTCCAGGGGCAGTTCCTTACGAACGGGGCCGGCGTCGATGACAGCCTTGGGTCCCCCTTCCTTGGATGCCTTTAGAATAGCGCGGATCGCCTCTAAGCTGAATTCAAGATCCATACACAGGTATCCGTAATGGGAAAGCTTCGATAATACGACGTCAATGTCCTTCTGGGTATAATCGCCGTTGGCGCCTAAGTAAGACAGGATAGTGTTGCTGCCGCTGTCCTCCAGCATAATATATGCGGTGCCAGTGCCTTCTGTGTCGCCAAGAAGCACCATCTCCCGGCTGACCCCTTCCTTTTCATAAGCGTCAAGGATGAATTCTCCGGAAGCATCCTTGCCAAGCTTACAGCAAAAATCCAAGTCGGCGCCCAGCCTGGTAAGGGCCACCGCCCGGTTGGAGCCCTTTCCGCCTAAGGCCTGCTCTCTCTTATACACTACCAAGGATTCCCCTTGCAAGGGATATCGGGGAATACGAAGAATTACGTCCGTATTAGAACTGCCAACTACCAATATTTTTTCACGGTTCATGGGAAGCCCCCCTAAAAAATTTTTCCGAAAATAATCATATCACATCCTCGGGGGAAAGGAAAGCGAAAAAAAGATTGATTTTTGCTTTCCCTGTTTCTTTTCTATCTTCTCGCGGAAAGTAATTTGAGTAAGATTTACAGCCCGCAGAGGCAGCCGATTTCCCTTGAAGACGAGGATGAAAGCTGCCGTCACATTGTTCGCTGCTGATTCGGCCGGACCGCTTGGCATTGCGCGTGTGGGTATATCATGCAGAGGGCTCCGGCATACCTCGTTTGCGGATCATCTCCCGGGCATAGCGGCAGTGAATACAGAAAAAAGGGCTTCTGAGGCCGACAGCTGGCCTCGAAAGCCCTTTTTGCCTTTTTCACTGGCTTTACCCATTGAGAGAAGGCTTTTTCTATAGGTAACGAAATGGACAGGAGCATGGACCAACCGGTTTGCAAAGCTTTTTTGTTCCCTCTGTGATATGATCAGGATCCTCTGGTGAAAGGGGGCACCATCCAAGAGAGGCCCCGGAATTTTTGGGGCTTCTTGGGAGGAAAAGAGTTTAAAATTAAGAGCTTTTGACAGAACCCTATTTTTCCGAAAGCTTCCTGTTTTTCAGCCAGGTGTGATATTCTTCCGGCGTAATTTCACCGGAGAGGAATTTTTCTTGCATAACCGCCTCCTTTTGAGCGCGGCTTTTCCGCTTTCGGACACATTCACTCAGCAAAAACTCAATTTGACCGTTGATCGAACGGTAGTCGTCCTCCGCCCAGGCGGCGAGGTCTTTCCAAAGACTTGGGGCAAGCCTTAAAAGAATTTGCTTTTTTTCGTTATCTTTCTTTTCCATTGGCATTCCCCTTCATCCGGATCAGTAGATCGATCCGCTGTTGACAATAGGCTGGGCGTCCCGGTTTCCGCAAAGCACAACCAGCAGGTTGCTGACCATGGCGGCCTTCCGTTCTTCATCAAGCTCCACTACTCCGTTCTCGCTGAGATGATTCAATGCCATCTCCACCATGCCTACGGCGCCCTCCACGATTTTCTGCCGGGCGGCGATTACCGCCTCGGCCTGCTGGCGCTGGAGCATTGCCGCGGCGATTTCCGGCGCATAGGTCAGGTTGGTGATGCGGACGTCCATGATCTCGATCCCGGCAACATCTACTCTGGCCTGGAGATCCTGCTTCATCATATCAGCGACCTCCTGGCTGCTTCCCCGCAAGGATTTTTCACCGGTGCTGTCCTCGCTGTCATATGGATACAGCCGAGCCACATTGCGGGTAGCGGAATCGCATTGTGTGGAAAGAAAAACCTTATAATTGTTTACATTGAATACAGCCTTGGCGGTATTAACGACCCTCCAGATCACAATGGTGCCAATAATCACCGGATTGCCCCGTTCATCGTTGACAGTCTGCTTTTCGTTGTTTAGAGTGATAGCTTTCAAAGATACCTTTTTGCTTTCAGAAACGATTACGGAGTTCGGCCCAGTAGTCCGCCCGGTTGCGGCGGTAGGATTTACCGCGGTGCAGAAGGGATTTACCCAATAAAATCCATCCTTTTTCAGCGTGCCGCAATATTTGCCAAATAGAGTAAGCACCAGCGCTTCCTTAGGATTGATTACCTTTAGGCCTGGCAGCAGGATACAGCCCAGAACAAAGGCTAAAATACCGGCTGTGAGCAAAACGGCTCCCCAGGGAGAGGAATTCTGCTCGTCGGATAACAGTACAGAGCCTAGTATGGCCGCTCCGATTGATGCCAGCAGCAAAATAATAATCAGAATCAGCGTCAGCGCGCCGGAGCCGGCTTTTTTCTCTCTTTCCTCATATACAATTTTTTCTTCCATAAAAGAAACCCTCCTAGATATCTAATTGATATCATAATAATATCAATTATAAATTCCTTTGTCAAGAGGAGAAATCAAAACAGCTTTGCGGTTTATTAGATCTTCGGCGCCTCATGACAAGCGCGGCGGGGATAAAAGCTGCCCTCAGCAGTTTCTGAAAAATCGCTGAGCGCTATAAAACCAGCTTTCGATCTTCTTTTTCCGCCGGCCTTCGAAGGATCTAAGCGCTTTCTGATCTCTTAAGCGCCGGGATTCGCTTGCTTCTCTGGGAAACCGCTGCGTGTTAGAGCTGGAAAAAATCCGGAAGCGCAGAAATGCTTCCGCATCTCCGGAAAACGTGATCCGTTCCATTATAAAGAGACATATTGAATTGGATGGTGGAAGGCTTGTGATATCTTCTTTAAATTGTCAAAGGAAATCCAAATGGTCGCCGTGTTCTCATTGGGATGGACTCCGAGCCGCCGCCGGCCAATGAGATCCCGGTCAAATACCAGTTCTACCATGCCTTGGGCGTCGTTCAGGATGCCAAGCGGGGTGACCGAGCCTCTGAAAAGACCCAAATGCTTTTTCAGCCGTTCCTCAGAGGCGAAGCTCAATTTGCTGCAGCTCAGCTGTTCCTGAAGGGCTTTCAGATCCGCGCGCTTGTCTTTATCCAGCACCACTAAAAAGTGGCGTTTTCCTTTGGCATCCCGCAGAAAAAGGTTTTTTACCACATCCCCCTTATGGGTAATTCCCAGGTTCTTCATTTCGTCAATGGTATAAACAGGGGGATGCTCTGTTATCTCGTAATCAATATCAAGAGAATCCAAGGCGTCGGTTACCGCTTTCTGAATCATATTCATCCGTGTCATTCCTCGTTTTCGTCAGCATTTATGTCTATGATACCATAAAGCGCGTACTGTGAAAAGCCTATTGCGAAAGAGCTCATTCTACAATCAAATTGACAATAGGGAAAGAAAGCTTTATAGTGAAACCAAGGCAAGGAGGGAATTCCATGAGTAATGAGAGTATGCGCCGGGATGCTTGGAAAATTATCCGAAAGACACTGAAGGAAGCGATGCCGGATCAGGCGGTGGAAAAAGCGCTGAGGGCCCGCAGCTTCACAAAGCCAGTGACCTTATTCAGTATAGGAAAGGCGGCCTGGCAGATGGCCAGCGCCGCGGAAAGGTCTTTAGGGAACCAAATTAAGCAAGGAATTGTGCTGACGAAATACGGCCACAGCAAAGGAGAAATTCCCCGCTGCGAAATTTTAGAGGCGGGCCATCCGGTACCGGATGCAAACTCTGTTTTCGGTGCTCAGAAGATGGCAGGCCTTGCCCGGAGCCTAACCCAGAACGACCAAGTCCTGTTTTTGATATCCGGCGGAGGCTCCGCTTTGTTTGAACTGCCCTTGGTGCCCCTGGAGGAATTGCAGGACATTACCAGGCAGCTTTTGGCCTGCGGGGCGGAGATCACGGAAATTAACTTGATCCGCAAGCGTCTCTCCGGCGTGAAGGGAGGAAGGTTTGCCCAGCTTTGCGCTCCGGCTCAGGTGTTTTCCATTGTCCTGTCCGATGTTCTTGGCAATAGCTTGGAAAGCATTGCGTCTGGTCCGGCGGCGCCGGATTCTTCAACCTCGGAGCAGGCCCTGGAAGTGGTGAAAAAATACGGCCTGCGCCTTTCTTCAAGAGCATTGGAGATCCTAAAGGAAGAAACCCCAAAAACACTGGAAAATAGTGAAACCGTGATTACCGGGAGCGTTCAAAGCCTTTGCGAGTCCGCGGCAAGAGCGGCTGGTGAGCTGGGGTACGCTCCGGAAATTTTGACAGCGTGCTTAACCTGTCAGGCAAAAGAGGCGGGAAGCTTTTTGGCCGCTGTCGCCCAATGGAAAAAGGATCACTTAACTGGAAAGCCCGCGGCGGTGATTGTGGGCGGCGAGACGGTAGTGGAGCTGAAGGGAAAAGGCATGGGGGGAAGAAACCAGGAGCTCGCGCTTTCCGCGGCCAGAGGCTTGGAAGGCTTGCCGAATGCGGTTTTGTTTTCCTTGGGGTCAGACGGTACCGACGGCCCTACCGACGCGGCAGGCGGCATAGTAGATGGGGAAACCGCCGGACAACTGCGGCAGCAGGGGATCGGGATTGACCGGGTGCTGGAGGAAAACGACGCTTACCACGCCCTGCAGAAATGCGGAGGCTTGCTGATGACCGGCCCTACCGGTACCAATGTAAACGATGTAGCGGTGCTTCTGCTTCGCTGACAGCAGATCAAACAGCCTGGAATTTATCCCAGGCTGTTTTTTATCATTCAGGTATACAGCATACAATGGCTGTTGGAGAGGGAGGCCTGCCGTGCGGCAGACGGCAATAGGGAAATTTTATCGTCTCAAGCGTAAGGCGCCGCTTCTTCGAGCGCCTCGCAAAAAGCCCGCGGCAATTAAGCTTTTGCCGTACTCCTTTACAGTCAGGGCGCACAGGTGGTTTTTGCTGCTTTCTGACCGCTCCGCTATCCGCCAAAGCCGTTGGCGGGAAAGGGTTGCCTGTTCAAGATTAGCGGAGAGCGGTTTCCAGAGTGTTCACATAGCTTGCGGCCTGGAAGGCGGCGGTAGCCCCGTCGGACGCCGCGGTAAGAATTTGCCGAAGGGCTTTCGCTCGGGTATCTCCTGCGGCGAATACGCCGGCAAGGCTGGTTTTACAGTCATCCCCGGCCAGAATGTAGCCGTTGGAATCCAGGGGAAGCTCTGAGAAAATCCTGTTATCCGGCACCAGACCGATGGCTATAAAAACAGCGGAAACTGGGAGAAGCTCTTCTTGTCCGGAATTTATGTTTCGGATTACGGCGGCGGTGACAGCTTTTTCTCCCAAGATTTCTTTTACGACGGTTTCTCCGTGAAAAATGATGTTTTTTCGCTTTTTTACCGCATCCGCAAGAAGCTTTTCCCCTCGAAAAGCATTGCGGCGGTGAATCAGAAAGACGCTTTCGCAGAGATTGGACAGAAAGAGAGCGTCTTCCAGGGCGGTATTTCCCCCGCCGATGACCGCCGCGACTTTGCCCCGGAAAAAGGCCCCGTCGCAGGTGGCGCAGTAGGAAACCCCCTTTCCCGTCAGTTCCTTTTCTCCGGGACAATCCAGCGTGCGCCGCTTGACGCCATTGGCGATGATTACGGATTTGCCCTTATATTCTCCCCCGTTGGTTTGAAGGGTTTTGACCGGGGAGGCTAGAGAGGCTTTTATTACTTGTTCCATTTGAATGTCAGCGCCTAGCCTTTGGGCTTGCTCGTAAATTTTCATCGCCAGGTCCGGCCCGGATATTTTTACATAGCCCGGATAGTTTTCGATTTCATTGGTAACAGCGATTTGCCCTCCAGCAAAGCCGCCCTCCAATACGGTTGCTGAAAGCCCCGCCCGGATAGCGTAGATCGCGGCGGTCAATCCAGCGCAGCCCCCTCCGATGATCAAAAGATCGGTTGTGTCAGCCATTATCCCGCCTCCATTTTTCTGTTTCGTGTTTTCAATAGTGTTTCAAACGGCGTCTTTTTTATTCGTGGGAGAAGGAACGGCACAGCTTTATGTTAAAAAATTAACAAAAATTTTCGGGGCCCGCGGCGGGATTTCAGCGGAATCCTGGTTGACAGATAAGCGCTGATTTTGTAAGGTTTATAGTATAGCGATAGGTTTCAAATACAGAATTGGAGGGATTTTCATGGCCAATACCATTATTAGTCCAAATCGATATGTGCAAGGCAGGGGCGAATTAAAAAATTTGCCGGAGCACGCTAAAAAGTTGGGAAAGAAGCTGTTTGTCATTATCAGCGCGTCCGGATTAAAAAGGGTGCGCGACCTGCTGGAAAAAAGCTTTGAAAATACCGGCATGGAGCTGGTCTTCGAGGAATTTCAAGGAGAATGCTGCGAAACGGAGATCAAGCGGCTGGGCAGCCGTTTTCAAGAAAATAAATGCGACCTGGTCGTAGGCGTGGGCGGCGGCAAAATTCACGACAGCGCAAAAGCCGCCGCGTATTATCAGGGCGCGCCTGTTGTGATTATTCCTACTATCGCGTCTACCGACGCTCCTTGCTCAGCGTTGTCGGTGATTTACTCTGAAACCGGCGTGTTTGAGCGGTACCTGTTTTTAAATTCTAACCCCGACCTTGTGCTGGTGGATACGGATATTATCGCCGCCGCACCATCGAGGCTTTTGGTTTCCGGCATGGGAGACGCCCTGGCCACCTACTTTGAGGCCAGAGCTGTGGCCGCCAGCGGAGCGCTGAGCTGCGCCGGCGGAAAGCCTACTAAGGGAGCTTTGGCTTTGGCGAAGCTGTGCTATGAGACTTTGCTGGAGGATGGCGTAAAAGCAAAGCTGGCGGTGGAAGCCGGTGCCTGTACCCAGGCAGTGGAAAACATCATTGAGGCAAACACCTATTTAAGCGGCATCGGTTTTGAAAGCGGAGGCCTGGCGGGAGCCCATGCGATTCATAACGGCTTGACGGTGATTAAGGATTGTCACCATCTGTATCACGGCGAGAAGGTGGCTTTTGGTACCTTGACTCAGCTGGTGCTGGAAAACGCTGGCCAGAAATTGCTGGAAGAGGTCATTGGCTTCTGCATGGATGTGGGATTACCCACAACCTTCGCAGAGCTTGGTATGGCGCGGCCGGATAAGGATCTGCTGATGGAGGCAGCTGTCAGAGCCTGCTCCCCTGACGATACGCTGGTGAACATGCCCTTTGAGGTAACTCCGGAAATGGTTTACGCCGCCATGGTGGGCGCCGATGCTTTGGGCAGATATTTTAAGAACTAAGCTGAAGCTGCTGCTTCGGGCTTAATATGGCCTCCGTGAATATAAAAGCGGAAGATAGAGACGAACGGCAAGGAGCCGGAGGATTTCCTCCGGCTCCTTGCCGTTCGCTATACTCCTTCCGTCATACGCTTGGCTGCGGAGGCAAAAGGCTCAGCAAGCGCAGGCTTCCGCTGGCCCTTTGGCTTTCCTTGGTTAAAAGCTGGACTTACGACGGGGGCTGCCAACCTATAAAGACAAAATTTAGGCGCCTGGTTTCTCAGAAAAAACGATAATTGTTCCGGTGGAAAAAGAGGGTTCGTTCCTTTAAAATAAAAAACGAGAAACGTTTTCCAATAAAGAATTGCATTTGGTTTCTGGGTTTTGTATAATTGAGAAGGACGATAGAGGGGTGCGGTTATGACAAACGATATGACCCGGGGAAATCCCACCCGGCTGATTATTTCTTTTACGCTGCCGGTGTTGTTTGGAAACCTATGCCAGCAGCTTTATGGCATGGTAGACTCCATCATCGTGGGCCGTGCGATCAGCATGGAAGCGTTGGCTGCGGTGGGAGCGACCAGCGGAATTTCGTTTTTAGTGATTGGCTGTATCCAGGGCCTTACCGCCGGTTTTTCCGTCATCACCGCCCAGCGTTTCGGAGCCGGAGACTATGAAGGGGTAAAACGTTCCGTCGCGACCTCGGCGCTGCTGAGCCTTGCTGCCACGGTTCTGCTGACGGCGGCGGGAATTTTAACCGCAAGGCCTCTGTTGGAGGTTATGAATACGCCGGCGGATATTATTGAAGATTCCTATGCTTATATTATCGTAATTTATTACGGCGTTGCGGCCACGGCCTTTTATAACCTGCTTTCCTGCATTATCCGCGCGCTGGGAGACAGTAAAACGCCGCTGATTTTTTTAGTATTCGCCTCTTTTTTAAATGTAGCGTTGGATCTGCTGTTTATCATCACTTTTCATATGGGAGTGGGAGGCGCGGCCTGGGCCACGGTGCTGTCTCAAGGGGTTTCCGGACTTTTGTGCCTGGGCTACGCCTGGAGAAGATTTCCTCTCCTGCGCATGGAAAAGCGGCATTGGACCTTTGATTGGAGCTACGCTTGGAAGCACTTACGGCTTGCCCTTCCGATGGCAATGCAGTTTGTCATTACTGGGACCAGCGTTTTAGTAAACCAAGCGGTTTTGAACCTGTTCGGCTCCGCTGCTGTGGCGGCGTTTTCCGCCGCCTCTAAAATTCATATGCTGTCGGAGCAGGTGGCTGTCTCCTTTGGAACGGCGATGGCCACTTATGCGGGACAGAATTACGGAGCCGGTAAAGCCGGCAGAGTCCGAGAAGGCTTGCGGAAATGCGCTTTAGCCTGCGAGGCAATTACACTGGGAATTATGGTGATCATGACCGCGTTTGGCGGGGTGATGTCCTCCTGGTTCATCGACGGGTATCATCCGGAGGTGATTCAGCAGGCGCATCTCTACCTGTTTATTTCCGCCCTGTTTTATCCCGCGCTAACGATGCTGTTCCTTTATCGGAATACCCTTTTGGGACTGGGAAACGGCGTTACCCCGATGCTGGCGGGAGTCTGCGAGCTGCTGTCGAGAATGATAGGCGCGCCTGTTCTGGGACATTTTTTCGGCTTCACCGGGCTTTGCTGGATCAATCCCATCGCTTGGGTCACTGCCTCAGGGCTTTTATTCCTCTCTTACCGTAAGACGATGCGGAACATACGGCCAGTGGATCCGACAGTGGATGCTTCGGATCCGAATAAGATTATGAATTAACAGGGAAAATCCTGTGGAGAACCGGACATCAAAAGGAGGAGTTCTGATGAAAAAAGGAATCGCGGTAGCGGGCAGCTTGGTAGCGGATATCGTATATACGGTAGACCGCTACCCAGAGATTGGAGCTTTAACGAAAATCCAGGATCCAATCATTAACAATACCGGCGGCGCTGTCTGTAATACGGCAATGGTTTTAGCGAAGCTGGACTCTCAGCTTCCCATTACGGCCTTGGGAAAAGTGGGGAAGGATGAAGCTGCGGAGCGTATTTGGGAAGCTTTCCGCCATTATCCCAATATTGATGTTTCCCAAATAGGCGCCGAGGGCAGCACCTCTTTCACACTGGTCATTGTGGACAGCGCCAGCAAGCAGCGGTCCTTTTTTGCTTATTGGGGCGCTAACGAGGTTTTCTGCGAGGATGATATCGACTGGGATAAATTTGACGCGAAGATTTTCCATATCGGCTATATCCTATCCTTAAACGCTTTGGATGAACCTGACAACCAATACGGTACTAAAATGGCCAGGCTCCTGGCCCACGCCAAAGAGCATGGCCTGGAGACCAGCGTGGATGTGGTCAGCGAAATGAGCGACCGCTTTCAAAAAATTGTGCCGCCGTCGCTAAAATACACGGATTATTGTATTATCAATGAAATTGAGGCCCAATGCACCACCGGGATTTCCCTGCGGGAGAATGGAGAGCTCCAGAGACAAAATATGAAAAAAGCGCTGGAGAAAATGAACGAAATGGGCGTGGCCAAATGGGCGGTCATCCATTGTCCGGAGTGCGGCTTTGGATTGGACTGCCGGACCGGAGAATATGTGGAGGTGCCCAGCCTGAAGCTTCCCAAGGGATTTATTAAAAATACCACAGGAGCGGGAGACGCCTACTGTGCTGGAGTGCTTTACGGCGCCCATGAGGACAGAAGCCTGGAGGATTCCATGAAGCTGGCGACTGCCAGCGCGGCGTTTTCTTTGTCTGACAACGGCGCCGCGGATGGCTTGAAGCCGGAGGCCGAGGTTATAAAATTTTATCAGGAAATGTGCTGACAGGAAAAACGTTCCGCCGGGAAGGCGGAACGTTTTTTGCTTCGGGAAAGGCCGCCGGCAGAATGAGAAATAACCTTCTGGGAGGATTTCTGCCAATGGCCGTGAGCCTTACCGGCCGCCGATCCGATACCGGCGGGTTCAAAGCATCCAGACCGTGCGGAACGAGGCCGCATACGGGCGAACAAGCTTTGAAACATCGCTTTCGCGTGTTTTTTGACATACCGGAGCTTTCGAAGAGCCGATTAGAAAAATAAAAGTGAAGGAAATATAAGAATATTGGAAAAGCGCGCAACCTTTTCAGAGGCTTCTTAGTGTTCTATATGAAAGGAGGGATTGCTGTGGGCAACGAATCGCTGCGTACGAACGATTCTGTTGATGAAATTTTGGATACCTATGGAAGAATGGTCTACCGCCTGGCCTATGCCCGGACCAAAAACCGGTATGACGCTGATGATGTCATGCAGGAGGTGTTTTTGCGCTATATCCGTTCCGGCAAAGAGTTTGCCGATGAGGAGCACCGCCGGGCGTGGCTGATCAGGGCCACCATTAACTGCAGTAAAACGCTGCTGTCATCCGCGTGGTTCCGGAAAACTTCCCCGCTGGAGGATACTCTGACTACGGAACTGGAGGAAAAAAGCGAGGTTTATTACGCGGTAATGGATTTGCCGGTAAAATACCGCACAGTGATCCACCTGTATTATTACGAGGATTTGTCCGTGTCTCAGATCAGCGGCTTGCTGAAGACTAAGGAGACCACAGTGAAGTCCCAGCTTCACCGGGCAAGAAGCCTTTTGAAAGAGACTTTGAAAGGAGAGCTTTTCTGATGTTTGAAAAGAAATACAAGGCCGATAACGAAAGAATCGAGCCCACCCGAGAAAGCTTACTCTCCCTGAGCTATAAAATGAAACGGGAACAGGCTAAAAAGAAAGACAAGAAAAAAGCGGTGAGATGGATTCGTCCCGCGGCGGCGGTGGCGGCGGCTTTGGTCGTGCTGCTGGGGTGCTTTCAGATTTTTCGCTCCCTTACGCCCCGCGATGGCCAGATCCCCATGGCTGGCGCGGGCGCGACGGGAGAAGCCGAGGTTTCCCAGCAGCAGGCCCAGAGCCCTGAGGATTACAGCCGGGTTTACGCCCAGATCAAGGAGCTGAAGGAAAAGGAACGGGAAAACGGCGGAGACAGCGATATGGGAATTTATACTCCCGCCCTCGGCATGGATGGAATTCCAGAGGCGGAGGAGGAGAACGCTGTAAATACAGCGGGAGGCGGATCTCCATACGACGATAGTTCAGCGGAAAAGGACTACTCCGACACCAACAACCAGGTAGAGGGAGTACAGGAAGCGGATATCATCAAAACCGACGGGGAGTATATCTACGCCGCAGTGGATGGAGATGTGTATCTGCTGAGGGAAAACGGCGGCAATCCGGAAATCCTTTCCAAGATCGAGAAAATTGACACCGTTTCTGAAGAGGGAGAGAATATCTGCGGAATCAGCGAACACATCAATGAGATCTATATTGCCGGAGACCGCATGGTATTGATAAAATATGTTGCGGATTACGACGCTTACTACGACACGATGGAGGACGCGGCGGAAACGGACGCAGCTCCAGCAAATGGCTGTGTAATATATGGCCCTCCGGCGGGACTGGCAAAATATACCGCGGCCGTTTATGATATCACCGACCGGTCCCATCCGGTTTTGCTCAACGAGCTGGGGCAAAGCGGCACCCTGATATCTTCCCGTATGGTGGGCGATATTCTGTATCTGCTCTATAGCTACTATGTCCCCGGCGAAATCGATGAAGCGGATCCGTCAACCTATGTGCCGGCCCTGTATCTTGGAGACGCCAAGACAGATGTAGCAGCCGGCGACATTATGCTGTTGGGTGAGCCGGGCGCGGCCCAATATCTCACCGTCAGCAGTATCGACGTCGGCAGTCCCGCTGCGTTTTTGGATACCCAGTCGATTCTGGGATGCGGCAGCGATATTTACTGCAATTCCGAAACCTTGGTGGTGGCGCTGGTCACTGGGGAAGAAGCAAACAATGTCTATAAGGACAAAACGGATTTGTATCGGTTTTCCCTAAAGGATGGCGCTGTTACCATGGAAAGCCAGGGCTCGGTGCCCGGATATGTGCTGAATCAGTTCAGCATGGACGAGTACAACGGCTATTTCCGTATCGTAACTACTGAAAATGTAACTCACTATTTTAACGAGGGCGGCATAGCCTCTGCGGAACAGGAAAAAACCAGGAACCATCTGTTTGTGCTGGATGAATCGATGAATATCGTAGGCAGTATAGAGGATCTGGCCCGGGGCGAGTCTATTTACTCCGCCAGATTTATGGGAGATACCGGCTATTTTGTCACCTACCGGCAGGTTGACCCGCTGTTCACCGTCGATTTGTCCACTCCCTCGGAGCCGAAGATTTTAAGCGAGCTGAAGGTGCCTGGCTTTTCCAATTATCTCCACCCATTTGGCGACGGATTGCTGCTGGGCTTTGGACAAAATTCAGATGAGGAAAGCGGGGAGATTCAGGGCCTCAAGCTTTCTATGTTTGATACCTCCGACCCGGCCGCGGTCGCAGAAAAGCATTCCGAGCTGCTGGGAGAGAAATATATGTGGAGCAATGCCATTGGCAACCATAAGGCTATCCTGGTGGATTCGGAAAAAAATCTCATCGGGTTTCCGGCGGAAAATGAGTATATGCTTTATTCCTATTCCCCGGAATCAGGCTTTCAAAAAATTGCTCAGTTAACGCTGGAGGCCGACGGCCCCGGCGATATGGATTACGACCTGCGAGGCTTCTACGTAGATGATGTGTTTTATTTATACAGCCCCAGCGGTTTAGCGGCCTTTTCTATGGAAGATTTCTCCCGGATTTCAACTCTGCTGTGGGAGGAATAAGAGAAGGTTATTCCAGGCAGGCGCGGTCAGCCGGCACCGAAGTGCGGACCGCCGGCTGACGCCTGGGCTGGAGCGGGAAGCCTTACCCTCAACCCCTGAATGGCGGGAAGCGGCAGAAGTGAAAAGAGGAGCCCCGCGCTTTAGACGATGAGGCGCTAAGCGGGCCCCAGGGCTCAAAAAAGCAGTTGTCTGCCGATCCGCCGCAAAAAACGGAAGCCGGTAAATCGCAAGGCTGTTTTTCTACGAGGAGTGAAAACAATGCGTATAAAAGGTAAGCTTATTTTTACATGGATTTGTCTGCTTTTTGCGCTGGCCCCTTCCAGCTGTGCCGCCCCCCGCCCCCTGGGCCTCCCTTTCTCCGTTTCTCAGGTTGAGAAAATAGAGCTTTACCGTTTTGTGATACCGGCGCAGGCTCGGAAAAAAACTATTTCGGAGGCCGGAGGGATTCAATGGATTTACGGTGTCCTGGCGGAAGCGGAGGCGGCGGACAATACCTTGGAGCCGGAATCAGGCGCGCAGGTTACCAGTTTCCGGTTTTGTCTTAGCGGAGGCTCGTCATTTGAGATGGCTTATATCTCTCACGAAGGGAAAACCGGGGAACTAAAGGGAAAAAATATCAATTATCAAACGAAGGAGGACGTAAGCCGTCTATGGGATGGCTTCAGCGACGAAGAGGAAACGCCTGCTTCGGTATCGGAACTGCCAGCCATATAAATTATCCCTGAAGCTCCGCCGCTTCTCCCAGTTCACTTTCCGGGCCCGGATTTATTATGGCAGCTTGCTGTTTTTCCATTTGTGCCGCGTCCGCTCCGACTCGCGATGGGACTCTTGGATGACAGAGTTGAAAAGAAAGTGGCGGCCTGCATTTTGGTTCGCGGCAGTAAGCGCGTTAAATTGAGAGCGGAAGGCGAAACGGCGGCTGCGCCATTTTGAAAGTGTGAAGGTAGTATGCTGGCGGACATTTGCGCATGAATGTAATCATTCGGAGGGATTGTTATGAAAAGAAGAAAGCTTTTGTCCCTTTTTTCCGTACTGGCCTTTGTTCTCTCAGTCCAATTCAGCGTGCTTGGGGTGTCTGGCCCGGGGGCGGAGGACGCGCCGGCAGATATGAGCGGCACAGCCCTTAACGCCCAGGAAAGGGAGGCTTTCCACAGAAACGTTGCGGACGACGAGGCTTTTATCCATTTGGTGACGACGGCGGCGGAGCATAAGGGAAGGGACGTTTCCCTGGAAGGGGTGCATCCTGATAAGTGCCTTAAGCTTTACGGGCTGAAAAGATCGGAACAGAGCCTGATCGAGTCCCTGTGCGGCGTTTACGGGGAAACAGGAAAGATAGAAAGCTTGTTCAGCGATGATTACGGCGTACTGGTTCTTTATGTCAATGAAAATGATGAGTATGTGGACTCCTTCGTGTTTACCAGAAAGGAGAATCTGCCAGGCGCCCAGGATAAAAACGGCTGGGTTCCTCTCGGCTCAGGCAGCTTGACAACGGACGAGAATTTTCTGGCTCAGTACTCAAAAGATGGCGATCTGAGCAAATATATAACGGGCTTAGGTCTGAAAAATACCAGCCGGCTGATCCTCACCACCGCGATACCGTATCTGCCGACCTGTATCTATTTTGTGCAGGAAAACGAAGAATTCCTGCTGCCTCTGGAAGACGGCCGCGCCGGCATTCAAGGGCTGCAGGTCTATCGGGTGAGCGATATCGTCGAAACCTTTTTAATGCCTATTTTGGAGTTTCAAATAGAGCAGGCAGAAGAATATAGAAAGATGAATCCAGATTCAGAATATTTGCCGGCAGGTGCGCCACAATTTCCTGATAATTTACCCATGCAGGCTGCTGTGGATTTAAACACTTACTTTGCGGCCGGGCAGACGGAGCGCCATACGGCGGAAAAGTCAGGCGGCCCCCGGGCCTTGCCATCGGGTCATGACGATGCCGGTGAAGCGGGGGATCTGGGCAGGACAGCAGAGACTGCCGCAGTGGCCACGCCAAAACTGAAAACGGATGATATTTCGTGGATACCGGTCACAATTGCTTGCGCGGCTGTTCTGCTGACTGTGGGAGGAATTGGATATAGAGTGTGGAGAATCAAGAGGCGCAGAGGTTAAAGCACGGTAAAAAGGAACGGAGCGGCTTAAAGCTCCGGCGGTAAAATCCTGGAAGCCATAATTGTCTGAAAAATCTTGGAAGCATACTGCTGGTAAGAATCATAAAAAGCACCTGATTTGATACCTTAGCGCCGCAGACTGCCCTGTGGTTCGTAAACGGGCGGCGCTTTTTCGGTGGAGTTTCCGCCGGCGTCTGGAAGGAAGGCTTTTGCGGGGCGCTGCTTGTAAAGGCAGCGCCCCGGCTGCTCCGCGGGAAGTTGAAAATTTCAGACAGCTTTCCGGGCTTTACTTTTGCGCGCCGGAGAAAATATGGCGATAATTGCTTTTTCAATTCAATAGTGGTACAATTCGGTTAGGAGGAATCACTATGCCGAATCAAAATGACAACCGAACGGTACCCGGATTTACAGTATATCATGATCTCAACAGCCCTACGGGGGAGAGCTATCACTGCCATGAGTACCATGAGGTGATTTTTTTCCTTTCCGGAGAGGGCCGTTATGTGGTGGAAGGCAAGACCTACCGCCTTCAGCCCGGAGACCTTCTGGTCATCAGCGACCGGGAGATCCACCGGGATAGTGAAAAAAGCGGGAAGCGCCGCGACCGGTATATTGCCTATATTGACAGCGCTTTTCTCGAGGAAGCAAAAAAAGCCGATCGCAACGGGGAGGATTTATCACGGTGCTTTGATGTGCTGTCCGGCAGGAGGTACCATCTTCTGCGGCTGGGGGCTCAGGAAAGAAAACGGGCGGCGGCGATTTTTGCGGCCCTTGCTGAAGCAAACCCTCAGGGCTACGGCGCGGACCTGCTGAAGAAATGCTATATGATCGAGCTCCTTGTTATGCTGAATCGGGCTTGCTTTTCTGAGGATGAACCTGAGGAGGCTTTGTGCAATCCAAAAATCCAGTGCATCGTTGAGTTTATCAATACACATTTAGACGGGGATCTCAACCTGGAGCTTCTTTCCGCGCGGTTTGGCTTAAGTAAATACCATATGACCCGGGAATTTAAACGCTGTCTCGGACTGAGCCTGCATCAATATGTCTTAAAAAAGAGGCTTTTAGAAGCCCGTGCGGCGCTGCGGCAGGGACAGACAGCGGCCCAGGCGTTTGCCTTGAGCGGCTTTTCCGATTATTCCCATTTCTCCAGGGCCTTCCGGGAGACCTTTGGGATGTCTCCGCGGGAGTACCGTATGAAGGTAAAGGAAGGCTCGTTTTCGATGAAGGTGCTTTTTGAGTAACCGTTTGACGAATTACCTTCCGAAAGGCAAGAACCCCCGTTCCTCTTATGTGAACGGGGGTTCTTATTCAGAAAGAACGAAGCCTCAAGCCTTTCAGCTAATATCCCTCTTCGAAGGCCAATGCCGCATTTGCCCTGTCCAGAGCTTTTGCGAGCTGCCAGTTCACTGGCGGTTTTGATTGCGGACGAAAACGGAGTCCTAAGAGGCTGAAAACCGGCACGGGTTTTGAGGCGGCGCAAAAAAGAAAGCTGGGTCCAGAAAAGCGCAAGGCTTTTCGAAAAGAGGGCGGCGCCGCGAAAACGCTCACAGAAGCTCCCGGAAGCTTTTGATGTATTGGTCGGCCAGAGACTGGATCGCCTGGGACTGCTGGGCGGCATATACGTCGTATACGCCTACCGCATACATATTGGCCGCTTTAGCCCCCTGGATGCCGTCCAGAATATCTTCAAATACGGCGCAGTCCTCGGGAGCTACCCCCAGCCTTTTTGCCGAGAGAAGGTAAATATCGGGAAATCCCTTGCCTCTGGCGCATTCCCCCACATGGGAAATCGCGTCGAACAAATGGTAAACGCCGTTGTTTTTTAAGGCTGGGCCGAATAAGGGCGGCCCTGAAGCGGTGGCCAGCGCAAGCTTGACACCCTTTTCCTTTAAGGAAAGCAGATACTCCATGGCCCCATCCTTCAGCCTTACCTCTCCGCTGTAGGCCGCTACCGCCCGGTCATCCCATTCCTGAATCAAGCTTTCCGGCTTTTCATCGAGATGAAAACGCTGGATGGTGTATTCCGCCATCTCCTGGTAGGACATGGGGCCGACCTTTTCCATATAATCATCGGGAACCTCCAACCCTCTGGCGTTGAGGAAGTCAATGTCAATTTTAGCCCATATTCCCATAGAATCCAGTATGGTTCCATCCATATCAAAAATAGCCGCTTTGATCGGTTTCATGTCGTCTCCTTTTGCAATTTTTTATCAGAAATAGTACATTTTTATTAACATTATACCGAAAGGGGAACGCGGTTGCAATCCCTTTTGAAAAAGTGTATAATATATTCGGTCAATAGTCTTGCGGTTCGCGACGCGAATAATAGGGAACGGGGTGAAAGGCCCCGGCAGCTCACTCTACTGTAAGAAGGACGAAAGGCAGCTGTCACTGGGAGAATCCCGGGAAGACGCTGAGTAGGAGGATTTCAAGCCAGGAGACCTGCCGCTGAGACAAGCAAAGACGTTCGGTGAGGAATGTTGGCAGACGTGCGGACAAAATGTGATCCTTTCGTGTGCTGAAGCCTTCTGTATCCGATACAGAAGGCTTTCTTTTTCGCCGGGAAAAAGGAGGAACTTATGTCATGAAAAAAGGAAAACTGCTTTCCCTGCTGTTGGCGGCGGCGGTAGGCGCCGGATCGCTGGCAATGACAGCCCAGGCCGCTCCGGCCGAGCTGCCGGCGCAGACAGCGAAAACCGCGGCTTTTGTGAAGGCCAGCGATTGGGTCTTGAACGACGACTGGGCAATTTTTACGCTGGGCCGTAATCAAGAGGAGGGCTGCGAAAAACTGTATGAGGATTATTATCAGGAAGTGCTGGCGCTGCTGGCAGATCCGGAGGCCAAGCTGATCCCAAGCGATTATATCAGGCTTTCTCTTTCTCTTACCGCCATTGGCATTGACCCCAGGAATATTGAGGGGAATGATCTGCTGGAGAAAATTGACCAGGCGGACCGTGAGGAGTATTTTCAGATGTCCACCGGCTCTCTGGCTTACGCTTTAGCCCTGATGGAACGGTATCCGGATTCTTTTAGCGGAACGCTGAAGGAAGATACCATACAGAAAATATTGGACGCTCAGCAGGCGGACGGCAGCTTTGAATACACGGCAGGGGCGGGCTTCTCCGACCCGGACAGCACCGCTCAGGCGATGCAGGGCTTGCTTTTGCTGGGAGACGGCTATGCCGCTGAGGCTCAGGCGGCCGGGGATTGGCTGGCCGCCCAGATGAACGAGGATGGCGTTCTGGCCATTGACTGGGGTACCGGCCCAACTCCGAATCCCTCGTCTACCGCTCAGGCATTGATCGCTTTTGCCCAGAAAGGCGAGGTGCCGGCCAATGACCAGGGAAAGACGCTGTACGACGGCATCATGACCTTTGCGCTGGATAACGGTTCCTTCCAGGACGCCAATTGGCAGACGGGAGAGCTGGAGTATAACGAATATGCTACCGGCCAATGCTTCCAGGCGCTGGCAGCCTATTCCCGTATGGTAAACGGACAGTCCGCTCTGTTTGATCTCAGCGACGCTGCGGTTACCCCAAGGCCGAAGCCGGAAGAGGAGAAGCCGGAATCCGGATCTTCCTCGTCTCAGGCCTCTTCCGAACCCTCCGGTGCTCCGGAAGAGGAATCCGAGCCGCCGGCTTCCAGTGAGGCCGCAGACCTGGATTCCCCCAAGACCGGAGACATGGGCCTGGTTTCCATTGCCGCTGTTGGCTTGATCGCTGCGGCAGCCGCTGTTGTTTTGTACAGGAAGAAATAAATCATTTGATTGTAAAAAGAATGGAACAGCATGAAAAGATATCTTAAAAAGTTGGGCTGCCTGGTCTGCTGCCTGTGTCTCGCCGCATCGTTTTGGGGATGCAAGGTGGAAACCGTAGAGCAGCACCAGCAGGCGGCCTCCTCTCAGGCGTCGCAAGCGCAGAATTCTTCCTCCAAGACAGGCGCGGGCAAAGAAGAGAAAGATTCTTCTAAGCCCTCCGGCTCCGGCAAGAGCGAGCCTGCCGGCTCCTCCCAGCAGGAGGGTCAAGGGAATGAAGCGGGAGAAAACGCAGGAGAGAACGCCGGGAAGGCTTCCGTGCCCCCGGCCTCCAACACGCCGGAGGCGCCGGCTGTTTCCCAGCCCGGGAGCCTGCCCTCCAGCGGGGCGCAGCCCCAATCCGGAGGAGCCTCCTCGGCGCCCGCGGAACCGGCTCCCCCGGCGCCGGAACCCGAACCGGAGCCTGACCCGGAAACGATAACGGTTACGGTTTCCGTGCTCTGCACTTTGGCGGTGGGAAATCCGAACCTGAACCCGGGGGTGACGGTGCCGTCTGACGGCGTGATGGTATCCGGGCTTTCTCTGGAACTGACTCCGGGTCAAACCGCCTTTGACGCCTTGAGCCAGACCGGCCTGGCGCTGGATTATTCCGGCAGTCCGTCGAGAAAGAACGTATATCTGAAGGGGATCGGAGGCTTGTATGAAAGAGACTGCGGCCCCAGCAGCGGCTGGGTGTTTTCGGTGAATGGGGCGTATCCCAATACCAGCTGCAGCAAGGTCGCTTTAAGCGACGGAGACGTAGTTTCCTTTCAATTTACAGACGGAACCAAATTAAACTAAGCAAAAAAGGGGCGCTGCCAGATGAGAAATCCGATTTCAGAATTTCATCCTCTGGCGGTGTTTCTTTATTTTATGACTGCTGTTGGAATTACCCTTCTGTGGAATAGGCCCGGGCTTCTGCTGGCGTCCTTTCTCATCGCCTTTGGTTATGCCTGCGCACTGGAAAAAGGAAAAAATATTCTCAGAAGCCTGGTTTGGCTGCTCCCGGTAACGGCTCTGCCGGTCATCATCAATCCCTTAGTCAACCACCGCGGCAACACGCCGGTGCTCTATATCAACGATCAGCCGATTACTCTGGAGGCTGTTCTTTACGGCCTGTTCACCGGGCTGATGATCGCTGCCATGCTGTTTTGGTTTCAGGCTTATTCCAAGAGCCTGGACAGCGACGGCTTTCTTTATTTATTCGGCGGAAAACTGCCCTCCATCGCTCTGATGGTAACGATGATCTTCCGGTTTATCCCCCAGTTTCACCGAAGCCTTCAGGAGATCGAAGCGGTGCAGAAAACTTTGGGAGCCGCCGTCAGCCGGGGGACGATAAGGCAAAGGCTTCAAGCCGGGGGGAGGCTGCTGTCGGCCCTGGTGTCTATCACTCTGGAGGATTCCCTTCAGACGGCGGATTCCATGAATGCGAGAGGCTATGGCCTGCCGGGGAAAACCCGGTCCAGAAAAATCCGGTTTGCCTTGCGGGATGGAGTGCTTTTGGCGGCCTCTTTGGGAGAATTGGTGTGCTTCCTTCTTCTTTTTGGGATGGGGAAGCTTGATTTTTACTATTTTCCGGCGCTGGCCGGCGCGGAATGGACGACGGCAGTGGCGGCGTTTTTTCTGGCAACTTGTTTTTACTTTTTGATTCCTATTTTTATTTTCATCGGGGAGGAAATCCAATGGCTCTTTTTGAAATCCAAAATTTCTCGTTTGCCTATCCCAAAACGCAGGAGCCGGCGCTAAAGGAGATTTCCTTTTCCCTGGAGGAGGGAGAGCTTTTCCTTTTGAGCGGCGCGTCGGGTTCCGGCAAAACCACCCTTTTGCACCAGCTGAAGCCGGCGATCGCTCCCTATGGCAAAAGGCAGGGAGCCGTCTTGTATGAGGGGCGCCCTGTAGAAGAGCTGGAAAAACGGCGGGCCGCGCTGGAAATTGGGTTCGTATTTCAATCGCCCGACGCGCAGATTGTCACGGACCGGGTGTCGTCGGAGCTTGCCTTCGGCCTGGAAAATGCCGGAGTGCCGCCGGAGGAAATCCGCCGGAGGGTAGCCGAGATGGCCGGCTTTTTCGGGATAGAAGGCTGGTACCATAAAGCAATAGAAGCCCTCTCAGGCGGTCAAAGGCAGATGCTGAATTTAGCGTCGGTCATGGTGATGAATCCCAGGGTGCTGATTTTAGACGAGCCGACCTCCCAGCTGGATCCAGTTTCCGCCGGGAATTTTATCGGGATGCTGGAAAAGCTGAACCGGGAGCTGGGGCAGACCATCCTCCTGACCGAGCACCGGCAGGAGGAGCTTTTCCCCTTGGCGGACCGTATCGGGATGATGGAGCTGGGAAGACTGAAACAGGCTTTGCCGCCAAAGGAGATGGCGGCGGCTTTGCTGAAGGAGCAGGCTCCCCTCTCGAAGGCCCTGCCGACTCCGGCGAAAATTGCCTGGGCGCTGGGAAGGCGGGCTGACCTTCCCTTAACGATGAAGGAGGGAAGAGGCTTTTTGGCGGCGCTTCCCCCAAGCAGGCATAAGCTGGAAAAGGCAAACCCGCCTGAACCGGGAGAAAAGATATTAGAGGCGAAAAATCTGTTCTTCCGGTACGATAAGGATGCTCCCGACGTTTTGAGGGATTTTTCCCTGACGCTGGAAAAGGGACGGTGCCTGGCGGTGCTGGGGGGAAACGGCGCGGGAAAAACCACGGCCCTGCAGGTGCTGGCGGGCATCCTTCCGCCTTATCGGGGACGGGTCAAACGGAAGACGGACAAGATCGCTTATCTGTCTCAGAATCCGGGGTTTGTGTTCCTAACGGAAGCTCTGCGGGAGGACTTTACTCTGGCGTGCCGAAGCGAAGAGCGCTGGCGCGGGGAATTGGAGCGTTCTCCCTTCTTTCAAAAGCTGACTCCTCTGCTGGAGAGGAATCCTTTGGATTTATCCGGCGGGGAGCTTCAGAAAGCGGCTCTGTTCAAGGTGATTTTGACAGAGCCGGATGTCATCCTGCTGGATGAGCCCACCAAGGGACTGGATCCCTTTGCCAAGGAGGAGTTAGGAGCCGCTTTCCAGGAATGGACGGCTCAGGGGAAATGCCTGGTGCTGGTCACTCACGATATCGAGTTTTCTGCCCGGTATGCCCACCGCTGCGCGTTTCTGTTTGACGGAGGGATTGTATCCCAGGAAGCGCCGGACCTGTTCTTTACAACCAATCAATTTTATACCACCGCCGCCTGCAAAATGTCCCGGGGTATTTTAGACGGAGCGGTGACTGGGGAAGAGGTGATCCGCTGTGCGTCTGGCGCTGATCGTTAGCTTTTTACTGGCAGGCGGAGCCTGCCTGCTGTTCTTTTTTTCCTTTGAGAGACGGAAGCCCTCGGTAAAGGACATCCTCCCCGTGGTGGTGATGGTGGCGGTTGCCTCGGCGGGACGGGTAGTGTTTAATTTTCTGCCTCAGATTCAGCCTGTTACGGCGATTGTGATCATTATGGGCGTTTACTGCGGGAAGCAGACAGGCTTTCTCACCGGTTCGCTGTGCGCCCTGGTGTCCAATCTTTTTCTGGGCCAGGGCCCATGGACCCCTTTTCAAATGCTGGCCTGGGGACTGGTGGGAGTGCTGGCCGCGGTTTTGGCAAAGGCGCCGTTTTTCCGCCGAGCCTGGGCTGTCTGTGCCTACGGCTTTCTGGCGGGTTTCCTTTACGGAGCCGTCACCGATTTGTGGACGATTATGGCCATGGGAGAAAGCCTGAGCTGGCCTTTAGTTTTCACCGCTTATGCCGCGGCGGTTCCCTTTAACGTGCTCCACGGCATGGGCAATATAGTCTTTTTGATGCTCCTTTACCGGCCGCTGGGCGGCAAGCTGAAAAGGATGCAGGAAAAATTTGGGGTGCTGGCTTCTGGGAAAAATACATAAAGCAAAAGAAACCGGGGACAGCCCCAGAAAGGAGCGGGAAGCCTATGAAGCATTGTGTTCATATTTACTGCGGAGACGGAAAAGGCAAAACCACTGCCGCCGCCGGCTTGGCGGCCCGGATGGCTGGTTATGGGAAAAAGGTGCTGTTCGTTCAGTTTTTTAAGGGCGGCGAAACTGGGGAGATCAATTTGTTCTTAGGCCTGCCCCAATTTCAAATTCTCAGAAGCGAGAAACCGTTTCCCTTTACCTTTCAGATGGACGAAGCGCAGAAGCAGGAGCTGAGAGAGATCCACAACGGCCTTCTGCGCCAGGCCCTGGAACAATGCCGGAGGGAAGCGTTTGGCTTGGCGGTTTTGGATGAGGCGTTCGCGGCGCTTCAGGAAAATTTGCTGGATGAAGCTTTGCTGCAAAAATTCCTTTCTGAGCTGAGAGGCAGGATGGAGATCGTTCTGACCGGCAGGACGCCGCCTAAGGCTTATTTAGACCTGGCGGACTATGTGACGGAAATGACCCTGAGAAAGCACCCCTACGGCCAGGGGCTGGAAGCCCGGCGGGGAGTGGAATATTGAGCGGCTTAAGGATTTTCAAAAGCGCGGAGCGGCCCGCGCTTTTTCTATTTATAGGCTTAAATGCCGGAGCGTTTTCTGATTGGAAATGGGAATCCACCGCCTTTGTCCCCGGACAGATTTCACTTTTCGGCCGGAAAGATTCGCCCTTGAAAAAAGCTTCTTGACTTTAGGAAACAATCTAGTTATTCTAAAAGATAGAAACCATGTTCGGAAAGGATGATCTTTTGACAGACGCGCAGCTTCATGAGCTTTTAAAGGATAATGGATACACGCTAGCGGTTTTAAAAGGGGACCAGGTGGTGTTCCACTCTCAGGAGAGAGGGCTGAAACCCCTTTATCAGTTATACCGGCAGCAGCCTGAGCTTCTGCGGGACAGCGTGATCGCTGATAAAGTAACAGGCAAGGCTGCCGCTGTGCTGGCGGTTTTAGGGGGCGCCAAGGAGGTTTATTCCGATCTGATCAGTGAGCACGCTTTTCAGGTTCTGGAATCTGGCGGCGTTAAAACCAGATACGGCGGGAAAGCGCCGTATATTATCAATCGGACAAAAACCGGGATGTGCCCCATGGAAACCTTGGTGATGGATGCGGCCTCGCCAGAGGAAGGGGCCGCGCGGTTAATTGAATTTTTTGAGGGCTTAAAGGAGAAACAAAATGGAACAGAGAAAAATGAAAGGCACTGAAGAAATGGTATCCCTATTGGGGCTGGGGTGTATGCGCTTTCCCCATGAAACTCCGGGCAGCGACGACATCGACGTGGAAAAGGCGGAAAAGATGATCGATTACGCCATCAAGCACGGCGTCAATTACTTTGATACCGCCTATCCTTATCACGGGCATCAGTCTGAGCCTTTTTTGGGCCAGGCAATGAAAAAATACCCGAGAGAAAGCTTCTACCTTGCCAGCAAGCTTCCCATGTGGTATTTGAAAAAGGAAGCGGATGTGGCACGCTATTTTGAGGAGCAGCTGGAGCGCTGCCAGGTGGAATATTTTGATTTTTACCTGTGCCACGCCATGAATGAGGAACGGTTCCAGATGCTTCAGGAATATCATATTTTCGAGAAGCTGGCGGAATATAAAAAGCAAGGGAAAATCCGGCATATCGGCTTTTCCTTCCACGATTCCCCGGAGGTGCTGGAGAAGATTTGCAGCGCCTATCCCTGGGAGTTTGCGCAAATCCAGCTGAACTATGTGGACTGGGATTTTCAGGACGCTAAAGCCCAGTATGAAATTTTAGAACGGCACGGTCTCCCGGCGATTATTATGGAGCCGGTGCGGGGCGGCGCTCTGGCGGATTTGGGCGAGGGGCCGAACCAAGTGCTGAAGCGGGCTGATCAAAAGGCCAGCATCGCCTCCTGGGCGATCCGCTACGCGGCCTCTCTGCCCAATGTGCTGACCGTGCTCAGCGGTATGTCTACTGACGAGCAGCTTGCGGATAATATCCAGACAATGACGGACTTTCAGCCCTTATCGGCGGATGAGAGAGAAGTCCTGGAGAATGCTCTGGAAATTTACCGCAGAAATGTTCTCATTCCATGCACCGGCTGCCGTTACTGCATCGATTGCCCGGTAGGGATCGATATTCCTTCCATTTTCCGGCTTTACAACCATTTTTCCATGAACCGGCATACCCTCAACAAGCCGGAAAATGAGTTTTTAGCGGATTATCAGAAAATTGAGGAATCCTGCCGGGCTGACCAATGCATCGGCTGTCAGAATTGCGTTTCTCATTGCCCCCAGAGCATCCAGGTTCCTGAAGAGCTTGCAAAGATTGCGGCTTTTGTCTCAGGACTGGAAAAAAACGAATGAATTCTATTTGCTCCCCTGGCACGCCGGAAATTAGGCGTACCAGGGGTTCTTTTATAGAGAAAGCGCTGTAGGCGAGAATAGAAAAGTCCTGTCAAAGGGCGTTCCTCTCACACGGTGCGGGGATCGAAATGCTGGCAGCAGCTTTTTAGGATAGGCTGGCGGGTGAAAGCGTCATCCAAGCATTGGATTTCTATAATATGCGAGAACTGGTGCTGCAAAGCTTCATTCCGGTGTGCGCCTGAGGCTCCTGGCGGGAAGAAAGCTTGATAATCCGCCCATATGCAAAAGGCCCCCGGCTTTCCGGGGGCCTTTTGCATATGGGCGGATTACACGGCAGAGCTCCTCTGATACGCTGCGGCCGGTAGGTCTTTAACAGAGATTTTCAAAATTGCCCCCAAGGGAAATCTTTTCAAAATGTTCATAGACTTTTCATAGCTTTTTTCTAAGAACGGAATATAATACTTAAATACCTTAATAGTTAACGAGGTGAATATTATGCCGGAATCTACTGTGCGTACGGAAAGGCTTTTGGAGTCCTTGACCAATATGCACCATGTTTTCCGCTGCCTGCCGCCAACAG
The DNA here is from genome assembly GCA_000154345.1 of [Clostridium] leptum DSM 753. GTDB lineage: Bacteria > Bacillota > Clostridia > Oscillospirales > Acutalibacteraceae > Clostridium_A > Clostridium_A leptum. The sequence goes on from DS480343.1 coordinate 130,750, forward strand.
GCGTGATCAACAAAGGAGAATTTTATGTTTTGCAACATGTTTTCCAGCAGATGGACAGAAAGGGTGTGAATTATGTTACGCCGACCGAGCTGAGCGAGGTCATGGAGGTGACGAAGCCGGCGATCAGCAAAATGCTGAATGTTTTAGAGGATAAAGGATATATTGAAAGACAGCAGGATTCTAAGGACCGGCGGGCCGTTTATGTAACCCTGACTGAAAAAGGGCAAGGCGTACGAGAGGAATCAATGAAAATCGTGAGAGAGGCTGTGAACCGGATTATCCGGCAGATGGGAGATCAGGCCGCAGACCGGCTGATTGATGCGCTGCAGGACCTGCTGCTGGCTGTGAGACAGTGTTATCCTCACGATAGGAGCCCGAGGGAGGAGCAAGAATGAGAAAAATAGCAAGCTACTTACGAAGATTTTTCTTACCGGTTTTAGGAATCGTGGCGCTTCTGGTGATCCAGGCGGTGTGCGATTTGTCACTTCCGGATTACACCAGTAAAATCGTCAATGTGGGGATCCAGCAGGGGGGGATTGAAAATCCCGCGCCGGAGCAGATCCGGCAAAGCGAGATGGAAAAGCTTTTACTGCTGGTGCCTGAAGAAAGCCGGGACGCCGTGCTGGAAAAATACACCCTGAATACAGAAAAGGATCCAGCGGTATATGAGCAGAAGCGGCTCAGCGGAAAAGAGCAGGAGGACTTAAACGGCATTCTGGAAAAGCCGATTTTCCTGGTTTATATGCTGGAAAGCGGGCAGGTGGAAGGGATGCCCGGCGAAATTACGCCTGAAATCCTCCAAGGCATGGAGGCCCAGGGAATCTCGCTGGATCAGGTTATGGATGAATTAGACCAGAAGCTGGGCGAGATGGAGGGCAGCATTCTGACCCAGAGCGACATCCTGTATGTACAGCAGGAGTATGAGGCTCTGGGCGTGGACGTGGGCGCGATTCAGATCCAGTATATTGTGATCACCGGCCTGAAAATGCTGGGCCTGGCCCTGGCAGCCATGCTGGCCACCATCATCGTGACGCTTTTGGCTTCACGGACTGCGGCGGGCGTGGCGAAGAACCTGAGAAATGATGTGTTCCAAAAGGTGGTAAGCTTTTCTAACCAAGAATTTGAGAAATTCTCCACCGCCTCTCTCATCACCAGAAGCACCAACGATATCCAGCAGATTCAGATGCTTTTAGTGCTGCTTTTGAGAATCGTTTTTTACGCTCCCATCGTGGCGGTGGGCGGATGCGTCATGGCCTTGCAAAAGAATAGCTCCATGTTCTGGGTCATCGGCGTGGCGGTGGTAGCCGTGCTCAGCCTTGTGGTAGTGCTCTTCAGTATTACGATGCCTCGATTCAAGCTGATGCAGAAGCTGGTGGATAAGCTGAACCTGGTTTCCCGGGAGATCCTGTCGGGCTTGTGGGTAATCCGGGCCTTCGGCACCCAAAAATATGAGGAAAAGCGTTTTGATGGGGTTAATAGGGATTTGACCAAAACCAACCTGTTCGTCAACCGGGTGATGACCTGCATGATGCCGGCTATGATGCTGACCATGAACGCGGTCACTGTGCTGATCGTTTGGGTCGGCGCGGATAAAATTAACGCCGGCGGGATGCAGGTAGGCGATTTGATGGCGTTTATCCAGTACACCATGCAGATTGTCATGTCCTTCCTGATGATCTCTATGATGTCTATTATGCTCCCCAGGGCCACTGTATCTGCCAACCGTATTCAGGAGGTCTTGGAGACAGAGGTGGAAATTGCAGACCCCGCAAGGCCGGAGGGCTTTGTCCCGTCGAAAACTGGAGAAGTAGAATTTCAGGATGTGTCCTTCCGGTATCCGGGCGCGGATGAGGATGTTTTGGAAAACATTACCTTTACAGCCAAGAAAGGGGAAACCACGGCGTTTATCGGTTCTACCGGCAGCGGCAAATCTACCCTGATCAATCTAATCCCCCGGTTTTACGACGTGACCAAGGGAAGGATACTGGTAAACGGCCGGGATGTGCGGGATGTGACCCAGCATGAGCTGCGTGCCAGAATCGGTTACGTCCCTCAAAAGGGCGTGCTGTTTTCCGGAACCATTGAATCCAATCTGAAATACGGCGGAGATTCCATCAGCGACCGGGATATGGAGCAGGCAGCCCAGATCGCTCAAGCGACGGAATTTATCGGCGCTAAGCCCGATGGTTACCAATCGGAGATTTCCCAGGGAGGCGGGAACGTGTCTGGCGGGCAGAAGCAAAGGCTTTCCATCGCCAGAGCCATTGCCAAGCATCCGGAGATTTATATCTTTGACGACAGCTTTTCCGCCCTGGACTATAAGACGGATGTGGCACTGCGAAAGGAATTGAAGGAGAAAACCGCCGGCGCCACGGTGCTGATCGTAGCCCAGCGGATCAGTACGATTCTCCACGCAGAGCAGATTATCGTGCTGGACGAAGGGAAAATCGTAGGAAAGGGCACTCACGAAGAGCTGCTGCAAAGCTGCGAGGTATACCAGCAGATCGCCTTATCTCAGCTGTCAAAGGAGGAATTGGGCAAATGAGCAGGACACCTACAAAACGAAGAGGCCCAATGGGCGGCCACGGCGGCATGGGGATGTCTGTGGAAAAGGCCAAGGACTTCAAAGGTACGATGAAAACCCTTTGGAGTTATCTCTCAAACTATAAATTCGCGATTATTCTGGTGGCGGTTTTCGCCATTGGAAGCACCATCTTCTCTATTGTCGGGCCTAAAATTTTGGGGAACGCCACCACTGAGCTGTTTAACGGCCTGATGGATAAACTCCAGGGAGGCTCCGGTATCAATTTCGGAAAAATCGGGGAAATCCTGCTGTTTCTGATCGGCCTGTATGTGGTCAGCGCTTCGTTCAGCTTTATTCAGGGCTTTATCATGACGAATGTGTCTCAAAAGCTGACCTACCGCTTGCGGAAAAATATTTCTGAGAAGATCGGCAGAATGCCTATGCGGTATTTTGACGGCCAGACCCACGGCGAGGTTCTTTCCAGAATTACCAACGATATCGATACCCTGAGCCAAAGCCTGAACCAGAGCATCACCCAGCTGATTACCAGCGCCACCATGCTGGTAGGAATTCTAGTGATGATGTTCTCCATCAACTGGATTATGACTCTGGTATCCCTGCTGATTCTGCCCATTTCTTTGGGAATCATCACCAAGATCATTAAAAAATCCCAAAAGCACTTTAAGGCCCAGCAGGAATATTTAGGCCATGTCAACGGCCAGGTGGAGGAAATCTATGGCGGGCATAACGTGGTGAAGGCCTTTAACAGCGAAAAAAAGGTTACCGAGGAATTTCAAAAAGCCAACGAGGTGCTCTACGGTTCCGCCTGGAAAAGCCAGTTTTTGTCCGGTATGATGATGCCGATTATGAATTTTGTCAGCAATGTGGGCTATGTGGCCGTGGCGGTCCTCGGCGGCGTGTTCTCAATTCAGGGAATCATTACGGTGGGCAATATCCAGTCCTTTATCCAGTATAATAAGATGTTTACCCAGCCGATTCAGCAGATCGCCCAGGTGAGCAACCTGTTCCAGTCTACAGCCGCGGCTGCGGAGCGGGTGTTCGAGTTTCTGGACGAGGCGGAAGAGGATCAAACGGTCGAAAACCCGGTTTCCATCATCAACCGTCCGGGTGATGTGGAGTTTGAGAATGTCAAATTCGGTTATCTGTCTAATAAAACCATCATCAATGATTTCAGCGCCCATGTGAAGGCCGGACAAAAGGTGGCTATCGTAGGGCCTACCGGCGCGGGAAAAACCACCATGGTGAAGCTGCTGATGCGGTTTTACGATGTCAGCGGCGGCGCGATTTTGGTAGGCGGCGACGATATCCGGCGGTTCAACCGGGAAGAGCTGCGGCAGATGTTCGGTATGGTGCTTCAGGATACCTGGCTGTTTAACGGCACCATTATGGAGAATATCCGCTACGGCCGGCTGGACGCCACCGACGAGGAGGTAATCGAGGCGGCGAAAGCGGCGCATGTGCATCACTTCATCAAGACCTTGCCCGACGGCTATAATATGGTGCTGAATGAGGAGGGAACCAATGTATCCCAAGGCCAGAAGCAGCTTTTGACCATCGCCAGGGCGATTTTGGCAGATCCCAAGATTCTGATTCTGGATGAAGCCACCAGCTCGGTGGATACCCGGACGGAAATCAGAATCCAGAAAGCCATGGATAATCTGATGAAGGGCCGGACCAGCTTTGTCATCGCCCACCGGCTTTCTACAATCCGTGACGCGGACCTGATCCTTGTGATGAAGGACGGAGATATCGTGGAGCAAGGCACTCACGAGGAGCTGCTGCTGAAAAACGGCTTTTACGCTGAGCTGTATAACTCACAGTTTGAAGAAGCGGTGTAGGATGAAAAATTCCCGGGGCGAATGCTTGCCCCGGGAATTTTTCTCAAAAACAGCGAACAATAATGGGAGGACAAAGCCGCGCGGCTTTACAGGTGCGGACTAACGGGGGCAGACGGAATTTGCCTTTGCTCTAATATGTAAGTTTGGCCTGAAAATGGGCCGCCTTTTGCGGAGGCTGCGCCTGCGCTCCCGTGTTTTCAGCAGCGTTTTTTGGCGCCCTTACAAAAAAGCCGGGCTTCCCGATAGGCGCGCCGGCGATCGAAGCCGGGAACCGTAGACAGCCAGCTTTCCCGCGGAAAACAAGGAAATATGGTTTCCCTCTTTTCTTTGCGGCGGTTTTCCTGTATAATATAGTCACTAGTACTAAAAAAAGAGCAGGTAGCTAAGTATGTATGGTGCAATATTGGGCGATATTGCCGGCTCGAAATATGAGTTCAGCCGGCCCGAAAAATTTGATCCCTGGAAAGTGAAAATATTCTCAAATGATTGCTGTTTTACCGATGATACGGTCATGACAATCGCCACCAAGTACGCGGTTTTAAAAGGAGTTCCCTATGCCAAGGCTTACGGCGTATTTGGAAGGAAGTACCCGAATGTGGGTTATGGAACCATGTTCAAAAGATGGATTGACAGCTATTGTGAGCGCGGATATAATAGCTACGGTAATGGCTCTGCTATGCGGGTCAGTTTCATCGGCGAACATTTTGACACCCTGAAAAAAGTGGAGGATGAAGCACAGAAAAGCGCGCTCTGCACGCACAACCATCCGGAGGGGGTCAAGGGCGCCCAGGTGATCGCGGGCTGCGGCTATCTGGCGAAAAACGGCGCTTCCAAAAAGGAAATCAAAAGCTATGTCCAGAAAAAATTCGGATACTCCTTGAACAAGCGGCTCAGCTTTTACAGGGTATTTTCAAGGTTTGATATGTCCTGTCAGAAATCAGTGCCCTTGGCGCTTCAATGCTTTTTAGAGAGCGATTCCTGGGAGGAATGTATCCGCAATGTGTTCAGCGTTCGGTGCGATACCGATACCATCGGCGCTATCGCCGGCGGCATTGCGGACGCTTATTTTCATGGTACTGGCTTCGACGAAGACGCCCTTTTAAGGCAGTTTTTGATTAAGCCTAACAAATTTGGCGCTATGGATCCCTTTTTGTACCAATGGGCCATAGCAAAACAGGAAGAAAGTGGTGAGCCATCATAACAGTTATCACTTACCAGTCAAAACGAGTCTTAAAAATAGTTCAATCCGGTAAGGTTTACCGGGCCCACCGCAACATCGGCATGGACCGGGCCTATTCCGCTTTAGTGGAAATTTTGGGGCTTCATTGCGAGTGCCCCATTTTCGGATGCCTTCGGTTTCGCCGCCAGTGTACAAACGGAAAGGTTTCCTCTTCAGCAAAGCTGGTGCTTAAGGTGCCGGATGAATGCGTTAAGCTGACGGAATATTCTGTTTGGGCTGATTTTATGTATCATATTCAGTATACTAAGCCTGCGGATTACACCATGGTAGCGGTAGACTCAGTGGAACAGCTTTCCCAGGCTCAGCTGGACAAAATGATTCATTCCTTAAAAAAACAGCGCAGACCTCTTGCCTATCATTGCCCCCAAGCGATTTTAGAGGAGATCCGCCCCGAATGGCTGGTGGATTTCAGCCTCCACAACAAGGAAAGCTTTTGGCAGCGGCGCAAAGGATAATATGATTATGAGACCGTTCCAGGGCTTTGAGAGGAAAGCTTTGGGACGGTTTTTATTTTCTCGTAAGTTTTTTATGGAATTTAGCGTTTTTCCCTTGACATTCGACTATAATTTGGATATAATAATCAGGCGTTCTAAAAATACAATATTCTATGGAGAGATGTCCGAGCTGGTCGAAGGAGCACGACTGGAAATCGTGTAAGCCGTTAAAGCGGCTTCTGGGGTTCGAATCCCCATCTCTCCGCCACGTCGGAGCAAAGCTTGTTTTGCTCCGTTTTTCTTTGCAAGAAAAACATCCGCCCGCTTCCTTGCTCCTTCTCTTTCGCAAAAAGTCACGCTCGGCTTACCTGTTCGGTTGTAAACGCCCTCACGACGGTTTGTTGTCGCTGCCAGCTTTTTGCGAGTCACAAGGGTTCCATCCCATCGCCAAAATGCTGAAAAAATCTTTTTTATGCGGCTCTTACAAATGAAATAGTCGGAGTGTCTTGCCTTTTTGCGAAAAAGAAGTGTTCGACTGCAAAATAAGCAGAGCCGTTAAATGGCTCTGCTTATTTTGCTTTGAAGAAAGGAGGTGGACAGCGTGAGCGTTCAGCTAAGAAGTTTTTCTTTTCGTTTTGCAGAGCAGGTTTTTAACAGCCGGCTGCAATTAAAGCAGGAAATAAATGAAATGCTGCTGGAGGCTTGTAAGGATCTATCTGTTTTAGGCCGTCCCGCGTTTAACCGTATTTTGAAGGATTTATTTGTTGAGAAAAATTGGATAAGCCAACCGCGGGTATCTCCTGAGATGAAGGCCTACAGCAAATTTGATTTTATGAAAGAAAGAGTGGCGGTGGAGGTCCAGTTTGGCCACGCTTCTTTTATTGGAATAGATTTGCTGAAATTTCAGATGGCTTCTTACTCGAATTTAGATCTTATCGATTTCGGCGTTTACATAACGACTACGAAGGCGATGCAAAAATACTTAAAGACAAAATATAACAGGAACTGGGAGGGTTCATTAAACTACGAGAAAGTAGTGAAATATCTGCCCTATTTTAAGAGCGCCATTCAAGTGCCAATTTATGTGATAGGAATTGATATCTAGAGGAGCGTGTGAAGCCGTGCCGCTCTTTTCGATGGGCTTTCGCCTGCCGATGAGGAGCGATGACGTCTGCGATGCTTAGAAGAACCGGTAAAGGACCGAAAGCAGCGTATTATGCGGCTTTGTGCCAGAATTCATTCGTATTAGGCGGCGAAGGGAAGTGTGAAATCACATGAAAGAGAACTTAGTTTTAGCTTCAGCTTCTCCGAGAAGAAGAGAAATTTTCACTATGCTGGGGCTTGATTTTACCGTTCAGGCGGCTGATATCGCGGAAGCTGTGGCTCCGGGCCTGCCGCCGGAAGAGACGGTCATGTCTCTGGCCGCTCAAAAGGCCGCGGCGGTTAAGGAATGCATGGGTGATTCTCAAAGGACTATCGTGGGAGCTGATACGGTGGTTTTTTTTCAGAATCGGATTTTTGGCAAACCGAAATCCTTTCAGGAGGCCTTTTCCATGCTGTCGGCTTTGTCGGGCAACACCCATCAGGTGTATACCGGCGTATGTATCCTTTCCGCCAAAGGGCAAGAGTCGCTCTTTTTTGAAAGGACCGATGTAACCTTTTTTCCGCTGACGCAGGAAGAAATTTGGAATTATATACATGAGGAAAAGCCCTTTGATAAAGCGGGCTCCTATGGAATCCAGGGAAAGGCCGCGGTATTTGTGGAAAAGATCCAAGGGGATTTCTTCAACGTAGTAGGCTTTCCGGCAGCTCGGTTTATCCGAAAGCTGAGGACGCTGGAGAAGTGAAAAGGGATCTTCCCGAAGCGCTCCGAAAGGGTAAGAGGCTGTTGTCCTGTGAAAAGGCTCAAAAGGTGCTTTGTATCCGCAGCGCGCACGCGGCTGCTTATGCGCCGGCACTTTGGCGGCGGGGCGGTAGAATCCACTCACCGGCCGTTTTAACCAAAGCTGCTTTGGTTTGATGCTGACGGACACCCCTTTTTTCAACAGCGCACCGGAAGGGTGCTTTCTCTAGAGCTCGCGTTACCTGACTGGAAGAAAAGAAAAAATCCCCCGGCACTTGCCGGGGGATTTTTTTACTATGGCTTAAGCCAAAAGGAAGTTATGGAAGGTACCAGATCTTAAAAGCCGCCCGCAATACGGGCGAGAATAAAGACCGGCAGAAGCGATGTTCTTTCTGGCAAAATGGCGGACGTTCCAGCCGCTGAAAAACAGAAAGGATGTCGCTTTGCGGCAAATAGCCCTCAAGGCCTGGCTGCCGCCTGTTTCTTTATTATTTCAGGAAAACGCGTGCCCAGGGCTAGGGGCTCTCCGGCGCGGAAGCTTCGGCGCAGATCCCATTTCCCCTTGGGGAAATGGCGGAATCTAAAGGAAATCGATAGTTTTTGAGACGCAACAGAACAGAGAAATGAGAACTGAAATTATATTTTATGAAAAATATTTTCACAAAATATAAAAATAAATTTAAAATACATATTGACTTTTCTTAAAATATATAGTATTTTAAGATTAAATCAAGATAAAAACACAATAAAATGAAAAATAAAAGAAATATATAGAAAAAAATATTTCAATAAAAAGAAAAATATTTTACAAAATTTGAAATTTTGGTTGTTCTGCAGGCATGAATTTGCTATTCTTTAATTAACTCAAGGATATTATTCGGAAAGAGGAGATTGAGAATGAAAAAACAGTTAAGGTTCCTGCAGAGCGGAATGGGATGTACGGAACGGATTCAAGCCACGTACTCTGCTTTGTCCGGCGCTTCCAAAAAGATTGCGGATTTTGTGATAGATCATCCTGATCAAGCGGTTCATATGACGGTGGTTCAGCTGGCCGAATCCTGTGAGGTCAGCGAGGCCAGTGTGGTTCGATTCTGCCAGTGCCTGCAATACGCCGGGTTTTATGAGTTTAAGCTGAGCCTGGCTGCCGAAATCGTGCCCGCGAGCCAGATGATTCAGGAGGATATTACCGTGGAGGACACGGAGCCAACCATTCTGGAAAAGGTTTTTGCGGGAGAACAGCAGGCGCTCCAGGAAACGCTTCAAATGCTCAACCGGCAGGACTTTATTTCAGCGGTCAATCATATCGCGTTTTCCAATAAGGTGGAATTTTTCTCCTGCGGCAATGCCCGGCCTATCGCCCAGGACGCCCATTACCGGCTTTTGCGGACCGGCATTGATTCCCGGATTGGAATTGACGATTATGACTGCCTGATCCACGCCTCCATGCTGAGAACAGGAGACGTAGCCATTGGGATTTCGCATTCCGGAAGCACCAAAAATACCATCAAGATGCTGGAGGAGGCCAAGAAAAACGGCGCCACAACCATTTGCATCACCGGTATGGAGAAAGCGCCCATTACCCGGGTGTCGGATATCTGTATGGTTTCTCATTCCAAGGAGACGATGTTCCGCAGTATGGCTATGGCTTCCCGCATCGCCCAGATGGCGATTATCGACGCCTTGGTGGTCGCGGTATCCTTCAAACGGTTTGAGCGGTCCAAGCAGTATCTGACTTTGACGGACAAAATTTTAGTAGAGGACAAAATGTAAGCTGGCAATGAGGAGAGGACGAATATGAACGTAGTGGTTTTGGGAGAATTGTGCGAGGACATCCTGATGCACAACCCTAATTCCGTAGAGGTGTTTGAGCAAAAGATTTGGGCAAAGGACGTCACTGTGACCGCTGGCGGCTCGGCGGTTTATGTGAGCCAGGCCCTTTCCAGAATGGGAGTTGACGTGAGGCTGTGCGCTGTGGTTGGAGACGATGAGTCCGGCAAGAGAATGCTGCGGGACTTGCAGGCGTTTCCGGTGGATTGCTCCATGGTGCGGATGCTTCCAAATTCAGATACCACCAGAAGCATCGTGATCTGCGACGGCCCTGAAAAGGATTTCAAGGGATGCTCACCGATGCTTCCCTTATACATACCTGATATTGAGGACCTTGGCGGCGCGGAGCTTTTATATGTGGCCGGCTATGTCCTTTATCCTGAGCTGTGGACTGCCGAAGCCAGGGATTTGCTGAAAAAGGCAAAGGAACGGGGAATTACCGTTGCGCTGGATGTTCAGATGTTTCCAGTGGAGGGAATCGATCAGCTTGAGTTCAGCCATTTAGAAGGCGTTCTGCCTTATGTGGATATTTTCTTTGCCGCTCGAAAGGAGATGCTGGGCCTGCTGAAAACAGAGGATCCGGCCAGCTGCATGAAGCTGCTTCAGGAGATGGGCTTCCGGGGGACAGCAGTGTTCAAGCAGGGAGGCAAGGGATGTGTAGTGGCAACCGGCGGTGAGTTCGTTCGCCGGCCGGGCTGCACCGTGGAAGCCTACGATACGGTAGGCTCGGGAGATATTTTCGGCGCCAGCTATTGCTACGGCGCTATGAGCGGCTGGGACAGCAGGCGCTGTGCCGACTACGCGGCGGTATTTACCGCTTTGAGTATTGGGGAATATCACAATGTGAAGAATTACCCCGCCAAAGAAGCAGTGGAAGCTGTGCTTTCAACTATAGATTAGGAGATGTGCGTTTATGAAAGAGTTGAAGATTTGCGTGATCGGCGCGGGAAGCACCTACAGCCCTGAATTGATCGACGGATTTTTTAACCGTCAGGACAAAATGAAGGTAAAGGAATTTGCCCTGATGGATATCCGTATGGACCGGCTGAAAATTGTAGGCGGCCTGATCGAGAGAATGTGCCAGCATTATGACAATCCGCCGAAAGTGATAATGACCGACGACCTAAAGACCGCGGTAGAAGGCGCGGATTATGTCGTAACTCAGTTCCGCGTGGGCTTGCTGCCCGCCAGAGCCAAGGACGAGAGAATCGGCCTGCGCCACGGCTATATCGGACAGGAAACCACGGGCCCCGGCGGCTTCGCCAAAGCGCTGCGCACCATCCCTGTGATCCTGGAAATCGCTGAAATGATGAAGAAATACGCTCCGGGCGCCAAGCTGATCAACTTTACCAATCCATCTGGAATTATCACGGAGGCGGTGGCCCGGTATACGGATGTTCCCGTGGTGGGCCTGTGCAACTGTCCTATTACGGCCTTCATGCGCACCAAAAAGCACATGGGCTGGGAAAACGACGACGTATTTTTCGATTATTTCGGCCTGAACCATCTTGCCTTTATCAAAGGACTCTATCTCAACGGCAAGGATGTTACCGACGAAGCCTTTGAAAAGATTTTAGACCATCCCAACTGCGATGAGATGCTGGGCTATGCCTTCAATAAGCGCCAGGCCCTCGCCATGCGCGTCCTGCCGGTTAGCTATTTGCAGTATTACTTCCACCAGAAGGAGCTGTATGAGAAGATTTCCTCCCAGGAAAAGACCCGGGGTGAATCCCTGATTGAGGTGGATAAGCAGCTGCTGAAGGATTACAGCGATCCCAACCTGACCACTAAGCCGGCCGGCCTGTCGCTGCGCGGCGGCGCATGGTATTCAGAGGCTGCGGTTTCCCTGATCAATTCCATGGAAACCAACGACGGCGCCATTCACTTTGTCTGCGTGCCCAATCATGGATGCATCCAGGGCCTTGATGATATGGCGGTGGTAGAGGTTCCCGCAGTGGTTAAGGGCGACTGCCTGCGGACGCTCAATGTGGGCAAAATGCCTGCGGCGATTGACGGCCTTGTGAAACACGTGAAGGCTTACGAGTCTCTGACGGTAAAGGCCGGCGCCGAAAGATCCGCAGACGACGCCCTGCTGGCGCTGATCAGCCATCCGTTCATCCGTTCTGTCAACGATGCGGAAGCGATCCTGGACGATATCATCCGTGAGCATGCGGAATATATCCACTTACATTAAATAAACGCCGTCGATTCGCGGCAGGAGGAAGAGGGACATGGCAGTAAAATTTTTAGAGGACGTAGGCGCTAAACTCATCAACGCTACCCGGAAGGAAATGGTAGACGCCATCTTTGCCGCCAGCGGACGAGTGGTGATCGGTGAAACGGTTACCTTTAAGCAGTCAATGATCGACGGCGTCAGCAACATCGAGCTTTTGAAGAGCTGGGGTTGCGATATGGTCACCATTAACCATTATAATGTAAACTTCCCCATGATTCCTGGAATGGAATCCACCCAGGCGGGAATCGAGCAGTTTGGCTCCTGCTTTAACGAGGCCGGCAGCAAGGGCTGCAAGCCCAGTACAAAGGTGATTGAAAATTCTTTCCAAAAGATTTTCTGGCAGTTTGGCTTCGGCGCCACTATTGGCGACGTCAAGCGGCTGGTAGGCGTACCGGTGGGTATGACTCTGGAGCCCGTCACCGAGGAGGACGACTATCCTCAGGGCCGGGTGGCCAATGAGGAAAACGCCCGCAGAGGCGCCGAACAGGGCGCCAGCTATATCACCCTGATCCACACGCCTCAAATGTCCGCCGGTGAGTTCGCGAAAAGCGTGGCGCAGGTGAGAAGCGGCATGGGAGAAATGGGACTGGTAAAGGCTGGTAAAATGCCCTGGGGCGGCTGCTCCTTCCTGGTGAATGCCGACGAATTTGTAACGGAGGCTGAAATTAAGGAACTTGCCGCGGCAGGGGCGGATGCCATTGTACTGCCCACGCCCGGAACGGTGCCCGGCCTCACCATCGAGCTGGTGCGCCAGTGGGTGACAGTGGTGCATAACTGCGGCTTGCTGGCGGAAACCACCATCGGTACCTCCCAGGAGGGCGCGGATCCGGATGTCATCCGCCGTTTCGCCATCGACAGCAAGATGACCGGGGCGGATCTGTTCCAGATCGGAGACAGCGTTTACGGCGGCTGCTGTACTCCGGAAAATGTGATGTCTTTTGCGCGGGCTATCAAAGGCCAGCGTCACACTCTGCGCAGGGCGGCGCTTTCTCCCCTGCGCTGAGCAGTTAAATTCAGATAAAGAAGGAGAGGTAAACTATGAAAAAGCATGCGGCACTTTTACTGGCAGTTGTCCTGGCGGGCTCTATGTTCCTGGCGTCCTGCTCCGGTGATGGTTCCGGAGCTTCAGCTCCGGAAAGCTCCGGCGGCACTGAGTCCCAAAGCGCCAGCGCGGAGGAGTCCTCCGGCGCCGAACCCCCCGAGCTGTCCGGCGAATTGGTCGTTATGACCCTGGCAGGAGAACCTTTTGTACCTGCTTGGCAGGATCAGGCGGCTGTTTTCACAGAGCAGACCGGCGTACAGGTTACGATAGATTCTGTACCATGGGAAAACCTGCGCGAAACCTGCACGTTAGAGCTTGCTTCCGCTACCGGCGCTTACGACGTGATTTACGTCCATCCCTCCTGGTTCCAGGAGTTTGCGAAAAACGGCTATCTGGTTCCCGCGGATGAGTATACCACGGAGGAAGATTTGGAGAAGTATATCACCAACCTGGTGGACGACTACCGCTACGAGGGCACCCTTTACGGCCTGCCGGACTGGATCACCACCCACGTACTGGCCTACCGCACCGATATCTTCGAGCAGGAAAGCCTTGACCCGCCCGAGACCTGGGATGACCTTCTGGCAGTTTGCGAGCAGCTGAGCGGCAGCAGCGAGTATTCTCCCATTTCCTTCCCGGGCAAAAAGGGCGGCGCCCTGGCCAGTATCTTCAGCTCTCTGCTGACCAGCAACGGCGGATGGTACTTTAACGACGCCGGCGAGCCTAACGTCAACTCTGCGGAAGGCGTTGAGGTGGCTGAGTTCTTAGCTGATTTGGCTCCTTATCTGCCCTCGGGATATCAGAACTTCCACTGGGATGAAAACGGGCAGACCGCATCCGGCGGAAAGGCCGCGATGACGCTGGTCGCCACCCAGTCTACCTCCTGGCTGGAGGAAGAAAGCAGCGCTACTGCTGGGAAATGGGGCTATTTGGCTCTGAAGTCCAATAAGGGCACCGTGGGCGGCATCATCGACGACTACTGCTGGTCCGTGTGCGTTGACTCTCAGAACAAGGAGGCTGCCGGCGAATTCGTGAAGTTCTTCACAGATACCGACGCTCAGAAGTACTTCACCCAGAAGTCCAGCACCTGCGGCGCCACTAAGGCGTATTATGAGGATACCGAGCTGCAAGAGTCCATTCCCATGCTTTCTGCTATGTCTGAAATTCTGAATGAGAACACCAATCCGGCTCCCTCCTGGGGTACCTGGGCTGCCGAATGTGAGATTTTGGAGGTAAACCTGCAGAACGTTATGAACGGCAATATGACCGCTCAGGATGCTTTAGATCAGGTTCAGGCCAAAATGACCGAAGGATAAGCATTGAAGCTTTAGCGCGAATTACGGTGCCTCAGCCGGACACCGTAATTCGCGCGTTTCTTAAATGGTGTTTTAAATTGTGAGTGCTGGGAGGCCTTGTTATGAAGCGTCGTTCTAAAAGTCGCCTGCGCACCGGAAATTTGGCTATGGGTTATTGTTTCTCGCTGCCGGTGATGATTTTCCTTTTTATTTTTATTTTTCTTTCCATCGCGTATTGCTTTTATATGAGCTTCTTTGAGTGGAAGCTGTTTGATTTAGGTAAGGATAAAACATTTGTCGGCCTTGATAACTATATTAGAATTTTTCAAGACGGCATCTTCGGGCAGGCGGTTGGAAACACGCTGATAATTGTTTTTGTTTGCCTGACCCTGGAAACTGTATTAGGCTTTTTGATCGCGCTGACCCTTTGGAACCTAAAGCGCACCCTGAGGGTGCTGCAGACGATTCTGCTTCTTCCCATGATTACCGCTCCTGTGGTTGTGGCCCTGATTTGGCGGTATATCTACGATCCCCAGTTTGGAATGCTGAACTATGTGCTGAGAAATACCATCGGGATAGGCGATATCGCTTGGCTGGGAGATGAGAGCACCTCCCTGATGAGCGTGATGGTGGTGGATATCTGGCAGATGACTCCCTTTACCATCCTGATTCTGTTTGCCGCTATGACCGGCATTTCAGAGGACTGGATCGAGGCGGCTCAGGTGGATGGCGCTAAATTCTGGCGCATCGTCCGTAAAATTATTCTGCCGGCCCTGATGCCTATTCTGATGTTTATCCTGTTGATGCGCACCATGGATCTTTTTAAGATTTTTGACACCGTCTATGTGCTCACCAAAGGCGGCCCGGGCTTTTCGACAGAGACCCTGTCGATGTATACCTATAAGGTCGGCTTTTCCCAATACGAAATGGGCTACGCGATGGCGCTGTCTATTGTAACGTTAGTTGGAATTATGCTGATCAGCTGCTTCTATATGCGGCGCAGCAAGAAGCTGGAAGAATAGGAGGTGGACGGCGATGCAGTCGAGACGCAAGAGAAAAACGCTGATCCTATCCATTTTAGTCGTGGGCCTGTTTGTTATATGGACCGTCGTTCCGATTTATATGCTGATTTCTCAATCGGTAAAGCCGGAAAGCATTATGTTTGCCGACCCGCCGAAGCTTTTTTATCAGCCGATTTTTGACCACTTTGTGCGGGTATTTGTCCGCAACGATATTTTAGGCAGCATGATAAACAGCGTGATTGTTTCTGTCAGTACCATGGTGCTCTGCGTGGTGCTGGGAGCTTTATGCGCCTACTCCCTGGCACGGATCAGAATTCCGGGCTCCAAGTTTATTGCGATGTTTATTATTCTAACCCGCACGGTGCCTGCCGGCGCTCTCATGATGCCCATGTACGTGCTGATGCGCGAGCTGGGGCTGGCCACAAGCTATCTGGCGGTAATCTTTGCCCATACGGCTCTGCAGCTTCCTTTTGCGGTGCTGATGATGAAGGGCTTTTTCCAAGATGTGCCCCTGGAGCTGGAGCAAGCCGCCCAGGTGGATGGCTGCTCCAGAATGCGGACTTTTGTGAAGATCTGTATTCCCATGACGGCCCCTGGTGTGGCTACTACCGGAATCATGGTGCTGCTGAACTCCTGGAACGAGTTTATGTTCGCCTTAATTCTCACCGGCAGGGGAACCAGAACGCTTCCCATCGCTATTTCGTCGTTTTTGGGCGCCGTTTCCATTGACTGGGGCGCCAGCTCCGCGGCGGCTACGCTGGCTACCGTACCGATTTTTATCGCGGGCGTGTTCATTCAGAAGTATTTTGTGCGGGGGTTAACCAGCGGCGCGGTAAAGGGATAACCGAATGAAGAATATACATAATTTAGAAGGATGGTTTGATTGAATAACAGTATCATGTTTCAGGAAATCCAAGAGGAGCCTGCTGCGTTAAGAGAATGTATCGAGCAGAACCAGGTCATGGTAAAATTTTTGGCGGAGGAGATCCGGAGCAAAAATCCAAGCTACCTTGTGCTGGCCGCCCGGGGTACAAGCTGCAACGCGGCTAAATTCGCCAAATATGTGTTTGAGACCTATGTGGGGCTGCCTGTAATGATCGCGGCTCCGTCGGTGCTGACCAAATATGGCGGAAAGCTGAAGCTTTCTAACGCGGTGGTGGTTGGAATTTCCCAGTCCGGCGCGGCCCAGGATGTTTGCAGCCTAATCGACAGAGGAAACCGGGACGGTTCGCTGACTGTGGCCATCACCAATACCGAAGGCTCTTTGCTTTCCCAGCGGGCAAAGTTCCACCTTAATTGCTGCGCTGGCCTGGAAAAGAGCCTGGCCGCCACGAAAACCTTTTTGTGCCAGCTTGCCCTGCTGACCCAGCTGGCTGCTCAGCTGTCCGGAGAGCCCCGGCTGCTTGATTTAGTGAAGAGGCTGCCCCGGATTGCCGCGGCGATGCTGGACAGAACACAGGAGCTTTCCCGGATGGCGCACCGGTACCGCTTTATGAACGAGTGCTTTATTTTGGCCCGGGGGCTGAACTATCCTATCGCGCTGGAATTTGGAATCAAGACTCAGGAAACTTCCTTTGTCCGTTCCAGGGCATATTCCGTGGCGAATTTTACCCATGGCCCCATTGCCATGCTGCGGGATTTTATTCCGGTGTTTGTGCTGGCAACCGACGCCGCTACGGATGAAAATACCTGTGAGATGATTAAGCGGCTGAAAAACCAGCGGTGCGACGTGTGCGTGATTACGAATAAACAGGAAATTGCCGATCTGGCGGGAGGGAACGCGGTCCTTCTGCCGCCGGAATGTGAGGGCGTAGCGGGAGGCTTTGCCTGCGCTACGGTGATTCAGCTGTTTGCCTGCGAGCTTTCGGTGCAGCGCGGCAACAACCCCGACGCTCCGGAAGGACTGACAAAGGTGACGGTCACCGTCTGACAGCCGGCGCTCGGTATGACTGACGCGAATATTCCTGCTTTTCGTCCCCTCCGGAGAAGCTTGACCATCCGCGTCGGCGCCGACGTGCCCGAGGGCAAACGGAATAAAGCGCTTGTGGAGCCTGGAGTTCGACGAACAGGCTCCGCAGGCGTTTTGCTTTATTCAAGAGATACCCCGGCTTGTGCAGGGGAGAAAAAGAGCTTCTGCCTCAAACGTTGAGGCGGGAAGGCTGTTGGAAGCCTAGGAAAGCCCTATAAAAAGGCTGGCCTGCTTACGCGTTTAGAGTGCGTGAGAGAAACGCGGGCGATCCATCGGTTCAGAGAGGAAGCTGGCAGCAGTTCCCGAGGTTCTTCCAAAAAGCGGAGCACTTCTGACCGTCTTCTGGAATAAGATAAAGAAGAACTTATCAGGAGGCGATAGCTTGGCAATACGAATATTTATTGATCAGGGCCACAATCCCAGCGGCCACAATGCCGGGGCGGAAGGAAACGGCCTGCGGGAGCAGGATGTCACCTATAACGTGGGAATTTACCTGGCAAGCCTGCTTAATGACGATGTCAGGTTCCAGGCCCGGGTGTCCCGCCCTACGCCGGAAACCGTTCTTGGCATAGATAACGCGACTAGCCTGCAGGAGCGGGTCAATATGGCAAATTCCTGGCCCGCTGATTATTTTATCAGCATTCACTGCAATTCCAACACAAATCCCGAAATCAACGGCACTGAGGTCTATGTTTACCGCGCCAATACCCAGTCCTACTGGCTGGCTCAGCACATTCTCAATGGCATTGTTGAGAGAGTAGGCACCCGGGATAACGGCGTCAGGATCAATCCCTCGCTTTTTGTTCTCCGGCGCACCACTATGCCCGCCGCACTGGTAGAACTGGCGTATCTCAGCAATTGGGCCGACGCCCAAAAGCTGCGGGAGGATCAGTGGGAATTTGCTTGGGGAATCTATCAGGGCCTGCTTAGTTATTTTGGTTTTCAACCTCTTTCGTAAGAAAAGCAGCCGGGTTCAGAACACTGAAAAGTTCGCTCTAAACCCGGCTGCTTTATTGTTTGGAACCCCATCGGCAGAGGTGGAGGAAGCTCCCCCAAAAGCTTTCGCTGCAAGCATCGGGCGAAGCAAGCCTGCAATGACCGCTTTGCGATGCCGGTAAGCTGTCGTTAAAACGGTGACCGCCCGTTTACGGGCAGTGAGGCAAGTGACGCGATGCAAATAAAATTCGCCGCGGCTCAAAACGCTTACCGCCGATAGGCCCTCATAGAGCCTGCCTAGGCCTCTGGTTTTGACGGCGGTTATGGCAGGTTCCAGCTTGCGCGTTCAGAAAAACCGGCGGAAGGCTTCCGCTGGTTTTGTCCTGCTCCTTATCACACTTGGAAACTCCGTTAAAATACCTTTCCCGCAGAGGCTGAGATTACGGCCGCTCGGAACAGCGGTTGGAAAAGGCTAATTGAGAAAGAACCGTAAATTTAGAAAACTGTTTCAGATGTTTTGAAAGGCTTGCGGATAGTAGGGAATGATACTCCTGCTGAGCCTCTGGACGGCTTATCGATATGGCTTGGGATCAACTGAAAAAGCAGAAAATCCGAATGCTTGTCTATGGAAAATAGAAAAAATGATCTACAAAATATTGACTTATCATTTACAGGTGATACAATATATAGTATCAATCTTTTCGAGGAGGACCCGAACTATGGAGCTTTCAAAAAACGCGCTTACCGTATTGGAACGCCGCTACCTCATTAAAAACGGGGAAGGAGTTGTCATCGAGACTGTAGAAGAATTGTTCCGCCGCGTGGCCGGGGCGATTGCCGCGTCAGACCGCCGGTATGATGAAAACGCCGATTGCGAGGCGCTCGCTGACTCCTTTTATAGAATGATGACCAACCTGGAGTTTTTGCCCAACTCCCCAACCTTAATGAACGCGGGGAGGCCGCTGGGTCAGCTGTCCGCTTGTTTTGTGCTTCCGGTGGAGGATACTATGGAGGGCATTTTTGAAACCATTAAGCAGGCGGCGCTGATTCATAAATCCGGCGGCGGGACAGGTTTTTCCTTTTCCAGGCTGCGCCCCTGCGGCAGCGCGGTGAATTCTACCGGCGGCGTGGCGTCGGGTCCCATCAGCTTTATGAAGGTGTTCAATATGGCCACCGAGGCTGTTAAGCAAGGCGGCACCCGGCGGGGGGCCAATATGGGAATCCTACGGGTGGATCATCCGGATATTATGGAATTTATCCACTGCAAAACCAACAATAAGGAAATCACCAATTTTAATATCTCAGTGGGCCTGACAGAGAAATTTATGAACGCTGTGGAGGCGGGAAAGGACTACGAGCTGGTGGATCCTCACGGCGGCAGGGTCACTGGTACGCTGAACGCCCGGGAGGTATTCGAATGCATCGTGGATGCGGCCTGGCACAACGGCGAGCCTGGAATTATTTTTCTGGATCGCCTGAACCGGGACAATGTGGTGCCGAAAGCGGGGGAAATCGAATCCACAAACCCTTGCGGCGAACAGCCCTTATTGCCCTATGAATCCTGCAATTTGGGGTCAATCAACCTGACAAAAATGCTCAGGGAAGAAAACGGCGTTTACTCCTTTGACTGGGACAAGCTGAAGGCTACCGCCAAAAAAGCAGTGCATTTTCTGGATAACGTGATCGACGCCAATAAGTATCCTTTGAAGGAAATCGACTTTATGACCAAACAGACCCGCAAGGTCGGCCTGGGAGTCATGGGGTGGGCGGACGCCCTGCTGCGGCTGAAAATCCCCTACAACTCCGAGCAGGCCGTGCGGCTGGCGGAAACCGTAATGAGAGCGGTGACTGAGGCGGGCCGTGAGGAAAGCCGGGAGCTGGCAAAGGCCCGCGGAACCTTCCCGCTGTTCCAGGAGAGCACTTTGGATCAGGAGCTTCCCCAGCGAAACGCTACGGTTACCACAATCGCCCCGACCGGAACCTTGTCGCTGCTGGCCTCCTGTTCCTCCGGCGTAGAGCCGATTTTTGGCTATGTTTATATCCGAAATATTATGGACGGTACGGAAATGATCGAGGTCAATCCCATTTTGCGGGAGGTCCTGGAGGAAAGAGGCCTGTATTCCGACGAGCTGATGAAAAAGATCGCTAAACAAGGCAGCCTGGAAGGAATTGAGGAAATTCCCGAGGAGATCCGCAGGGTGTTTGTTTCCGCCCATGAGGTCAGTCCGGAATTTCATATCCGTATGCAGGCGGCTTTCCAGCGGCATACGGACAACGCGGTGTCCAAGACCGTGAATTTCTGCAACAGCGCCACACGGGAAGAGGTCGCGGAGGTTTATAAGCTGGCTTTCCGCCTTGGCTGCAAGGGCGTTACGATCTACCGGGACGGCAGCCGCAGCGAGCAGGTGCTGAACATCGGCAAGGTGAAAAAGGATGGCCAGGAGGAATCCCCGGCTGAAGGCGGCCAGGCGGTCATCAAGCCCCGTCCCCGCCCGGATATGACTACCGGCATCACCGAACGGGTGAAGATTGGATGCGGAAACCTCTATATTACGGTGAACTATGACGACAAGGGTATTTGTGAAATTTTCACCAACACCGGCAAGGCAGGTGGCTGTCCGTCCCAGTCGGAGGCTACTGCCCGGCTGGCCTCTATTGCCCTGCGCTCCGGGATTGACGTGAGAAGCATTATCGATCAGCTGAAGGGCATTCGGTGCCCGTCCACCATACGGCAGAGCGGCATGAAGTGTACCTCTTGTCCCGACGCTATCGCTAAGGCGATTGAGCGGGTTTACCAGCAGCAGGTACGGCTGGGACATTGGGCCGAGCCGGAGCTTTCCGCCGCAGAGGGGCCGGCGGCCTCTCAGGCGGAGACCGTAGTGCCGGGCAGAATGCGGTTCTGCCCTGAGTGCGGCGCAAAGCTGGAGCATGAGGGCGGATGCGTCATTTGCCGCAACTGCGGCTACTCCAAGTGCGGTTGATGGCCGAAATTTAATATGCTTTTGAGCAGGCCCAGGCCCGGTTTTCCGGACCTGGGCCTGCTGCGCGCCGCTGACAAGGCAAAAGAAATCCGCTGGTTCCACTTGACGGTTAATAAGTAACATGCGGCGGGGAGAAGAAAAATCAAACGCTTTACAGGGGAGGGCTCTTTTGGGGCCGGCTGATAAAAAGCCGGTTTAACGGCAGAAAAAACCCATGGGAAAATTGACAAACCAGCCGGATTTGCTATAATTGATGTGTCAATTGTTGATAGATCAATTATAAGCGAGGAAGAGCTAAATGGAACGTACTTTTCATATGCTGCTATACAGGGCGTTTCACGCCCAGCGAAGCTATCTCCGGCCATGTTTAGGAGAAATAGGCCTGGTAGTGGGTCAGCCGAAGCTGATCACTTATTTGGCGTGTCACGGCCCTTGCGGACAGCGGGAGCTGGCCGAATATTTTGAGGTGGATTCCGCGGCAGTGTCCCGGATGGTGGACTCCTTGGAAAAGGGCGGTTTTATCACCAGGCGGCCCAACGAGGAGAACCGGCGGTGCAATTCCATCGAGCTGACGGAAAAGGGGCATCGCGCTGATGAAACCTGGCGGGAGCGATGCCGTGAAATGGAGGAGCTTATGCTTGACGGGTTCAGTGCGGAAGAGCGGGAAAGGTTCGCCGGTTATCTTTCCCGGGCGTACCGAAACCTCCGGGGACAAAAGGAGGGCGTTTTATGACGGATCTGAAACGTCTTCTGCGGTACCTGGGACCTTATCGGAGAGATATGGTCATCGGCGCCTTGCTGGTGGTGATTGAAACGGCCTTTGAGCTGTTCATCCCGCTCCTGATGGCGGACTTAATTGATGTAGGGGTAAAAAACCACGATGTCCCGTATATTTTGCAGCAAGGCGTTTATATGGGAATCTGCGCCCTGCTGTCGCTGGTAACCGGTCTGCTGTACGCCCGGTTTGCCGCCCGGGCGGCCTATGGCTGGGGCGCCCGGATCCGGGAGGCCCAGTATCAGAAGGTACAGGGCTTCGCATTTTCCAATCTGGATCATTTCGAGTCCTCATCCCTGGTGACCCGGATGACCACCGACGTAACGGTGCTGCAAAACGCTGTCAACGGCGGCTTTCGGCCTATGGTTCGGGGACCGGTGATGCTGGTGATGGGCGTAGGGCTGTCCTTTTGGATGAACCCAACCCTGGCGCTGGTTTTCCTGGTCTGCGCTCCCCTTCTAGGAGCGGCTCTCTTTTACATCCTTCGAAAGATCGCGCCTCTATACAGCCTGCTGCAAAGGGCGGTGGACCGCTTAAACGGCACAGTGCAGGAGGGGCTCACCGCTATCCGGGCTGTAAAGGCTTTCGTCCGTGGGGAGTATGAGGAGGAGAAATTCCAGGAGGTCAATACCTCTCTCATGGAAACCAGCCAGAAAACCTTTCAGTACGCGGTGCTGAACCTGCCTGCGTTTCAGCTGGTAATGTATGTGTGCGTCATCCTCATTATGTGGTTTGGCGGCAATATGATTCTAAATTCCACACTCCAAGTGGGGGAGCTGACTGGGTTCCTGAGCTACGTTTTCCAGGTTATGAACTCAATGATGATGATCTCCAACGTGTTTTTGCTGCTGACCCGGTCGCTGGCCAGCGCTCACCGCATCGGCCAGGTGCTGGAAGAGCAGCCGGCGTTTTCCTCGCCGGAACAGCCGGTCGGCCAGGTGCGCGACGGCAGCGTGGATTTTGACCGGGTATTTTTTAAATATAAGCCGGAGGCACAGGAGTACGCTCTTTCCGACGTAAGCCTGTCTATCAAGGCTGGGCAGACGGTGGGAGTCCTGGGCGGCACCGGCTCGGCAAAAACCACCCTGGTGCAGCTGATTCCCAGGCTGTACGACGCCTCCCGGGGAACCGTGCGGGTGGGCGGCCGGGATGTCCGTGACTACGACCTGCGGGCTTTGCGGGACGCGGTGGGAATCGTGCTGCAAAAAAACGTGCTGTTTTCCGGCACGATTCGGGAAAATCTGCTATGGGGAAATCCGGAGGCGGATGACGACACGCTGTGGGAGGCTTGCCGCAAGGCCAGGGCCGATGAGTTTATTGAGCGGCTGCCCAAGGGAATGGATACCGATTTGGGGCAAGGCGGTGTAAATGTGTCCGGCGGGCAGAAGCAGCGGCTCTGTATCGCCCGTACCCTGCTGAAAAAGCCGAAGGTGCTGATTTTCGACGATTCCACCAGCGCGGTAGATACTGCTACTGAAGGAGAAATCCGCGAGGCGCTGGCAAAATTGACCGATGTAACTAAAATCATCATCGCCCAGCGGATCACGTCGGTGATGGATACAGACCAAATTATCATCCTGGATGACGGTAGAATCCATGGTACGGGCACTCACCGGGAGCTGCTGGAAAAGGATTCTATTTATCAGGAAATTTATGCTTCCCAGATGAAAGGAGAGGAGGACTGATGGCGAAACGGCAAATCACCGGGAAAAAGCCTAAAAATTTCCGCTATACTGTGGAAACTCTGCTGTCCTATTTGGGCCGCCATAAGCTCCTTTTGCTGTGGGTGGCAGTGCTGGTAACAGTGAGCGCCCTGGCGAACCTGCTGGGAACCTATATGATCCGCCCGGTGGTCAATAGCCTGTCCTCGGGGGATATGGGAACGCTGATCGCCGGCGTCGCGGTCACCGGCGTGATTTACGCAGTCGGCGTAGCCGCGGCCTACGGCTATACCCAAATTATGGTGAAGGCCGCTCAAAGAGTGCTTTTCGATATCCGCAGAGATTTGTTTTCCCATTTGCAGACCCTTCCACTGCGCTTTTTTGACACCAGGCGGCACGGCGATGTGATGAGCTATTTTACCAATGACGTGGACACGATTTCCGACGCCCTGAACAACAGCTTTGCCATGGTGATTCAAAGCTTTATCCAGATGGCGGGGACATTGCTGATCCTTTTCATTCTCAACTGGCAGCTTTCCCTTATCGTTACTGTATGCTATGGGGCGATGTTCCTCTACATCCGTTTCAGCGGCAAGCGGAGCAAGGCCTATTATACCATGCAGCAGAAAAGCCTGGGAGAGCTGGACGGCTATATTGAGGAAATGGTCAACGGCCAGAAGGTGGTAAAGGTCTTTAACCATGAGGAAGAAAATATGCAGGGCTTCCGGGAGAAAAACGAGGCGCTCAGAAAAGCGGGAACCGGCGCCCAGGCCTTTGCCGCCACAATGATCCCCGCGGTGGTGAGCATTTCCTATATCAACTATGCCATTGTGGCCATTTTGGGCGGTATTATGGCCTTACAGGGCATGACGGATGTAGGAAGCCTGGCCAGCTATTTGGTGTTTGTCCGGCAGGCCGCCGCGCCGATCAATCAATTCACCCAGCAGGGAAATTTTCTGCTGGCCGCCCTGGCAGGCGCGGAGCGGGTATTCGAGGCCATGGCCCAGCAGCCGGAAAAGGACGAAGGCAAGGTGGAGCGGGTTCACGTCGAAGCCGATGGGGCAGAAGAGCAATGGGCATGGCGCCGAGAGGACGGAACCCTGGTGCCTTTGCGGGGAGACGTGCGCTTTCGGGAAGTGTACTTTGGCTATGATTCCGGGCATCCCATTTTGAAGGATATCAGCCTCTACGCTAAGCCGGGGCAGAAAATTGCATTTGTAGGCTCCACTGGCGCGGGGAAAACCACCATTACCAATCTGATCAACCGCTTTTACGACGTGCAGGAAGGCAGCGTAATGTACGATGGCTTTGACGTCCGAGAGATTAGAAAGAAGGATCTGCGCCGGTCGCTGGGCATTGTGCTTCAGGACACTCATCTCTTCACCGGAACCATCGCGGACAATATCCGGTTCGGCAAGCTGGACGCCGGCCAGGAGGAAATCGAAAGGGCGGCCAAAATTGCCAACGCGGATTCCTTTATCCGCCGGCTGCCCCAGGGCTACCAGACAGTGGTAACAGCGGACGGCGCCAATCTGTCTCAAGGCCAGCGGCAGCTTCTGGCTATCGCCCGCGCCGCCATAGCAAACCCCTCGGTGCTGATTCTCGACGAGGCCACTTCCTCCATTGATACCCGGACAGAAGCTCTGATAGAAAAGGGGATGGACCGGCTGATGGAAGGGCGCACAGTGTTCGTCATCGCCCACCGCTTGAGCACAGTTCGCAACGCCGATGCTATTATGGTGCTGGAGCACGGGAAAATCGTAGAGCGGGGCAGCCATCAGGAGCTGTTGGCACAAAAGGGGATTTATTACCGCCTTTATCATGGGATGCTGGAACTGAGCTAATAGGCGGGTGCTGAAATCAGCGAAAGAGGGCTTTGCCTCCGTCAAGCGGTCATACCGCGGCGCCGATGATGGGGAGCCAACATAAACTGAGATAGGCTCCCCGGAGCCCTCAAAAGCGCAGAAGGCCGAAGCTAAACTCAATAAGGCCGCATGTCGGCCTCATGATATCACAAAGCATGAGAGATAAAAGCCTGAAAAGGGAAAGCTCAGTCTAATAGGAGAAATACCAATAACGGGAGGAAGCGCCGTGCGTTTAAAAAATGGAATAGTATTGGATCAGGATTTTATTCTGTCGCCAAAGGATATTGAGGTCCAAGGAGAATGGATTACGGCTCTGACGCCTTGGCGGGATGAGGAGCCGGGCGGTTGGATTGATCTTTCCAATAAGCTGGTGATCCCCGGGTTGATTGACCAGCATATTCACGGATGCGGCGGCTTCGATGTGGAGGACGCCTCTCTGGAGGCGCTGGCCGCTATGTCGGAAGAACTGGCCAGGCATGGGGTTACCTCCTTTTGTCCAACCGTGATGGCCAGGCCCATTGAGGGGCTTCCTCCCATTCTGGATATGATCCGCGCGGGTCAAAGACAGGGCCTGCCGGGGGCCTATGTTCACGGCGCCCGGCTGGAGGGCCCTTATTTATCGCCGCTGAAAAAGGGAGCGCAAAAGGAAAGCCGTCTCAGCAAGCCGGACGCCGGGGAATTCTTAGCACTGTGGAATCGGTATCCCGGCCTGATTAAAATTGTGGACTTAGCGCCGGAGCTGGAGGGCGCCGAAGATTTTATCCGGCGGGTTCGCTCCAGGTGCGTGATCTCTATGGCACATACAGCGGCTTCTTACGAGGGAGCGTTAGAAGCATTTCGTCAAGGAGTGGGCCAGGCCACCCATTTGTTCAACGGCATGGCTGCTCTCGGCCATCGGGAGCCAGGTCCGGCAGGCGCGGTGCTGGACAGCGAGCAGGTTCGGGCGGAGCTGATTTGTGACGGGATTCATATCCATCCGGCAATGCTGCGGCTGGCGTTCCGGATACTGGAAAGTAGGGCGGTGGTTGTCAGCGATTCTATGCGGGCCGCTGGTATGCCCGACGGAGAATACACCCTGGGAGGCCAAAAGGTTTGTGTGCGCCGGGGCACAGCTCTATTACGGGATGGCACCTTGGCGGGATCCACTACGAATCTGCACCAGGAGCTGCGAAATCTGCTGAGGTTTGGGATTCCTCTGGCGCAGGCGGTAAAAGCGATGACTTTAAATCCGGCGGTTCAGCTTGGCGCGGATAAAACTACGGGGAGTATTCAGCCCGGGAAATACGCCGATTTGGTCGTGCTGGACCAGGACTATGAAATTTTTATGGTGCTGGTAAAAGGGAAGATCCGCTGGTGCGGAAACCGGGCTCCTGCTGAATGCCCATGACGACGGCGGTGCGGCCTGTTTACAAGGGAAATACGATCTGAATCAAACGGGGGATTTTCTCCCGCTAGGGCTTTGCCCTAGGATTCAGACCTTTCTCCATGCATACATCCCTGGAGCATAGCTGCAAGATGGGCTAAAAGATGATTTCAAATAAAAAAGTGCCTCTGAGATCAGCGCGAGAGCAAAAAGAAAGAAGAAGGAAAAAGGACTGGGCAAAAAGAAATTTGGTGATCGGCGGCTATATGTGGTATAATAACCTCACACTGCCAATGACGGCAAAGCTACCGATGGAATGATAGGGGCCTAGGGTTAAGCCTATAGGAAAGAAACGGCAGGCCTTTTTTACAAGAGCGGGAAGCTTGACCTATGCCGGCCTTATACAGCTTATCATAGATTTAAAAGAGTTTCTTCCTTTTTGAAAACGAATATTTTTTGTAAGATGGATAGCAAAATATTTATTATTTAGAGGCAGTATACCTTAAAAAGAACAACGGCCTGCGGTTGCGCGGAAAGGATTTTTATGGCGATCAATAAGTTTATGCGCCTTGCTCTGAAGGTGCTGTCCTATCCGGATATTGACATTCGAAAGACCTATCCGCTGGAAAGGTCTATCCGCTATTTAAGACTGCCGGCCCTCCTGCCGAAAGACCGATGGCAGGATCATACCATTGTGTCTGAGGGAAGAAAGATTCTCACCAGAATTTATACTCCAGAGGACAATACAGGGAAAAACACACTGCTGTTTTTCCACGGAGGAGGCTGGGTGACTGAAAGCATTGACACCTACAATAAGGTGTGCGACGCTTTGGCGCGGGCGGCCCGAAGCCGTGTGATCTCGGTGGAGTACCGTTTGGCACCGGAGCATCCGTTTCCTCAGGGGCTGGATGATTGTTACGCTGCTGCCCGGGAGCTGTTTGTCAGGCCGAAAAGCTTTGGCTTTGACCTGGGTAGGGTGACGGTGATCGGCGACAGCGCCGGCGGTAATCTGGCCGCAGCGGTTTCCTTACGGGCGCGGGATGAAGGAGAATTTTATATTCCCCGCCAGATTTTGATTTATCCGGCTACCTATTACGACCACAGCGAATCGTCGCCGTTCGCCTCAGTGATGGAAAACGGGAGCGAATATCTTTTGACCTCCAAGAGAATCTGCGAATATATTGATCTTTACAAGCGGGATGACGAGGATTTAAAAAATCCGTATTTTGCGCCGCTTTTGGCAAAGGACTTTTCCGATCAGCCGGATACCCTGATCATTACCGCTGAGTTTGATCCCTTGCGGGATGAGGGGGAGGCTTATGGCAGAAAGCTGCGGGCGGCGGGGAGCCGGGTAACTATTTACCGGATGCGGGACGCCTTGCACGGCTTTATGGGGCTGGGCACCGGTTATATTCATGTGCGCCGGGCCCATGCCCTGATTAACACGTTTTTAAACGGGGGTGAAAGGGATGAATCAGGCAGGTAGCTGGCTTAAGCTGGATAACGCGGGCAAGATTTTCCCTTCCACCAGCGGCAAGCGGAATACCGGAGTGTTCCGCTTTTCCTGCGAGCTGACCGAGCGGATCCAGAAGGCGCCGCTGCAGCAGGCTCTGGATCAGACGCTGGAGTGCTTTCCCCATTTTTTGTATATTCTTAGAAACGGCCTGTTTTGGTACTATCTGGAGGCCGGAGATCTTCGGCCTAAGGTTCATGAGGAAAACACGGGGGTATGCTCCCAGCTGTTTTACCGGAACCAGCGCCACCTGCTGTTCGATGTAAGCTATTACCGCAACCGGATTAATTTGGAGGTTTATCACGCACTGACAGATGGCACCGGCGCGCTGCAATTTTTGCAGTATCTGCTATGCGCCTACCTCTCAGCGGTCCATCCCGGCCAGGTTCCCAGAGAGCTGGCCGACGAGCTTTCCCCGGCTCCAATTTCTTCCAGGGCGGAGGACAGCTTTAAAAAATATTATCAGCATGTGAAAAAAGTGAGGTCCAGCCTGCCGGGCCGGGCGTACCGCCTTACCGGCAGATTCAGCGAGGAGTACCGGGTCACGGAAGGACTGATGTCCTGCCGGAAGGTATTGGATTTGGCAAAAGCTTATGACAGTACCCTTACGGTTTTTCTTTGCGCTCTGCTGATGATCTCTATCCACCGGGAGATGATGCTTTACAAGGAGAAAAAGCCGGTGGTGATTACGGTTCCGGTGAATCTGCGCCAGTATTTTTCTTCGGAAACTACCCGGAACTTTTTTGGAAATATCCGGGTGGCCTATCGGTTTCAGGAAGGAGAAGAAAACCTGGAGGATATCATCGCTTCACTGAAAAGCTCTTTTGGGCGGGAGCTTACGCAGGACCGGCTGAAAAGCCGGATCAGCGGTTATATGGCGGTGGAGCGAAATCCCTTCGCGAAGATCGCTCCTTTATCCTTTAAAAATTTTTGCCTGAGAATCGCCCGCCGCGTTTCCGACTTTGGAGAAACGATGGTGGTTTCCAACGTGGGAAAGGTAAAGCTTCCGGAAGAAATCTCGCCATTTGTGGAAAGCTTTTCGGTATTTGCCAGTACCGCTAAGCTGCAAGTTTGCGTCTGCTCCTGCGGCGACGCGCTGTCCGTTGGCTTTAGCTCACGGTATGAGGATACGGATATCCAGCGGAATTTCTTTCGCCTGCTTTCCGGTATGGGAGTTGATGTCGAGATCAAGAGCAACGCCTCGGTTAGAGAGAAGGATTAGTCTATGCTTTATTGTAAATCCTGCCGCGTGTGGGTGGCGGGCGCACATCAGCGCTGCCCCCTGTGCGGAGGAAATCTGTCCGGGAAAAGGGAGGAGGCTCCCAGCTATCCGGAGCTTCCGGAAAATAGAAGCTTTACCAAGCGCCTGATCCAAATTATTTCAGGCGCAGCCCTGACCGCAGCCATCATATGTGTCGCGGTCAACCTATTGGTGCCTACCGGGATTTGGTGGTCACTGTTCGCTGTGCTGGGCTTGGGCTGCGGATGGCTTTGGGCGGTGGTAGGCATTGTAAAAAAGGCGAAGCTGCTGAACAATATCGTCTGGCAGCTGGTTCTGATCTCCGGGGTTGCCTTCCTGTGGGATTGGCTTACCGGCTGGAGAGGCTGGTCAGTTGATTATGTGTTTCCTTCTGTCTGCATCGGCGCTATGCTGGCGGTGATCATCCTCTCCCGGGTGCTCCGGATGCCGGACCGGGATTATATGATTCATTTAATCCTCTGCGCCGTTCTGGGCGTCGTTCCCTTGGTTTTTCTGTTTACCGGAGTGCTTGGGGTCATCGCTCCCTCGGTGATTTGTACCGCGGCCAGCCTGATTGTGATTTCCCTTCAGCTTATTTTCAACTGGAAAGCCATGTATCGCGAAATTCACAAAAAGCTTCATTTATAAGCTGGAAAAGGGAGAAGGAACAGAGCGCTGGGATATAAGGCGTAAAAATAAGCTTACGGCGGCAGAAGGGCTGAATAAGGGCTTGTATGAAATTTATGAAAGGGGGCTCCGCTTGCATGCGGAGCCCCCTTTTCCAGTGCTTCGTTCTATTGCTTCGTTCTATATGGATTACCTTTATTCCTGTACATTAATAATCACTTTCATGGTGGTTTCCCGGTTGTCGTCGATGTATTGGTAAGCCTTTAGGTAATCCCGGAAGGCGAAATGCTTGGAAACCAGGGGAGCCAGGGTAACCTTGCCTTCATTGACCAGCCGGATGGCATCCAGGTAGTCCTCGTTGCGGTACATCATGGTGGTGTTCAGGTCCAGCTCGTGATCGTTGAGAACCGCGAGATCTACCTTGGCCATGGAGGCGAACACCGCCACCAGGATAATAGTGCTGCCCTTTCTGGCATGTTTAATCGCTTGCCCCATGGTGATGTCGTTGCCGGCGCAGTCGTAAATCACGTCGGCTTTGTCCGGGCCGAAGTATTCCAGCATAGCGTCGCCAAAGTCGGTATTTTTCGTATTAACACAGTAATCTGCGCCGCACTCCTTGGCTTTTGCCAGGCGAACGTCGCTGATGTCGGTGACCATAACGCTCTGGGCTCCCATGCCCTTGGCCGCCTGGGCAACCAAAATTCCAATAGGTCCGGCGCCAAGAACAGCAATTTTCAGGCCGGTAACGTCTCCCGCCTGCCTGATGGCGTGAACGGCGACAGCTAATGGCTCGATCATAGCGCCCTCGTCAAAGCTCATATCCTCCGGCAGAGGGGTGACCTTTTGAGCGTCTACCGCAAAATAATGGGAGGCTACGCCGGTGGTCTGGAAGCCCATGACCTTCAGCTCCTCGCAGAGATTATACTTTCCGTGGCGGCAGGGATAGCATTTTCCGCATACCACCTGAGGCTGAATCGTGACCTTCTGCCCGACGGAAAAACCTTCCACCCCTTGTCCAATCTGGGCGATTTCACCGGAAACCTCATGGCCTTGGGTAACCGGATATTTGGTGAAGGGATGCTTCCCGTGATACACATGGATATCCGAACCACAGATTCCGATCTTTTGTATTTTGACCAGTACCTGGCCGGGCATTACCTCGGGCACCGGCACCTCGTTAAACTCGATCACGCCCGGGGCGGTCATAACCTGCTGCAGCATAAACGACACTCCTTCTTATCGAAAATCTTTTATAAAATAATTTCTAGAAGTATAATTTCAATGTACCACATTTTCTCCATTTGTCAAGAGAAAAGGGAAAAATAAAAGTGGGCTTTCCTGTTCGCAAAAAAGCAAAAAGAAAATTTTTTGAAAAAAGGGTTGACAAACGGGGCATCCAGGCGTAAGATAATAACAAATTTCAAACCAAGAAACCGTGGAGCAAGAAAAGTAAGTAAAGACGGGTGTATCAGAGAGCCGCTGGCTGGTGTGAATGCGGCAGCATAGAATTTACTGAATGGCCTTGCGAGGGCGGCCTGAAACCGAAAGATTCGGGAGTAGGCGTCGACGGGAGCCCTGTCCGTTATCAGCGGGGTGCATATGATAGTATGTAAATTGAGTGGATGGTTATAATCATCAAACCGGGTGGTACCGCAGAAGTTAAGGCTTTTGTCCCAGTAATTGGGACAAAGGTCTTTTTTATTTTTATTTTTCAAGGAGTGATTCAAATGGTAAAGGTTCCCCACAGACTGTATTTGAGCGAAGACGAGATGCCGAAGCAATGGTATAACCTTCGTGCCGATATGAAAGAGCTTCCCGATCCCATGATCAATCCGGGCACAATGAAGCCCGCCGCAGTAGAGGATTTATATCCGGTTTTCTGCGAGGAGCTGGCGAAGCAGGAAATGGACAATACGACCCGCTATATCGATATTCCGGAAGAAATTCAGGAGATGTACAAAATTTACCGTCCGTCTCCGTTGATCCGCGCCTACAATCTGGAAAAGGCGCTGAGCACCCCGGCGAAGATTTATTATAAATTTGAGGGCAACAATACCTCCGGCAGCCATAAGCTGAATTCCGCGATTGCCCAGGCCTATTACGCCAAGAAGCAGGGAATGAAGGGATTGACCACCGAAACCGGAGCCGGCCAGTGGGGCACCGCTCTTTCCGAGGCCTGCTCTTACTTTGGAATCCCGCTGACGGTATATATGGTAAAGGTTTCCTATGAACAGAAGCCATTCCGCAAGGCTGTCATGCAGACCTTTGACGCCGGCGTGATCGCCAGCCCCAGCAATACCACTAATGTGGGCCGCCAGATTCTGGCGGAGGACCCGGACTGCACCGGCAGCCTGGGGTGCGCGATCTCGGAGGCGGTGGAAAAGGCGGTATCCACCGAGGGCTACCGTTATGTGCTGGGCTCGGTGCTGAACCAGGTGCTGCTGCACCAGTCCATTATCGGGCTGGAAAGCAAAATCGCCATGGAAAAGCTGGAGGAATATCCAGATGTGGTTATTGGCTGCGCCGGCGGCGGCTCCAACCTGGGCGGCCTGATCGCTCCCTTTATGCAGGATAAGCTGCTGGGAAAGGCGGATCCGCGCATCATAGCCGTAGAGCCCGCCTCATGCCCCTCCTTCACCAGAGGAAAGTATGCTTATGACTTCTGCGATACCGGAAAGATCACACCGCTTGCCAAGATGTATACCCTGGGCTCCGGCTTTATCCCTTCTTCTAATCATGCCGGCGGCTTAAGATATCATGGTATGTCTCCTATTCTTTCCAAGCTGTATCATGACGGCTACATGGAGGCGGTTTCCGTAGAGCAGACAAGAGTCTTTGAGGCGGCGGTGGAATTCGCCAAGAAGGAAACGATCCTCCCGGCGCCGGAATCTGCCCACGCTATCCGCGCGGCGATGGATGAAGCGCTCAGGTGCAAGGAGACCGGCGAGAAAAAGACCATCCTTTTCGGCCTGACTGGTACCGGTTATTTCGATATGACCGCTTACTCCGCTTATTTGGAGGGACGTATGACGGACTATATTCCTACAGACGAGGATCTGCAAAGAGGCTTCAACGGCCTGCCGAAAATCCCGGGAATCCAGGAATAAGCTTAAAGAAGGACAATTGCTCCTGCGGCTTCCGGTCTCTTGCAGGTTCCGAGACTGCTGGACAAAGCCGCCCCTTGGAAAAGGAAATTCCCTTTCCAAGGGGCGGCTTTCATAAACGCGGTAAGGTTGATTTAAGCATATAAAGGCTTTGTGCTTTTTGGCGTTTTTCGCGGAAAACACAAAGCGAGGAGGGAAAATGAGATGAATTCCGAGACGGTAATGCTTCTCCAGATTCCTTAAAAGGCTGTGAGCCTGTAATTGTAGAATGGTTTAACGTTTGTCGGACTTACGCTTCCTCATAGGTATGATCGCAAAGCTCATGGATTTTTTCCCGAAGCTTTAGAAAGTCGTCAAAAGCGCCGGGCTTTTGGGAGGGATTCCGAAGCAAAGCGGCCGGATGAAGGGTTGCCATCATGACCACGCCGTTTTTCTCAAAGAAGACGCCGTGCTCCTTAGTGATTTTGATGTCTGGCTTGATGATTTTCGCGGCGGCGATTCTGCCAAGGCATACGATAATTTTCGGACGAATTAGAGCCGTCTGGTTCCGCAGCCAGTCGATACAGGCCTCCTGCTCCTCCGGTAAGGGATCCCGGTTTTGCGGAGGACGGCATTTGACGATGTTGGCAATGTAAATGTTTTTCTCCCGGCTTAAGTCCACGGCGGCGAGCATTTTGTCCAGAAGCTGCCCGCCGCGCCCGACAAAGGGTTCCCCTTGCAAATCCTCATTTTCTCCAGGGCCTTCCCCGATGAACATGACCTCGGCGGTTTCTACGCCTATACCGAAAACCACATTGTGACGGCCTTCGCAAAGACCGCATTTATGACATTGGAGGCAGGCTTCTTGTAAGCTGTTCCAAGTTTCATACATAGCTTCTTCTCTCCGTTCTGATGAATTTTTCCCTCGGCCTGCTTAACAGCGGCAGGCGCGTGAGTTTGAGACCACGTTGTCTGGTCAGATAGTACAGGATGTGCTTAATTTGCGCGGCCTGCCAGCCTACGCCGCTGGCCGCCATGAAACTCTATATGCGGATAAACTGATACGGGAGGCTGGGCTTTGCCGTTTCCTATATAGGAAGCATAGGCCATTAGAGTCAGGCTTTTAAAAATACGATTGCATGAAAAGCTGCCGCCGCGCCGTATATGCGCCGCCGCGACTACCTGCCGGGTAGAAACGGCTCTGTATGCCGTTTTCGGTAAAATAGCTGCTGAACCTGCGGCGGGATACGTGTTTTTCGCATTTGACAACTGAGCCGCCTCTCATAATGTAATAATAATTATACCATAAAAACGCTTAAAAGGGAAAAAATTAAAAGGATTTAGTTGAATTTTGCGGCGTGGGGTTGTATGATAATAATATCAAAAATGAATCAATCAGGAGTGTATGAGTTATGAAAGTTATGGTTGAAACCTCCGCGCGTCACGTGCATCTGTCCCAAGAGGACTTGGATACCCTGTTCGGAAAGGGATATCGGTTGACCAATAAAAAGGACCTTTCCCAGCCAGGACAATTCGCCTGTGAGGAAAGAGTTAGCGTAATTGGACCCAAAGGAGAAATGAAGGGTGTTTCCATTTTAGGGCCTGTCCGCCCTGCTTCTCAGGTAGAGCTCTCTCTGACTGACGCCAGAAAGATCGGTATCGCGGCTCCCATCAGGGAATCCGGAGATATCGCCGGCACGCCAGGCTGCAAGCTGGTTGGACCCGCGGGCGAAGTAGAACTGAAGGAAGGCGTGATCGCTGCTAAGCGTCATATCCATCTGGATCCCGCCGCTGCTGAAAAATTTTCTTTGAACGATAAGCAGGTAGTTTGTGTGAAGCTGGAGAGCGATGGCCGCAGCCTGACCTTTGGAGATGTGGTGGTGCGAGTCAGCCCTAAATTTGCCCCTGCTATGCATATTGATACCGACGAATCCAACGCTGCTGGATTAAAAGGCACGGTAGACGGAGAAATTCTTGCCTGATAAATAGAATACATAACATAAAGCCCTGGAAAGATTTAATCTTTCCAGGGCTTTATTGCTATTTCCCCTGTGTAGCCAGTTTTGGCCGCGCAAGGAAAACAAAAATTCCAGTATCCGGCGGAAAGTGTTGATAACAGGGCAATAAAGCAAAAAAAGGTTTATCTGATTTCCTAAAATGGATTTGCAATTAGGAAGAAAGACGCTGATAAAGAGAAGAAATTAGATTTTTAAGGGTTATTATAAGGGTATCAATAGAATAGCCCTAATAAATGGATAGGTCTGTTTGTACAACCGTAAATCCAGACGGAGCAGAATTTAATTTTTCTTCTTTTGAACCTTCTTTTTCGTGCCGTCCGGCTCCAAAATTGACATGTTTTCTAATTGGGAGACCAGGTTTTTCCTAACACTGTCCAAATATTCCTGGCGGAGCCTTTTCTGTTCCTGGGCTTCCTCTGGGGTAAGGCCCTGGGCCTTGGCTTTGCGTGCCAGCTCGTTGATTCGTTGGATAGCTTCTGGTGTCATAGGGTAACACCTCCTTAAGCCTGGATAGCAGAAAACAGCTTTTCAATCAACATCGGGCCTGCTTCAACATAATTACCCGTTTGCTTTGCGGTTTCCTCACAGAAGCAGGAAACACCGCTGCATTGCTCTCGAGCGCTGTCGTAAATTAGGTAGGGAACCGGATCGGAAGCATGGGTTTTGGTCGACAAAGGAGTGGGATGATCCGGCAGAACCATGATTCGGAAAGGACCTGCTTCCCTGAGAGCCGCTGTCAGGGGAGTTAATATTTTTTCGTCGATCAGTTCGATCGCCTTAATCTTGTTTTCCATTTCCCCGCGATGGCCGCATTCGTCAGGCGCTTCTACATGGATATAGACAAAATCCTGTCCCTTGCGGAATTCTTGAAGAGCAGCTTCCATTTTTCCAGTAAAATTAGTATCGATATAGCCGGTAGCGCCGTCTACGTCTACTGAGGACATTTTAGCGCACAAGCCGATTCCCTTGATGAGGTCTACAGCGGAAACAACGGAGCCCTTTTTATGGAATTTTGATTCAAAGCTGTCGAGACGGGGACGTTGGCCTTCGCCCCAAAGCCAGATAGAATTAGCCGGGCGTTTTCCTCGCTTGATCCGGTCTAGGTTGACAGGATGGCTCTTTAAAAGGTTATAGCTTTGCACCATGAGTTTATAAAGCTCTGAGACATAAGGCCCGTTTGGGATATATTGAGTAATTTTGCGGCCGGTAATGTCATGGGGAGGAGTAAGAGTACCAGGATGGGGCCGCCCATTTTTCCACACCAGGCAATGACGGTAGCTGACGCCAGGATAAAAATGAAAGATCTCGCTGCCTAGCTTTTCCTGGATATATTCGATTAAAATTTTTGCTTCCTGAGAGGAGATGTCGTCAGCACAGTAGTCGACCATCATCTTATCCTGATAGCTGTGATCCTCAGAAAGGGTTACAAGATTGCAGCGCAGGGTGACGTCAGTGTCCTGAAGATCAATGCCGATAGAAGCGGCTTCTAAGGGAGAACGCCCGGTGTAATATTGGGCTGGATCGTATCCCATCACGGAAAGATTTGCCACATCACTGCCAGGTTTCATACCATCGGGAACAGTTTTTACCAGACCTACCTGGCCTTTAGAGGATAAGAAATCCATGCAGGGCTTTTTTGCCACAGACATGGGCGTTTGATCTTTTAAAGCGGAAATGGGGTAATCCGCCATGCCATCGCATAATACTACGGCGTATTTCATGTGAATCCTACTTTCCTAAGTGTGATATGTGATCCTTTTGCTTTCCCTATTATAGTACGCAAAGCGATTCGGTTCAAGTGAAAAATAGTTTGTGCATAGGATTGGATGTCCTGGGAAATGCTATTTTAGGTCCTGAAAAAAATAAAATAGAAAAATAGCTTGACTTTTATGGAAAAATTAGTATAATAGTTATTGCTGTTTGATGCGGAATTGTGTAAGGGTAGCACGACAGACTCTGACTCTGTTTGTCTGGGTTCGAATCCTAGTTCCGCAGCCATGAATCAGCCCCGGTATTTTTGATGTTCCGGGGCTTGATTTTACTATCGAGGTGTGGCTCAGTTTGGTAGAGCGCTACGTTCGGGACGTAGAGGCCGTGTGTTCGAATCACATCACCTCGACCAAGAAGGGGTGACGAAATAGATGTCACCCCGATTTTTTTCAGTATTCATGCGGGTTTCCGGGCTTTTTAGGGCCGGTTTTTCAAAATCGCCCCACCGTGGATGTCCAACCCCAAAAAGAGCAAAAACAGCAAAAAACCGCCTTCTTGTTACTGCTCAGGAAGGCGGTTTTTTCATTTTTTAGACACCGGCAGAGAAATGATTTTCGATTGTCCGTCCGGGCTGTCCTGGGGATTGATAGGGGAAGGAGACTCTGGGGTTTGACCGGCAGCCGGGACGGAAGAAACGATTAAGCGTTCCGGGAATACCTGTTTCGTTCTTGCCAGTCGATAGGCTTCAGGTTTGAAGGAACCTTCGATCAGGTGGCCATTCAGGACGTCAGGCTTTTTCCACAGAGCTGCTCCGCCATTGCTGTTTACCCGGAATTAATATAGGGAGAACCCTCTGTGCTCCTTATGGACATAGGT
>DS480342.1 GCA_000154345.1 [Clostridium] leptum DSM 753
ATCTGTATGAAAAAAGCATTGAGTGGAATATTGGCCGCCCTGGTTTTACTGAGCAGCCTGCCCACCGCAATGACGGCATCCGCTTTGCCCAGCGATTCCGATGTGGAGGACAGAACGATAGGCCATGAGGTCTATGTTTCTACCACGGGAAACGACGACACCGGTGACGGTAGTCAGGGCAAGCCCTTCGCTACGATTGAAAAGGCCAAGGAGCATGTCCGCACCTTGGACAAGGACAGCGGCGATATCGTAGTAAAGATTGCCGGCGGACTGTACGAATTAGAAGATACCATTGTTTTTGATGAAAACGACTCTGGTAACGAGAACTGCACAATCTACTATGAAGCTGTTGACGGGGAAGAACCGATCATCAGCGGCGGTAAGCTCCTGGAGGGTGACTGGGAGGAAGCCACAGAAGTGGATTGGCTTGACGACGGAATTAAGGCTTATAAGACTGATTTGGTCCGCAATGATAAGCTCAGAGCGATTTATGTCAATGGCGAGCGCGCCAGTATGACAAGAAGAAGTGGAAAGCCTACAAAAGCTGTAGGAAACTACAGCGTAACCAAGGGACAGGCGGACTGGGCCTGGATTTCAAAGAGCGGTATCAAAGAGGGCAACGTGTTCGCTGCGGACTTTGGACTGCCTGCGGATACCAGGAACCCGCAGAATATCGAGCTGGAATCCGGCTCCACCTGGGTAAAAGCCATTGTCTGCGCTGACACTTTGGAAGAGACTCCGGAAGGCGATACCCAGGTGAATTTCCAGATGCCTTATGCGGCCATCGCCCAGCAGCCCAGCTGGAACTGTAATTACAACCCCACTAGAAATAACGACGTGGTCAACGTTTTCGAATGGCTGAGCGAGCCCGGCGAGTTCTATTTTGACCAGGCGGGCAGCACGCTGTACTATATCCCCAAAGAGGGAGAAGATATGGCGGATGCGGAGGTTATCATTCCGGAATTGGTAACCCTTGTGGATATTAAGGGTTCTACTCCCAAACAGGATTATGCCGCCCATATCACCTTCCGCGGCTTAACCTTCGCCTATTCCGACTGGAACCTGGCGGAAGTAGACGGTTCTCACGGTAACGCAACCGTACAGGGCTGTACCTACATGAACAAGTTCAGCACCGGAAACTGGCACGACGATATGTACCGTTCCTATGACGTTGCCCCGGCGGCCGTTCATGCGACCTCTGCCCACGACATCGCCATTTTGGACGGCAAGATTGAGATGACCGGTTATCTCGGCTTCCATGCTGAAAACGATGTCTATAACATCGAGGTTACCGGCAACTATATCGGCCATACCGGTGGCGGCGGTGTTACCATCGGCCATCCCCAGCATGTCTATGAGAATGATACTGAGGAGCATTGGGTAGGCGGCTCCGGTTCCAACAACGCCGGCCCTGACAAGGAGAAGTTCCAGAATGGAACAGAAGCGGTTCCCAAGAATATCTATATCAGAAACAACTATTTCCTGGAGAACTGCTATTTCTTCCCGGGCTGTTCCCCGATCGCCACTTATTTCACCCAAAACATGTGGATCGAGCATAACTTCATTTATAAGTGCTCCTACAGTGCCATGAGCATTGGCTGGGGCTGGTGTAACTTTGACGGCGAGGTTGGAAGCGATTCTCAGCTTCCGGGATTGCCCACCACCACCTCCAGAAATAACCATGTAAATTACAACCGCATCGAGGATTACGCCTCTATCCTGCAAGACTGCGGCGGTATCTATACGCTGGGCCAGCAGGGCGACGGCACCCCCGGCGGCACGGATTATTCTCAATATTCCGAATTTAATGGAAACTACATCAACGTTTACCGCGAGACTCCCGACTGGGTCAACGAGGGTCGCTGGATCAACGGCTTCCATCCTGACGAGGGAAGCGCCTATATCCTGTTTGACAGCAACGTTATCACTAATACTCTCCGCAACGTTTACGAGATGAACAACTGGCGCAGAAAGCACGACCTGGTGGTAACCAACGGCTTCTCTAACTCCAGCAAATCCGAGACCACAGCCCCCAACTGTTCTCTGGATCAATACGTAAGCGCTGAAAGCATCTGGCCGAAGGCTGGCAACAACGTGGTTCTCAATTCCGGCCTGGAGGATGAGTATACTTACCTGATTGACGAAACCGTTATGCCGGATTCTTATTATGAGCTGGCTTCCAACGTGCGTTTGTCTGCCGGCGATACCCTGAACCGCAGAGGCTTGCTGGAGGCGGACGACGAGGTTTGGCTGGCGCCTGCGGGAACCAAAGATTTCGCGGAAGGCCCGACCATGACAAAGGCGGCAGGCAACGAAAAGACCATTACGGTGCCTACGGAGCTTGGAGAATACAAGCTGTATATCAAATACGCGAATGGACAGGTTTCCGACGCCTCTGAATTTACTGTTTATGTTGGCGAATCGAAGGATCTGGCCAACGTGGCAGAGGGTCAGAATTATTCCGTATCTGAGCTGAAGCCTTTGGTTTTGGAGCTGGATACCGATAACTACACCTTTACACTGAATGGTGAGAAGATTAAAAACGGACATTCCATCAGCACCGAGGCTTCTTGGGAATTAAAGGCTACTCCTATCGGAGAAAGCAAAGCCACGAAAACCATTACATTCACCACAAGCGTTTCTTTGGCGAACAAGCTGCTCCCCAAGAACCTGACAGTTTCTCCGGAAGGATTGGTGGAGTTTGCGGAGGCATTGAATGATGCCGGCTACAGCATTTGGCTGGCTGAATCCGGTCTGTCCGCGTTCGATGAGAACGATCCGAGACAGTCCTATGCCGCCGGCGACAGCGCTTCTATGAAGGCGCCGAAGACTCCCGGCACCTATGTCCTTTCTGTTACCAAGGCGGATGATAAGACTCAGATTGACAGCCAATCCGACGCTAAGGTCCGCGTACTGAATATGGTCACTGCCGGCAACGGCGTTGCTACCTACGGCACTCCTACCATTGGTGAAGGAGAAACCGATCCGATCTGGAACAGCGCTCCGGCTCTGGTGATCGAGAAGCATCTGACCATGAAGGATAACGGAACCGCTTCCGGCGTAGCGAAAGCTATGTGGGATGAGGAGAACCTGTATGTCATGGTCGAGGTGCAGGATCCTGTTTTAAACAACGACAGCGGCAACGCTCATGAGCAGGATGGCGTTGAAATCTTTGTAGATGAGACGAATTGCAAGGCTTCCCGCTATCAGGAGGGAATGGGACAATATCGGATCAGCTATGAAAACGACCAGACCTTTAACGGCACCGGTATTCAGGAGGGCTTTGAGTCTTACGCCAGAATCGTAGATGGCGGATATGTCATCGAAGCAAAAATCCCCTTCAAGACGGTAGATCCTGCGGCAAACGATAAAATCGGCTTTGACGTGCAGATCAACGACGCCAATGCCGACGGAACCCGTCAGGATATCGTAATGTGGTACGACGAGACCGGTAACTCCTGGCAGAGCGGCGCGAACTGGGGCGAGGTAACTCTGGAAGAGAAGAGCCCGATTCCCACTAACGGCCTTAACATCTGGCTGAACGCTGACCGCGGCGTCACCTTGGGCGGCGACGACGGTAACTCTGTCCTGAGCTGGGACAGCCAGGGTTCTGAGAACGTGACCTTTACGGCCGAGGAAGAGAGCGCCCCCAAGCTCTCGACCAATGAAAACGGTGTGCCCTCCCTGCTGTTTGACGGCGCCTCCAGCATGAGCTTTGACGGCGTAAACTTTAACGGCAAATCTGAGCTGACCATGATCGTAGTAAGCCATTATACAGGCGAGGCGGTAACCAATCCTAGTAACAACTGGACCTCCGGCGACCAGCACGCCGCTTTCTATGTAGGAGAGGCCGGCGGTTGGGGCGGACTGTTTGTATCCCCCTATCATGACTGGACCTCTGCCCGTTTTGGAAGCGGACAGCAGTTCTGTAATATTAAGTATTACGACCGCGACGAGATCGATCGTTCCGCCGTTACCATTGCGGTGAAGGATGGAACAACCGAAAAGCTGTATGTGGACGGCGTTTTGGGAACCACAAAGGAAAACACTGGAGCCCAGACTGCCAACATCGGTACTACCATGTATGTAGGAAAGAGCATTGTCACAAACGCTGACAGCTTCTTTAAGGGCACTATTTCTGAGATCCTGATTTACGACAGAGCTCTGTCCGACGCGGAGATTGAGCAGGTTAATACTTATCTGACTCAGAAATATGTGACCTCTCTGGAATCCATCACGGTGAGCGGCCCGACCAAGACCCAGTATGAGATCGGCGACGAGCTGGATCTGACTGGATTGGTGGTAACGGCCCATTACAGCGACGGCAGCGAGGCTGCTGTAGAGGATTACGAGGTGAGCGGGTTCGATTCTTCCACCGCAGGAGAAAAGACCATCACCGTAACCTATCAGGACAAAACCACGACCTTTACGGTGAACGTGAAGGAAGCCGCGCCTGTAGTGACCTTGGAATCCATCACGGTGAGCGGCCCGACCAAGACTGAGTATGAGATCGGCGACGAGCTGGATCTGACTGGACTGGTGGTAACCGCTCATTACAGCGACGGAAACGAGAAGGTATTGTCAGCTGGAGATTATGAGGTGAGCGGGTTCGATTCCTCCACCGCGGGAGAAAAGACCATCACCGTAACCTATCAGGACAAAACCACGACCTTTACGGTGAACGTGAAGGAAGCCGCGCCTGTAGTGACCTTGGAATCCATCACGGTGAGCGGCCCGACCAAGACCGAGTATAAGATCGGCGAGGAACTGGATCTGACTGGACTGGTGGTAACCGCTCATTACAGCACAGGCGATGAAGCCACAGTAACCGGCTATGAAGTCAGTGGCTTTGATTCCTCCACCGCAGGAGAAAAGACCATTACCGTGACCTATCAGGGCAAAACCGCGGCCTTTAAGGTAACCGTGAAGGAAACCGAAAAGCCAGTGGTGACTTTGGAATCCATCACGATTTCCGGCCCGACCAAGACCGAGTATAAGATCGGCGAGGAACTGGATCTGACCGGCTTGGTAGTAATTGCGCATTACAGCGACGGCAGCTACCAAGAGGTAACGGATTATGAGGTAAGCGGCTTTGATTCTGCTGCCGCGGGAGAAAAGACCGTTACTGTGACCTATCAGGGCGAGACGGTTTCCTTTAAGATCACTGTGAAAGAGGGTACCGCTTCTTCGGAACAGCCCGGAGAATCCGGCAAGCCTGATGATAACCAATCCAGCAGCCAGCCTGATGACACTCAGAGCAGCAGCGGAAGCCAGGACGATCAGAATATCCAAACCGGAGATTCCATGGCGCCTTATGTCGGCGTTGCTATCGTACTGATCCTGCTCAGCGGCTTAGGCGTTGCGATTGCCCTTATTATTAGAAGAAGACGGCTTGGTTAAAGGATTTCCTTGCGATAGCTTCCTCTAAATAGAAAAAGCGTTCAAATCCATTCATTGGGTTTGGACGCTTTTTTCAAGGAATCTTTCTGACGTTTTATCCTTGCGCTTGAGCGGAAAACTTTTTAGTTGGTGAAAAACATACATAAAAGTGGAGTGAAATAGATATTCTTTACAGATGTTTTCTGGCTTATAATAAAAATACATTCGATATTTTGTACTGGCGGTGTATGAAAAATTAGTTTTTCAGGGCCGAAGGCGCTACCGATGCCGGCGGCTGAAGAAAAATTCGGGCTGAACGGATCAGTATCGATATGCCATAGCCATAAAGGGAGGAATTAGAAATTGATGGATGCAATGCAGGAAGCCCCGTGGGTTGTTACATTTGATCCGAAGGATACTTTGGAAGAAAAATTAAAAAAGGCCGCTCATGTAAAGCCGAGTCCCGCTCAGCTGAACTGGATGGAAAAGGAGTTTATTGGATTCGTCCATTACAGCCCCAATACATTTAATCATGTACAGTGGGGAAACGGCACAGAGAAAAAATCCGACTATCACCCCTCAAAGCTGGATGTGCCTCAATGGTGCCGGGTGTGCAGCCGGGCAGGAATGAAAATGATGATTTTCACCGCTAAGCACCATGATGGATTTTGTCAGTGGAATACGAAGACGACCGATTTTTCCTCTGAGACAATTCTTGGCGGAGAAGACGTCATGGAAAGCTTACAGAAGGGCTGTGAGGACAATGAGATGGGCCTGGGAGTATATCTTTCTCCATGGGATATGCATCAAAGGGGGAAAGGGCTGTGGCCAAAGCCAGAGTATAATCAATATTTTTTAGCCCAGCTGCGGGAGCTATTGACCAACTATGGCCGGGTAGATGAGGTGTGGTTCGACGGCGCCTGCAGTGACTTTGAGATCTGGAAGCCGGTTCCAGCCTATGCGCCGCGGGAGTGGTACAAGCTGATCGAGCAGCTTCAGCCCGGCGCGGTGGTACGGCTTTATGATCCTCATGAGCTTGCAGCCCCGGAAACATGGGAATTGGTGAAAGCGGGAAAGCAAAAGCTCTGCTGGGCGGGCAAGGGCGTACGCTGGGTT
The DNA here is from genome assembly GCA_000154345.1 of [Clostridium] leptum DSM 753. GTDB lineage: Bacteria > Bacillota > Clostridia > Oscillospirales > Acutalibacteraceae > Clostridium_A > Clostridium_A leptum. The sequence continues at coordinate 6,496 of DS480342.1, forward strand.
GGAAACGAGGGAGGCGCCAGCCGTGAAAATGAGTGGTCGGTGCAGCCTGTATTCAGCCGAGAAATAGCGGAAAATGCTACATGGAAGGATCTGGGAGAGGAAAAATACTATGAAAACGCGGTAGGAGCCATTTGGTATCCGCTGGAAGTCAATACGGTTCTTCTAAATCAATGGTTTTGGAATGAAAAGACTTCTTCGGTTCGAAAGCTTTCAGATTTAATTGAGGTTTATTACAATTCGATCGGCAATAACGGCGTCTTGCTGCTGAATGTAAGCCCCGATACCCAGGGGATTATCCGGCAAGACCAGGAAGAACGTCTGCTGCAAATGAGAGCCTACCTTGAGGAGACGTTTTGCGTCAATCTGGCGGGAAATGCGGCGGTGGTATGTACTGCGGAGGCCAAGGGCCATGAAGCCGTAAAGGTCCTGGATGGGGAGAAGCTTACCTATTGGACAAGCCCCGGCGAGTGGTCCCTGGGGGACAGCACGGCCAGCCTGACATTTGATTTAGGCGGTGAAAAGACCTTTGACCAGGTAATGGTGCAGGAGTTCATCGAAGAGGGCCAGCGTGTGGCGGATTGGCGCCTGGAGGTATGGATGGATCAGGAATGGGTCGAGGTAGTCCGGCATAAAACAATAGGCTATAAAACGGTCAGAAGATTTGACCCGGTAACAGCCTCAAAGGTGCGCTTTCAGATATTACGCAGCTGGGATACTCCTATGATTCGCAGCTTTGGCTTATATCAGTCTGCCCCGTTGCCGAAGGAACAGGAAGATATATCAATAGAGCTGGATTTAGAGCCGGAGAGCATAGAGGAAAGGGCTTTGTCAGACGGCCTGCATTTTTGCTGCTATGACAGCGGTATGCAAAGCGCCGCGCTGCTTGATTCTATGGTTGGGGCAAAGGAGGCACAAGGCGGGTCGGTGTTCGCGGTAAAAGAAATAAACAATGGAACCGCAGCTGTTGTCAGAGAAGAGTATGGTGATAAGAAGATCGGATTTTCTCTTTCGTTTGAGGGGTATCTCCAAGTACCGGCAGACGGCAGCTATTTATTTCAACTGGAAAATACGGACGGCGGACAGCTTTATCTATGCGGGAACTTAGTGGTTAACAATGACGAGCCTCATGAACAGAAAGCAGAAACACGTTCGGTAGATTTAAAGAAGGGTTATTATCCGGTCAAGGTTCTGTATACCAGCTTCCGTCATCCCGGCTCGCTTAGGCTCTGCTGGAAAAGACCCGGACATGATTTAAGCGAAATTTCTTCCAAGTACTTCTTTCATAAGGTATAGAGAAACGAACCGGATAGGAAATCATATTTCGAATATGGCACGGTCTATGAGAGGCGGGAAACAAGCCTGGTGCCTGCGGCTGTGATTGTTGTCCCTTATTTATAAGATGCTTATATAAAAATAGAAGGCGTTCCTTGGCTTCAGCCAAGGGACGCCTTCTGCGTGATCTAAATTATATTGTAAGAAAGGAGGTTTATGACATAAGAGATGCAAAGCAAAAGGATTGCGAGGAACCCGTATAAGTGAAAGAAATCGTCTTAGTCTGGGAACAATGCAGTATTAAACGAATTTCCCGGCCGCGTATGGATTGCGGAAATTCAGCATTCGGAGCCTCTCCGATTGAGAAGGTGCTGGAAGCGTCTTCCCATTTTAAGGGAATTATGCTGTAGTCTCCCTGTTCATAAGCGTAGCCGTCGCCGGAATCCTCATAGAAAAGGAACTGAGCGTCTTGGCCCGGGTAAATATGAATTTCAAAAGGAGCGACAGAAATCTGGTCGGCATATTCCAGCTTTTCAGTTTCCATCGGGATCAAAGAGCCGGAGCGCACAAAAACAGGAATTTTGTCCAAGGGGGCGTCTGCCGTTATGGATTGGCCGCCGTCATATGGCTCGTTTGTCCAGAAGTCATACCAGGTACAGCCGGAAGGCAGGTAACAGGTCCGTTTCCTTTCCTTTTCCAGCGGTACGCTGCCTGCATCATAATACATCGGCTGATAAACCGGACATACCAGAAGCGACCGTCCAAACATAAACTCATCGCTGACCTGTCTGGCGGCGGTATCCTCTGAAAAGTCAAAAAGAAGGCTCCTCAATACAGTATCCTGTCGGAAGGTGACAGACGCGGCTAAAGAGTATATGTAAGGAAGAAGACGGTAACGCAGGCGGATAAACTTCTCAATAGCGTCATAGAACGGAGATCCGGGTTCCCCGAAGTTCCAAATCTCGCGGGGAGTATCTGTGCCGTGAGAGCGGAAAATAGGAAGGAACACGCCGTATTCCAGCCAGCGGGTATACAACTCGCGGTATCCGAGATCCTCGCAGCCGCCGTTGTAGTGCCCAGACCAAAACCACAGAGGATTTGGGTTATCATTGCAGCCGCAGCCTCTCTTGGTATAGTCTGTTCCTACTACGAAAAAGCCTCCGATATCTAAGGTCCAATAGGGGAGGCCGCTCATACAGAAATTCAGGCCCTCGGTGATCTGCCTTCTAAGGGTATCCCAATTGGCGCTGATATCGCCGGACCAAAGAATAGTTCCGTATTGCTGAGAGCCGGCATAGCCCGAACGGGTCAAATTAACTACCCGCTTTTCAGGAGCCTGCTTTTTTTGGTGCTCGAAAATTCCTTGAGCGTGTTTTAAGGCGAACAGGTTGGCACAGGCTGGATCTAAATATTTTTTATGCTCTCCGCCCACGAGGGAATACCGCTCCCAGGGCTCGCGAAGCGTTTCTCCGCCCCAATCCGGACCGCTGAAGGGCTCCGTGGAGTCGCACCACCAGCTGTCAAAGCCTCCCTGGAAAAGCTCGGCGTCCGCCTGCCGCCAATAAAGATCCCTGGCCTTTTCCTGGAAAGCGTCGTAGGTGGAAGCGTCGCCCAGCAAAAGATTTTCCTCCAGAAATTCATTGATATCCGCGCAGCCCATGTTCATATTAGGCCAAATGGAAACCATAGAATGCACATGCATCTCATGAAGCTGCCGATTGGCTTCCCTGATATTGGGATAGCGGGATAAATCCAAGTGCTTGTTTCCCCATTTTCCTGGTTCCCAGGTGTTCCAGTCCTGCACAATACAATCAAGAGGAATCCCTTTTTTGCGATATTCAGCGGCGGTAGCTACCAGCTCCTCCTGGGTGCGGTAGGCCTCCTTTGACTGAATATATCCATACGCCCATTTGGGAAGCAGAGGAGCATTGCCGGTCAAAGTCCGGTAGCCTTTGATGATGTCATCCAGGGTGCTTCCATGAATGAAATAATAATCCAGCTGCTCCACGGTATCAAAAAACATATAAGAACCGCGGGCGTCATCGTTAAAGGTCATCAATGACCCGCAGTCGAATAAAATTCCGTAGCTTTGATCGGAAATTAAAAACGGAATCGGCGTTCTCATATTATGCTGGTAAAGATACTGGGTTTGGCCGCGGTAATTATAGATCCCCTCTTCGGCCTGGCCCAGGCCGTGAAGCTGCTCGTCATGCCTCCACTGAAAGAATATTTTTCCCCGATAGGCTTCCCGGTCAGTGTAGGGCTTCAGGTTTTCGATGAAATTTCGTTCCCCGTCTACGGTTTTGACACGGCGTATTTTTGGCGCCTCGCCGCCGGTGGAATATTTCACCACGGGAACAGAGGTTAATTCTTTGTTTCCCTCTTGAAGAAGCTCTTTTCCGGTGGCGGCGTCCCTCCAAAGGAAATGGCCGGAGGACAGGCCGATATCGAGCTGGATGCTCCCCGCCTGCAGGGAAAGTGTATCTGCGGTTTCTGCGGCTTTCCAAACACATTTGGAAGTCTGCGGGGGAGAAATTCCCAGAGCCGAATAATTTGGATTCGGCTCTTTTGGAGAGTAGCTGCACCGTACAATACCATCAGAACAGGCTTGCAGAAGATAACTTCCGTTGTCTGCTGAGAGAGCCGCTCTCGCCCCCTCCAATTGATAAGTGATCCGATTCATAGGACACCTTAGCCTTTCACAGCGCCGGCAGTCATACCGGAAACAATATATTTTTGTCCTAACAAATATACTAGAATTACCGGAAGACTGGTCAATAGAATATCCGCGCACACCAGGTTCCAGTCCTTAAAATACATTCCGAAAAAGTTATATACAGAAAGCGTCATGGGCCATTTTTCAGAGCTGTTAAGGAAATAAAGAGGAGAAGCAAATTCATTCCAGGTATTTAAGAAGGTAAGCACGATTACGGTAGCCAGCGCAGGCTTTAAAAGCGGAAGCACAATAGAGAAGAAGAGGCGGATGGGAGAGCAGCCGTCGATAATACCGGCCTCGTCCAAATCCACAGGCACCTTAGCCACAAAGCCGTGAATCAAGAAAACGGCAAAGGGCAGCTGCATACCGGCGTAAAGCAGGATAATACCAATCTGGGAGTTCATCAAATTGAGGAAAGACATCACCCGGATCAGGGCTACGTAGTTCATGGGCATGGTAATACCTAACACAATGAAGATATAAAGAAAGCTGTTCAGCTTTGTTCTGTTGCGGGACAGCACATAAGCGGCCGCGGCTGCAAACAGAGTGCAGAGGGCCACGCTGCCGACAGAATAAATGGCGCTGTTCAAAAAGGAGGTGTCCAGCTTTCCTTTTTGTATTACGGTGGAAAAGTTATCCCAGGGAATGGGAAACGCCGGCAAAGACAAATTCATGTACGAGGCGGATAAGCTGTCCTTCAGGGAGTTGAAAATGATAAGCACCAGCGGTACCAGGCAGATCAAAGACAAAATCCAGGCGATAATGTTGCAGACGATTGTCAGCAGGAGTTTTTTCTTTTTCATTATTCAACCACCTCGTCTTTCGTCATGACGCGGATCATGAAAATACCAATGATTACCATAAAGACAAACATAACGGAGGAAAGCGCGGTACCTACCGCGTATTGGCCGGTACCGAATCTTTTAAACACTTCGGTATACAGAACCTCTGTCGTGGCTTTGCCGGGGCCGCCGTTGGTCAGGGCATAAATCATATCGAATACCTTTAGGCCATAGATCACGTTCATAACGGTAGTGGTCGCTAAGGTAGGCATAAGAAGCGGCAAAGTGATATAGCGCAGCTTTTGGAAGCCGTTGGCGCTGTCAATATCCGCGGCCTCATAATAGGTGGGGGAAATCGACATGAGTCCGGCAATTAAAACGGTCATAATATATCCGGTGCCCTTCCAGATATCGACGGCCATTACGGTGCCGAAAGCGTACTGGGAGCTGGTGAGCCAGGGTAAGGCCAGAGCGTCAAGCCCGATGCTCCGCAGGGTAACGTTTAATAAGCCCTCCGCAGGGTTTAAAATAGAGGTGAACACCATGCCGACAATTAGTGTAGAGAGGACGGACGGCATAAACATAACGCCGCGGTGGAAGTTCAAAAGGCGCATATGCTTGGTTAATAGCAGCGCCAGCAATAACCCAAACACATTTTTGATGATGGTAGTTACAAAGGTAAAGACGAGCGTGTTTGAAATGACCTTAACATAGTTCTCCTCAGGAGAAAAAATGGTCTTAAAGTTTTCCCAGCCCACAAAATTCAATTCATCCGTGTAGGCGGACCAATCGGTAAAGGAAAAGCCAATACCGATTAATCCTGGTATCACCATAAAGACCAGATAAATAATCAGGGCACCCAGGACAAAATATCCAGGATATACCTTTCTCTTATTCATAGTAAAGCTCCTTTGCTGGTTTTAAAAAGGTACAGCCCGATTGCTAAAATCAGGCTGTACCTTTCAAGGTTGGTTTACCGTTTGTTTAGTTCCAAGCTTCGTCGCTGGCAGCTTTGGCCTGTTCAGCTCTGTTCTTATCAAGATCCTCTAAAACTTCTTCTGGGGTCATTTCGCCCAGGAACATAGCGGACATATTATTGCCGATCTCTGTCCACTGGGGATTTACATACTTAACGGCAGTCTGATAAACAGTGGAAGAAGTGGGATAGCTATCATAGAATTCCTGAATGGTATCAGAATAAGTAGTGGGGGCGTTGGAGAAGGGGAGCTTATTGAACTTAGCGACATTTTCAGTCAGATAAGTCAGGCTTTCGTCGGTAGCCATATAAGCCAGGTATTTCTTAGCGGCGTCAATATTGCTGGAGCCGGAATAGATAAAGCGGGCGGGACCGGAGGGATTCATGTTCAGGGTCTGGTTGTCTGCCAGAGGAGCGACGAAATATCCGATCTGATCAACAGGGAAATTCGCGTCCACAGCATTAACCTCCGCACCGAAGCCCTGATTGGCAATGGTCATGGCGTATTCGCCGGAAGCAATATTCTTGGCGGCGTCGGTATATTCATTGGACATATAGTTCTCGCCCCAATAACCGGAGTTGATCATGTCCATGATCTGGTTCAGGATCAGAGTAAAGGTCTCGTTGCCGGCGAAAGTGGCTTCGTTGTTGTTCAGCTTGTCGGCCAGGCCAGGATTTGCGGTCTCAGCGGCAACGCACATCTCAGGGAACCACAGAGTATGATGCCAGCCGTCGACGACGCCCTCATAAATCGGGATAATGCCTTCGGCCTTAATAGCCTCACAGACCTGCTTGAATTCATCAAAGGTCTTGGGAATCTCTAAATTCAAATCCTCGAAAATCTGCTTGTTGTAGGCGACCGCCCAAACAGCGGACAAGTCCTGCGCAGGCTGGCCGTACAGCTTACCGTCAACGCTTAACTCAACGGCGGCAAGCTCGTCAACGTTGCCGGCCCATTCTTCACCAGACAGGTCCACAGCGTTCTTTACCACATTCAAAGAGGTCTGAATGTCGAATTTACCGCTCTGAGAACCGAACATATCGGTGCACTCGCCGGTATTCAGTCTGGTCATCAGCAGGTTGCTGTATTGGTCGGAAGGTACGATCTGATAATCGATTTTAATACCGGTTTCCTCGGCAAACTTCTCGCCCAGCTCCATTTCCGCATCCTGTACCCAGTCCTGGCTCGCCATATAGGAAAGGGTCACATCCAGCTTTTCCTCGCCGTCTGTAGAAGCGGCGGCCGAAGAGTCGGTTCCGCTGGATTCGCTGCTGGAAGTAGTCTCATTGCTGCTGCAGGAAGCCGCGGAAACCGCAAGCATAGCAACCATCAGCAATGCCAAAAGTTTTTTGCCTTTTTTCATAATAAATTTCCTCCTTAAAGTAAATTTAACTTTGTTGCTTTTATTATATCGGTCATATTGACGATTTTGAATAGATAGATCAATCCACTTTTATGTATTATTTTGACTAATCCATTGTGGCATTTGCCGGCAAAAAAAGGGAAAAACGACAGTAAAAATGCGGCTTTCCCCTTTTTTCGCTTTGTTTTGTCAAATTTGAACATGAGATGTGAAAATTAATTTGCTGAGAATGATAATAACGCGTTTTGCGCCTTTTTGCGCCCGCCTTTCAAAATGCCTAATGATAATTTTGAGTTACCATCCCGGGTCGTTCGCGATGTTTGCCTGTTCTGCCCGCCTGCGGTCAATGTTTTCTAAAACCTGTTCAGCACAGATTTCCCCTGTGAGCATTTTAGTGAGGTCAACGCCGATCTCAGTCCACTGCGGATTGACATATTTAACAGAAGTCTGATAGACCACTAATGATTCCGTGTATTGGCTGTAAAATTCTTCTATTGAACTAGTGTAAGTTTGCGGTGCGTTATCAAACGGCAGCTTATTATATTTTGGTACGTGCTCCGTTAAATAGGCCAGGCTTTCCTGCGAAGCCAAAAAGTCCAGATAATCCAGGGCCTCGTCTAAGTGCTGCGTGCCTGAGTAAATAAATCTTGCCGGGCCTGCCGGATTGACGTTTAAGGTTTGATTATCCGCCAACGGCAGTACAAAATACCCGATATCGTCCACCGCAATATCGGAATTGATCGTATGCACTTCCTCCCCCAGTCCCTGATTATAGACTACCATGGCGTATTCGCCAGAGGCGATGGCCGTGGGGGCGCCGCTATATGTATTAGAAATATAACCCTCGCCCCAATAGCCCAGATCAACCATTTCCTGAATCTGCTGCAGAATTTGAAGGAAAATTTTATTATCTGAAAAATTTGCCGTGTTTGCGTTTAATTTATCCTGGTATCCAGGTTCTATTTTTTCTTGAACAATGCAGGACTCTATAAACCACAGAGTATGATGCCAGCCGTCAGATAAGCATTCATAGATTGGGGTAATGCCAGAAGCTTGAATAGCCGAACAGACCTGTAAAAATTCCGAATAGCTTTGAGGAACTGCTAAATTCAGTTCTTCAAATATTTTTTTATTATATCCTAACGCCCAAACAGCAGAAACATCCTGGGTGGGCTGGCCATAAAGCCGGCCGTCAACGCTTAACTCAGCGGCAGCTAAGGGTTCCGTTCTGGAGGCCCATTTTGTATTGGATAGATCGATAGCGTTCTTCTCTACACAATACTGACTTTTAATATCAAATTTCCCCGATTGAGCGGCAAAAATATCGGGGCACTCACCTGTATTTAATTTGGTCATCAGTAGATTATTATACTGACTGGAAGGAAAAATTTGATAATTGACGCCAATACCAGTCTTCTCATCAAACTGTCGCGCTAAGTCAAGCTCTGCATCCTGCACCCAATCCTGGCTCGCCATAAAAGATAACGTTACCTTTTCTGTATAGACAGGCTCAGCCACCGAAGAGGTGGTGCTGCTGGAAGCACATGATGACAGGTTTAAAAGCAAAACTGACGCTGAAGCGACAATCCATAATTTTAGTTTCCGCATATTCAACCCTCTTTTAAGATTATTGACTGTTTCGAAAAATAACGGTATATTATAGTTAGAGGTCAGAGGACGCCTATCCTAAAAAGCTGATAAAAAAATTCATACAAGACTCTTATATTATATATTCTGATGCTTTGTTAGGGAATAGATTCTTTTGCCCAATTTCATGTTTTTATTTTACTTTCGATTAAACTATACATTTATAGATAGCTGTATCTAGTGCAACATATTGTAGTAACACACAATATGTTGCACTATTTTATTGTGCTATTTTGTTCTATAAATGTATGATAAGGAGGAAGCGTATGGGGAATATCATGAAACAGCACAGCATTTTGTTCACGCTGTTTATTCCTTTTACCGTGCTCTTTATCCTAGCTTTTGCCATATTTATGTCCTATTTTATTATTACCGAGTCAGATAAAGCGAAAACAGATTCTTTTATTACTATGCAAAATAACGCAATTACAATAAGCGATAATCTGGATGCTGAGGTTACGAAATTAGATACGGTATCCCAAAATATAATATATTCCAGTATTTTAAAGGAGGAATTTTCTGATTACATTGAATACCAGCAGTCGGGAAGGGGAACAGACGCCGAAAGATTACATAATCGAGAGACTATTTCCGATCTTTTAATTTCTATGATTGGCCCGAATACGCCGGTAAATCAAGTGTATTTATATTCTTTACAGGCAGGAGGAATCGGCGCGGGTTTAAACAATACGGATCTGCAAGAAGCAGTCAGCAACAAAATATGGTACGATCCGGTGATTTCAAGTGCCGGCTCTAAAGTAATTTACTGCGGTGAAGATCCTGCTATCAGCAAATATTTGTCCTCAGATAAGAATCAGCGCTATCTTTCCTTATGCCGTGTCTTTTACAGCGCTACTAACGTACCCCTGGGAATTATAGAGGTTAAAAAATCTTTTGAAGCCATCAGTAACATGATAGAAGGTTATCAATACTCATTTTCAGAAAAAATATATATTTTTGATTCTGAGGGGAATATGATTTATCCTGTCGATGATTTATCTGAAGGGAAACAATATTATGAAGCTGTCATGTCGCAAAACGCGGAAGATATAGACGGCGATCATATTATTTATTATAACGATGCCTATTTGCTCGCTCAGACATCTGACTACACAGGCTTTTCAACTGTTGTCGCTGTGGATCAGAATCAATTGTTAGCGCCTATTCGAAGCTATCTTTTTACAAATTTAGGCCTGCTGTTTTTTATAATGCTTTCTATTATTGTTTTGTCGTTTTTTATCGCCCGCTTCATCAGCAGGCCGTTAAATCGGATTTATTTGAATCTTAAGAATTTTGATATTACGCAAGATGATTCTACGGAATTTTTCCAAGTGGACACCCATATTACAGAACTAAATGCGCTGTATGACGCATTCTTAAAAATGCAGAACAAGGTAAAGCTTTCTATTAACCGCGAGCTCACTTTGCAGCAGCGGGAGATGCAGGCCCGCATGCTGGCATTGCAGGCGCAGATGAACCCGCATTTTTTATACAATTCCCTGTCGACGATACAAGCAATGGCAGATGAAGGCATGGATCGCCAAATCATGGATATGTGTCAGAGCATGTCCAGAATATTGCGATACATATCGTCAGATAAAGAGCAATTGGTCACGGTAGATCAGGAAATAAAGTATACGATTGATTTTTTGAAATGTATGAAAGCCCGCTTCGACGACGATTTGATTTATAACATAGTGATCCCAGAGGAATTGAGAAATGTAAGAATTCCGAAGCTCTGCCTACAGTTAATCGTGGAAAATTCTATTAAATTTATGACCAAAGAAAAATCTCCTCCCTGGAAAATTAATATTAAGGGTTCTTACAATGAACAATACTGGGAAATCAGAGTGCAGGACAACGGCCCGGGATTTCAAGAAGATGAACTGCGGATGCTGCAGGAAAAAATTGAACAGATTAATCAGACAGGCGTTTTACCCAACTTAGAATTGAATGGTATGGGCTTGATGAATATTTACATAAGGTTAAAATTACTATATGGCGGAGAGCACATATTCAGGCTTGAAAACGCAGACGGGCCAGGCGGCGCTATTGTTACGATCGGAGGCTGGAAAGAAAATGAGTAAGGCCAAATTTTCTGTTTTGGTGGTAGAAGATGAGAAGCTTATTGCGCGCAATATCAGCCGCAGTATTCAAAGAGTTAACAGCAGCTTTGAGGTGGTTGCTATCGCTTCTAATGGAGAGGAAGCGCTTGCCATTACAGACGAGCTGCTTCCGAACGTAGTGTTTACAGATATCTGTATGCCGATCATGGACGGGCTGGAGTTGGCTAAAAGGATCCGTGAAAAATACGATTTTATTGTGTGTGTCATACTCAGCGGTCATAATGATTTTGCATATGCGAAAGAAGCCATCCAGCATCAGGTTATGGAGTACCTGCTGAAGCCAGTCAACGATGACGAGCTAAGTGAAGTCTTGAGGAAGATTGAGAAAAATCTGCTTACCTTTCAGGAAGAATTTGAAATGGCCAATAACACGTCTTTTCAAAAGCCGGAAAATATTGCGGAACTGGTAGAGGAATATATTCATAAACATTATATGGAGCTTTTAGAGCTGGGAGAAATAGCGGAAAAGTTTGGATTCTCAGTTTCTTATTTAACCAAGATATTTACTAAATTTACCGGAAAAACCCCTTCAAAATACATCCGCGATTATAGAATTAGTCTTGCGAAGCAGCTGCTGAGAAATCCTAATCTGTCAATTAGCGTGGTGGGAAAAAAGGTGGGGTATCCCGACCAGTTTCACTTCAGCAAAATCTTTAGGCAGGCCACAGGGATGAGCCCCTCGGAATTTAGAACTCGTGATAGCTGAAGGAGGTTCCAATGTCAACGCGGCTTGGCCGCTTGATAGGACATCCGGCGTCTCCCCAATACCTGGCTTGGCCGTGCCATATTTGTCTGCTTTTTTTGCGCGGCACATTTTAAACAATTCAAGCATCATTAGTCAAATCAAACGGAACAGCGTCCTTGCAATTCAGCAAGGGCGCTGTTCCGCTTTTCTTTAAAAATAGAAACGCCTTATCATTTGGGAAAATTCAAAACAGGCTTTATTTAAGGTATTGCTGGCAGTAAATGTGGACCGCATGGCCACAGCTATGCGGTATTAACCGTCGGTTGGCAGTTGACAAAAGATTGTGGGGGCAGGAACCCCCAGAAGGCCCGAGACATTGAAATTGCGGAAAGGTGCTGGCTGTACGGAGGCGTGTGATACATATCGATTGCTTTTGGCCTGAAGGCGTAAAAATACCAGGAGGCATTTCAGCGCAGCTTCTTCTTTTATAAATGGTACTTTTGACGATATTCTGTAGGAGTCATTCCAATTTTAGCTTTAAAGTGCCTTGAAAAATAAATGTTTGATTCATAGCCGCAGAGCAAAGCGATCTTATTAACCGGGTAATCCGTTACTACCAGCATTTGTATTGCCCGGTCCATTCTGCTCTTTATTAAATCTGCCACGCACGAAATATGAAAAAATTTTTTATATAGGCTTTGAACGTAAGAGGGGCTTAAATTTACAAACGACGCCATTTTTTTGACAGTCCAAGCCTGCTGCGGAGAGCTGTAGATGGCCAGCCGCAGCTGATTAAAACGCTCATAAAGCGTAATATCATAGTTCCGAAACTTTTTTTCATTCATGCACTCCTCAAGCTTGATTAGAAAATATTTTAGCAGACAGTCGATCGCTATCTCTTGATAATGGTTTTTATTAAGGAACTCAAAACAGATGTTTTGATGAATGCTCATAAATGGATTGATATAGGGAAGCCTTACAGGCTCATCATATTTTAAGGATAACCCCTGAATGAAATTTTCATCTTCGCTGCTGCTGGTATCGAAATGCATGAAATCATCCACATGAGTAATTCCGGCCGCCTCTCCAAAAAATTGAGGGGTTCCCTTTCTGTATAGCATAATTTCATCTGTTTTTCCATCGTATATTTTTTCATTTTCCAGAAAAAAGCGGGTGGGAGACTTTAAATGAAGAAATAGGTAGTCGCCGGAACCGCTGGGCCTCCTAATTCTGAAATTTTTTTCGTGGACGGCGTGAAGGCCGCACATTTTAACATACATACGATCTCTCCTAAAAGTAGAAAAGTTTTATATTATCATTTTTTTGTGCATTTCAACCTGTTTAGTGTTGATCTATAATTAATGCATAATTTTTATTGATTTTTAGGTGAACATTCTATAATCGAAAGGCGCTTGTGTCAATGCACGCATACGGAATTGGGCTTATTTCCGTGCTTTTGTGTCATTTTTTCATAGGATTCTGTTACCGTTAAGCGATGGTGACGCCATCAATAATAAGCGGATTCTTTCATACGAAAGTTAAAAATTTCGTATGGTGATAAGAATATAATGAAAATGAAGGAAGGAAGAAAGAAATGAAAAAAGGCATAGCGTTCTTACTGGCTTTAGCGATGTCCGTACCTCTGATTGGCTGCTCTTCTGACGGAGGAACCAGTTCGGGCTCCGGTGAGGGAAACTCACAGGCGGCTTCACAAACAGGAGACGAGTCCAGCGCTTCAGGCGATAAAATCGTTTTGGATGTCGTGACGATGACTGGCTATGGTAACGGCCTGGAGGCCAACAAAGAATTCATGAAAAAATACACCGAAGAGGTAAACCCCAACGTTGAGATCAATTTGGAAGAGCTTTCGATTGACGGCTCCGAATGGAACGTGTACGTATCTAAGCTGGCTACAATGGCCGCTTCCGGTACACTGCCTGACGTATTCGACATGGCTACGGAAGGCATCCAGATGGTTTATAAAAACAACCTAGCCCAGCCTCTCAACACTTATTTCGATTCCCACGAGGGAATTTATGAGTCTGTATTGGAAGATACCTACGATCCCAAGTTAATCGAGCCCTTTATCAACGGAGAAGATGTTTACGGCCTGGTCACTATGTGGAACCCATGCATCACCCATTTGAACACGGACTATCTGGAAGAAGCCGGCCTATCCCTTCCAAGTGCGGACTGGGATACCGACGAGTTCCTGCGGTACTGCGAAGCCCTGACCAAAACAAATGAGGATGGCTCCAAGCGCTACGCCCTGCTGGTTCCGGACTACTATTTCGCGGTTTCCGCGTGGCTGTTCTCTTGGGACGCCTCCTTCCTCAACGAGGATTGGACGGAAGCCGCGTGTGATTCTGAAAATGCGATTGAATGCTTCCAGTTTATCCATGACCTGATCTATAAGTATCAGTACGCTCCGGTTCCGCAGCCCAACGATAACTATCAGCAGATGTTTGTGGACGAGCAGATCGCTATGATCACCGCCGGACGCTGGCCGTTAGCCACTTACGAAGCCAATGGATTCCGTACGGTGGGCGTCCAGTACAACCCCTCGTTTAAAACACAGGCTAATGTTTACGGCACCCAGGGCTTTATGATTAGCTCTACCACGGATCATTATGACGAGGCCTGCGAGTTCCTCGTATGGACGGCGTCCGAAGACTTTATTAAAGAATTTGTTAAGTTTGGCAGCACCCCCTCTCGTCTCGAGTGCGGAGAAGAAATTATTGAGTCCGCCGGATATCCCGAGAACCGCGAGGTCTTTTTCGAAACCTTAACCAAGGGCATGAAATCCGTAGAGGCGCCGACGTCTTACGCTGATTTGGGAACAATTTTTGATACCTATTTCTCTATGATGATGACAGATGAAAACGCGGATATCGCTTCAATCTGCCAGCAAATGGCCGATGAGATGGATGTAGCCCTTCAGAAGTAATGCGTTTTCCGGGTAAATACTGTTGAATTAATGTGAAACGGGGTGCGGAGCATAAATAAAAAATCCGCTCCCCGTTTCTTTTATGAAAGCAAAGGCTTCTATCGGGATAAATTCACTTTAAGGGGTGGAATCGATTGAATAAGAGGTTGTATAGCAAAAAGAAAAGCGACGCTGTTTCGGGCTACTTATTTTTGCTGCCCGCTCTTTTAGCGTTCCTGCTTTTTATCGGAGCGCCGATGGTGATTACCATCGTGCTGAGTTTTTTCGACTATAATATGCTTCAGGGCTCGGAATGGATTAATTTTGACAACTACATTGAGTTTTTTAAGAACCCGACCAGCTGGCAGATTATTTGGAATACGTTTAAATTGACGCTGATCCTAGTCGCTTTACATATCGTTATCGCGCTACTCTTAGCGTTTGTTATTTACAAGGAAAAGCGTGGGCCGGTCAAGTATGTTTACCGTACCGCTGTTTACCTTCCTTCTATCCTGACGACGGCTTCGGTGGCCATTGCCTGGTACTATATGTTTAACTACGACTTCGGCGTGTTTAACTGGCTTCTTTCTCAGCTTGGAATTTCCGGCGTAAAATGGCTCACATCCTCCTCTGGGGTCATTGTGGCCATTTGCCTGTTCAGTCTTTGGAAGTTCGTGGGCACTCCCTTTTTGTACTATCTTATTGGCTTACAGGGAATACCGGATGGATACTATGAAGCGGCCCAAATTGACGGAGCTAACAAAATTCAGACATTCTTCCATATTACTCTTCCCATGCTTACGCCTACTCTGTTTTTCGTGATTACCATAACTACGATCAACACGTTCCAGATTTTTGACGAGCCTTATATTATTACAAACGGCGGCCCTGGCAACGCTTCCCGCACGCTGGCTCTTCATGTATATGAAAAAGCCTTTAAGGCCTACGAAATGGGATATGCGTCGTCGGTCTCCGTGGTACTCTTTATTATTGTTTTAGTGATTACCATCATTCTTTACAGCACCCAGAACAAATGGGTGACGTACGACGTGGAATAGAGGGGAGGTTTCACAAAATGAAAAATAGCACTGCCCGCGCTAAGAAGATCATAAAAAGAGTCGTGCTGATTATTGTGATCTTTGCGATTTCTCTGATCTGGCTGATGCCAATGCTGTGGATTATTTCTACCTCCCTGCGTTTACCGACGCAATCCTTCACGCTTCCCCCTCATTTTTTACCGACAGAGTTTTACTGGAGCAACTACGCGAAGGTATTTGACATCCTGCCTTTTTTATCTTTTCTGAAAAACAGCGTTATCGTTACCGTAATAGGGACCGGGGTACAGATTTTTATTTCTTCCCTTGCCGCCTATGCGTTTGCTCGTATCGATTTTCCGGGAAAAAAGGTTTGGTTCATAGTTTTTCTGTCCGGATTAATGATCCCCGCCCAAGTAACGGTGATTCCGAAATTTTTAATGCTCAAGGGAGTCGGGCTTTTAAACACAATATGGGCTTTGATCCTGCCCGCGATTATTGACCCGCTGGCAATTTTCCTGCTCAGGCAAAACATGCTCACCATTCCCAAAAGCTATGACGAGTCTGCCTATATGGATGGAGCGGGGCGTTTCCGAATTTACAGAAGCATTATTTTCCCAATGTGCATGCCCTCAATCGTCGTAGTATTAGTCACCAGGGCGCTGGTTCTATGGAATGATTTCTTCCAGCCCTTGATTTTTATCTCAGAGTATAAAAACATGACGCTCCCTTTGGGTTTGACCGTGTTAAAGGGACAGGCGGAATTTGGCTCCGGAAGCATTTCGATCGTTCTGGCAGGCGTGGTAATGAGTTTTATTCCCCCTCTGCTGCTCTATATTTTCTGTCAGAAAAAGTTAATCAGTGCCACCGTTTTAGCCGGACTCAAAAGTTAACTTAGTGTTTTGGAGGAATTTAATATGGTAGAACTTAGAAGCATTCCCAACATAAAATCATATGACAATCACGCCGAAGCGCTTCGGTTTCTGTTAGGCGGCATCGGAACCGGAAACATTTCCTTAAACGCGAGAGGCGAGTTATGCGATTTTGAGATTTTTAACCGTCAAAGCAAGGGACTGAAGCTGCCCTATTCCTTTTTTGCCCTATGGTATTCCTTGCCTTCCGGCGAAAGCGATGCCCTGGTTCTGGAGGCAAAGCCGCAAGGACTGTGCGACGCTCCCATGGGGGTGGCGCCCAGCTTGGTGCCCGGACTTCCCCGGTTTGATTCCAGCTGCTTTTCCAGCGCCTATCCTTTTGCGAACATCCAGCTGAAAAAAGACGGACTGCCTTTTGAAGTGACCCTCCAGGCGTATACGCCCTTTATTCCCTTGGATGATGTCAATTCCGGGATCCCCGGCATACGGTTCGTCTACCGTTTAAAAAACCTGTTAGACCAGCCGGTGAAGGCTGCGGTCTCCGCCACAATGCCGAACGCATGCGGATTCGATTCCTTTTCTACCGATGGACTGAATAAGCTGTATCTTAAGGGCCGCCCGGAAAATCGCGTGGTAAAAAAGAACGGGCTGCAGGGCATCTGTTATTCCACAGATCTTGAGAAGGAACAATTAGGATTCGGCACGATGGCTCTGCTGACAGACGAACAGGAAGGCTTTTCCGCAAAGCCTCGCTGGCTTAACGAAGGCTGGTGGGATGGCGCGGAGGAGTATTGGCAGGATTTGATGGAAGACGGCTGCCTGGGGGAAGTTGTCAGCGGAGGGAAGCCGGTTTCGCGGATCAATCCCTCGGGAGAAGAAAGCGCGATCGGCTCTATCGCCGTGCAAAAGGTACTTCAGCCCGGGGAATCCAAGGATTTTGTTTTTTATCTCACCTGGCACTTTCCCAACCGTTACGGCTGGTGGCCCGATGGGCATGACGCTAGAAAGCCCATTCCCTGTGCCGATATTTATCAAAATTATTATTCTACGCTGTGGGATGACGCGTTGGCGGTAGCCGGCTATTTTCACGCAAACCAGACGCGTTTGGAAGAAAACAGCGAGAAATTCGCAAACGCCTTGTTTTCCTCCACAGTAGATCCGGAAGTGATCGACGCGGCCGCGGGCAACATCACCGCGCTGCGTTCCACCACCTGCTTCCGAATCGCTGACGGCACCTTCTTTGGCTGGGAAGGGTGCTTTTTCCAGGCCGGAAGCTGTCCCGGCACCTGTACTCATGTGTGGAACTACGCGCAGACTGTGGCGAATCTCTTTCCAAGGCTGGAACGGAATATGCGGGAGACAGAGTTTCTGCGGGAAACAGACGGGCAGGGGAAAATGAATTTCCGTGCGAAGATTCAGTTGGAGGGCAAACCTTGGGATATGTATCCCGCGGTGGACGGCCAGCTTGGCAGCATTCTGCGTGTTTACCGGGAGTGGAAAATAAGCGGGGACGATGATTTTCTGAAAAAAATATGGAATCAGGTGGTATCCGCTTTGGAATTTTCCGCCTCCTATTGGGATTCCAACCAGGACTGCGTATTAGACGGACAGCAGCATAACACCTATGATATTGAGTTTTATGGAGTGAATTCTCTTGGTAATTCCATATACTACGCGGCGCTGAAGGCCGGTGCGGAAATGGCGGAATATCTGGGAGAGCATGAACGCTCGCAGAAATGGCGGTCCATGGAGCAAGCAGGCTGCAAGAGAATGGATGAGATGCTGTTTAACGGCGAATATTACAGGCAGGTTACAGATGGGGACATTGATGAATACAAATATCAATATGGTGAGGGATGTTTGTCAGACCAGCTGTTAGGACAGACGCTGGCCCATTTATACGGCTTAGGGCATCTTTTTCCTGAGGATCATGTTAAATCTGCTGTTTTTGCTATTTATAAATATAATTTTAAGGAGCGGATGGGCAGCCATAAAAGCCTGCAAAGAGGATATGCTTATCAGGATGAGCCGGGGCTGCTGCTATGCTCCTGGCCCTCTGGCGGACGCCCGAAGCAACCCTTTGTGTACAGCGACGAGGTATGGACCGGGATTGAATACCAGGTGGCTGCGGGATTGATTTACGAGGGCTTCCTGCAAGAGGGGTTGGAGATTGTTCGTGCTGTCCGCAGCAGGTATGACGGCTATAAGCGGAACCCATTCAACGAGGTGGAGTGCGGCAACCATTATGCCCGTTCCATGGCGAGCTGGGGCGTGCTTAACGCGCTGTCCGGACTGCAGGTGGATCTTCCCCACAACAGCGTCACGATCTCCCCGAAAGTAAACCAGGATTGTTTCAGCAGCTTTTACTCTACCGGAACAGAATGGGGAATCTGCCGGCAGTTTAAAGACCAGAGCGGCGCCTTGATACAGAGCTTTGAGGCTTTATATCATGCCGATTAACTTTGCATTTGACAGAAGGAGTTTTTAATATGAAGCTTTCAGAAAGAATGGAACGCCTCTTTTCTTATGCGAAGAGCACTTGGAAAGATCCGCCGCCTTGCCCCTTTAACCGTGATTTTCAATATGCCGCCGTAAACCTGTTCAGTGATAAAGAGGTTTGGGAACGGGCTGCGCTGTCGTTCGCCTATGCGCTTCGGCGCGCACCGGTCATCATCACCGACGACGACCGAATCATCGGCCGCGCTTATCAGGTCCGTTTTGCCGAACCGGATTGCTATGATCCTGAATTGAAGGATTACTCACTCCAATCGCCGGGATTTGAGTCGGGAGAAGCTGTCTATAAAGGCTATACGGACTTAGCTGAACTTCATCTCGTTACCGAACCGGCCCGCGGCCATATTACCTGGGACTGGACCAAAATTCTGCGGCTTGGTACGGAAGGCTTAAAAGCCCAGTATGAAAATGCGCTCCACTCCGCCAAGGATCTCGAAGCCGAACATTTCTACAGGGGTGTGCTGATCGCCCTGGAGGCGCTGGAGGATTGGAACGACCAGCACGTAGCTTATCTGCGGAAGATGGGAAAGCAGGAATTGGCCGATTTATGTCAGCATGTACCACGGCATCCGGCACGCGGTTTTAAAGAGGCGATCCAGTCGTTTTTCATGCAGTATCTGGCGGTCTTTTATGAAAATCCCTTTGGCGGCAACGGTCCGGGGCAATTTGACAAATATCTATGGCCGTATTTGAAAAAAGACCTTGAAAACGGTTCCTGCACTTTAGAAGAGGCGGAGGAGCTCGTTGAGGAACTGTTCATCAGGCTGGATGAGCGCGTCAGCGCCAACGACCTTTGGAATGAGATGATCATTACCGGGGGAACTCACAGGGATGGCTCGAGCGCGGTATCGCCTCTGTCTAAAATCATGGTAGACGCCATCATGAAGTTAAATATCACTCATCCTACCGTATACATGCGAGTTCCCAAGGATGCCGATGAAGAATATGTGAAGCTGTGCGCGAAATATTTAAAATATGGAAACAACCGAGCGCAAATTTATTATGACCCTAATGTGATTAGGGCGCTGACGGAGACAGATGGGGTGCGTCCTGAAGACGCTACGGAATACGGAGTCGGCGGCTGCTTGGAAATTGGAATTCAGGGCATGAACGATGATTTGCTCCAATGCGCGTGGGTTAATATGCCCTTGATGCTGGAATTGGCCATAACGGGAGGCTACAGCTTATCGGAAAGGAAGCAAGTAGACAGCGCGGGAATCCCATTGCCAGGCTTGGCCCAGCATAACACCTTCGAGTCATTTTATAAAAACTACCTGGATTTCACTGACCGCCTGGTAGGAATATCTTTTTCCATGATAGAGCGCCAAAGCATCCATGATGAAAAATATCGTCCCGCTTACTTGATTTCCAGCATGATAGACGATTGTTTGGAAAGGGGCAGACATATGCACGCCGGCGGCGCCCGCTACCATGATTACAGTATGACCCCGCTGGGGATTCCCAACGTAATCGATGGGCTTTACGCCATACGGACGGCTGTGTTTGACCAGCACATCTGTACGGCAGAGGAGCTTGTTTCGGCCATGAGGGCGGATTTTAAAGGTTATGAAAGACTGCAGAGGCAGCTCCGCGCCATTCCCAAATACGGCCAGGAAAACGATGACGCAGATGACTTTGCGCGTACCGTAGTGACTGACATCGCGAAGATGTTTGTAACGCGGCGCAACCGTTTCGGCGGCATCTTCCGGCCAATGGTTTTGACCTTCATATACGCCCCGCTGGCGGCAGCCCAATTAGGCGCCACCGCGGATGGAAACAATATGCATACGATGGTGGCCCAGGGGCTTACGCCGCAGTCCCGATCTATGTCGTGCGGCATTACTGCGGCGATGAATTCCTGTACGAAAATGCCTTTCTACTATTTCAGCGGCGGTGCGTCTACTATGTGGGACCTGGACCCCCACTGGGCTTCAGAGAAATTGATCGCCGACCTTCTTATGACGTTTTTCCATAACGGCGCCCAGGTTTTTCAGGGAAATACCACTGATGTGAAGGAATTAATCGAAGCGCAGAAGCATCCGGAGGACTATGAGCATCTAATTGTGCGTGTGGGAGGGTTTTCCGCCCGGTTTGTAGGGCTTACGCCCGGATTGCAAACGGATATCATTAACAGGCGGAGACATAACAGATAATGGAGGGTATGGTTTTTGATATTCAAAGGTTGTCGGTGCATGACGGCCCGGGGATTCGCACGACGGTCTTTTTAAAAGGCTGCCCTCTGCGCTGTGTTTGGTGCCATAACCCGGAATCCAATGCAATACAGCCGCAGCTGGCGTTTCATGAAAACCTTTGTATTGGCTGCGGGAACTGCTTTGCCATATGTCCCAATCAATGTCATGCTTTGAACAATGGAAGGCACGAAATAGCCCGTGCTCAATGTGCGGGGTGCGGGCTGTGCGTGCAAGCGTGTACCGGCGCCTTGGAAATACTCGGGAAACGCTGTACGGTCGAAGAAGTGATGAAGGAAGTGCGCAAGGATGCCAGTTTCTATAGAACATCAGGCGGCGGGGTCACGGTATCTGGCGGAGAACCTCTCATGCAGCCGGATTTTACCTACGAGCTGTTATCAGCCGCTAAAAAGGAGGGGCTGCATACCTGCCTTGAAACCTCCGGCTACGGGCCTCTGCAATCGATTTTGAAATTTTCTTCTGCTGTGGATTTGTTCTTATATGACGTCAAGGAAACAGATTCTAAACGGCACCTGAAATTTACCGGTGTGGAAAATCAACAGATTCTTGAAAACCTGTTTGCGATCGATGAGCTGGGCGCCTCCTCGATTCTGCGCTGCCCTATTATTCCCGGGTTCAACGACCGGGACGGGCATTTTAATAGCATTGCGAAATTAGCGAATCAATTGCGCCATGTATGCATGATCCATGTGGAACCCTATAACAGCTTTGGAGAAGGAAAAGCCCAGAGCATCGGGAGCCAGTATGCCCTAAAAGGAGTGCAGCCTCCAGAAGAGGAACGTGTTGCGGAATGGGTGAATCGCATTCAGGCAAAAGCCCATGTTCCGGTGGTCAAAAACGGATGAGGGCCGCAGTCTCCGGGGAAAGCGTTAAGCTTTCATTATCTTTTTCCCTTATCCAGAAGTCCCAGAGGCCAGGGACGTCCCGCTGCAGGGGAATCAAAAAATTATAAAAAAAGAACCGCTTTCCTGTTGCTTCCTGGGAAAGCGGTTCTTCTTTGAGGCGAATGGATAACAGACCATTTTTATTCTTTCGAATCATTTTTGCAGATGATCGGGCAAAGAAAAGCAGAAGCTTATGCTAGGATAGAGTGGTCAGCCATGGCAAGGCGGAAAGGATGGCTTCACAAAACTAGGGCTGGTAATCCCTGGGTATTGCCAAAGAGATTTTCAGGATACCTATAATAAAAAACCGGAGGCAGCGCACAGTGGGAGGGGGCCGGCAGATTCTCCCCGAATGATCAGGCTTCTTGCATTTTTTTCTGTCAGTCGGTATAATAGTAACCGTTTGAAAGTAAGGAACGATCAAATTGACAAAGAGGCGCTTATGCGACAGGAAAATGATCTTGGAAAAGACCCTATCGGCAGGCTGGTTGTAAGAATCGCGCTGCCTAGCATGCTGGCCCAGCTCGTCAACGTTTTATACAACATTGTTGACCGTATGTACATTGGAAATATCGCTCAGACGGGAGATCTTGCGCTGGCGGGCGTCGGCGTATGCGGGCCTGTCATCACAATGGTTGGATCGGCAGCGGCACTGATTGGCATCGGCGGCGCCCCGCTGATGAGCATTTACTTGGGTGAAGGAAAAAGAGAAAAGGCCTTTGCGGTTGTCGCGAACTGCTTTTTGATGCTTTGCATCCTTTCTGTGGCTCTGACCGCCGTGCTGTTTCCGATGAAAGAACCTATGCTTTTGTTTTTCGGCGCAAGCAAAGCAACGATTTCGTATGCAGACAGCTATTTTTCTATTTATCTCACAGGCACAATATTCGCCTTGCTTTCCGCGGGGATGAGCCAGTTTATTATCTGTCAGGGGTTTGCTAAAATTGCCATGCTTGCCGTCGCTTTGGGAGCGGGATTAAATATTATATTGGATCCGGTCTTCATTTTTGCGTGGAACATGGGAGTGCCCGGCGCTGCCGTGGCGACTGTTTTGTCTCAGTTTGCCAGCTGCTGCTTTGTCCTGTCCTTCCTTTTTGGAAAGCGTCCTGCGATCCACATTACCTTTGGCGGGTACAGCGTAAGGATTATGCGCCGGGTTTTGTCAATCGGTTTCACGCCGTTTGCAATCATTGCGGTAGATAATATCATGATTATTGCCATGAACGCCATTTTACAGAAGTATGGCGGAGCCGCGCAGGGGGACATGCTGGTAACCTGCGCTACCATCGCACAAAGCTTTATGCTGGTTGTCACTATGCCGCTGAGCGGAATCAGCGGAGGAACTCAGACGATATTAAGCTTTAACTATGGAGCCCGGCAGATCGGCCGGGTTAAAATGGCGCAGCGAAAGATCTTTCTTCTCTGTCTCGTCTATACCGGACTGATGACAGCGGCAGCGTGGCTGGGCGGGAAATGGTTTGTCCAGCTTTTTACCAATGATGCCGTCATAGCGGAAAAGGCTCTGTGGGCCATCCGGGTGTATACGCTGTCACTTCTCCCGCTTGGGATTCAGTACGAGATTGTGGATGGGTTTACAGCCATCGGAAAAGTGCAGTATTCGCTTCCGCTGTCCTTCTGGCGGAAACTGGTATATTTTGCCGCGCTGTTTCTTCTTCCGGCCATATGGGGCGCTGAAAGCGCGTTTTTTGCGGAGCCTATTTCAGATGTTGCCGGCCCTCTTGTTTCGATAATGGTCTATTTATCCGTGATGAAAAAGGTTCTGGATAAAAGAAAAGAAAGGCAGCCCGACGCCTAGCAAACCCGCGGTGCAATTCCTCTGGCTTTTATTGCGGGATGGACACCGCTTAAGCCGGAAGCCCGCGTTATGCCGGGCAGCGGCGCATCGGGCGGACAAGCTGCTGTGAATTCATCCAACAGGGTTAAAGCCGCAAGCCTTTAATATCCTTAATTCTGGAAAATATCATATTACAGCTGCATTCTACTACGCCGGGCAGCTTGTCCATCGTCCCGTACATCAATTCTTCCATTTCTTCACTGGACGAAGCGACTGCGTGAACATGGAGCTTGCTTTTTCCCGTCACACGATAAATTTGTGTGACGGTATCGTTTTGTTCCAAAAGCGCGGCAACCTCCGGCAGCGTGTCCGGCACCGTTTCTATTTCAAAATAACAGGAAATTGCTCCGCTGATCTTCTGTGGATTGATGACCGTTGTGTATTCTTCAATAATCCCAGCCTGTTCAAGGGCCTGGACACGGGATCTCACTGCTACGCGTGAGATCCCGATTTTTTGTCCTATCTCCGAATAAGACATCCGGGCGTTCCGGATCAGCAGCTTCACGATTTGCTGGTCTAATTCATCCAAGCCATCTAAAAACACGGCTGTTCATCTCCTTGTGTTATGTATTCCTTATACGGCTATTATAGTTATTATGTGAAAGAAGTCAATCGGATTGCGGGATTATATCTTGACAATTAATAAGTTTATATCTACAATGTATTACGAATGTTAATATAAATATTTCGAATCGAAATTAAGAGGATATCATGAAAGAAGATCTAACACAAGGGCCTGTGATAAAAACAATGCTGCGTTTTGCGGTCCCTATGATTTTTGGAAATCTTCTGCAGCAGTGCTATAACATCGCGGATACGCTGATTGTGGGCCGGTTTCTGGGAGCAGGCGCTCTCGCTGCCGTTGGCTCTGCTTTTTCTTTAATGACTTTTCTGACCTCTATTTTGCTTGGACTTGCCATGGGAAGCGGAACAGTATTCTCCATTCGTTTTGGCCAAAAGGATCAACTAGGACTGAAGGAGGGAATACTTGCTTCTTTTGTTCTCCTGAGCATTGTGACGGCTCTGCTAAATACCGCCGTCTTTATGGGGCTTGACTGGATCATTTGGATTCTACGCACTCCCGCCAATCTGGTTGCCACGATGCGGGAATATTTAAGCGTAATTTTTATAGGGCTGGCCGGAATTTTTTTGTTTAATTTTTTTACCTCTCTACTGCGTTCACTGGGGAATTCTGTAGTGCCGCTGTTGTTTCTAGCGGTTTCGGCTGTCTTAAATATTGCGTTGGATTTATGGTTTGTAGCGGGCTTAAACCGAGGAGCGGCCGGAGCGGCGGAAGCCACTGTGATCTCTCAATATGTTTCCGGCATTGGAATTGCCGTTTACACAAGAATAAAATATCCTGAACTTTTAAGAAGAGATAAAAAGGTTCGCTTTCGCCTGAGCCGTGTAAAAGAAATCACAGGCTTTTCGGCCTTGACTTGCTTGCAGCAATCTATCATGAATCTTGGAATTTTGATGGTTCAGGGCTTGGTTAACAGCTTTGGCACTACCATTATGGCCGCTTTTGCCGCGGCTGTAAAAATTGACGCCTTTGCTTATCTTCCTGTTCAGGATTTTGGCAACGCGTTTTCTATTTTTACTGCGCAGAATTATGGCGCAAAACAAACTGAACGCATCAAAAAGGGAATCCGTGCTGCTTTGACTGCGTCTGTTGCCTTTAGCCTCATGGTTTCTTTTTGTGTTTTTGTCTTTGCCAAGCCCTTGATGACCCTTTTTATCAATGCCGGGGAAACCGCCGTTATTGAAGAAGGGGTACGCTACCTTCATATAGAAGGAGCGTTTTATTTCTTAATCGGTATTTTGTTCCTGTTCTATGGACTGTACCGCGCTCTTGCAAAACCTGGGATGTCCGTTGTGCTCACCATTGCGTCTCTCGGCATCCGGGTGGCTTTGGCTTATGCGCTCTCCGCCATACCGGTGTTCGGCATAGCGGGGATTTGGTGGTCGGTGCCTATCGGTTGGCTGCTGGCTGATGTGTTAGGAACGGTGTACTATTTTGTAAAGCGAAAAAGTTTATTGCGCGGCGGCCTGTAAAAACGTGCTTGCTGGGACCAGCGGCGTAATGTTTGAATGATTAAGAAGCTGTCAGTTGTAAGATAAATAGTTCAATTTGTATATCTCTTTATTCCAAAGTGTGCTATTATGGAAATAAAATATAGAGAAATGCTTTTGAGACGATATTCCTATCAAGCTCCGCCAGATGACCCCATGATTGGTTTAGTTCCTTATTCGGTAAATTCAAAAAAGGGATTTTAGCGGCAGGGTGCCTGCGCCAAAGGTAAAAATAGTTTTATAATTTTGGAAAGGCAGTGAAGATGGATGAATCAAAAAGAGATCAAAAAAATCGTATCGGAAATGACTTTGGAAGAAAAAGCCGGGATGTGCTCAGGAAAGGATAACTGGCATTTGAAATCGGTGGAGCGCTTGGGGATTCCGGAGGTAATGGTATCCGATGGTCCTCATGGATTGAGAAAGCAGGAGGATAAGACTGACCATTTGGGCTTGAACGGCAGTAAGAGGGCGGTCTGTTTTCCGGCGGCGTGCGCCTCCGCCTGCTCCTTTGACCGCGGACTTCTTCAGGAGCTGGGGGAAGCGATCGGAGAGGAATGCCAGGCTGAGGATGTTTCCATAGTGTTGGGACCGGCGGTTAATATTAAGCGTTCCCCTCTGTGCGGACGGAATTTTGAATATTTTTCCGAAGATCCATATTTAGCCTCGGAATTGGCCAAAAGCTATATTTCCGGTGTGCAGTCCAAACAAGTAGGAACCTCGATTAAGCATTTTGCGGTCAATAACCAAGAATTCCGCCGCATGTCCTGCTCGTCCGAGCTGGATGAAAGGGCTTTGAGAGAAATCTATTTGTCTGCGTTTGAGGCGGCTGTCAAGGAAGCTAAACCATGGACGGTAATGTGTTCCTATAACAGAATTAACGGGGTCTACGCCTCTGAAAATAAAAAGCTGTTATCAGATATTCTCAGGGACGAATGGGGATTTGACGGGTATGTTATGTCGGATTGGGGCGCAGTCAACGACCGGGTGGAGGGCCTGAAGGCGGGCTTGGATTTAGAGATGCCTGGCAGCAGCGGCGTGAATGACGAGGAAATTATCAAAGCGGTAGAATCAGGGAGGCTTGATGAAAGCGTATTGGATACCGCGGTAGAAAGAATTCTCAGCAGGATATTTGCTTACTGGGAGAACAAAACCAATACCGTTTTTCCCTATAAGGAGCATCATGAGCTGGCAAAAAGAATTGAGCTGGAATCGGCGGTGCTCTTGAAGAACGAGGATCAGCTTCTCCCCTTAAAGGAAGGTAAAAAGATCGCGTTGATCGGTCAGTTTGCGAAGGAACCCCGGTATCAAGGCGGGGGAAGCTCCCATATCAATCCTTATCAAGTAAAAGGCGCCTGGGAATTGCTGAATGGAGTTTCTTACGCTATGGGCTATACGCTGGATGACAGCGCGGCGGAGGAGCTGGCGGAAGAAGCGGTGGCGCTGGCCGCTAAATCAGATGCGGCGGTCATATTTGCGGGACTGCCGGACGCTTATGAGTCTGAGGGCTATGACAGGCGGCATATGAGACTGCCGGAACAGCAAAATCATTTAATC
The DNA here is from genome assembly GCA_000154345.1 of [Clostridium] leptum DSM 753. Classification (GTDB taxonomy): domain Bacteria; phylum Bacillota; class Clostridia; order Oscillospirales; family Acutalibacteraceae; genus Clostridium_A; species Clostridium_A leptum. Next base: position 33,983 of record DS480342.1, read on the forward strand.
GAAAGGGTAAGCCGGGTGCAGCCTAATCTGGTTATAGTGCTGCACAACGGCTCTCCGGTGGAGATGCCCTGGGAGAAACAGGCAAAGGCGATTTTGGAGATGTATCTTGGCGGAGAAGCCGTGGGAGAGGCCGCGGCTGACCTGCTGTTTGGCAAGGCGAACCCCAGCGGCAAGCTGGCAGAAACTTTTCCGCTCCGCTTGGAGGATAATCCCTCTTATCTCAATTTTCCGGGGGACGGAAATACGGTGCGCTATCAAGAGGGGATTTTTGTTGGCTACCGGTATTACGACAGCAAAAAAATGGCGGTGCGCTATCCCTTTGGCCACGGCCTTTCCTACACGACCTTTGAATACAGCGGCCTAAAGCTCAGTAGTGATCAAATAAAAGACACGGATTGTCTGACTGTTACATTTAAAGTGAAAAATACCGGCGCTGCCGCGGGAAAAGAGATTGTACAGCTTTATGTGTCAGATCATACCGGAAGCGCGGTCCGCCCGGAAAAAGAGCTAAGACACTTTGCTAAGGTGGCGCTCAGCCCCGGTGAAGAAAAAACGATAAAAATGGAATTAACCAAACGGGCATTCGCCTGGTATCATCCGGAGCGGAAAGATTGGTATGCCGCGTCCGGAGAGTATGAGATATTAATCGGCTCATCCTCAAGAGAGATTAGGCTTTCGAAAACGGTTTGTATGGAAAATACCAGCGGGGCTGTTCAACGGATTGAAGCCAATACGGTGATCGGAGATATTGTTGCGAATCCACAAGCGGAAAAAGTGTTTTCAAAGTATATGGATCAGCTGTGGAAGGCTTTCGGAAAGCCCAAATCCGACGAAATGACGCGGCAGATCATCCTGAGCCTGCCTCTTCGCGCCGTGCGAAGCTTTTGCTACCTGCCTTCGGAAGAGTTAAATATATTATTAAATGCTTTGAATGCGGCGGTTAACGAAACGGCCCGGAGCGGCCGCTAAAACGGTATTGAGATGAGGGTGCGGCAACGTTCGTTGTGAAAAACAAAGCTTTAAAAGCTGCTGGCTGCGCATACACGAAAGGCAGAAACACAATTCTGTGTTTCTGCCTTTTCTTATTCCTGTTATGATAAAAAGACTGAGGCCAGGCGCCATGCCCTACGATTATTTGATAGGCCGCAGCACCCGTTTTTCCGCCCAGGTTTCCCGGCGCTGCTCGCTTTTTTCTTCTATTTCACGAAGAATTTGGAGATTGGAAACAAGATTTAAGATCAGCATATTCAAAATCCATTGAAGGATTCCTACGAATAGGCCTAAAAAGATACAGCAAAAGTAAGAAAAGCCGGTAAGCCTCAGTAATGTCCCCAGGAAAAAGCATCCTGGGAAGCAGAGAATAAAAATAATTATGATACACAGCTTGTATAGCTTGATCCAGATGCCGCTTTTTTCATTCAGCATAGCAGTTCTCCTCCCCATATCGTTTTGTCTATTATAGCACACAAAATTTGGTTTGTCTATCATCGGAGACATAACTTGCGCTTTTTCTCCGTACACTAAAGCAAAGGGGTTGTCTGCGATGATAGAATATAACCGTTACGCTGTCGGCAGAGTGGTGCGCCGTGTCCGAAAGGAGAAGCAATTATCCCAAGAAATTGCCAGCGGTTTGGCGGGCTTGGCTAGAAGCCATTTGGCGATGATTGAAAATGGCAGCAAACAGGCGAATTTTGAAACTGTCTGGAAAATAGCCAACGCGCTGGGAATGTGTCCCCACGAACTGGTACGGCTGATAGAGAAAGAAATTCGGGAAAATGAATGGACGGACAAGGCGGAGAGGGCGCGAAAAGGATAAGGGCCGCGCCGGCCGAAGCCGATCTGTGCCTGAGCCGCTCCGGCAGGGAAAGGCGCTGTTTGCGCATTGCGGCTGCCGCTGGTATAATAGTTATGCTTTTTATGAGCTTTGCGTTTGAGGTGATTTTTTATGTCTAAAGAGATGCCGATGCGGATAATCGCACGTATTCACAATGATTTTTCCTCAAAATTTGGGATTCCACGGCAAAGCGGGCTTGTTGATTCCTTGATTTCCACCATTGTGTTTGAACCGGAATTTCGGAACCCTGACGCGTTCCGGGGGTTGGATGGATATTCCCACATATGGCTGCTCTGGCAGTTTTCTGAGGCGGTGAGGCGGAATTGGTCTCCGACTGTGAGGCCTCCCCGGCTGGGAGGAAATACCAGAATGGGCGTTTTCGCGACTCGTTCGCCATTCCGCCCCAATGCCATTGGATTATCCTGTGTCCGTCTGGAAAAGGTAGGGCTTCACACGGCTTTTGGGCCGGTTTTGTATGTAGCCGGCGCGGATCTTATGGATGGCAGCCCGATTTTTGATATTAAGCCTTATCTCGCCTACTGTGATTCCCATCCTGAAGCGCTGGAAGGCTTCACCGGAGCTGTAAATAAACCGGCGCTCCATGTGGAATTTCCTCAAGAACTTTTAGAGAGGCTTCCTCAGGGCTGCAGGGAGGGACTTCTGGAAATTTTGGCGCAGGATCCCCGGCCCGGATATCAGAATGAGCCGAATCGGGTTTACGGCATGACGTTTGCCGGATTTGAGATTGGCTTCACAGTGGCTGGAACGATCCTGACGGTTTGCAGGGTAGAGGAAAACGGCGTTCAATAGCATTGGCTTTTGCTTACCTGGCTGGATTGTTAGGGGAAAGAAGAAAGGCCGGACAGTAATACTGTCCGGCCTTTTGAGGCGGAAGCATCTGAGCGTGTCAGCCAGCTGGGTTTTGCAGCGCCTCCAGCTGACTCTCCGTTAGGGTCAGATCACAGAGGGACATGCTGTCCTCTAGCTGAGCTACAGTGGAACAGCCTACGATGGCGGCGCTCTGCAAGGGATTTGAGGTCAGAAAGGCCATGCAGACGGCGGCGGGGGTACAGCTGTTTTCCTCGGCGATCCGCTTGACGATTGGCAGGCGCGCTTGATTTTTAGAGCTTTCATAGCGCCGGAGGATCTTATCCTTTAAGGGAAGTCCCATAAGCTTTTTGGAATAGTAGCCGCCGCCCTGCGAGGCGAAAGCCATAACAGGGATTTTATTTTTTACATAGCCTGCATATTCCGAATCGTTCATTGCGACCAAAGTAGGATCACCCCAGGCCGCTGGCGTAGTGGCGGCAAGCCCCCATTGAATCTGCGAAACAGTAAAAGGGGTTTTCCCGTGCGCCAAAGCCCATTGGTTTGCTTGGTCGATTCGCTGGACGGTCCAATTGGAAGCTCCTAAAGCGCGGATTTTCCCCGCTCTTACATGCTCATCCAGCATATCCATGATTTCCCCTACCGGCATATCGGGGTTATCGCGGTGGAGAAAATAAATATCTACAGAATCCACCTTTAATTCGGAAAAACTGGTTTCCAGCTCCTGATCGAGCACCTGCTTGCAGATTCTGCTCTTAGTAACGCAGCTGCGGTCTGGATGGCAGCCCTTGGTCACCAGCACGACATCTTTCCTCATACCGCGGGAGGCTAGCCAGCGGCCTACTATTCCTTCGCTGTAGGTGGGACCGTCAGGATCGGCGGGATCCGCCTGGCCGTAGATTCTGGCGGTATCGATCGTGTTGCCGCCCAGCTCAAAATACCGGTCCAGCAAGGCGAAGGCGGTATCTTCGGAAATCGTTGTGCCGAAATAATCCGCTCCTTTGACGATTTTGGACATGCGTATGGTTCCGCCAGCGCTGCTGACCTCCATAAATTTCATTAGAACACCCCTTTTTCACAGATTTCTTTTTCCATTATAAAACTGAACGGCAGCCTTGGCAAGAAGTTCCTTGGGATTCTTGCCTTATGAATCCTTGTGTCGAGCGGGAGGCTTAAAACAGCCAGGCCGTCCTTTCACAGCTCAGCCGGTTTCCCAGCAAGGCTCAGCGGATTTTTCCTGCCGGCAAGGGTGCTTTGTTTTTTAGAAAGGCGAAAAGGCTTTCGGCTCCGTCTGCCCGCGTTTTTCCGGGAAGGAATTTCTCAGAGGCTGGGAGAGCGCTCCAGCCGATCAAAGCGGAAAAATCCCTGATAAAAATGTAACGGCTTCCTGACAGATTATCCAAAATAAAAGCCATAAAATTTGATTCAAGAATAATTGACAGGGCGGGGAAAAGGTGTTATAAATAATATTGGTGGTAAAACGTTTTTTTATTAGAAAGGAGAAAATGTTTCATGAGCCAGTCACAGATCATTCGCGAGACCTTTGAAAAAAACGGCGGAATTTTTAAATTGATTCCGACGTTTGTTCCCAGAAATAATTCCCAGCCCGGCAAGCGGCTTCGTCTGCATCCGGACGATTATTTTGCCCTGGGTACTGCCCGCGGTCCAATGAAGGAGCGTTGGTTTTCCAGCGTGATCCAGGCCGCCAACGGCCCTCTGGCCGCTCCCGACGAGGGTATGAGCTATGTTTCCTACGGCACCACTCCCGAGGAGAAATTCCTTTTGAAGGACGCTGTAGAGGAATTAGGCGCCGAGCTGATCGGCGAGGAATTTTTGAAGAAATACGGCACTTGGCCGATGTACGCGAAATTCTTCGACAATGAGCTGCCCCTGTTCCATCACCTCCATCTGGACTTCGACGCCGCGGCTCGTATTGGCTGGCAAGGCAAGCCGGAGGCTTATTACTTCCCGAGACAGTACAACAACTATCCCGGACGTTTTCCGGTGACTTATTTCGGCTTTGACCCCGACTGCACCAAGGAAGAAGTCAGAGAGCGTCTGCTCCAATATAAGACCGGAGACAACCGGATCACCGAGCTTTCCAGGGCTTACCGCATTGAACTTGGTACTGGCTGGTATACGCCTCCGGGAGTTGTACATGCGCCTGGCTCTTACTTAACCTATGAGCCTCAGTGGAACAGCGACGTAAACTCTGTCTTCGAAAACGTGGCGTCCGGCGAGGTTTACGATATCAAGAACCTGGTGGAGCGCCTGCCTGAGGAAGAGCAGGATGACGTTGACGCCGTCATGAACCTGATGGATTGGGAAGCCAATGTGGATCCTCATTATAAGAAGCACTACTTCCGTCCTCCGGTGATGGATTCTAAGGAAGACGGTGTTTATGAGGAGAAATGGATCGCCTATGGCAACCCCTATGTGGGCGCCAAGGAGCTGACCGTATATCCCGGCCAGACGGTTACCATTAAGGACAGCGGCGCTTATGGCTGCATTCTGACCCAGGGCTTCGGCACCATCGGCGGCTACCAGTGCGAGACCGCCGGTATGCTCCGCTTTGGGCAGTTGAGCGCCGACGAATTTTTCGTAGGTGAAAAGGCCGCTGCCGCTGGAGTAAAGATCACCAACAACTCCATCTGCGAGCCTTTGGTTATCTTGAAGCACTTTGGCCCGAATCATCCTGAAATGCCTCAGGTTTCTATGGACTAAGCTTTTCGTTTAGCAATATTCAATTAGCACGGAATGGCGGAGCAGGTTTTTCATAAGCCTGCTCCGCCTCAGTAAGGGGCGGATTTATGGCTGATATTAAAGATGTGGCAAAGCTGGCGGGGGTGTCTATTTCCACGGTTTCCAACGTAATGACTGGGAAAAAGACTGTAAGTCCGGCTTTGGAGGAGCGGGTGCTGAAGGCGGTGAAGGAGCTTGGCTATCATGCAAGTCCCATCGCCCAGGGAATGCGGAACAGCCGGACCAATACTATCGGCGTGGTGATTTCTTCCTTTCAGCGGGTTTTCTTCGGCCCCATGCTGAAAGGAATTCAGGATACAGTGTCTGAAGCGGGATGCGTGATGAACGTGCTGGACAGCGGAGGCAGCCTGGAGACAGAAAAAAGATGTGTGAAATATCTAGTCGCGACCAAGGCGGATGGGATCATTATGGAATCCCTTGCTTACGACTCTGATCCGAAGCAGGAAAAGTATGTAAAAGGGCTCAATGCTCTGGGAAATTCCAGAAAGCACATTCCAGTGGTGCTCTTGGAGCATAAGATCAGCGCCGCCAGGGTGGATACTGTCATGGTGGATAACCGCCTTTCCGCCAGAAAAGCGGTAGAGCATTTGATCGGATGCGGCCGGCGGGAGATCGCTCACATTGTGGGGCCTGATTATGTATCAGTCAGCCGGATGCGGCTGCTGGGATATCAGGACGCCTTAAAAGAGAACGGGATTCCATTCAACGAAAAATTGGTGGTAAAGGGGGATTTTTTACCTCTTTCCGGTTACCAGGCAATGCGCCGGCTGTTCCAAACCGGAGAAAAAATTTCCGCGGTGTTTGCTGCGAACGACCAGATGGCAATCGGCGCGATTCGGGCGATCCAAGAAGCAGGAAAAGCCATTCCTGGCGAAATTGCGGTGGCAGGATTTGATAATATTTTCCCAAGCACTCTGGTAAGCCCGCCGCTGACTACCGTACGGGTTCCAAACTATGATATGGGCGTCGCGGCTGCGAAAAGGCTTCTCCAGCGGATCGAGGGCAAAGCGGCCGGTGACGGCGAGACGCTGCTGCTTGGCACAGAGCTCATTGTCAGAGGGTCTACCAGCCCTGAGGGTGACAATAGCTGGGACTTGGGGTCTTGGTAAGGGTTTTGGCTTTTAACAGAGTAAAAGTTCTGAAGAGATGGAATAGGCTGTATTATACGATATCTATTTATATAAGAAAGATAGGAAAGTAAAAGGAGAGGGTAAAGATGCTGAAAAAAATTTCTCCGTTGATTTCTCCGGAGCTGCTGAAGATTTTGGCGGAAATGGGACATGGAGATGTTATCGCCTTTGGCGACGCCAATTTCCCTGCGGAATCCAGCAAAGCCTCGTATGTGGTACGGGCGGATGGGATTCCGATTCCTGCCCTGTTGGATGCGGTCTTGGAATTGTTTCCCATTGACACCTTTGTGACGCAGCCAGTTAAGCTGATGCAGGTGGTACCCGGGGATGACTATGTACCTGAAGTAGTGGAGGAGTATAAAAAGATCCTCGCTAAGCATGATGTAGACGAGGATAAGATCGAGTATCTGGAGCGCTTTGATTTTTACGGCCATACAGATACAGCGTATTGCGTAGTGGCTACCGGTGAAACAGCCCGGTATGCGAACATCACACTGAAAAAAGGCGTAATCGGCTGAGAAAGCCTATTATAGCCAAAGCGCCGCAGAAGGGTAATAAATGGCTTCAGCAGCTTTAGAATGGCAGTACTGCTTCATTCTGGCGGGCGAAGTGGTTTAGGACCGTTCCGCGGCGCTTTTTTTGCTTGATTTTTATGGGATTAGCGGCTCCGCTTAAAAGATATTCGACAGGAAACGATTTAAAATTTCTTATTGGAAAATACAATTATTGATTTTGTTTAAAAAAATAAAAAAAAATTAGGCATAATCATAATTTTTCCCCTTTCAAGCCCGGAAAGGTTGTAATTATTACGACTTTGTGATAAACTGTAACCAATTTGTTACAGATTGTAATTTTTATTTTCCTGTGAAATTTACATGATTTTGTGTTTTGATATGGAGAGAGAAAGGTTAAGGAGGCAATTTGGAATGGGCCGAGTAAAGAGCAGAATGAAGAGATTTGCCGCGGTAGTGTTATCCCTGGCGGTGATGGTGCCTGTAGGAGTGTTCGGGACAAGTCAGACAGCAAAGGCCGACGGACCTACTGGCGCGGGATTGGCCGCTCATGCGATGACCGCGTACAATGAGGGCTGGGCCTATTCTTATGGCAGCGCTTCTCCGGGAGCGGTGGATTGCTCCGGTTTGATTTATTCTTATTATGGAGTCGGCGGAATCCGTTCAGATATGATGGCCATGTCTCCTCAGACCGGCAGTATCGGTACTTTGCCTGAAATTCCCGGACTGGGCTTATATATGCCTGGCCATGTGGGCGTTTATGTGGGCGGAGGGATGTGCGTTGACGCGAGAGATTATGGGTCTGGCGTTTGCTATGGCTCTGTTTCCAGCATGGGCTGGACAAACTGGTTCTATGTATACGGCGTAGATTACGGCGACGCTACCGTTACGGTAGATCCTTCCGTCGGCGCGGGAAGCTCTTCCAATCCTTCCGGCGGCGGTGCTGATTATGTGGAAGATACTCCCGCTGAGCCGGTTTATCTCCAGTTAGGCTCCTCCGGCGCGGAGGTTGCGAAGCTTCAGCAGCGCTTGGCTGAGCTTGGTTATTTTAACGACGGGGCTACAGAGTATTTTGGAGAATATACTGCGGAATGTCTGAAGGCCTTCCAGGCCAAGGCTGGCTATGAGGCCACTGGGATTCTCGACCCGGATACCGAGGCCCTGCTGTATTCCGACAGTGCGCCCAGTAATCTGCCCGCTGTTTATGAGGGCGGAGAGTTTGCGGAAGAAATTCACACGATTCAGCAAAAATTGATTCAGCTTCAATATATGACCGGCGAGACTACCGGGTTTTACGGCGACCAGACCAAGGCCGCGGTTGCTAAGTTCCAAACTGTGGTAGGCCTGGAATCTACCGGTGTTTACGACAATACCACCAGAAGTAAGCTGGAAGCCTCTGACGCTCCCTCTAATCCCGAGGCCGCCGTCATTAAAAAGGGCGATGCGGGTGAGGAAGTCACAGAGCTGCAAAACCGCCTGATCCTGCTGCGCTATATGATCGGCGACGCTTCCGGAACCTTTGATGACGCTACAGAAGCGGCGGTAAAGGAATATCAAACCACTAACAGCCTGGAGGCTACCGGAATTGTAGACAAGGCTATGAAGGATGTTCTTTATTCCGACAAGGCGCTTCGTTCTCCTGAGGCGGACAACCTAAAGCTCGGCTATGTAGGCGACGACGTTAAAGCCTTGCAGATGAAGCTTGCTAAGCTTGATCTCTATCAGGGCGGCGCCAGCGGAACCTTTGATAAGGCGACGGAGCAAGCGGTGAAGAGCTTCGAGGAAGAAAACGGCCTGCGGGTTACCGGAGTTGCCGACTTGACGGTTCGGATTGCGATCGACGCTGTGATTAATTCTCTGGATCTCGGCCCTACCTATGCTAGAAATACTGATATGACGGTGCAGGCCGCGGCGATCACTGAAATCGATGAAGGAGCTTCTTCTAACACGACGACTTCTATCGTGCTGGGTGTTTTGTTTGGCTCGTTGGTGCTGTTTGGCGCCGTGATTGTATTCTATGTAAAAAAGAATCCTTATATTGTGAAAGTGCTTAGAACAAGGCTTTCACAGCTTAGGGGAACTAAATAAATGAAAAACGCGTGAAAGGCTTGCCGTCCGCAGGACGGCAGGCCTTTTCTCTATGCGGTGAGAAAACCATCGCCGGCTTTCTCAGTGTCGGCCGGAGGACCTATCAGTGGAGACGGGGCGTAAAATAGTTAGTTTTAAGTGTGGAGCAGGGCAAAATGAGGCGGCTGTTAAAAACCATCTTCAATCGGCACGGCCCCAGCCAAAAATCTGGCCATGCAGGGCGACAGCGTATCGGACGGCCAAGCTGTGCAAGCTTCTGACAGAGCGGCGGCCGCCTGTTTGAAAGGCATAAAAACAATCATAATCCACAGTATTTTGTTTTTGGCGTTTCTGTTTCCTGGAAAAGTAAGAGAATAAGAAGAGAAATTCTTTTTTTTACCTGGGTTTTATGTTATAATTTTTCCTTAGAGGGCTGTCAGGGCCCAATCTGTGATCAGGGAAGGATCAGTATGCGGGTAACATTAATCAGTAAAGGCGCGGTAGCTGAAATCGATACCCTTGGCGCTCAGTTGGTTTCGTACCAGGATGTGGTAAATACCGAGTATCTCTGGCAAGGGGATCCTGCTTATTGGAAGGGGCAGGCGCCCATTTTATTTCCTATTGTAGGCGCCTTGCGGAACGAGAGGGCGGTGATAGGCGGAAAGGCCTATTCCATGGCGCAGCATGGCTTTGCCCGGCACAGGGAATTTACCCCGGTGATTACCAGGAACGAGATGGCGGTGTTCTCGCTGAAAGCTGATGAGGCTACCAAGCGTCAATACCCCTTTGACTTTGATCTCCGGGTGACCTACCGCCTGGAGGATACCAGGCTGACGGTGGAATTTTTGGTGACCAATTTGTCGGATCGTCCCATGCCCTTTGTGGTGGGAGGCCATCCCGCCTTCCGGGTTCCTGTGAGCGGCGAAGACCGGTTTGAAAACTGGGTAGTGGAATTTGAGAAAGAGGAAGTGATCGACTGTCCGAAATTTCTTCCCGGTTCCAAGCTTTTAGACTTTTCCCAGACAAAGCGAATCCTGGATCACGAGAGAAAGCTAAAGCTGACTCATGGCCTCTTTTATGACGATGCTCTGATTTGTGAAAATACTAATTCCCGGCAGGTGAAGCTTTACAGTATTCTTACCGGGCGGGGAGTGGAAATGGAATATGGGGATTTCCGCTATTTGGGAATTTGGTCCGCAAAGAATGACGCGCCTTTTGTAGCGCTGGAGCCTTGGACGGGCTGCGGCACCGCGCAGGATGAAGACGACTGCTTTGAAAGGAAGCGGGGAATGAAGCTGCTGGAGCCTGAGCTCAGCTTTAAAGCGGCGTTCACCATGAATATACTATAAAGGCAGGAGGCAAAAAAATGGAAACTCGAATTGTAGAAATAGCAGAGAGAATCAAGGGCTTGCGGGAAATGATGGATATCACCCCGGAGGAGATGGCTGAGGCCGCCGGCGTTGAGCTGGAGGAATACCTGAAGCATGAGAATGGAGAGCAGGATTTTGGCTTTACCTTTCTGTATAAATGCGCCGATAAGCTGGATGTGGATATTGTGGAGCTGCTGACGGGGGAAAATCCCAGGCTTTCCTTCTACTCCATCGTCAGAAAGGGCGAGGGCTTGGATATCAAGCGCCGAGCCGGGTTTAAGTACGAGCATTTAAATTATCGGTTTAAAAATAAGATTGCCGAAACCTTCCTGGTGACCGCCCCCTATTTTGAGGAGGAGCAGGATCAGCCGATCCCGCTGTCAACCCATTCCGGCCAGGAGTTCGATTTTATCATTTCCGGCCAATTGAAAACCAGAATGGAAGACCATGTGGAGATCTTGAAGCCGGGCGACGCTATTTATTACGATTCCGGCCGGGGCCACGGCATGATCGCTGCCGGCGGCGAGCCCTGCACCTTTTTAGCCATTGTTATGCGCCGAGTTGAGGAAGAAGCGGAGGACCATGAGAATGCTTAATATTCATCAAAAATTTTGCCGGGAGACCTTTTACGATGGGAAACTGGTCGATTTCAAGCCGGTTTACCAGGATAATTTCAATTTTGCCTACGACGTCATCGATGTGATCGCTCAGGCCGAGCCGGAACGGCGCGCAATGCTTTGGTGCAACGACAAGGGAGAGGAGCATACCTTTACCTTTTCCGACCTGGAAAAATACTCCAACCGGGCGGCGAATTTATTCACGAAATTAGGAATCGGCAGAGGGGACACAGTGGTGCTGATTCTGAAGCGGCACTATGAGTTTTGGTTTGCCCTTCTGGGACTTCACAAGGTTGGAGCGGTAGGTATTCCGGCTACGAATCTGCTGACCAAGAAAGACCTGGTATACCGGTTCAACGCGGCTCACGTGAAGGGAATCATCTGTACTACTGACGGCGAGGTTATGGACCATGCGGATGCGGCGTTTCCGGAATCCCCCACTGTTAAGGTGAAAATCGGCGTTCACGGCGCCCACGAGGGATGGGTAGACTTTTCCAAGGAGCTGGAAAGCCAGCCGGATACCTTTGAACGGGCGGAGACCTCCGCTGCAGATCCTATGCTGCTGTATTTTACCTCTGGCACCACCGGTATGCCCAAAATGGTCTGGCATGATTATACCTATCCCATCGCGCACATTATGACCGCGAAATATTGGCATAATGTAGTGCCTGACGGCCTGCATTTGACCCTGTCCGATACTGGCTGGATGAAGGCCATGTGGGGCAAGCTGTATGGACAGTGGTTTATGGAGGCGGGAATTTTTGTCTGTGACTTTGACAAGTTTACACCCTCTGAGCTGCTGCCCCTGTTTGCGAAATACCACATCACCACTTTCTGCGCACCTCCCACCATGTACCGCTTTTTCATCAAGGAGGATTTGAGCAAGTACGATTTGTCCTCCATCACCCACGCCACCATCGCCGGCGAGCCTCTGAATCCGGAGGTATTTAACCAGTTTTATAAGGCTACAGGCTTAAAGCTGATGGAAGGCTTTGGCCAGACGGAAACAACCCTGACCCTGTTCAATCCGGTGGGAACCGAGCCGAAACCCGGCTCTATGGGCAAGCCTTCTCCGGCATACCATGTGGATTTAATTGACGATGAGGGCAATACCGTGGAGCCTGGCACCGTAGGAGAGATCGTTCTGCGGACAGGGGAAGGAAAGCCTTGCGGTATGTTCGACGGGTATTACGAAAATCCGGAGCTGACAAAAACCGTGTGGGACAACGATATTTATCACACCGGCGACACCGCGTGGCGGGATGAGGACGGCTACTTCTGGTATGTTGGCCGTACCGACGATATTATTAAATCCTCCGGCTACCGGATCGGGCCGTTCGAAATCGAGAGCGTAGTCATGGAACTGCCTTACGTGCTGGAATGTGCCATTACGGGCACGCCCGATCCTATCCGTGGACAGGTGGTTAAGGCCACTATTGTGCTGGCAAAGGGCTACGAGCCTTCTGAGGAGCTGAAAAAGGATGTGCAGACCTATGTGAAGCGTCAAACCGCTCCTTATAAATATCCCCGTGTGGTGGAGTTTGTGGACGAGCTTCCCAAAACCATCAGCGGAAAAATCCGCCGGGTTACCATTCGCGGCGGAGAAAAGAAATCATAACAAAAAGGGAAGCGGGCTTTTCTCCAGCCCGCTTCCCTTTTTACGCAGGCTGCGCCGCCTGCCGGCTGAAGCAATAAAGAAGCGGATAAGCGGCTTCCAAATAAAATTGAAAAATCTCGCAGGCTAAAAAATGGAAATTCATTTAAGCTTATCCGAAATAGCTTGTATTCAGCTTACAGACTTCCTTAAAAGGCTTTCTAAGCGTTTTTCTGCCTTATTTATTTTTGTAGTAGAAATATGCGGCAATTTTTAAAAGAACGGCAAAAAATAAAATGGAAACAGCGGTATTAAACGCGCTGATATCGACAAAGGATAAGGCGCAGGCGGCGGCCGCCAGGCAAAGCAGAAAAATATCCATAATCGGCCCGCCGCTTTTTTCGTGGACCCATTGGGTGCGCTCATCCAGCGCCAGAATTTTTTCCTGACGCAGCTTTTCCTTGTTTTTTAGCAATGAACGGTTGTAGTGAATTTTATAAATAGTGTAAATCACGCCGCCAAAGTAAAGAGCTTTGTAGGAAAGCTGGGAAAGGCCGGTGGTGTACCGGGAATCGATCAGGCCTTTTTCTCCCACCAGCACCATAAAAGCCAGAAGCAAAGCCAAAACAGCCCATAGAAGATAAATTCGCCTTTTCACAACTTGAGAAAATGGAAGCTTACAGCTTTTCATACTTTTGGTCCTCCTCTTTCAGATTTTCTTCTAAGCAGTACAGCTCCTCCACTGTGGTGCTGAAAATCCGGGCGAGCCGATAAGCCAACAGCAGAGAGGGATTGTATTGTCCGGTTTCCAAGGAAATAATTGTACGGGAAGAGACAAGCGCCAAATCGGCAAGCTGCTTCTGGGTATAACCTGCCTCAAGCCGAAGCTCTTTGATTTTGTTTTTCATAGCGGCTCCCTCAATGATATGAAGTTAACTTCATGTGAAGTATACTTCATATTATACAGATCAAATAAAATTTGTCAACCCCGATTTACCGTGGAGTTACTGGCTTTTGGCTGAAAAATGGACAAAACGGCTTGTAGTTTGAATGGAAGTGTGCTAAAATAAGCAAAATATTCAGAAGGGGGAAGATGCCATGTTCTCATCGACCGAAATGCTGCAGGCTTCCCGGGGGAAAATCCCTGCAAAATTGGTGCTGAAAAACGCCGTTGTGCTCAATGTTTTTACCAAGGAATGGCTTACCCAGGATGTGGCTGTCTGGGATGGCCGGATCATTGGCGTAGGCCGCTATGAGGGCAGGGAGGAAATTGACCTAACTGGAAAGTATCTGGTGCCAGGCTTTTTTGACGCCCATGTTCATATCGAATCGTCTATGCTGACGCCAGCCGCCTTTGCCGCTGAAATTTTACCTTTTGGAACTACGACGATTCTCGCCGATCCCCATGAGCTTGCCAATGTATCCGGAGAAAAGGGGATACGCTGGCTGCTGGAGGAGATCAAGCGGCTTCCTCTGAACGGCTATGTGATGCTGCCCTCCTGCGTGCCGGCCACGGAGCTTGACGACAGCGGCGCGCGGCTGGAGGCGGAGGATTTGCTGCCGCTTCGCGAGGACCCCTCGGTTTTGGGCCTGGGGGAATTTATGAATGTTTCCGGCGTTTGCGCCGGAGAGGAAAAAGCCCTTGCAAAGCTACGGGCTTTTCAGGATAGAGTTATCGACGGCCATGCGCCGGGACTGGTGGGAAAGGATTTGCAGGCGTATCTCCTCGCGGGGGTTAGCACCGATCATGAGTGCTCCGAGCCAGAGGAGGCTTTGGAGCAGCTGCGGAGCGGAATGAATCTGATGATCCGGAGGGGGTCCGGGGCGAAAAACGGGGAAACGCTTATCAGCACCCTTTTGGATTCCCGGGTTTCCGCAGAGCGTGTGTGCTTCTGCACTGACGATAAGCATGTGGAGGATATCCGGCGGGAAGGGCATATCAGCAGCAATATCCGCGAGGCCATTCATCTTGGGATGGACCCAGCGGAGGCATATGCAATGGCCAGCTTCAACGCGGCGCGGATGTACGGGCTCTCCCATTTAGGCGCCATAGGTTCCGGATACCAGGCTGACTTGGTGGTGCTGGACGATTTGGAAGAGGTGAGCGTGGACAGCGTTTACTGGAAAGGAAAGCTGGTAAGCCGGAAGGGAGAAAGGCCCGCCGTGGGAAAACGGACTGTCCCGGGATTTTTGCTGGATACCGTCCAGCTTCGGCCGGTGCGCCGGGAACAGCTCCGCCTCTCCTGCCCCGACGGCGCGGCTCACGTGGCTCAGGTGATCCCCCATCAGATCTTGACAAGGCACAGGGTCTGCCAGGTGCCTTGTACCTCTGGAGAATTCCAGCCTGACCGGCACTTTCAGAAAGTTGCGGTGGTAGAGCGGCATCGAGGAACAGGTCGGGTGGGCATCGGCGTGGTAGAGGGCTTTTTCCTTCACGGAGCCATTGCCTCTACGGTGGCACATGATTCTCATAACCTGATTGCGGTGGGGGATAACGACCAGGATATACTGCTGGGCATCCAGGCGCTGGAAAAGGCCGGGGGCGGCTATTGCTTGGTACGGGATGGAAAGCTGCTCGAAGTTCTTCCGCTTCCGGTATGCGGCCTGCTGACACAGGAACCGACAGAACAGGTGCAGAGGGCTTTGGCGAATATGAAAAAGCTATGTGTGGAAATGGGGATGCCAGAGGAGCTGGACCCATTCCAGACGTTATCTTTTTTGTCGTTGCCGGTTCTGCCGGAAATTCGGATTACCGACCGAGGCGTCTTTGATTCCGTGGAATACCGGTACTTGTAGGCTTGTTCATCACCGTCTGGGTTTAGCTCGGAAGAAAAGCTGCCGATTTGCCTGGTATCAATTTCAACCATAGAAAAATAGAGCGGCTAAGCGCTTAGCCGCTCTATTTTTGTGCCTGGATAATACCAGGCCAGAATTTCCTCGCAGGCGGCTCCTTGGGAGGCCATGAAATTGGCGCCGTATTGGCTCATGCCGACGCCGTGGCCATAGCCCCGCACCGTGAACAAGAAGCTGTCTTCACTGAAAATCAAATCGAAGTTGGCGCTCCTCAGAGAAAATACCTCGCGAATCTCATCGCCGGCTGGCTCCAAGGAGCCGAGCTTCATTGTTTTTACCAGACCGGCCTGGGTGGTTTGGGAATCCCCTATCCAGGTTTGAGGCTCTCCCTCAAGCTTGATATCCGGCCAGGCAGCCTCCGCCTTGGCCTTAAAATCCTCTGGGGATACGGTGACGGTAGTTTGATATCCGGGAGCCAGAGTATCTCCTGGGCTCGGTACCTCTACCAGATATTGACGAGCCTCGGAAAATACGTCGGCGGAGGCTTCAGTGACTCCGCCTGAAATAGCGTGGTAGGCCGCGGTGATCAAAGCGTCATCCGAATCCCGGAGTACCAGGCTCTGCGCCTCCTGGCAGATTTCCTTTATTCTTTTCAGGTTATCCTCGTAAGCGTCTCCCCATTTCTCCTGAAGCTGCTGATCCGTCAAATACCCGACCCCTTTGGAAAAATCCAGGGAAAAATCAGCGCCCTTCAGCGCCTCGTCCGGCGCGGCCCGCTGAGCTTCCTTTTTCTTTAGGAAAAAGGTCATGGAGGCTATAGCCTGGGCCTTCAGCGCCTCTGTTTCAAAGGAGGCAGGCATTTCCGCGGATACGACTCCGACTAAAAAATCAGCGTAGGAAAGCTCCTGGATTTTACCGGAGCTTTCATCCAGAACCTGAAAGCTTGCCTCCTTCTGGGCCTCCGGCTGGGCTTCACCGGATGATGCGGGCATGGAGGTCCCTGATGGCGGCGGAGCTTCTGCGGACGAGACGGACCCAGAGGAAGAGCCGGCAGGGGGAGCGCTGGAGGAAGAAGGATTTTTGTATACCGAAACGCCGTCCGGTGAGGAAAAAACGATTACTGCGGCGGGAACAGCCAGCATCAGCAGAAATAAAATGATTAAGAAAACCACTTTTGCTTTCATGAGAGCCTCCTATTCAAATTACATGTTTATAAATCAAATTATTCATTTTTCGTGTGTTTAGTGAATTTATTAAATGTTTTTTGTTGATTGTTGAATTTTTCGAAAAATAAAATTTCATAAAAATGCAAAAACAGAAGTAAATAGGTTGACTTTGCATAAGGTTTGTAATAAACTTAATAATTAATTAGAGAAAGAGGTGTTGGAAAGTGCTTCAAAAACAACCTTCTGAGCTGGCTCTGCTTTGCGAGGAGTTTAGAAAGAATAATCATATCGAACCCGCTCAATTTGAACAGTACCAGGTAAAGCGGGGATTAAGGAATCCTGACGGAACCGGCGTGATGGCGGGATTGACCCATATATGTAACGTCCACGGTTATTTGATTGCCGATGGGGAAAAAATTCCCGACGAGGGCAGGCTGACCTACCGGGGAATCAATGTGAAGGACATTGTGGACGGCTGTACCAGAGAAAACCGTTTTGGCTACGAGGAGGTGGCCTGGCTGCTGCTGTTCGGCACCCAGCCTACCAGGGAGCAGCTGGAAAAGTTTAACCGGATCCTCAGCTCTTACCGGGAGCTGCCGGAGTATTTTGCCGAGGATATGATTATCAAGGCGCCCTCCAAGGACATTATGAACAAGCTGGGCAGAAGCGTGCTGGCGCTATATTCTTACGACAGCAATCCGGATGAAACCTCTCTGGAAAACATTATGCGCCAGTCCATTTCCCTGATCGCCAGAATGCCTACCATTATGACCTACGCCTATCAGGTAAAGCGGAGGCATTACGATAAGAAGAGCATGTATTTCCATCCCATCAAGCCGGAGCATTCCACTGCGGAATCTATTTTAAGGTCTATCCGTCCGGACAAAAAGTTCAACGACGAGGAAGCGAAGCTTCTGGATCTGCTGATGATTATCCACGCCGAGCACGGCGGCGGCAACAATTCGACCTTTACCACCCGGGTGCTTTCCTCTTCGGGAACGGACACGTATGCGGCGATTTCCGCTGCCATCGGTTCCTTAAAGGGGCCGAAGCACGGCGGCGCCAACCACCGGGTGATGCAGATGATGGAATGTGTCAAGGAAAAGGTTAAGGACTGGAAAGACGAGGACGAGGTAGAGGCCTTTTTGGAAAAGATCGTCCGGAAGGAGGAAGGAGATCACAGCGGCCTGATTTACGGCCAAGGCCACGCTATCTATACCCTGAGCGACCCCAGAGCGGTGATTTTGAAAACCCACGCCCAGAGGCTGGCGAAGGAAAAGGGAATGGATGACGAGTTTGCCCTATACCAGCTGGTGGAAAAACTGGCGCCTAAGGCGTTTTTGAACGTGAAAGGGGATAAAAAGGTGATCTCAGCCAATGTGGATTTCTATTCCGGTTTGGTTTACAAAATGCTGGGATTGCCGGAGGATTTGTACACGCCTATGTTCGCGGTGTCCAGAATCGCCGGATGGTGCGCCCACCGGATTGAGGAAGTGGAAACCAGCAACCGGATTATCCGTCCGGCGTATAAGTCTCTGGTGGACAGCCAAAAATACATACCATTGGATGAAAGAAAATAAGATTTCTTTTCTTCCGTTGAAAAAAAGAGAAAAATAGTTGTCATAACTCCGAAATTCGTGTTAAAATAGTTTGGTAAACATTTTTAACACGAATTTCTCTTTTTTTGGAGGATTAAGATATGAAGATCAAATCCCTATGGATACCGTTCGCGCTTTTCTTACTTGTCGCTGTGCCGCTGCGGGTTTACCAGGTGGCTTACCTAATCGATCCGGCTACCGGCTTTTTTGAAAGCGGCGAATCCCTTTATCAGATCTTCTTAGGGATTTTGGCGCTGTTTGTCCTCATTATCATGATTATGACGGCAAGCTGTAAAAATACCTCGGAGTTTCAATTCCGCCGAAATATTTTTTCCGGTGTTTTCGCCCTGGCCGCCGCCGCGGCGATGGCGGCGGACTCCGGCGCGAATCTGCTGATTTATGTAGTGGACCATGGAACTCTCCGTTATTTGATTTTATCTATCTGCGGCGTTTTAGGGATGATCGCTTTTTTGGTTGCCGCTGTGTCCCATTTTACCGGCAGAAATACCTTCCGCAAGGCGCCTGTACTGGCCTTGCTGCTTCCTTTGTGGGTGTGCGTCAGAGCGGTGGTGCTGACCTTTATTGAGTACACCAACGTGACCACCATCAGCAGCAACATGCTGAGCGTGCTGTCAGTATTGGGAATGCTTATGTTTCTTTTCTCCCTTTCTAAGCTTTTTACAGGCATAGAAACCCCGAAAACCGGGAAGCGCACCGTAATGCTGGGCTTTTTGATGGTGCTGTTTACCTTGGTTGCCTGTGTGCCTCAAGGGGTGGACGCAGTACAAAACGGATTCTCCCTGACCTCAAGCTGGACGTTTTTAGCGGATTTGGCTTTGGTGCTGTACAGCCTGGGGCTTTTGGTACAGGCCAGCGCCCAGCTCAGCCGGCCTCAGCCCTTCGCTCAGATCAGCGGGGAGGAACAGGAGGAGGCAGGCAGTCCGGGAGTTCCTCCGACTCCCCAGGCAACCTACTTCAGCAGCATCATCGCGGAGCGGAACGCCGCCAAAAATCGGCTGACGGCCTTAGAAGAGCCTTCCAAAGAAAAGACGCCGGAACCGTCTGCGGCTTTCAAGGACAAGCCGCGGAAAGAGGAAGCGCCGGCGGCTTCTGCGCTCTCCGGCCGAGAGCCGGATGCGGGAAAGGGCGGGTCCGACCTTTGGGAAAAGGCATCCTCCCAGGCGGTTCCCAGGCCGGCTGTGTCGAAAAATCCCGATGAGATCGATATGGATTATATTAACCAGCTGATTGAAGAAATCAGCGAAAAAAAGAGTTGAATATTGTGCAAAATATGCACAATATTATCATGGAAAACCTTAGAAATCCCAGCAATGTGCGGATTTCCTTAATAGAATAGTTAATTTTGTAACAAGCTCTTGCAAATTGTTATGAAATACTATAGAATAAAAGTAGATTTTAAAACTCAGGAGGTCAAATTATTATGGCAATTAAAATTGGCATCAATGGTTTCGGACGTATCGGTCGTCTGGTGTTCCGTGCTGCTATCGCTCAGCCGGAAACGTTTGAGGTTGTAGGCGTGAACGATCCTTTCGTAGACGCCGACTATATGGTATACATGGTGAAGTATGATACCATCCATGGCAGATTTGACGGCTGCGTCAAGGAAGAAAACGGCAAGCTGGTTGTAAACGGCAAGGCTATCAATGTTTATGGCTGCATGAATCCCGAAGAGATCCCGTGGAGCGAGTGCGGCGCCGAGTATGTTGTTGAGTCTACCGGCGTATTCTGCACCACGGAAAAGGCTTCCGCTCACATTAAGGCCGGTGCCAAGAAGGTTGTTATTTCCGCTCCCGCTAAGGATAAGGAAACTCCTACCTTTGTTTGCGGCGTAAACCTGGATAAGTACACCAAGGACATGAAGGTTGTTTCCAACGCTTCCTGCACCACCAACTGCCTGGCTCCTCTGGCTAAGGTTATCAACGATAAGTTCGGTATTGTGGAAGGCCTGATGACCACTGTTCACTCTACCACCAATACCCAGAAGACCGTTGATGCTCCCTCCAAGAAGGACTGGAGAGGCGGACGTGCCGCTGCCGGCAATATCATTCCTTCTTCTACTGGTGCCGCTAAGGCCTGCGCTCTGGTTATCCCGGAGGTTAAGGGCAAGCTGACTGGTATGGCTTTCCGCGTTCCTACTCTGGACGTTTCTGTTGTGGACCTGACTGTCCGTACGGAAAAGGCTACCTCTATGGAGGAAATCAATGCCGCTCTGAAGGAAGCTTCCGAGACCTATATGAAAGGTATCCTGGGCTACACTGACGAGGCTGTTGTATCCTCTGACTTCTATTCTGATCCCAGAACTTCTATCTATGACGCTACCGCTGGTATCGGCCTGAATTCCAACTTCTTCAAGCTGGTTTCTTGGTACGACAACGAGTGGGGCTACAGCAACAAGGTTCTCAACCTGATCCAGCATATGGTCGAGGTTGACAACAAATAAGTTTGGCGTTTTCACTGAGTTATCATAACGAAAAAAGCCTTCTGTCGCTTGAGACAGAAGGCTTTTTATTATACGCGAACCCTTTCCTTGGGGACGGCGCGAAGCAGCTTGCCTTGCAATTAGGCTGAAGTATTGAGGTTAGAGCATTAAGCAGACGCCGCATCATTTATCTCCTTCAGCCGCTGCCTTTATGATCGAATTTTTCCTTCCTGTTCTTTTAGGCTGCTGATTAGGAGGTTCAGCAGTCCAGATATCCGGCCTCACTCTATCCGTTGGGGTTCAGAGAGGTTTTTTACAAGCCCTTTTCCGGACGAAATAGAGCTTTTTAGCCAGAGAGATTAGGGATGTTTTTTCAAATCAGCGTGTTTTATCTTGACAGTTTTCCCACCGCAATTTACAATATAATTACAATCGATTGCAAAAGATAATAAACAATAAAAATCAACAAGGAGTGTCAAATAGTGGCTGCAAGAGAGCAAATTGATAAGGCAAACGCAAAGGCACGCGAGTTATTGAAAGCGGCGGGAATCGTCATCACAGAGGAAGAAGCCAAACGGATAGAATACTGTGATTACCATTTAGGAGAGTTCGACACGATCGGGACGGAAATTCTTACCTATGTGAATACGGACCGTGTGTGCGCCAAGGAGATGATGCTGACACCGTATCAGATTTGTCCGGAGCACCTGCATCCTCAATTGGGAGATTATCAGGGGAAGGAGGAAACCTTCCGCTGCCGTTGGGGAGAGGTTTACCTTTATGTTCCCGGGGAGCCTACGGAGCAGCCGCGGGGAAGAGTTCCGGAGCATCGGAAGGAGCATTTTACCGTGTGGCATGAAATTTATCTGAGGCCCGGCGAACAGTATACGCTGAAAGAACAGACCCGCCACTGGTTTCAGGCAGGACCGGAGGGAGCAGTGATCTCCGAGTTTTCTACACCCAGTTTTGACGAAGCGGACATTTTTATTGATCCGGAAATCAAGCGGGAATCCAATTATTAAAAAAACGCCCTTTCCAGGCAGCTTTTAAAAGTGCGGGGAAGGGGCGTTTTTTGTTAACCGGACATTTGTGAATCAGTAATAGAACCTTTCGAAAAAAGAAAATACGCTTCTTTTCGACAAGGTGTTTATGGTAAGATAATGGTTGTGCTTAAAGAGGGATTCGGGTGTTTTGTTACAAAGCATTTTTAAAATATACTTGTTAAATTTATCTAAATTAATTATAAACTTAATGTTTGGTTTATAAGAAAATAACCAAATACCTCTTGAATTATTTCCATAAACTTGCTATGATAGAAATAAGTAAGAAAAAGGCTGTTTCATTGGCATATCCGGGACGAAAAACCAGTAGGTTTTCCTGACTTTCGATGTGCGGTAAGGAGTTGATTTGCAATGAAAAAGAATCAGGACGCCGAACGCAATAATTTAGCGCTCTACCTATTTCATGAGGGGACTAATTACAAGACCTATGAGTATTTAGGCTCCCATAAGCTGGAGCAGGATGGGAAAGAGGGCGTTGTTTTTCGTACCTGGGCCCCAAACGCGGCTAAGATATCCGTGGTCGGTGAGTTCAACGGCTGGGATGAAAAGAAAGATCCTATGGAGAGAATTTCTGAAGGCGGGGTCTGGCAGTGTTTTATCCCGGACAAGGTCAAGGAATACGACGTTTACCGCTATGCTGTTACCACGCAGGATGGCGAAGTGCTGATGAAAGCGGATCCCTACGCTTATCATTATGAGACCCGCCCCTCCAATGCGTCCAAATTTTACAGCTTGGACGGCTATGAGTGGAACGACAATGCCTGGTATCAATATAAGGCAAAGCATCCCCACTATACCAATCCGGTGAATATTTACGAGGTCCATGCCGGTTCCTGGAGGAAGTTCGCCGACGGCAATCCTTTTTCCTATGAAAAGTTCGCCGATGAGCTGATCCCTTACGTGAAGGAGATGGGATATACCCATATCGAGCTGATGCCGATGACGGAGTATCCATACGACGGTTCCTGGGGCTATCAGGTGACCGGCTATTTTGCGCCGACCGCCCGCTACGGCGACCCTAAGGAGTTTATGCGCTTTGTGGACCGGTGCCATCAGGCGGGAATCAGCGTAATTATGGATTGGGTGCCGGCCCATTTCCCCCGGGACATCCACGGGCTGGCTAAATTTGACGGAACCTGCTGCTACGAGTATGCGGACCCGAGAAAAGGCGAGCATAAGGATTGGGGAACCCTGGTGTTTGACTACGGCAGGAATGAGGTCATCAGCTTCCTGATTTCCAGCGCCGTGTTCTGGCTGGAAAAGTACCACATCGATGGCATCCGGTGCGACGCGGTGGCTTCTATGCTGTATTTGGACTACAGCCGCAAGGATGGGGAATGGGTGCCTAATAAATACGGCGGTAAGGAAAACCTGGAGGCGGTGGCGTTTTTGCAGCGCCTGAACGAGTCGGCCTTCGCGGTACAGCCGGACGTGATGATGATCGCAGAGGAATCGACCTCCTGGCCGATGGTTTCCAAGCCTACCTACGCCGGCGGCCTGGGCTTCAACTATAAGTGGAACATGGGCTGGATGAACGATATGCTTCACTATATGTCCCTGGACCCGCTGTATCGTTCCTTTAATCACGATAATCTGACATTTTCCTTTTTCTACGCTTTCTCCGAGAATTTTATTCTGCCGGTCTCCCATGACGAGGTAGTTCATGGAAAAGGTTCCCTTATCAATAAGATGCCTGGAACGGTGGAACAGAAATTTGCCAATACACGGGCGTTTTTAGCGTATATGATGGCCCATCCGGGCAAAAAGCTCACCTTTATGGGTACGGAGCTCGGCCAGTTTAAGGAGTGGGATTTTGAATCGGAGCTGGATTGGGGGCTGCTGCAGTATCCGCAGCACCAGCAGCTGCAGGCCTTTGTGAAAGCGCTGAACCGTTTCTATCTGGAATCCAGTCCGCTGTGGCAGGTGGATTTTTCCTGGGATGGATTTTCCTGGATTTCCAACGACGACTATACCCAGAGCGTGATCTGCTTCAGAAGAATTGACAAGGATGGCAAAGAACTGATCGCGGTCTGCAACTTTCAGCCAGTCGAAAGAAAGTCCTATCGTTTTGGTGTGCCTCTTGCCGGAACCTACGCGGAGGTGTTTAACTCCGAGGCTAAGGAATTCGGCGGATGCGGCACAACCAATGGCAGCGGCATCAGATCAGAGGAGATAGCGATGCACGGCTATGAGCAGTCTATCGAGCTGACGCTGCCGCCTATGTCGGTGCTGTTCTTGAAATGCGCGCGGAAGAAGCCGGTAAGAAAGCCGCGGGAGCCGAAGGAACTGCCGGAAACGGCAGAAAAGGAGGAAAAAACAGCGAAGGCTCCCAGAAAACCCAGAACACGAAAAAGCAGCGGTAAAATCCTGACAAAATAAATGAATAAGATAGAACCTTGCACAAGGAGGAATGAAAAGATGTTCCCAAAACAGGAAACAGTCGCCATGATCTTGGCGGGAGGACAAGGCAGCAGGCTGGGCGTGCTGACCAGCAAATTGGCGAAGCCGGCGGTGGCATACGGAGGAAAGTACCGAATCATTGATTTCCCTCTGTCTAACTGCGTAAATTCCGGTATCGAGGCGGTGGGCGTGCTGACTCAGTATCAGCCCTTAGTGCTCAATGAGTATATCGGAAACGGACAGCCCTGGGATTTGGACAGCATGAACAGCGGCGTACAGGTGCTGCCGCCCTATCAGCGCAGCCGGGGGGCCGACTGGTATAAAGGCACCGCGAACGCCATCTATCAGAATATGAACTACATCGACCGGTACGACCCGGATTACGTAGTGGTTCTGTCCGGCGACCATATCTACAAAATGGATTACTCCAAAATGGTGGCCTACCACAAGGAGAAAGAGGCTGCGTGTACTATCGCCGTAATCGACGTACCCTTGGCGGAGGCTTCCCGGTTCGGCATTTTGAACACCAACCCGGACGACTCGATTTACGAATTTGACGAGAAGCCAAAGGTGCCTAAAAGCACCAAGGCTTCCATGGGAATTTACGTATTCAGCTGGAATAAACTGAAGGAATATTTAATCGCGGATGAAAAGGATAAAAGCTCCAGCAATGATTTCGGGAAAAACGTACTGCCCGCCATGCTCAATGCGGGTGAGCGTATGTTCGCCTATGAGTTCCAGGGTTACTGGAAGGATGTAGGAACCATCGACAGCCTATGGGAGTCCAACATGGATCTTCTGGACCCCAACACCACACTGGACCTGAGCGACGAAAATTGGAAGATTTATTCCAGAAACCCGGTGATGCCGCCGCAATATGTAGGTGAGGAAGCGGTGATCCAGAATTCGCTGGTAGCTGACGGATGCAACGTTTACGGCAACGTGGACTTTTCCGTCTTGTTCGCCGGCGTGAATGTAGCGCCTGGTGCGGTGGTAAAGGATTCCATCATTATGCCGGGAGCCCGCGTCGAGGAGGGCGCGGTGGTGCAGTACGCCATCGTGGCGGAAAACGCCGTGGTTGGCGAAAATGCCGTGGTTGGCGCCCGTCCGGAGGAAATTGAGCAGAAGGATGAATGGGGCGTGGCTGTGATCGGGGACAACATTAAAATCGGCGCCGGCGCCGTGGTGCCCCCCAAGGCGATGATTGACAAAGATATTCCGGAGGTGGCGAAAGATGCGCGGAAATAATGTGATGGGGCTGCTTTTCTCCAATATGCATGAGGAATCGATTCGGGAACTGACGGACCGGCGCACTATGGCCAGCGTACCCATCGGCGGCAGATACCGCATGATCGATTTTACGCTGAGCAGTATGGTGAACTCCGGAATCAACCGGGTAGGGGTAATTACCAAACGGAATTATCAATCTCTGATGGATCACCTGGGAACCGGAAAGGCGTGGGATCTTTCCAGAAAACGCGACGGTTTGTTCATTCTGCCGCCCTTTGGAGCGGGCGGCGGGGATTTTTCTAACCGCATTGAAATTCTTCACGCCAATATGGGCTTTTTGACCAACTGCAAAGAAGAATATGTACTGCTTTCTGACTGTGACGCTATTTTCAATATGGACTTTAAGCGTGTGATCGCGGAGCATATCAAAAACGAGGCGGATGTCACTTTAATTTACCGCTGGGGCAGGCTGCCGAAAAACGGCGACGAAACCATGGTGCTTTCCTTAGAGCCCGATGGGAGAATCAAGGATTTGATTATCGATCCCAACGGCGACGAGGAATATAACTATGCCTTCAATATGCTGCTGATCAAGCGGGAGCTTCTGATCCGGCTGGTGAATGAGTGCAGCAGCCGGAATAAGACCAACTTTAAGCGGGACATTCTGCAATCCAATGTGGAACAGCTGAAAATGTTTGGCTATGAGTTTGACCATTACTCCCATGTGATCTGCTCCATGAACGATTACTTTGAGGCCAATATGGAACTGATGAGCAGCGAGATTCGGGACGATTTGTTTAACGCCCAGCGTCCGATTTATACGAAGGTCCGCGACGATATGCCCGCCAGGTACGGATTGGGCTCTGTAGTGAAAAATTCGTTGATCGCCAACGGTTGTGTGATCGACGGGGAAGTGGAAAACTGTATCCTATTCCGGGGCGTAAAAATCGATAAGGGCGCTAAGGTGAAAAACTGCGTTATCATGCAGGACACCCGGATCGGCACCAATTGCAGCCTGAAGTATGTGATTACGGATAAGGATGTGTTGATTAAGGATGGAAGAACACTGATGGGCTTCCAGTCTTATCCCGTATATATCAGTAAAGCGTCTGTGGTTTAAAGGGGGTAATGAATTTGAAGGTTTTATTTTGCACCAGCGAGGCCCTTCCGTTTGCGGCGTCCGGCGGATTAGGTGATGTGGCGGGGTCCCTGCCTCAGGCGCTGCGCCAGCGGCTGATTGGCTGCCGGATCGTTATGCCCATGTACGAGGATATTCCTCAGGAGCTGCGGGACAATATGCGGTTCATTACCAGCCTGTCTGTGCCGGTCAGCTGGAGAAGGCAGTACTGCGGCGTGTTTGAAGCCCGGCACGGCGGCGTAATTTATTATCTGCTGGATAACCAGTACTATTTTAAGCGTAAGGGCCTTTACGGGCACTATGACGACGCAGAGAGGTTTTCCTTCCTGTCCCGGGCTGCGTTGGAGATGCTGCCGTACATTGATTTTAAGCCGGATATTATCCATTGCAACGATTGGCAGACGGCTCTGGTCCCGATTTACTACAGCCTATTCTACGCCAATAATGATTGGTATCAGGGGATCAAGACCCTGTTTACCATTCATAATATTCAGTACCAGGGTAAATACGGTATGGAGCTTCTGGAGGACGTTTTGGGCCTGCCGGAGTATGACACCTCTATCGTCGAATTTGACGGCTGCGTGAACCTGATGAAAGGTGCGATCGAGACCGCGAACCGCGTCAGCACGGTAAGTCCTACCTATGCTCAGGAGATTTTGGATCCCTGGTTCAGCCACGGCTTAGATCCTATTTTAAAGGAGCGTCAGTGGAAGCTGTCTGGAATCTTGAACGGAATTGATGTGGAGAATTATAATCCGGAAACGGACCCGAATCTCTATGCCAATTACAGCGCCGATGATTTGTCCGGCAAGGCGGAAAACAAGCGGGCTTTGCAGGAGCGCCTAGGCCTGGAGCAAAATCCGGAGATCCCCTTGATCGGCATGGTGACCCGTCTGGTTTCTCATAAGGGCTTAGACCTGGTGAAGGAAGCCATGGATCAGCTGATGCGGGAAGAAAACGTCCAGTTTGTGGTGCTGGGTTCCGGCGATTGGGAGTATGAAAGCTTCTTCAAGAGCATGCAGGAAAAATATCCCGGCAGGTTCTGCGCCTGCTTCGGCTTTGTGCCGGAGCTTTCCAGAAAGATTTATGCCGGTGCCGATATGTTCCTGATGCCCTCTAAGAGTGAGCCCTGCGGCCTTTCTCAGATGATCGCCCTAAGATATGGAACGGTTCCCATTGTCAGGGAAACCGGAGGCCTTAAGGATTCCATCAGTGACAGCGGTGATGGAAAGGGGAATGGATTTACCTTCCAGACCTATGACTCTCAGGATATGCTGGGGGCAGTTCGCCGGGCCATCGCCGGCTATTGGAACGAGGAGGGCGGCTGGAAGGTCCTGATGAAGCGGGCGATGGAATGCGACAACAGCTGGGGAAAATCAGCCAACGAATACATCAGGCTTTATCGGGCCATGCTGAAAGAGTAAGAACGAAGAATATGTCAAAAGGCTTCGTGCGGCGCGCGAAGCCTTTTTCATTTGAGAGCTTTCAATGGGGAGGCTCACCGCTTTACTGAAATGAGAGCTATACCCGCCGGCAGCGCCGGTAAAGGGAATAGGCCCTAAATGGGTTAAGAGCTGCTATCGGCAAACACCTTAAGGGATATGCTGAAATAGATTTTACTCAAGTCACTTGCCCAATAGCCTGCATCCAGATAATTTCAATCGGTATAACCGTTTTTTGGCGTCAGATGGCTTCTGTTATCAGCACGCTGCGCTTGTTGCGTGAAGCCGGAGCTATTTGCCCTGACGGGCGGAGACGGCGGTTCTGCTTATTGAAAATAAAGACAAAAAAGGCGTGCTTGAAAGCACGCCTTTTTGACCAGTAAATTTTTGCGGGAATCCTAAAACTGCTTTCAGCAGTATTTCAGGATACGGCAAATAATTTTCTAAGATTTCCTTTATACGGGAAAAAGCCCCCGGAAGCTCCCAAGCGAAATTAATCGCTGGAGAAAGGAAGCAGAGCTAAATGACGGGCACGCTTAATGGCCACAGTCAGCTCGCGCTGATGGCGGGCGCAGGTGCCGGTCACTCTGCGAGGCAGAATCTTCGCGCGCTCGGAAATATAGCGGCGGAGTCTGGCTACATCCTTGTAATCAATAGATTCCACTTTATCTACACAGAAGCCGCAAACCTTCTTACGGCCTTTACGGCCGCCGCGGCGGTTATCTCTTTCGGGTCTTTCCGGTCTATCAGCCATGGTATAATCCTCCTTATCTTATCTTTGTAATTAACATTAAAACGGCAGATCGTCGTCGGTGAGCACTTCCTCGAAATCGCCGGTATTCCCGGTGGAATAGGCGGCGGGCTCGGTAGTTTCCTGACGATAGGCGTTCTGCTGCGCCGGAGCCTGAGAATAGGAGCTGTCCCGTTTCGGCTCGGCAAAGTGGACGTTATCAGCCACCACTTCAAAGGCCTTGCGCTTATTGCCTTCCTTATCCGTATAGCTTCGGGTCTGAATCGAACCCTGTACCGCCACCAGCTGGCCCTTATGAAAATAACGGCAGACAAATTCGGCGGTGCTGCGCCACGCCACGATGTCGATAAAATCAACCTGGCGGTCAGCGCCGGATTTTACATAGGAACGGTCAACAGCCAAAGTAAAGCTGGTAACAGCCACATCGCTGGGAGTGTGACGAAGCTCAGGATCGGCAGTCAGCCTGCCCATTAAAATCGCGGTGTTGAGCATTTCATCGGCCTCCTCTTAAGCTTCCTTCTTAATGATAAGAGAACGAAGGATACCATCGGTGATCTTGTAAATACGATCCAGTTCCGCCGGGAACTCAGCATCGCTCTTGAAGTTGTAAAGAACGTAATAAGCCTCGGCTTCCTTGTTGATCAGGTAGGCCAGTCTTCTCTTGCCCCACTCGTCAACGCTTTCCAGAGTCGCGTTGGCCTCGATCAGATCCTTGAACTTCTGAACCATCGCGGCTACGCCCTCGTCACCTAACTTCAAAGAGATGACCAGAACGGTTTCATAGGAATTTTGGATTTTCTCCATGCTTGTTGCACCTCCTTTTGGACTTTGGCCCCGGCCCGCATGTCCGGAGCAAGGATGTTATTTCCCTGCCATAGAATTTCCATGGCAGTAACAGATTAATTATAGCCGCCGAACGTGGCTTTGTCAATGCTTTTCCGCTTTTTCCTTACCAGATTTCCGCAGGTTTGTGTTCCGCCGCCGGCCGGCGGCGGAAGCGGTAAAGGAGCAAAGCGTAGAAAAGATTACAGCATGTCCTCTTTACAGATGGGCGGCCATCCCCTTCAGATATTCCCGGAAGTCCTTGCCGATTTCCGAATGCTCCAAAGCCACCTCCACGGCAGCCTGGATAATCCCAAGCTTATTGCCCATGTCATACCGCTTGCCGGTGTAGTCCACAGCGATCATACCCTGGGTTCTCGCCATGGCGCACATAGCGTCGGTGAGCTGGATTTCTCCGCCTGCGCCGGGAGCGGTGTTGTCCAGAATGTCGAAAATATCAGGCGTCAGCACGCAGCGCCCCAAAATAGAGTAAAGGGACATGATTTTATCCTTAGAGGGCTTTTCGATCATATCTGTGCATTTGAAAAGATTGTCACGGATTTTTTCTACTTTAAGGGAGCTGTATTTTGTGATGGCTTCCTCAGAAACCTGCTTGACTCCCAGGACGCCCATGCCGAATTCCTCGTAGGCACGGATCAGCTGTCCGCAGGCGGGGTCTTTTCCGATGATAACGTCGTCGCCGTACAAGACGGCAAAGGGTTCGTTGCCGACAAAGGAACGGGCGCAGTTAACCGCGTGGCCCAGCCCCTTGGTTTCTTTTTGGCGGACGAAATAAATATTAGCCAGCTTGCTGATATCCACCACCTGATGGAACATCTCGTTTTTGTTGGCTCCGGTGAGCTTGGCCTCCAGCTCCGGAGCGCGGTCAAAGTGGTCTTCAATTAAGCCCTTGCCCCGGTTGGTAATGATGAGAATATCGGTAATCCCGGAGTTTACCGCCTCTTCCACGATGTACTGAATAGCAGGCTTGTCCACAATGGGAAGCATTTCCTTGGGCATGGATTTTGTGGCCGGCAGAACGCGGGTGCCTAATCCAGCGGCGGGAATGACTGCTTTTGTTACTTTCATAAAATACCTCCTGATATTAATAGCGGAAAATATGTGATGATTAAATAGCATACCAGCAGACAGATGCCCAGTCCCCAATTAATGCCGCCCTTTTCTTTTAGGGCGCTGGTGAGCTCAGGGTCTGTAGGATGGGCTTGTTGGATTTCTCCGGCCTTTTTCAGGCAATGCTTATAATACATGCGGTTTCCCCGGAATCCAATCACAAACATGATGATCCACTGGAGCAGGGAAAGAACAGTGGGAAGAAACAGAAGAATCTGGTCCAGAACCGGTAAAAGCATAATCTGCTCCATCAGCTTCATGGAATCCTGCATGGAGTAAAACAGCCCAGTGGCCTCTGAAAGGCCGGCGGCAGCGATCACTTGGTTCAAAATGTCATAGTTATGGAAAAGGTTGATCATGCTGGAGCCCAGCAGACAGCCAAGTAAAATCAGAGAGATGACGGCTCCCCAAAGGTACTGCTTGCGATATAGAAGCCAGCCGCCGGAAAAAAGAAATCCGCAGAAATTGAATTTCCCAATGTTGTGATCCTTGAGCCGCTTGAACACATTCATATAATAGGGAGGGTTGCTGCCGACAAACTTAGCCAAATTACCGGCCTTTACGCCATTGAAATCCTCCTCCGGATTCACGCCGCCCATCGGGTCCATAATGAACATGCCCGGCATGGAATTCATATTAGGACCACCGTTGCTATTATTCCCCGGAACGCCGCCAAAGGGATACCCCGGAGGGGGTGTGCTGGAATTTTGAGCAAGGGGGAGTCCGCATTTATCGCAGAACAAAGCGTCGGTATAGTTCTTGTTGCCGCATCTGGGGCAGGCTTTGGTACGAGCGGAATCATTTTCCGGCGCGCTTTTGCCAGGCTCAGGCTCCCGGTGGAACACATAGCCCTCCTTATGCTTGTCCTCAAACAGACAGCGCCCTTCCTTTTCGTAGCAGGCTCTATGATAGGGAGTACCGCAGATTGGGCAGACAACAATATCGTCCCCCTCATGAAATGCCTTGCCGCAAATAGGGCAAGGAACTCCGGTATAATCAATCATGGTATTGTGCCATCCTTCCGGTTTTTTAAGTTCAACCCTTATTGTACCTAATTTTGAAGAAAACTTCAATGATTATCTTATGAATTTACAGCGGGTTTATATTTACATTTTTAGAAATCTACTTTATAATAAGAAACGATAATGCTGTTTAGAGGATAAGGAGACAATATGATACAGTTTGAAGAATTAAAGCTGTCGCTGGAGGAACTGGAGCCGGACATTAAGGATCTGAAGGAAGCTCTGGGACTGGAAGCGATGAAAAAGGAAATCGGCGAGTTAGAGGAGGCTCAGACGTCTCCGGATTTTTGGGATGATATGGAAAAATCTCAGAAGATCATTCAGCGAACCAGTATGCTGAAAAACAAGGTTTCCGCCTATGAGACTCTGGTGTCCGGCTATGAGGATGCCCTGACCCTCATCGAGATGGGTGACGAAGAGGAGGATCTTTCTATTCTGCCGGATGCCCAGCAGGAGGTGGAAAAGGTCAGAAAAGAGCTGGAGGAGCAGCGCCTGGCTACCTTGCTCACAGGAGAGTATGACGCTAATAACGCGATTCTGACCTTCCACGCCGGCGCCGGCGGCACTGAGGCTCAGGACTGGGCGGAGATGCTTTACCGAATGTACTGCCGCTGGGGCGAGCGCCACAATTTTAAGGTGAAAACCCTGGACTACCTGGATGGCGAAGAAGCGGGGCTGAAAAGCGCCGTGGTTCTTATTGAGGGCCTCAACGCTTACGGCTATTTGAAAAGCGAGGCCGGCGTCCACCGCCTGGTGCGGGTTTCTCCCTTTGACGCTTCCGGCCGCAGGCATACCTCCTTTGCCTCACTGGAGGTTATGCCGGAAATCAATGAGGATGTAGAGGTGGAAATCGCGCCGGAGGATATCAAAATGGATGTGTACCGGGCCAGCGGCGCCGGCGGGCAAAAGGTGAACAAGACCTCCTCTGCGGTCCGATTGACCCATATCCCCACGGGAATCGTGGTGTCCTGCCAGGTGGAGCGCAGCCAGCATCAGAACCGTGAGGTGGCGATGAAAATGCTGGCCTCCAAGCTGATGGAGATCAAGGAGCGGGAGCATTTGGATAAGATTTCTGATATTAAGGGCGTTCAGAAGGAAATCGGCTGGGGCAGCCAGATTCGTTCTTACGTGTTCATGCCCTATACCCTTGCTAAGGATCACCGGACCAATTACGAAATGGGCAATATCAATGCGGTAATGGATGGCGATATCGACGGCTTTATCAACGCTTATTTAAAACAGGAAAGCCTGAACTCTTTGGAAAAGAACGATTAATTGGGCAATCACTTTTTATTAAGCATAAGTGTTTTCAAGAGGGCGATTCGTTTCTTCCTTTGGAAGCGTTAAGGGCTCTAAAAGATGACTTTGTTCCAATTTGTGGAAAACTTTCACAGTGCCTTGATAGGATAGAGCTTTCGCTTTTTCTTGCCGCGATTCTGTTGTGGTGGTGTAATGACGCTTTTTGTTCATTTAGGAAGTATTGAAAAGAAATATAGTGTAAAACTTTAGTTTAGCCTGCAAACAAAACCTTTGCGGCTGGGAAGTATTTTCAGGGGAGTTATTAGTAATGAATCAAAAAGATTTTAGGCTGAGAATTGATTCCACGAATTGTACTTCCATGATTGCGGGAACAGCTTTTTTAGGAAAAGATAAATTTGAGGATACCTGGTGGTATCGTAGCTTGGAATTTGAAAGCGGTAAAATATATGCGCTTATTAGCGAGTATGGACAAGGATGTAGGTATCTCTCCTATTTGTTGGGAGGAAGGGTGGATTTTGAGGACTTAAAGGTATACTTAAACGAGAACGAAGTCCTCCCCAAAGACTTAAGCCTGATCAGTTGGAATTTGGAAGCGTCCGGTGAAAAATATGGAAGATCCACTGCGCGAAAGGCAATCGAGCAGGCGCTGTCCCAAAACAATTCAAAGGAATCTCTTGAGGATATACAACAGAAGTTCCTGCTCACAAAAGAAAGGCTTGATGTGAAATTGTCCTGGCTGAGCGGGGAACGCTGGAGAGCCTCTGCCGCGCTGGGATATGCCAAAGGCAAAAAAATATTCTTTTCCCCTTATGAAACGAGTGCGTTTTACAACCGTATGTGCGGTTCCTGTTTAATAAAAGCTTTGAGAGAATTAACTACATCCGGCGCCATTGTTTTTCTGGCCGCAGGCTCTGACTACTTTGTAAAGCATATTGTTGATGAATGCGTTTATTTAGATAAGGAATTTGATATTGACGGGTTAAAGAAAGTGTATCAAGAATTATTTCATAATGCGGATTGGATTCATTAAAAGGAATTCTGATTCGTTGATCACTGAAAAAGGTATGACTATAGTGCCATACCTTTTTTTCGTTAACATTGGTAGAACGAGTGGATAAAAGACCTTGCATAAATAGGTGGAAGCCAGCGGTGAGATAAAAAATCTATTACTCAATAAAAATTTTATATTTAAATTTCTCAGAAAATATAGAAAAGATTAAAGATTGCGCCCCTCTTTAATAAAATCTGTTTGAAAAATTCTTAACATTTTCAAAAAAGGATGAAATCTTATGAGTACTACCCAGCTTCCCGCTCCTTATGTTCCAGCCGGAAAGATTTAGAAAAATTTCAAACACCCAAGCTGTTTCGAGTCGTGTATCTGATTCAAACGTCCAATATTGCAAACGCTGCCACGGCTTTATACAGCACCTTTGTCCTATGCTGTATACCGAAAGAGGTTTTGATTTATGGCTTCGGCATCTCCATGTTTCTTCATCCTCCTAAGGACAAAATCAAAAAAGATTTGTGAATACAATTCATTTACCGGATCAAGCGCTTTTTTTGGCGGACGTCGCTGCCTAGGAATTCCAGGCGGACGTGGTTGCCCATAATTCGGGAAACCAGACGCTGGCTGTACTGCTTTTCTAACTCCCGCATGGTCAAATTAGTGCTGATAATGGTGGGCCTGGAGGCCATCAGCCGGGAATTGATCATATTGTAGATCGTGGAGCTGGAAAAGCTGGTGGGAAATTCCGTGCCCAGGTCGTCCAAAATCAGGAGATCGCATTCCAGCAGATATACGTCGCTTTCATCGGCGCTTCCCCGTGCGGAACGGAACCGTTCCTTTTCCAGCTTGCCGATGATATTAGGAGCGGAGCAGTAAATGACGCCAAACCCCTTACCAATGGCGGCTCTCGCGATGGCTAGGGAAAGATGGGTTTTTCCAAGGCCGGTGGCCCCTTGCATCAAAAGGCTTGGAGAAAGCTGGGGGTCGAAGTTGGCGGCGTAATTTTTACAGTACCGGTAAATGTCCTCCATTCTCTTTTTGGGCGGTATCCCCCCAGCCTTCAGAGGGGCCTCGCCGTAATAATCCAGAGAAAAGGTGTCAAAGGAGGACAAGGAGAGGGGGGAAAGGGCGTTCAGCCGCTGGTATGCCTCGTCCCGCAGCAGTTGTTTCATGCAGGAGCACATTTTTCCGTCCACATACCCTTCATCCTTACAGAGAGGACAGGCGTAGCGGATTTCCAAATAGTCCTCCGATACGCCGGCGGACTTTAAAAGAGCGGCAAGCTCCGACTGTAGGGCTTGGTTGCTTTCCTTGAGCCGTTCCAGCTCCAGCCTGGCATTAGAGCCGGTGAGAACCGCTTTTGCGGCCTTCGCCGCGGTGCGGGAAAGCTCCCGTTCGATTTCCAGCGCCCGGGGGTAACGGGAAAAAAAGCTCCGCCTGCGCTGTTCCGCCTTGGTTATGGATTGCCGCCTGCGCTGCTCCATAGCCCGGTTGGCGGCTTCGATAATTTCTTTGGAATATCCCATGGCCATCCCTCTTTTCAATCATCAAAAATACTGGAACGCTCATAAGCCTCTAAATCGTAAGAGGGGGCCTGCTCTCCACCGGCAGCCTCCTGGAAGGGCTTCTTTTCATTTTGTGCCTGCTCCAGAGTCTCCACGCCCTCTTTTTTCCAGCGCTCCAAAATGCTGTTCATATACGGAAAAGAAAATTTCCCCTTGGCGTCTACATTACGCTCATAGGCCTCCCGGATTAAATCCTCTGAGAAACGCCATTCGTTAATCCAGCGGTCCGCGAACTGAGCTTCCTTAGCGGTGGGGGATCGGCGCTCCAAACCCAAAAGCCGCTGGACTGACGACCAGGCCTTTTGGCTTTGATCCAGCTGGCGGATCTTCCGCTCTGCCAGTTCCAGGGAATCGATGCCCTCGTCCGACCACCGGATACCAGTTTTTTCTATGTATCTCATATTGCCTTTCCCAATGCTGGAGGCATATTGCAGCAGCATCAGAATAACGTCTACCGGCAGACCATCCGTGTCATGAAGCATTAAAAGGGTGGCGCTGTCCCCGTTGGATATGGTTTTTCCAAGAATAACCTGGGCTTCCTGCAGGAGGAAAGCGATGTCGCTGTCCTCCTGAGCGCGTTTTGCCACAAAAAGGCTGTCCGGCTTTTGGGGCCGGGACAACGGCCTGGAGGCTTTTGGCGGTTCTGACGCCCGCTGGGTGACTGCTGTCGGCCGGTTCTCTCCTTGA
Source organism: [Clostridium] leptum DSM 753 (assembly GCA_000154345.1). GTDB lineage: Bacteria > Bacillota > Clostridia > Oscillospirales > Acutalibacteraceae > Clostridium_A > Clostridium_A leptum. Next base: position 70,210 of record DS480342.1, read on the forward strand.
GCAATGGAGGAAACCGGAGAACCCTGCGGAGCGGCAGGCTGAGCCGCTGGGACAGCTTCTTCTCGGGAACTCCGGCCGGGATCGGTTTGTGCCGGGGAGAAGGTTCCGCCGGAGACTGCGAGCAGCCCGGTTTCCACCCAGTACTGCATGGCGTCCTTTACATCTGCGGGATGCATATTCAGCGCTTCTCCCACAGCCTCCGCCTCGAAGGGGGAGCCCGCGTGCCGAAGCACCCAAAGAAGCACCTTCAGCTGGGCGCCGCCGGCTAGTTTTAAATGCTTATCGACCACATCGGAAGGAACGGCAAAAATTGACTGCCAGCTTCCAAGGTTGATGGAATAACTCATAAGGGAACCAAGCCTTTCCAAAAATGAGCCGCTTACCCGAGCTTCGGGGCGGGCTGTTGATTGTTCTCCTATTATAGCATAAGTTTCGACAGGATGGCACCTCTCCGAAGAAAGAAAATAATTTACCATAGGGCTTGACAAAAGCGGCGGAGTTCTATATAATAGCTTTTGCAATATAGGTTTGCGGATGTAGCTCATCTGGTAGAGCGCCACCTTGCCAAGGTGGAGGTAGCGAGTTCGAGCCTCGTCATCCGCTCCAGTTTAAAAAGCTGAGCATCTTTATAGATGCTCAGCTTTTTGCTTTGCCGCCGGCGGCTAAGCTTTGCGTGATGCGGCCGGAAGAAGGACTGAGTTTTCCGACGTAACAGTGAGCGGGATAAAAGCAGGCGGATTCCTTCCTTGTCAGGATATCCAACAATAATGGGACATTGCGCCGGGGGCAGGGAACACAAGGCTAACCGGGAGTTGCTTGGCGGCGTAGAAAATGCAGGTTGATTCGTAAGAAATAAGGCGGCACTTTTCCGCCAGAAAGCTCCGAAGGAGGCGGAAAGGTAAAGTATCCGGCGTGTTTGCTTGTTTTCTAAGGAATTTTGTACTATAATAAATTTATTAGAAAATAATATCAGAAAAATATGTAAAGATTGGAAGGTGAATTCCGTGGCGGCAGATTTGCACTGTCATACCAAAATGTCAGACGGTTCCGCCAGCATCGACGAGGTGGTGCTGATGGCGAAAAAGCTTGGACTTAAAACCATTGCGGTCACGGACCATGACACGTTTGCCGGGGCAACCAGAGCGTGTGTTTATGGCAGGCGTCAGGGAATCGAAGTGATTCACGGCGCGGAAATATCCTGCATTGATTCGGCCAGAGGGCGGAAGGTGCATATTTTATGCTATTTATGTCAAAATCCGGATCGGCTGGAAGGGGTTTTCAAAAGGACGAAGGAACGCCGGCAGAGGGCCGCGGCGCTTATGCTGCAAAAGGTGATGCGCCAGTATCCTATCACGCCGGACATGGTTTCCCGAAGGGCTCAGGGAAGCACCAACATCTATAAGCAGCACATTATGCACGCGCTGCTGGATGCCGGATATACCAATGAAATTTTTGGGGATTTGTTCCGCAGCCTGTTTCACCCTAGGGAAGGGAGCGCCTACGCTCCGGTAGAGTATCCGGAAGTAACGGAAATCGTGCCTAAGATCCATGAGGCCGGCGGCCTGGCGGTTTTGGCTCATCCAGCGGTTTATGACAGCTACGACGTCATGGAGGAGCTGCTGCCTCTGGGCTTGGATGGCGTGGAGGTGTGGCATCCAAGAAACCATCCAGACGACCCGGAGCGCTTGTCCGGATTCTGCCGGGAACATGGCCTGATCATGACCGGGGGAACGGATTTTCACGGGCTGTATACGAAAAAGCCGAATCCGTTAGGAACCTGTACTACTGGCGACGACCAGGTGGAACTGATGAAAAAGCGATGCGAAAAGTACCGAAAGCAGCCGCCAAGGGCGGACAAACGGTAATTTGGATAGGATTAAGCGTTATAAGGAGTCTTACTATGGAGTATCATTATAAAACCAAGGGAACCTGTTCCCGCAGAATCGATGTGGAATTGGAGGACGGCCGGATCAAGACGGTCAAATTTCACGGCGGCTGCAACGGAAATTTACAGGGAATTACAGCTCTGATTCAGGGAGCGCCCGCCCTGGAGATCATCCGGAAGTGTAAAGGCATCCAGTGCGGAATGCGCGGAACCTCGTGCCCGGATCAGCTTGCCCATGCGTTGGAGGAGGCTTTGGCCGCTGAGAAATTATAGGAAGCGCTTGGAACAGATTAAAATACTATTTAAGCGGATAACGGGATAGACGGGGTAAGGCGCGTCTGCGCCGGTCTCCTGCCTCCGTTTGTAAATCTAGTCAGCAGGGAGGAATTGAAACTATGCCCGCGGCGATCTCCCATTATTTATTGGCTCGTAGGGTGCTGGATGACCCGGCCTTTGACAAAAGCAGGAGCTTTTCTCAAAATGCCTTTTTATGGGGCGCTCAAGGTCCCGACTTCTTTTTTACTCACCGTTTTTTCCCTTGGCAGAAGGGAGAAAGCCTGAAGGAGATTGGGGAGCGTCTTCACCAGACGCCGCCCTCGAGCATTTTTGATTTTGCCCAGGAATATGAGAACGGGGAAAGAGGAAACGACGTCTCCCTTTCCTACGTTTTAGGCTTTTTATGCCATTACGCCCTTGACAGCACGGCGCATCCCTTTGTGAATTACAGTGCTGAAATGCTCCACGAGCTGGTAAAGCCATCTACTGTGGAGACCTGCCATCACGAAGTGGAGTCTAATCTAGATGTGGTTTTGCTGCGGTATGAGAGGGCGGAGCTGCCGACAGATTTCAGCTTAAAGAGAGCGGTACCAAGGGATGAGGGAGTCAAGCAGGAGATGGCCTCGTTTTATCAGTCTCTGCTGAGAAGGCTGTACGGAACGCAGGTATCTCAGGAGGCTGTCGCGCAGGCTGTGGAGGACTGCCGCACCGCCTTTGGGTGGATGACGGACAGAACCACATTAAAGAAGAAAATCCTGCTCCGGGTGGAGAAAGGAAAGCTGCCGACCCTTTCCTGCCATGTTCGGAGCATGACGGAGGAAACGGATTTTGATTATTCCAATGTGCTCCACCGGGAATGGCAATGGCCTATGGAAACCGGTGAGCTGCGGACGGAAAGCTATTTGGATTTATATGAACAGGCCGTTGAGCTCGCCAAGGCGCTGATCGCCGGATTTTTATCCGGGGCGTCTATGGGAGCGTTGACAGAGAACCGGCCGTTTTAACAGAAGAGGAGAACTAATATGGAACGAATCGCGAGTTTTTGCGTAGACCACACGAAATTAGAGCCTGGTATTTATATTTCCCGTATTGACGGAGATATTGCCACCTATGATATTCGTATGAGAAAGCCCAACACGCCGCCGTTTTTATCCAATCCGGTGCTGCACAGCTTCGAGCACCTGTTTGCCACCATTGCCCGCAACAGTGAATACGGCGGCAGGGTGATCTACTTCGGTCCGATGGGCTGCAGAACCGGCTGCTATTTTTTGGTAAGGAATATGGAGCCCCAGCAGGCTTTGGATTTGATCAAATCTGTGTTAAAGCAGATTGGAGAATATTCCGGCCCTCTGCCCGGGAATACGGCGCCGGAATGTGGAAATTATTTAGAACATGATTTGGAAGGCGCGAAAAAAGAGGCGTCGGAATTTTACGACTTGGTTCGTCATTGGACTGTCGAAAAGATGCGTTATGAAAAATAAAAACTAAAAAATATCTATAAAATTAAATAATAATTCTGGTTAGAATCTGTCATTATGGCTGATTTCTGTTTCTCAGGATTGCAATTCTGTAACAATTAGCTATAATAAATAACATACTGTTACAAAGTTGTAATTTTTTAATTGCCAAATTTGTCAGCTAGTTTTGTTCAGAGAGGGTGTCATTTTGATGCTGATTCAGCCGGAAAAAGCAGCGCTTGTAAAAGCGCGGCTGAGAAAAGCGGTTCATCTTTGTGAAAAGCTATGGACCCGTTTTGTGTCGGCGGGTGCGAAAGGCCTGAAGAACGCGGAAAAATGGGCGTTAAGAATTTTAAAACGAGCCGAAGGCTGGTTGGGAAAGCTTCCGGCGCAGGCTGTGAAGGAAAAGATAAAAGCTGCGTTTACCCAGGAGTGCCGTTCCCGGCAGGCGGTGAATCTTGTTATGCCGGTGGCCTGCGTCTTAGTGCTGGCTTCCGTGCTCAGTTTAGTTCCTTTAGCCCCCCGCGCGGCAGCAGCCGATCATGAGCCCGCGGCAGAAACGGCAAATCTAACCATAACGCCTCGATACGCCGCGGCGGAGATCGCGGAAACAGAAGCGCTGGATATGCACGGAGAACTGGTGGAGGCTTGCGGAATTTACGTGGACAATAAGCTTTACAGCGTGATCGACTGTCAGGCCCAGCTGCAGTTTTTCCTGGATGCTTTGTTGAACCAGGAAAAGCTGGAGGATCCTGATGCGGAGGCCTCCTATGCCCAGGAAATCGAAGTGGTGTCAGGCCTGTATCCTTCTGGAAGCGTCAAAAGCTATGATGAAATCAAGGAAATTCTTTTGTCGGTGCTGCAAATTCAAGTGACCAAAACCGAGACCTATCAGGAAGAAATCCCGTTTGATACTGTCACCGTCAGCAACGATATGGAGTATACGGTGTTCAGCAATGTGGTCAACGAGGGTGCGGACGGTGTTCAGGAATGTGTGGATCAAGTTACTTATCTCAATGGGAAAGAGGTTTCCCGCAGTGCGGTGAAAAGAACCGTAGTGCAGGAGCCGGTCAGCAAAACGATTGAGACGGGTACCCGTACGCTTCCGGACAGTTATCCTGAGGGCTATCAGTCTGGACAGGGAAGCGGCGTCGCCACCGGCAGCTTTTTGTGGCCTCTGCCGTACACCTACCATATTACCAGCCCTTTTGAGATGCGGTGGGGAACCATGCATAAGGGAATCGATATTGCTGAAGGCGGCGTTCATGGCGCCACGGTCAGGGCATCGGATGGCGGCGTGGTGACCATTGCCGGCGACTTAAACGACGGCTACGGAAATTATGTGGTGATCGACCATGGCAATGGGTATAAAACCCTTTACGCTCACGGCAGCGCCATTTATGTTACTCAAGGCCAGTATGTTTCTAAGGGACAGCCGATTCTGGCGGTTGGAAATTCAGGAAATTCATACGGCTCCCACCTCCATTTTGAGATCATTGAAAACGGAACGGAAGTCAATCCATTGAATTTTGATTTTGAGTAAAACAGAATCTGAATTTTACTGGTAACCGAATATGGACAGAAAGATCTAAATGATTGTTTTTGTTGTCCCGAATTTAAAAGCTTAACGGCAGTGCGAAAAGCCTCTTAAACCTAATTGGCAGCGGTTTAAGAGGCTTTTTTATTTGTTTCAAAAAGTTTTCCATCGATTTAAGCATGCTTCCCAGCTATCAGTCCATTTGTCTCTTGTCATGGGAAACGGGAAAAGGCGCCTCGGAGGAATCCTCCGAAGCGCCCTGGGGTTTGCGCGGTATTCGGAAATTGTTAGCAACCGCAGCCGCAGCCATCATTGCATCCGCAACCATTGTTGCCGTAACCGCTGTTGCCGCAGCCGCAGCAGCACAGAATGAGGATTAAGATGATGATCCAAGAGCAGCCGCCAAATCCGTTGTTACACATAATGAAGTCCTCCTTGAATTTTGTTTGTGTTTTGTTGGCTTACAGTACAGTATACGGATGGAGCCTCATTCTGGTGACGAATTTTTTTACCCAAAAATTTGACATGGGATTTTTCCCCGGCGCTGTATAATAAATCCAATCGCTGGTAATAGTTATTTTATAGGAGGCGGGCTATGTATCGGTTTAACGGATTTACGCAAAAGGCCAACCATGCCATGAATTTGGCGATTCAATGCGCGGAGGAGATGGGGCATACCTATGTGGGCAGCGAGCATATTCTGCTGGGGCTTTTGAAAGAGGGCAGCGGAGTAGCCGCCGCGGTGCTCCGCGCAGTAGAGGTGGATGCCTCTCAGCTGGAGCTGCTGATGACCCAAAAAATCGGGCTGGGGATCAGGGGTGCGCTGGGCACCGAGGATTTTACCCCACGAACCAAGCGGATTTTGCAGATCGCCGTGATGCAGGCGGCCAGAATGGGCTTCACCTATGTGGGAACAGAGCATTTGCTTTTGGCGATCCTGGGAGAAAGCGACAGCTACGCGGTCCGTTTTTTGGCGGAGATGGGGGTCAGGTCTTCTGAGATCGTGGAAAAAATGAACGAACTGATGGGTGCGGAAACAGACTCGTCGGCCTCGGTTCCAAAGCAAGGGAAGGAATCAAAAATAAAATCTGCCACTAAAACCCTGGACCAATTTGGCCGCGATCTCACAGAACAAGCCAGAAAGGGAGAAATTGACCCTGTTATTGGCCGCCAGATGGAAATTGAGCGGGTGGTTCAGATCCTTTCCAGAAGGACCAAAAATAATCCTTGCCTGATCGGCGAGCCTGGCGTGGGAAAAACCGCCGTTGCGGAAGGCCTGGCCCTCCAGATTGTCTCCGGAAACGTGCCGGAGCTCTTGAAGGATAAAAGGCTGGTGTCCCTGGACCTGACAGGAATGATTGCCGGCACCAAGTACCGGGGTGATTTTGAAGACCGGATCAAAAACGCCATTGAGGAAGTGAAAAAGGCGGGCAATGTCATTTTGTTTATCGATGAGCTTCACACCATCATTGGCGCAGGCGCGGCAGAGGGGTCGGCGGATGCGGCGAATATTTTAAAGCCGGCCTTGGCCCGGGGCGACTTCCAGGTGATCGGCGCCACCACTATTGATGAATATCGGAAGCATATCGAAAAAGATGCCGCCCTGGAGCGGCGCTTCCAGCCGGTTATGGTGGGGGAGCCTACGGTCCAGGAAGCGGCAGCCATATTAAAGGGGCTTAGAGACCGGTACGAGGCGCATCATAAGGTGAAAATCACTGACGAAGCGATCGAGGCCGCGGTGGAGCTTTCCTCCCGGTACATTTCAGATCGGTATTTACCGGATAAGGCCATCGATTTGATTGATGAGGCGGCCTCTCGGGTTCGTCTGCGGTGCTATACCGTTCCCGATGACCTGCAGCAGCTGGAGGAAAAAAGCAAGGAGCTGGAGCAGGAAAAGGCGGCGGCGGTTAACTCCCAGGATTTTGAGCGCGCGGCCTCCTTACGGGATGAGGTGCGGCACTTAAAGCAGCAGCTGGAAGAGCAAAGAAATCAGTGGAGGGATAAAAACGAACGTTCCGGCGACGAGGTCACCGCCAAGGATATCGCCCAGATTGTCTCCAGCTGGACCGGCGTACCGGTGGTACAGCTGACAGAGGAGGAAAGCCAAAGGCTTTTGCGGCTGGAGGAGATCCTCCACCAGCGGATCGTCGGCCAGAAGGAAGCGGTAGCGGCGGTGGCAAGGGCCATTCGCCGCGGAAGGGTAGGACTGAAGGACCCCAAACGCCCGATCGGCTCTTTCTTGTTTCTGGGCCCTACCGGTGTAGGAAAAACCGAACTGTGCAAGGCGTTGGCTCAGGCAATGTTCGGTGATGAAAAGGCCATGATCCGCATGGATATGTCGGAATATATGGAAAAGCACACGGTTTCCCGGATGATCGGCTCGCCGCCTGGCTACGTCGGTTATCAGGAGGGGGGACAGCTCACGGAGAAAATCAGGCGCAAGCCCTATTCCGTGGTGCTGTTTGATGAAATTGAGAAGGCCCATCCGGATGTATTTCATCTTCTTCTGCAAATTTTGGAGGATGGGCAGTTAACAGACTCCCAGGGCCGTACAGTAGATTTTAAAAACGCCGTGGTGATTATGACCTCCAACATTGGTGCCAGGCTGATTACGGAAAACCGTCTGAATCTGGGCTTTTCAGCGGACAACAGCCAAGAGGCCGATCAAAAAGTCATGAGGGATAAGGTCATGGAAGAGCTAAAAAAAGCCTTCCGGCCAGAATTTTTGAACCGGATCGACGATATTATTGTTTTTCAAAAGCTAACCCAGGAGGAAATTCAGCAGATTGCCGTGCATATGCTGAATGACCTGAAAGCGCGGCTGGAGCCGCTGGGAGTTTCCCTGGAATTTACCGAGGAGGCGGTGCGGACGATTGCGAAAGCGGGCTTTGACCCAGTATATGGCGCCCGTCCGCTGCGGCGGGAAATTCAAACTAAGGTGGAGGATCCTTTAAGCGAGGAACTGCTGGCGGGCGATCTCAAGGCTGGAGGGACGGCGGTATGCGACGCTTCCGGGGGTAAAATTATTTTTCAAATTCAGGAAAAAAGGATTGACTAATTTTACCAAAGGGAGTACAATAAGGATAAATAAAATAAGAATTATTCTTATTTTTAGAATTAAAAAAGAAAGAGGTATGCGAAATGGAATTAAAAGGATCGAAAACAGAAGCTAATTTGATGACAGCGTTTGCCGGCGAATCACAGGCCAGAAATAAGTACACTTACTTCGCCTCTAAAGCGAGAAAGGACGGATATGTCCAGATCGCCAATATTTTCGAGGAAACTGCCAACAACGAAAAGGAGCACGCGAAAATTTGGTTTAAGCTGTTGGAGGGTATCGGCTCTACGCCTGAAAACCTTTTGGCTGCCGCTGAGGGAGAAAATTATGAGTGGACCGACATGTACGCCACCTTTGCCAAGGAGGCCAAGGAGGAGGGCTTTGACCGGATCGCCGCCTTGTTTGAGGGCGTTGCCAAGATCGAAAAGGAGCATGAGGACCGCTACCGCGCGTTGCTGAGCAACGTGGAGGAGGGCAAGGTCTTTAAGCGCGGCGATGTAGTGATCTGGCAGTGCTCTAACTGCGGCCATATCGTAGTAGGCACTCAGGCGCCGGAAATTTGTCCTGTGTGCTCTCATCCCAAGGCCTATTTCCAAATTCAAGCGAAGAATTATTAATCCATTAAAATCCGCGTTGAAAACAGTTTGGTAAAGCTGCTCCTCGGGATGCTGGACAGGGCAGAAGGAGGAAAAAGCGCCGAGAAATGGAAAAATGTAAAAATGCGCCGCAAGAAGTGCGATGGCGCAGGCGTTTAAAGCAGGGTGTGTGATCACACACCCTGCTTTTGTGTTTGCAGCCAAATCCGGAAAACGTCTTAAGATATCCTCTGAGGATGAGTTTCCCATGCGGTAATGGCTGGCCGCCCAGGGAAAATTGAGAGAATTGAGAGGGCGCAACCGGTAGGACCGGAAAAATACGTCAGCCGTTTTTATCTGATGAAAGCTTACGCAAGCAGCGATCCGCTTCCTCGCGGGTATAGAAAACAAAGATTTCTTTGCCGTCTTTATACTTTTCCAACAGCTCATAAATATGAGGGAGCTGATCCTTGGGAAAGTCTACAATCCATTGTTTGAACTCTTCGTCCATTTCAGCTTCGATCCAAGGAAAGTCTTCCCGCTTTTTGCCTATGCGGGATTTGGCCCCGGAAAGGCAGACCTCCAGTGGAAAATCCAATAGGAATACGGTGTCGCAGCTTTGCAGCCGCAGTTCCAATGTCCTGAGATAATTTCCGTCAATGATCCACTGAGTTTTTTCCATCATCTCGTTCAGCCGCAGGTCAAATTCCTCTGCCGCAAGATTGGTTTTATCCGGCTTGTGCCAAAGAAGATCCAGATAATACAGCGGCAGTCCTGTAACCGCGCTTAATTTCCGCGCAAAGGTGCTTTTTCCCGCACCAGGACTGCCAATTACCAGTACTTTTAACATAGCTTATCTCACTTCAAATGTTTATCGGAATTTTGTCCGGCCCCCCCGTGCTTTGAGGAAAGGAAAGGCCGGAAAACAGAAATTGAAAGATGCTTGAGACCGTTCGGGAAAGCCCCCTTGCCTATAAGATAATCTGACGGAATCCGCAGCCGAAAGGATATCCCGCGGCCCTGAAGGTAATTTCTAGAAATGATTTTCGAGGAGGAAATCTGTGGTGACCTGAAAAATTTTAGCGAAAGCCCGCAGCTCAATATCCGTAACAAACCGCTGGCCGCTTTCAATCCGCTGAATTGCGTTTTTATCCAGGTCGATTCCCGCCAGCTGGAGTTTGTCCGCTAAAGCCCGCTGAGACACCTTAGGAGTCATCTGCTTGCGGAGAAGCTGAATTTTCTCGCCGCAAAGATTCAATTTTCCATTGCTGTTTCTGTTTTTATACACCGCGGATTCCTTCTTTTTGACATTTAGTGATTGTCATTTTATTTAGTATATGGTAAAATGGTGAAAAAAATGACATCTAGTAAATGTCAAAAATGCGGAGGCTGAAATAATGTGCTTTTATTTTGTTCTTTTCTCTTATGGAATCTATTTGCGGATGATTGCCGGCTTCTTTTTCAGACAGCCGGTTGCGGAGCAGGTTTTCCGCTGTCTTCATCAGATAGGGGAAACGATTGCTATGCTTCTGGGACTTTTGTTCTAGCGGCAGATTTTATAGAACAGGGACAAGACTGGCCGAATGTCATTGCCTAGAGAAAGGATAAAAAAAGAGTAAGGCGGCTTTAGCCGCCTTACTCTTTTCGTGTGGATGCGCCCAGAACTTACTAGTGAAAGCGTTTTCCCATCGCTTGAACCAAATAGGCCACCGGAATGCACAGAAGAGCCCATAAAAAGGTATACAGCAGGCATACCTGGCCGAACAGGTTCAGAGGAAGAAAGGAATAATCCCAAACGTCCATCTGGAGCCATAGGTTCACAATACAGCCTGCGGCGAACTCGATGGCGGTAATGATGGCGGCGCCCGCCGCGCATTTCTGCCAAAGCTTCGCGTGGGTAATCCGGCTGAACACCCGAAACAGCACCACAAAGCAAATACCGCCGGTGATTATCATGGTCCAGTGGGTATATCCCCGCCAGAGAATTTCGATTAAGGCGTAGGACAGGCCGCCGATGGTGAAAATCGCGATATCATTTTTAAGACGCTTTTTCAAATTTCATCACCGCAGTTATTGTTTGCGGCGATGGAATTTTTATTCGGCCCTTTGAGAGAAAACCGCCAGCTTCAGAAGCTCAGAGCTTCTCTTCATAAATTCCGAAAGCTCGTCTGCGGAAAGCCGCTGGTTGGACAGCATGGCCAAGTCGTAAACATATTTGCAGACCAAGGGCTTTTGTTCCTCTGGCAGAGAGGTGATTTTTTGGACGATATCATTCTGCGCGTTCAGAACCAAAGTTGTTTTGGCCTGGGCGCCGGCAGGAAACATACCGCCGTACATAGCGCTCATATCGTTTAAACGCCGCTCGTACTCGGAAACCAAAATAATGGCCGGAGTTTCCTTGGATTTCAGATTTTCCGCCTGAACGTCCAGATCCTCTTTCCCTACGGCCGCCTTGAACTGTTCGCATAGAGCCTTGACGGCTTCCTCGTCGGGCTTTTCTCCGTCGGTTTTCATAGAATCGGAAAGATCGGAGTCGATGCGGGCGAACTTTAAGCCGCTCTCCTTATACTCCAAAAAGCTGATGAAGTGGCTGTCAATGGCGTGGGTGAGCAGGACCGCGTTCATGCCGTTTTCCTGGAACAGGCGGATATACTGGGCTTGGACGTTTTCATCGGTGACATAGAAAATCTGGCCTTCGTTTTCCTTCCGGTATTCCTCCAGGGTCCTGTAATCGTGGTTCAAGGTTTTAAACAGCACGATATCCTTTACCCGGTCGTAAAATTTTTCATCCTTGATGCAGCCGAACTTAATAAAGGGAGCGATATCCTCCCAGTAGCCCTCGAAGGAAGCACGGTCCTCCTCGAATACGGAGTGGAGCTTATCAGAAACCTTTTTGGTGATGTGGCGGCTGATTTTCTGCACGTCGCCGTCGTTTTGCAGAAAGCTTCTGGAAACGTTCAAGGGAAGGTCGGGACAATCAATGACGCCTTTCAGCAGCATCAGGTATTCCGGCACCACCTCCTTGATGTTGTCGGCGATGTAAACCTGGTTGTTGTAAAGCTTAATCTCTCCCGGCATGACCTGAAGCTTGTTGCTCTGCTGAGGAAAATAGAGAATCCCCTTCAAATTAAAGGGATAATCCACATTCAGATGAATCCAGAACAGGGGAGGATTGAAATCCATGAATACCTCCCGGTAGAAGCTTTCATATTCCTCTTTGGTGCAGTCCTTAGGCTTTTTCAGCCACAGAGGCTGGGTGTTGTTTACCGGCTTCTCCTCTGTTTTGGACTCCTCGCCGGATTTTTCCTCCTTTTGGGATAAGTCCTTTTTCTTGGGGTAAAAATAAATCTCATAGGGCATAAAATGACAGTATTTATGAAGCATCTCCCGCAGGCGGAATTCCTCCAGAAATTCCTTGGAATCCTCGCCAATGTGCAGGGTAATGGTGGTGCCGTGGCATTCGCGGGCTCCCTCGCCGATTTCGTAGGTATCGCTGCCGTCAGAGACCCAGTGCACTGGCTTGGCGCCGGGCTGGTAGGACAGGGTATCGATTTCCACCGAATCGGAAACCATAAAGGCCGAATAGAAGCCTAAGCCGAAATGGCCGATGATGCCGGCCTCCGCATCGGTTTTGTCCTTGTATTTTTCGATGAAATCCTCCGCGCCGGAAAAGGCGATTTGGGTGATGTATTTTTCGACTTCATCCTCCGTCATACCGATGCCGTTATCCGAGACGGACAGAGTTTTAGCCTCTGGGTCTATTTGAATCTCAATGCGGCCTTTTTCCTCCCCGGTATCAGCCTCGCCGATGGCGTTGAGACGCTCCAGCTTCTTGATAGCGTCGCTGGCATTCGATACCAGCTCTCTCAGAAAAATGTCTTTATCCGAATAAAGCCATTTTTTAATAATCGGAAATATTTTTTCCGACTGTACTTTAATTTGTCCTTCGCGGGCCATATTCATTCCTCCGTTTCAAAAGAGATTAGCACTCTTATGTAATGACTGCTAATTTATAGTTATCATTGTACTCGTTCTCAGAAAATTGTCAACCCAAAGAGAGCGGACACGGGGAAAATTAAAAAAACGTTCACAAGTGAGCCGGGGAATTGGCGTTATGATAATAAAAAGAAAGAGAAAGCAGGGAAAAGCGTCTTTTCCCGCAATGTTAAGAGAGGTTTTCTATGAGAAGCCAAGAAGAAATGCTGGCCATAATATTAAAAAAAGCGAAGCAGGAGGAGCATATCCGGGCGGCTTTGCTGCAGGGCTCCAGAGTTTCCAAGGAGGCCAAGCCCGACTGCTTTCAGGATTACGACGTGGTGTTCCTCGTGGATGCCATGGAGCCGTTTCTCAGCAATCCCCGCTGGATCGACTGCTTTGGCAGACGGATCATCATGCAGATCCCAGAGCCTCCTACCCGGACCCGAATGACCTATTTGATGCAGTTTGCCGATGGAAACCGTATTGACCTGACTCTGGTGAGCCGGGATGCCCGGGACACAGATCCGCGGGTCTGCGGCATGGTGCTTTTGGATAAGGATGAGCTTTTTCTGACCCCGCCCCCAAAAGAGGACCCGTTTTTGGTGAAAAAACCCACCAGACGGGAATTTGACGGCTGCTGCAATGAGTTTTTGTGGGTTAGTATTTATGTGGCAAAAGGGCTGTGGCGGGACCAGGTGCTTTACGCCCAGGCTCATCTGAACGATCCGGTGCGCCTTGAAATGATGAAAATGCTGGACTGGTACATCGGCGTGAATACGGATTTTTCCGTCACCACAGGAAAATGCGGAAAGTACCTGAGGGAATACCTGGATGAAAAAAGCTGGGTAAAGCTTTTGAAAACCTACCCGGACGGAAAAAGGGAAAATATTTGGGAGGCCCTGTTCACGATGGGCGATATCTTCCGCACCGCGGGACGGGCGGTGGGCAGAGCGCTGAAATACCCGTATCCGGAGGGGGAGGACCGCAGAGTCAAGGAGTATCTCCATCATATTCACGGCCTGCCCTGTGACGCCGCTGAAATTTACTGAGCCGCTCGTGGAAAGAAAATAGGTGGGGCGCTTCAACGGATATGCGGCGGGGCGCGGGAGGGAGGCGTCCTTGAAACCGGAAAAGGCCCGCGGCACGCCGCAGGGCTTTTTGGAATCCCGGGAATTCTGTAAAAAACCATGGAAATCAGAGCGGGGATATGGTATAAATAGAATAGTGATTGTAAGAAAACAGCTTCAGGGGAACCCCCTGATTACCGGCACGGAGCCTGCGGGTAACGGTTACCGGCGGGATCGTGCCGGATCAGCGTTTCGAAAGGTGGAACCTTATGCAGCAAACCATTCCTGCGGAGGAAGTGAAAACCGTACAGACGGAGCATTTTCTCTGCCCCAACTGCGGGGGCAATTTAAGATACGATATTAAGCGGCAGCTTTACTGCTGCGAATCCTGCGGGTCGCCCGACGAAATCATCCCGCTTCATGAGGGGATTCGTGAATATCCGCTGGACGGCTACCACAGCCGTGAGGCCCAAAACGTGGCGTTTGAGGGAGCTTCCTGCGTGTTCTGCCAGAACTGCGGCGCCCAGATCCTGTTCGGCCAGTACGATACGGCCACGGTCTGCCCCATGTGCGGATCTACCCAGGTGGATGTAAAAAAGCAGGAAAGCGGTATTCCGCCCGAGGGGATTGTCCCTTTCCGGCTGGATCAAAAGGAAGCCCAGGAAAAGTTTCATGCCTGGATTAAAAAACGGTGGTTCGCCCCGAATTCTCTGAAAAAGACCTATCAGGAGGGCAGGCTGACCGGCCTGTATATTCCCTTTTGGACCTACGACGCCAAGGCCGACGGATGGTTTACCGGCAGGGGAGGGCGCACCAGAACCTACCGCGACAAGGATGGCCACACCCATACCACTACCGATTGGTACCCGGTCAGAGGCTCCGTGGGACAATTTTTCAATGATCTCCAGGTTTGCGCCAGCGAGAAAAGCAACAGCAAGTATTTAAACGATGTGCTGCCTTACGATACGGTCAACGATATCAAGCCCTATTCGCCCCAGTACATATCCGGCTTTCAGGCGGAAAAGTACGCCTGGCGGGGCGACGCCTGTTTTCGGTTGGCTGAGCGGATGATCAAGGACGCGTTGGAAGCTCAGGCGAGGGATTCGATCCTTGCGATGGGCTACGATCAGGCACAGGTCCTCGAAGTTCAGTTCAGCTGTTCTAATGTGACCTACAAGCATGTGCTGCTGCCCCTATGGAGCGCGGTGTTCAGCCACAAGGGCAAGCTGTATCAATATCTTATCAACGGGGAAACCGGTAAGGTCAGCGGCGGGCGTCCCTACAGCGCGCCCAAGATCGTCGCGGCGGTTTTGGCGGCGATAGCGGTTTTGGCGGGCCTTTATTTCCTGATCGAGTCTGCCGGCGCCTATGCGGCGGAATATCACCCGCCGGCGGCTCAGAGCCAGGCTCAGCAGGTGGATTTGGCGGAGTCTGGCTCTCCGGCGGAGGAAATCCTGTCCCGGGTCTCGCTTTCGCCGGTGTGGGATGAAACAAAGGCGGATGTTTAAAATAATTTTCAAGAGGTGGCCTAAAGCGTACAAGGATGGTTTTCAAAAAGGCCGAAAGGAGCGTTCCAGGCTGACCGCTGCTTTTGAGGGGCAAAGCCTCGGATCAAGGCCGGCGGTGACAGCCGGAAAACAGCTTTCGCGCCGGGCGGTGAGGAAAACGGGCTGCGAACAGAATAGTGACAAGATGCGGAAAGGCGCTGTCAGCCCGGCAGCCGTCCGGTTAAGGGTGTAGGACGGGTGAGAACAATTCAGCGCTTTTATACTTTAAAGCCGTTTGACGGCGGCAGGCTCATTTCAGCGTGTTCAGCGTCCGGGAAACCCGGGGATTATGACATTTTTCTTTCAGTGAATCCATGCGCCGCACAGAAACCGGTGCGGAAAAATTATAAAATTGGGAAAGGCAGGAAAACAGCGTATGGCATGGTTTGGACAAGGCAGGGACACCATCGAATGGAACGAGTTTCGGGATGACGTTTTGTTTTATAGATGGCCCAATACGGAAATCAAGAAAGGGGCCAGGCTGGTGATCCGTCCCGGACAGCGGGCGATCTTTTTCGCGGGAGGCCAGCTGGAGGGCGTTTTTGAGCAGCCGGGCACTTATGATGTGGAAACGGATATCACTCCTTTTTTAAGCAGCCTAAAGGGCTGGTTTCAGCTGAGAGGAGACACCGGGCTGCGGGCGGAGGTATACTTTGTCAACGCCAAGGAGCTTTTGCTCAAATGGGGAACCCGTCAAAGGATCATGATCCCTACCCAGGAGGTGCCATCGGGTATCCCGGTAGGGTGCAACGGCAACCTGATTGTGGAGTTCAGGGATTATGTCCAGTTTATCAATAAGATCGCCGGGGTAAAGAGCACCTACAGCCTGTCTGACATTTCCGAACGGATTATGGGAGAGCTCAGCGGTATTGTAGCGGAAGCTGTTTTAGAGGGCCGGCAGAACGTAGGGCTCAACGCCCTTGTGTCCCTACAGGCCAACAGCCGCCGGCTGGCGAAGCAGATGTGCGCTGAACTGGACAAGGAATTAAGCGACATCGGCATGGGCGTGGCGGATCTGAACATTTTGAGCATCAACTACCCGCCGGAGGTCCAGAAGATGGCGGAAAAGGTGGCGTCTCAAAGCTTTGTGCAGGACGTGGGAAAATACGCCTCCGTTTCCATGGCGGACAGCTTCGACAGCCCCAACGGCGGCGGGAATTTCGCGGCCATGGGCGCGGCGATGGCGATGGGCCAGCAGATGGCGCAGCAGATGGCGGGCGCGGCTCAGTCCAAACCGGCTGTTCAGCAGCCGCAGCCTTCTCAGGAGGCTGGCACATACGTCTGCACCGGCTGCGGCAAACACTATGCCAGCCCGGCAAAATTCTGCATGGAGTGCGGCAAACCGGTAGTGCGGGAGGCTCAGAACGCTCCTCAGGGGGATCGGTTCTGTCCTAACTGCCGGAAAATGGTCAGCGGAAAATTCTGCCCGGACTGCGGTACCCAGACGGTATAAGGAAATCCCAGAGGCCTGTCTGCTCCGCCGCGCGGCTGAAAGCGCGTCAAACTGCAATTTGTCAAAGGCCCTCTCACCGCTTTCGCGGGCTTTAACAAGGCGGAAAAACCCAAACGGTTAGGGGGAAAAGCCAGGGACAAAAAAGCGGCCCCTTTCCAATGGGTCAAGGGGTTCCGTGGAGGAGACGCTGTCACCCTGGCCAGGAATACGGCGATGTCTTAACAGGTTCACATTTACAGCAGTTAAAATAGAAGAGAAGTCAAAACCATGGGCGGGGCGGAAAACGCTCCGCCCGCTTCTGCTTTTGGAGGAATCAATCATGAGCGGTTTTGTCCATTTACATTTGCATACCGAATACAGCCTGCTGGACGGCGCCTGCCGGATCAATGAGCTGATTGATACGGCGGTAAGCCAGGGGGCGGCCTCGGTGGCCATTACCGACCACGGCTCCATGTACGGCGTGGTGGATTTTTATAAGGCCGCCAAGGCCAAGGGAATCCATCCGATCATCGGATGCGAGGTATACGTGTCTCCCCGGAAGCACACCGACAAAATCCATGAGTTTGATTCGGAAAACAGGCACTTGGTGCTTCTCTGCAAAAACAATACCGGCTATCAAAACCTGGCGGCTATGGTGTCGGAGGCCTGGATCAACGGCTTTTACAATAAGCCCAGGGTGGACGACGAAATGCTGGAGACCCGCAGTGAGGGCCTGATCGCTCTTTCCGCCTGTCTGGCGGGGGATATTCCCCGGGCCCTGGTGCGGGGAGACTATGACGCGGCCAAGGAAAAGGCGCTGAAATACAACCGGATTTTCGGTCAGGGGAATTTCTATTTAGAGCTTCAGGATCATGGGATCCGGGAACAAAAGCAGATCGCGCCCATGCTGATTGCCTTGTCCCAGGAGACGGGGATTCCCCTGGTAGTGACCAACGACTGCCACTATATTCACAAAGAGGACAGTAAGATGCATCAGGTCCTCCTGTGTATCCAGACCAACCATACCCTGGAGGATGACAATAACCTGGAATTTGGTTCCGACGAGTTTTATTTCAAAACAGAGGAGGAGATGCGCTCTCTGTTCCCACAGGTGCCCGAGGCCTGCGACAACACGGTGAAAATCGCGGAAATGTGCAATGTGGAATTTGAATTCGGCAACACCAAGCTGCCCCATTTCGAGGTGCCTGACGGACAGGATCATTTTGAGTATTTCCGGAACCAGTGCTATGAGGGCTTTGAAAAATATTACGGTACGAACGCCGACCCCTCTGTCCGGGAGCGGCTGGAATATGAGCTGAACACCATCAAAACCATGGGCTATGTGGACTATTATCTCATTGTCCACGACTTTATCCGCTACGCTAAATCCGTAGGGATTCCGGTAGGGCCGGGAAGAGGCTCCGGGGCGGGAAGCATCGCCGCCTACTGTATCGGGATTACGGGTATTGACCCTATCAAGTATAACCTGCTGTTCGAGCGGTTTCTCAACCCGGAGCGGGTCAGTATGCCCGACTTTGACATCGACTTCTGCTATGAGCGCCGCCAGGAGGTCATCGACTATGTGGTGCGGAAGTACGGCGCAGATCACGTGGCCCAGATCATCACCTTCGGCACAATGGCGGCCAGAGGCGCTATCCGGGACGTGGGACGGGCTATGGCCATGCCCTACGCCGCGGTGGATGTGATCGCTAAGCTGGTGCCTATGGAGCTGGGAATCACCCTGGAGCGGGCGCTGAAGGTTTCCCCGGAGCTGAAAGCCCGGTACGACGCCGACCCCCAGACCCGGGAGCTGATTGATATGGCGAGAAAGGTGGAGGGGATGCCCCGGCAGGCGTCCACCCACGCGGCCGGCGTGGTCATCACCGAGCAGCCGGTCAGCTTTTATGTGCCTCTGGCGAAAAACAACGACGCCGTTGTCACTCAGTATACCATGACCACACTGGAGGAACTGGGGCTTCTGAAAATGGACTTTTTGGGCCTGAGGACCCTGACGGTGCTCAGCGACGCGGAAAAAATGGTGCGCCGAAAGGAACCGGATTTCTCAATCGCCCATGTGCCGGATGACGACCCGGCGGTGTACCGGATGCTGGCGGAGGGCAGCACCAACGGCGTATTCCAGTACGAATCCGGCGGCATGAAGAACGTGCTGGTCCAGCTGGGCCCTCAGTCTCTGGAGGATCTCATCGCCGTGATCTCCCTGTACCGTCCCGGCCCTATGGATTCCATTCCTAAATACATCGAGAACCGCCACCATCCGGAGCGGGTAACCTATCTGCACCCTCTGCTGGCCGGCATTCTGGACGTGACCTACGGCTGCATTGTTTACCAGGAGCAGGTCATGCAGATCTTCCGCACCCTGGCGGGATACTCTTTGGGCCGGGCTGATATCGTTCGGCGGGCGATGTCCAAGAAAAAGCACTCGGTGATGGAAAAGGAGCGGAAAATTTTCATTGAAGGCCTGGTAGGCGGGGACGGAACCGTGGAGGTGGAGGGCTGTATCCGGCGGGGGGTCAGCCGGGAGATCGCGGAAAAAATCTTCGCCGAGATGGAGAGCTTCGCCTCCTACGCATTCAACAAATCCCACGCCACGGCCTACGCCTGGGTCAGCTACCAGACCGCCTATATGAAGTACCATTATCCAAAGGAGTTTATGGCGGCCTTGCTGACCAGCGTGCTGGACAACGCCAACAAGGTGGCGGGCTACATTGAGGAATGCTCTAATATGGGCATTCAGGTTCTGCCGCCTAACGTAAACGAAAGCGGCAACGGCTTTACCGTTACGCATGGGTCCATCCGGTTCGGCCTGCTGGCGATCCGAAACCTGGGCCGTGGCTTTATCGCCCGGCTTTTGGAGGAGCGGGAGCAGGGCGGAAAATACACCTCGTTTTACCAGTTCTGCAAGCGGCTGCATGGCAGGGAAATGAACCGCAGAACTCTGGAAAGCCTGATTAAATCCGGCGCCTTGGACGGCCTCGGGGCCAACCGCCGGCAGATGCTCGCGGTGGCGGAAACCGTGCTGGACAACCTGGACGCGGAAAAGAAGCAGAATCTAGATGGCCAGATCGGCTTTTTTGAGGCGATGGGGCAGGCTCCCAGGGATGAAATTGCCTTTCCTGATGTGGAGGAGTTCCCGGCTTCGGAACTATTGTCCATGGAAAAGGAGATCACTGGCATGTATCTTTCCGGGCATCCGATGGCCGCCTATGCCCAGGCGGCGGCAAAGCTTAACGCTGCCAAGATCGGAGAAATTGCCGAGGCTCACGGGGAATATGACCGGTATCATGACGGTACTAACGTGACGCTTCTCTGTATTATCAACAGCGTCCGGCTGAAAACCACCAAAAACAATTCCACGATGGCCTTTGTCCAGATCGAGGATTTGTACGGCGGGATAGAAATGCTGGTGTTTCCTAAGGTGCTGGCTGAATTTGGCCATCTGCTGAAGGAGGGCTCTGTGGTTCAGCTCAAGGGCCGGGTCAGCGCCAGAGAGGAAGAGGAGCCGAAAATCATCTGCGAGCAGGTGCTGCCGCCTCCCGGCGGGGAAACAGAAAAGAAAAGCAGGCGGCCGGGGCTTTACCTTCGGATGCCGTCGGCTAGCTCAAGGGAAAAGGAACGGGCTGTGCTGCTGCTGGAAATTTTTGAAGGACCCACCCCGGTGTATTTTTACTACACGGATCAGAAAAAGTATTTGAAGGCCCCCGCCAGCCTGTGGGTGGATAACAACCCGGTGCTGCTGAAGGAGCTGCGCTATCAGCTGGGAGAAAAAAACGTGATCGTCATTGACTGATACAGAGGAAATATGGCAGTTTTCCGTAAAAAAATATTGGAAATATGTTCCTTTTGCAGAAATAAGGGGATATGGGAAAGAAATCCATGGTTGTGAGATGATTGTCCATATTGCTCTGTTGATTCTCTAACATTTTCTGCTTATAATAAATATGATAGGTTAAGATGTTAAGGATAGGTCGGCGGAAGCGGCAGGGCTTGTGCCCTTCGGCTGATATTAGCAGCAATGATTTAAGATTTGGAGGGCTTGTCATGAGTATGAATTCCATAGCCGTATTGACCAGCGGAGGGGATGCTCCCGGCATGAACGCGGCGGTGCGCGCCGTTGCCAGAACGGCCATCGCGAATGGAATCAGGGTCATCGGCGTACGCAGAGGCTATAACGGCTTAATCAGCGGGGATGTTTTTGAAATGAATCTCCGCAGTGTTTCCGATATTATCCACCGGGGCGGCACAACCCTGTTTACCGCCCGCAGCCCGGAATTCAATACTCCGGCCGGCGTGCAGAAGGCGGCGGATACCTGCCGTGATCTTGGCATCGGCGGCGTTGTGGTTATCGGCGGCGATGGTTCCTTCCGGGGCGCCAGAGATTTGACCAACGCGGGAATCCCCTGTGTGGGTATTCCCGGCACCATCGATAATGATATCCAGTGCAGTGAATACACCATAGGCTTTGACACCGCTATGAACACCGCAATGGAAATGGTGGATAGAATCCGCGATACCGCTCAGTCTCACGACCGCTGCAGCGTGGTAGAGGTGATGGGCAGAAGGTGCGGGGATATCGCCTTGCTGACCGGCATCGCCGTAGGCGCCACCTCAATTTTGGTGCCGGAGGTAGAGTATGATTTCCAAAAGGATATCATCGACCGGATGCAGTTTACCCAGATGACCGGCAAGAAGCACTTTATCGTGGTAGTCGCCGAGGGCATCGGCGGCGTGGAGCAGCTGGCCAAGGACATTGAGGATAAGACGGGTATTGAGTCCAGAGCCACGGTTTTGGGCCATGTGCAGAGGGGTGGTTCTCCTACGCTGAGAGACCGTGTGGTGGCCAGCGAGATGGGTTACAAGGCAGTAGAGCTTTTGGTTCAGGGTAAGAGCAATCGCGTGGTAGCGATGCGGCATGGAGACATTGTGGACTTTGATATCACCGAGGCTTTGCAGATGAAAAAGCAGTTTAACAAGGAGCTTTATGATATCGCCCTTAAAATTTCCATTTAATCTGCTTGAAATTTTCGACGGAAAAAGGCCGGCTGGGAGTTATCCCAGCCGGCCTTTTTAGGTTTCTGCTTGCGGAGCCGCGCGGCTCATGGCTTTTATGCCCGTCTCCCAGAAAGCTTTCCTTTTGCGGCAGCCTATTTCACCGTTTAATTTGCGGCGGATTTTTCCGCCGCTGACGGCTCTCAAGCACCTGGCGTTACCTCGCTGGAGGCTCCCTTTGTGCCGTTAATCAATGAAGACGGCGGCATTTAAGCCTGCGGAAGCAGAGAAAGGCCAATAATCCTGGAATTTGATTTTTACTCTAACCCCAGCCGATTAAGAACGCAGTTTCAATTCTTCCGCGTAAGCTCGTATTTCTTCAGCAGAATGAAATTCCTCCGCTCTCTGGTTAATCGCTTCCTGCACTTCTTCGGGCAGACTGGCGAAATAGTTTCCTAAGTCCATATCCTCTGCAAGCCGATTGCTGAAAAGGATTGCTCCTCCGTTAAAAAAATTATCCATTTTATCACCCCGGCATTATTGTTTGTCAAAAAGACGGCTTCATGAGATGTATCATTTAGCAATTATGGAAATTTTTTCGAAACGCATGGTTTTACCGGAAAAGAAAAATGGGACAAGGAGTCGCTTCATACATATTATAGAAATGGGCAGAAAACGCTCCAGAAGCGAAAGGAGAAATTTTTATGGACAAAAGGGGAATTGATGTTAGTTCCTGGCAAGGGGTGATCGACTGGGACGCAGTGAAAAGCAGCGGCGTGGAATTCGCCATTCTGCGTTCCAGCTTTGGCTCGCCCAGCCCAAGCCAGGTGGATAATCAATTTTATAACAACGTAAAAGGAGCCCAGGCCGCCGGGATTCCCATTGGCGCTTATCATTACGGGTATGCGGTGACTGAGGAAGAGGCTAGGAACGAAGCGGGCTTTTTCCTCGACACAGTAAAGGGAATTCGATTTGAATACCCCTTGTATTACGACGTAGAGGACAGCGCTACCATGGGGAGTCTGGATCGGGACGCCTTGACTAAGGTGATCCGGGCGTTCTGTGAGACGGTGGAAAAGGCAGGCTATTATGTGGGGATTTACGCCAGCCTGAATTGGCTGACCAACAAGTTTTATCCGGACCAGCTTCCCTATGACGTGTGGGTGGCTCAGTATTATTCAGAGGATCAGTATGACGGCCATCACGGCATGTGGCAGTATACCAGCGGGGGAACCGTTGGCGGGATCGCCGGCAAGGTGGATATGAATATAGCCTACCGCGATTTCCCGAAGCTTATTAAAGACAAGGGACTCAATGGCTGGGGCTCCGGGGAAAGCGGCGGATCAGGCGGCTCGGAAGAAGGTTCCGGCGGAGAGCGGGATGATCGGCTGGGAATCGGCCACTGTGTGGCGGATGTGCTGAATGTCCGTTCCGGGCCGGGAACCGACTACCCGGTGGTGTATCAGATTTCCACAGGAAATATGGTGGATGTGCTGAAGATCAGCGAGAACGGCTGGCTTCAGATCAATTGTCTCCACGGCGTGGGCTGGTGTGCGGCTCAATATATCCAATGGTCTCCCTTTGAATCCCAGCAGCCGCCGATTGGGATCGGCCGCTGCACAGCGGATGTATTGAACGTCCGCACAGGAAGCGGCCTGGACTATCCGGCAGCGTTTCAGCTGTCCCAGGGGAATATGGTCGATGTGCTCACAGCCAGCGGCCAGTGGCTTCAGATCAACTGCCTTCTGGGCTCCGGCTGGTGCGCTTCCCAGTATATCGACTGGTTCCGCACCAATTTGCAGGTGCCCGCCATCGGCGTGGGAAAATGTACGGCCGATGTACTCAATATCCGTTCGGGCCCGGCCACGGATCTTTCCGTACTGTTCACTATTTCCGAAGGCAATATGGTGGATGTGCTGGAGGATAACGGCAGAGGCTGGCTTCGGATTCGATGCCTTCTGGGTACAGGCTGGTGTTCCGCTCAGTATATTGACTGGAGCAGGCACGACAAATAAAAAAGGCAAAAGCTCTCAAAAAAGCGCCGCGAAAATCCGCGGCGCTTTTCCGAAAACAATTCTTGCCTGACTTTCTGGTATGGCTTCAGCCTCTGCCCGGCTGTTCCATGTTGGGATAGATTAGCTTTAAAAAGGAATCGGGATAATGATTGTCGAGAAATTCCGTGATAATGTTGGTGGATGGCACGCCGTTGTGCCGGTCTGTTTGCCGGCGCACCGCAGCGGCGGAGATGACGATATCGAGGACCATCAGTACGATCAGAATCCAAGTGATTATAGTACCGGCCTTTACCGGCAAACGTTCGATATGCCGCTCTAAAAAGGGAAGCACATGCTTCATAAACACCAAGCCCAAAACGCCCCACATTACCGCGAAAGAAAGGCTGGTCCGGCCGTTAAGATTCAAAGGCTCGTTGCTGTATTCCCAGGAAACGGTGCCGAAGGCCATCTCCTGCACCCAGGAACAGACATATTCAAACAAGGCGCCGACCACGGCGCTGACCAAAAAGATGATGAAGCTGCTGGAATGCTTAAACCGGTACATCACTAAAGTGAAAAGCACGGCGCCTAAGCCGTAAACCGGGGAAAAAGGACCGTAGATCAAGCCTTGCCGGCTTTCAAAAAAGCCCTCGTTCAGATAGCACCAGAGCATTTCAACCAGACAGCCAATCACGCAGCCTACCAGGAATATCCAAAACAGCTTGTAGAAGCAAAGCCCCGTGGCGAAGCCGGCGGCCGGCGGCGTGCGCCGGGTTTTTGGCGAGGAATGCAGCACCTGCATATTTTTGTTTTTCATAGGCTTCTCCTTTGTTCTGTAATTTTATATGAGGGAATAGGGGGAGCGTCATATAGTAGGTAGTAGGACACAGTGTACCATAAATCGACAAATTCGTAAAGCTGCTGAAAACTTCTTGTTTTTGATTGTTCAGGCCGGGCTTCTTGTGTTACAATAAAATATGAAAAAAGCAGGCACTCCATACATAGGTTAAGAAAAGGAGAAGTTATGGGCTATAAAGAGGATTTTATCAGTATTTATCAGGAGCATATCAGCCGGGAGGGCTCCAAGGAGCTTTTAGAATGGCTGCAGACCACAGACTTTTTTACCGCTCCGGCCAGCACAAAATTTCATTGCGCATGCACCGGAGGATTGGTGCAGCACAGCGTCAAGGTGTATCAGGTGATGATGGAAAAGCATTTTGAGGAAGGTGCGGATAATCCGGAAAGCTTCGCGGTCTGCGCTCTGCTTCACGATTTGTGCAAAGCCCAGTTTTATAAATGCTCTACCCGGAACGTGAAAAATGAAGAAACAGGGCAGTGGGAAAAACAGCCCTATTTCAGCGTGGAGGATATGTTTCCCTACGGTCACGGGGAAAAATCCGTATTTCTGATTGAACGGTTTATGCGGCTAAAAACCTCAGAGGCTATGGCGATCCGCTGGCATATGGGCGGCTTTGACGATACTGCGAAAAGCGGCGGCTACGCTATCAGCAATGCGTTCGACAAATATCCCATCGCCGTAAAGCTTCATTTAGCGGATCTGGAATCCACCTATCTTAGGGAAAAGGGTACGTCCTCGGTCAACCGCCGGTAAGCGATCCGGCGGGACAGGCGGCAGCGGCCCCGGCACGCGGAATTTCCCCCGCGTGCCGGGGCTTTTTCTGCCTGAGGCTTTGATTTTTGGCGGGCTTCGCCGGGGACAGACGCACAGAAAGCGATTTTGAAAAGCCTGAAAGGACTTAGCATCGAGGACCAAATTTCAAGCCGTTTTTTGTGGATTTGAATTTACAGGAAAACGACTAAAAAGACAGGCGCTTACATAAGTATAAACCAGAAGAATACTTGTTGGAGGTGCGGTATGAAATTTTGGAAAAGGGCTTTATGCCTGGGGCTTGGAGCTTTGCTGGCGGCGTCTGCCCTGCCGGTGACGGCGGGAGCGCTTTCGGAGGAGGATCTGACGGCACCCAGCGCTGTGCTGATGGAGGCGTCTACCGGAAAGGTGTTGTTTGAGAAAAATTCCCATGAGGTCAGAGCCTGCGCGTCAATTACCAAGGTGATGACGCTGCTTTTGGTCATGGAGGCCATTGACCAGGGCAGGATGTCTTTGACGGATACCATTACAGCCAGTGAGCATGCGTCGTCAATGGGCGGATCAGATATTTGGCTGGAACCGGGAGAAACCATGTCCGCTGACGATATGGTAAAGGCTACGGTGGTGGCTTCGGCAAACGATGCGGCGGTCGCGCTGGCGGAGCATCTGGAGGGCACGGAGGAGGCCTTTGTGCAGAAGATGAACCAGCGGGCGGCGGAGCTGGGGATGAAAGACACGGTTTTTAAAAACTGCAACGGCCTGGACGAAGAGGGGCATGTAACCAGCGCTTACGATGTAGCGCTGATGTCTCGTGAATTGATCAAGCACGAGAAAATTTTTGATTATACCACTATTTGGATGGATACCCTAAGAGAGGGGAAAACCCAGATCGTAAATACCAATAAGCTTTTGAAAAGTTATAACGGGATCACCGGCTTGAAGACCGGCACCACCGGCGGCGCGGGAAGTTGTATCACCGCTACCGCGCAGCGAGACGGGCTGTCACTGATCGGCGTGGTGCTGGGCAGCGCTACGGGAAAGGAGCGTTTTACCGACGCTGCGGCCTTGCTGGATTATGGATTTTCCAATTATATGATTTACACCCCGGGTCTGCCGGAGGAGGCTTTGCAGCCGGTGCCGGTGGTGAATGGGATGCAGTCCCAGGTCGCGGTTGAATCGGCCGCTTCGGGCAGCGTTCTGCTGACAAAGGGCAGGGAAAAGGATCTAAAGACAGAAGTCAAACTGTCGGAATCGGTGGAGGCGCCCGTGGCTAAGGGCCAGCAGCTGGGAAAAATTGTATATACCCTGGACGGCGAGGTGCTGACGGAATATCCAATTACCGCTGCTGGAGATGTGGAACAAATCAGCTTTTTTTCCGCATTGGGGATTTTAGCCAGAGAGCTTCTGCGGCTGTAAAGCAGCGGAAAAGCGCGGAAAGCCCGTGTTTGCTTTGGATGAAGAAAAGGAGGTATAGCAGTTAAGTTTTTTCAAAGGATAAAAAATATACGGCGAAATTTTGACGAAATCGTTAAATTTCACAAAAACCGGACAAATAGACCTGGCTGTCCTTGCAAATTGTGCCGGGATATTGTAAAATAAAAAGTATCAAAAGGGCGGCGGAAGCGCCGTGGATCGAGGAGGTTCAATTATGGCTACAAAACTCAGCGCACAATACCTGGAGGGCTTTGTCAAGCCCCAGGAATGTGAAGCAATGGCCCCTCAAGTCAAGCTGGCCCATGAGGCCCTTCATGCCGGAACAGGCTTAGGCAATGACTTTTTAGGCTGGATCAAGCTTCCTACTGATTATGATAAGGAAGAATTTTCTAGAATTCAAAAGGCTGCGAAAAAGATTCAGTCCGATACGGATGTTTTTATCGTAATCGGAATCGGCGGCTCCTATCTGGGAGCCCGGGCGGCCATTGAGTTTTTAAAATCCCCAAACTATAACGCTTTAAAAAAGGATACTCCGGATATTTATTTCGCGGGTAACAGCATCAGCTCTACCGCTTTGGCTGAACTGATCGACCTGTGCGAGGGGAAGGACGTCTCCATCAATATGATTTCGAAGTCCGGAACCACCACGGAGCCTGCGATCGCATTCCGGGTTTTCCGGGAACTGCTGGAGAAAAAATACGGCAAGCAAGGCGCCAGAGAAAGAATCTACTGCACGACCGACAAGGCGAAGGGCACTTTGAAGAAGCTGGCCGATGAGGAGGGCTACGAAACCTTTGTGGTTCCTGACGATGTCGGCGGACGGTTCTCGGTGCTGACAGCCGTCGGCCTGCTGCCGATTGCGGTGTCCGGATGCGATATCGACGCTTTGATGTCCGGCGCCCGAAAGGCCCAGAATGACTTTATGGAGCCTGACCTCAATAAAAACGACTGCTATAAGTACGCCGCCTTACGGAATATCCTATACCGCAAGGGAAAAGAGGTAGAGGTTCTGGTCAGCTACGAGCCGTGCTTCACGATGATGAACGAATGGTGGAAGCAGCTTTACGGCGAGAGCGAGGGCAAGGACCAGAAGGGCCTGTTCCCGGCCTCGGTGGTGTTTTCCACAGATCTCCATTCTATGGGGCAGTTTATTCAGGATGGCAAGCGCCTGCTGTTTGAGACAGTGGTGCTGATTGATAAGGCCAAACGGGAAATCGTCCTGAATGAGGATAAGGACAACGTGGACGGATTAAATTTCCTGGCCGGCCGCTCCATGGCCTATATTAACGAAAAGGCCTTTGAGGGCACGGTGCTGGCCCATACTGACGGCGGCGCTCCCAGCATGGTGCTGCATATGGAGGAAGCCACTGAATTTGAGCTGGGTTATCTGATTTATTTCTTTGAAAAGGCCTGCGCTGTTTCCGGCTATTTGATGGGCGTCAATCCCTTTGACCAGCCTGGCGTAGAGAGCTATAAAAAGAATATGTTCGCCTTGCTGGGCAAGCCTGGTTATGAGAACGAGAAAGCCGCTTTGGAAGCAAGACTTGCAAAATAGCATGAAAAACCGCCGGTGGCGGAATAAATATACAGGAGGAGTATCCTATGATAACTCTGATTATTGGGAATAAAGGTTCCGGAAAAACAAAAAGACTGATCCAGCTGGCCAATGAGGCTGTGGAAAAGTCCAACGGCAATGTGGTAGTCATTGAAAAGGGCGCGAAGCTCACCTACGACGTATCCCACAAGGCCAGGCTGATCGACATCGAGCAGTATAATGTCAGCGGTTTTGATGCGTTTTACGGCTTCCTCAGCGGTATCTGTGCCGGAAATTATGATGTAACCGATATTTTTGTGGATTCCACTTTGAAAATCACCGGACGGGATTTTGAGGCTCTGGCCGACTTTGTCGCCAAAGCCAATGAGCTTGCCTCGCATTCCGAGGTGAAAATCGTCATGCTGATCTCTGCCGACGCCAGCGAGCTTCCGGCCCGGATCGACGCGGACTCTGTTAAGATCTAAGCCAAACGCTGTTAATAAAAAACGCAGTAATACTG
>DS480341.1 GCA_000154345.1 [Clostridium] leptum DSM 753
CCCCAAACAATCCAGCACAGGCTAATTTTCAGCGGCTCTTTACATTCTTGTGGGGGCCGCTATTTTGTATTTTCTAACCCTTTTGAAATTACTTATTTTCATTCTCCGCCTTATTCCTATCTGTTTTTAATATTTCCTTTCTTTCTGGCAGCCCCTATTTTCTATTCGCTGCGGTTGTGCTAAAATGTAAGAGAAACAAGCAGATTCAGACGGAGTGATACTATGAAAGCAAAGGAAAATAAAACAAACGCCATGCGGGTCTTAGACTGGGCAAAAATTCCTTATGAAACGTACAGTTACGAGCATGAGGATGGAAAAATAGACGGTGTTTCCGTAGCACAAAAATTAGGCCAGCCGGTAGAGCAAGTCTTCAAGACCTTAGTAACGCGAGGCACAGACCGCAATTTTTATGTATTTGTTATCCCGGTGGCAAAAGAACTGAATTTAAAAGCCGCAGCCCGAGCCGTAGGGCAAAAGAGTGTAGAAATGATTCATGTGGATGAAATTAAAAATGCCACCGGCTATATTCGGGGCGGCTGTTCCCCGATTGGGATGAAAAAGCAATACAAAACTGTTATTGATGAAAGCGCTCAAAAGCTTTCCTTTATTATAGTAAGCGGCGGGAAAATCGGACAGCAAATTCAGATTTCTCCTCTAATGCTGTGTGATTTAATCGGCGCACAATTCGCCTCAGTCGCCTATAATGGATAAAGTGAATTTCCCGATCTGATCAGGAAATTCATCAGCAGAGATCAAGTATGTTTTTCACTTTCCCTGTCGATATCCAGACTCAATCTTTCCGTGATTTTTATAAGAAGCTGGTACGTTCGTTTCAAGCATATACCATGTATATGGCAAGCGGATATAATTACCACTCCCGGGGTTGCCAACTAGCAGAAAAAGCCCCTAACAAATGGACATACCATCTGTCAGGGGCTTAAAATGAACTTTCTTTTGGACTCACCTGTTTCTCATCCTATAAGATGATTATTTGTCACTTGTTTAGAAACGATTTATCCCATTGGACTTTACCAATCCCTTTCTGATTTTTCTGAATTATCTACGATTTCACTGGTTAAGAACTGCTCCTTTTGAAAAATGCAATTCAAATTTCTCAAACTCAGCTTTTTCTTCATGAAATCTTCCAAATTCAGGTTTCAGCACATGGGATTCTACGCACCTTTCTTTGACAAATCAATATTGATCTGAACATTTTAAACGGCTTTCAAAACGAGGCTACCGCCTTTTTCACTGTACTTTGGACTCACCCTTTACAATGAAGTTTTATTTTTTTATCTATACGATAAAGGCCATTTCAATTTTGTGTTTACCGCTTTTTAGGGAGTAATTTCCCCGGCACTACGTCCGGTTACTTTTATCAGTCTTTCGTTTTACGAAAGGCCCTCTCCGCGCTTCTTTGGGGACTCTCCCAATTTGTTTTGACGCTTACTCCCAAATTTTTGGCTTACAATTGTCCTTGTACCGGACAAAATTAAACTCCTAAATTTCAGCCTTCAAAACATAGGAAGCCTAAAAAGCTCACACGCTTCTATTCAATTTTTATTTGACTGCCGTCCTCATGCCGCGCATATCTTTCTCCATTTTTTGAAAATACAAAAAGAACATCCGCCGCGATTTTATTTCGCCATGGGGACGTTCCGCCTTTTGTAAGCTTAAGATAGGAAGCTATCACAAAAAATCTGTTTCTCACCTGTTAAACCGGCGCTTGTGTCAGACTGTCTCGCAGATAAGCTCCGCTCTCGGAGAAACCCACGACTCACCAGGTCCTTTTCAATTTCTAACAGATTTTCTGAAGGCGGGAGCCTCGGTCCCCTGACCGATGGCAAAAGGCTGTGACTGTGAATCGTTCATTGGACTCGCTTCCTTTCCTCTGAAAATTTGCTTCCCAATTCTTTTGGAAGCTTCTTTTCTTATTTGTCCTCTTCTCTTTGAGTACGATTATATTATACCACGTTTTTAGTAAATGTCAACATTTAAAATTAATAAAATTAATATTTTATGTTAAAAATCTGTAAATAAAATATTTCTTCAAATGCGGTTGACTTCACGGTAGCAGAAGGGTAAAATAAATACTATCAAATTAGAAAAGAGAGGTTTTATCAATATATGGATAATGAATTTGCCGCCGATCTCATCACCCTGATTGATGACGAGGGCACTGAGCATGAATTTGAGATTCTTGATGTAATCGAAAGCGACGAGGGTACTTTTTACGCCCTTCTGCCTACCTTTGACGATCCCGGAGAAAGTCTGGAAGCCGACGGAATGTATTACATTTTTGAGGCGATCGAGGAGGATGGCGAGCAGCAGCTGGCAGAGGTGGAGGATGAAGAGCTGCTAGATCGGCTCTCTCAAATCTTTGAAAGCCGTTTCGAGGAGCTGTACGAGTATGATGAAGAGGAAGATTCTGAAAACCAGTAATTTCTTTTTTGATTGCTCTGTTAAAATCCAAAAAACTGTGTTATAATAATTCTGCGGCAAGGGCCGCTCAATAAGAAAAAAGATCCTGCGTGATTCGTGGACCGTGCTTATATAACCCTACAACTTATTTTTCGGGAGCTTTGTCTCCGCTGGCGGATTGCAGACCTCCCAGCCTTAGCTGGACGAAGGGAGCGTGAAACCAGAGGGCGGGCACCCACCTGTCTTTTGGTAGGCAGGTTATTGATAGCACATTACGGTCAGGCGGGATTCTTTTATACTCTTTTCCAGCGGGTCAGCTTTTATAGTTTTCCTTGCTGCCAGTTCTTTGAAAGACCCCGGTCTAAAAAGCTTTTCCTCAGCCGAAAAGCTAGTATTTCAGTTTAACCCGCAAAGGGGTTTTCTTCTTTTCTCAAGGACAGCCGCATATTTTGATAAAGAAATACGTTCTTTCTCCAAATTTTCTTTTTTGATAAAGCTTGAATATAAAGTTAAAAAGCTGTCAACCGGAATTTATTGCAAAAAACGCGGCGCTGAAGAAATCTTTCAGCGCCGCGTTTTTATTTGGCGGTGTTCTTTTCCTTCCTCTTTCTTATCTTAAACCGATTGATCATTTTATCTGCCGGCGGTTTTAGAGAAAGAGAGAAAGGACTTTTTTGATTCAGCGTATCTTTCACCCTTTCTTTTGCCATACTAAAAATAAAGGAAACGGGGTGTTTTTTTGAAGCTGAAGAATACTTTATCAGCGGTAGGAGGCTTTCTTTCCGGCGCTGTTAACGGCCTGCTTGGAGCCGGAGGCGGTATGATTGCTGTGCCTATGCTGGCCAAATCCGGTCTGGAAGCGAAAAAGTCCCATGCCACCTCGGTGGCTGTCATTTTGCCGATTTGCGTGTTCAGTTCCATTCTATACTTAACTGACGGAAGGGTAACTTTGGGCGATGCCGCGCCTTACCTGCTTTGGGGAGCACTGGGGTCCATCATCGGCTCCTGGCTTCTGACAAAAATCAAGGATGTGTGGCTCCACCGCATTTTTGGAGTGCTGATGCTGTGGGCCGCTGTCAGGATGCTGTTCCGATGAGCTTCCTATGGGCTGCGGCAGCCGGCACCCTATCCGGCATGATTGGAGCCATGGGCCTTGGAGGCGGCGGCGTTTTAATAATCTATCTGACCCTGTTTCTCGGCATGGAGCAAGGTATTGCCCAAGGCGTAAACTTAATTTTCTTTATTCCCAGCGCCGTCATCGCTCTGATCGTATACTCAAGAAAGAAAATGATCGACTGGAAGGCCGCCATACCCGCCGCTGTTTTAGGCGTGGCCGGTGCCTGGCTCGGCACCTATCTTTCCTCTCTGATCGACGGCTACTGGCTTTCCAAGCTGTTCGGCGGCCTGCTGCTTATTATGGGCGTAATGCAGCTCTTTTATAAAAAGGAAAAGGGCGGGGATTCTGCCGGCAGTAAAAAAGATCTCTCTTCCAGCTCTCACCGACAAGGAGAATAAATTCCTTTCCTGCTTCCGATATGCTATAATATTATGAAACAATATTATACTTTTTCGGAGGTAGCTTATGAACGCGACGGTTCTTGGCTGCGGGCGGTGGGGTTCCTTCATCGCCTGGTACTTAAATAAACTTGGCTTTTCCGTGACCCTTTGGGGACGTCCCGGTTCCTCTCGGCTGAAAGCACTCTGCGAAACCCGTGATAACGGCTTGCTTACCTTTCCCTCAACAGTAAAATTCACCGACGATCTTAAGCAGGCGGTTTCCGAGGCCGAGCTTCTTTTTATCTCTATCAGTGCCCAATCCTTGCGGACGCTGACAGCTTCGCTGCAGCCCCTGCTTCCGAAAAACACACCGGTGATTCTTTGCATGAAGGGAATTGAGGAGGCCACCGGCCTACGCTTGACTCAAATCGTGGGAGAATTTATTTCCGCGCCCTCTGCCGTCTGGGTAGGTCCGGGCCATGTACAGGACTTTCTTCAGGGGATTCCCAACTGCATGGTGATTGACTCTCAGGACGATACCCTGAAGCAAAGGCTAGTGCCCTTGCTTTCCAGCGAGTTGATCCGATTCTACTATGGTACCGATTTGATCGGCAGCGAGGTCGGCGCAGCGGCCAAAAATGTGGTGGGCATCGCCGCCGGGATGCTGGACGGGCTGGATCAGTCCAGCCTAAAGGGTGCTTTGATGTCCAGGGGAACCCGGGAAATCGCCAGGCTGATTGAGTCGATGGGCGGCAACGGCCTCTCGGCCTATGGCCTGTGCCATTTAGGAGATTATCAAGCCACCTTGTTTTCCCAGCACAGCCACAACCGCCGCTTTGGCGAGCTTTTTATTCGCCATGAGCCTTATGGAGAACTGGCGGAGGGAGCCTCTACCGTGCGGGCGTTGTGCCTGCTGGGGCAACGGCTTCAAGTGGATTTGCCAATCTGCCAGGCGGTAGATCAGGTGGTTCACCGGGGTGAGGATCCTAGCCTGGCATTGTCCGGCTTGTTTTTGAGAACCTTAAAAAATGAGTTTTAAGGAGGCTGAGCAATATGAGCATCGACCATGGCCGGCCTTTTGATTTCGGAAGAGTCTCCTCTGATTACGCGAAATACCGGGATATTTATCCGCAGGAGCTTTACCGCCGGCTGCGGGCGTTGGAGATCGGATGCCAGGGCCAAAGCGTTTTAGATCTTGGAACCGGGACCGGCGTTCTGCCCAGAAATCTGGCGCCATACGGGGCCAGGTTCGTTGGTATCGACCTTTCCGCAGAGCAGATTCGTCAGGCTGAGCTGCTTTCCAGATCCTCCGGAGGGAATATCCGCTATCTGACAGGCTCTGCCGAAGAGATTTCTTTTCCTGATACAGTCTTTGATGCCGTCACTGCCTGTCAGTGCTTTTTCTATTTTGATCACACCCGTCTGGCTCCCAAGTTATTCCGCATTCTAAAGCCTGAAGGAAAGCTAGCTATTATTTATATGGCCTGGCTTCCCTTCGAGGATAAAATCGCCGGAGCCAGTGAACAGCTAGTTTTACGGTATCACCCGGATTGGACAGGCGGAGGAGAGGTTCGTCATCCCATAGAGGTAGATTCCTGCTACAAAAGGTTCTTCACCTGTGAAAACGAGTGCGTTTTCGACGTTTCTGTTCCCTTTACCCGAGAAAGCTGGGCTGGACGAATCAGAGCCTGTCGAGGGATTGGGGCCTCTCTCTCCCCGGAACAGGTTCAAGAATTTGACTCGGAACACAGACAGCTTCTGCGGGACATTGCGCCAGAACAGTTCTCGATTCTCCATTACTGCGCCGTGACGGTGCTGAAAAAAAGATCTTTTGTCAACTTTTCCAGTGAGCCATAAGAATCCGCTTCTGAAAGAGTAGGCCAATAAAGGCCGGACCGGAAATTTCCGGTCTGGCCTTTCTCATATCAAAGCTCCCAGGCTTTGCAAAAAAGCATTCCATTTGGGAAATATTATTTAAGGGATAAAAAGCTGTTGACAGCCGCTGAACAGCATTGAAAGCAAGAATAGGATACCCATAAGAAGGCTATAGTAAAACGACCGTTTATTTGCAAGCCTAACTTAATAAAACAAAAGCCGTACTAAATTTTAGTTTCCGAAAGAAAAGTCACATGTTTATTCTGGCAGCCATACACACTTAGCTCCCCTTTGAAAGCTTCGCTTGGTTCAGCTTTGTTTCCCGCGATTGAAAATACGGTTGGAGGCTTCCGAGCTGACCAGCATAATCACAATATACACCAGCAAAAACACCGGCAGCAAACCTACGTTGACTTTTGTAGCGACCAATCCGAAAAACGGCGGCAGCAAGGTTGAACCCGTATAGCAGACAGCCATCTGAAACCCCATCATTGACTGGGCGTCCTCTTTTCCAAACCGGACAGGGGTTTCATGAAGCATACAAGGATAAATTGGAGCGCAGCCAGCTCCAACCAGAATAAAGCCGATGAGACATACAAACTGCGGCAAGGGCAAAAGCAGGCACACCACTCCCAAGAGCACCGTGAGCTCTCCGATTCGTATCATCTGCTGGTTATTGAACCGAATGGCCAGGAATCCGGAAACCAGTCTGCCCGCGGTCAAGCCTCCCCAATAGAGGGAAACCCACTGCGCCGCGGCAGCGGCGTCAATTCCTTTTTCCGTAATTAAAAAGCTGCTTCCCCAAAGGCCCAAAGTCATTTCTACTCCACAGTATAAGAAAAAGGAGATCAGCGCTACCTTCGCGCCCTTGATTTTCAAAGGCGCAAGGAAGCCCCCTTTTCCGGAGGCAATAGGCGGGTCGAGATCTGCTTCCCGTTCCAGCTCCCCAGGATTTTCACCATTCGCATCTGCCTCCTGCTTTTTTTGGCTGGTTTTTTCCGCCACCTTATCCCATAAGGGCAGAGTCGCGATTAAAACGGCCACCAGGACAAACTGGATGATTGCCACCGTTAGATATCCCATTCTCCAGTCCACACCCAGGCTCATATACTGAGACATAATCAGAGGACCGGCCATGGCTCCAACGCCCCAGAAGCAGTGCAGCCAGCTCATATGCCGGGATTCATAGTGCTCCGCCACGTATTCGTTCAGGCCCGAGTCCACCGCGCCGGCACCGAGGCCCAGAGGGATCGCCAGCAGAATCATAAAAACAAAAGCGGGTACAAAGCTGAAGCCCAGCAGAGCCAGAGCGGTCATCAGCACGCTTACCGCCGTTACCTTTCCCACGCCGAAGCGCTTTAAAAGCTTGCTGCTGAACAAGCTGGAAATCACTGTTCCAACAGAAATCACCATAGAAATAATCCCTGCGTCACCCAGGCTTGCCCCAAATTCCTTCTGAGCGACAGGCCATGCCACGCCTAATAAAGAATCCGGCAGCCCCAGGCTGATAAACGCTGCGTAAATCACAATCAAAAATAATGTAACCATGACGTCTGCTCCCTCATTTTCCTCAATGCAAAATCTTAATGCCGCGCCGTCTTTGACAATCCTACTATACTATCAGGAGGATTGTCAATCGGGCAAATTAATCATTTTAAAGTTCAGCACAATCAGACAAAAGCAAGGCAAATTTTATGTTTCTTTCGCAGAGAGCGGCTAAAAACAGACCTCCTCAAACGGCAGGCAAAAGCTGCAATCAAAAAAGCTTCCAACCGAAAGCGGCCTTAAAGACGCTTTCGGTTGGAAGCTTTTATTGATTTTTGCCGAAACCGGCCTCGGCAGCCTGTTTTTATTCCTTCGCCGGTCCCTGAGCCTGGTCAGCCGTCTTTCCTTTTCGGCGCTCCCTACGCTGGGATTCCCATACATAACAAATTTTTGCCTCTTTCCCTTTGGTCACGCTTCGGCGGATACGGTCAAGAAGATATTTAACAAAGCCTCCCAGGCCAAACCCGGCCATAGAGCAGATCACGTCGTCCACGTCCGCCACGCCGGTATTCAAAGTATATTGAAACGCCTCAATCACAACCACTAGAGCCAACGGAACCAGCAGCCTTTTCCACAGCCTCCAGGCCGGCGTCAGCGCGGACAGGAAGAAGCCAATCGGGATAAAAAAGATCACATCGCTGAAAAACAGCTTCATCCCATCGGGATTTCCCTCTCGAAACGCCTGAATATAACGTAAGATCTGAGAAAAGGGCACTAAATTCAACTGGCGCATCCCACTAAAGTTCATTGGACGGAAATAGAGAAAAATCGCCAGCAGCAAAATCAGCAGGTAGCATCCGGATGCCACGGAAGCCTTCTGGAAAAAACAGCAAAAGTCCCTTTTCGCCTCCGGTTCGCTCCAATTTCCCTGGGCAAAAATACGCATGAGAAAACAGCAGAGCAAGGGCATTGACCAAACCATCCCCCAGCTCACCCCATCGTACACGTTGACAGCCATGGTGAAATCCTCCATGCTGGGCCCCTCATAGATCCTGATTCCAATCCGGATTGCAAACGTAATTACTGTGAGAAACATGGAGGACAGCATCGCCACGCCTATCGGCTCGTACAGCTTGAACAGAAGCAAAAGGACAAGCGCTATGCCGAAGGCAACCACGGCCACAAAAATCTGGCGGTAAACATCGGAAAAATAGCTCTGCGCGTCTTGGGGCAGCAGAAACATAGCCAGGCCGGCCGCAATAGACACAAACCATTGGATGCTGCTCATTCTGGGAGGCGCTTTCACCTTCATAGGCAATTCCTCCTATAATCCAAATAATTCTGTAAAATAATGACCGCGGCGACGCTGTCCACCACAGCCTTTCTTTTTTTCCCCCTGACATCGGTCTGATTTAGATAGCCATGGGCAGTCACTGTAGTGCCCCGTTCATCCACAAAGGCTACCGGCAGGCCTGTCTTTTCTTGCAGAAGCGCTCCAAATTCCCGGGCGTTTTGGGCGCTTTCCCCTTCTGAGCCATCCATATTTTTCGGCAGGCCCAAAGCGATTTGCTCCGCCCGCCGCTCGTTTGAAAGCTTGACTATTTTCTCTATCAGCCGCTCCCTGTTGTGCTCCTGAATGACGCATAGGGGCGACGCCAGCATTTCCGCCCGGTCGCATACCGCCACGCCGGTACGGGCCTTGCCCAAATCGATTCCCAGGATGATCATCACGCGCTGCCTTTCTTCTTTTCAGGTCTCCACCAATCCTGTTTTTCAAAGGTGGAAACCTCCGGATTTAAATGGGAAGCGTCGTTCTGTGAGACGATGTGCGGCACAAAGCTGTCGTCATATTCCACCACACTGACCGCGGTATTATCGCACCACTCCACGGAATTTAATTCCTCAATCGGCTTTCCGCCCGCGTAACACAGGAAATTCCGGATCGCGCAGCCATGGGTGGCGATGCAAACCGTTTTTCCCGGGTGCTCTCCGGCGATCCTGTCCACGCAGCTTTTCATCCGCTCAAACACATGAACCATCGGCTCGCCGTCCCGCGGCGCAAACTTCCAGGGCTGGTTCTCCCATAAGTCGTAGTCCTCGGGATACAGGGTAGAAAACTCGTTCCAGGGACCTCCCTCCCAGTAGCCGCCGTTGATCTCCATCAAATCCGCCTCCACATAAAT
Organism: [Clostridium] leptum DSM 753; assembly: GCA_000154345.1. GTDB lineage: Bacteria > Bacillota > Clostridia > Oscillospirales > Acutalibacteraceae > Clostridium_A > Clostridium_A leptum. Next base: position 9,462 of record DS480341.1, read on the forward strand.
TGGCAAATGATGAAACTGATTGATGGCCTCGGCAGTAGCATAAGCCCGCTTCAGGGGGCTGGAATATAAGTAATCGATCTTTACATTCCGCATCCGGAGCGCCAAAAGCTCCAGCTGTTTTTTCCCGTTCTCGGTCACCTCGGCGTCCGTGTGTCCCTGAAACCGTCGGTTTAAATTTCCCGCCGCTTCACAGTGGCGGACCAAAATAATTCTTGTCATGCTTGTCATCTCCTAATTTACCACGGCTTGACCATGCCGGCCAGCTCAGTCACTGAGGCGATTCCCTGATCATCCAGGTAGCGGTTCAGTCCTTCCTTGATTTTCAGGGGAGCATAGGGATCAGAAAACAGAGCCGTGCCCACCTGGATGGCGGAAGCCCCCGCCAGCATCATCTCCACCGCGTCCCGCCAGGTGGAGATTCCTCCCATGCCCACCACGGGAATTTTGACCGCACCGGCCGTCTGCCAAACCATGCGGACCGCGACCGGAAACACGGCCGGGCCGGAAAGGCCTCCGGTATTATTTCGGATAATGGGACGGCGGGTGTTGATATCGATCCGCATCCCAGTCAGTGTATTGATCAGCGATAAGGCGTCGGCGCCCTCGCTTTCCGCCGCCCTGGCGATCTCAGCGATATCAGACACATTGGGGGAAAGCTTCACCATCAGCGGCTTTTTGCAGTGGGCGCGGACCTCCCTGGTGATGGCTCCCACGCTTTGACAGGAGGTGCCGAACTGAACCCCGCCATGCTTCACATTGGGGCAGGAAATGTTCATCTCGATCATATCCACAGAGGATTCAGAGAGCTTTTCCGCCATTTGGGCGTATTCCTCCGGCGTGTTCCCGGCAATATTGGCGATCACAACCGTTTCCTGCTCCTTGAGCCAGGGCAGGTCCCGCTCTATAAAATGATCCACGCCTGGATTTTGCAGGCCGACGGCGTTTAAAATCCCAGACGGGGTCTCGGCGATTCTCGGCGGCGGATTACCCATTCTGGGCTTCAGGGTGATCCCCTTGCAGGAAAGGCCGCCGATCTCCCTCAGCGGATAAAACTCGCTGTATTCCCGGCCGAAGCCGAAGGTGCCGGAAGCGGTGATCACCGGATTCTTAAATTCCACGCCGGCGATATTCACAGTTAAATCCGCCATTAGAAAACCACCTCCTCAGCATTGAACACAGGACCGTCCTTGCAAACGTGGAGATAAGCCTCTTCCCCGTCCGCTTTTTTGATTTTGCAGGCGCACACCAGGCATGCTCCCACACCGCATCCCATCCGTTCCTCCAGGGAAATCTGGCAGGGTACGCCCCGTGCTTCAGCTTCTTCCGCCACACCCTTCAGCATGGGTCCAGGACCGCAGGCCAGCACAACGTCCTTCGGTTCTTCCAGAACCTTCCTCAGCGGCTCGGTAACCAGTCCGCGGAACCCCGCGCTTCCGTCGTCGGTGCACAGAATGACCCGGCAGCCGGCCTTCTCAAAATCCTCCTTCAGAATCACGGCATCCCGGCTGCGGAAGCCCAGGATCACAGTAGCGTTTTTGCCAAAGGGCTTGGCCGCCATCAAAAGCGGAGGCACTCCGATGCCGCCGCCTACCAATACCGCCCGCCTCGAGGGGTCCCCTGCTGTAAACCCATGGCCCAGGGGCGCCAAAATATCCACCGTCTGCCCCTCTTCCAATTGGGAAAGAAGCTCAGTGCCCTCTCCCCTCACTTGAAAGACCAGCCGCAGAGTTCCTTCTTCCGGGTCGGCGTCACAAATAGAAATCGGCCGCCGGAGAGTCTTCCCCGGCACCAAAAGATGGGCAAACTGCCCCGGCTGCGCCTTGGAGGCGAACTCCCGGCTCTCCACAGTAAAATCGTAAATTCCGGGCTGGAGCTCTTTTTTGCAGACCAGCCGGCAGGACTGGGTATTGTATTTCATGCTATGTGTCATCCTTCCGTCCTCTCCAGGAGAGGATAAGACTTTATAAGTATTGTAGCGTGCTTTTTTAATTCTCAATAGGTTTTCCCAGCAGGCTTTGCTTTCCAGCTCTTTCCGGCGGATAAAGGCCCAAAAGCTTTGAGAGCAGTCTGCTCCGGCGGCGGCCCCTCCGCTGACGCCGCTAAGGTCATAGGCCGCCGTATGAACCGCACCTCTGAATTATCACCGGCTGCGGCTCCGGCGGTGCCGCCCAGATTATCACTTATGGGCCGTCTGGGAAGCGGCCTCTCATCGGAGAAAACGAAAGCTTATCCCGCCTGGATACAGCCTACGATCTCATCCCGCATCCGGATGGCCTCCCGCCGGGCGGCGCCCGCATAATCCCTTTCGTCACAGCCTTCCTTCTGCCAGGCGCAGAGAATCCCCCGGGAGGAATTGATAATGGCTCCCAAGCCGTTTTGGTCAAAGGCGGGGGCTACATCTCTGGCGCCGCCGCCCTGGGCGCCGTAACCGGGCACCAGGAAAAAGGTATGGGGCAAGGCCTCGCGGAGCTCCTGAAGCTGAGCGGGATAGGTGGCCCCCACTACCGCGCCCACGCCGGAATAGCCGTAAGCGCCCATCAGCTCCCTACCCCACTGCTCGCACATCATGCCCATGGTGTAGTATACCGTATCCTCAGAGGAAATCAATTGATTCTGCAGTTCGCCGGATGAGGGATTGGAGGTTTTCACCAATACAAACATCCCCTTGTCCATGGCCTTGCACACCTTCAGCACAGGGGTGATTCCATCGGATCCTAAATATCCGTTTACCGTCAAGGCGTCGGCGCCGAAGGCTGAGCAGGCGGCTTCCTCCACCTGGGTTTCTCCCAGATGGGCTGCGGCGTAAGCCTCCATTGTGGTGCCGATGTCGTTGCGTTTTCCGTCCTCAATCACGTACATCCCTTTTTCCTTGGCGTACTGGATCGTCTGGGCCAGGGTTCTCATTCCCTGCCAGCCGTACATCTCATAATAGGCGCATTGAGGCTTTACTGCCGGCACAATATCGCACAGGGCGTCGATTAAGCCCTTATTGTACTCCAAAATAGCCGCGGCGGCTCCCTCCAGAGTTTTTCCGTAATTCCGATAGGCGTTCTCCTTCAGGTAAGCCGGAAGATAGCTCAGCTTGGGATCTAAGCCCGCCACAGTAGGGTTGTTTTTCGCTTTGATATTGTCGATCAAACGGTCAAACGGCATGATAAATTCCTCCTATGTTTCGGTTTTTGTGTGTTTGATATCTCTCCGCGATTTGTCATTGCTTTTTTATCCTTCAAATTCCAGCCTTTGATCTTTTAACGCATTTCTTTCCCTTACGCTGTCTTATATCATCTTTTTCACCATTTTATCTCTTTTCCTCCACTTGCCGGCTCAGCCGTCCTGGTAGACTATTTCGCCCCGGCATACGGTCATGACCACCTTGCCGGACAGGGACATACCATGAAACGGGGTGTTTTTGGACCTGCCATGGAGCCTGTCCCGGTCCACCGTCCATCGGCGGTTCTCGTCAAACAAGGCAAAATCAGCCGGCCCGCCGGCTCTCAGCGTCCCGCCGGGCAGCTTTAAGAGCCGCGCTGGATTCAAAGACATTTTTGCAATCAATTCCGGCAAGGTTAAATAGCCTGTCTTTACCAGCGCCGTATAACAGGCGGACAAGGCTGTTTCCATGCCGATGGAGCCGTTGGGCGCCCTGTAAAAATCCGCCTTATCCTCCTCGCTGTGAGGAGCGTGGTCCGTGGCGATGGCATCCAGAGTTCCGTCTCTCAGCGCTTCCAGCAGCGCCTTACGGTCCTCGTCTGTTCTCAGCGGCGGGCTCATGCGCCAGTCAGCGTTTTTCTTTCTCAGCGCTTCCTCGGTCAGCAGGAGATAATGGGGGGCGGTTTCCCCAGTGACCTGCACGCCCCGTTTTTTAGCGTCACGGATCATGGCGGCGCTCACCGCCGTGCTCACATGGCAGATATGAATCGGGACGCCATAGGATTCCGCCAGCGCGATTTCCCTGGCTGTAGCCGCGTTTTCGCTGGCCGCCGGCACGCCGGGAACATTCAGTTCCCGGGAAACCGCACCCTCGTTCATCAGTCCGCCCTGGGACAAATATAAATCCTCACAATGGGACACCACCCTCAAGCCAAGGCTGGCGGCTTCCTTCATGGCTCTGGCCATCAGCAGGGAGTTCTCCACCGGCCTGCCGTCATCCGTTAAAGCAACGGCGCCGGCCTTTTGCAGTTCCATGAAAGGGGCCAGCTCCTCCCCTTTCATTCCCTTCGTGATGCAAACGGCTGGATAAACCCTGCAGCAGGCGCTTTCAGCTCTTTGCAGGAGCTCCTCCACCAAGGCGGGAGAATCCATAGGAGGCTTTGTGTTGGGCATAGCCAGCAGAGAGGTCACTCCCCCGGCGGCGGCGGCCCGGCAGCCGGTGAACACGTCCTCTTTATAGGTAAGCCCCGGATCTCTCAGATGAACGTGCATGTCCACAAGGCCTGGCAGCAAGGCGAGGCTCTGAGCGTCCACGGTCTTATCCGCTGGGTCCTGTATATTTTTTTCTATTTTTTCAATAACTCCATTCCTGCATAGCAGGTCAAGCCGCTCACAGCATATTTTTTCAGGGTCTGCCAGCTTAGCGCCCCGGATTAGGATGCTTCCCATTCGATCACCTCATTTTTCTCTAATGATAGCATACCCTTTTTCTTCCTTTCTGTAAAGGAAGATCCAAAAGAAAGATGCTGTTTTTTACCGTTTCGCGCGGCGGTGGGCAGAGAAACGCACGGCAATTAAAAACAAATTCACACGGCGAACGCCCGCATGGCCGCTTTCATGATTTTAAGGCGGTTTCCCAAGGAGGCTCCATCAGGAATCAGGAAAGCCTATCGTCTTTTTTACCCACCGGGCCGTCTCCGCTGTTTTCAAAAATGATTTCAGGTTTTGAATGAAGCCTCATTCCACCGGAAAGGTCCCCTCCCCGGTTACTCTGGCATAAATCAGCGGTTCCTTTTCCGGAGGCTGGGAGCCAAAGGAAAGAGCGCTGCAAAACGTATCCGCAGCCGGAGAGAGAAGCTCTTTCCGGCTGGTAAGCAGCGTGGCTATACTGTCGCCTTTCCGCACAAAGTCTCCCGGCTTTTTATGAAGCTCAATTCCGGCGCCGTAATCAACAGCGTCTCCTTTTCTCTCTCGGCCCGCTCCCAGCTGAGCGGCGGCCGCGCCGACCAAACGGGTATCCATATGGGTAAGGAAGCCCTCCCGGGAAGAAAAAACCTCTTTTCGAAAAGAGGCCTGGGGCAGCCGGGAAAAGTCCTCTAAGGCGCTTTCATCCCCGCCCTGGGCTTTTACCATCTCCTTCAGCTTGCGAAAGGCTTCCCCATTGCCGAGCTGCTTTCTTGCCAGGGCACAGCACTCCTCCTGCCCACCTTTTCCCGACAGGGCCAGCAGCCCTGCGCACAGGTTCAAGCACAGCTCCGTCAGATCCTCAGGGCCTTGCCCCCGCAGGGTCTGCACGGCTTCCATCACCTCCAGGGCGTTGCCGATCCGGTTTCCCAAGGGGCGGTCCATATTGGTAATCAAGGCCGCCGTTTTCCGGCCCGCCCTGGTTCCGATGCCCACCATTTCCCGCGCTAAGGCGGCGGCGTCCTCAGCCCGCTTCATAAAGGCCCCGCTGCCGGTTTTCACATCCAGCAGAATACAATCCGCCCCCGCCGCCAGCTTTTTGCTCATAACGCTGGAGGCGATCAGCGGGATGCTCTCCACCGTGGCGGTAACATCGCGCAAGGCGTAAAGCTTTTTATCCGCCGGTGCCAGATTCCCGGTTTGGCCGATAACGCAGCAGCCCACCCGGTTGACAATCTCAATAAACTTTTCCCGATCCAATTCCACTTGAAAGCCCGGAATCGCCTCCAGCTTATCCAAGGTTCCTCCCGTATGTCCTAGGCCTCTTCCGCTCATTTTCGCCATTTTCACCCCCAAAGAGGCTACGACCGGCGCAACCACCAGAGTGGTTTTATCTCCCACGCCGCCGGTACTGTGCTTGTCGGCCTTAGCCCCGCCGATACCGGACAAATCCACCTGGTCTCCGGAGGCAGCCATTGCCATGGTCAGATCTGTTGTTTCCCGCCGATCCATTCCGTTGATGCAAATAGCCATCAGCAAAGCCGACGCCTGATAATCCGGGATCATCCCCTGGGTGTATTGACTCACAAAAAAGCGGATCTCCTCCTCCGACAGGGCAAGGCCATCCCGCTTTTTGGCAATGATGTCATAAATTCTCATAGGCGCACCCTTCTTCAATCAATAAATTTAAACCGGCAAGGCCGCCTTCCGTCGTTTGGAATCCAAAGAAAGCCGAATCGAAAGGGAACCGCCGCGCAAGCAGGAAACGAAAACAGAGGAAAACCCAAATTCAACAGCCGGAAACCGAGCCTGAAGCCAGCGGGAAAAGGGCTTCAAACTATTTTAATCTTCGGCCGCAGCTCTTCCGCGGAGCTTAAAAACATTCAAAGCGCTGCGCGCCGGCTTCACCAATAGCCGTTCCCAGCTTGCTTTCCCCAAAAAATTCTATTTATCTGGTATCCGGGAAACATTTTACGCGGCTATTCCTCCAGCCTGCTCTTCCGGAAGCCCCTGGGCAAAAGCTCCTTCAGCAAATAAGCTTCCTCCACCCCGTTCTCCGTCGCCAGCAATATCTCAAAGGTTTCCGGGTCGCAGAATTCCGCCATCACCTGGCGGCATACCCCGCAGGGCGGGCAGGGATTTTCCGGGTTCTCTCCGGTTCTTCCTCCCGCTACGGCGATGGCCAGAAACTCCCGCTCTCCCTCGCTGACTGCCTTAAAAAAGGCCGTTCTTTCCCCGCAGCTTGTCGGACTGAAAGCGGCGTTCTCAATATTGCAGCCGGTATAGACTTTTCCATTCTTAGTCAAAAGGGCGGCTCCCACGGCAAAATGGGAATAGGGCGCGTAAGCGTTTTTTCTAGCCTCCAGCGCCAGCCTGCCCAGCCTCTCACGGTCCATGAAACCGCCTCCTTTTACACTGATTTACGCCAGCTCCAGGGCGACCTCCATCATCCGGGTAAAGCCGGTCTGCCGCTCCTGCGCCGGAAGGGATTCTCCCCGCAGCGGGCAGTCGGAAACCGTCAGAAGGCACAGGGCGTTTTTCCCGCACCGGGCGGCGTTCATATAGAGGGCGGCGGCTTCCATCTCCACCGCCAAGACCCCCATCCTCTTCCATTTCAGTAAGGACTCCTCATCGTCGCCGTAAAACAAATCGGATGAAAGCACATTGCCCACCCGAATCGGAACCCCCTTCCGTCCGGCGGCGGAAACAGCCTTTTCCAGCAGCGCAAAGCTGGCGGTAGGGGCAAAGGCGCCCGGCAGCCGATACTGGGCGGCGTAATTGGAATCGGTGCACGCTCCTATGCCGGCGATCAGATCCCGGAGCTGTACCTGATCCGCGATGCCGCCGGCGGTTCCAATGCGGATGATATTCTCCACGCCGTAAAAATGAAACAGCTCATAGGAATAGATTCCGATAGAAGGCATACCCATACCGCTGCCCATAACGGAAACCGGCTTTCCGCGGTAGATTCCTGTGTAGCCCAGCATATTCCGCACGGTATTGAAGCATTTTGGATTCTCCAAATAGGTTTCCGCGATAAATTTGGCCCGCAGAGGATCTCCGGGCATCAAGACTGTTTGGGCGATCTCTCCCTGCTTTGCTCCGTTGTGAGGGGTTGGCGTATTCTGCATTTTTATCCTCCTTTGAATCCTGCGGCCGCTTTGCTTTCAAAACGGCTCTCCGCAGCGTTTCTCACCGGCGCGTTTGCTTGACCGCGCGTTTCCCGCGCCGCCGGCTGTCCGCTGCTTTTTTTCATTCTCCATCCCGCTTTTTCAGCGCTTTTGTTATCAGGCTTTTAGCAGATCCGCCAGCCGGCTTTTTCCCCAGGCGAGAGGCGGCAGGCGGAAATACTCTAATATCGTGGCGGAAATATCCGCGAAGGTGGGAAGGGTTCCCAGATTTTTTCCTTTTCGAACCCGGTTCCCGGCGGTCAGCCAGGGCACATATTCCCGGGAATGGTCAGTGGATGGCGTAGATGGGTCGCAGCCATGGTCTGCCGTTATCATCAAAAGGTCCTCCGGGCCCAGTCCCTCAAGGAGCCTGGGAAGCTGCCGGTCAAAATAGGAAAGCGCCTGGGCGTAGCCTTTTGCGTCGTTCCTATGCCCGTAAATCATGTCGAAGTCCACCAGGTTCACAAAGCATAAGCCATTGAAGTCTTTCCTCGTCAGTTCAACGGTCCTTTCAATTCCCTCCGCATTGTTTTCTGTACGGTAGGCTTCCGTGACGCCCCGTCCCGCGAAAATATCCACGATCTTTCCAACCGACAGCATAGACAGCCCCGGCTGGGCCGAAATCCGATCCAAAAGGGTGTCTCCGGGCGGATCCAGGGAAAAATCATGCCGGTTGGAAGTTCTCACATAGCTTCCCGGTTCTCCCACAAAGGGACGGGCGATGATCCTGCCCACGCCGTGCTCGCCGGTCATCAGCTTCCTGGCAAGGCGGCAGCACCGGTAAAGCTCCTCCACCGGCACCGTCTCTTCGTGAGCCGCCACTTGAAACACGCTGTCAGCGCTTGTATAAACGATCAAGCCTCCATTTTTCTGAGCCTGCTCCCCATAGTCCCGGATCACGTCGGTGCCGGAATAAGGGCGGTTACACAGCACCTTACGCCCAGTAAGCCTCTCGTATTCCCGAATGATTTCCTCCGGAAAGCCGTGGGGATAGGTAGGCATCGCTCTTTGTGACACAAGGCCGGCAATCTCCCAATGGCCGGTTGTGGTGTCCTTTCCCATAGAAACCTCTCTGCACCGGCCGAAGGCTCCCGTAGGAGCGGACTCCTTCGTCCCGCAGGTTACTCCGTCAATATTAAAAAGCCCCAGCTTTTTCAGATTAGGAACCTCTAAAAAGCCGCTGCGGAAGCAAGCCGCCAGGGTATTGCTGCCCTGGTCGCCGTATTCCGCTGCGTCGGGAGCCTCTCCAATACCGAAGCTGTCCAGCACAATCAAAAACACTCGTTTCATTCAGCATCTCCTATTTTCGTCTGGTGGTTTCTCCCTGCCGAAAGGCTACGGGAACTGTTTTTTGAAGATTCCGGGGCCCCGCGCCCTGGATCAGTTCCTGAAGCAAGGAAAACGCCTCTCTCCCCATCCTCCGCGCCGGCTGAACCACTGTAGTCAATTCCGGCGTCATCAGCCTTCCCAAGCGAACGCCGTCAAACCCCACCAGCATGATATCCTCCGGTACTCGGATTCCCTTACTGCTCAGGTATTTATATACGGAAAGCGCGGTCATATCGCTGGAGCAAAGAATCCCATCGGTATCGGGAAAGCGTTCCAAAATATGGGGAGCGCAGGCGAGTCCGCTTTCAAAATCATAGCCGCAGTCCAAAAAGCGGGGCTCCAGATTCCATTTTCGGCACACATCCATGTACCCCTGAAAACGCATCTGCCCGCTGCTGTAAAGCTGAGGACCCCGCAGGTGAACCAGCCTTTTGCAGCCGCAGTCCACCAAATGCTCCGCCGCGAGCTGTCCGCCTAAATAGTTGTCTGAGGAGACGGACGCCTCATATTCCCGGCCGGCTTTCCGGTCGACCACTACCACAGGCAGGCGGCACCGGCGGATTTCCTCCTCCATCTCGTCGTTGTTGGCGGTGATAACAATGCCATCCGCGTTCATTTCGCTGAGAAGCCTGATATAATCCCATTCTCTTTTCGGCTCCCGGCCGCTGTCGCACACTACCACCTGATAGCCCTTCTCCTGGGCAGCCTCCTCCAAGGCGGTGCCGATCTCATTTAGAAATAAATTGTGTAAAGAGGGAATCACATAGCCAATCAGCGAGGAAGGCTGTTTATAAAATGCCTTGGCGCTTTCTACGGGCTGAAACCCGGTTTCCCTCATCGCCTTTAAAATTCTCTCCCGCTTTTCCGGGGCCACCCTGGCAGTGCCGTTGACCACCCGGGAAACCGTAGCCAGAGAAACCCCCGCCAGCCTCGCGATATCGCTGAGATTTGCCAAAGCCCCACCTCCTGTTATTATAACCGGATAAATTGGTTCAGCTGCCATCCCGGCTTCCTTTTCCGCGTGAATTTTTTAAGCCAGCCATTACTGAAGGCGTTTCCTGGCTTCCTCACAGCAAGGCCGGAATGCCGAGGGCACCGCCCTTTGCTCCAAGCCCTCCAGATCCAGCCAGAGGAATTCCTCCGGCTGCCCCGAAACCCAGACGCCATAGCAGCTAAGCTTCCATTCCACATGGGTAAAAACATGCTGGTAGCTGGGCAGTCTTTCCGTGCGCAAAAGCTTCATGCCCTTCTCAGCGCACCAGATTTCCGCTTCTTTTTCCGTCAGAGCTCCCTCCGCGTTGGGGAACTCCCACAAATTTTTCAGCACGCCGTTATTCCCACGCTTATGGAGCGCCGTCTTATTTTCGCTGAACAAAATCAGCACTGTCTTATCTTCCTTTTTTCTAGGCTTTTTCGGCGGCTTGACCGGAAATTCCGTCATGCTTCCCAGCCGGCGGCTCTCACACAAAGCGCTGAGGGGGCAGCTCCCGCATTTGGGAACGCCGTTCGGAAGGCAGACGGTAGCTCCCAAATCCATCATCGCCTGGTTGAAATCTCCGGGACGGTCCTCCGGCTGAAGGTCCTGCACCAACGCGGTGATGCGTTTTTTTGTTTCCGGAGAGGTAACGTCGCTGCTGTCTGCGGTCAGCCGCGTCATCACCCGGAGCACGTTGCCATCCACTGCGGTGACCGGCAGCCCGAAGGCGATGGAGCCGATGGCTCCTGCGGTATATTCTCCAACGCCCGGCAGCCTTTTCAGTTCTTCAAAGTCTCCCGGCAGCTGACCGTCATACTGCTCCACGCAGGCCAGAGCGGCCTTTTGCAGATTCCGCACCCGATTGTAGTAGCCTAAGCCCTCCCACAGCTTTAACAGCTTATCCTCCGGCGCCGCCGCCAGATCCCTAATGGTGGGAAGCTCCCGCAGAAAGCGGCTGTAATACTCCTTGACCGCCTCCACCCTGGTCTGCTGAAGCATGATCTCCGAAAGCCAAACATGATAAGGCTGAGGGTCCTCGCGCCAGGGCAGAATCCTGCGGCACCGGTCGTACCAGCTGAGGAGCAGGCCCTCCATACTCTGTAAACCGAAAAGAGGACGTGCCTCGTCCTCTTTGTTCCGTTCCTTTCTCATCTTCTCCATTTAAGACACCATTGCGGCCAGCCTGACTGCTTCCTCCGCCGCGCTGGCGGCGTCCGGAGTGTATTGGTCAGCGCCGATCGACTGGCAGAAATCATCGGTCACCGGCGCGCCGCCGATCATAATCTTCACCTTATCACGGAGATCAGAGGCGTTCACAAGCTCTACTACCCGTTTCATTTCTCCCATCGTGGTGGTGAGCAGAGCGGAGCAGGCGATGATCTGGGCGCCGCTGTCCCGGGCAGCCTCAAGATATTTTTCCGCCGGCACGTTTACTCCTAAATCAATCACCTTTAGGCCCCGGCCCTCCATCATCATTTTTACCAGGTTCTTCCCGATGTCGTGCTGGTCTCCCTTTACGGTACCGATCACTACGGTGCCCTTATCCTCGACATCCCCGGTTTGCAAGGCGGGCTTGAGCACCTCCAGTCCAGCGTTCATCGCCCGGGCCGCAATCAGCACCTCCGGAACAAACACCTGGTTCAGCTTAAATTTATCCCCGATAACTCCCATACCTGCCAGAAGCCCCTGCTCTAAAATATCCTTAGGCGCTATTCCTTCCTCTAAAGCCTTGGCCACAAGCTGCTTGACCTTCGGCGCCCGGCCCTGCTGAAGCAGCGCGCTTAATTCTTCTAAAATACTCATGCTTTGTTCCCTCCGGAATTCCATGGCTTTCCTGAAGGCTCCAAAAATCTCCTTTACCTGCCCTTGGAAAGCTCTTATTATTAGGATACCATATTTTATCCCCGCAATCAATGTTTCCGGGCCCATTCCCTTTTTGAAAAAAATGTGCTATGCTTATTGCTGTCCTAATGCGGATCCCTCCCACAGGGAGGACAAAACCTGTACGCGGCACAGCCTGTTCGGCAGCAATAATTTCAAGCGTCCGCCCTTAGGGAAGCTTTACCAACACACTGGCGGCTGCAGCCGGCCGCGCCGATCTTTATCTTCTAGCTTTTGGAGGCGCTGAGTCATGCATTCTCAAATATCCACCCTTCATTTGATCAAACGCTTTGTCCCTTATTTTAAAAAATATAAAGGGGTTTTATTTTTAGACCTATTCTGCGCCGCTCTGACGACTGTCTGCGAGCTGGTATTTCCCCTGATTGTGCGCTATATCACCGATATGGGCATGAATCACCTGGAAAGCCTGACGGTACAGATTATTTTGACCTTAGGCGGCTTTTACCTAGTGCTTCGCCTGATTGACACCGCCGCCAACTATTATATGGCTGACGTCGGCCACATCATGGGCGCAAAGATTGAAACGGACATGCGTAAGGATCTGTTCGCTCATCTGCAGAAGCTCTCCTATTCCTATTATGACGAAACCAAAATCGGACAGCTGATGGCCAGAATCACCAGCGACCTGTTCGATGTTACCGAGTTCGCGCACCACTGTCCAGAGGAATTTTTCATCGCCTTTTTAAAAATTTTAGTTTCCTTTCTGATTCTGTGCAACAGCAGTGTGCTTTTGACGGTAATCATCTTCGCCATTCTCCCCTTAATGCTGCTGGCCGCCATGTATTTCAACAAGCGGATGCGCCGGGCGTTCAAAAAGTCAAGAAATCAGATCGGCGAGATCAACGCTCAGGTAGAGGACAGCCTGTTAGGGGTTCGCGTGGTAAAGTCCTTCGCCAACGAGCCTATTGAAACGGAAAAGTTCCGCAGCGGCAATGAAAAGTTTTTAAATATCAAGCGGGAAATGTATAAATATATGGCCGGCTTCCAGAGCAGCACCCGGCTGTTCGACGGCATCATGTATATCGCCGTGGTGGTAGCGGGCTCCCTGTTTATGATTTATGGTAAAATCACTCCCGGCGACCTAGTGGCCTATCTTCTGTATGTCACCACCCTGCTCACCTCGATCCGCCGGGTGGTAGAGTTCACCGAGCAGTTTCAGCGGGGCATGACCGGCATTGAGCGGTTTATCGAGGTAATGGACGCGCCGGTGGAAATCCGCGACGAACCGGATGCCGAGGAGCTGAAAGACGTTAAGGGGGACATACAGTTCGATCATGTCAGCTTCCGGTACTCCGGTGTAGACGAGGATGTGCTGACCAACATTAACCTTCACGTGGCTCCGGGACAGAATATCGCCTTGGTCGGCCCTTCCGGCGGAGGAAAAACCACCCTGTGCAATTTAATTCCCAGATTCTACGAGGTCACCTCCGGCCGAATTCTCATCGATGGACAGGATATTAAAAAGATCACTTTGCAGTCCTTGCGGAACCAGATCGGCACCGTACAGCAGGAGGTCTATCTGTTTTCGGGCACTATTTACGAAAACATCGGCTACGGAAAGCCTGGCGCCACTCAAGAAGAAATCATCCGCGCCGCTAAGCTTGCCGGCGCCCACGAGTTCATCGCGGACCTGCCCGACGGCTATAACACCTATGTGGGAGAGCGGGGCGTAAAGCTTTCCGGAGGGCAAAAGCAGCGGGTCAGCATCGCCCGGGTTTTCCTGAAAAACCCGCCGGTTCTGATTTTGGACGAAGCCACCTCGGCCCTGGATAACGAGAGCGAAAAGCTGGTGCAGCGCTCCCTGGAGGAACTGGCGAAGGGCCGCACTACCTTTACCATCGCCCACCGCCTCACTACCATACGGAACGCGGATTTGATTCTGGTCTTGACTGAGGATGGCATTGTGGAAAAAGGAACCCATCAGCAGCTCATGGCCCTGGGCGGAGTTTATCACAGTCTTTACAGCATGTACGGAGCTTTCGATGGATAAATCGAATTCAGCATGGCGTTTTAAGGGCGCTCCCTTACCCACAAAGCCGTCAGCCGCCTCGAATCAAGAAACGCCCGAAAGCGGAAAGGCGGAAGCCTTTTACCGCTTTCGGGCGTTTTGATTAGATCCTGCGTACCGAAAACCACGAGCCTAAAAATGCCAAAAACTCATAGAACACAAACACAGCGAAAAAGCCCAGCGCTATTCCGAGAAGGAAACCGCTGGCCACGTCGGAGGGATAATGCACAAACAAATACAGCCTGGAAAAGCCGATCAACGCCGCTAGGACCAAGGCCGCGATGCCCAAGGGCACATTAGCAAAGCAGATCACTGTTGCCGCCGCGAAAGATGACAGCGTATGGCAGGAGGGCGCAGAATAGTCATGAGGCCTGCTGATCAGCAGCTCCACATCCGTATTGTTGTTACAGGGCCGGATCCGGCCGATCAGCGGCTTCAAGGCGATATTTCCCACCGCTAAGCACAGCACCAAGGCCACCATCAGCATAAAGCCATAGGGCCGTTCTGTTTTTCTGGCCAGAAAGACAGCGGTAACCACCAGCCAAATCAGGCCGCCGTTTCCCAGCAAAGTAATCTTAGGCATCACCTTATCTAAAAACGGGCAGCGGATACGCTTTTGAATATACTCCAAAATGCGGTTGTCCAACCGCCGAATCTTCTCCATCATACGTGTTCCTTCTCCAATTCCATAACAAATCCTTTGCCTTTTATTATACTCCGCAAACGATATGGCCGTCAATCAGAAACACATAATAGGCAGTATGCCGAAACAATCCTCTAAAATGGACCGGCCGCCACGCGCGGCCGGTCCAACCTTTTTTAGCGCTTATCATCAGGCGCGCCAAAGGAATAAATAGATTTATACAGCAGATCCAAATCCTCAAAGCTATACGTTCCGTCATGGTTGATATCTGCGGCTTCTAAGAACAGTCCTTTAAGAACCGCTCTGCTTTCATGGTAAAACTCATGCTCCACCAAGACGGAAACATCCTTTTGGTTCACGTTTCCATCCCCATTAAGATCGCCGTAAATAAGCAAGGCTACCTGGTCGCATGGAACGCCATCCCGCAGAAGCGTAAAGGTGGTTCCGGTTCCCACGCCTCCCGTGGAAACCCGAGTACCTTCAAAATTTCGTACTACCAGTTCCCCGTCATACTGCAGATTCGCCTTGATTTGGGTCAGTGTGCTTCCAGGCTCTATACCGGTCATCACCCTGGTCTTTTCATCAATGCTGTAAACCTGGCTGGTAATCAGCCTGGAATCCTCCCCGCTGGAGGAGGGATTGGAAGAGCTTGAACTTCCCGTTCCGGAAGAATCTGTCGAACCTGAAGTATCATCCGTAAAGGTAACGGTATAAACACAGCTTGCCGGCAGTCCGCCGGAGGTACACAAATTAGACAGCTTCACCTGATAATTTCCTGCTTCCAGCGGCTCCGGAGCCGGAAAACTGAAAAAGCTTCCTTCCAGCTCCAGGCCGTTGTCCAGCGTCCACGCAGCAGTCTCGCCGGTTGCCTCATTGCGAACTGTCACCGCCGGGTCTCCCCTGCCTGAATTCAAAAGCTCCGGATTCAGCGATACCGTCCAAGATTCTGGGCTTCCCTCGGATAAAGGATAAACGCCCGGCAGAGGGTTTGCGAAAAACGCATTGCTTTCCTCGGTAAATTCCTCTACCGTCACTTGATCGGTAACGCCATTGGTATATTCAACCCTTATTCCGGCGTTGGAGTCCGATACACCGTAAACCATGCCGCCGTCGGCAAACAAAAACGCCGGGTTCCTCTTTTCCAGGGTTAGCTGTCCCAGCACAGATCCATCTGCTCCTAAAAGTAACAATCTGGAATCAAAATCCGCTAAAATTCCGTTCTGATAGAGACAGGCGGCGCCCTGGCTTTGAGAGGCGTAAAGCCTCTCCACCGTCAGATCCTCCTCGGAAACCCGGTAAACAGTCCCAGCCTCATCGACAGCCAGCTCCGAATCCAGCATCCGCAAGCCATCTCCTACCGGATCACCGGAAAACGCCGCCACCTCATCAGCGTTAACTCTCCATAACCCTCCCGACTGAGAAACTAAATAGACGCCGCCGTTCGAGGGCGCGGCGACCAACTCGGAAATCGGTTCCTCCAGGTCGCAGAATGGAACTAAGCTTTGTATTTTCTCTTCGCTGCTTTCAGCGACATCCTCAGTGGTATACAGCATGTTAGGCTCAGAGCCTTTAAGGAGGTAGACCGTTCCATCCGAAGCGGCCGCAAAAGCTCCGCTGGACAAGTCCGATAGTCCACGAAGCACCGTGGTTTTGCCAAGCTGAGAAAAATCACTGGAGCCGTAGGAAAACAATTTGATCTGCTTTTGCACTACGCCGTCCTGGTACCGTGCGGTTTCACAAGCTAAAACCACCCGGTCCGGCAGCACGGACAGCCCGCGGAATCCTCCGGAAATTTCCCACAGGGGTTGAGCGCTTTGACTGGCGGTATCGGTCAAAACGCCGAAGCACTCAGACTCACTTCCGCCGACCAGCAGCAAATTCCCATCCCGCAAATACCGGGCGTCTTCCAATTCGGCGCCCGGTTTCTGAAGCTCAATTTCATAGCTTGCCTGCACAAATTCCCCCTGGGCGGAAATCGCCGTATATCCAATCAAAGCGATGACCAGCAGTGCCGGAATTACTAGCTTCCATAGTTTCCGTTTCATCCCGATCCCCCAGCTTCTTTTCCAAAATATTTTTATTGCACAATTCTAAATTAAAAAATTTTTGCTTTCAATTATTCACAGGTCTTTCCTATTATTTTATTTAGCATGAAAATTTTTCCAGTTGCAACGAATTGTGAATACAAATCACATGAAACACAAAGCCCTGGGACACGATAGGCTTTCCCTATCGAAATCTCAGGGCACATTTTAAAATAATTCCGGACGATCAAGCCCGTATTGCTGCTCCGCCTGGGAGGTATGCAGCAAAAAATGATAAATAGGCGCCAGCACACGAAAATCTTTCTCCAGCTTTTGTGACAGCCTGTCAGAAAACAGCAGATTAAAATCGCTGCTTTCCGCCACAAAGCTAATTCCTCTTTGCTCCAGCCATTGCCGTTCCTCCTCCGGGCGCTGCGGATAATGGGGGCGCTTATACCGCTCCCCCTCCATATGGAAAAGCTTTTGGGATAAAAAAGCTTTCTTCGCCTTTTCGAACGCCGGATCGCCTTGCAGGATCAGCCGCCGCATCGTATTCATATACGCCGCCGAAGCGTGATAGAAGCCGCACCCATAATTAAATCCGTCGCAGGTAATCTCAAAATAAATTCCCGGCACCTCAGTACCGTGCATTTTTCCACGCTTGAATATGAGCCACATGGTATCCCGGTAAAGTGATTTGTCATGGCTGTACCGGGTATCCCGGCGCAGGCGGCAAATCGTCTTGTCCACCCGCGGCTCTGTGGTCACCTTAGCGTCAATTTCCAGCATTACCGGTGTGAGCGACCGTACCAGATCCTTCATCGGCTCCAGCAGTACAGCTTGATAAGTATCTTTATGATCTAAGAACCAATCCCGGCTGTCCTGCAGCCGGTTTTCAAACAAAAAATCTAAGGTCTTTGCCGAAAACGCCATTAAACTTCCTCCTTATTTTAAAAAAGCGGCGTGAAGCCTCACGCCGCTTTTTTATCATTTACACTGGTTTGATACCTTAATTATCCACCAGTTGGGGTTTCCTCTGAAGACGAAGGGGAACTGCTAACAGGTTTGCTGGAAGTCTCGCTGGAAGATGGCGGCGCTGTACTGGATGGCTGGCTGCTGCTTGGAGCAGTGCTGGAACTGGCGGGCGGGGTAGTACTGGAGGTATTCGCCGGTTTGTCCCCGCCGCCGTTTTGACTCGGCGCATTGGGATCCGTGTTAGGCCCTATTTTATAGACCGCGGCGCCCTCCATGTAATACGAGGAATCAATTGGCTCCCTTTTAACCTCCTGGCCGTTTTTATAAAACACCTTTTCGCCCTCTGCGGTATAGCCGTAGCAGGCGTCGGTCCACCATGTGACCGTGCCCTCAGGCAGGCTCTCATCGACAATATACTCGGTGGGCGGAGGCGGAATGACGCCTGTCTGCCAGCTTTCCACCTCAATAGTATCCCATTCATCCGACGGATGGCCGTAAATCTGTACGACCAGAGTTCTTCCATCCATATAGGCCTTGATATAAACCGGATAATCAGAAGAATTTTTAAACTGGAAATCAGTGGAAGGATAATCTACCGTAGCATCCTGTCCGATCGGTACATAAGAAGAAGGCCACCGATGGTTATAGCGGGTAACGATCTCCATATCAGCCCGCAGAGCCGCGCCGTAGATTGTAGTCGAGGACTGGCAGATGCCGCCGCCATATACCTGCACGGACTTATTGTTGGAAATACCAGTAGCTGGCAGATAGCCTAACGCGCCGGTAGTCGTGTCTCCAGTCGTCTCATTAAAGGAGAATATTTCTCCCGGCTTCAGCACGGTGCCGTTGGCCGCCGCCAGGGACAGCGCCATATTGTGAGTGCCGTTTTCCGTATTGGTGGAATAGGTGGTATACTCAGAAAGCTTAACCGTCTGCTTCTTTACGTCCTCGACCGTTGTCTTCGGCTGAGTTTCTGTCACCGGGATCTTAAGCTCGCTTTTTAAATTTTCTGCCTCCAGAGCCTTTACAAGGCTCTGCTTCAGTTCTTCAGCCTTCACCTTAATTCCGGGAGAGCCGCCCTCGTATACGAACATAGGGTCAGAATCCGGGTTAAATTCCTTCACATGGGCTTCCGTAACCTCGCAGTTGAGCTCCTTCTCGATTTTTTTGACCAGCTCGCCCACCTTTTTCTCATCGGCGTCAAACTCCGCTTTTACCTCGAAGTTTTTCGGCTGGGTTTCCAGCGCCTCTACTAAAGCGTACCGTTCGTCGCGTTCGCCTTCCCTGGCATACTGGTAGGCTTCTTCCAAGGCGGCTTCCAGAGTAGATTCAAAGCTCAAGTAGGTATTGTCCACCGTATACTCCTTTTGGCCGTATACAGCCTTGATTTTCACATCAGGAAGCAGAGATTTCTCATGCTTTTCCAAAAGCGCCTTCGCTTCCTCCATAGTCTTGCCGCCTACATCGATCCCTTCTACCTGAATCCCGGTATAAAAGGTATCCACATTCAGGGCCCTGTCCACCATGGCGATATATTCCTGATATTCCTGATATTTTTGGTACCCAAAGAAGCCTCCTACGGCCAGAATCACCGCCAAAGCACCGCCGATAGCCCACCAAGCCCACGCTGGCAGCTTTTTGCGGTTCGCGGTTTGAACCGCAGCCCCCTGGCTGTTTTGTAACTGTTGGGTGTCTTGAACCGTTTTATTTCGTTTCAAGTCGGTCCCCCTCCTTATTAAGCTAAAGAAAATGATAAAATGGCTTTGCCAATACGTTTTTTATAATACAACGGAAATTTCAAAAAGTAAAGTTACAGCTTATTTACTGTTATAAAAAATTACCGGCAAATTATCGGCGTCTCTGCTTTTTCACCAGCCGTTCCTCATTCAGCCCGCTCAATCAGCAACCGCCATCCTGGAATCCGGCAATATCTATTGAACCTTTTGGGTGAAAATGGTATAATCAGTCTAAGATTATGAAGGAATCATGAAAAGCGGCAGCGATCCGGAAGCTGCATTCCCGGGAAATTCGCTGGAGAATGGTTTCCTCATTAAAGGAGGCTTTGCCAAGTGCCGGTCATCGAACTAAAAAAACTGACCAAATTTTTCGGAGCCGTACCCGCGGTGCTGGAAGCCAGCCTTACCGTGGAAGAAGGGGATTTCTTTGGCTTTGTAGGCCCTAACGGTTCCGGCAAATCCACCACTATCCGCATGATGATGAACTATGTGCGTCCTACCTCCGGCACCGCTACCATCTTAGGAATGGATTCTCGTTCCCAAAGCGGGAAGCTCAAAAAGATGGTAGGTTATGTTCCCAGTGAAGTGGATTACTATATGGACATGAGAGCCATGGAGGTGATCCGCTACGCGGCCGCTATGAGAGGGCTTCGGGATAAGTCTAGAATCGATCAGCTTTGTGACCTGTTTGAGGTGGACACCGTCCGCCGAATCTCTCACATGTCCTTAGGCAATCGAAAAAAAATCGCCCTGGTCACTGCGCTGCTTCACAGCCCAAAGCTGCTGATCCTTGACGAGCCGACCTCTGGGCTGGATTCTTTGATCAAGCGGCGGTTTAAGGACCTTTTGGTGGAGGAAAACCAAAAGGGCGCTACCATCTTTTTCTGCAACCATGATATCGGAGAGGTTCAGGAGCTCTGCGGCAGGACGGCCATTATCCGCAAAGGCTCTATTCTTGAGGTCGCCAATACCGATAATCTCTCTTCCTCAGATACCCGGCGCGTTAAATTAAAAACCACAGATAATCTATCCGCTTTGTTTACCTTGTTTCAGATCAATGATCCCGTCGTCACTGGAGATCTGGTCACCTTCTCCTACCGCGGCGTGATGGATCCCTTTATCAAGGCGCTGGCAAACTACGAGATTCAGGATCTTCAGGTGAGCCTGCCCTCTCTGGAGGATGCCATTATACGGTTTTACGAAAAAAAGCTGGAACAGGAGGCCGCGGATCATGCCTAAAGTGTTTTCACTTCCTATTTTTACAAAAGAGTTCCGGCGCTCTGTCCCCAGCGTGATTTTATGGTTCCTGATCAGCGGCGGCCTGCTGGTCTTGGCCTTATATTCCTTTTCTGCCGCAGCTCAAACTGATTTCTCCGACCGGCTGCAGGAGACTCTGTCCGCCTTTCCGGAGGAGCTTTTAGCGGAGTTTCAGCTGGATAACCTGCCGGAGCTTTCTGAATTTTTAACCTATTTCGCTTTAACCAGCCACTGTGTTTTTGCGGTAGGCTGCCTGTTTGCCTGCTACCGCGGCTGCCGCTCCATGGTCAAGCTGGAAAGCCATCAGAGTATCGTGCTTATTTATGCCCAGCCGATCAGCCGGGGCAGTATTTTAATCAGTTCTTTCGTTTCCCAGGCTTTAGCGCTTCTCATTTATAATTTGGGCCTTTGGGGCGTAAGCTATGGTATGGCGGCGCTTCAGCCGGATTTTGACGCCGCCTCCTTTGCTTTGGCATGCCTCTCCTTATACTTTTCCTATTTTATGGTAGAGGTTATGTATCTTGCTATCGGCTATTTGCTTTCTGTATTTTTATCCCATTCCAGCCAGGCCTCTGCCGCCGCGTTTGCGGTTCTGCTGGCCTCTCTGCTGCTTGGAATCGTCGGCGGCGCGATTCCCGCCCTGGGCTGGATGCTGTTTCTCTCTCCTTACCATTACATCAATACCGGCCTGGTTTTGGAATCCGCTATGCTGGGGGCTCCTGCCGGAGTTTTTCCTTATGCGCTCATCTGCCTGATCTTCAGCCTGATTTTAGGGGCGCTGGCCTGCGTTCGTTATTACTTTAAAGATTTTAATGTTTAAGCTATGGGGGGCTTTAGGTTATCATGAAAATCCTGATTCTTACCGCGGCAACCGGAGGCGGCCATCTTCGGGCGTCCTCCGCCTTGAAGTCTTACATTCTGGAAACCCAGGAGGATTGTGAAGTTGAAATTGTGGACACCTTGAAATATATCAGTCCTCTGCTGGATAAGACCGTTACCGAGGGCTATGAAGCCATGGCAAAGCGGACGCCGAAGCTGTTCGGCTCCCTATACAAATCCACAAACCGCGGCAAAAGCAAAACCACCTATTTTTTCTGCAACATTTTCCGCAAATATCTGATGCCCCTGGTAGAGGAATTTCGTCCGGATGCGATTATTTCCACCCATCCCTTCGCCACGGAGATGATTTCCTTATTAAAGGAGGATGGTAAAATCACCGCGCCGCTGATCTGCGTTATGACAGACTACGGTCCTCATCGCGCGTGGATTCATCCCTATGTAGACAGCTATATCGTTTCCAATGAGGGAATGGTGGATACCATGGCGAAAATGGGTGCTCCCAGAGAAAAGATCCATCCTTATGGTATCCCTGTGGAGGAATCCTTCTATGAAAAAATGGACCGGGCCGAGGTGCTCAGGCAGCTGGGCTTAAGCCCGGATAAGCCCACCGTTCTGATTATGGCGGGAAGCTTCGGCGTTTCCAATATCCTCAGGATCTACAACAACATTATCAAGGTGAACCTGGATTTTCAGATTATCGTGATTACCGGCAAGAATGAGCGGCTTTATGAGGCGTTTAACAAGCTGATTCTCCGCAACAGCAGGCAGAAGCCCCTGCGGGATGTGTCTGTGAAGCTGAAGCCAAAGCCCTCCAAGCCTACTAAGGTTCTGTTCTTCACCAACGAAGTGCACAAATATATGCAGATCTCCGATCTGATCATTACCAAGCCCGGCGGGCTGACCGTCAGCGAAGCCTTGGCCTGCAACCTGCCCATGGCGATTTTCGACGCCATTCCCGGGCCTGAGACGGAAAACGCGGAATTTCTCATTGACAATAATATGGCGGTTAAAATCCAGAAGGGCTCCGCCTGCTCTGAAACTATTTACGACCTGCTGTCGAACCAGGAACGTTTGGAGGAAATGCGCAGGTCCTGCTCTGCGTTTGACAAATCCTCTTCCGGGCCTAAAATTGTTAACGAGATCCAGAAGCTGGTAAAAGACTAAAAAAGAAACCCTTTTCCTCCGGCGGGCGGAAAGGGTTTTTTGTTGAAAAGCGCAATCTTTCTCCATTCGTCTTGACAATCATCAAGAAGTCGTTATATGATGTTATTCGTACCTTTATGTGAATTTTATTTTGGTGTGTCATCGCCGCTTTTTGGAGTATGGAATGAAAAAAAAGATAAGCGGAAAGACAATCTTTAATGTTTCTGTAATCCTGATCTCTTTAGTGATGCTGGGTTACTTTTGTCTTTCTGAAAACGGTCTTGTAGAGCTCTCTAAAAACTTCAAAAACCTGGACAAAGGCTGGCTGATTATGGCCTTGCTCAGCCAGGCTCTTAATATCGCCATCGACGCTTATATGACCTATATTTTGGTTAAAAGCTCCGTGCCCAGCTTCAAGTTCCATAACGCGCTTAAGACTTCTATGGTAGGCCAGTTTTTCAGCGCTGTCACTCCATTTGCCACCGGCGGACAGCCCATGCAGGTCTATTGTATGTCCAAATACGGCGTCGAGCCCGGTAAAGGTGTTTCCGCCCTGACCCAAAAGTTTGTTGTTTACCAATCCACTCTGGTGGCTTACAGCGCCGCCGCCCTGCTTTTAAAACAGGATTTCTTTGACGATGCCTTAAGCGGGGTTATGTGGACCTTTGCGGTGTTCGGCTTTCTCTCCCAGGCGTTCGTGATTCTGATGCTGCTGCTGTTTTCCTTCAGCCGCAGGCTTACCAATGCTATTCTGGGCTTTGCTAAAAAGCTGCTGACCCGGTTTCACCGTCAAAAGCTTTATGATAAGCTGGGCGGCTTCGAGCGCCAGCTGGAAAGCTTCCATGACTGCAATAAGGAGCTTTATAAAAACCGTCGTCTTGTGGTCACCGCTTATGTTTGCACTGCCGTTCAGCTGACCGCCATTTTTATCATCCCGTACTGCGTCTACCGCAGCTTTAATTTGTCCGGCGCCCCGGTTTCTGACATGATCTGTTCTCAAGCGTTTGTTACCATGGCTACCTGTTTTATCCCTCTGCCCGGCGCGGCCGGCGCGTCCGAAATCAGCTTTTTGGGCTTTTTCTCTATGTATTTCACGCCTGAAACCTTGAAATCCGGCGTTTTGGTGTGGCGGATCATTACCTATTATCTGGTGATTCTATGCACCGCTCCTTTTTCCCGGCTGGGGAAAAAAGCCGGAGGAGAAAAGAAAGAGGAAGCCTGATAGCTGCAACCTAGTTTTACCGGAAAGGATGAACCTGACGGATGAAAACTGTAGTCCCTAACGTCAGCCTGATTATTCCTGTTTATAATGTAGAACAATACCTTCCTAAATGCCTGGAATCCATTGCGGCGCAGACCTTGAAGGGCTTCGAGGTTATTTTGGTGGATGACGGCTCTACCGATCATTCCCTGGAAATCCTGCGTGGATTTGCCCGCAGATTTCCTAACACTTGCGTGATCCACCAGGAAAACGGCGGCGTTTCCAAAGCGAGAAACGCAGGGATTCAGGCTGCCAGGGGGGAATATATCGCCTTTATGGACAGCGATGATTATATCGCCCCTCTCTATTTGCAAAGGCTGTATGAGTCGGCGAAAAAATACCGGGCGGATATGGTCTGCTGCAGCTATTACCGTTACAACGCGGTCACCCACGAGCTGCGGCCCGCTCAGTTCAGGAAGGCCCCGGGAATCTACACGCCCAAGGAAATGATCCGGGCTTTGATTCTGGATATGGGGATCAAAGGCTTTATCTGGAACAAGCTGTGGCGGCGGACTCTTTTTACCGAGCACCACATCACTTTCCCAACTATGTGCTTTGAGGATATTTCGGTATGCCAGCGGGGATTCTATTTTTCCAACCGGATTGCTGTGATTGGAGATCCTCTCTACTTTTACGTACAGCACAAGGACAGCGCCATCGGCGCTTTAAACATTAAAAAGCTGAACGATTACCTCCGGGCCCTGGCGGATCTGCGCGGCTTTTTAGAGCTGCAAAGGGATTTTCCCCCTTACCGGGCGGTTTACCGCCTGCACAGCCTGTTTGTGGCGATTACTACTTGTTATTTAACGCTGGTCGCGCAAAAAAACGCAAAAAATCTTTCCGGCTTAGGCCGCAATTTTAAAGAGATCATCCATATGACGCGCGCCTGCGGCAAAAAGAGCTTTGAGCCCCTGGATGACATTACCAAATATCCGGATGTTATTTTCGATAAAAAGTGTCAACACTATGGATTGGAGGATTCAAGCATTGAGTGAGCAACGGGAGAAGCCTATTATCAGTATTGTCATCCCGGTTTATAACGTGGATATGTTCCTGAGAAAGGCTCTCCAATCGGTGGCGGATCAAACCTTTCAGAATTACGAGGCTATCATCGTAGATGACGGCTCCACTGACCGCTGCCCGGAAATTATCGCAAAATATGTGAGAAAATACTCTAACTTTAAATCTGTCCGCCAGGAAAACGCCGGTTTGTCCGCCGCGCGCAATACCGGACTGCGGCTGGCTCAGGGTGAGTTCATCGCTTTTATGGACAGCGACGACTATTATCAGCCCACCTTTCTGGAGGATATGTATAACGCGTGCGTGGCAAACGACTGCGATATTTCCTATTGCAGCTTCTATTTTTATTTTCCCTATAACGGCCTCCGCATTCCCTTGCCTTTTACCTGCAGAACCGCCGTTTATGAAAGCCGCCAGGCTTTGAACCTGCTGATCCGGGACAAATCCATGCATCATTTCGCTTGGAATAAGCTTTACAAGCGCTCTCTATTTTTAGAGAACGATGTGACCTATACCCAGATGTACTTTGAAGACGTAGCCACGTCTCCAAAGCTCTATTACCATGCCAAGCGGGTCGCCGTTACCAGCAAGCCCCTCTATAATTATACCCGCCGCCGCGGGAGTATTTTAAAATCCATGAACGCGAAAAAAATCAACGATTTTATCCGTACCTTAGGCTATACACGGAATTTTTTGGAGGAGGCGGACGATTTCCGGGCGTTCCGGAAATCCTTTAATAAATTCGCCCGCCGCATGAAAATGGTCAACTGGTATTCTGTGCTCAGGCTTCACGTGATTACCCTGAATTTTAAGGGCATGTGGAAAAACATAAAGAATTCCAATCGGTCTATCCGGTATTTTATGAGTGAAGATTACCGTCCCCATAAGGGACAGCCCATCCTTCCTTTTCCCGTGATACAGCCGCAGAGACGCGGGTCAAAATAAAAAGGAGAGCTCCATGAAAAAAAATCATGCCCTGGATTGGAAAAAGGTGTTTAACATCAGCCTTCTTTGCCTCTCCTTTGGCATGATTATTTATTTTTGCGTCAAAGACAACAATCTCGCAATTTTAATCCAATCCTTTTCGTCTCTGAATTTTTTCTGGCTCATTCCCGCTGTTCTTCTCATCGCAGGCGTATGGGCATTGGAAGCCCTGCTGTATCACCTTATCGTCAACAGCGTTTACCCTGGCCAATATTCCTGGAAAGAAGCGTTCCGGGTTACCATGGTGGGGCAGTATTTCAGCGCTGTCACTCCCTTCGGCGTTGCGGGCCAGCCGATGCAGCTGGTCGCCCTGTCCCGCCAGGGGGTTTCCTCCGGCGTCGCGGTGTCAGTGGTAGTCCGCAAGTTCCTCATCTACCAAACCACCCTTTCCCTTTACTCCCTGGGGGTCATTTTATTAAAATCCAGCTTTTTCGAAAGCCAGATCCACGGCTTTCTGCCTTTGGCTCTTGTAGGCTTTTTAGCCCAGGCCGCCTCGGTGCTTCTGTTATTTTTGTTTTCCGTCAGCCGTACCTTCACCACTAAGCTGATTCAGTTTTTTTTCTGGCTTCTTTCCAAGCTTCGTTTGGTAAAGCGGCCGGAAGAAAAAAGCAAACGGGTTCACGCACAGCTGGAATCCTATTTAAACAACAATAAATCCATGAACCACAACTGGAAGCTTTCCCTTCAGCTCTATGGGCTGACCTTTTTGGAACTGACTGTTCTGTTTTCCGTTCCTTTTTTTCTATACAAAGCTTATCATAACCCAGGCGCTCCCTATTTCGATATGGTTTCCGCCCAGGCCTTTGTTACCATGATCGCCGCCTACACGCCTCTGCCCGGCGCCGCCGGAACCTCGGAGGGCAGCTTTTTGGTGCTGTTCAACCTGTTCTTTCAAGGGGAAACCGTCAAGCAGGCTATGCTCCTGTGGAGATTCATCACCTATTATTCTACCATCGTTGTCGGCATGTTCTTCGCTCGTTTAGGCAAAAAGGGGCCGGAACTGGCCCGTCCTGAGGAAGCTTCGGGCCTCGGCCAGGCTCCCGAGGGTGTTTCTGAGGCTCCCGCAAAAAAGGGATTGGTTCCTTAAGCCGACTGGTTTTCCTATCCATGTCAGCGGTCCCTATCATAGGAAGGGCCTTTGCGTTTCCTTGATCACCATTTTTTGGGGGCTTCCCCATTGATTCATCCAAGCTTCTCAAGAACCTTTAAACTGAAACCGAAATTCAAAAAGCGGGAGGTGTTTTTGCGCCTCCTGCCTTTTTGTAAAAGCTTCAGACGCGGGCTGATAAAAAACCCCTACGGCAAGCTGCTTTTAGCGCCGCCTTTCACAAGCCGGTGTTTTTTCATTTCCTCAAACACCTCTCTGGACAGCAGGGCCAAGGCGATCATGTTCGGAATCGCCATCAGGCCGTTGAAGGTATCCGCCGCTTTCCAAACGGAATCCAGGCTCAGCATACAGCCCAAGGCGGCGCAAACGGCGTAAAGGAACCGATAAATCGGAATCAGCCGCTCGCCTGCCAAATATTCCAGGCTTTTCTCCCCATAGTAGGACCAGCTTACCAGAGTGGCAAAGGCGAACATGACGATGGACACCGCCACAAACACTCCTCCCATTTTCCCGAACACGCTGGAAAACGCCTGCGTGCTCAGGGCTACACCGGTGAGGCCGGAATCCAACACTCCGGACGCCAGAATACACAGGGCCGTCACCGTACAGCCCACGATGGTATCGGCAAACACCTGAAAAATGCCCCACATTCCTTGTTTTATCCCGTCGCCCTCCTCAGCGGCCGCGTAAATGATCGGCGCGCTGCCCAGGCCCGCCTCATTGGAAAAGGTTCCTTTGGAAATCCCCTGGATGACAGCGGCAGAGGCAAAGCCCGCGCCGCCGCCCGCCGCCGCTTTAAATTGAAACGCCTCATGAAAAACAGCTTCAAACACCTGAGGCAGTCTGCCGCCGTGGACCACGATGACCACCAGACAGCCAATTAAATAAAATACACTCATAAAGGGCACAATCTTTTCCGTAAACCCGGCTATCCTTTTTAGGCCGCCCAGGATAATCACTCCCACCAACAGGGCCAGCGCCGTTCCCGTAGCCCAGTGTGGAACCGAAAATCCAGCCTCCATGGCTCCGGCAATGGAATTGGCCTGGGTCATGTTGCCCATCCCAAAAGAGGAAAAAATACAGGCAACTGAAAACAGGCCCGCCAAAAAGCGGCTGCGAAGCCCTTTCGAGAGATAATACATCGGGCCTCCCACCCACTCGCCTTTTTTGTTTTTTTGCCGGTAGCGGCAGCCAAGGACATTCTCTCCGAAAATAGTCATCATCCCAAACAGGGCCGCCACCCACATCCAAAAAATCGCGCCCGGTCCACCGATCGCCAAAGCCGCCGCCACCCCTACGATATTCCCCGTTCCCATAGCTCCGGCCAAAGCCGCGGTCATAGCCTGGAAGGAAGAAATTCCCTTCCTTCCTGTTTCCGCAGCCGCGGCCCTCTCTGGTTTGCGGAAAAAGCTGCCCGCCGTCTCTTTCCACCAGAGCCTCAGCCTGCGGAATGGGAAAAAACGGGATCTGGCGGTATAATAAATCCCGATGAGCAGCAGCGCTCCCAGAGTAGCCGGGCCCCACACCAGCCGGTTGACCCAATCTCCAATTTGCTCCAGCATAAAAAGCCCCCTTCCTGTCCCATTACTATGAGGACGGAAAGGGGCTTTATGCGCTAAAAAGGCTCCGGGCTCCCGCTTCGGGAGCGGATAAACTGAAAGGGGAGCTATTCCGCTTTCACAAACTGGCTGTTGTAAAGGCGGCAGTAGAAGCCTCCCCGGTCCAGAAGCTCCTGATGGCTTCCCTGCTCGATAATATTTCCCTGGTTCATCACCAGGATCACATCGGCGTTTTTGATGGTGGACAAACGGTGCGCCACGATGAAGCTGGTACGCCCCTCCATCATCCTGTCAAAGGCTTTCTGCACCCGGATTTCCGTCAGAGTATCGATGGAGCTGGTGGCCTCGTCCAGGATCAGCATCGGCGGATCCACCAGCATCACCCGGGCAATACTAAGAAGCTGCTTCTGGCCTTGAGACAGATTTCCGCCATCCTCGCTGATCAAAGTGTCATAGCCCTGGGGCATTCTGCGGATAAAGCCGTCGGCATAGGCCGCCTTCGCCGCCGCCCGGATTTCTTCCATCGTGGCGTTTGGCTTGCCGTAGGCGATATTTTCCCGTACTGTGGCGGAATACAGCCAGGTATCCTGGAGCACCATGCCGAAAAGCCGGCGCAGGCTGTCCCTGGTCATCTCCTTGACCGGAACACCGTCAACGCTGATCTCACCCTGATTGACGTCATAGAACCGCATAAGCAGGTTGATCATGGTAGTCTTTCCGCAGCCCGTGGGGCCGACGATGGCAATTCTCTGCCCCGGCTTGGTTTCCAGATTAAAATTCTCAATCAACTTCTGATCCTTGCGATAGGCAAAAGAAACATGGTCTATCCTTACCCGGCCCTCACAGCTTTTCACTGTCTTGGCGTCCGGGGCATCCGGAGCTTCTTCCGGCTGATCCAGCAAGGCGAACACCCGGCCCGCCGACGAGAAAGCTGTTTGCAGCTGGGTAATCACCCCGGTAACCTCATTGAATGGCTTGGTATATTGATTCGCGTAGGTCAAAAAGGAGGAGACACCGCCTACGCTCAGATTGCCGTTGATAACGGAAATCGCTCCTACTACCCCGGCGGCGGCGTACACGATGCCATTGACGAACCGGGTGCTGGGATTGGAAAGGGATGAGAAAAACTGGGCCTTCTGCCCGCATTTGTAAAGCCGGGCGTTGATCTCCTGAAATTTCTCCTCAGCCCGCTCCTCATAGGAAAACGCCTTGACCACTTTCTGGCTGCCCAGCATTTCTTCGACGCAGCCTCCCAGCTCGCCCTGGGTCTTGGTCTGTTCCTTGAACATCTTGTTGGAGCTTTTGGCCACGAACACCGCCACAAATAAGGATAAGGGCGTCACCAGCACTACCACCAGGGCGATCAGAGGATTGATCCCCAGCATAAAGCACAGGGTTCCCACAATGGTGACCACACCGGTAAACAGCTGGGTCAAGCCTTGCAGCAGGCCGTCGGAGATAAAGTCGATGTCGTTAATCAGCCGGTTGATGATGTCCCCGTGGGGATTGCCGTCAATATATTTCAGAGGCACCTGGTGAAGCTTTCCAAAGGCCTCCTGCCTTAGATCATTCACCGTGTAATAGGTTACCTTATTGGTACATAATGTCATCAGCCACTGGAACACCGCCGCCAAAGCCACGGTGATCCCCAGCAGGATCAGATATTTTAACGTCTCGGGAAAATTCACCTGGCCCGGCCCCACAATTTGGTCGATGGCCTTACCAATCAGCACCGGACCAAGAAGAGTCAGGGCAATGCTGGCAACGGCGCACAGAAGGCCGCCGATCAAATAGCCCGCATAGGGTCTGGCATACTGAAACAGCCGCTTTAAAATCTCCTTGGGAGTCATGCGCCCACCTCCTCGCTGCTAAGCTGGGACAGACAGATTTCCCGGTAGGTCTCGCAGGTACTCATAAGCTGCTGATGGGTGCCGATTCCCGCCACCCTGCCGTCGTCCAGCACCACGATCTGGTTCGCGTTCCGTATGGTACTGGCCCGCTGGGATACAAGGATCACCGTCATATTTTTTGTTTCCCTGCGGATAGCCTGCCTGAGCGCCGCGTCGGTCGCAAAATCCAGGGCGCTGGCGCTGTCATCCAAAATCAAAAGCTCCGGCTCTCCTACCAGCGCCCTGGCGATGGTCAGCCGCTGCTTCTGGCCGCCGGAAAGGTTCTTCCCTCCCTGATCGATAACGGCATCGTATTTTTCCGGCAGGGCGTCTACAAATTCCGAGGCCTGGGCAATGGATAAAGCCCGGGCGATCTCCTCATCAGTGGCGTTTTCCTTGCGCCACTGCAGATTCTCCCGGATCGTGCCGGAAAACAGGGTCGCCTTTTGCGGCACCAGGCCGATCTGGGTCCGAAGCTGCTCAAAGGGATATTCCTTTACGTTTACGCCATCCACGAGCACAGCTCCCTTAGTAGCCTCATAAAATCGCGGGATCAGGTTGATCAGAGTAGATTTTCCCGAACCTGTTCCGCCGATGATGCCGATGGTTTCTCCCCGGCGGATCTGGAGCTGGATATCCTCCAGGGAATATTCGTCAGAGCCGGCGTAGGCAAAGCTGACGTTTTGAAATTCCACCTTGGGGGTATCTGCCTTAAGCGGCACATTCACAGGCTTTTCAGCAGTTTCCACGATGGAAGGCATCGTTTCCAGCACCTCGTTGATTCTGGCGGCGGAGGCGGAAGCCTTTGTAAACAGCACCACCAGGTTTGCAATGACGATCATAGCCAGCAGAATCTGATTAATATAGTTGACAAAGGCGATGATCTCGCCCTGGGAAAGATCGCCGATCTGTACCCGCCGGCCTCCGTACCACACAATCCCGATGATGGCGATATTCAAAATCACCGTGGTAGCCGGGTTCAGCAGCGCTGAAATCTTTCCCACACGGATAGCGGTTTTAGATAGGTCGTCGCTGGCCTGTTGGAACCGCTCCTTCTCGCTTTCCTGCTTGCTGAAGGCCCGGATCACCCGCGCGCCGCTTAGATTTTCCCGGGAGATCAAAGAAATCCTGTCCAGCTTTTTCTGGATTCCCCTGTAGAATGGGATGCTTCGGTTCATTACTAAAAAGATGACTCCCGCCAAAAACGGCGCGGCCACCAAGAAAATCAACGACATTTTTAGGTCGAGGAGCATCGCCATCACAATGGCGCCGGCAGCCAGAAACGGAGCCCGGATCACCAAACGGATCAGCATGGCCACAGCCTGCTGCATTTGGTTCACATCATTGGTCAAGCGGGTAATCAGGGACGGCGTGCCGAACTTATCCACCTCGGCGTAGGAGAAGGTATTGATGTGGCGAAACAGCTTGTTCCGCAGCTCCGTGCCGAATCCCTGGGAGGCGATGGAGGCGAAATACTGACACACCAGCGTCGAGCACAGGCCCACCACGCCCAGCAGAAGCAGCAGTCCGCCCATTCTCCAGATATAGGGGCCGTCGTTGTTCTTTACGCCGATGTCAATAATATTAGCCATCACCAAGGGTACGATCAGCTCAAAAACCGCCTCGATCAGCTTAAAAATCGGGCCGGCGATGACCTGCTTCTTATAGGGCTTTAAAAATCGGGCTAATTTAAACATACTGGTTCCTCGCGTTCTATGAGAAAATCTTTTGTTTTCGCGTTCTCAGATATTCCCGCGCTTTCAGACAAAAGGAGACGGCCTCAAGAACAGGCTTCCGCCCTGCCCCTGTACTCCGTCTCCCGATGCTCTTTTATGGAGCTATGGAGGGGTTCCTTTTTCCTTAGAGACTCCCTCGGTTTCTTACCGCTTGCTGCCTAAGAAAAACAGCGCCATGGTACCGGGGCCGGAATGAGCGCCGATCACCGGACCGATGGGATTGATATAGATTTCCTTCGGCTTGAATTTTGCCTTGACCTGATCAGCCACATATTTGGCATCCGCCTCGCTGTCCCCATGACTGATGAAAATCACCTGCTCCTTTGGGTTGATGGCAGTCTGAGCCATATGGTCCACCAGGGCGTCCAGAGACGCCTTCCTGCCCCTTACCTTGCCCATGGGGATCAGATGGCCTTCGTCATCCACATGGAGAACCGGCTTGATATTCAGCATAGTGCCAAAGAAGGCTGTAGCCGGAGACACCCGTCCGCCCCGCTTCAGGTGGTTCAGGTCATCCACGGTAAACCAATGGCACAGGTTCAGCTTATTCTCTTCCAGCCATTGAATCACCTGGTCGATGGATTTTCCCTTTTTCTTTTCCTGTACCGCGTGGTAGACATACAGCCCCTGTCCCAAGGAGGCGCAGAGGGAATCCACTACCTCGACCCGGTTATCCGGATATTTCGCCTGAAGCTCCTGAGCCGCTACCTTAGCGGAATTGCAGGAGCCGGACAAGCCGGAAGAAAAGGCGATATAGAGGACATCCCTGCCATGCTTCAGCACTTCCTCGAAATAATCCGTATAGCGGTGCACCGTTACCTGGCTGGTGGTCGCACTCTCCCCCTCCCGGACAATGCGGTAAAATTCCTTGGTGGAAATCTCTCTTTCGTCGGGATAATTGAAATAGCTTTTCCCTTTCAGCTGAAATTCCAGCGGAATAACGCCTACCCCTAATTCCTCCACCATTTTAGGAGAAAGGTCGCAGGCGGAATCCGTAATAATAATATAATCTCTCAACGTAAAAGCCCTCACTTTCGTAAGCTGACCGGTAGAAACAAAACCTTTCTAGAAACGTTTTAAGCCGGTTTATGTTATTTATTATACCCTATCCTCTAAATTTTGGGAAGAGGTATGCCTGCTAATTTTTGGTTTTTTCCGCTAAAGCTCATAAAACGGCCGATTTTAAACTATATATATCCTAGATTGCCCGCCATTGAGAAGAATTTTCAAAGGGGGATCGGGAAGCAGGCGGATATAGGTCAGCGAAAGCTGACGCCTCCTGCCCTGCCGGGTACGAAAGCGCCGCGAAAACACCGCGGCGCTTAACCTGTTCTCGAAAAAGAAACTTTTCGTAACAGCCGGCGAAAGCTCTAAATGAAATTCCGGGCGTATTCGGTCAAAACCATGCGAGGAGGTCACTATGAGAAAAAGGGCTTTTTTAATTAACTCTCTGATGCTTACCTCCGCCGTGCTGCTTTCCCGGGTCATCGGAATTTCCTTCCGGGTCTATATGAGCAATAAAATCGGCGCAGAGGGAATCGGGCTTTATCAGTTAATCTGTACGATCTTTCTGTTCGCCTCCACCTTTGTCACCTCAGGCGTCAGCCTAGCGGTGACCAGGCTGGTCACCGAAGCTCTCGCGCGAAAGGAGTATCAAAAAGCGAAAACCGCTGTGCGCAGGGCTCTGGTTCTGGGGCTTTTCTTCAGCCTTTTGATGGGGGGCGCACTGTTTTTCAGCGCCGATTATATTGGCAATCAGGTGTTGAAGGATCCCCGCACGATTTTATCTCTGAAGATTCTGGCTCCCAGTCTGCCGTTCATGGCGGTGTCCGCTTGCTTTCGGGGATATTTCTTCGCGGTTCGCCAGGTGATCAAAACCGCCAGCGAGCAGCTTCTGGAGCAAATCGCGGAAATCGTTATTTTCGCCTTGGTAGTGAACTTTCTGGCGCCCATGGGCCTGGAATATGCCTGCTGCGCCATTGTGCTGGGAACGACCGGTGCGGAGATTTTTTCCTGCCTGTATTCTTTTTTGCTCTACTGGGGCGAGCTGCGGAAGCTCAGGGGCAAGGCTTCTAAGGGCCGGATAAGCGGCGGAATAAAAAAGCTGCTGTCCATCTGCCTCCCGGTCACCGCCAGCTCCTGCCTGCGCTCCGGTCTTTCCATGACGGAAAACATCCTAATACCGCCGGGGCTGAAAAAAAGCGGCGCGTCCTATGAGGGTTCCCTAGCCGGCTACGGCATGATCACCGGTATGGTGATGCCGGTGATTACCTTTCCCTCCGCCTTTTTATCCTCTTTCTCCATGCTGCTGATCCCGGAGCTCTCTGAGGCCAATGCCGCCAACCACAAAAAGAATATCCACTATATCGCCGGGCGGGTTTTTCAAATCACCTTTCTGTTTTCCATTTTTATCTGTGGTTTTTTTGTTTTCTTTGCTAAAGATTTGGGGCTTCTCATCTATCATGATTCAGCTCCGGGAGTTTATCTCAGCGTGCTGGCGCCGGTAATCCCTTTGATGTACCTGGACAGCGTGGTAGACGGTATGCTCAAGGGCTTAAACGAACAGCTGAGTTATCTGTCCTATAATATCATAGACTCGGTCATGCGGGTCGGGCTAATCCTGTTCCTGCTGCCGCTTATGGGATTAAACGGCTTGATTGTGGTCATTTTCGCCAGCGAAATTTTAAATTCCACTCTCAGCATCGCCCGGCTGATGAAGGTTACACAGCTGAAAATGCGTTTTTTTACCTGGATTTTAAAACCCGCTTTAGCCGTCGTCTTTCCTGGCCTGCTTTTGATGGGGCTCTCCTCTATTTTGAGCAAGCTCCTTCCTGACGTTCTGTTCCGGGTGCTTTTCGAACTGATATTTACCGTGGGAATTTATCTTCTTCTTTTATTCGCTATGAAAAGTCTGACAAAAGACGACATCCGCTGGTTGAAATCAATTTTCCGACAAATGAAGCAATGAAGCAAGCTTCTCCCGCCCGTTTTCCCGCCTGCTTTTCAGTGAACCGACATGCCGGCCTTCGCATATGGGAGTCCCTGGCTTTCTGAATTTTGACTTCCCCAAAAATAGCTCAAACACCATGCAAAAAGTTTACGGATTATTCTTTTGAGCGCTTCGGATATTTTGTTCTGAAAGGATCAAAAAACAATCGTGATTCTTCTTCTCCCTTATTGACACCATTCTATATCTAGTCTATAATGAGGAATGTATTTCGAATAACCCACAAGATATGGTATCAAAAGTGTTCAAAGGAGAAGAAAGAAGCATGATTGAACGTATTATTAAGAGGGACGGACGGGAGGTTCCCTTCGAGATTGACAAAATTTCCACCGCTATTTACAAGGCCGCTGAGGCAATCGGCGGCCACAACCGCGGGGTAGCCGAAGAATTGGCCAAACAGGTAGAAGACTACATTGAAAAAGAGGAGAAGATTTCCACCCCTACGGTCGAGCACATCCAAGATGTGGTGGAACGTACCTTGATTGAAAGCGGCCATTCCCGCACGGCCAAGGAATACATCCTTTATCGCGCCGACCGCACCCGTCATCGTGAGATGAATACCCGTTTGATGAAAATATATGAGGATTTAACCTTTAAAGCCGCCAAAGATAACGACATCAAGCGTGAAAACGCCAATATTGACGGAGATACCGCCATGGGCACCATGCTGAAATATGGATCTGAGGGCGCTAAGCAGTTTTATGAGATGTATATTCTTGACCCGGCCCATGCTAAGGCTCACCGGGAAGGGGATATCCACATTCACGACCTGGACTTTTTGACCCTGACCACCACCTGCTGCCAAATCGATCTGGACAAGCTGTTTACCGGCGGCTTCTCCACTGGCCACGGCTTTCTGAGAGAGCCCAACGATATCGCCAGTTATTCTGCGTTAGCGTGCATCGCTATTCAATCCAACCAAAATGACCAGCACGGCGGGCAGAGTATTCCGAATTTCGATTACGCCATGGCTAAGGGCGTGATCAAAACCTATCAGAGAATTTACCGCCAAAACATGGCTCGGGCCATTGAAATCATGGAAGACGCCGAGGATGCCAGCGCTTTATCCAAGGAAATCATGGCCGCGGCCACGGAAAAAAGTGCCGGCGCCATTCCCAAGCTGGAAGACGGCGAAGCCTATATGGAGGCGGAGCTCCAGATTCTCACAGATAAGTTTGGTGCTGAAAGCGCTGAAAAAATTCAAAAATTTGCTTTTAAGCACGCCGGTGCGGAAACCGACCGGGCGACCTACCAGGCGATGGAGGCTTTCGTCCACAACCTGAACACTATGCATTCCAGGGCGGGCGCTCAGATCCCTTTCAGCTCCATTAATTACGGCATGGATACCACTCCCGAGGGCCGCATGGTGATTAGGAATGTTCTGCTTGCCACAGAAGCCGGCCTGGGCAATGGAGAAACTCCTATTTTCCCCATTCATATCTTTAAGGTAAAGGAAGGCGTCAACTATAATCCCGGAGAGCCCAACTATGATCTGTTCAAGCTGGCCTGCCGGGTAAGCGCCAAGCGGCTGTTCCCCAACTTCTCTTTTATTGACGCTCCTTATAACCTGCAATACTATAAGCCTGGCCATCCGGAAACCGAGGTAGCCTATATGGGCTGCCGCACCCGGGTTATGGCTAACTCCTACGATCCAACCAGGGAGATTGTTAACGGAAGGGGCAACCTCAGCTTTACCTCTGTGAACCTTCCTAGAATCGCGATCCTCAGCAACCATAACATCGACTTTTTCTTCGAGCAGCTGGACCGGAAGATCGATCTGGTCATTGATCAGCTTTTGGACCGCTTTGAATTGCAGGCACAGAAAAAAGCCCGGAACTATCCCTTCCTGATGCAGCAAGGGATTTGGCTTGATTCCGATAACCTGAAGCCGGATGACGAGGTGCGTGAGGTTTTGAAGCACGGCACTCTGACGATGGGTTTCATCGGCCTGGCGGAAACCTTGAAGGCTCTGACCGGCTATCATCATGGCGAAAGCAAGGAAGCCCAGAACCTGGGTCTGGAAATTGTCGGGTATATGCGCCAGCGCATGGATCAGGCCACGAAAAAGCATGGCATGAACTTCTCTCTGATCGCCACCCCGGCGGAGGGCTTATCCGGCCGGTTTGTCCGTATGGATGCTGAAAAATTCGGAAAAATCCCCGGCGTTACTGATCGGGAATATTATACCAACTCCTTCCACATCCCAGTTTACTACGACATCTCCGCCTGGGATAAGATCAAGCTGGAGGCTCCATACCACGCTCTCACCAACGGCGGCCATATCTCCTATGTGGAGCTGGACGGTGATCCTACAGAGAATCTGGACGCTTTTGAGCAGGTGGTCCGCTGCATGAAGGAAAGCGGCATCGGCTACGGTTCCATTAACCATCCGGTGGACAGGGACCCTGTCTGCGGCTATACCGGTATTATCGGAGACACCTGTCCTCTGTGCGGCAGATCCGAGCACGACGGCCACGAAAACTTTGAGCGGATTCGCCGTATCACCGGCTATCTAGTAGGTACGGTAGACCGCTTCAACAACGCGAAAAAGGCGGAGGTTCGGGATCGGGTAAAGCATTCCCTGGGCACCGGCTGTGGAACGATGGAGCAGGTCTGATTCAGGAAGTTCATCTTTGCTCATTTAGAACAAATCCGCTGTTTCAGCGCGGCGGCGGACCCGTCATAGAATAGAATCGCCGGCGGTTCCGGCAGAGTGGGCAGAGAACTGAAACCGGCAAACAAACGGCGGCTTGATCAAGAAGGGCGGATAGGCGTTTCCTGTCCGCCCTTCTTGAAGCATGCTTGTCACTGCCGGCCGGCGGCGGGCTTCGCCGCAGAAAGCTGAGTGAAGCCTCTTCGCTTTTTCAGCTTTTAATTATTCTATGTAAGAAAGCAGGAATCACGGTTATGAGTAAGCTTCGCCTCGCGGGAGTCATCAAGGAATCCATTGTGGACGGTCCCGGCATCCGCTTCGTGGTGTTCGGCCAAGGGTGTCCCCATCGTTGTCCTGGCTGTCAAAATCCCCAGACCCATGATTTTAGCGGCGGCTATGATACCACTACGGAAAGGCTGTTGGCAGAAATCCGGAAGAATCCCATGCTGAAAGGGATTACCCTATCCGGCGGCGACCCCTTTGTGCAGCCGGAAGCTATGGCGGAGCTGGCGGAGGAAGCGCATAAATTGGGATTAAACGTAGTCACTTATACCGGTTACACGATAGAGGAGCTGCTCAACGGCCTGGAGGGGCATCCCGGCTGGCGGCGGCTTCTAGAGCAGTCAGACACGTTAGTAGACGGCCGCTTTATTCTGGAACAGAAATCAATGCTCCTAAAATTCAGGGGCTCTAAAAACCAGCGGGTTATTGATCCCCGCGCTTCTCTGGAGCAAGGCCGGGCGGTGGAAAAGCCCTTCGACAACGAGGTTGTCATCGAATTTCCCAGAGATATCTGAATCTCCGGCGGCCCGTTCCGTTGTCGATCTGCTGGAATACAGCCGTACGTGCCGGAAGCACCCGCTTCGCATATAAATTCCGCCTTCAAAAGCCTAGAGCAGACGGCGTGCCGGCAGCAAGGAAAGTCCGGCGGTGCCGGAAGCTTGACAATGAACATTCCTGTTCAAAGCAAATCTCCTTCTCCCCCCCGGAAAGTTTAAATGATTCAGATAATTTGCAAAAGCCGGTAAAGCAGGCTGGGAAATTTTCCAGCCTGCTTTACCGGCTTTTATAAAAATTCCAGCCGCCCCCGTTCTGACCGGCGGCGCTGCCTCTCTGTCACAATAAATTCTGGCAGCCAGTCCGGATTTTTCCGCCAATTTTATCAAGAGCAAAGCCAGATGCCAACGCCACAAATTTTCTTAACTTTCTTATCCCCCTCCGAATAACAGGCGAACCGTCAGCACTGCGATAACCACGCTGGTGAAATCAGCGGTCAGAGCGCTGGGGATGGTATGCCGGGTTTTTCTAATATTGACCGAGCCGAAATACACAGCAATCGCGTAAAACGTAGTCTCGGTAGAGCCCATCATTACCGCGGCCACCCTGCCGGCAAAACTGTCTACCCCGGAAGAAGAAAAGATCTGATCTACCAGGGCCAGAGAACCGCTTCCGGAAACTGGACGAAGCAGCATCAGCGGTACCACTTGAGGCGGCAGGCCAATTTTTTCCGCCAGCGGCGCGATGAACGCGGTAAACATATCCAAAGCGCCGCTGGCCTTCAGCATACTCACCGCTGTAATCAGCCCTACCAGGGCCGGGATAATACCGAAGGTAGACTTTGCCCCCTCCTTTGCCCCTTCTAAAAAGGTATCGAATAAGGGGACCCTGCGTACAAGGCCAAAAACCAAAATCAAGCCGATTACACAGGGAATCAGGTAATTGCCGAACTCAGTCATGGACGCCGCCTCTTTCCCAAAAGCTTTGCCATCAGCACTCCCGCGCACAGGCCGCAAACAGAGGTAATCCAAACAGCGGGCATCACATCAAATGGCGAGGCCGCGCCGTGGCTTGCCCGCAAAGCCGACATCATTGTGGGGATCAATTGCAGAGAAGCGGTATTGATAACCACGAACATAACCATACCATTGTCCGCGGCAGACGGCAGCTCCTCCTTCCGGGCCCTTGCCATTTCCTTCATAGCGGCGATTCCCATAGGCGTAGCGGCATTTCCTAATCCCAGAAGATTTGCGGTGATATTCATACAGATCGCTTTGACGGCGGGACTGTCCTTCTCATAATCGGGAAACAGCTTCGCCATCACGGGGGAAAACAGCTTCGCTAAAATCGCCGTCAGACCGCCCTTCTCCGCGACCCTCATCAGTCCGGTCCACAGGCACATCAGCCCAAGCATGGAAATCACCAGCTGTATCGCGTCAGAGGCGCCGGAAAGCACCGCGCCGGAAAGCTCTCCCATACGGCCGGTAGCCAGAGCGCATAAAATGCTGGCCAGCATCAAACCGCCCCAAATAAAATTCATCATAACAAACTTTCCCCTTTCTTCAGTCATGAATATGAAAAGAATCGGGAGAGTTATGAATGAATTGAAAACTTTACTTTTTTAAGAGCTTCAAGAATTGACAAAATTCTGGTTTAATTGTATAATTATTTCATAATTTACCATTTAATAACATTTTTGGAAGTGTTGACCTGGTAAATTATGGTGAAGTAATGGCGTAAAAACAGGAGGTGTTTACATTATGACTTCTACTGGTATTGTAAGAAGGATCGATGGCCTGGGGCGTATCGTGCTGCCCAAGGAACTAAGAGCCACACTGGATTTAAACGACCGTGACCCTTTGGAAATCTACACGGAAGGGAATACTATTATTTTGAAAAAGTATGAGCCTGCCTGTATTTTCTGCAACAGCACAAAGGAAGTTATCAATTACCGGGGCCGCAACATTTGCAAGGCCTGTATTGACCGTTTGAAAAAGGATATTGATTATTAAAATATGCTCTTACAATTAAGGAGTAAGGCTCAATGAGCCTTACTCCTTTTTTTACATTTCTCTGCATTTTTCTATAAGCTCCGCTACGATTTCCGCACGATTAAAGGGTGTCATAAAATAGAAGCCATCCGCATGAGGCCTCAGGCTTTCCGCAATTTCCAAGGCGATCTCAATGCCGGTCCGCTGGGCCTCTTCCCGGCTCATCTCAGGAGAAAACCGGTTGACGTAGGCCGTGGGAATCTGAATTCCTGGAACCTCATTGTTCATATAGACCGCATTGCGGTAGCTAACCAAGGGCATAATCCCCAAAAGCATTTTCGCCCCCATCTCTCTCGCTTCCTTCACTGTACTGATCCGGCCTTCGTCAAATACCGGCTGGGTCAGGAAAAAGACGGCGCCCGCTTTCAGCTTCTTTTCCAGGCGGGCCAATTCCGCCTTGGGATTCGCCACATTTGGATTAAATGCCCCGCCGATGGTAAAAGGGCTGTCCGCAAACACGTCCTGGTTCATCTGGCTGATCATTTCCATCAGCTTAGCGGAGGTTACGTTAAATACCGGCTTGATATAGCCCCGGTCCAGCTCCGGCACATGGTCGCCGGTTACCGCCAAAATTGTACGGATGTTCTCACACTGGGCTCCCAGGAGCATGGCCCGCAGAGCGTTGACATTCCGATCCCGACAGCAGAAATGAGGCAGCACCTCCATCCCGGTTTCCCGCTGAAGCTTGGCTCCGCACACCACTGGATCCAGCTTGACCCGGGCCATAGGCGAATCGGAGATGGTAACGATGTCCACACCGCTGTTTTGAAGCACCCGGCAAGCTGTTAAAAGCTTATCTACCCGGCTTCCATAAGGAGGATCCAGCTCCGCCGCCATAACAAAATCTCCCTTTCGGAGCTTTTGGGCAAAACGGCTCTCCTGGGGAGCGCTTTTCTCCAAGCTTCCCACTGCTGTAACAGTGGTCGTGACGGCTGCCAAGGGCTCGCGCTTTTTCTGAATCAAACGGCTTAAAAGCTGAAGATGCTTTGGAGTAGTGCCGCAGCAGCCGCCGATCATATCGACTCCCAGCTCGGCGATTCTCACAGCCTGATGAGAGAAATACTCCGGAGAGGTATCGAACACCGTACGGTTTTCTTCCATCGCGGGATATCCCGCATTAGGCATCACCAGCACGGGAAGGCTCAAGTATTGCCGGCTGTAGCTTAGAAGCTCCCTGGCGAACTTTAAAATATGAGCCGGCCCGCAGCCGCAGTTTAAGCCGATTCCGTCAAACAGCTCTCTATGAGGCTTTACCTCATCTAAAAGGCGGCGCAGCGGAACGCCCAGCCGGGTAATGCCTTCAGGGGATACGGTAAAGGAAATCAAAACTTTACATTCCGGTTTCTTTTTCTTTAAATAATCCGCTATCTGGTCAAATGGAGAAAGCTCTGTCAGCGTCTCAAACAGAAACACTTCCGCCCCCTCGGACAAAAAGGCATCCGCGATTGCCAGATATTCCGGAAGCAAATCCGTTTCCTCGTCTCCGCGGGGATAAATCGCAGTCATATCCGCCGCCGCAACAGCCTGGCAGCCAGCGGCTTCCTTCGCCAGACGGTAGCCGGCTCTCACGATTTCCAGTACATCCGCCAGCGGGCGTCCCAGGCTTTTGGTATTTGCCGAAAAGGTATTCGTTCTCAAAAATTGAGCGCCCGCCTTTACATACTCCCGGTGAATCTCAGAAATAAGCTCTGGCCGGGATATATTCGCCCACTCGCATTCATGGATAGAGAACCCAGTCTTTTGAGTAAAATAGGTTCCCATAGCGCCATCGGTGATTACCGGCCGTTTTTGTTTCAGCAAAGTGTCAAGATTCATAGTTGGCTCTCCTAGCTTTGGGATAATATCTTTCGTATACTGTGTTCGCCAAGCGTCCCCCTCGCCGCCTTCTCAGTCACGCTCGGCGGCCTGGCGTCTATTTTCATGAAAGCCTTATCCCACTATCGTTATTAAGTGTTCCTATTATACCATAAAAAGTCAACTCAGGAGGAAAAATCTTTTTTTCTGGAATTTTTATCCTAATTCGGGGCAACAATACCTTCGTAAAGGGGTGTTGTTATGCCGATTGCAAAGAAGATAGACGAAACCATCGCCATGCTGAAAAAAAGGCTGCGGGCAGAGGAAAGCTTTGACCTAATCTACCGAACCATGACCATCGGCGGAAAAGGCGCCTGCTTGTTCTTTATCGACGGCTTGGTAAAGGATGAGGTCATGGAAAAAATCATGGAGTTCTTTTACAGCGCTAAGCCTGAAGACGTTACCGACGCTCACTCGTTTGTAAAAAGCAGCGTACCGTACATCGAGGTCGCCCTTTCCGACGACGAAGGCCTGATCTGCACCAACATTCTTTCCGGAATTTTGGTGTTAGTGGTAGACGGCTTTGACAAGGCAATTTCCATCGACGTAAGGACTTATCCGCAGCGCGACAGCAGCGAGCCCGACCGGGACAAGGTGATCGTCGGCTCCCGGGATGGGTTTGTGGAAACCCTGGTAGCGAACACAGCTTTGATTCGCCGGAGGATTCGGAATCCCAGCCTGACCATGAAAATTCTTTCCGTGGGAAGTCTTTCCAAAACCGACGTAGTGCTGTGCTACATGGATGACCACGTAGACCATGCCTTGCTGAATAAGCTCTTGAAAAAAATCCAGGACGCGCCGGTGGAATCCTTGACTATGAACCAGCAGAGCTTGATGGAGGCCATGCATCGAACCCGCTGGTATAACCCGTTTCCTAAGTTTAAATATACCGAGCGTCCGGATACTGCCGCCGCCTCGGTTTTGGAGGGAAACATCGTCATTCTGGTGGACAACTCCCCTTCAGCCGTGATCGTTCCCACCAGCATTTTCGATATCATCGAGGAGGCTGACGACTACTACTTTCCTCCAATCACGGGCACCTATCTGAGGCTTTCCCGATATCTGATCTCCCTGTTTACTCTGGTGGTCACGCCGTTGTGGCTTCTGGCACTTCAGAACCCCCAATGGGTTCCCGAGCTGTTCCAGTTTACCGTCCAAATTGAGGAACCTGTCTATATTCCAATCTTCTGGCAGCTAATCCTGCTGGAAATCGCCATCGATGGCCTGCGGCTGGCCTCCTTAAACACACCCAGCAGCCTCACCACCGCACTGAGCGTAATCGCCGGTATTGTGCTCAGCGACTTCGCGGTAAAATCCGGCTGGTTCAACATGCAGTCCCTGCTGTATATGGCCTTTGTGTCAATCGCCAATTATTCCCAGCCCAGCTATGAGCTTGGCTATGCCCTGAAATTTCTCCGGGTTCTTCTGCTGGTTTTAACCCTCCTGTTTAATCTGTGGGGCTTTCTCGCCGGTTTGGTCCTGATCTTTATCCTGATGATCCTCAATAAAACGATCAGCGGAAAAAGCTATCTATATCCCTTGATTCCCTTTAACGGCAAGGAACTGAAAAAGAAGCTGATCCGCACCCGTCTTCACGTAAAATATTAAACCGCTTGTCTCAAAATGTTCCAGCGCGGGCCGTCATCGAATACTCTCTTAAGGGACAAGGGAGAAAAGCAGGCTAAAAATTTTACAGCAAAATTAAAAAAGCTGAGTAAAATGCTGGATTGCATTTTACTCAGCTTTTTTTGAGCGGAAAACCGGCAGACGCGCGGTGGCGGCGCCCCGCAGACGGCTTTTATTCAAAGCAGGGAGCGAAGCGCGGCTGCCGGGAGCTTTCTATCCGTGACAAAAAAGCGCTCCCGACAGCGAACAGCCACACGTTTACGAGAGGCAGAGCGGTCAGCACAAAAATTCAAGCACCTCCTGAATTGCGGTCCGGCAATGGATATTAAGGCCGGCACAATCCGTCCTTGACGATGGTTGTTTCTTAGTCGCTTTTGAGGGGAAATCCTGCTTCTAAAAGCGCCGCGGATCGGCAGAGGCGTATAATGGATTCGCTTCCCGCACCATTCCC
Organism: [Clostridium] leptum DSM 753; assembly: GCA_000154345.1. Lineage (GTDB taxonomy): Bacteria > Bacillota > Clostridia > Oscillospirales > Acutalibacteraceae > Clostridium_A > Clostridium_A leptum. The sequence continues at coordinate 53,995 of DS480341.1, forward strand.
GGATATTCCCTTTTCAGTTGGGTAAAAGCCGTCTCCACTTCCTCTGGGATCTCTACATGGGCGATATAGCCCTTTCCGGACGGCCCATAGCCCTCAGGAGTATCGGACAGGCGGGAGATTTCCCCCATCAACAGGGTTAGATACCGTTCCATCGGCCACATGCCCCAGATCTCCCGGTCAAAAGCCAGCTTGGAATCCCTTTCGACCACCTTAGCCTGATAAGCGGCGTAGTTTATGATTGCTATCTCTTCTCCCGCGTACTTTCTTAAGGTGGCATCCATCCGCCGCTGCATGGCAGCATCCTGGGTTAAAATAATTCTCTGATATGGCACACGGCTGCTTTTCAGCAGTTTTAGCAGATAAGTAATGTTATTGCCGCAGTTGGTGGATTCACGCTCCAGAAGGTCAGCCTTTCTTCCATATCGGTATTCCAAATAAGCCTGGAAAATCTCCGCCTCCGGCCGCCCAGCGGTTTGGATCTCGGGAACCTCCCGGCCCATCGCCTGCCGTAGATCCTCTGTCGTATGTCCGGCGCCCCCCACGATCACATATTTTTTAGCAGCCTGATTTTTCATCGACTCAGCAAGTACATTGCCGCCGCATAAAATGCTCCCTCCAAAAAGAACCATCACATCGGCTTGCCGAAAGCCGTATTTTTGTTCCAATGCATCTTTTGTCAGCGTGGGAACGTCTCTAACACCGCAAAACGCGCCTAAGGTGTTGATCCATTCTACCGTATTCCCCTTCATCACCGTGTTCCTTTCCTGTGATTCTTAAAGTTTTCGCAGCTTCGCCTTTTTATCGTAGCACAAAACTTTTTGGGAGGCAATCCTTTTCCTTGCCTGTGAGACAGCTGATCTTTTTCTACGCTTTTTTACTGCCTTTTAAATATTTTTGATTTGTGGTAAAATAAAACAAAGTCTAAAGGCAGGCGAAAGCTATGAAAGAAAACTATGAACGGTGGATGAACCGGGAAATACAGCGTTTCCAGGCGCGTGGGGAAGTCCCCCGCCTGCTGCTGCACAGCTGCTGCGCTCCTTGCAGCAGCGCAGTGCTGGAAAGCGTCTTCCGGTATTTCGAAATTACCATCTTTTATTACAACCCCAATATATTCCCCAAAGAAGAATATCTCCACAGGGTGCAGGAGCAAAAGCGGTTTTTAGCGCAGTTTCCTCCCGCCTCCTCGGTTACTTTTTTAGAGGGGGATTATCAGCCGGAACGGTTCTTTCAGCTTGCACAGGGACTGGAACAGGAACCGGAAGGCGGCGAAAGATGCGCCCGCTGCTACGAGCTGCGGCTGCGCCGCACCGCCGAGCTGGCCAGAGAGCTAGGTTTTTCGTATTTTACCACAACGCTGTCTATCAGCCCTTATAAGGACGCAGAAAAGCTTAACGCCATTGGCAGGAAGCTCTCTGAGGAATACGAGGTTTCTTACCTATATTCTGATTTTAAAAAGAAGGACCGCTATAAGCGTTCCATCGCGCTTTCCAGGGAATATGGGCTGTACCGGCAGGAGTTTTGCGGCTGCCCCTTTTCCCGGGAAGAAGCCCTGCGGAGAAAGCAGGAGCAGGGAAACCGGTAGCTTGAGGTTTTCACCAACAAACCAAGAATTGCAAAGCAAGCCATAAAAATCAGATGAAAGCGGCCGGCTGGACAAATCCAGCCGGCCGCTTTCATCTGACTCTATATTTCCAGCCTCCATTCAATAAAGCACGGACTCTTATGCGTTATATAATATAGTTTTCAACGGTCTCTCGAATGGTATCTAAAAAGGCTTCTTCACCAAAGATATTAATTTTCCAGAAAACCGCTTGGCTTCCCCCGGAGGTAATAGCGGAAAGAAAAATTCTGCCGCCGCTTTGCAAAAGAGTAAGGCTCAGGCTGACCCTGTTTCCTCCCGTAAAGCTGTATCTCTCGTACACTCTAACGGCGCAATACGCAGAGCCAGAGCAAAAATCGCTTTTTTCTTCCAGACTGGCCGAGATGCTGCCATTGATAATCTCATCCTCCAGCTGGGATAAAATCAGACTGAAATCGCCTTGCAGCTCACATTCCAGCTTTGCCATTCCTACACCTCCCATCTGACGTTTTTCAAGGATTTCCCGCTATTTTTGGTTGGATACATCAGACCGTTTCTTTTTTCCCTTTTGAGCGCAATAAGGCGGATATTTGCTGTTGATCCTGTGAAATTCCTTACATTCCCCGCAATTTCCATGACGGGGACAGTTTTTCTTTTTACAAGGGCATACCATAGTCTTTTCTTCCAAAGCGGTTCCTCCCGTACAGCGGTCAGCGTTTCCAGGCAGCGGGCACTGCCAGCATCAGCATAGGAAAGATCTCCAGCCTGCCGATGAGCATATCCAAGCTTAGTATCAGCTTACTGCCAGCGGAAAAGCACGCATAATTCCCCATCGGTCCTACCAGATCCAGACCTGGGCCAATGTTGTTTAAGCAAGCCAGCACAGCGGTTAAGCTGGTCTCCATAGAAAAATTATCGATTGCGATCAGCAGCAGGGAGGCAATCGAGATGATCGTATAAACCGTCAAATAGTCATGGACGCCATGCACTACCTCGTCGTCCACCTTGGCGCCATCCACATGGATCGCGGAAACCGACCTGGGCCGCAGCATTTTACGGATATTCCGCTTGGCCTCCTTAAACAGGATCAGCACCCGGATAGACTTAATCCCGCCGCCGGTACTGCCGGCGCAGGCGCCGAAAATCATCAGGATCACCAAAATAGTCTTGGAAAACATCGGCCATTGGTTGAAATCCACAGTAGCGAAACCGGTAGTCGTCATCACTGAGGACACCGTAAACGCCACGTGGTGGGCCGCTGTTCCCGGATTCCAGTCAAACTGTGGAAGGACGTTCCAGGTAATCAGAAGAATAGCCCCGATCATAGTGCCTAAATACAGGCGCAGCTCCTGATTTCTGAAAACCCGTGAAAACTGGCGCAGCAGGAGCAAATAGAAGATATTGAAATTCACACCGAAGAGGGCCATGAAAACTGTGACTACTCCTTGCTGAAAGGGGGAATAACCCGCCATGCTGTCGTTTTTAATGGCAAAGCCTCCGGTGCCCGCAGTAGCAAAGGAAGTGGTGACGCTGTCGAACAGAGGCATCCCTCCGGCCAGCAGAATCAGGATCTGCACCATGGTCAGGGCAATATAAATGCCATATAAAATTTTGGCGGTTTGATGCAGCTTTGGCGCGAGCTTTTCTACCGAAGGCCCGGGACTTTCCGCCCGTAACAGATGTACCAGGGTGCTTTTCCCTTTCATAATGGGAATAATTGCAAGCAAAAACACCAGAACTCCCATGCCTCCCAGCCAATGGGTAAAGCTGCGCCAGTACAAAAGGCTCATCGGCAAGGCTTCTACATTCTGCACCACACTGGCCCCGGTGGTGGTAAAGCCTGAAACCGTCTCAAAAATACAATCAATAAAATTTGGAATCTCCCCGCTGATCCAAAAAGGAAGCGCGCCAAAAAGAGACACGGCGATCCACGCTAATGATACGGTCAGGAAGCCATCCCGGGCATAGATTTCCTTTTTCCTTACCCGAAAGGCCGCCGAAAGCAGGCTGACGCCGCCCATGGCCAGCATAGCGAAAATAAATCCTATGAGCGAAGGATATTCCTTCTGCACGATGGCGATGACCGCTGCCGGGATCATCGTTACAGCCTCGATTCTTAAAATCTGACAGATCAGATACAGAATCATTCTGCGGTTCATAACAATCCCTTCTCCTCGTCTAAAATATCATTCAGGTCGTTAATGAACCGGTCTGCCGTGGTTACCACGATAACAGTATCCCCTTTTTCAATGGCGTCATTACCAGAGGGAATGATAATTTTTCCCCGGCGGTTGATGCAGGAGAGCAAAATATTCGGTTTCAGCTCAAGATCAGAAAGCTTTTGGCCCAGGCCCCGGAAGCTTTCCGATGCCCTGAATTCCAGCGCCTCCGCTTTTTCGTCCACAATCCGGTGCAGCGCAACAACGGCTCCGCCGGTCCGGTTGCCCATAGCCCTGACATAACGGACGATATCGTTGGTACACAGCTCCTTAGGGCTGACCACACAATCAATTCCCTTATCCCGAAAAACCTCGGTATATTCCGTCCGGTTGATCTTTGTAATCACCTTGGGAACCTTCAAATAGTTGGCATACATGGATACGATCAGGTTTTCCTCGTCAATATCTGTCAGGGTCACCACCGCGTCGGTCTGGTCAATTCCCTCGGAATCCAGAATGGAGCGGTCGGAACCGTCGGCAAAAATCACCGTAGCCTTGGGCAGCAGCTCCGCCAGCTGCCTGCACCGTTCCTTTTGGATTTCAATCAGCTTCACATCCACGCCCTCATCGAGCAAAGCCATCGCCAGGTAAACCGCGATCCGGCTGCCGCCGATGATCATAACATTTTTGATCTTTTTCTGGTTCAGATGCAGGCTGCGGATCAATCTGGCCAGGTCTCCGGAGGAGGCGGTGACATACAGCTTGTCCCCGGCCTGCAGGCGGAAGCTGCCGTCCGGAATCACCACATCATTTCCCCGTTCCACTGCACACACCAGCACCTTGACCTTCACCGTGTGGTAAAGCTCTGAAAGAAGCTTGCCCACAATATGGCTTTCCGGCCGGAGCACAACCTCTACAATTTCCACCCGGCCCTTCGCGAAAGCATCCCGCTTGAGGAAGGAGGGAAATTGAAGCAGCCGGAAAATTTCGCTGGCGGTGGCCCGCTCCGGATTAATCATCAGATTCAGGCCCAGCTCGTCCTTTAACAAAAAGAATTGGCCATAATACTCCGGATTCCGCACTCTGGCAATGGTATGGCTGCATCCCAGCTTTTTCGCCACAATACAGCACAGAAGATTAATTTCATCCGCAGAAGTCGCGGCGATCATCAGGTCGCTTTCTCCCACGCTGGCCGCGCTCTGCACCACAGGGGATGCGCCGTTTCCATGAACCACCTGAATATCCACCATCTGCTGGGATTCCTTCAACACCATTTTATTGCTGTCTATTACCACAATGTCATGGTCTTCCCGGGCCAGCTGCTGCGTTAAGGCAAATCCTACCTTACCGTCTCCCACAATAACAATTTTCATAATGCAATCTCCAATAATTCCACAATGATTCAAGCATGAAAAAAGCAAAAAGCGTCTCACTTTTTGCCAAATTTCCTTTTAATTTTCCCATTTCGGCCAAATCTTAATGCAATCTTAGCACATAAAGAGAAAAGTAGCAAGAGGCGTGGAAAGAAAGATTCTTTTTGAGAGTATTTTTTCCTTCCTTTGCGGCACTGTCCAGCCAGAGAGCGTTTAGGAGAACAAACGGCGCACGCTGAAACAGGGAAGCCAAACGCAAAGGGCCGAACGGAAAGTTGTTTCCCGTTCGGCCCTTTACGTTTGGAATATAAATAGGCTGAATGCTTGAATTCACATATTATGTTATACGATATCGATTATCACAAGCTCCGGCCGGTTATAAAACCTTGGAACTCTCGTAGACTCTCTGGCCAGGCCGCGGCTGACAATCATCACGGTGCGCTTCTTATGGTATTCGCCGCCAGCGTACTTTGGAAAGAAGCCCTGATTCGGGGCGTAAAGCCCGTTTAAAATTCCCGGGATTCTAAATTGTCCGCCGTGAGCGTGGCCGCAAAGCGATAAATCAAAGCCTTGCGCGGCGTAAAGCTCAAAAAATTCCGGACGGTGGGAAAGCAGAATCGTATAATTCCCATTTTCAGAAGCTTTTCTCACCTGATCAATTTGTTGGAGAAAGCTTACCGTGTCCCGTGCTGGATCTGCAGAAGCGGTAAAAGAGGCCTCCGGGTCGTCAACCCCGCAAAGATTGATCGCCGTGCCACGAACCGAAACCGTTTCACAGACGCCGGAAAGCCTATGGACCCCACACTCCTTAAGGATATCCATTTTTTCCAAAAAAGCGCCGCTGCCGCTCCAGTGTTCATGGTTCCCGGTCACATAGTAGCATGGATACCGTTTCCCAACGCCGCGCAAGAATTGTTCCGTATTATCGTCGGGGAGCTCATCGTCGAAAATATCGCCACTCATCAAGACCAGATCTGGATTTTGACTGTCAACAGCGTCTATCAATTCCCGCTGATTTTCTCCGTATCCGCAGGAATGGAGGTCTGATATAAGCGCAACACGGACCGGCGCCTGCACGGCGTCAGATTCCACCGTATAGCACCGCACCTTCAGCCCGCTGTCAAAGCCGGGAATAACCGGGCACGCCAGCGCCAAAAGAATAATTGGAACCATGATTCTTCTTTTCTTCATTTTATAAGTCCTCCGGGGAAATCAGCCGGCTTATTTTCTCAGCAGCCCTACAGCGCCGGCTATCAAAAGACTCCGCCGGAGGGCGCTTTAAAAGCCAGCGGAATTCGCCGCGCAGCAGTGAAATCAGATATATCTTTCACGTTCTTCCTGGCTTAGCGCACAGTTTCGGCGCCGCGGCATACTTAGGCTTCATGCCCTATTTTGAGAAAGCAACGCGTTTCATGTTCTTTTTCTGGGCTTTTATTTTATAATCAAAGCTTCATTCTTTTTTTTAGAAGATCCGGTGAAGCGCTGTGGAGTAAGGCCTCCTCAGAAGAAATCATCCCCTGCTCATACAGCCGCATCAAACTGGTATCCATGCCCACCATTCCCTCGCCGCTGGATGAAAAAATAGCGGAATCGATTTGATGGGTTTTGGATTCCCGGATCATGGTGCGGATCGCGGGATTGCACAGCATAATCTCAAAGGCGGGAACGACCCTGCCATCCTTACAGGAGATCAGCTGCTGCGACACCACGGCCTGCAGAACCATTGAAAGCTGTACTCGAATCTGTCCTTGCTGACTGGGAGGAAATGCGTCCACAATCCGGTCAATGGTATTGACCGCTCCCAGGGTATGGAGGGTGGAAATCACCAGATGGCCTGTCTCTGCGGCGGTCATGGCGATGCTGATCGTTTCGTAGTCTCTCATTTCTCCCAGCAGAATGACATCGGGCGCCTGGCGCAAAGCGGCCCGCAGAGCCACGGCGTAGCTTTCCGTATCGATAGAAATTTCCCGCTGGCTGATAATGCTTTTGCCATGACGGTGCAGATATTCGATGGGGTCCTCCAGCGTTACCACATGGCTGTTCCTGGTCTGATTGATCCGGTCGATGATGCAGGCCAGGGTCGTGGACTTTCCCGAGCCGGCCGGACCGGTCACCACAATTAATCCCTTGGGACGGCCGCCCAGTCTGAGAATGATATCCGGGATGCCAAGCTGCTCCGGATCAGGCAGGCTGAACGCGATCACCCGCACTACCGCCGCCAGAGAGCCTCTTTGACGGTATACACTGGCACGGTACCGGGAAACTCCCTCCAAGGAAAAGGAAAAGTCATCATCGCCGGTTTCCAGCATTTTTTCCGGGCTTCGCTTAGCGAATCGGTACAGCTCCCTAACGATCACTTCCGTGTCCTCCGGCATAAGCCGCTGATCCGTCTGCCTTTGAATCTGGTTGTTCACTTTATAGGACACCGGCAAGCCTGCCACGATAAAAATATCAGAAGCGGAAGCCTGAGCCGCCTGCTTTAAAATCTGTTCTGCTTCCATAATAGTTTTCTCTCCTTATCGCAATAGGTTAAGAGTTCCCTCCTGTGATTCGCTTTCCTCTTCCACCAGAGTCTGCCAGCGCAGCCGTTTCCATTCTCCCGTAAAACGGCCCTCCCCGGAAAACGTCAAAGAAATTTCAACAGAGAGGCTTTTGCTGTCGTTGATCGGCACCTGATAAGACGCCACCGCGGCGTTTTCCTGCCGGACTACGGCCACGCCGTCGGCCCTTAGGGCTTCTTCCCAACCGGGCCCGGATTGTACCGCCGTCAACAACTCATGCAGAATTTCCTCCGCCCTGGCATCCGCCTGATAATATTCCACGGAGGCCTGAGCGTTTTTCTCCGCGAGATTCCGGTCCGCTCTGGCGGAAACCAGAGACAGGGCCGCCAGGGTGGCCAGGCACAGCACCACAAAAATCGCCAGTATGGAAATTCCTCCGGCGCCAATACCGGACCCGATCTGTTTTTCTTTCATAGTATTCACCGCCGCTCCATAGCCGTTATGGCTGAACTGCTTTCGCTTTCAGAGAGTGAATCTCCTGATCTCCCTTCAGCACCCGGATTTCCGCCGCCAAAACTCCTTGCTCCTCCGTCAAGCGAACGGCAAGCTCATAAACCGCCGCTTCCTTCCGCGGCAGCTTTTGCCACTGCCCGTCGTAATAAACCCGGATCATATTTCCGTCCCGGCAGCCGCCCAGCAGCCTTTCCAGTTCGGGGGAATCCCCCTCTGCTTTTACGGCTTCCGCGGCTGCCTGCGCCACCATCACCCCTTTGGTAAGGTCCGAGCTTTCCACGCTGATCAGCTTGGCTTTGGCGAATAGATTCATGCACACGCCGGCGCAGATGGAAAAAAACACAATGATAATCAAAATTTCGATAAAGAAAAGCCTGCTCTTGGACTTGGAACGCTCTGTCATGGCGCCACCTCCAAGGCCGCGCTTTGAAGGCATACAGCGCTTTCATAAACCCTGTTTTCCGTATCGGTGGCAACGATCCTCAAAAGGCGGCGGCTAGGAAGCTCCAGCCGCAGCTCCTTCAGCTCCATAATCGGCTGTCCGCTTTCCGGTACGATTTCCGTCCCCCGCTTCACAGTAATTTCCCGCAGGCTGCCGCCGTACAGATACGACCAGGTCTCGTAGACCTCGCCGCCTATCTCTTCGGAAAACACCAGCGCGGGCTCTCCGCCGATTTCCTTGACCGCCACGCCGTTTTCCCGGTCGTTCTGGCGAACCTTCTCTGTCAGATACGCCACCGTCCCCCGGGCGCTGTAATTGGCGCTCATCTCCCGGGAAATCCCCTGGTAAACATCCGCTCCCTGGATGACTACAAACAGGGACAGCACGGTAAATAAGCAGAACAGGGACAATACAAAAATTAAATCCGTGGCGTGCCGGCTCCGCTTCACAGCGACTCCCCCTTTCATAAATGCGTCCTTACGCTCCTTTGCCGGCGCGGTGGTCACTGCCGCTTATCATGCCGCAAACCGAAGGGCCTCTGTTTCCGGCTCACAAGGAACGAAAGCCTAACGTTCTCTCAGTCACTTTTCCTCAAACACCTGAATTTCCGGCATCAGGTTTGAGCCCTCCAGCCGGTAATGGTACACATAATGCTCACGGTCTAAAATCAGGCCGTAATTTTCCTCTAAATAGTCTAAATCCGGTGGATACCGCCCCTCGATGGCGTAGCACTGTACTGTAGCCCGAGCCACCGACTGCTCGGCCGCCTTCAGCCGTTCCTGAGAAGCAGAACGGGAAACGTTTCCCACGCCGTAAATTACAAAGCCCACGACGATGATTACGGAAACAATGGGAACTAAAAGCCCCCGGGAGAACCGTTTTCTCTGTTCGCAGGACACAAACGCTTTTTTCATATCCGCTCTCCTATCCGATCGCCGACATAATGCCCATCAGCGGAAGCATGACGGAAAGCAAAATCATACCGACGATGAGGGAAAGCACCGCCACCAGAGTCGGCTCCAGCGCGGAAATCAGGGCGCTGAGCCTTCGGTCCACCTCTTCCTCATATTGCTCCGCGATCTGATGCATGACGGTATCCATACTGCCGGTCTGCTGGCCGATTTTCAGCATCTTGCTGTGAAGGGCAGAAAAAAGCCCCGTCTCCACCGCAGCCTCGGCAAAGCTCACCCCGGAATCCATGCGTTCCTTCATCCGCTGTATTTTTTTCTTCGTACCCGGGTGCTCCATCAGTTTTTCGGTCATTTCCACCGACTCATCCAAATCCAGACCGGAGCTGAGCATCAGCGCCATTCCCGAGGCGAACCGTCCGGAATCCACAGCACGGCTGAGCCGGCGGAAAAGCTTAGCACCCAGAGCGGCAAAGAAGGCCTTCCCTCTTTTCGTCATCCGAAGGAAAACCACCCCGGCAGCCACGACTGCCAGACCCGCCGCGATCCATACGGCGTATTGACTGACGCCCCTGCCGAAGCTCATCAGCCCCTGGGCAAACTGGGACATCTCCCCGCCCAGCTGCTCGAAGACCTGCTGGAACACAGGCAGAACCTGAATAATAATCACCAGAATGACCGCCACCATCATAACGATCATCACCAAGGGATAAATTACAGAGCTTCTGATGCTCCTGGAAACCGCGTCGTTCCGCTCATAGTAAGCCCGCAAGGACTCCAGCACCTCTTCCAGCTTACCGGACGCCTCGCCAATCTCCACCATTGTCACCATATAGCCGGGAAATTCTCCGGATTCCTTTAACGCCGCCGCAAAGCTGCCGCCGGCTTCCATCACATCCGTCAGTTTTTCAATGATCTCTCCGCCCCGGCCGTTTTTGTCATCCTCCGCCATAATCAAAAGACCTTCCTGCAAGGAAATTCCAGCCTTTACAATCAAGGAAAGCTGACCGCAAAACGCGGAAATCTCGCTGTTGGAAAGTATTTTTCTCCTGTTCATCCCTGATTTCCTCCCTAATCTGTCACGATTTCGGAACGATATTCGAAAGAAGGCGCGTATTCCCGGCCGGAACCCGCTTTCCGCGTGGGCGCCGCGGTATCCTGTTAAAAATTCCGCCCGCCGCTGTCCCGTCCTCAAGGATCAATAATAATAAAGGTCGTGATAATTGCTGCCGTCTCCCACATATTCCGAGGCGCCGCCTCCTGAAGCGGCAAACGTAGGATCCATACGCACCCAGTCTTTTCCATCAAAATAAATGATATTGTCGATCCAGCCTACGCCATCCAGATATACGCTGATCCAGGCGTGGTAAAGCTCGCCGGCATAGCCTACCACCAGCTTGGTGGGAATGCGCTGCACCCGGAGCATAGCCGTCATCAATGCGGCGTAGTCAAAGCAGATCCCCTTTTTGGTATTCAGAGTTTCGTCGATATCCGGCAGATACCCGCTTTGCACCGAAGCCGCTTTATCAAAATCATATTGTATATTTCCGATCACATAATTATAAATCGCGGCGATAGCCTCCAGGTCGTCGCCGGCGCTTTGCACCAGCTTCTGGCTTTCCCCGACCGCCTGGCTGTCCTCCGTAAATTTCACATACTGGTTCGGATATAAAAACGGGGTCAGCTGATCCTTCAAGGCCACCTGGCAGGTTCCCGCAAAGGCCTGAGAATACCGGTTCCCCTCGATGTTTTCATTGACAGTGATCTGGTATTCCCCGTCTCCCCGGGAAAATAGGAACACATCACTTTGCCCCGCCTGAAGATTATAGGTATACACCGTTTCCTCATCCGGGACATATTTGATTTGCAGCTTGACCTTTGGATTATCCCCATGATAGGTCACTGTCATATAACCGTCAGCTTTATTGGAAACGTCGATGCTGACCGCCTCGTTTCCTATAACCTCCGTACCCGGAGCCGTGGGAGTCAGCACCACCGGCTTCGGATCCCTCTGTCCGGGCTCCTGTTCTTGACTGGGGCCGGACGGCACGGGAACAGAGGAGGAATCAGAGACGCTCTCTCCGCTTCCCGCGTTGCCGGGAGGAGGATCGCCTTGACAACCGCAGAAAAAAGCGGAGAAAAGAAAAACAGTGAGCCATAGCGCCGCTGTTTTTTTCATACGTTTTTTCATCCGTTCTATCTTCTCTCTTTCAGGCTGGAAAAGTATTGTCATTGACAATGCCGCGGGAAGCGGCTTTCCCAAAACAAGTCCATAGTTAAAGTATAAACAACAACGGAAATAAAGTAAAGAAGAAACTTTCCCTTTCGTAACATAAGAAGCGCCCAGGCTCGGGGCGGCTCCATAAAATATTTTATGGAGCCAAAGGCCGCCTGCCGACGATTTTCTTTTCGCCCCCGCGAACACAAAAATCGTCAGGCTCGGGCCACCCACGATCGGGCGCTTTCATAAATCATAAAATCAATAAAGTACCGTGCCCATCGCGTCGACCAGAGCGCCGCTCCGGGTGGCGGAAATGTTATTGCACAAAATGACGTCCTGGATTCCCTTCTCCGCCACCAGCTGGGAAATGGACCCCTCCCAATAACGGTAATCCACCACATAAACCGTTTGGTAGTGGGAGACTAGGAAAGGCACAAAGGCGTTGCCAAAGGATTCCTTGACTACCACGCAGGAGGATCCATCCTTTTTGTTGGGATTGTGGATAACGGAAATCGGCTGGTCGCCGCCTATGAAGCAATTATATTTCAGGCTGGAGCTGTAATCCGTAGCGTCATACACGATTTTCCATTCCAAAATACTCCCGTCGCTCTGAGTGCAGGTAATATCATTGGTATCCGGCGGAATATAAGCCTCCACCACATCCGGATTCTGCTCCAGCGCCGGATTTTTCTCAGTATCCGCATAGAAGGAGCCTAAGAAATCCGGAAAATCCACCTTTTCATATTTTGACAAGGGCAGAGGCTTGACGCCCTTAGCCTTGGCAAATTCCTCATAGGCGTAGTAAGCGCCCAAAGCCGTCCAATGGTGGTCGGTGCGGAAATACAGATATTCATCGTTATGGGACATCAGGGTATCGTAAATATTGACCTTCTTCGTCTCGTCCAGCATGGAGCCGTACATATAATCGATGGCCTTTTTCTGGTCGTCCGTATTTAAGCCCGCCCTGGTGGATTCCGGCAGCATGATATCAATGCTTGTCGGCACAATCATATCGTATACCACAGCCTTGCCCTGCAGCTTCTGAGTGATATTATTGACGGTAGCCGCATACTGATCCGCTACCTCCAGGTTGAAGTTATAATACTCAAAGGCGCTGTCGCCGGCCAGCAGGACAGCGTTCAGGGTTGTGGTAGGAATCGGCTTTTCCTCCTTGCTGCTGGCCTCAGAGGAACTGCTCTCAGCAGAGGACACAGAGGAGGCCTGTGACGACGCATTGGATGAACCATTAGAGGATACCGGTTTTGTCGGCTTTTCCGGAATGGCGTCGCCGGTGGTTACCTCTCCGTGAACCGTAGCCGGATGGATGCCGTATAGGCTTTTTAGCCGGGCATTCGCACTGGTAAAGGCGTCACGAAAGGGGAAGGTATCGGAAAACCACAGATCTACCTGTTTAAAGTAGCTGCCGTCCGCCAGAGCCTGAAAACTGAATTCAGGAAATTTGGTCAACTCCCGCTTTTCCACCACTGATTCGGTTGGACGCAGGGGAATGATCAGCGCAATGACGCCGAATATCAGCATCATAATAAAAAACGCCGCTATTTTTACATTCAGCATCTTCCGGCTTTTCCCGCCGGGGAGCTTATACTTTCTTTGAACTCTGGTTCCTCTCGCCATGAAAAAGCCTCCTGATCACCGGACAATTTGAAAGCCGGCAAGCTATAAAAAACTAACAGCACTAAGAAATGATCTTAGAGTTAAAATTAAAAAGCACAGCCATAAAATATGGTTTTATCTTAAAATTGGAAGTAAAGGAACGGATTGTAGCTGTTGCCCACCAGGCTCATGGTGGAAATCAGCAGCAGTACTAAGGGCATCGCCACCTGCACCACGCTGTTGACCCGGAACCAGGCCGCCGACCTGCCGGAAGCCACAGAAATAGCCCGTCCGATATTATGCACCACCGGCGTAACCGCAATGACAGCGATCGCCAGGAAAAAGATGTAATTGAGCAAGGTAGTATTGGCTTCAAAGGTAGTCCAGGGATTGCCGTTCTGGCAGAACATCCCCTTGAGGACGACCCCGATCAGCGCCATATTTTTAAACCGGAATAAAATCCAGCCGAAGTAAACCACGATCAGCAGATAAATGTGGGATACGAATCCAGGAAGCCTGGCGAACACCTTGTTCAGGAACAGCCGCTCCAAAGCGATAAAAATAAAGAAGTATAGGCCCCACAGAACAAAATTCCAGCTCGCGCCGTGCCATAAGCCGGTCAGCGCCCACACCACGAATAAATTCAGGATCGTTCTTCCCAGACCCTTACGGCTGCCGCCCAGGGGGATGTATACATAATCCCGGAAGAAGGAGCCGAGCGAAATGTGCCATCTGCGCCAAAACTCAGAAACTGTGGATGACAAATAGGGATAATTAAAGTTTTCCTTGTAATGGAAGCCGATCATCAAGCCCATACCGATGGCCATATCGGAATAAGCGGAAAAATCCAAATAGATTTGAAGCATGAAGAACAGCACGCCCATCCAAAGAATCACCGCCGGCTTTGCGGAAAGGGCCGCGGCGTTCTGGGTGAACCGGGACACATCCGCCACAGCGGCGTCCGTCAGAATAAACTGATCTGCCAAAAGCCCGCAGGTATTGGCCAGCACCGCTTTTTTCGCCAAGCCCGCCGCAAACCGGTTGATTCCCCGGGCCACCTCGCCCCGGTTGATCTGCCGATATAAGATTTCCTCTGAAATATCCTTGTACCGAACGATCGGTCCGGCGATACACTGATGAAACAGGCTGGTATAAAGAAGCAGGCGGAAAAAGTGGGTCTGCGCCTCTACCTCGCCCCGATAAACATCCACCACGTAGGAAAGCAGCTGAAAGGTATAAAAGGAAATACCGATCGGCAGCAGGATCTGAGGCACAACGCTGGGCAAACCGAACAAGTCGTGGGTCGTTCCCAGGATCAGAGTCAGATATTTGAAAATACCCAGCAGGGTCAGACTGCATATACAGGCCCCGATCAGCCCCGCCTTAGCCAGCTTTTGCCCCCGGTACTTCTCAATCATCAAGCCAAAGATCCAGTTGATCAGCACCATACCTACCAGCAGCGGCACGTATCTCGGCTCGCCCCAGGCATAAAAAAAGAGCGAAAAGACAATTAATATCCCGTTTCTCACATGGATGCTTTTCGCCAGAAAATAGCAGATCAAATTGAGCGGCAAAAAGAAATAAAGAAAGAACAAATTGGAAAATACCATCCGCCGAACACTCCAAATCTATAGTTGATTCCCGAAGAATTCCTTTTCTAGTAATTTACATAATATTGTCGACATGTATAGTTTACCCCATGACGGCGAAGACTGTCAACTAGATAACTTACTTCTTACAAAAGTGTAAAGATTGTTTCATTTTGGTAAAAAGAAATTCTTAAAAACAATATGCTCAACAGAGTGTCTGGATATCTGATAATTTTTTCATAGCAGCTCTTTAATCTATATTAAAATAAATCTCCGGCTGAGATTTCCCTGTCCGGTTGCCGGTATTTTTCTATTCTTAGCGTTCGGAAAAATTTTAGAAAAATCGTTCAGCTCCCTTACCGCTTGGGTTGGAGAAAGCAGAACCCATAACAGGCTT
This sequence comes from [Clostridium] leptum DSM 753, assembly GCA_000154345.1. Classification (GTDB taxonomy): domain Bacteria; phylum Bacillota; class Clostridia; order Oscillospirales; family Acutalibacteraceae; genus Clostridium_A; species Clostridium_A leptum. Next base: position 69,291 of record DS480341.1, read on the forward strand.
TATCCTACTGTGAATCCTGTGAAATCTCTTTAGACGCCTGTTTACAGACTTTTATAAAAATACAGTTATTTTAATTCCCAAATATCGATTTTATGATAGGCCGGTGCATCCGAAATCGGCCAGGCAAGCTGACTGTTCTCTAACCATAAAAGCAGCCTTAGGCATACCGCAAACATCATAGGCTAGCTTTTATGCTAACGCAGAGCAAAAAAGCAGCGGCTTCCCAAAAGCTGCTGCTTTTTTGCTTTATCGCTATTTTAGAGTAAGAGCACTCTATCACAGTCCAAAAATCTGACTAAAAGGAATGCTTGATTAAGCTTCCTCGATCATTTTCACGATAAACTGCTTGGGTCTGGCGCCTACAGAGCTGGCTACCGGCTTGCCATCCTTCATGACCAGCAAAGTGGGAATACTCATCACCTGAAACTGCTGTGCAAGCTCCGGCTGCTCATCCACATTCACCTTGCATACCTTAACGCCCGCAGGAGATTCCTCCGCGATTTCATCTACGATTGGTGATACCATTCTGCATGGCCCGCACCAGGACGCCCAAAAATCGATTAAAACCTTTTCCTTGCTTTCTGCAACCTCCGACTGAAAGTTTTGTTTCGTAAGCTCAATAACTGCCATGATAAATTCCTCCTATTTTTTTATTGTTATTCCTGAACCGGCGTACGTTCGCCGCTCATAGTCTGCTCAATAATGCTGTCCATCATACTTCTGGTCAGCATACCGGTGATATAACCAAATACATTGCCGTCCCGGTCGATCATAAAAGTAGTGGGGAACGAGGTAACTCCATAACCCTGGAACACTTCTCCGGTAGTATCCATCACGACGGGATAGGTATATCCCCGTTCGGTAAGGAATGCCTCGACCTCCTCCTCAGACACATCCTGATTATAGGGATTCTCCTCCGACCTGGGATTGGCGACGCCCAGCACCACCAAATCTTCCTGATTCAAGCCATAATCCTCATATAACTGCTGAATATCCGGCATTTCATTTTGACATGGAGGGCACCAGGTTGCCCAAAAGTTTAAAAACACCACCTTGCCCTTGTAATCGGAAAGGGTATGCTGCTGGCCATTTTGGTCATAAAAGGTAAAGTCCGGAGCGGAGGGCAAGGACTGTGAGGCATCAGAGCTGGAAGCCTGCGGGGAAGAAGATTCGTTTTCACTCGCCGGGGAGGATGACGTCCCTGGCTCTTGGCCTGCGGAGGAGGACACGGATTCTCCTCCGGCAGCGCCCCCAAAGCTGGAAAGATATCCGGTAATTCCATTCATCCAGCCGGTGAGCATCATGATCCCCATCAGGATCATCAGCACACCGCCCGTCTTGACGGTATATTTTACCACCCTTTGATGTCGTTTAAAGAAATCCAATACCGCTCCGGTAAACAGCCCCACCGCGAGGAAAGGGATCACAAAGCCCAAAGTGTAAACACCAATAAGGGCGTAGCCTACCGCCGAGGAGCTGGCTGAGGAAGCCATCAGCAAGACACTGGTCAGGGCTGGGCCTACGCAAGGCGTCCAGGCAAAGCTGAAGGTAAATCCTAAGATCAGAGCGACCGCCGGATTCATAGAGAAGCGGCTCAAGCGGAACGGCAATCTGTGCTCTCGGGTGAAAACATTGCTGCCGAACAGCTGAAGCACTCCGAACAGGATCACCAGCACGCCGCCGATCCTAGCGAACAGGACCCGGTTTCCGCTGAAAAACTTTCCTACGGCAGTAAAACCAAATCCTAAAAGGAAGAAAGCGAAGCTGACTCCCAGAACAAAAAACAAGGTGTTCACAATTACCTTAGAGCGGCGATAGTGTATGACGCCGTCTTCATCCACCGTTTTGGCGCCGCCCGCCAGGTAACCGATATAAAGCGGCACCAGCGGCAGAACGCAAGGTGAGAAAAAGCTCAGCAAGCCTTGCAGGAATACGGTAACTCCGGAAATCCCAGTTTCAATTGTAAATCCCATAAGTACCTCCAGCCTCTAGTTTGATTTTCGCAGAACTTCTGGGCAGCCGAATTTCTTTCCCTGGCTCCGTTGTATCAGAGCGGCCGCCACGTCTGCAATAGTAATCCCTTCGAGCCGCTTCTGACAAAGAGCATCCAAATCAGAATAAAGCCGATCCATAACGTCCGCCATTCCTGACGCCACCATACAGTCAAGATTCTGGCTGCCGCTGCGCCAATGTGAAGATACAAATTCAATCTGCAGTGCAGCGCTTATCTGCTTTAATGTGATTTGTTCCGCGTTTTTTGCCAATGAATAGCCGCCCTCGCTTCCCTCCTTGGTGGAAACCAGGCCAGCCTTCTTTAGCTTTGCCATTACTTTTCGAACTCTGGCAGGATTCGTGCAAATATTTTCAGCCAACGCCTCACTAGATAAGCATTGTTTTTTTAATTTTAAAAATACCAGGCCGTGAACCGCAATACAAAATTCGCTGTTCATAATAATTCTTCCCTTTCCTATTACGCTTTCTGCCAAGGAATCCATTATCTTTTAACTGTAATCTATTTTGTTTCAGTTTGTAATTGTAATTATAATTATTACAGTTAAATTTGTCAATAGCTTTTACGTAAATATTTAAAAAACGTCGTGAAATTTCTTTTGCTAAAATTCTATTTCCAGAAGTTCCTTCCTTTGAGGCCGTATCTTCTTTTCTCCCAATCCGCAAAAATAAAGCCTGCCGGTGGCCAGACAGGCTTTATGAATCTCCCCTCGTATTTTTTATTCTGCAGAAAAGGTTTCAGAATAGATCTCCGTTCCGTCCGGATTCAAATATCGCACTACGACCACGGGGTTTTCCACCTTGACCGATTTCTTCACATCATCCGCAAATTTTTGGAAGGCATCCCATTCCGCCTCCATTCCTTCTTTCAAAATATCCTTTGCTGTTTCCACCTCCAGCATTTGTGAGTAAGTGTACGTATAAATCAATTGATTCTCGCGGCTGGTAACCTCTAAGCTTAATCCACTATCTGCTAGCGCGCTTTTGTCCTCCTCTATCAAGGACTGCATCTCCTCGCCTGCCAGAAAGTCCTCCAGTGTGTCATACTGATGCCCAGTGCAGCCAGTGATCAAAGCCGATAATATCACAAAAACTAATATCAGGAACCCATATGCAGTCTTTCTCATAGAATCATCATCTCCATCTGTAAATATAAAAGGCTATCCTTAGTTTATCCCAAACAGAGCCGCTTTTCAAATATTATTGTAAATTTTATCATAAAGAAAGAGTCCAGCGGAATTGCCGCTGGACTCTTTAAAGTATCATATTTTATTCCGCCGCGGTAAATTCCTGAGAATAAATCTCTGTACCGTCTTTTGCCAGATATCTGACCTCAACAATAGGATTCTCAACATTTACGGCATTTTTGATTTCTTTAGCCACATTCTCGAAGACAGAGGCTTGCTGTTCGATAGCAGTAGCCAGCGCTTCTTTAGTAGCCTCAATGTCCAAATCCGTCTGATAGGTATAGACATACACCAGCTTATTGCCCTCAGCCACAATATCCATGGTGAGAGTACCGTCTTCTACGGATTCCTTAGCCTCTTTGATCTGAGACTGCATCTCATCAGTAGCAACAAAAGCTTCAATCGAATCGATTTTACCATTGTTGCAGGAAGTGAAGGACAGTGCCATAGCAAAAACCATTGCTAAAGCAAGCACGCTAGACAATACTTTTTTCATAACAAAATCGGCTCCTTTATATTATATTTTTGTGGACGGTGCCGTTTAGTCAAAAAATAGACGCTATTTTGCTCAAACTGCAAAATAGCGCCTCTAAATTTGGGGTTAATTTATTTCTTTAAAAGTATAAGTTAACAGAACAGGTAAGCCAACAGGTAGTATAATATAAAACCCTGCTTTTGTCAATATCAATCTTCACGGCAGATCAAGGGCCATGGCCATATCTTTCATAAAGCGTTAAATTTCCCCCGGCAAAGCTTAAGCTTCCAGACAATAGATAGAAATAATATCGGTTAATCTCCTCTCAATGATTCAAAGGTTATTTCCAGCTATGCCCACCTCCAAAAGAGGCATGGGCAATGCCTTAAGCCTCAAAAAGCCAGCATCTAAATGACGCGCTGGCTTTCACTTTAAATAAGGCGCCCCTGGCGGCGCCAGCGGCCGCCTTGCGAAATAGAAAAAGGAGCGCCTTGGGCTCTCCTTTTTCTGTTCTTGCGATCTAATGACTTTTGTTTTGAAAACAGCTCCGCTTTTTTCAAAACAAAAAGCGGCTGACAAAAGAATAAGTCAACCGCTTTTAGCTTCATTTTACACGGGATGGATCATTTTTTCCTTATCGGCGTGCTTGCCGTCAATCCCATATTTCTTTTCCTGGCGCTTTTTGAAGAAGTCCAGAGACACCTTCGGGAACATAGCATAGGAGAGCACATCCTCCTCCTGCTCGCTCCACTGAGCCATCTCCTTCCGCAAGGTATCCAGCTCAGGCTCCAGCAGATCCGCCGGGCGTCCGGTAATCACAGGCGCGTCGCCGATGATCTTCTTCTGGAATTCAGGATCAATAGGCATGGGAGTGGTGCCGTATTTGCCGGCTACCATATCCTTAAACTCATTGGTACACATTTTATACCGCTCGCCGGTAATCACGTTGAACACCGCCTGGGTACCCACGATCTGCGAGGTTGGGGTAACCAGCGGCGGGTAACCGGAATCCTCACGGACACGCGGAACCTCGTTGAGCACATCCTGAAGCTGATCCTCCTTGCCGGCCTGCTTCAGCTGAGAAAGCAGGTTAGAAAGCATTCCGCCCGGCACCTGGTAAATTAAGGCGTTGGCATCAGTAGCCAGCATTTTGGGATCTAACAAACCGCTGTCAAGATACTTTTTGCGCAAGGTCATAAAGTAATCTCTGATCTCGTTAAGCAGGATCAGATCCAAGCCGGTATCGTACTCGGTGCCTTTCAGAGCCGCCACCATAGACTCAGTGGGAGCATGAGAGGTTCCGAGAGCCAGCGGAGACATTGCGGTATCCAGAATATCCGCGCCAGCCTCGATGCCTTTCAGCAGGCACATGGAAGCCAGGCCGGAGGTGTAGTGGGTGTGAAGCTGAATCGGAATGCTGACAGCCTCTTTCAAGGCGGTGACCAGCTCGGCGGTGGTATAAGGAGTCAGCAAGGCCGCCATATCCTTAATACAGATGGAATCCGCCCCGGTCTCCTCAATGCGCTTAGCGTAATCCACATAGTATTCCGTAGTGAATACCGGGCCGGTGGTATAGGAAATGGCAACCTGGGCGTGAGCCTTTTCCTTCTTCGCGGCCTTAATAGCCGTTTGCAGATTTTTGATATCGTTCAAAGCGTCAAAAATACGGATGATATCGATACCGTTGGCCACAGACTTCTGGACGAAATATTCCAGGACGTCGTCGGCATAATGGCGGTAGCCCAGCATATTCTGGCCTCTGAACAGCATTTGCAGCTTGGTATTGGGGCATTTCTCCCGAATGGTGCGGAGTCTGTCCCACGGGTCCTCGTTTAAGAAACGGAGACAAGCGTCAAAGGTCGCGCCGCCCCAGCATTCCAGAGAGTAAAACCCCACCTTGTCCATTTTTTCCAGGATCGGCAGCATTTCCTCGGTAGTCATTCTGGTGGCGATCAAAGACTGGTGCGCGTCCCGAAGGGTGACGTCCGTAATTAAAATCTTTTTAGCCATAACCGCGCCTCCTTACTGGAGGGAAACAAGAGGAGTGCCGGAATCGACGCTGTCTCCCTTGTTTACTTGCACGCCCGCGACCACAGCGTCACGAGGAGCCATAATCTCATTCTCCATCTTCATAGCTTCTAAAACTACCAGCACATCGCCCTTTTTCACGTTCTGGCCGGCGGAAACATTCACGCTGACAATGGTGCCGGGCATAGGAGAATTTACGGTCTCAGCGCCGGCGGGTACCGGAGCGGCGGCCGGGGCGGGAGCAGCGGCCGGAGCAGGCGCAGCGGCGGGTGCGGCAGGCTTGGCAGCCGGAGCGGAAGCAACAACAGGAGCGGCGCCTGCGGCTACTTCTTCTACCTGTACGTCATATGCGGTACCATTCACGGTGATCTTTAAATTTTTCATGAGAAACCTCCATTATTATCTTAAATTTTAATTTTTACCAATTTAAGCTTTTACGAATTAAAGATTGTTGGCGTGTTTCTTCGGCAGTCTTGTCACACGCTTTCCAGCCAGCATATCCAGGGCGGCATACAGCTTCAGCCTGGTTTCACTGGGCTCGATGACATCCTGCACAAAGCCGTCGCCAGCCGCCTTAAACGGACAGGCCTCCTGGTCCTTGTATTCCGCGATCAGCTTCGCTCTGTCAGCGGTCGGATTGGAAGAGCCTTTCAATTTATCGCTCCACAGCATTACAGCCGCTGTGGTAGGATTCAAAGCGGAAATGGAAGCGGTCGGCCAAGCATAAGCCACATCCACACCGGCCGCAGCGCCCGCCAGGGCCATATAAACAGCTCCGTAGGCTTCGCCGGTAATCACAGAGATCTTCGCGGTGGTCGCCTCGGCATAAGCGTTGGTCAGCTTACAGGCCGCCTTGATACAGCAAAAGCTTTCAGCGTTCACAAAGGTAATCACAGGAATGGCGAAAGCGTCGCAGAAGCGAACGAGGCGGGCCGCCTTTTCACAGGCCTTGCCGTCAGCTGTCTTTTCTTCGCTGGCTACTACGCCCACTGTGTTGCCGCCCAGCTTGGCCAAGCCGGCGATAAAGCCGGCGCCGAATCCAGCCTGAAACTCAATAAAGCTGTCCTGATCCATAACAGCGGCGATAATAGAGGCGCCGGATTCTCCGTCGGTTTCAGCGGCGGAATCGGCAAAATCGGTGATCGGCGCGCCGGAAAGGTTATTGGAGGGCAGCAGGGTGATCAGCTCTCTGGCCTTGGCTACCGCTTCTTTGTCATCCTTAGCGGTCAGATGAACCAGGCCGGACTCAGAAGCTTCCTTCAGGTCTCCGCCCTCGCCGTTGGTCTGCAAAGCGAATTGGCCATCCTCAGACATGATTACCACGTCCGCCGCCGCCGCGATCATGGAGCTGGCTCCCAGACAGGGGCCCGCGATCACAGCGATTTGGGGTACCACGCCGGAAAGGTTGTTGGCCTTCAGCATCACATCGCCGTAGGCCGCCAGCATTTCGCAGCTTTCATTCAAACGGGCGCCGATGGAATCATAAATTCCCACCACCGGGGCTCCTGTTTTTTCCGCTAATTCATAAACCTTACAGATCTTCGCGGCCTGAGCCTTGCTCATGGCGCCGCCCTCTACGTCGCTGTTCTGGGCGAACGCGTATACCGGGCAGCCGTCTACAGAGCCAAAGCCGGCAGCCGCCTCCGCCCTGCCGTCTCCGGATTTTGTAAAGCTGTCGATCTCTACAAAGGTCCCCTCGTCAAAAAGAAGCTGAAGACGCTGATAGGCTTTCGTCTGTGCATTTGCCGCTTTGGTTTCCTGCAAAAAAGCGAGCTTGCTTTCTATACTCATCCTTGTTCCTCCATTCCATTTTTTACTGAGAAATTATCAACGCAACTGATTTACATTATAGTATAAATTCCGTCAAATAACAAGGTATATTAGATAAAACTTTAACAATTTTTGCAGTTTTTAATTAATTTAAAAATCTCCATCCCCATTCTTTCGTCATCCTTACGGAAACCATACCGCTTCACCAAAGGGAAAATAGAAACCAGCTTGGTCTCCATATGGAAAAGGTTTCGGTTTAAGGCGTAAGAGGCCGCCGAACGGATCATCATTTCACAGTATTCCGACTGGTCCACGTCCATATCCCGGTAATCCGTACAGCCATACAGCTGGAAATCTAAGATCCGCACAGAGGTCTTGTCCACATCCACGGCAATATAACCAAGTTCCTTGCCTCCCTCCCGCACTACCAGCAGCGCCGGATCCTTTCCGGACTCCTTCTCATAGCCGCTGGCCGCGTAAGCGGTATTCAGCCTTTCTCCGCTTTTCTGCTTGTCCTGCTCCGGTAAAATCGTCAACATCGCAACCACTCCTTCTTTTTGCTGATTAGTTCCATTTCCATGTCATTTTCAGATCGTTTTTATCTCTTCATTTTGACCGTACAACGGGTAATAAAACCGCCGTTAAAAACGCTTTGTCAAAGCCAGCTTTCTTATCGTTTTAAGGCTGGGGCCAGCCTTTTGACCTCATCCAGAGTCAGATTTCTCCACTTTCCAGGCTGGAGCATCCCCAGCTTAACCTGTCCGACCGCAACACGCTTCAATCTGGCTACCTCCACTCCAAGCTGCTCGCACATCTTCCGGATCTGCCGGTTTCGTCCCTCCCTCAGAATGATCTCCAAAACCACTCTGCCCGGCTCCCGGCTGATGACCCAGGCGTCCGCCGGGGCGGTTCTCACTCCATCGATTTCCATGCCTACATTCATCAGCGCCAGCTGCTCCTCGGAAATATCCGGCCGTACCGTAACCCGGTAAGTTTTAGGTACGTGCTTGCTGGGATGCATGATCAGGTTGGCGAACTCCCCGTCGTTGGTCATCAGCAGCAGGCCCTCCGAATCCCGGTCCAGCCTGCCCACGGGATAAACCCTTGCCGGGATATCCTTAACCAGCTCCGCCACGCACTTGCGGCCCATTTCATCGCTCATGGTGGACACATATCCTCTGGGCTTGTGCAGCATTATGTAGTAATACTGCCGGCTGGCCACGATTCTGCGTCCGGCTACGGTCACATGATCCGTTTTCGGGTTCACCTTGTCACCGATTTGGGCCACATGCCCGTTAACCTTTACTTTTCCCTGCTGGATCAGCTCCTCCGCCTTCCGGCGGGAAGCCACCCCGCAATCGGCCAGCATCTTTTGCAGCCGTATTTTTTGATCCTGCATGTTTCACTTCTCCTAAAATTGAGTTGCAATTCTAATCCAGGCCCGACCAGTCTGGCCGCGCACTGCTCTATTTCAAAATGGAAAGCCCCCGGCCATGGCCGATGCCTGGCAAATTTTACCCGTCATCCGCATCATTCAAGCCAGCCGGGCGGCTGTGCTGTGTTTGGTGAAATCAAAAACGGCTTAGGGTTCTCCCAGTCTCCTCATGTCTAACAGCATTTTTACCGGAACCAATCCAGAAACCGTTCCCACAGGCTTTTCTGTTTGATCTGGGCCGGCAGGTCCTCGCCCGCCAGCAAATCCACTGAAGCCAGCACCTTCCCGTTTATTTCATAAGTGAGCTTTCCAACCGTCTGTCCCTTTCTCACCGGAGCATAGAGAAAGGCGGGCACCTCGATTCTTTTCTCGATCCCGCTTTCCTCCTCCGCTAAAACGGAGGCGCCGGCGGTAAACGCCCCATTGACGCTAATGGAATCCCGAACGCCGCCGACAACAGGCACCTGGAGTCCTAAGGCTGTATCGTCAAAGCTTACCTGCTTCACCTTAGAAAAGCCGTAATCCAGCATAGCCTTGTGGTCATTCCAGTCATCGGGCGCATTGAGCGTCACCGCCACAAGCCGGACGCCATCCCGCTCGGCGCAGGAAACCAGGCACCGGCCGGATTTTTTGGTAAAGCCGGTTTTCACCCCGATACACCCCTCATAAGCGGTAAGCAGCCGGTTATGGTTGCCGAAGGTGTATTTCATGTCCGGCTCTACAAACTGAACCTGCATGCTTTTCTGGGAAGCGATCTCTCTGAACCTTTGGTTCTCCATAGCGCAAGCCCCCAGCAAAGCCATATCATAAGCTGTCGTATAGTGATTTTCGTCGTCCAGTCCGGAGGGTGTGACAAAATTGGTGTTTTTCATGCCGATCTGCTTCGCCCGCTGGTTCATCAGCTTGGCAAATTCCTCTGTGGAACCGGCGATCGCGATGGCCGCCGCGTTGGCGGCGTCGTTGCCGGAGCACAAAAGCATCCCCTGGGCCAGCGCCGTAAGGGTTACCACATTCCCCGGCTTCAAGCCCATAGAGGAGCCCTCCACCCGGACCATTTCATCGGTGATCTTCACCTGACGGTCCTCTGCCTGAGCCGCTTCCAAGGTCAGAAGCGCCGTCATAATTTTAGTCGTGCTGGCCATCGGCAGCTTTTCCTCCGCGGCTTTCTCGTACAGCACCGTACTGTTGTCCGCAGTCATCAGAACCGCCGCCTTAGCGGAAACGGAAGGCTCTCCGCCGTTGGCCGCCGCCGGCGTTCCCGCGCTGGTAAGGATTCCAGCTGCAGCCAGCAAAGCGCATAATTTGATTCTTTTCTTTAACAAAGCAACCACCTGCCCTTACACATGTATGCAGATGGTTGCCCGATTATTCAACGGTTATACCAGCGGATCGCTGAGATCGATATCGTCTATGCTGGACTTGGCAGGCTTCTCCTCAGGCTGTTCCTTTTTCTTTTTGTCCTTTTTGGAAAACAGTCCGCTGATTTTATCCACGACATCCGGCACCATTCCCACCACACGGTCGGCGGTGCTGTTAAAGGGATCCACCTGCAAAAGCTTTACCTCCCCTTCGTGAATAGCCAAAAACGCTACCGGCGTCAGGGTAATCCCAGCGCCCGCCCCGCCGCCGAACAAATCCTTGCTGGCAGCGTTCTTCGAGACAAAATCCGAACCGCCGGAAGCAAACCCATAGGACACCTTGGAAACCGGGATGATCACCGTGCCGTCCGGCGTAGTGATCGGATCGCCGATCATGGTGCTGGCGTCTACCATGGTCTTTATTTTTTCCATCGTGGTATTCATCATGCTTTCGATTGGATGGTCGCTCATGGACAAGTCCTCCTTATTTTCTAAAAATCGTCTCATCCCTCTAGTCCTTTAGGATCTAAAGGCGATTTTCCATCTCGCTTAATCAGCGATTGTTTGCTCCATTTTCAGGGTTTCCACTTTTTTCTGGTTTAATACCAGCTTAAAATACTTATGCAGGGCTTTAAATCCTGAAGCCACTAAAAAAATAGGGCCAAAACGAATCTTGATATAGCAGAATACACTGCTTTCCTTTTCTCGAAATCCAGGAATTACCGATACCTTGTAATTTTTACAGCCTGAAAGCGCCGTAATCATAGACACCACAGGATACACCACAGAACAAGCGTATCCATATTTCACAGCGGTATCCGCGGCGTCCTCTCCGGCAGCGGTTAACCGAAGCTCCAATTCTTTCACATTTGCGTGTCTTAAAAAGTCTTTCACGGCCTCGGTCAAAAGCTGTGCCAGTTCCTTCATCAGCCGTAAAAAGCCCGCAAACCCTCGTTCCTTAATCAGCTGCTTAAGCTTAGACTCCTGGACGGCGGGAGAGCCTTCCTCCTGTTTTTTCGCTTTTCCCTTCTTTGGGGGCTTTTTCTCTTTTTTCGGCGCCAGCCGGTAGCTGAAAAATAAAAAACGCAGCTTAGCCTCCAATTGAGTTTCGTAGCCGGCAGTCAGCGTAATGGGACAAAGCAGCAAAAGAAACAAAAAAGCAAAAATCCCCAGGATAATCCAAAGCGCCGTCATAGCTTAAGCTCCTCCTCCTGTTCCCCCTCCTCGGAAGGCTCCTGGGCCTTTTCCTTTTCCGGCAGAGGCGGAAGCTCCTCTAAGCTGGAAAGCTGAAAGCATCTTAAAAAATTATCTGTAGTGCCGTATAACAGCGGCCGGCCGGGAAGCTCCAGGCGTCCCTTCTCTTCTACCAATTCCTTCACTGTCAGGCTCTGAAGCACGCCGGAGCAGTCCACACCCCGGATCTGCTCAATAAAGGCTTTGGTCACCGGCTGGTTATAGGCTACAATAGAAAGCACCTCCATCGCCGCCGGGGACAACGGCACATTCCGGCGCATATCCATCACCTTGCGGATAATATCTCCATATTCCGGCTTGGAGGCCATTTGGAACTGGTTGTCGATCCGCAGCAGGCATACCCCGCTGTCTTTTTGCTCCAGGCGCTCCTGAAGGGACTGGGCCAGCTTCAGCACAGTAGGCTTGTCCAGCTCCAAAATCTCCGCCAGCCGGTCAACGGAAACCGGCTCGCCGCTGGCGAACAGAACCGCCTCTATGACTGCTTGGTACTCCTTGATCTCCAAACCTTACCACCACCGCCTAACAATTTCAATTTTCTCGTTGTGCTTTCTTCCTCAATCCGGACTCGCTTTCCCTTGACCAGCTCCAGCACCGCCAAAAAGGTGGCTACCAGCTCCGACTTTTCCCGGCTGTCCTCAAAGACCCGGTCGTACTCCACCTCATGCTTTTTCCACAGGCACCTCAGCACATGGATAATTTTAGAGGATACCGACACAATCCTATGGGTGACAATACCGGAAAAGGCCTCCGGCGGCGGGGGCAGCTTTCGCTTTCCCCTGCCCGCAGCGTTTTGATACGCGGCCATAACTTCCTCCGGATGGTGTTTCCTCTGGTACGCCGAGTCAAACTCCACCGCCTCAGGCTGCCGGACAAAGGTATTAAACTCCGCTCTTTGAGCCAAAACGGCGGCGATCCGTTTGCACTCCTGGTATTCCAAGAGCTGACCGGTCAAATCCTGCTTTAAGGCCTCGGCCTCCTCATGCTTTGGCAGCAGAGAAACGCTTTTCAGATGAACCAGCCTTGCGGCCATTTCCAGAAATTCGCTGGCGATATCCAGATCTTCCTCCTGCATGGCCCGGATCTGCTCCATATACTGGTCCAGAAGCTCCGCGATAGGAATATCGTAGATATTGAGCTTATTCTTTGTAATCAGGTGCAAAAGAAGATCCAAAGGGCCTTCGAACACCGGAAGCTTATAGGATAGCTTTTCCATAAACGGCGTTCCTTATTTATGCGAATGAAAAAGGCAGAGCCGCCAAATTCATAATTCCATTGTAAACCTGGGTTGTAAGCCAGCCCAGAGGGCGGCTGAGCACGCCGGTAAACAGCAGGACAAAAACCGCCAGCATAATGATATTTTGATACCGGTAGTATTGATACACCATGCGGTCCGGCAAAAACGCCGCTAAAATCCGGGAACCATCCAGCGGCGGCAAAGGAATCAGGTTGAACACAGCCAGATTGATATTGATAGTAATATAGTACAGGAAAAAGGTGGCCACATAGCTCATAATCACGCTGGTGGAATAGCCGGTCAAAAAAGCGATTAAATAGAAAATCAGCGCGCCGACGAAAGCGGCCAGCAGGTTAGAGACAGGCCCCGCCAAAGCGGTAAGGGCCATTTTAGCTTTCGCGTTCTTGGTGAAATAACGGGAATCCACCGGCACAGGCTTTGCCCAGCCGAAGCCGAACAGCAGAATACACAGGGCGCCGATCGGATCAATGGAGGGCATAGGATTTAACGTAAGCCTTCCCCGGTTTTTCGCTGTGGAATCTCCCATTCGGTACGCCACCCAGGCGTGAGCGCACTCGTGCAGAGGCAGCACCAGCAAAATAATGACCAAAACGGACAAGACCCGCATAAAAACTGTTTCCAAAGTAACTCCAGGCTGTAAAAACCATAGCATGGGCAAATTCACTCCTTTTACTTGATTAGTATTATATCGCCTGGCAAAAAAAAATACAAGAGAATCGGCTTTTTATGAACGAAATAAGAATAAAAGGGGGAGTTTTTCAGTTTTACGGAAAAAAAGCTTGCAATCCAGGCCGAAATCTGATAGAATATCTAACGTTATCGATAGCGCTAAAAGGAGGTGCACACTCATGGCTAAGTGTGAAATTTGTGGCAAGGACATGGCTTTTGGCATTCAGGTATCTCACTCACACAGACGTTCCAACAGAACTTGGAAACCCAACATTAAGCGTGTACGGGCAATTGTGAATGGAAGCCCGAAGCGTATTTATGCCTGCACCCGTTGCTTGCGTTCTGGTAAGGTTACCCGCGCTGTGTAATGGCAACGAAGAAAGCGAGCCTTTCAAAACCATAAAAAGAGAGGGACCGGTAAAGCCGGTCCCTTTTATTATCGCTGCCTGGAAAGACTTTTTAACAGCATAGCTGCAGTTCGCTGATACCATCTAAAAGAGGCCGGCGTGGATAAGAGCTTTTTGCTTCACAAGCTCTTACCCACGCCGGCCTTTTTATTTTAATTTTTCCGCTTCTTGGCGGTAATCTTCTTTTCCTCGCCCCGCAGGATCCGCCCAATATTAGCATGGTGCTTTCCCACCACCAAGGCCGCCAAAATCAGGGAAAACGCTGTAGTAACCACAACGTAGGCCAAGGAATATCCTTTGTCGAAGCTATAGCTCAGGTTCGGCCGATAATCGGCAAAATAGGTCACCAAAAAAGTGCCGATAGGCAGGCTGACCGCGGCGCTGATGGATGCCAGGGAAATGATCTTGGAAATTAGAAAAACAATCAGGAACACGCCGACCACAATTAAAAAGATGCGCCAATCAATGATTAAAATCAACGCGGCGGATGTGAGAACCCCTTTTCCGCCCTTAAAGTGAAAATAAAGCGGGAAAACATGGCCCAGAATACACGCCACCCCCGCCAGATAAATTCCACACTGTTTCACGATAAATGGCGCGCCGGATGCCTGGAAAACGAGCATCCCTAAGTAAACCGCCAAGAGGCCCTTGGCAAAATCGAATATGAAGGTCAAAATGGACGGAAGCTTTCCCACCGAACGCAGCACGTTGGTAAAGCCAGCATTGCCGCTGCCCATGGTCCGGATATCCTTTTTATCGAACAGCCGGGTAAAAATAATTGAAAAGCTGACGCTCCCTACCAAATAACCGATGACCACAGTCGCTAAAATCTGCAAGCCGTAATCTCTGAGTAAAGCTATCACCTGTTCCATGAAGAAACCGCCTCTCCCTTTCTCTTATTTGTCTCCCCGCTCACGAATCAAAAAGCGGATAGGGGTTCCCTCCATCCCGAAGGTCTCCCGGATTCTGTTTTCCAAATAACGCTGATAAGAAAAATGGAAGAGCTCGGCCCGGTTCACAAAGCACACGAACGTAGGCGGCTTAGTGGAAGCCTGGGTCATATAATAAATCTTCAGCCTTTTTCCCTTATCCGTAGGCGGCTGCACCCGGGCGGTCGCCTGAGCCAGAACATCGTTGAGCATACCGGTAGTAATCCGCATGGCATTGAAGTTAGCCACCCTTTGGATCAGCTCAAACAGCTGATCCAGCCGCTGGCCTGTCTTGGCGGAGATGAAAACCATCGGCGCGTAGGCCATAAAAGAGAAATCCACCTCCAGCTTTTTCCGGTATTCCTGCATAGTTCTGCCGTCCTTTTCCACGGCGTCCCATTTGTTTACCGCGATGACGCAGCCCTTTCCCGCCTCATGGGCCAGTCCCGCCACCTTGGAATCCTGCTCAGTAAAGCCCTCGGTGGCGTCGATCATAATCACGCATACGTCGGAACGGTCGATGGCCATCTGCGCCCGGATCACGCTATATTTCTCAATCTCATCATCCACCCTGCTTTTTCTGCGGATGCCCGCGGTATCGATCAGAGTGAACCGGCCGTAATCATTCTCAATCTGGGTGTCGATAGCGTCTCTGGTAGTTCCAGCGATATCAGAAACGATGCACCGGTCCTCTCCGGCGATTTGATTGATGAGGGAGGATTTTCCGGCGTTGGGCTTGCCGATCACCGCCACCCGAATGTTCTCAAGGCCTTCCTCCTCTTCCGCTTCCTCGGGAAGATGCTCAAACACCGCGTCCAGCAAATCGCCGGTGCCGTGGCCGTGGACTGACGATACCTGGATCGGGTCGCCCAGCCCCAAATTATAAAACTCATAAAATTCCGCCGGAGGCTCTCCGATGCCGTCGCATTTGTTGACGCAAAGCACCACCGGCCTGCCGCTTTTCAGCAGCATGGCCGCCACCTCACTGTCAGTGGCCACCACGCCGGTTTTCACGTCCGTCACCAACACAATGACATCTGCGGTATCAATGGCAAGCTCCGCCTGGCGGCGCATCTGAGACAAAATCACGTCGTCGGAATAAGGTTCGATTCCGCCGGTATCCACCAGGGTGACCTTCCGGCTTCTCCACTCGCACTCTCCGTAAATCCGGTCACGGGTTACGCCGGGGGTATCGTTGACAATGGCTACCCTCTGACCGATCAATTTATTAAACAAAGTCGATTTCCCTACATTGGGCCTGCCTACAATGGCAACAACTGGCATTGACATTATGACTCACTCCCTAATATGGCATCCAAAAATGCGTAGCCGTCATTGGGCACGGGACGCACCGGCACCTTTAAGGCCGCCTCTACATCCTGAAGGCTCACGTCATCTAAAAACAAATCTCCCTCCCGCCGCAGCATACAGGCGGGAATCAGCAGCTCGTCTCCCAAGTCTACGGAAGAAAGCTGCTCGATCAAATCCGTTCCTGTCACCAGGCCGGAGACGGTAATAGTCTCCCCAAAAAAGCGGTTGACAATGGGCGTCACCCGTCCGGAAATGTGTGGGAATTTTTTTATTGCGTCATCCAAAAAGCCTCGAATATATTCCCTCGGCGCCATTCCCGTGGCAATGGTGATTTCCCGTTTCCTTCCCCCGGTCTCCCCGGCTTCCTCCAGGGCACTGTAGAACTCATCCATTAGCAGCGGCAAAAGCCCCACCCCATTTTCCAGCATGGAAAAATCCTCGTAAAACCCAGCGGGAGGCAGCGGCCTTTCCGCTTTTAAATAAAACTCATCGCCCGGATAAGCCACCCGGGTTCCGTACTTTTGAAGGCATTTCTCCCCAAAGCTTTCGATCAAATCAATGGCCTCCCCCGCCGTTTCCCTGGTAAAGGAACGCATCTCAGGCAGATTCTGCCGGTATCTGGTGATTCCTACCGGCACAACGGCTACCGCCTGAACCTGGGGGCACATGGTTTCCAGATCGCTTAACGTGCGCTTCAGCTCTTCGCCGTCGTTATAGCCGGGACATAAAACAATCTGGCAGTTGATTTTGATCCCCGCCTGAGCAAACCGCCGGATAATCGAAAGCGCCTCTCCGGCACGGGGATTTTTCATCATTTTCACCCTAAGCTCCGGGTTGGTGGTGTGAACCGAAATATTCATAGGGCTGATGTGCATTTTGATTATACGGCTAATTTCGTGTTCCGTCAAATTGGTCAGGGTCACGTAATTGCCAAACAAGAAGGAAAGGCGGGAATCGTCATCCTTAAAATAAAGGCTTTTCCTCAGGCCCTTCGGAAGCTGGTCAATAAAGCAAAATACGCATTTGTTTTTGCAGCTGTGCTGCCGATCCATCAAATAGGTTTCAAATTCCAGGCCGATTTCCTCATATTCCGGCTTTTTCAAAGAAACCGTACGGCGTTCTCCCCGGTTGTTTTCCAACTCCAGGACCAAAGCTGTATTCAATTGGTAAAAGCGGTAATCCAGCACATCCATAATCTCATTGCCGTTTAAGGTCAGCAGCCTTTCCCCGGCCTGAATTCCATGCCGGTAGGCCGGGCTGTGCTTTCTCACCCCGCTGATGGTGACCGCCAAAAGATCATCCCTTTCCGCCCGTGTTTCTATGAAAGCTAAAAACTGAGGTTTTTACGGTTTCTCTATTTTTTCAGATAAAAAAATAGAGAAGGATTTCTCCCCCTCTGTTTTTTCAAAAATCAAAAAGCAGCTTACGCTTCCTTTTTGATTACTTCCCTGCCCTTGTAGTAACCGCAGCTACCGCAAACTCTATGGGGAGTTTTAAACTCGCCGCACTGAGGACATTTCATCAAAGCAGGAGCATCCAGTTTCCAAACGTTGGAACGTCTGGTATTTTTTCTTGCGTGAGAGCTTTTTCTCTTGGGTACCGCCATTGTCAGCACCTCCTTACAGAATTAAAGGTCGGAAGGAATCTTCCTCAGTCTATCAGTTTCTTTAGGATCTCCAAGCGGGGATCCACCTGACGCGCAGAACAGCCGCATTTCCCTTCATTCAGGTTTTTTCCGCACTGAGGGCACAAGCCCTTGCAATCCGGCTTGCACAGGAATTTTGTGGGCAATTCCAGCAAAATATCTTCCCGCAGCAGATCGTCCAGCTCGATGCTCTCGTTTTCCACCAGAAGAAACGTGTCGTTTTCCTCATCGTTTAAGGCGTTTACCAGAACATGCTGAAACGAAAACCGGTATGCCCTCTGTGTTTCCGCCGCACAGCGGTCACAGGGGCAGCGGAAATCAAACGCAACATCCGCTTTTAAATGGATCGCTCCCGCCCGGTTCTCAGCCTGCGCCGTTACCGAAACCGGCGTAATAAACGGACGCACGCCCGAAAAGACGACCTGAGACAAATCCATTTCATAATGAAGATCTTTTTTACCGCCATCCTCTAAAAACAAGTTTTTTAATTCAAGCAGCATAAAATAATCCTCCCTATTACACCTTAAGTATTATAAAGGTTCTTGTTCCCTTTGTCAACTAAAATCTTAGGAATTCCCCTCAGTTTCCATTTGCAGGAAACCGAAAACATGCTATAATAACCCTAGCGCGGGAGCCCGGTTCCTTCTCAGCAGCGCGCACGGCGGAAAACGGCAGACAGCTTGCTCTGTTTTTGTCCCGCAGCTTAACGACGCTGCCTTTTACCCAAAACGCAATGCCACCTTTTAAGGGATTTCCCTTCCTTGTTTAAGCTCCGCTTTTACCTTTCTCTCTTAGCAGTATAACCAGTAAAGTGAGGTTTCCTGACGAATGAAAAATTCTTTGTGATTCTTGTCTGCAAACGATCCGGCTGATCGGCAGGCTGACCGGCCGGGGCAGCTCCTTGCCGGGACAGATCGCTCTAAAGCTCGACCCGGATATTCTGAGTAAAATCAAAATGCCCCCCTATATTGTCGCCGTCACCGGCAGCAACGGCAAAACCTCCACCGTGGAGCTGATCGCCCGCATCCTGAAGGATGCAGGGAAAAGCTTCGCCTACAACAAGGAAGGCTCGAATCAGATCGAGGGTGTTACCACCCTGATTCTGGAGCACTGCACTTTTTCCGGCAAGGTCAAGCCCGAGATCATTTTAATTGAAAGCGACGAGCGGTTCGCCAAATATACCTTCCGGTATTTCTCTCCAACCCATTACATCATCACCAACCTTTACCGGGACCAGCTGACCCGGAACGGCCATCCGGAATGGGTAGCCCACGCCATCGAGGAAAGCATCCGTCCCGAAACCCAGCTAGTGCTCAACGCTGACGACCCGCTGGTTTCCAAGTTCGGCCTGGGACGGGACAACACCGTTTATTTCGGAGCGGACAGGCTTCCCCAATCCACCGACAGCTGCACCTCCCTTTACAATGATGGAAAATATTGTCCCAACTGCAAGCAGCCTTTAGAGTATGCGTTTTATCATTATAACCACATCGGAAAATTTCATTGTCCCAGCTGCGGCCTTCGCAGCTGTCCCACCGCCTATACGGTCACCAGCGCCGATCTGGATGAAAGCTCTGTGGTGATCAATGAAAAATACAGGCTTCGGCTGGCGTTTTCCAGCTTTTACATGATGTACAACACTCTGGCCGCTTTTGCCGCCGCCTCTTTGCTGGGCGTGGCGCCGGAGTCCATAGTGCGGAGCATCAGCGACTACACCCTGCAAAACGGCAGGATCGTTCGTTTTGCAATCGGCCGGCATCCGGGAGTTCTGCTGGCCTCCAAGCACGAAAATTCCGTTTCCTACGATCAGAGCCTGCGGGCGGCGGTGGCCGGCGGCCGGCCGAAAACCGTGATTATTATCGTAGACGCGGTGAGCCGCAAATATTTCACCTCGGATGTCTCCTGGCTTTGGGACATTGACTTTGAGCTTTTAAAGAGCGAAAATGTCCAGCGGATCGTTTTGGCCGGTCTTTACTGCAATGATCTGGCGACCCGGTTTGATTACACTGAAATTCCCCAGGAGAAAATCACCGTCATCAGCGATATCGGAGAGGCTGTTTCCTGGCTGGCTGAAAATGCCGTGGGCGAAATTCTGGCTGTCACCTGCTTTTCCGATAAGGGAAAATTCCTTTCCCATGTCCAGCCGCAAAAGGAGGCCAAACCATGAAACTGCTCCATCTGTATTATGATCTGATGAATTTATACGGAGAATACGCCAATATGGCGGTCTTAGCCAGCCGGCTGAAAGGCCAGGGGCTTGAGATCACCGTGGACCGCAAAACCCTGGGAGATGCTTTTGACTGTTCTCAATATGATTTTATTTATCTCGGCGCAGGCATGGAAAGCAGTCAAAAGGCGGCCCTCTCGGATCTTCTCCCCCACCGCGGAGAGCTTGCCTCCGCCATAGGGCAGGGTTCGGTGCTTCTGTTCACCGGCAACGCCTTCGAGCTTCTGGGCAGTTCCATCACGGATGCAAGCGGAAGGGAATATCCTGCCCTCGGCTTTTCAAAATTTACCGTTCAGGAAACCGATGCCCGCATCACCGGCGACGTAATCTGCCAATGCGCGCAAATCAAGGAACCGGTCGTGGGCTTTGTTAATAAATGCACCCTAATCAAAGGGATCGAAGCCCCGCTGTTTACCGTTTCCATGGGCCCCGGCAACCAAGCCGGCGACCCTCGGGAGGGCCTTTGCCTGGGAAATGTGTTCGGCACCCATTTGACCGGCCCTATTCTGGTCAAGAATCCCAGCTTTCTCGACTATATCACCGATCTGCTTGGAAAAAGGCAGCAGCCCCAGTTTGAGCTTTCTCCGATGGATAATCCTCATCCGCTTCGGGCTTACGAGATCACGCTTCAGGAATTGACCAAGCGCCGCGACGGCGTTTAAAAGCTGGCGGAGGCGGCCTGCCTGATGCTCAGCTTTTTCGCTGCCGGCCTTTCACTCCATTCAGCCGGATTGCTTGCTTCCTCTGGTTAATTCCTCGCGGGGCCGTCAATAGTCTCCGCTGAAGCATTCAAGCTATAAAAAACGCCGAGTACTTACGTACGTTTACGTTTACGTTACGTACGTTACGTTACGTTACGTTACGTTACTTACG
>DS480340.1 GCA_000154345.1 [Clostridium] leptum DSM 753
CTGGATCTTTTGATCCAGGCTTTTTTATTGTTAGGCTCCCGGCAGAGCCGGGGGGATAGGCCGCGGCGGCGGGTTCCGCCCTAAGCCGGCCTCAGAAGGCTACTGCTGCTGAGATTCGTCGATCTGGGCCAGGTATTCCGGCAGGGGAAGCTCAAACCAGAAGGTGCTCCCCTCTCCAACGGCGCTTTCCACGCCGTATTTGGCGCTGTGCATCTCCAGCACCGATTTCACAATGGAAAGCCCCAGGCCGGTTCCCACTACCGCCCGGCGGTGGGTTTTATCCACTTTATAGTAACGGTCCCAAATCAGCTCCAGCTTTTCCGGCTCGATGCCCTCGCCGTGGTCGATGACCTCCACCCGGACAAAGCCGGGCTTCAGCCGCTGGCGCACCAGGATCTCCTTATCCTGACCCGCGTAGTTTACCGCGTTGTTCACCAGGTTGTAAATCACCTGGGACATCCGCACCTGATCCGCCTCTACCGTAACGTCCTCCTTATAATCGAAGACAATATGGTATCCGTCCCGCTTGGTCAGAGAATTGTACCGGGCTAAAATCTCCCGGATTTCCTGGGTCAGGCTGAATTCGGTCAGAGTCAGGGTCTGGGTGCCAGACTGAAGCCTGCTCAGATTCAGCATGTCGTTCACCAGGTTGGTTAGGCGGGTGGTTTCATCGAGAATGATCTGGGCGTTTTCCGGCGTGTTTTCCCCCGGGATATCCCGCATCATTTCGCTGTACCCGCCGATCATGGTCAAGGGCGTCCGCAGGTCGTGAGAAATATTGGCGATCAGCTCCTTCCGCAGGGCCTCCACCTTGGAAAGCTCTGAGGCGGCGTAGCTCAGGGTGGAATTCAGTTCCCGGATTTCCCGGTAATCCCCGCCCTCAAAGGACACCTCATAGTTGCCCTGAGCCAGCTCCTTCGCGGCGTTATTGGTTTTAATGATAGGCTTGGAAATTTTCTGAGAGAGGACTACCGCCAGCACCAGGGACAGCAGCAGCGCCACGATGGTAATAAGCGCCAATTGAACCTGTATGGTCTGAACCGTAGGGTTGATGGGGGTAATGGTGGAATTGAGAAGCACCAGCACCTCCTGTCCCGCTTCTGTCTTGACGATCCGTGAATAGATCAGGGATTCCATGGCGGACTCGCCGGTGGTCAGCTGTCCCATCTGGAGATCGCCGCCTGAAAAGGGATACAGCCCGATCTCTTGGCCGCCGAAATCTGAGGAGTAAAAGGACTGATATTGGGTTTGAGGCACTGTCTCGAACCGCATCCCCCCATTTTCCTTGGTATAGTTATAAATCAAAAACAGCTGGAAGGTTCCGTAATGGTGGATCAAGCAGTCAGGGCTGATGTCCGCGGAATAAAGGTCCCGCATTTCGCCGTTGACCACCCGCACGCACACGTCGTTCTGCCGGGCCAGCTCATTGATATAATCGCCTAGGTTCGGCGAATTGATCTTGCTGACAATGCTGTCCCCGCAGGCCTGGGCGTTCCGGGTTTTGATGGCCTTATAAAAGCTGTCTAAAAACACCGTCTGGAACAGCCACAGCAAAACCAGGATCACCGCCACAAACAAGGCAAAATAGGTGATCAGCTTCCACCGGATTCCCAGCTTTGCCGCTTTTTTAACACCCTTCAAACCGGTAGCCCACCCCTCTCAGCGTGGTAATGGTGCCGCTGTATTCCCCCAGGCTTTTCCGCAGCAGCTTAATATGGGTGTCCAGCGTTCGGTCATCGCCGTAAAAGTCATAGCCCCACACCTCGTTGATCAGCTTTTCCCGGGTCAGGGCGATGCCCTTATTCTTCACCAAATAGAAAAACAAGTCGTATTCCTTGGGGGTCATGTCCACCCGCTTGCCGTCGATATATACCAGCCTGCCGGTAAAATCCACGGTCAGGCCGCCGTAGGTCACCACATCCCGCTGGGCCTCTCCGCCGCCGCTGCGCTTTAAAATGGCGCTTACCCGCATCATCAGCTCCTTCGGAGAAAAGGGCTTCACCACATAGTCGTCAATCCCCAGCTCAAAGCCGTGGATTTTATCGTACTCCTCGCCCCGGGCCGAAAGCATCAGCACCGGAGTCGAGCTGGTCTTCCGGATTTCCCGCACCGCGGAAAAGCCGTCCAGCTCCGGCATCATCACATCCATGATGATCAGGTCGAAGCTTTCCTTCCGGCAGATCTCCACCGCCTGGAGGCCGTCTACCGCCTCTACGGTCTCAAAGCCCTCGAATTGGGCGTATTTTTTGATAATGTCTCGGATTCTTTCCTCGTCGTCAACGATCAGCAGTCTGCTCATGGGTCTCCTCCTTCTCTGGCCTTCTGTTTCTCCTGCTTTTAGGTTACTCCCGCAATGTGACGGCTGTATGAAGGCAGCCTCTTAGCCTTCCGGCGGGGGTCTGCCCCGGCTGACCGCCCCGGACCCGGGCCAAGCCCGCTGCCCGCCGGGTCCCTCTGCCTCATTTCAGCCCGATCAGCCGGGCAAACGCTTCCTCAAACGCCTGATCCTGCTTGGGGGCGCGCTTCGGACTTCCCTTCAGCCGCCCGCCGGCGTTTCGTATTTTTTTCGCCGTATGCCTTGCCAGCAGCAGGGCGCTGATATTTTCATCGCCGTACTCCAACCCGTCCTGGCTGATCGCTCTGGCTCCCCGGGCCAGGCACATGGCCGCCAGGCCGTAATCCTGGGTGACGGCTACATCTCCCGGCTCCAGCAGGTTCACCAAGGCGAAATCCACACTGTCCGCCCCTTTTGAGACGGTTATGGTCCTGGCCCCCTCCCGCTGAAACACATGGGAGGTATCGCACAGCAGGATCACCTCCAGCCCCGCCCGGTTTCCCAGCCGGATAGCCTGGTTCACCACCGGGCAGCCGTCAGCGTCGATCAAGATCCGCATAAAATCCTCCTCCCGCCGTGGTTCCTTGGTTTTTCTTTCTCTTTTATGATAGCATAAAAGCCCGGAGGTATCTATTGTAATTCAAAACTTTTTATTTTATAATGATAGAATTGAAGAAAGGAAGATTTGCCATGGAAATTCGGAGAATTGAGGCAAAAGCCGTAACAGATACGGTAAAGGAGCTTTTTTTGCGGTGCAACTATGAAATCGGCCAGGATATTTTAGACGCCCTGGCCCAAGCCCGGGAACGGGAGCCCTCTGCCTTGGGGCGGGAGGTTTTGGGCCAGCTTCTGGAAAACGACCGGATCGCCGCCCAGGAGCAGCTCCCGATCTGTCAGGATACGGGCATGGCGTTTTTATTTGTGGAATACGGCGACAAGGTAGTTATTGAGAACGGCAGCTTTGAGGAGGCCGTTCAAGAGGGAGTGCGCCAGGCTTACCGGGACGGCTATCTCCGGAAATCCGTGGTCAGCGACCCGGTGATCGACCGGGTTAACACCGGCGACAACACACCCGCCATAATTTATACCGACATCGTGCCGGGCAGCCAGATTAAATTCCTGGTTTCCGGCAAGGGCTTCGGCAGCGAGAATATGTCGGCCATTAAAATGCTGACCCCATCCGCGGGGCTGGAGGGGGTCAAGCGGTTTATTCTGGATACGGTAGACCGCGCCGGGCCGAACCCTTGTCCCCCCATCGTGGTGGGAATCGGCATCGGCGGCAGCTTTGAAAAGGCGGCCCAGCTGGCGAAAAAGGCGGCTATGCTGCCGATCACTGAAAAAAATCCTGACCCCAGGTACGCCGCTCTCGAGGATGAGCTTTTGGAAAAAATTAACGCTCTTGGCTACGGCCCGGCGGGTTTGGGAGGCGCTTCCACCGCTTTAGGGGTAAACATTCTCACATTTCCCACCCACATCGCCAGCATGCCGGTGGCGGTAAACATCTGCTGCCACGCGGCCCGGCATAAATCCGCGGTTCTATAAGGAGGGAAAGCAGATGAGTCAAAGCAGCGCGCCTAAAAAAATCATATTTCCTCTGGATGACGAAGCCATCCGCGGCCTGCGGGCAGGAGATCCTGTGCTGATTACCGGCACTATGCTCACCGCCAGGGACGCCGCCCATAAGAGGCTGTACGCCTTGCTTGAGCAGGGCAGGGAGCTGCCTGTGGATTTAAAGGGCCAGGTAATCTATTACGTGGGTCCGGCGCCGGCGAAGCCCGGCTATGCCGTAGGCCCGGCAGGCCCCACCTCCAGCTACCGGATGGACGCTTACACTCCGGCCCTTTTAGACCTCGGCCTGAAGGGCATGATCGGCAAGGGCGCCAGAAGCGCCCCGGTGGTAGAAGCTATTGTGCGGAACCGCGGGGTTTATTTCGCCGCCATTGGCGGCGCGGCGGCCCTGATCGCCAGAAGCATCGTCAAGGAGGAGCTGCTCTGCTACGAAGACCTGGGCACCGAGGCTATCCGCCGGTACACGGTAAAGGACTTTCCCGCCATTGTGGCCATCGATTCCCTGGGAAATAACGTTTATGAGACAGAAATGAAAAAGTACCGAAAATGATTTTCTTCGATATGGTCTTTTTCGCGGGAACTGTAAAAAACTAAATTCCAGAACCGCCCTTTCCGGCCGGGGCAGAGACGCGCGAAGGAAAGCGGGCGGCGGCTTTCCCGGGCGCTGCGGCAGCGGCAGGCGGCAGATACTTTCACGTTTCGCCCGAAGAAATGGCCGACCGGCTGCGGTTTTCCCGCTTCCTGAGAAGGTGTTCCGAAAAGCGGGCGCCGGAACCGCAAAAGCGTATCGCAGGACTTGCGCCTGGGATACGCCCAAAGGGGAACCGATGCGGCGGCGGTGAAAAGCCCTTCCGCTATGGACACGGCGGGCGCTCCGGTGAAAGCGTCTCCTCATACTGCGGAAATGGGTCTGTCAAAAGTTCATTGTCTCCGTTTCAGAGGAAACCACACTGGGAGCATCTTCCGCTGACATAAAATAAACCGTCTCAGCTTTCGTCCCGCCAAGTGAAAAATAGGAATACCGGAAATGATTCTACGCCAAAGCAAAGGGCGCCTGTGTGCAGCAGGCGCCCTTTTTGGGGTATTATGAGGAAGGGGAAGCCCTCTCTCATGATTACAATTATACTCGATATAATGAGTATAATCAAGAGATCTCGTGTGATACTCTTACTATCGAGGTGATAATTGTGATTACTTATGCGCCATTTTACCGTACACTCCTGCGTAAAAACATCACGGAATATCATCTGATTTTTAAAGAGGGCTTTTCCGCCAGCACTTTACACAGGATGAAACACGGTAAACCAATTACAACGAAAACCCTGGATTCCCTTTGCGACATTCTGGACTGCGAGATCTCTGATGTGATCGAGCGGACTGTCGAATAGGAATAAAAAAAAGGAGAACCGTGAAATAATTCCACAATTCTCCTTCTAGGGCAAGGGCCGCGCAAATTTTCCGCGCGGCCCGCGTTGTTTGGTTTCCATCAGAGCCCCAGCAACGCCCGAAGCTCCTCTGTTGTGGAAGCAAACAGGGTGACGCCTGCCTGCTCCATTTCCTTTTTCAGCCCATAGCCGTAGGTCACGCCGATAAAGGGCATCCGGTTCTGAAACGCCCCTTCTGCGTCAAAGCAGGTATCTCCAACCATCACGGCTTCCTCCGGCTTCGCGCCGGTGTCCTCTAAAATCTGGCGGATCAGCACCTTTTTATCTCCGGTAGGCTGTTCATCCGCCTTGGTTTCCATACACGCTAAATAGGGGGTCAGCCCAAAATGAGCCACCACCCGGTCAGCCATCGGTTTGGATTTCGCCGTGGCGATGCACACCCGCGCTCCCTGATCGAAAAGGCCGGTGACCAGCTCCATGATTCCGGGATAGAGCTCCGACTCAAATACGCCGATAGGCAGGTAATACTCGTTGAATAGATCGATAGCCCTAGCGGTGTCCGCCTCGTTCATCCCCATCAGGTCGTGGAAATTGTAATGCAGCGGCGGACCGATAAATTTTTGCCGGATTTCTGCCGAAGGATAGGGCACTCCCATTTTCTCCGTAGTATACTTCAGGGCGTTCATCACGCCCCGGTCGGATTTTAACAAGGTTCCGTCAATATCAAAGATCACAGTCTGATAAGCCGGCTTCATCAAAACCGCCTCCTGTTTTTTAGTTTAGACGCCCGCGGCGGCCTTTTTTATCCTACACGAATCAAGCCCCTTTGTCAATCGCGGGCCAGGGCCGCAGCCCGGCTGGCAAAGGAACGGCACCGCCGCCGGCTTTGCTTTACTGATCCCGGGGCAGCGGGATAATAACCCCCATAGGGGATACTTTCTTGATAATCATGCGGTCCTTTTCGCAGACGATTTCAATTTCGCTGTCCTTTTCGATCCCCAGCCGCGTGCGAAATTCTGCCGGCAGGATGATCCTTCCCAATGGATCTACTTTTCTTCTCATTATTTTTTCCATTTGGAGTACCTCATTATTATTATTTGCCGCGGCGATGACCGGCCGCGGTTCGGCTCCTATTTACTCAATTTTAAAACCCTTTTGTAAACCCCTTATGAACATCACACGAACATGGTCGAAAACAGTAGTATAATAATACCCATAGACCTTGTTATTATAATTGCGAAAAAGAATTATTCTTTCCTTCCTCCTGAGATTCTTCTCTTTACACAAAAAGGCCGGCTCGGGGAGCGGGTTTTTTGATCCCGCCCCCGGCCAGTACAGAATATCTGCCGCTAACATTTCCGCCGGTAGAAAAGAGCGCCTGCGGCGTGGGCCTCAGGCGTCCTTTTTAAAAAATGCGTTTTGTCCTTTGCGGGCAAAGCCGCCTTCTTCATGCTTTCCCCGGGCCCCAAAACTGAAGGCTGGCTTCCTCCTGATCCTTAGGGCATACCACATAGCTTACTGTCAGCCGCCTGTCTGCGGCCTGGTACATTTCCCGGGCCAGATTTTCTCCAAAAGCGCCGCAGACCTCCAGCGCGCCAAAGCCCTCATCCGCCAGCTCTCTGGCTTTTTTCACCGCCTCCTCAGGGGAACGCACCGTGATGATATAGCTGTCCACACCGCCGGCGGAAAAGCAGGCGTGGTCTCTCTGAGGGTTAAAGTCCTTTCCCATCAATAAAAACGCGTATTTCTTACTCATAGCAGCCTCCCGTATCGTATTTCCATCATTGCCTCTTTTCCTCAAGGCAAAGCCTTTTCCACTTTAATACAAGCCCTTTGCCGCCATTTTTAACCGGATGCCTCATTTTTTTGCTTCTCAAGGAATGGGGCCGGCCCGGCTTTCCTTTTGGGCCCAGCTCCTCCCTCTTCCTGCCGGGACTCTCCCCTTTAGTCTCTAATCAAAAAAAGGCGGCAAGGAGAAAAGTCAAAACGGCCGGGCAGCCCGGGAGCTTAAGCCGGCACTAAAAGGAATTGACCGGCAGGCGGCCTGGCGGCGCCGTTATTCTTTCATCGAAATAAAAAAAGAGACGCCCCGCAGAAAGGGCATCTCTTTTTGTAACACAAGCCTGTTATCTCTTGGAGAACTGAGGAGCGCGGCGGGCGGCCTTCAGGCCGTATTTCTTACGTTCCTTCATTCTCGGATCACGAGTCAGGAATCCGGCCTTCTTCAGAATCGGGCGGAGATTCTCAGAATCGTACTGGAGCAAGGCTCTGGCGATGCCATGGCGGATCGCGCCGGCCTGGCCGGTAACACCGCCGCCAGCAACCCGGCAGACAATGTCAAATTTTTGATCGGTCTCGGTGGCCACCAAAGGCTGGCGAACGATCAGCTTCAGGGTCTCCAGGCCAAAGTAATCGTCGATATCACGGTCGTTGATTGTAACCTTACCGGTGCCCTGGTATACTCTCACGCGGGCAACGGAGCTTTTTCTTCTACCTGTGCCGTAGAAATAAGGTGCCTTATCGTACATCTTGCGTTCCTCCTATCCTTTTATAGTTCCCAGGCTTCGGGCTTCTGTGCGGCGTGGTTGTGCTCGGCGCCAGCATAGATGCGCAGTCTGGTCATGGCGGCGCGGCCGATGGTGGTATCGGGAACCATTCTCTTTACGGCGAGCTCCATTGCCTTTTCCGGCTTCTCCGCCATCAGGGTGTCATAGCGGACAGCCCGGAGGTGGCCGATATAGCCGGTGTGGCGGTAATAATACTTCTGGGTCAGCTTATTGCCGGTTAACACGGCTTTTTCTGCGTTGATGATGATTACATGGTCGCCGCAGTCGACATGAGGCGCAAAGGTAACCTTATGCTTGCCGCGGAGAAGATTGGCGGCCTGAACGGCTACGCGGCCCAGCGGTTTGCCGGCGGCGTCAAGTACATACCACTTGCGGTCGACTTGACCGGCTTTGGGCATATAAGTGGACATAGCGTTTCCTCCTAATAATTCGAAGTTTCACGTATTTTTCAATCGTGCACGGTTGTTATCATAACACAGGGCCCCTGCCTTGTCAACACTTTTTCCTATTTTTTTAATTTGTACACTTACAATCTTCAATATGCTCTGTTTTTCTCATGATATCTCCTGTTTTCTCACGCGCCATTTTCACTTGTGTTTTTCGCAATTTTGTGCCACAATAAGGAAAACCCAGCTTATAGAAAGGAATCGCCGGCCGCCCAGGCCGGACGGGAGGATGCGCGGATGCAAAAGATACTGGGCCCGATGCGGGCGGCTGTGGAAAAATATCATATGATCGGGGAGGGGGACCGGATTGCCGTAGGCGTTTCCGGCGGCAAGGACAGCCTGGTGCTTCTCTGCGCCCTGGCGGCCCTGCGGGAATTTTATCCCAGCCGGTTCGAGGTGGCCGCCCTGACGGCGGATCCCCAGTTTCACGGCGAACCCGCCGACTACTCCCAGATTGAGGAGCTTTGCCGGCGGCTGGGCGTGCCGTACCATATCCGGCGCACCCAGCTGGGCCGGATCATTTTCGAGGATCGGAAAGAAGCTAATCCCTGCAGCCTGTGCGCCAGAATGCGCCGGGGGATCCTGCACAATATGGCAAAGGAGGCGGGCTGCAATAAGCTGGCCCTGGGCCATCATTACGACGACGCGGTGGAGACCTTCTTCATGAACCTGTTCAACAGCGGCTCTCTGGACTGCTTTTCCCCAAAATCCTATCTTTCCCGAAAGGAGCTTTGGCTGATCCGTCCCCTGGTGTTCTGCGGGGAGCGCCAGGTCGCGGCGGCGGCGAACCGCTGCCATTTGCCGGTAGTAAAAAGTGAATGTCCCGCCGACGGCAGTACTTCCCGGCAAAAAACCAAGGAGCTGATCGCCCGGCTGGAAAAGGACTATCCGGATTTAAAATCCAAGGTCATGGGCGCCGTGGAGCGCGCCGGCATCGCCCATTGGGACGCCGTCTGACGGCCTTCCCAGGGCCTTCCTGTTTTTCAGGCGGGGCCTCCCGGGCGCTCCGCGCCTCTTTCCTCTTCCGCGTGGCCGCCGGGAACAGAAACCCATCCGCGTCTTGATTAAATTGGAAAGGCTATGGAAAATTTGCCGATGAGCCTTGCCTGGCCAATTGGCCGACGCCAGCTTCCCGCTAGGTATGCCCGATATTTTAAAGCCCCTTGTTTCCTCTTCCGCGTGCGGCGGCTTTATTTTTCCGCCTTATGGCGTATTGGGGCGGCGCCGGACTGTCTCCGACAGGGCAGGAGGCGCTTTTCCAGCAGGAAAACAACGGCCCCGCGGCGCTTTGCCGCGGGGCCGCTGTTTTCTCCCGGCGCTCTGAGCATTCTCAGGCCAGGCTCCTCTTTTCTCGGGGAAAGGCTTATCCTTCCCTGGGCATAATCGTCACCGGCTCCACTGTCAGCTCCCTGCCGTTGTAATCCACCACCAGGTGGGTGCGGGGCCGGAGGTCTCTGGAAATGATAGCCTTGGCGATGGCGGTTTCCACCTTGCTCTGGAGGAATCTCCTCAGCGGGCGGGCGCCGTAAACCGGGTCGTAGCCGCTGTCCACCACGTAATCCTTGGCGGCCTGGGTCAGCTCCACCGTGAGCTGCTTTTCCTCCAGGCGCTTTTGCAGGTCAGCGATCATCAGATCCACGATCCTGGTGATCTCATCCTTGGTCAGGGGCTTGTAGAATACGATGTCGTCCAGCCGGTTCAGAAACTCAGGGCGGAACTGCTGCTTCAGAAGGCCATCCACCATGGTCCTGGCCTCCCCGCTGATCTCTCCCTTTTCGTTGATGCCCTCCAAAATGTAATTGGAGCCTAAGTTTGAGGTCAGGATAATGATGGTGTTTTTAAAGTCCACCGTCCGCCCCTGGGAGTCGGTGATCCGCCCGTCGTCCAGCACCTGAAGCAGAATGTTGAACACATCCGGGTGGGCCTTCTCCACCTCGTCGAACAGCACCACGGAATAAGGATGCCGGCGCACCGCCTCGGTCAGCTGGCCGCCTTCCTCGTAGCCCACGTATCCGGGAGGGGCTCCCACCAGCCTGGATACGGAATATTTCTCCATATACTCGGTCATATCGATCCGGACCATATTCCGCTCGTCGTCAAACAGGGTTTGAGCCAGCGCCTTGGCAAGCTCGGTTTTGCCCACGCCGGTGGGGCCTAAAAACAGGAAGGAACCGATAGGGCGGTCCGGGTCCTGGATGCCCGCCCGGGAACGGAGGATGGCTTCGGTGACTTTTTCTACCGCCTCATCCTGGCCGATGACCCGCTGGTGGAGGATATCCTCCAGCCGCAGCAGCTTATCCCGCTCGCCCTCCATCAGCTTGGAAACGGGAATCCCGGTCCACCGGCCCACGATCTTGGCGATCTCCTCCTCGGTGACCTTGTCGTGGAGCAGGCTGGCATTGCTCTGGCCCTCCTCGGCGATCCGCTCCTCCTCCTGAAGCTCCTTTTGCAGGGCTGGCAGGCGGCCGTATTTCAGCTCCGCCAGCTTGTTCAGGTCGTAGCTGCGTTCCGCCTTTTCAATCTCGCCGTTGACCTGGTCGATCTCCTCCCGCAGCTTCTGCACCTTGCCGATGGCCTCTTTTTCGTTTTCCCATTTCGCTTTCATCTCTTTAAACTGGGAACGGAGCTCCGCCAGCTCTTTTTGCAGCTCCTGCAGATGCTCCTGGGAAAGGGCGTCCGTTTCCTTTTTCAGGGCGGCCTCCTCGATTTCCAGCTGCATGATCTTCCGGGAAATCTCGTCCAGCTCCGTAGGCATGGAATCGATCTCGGTGCGGACCATGGCGCAGGCCTCGTCTACCAGGTCGATGGCCTTATCCGGCAGAAAGCGGTCGGAAATATACCGGTTGGAAAGGGTCGCGGCGGCGATCAGGGCCTGATCCTGGATCTTTACCCCGTGGAACACCTCGTAGCGCTCCTTCAGCCCTCTCAAAATGGAAATGGTATCCGCCACAGAGGGCTCATCCACCAGCACGGGCTGGAAGCGGCGTTCCAGAGCCGGATCCTTTTCAATATACTGCCGGTATTCGTCCAGGGTGGTGGCACCGATGCAGTGGAGCTCCCCTCTGGCCAGCAACGGCTTCAGCAGGTTGCCGGCGTCCATGGAGCCCTCGGTCTTGCCCGCTCCCACGATGGTGTGAAGCTCGTCGATGAACAAAATGATTTTGCCCTCGCTCTTTTTTACCTCGCCCAGCACGGCTTTCAGCCGCTCCTCAAACTCGCCCCGGAACTTGGCGCCGGCGATCAGGGAGCCCATATCCAGGGAAAACAGCTTCCGGTCCTTCAGGTTGTTGGGCACGTCCCCCCGGACGATCCGCAGGGCCAGGCCCTCGGCGATGGCGGTTTTGCCCACGCCGGGTTCACCGATGAGCACCGGATTGTTTTTGGTTTTCCTCGAAAGGATCCGGATCACGTTCCGGATCTCCGAGTCGCGGCCGATTACCGGGTCCAGCTTGTGGTTTTTCGCCAGCTCCACCAGATCCTGGCCGTATTTGGACAGGGAATCATAGGTTTCCTCCGGGGTGTCGCTGGTGACCCGGGTATTGCCCCGGACCGTAGCCAGCACGGACAGGAACTGGTCCTTTGTCACGCCGAACTGCTGGAAAATACGGCTCATGCCTGTGTTCGGCTTTTCCAGAACCGCCATCATAATGTGCTCCACGGAAACATATTCGTCCTTCATCCGGCCGGCTTCCCGCTCAGCGGCGGCCAGATTTTGATCCACGTCGCCGGACACATAGATCTTCCCGCTTTCCCGGCCGGGACCGGTAACCCCGGGCAGGCCCTCTATCCGCTGCTCCACGGCGTGAAGCAAGGCGTCCGGGTCGGTTCCCATCTTTTTCATCAGCTGGGGAATCAGGCCGTCCTTCTGCTCCAGCAGGGCGCAAACCAGGTGCTCCTGCTCGATCTGCATGCTGTTGTGCTCCAGCGCTATATTTTGGGCCTCCTGGATGGCCTCAAGAGATTTTTGAGTAAATTTTTGTGCGTTCATAGTGGTAAGCCTCCTCTATGCTTATGTTGATTCTATTCTATCATGTTATTGTGAATATTTCATTAATATATGGCGTAAATTGCTGTTTTTAAACAGAAAAATTTACCGCTTTCTCTTCCCCAAAATTTGTAGAAAACCACCAGCCTTTTTGCTTTCACAGTCCTCCCGAACCGTTCAGGCCCGTTTCGGGAGTCCCCCTCTTTTAAACGCTTATCTTTAGGGATTGGCATTGATTCACCGTAAAAAATGTGATAAAATTAAAAGTAGTTTTTCAATCCCGCTTCGGGTCTTCGGGTACATCCGGCAGACCTTCTGGGCGCTGGTAAATCACCGTCTGAAACAGCGGCCGCCCGCCGCAGGCCGCCGGAAAAGCGGCGGGAGCTCTGTTTTGCAGGCGTTGAGCTTTTGCTTTCACTTATTTTCTATATTATATCATGATAGGTTGGTGCTGAAAATGGAATATAAATTTTCAAATCGGGTACAGTCTTTGAAGCCCTCCGCGATCCGGGAAATTTTCAAGTATGCGGCGGACCCGGAGGTGATTTCCCTGTCCGCGGGAAATCCGTCTCCCGAGGCGTTTCCCACCAAGGCCATTGAGGAGATTACCGCGTCCATTCTGGAGAAAAACCCCATCGCGGCCTTGCAGTACAGTATTACCGAGGGCTACGCCCCTTTGCGGGAAACCTTGAAGGACTACATGAAAAAGACTCATAACGTGGGCCGGGAGTTCGACGAGCTGGTGGTTACCTCCGGCGCCCAGCAGGTCATGGATTTAACCACCAAAGCCCTGTGCAACGCGGGGGATGTGGTCATCTGCGAGGCTCCCAGCTTTATCGGCTCCCTGAACTCCTTCCGCTCCTACGGCGTGCGCCTGCGGGGCGTTCCCATGGATGACGACGGCATGAACCTGGAGGCCCTGGAAACCGCCCTGCGGGAAGAGCCTAACGCCAAGTTTATTTATACCATTCCCAACTTTCAAAATCCCTCCGGTATCACCATGAGCCTGGAAAAACGGAAAAAGGTGTATGAACTGGCCAAGCGCTACGGCGTTCTGATCCTGGAGGACAACCCTTACGGCGACCTGCGGATCGAGGGCGAGGACCTGCCCTGCATCAAAAGCTTCGACGAGGACGGCCTGGTGATGTACGCGGGCACCTTCTCCAAGGTTTTGGCGCCCGGCATCCGGGTAGGCTACTGCATCGGGCCCTCAGCCGTATGCCAGAAGATGATCGTCTGCAAGCAGGGCGAGGACGTTCATACCAACATCCTGGCCCAGATGATCGCCAACGAGTTTATGACCAAATACGATTATCCGGCCCATATCCAGTTCCTGCGGGACCTGTACCGGAAAAAAGCAAAATTCGCCATGGATCTGATGGACCAGTATCTGCTTCCTAAGATCACCTATAAGCCTATCCAGGGCGGCCTGTTCATCTGGTGCACCCTGCCCGAAGGGGTGGATATGCCTGATTTCTGCAAGCAGGCGGTGCTGCGGAAGGTCTGCGTGGTGCCCGGGAACGCGTTCCTGACCGATGAAAGCGAGCCCTGCCAGTGCTTCCGCACCAACTTCTCCACGCCCACCGACCAGCAGCTGGAAAAAGGGATTAAGATTCTCGGACAGCTTGTAAACGAATTAATATAAGGAGGCCCTTCCCATGGAAACAGCGAACACTCCTGAGCGTAAAAAAGTAATTTTCAGCGCGATCCAGCCCAGCGGCACCATCACCCTGGGCAACTATGTAGGCGCCTTGCGGAACTGGGTAGGCCTTCAGGATGACTATGACTGTATTTTCGCCCTGGCGGATCTGCACACCATCACGGTGCGGCAGGACCCGGCCAAATTCCGTAAAAACGCCCTGGAAGCTTACGCCTTGCTGCTGGCCTGCGGCATCGACCTGGACAAAAGCCTGTTCTTTATCCAGAGCCACGTTCATACTCACGCGGAGCTGGCCTGGCTGCTGAACTGCTACACCCAATTCGGGGAGCTTTCCCGAATGACCCAGTTTAAGGATAAATCCCAAAAGCACGCCGATAACGTTAACGTTGGCCTGTTCGCCTATCCCAGCCTGATGGCGGCGGATATCCTGGCCTACCAGGCGGACATGGTGCCGGTAGGCCTGGACCAGAAGCAGCATCTGGAGCTGACCCGGAATATCGCCGAGCGGTTCAACGGCATTTACGGCCAGACCTTCAAGGTGCCGGATCCCTATATCCCCAAGGTAGGGGCAAAGATCATGTCCTTGCAGGATCCCACCAGGAAAATGTCCAAGTCAGATGAGAACGTCAACAGCTACGTGGCCTTGCTGGATAAGCCGGACGACATTATGCGGAAGTTCAAGCGGGCCATCACCGACAGCGACGCTCAGGTGCGTTACGGCGAGGGCAAGGATGGCATTAACAATCTAATGGGGATCTACTCCGTGATGACTGGAAAAACCAACGAGGAGATCGAGCGGGAGTTCGACGGCAAGGGCTACGGTGATTTCAAGCTGGCGGTTGGCGAAGCGGTAGTGGATCATCTGCGTCCCATCCAGGAGGAATTCACCCGGCTCATCGGCGACAAGGCCTATTTGGAGCAGTGCTATACCAAGAGCGCCGAGACCGCCCTGCGGATTTCCCAGCGCACCCTAGACAAAGCCATGAAAAAGGTGGGCTTTGTAAAACGCGCCTTTTAAAGCGGTTTCGCTTTGCGGCAGAACCGGAGGCTTTGCCGCTGAACCATACAACTAGCAGACAAGCCGGAGAGCGGTATGCTCTCCGGCTTGTCCTTTTTCTCTGGTTGCCGTGTCAAAAGGAAGAAGCGCCGGACGCTATATGGCGTCCAGCGCTTCTTTAATTCGTTTCGCGGGAACCCTTTCCCGAATGACGGGCCGGTGGTTAAGCCCTTAAGCTCTTTTATTCGCTGGCCTTGCCCCGCTTGCCCTTGACAAGCACAAGAACCAGTGCCGCGCTGATCAAAAGAACGGCGCTGACAACGGCGGCTGGGAAGCCGTCTCCGGTGGGCACGTATTTATCGTTGCTGGAGCCGCCGGAAGAACCAGAAGCGCTGGAGGAGCCGGCCTCACCAGAGGAGACTCCGGCCTGTCCGTCGCTGTAGGCGAGAGCGAAAACAGAAAATTGGCCGCTTTCAATGGTGACGGTAGCCGGGTCGTTGTCCAAATCCTTCAGCAATTCCACGACGCCGTTGTGCTCACGGTAAATGACAAAGGTGCGGCCGTCCTTCCGCAGCTCCTCGGGGATACTGATGGTCAAACGGATGGGCTTTTTCGTTTCCGTGATCGCGGCGCTCTGGTCGTTTAATACCTTGAACAGGGAAATGTCCAGGTAAACGCCCTCCTGATAGCCGGACATGGCGTTCTGGAACAGCTCTTTCTGCTGCTCGCTAAGCTCCGCCTTTTCCACAGAGATCACGATTTGAGCGCCGGCGTTGATTTCCTCTTCCGTCAGCAGGCTCTCCGCCAGCTCCGCCTGATCCATGCCAAGGGATACCTGGGGAACGTCCTTATCCTGGTCAATGACGACATCCGGGGTCTCCGGCTCCTCCGGCTCAGAGGCGACTACCTGTACGGTATACTCTTTCTCGAATACGGTGGTGTAGCCGGTGTTTTCCGTCAGGGTCAGGGCAATCTGATAGGTGCCTTCTTTCAGCTCACCGCTGAAGAAATAGGTAGGAACCAGGGTGTCCGCAGTCTCCCAATCGGTTACGTCCTCGATCAGAGACAAAGTGCTTTCCGGCTGGCGGAAAGAGTGTTGATACCCAAAAATGTCAAGCGCCGGAGACGGCTGAAAAGCGATCGTGGCGGCGGTTCCCTCAGTCAGGGTGATTACGTCTCCTGAAATATCCGCCTTGCCGGAGACAACGGCCGGGGCCACAGTAACCGGCACGGGAGCGGCCTGCACCTTAACCGTGTATTCCTTCTGGAATACGGTGGTGTAGCCGGTGTTTTCCGTCAGGGTCAGGGTGATCTGATAAGTGCCTTCCTTGAGGCCGCTGAAGGAATAGGCGGGAACCAGGCTGTCCGCTGTCTCCCAGTCGGTTACGTCCACAATAGTCTCATTGGTATCAGCCGACTGAGCCAGGGAATACTGGTATTCAATAATATCAAGCTCCTGAGACGGCTGGAAGGCCACCGTGGCGGCCTTGCCCTCAGTCAGAGTGATAACGTCTCCCTCCACAGCGGCTTCGCCTGAGGCGACGGTGGGGGTTACGCTGAGCTCCTGAGGAGCAGCGGCCGCACTAATGCTTGCGCCAGCCAGCAGTACGCCCGTCAAAACAACGGCCAAAGCTTTCTTAAAAAACTGCCTCATAATTTTAACTCCTTCTTTCTTTCATTTTGACATAATGAGAAACCGCTCTGTTCCGTATCCGCAAGTCCATAGCACGGCTATAAAGCTTTTTGCCGCGCGGCCGCTTTTTATGGCCGCGCAGCCGTTCCAGCAGGCTAAACTTTTGCGGATGCCAAAAAAAGGCAATAAAAAAAGCAATATTTCGCCTGAATTGGCAAAATATTGCTTAAAGCCTCGTAAAACCAATACGTCTACAAAAGTTTACATTTTTAAATCTCAAGCTGGTATTTTGCCAAGGTCTTTATCAGCCTTTGACCGCCGCAGTCCCGCGGCCTTATCATGAGCTTCTCATATTGGTCACACCTATTATAGTAAATAACGAACATTTTGTCTAGAGGCTTTTTCGATTACATAAATTTTCTAAACCCCGTTTCACAAAAGGGCATCGCCGTGTCCTTCAGCGCGCCGGCCTCCCTGCTTTTTCAATTCCGCCAAGCTTCCCGCCCCGGTAGATTCTGGGAACCCTCTTAGTGATTTGGCAAACCGTTTCATAATTGATGGTTTGATCCAGAGAGGAAACCTCCTCCACCGGAAGAAAGGCGCCGCCGTCCCGGCCGAACACCGTCACCACGTCCCCCTCCTCCACGTCAGGAATATGAGTGACGTCCAGCATCAGCTGATCCATACACACCCGCCCGATGATCCTGGCCCTTTGGCCGCGCACCAGCATTTCTCCCAGGTTGGAAAGGGCCCTTGGGTAGCCGTCGGCGTAACCGATGGGTACGGTGGCGATTTTGGTTTCTCTACGGGTGGTATAGGTTCTTCCATAGCTGACATCCACGCCCGGGCCTACGGTCTTTACCATCGACACTACGGATTTCAGCTCCATCAAAGGTCTCAGGTCCAGGGGCCGGCGCACCTTAGAGGAGGGTTCCAGGCCGTACAAAATGATTCCAGCCCGTACCAGGTTAAAGTTCATCTCAGGATAATCCAGGATTCCCGCGCTGTTGCTGCAATGGCAAAACGGGATGGAAATCCCCCAGCCCTTCAGGGTGTCCGCCACCAGCCGGAAGCTTTGATACTGCCTTTTGGTATAGTCCGCCCCGGCCTCCGCCTCGTCCGCCACAGCGAAATGGGTAAACAGGCCCTCCAGCAAAAGCCCAGGCAGCTCCGCGATCCTCCGGGCCGCAGCCGCGGCCTCCAGCGCCTGGGTCTGGTTCTGCGCGCTTAATCCAATCCGGGTCATTCCCGTATCGACAGCGATATGAACCCTTACCCGTGTTCCGGCCTCCTGGGCGTAAGACGACAGCTGCCGCGCGTGGCTCTCGGAAAGCACCGCCTGGGAAATCTCCATCTGGGCCAGAAGCCGGGCGTCGCTGTCCGGGGTAAAGCCCAGAATCAAAATGGGCTTTTGAATCCCGGCTTCCCGCAGCTCCTGGGCCTCCTCCAGGTTGGATACCGCGAACCAGTCCGCCCCCGCCGCCTCGCTTTCCTTCGCCAGAGGCACCGCCCCGTGACCGTAGCCGTCGGCCTTAATCACGCACATCAGCTTTGCGCTGGGGGCAATGGCGCTTCGGATTTCTCTGATATTGTGGTCCAGGGCGTCCAAATCCACCTGGGCCCAGGTTCTCTTTAAAAACGGCTCCATAGTATCTCCTCTGTTCTGTTTCAAACGTGCTCTTTCATTATAGTCCCCCCACGCCGGCCTAGTCAACCAAAGCAACAAAATTTTAACCGTTGTCAAAAAACAGGAAAAATCCGGCCTTTCCCCGCATATGCTGATAGAAAACCCAACCGGGGGAAAACAAGGCCGCGAAAGGGAAGCTTGTACTGTAAGGCTTACAGCGAACCTCCGGCACAGGGAAACAGCCCGGCCCGACCGGAAGCCGGAGCGCCCAGCCCCGCCGTCCGGCCGCTATTGTCCCTCCGGCTCTGGTATAT
The DNA here is from genome assembly GCA_000154345.1 of [Clostridium] leptum DSM 753. GTDB lineage: Bacteria > Bacillota > Clostridia > Oscillospirales > Acutalibacteraceae > Clostridium_A > Clostridium_A leptum. Next base: position 18,519 of record DS480340.1, read on the forward strand.
CCGATAAGCCTGAATGTATTATGAAAAACACTTTATGCAGGGAGGCATTGCAATGACATTCCAGCCAGTCTGGTCCGGCGGCAGCGGGGATTTAGACGATCTGATCTTTGAGGGTGAGGAGCCCAGGGAAAGCGAACGCTGACAGCCTTCTTCCAAATCGCTCTGGCCGGGCGTTCCGCCAGCCCCGCGCTCCCGCCGATTGACATCTTTCCGCGCAGGCTCTCCGGCAATTTCCCTGTCAGCGGCTCCCGCCATAGAAACGGCAGAAGCTGCAAGGCTAAGGTCCGGCTCTGGCTTTCTTTTTTATCCATGCCCGACAGCAGACCCCCGCCGCAGAGACAGCGTCGCTCCGCCTGATTACGCAAAAAAGCACCGTCTGGAAAAGCGTCTTTCCCGGACGGTGCTTTTTATGATCCGTTTTTGGTGCTTCTAATAAACTATTCCAGGATATTTCCGAAAGCGCAAAAGGGAAGCGCATACGGCTTGACCGCCTGCCGCTCCGCGGCTTGGCATTTCCAGGCAAAAGGCACTATTCTTCCCCGGCGCCCGCTCTGTCCAGCCTCAATGGCCGGATAGGCTTGGCCCCGCAGGCTCCAGCGCTTTCCGCATCACAATAGGCTTTTCCCTTTCAGCCGGCGGCTGTTCAGCAGCTCCAGCTCCCGTCAGCGGTCAGCTGTCGAACCGGCCGGGCTGATAGCTGCTTACCGCCGCGTCGTTCATGGTGCAGCTGTATTCGGAGGTTTCCTTTTCCATTCTCTCCTGGAACTCATCCTGCTTCATGGCGGCTAAAACGCTCATTCTGCCGCTCTCCGTGGACAACTCATCCAGATGATCCCCGATTTTTCCTTTATACAGGAAATAGTAGGAGGTACCGGACTTGATAGCCCTGGCCTCGCCCTCCTTCATTTCGTCAAATGCGGTTTGCAGGTCGGAGGAAAGGACGATATTTTCCGTCAGGGTTACGCTGCCGTTTAACGGGCTGCTTTCCAGGCCCTCCGCTGTCTGATAATCGGAAGCTACCTCATCCGGGGTCTTGTCCCCATCGCTGACCTGCTGGGCGTACTCCTTAAACTGTTCCTCGATCTCCGCGATCTCGTCGTCGCTCAGGTTTGCGGTGGTGCCATCCTCGCCGGTGGTAGTCAGGCTTTTAGAGAAATACCGGTATTCCGAATAGCTGTCTTTAAAAAAGTTCTCCAGCTCCTGGTCGCTCACAGCCTCGGTGCCGTTTTCCCCATAAATAGATTCAAATATTTTCAGATATTTCGCGTTGTACAAGCTATAAGCCTTTAGAAAGCTGTCCTTGGAAATGCCGAAGCCCTCCAAAACGCTCTTTTGCTGCGCCCAGGCCGCGGTTCCCGTTTCCTCTGCTTCCTTCTGATCCTCGTCGGTCCACTCAATCCCATCAGCCTTTATTTTGGCGTCCAGGTATAAGGTCTCCTTTGTTTTCAGCACCGCCTTATCCTGCATCCACTGGGTAACATTCTTGCCGTCGATCTGCTGGGAATAAAAGTCGGTGGAGCCGGAGCTGGTTCCGGAGCTGAGAGACTCCATCATCACCCGGGACTGGGCCTCCTGGTAAGCGCTGTAGAGGTTATAAATATAAACCCCCGCCGCCAGAGTCTGGGTATCGTCCTTAGCGCTCCAGCTGTCATCGGCGCAGCCCGCCAGGCTGACCGCCATGGCGCCCGCCATAAAGACCGCGGCGGCCTTTTTGAAAAATCCGGTTTTCATAAATCTGAATCCTCCTATATCGCAATTGCTTAGCATACTGGCATATAGGTTAAATTATACACGTATTTTCCTGGTTTGTCCAGAATTTTATCTTTCAGTTTGGCGGCCCCGCTATTCCAGTAAAGGCCCGGAGAATGGCTTTCCTGATTTTATGCCGCCGGTCAGCCCTCACGGCGTCTCAGGCCTGGAACACCTGACGCAGCGTCTCCAGGGGGGAATCCCCGGCCTGAAGCTTTACGGAAATATAAGGCTTTGCCCCTGCGTTGACCAGCACCCTCTTTTTGAACGCGCCGATCAGCCTGCTGACAAACTCCATATCCAGCTTTCTCTGGTACAGCAGCAGAGCCCCGGCGTTCTGCTTAATCTCGTAAATGCCCAGGGAGGCCGCCGTATTCCGGATCAGGGCCACGTCGATCAGGCCCTTGACTGAGGCGGGAGGCTCCCCAAACCGGTCGATCAGCTCATCCAGCACGTCCATAGCGTCGTCCTGGCTGCGGATGTCGGAGATCCTGCGGTAAATTTCCAGCCGCTGGCTCAGGCTTTCGATATAGCCCTCCGGAATGTGCGCCTGAACCTGGACGTCCACCAGACATTCCAACTCGTAGGAGGAGGCTTCCTCGCCCTTTTCCTCGCTGACCGCCTCGCCCAGCAGGCGGAGATACATATCGTAGCCCACGGTTTCCATATGTCCGTGCTGTTCGCCGCCCAGGATATTGCCGGCGCCCCGCAGTTCCAGGTCCCGCATGGCGATTTTAAATCCGGAGCCAAATTCGGTAAACTCCCGGATAGCGGCAAGCCGCTTTTGGCTGATCTCGGAAAGGACCTTATTCCGGGTAAAGGTCAGATAAGCGTAGGCCCGCCGGCTGCTGCGGCCCACCCGGCCCCGGATCTGGTGAAGCTGGGAAAGACCCATGTGATCCGCGTCCTCGATGATGATGGTGTTCACGTTGGGAACATCCACTCCGGTTTCGATGATGGTGGTGCACACCAGCACGTTGATCTCCTGCTCCATGACCCTGCGCCAAACCTCGGAAAGCTCTCCCTCCGGCATTTTGCCGTGGCCGAAGCCTACCTTGGCCTCGGGAATCTGGGCCTGGAGCCGGGCGGCCACCCGCTCGATGGATTCCACCTTATTATGCAGATAGTACACCTGGCCGCCCCGGCGCAGTTCCCGGCGGACAGCGTCGTTAATGACGGCCTGGTCGTATTCCAGAACATAGGTCTGTACCGGATGCCTGTCCTGGGGCGCCTCCTCCAGAGAGGACATATCACGGATGCCGGACAGGGCCATATTCAGGGTGCGGGGAATCGGGGTGGCGGAAAGAGTGAGCACATCCACGTTTTTGGTGACGGATTTAAACCGCTCCTTCTGGGCCACGCCAAACCGCTGCTCCTCGTCAATGATCACCAGCCCCAGATCCCGGAACTGGACGTCCTTCTGAACCAGCCGGTGGGTGCCGATGATCATGTCGATTTCTCCCCGCTTCAGCTGTTTGAGGATCTCCGCCTGCTGCTTGGGCGTGCGGAACCGGGAAAGGATCTCCACCTTGATGGGGAAGCCCTCGAACCGCTGGGTAACGGTCTGGTAATGCTGCCAGGCCAGTATCGTGGTGGGCACCAGCAAGGCGCACTGCTTGGAATCCGTGACGCATTTGAAGGCCGCCCGCAGAGCCACCTCGGTTTTGCCGAAGCCCACGTCGCCGCACAGCAGCCGGTCCATAGGCTGCTCCTTCTCCATATCCTCTTTGATCTCCTGGATGCACCGGAGCTGGTCCTCCGTTTCCTCGTACTCGAACCGGGACTCAAAATCCCGCTGCCAGCCGGTATCCGGCGGAAACGCGTGGCCCTTCAGCTTCATCCGCTCGGCGTAAAGCTTGATCAGCTCCTTGGCGATGTCCTTCACCGCGCTGCGAACCCGGGCCTTGGCCTTTTGCCAGTCCTGGCCCCCCAGGCGGTTCAGGCGCACCTTGACCTCCTCCTTGGGGCCGATATATTTGGAAACCATGTCAAGCTGGGTGACGGGCACATATAAAATGTCCCCCTTGGCATAGCGTACCTTTAAATAGTCCTTGGTGACCCCTTGCATTTCCAGCTTGTGAATCCCCTCGAACACGCCGACGCCATGGGCCGAATGGACGATATAGTCCCCGGGGGCCAGCTCGGAAAGGCTGTAAATCTCCTTGGCGTTTTTCTGCCGTTTTCTGGCCCTTTTGGGCGCCGCCGCGAAGTGGCCGTGGGTGATCAGCGCAAAATTGGCCGTTGGGTACTCGAACCCGGCGGAAAGGCTGCCGGGCAGCACCGTCACCCGGCCCAGGAAAAGGGTTTTGGCGTCATCCCGGTACTCACAGGGGATGCCTGAATTTTGCAGGTCCTCGGCGGCCGCCCGGGCGGAGCGCTCGGTGCCGCCCAGCACCACAATCCGCATTTTCGGGGAAAGAATAGCGTTTAAGTCCTCCTGCAAAAGCTGCATCCCGCCGCCCCATACGGAAAGCTGGCGGGCATTCAGGTTGATCAGGGAGGAAAGAGGCGTATCGTAGCTGCCCCGGACAAAGGTGTCCAGGTACACGCAATCCCGGTGCTCCAGCTGCTTTTGGACATAGATATAGTCTCCGGAAAAGGCGTCCAGGCCCTTGCACAGGATTCCCTCCTCCAGATAGTCCTTCAGATCCTCGCCCCACTGCCAGGCCGTTGACCGGAGCCGCTCCTTGATTTTAATCGGCTCCGATTGGAACACCAGGGCCTCTGGCTCCAAATAATCCAGCAGGGTGGCCGGCGAGGGGTACAGCAGCGGCAGAAATTTGTCCGCGCTTCCCGGGCGTTTTCCCGCCAGAAGCTGATCCGCTTCCTGGGCCAGCCTCTCTTTGGCCCTGACCGCCGTTTTCCCCCGCAGCCCCGCGGAAAGCCTCTCTATTTTTTTCGCCAGGCTCCCCGGGCTGGAAACCAGCACCTCCGTGGACGGGGCCAAAGTGATTTCCTCCAAGGGGTCGTCGGTCCTCCGCTGGGTTTCCGGATCAAAATAGCACAGGGTATCGATCTCGTCCCCCCAGAACTCCACCCGGACAGGCGCGGAGGCGTCGGGAGTAAAAAAGTCCAGGATGCCGCCCCGTACCGCGAACTGGCCCGGGCCCTCCACCTGCTGGTACCGCTCATACCCGGAGGCGCTGAGCAAAGCCTCAATTTTTTCCAGGGGCGCCTCTTGTCCCGCCCGCAGGGTAAGCCTTTTGCTCCTCAGCTCGTCCGGCGGGATGGTATATTGCAGGGCGGCGTCAATACAGGAGATCACCACCTGGTAATCCCCATCCAGCATTCCGGCCATTACCTGAAGCCGCTGATGCTCATATTCCCTGGACTGGCCCTCGGCGGCCCGGAAATTGAAATCCCGGGCGGGATACACCAGGGCCGCAGTGCCCATGGACGACAAATCGTTGCAGAGCCGCTGGCCCTCGCCCTCGTCGGAGGCGAGCACCAGGGCTTTCCTCCCGGTTCTGGCGCAGAGGGAGTGGATCAAATGGGCCTTATGGATCCCGGAAACGCCGGTCACCGCCGCGGGAGTATTGTGGCGCTCCACCGCCGACACAAGGGTTTCATATTCAGTTACCCCATCTAAAAGGGTGCTTAAAAATTTCATAGGTTATTTTCTCCTGTCTGCCGCCTGTAATCTCAGCTGCGAAAGCGGGGGCTCTAGCGCGCTGCCGCCGCTGGGGTGCCTTTCCGCCTGCTGTTGCGGCTGTAACGCGGGGCGTTATGACGTTCCGCCGCAGGCAGAGCTTTCTCTGCCGTTATCCCTGTCTATGGGTCCGCTAAAAAATTCGCGGGCGGCTTATCCGCCTGTGCCCGGCGGATAAGGGTCAATGGGGAAAAGCGGGAATTGCTTAGCGCCGGGCCGCCCAAGGCGGAGTGGCGGATCCCGGCGGCCTGCCAGGCCCGGCGTTAAGAGTTAAACTGGTTCATGGCCTGGTCGATTTTCCCCTGGACCATCAGCTCCGCGGCCTGGGCGGCCCGCTTTGCCGCTTCTTCCATGGCCTGCTGTTCCTGCTGGGTGAACCGTGACAGCACCCAGTCCGCCAGATTATAGTCGGGCCGGGGCTTTTTGCCCACTCCCATTTTAATCCGGGGAAAGGTGTCCTTTCCCGACAGATATATGATGTTTTTGATCCCGTTATGCCCGCCGTCGCTGCCCTTGCGGCGGATCCGCAGCTTGCCCGGCTCCAGGGAAATGTCGTCGAAAATCACGATGACCTTCTCTGCCGGCAGCTTGTAGAACCGCATGGCCTCCGTCACCGCCTGGCCGCTCAGGTTCATAAAGGTCTGGGGCTTCATCAGCAGCACCCGCCTGCCTCCCAGCACGGCGTCGGCGCACAGGGATTTATATTTCAGCCGGTCGAGCCTCACGCCGCAGCTTCCGGCGATTTGGTCCAGCACCAGAAAACCGGCGTTGTGCCGGGTATTTTCATATTCTCTGCCCGGATTGCCTAAGCCCGCCACGATGGCCTCCACCGGCCCTGTGGGAGCGGCGGGCCGCAGGCCCTCTAATTTTTTAAAGATATCAAACATTTTGCGTATCCTCCTGGTTTTTTCCGTTGTGCTGAAGCGAAAAAAATGATATCATAAAAGCAAGAAAAAGGAAAGGGGTTTTACACTGTGGCTTGTGAACGTCAATTGGATTTTTACCTTCCCGTACCGGTAATGGATGTTTTTAATTATGTGGCGTCTCAAAAGGAAATTTATAAAATGAAGCTGGCGGCGGTAGACCGCGCTAACTTTAAAGTCTTCTTCAAGCACCGGGCCAACATGCTGACCTGGGGCGAGCATATTACAATTTCCTTTTACGACCCGCAGGACGGCGGCTGCCGGATTATCGTGGAATCCAAGCCGGCTATGGCGACCACACTGATCGATTACGGCAAAAACGCCGAAAACTGCAACAGCGTCCGCCAGTTTATTTTGTCCTCCTTCCACCAGCCCTTAAACGGACAGGTCCGGTAAAGCAGGACGCCGCCTTGGCTTTGAGAGGCGTTTGCAGCGGGGCTTGCGGAAGAGGCCCACGGCGTCACAGAGAAGCTTTGGGGCCAAAAAAGAAAACGGAAAAACAGCACATTATGGCGGGATGGAGCTTCCATCCCGCCTGTTTTTACCGCTTGAAAATTCTGAAAGCACCGGCCCCGGCTTGTCCCAGCCTGCCGCATAAATAATAGGAGCGTGAGGTCTGCCGGCTGCCGCGGCACACCAAAACCAAAGCCCGGCATATCCAAAGCCGAAAAAGAAAAAACGCCCGCCAGGCCGCGCCCTTCCTCCGGGCCCCGCTTCCTCCTTAGCGGCCTGCTTTTCAGGCACGGAAACGGCTTCCACGGCCATGGAAAGCGTCCCTGGCGCGGGTATCCTCTGCCCGGCGGAACCGGCCGCGGGAGCATATATTTAGAGGAACATGGGGGAAACCGGCTTGTCCTCATAAATGCGCTCGATGGCCTCGGCAAACAGAGGCGCTACGGAGAGGATGGTCATCTTGTCCAGCTTCCGTTCTCCGGTCACCGGCACCGTATCCAGCAGAATCAGCTCCTTGATGGGGCTGTCCGCGATCCGCTCAATGGCGGGGCCGGAAAGAACCCCGTGGGTCGCCGCGGCGGTGACCTCCAGGGCGCCGCCCTTTTCGATGATGGCGGCCGCGCCGTTGCACAGGGTGCCGGCGGTATCGATCATGTCGTCTACCAAAATGACCTTTTTCCCCTTCACGTCACCGATAATGTTCATGACCTCGCACACATTGGCCCTTTGCCGCCGCTTATCGATGATTGCCAGAGGACAGCCAAGCCGGGAAGCGAAATTCCTGGCACGGGTCACCGAGCCTAAATCGGGAGAGACCACCACATATTCCTCGTTATCCCTGCCGATACGGCCTCTCAGAAAGGACGCCAGGGTAGGCGCGCCCACCAGATGGTCTACCGGGATATTGAAGAACCCCTGGATCTGAGGCGCGTGGAGATCCATAGTCAGCACCCGGTCCGCGCCGGCGGTGGTAATCAGATCCGCCACCAGCTTGGCGGAGATCGGGTCTCTGGCCTTTGCCTTCCGGTCCTGCCTGGCATAGCCGAAATAAGGGATCACCGCCGTGATCCTGGCGGCGGAAGCCCGCTTCATGGCGTCGATCATGATCAGAAGCTCCATGATGTTGTTGTTCACCGGCGAGCAGGTGGACTGGACGATAAAGCAGTCCGAGCCCCGGACCGACTCGAACAGGGAAACCGCGATTTCCCCGTCGCTGAAGGTGCCCACCTCTGATTTCCCCAAGGGAAGGCCCAGGCACTCGGCGATCCGCTTGGCTACCATTGGGTTGGAATTGGCAGTGAAGATTTTGATGTCTTTCCCATGAAAATTCATGATAATTCCCCCTCGTTTTCCACGTTCGTATCCATACCCGTCTGTGACGGTATCAGCCTTATTGATACCCCTTTTGCCTGGCGATTTGGTTCAGGGCCTCCAGCTGGGCGGCGTCGTTGGCCCCCAGCACCGCGTCGGCGCTTTCCGCAGGGCAGGCGTCCGCCGCTTCCCCTCTTTCCAGCAGCAGCTTCACCGCGTCCGGCAGATAATATTCCCCCTGGGCGTTGTGGTTCCCGATGGAGGAAAGCACCCCCAGAAGCTTTTCCACTTGGAACCAGTAAGCGCCGGAGCTGACCTCCCTGATTCTCTTCTGGGCCGCGTCCGCGTCCTTTTCCTCCACCACGGCGGCCATTCGGCCCGTGCCTTCATCCCGCAGCACCCGTCCGTAGCCGAAGGGGTCGTCCAGATACGCGGAGATCAGCGTCACCGCGTGATTGCCCTCCCGATGGCGCCGGTACGCTTTCCGGATCGTCTCCTCATCCAAAAACGGGGCGTCCCCGTTTAAAATCAGCACATCCCCATCCCGGTGGCGCTCCAGAAAGCCCCGGGCCTGCATCACCGCGTGGGCGGTGCCCTTCCGCTCCGCCTGAAAAGCGGTTTCATAGGCTTCCGGAAGGGTGGCGAGATAGCGCTCCACTTCCTCCCGCTTAAAGCCGTCCACCACGCAGAGCGCCTCGATTCCCGCTCCCCTGGCGGCGTCAATAACCCATTTCAGCATGGGCTTATCCAGCACCCGGCTCAGCACCTTAGGCAGATTGGATTTCATTCTCTTGCCCTCGCCCGCGGCCAGGATAATTCCACAAACCTCCGACATATAAGCCTCCTCTGTCAGGCGCGGCTGCGGCCCAACAAAATCTTAATCAAAAGCTAATCCTATTATCTCATAACCTTCGGATTTTTCAAGCTTTTTCCGTCGTGATTTGACGAAATTTCCCAGCCGCCATTTTTCTTTTCGGAAATTTGAAAAAAATCCCTATTTGTTGGCAAAAAGATGTGGAAAATCCGCGGACGTTTTGTTATAATGGCTTTGAGAGCTTTGAAGAAGTTAGGATCTCTGAGAAAAGCTCAATCTGCTCAAGCGCCCTGCGCTTAATATTATAGGAGGTAGATACCAATGAGCCACAAGTATGTATACCTTTTCTCTGAGGGCAACGGTTCCATGAGAGAACTGCTCGGAGGCAAAGGTGCCAACCTGGCCGAGATGACCGTTTTGGGTATGCCTGTACCCCAGGGCTTCACTGTTTCCACGGAGGCCTGCACCCGTTACTATGAGGACGGAAAGAAAATCGCTCCCGAGATCGAGGAGGAAATCTATGCGAACCTTGCCAAGATGGAAGAGATCAACGGCAAGAAGTTCGGCGATAAGGAAAACCCGCTGCTGGTTTCCGTGCGTTCCGGCGCGAGAGCTTCCATGCCCGGCATGATGGACACCATCTTGAACCTGGGCTTGAACGACGACGTTGTCGCCGGCATGATCGCCAAGAATTCCGACATCAAGTTCGTCCGCTTCGTGTACGACTCCTACCGCCGCTTTATCCAGATGTTCTCTGATGTTGTAATGGGCTTAGCCAAGTCCACCTTCGAGGTCATCATCGACGAGGTCAAGGAGAAGAAGGGCGTTAAGAACGACATTGATCTGGACGCCGACGACATGAAAGAGCTGGTCAAGCTCTTCAAGGCCCACTATAAGAAGGAAATGGGCGAGGATTTCCCGTCCGATCCTAAGACTCAGCTGATGGAATCCGTCAAGGCTGTATTCCGTTCCTGGGACAACCCCCGCGCCAACGTATACCGCCGCATGAACGAAATCCCCTACAGCTGGGGCACCGCTGTTAACGTACAGCCCATGGTGTTCGGCAACCTGAACGAGAATTCCGGTACCGGCGTTGCCTTTACCCGCGACCCCGCCACCGGTGAAAGGGCTCTGTTCGGCGAGTACCTGATCAACGCCCAGGGCGAGGACGTGGTTGCCGGCATCCGTACTCCCAGCCACATCTCCAAGCTGGCCGAGGATATGCCCGAGGTGTACAAGCAGTTTGCCGACATCGCGAACCGCCTGGAAGAGCACTATGCCGACATGCAGGATATGGAATTCACCATTGAGAACGGCAAGCTGTATATGCTCCAGACCAGAAACGGCAAGAGAACCGCTGCCGCCGCTCTGAAGATCGCCGTAGACCTGGTGGACGAGGGCAAGATCTCTGAGGACACCGCTGTTCTCCGCGTGGAGCCCAAGCAGCTGGACGCTCTGCTCCATCCCCAGTTTGACGCCAAGGCTCTGAAGGCCGCCAAGGCCATCGGCAAGGGCCTGGCCGCTTCTCCCGGCGCCGCCTGCGGCAAGGTGGTATTCACCGCCGAGGATGCCAAGGCCTGGCATGAGAACGGCGAAAAGGTCGTTCTGGTCCGTCTGGAGACCTCTCCTGAGGACATCGAGGGCATGGCTGCCGCCGAGGGTATTCTGACCGTTCGCGGCGGTATGACCTCTCACGCCGCCGTTGTTGCCCGTGGTATGGGCACCTGCTGCGTATCCGGCTGCGGCGACATCAAGATGAACGAGGAAGCCAAGGAATTTGAGCTGGCCGGCCACGTTATTAAGGAAGGCGACTACATTTCCATCGACGGCTCTACCGGCAACATCTATGGCGAGGCCATTCCCACCGTTGCCGCTTCTATCTCCGGCGACTTCGACCGCTTCATGAAGTGGGCCGACGCCAGAAGAACCCTGAAGGTCCGCACCAACGCCGATACTCCCCGTGACGCCGCCCAGGCTGTGGCCTTTGGCGCCGAGGGCATCGGTCTGTGCCGCACCGAGCACATGTTCTTCGAGGGCGACCGCATTAAAGCCATCCGCGAGATGATCGTAGCCAAGACTCCCGAGGCCAGAAAGGCTGCTCTGGACAAGATCCTGCCTTATCAGCAGGGCGACTTCGAGGCTATGTACCGCGTGCTGGAAGGCCGTCCCATGACCGTTCGTTTCCTGGATCCGCCTCTGCATGAGTTCGTTCCCCAGAAGGAAGAGGACATCGTAGAGCTGGCCGGCGAACTGAAGATCTCCGTAGACGAGCTGAAGGCTGTAATCGCCGGTCTCCACGAGTTCAACCCGATGATGGGCCACCGCGGCTGCCGTCTGGCCGTAACCTATCCGGAGATCGCCGAAATGCAGACCACCGCTGTGATCAACGCGGCCCTGGCTGTGAACAAGGAGCATCCGGAATACAATATCGTTCCTGAGATCATGATCCCGCTGGTAGGCGAGGTTAAGGAATTGAAGTTCGTGAAGGACATCGTGACCTCCACCGCCGACAAGCTGATCGCCGCCGCCGGCAGCGACATGAAGTATCATGTGGGCACCATGATCGAGATCCCGAGAGCCGCTCTGCTGGCCGACGAGATCGCCAAGGAAGCCGAGTTCTTCAGCTTCGGCACCAACGACCTGACCCAGATGACCTTCGGCTTCAGCCGTGACGACGCCGGCAAGTTCCTGGATGCCTACTATGAGAACAAGATCTATGAGAACGATCCCTTCGCCAGACTGGATCAGAACGGCGTTGGCAAGCTGATCAAGATGGCTGCCGAAGGCGGCCGCAAGACCCGCCCCGACATCAAGCTGGGCATCTGCGGCGAGCATGGCGGCGACCCGACCTCCGTCGAGTTCTGCCACAATATCGGCCTCAATTATGTATCCTGCTCTCCGTTCCGCGTGCCGATCGCCCGGCTGGCCGCTGCGCAGGCTGCTATTAAGGAAAAGAACGCGAAATAAAATTGCTGTTTTAGGGCAATGCCCGATATCAAAACCCCAATAGAAAAAAGACCTTGTGGAGTAACATCTGCAAGGTCTTTTTTTGTGCTGAAAGCCCTGCAAATAGCCGAACATTCAGTAAAATAGGCAATTTATTTACTGTTCCTTGCTGATTCAAAACTCAAAAATCTTTGCCCCCAAAAACTCAGCCCCCAAAAACTCAAAAAGGGCTTGTCCCGGAACACCTTCACAATTTTAGTCCGGGCCTGAAAAATCAAATGGATGGCAGAGCTAAATAAAAAGCAGCGCCAGGGAATTTTCTTCCCTGGTGCTGCTTTTATTTCTTTTCATTCCAGAAGCGCTTCACAGCTTTTACAAAGCGCTAGGTTCTATTAAAAAAGCGCGCAATTCTGCTGGAAGCCATTAAAAATATTTGGCGCAATAAAATCCGCCGGCTCCCTAGGAAGCCGGCGGACTCTTTCATTTTCGGATTTTAAATCTACAGCCTGTCCCACGGTCTTCCGCGTGTCATACGCGGGAGACGCTTCAAAGGTGTTTAAGAGGCTTTTCTCTTGGATCTGCTGAGGGCTACGCCGGCAAAGCTGCCGCCGGCCAGCACCAGAAGGGCCACCCAGAGGGTGAACTGAGAGGTCTCTCCGGTCTGAGGACGATTGCTGTTTTCGGAATTGCTGGAAGTAGGATCGCCAGGCTTGCTGGTGTCCTCCGGCTTAGAGGAGGTTGTCCCGGTAGCCGGAATAATGATGTCTTCCTTGCTGATTTCCTTGGTCAGAGCCTCGTCGCTGAAATACTTGCCGCACACCGGGCAATACCAATATTCCTTATTTCCGGCTTCCGTCGCGGTGGCCGCCTTGGCTTCTGTCTTCTCCGCTTCGTGGCCCTTGGCGGCGATCACAAGCTTATCCCAGGTGGTTTCGTTCTGGCAGGCCGCATCAGTGAAATATTTGCCGCATCCGGCGCAGTACCAGTATTCCTGATTGCCGGTCTCAGTGCAGGTGGCTTCCTTGGCCTCTTTTTTCTCAGCCTTGTGAGTATGGGTGACTACACCCTCATCACCGGCAGGCACATCCTGGTCGTTTACGGTAACATCGCCGTCGCCGGAGTTCTTAACGATAACATCGTCCGCAGTGATATCCAGCTTGACGTCACCCTTTAAAACCTCAATGGTGCTGCCGCTTTCCGCATTCGCGGCCGCCTGATTGATGGATTCTTCGCCGATATAATAGGCAGCCGCTCCGCCGGCAGCCTGGTACTTGGCAACCGCGCTGGCGCCGCCGATATATTCGTCGGCCGGCTTCTGAGCAAACGCTCCTCCGGTAATGGAGGTGCTGCCGTCGCCGCTGTTGGAAACTTCACCGGCCACGCTGCCGCCGGAAATGGTCACGTTATCCTTTTTGGTATTAGTGACGCTTCCGTTCACCACAGCACTTCCGGAAATGGCAAGCGTCCCCACCGCGCTATTGCTGGCCGCTCCCAGAACGATATCGCCGTTCAAGGTGCCGCCGGAAATCTGAATGTTTCCGCTGTTGCTGGAGCCGCCCATGGTGTTCAGAGCGTCGGTGCTGTCTCCGCCGGTAAAGGTGCCGCCGGTGATGGTGAGCTTACCGGCATCCATGGTATCGTCGAGATAGCCGTTCAGAATTACGCAGGAAGATCCTTCATCCGCCTGGAAATCGCCGCCGGAAATCTCAGCCTCGTTCCAGTTCAGAAGCGCGGCCTGGGCTACGTTGGTGAAGGTGCCGCCTTCTACGATCAGCTCGCCGTAGTCGTCGTTCTTGATGGTGTTCAGGCCGCCGGAGAAGGTGCCGCCCTTAATCGTCAATACGGAGGGCTGGCCGCTCTTGTTTTCCGCGCCGTTATACCAGCCGTTTTCCAGCAGACTGGAGAACTTTCCGTTTTGGGTAATGGTTACGCCGTCGTTAATGGTCATGTTACCATGGTTCACAACGGTATAATAGGAATTGCTTCCAGATGCCTCCGCAGAGGAACCCGCTTCCTTGCTGCGGTCAAAGGTGCCGCCGTTTAAAACTGCGGTTCCCTCATTCCACAGAGCGGCCTTTCCGTGGTTTTCATTATCTACCTTACCGCTTCCCTGAATGGTCAGGGTGCCCTTGTTGGTAATGGTGTGGCTCGCTCCGTTATTCGCCAGCGTGAAGGTACCCAGCTCCAGGGTAACCGTGGCTCCTTCCGGAATCACAACATTTTCCTTCGCGTCATCCAACAAAGTGACGGTTTTCCCGTTGCCTTTGTTAATGGCTTCCTGCACGGTGGCGTATTCCTGTCCGTCAACCGAAGCGACATTGCCTGTCCCGTCCAGGGCCATGGAGGGCATCGCCGCGGCGCACAGCACTGTCAGAGACAATACGCCGGTCAACAATTTTTTCAAATGCCGATACAATTTAAAATTCCTCCTTTTTTAATTCAGCGGACAACAGTATTTTCCACTTAAACAGCCTCGGACAAGGCCTCTTGAAAAGTCCAAACGCCATGTAAAAAAGTGTACTTTATAAGATGCTGTTACAATCCGCTTATAATGCGATTATATCATAATAGTCACAAATATTCAAGCCTCTATTGTATACTTTTGTGGACTAATTAAAATTGCAATATAATTATTAATTATCTGGTATAAATTAAAAAAGTTGCTCAAAATCAAGTAAAAAATAGAAATCTTTAAAAGTATGGTTAGCCTAACAGCCGGTCTGAACCAAATAGTTGGAATTTATTCCGTTAAAGTACACTTTTAAAGAGCAAAAAATTATACAAATATATTCATTTATGAGAATTAAATCTAAAAATTCTATATTTTTTGTTTTTATTTAATTTATAACAGATAAATTTATTGCATATTTCGTTATCCAATAAAATCAAAAAACACTTGTTCAGTTTCTTTTGGAATTTGTGACGCAGTATTGTTTCCTATTAAGAATCATAGCCAATAAAAAAGAAACAAGGCTGGGCGCTGTCTGCTAAAGAATCGGACAAGGATACTGGAGGCGAGGCGTATCGCAAAATGGGACGGATTTCTTTTGTAAACGAAAAACCAAAAATAAAGGAGGAAAACATTTAATATGAAAAAGGTAAAAAAACTATCTGCCTTACTTCTCTCCCTTTGTATGGCCTTTGTGTTTGTGGCTTCCACAGCCTTTGCGGCAGAACAAGTTGCCGACGCCGATGGGATTACCATTACTGCAGATACCACGGATGAAGCGATTGCCGCAGCTTGGGGAGAAGGGGCGGCGGCGATTTCGCAAAACGACGACGGTTCCTATACCTTTAAGCTGTTAAAGAACATCTCCCTGGCAAAATACCAAGATATTTCAATCGGTAATTTTCAGGCCGGCGCGGAGCAGCCGCGTATTATTTTAGATTTAAACGGCTGTACGCTTTCCGGCACCAGTATTGTAATTGCCAATTTAGGCAATTTAACGATTATGGACGGTTCCGCGGAGCAAACAGGCCGCATTGAATACAATGGCGGTCAGTATTTAGTCGCGGTGAATAACGTTGGTTACAGCATGACCATTGAGGGCGGCACCTTTGTTTGCAACGGCGCTGATTCAGCCGCATATAACTCGGCAATCAGCACTGCCGGCGGCGTTACCACGGTCATTAACGGCGGTACCTTCGAAGGGAACGGAGCCGGCGCGGTGATTTCCTATGGTGAAACTGTAATCAACGGAGGCACCTTCGACGGCGCTTATGGCGTTGTATCCAAGAAAACAAGCTCAGGGGAAACCGGAAGCATTGTGTTTCCGGCCGACTCGACAGCTGTAATCAACGCTTCGAAAATAGCGTTTGTCGCGCAGGGCGACGCGGCATCCGCAGGAAAGGTTTCCGCCGCCGGCGGAACCTTTAACGCGCCGGCTGTACTCGGGACAATCGGCACAGGTGTGGATAAAACGTCGGCGGCCAATGTTACCGGCGGCATTTACGCCGCTGACCCGTCAGCTTATGTCCCGGATAACAATGCTTCGATCAGCTATACCCACGAAAATAGCACCGTTTACGCGGTAGGCAAATCATCCATTGATGAAGTGGCGCAGCAGGCCCAGGCTGGGGATACCATTACTGTGCTGTCCGGAGATGTTGCTCTGGACACCGCAGATAAGGTTGTCGTAAAAAATGAGAGCACTGGAAATGTTGTAGTCAATGGTACAACAGTAGAAACGAACACAGAAGTGACCGCCCACGTTTATGATCCAAACTGGAAGCATGACAATAAAAACCACTGGCACGAATGTACGGACTGCGGTGCGAGAGCAGACGAGTCAGCCCATACGTATGGAGAGTGGAAGGAAACAAAGGCCGCCACTGAAACCGAAAAGGGAGAAAAGCAGCGCACCTGCTCTGTTTGCGGATATGTTGACATTGAGGAAATTCCAGTTTTGCCCCATACCCACAGCTTTGGGACAGAGTGGAAATCTGACAGCACGAGCCATTGGCATGATTGCGCCGCCTGCGGAGCGAAAACGGATGAGGCGGCTCACAGCTTCAAATGGGTGACGGATAAAGCGGCTACTGCCACAGAGAAGGGTATCAAGCATGAGGAATGCACCGTCTGCGGATATCAGAAGGAGGCCGTGGAAATTCCCGCGGCGGGAACCGGAACCAGCAGTCAGCCGGGCAGCAGCCAAAACGGAAGCGGCGGCAGTGCCAGCGGGAATGTCCAAACAGGCGAATACAGCAGCCTAACCTTCTGGATCGCTCTGCTGACCATTGCCTTCGGCGGGATAATGGCAGCCGTATCTTCCAAAAAATTTGTCCGCCGCTCTTAGCTCAGACTTCTTTTTCTGATTTTACATCTGAAAAGGCGTCTCCGAAGCTTTCGGAGGCGCCTTTTCTTTTGTCGATTATTCCGCGTTCTGACTTTTTACAACAGCGCCCAGCGCTTTTCTGAAAACGAAAGCCCAGGCGCTTGAGAAATGATTTCCTGCAAGCCGCGGCGCACGCTGGGCGCGGCTGCTTCCCGCAGGCTATTTTTCTTTTGTCTTTGGCTCCGCCTGTTCCGGCAAACCGGTTTTGCCCTGCTCCTGCTTTGGAGCCTTCACCCGGTTTACTGCAAAAATTCCAAAACACACCAGCGCCAAAGCGACCAAATACCGCCAATCCCACAGGTTTTCTCCCAGGCAGGCGGCAGATAGAATCACGCCGAACACCGGCGTCATAAAGTTGTATACTGTAATTTTCCCCACCGGATTATAGTACAGCAGAGCAGTCCAAATGACGAACGCCACCGCTGACAGAAGAATCATATACCCCAGCAGTAAGAATGCCTCAGGGCCCGCTGGATTCAGCCGGCCTCTCGGTAAGCCGATCAGGCACAGCACTGCGCCGCCGATAAACAGCTGCCATCCGGTAATGGTCATGGAATCCCCGTTAGAAGCGGCATTTTTACTCAGCAAGGCGCCCGCCGCGGAAGACAGTGCCGCCAGTATAATAAAGCCTTCCCCCTGAAAGGTAAAGCTGGCCTCCAGGCCGCCGACTCCCAGGTTCACCACGACCACGCCGGCGAACCCGGCGATGCATCCGACCACCTTAAACCGGTTCAGCCTGTCATCCCGGTAAATAAAGTGGGCCAGCGCTACCGCGAAAAAGGTGCTCACCGCGCCAAAAATAGAAGCCTTCACGCCTGTAGTGTTGGCCAGGCCTAAATAAAAGAAAACATATTGCAGAGTAGTCTGCACCAGTCCCAGCACCAGGATGCCTGCAATATTGCGCCGGTCTGGCAGGCAGGCCCGCTTTCTTTTCAGGCTGGCGAACAGAATCGTGACCAGGCCCGCCATGCCGAAGCGGATCCCGGCAAACAGCAGCTTGCTGGCGTTGTCCTCCGGAGCAATCTGAAAGAGCTCATACCCGGTTTTCACACTGGGAAACGCGCTGCCCCATAGGATCCCGCACACCGCCGCCAATAAAATCACCACGCCGGTTTTTGTCAGAATGGTTTTTGTTTTTAGCTGATCCATTTTCTCACCCGCCCGCTATGCTTGTGTTATAATCCCATCATAGCACACCTTGAGAAAATATGGAACGAATCCCAAAGGATTTTTTATAACGCCCCGGGATTTTCCCCAAAGCGGAAAGCACAGAGCCGCGCTCAAAAAATAATTCCCTGCGGGCTTTATTCCAAAAAGCAGGCTCTAAAAACACAAGGCTGCTTTTTCATTTCTCTCACTTTGGCCTGCACGGATGTGCAGAATCCCTTTAACAAACCAGAGCCGGCCCGGACAGAAACCGGTCTGCCGTTTCTGCTTTACCGGCCAAACAGCTTCCCGATGATCCAGTCCATAGATCCGATTCTGCGGTCCGGGTTTACAGACTCCAAAACGCTCTTCTGATATTGATGGTAAGCCAGCTTCGCCTCTCCCAGATAGCCGGTGGCCTCCCGCACCTTGGCCTTATAGCCCGCGCTGTAGCCCGCGATTTCCTTTTCATACTTTTCGTCTGTTCCCGGCTGGACCGCCGCCTTATAAATATCGATGATCTCATCAGAATCCCGATCCGGGAAGTATTCATGGGGCGCGGTGCTGTCAAACACACAGAGTCCCAGCTCCCGGACGGCAATCATATCCAGGCTGTTGGGGTCAAAGGCGCAGTGGTAAGCCTCTGTCCGATATCCCCGGTCCTGAGCCGCCCTTGCCAGCATCTTCAGGAAGGTGGACTTTCCCGTTCCCGGGCGGCCCTTGAGGAAATACCGCTTGGGAATTTCCTGGGTAATATTGGGAATATAATCATAAGAGCCGTTGACGGTGGCCGCGCCGAAGAACCGGTCTGCACAGCTGCCGGCGCGGTCTGTCTTTTGCCCGCCGAAAAGCTTCTCGGCGGTTTCTTCCGCAAGTTCGTCCATCGCCTCGAAATCCATGCTGGAGATAAAAATTCTTTCCCAGTCGTCGTGGATCTTCAACGCCTGGCCGAAGCAGCCGTAGGCCCTCTGAACCCGCTCCCGAGCCTTGGATAGGTTCTCATCCTCCGCCAGCCGGAGGGAATAGGACTCATCCCCGTAGGCGGGAAGGTTCAGCAGCCCCGTCTTTTGTCCCGGCAGAATGATTCCCTGCAGGCTGTTGTCCAGACAGTTGTGAACCAGCTCCACCTCCTGCTCGCAGCCCAAAGCCTGAGCGCAGGCCTGGCTCACCAGCTGGGTTACCAGCAGGTCAGGATACCCATCCAGCTTGACAACCTTCTCCAGTTTTCCGAAATTAGATTCCCAAAAGCTCACAAATCCCCGGGAGCTGTTGGTATCTACAAAATAATGCAGTACGTTCTTTTCCAAAATCCATTCCCCTTTCTATCTGTAACGATCCTGACTGAAGAGGAGCGGTCCGCCGCCGGGCCTGTAGGGCCCCTGTCATGGAAGTAACATTTTATGGGCTTTGCCTCACAGGGCAGTTATGTAGACCATTTTCCCCCATGCGGCAAAATTTGGGCGCTGCTTCTCTTCAAAACGATCCTTACAGTATATGAGAAAGGAAGCTGTCTATTTCCAATTATTTTACGCGGATGCCGCCATCCGGTTCAGCATGGGCCGCAGACGGTACGCCAGCACTGACGCCAGTACAATTTTGATGGCGTCCCCAACCAGAAAGGGCACCACACAAAGGGCCAGCGCCGCCCATAGGTCAATTTGGGCATAAATCATATACCAGGCGGTGCCCAGGGCGTAGCACCCCGCAAGCCCTGTTACCATTGCCGCGGGGTAGGCCCAAAACCGCCGGCCTGCCTTGGAAATGATCAGGCCGATAAAAAGCGCCGCCACAACATAGCCCCAAATATATCCGCCTGTGGGTCCGAGCACACGGGCGAAGCCGCCGGAAAAATTTGCGAACACCGGCAGCCCCGCCAGTCCCATAACGACGTAAATTCCTTGGGCAGCGGCGCCCCGCGCCGGGCCCAAAACCGCGCCGGAAAGGAATACCGCCAGAGTTGCCAAGCTCAGGGGAACATCGGTAAAGGGCAGGGGGATGGCGATTTGAGATAAGACGATGGTCAGGGCCACAAACATGGCGGTGACGGTGATATTTCTGATGGAATCCTTTTTCAATGCGCTCTCCTCCAATTGTAAACCAATTATCAAATTAATAGTTTACAATTATTATAGCGGCAGCCGCCCGGCTTGTCAAGACAATCACAAAAGCTTC
Organism: [Clostridium] leptum DSM 753; assembly: GCA_000154345.1. Classification (GTDB taxonomy): domain Bacteria; phylum Bacillota; class Clostridia; order Oscillospirales; family Acutalibacteraceae; genus Clostridium_A; species Clostridium_A leptum. Next base: position 38,517 of record DS480340.1, read on the forward strand.
AAGGCTATCAGCAGCATTTTTTCAATTTCTCCCTTTGGATAAGCGGCGGCTTTCCTTACGGAATCGAAAACGAACAAGGCAAACCCGAGAAGGAATGCTGCCAGGAAAAGAATCGCCAGCGCAAGACAGATCTGCCTTTTATATTTTACTTTTTGTACTGTGGATCTGCAGCGGGGGCATTTTGAGAAAAGATAGCTCAAAAATTCCTCTCTGCTTCCGCCGCATATCGCCGCCTTTTCCACAGGGATATAGAGCCTGTAAGGAAGAAATAGAAGAAAAAAGCGCTCGCTCTCGGCAATGGAAACGATAGATTTATAATCATAGGACACCGGCGTATGGGTATCGGTAGCGCTCACGAGATAGCCGCAAAAGTTTAAAAAATAAATTGTGCCGGGCTTCCCCTCAGAAATCATATGGCGCCGGTAAGCGAGGCGGCTGCCGCGCTCCGCCTGGATGTCATACGAACCGCAGAGCAAAGCGGACACGCCTGATACGCAGGCGCAGTACAAATAATTTTGTTCCGTTATTGCCTGCATGAGAAAGCTGAGGAGGATCACCGCCAAACAGATTAGATGAAATTTTATCAGCCACACATAGGGAGCCTGACCAAATTCCGCATATTCCTGCTTTCCCACTGGAAACTGGGCGTGGAAAACAGGCTGGGAGCTTAACGCCCGTCCGCCCTGTGCCTGGTTTCCAGCGTTTCCTGTTTTGATTTCAGGCATTTTGATTCCCCCTCTGAAAGGGCGTCTCCCATCGAAAAACAGGGCCGGCAAATCTCCAGCCGGCAGTCTCTAGGAGCCGTCCTTCTATCAGCCCTTATTCGCGGTTTCTCAATCGTGACCGCTCCCGCCCAGCCCTTCGCGCATTTTCCAGCGGAACCGTCCGCCGGCATCAGCGTTTTTTCTTACAGGAGCCGCCGGAAGCTGTTTCCTGGCCGGAAGCCTCCGGCTTCCTTCCGCCGCCCTTTTTTTCCGGGTGTTTTTGTTCAGCCGCTCCACCGGAGCGGCATCCGGCGGCAGACTGTCCGGCGCTTCTCCCGCTGTCAGCGTCCTCCTCGTGCTCCAAGCGGCCGAGGCCCTCTTCGCATCCGGAGCGGCTGGGGCAGCCCTCGCATCCGGAGCAGCCGGAGCAGCCGCAGCACCGCCCTTTCTTTGCCTGGCGGATGATATGCCGCAGGGCCAGAACGAATAAAACCGCAAGGCCCCCTATTAATAACCAGTCAAACCAACTCATAGCTTCCTCTGTTTTCCATCTTTTGTCTTTTAGCAGAGGCCGCAGGGTTCCTTCCATCATCACCGCTTGGAACCCTTATGCCGTCAGGAACGATGCCCGCATCCGGAACGGGGAAGGCAGCTCCTGCCGCTCAGCCCGCTGGAGCAGGCGGCGGTTTCTGCGCTTCGTTTTCACCCGCGTTCTCCTTCGGCCGCGGCCGCGCCCACGGCAGCTCTGCTTTTTATCCTAAAATCAGGGAGCCGGCCTGATAAATCAAGGTTCCCATAATCCAAGCAACGCCGGTCTGGAATAAAACAACCCAAAGGGAATACTTCGCGCCGCCAAGCTCCTTGCGTACAGTGTTCACCGCGGCGACGCAGGGAGTATACAATACGGTAAACGCCAAAAACGAGCACGCGGCCAGCGGGGAAAAGATCCCGCCCAGAGCAGCGGGCAGCCCGGCCATGTTGGTGCCGGTCAGCACCGCCAAAGTGCTGACTACCGCTTCCTTAGCGGTAAACCCGGTGATCAGGGCGGTAGAGGCCCTCCAATCTCCAAAGCCCAGGGGCGCGAAAACCGGAGAAATAAACCGGCCGATCTGGGCCAGCATACTGTCGGCGCTGTCCGCCACCACGTTGATCCGGGTATCAAAGGTCTGCAAAAACCAAATGACGATGGTGGCAACGAAAATCACGGTAAAGGCCCGCTCCAAAAAATCCTTGGCCTTATCCCAAAGCAGCAGGCCCACGCTTTTCGCGCTGGGCAGCCGGTAGTTGGGAAGCTCCATAACGAAGGGAACCGGCTTCCCTTTAAACGCCGTCTTTTTCAGCACAAGGCCGCTTACAATTCCCATGATGATGCCGAACACATACAGGCAGATCATAACCAACGCCTGGTATTGCTCGAAGAAGGTGACGGTGAAAACGGCGTAAATGGGCAGCTTGGCGCTGCAGCTCATAAACGGGGTCAGCAGCACGGTCATTTTCCGGTCCCGTTCACTGCTGAGGGTGCGGGCGGACATAATCGCCGGCACCGTACAGCCGAAGCCGATGAGCATAGGCACAAAGCTTCGGCCGGATAGGCCGATCTTACGCAGAGCCTTATCCATAACAAAGGCCACCCTGGCCATGTAGCCGCTGTCCTCCAAAATAGAGAGGAAGAAAAACAGCACCACAATGATCGGTAAAAAGGAAAGCACGCTTCCCACTCCGGCGAACACCCCGTCGATTATCAGGGAGTGAACCACCGGATTGATGCCGTAAGCGGTCAGGCCGCCGTCCACGGCCTGGGTCAGGGAATCGATGCCAAGAGACAGCAGGTCGCTGAGCCAGGCGCCGACCAGCCCAAAGGTGAGCCAGAAAATCAGCAGCATAATCGCCAGGAAGATCGGAATCGCGAAAATTTTGTGGGTCAGAAGCTTATCGATCTGAACGCTGCGGCGGTGCTCCCTGGATTCCCCGTTTTTCACTACGGTGCCGGAGCACAGCTTATCAATGAACTGGTAACGCATATCCGCCAGGGCCGCCTCCCGGTCGGTGCCCAGCTCCTGCTCCATTTCCTTTACGATATGGCCCACCATGTCGATCTCGTTTTCCGAAAGCTTCAGCTTCTCCATCATGGGCCCGTCGCCCTCCACCAGCTTGGTGGCCGCGAAGCGCGGGGGAACCCCCAGCCGCTCGGCATGATCCTCCACCATGTGGGACAGCGCGTGAATCGCCCTATGTACGGCGCCGGAGCAGAAGTCCATCCGTTTGGGCCGCTGCTTTTTCTCCGCTGTCTCCAGCATGACCCGGATCAGCTCGTCCACGCCCTCGTTTTTACTGGCGGAGATAGGTACCACCGGCACCCCGATCTCCTCGGAAAGCTTCTGCACGTCGATGGACGACCCGTTATTCCGGATTTCGTCCATCATATTCAGCGCGATGACCATGGGAAGATTCAGCTCGATCAGCTGTAGGGTAAGATACAGGTTCCGTTCAATATTGGTCGCGTCTACAATGTTGATGATTCCATCGGGATGCTGTTCCACCAGAAAATCCCGGGTGACGATCTCCTCGTTGGTATAAGGGGAGAGGGAATAGATTCCCGGCAGGTCTACCAGCGCCGCGTCCGGGTGATTCCGGATGGTTCCCTTTTTTCCCTCCACGGTGACGCCGGGAAAGTTCCCCACATGCTGGTTGGAACCGGTCAACTGATTAAACAGGGTAGTTTTCCCGCTGTTTTGATTGCCTCCTAATGCAAAAATCATTTGAGCCGCTCCTTCTCCACTTGAATTTTTTTGGCATCTTCAATCCGGAGGGTCAGCTCATAGCCTCGTAAATGAATCTCAATGGGATCGCCCATCGGCGCCCTTTTCCGGATCATCACCTCAGTGCCCGGCGTGATCCCCATATCCAAAAGCCTTCTCCGCAAAGCTCCCTGGCCGCCTACCTCAGACACTCTGGCAGGCTCTTCCAGATTTAATTCGTCCAGTGTCAAAAAAGCTCCCTCCAAACGCCGTTAATTCTGTCTTAATTGTAAGCTTAGGGAAACTTTTTGTCAATGGTTAGGTTTTACTAATCGCCAGCTCCCGCACCGCCTCTTTTATGCGGTTTTCTGAAGCATTTTGGAAGCATTTTGCCTGCCGGAAAAGCGGCGGATCGGATAGGGAAGCCGTATTTCGGCTGCTGTCCTCTGTTTGTTAAGCCGTTTCAGGAGTATTCCGGGTTCCCCATGCGGCATGTTACCAGCCCTTCAGCTCCCGGCGCAGCGCCCGGTAATTTGGCAGAAAGGACTCTACCAGTGCCCAGAAGCCCTTAGAGTGGTCGTGGTGCTCCGTGTGGCAGAGCTCATGGATGATCACATAGTCGATGACCTCCCGCGGCCTTTCCATCAGCCGCCAGGAAAGGCATATCTTGTTTTTCCCGGAGCAGGAGCCCCACCGGGTCTTCGCGCCGGTTACCTTAACTCCGGCGGGCGTTAAGCCGGTCTGTTCCGCAAGCTCCCAGGTCCGCTGGGGCAGGTATTCCTGAGCCCGCAGACACAAATTTTCTTCTTCCTGCGGAGTAAGCTGCCGCCGGGCGGCTGCGCGCTTGGCTGTCTCAGCTGTTTTTTGCTGGATCCAGCCCTCCTTTTGTTTCACAAAGCCGTCAATCCATTTTTTAGAAAGCCGCATAGGCGCCCTAACCTCCAGGGCCCCGTCCTCCTTTATGGCCAGCGCCACTGTTTTCCTCTTGGAGCGGATCAGCAGATATTCCCGCATGAAGCATTCTCACCTTATATCATAACGTAGTAGTGATTAGAGTCCCTCTCCAGGGACTTGCGCCGCACGGTAAGGGTGCTGTGGATGGGTATCCTCAGCCTTCCCGTATAGCCGATAAGGCCGCAAATTTTTTCCGCCGCGCGCTCCCGCTGGGCCGCGTGGAGCCGGGGCGGCACGCAGGCCCGGTATGCAGAAAAAGCCGCCTTTCGGGCCGGCCTCCGCAGCTTAGGCTGCGAAAGCCGTTTCCCCTTCAGGCGGCTCTCAATGTTTATTTCAGGCGCAAAAGCTTAAGCCTTGCCGCCGCATCCCAGAACAGTCTCGATCTTGTGCATAACCAGAGACTTAATGGCGTCGCGGGCGGGGCTCAGATACTGGCGGGGATCGAAGTGGGAGGGATTTTCCGCCAGATACTTGCGGACAGCGGCAGTCATAGCCAAACGCAGGTCAGAGTCCACGTTGATCTTGCAGACGGCCATCTTAGCGGCCTCTCTCAGCATATCCTCAGGGATACCGATAGCGTCGGGCATTTCACCGCCGAATTGATTGATCATCTCCACATACTCCGGAATAACGGAGGAAGCGCCGTGGAGCACGATGGGGAAGCCAGGCAGGCGGTCGGAGACCTCCTTCAGGATATCGAACCGGAGCTGGGGCTTTTGGCCGGGCTTGAATTTATAAGCGCCGTGGCTGGTGCCGATCGCGATGGCCAGGGAATCCACGCCGGTGCGCTCTACAAAATCCTGCACCTGAGCGGGGTCAGTGTAAGAAGCGTCGGCGGCGCTGACATTGACGGCGTCCTCGATGCCGGCCAGACGGCCAAGCTCCGCTTCCACGGTTACGTTCCGGGGATGGGCGTAGTCAGCGACCTTTTTTGCCAACTCCACGTTCTCCTCATAGGGCAGATGAGAGCCGTCGATCATCACGGAGGTGAAGCCGCCGTCGATGCAGTCCTTGCACAGCTCGAAGGAAGAGCCATGATCCAAATGGAGCGCGATGGGCAGGCCGGTTTCAATTTCGGCGGCCTCTACCAGCTTGGTCAGATAGGTGTGGTTGGCGTACTTACGGGCGCCGGCGGACACCTGAAGAATCACGGGAGCGTTCAGCTCCTTGCAGGCTTCGGTAATTCCCTGCACGATTTCCATATTGTTCACATTGAATGCGCCGATGGCATAGCCTTCCTCGTAAGCCCTTTTGAACATTTCTCTTGTGTTTACCAGAGGCATTTTGAAATCACTCCTGTTTAAAATTAACCTCCGCGGGCGATTCGGGCCTTTCCCACGCCCCGCACCGTTTGTAAAAATACGGAAAAGCAGAGGTTTCCAAAATTTATTATACATCATCAGAGAAAAAATATAAAGACATATTGTTAAAAAATCAACACAATTTTCTAGACCTTCACCCGCGGAAATTGACAATTTTCATTCTCTTTGCTATTCTTAATCTATAAAATCAGCGGTTTTTGTCCGTCCTGTGTTTACTGCGCGTTCAATATTAACCTGAGGGGAAGTTTCATTTTATGGTCAAATCTTATCAAGGCTTTCGTGGATTTTTAGCCTTAGGTGTTTTCATGGTTCACTTATCTATATTAAGACACACCTTTCTAGCTAATGTTTACGACAATTGGCTGATTGGCTGCGGTGCTTTCTGCGTTTTATTTTTCTTTTTGCTCTCTGGATTTGGAATTGGAAGCAGTTTCGCTTACAAAGGGAACTCCGCTTATACCTGCAAGGGACTAAAAAGCTATTATTGGAGAAGAATAAAAGCTATTTATCCCGCCTCCATAATTATCACGTTAGCATTGATTTTTTTGGACAGAGCCTCTATCTTTTCTGATTTTTCTGAAGGCGTCAAATACACAATCGGCAATCTTTTTCTCATTGAAGATCTTCTCCATGTTTCCAGAATCAACCCAGTCAGTTGGTATTTGAGTTTTCTTCTTCTCTATTATGCGGCAGCGCCGTTTATAGCCTTTCTGCTTAGCAAAATTAAATGGCAACCGGCCTTTTACCTTATGATCGCCGCAATTTTTATTGGCCAAATTGTCATAGTGACACAAAATTTAGATAACCCGGCCCATCAGCAGTTATTTTACACCAACTGGAAATTCCGCTTCTTTGATTTTTTAACCGGACTGATTTTAGGTTTCGCCTTGCAAAAACCAATAATTCGGAAAAAAAACCATCGGTATTTCTTCTTTTCCTGCCTTGAAATTGGCGCGCTGATTCTTTGCGCGGTCTTTTTCTATTTAAGAGTCTATGTGCCTGTGCCATATCTTCACGGCACCTACTATGCGCCTTTCATTTTATTGATTCTAATCGTATTCCACGAAGACGGAGGCGTGGTTTCCAGATTTCTATCCTGTCCTTCCGTTCAATTTTTCGGCGGACTCAGCTTATATTTCTATTTAATTCACTTTAAGGTGCTGCTACGGGTCTCAGCCAGCGGCATTCCCAGAATTTCTTACATTATTTTAACTGCCTTTGGCATTTCTCTGGTTTTCAGCCTGTTATTATACGTACTGCTCCATTTTAATAAAACAATGCAGCAGCTGAAGACCTCCAAGCTTCAGCCCATAATTGAAAAACTGACCTTATTCTTATCTATCATTTTAGAAGCTGGCTGTATTATTGTATGCTACCAAAAAATTTGTATCGGACAAGCCGCTGCTGCTGCGGCCCTTTTTGTTGCCGCAACCTTGACGGTGGCCCTGTTCCTTTTGCTTGTTTTTCATCTATTAAAATATAATTCTTCTTCCCAAAAGGAATCCACAGATCAGTCGAATCAGTAACCGGACAATAAGCTATATAAAAAACAGGAAGCGTGAATTTTTAAAATCCGTGCTTCCTGTTTTTTTAAGTTTAGGAAAATAGATCCTCAGCCCTAGCGCAGCAAGGACAAAAAATCTTATCTGCAGGCACCTAGGGAACCTTGGCCGTTGTCCCCAAAAATTAAAAACCAGAAGAACAATATCGAAACTCCCGCCCGCTTACTGGTGCTGTCTGCATGACAAGAGTGAAGCAAAAAGAAGCACGTCACGAAATTTTTGCCGACAATATGACTTTAATAGGCCCCCTAAGCTTCTTGCTTCATAAGGGTTTGTTCTGACTGTTCAGTTGTAATTACGGATCAGGGAAACCACCCGGCCTAAAATTACCACCTGTTCGGAGATGATGGGCTGGAAGGCAGGGTTTTCCGGCTGAAGGCGAATATGTCCGTCTTCCCGGAAGAAACGCTTAACCGTCGCCTCATCCTCTAAAAGCGCCACTACAATATCGCCGTTTTCCGCCACTGGAGTTTTGTGGGCTACTACATAATCCCCGTCTAGAATACCGGCGTTGATCATACTTTCACCAACTACCCGCAGGGCAAACAGCTCCCGGCCGCGGCACTGGCTCTCATTGATGGGAAGATAGCCTTCCACATCCTCCACCGCCAAAATCGGCAGGCCCGCGGTTACCCGGCCGAGCACCGGCACCTGGACGCTTCTCTCCACGCCGGAAATGTGAATCGCACGGTTCAGTCCCGCGTCCCGGGAAATGAAACCGTTCTCTTCCAGGGCCTTTAAGTGAGCGTGGACCGTAGAAGTGGACTTCAGCCCGGTTGCCGCGCAGATTTCACGCACAGACGGCGGAACCCCGTCCTGTGAGCGCTCCCTGAGGTAATCTAATATTTTCTGCTGGCTTTTATTCAGCTTTTTCAATGAGAAAACGCCTCCTTTCCTGGTTATCCCCAGTATACCATATTATTTTTAAAAAATCAAACAAATGTTTTCGTTTTTTATTGTGAGGATTTTTTAAATTTTATTTACAAGAAATTCACAACTATTTTGGCCATATGGACTATAATAAAATCGTACTCAAAAGATGGAGCCGCACCATCTTGAGTATATGTTCTACCCTCCTCAATGTACCCCTCAAGCTAAAAGGAAGAAGCCGAATCCGTTTAGGGTTCGGCTTCTTCTTTTGTGTTTTTACCATTATATTTCAGTGCCGCTGGCCTTCCTGTGCTTTCTTCCGGACGCTGTTTTCCGCCGGGCGGTGCTTCTTGTTGTTTCCATGGCCCTTTTCCCGGACGGGTAATTTACTTGTTCTGCTTCAGCCCGCGGCAACTCCGGCAGGCCTTTGGAGCCTTCTGCTTCAGCCTTTTCTTTCTCCGGCGTTTTTGCCCTGTTGCAAAATCGGGCATACGGAAGCACGGCAAAAGCGCTGGATTTTCCAAAGGAAAATCCGGCTTATTTTTTTGTTTTTATTTTATTGATCCTCTTTCGAATATTACCTAAAAAACCCGGCAAGAATAACCCAAGAGGTGAAATGAAATGAGCAATATGCGTTATGCATCCCCGAAAAAATCCGGAAAGGGAGGAAAAGGCTTCTTTGTAGCGCTGGGCGTCTGCCTCATCGCCGTAGGAGCCGCCGCGTTCCTTACCTACCAAAATGTCTCACAATATTTTTCCCCCGAGCAGTCGGCTTCCTCACAGCAGCCGGAGTCCAAAGCGGAATCCACCCAGCAGGCCGGCAATACGGTCAGCGGCGTTAAGGAGACCGTCAGCAGCGCCTCCTCCAGCGAGGCGGCGTCCTCTGCGGCGGAATCAGAGCCTGAGCAGTCCGAGCCCGAGGTAAGCGATATTCCCCAGGAAGACTCCCAAGAGGATGGCGCCGCCCAGACGGCCGCCCAGACCAGCGGCATGGATTCCGTGGTTTACCCGGTAGGCGGCAACGTGCTGAAGGAATTCAGCGGCGAGGCGCCGGTGTACTCCGTCACCCTTGACGACTGGCGCGTCCACGAGGGCGTAGACTTCGCCGCGGAAAAAGGCGCGGTGGTGAAAGCCTTTACCGGCGGCCAGGTCAAGGAAATCTACGACGACCCCATGCTGGGAAAAACCATGGTGATTTCCCACAGCGGCGGCTATGAAGCCTATTATTGCGGTCTGGGTGATACCACCCTGGTCAGCGCCGGAGATTCCGTCTATCCGGGCCAGGACATTGGTTCTGTCAAGGAAATTCCCAGTGAGGTCTTAGACGCCTCTCATCTGCACTTTGGCGTGAAAAAGGATGGCGTCTGGATCAACCCCATGGACGCGCTCGCTGGCGCGGAGCAGTAAGCCTGCCCCCGTTTCGTTTTAGGGGCACAAAACAAAATTAAATAAAAAGAAGAAAAGGCACGCAGTCTCTCGCTGCCTTTTCTTCTTTTTTGCCGTTTTACCGTTATTCCATGTGAAAAATTTTAGGCTTCACCCGGCGCCGGCAGCGCGCCTAATCTCTTTGCTATCGGCTCCGGCTGGTAATCTCCTTCAAAATTTTATCCGGAATCGGCTGCGAGGTGAGGCTCGGCACGCCAACGTAATAGCCTTGAAGGTAATCCACGCCCAAGCTTATTACGGTGTCCATTTCTTCCCGAGACTGAACCCCTTCGGCAATCACAAGGCTGTTGTTTTTTCTGGCAAAGGAAATAATATTGGAGATCATTTCCTGCCGGTTCTTATCCTGATGGCAGTTCCTCACAATGGACAAATCCACCTTAATGAAGTCCGGCCGCACAGCGAGCAGAGAGACCTCGCCGTTATATCCAGCCCCAAAGTCATCCAGAGCCACCTGGCCTCCGTGACGCTTCAAAAACGAAATTTTCTTGCGGGTATAGCTTTCCACTCGTTCCTCCTCCTCGGTCAGCTCTACTACCAGACTGCCGAGGTAAGGTCCGTACTGAGCCTCCAGCGCCTTTTCATCGGACTCGGAAAGCCCCTGGTTGGCGATAGAGTTGATAAACAGGCGGCAGTCCGGCGGTATATTTTTAAATCCGGTGAAGCTTTTCAGAGCCAAAAACCAAGTCAGCCGCTCGATCTGATAAAGCTTACCCTGGCTTTTCGCGAGGGAAAGCACCTCTAAGGGCGTTTCCAGAGAGGTGAGCCGGGGGCGCATCAGCGCTTCATAGCCGAAAACCTGGCCGGTGCGGGCGTTCACGATAGGCTGGAAATAGTAATCCAGAAGCTCCTCCTCAATCAGCCGGTTCAGTTCCTCGCTGTTATGAAGCAGGTAAGCGGATTTTTCATAGTCGGTGATATTAAATTCCGCGAACCGGCCCTTAGTCATATTTTTTACTGAATACATAGCGAAATCCGCGTATCGGATCAGCTGCTCATAGCTTTCAGAGTCCTTAGGATACCAGGCCACGCCGGCGGACGCCCGGATCCGGAACGACGGCCGGTTAGGCAGCTCCAGGGTGGAGGTTTGAATGCTCTTTTGCAGCCGGTCGATCCGCTCCCTGGCCTGGTCTTCCGAATCATAGCCATATAGGAATAGATAAAATTCGTCCCCCGACATCCGGGAGATTACCGCATTTTCCGGCGAACCGATCCGCAGGGCGTTGGCGGCGGCGCGGATATACTGGTCGCCGTAATCATGGCCGAAGGTATCGTTGATATATTTTAGATTATCCAGATCCATCATAATCAGAGCCGCAACCTTCATCCGGCCGCGGTTCTGAAACAGCTGCCTCATCCGGCTGTGAAATGCCCGGCGGTTCAGCAGATTGGTCAGCAGGTCGTAATCCCGTTCATACTCGATTTTCTGCTTTTCCACCATCTCCTGGGTCACATCCTCCGCGATGCCCAGCATATGCTGCTCGCTGTCGATCAGCTTCAGCCGCACCCAGACGATACTTCCCTGGGAATCCGTTAAACGGAAGGTTTTGACCTTATCGGTGGAAAGGGCCGGATCAATATATTCCGCGATCGGGAGCATCAGCTCCTTAAACCGGTCCAGAGGAAGATACTGCAAGCCCTTCTCCTGGCCGATCAGGAAGATTTTGAAAAAATTGGTGGTGAAGTATACCTCCCGGCCGCCGATGGTATACTCAAAGGCACCCAGGGGAAAGCTGGCCATTTCCACAATCTGAGAAAGCTTAGAGGCGGAATCCGCCACCTCTTCGCCTAAGGTTTCAATCGCGTTGGTCAGCTCGTCGAATTCCCGGATGTGGATCCGCTGGAACCGCACCGGCTGCCTGGGATTCAGCCCCCGGACCTGATTCACCAGAGACTGAATCGGATGGGTGGTCGATCGGATGGTAAGGAAGATACTGGCGGCGCCGATGAGCAGGGTCAAGGCGACGGCCAGGAAAAAGGTGGTGCGGGCCGAGTCCGCGGCGCCGAAAAGATACCGGTTTTCAATCACGCCCATCAGCACCCACTGGTCGTTTTCAAAGGGGGCGTTGTTGTTATAAAGCTTCATCTGCTGAACACAGGCATAGGTGGTATCGGTAAAATTGCCGTTATCCACCAGGGAGAAGCAGTTCTCCCTGACCGGCTCGCCGGCGGTGAGAACGCCGTCGCCGCCGGAATACAGATAGGTATACAGCGGGCCGGTAGACATAACAGGAACATATTGGTTAGAATCCGGCTGGCGGACCGCCAGCACGTAGGACACGTTGGTCTCTTCTGAGAGCTCCGTATAGGGCAGCAGCTTGCTTAGATAATCCAGGGTAATTTCCACCCCCAGTACGCCGTAAACCGTTCCATCCGGCGCCCTTAGGGGCATCGAATAGGTGATGACCGGCACGCTCCGCTCATCCAGATAAAAGGGCTTGCTCCAGTAGCCCAGCTCTTTTGGTTCCGCCTCCGGATAGCTTTGGGCCGCCCGGATGGGATTCTGGTAAAACAGGTTCCTCTGGTCGTTTTCTCCGCTGAAAAGAAAGACCGGATGCCATTCAGAATCCATCGGGATCCCCAGCTCCTTGGTAATGGCGGTCGGAGCCCGCTCGATCAGGATATCCGAGTTGTCCTGGGAGGTGGAGGAGGGGTCCATATCCCGAAAGTACAGCCCGTTTTTTACTGTGCCGCCGTTGTCATCCACAGCCGGGGAGCCTTCCAGCACCAGGAAAGCTCCCGTCACGCTGTTGCGGCGCAAAAGCTCGATCACATCCTCGGCGCTGTTCCTCAGCAGCTCCACCGCCAGATCGGAATTGGTTTCAATTTCATCAAAGCCGGCGTTGTTTTTTTCCAGCACCCGGGAAAAATGCGCCTCAATCTTCTGCTCGGCTTCCGTCAGGTTGGACCACCGGGAAATCATTTCATACTCTAAATAGTTTTTTCGGGTAATGATCTTCTGGTTGAAAATATCATAAGAATTCTCACTCAGCCTTTCAATGGCGCCGCTGCCAATGATAGAACCGGTGATCAGCCCTGTTTGCAGCAGCAAAACAACGCCCATCACCAGAAGCATTCTGGCGCCTATGGAGCTTTGGCGGAATTTTCCTTTCATGCTTTCTTCCAGCTTTCCGGTTTATTGAATGGATTCCTCCAGCTTTCCGCGGAACTCCTCGAGCCAGCTCTGAAAGCTTTCCTCCGTGGTAAACTGAGCGGCGGCCTCCTTGCGGGTCATTCCTCCGTCCACCAGAGCCTGAATTTGCTCCAGGTCGGCCTGAGCCCGGTCGGTCATGCAATATTCCAGCACGTTCCTGGCGTTGGTTCCGTTTTCAAATGCTTTATTGGTATAAAGGGTATAGCCGTTCACCACGTCGATGGCTACGGTTAAGGTCTTTTCCAGCGCTTCCCCAGCGCCGCTTAGCTCGGCGGCTTCCAGAGCCTTCAGGCTGTTGGCCTCCTTTTTCACCGGCAGATAACCGGATTCTGTAGAAAATTGCAGGTTTCTCTGGGCGTCGGTAAACCACTTCAAAAACTCCACCGACGCGTATTCCCGCTTTTCGTCCGACTTCACCACCACCATGCCGGCGCCCTGCTGAACCGCGTAAGGCGACCCGTCCTTAAAAACAGGCGGCGGCAGCACCAGGGTTTCAATCTGATAGCTTTCTGTATCGTTTATGGTCACCTGGGTGGGAAAATAGGCCGCGCCTGAGGTCGAGCCTACCAGGGCGATCAAATCTCCGGTCTTCACATCGTCGGAGCGAAATTTCCCATAGGCGCCAAAATGCCCTTGTACCATAGGCACATAATAATTTTCCCACAGCTTTCTCAGGGTATCCTCATCCGTGTCAAAGGTTACCCTTCCGTCCTTCACCGCGAAGATCTCGTGGCCGAGCTGCTTGCAGCCGGTGATAAAATAATTAGCCACCGCGTCCCTTCCGAAAAACGCTTTGCCTCCGGACCATTCGTAATACTGGGCCGCGGTTTGGGTCACGCCCTCCACAGTGGATAGGGAATCCAGGCTGGCGCCGGTATCAGCGGCGAATTTATCCCAATCGGTTTTGTTCAGCATAAACACCTCTGTGGATTTCGCCACCGGGAAAATTTTTAGGTTTTCCTCTTGGTCGAACCGGCCCTCGTCGATATATGCGTCCACGTACTGGTCCAGCTCCTCCTGGGTCATATAAGAATCCAGCGGCGCCACCAGGCCCCTCTGGTCCATGGCATAAGCGGTATCCACATAGGCGGAGAAAATATCCGGAATTTCACTGGCGCCCACCTTTTTATCGGCGGCGTCCGTCACCTTCTGGATCAGGTCGTTCACATTGCCCTGGCTGAAAGCCTCCACCACGATGCCCTTTTCGCGGCCCACCGTCTCGTTAAACTCCGTTACCAGGGAGTCAAAGGCTTCCTTCTGCGCGCCGTTATAATAGTGCCAGATTTCGATGGCGGTCGGTGAGCTGGGATCCAGCTGAACCTGAGGCGGCGCGCTCTGGCAGGCGCACAAAGGCAGCATTGCGGCCGCGGTCAGGGCCGCGGCGGTTCTTTTTAATTTCATGATAATTCTCCCTGTTGCGGCGGTACGCTCTTATTTGCTCCTGTCCGAAAAAGGCCTATTCGGCCCGCCGGCTTCTAAGGGCGTCCGCTGGTTTTCGTTTGCGGCTTCCATGGTTTCAGGCCGTTTGCGGCTTTGGCTCCGCTGATGGTATGAAGCCATTATACCATAGGCCCATCCCGTTCGCAATGAATCTTAATTTTTTCTTTCCCGTCCGCCGCGTCCCAGCCTGTGAAAGGTTTTCCTCCGGAATAATAATATTCCCTCTTATCCCTGCATAAACATTAGCAAACGTATTCATAAAGGGAGGGTACAGGGTGAAAGGCATTGTTGAGGAAAGAGCCATCGAACTAGGGGAATATATTATTGAAAGCAAAGCCACCGTGCGCAAGGCCGCGAAAAAATTCGGCGTCAGCAAAAGCACCGTACATAAGGACGTTGCAGAGCGTTTAAAATATGTGGATCCCCAATTATATAAACGGGTGAAAACGGTTTTAGAGATCAACAAGGCCCAGCGGCATATCCGCGGCGGCTTGGCTACCAAGCAGAAATACTCGGCGGAACGCCTGACCGCCAGGAAATAGCCGCGGGGAGGCTCTCCACAGAAAAAGGCTTTCCGGGACTCCAAAGGAGTCTTTGGGGCCTTTTTAGCTTTTTATTAGGCTCCTATAAGCATAACCCGCCGTTTCCGGCTCAGCCGCCTTCGATTTACGGCCGCCGCGGATTGTTATGCGCCGGAGCCTTTTTGGGGGCGGCGGAAGCAGAACGGCAGCATTGCCAGGAAAACCAGAAACGTCAGCGCCTCCGCGCAGGGCACGGCCAGCCACACGCCGGTAATGCCGAACAGCCGCGACAGCAGAAGCACCGCAGGGATCACCGCCGCGGCGCCTCTTAAAACAGAGAGGACAAAGGCCGGGCCGCCCTTGGAGAGGGACGCCAGATAGGAGGAGGCCAGGATATTAACGCCCATCATGGGAAACGCGAGGAAATAAAGGGGCAGGCCCTGGCTGGCCAGGCGCTCCATTTCCAGGTTGTTTTCCTGATTGAAGATACCCACGATAGGCTGGGAGAAAAACCAGCCTATCCCTAAGAAGAGCAGGCCGAAAGCTACCGCCGTGATGACGCCGTAATGAAAGATCTGCTTCACATGCCGCATCTGTCCGCTGCCGAAGCTGCGGCTGACGATAGGCTGGATTCCCTGGGCCACACCGGTAAAGATGGAGACCACGATCAGCGCCAGATTCGCGATGATTCCATAGGCCGCCACCCCCACATTGCCCGACAGGGACAGGAGAATCTGATTAAAGAGAAGCATGACGATCCCGGAGGAAACCTCTGTAATCAGGGAGGAAACCCCCAGGGAAAGGATTCCCCGGGTCTGTTTTCCGCTGAAGGCGCACCGGACAGGCCGGAAGCTGTTCTTCCGCCGGAGAAAGTGGGTGGAGGAGATGAGGATTCCGATGCAGGGAGCCACGCAGGTAGCCAAGGCCGCGCCGAACATCCCCATGCCCAGAGGGAAAATAAAGACGTAATCCAGCACCACGTTGCTCAGGCAGCCCACCAGCATGGCGGCCATGGAAAGGTTAGGCTGTCCGTCGTTGCGGATAAAGCAGACCAGCAGGTTGTTAAATAAAATTAGATATGAATTTTGATTATCTTTTTAGAAGTTCTTATATGCCGGTATAGCCCGTATTTACAGGCTTTTCCGGCATTTTTCGTATCGGAAGAAACTCACATATATTTTTATATCCGCTTAGGTTTTTGCTTTCAAAAGTAGTAAAGAAGTAGTAAAACCTTGATTTACTACTAAGCTGCTATCCGCAGCATTTCAGCTTTTGCGCTGTCGAAAGTAGCGTGTGCGTAATAGTTCAGCGTCATAGTAATGTTGGAATGTCCCATAATGTACTGTAATGCTTTCGGGTTCATTCCGGCATTTGCCATGTTGGTACAGAACGTATGACGTAAGGTGTGCGGTGTCATTACTTTCGGTAGAGCTTCCTCATGGTACTTGTTGTACTTCTTTGCAAGCCCCCTAAACATACCGTCATAATTGGTAGCTGTTTTCGGGTAGCCGTCCCGGTTGAGGAAAAGGAAGTTGCTGTAACCGTCAATAGTAACAGCTTTTGCACCCCTGCGCCGTTTCAGCACTCGGTTAAATGCTTCATATACTTTTTCGCTCATTGGAATTTGACGAATACCGCTTTTCGTTTTTGGTGTTTCAATGTAATATCCTGTTTCCGCACTTCTTAAAAGTTGGTGGTCTACATTGATTATCCTATTCTCAAAGTTAATGTCAGTATCGGTCAGCCCGCAAAGTTCAGAGATACGAAGCCCTGTCCCAAGCAAAATAATAAGCTCGTCATAATACTTCTGATAAACTTTGTCATTTTGAGCAAAGGACAAAAAACTTTCTTCCTGCGCTGGTGTTAGCGGAACCTTTGGTTCTGTATCATCTTCAATGACAGTGTTTAACTGGAAGTCAAAAGGATTTTTCCTTATGCAATCGTCCTGTATCGCTGTGTAAAAGGCAGCTTTCAAGGAACGCTTGTCATTACTGATAGTCTTATAGGAAATTCCTTTTTCTTTCATGCGGATTGCCCATTCTTTCGCGTCGGACAGCTTCACGCTGTCAATCGGGCAGCCCCCAAGTTTATCTTCTTCCAGTAGCTTCATCAGCCGCTTGCGTCCGTTTTTCGTATTGTACCTTACATTTCCCCGGTGGCGTA
This sequence comes from [Clostridium] leptum DSM 753, assembly GCA_000154345.1. Classification (GTDB taxonomy): domain Bacteria; phylum Bacillota; class Clostridia; order Oscillospirales; family Acutalibacteraceae; genus Clostridium_A; species Clostridium_A leptum. The sequence goes on from DS480340.1 coordinate 55,388, forward strand.
TCTGCTTTGCATAAAGTTGGCAGACCGTCATTTTCTTGCCTATGGTGTCTATCCCGTCGTCAAGGTCTTTCTGTATCTCTTTTACCTTTTCTCGTAGGGATATATCCTCACGCTTTCCGGCAGGGGTCTTGTCCGTAGGTACTAACTTCCACGCATACACAAACTGCGGATTACCAAAGGTATCTATATATTTGTAAGCATATCTTCCGTCTTTTCTCTGGCTCTCTCCCGACCGCAAAACTCGATTTTTGCTGTCACGTCTTTTCTTTGACATTTTTCAATGCTCCTTTCCAAGACGGAAAGAGCCTTGATATGCTTATCCCATTATAGCACATTCAAGGCTCAATTTCACTATCAGATTGTGTCTATGGTATCAATCATTTTTTCAAACTGTTTGCGCTTGATTTGAATACGGTTGCCGTTCATAATAACCCACCCGGCGGCAGGATTTTCCTCGGCTAATTTACGCAGCTTGTTTTCTCCGATACGGAAGTATTTAGCTGCTTCATCTATCGTAAGCGTGTATTTTTCCCAAATAGGCACGTCGGCGTTACTCATAGTATCGTCCCCCTTTCAATATTAGGAAAAGTGAATAGTAAAAGGGGCTTTAATCGGACGGCTGTTAGCACAACCTCGCGGGAGTTCCACCCCTGCCCGTTAAGGCAGCTCTACCCAATGCCTGCGACGCTTTTAACGCTCGGACTATGGCTATAAAGGCTTGTCTACCCTTAGTGCGTGTCGTCGCCCACAAGCCGCTACACTTGTTCCCCGGCGTGGTGGTGGTCGCTCGACTTTCTCCAATAGAAGAAAAGCGTCATGGCGCACCTGCCGTATGGCTCAACGCAAAAAGGACGTATCCGATTTGCCCTATACTGCGTCGCCGTTATCTTGCGTCGCTTTCTTTGTCAAAGAGCAAGTAAGGTCAAGTCAACAGGCAGCGGAAAGGGGGACGCTGCTTGTGGTTATCTCAAACCTTGAATGAAAGGACAGCCCGCATAAGACGCGAACGCAAGCGGTCGCGTATATCCTCATCTATGCCCCAATAGATATTTCCGCGCTCATCACGCAGCTTTCGCATAGACAGGGACGCTATGTAGCTTTCGTAATGCTGTACGACAATGTTCATAGCTTCCGGGTCGCCCTTAGTAGCGGCTATGATTACCGGGTAAGGCAACAAGCCGCGTTCGTCCTGTTCTGATTTACTAATCTGTGCAGTCATAGGCTTTTTCCTCCAAATAGCGTTTTAACAGCTTCATTGAGCTTGTCCGGCGGGACTGTACCGTTGTCCTTGACAGATTACAAAACTTTGCAATCTCGCGTTCGCTCATGTCAAAGAAATAATACAGCAGTACGGTTTCCCGCTTTTCTTCCGGCAAACTGTGCAGGGCTTCGGCAAGCAGCTTCGCAGTAATTTCTTTGCCGCCGACAACGAAAGACTGTTCTGCTTCATCATCTGCAAAATACTCGTCGCAGACGTAGAGCTGTTTTTCTTCCAGTGGCGACAGGTCAGAAAAAGTAACCTCGCGTAATTGTCGCTGCTTTGTGTCCCTGTGGGCATTCATAGCTTCTCGCTTCAACGCCAGTTTGCAAAAGCCGTTAAAAGCACAACGGATTTGCCATTGGGTACGAATAGGCTCGTTCATGTTCTCACCTCCTTTCGCTGCCGCGAAAGCGGTGGAGTTTGAAATGTCCCCTTTCGTAAACCCTCAAACCAACGCACTTCAAAATGGACGTTGGTTTTAGAAATTTTTTGAAAAAGTTTTTTGATAAAATACAAAATGCGCCCGTCTGCAAATTGCAGACAGGCGCAAAGGAATTATCAAAAGTATATGTATGATTTGTGAGTTCATCTATGTAGCCAGAATAACCCGTTGGCGGGTAATGGCTTTTTTTTGATAACAGTCTATTAGGGCATAGGAAAAAGGACATGACGATACCTCCTTGATACCGCCATGTCTTTATCTAGTAGGAGAGTTATCGTTAGAATTTAGATAGATAAAAAGAAACGGCGGCTCTGAAAATCAAAGCCGCCGAAATAGAATAGGCGCGTGAAAACCTGTCTGCGTTGCGACGGCTTTTTTTCTTTGCCGTCGTCCGGCAGATGTTCTATACTATGTCAATTTCAAAAATTTCTCATTATCCTTTATTACTTTTTTGTTTTGTCTTATGTAAAAGCAGGATAACCAAAACAGAAATAGCTATACTGCATAGAATATATGTCCAATTAAAATATGATAGATTTATTAAATTCTGTGCTGATTGATTTTTAATGAAGTTTGTATATGGTGCGTTACTCTTAATCGCTTCCATAACTCCTACAACATTTATCGGTCTTAAATTGTATAAGTACGCACCAAATAAATATATTGCTGCTTTTTCAACGACCGACGGTATTAAAATAGCCAATGCAGCAAGCCATAATTGACATTGCTTGTGGGATTTCTGTAAATATAACGCCCCAAAAAGATAGGGCAATATCGCAAGGCAACAGCCCAAGAGGACAATATTCTGATGAAGCCCAAAGAGGGCAAAGAATATGCGGATAAAAAGATACGTTCCAAATATAATTAACCAATCAATGAGCAAGCTTTTTATTGGCGTGTGCTTTTTTACTATTTCATTCTGTAACTGCATTCAC
>DS480339.1 GCA_000154345.1 [Clostridium] leptum DSM 753
TAGGATTACTGCCCAAAGATAAAAATTCGAGAGAAGCCGAGCATCCCGGGGAGGCCCCCACCTCTCCGGATGCCCGCCTTTAATCCAATAAACTGACGCCTCTAAATCTATACGTTTATAGATAGCTGTATTTAGTGCAACATGTTGTATGTTACTACAATATGTTGCACTATTTCATTGCATGGTTCTGTTCTATAAACGTATGAGATTGAGGCTCAAATGAGAGGAGAGAAAAAATGGGAAAAGGTAAGATTTTGAAAAAGCTGGCGTCAGGAATTATGGCGTTTGCGGTTACTTTGACTACCCTATCCGCATTGCCTCAGCTTGAAGCGTCAGCGGCGCCCGCGACTCCTAGAATGATCGTGGATATGAATAACCGTCAGGGGGAGATCATGCACGGCGCTTCCGGCTTTCTTTATGGCTTCAGCAGCGATGGCGTGCCTACTACTGATTTAACCACACCTCTGAAGCCCATTGTATTAGCCACGAAAGGGGCATTAGGAACAGAGCATCCTTATAGTGACGCTTTAGATGTTGCGGAAACGTTTTTTAAATCGGGCGGGCAAATGATTCAAATGTATTGCAGCAATTATTATGCCATCTTTGGTCCGCGGCCGGATAACACCCAATACGCTAAAGATCTGAAGGAAGTAATTGTACCTGCCGTAGTTGAATGGAAAGAACAGTGGAAAGAGAATCATGGAACTCCCGAGGCTCCCAAAGATGAGTTTGGCAAAATTGATATTGATGAGGCAATCGTTTATCTGCCGATCAATGAAGGAGCTCCTCAGGTGGATCCGGAGACAGGTGTCGCAGATAACCATTATACATTTTATGAATCTTGGAAGCTGTACTATGACGCTATTAAGGAAGCGGATCCCAACGCCGCGGTAGGCGGCCCTAACGACGCGGCTTATGGCCATTGGCGTCCTGGCAGCATGCGGGAGTTTATGAAATTCTGCGCGGAAAACGATTGCTGGCCTGATGTTCAGACCTGGCATCAATTAGACGATGGTGAAGGTGCCTTTACCAGATATCCTGGAGAGTTTGCGGAATATAGGTCTATGTGCAAAGAATTTGGAATGCCGGAGCAGACCATCGTCATTAATGAGTATGCCACAATGGAGGCTTGCGGCGTTCCGGGAATCTTGATTCGGTATATTGCAAATTTGGAAGAAAACAACGCTTACGGCTGCCTGCCTTTCTGGCATCAGGCGAACAACCTGAATGATTTAGCGGCAGATGCAAACGAACCCAACTCAGCCTGGTGGTTTTATAAGTGGTATGCGGATATGTCTGGAGACCGGCTGGCCGTTACTGAAGAAAACACTACCAAGACAGGCTTAACTGGTGTTTCGACGATAGATGACAACAAAGCGGTTTCCAGCACTATTTTCGGGGGTGTAGACGGGGAAGCTACGATTGTATTAAAAGATTTGGATCAAACCCCATCCTTTATGGGAGCCACTAAGGCTCATGTTAAGCTTCAGGCGGCTTATTTTAAAGGATTTCTTGGCGCGGCTGAGCCGGAAACAGTCATAGAGGGAACCTTTGAACTGAAAGATGGCAATTTAGTAATCGACGTTCAGAATATGCAGGCGGCCACTGGATACAATCTGGTTGTTACCCCGGCTGCGGAGGAAGATTTGGTCGAACCGCCGCTGGTTTCCAGATACCACGAGGCATATGAGGCCGAGGATGCCCAGCTGGTAGGCGGAGCCGTTATGAATGGCAGCGGCGGATACTATGCCTCCGGCAGAGCCTTTGTGCGTAATTTTAGCAAAACGGCTGGCATAAATTATACAATTAATGTCCCGGCTGACGGAAAGTACCGTTTGGAATTTGTGTATGGAAATGGTATTGGAACCAACCGCGGCGATGAAGACGCCCATAAACCTGTCAACAAGATTTATCAGCTGGCAATTGACGGGGCTTCTGAGGACATGCTCTTAGAAAACACTATGCTGAAAGATTGGACAGATATTTATGTCAAGTATGTGGATCTTACCGCAGGCGAGCACACGATAACGATCCGCGGGGATTCCGATGCATTGGAAGGGGAAGTTTTGCAGGATGTGCTCTATGTAACCTATGTAGGGGCACAGGGACAGCCGGTTCCTTCCTTCAACACTGTTTTTGAAGCGGAGGAGGCTGATTTTAACACGCTGGCCGATACAGCGGAAACCGCAGTTTCCGTTCACTCCGAGCTTAGCGGCTACTCTGGAGGCGGTTATGTAACGGGGCTCAGCGTGAACAAGGTAGCCAACGGCGGAGGCCTGCGCTGGGCGGTTAATGTTCCGGAAAGCGGGCTTTATAATGTTTCTTTAAACTATCAGTCCAAAACGGAAACAACGGCAAATATCTATGTTGGCAACACAGCTCGAACCTTTGATGGAACGAAGACAGAATTATCTCTTCCTGTCAGCGGTCAATGGAACGAAGCGTCTGTTGCGGTATATCTGCAAAAAGGTATGAATATCGTAGATGTAGATACCGCGGCCGAAATTTCATTGGATTACATGAGAATTCAAGGTTCCGCTCGCTCTGCGGACTATGCGGAAACAACCCAGGCGGCAGATACGGTTCCTGAGAGCGCCGATACAGAGGACGTTCCTTATTATGTTTGGAAAGTGAAGGCGGATGACAAGGGCGATCCGGAGCTGTATCAGGAAAACCGCACTGTAAATAAAACAGCTGTCACGACAACTCCTGCGGGGACTGAGTACGTAGTGGGACGCAGCGTGTCCGGAGACGCGTCTGCGGCAGAAGACGCTGATAAGTATCTGGAATTTACTTATACGGCGGATGAAGCCGGCGTTTACGCTATGCAGATTTTCCATTCTAATGATGAGATATTTGGTACTCATGGCTACAATACGAAGATCATAGATAAATACGCATGCGTTCAAGTAAATGATCAGGAGCCGAAAAGATATTTCTTCATTAACTCACTTTCGAAGGATACCTTTAAAGAAAAAACAGTTTACCTGAATTTGGAAGCCGGCGAAAATACTATTAAGGTATTTAATGATGACAGCTGGTCTGTATTAAAAGGACTCGACGATAATCAAGCGGATGCAGCAGGCTTAAGAAGAGGAGACAGCCTCAGCGACAATCGCGAACCGTTGAGCTATTATATGGACAAGCCCGGTAATATTCCGATTACGAATTCCTTGCCTAATATCAGTAAATTTATTATCACGCCGTCATCCCTGAGCCAACCATTAGACACTGGCGATGACGCCCACAAGGTTACCATTAGGACCAGCGAGGGCGGCTTCGCGGTAGCAGATAAAAACGCGGTGGGCGATAACGGAGAAGTAACCTTTACCATTACCTCTGAGCATGATGTTCAGAGGGCCGCGGTCAATGGTCAAGACGTAGAGCTCACGAATAACGGAGACGGCAGCTGGACTTATAAGGCGGCGAACCTTCAGAACGATATTGAGTTACAAGTGATTTTTGCGCCTCAGGCGGAGGAAAATGAAAATCAAGACGCGCTCATCGCCAATAACAGCTTTGGTACAGGAAATACTCAGGGCTGGGCGATTGCTACCAACGGAAGCGCCCAGGTGGAGACCCGTTATTTTAACCAATATGACAGTGAGCACTATCTTAAGCTGTCTGGTGCCGAAGATTATGTGGCCCAGCTTAGCCAGACGGTTACTGTACCGGAAAGCGGCGTATATTCTTTGGATTTTGTCATAAAAAATCTGGGACTTGATGCCAGCGTTATTGGAGAATATAACAGCCTAGAGCTAACCGTAGCAGTAGATGGCAAGATTCAGGCTTATCAGATGATTACGCCGAGCAGCGGCTATCAGGCCATAAGCAGCCTGATGAATGCTGCCAGAGACAACGCGGAGGTTCAGTTCACTTTAAAAATTGACGCGAAAGCAGGATTTGAGGCCTATGTAGATGATTTTACGTTGACAAAGAGCGATATCGAAAGAGAAAGTCTTGCTTATTTTGTCGATTGCGGAGATCATGATCCCTCTACGTTACCTGACGGGGAGGTATTTGGCCTTTACAATACGGTAACGGATCAATTATTTAAAGAAGACCCCGCCACAGGGAAGCAATGGGGCGTTATTGACTATTTAAATCCCGAGGGCGTCAATCACGGCGGCGAGTCTAAAGGCGCGTTTACCCGGAATACTTCTCCAAATTGCAACGACGGACAATCAGATGTACCCTCTAAAACTACAAACTACCGCTATGCCGCCGGACAGGATGGCAATGCGCAGATTTTAGAGCAAATCGGAGAAATGTATGTGGATTATAAATTCCAATTGGAGCCTAACCAGACTTATGATGTTGAGGTGTGTGTCGGAAACAATTGGTCTAATTCCAGTCCGGTAAATATTTACGCGAATTACATGTCTGAAAAACAGCTGGCGGCAGCTGGATTAGCAGAGCAATCTTCTGCCTTTAGCGTATTAGGAGAGAAGGTTGAAATTGAGCCCAAAAATTATCAGACGGTTTCTGGGACTGTTCAGGCGGATCAAGACGGATTTGTTACCATTAATGTCAGACGTCCTTTACCGGCGTCAAACGCTACCATTAATGTCAATTATATTTATATCCGTCAGGCACAGGATTTACAAGAATATCTTGATCTGCTAAACAGCCTGCTAGAGAACGTAGATTCTCTGGATACGGAAGGCCTGCCTGAAAGAGCCAAGGCTATTGTGGACAAGGCCATCGGATTTGCGACAGAGGTTGCGGGCTCGGAACTCACTGAAAATGATTCTGTCGTCGTAAATAATGCCATTGAAGCCTTGAAATATGCCATTCACACGGTTAATTCCATACCGGATGAATCTTTGCTCTATTTTGTCGACTGCGGCGACCATGGAACGTCTACCGTTTCTAAAGGAGATAGATTTGGCTTGTTTAATACGAAAACGGACCAAATCTATGGGGCTGATCCTGGCACCGGAAAGATTTGGGGCGTGGATGATCCTAACGGAAGCTCTAATGGACCAGGTCTGACGAACGATGAAGGCGTGTATACACGATATACCTGGGCTCATGAGCGTGACCAGGAAGACCAGGTAGCGCTGGACAATTTAGATAAAAACATTACTTTCCGTTATGCATGCGGACAGGATGGAGCCGGAATTGACCCACGCTATGTTACCTATCGGTTCCAGGTGGATTCGCAGGATGGAACTTATCCGGTGGAAGTAGGGTTAGGAAATATCTGGGGAAATTCTGCAAACCCCACAGTTTATGCAAACCTGGATACTGATGCGGAAGTATTGCTTGGCGAAAATCTGAATATTCCGAATAAGGGGAATGTTACGGTAACTGGAGAAGTCCAAGCGAAGGACGGATATATTTCAATTGATGTCCGCTCTAGCGACGCAACCATTAACTTGAATTATATTAAGATTGGAGTCAGCGCTTCTCAGCCTGAAGCTGCGCTCACCGGTATCGAAGTGACGGCACCCACCAAAACTGAATATGAAATAGGAGAAAAGCTGGATACGTCAGGTTTGGTGGTCACTGCCCGCTACAGCGACGGATCTGCTGCAGTGCTGACAGAAACTCAATATACGCTCACTGGCTTCTCATCAGAGGAGGCTGGTGAAAAGACAGTTACAGTTTCCTACACGGAAGACGGCGTGACCAAGACGGCAGCCTTTGAGGTAACCGTGAAAGAGAAGCCCGTAGAGGTAACTCTGGAATCCATCACCGTGACCGCTCCCACCAAGACTGAATATGCGATCGGTGACGAGCTGGATCTGGCCGGCGTGGTAGTGACTGCAAAGTACAGCGACGGCACCGAGAAGGTATTGGCGGCCGAGGATTATGTGGTGAGCGCATTCGATTCTTCCACCGCTGGAGAGAAGATGGTGACAGTTTCCTACACGGAGGACGGCGTGACCAAGACGGCGGCCTTTACCGTAACCGTGAAGGAGAGCTCCGGCAGCAGCGAGGATCCGGGCACTAGCGAGGATCCGGGCACTAGCGAGGATCCGGGCACTAGCGAGGATCCGGGCACTAGCGAGGATCCAGGCACTAGCGAGGATCCGGGCAGCAGTGAAGGACCTGGAACTGGCAGCAGCGGCTCTGAAAGCGGCGGAACAGAATCCGGAACCGGCAGCGGGACAGAGAACAATAATAACGCTCAGACCGGCGACGGAATGACGGTGCCGATTATCCTTTTAAGCCTGTTAGTCGCGGCGAGCGCGGGAATCGCGGTTGTCTTAGGCAAAAAACGCAGGCTGGGATAAGCAAGACGCCGAAATACAAACCTTTTACTAACCTCCTGGAAAAGCCTCACCTTTTGGGGTGAGGCTTTTCTGCGTCTAAGGCTGAAAGGAACAGAGATTTATGGCTTGACCCTCTGACGCGCCGCCCGGTATGGTTTCTTACTGAACCGAACGGCCGAAAAGGGTGGCAAGAAGCTTGGAGCCCCCGCCGGGCAGCGGGAAAGCCGTGGGAAATGTGAGGAAAGGGGGCGCCCTGATCTCTGAACACCCTCAATGGGAGGCCTTTAGTTAATTATCACAGGAACAAAAAAGGATAGAAAGGTATTTTAGAAAAAAGTTTGAAAAAGCTTAGTTTTGTACTCCTTTCTTAGAATAATTGAGTACCGCAGGGAATGGGCAAAGGCTATAATAAAGGTAAGAAAAGATTAACGGGTAAGGAGGGGGAATATGAGGCGTGGGGGCAGATGGCTTCATAGTGCCGGAAAAGCGATGGGCCGTCCGGAGCGGATATGGTTTACAGAAAGAATAAACAAAGATTAAACAAGGTTTGGAAAGTGGTGAAACAATGAAAAAGCTGAAAAAATTTTTTCGATATGACAACATAGGATATTTTTTCGTGCTTCCGGCAGTGATTTACATGCTGTTTTTTGTGGGCTACCCTATTGTAAGCAACTTCATTTTAAGCTTTCAGGATGTAACGGTAAAGACCTTAAGCAGCCCCAATAAGCCCTTTGCTGGAATCGAAAACTATCAGACCCTGTTCCAGGATGAGGTTTTGCGGACCTCCATTATCAACACTCTGCTGTTTACAGTGCTGTGCCTGGTATTCCAGTTTATGATCGGTTTTCTGCTGGCCTTGTTCTTTAACCGCAGGTTTTCCTTTGCCAAGCCGGTCAGGGGATTGCTGATGATGCCCTGGATGATCCCGATCACGGTAACCGCCCTGATCTTTAAATTTATGTTCAGCTCTAATGTGGGCATCATCAATCAGGCGCTGATGGGAATCGGCCTGATCAGCGCTCCGATCGACTGGCTGACCCAGCCGGCAACGGCGATGATCGCCCTGATTATCTCCAATGTTTGGATCGGCATCCCCTTTAATATGATTTTGATTTCCACAGGCCTGACCACCATTCCCACGGAGCTTTACGAGAGCGCGGGCATTGACGGCGCCAATAAGCTTCAGACGTTCTGGAAGATCACAGTGCCCATGCTGAAGCCTACCATCGGTTCGGTGCTGATCCTGGGCTTTATCTACACCTTTAAGGTTTTCGACCTGGTATTTGTGATGACCGGAGGCGGGCCGGTAAACTCTACCCAGATGCTGTCCACCTACTCCTACAAGCTGTCGTTTAATATGTTTAAATACAGCCAGGGAGCGGCTGCCGCTAACGTGTTGTTTGTCATTCTCTTTATTGTCAGCCTGATCTATCTTAAATTTGCCTATTCAGAGGAGGATTTATAATGAATGCGGAAAAAAAGCTGAAGGGGAAAAGCAACGCGCTGTTCTGCGTTCTGTCCTTGGTCCTGTTAGTGGTCCTTCTTTTCCCGCTTTATTGGATTTTAGTGACCTCCTTGAAAACAGAGCAGGAAATCTTCCGGATTCCTCCCACGCTGTTCCCCAGCGTGCTGAATACGGATTCCTACGCGGCGCAGCTTCAAAGCGGCGATTTCAATATGTTTCAGTCCTTTGGCAACAGCATGATCATTGCGCTGAGCTGTACGGCGATCGCGGTCATTCTTTCCGTACCGGCCTCCTACGGCCTGGCCCGGTTCCGCTTTAGGGGAAAGAAGGTATGCATCTTGAGCTTTTTGATCACCCAGATGCTTCCTGTATCCGTAATTTTGACCCCGATGTTTATCATCTTTAAAAACATGTCGTTATTAAATACATATTTTTCGGCGATTCTGGCGGACGCGACGATCGGAATTCCCTTTTCCGTCCTGATTTTGAAGAACTATTTCGGCTCCATTCCGAAGGAGCTGGAGGATGCGGCGAGCATCGACGGCTGTAACCGGTTCAGCGCGTTTTTGAGAATCTTTGTCCCGATCGCCTTGCCGGGCGTGGTGGTATGCGCCATTTTCTCTTTCCTGTACGCCTGGGGCGACCTGGCTTACGGCATGACCTTTATTCAGGACCAGGTCAACCGTCCCATTACCGCGGGAATCTTTAACTTTATGGGACAGTACGGCACCAAGTGGAGCTATCTGACGGCGTTCGCGGTTGTTACCATTATCCCGGTAGCGTTAATTTTCATCTTTATGCAGAAATATATTATCAGCGGCCTGACAGCCGGCGCGGTCAAGGGGTAAGGCCGGGAAAGAGCAGTGCCGAAGGAGAGCGGGAATTTTTTGAAAAGCCTGTAAGGAGGCTTTTCAATTTCAGCAGGCGGAAGCACGATAAAAATCAAAAAGCAAGGAGGCAGAAAGGATGTCGGTATTTCAGCAGGAGGGAAACCGGTTAAAGTATCACTACGACGCGGAGGAGCTGTGGCTGGAGCCATGGGGAGCGAACAGCCTTCGGGTGCGGGCTACAAAGGAAGCGGAAATGCCAAAGGAAAGCTGGGCGCTTCTGGAGGCTCCGGAATGCGGCGCGGAAATTGAGATTACAGAAGACGGAGCCAGGATAAAAAACGGGAAAATCCGTGCGGAGGTGAGCAAGTACGGGAAGATCACCTTCTACAATCAAAAGGGTAAGCTCTTATTGGAGGAATACTCCAGGACAAGAAAGGATTTGTTCGCCAAAACATGCAGCGCCCTGGAAGTGGAGCCCCGGGAGTTCAAGCCGATTTTAGGCGGGGATTACCGTTTAACCGTGCGGTTTGAGGCGGGGGATAAAAATGAGAAGATTTATGGCATGGGCCAATACCAGCAGGAGCTTTTAAATCTGAAGGGAGCGGATCTGGAGCTTGCCCACCGGAATTCCCAGGCCAGCATTCCCTTCGCCCTGTCTTCGCTGGGGTACGGCTTTTTGTGGAACAATCCGGCGGTGGGGCGGTGTGTATTTGGAGCGAACATCACCAGCTGGGAGGCAGAGTCCACTAAGGGCATGGATTACTGGATCACAGCCGGAGATACGCCGGCGGAGATCGAGGAGGCGTATGCCGGCGCTACCGGAAGGGTGCCGATGATGCCGGAGTACGCCATGGGCTTTTGGCAGTGCAAGCTCCGGTACCAGACCCAGGAGGAGCTGCTGCAGGTAGCGCGGGAGTACAAGCGGCTGGGCCTGCCGATCTCAGTGATCGTGGTGGACTTTTTCCACTGGCCGAAACAGGGAGAATGGAGGTTTGACCCCACGTATTGGCCGGACCCGGATGGGATGATCCGGGAGCTGAAGGAAATGGGGATCGAGCTGATGGTGTCTATTTGGCCGACAGTGGATAGAGCCAGCGAAAATTATGAGGAAATGCTGGAGAAGGGGTATCTGATCCGCACAGACAGGGGCTTCCGCGTCGGGCTGGATTTTGAGGGCCCCACGATTCATTATGACGCGACAAATCCGGGAGCGCGAAAGTATTTGTGGGAAAAGGCGAAGAAGAATTATTTTGATAAAGGGGTAAAAATCTTCTGGCTGGACGAAGCGGAGCCGGAATATACGGTATATGATTTTGACAATTACCGGTATTATTTAGGGCCGAACGTGCAGATCGGAAACCTATATCCGGTGTACTATGCAAGGACCTTTTATGAAGGCCAGGAGGCGGCGGGGCAGGAAAATATTATCAACCTGCTGCGGTGCGCCTGGGCGGGATCGCAGAAATACGGCGCGCTGGTGTGGAGCGGAGATATTCATTCCAGCTTTGATTCCTTAAGGAACCAGTTCGCGGCGGGGCTGAATATGGGCTTGGCGGGGATTCCCTGGTGGACCACGGATATCGGGGGGTTCCACGGAGGAGATCCCAAGGATCCGGATTTCCGGGAGCTGCTGGTGAGATGGTTTGAGTATGGAACCTTCTGTCCAGTGATGCGCCTGCACGGGGACCGGGAGCCGAGGCAGCCGCAGGTGGGAACCACAGGAGGAGCGACCTGCCGGTCCGGCGCGGAGAACGAGGTATGGAGCTTTGGGAAGGAAGCGTTTGAGATCTGTAAAAAATATCTGAACCTGAGGGAGCGGATGAAACCGTATATCGCCAGGCTGATGAAGGAGGCCCATGAAAAGGGAACGCCGGTGATGCGGCCGTTATTCTACGATTTCCCGGAGGATCCCCGCAGCTGGGACCAGGAGGACGAGTACCTGTTTGGGCCGGACGTGCTGGTGGCGCCGGTGATGTACGCGAAAACGGAGAGCAGAGAGGTGTATCTGCCCGGCGGGGAAGCCTGGGTTAACTTCTGGACTGGAGAGAGCTTTGAGGGCGGCCGGACCGTCACGGTGCCCGCGCCCTTAGACCAGATCCCGCTCTTTGTCAGAAACCAAATCCCCTGGGAGGGCTGACCACAATGCTTTTTGCCCAGTATGCCGCGTGAGGGATAAGATCTCATATCTGAATGCCATGCTGGCCCGAATGCTCTTACTGTAAAATATTTTTCAGTTGTTTGTTAACAATACGAAAGGCAGCCTATTTACACATCTGTAAATAGGCTGCCTTTTTTCTTTTAAAGACTTTTTAAAACAAATCGGCTCAATAAAAGGTCATAAATTTTGCAGTAATTACAAAGTGCAGGCCTTAGTTTGGAATTGTCCTCGAGGCTGATCCAAGAGAATATTTTGTTGGCGAAAATGGAATTTAGCCAAGGGCACCTTTGCTTTTTTGATATTTATGGCGATTGTGTAGACTGTTTAATGGGAAAGCATAACAGAGGTGTACAAATAAAAAGAGCAAAAGGCGGCGAGATCCGATTTGTGCACATTAAATCGAGAAGATGAGCAATCAACGCTTATAGTGTGTTGACTTTTTATTGGAATTGGGGTAATATCTATTAGAACAAATGTTCTAATAGATAAGGAGGAATCTTTTTGGTTTATAAAGAAATCACAGTAGATGTATGGAGAAAACCCAATGAGGAGGTAAGGGTCATTCAGGAAGAAGCCGAGGGCAGAGCTTTAGTGGTACATGTATTTGATTCAGCGGCTCCCTTAGACTTATCACAAAAAAGCGTTTTTGTTTACATTCAAAAACCAGATGATAAATTAATTTATGCGCAGGCTCAAGTGTCGGGAAATACGGCCAGCATAGCTTTAACCGGACAAATGATGTCGGCTTATGGCCGGACAAAGCTTTTTGAATTAGAGGTTGTGGGAAATAGAGGCCAGGTGTTAAAAATTACATTACCTGTCCTATATATTGTAAAGAGCGCCTATCATGATGCAATAGAAAGTACAAATGAATTTTCTGTGTTGACAGAAAATCTTCAGAAGGTTCAGAGTGCCGTACAAAAAGCGGAATCAGCGGTGCAGGCTGCAGAAAATGCTAATGAGTCTGTCGAACAAATTGCAGGAAAAACGCAGATCCTTGAGCGGAACATTACCGCTGCAGAGGCCAAGAGGGTGGAGACGGAAAATCTGCGGTGTGCGAATGAAGAATTGAGAGAGAATGCGGAAGCTTCGAGAAAAGTTGAGTTTTCAGAATGGAAGGATGCGTCAATAACCGCTTTGGAAACGGTTGCGTCAGCTGCGGCAGAGGCGGATCAGGCAGCGGAGCGTGCGAATCGGGCGGCAGAAAAAATGGAAGGCCTGCAAATTCCAGAAATCGGACAGATGATTTCAGAAATCATTGAAGATGAAAAAGGAAAGAACGGCGGGATTGCGGCTTTGGATCAGGAGGGTAAGATATCACCTATGCCAAATGCTTCTGATGTAGGGGCACGGGAAGCCTCATGGCTGCCGACCACAATAGAAATAGGCGCTGTTTCCATTACAGAAAAGGGTGAGGCGAATGGAATTGCCACCTTGAATTCACAAGGCAGGCTTGTGCAGATGCCAGATGCGGAAGACGTTGGAGCGCATCCGAATACCTGGCTGCCGGCGGCCTCTGAAATCGGGGCGGTACCGAATCTTCTGATTAACAGCAGCTTTTCGATCAACCAGCGGGGACAGGAAGTCTATACCAGGACGTCAGGGCAGCATATTTATACTGTTGACAGGTGGATGGCCTATGGATGTTCCTCTGTTGCGAGAGAAGCCAATACGAGTCCGGCAGTGACGCCTTATCAGTTGAAAATCGGTTTGGCAAACCCTGGCCAAAGCACCTTTTTGCAGCCAATAGAAAATTTTGAAGCACTAACAGGGAGCACGATTTCTATCTCCTTTTGGATAAAAGCTGATGCGGAAGAACAGTTTAACGTTATTTTTGGCTTAGATGCTAATCCGATTACTGCAGCTACTACCTGGAAAGAGTTCAAAATTGCCATTCCTTCCGTGCAGATAGGAGCCTTTGTCACCCATGGACTGTGCTTACAAACAGTGAGCAATACCCCTGCGGCTACCTATTATCAATTCGCCGCCCCTCAAGTGGTTTTTGGAAGCGCTACAGATCAATATCATATGCCGGATCCATCTTTAGAAATGGTTCGGTGCAGAAGATATTTTTATTCTCTTAATTCTAGTAAATCGCGGTATGCAATGGTGGGGCAGGGCTATGCCAGATGGAGCGATTTAACATTAGTCGGCGTTCCCGTGACTCTTGCGGTTCCTATGAGAATACAAGCGCCCATTGTAACAATGTCTGGAACTATTGGGACTATGGGCTTGCCTAACGTCATTAATGCGATAAGTGTAGAAAGCTATTATTCCACAGAAAATATCATGAGACTGCGATTCAAAATGAACGGGGAGCTGGAAGCGAATACTTGCTATGAAATAGCTGCTAGAAACGACGCCGATGCGAATATAACTTTAGATGCGGAGATATACGCTTAAGGTGACTGGGATTAGACAAATAGTATTCTAGAGGATTTCTAAAATCAAAATATTATCTGTTAATCGAAGATAAACTGGTTATAACAAAACCGGGTGTATTTAAGAATTTTACGGAGATATTAATTGGAATTGGTAGAAGCTGTCTTGGAATTGCTAAAATTAATTTAGGGCAGAAGCTATGGTTCGAATTTATAGGAGTATGAAGGAAGGAGAAAGCGCTCCATCTGGCATAGACGGAGAAATATTGCATATTAGCATTGACTTTAGGTTAAAGATAAAGTAAAATATCATTAAATAAAGCAGAAAAATACACAAAATTAAACTATAAAAGACCGTACTTTTAGTATATATGTTGAGCAATATTTTGTATGCGATACAAAATATTGCTCTTTTTTTTTGCTCATTTTCCGTCCAACAAATTTTGATTTATCAGACACCAATGCGATGTTATTCTCGCGTGATTTTGGATAAAAGGGGTTGTAGCTTTGAAACATCAAAGCAGATATACAGGGAAAAGGACATTGTCAGATCGCGAGATTTATTCTCATTCTGATGGAACTCGATATTGTAAAAATGGCAAAAGATATTCCCAAAACCAAAGAAATAAAAAGAAGAAGTGGTCTGGTAAGAAAAAGGCGGTTGTGGCCATCTGCATTATTTTAGCTATTGTTTTAGCTGCTGCGGCCGGAGTGTTCATCTACATCAAAGCGGCCTTGGGACAAATGGCTAGAGTTGAACTGCCGCAGACAAATCCGGAATTAGGTATCACATCAGAGGCTGCCGCAAGGGCTGAAAACTCTCAGGTAACCAATATTGCGTTATTTGGGGTGGATTCACGGAACGATGATGATGTGGGGCGTTCCGATGCGCTGATGATCCTTTCTATTGACCGGAAGCATGGAAAAATCAAGCTGACCTCTATCGCCCGTGATACTTATGTCTCGGTAGATGGCTATGGACAAACAAAGATCAATCATGCTTATGCATACGGCGGCCCAGAGCTTGCGATTAAAACCATCAATGAGAATTTCTCCTTGGATGTGAAGGATTTTGTAACAGTCAATTTCTCTCAGTTGGCTGAAATCATTGACTATGTAGGGGGAGTTACCATCAATGTTACCGAGGAAGAACGGGTGGTAGCCAACAAATATGTAGACAATCTTAACAAATTGGGTATTCCCACCGATTATATCACAGAAACAGGAGATATCAGATTAACAGGCGGTCAAGCGGTAGCATACGCCAGAAATCGGGAAACCGGTTCCGATACCGCCCGTACCAGCCGTCAGCGCGAGATTTTGTCCGCGATGTTTGACGAAGTGAAAAAACTGAATATAACCCAGTATCCTGGGCTGGTGAGCATGATTCTTTCTGAGAGCAAGACCTCTCTGTCCGACGAAAGCATTTTGGAAATCGGCACCTGGGCAGTGGCTTCGGGAGCTTCAATGGTGCAGGAGAGCCTTCCCAATGACCAGTGTGGCGCTTCCGGCCAGATGATAGATGGCGTTTGGTACTTTGTATATGATTTGAATAATGCCGCCAATATTTTGCACCAATTTATTTATGAGGAAGAGTAGGGCTTCTGAGACAAGCTTGAAAGCTTAAAGAATAAACCATTTATTGGAGAGTTGAAAATGGCAAGAGAAGTTTATTTGGTAGATGCTGCGGCTGAGAGAACGTATGGGGAAGCTGCAGATCAACCTAAATTTTTTGTCAACCGCATTTACGAAGTCGTACGCCCCCAGAAAAAACCCGTTTATGAATTTGTTAAGAGAGCGGCGGATATTGTCTTTTCCATGATTTTCCTTGTTTTATTGTCGCCCGTTTTTGCTGCTGCAGCAATTGCCATTAAACGTGAAGACGGCGGCCCGGCAATTTACAAGCAAAAGCGGATGACTAAGGACGGCCGGATTTTTACCATGTATAAATTTCGTTCTATGTATTTACATGCGGAAGAGTACTTGGAGGAGCTGCAAAAATTTAATCAAATCAAAGACGGGCCGGCCTTTAAGATGGACAACGACCCGCGTATTACAAAGGTAGGAAGCTTTATTAGAAGGACAAGCATTGACGAGCTTCCGCAGCTGTTTAATATTCTGAAAGGTGAAATGACCTTTGTTGGCCCTAGGCCGCCTCTTGTGAGTGAGGTTGAGAAATATAATTCCTATCAGCGCCAGAGATTAGGAGTAAAGCAAGGGCTTACCTGTTTTTGGCAGTGCGGCGGAAGAAATAATATCGGATTTGAAGAGTGGGTGGCATTGGATTTAAAGTATATTAAAACCCGTGGAATTTGGACTGATATTAAAATTCTTTTAAAAACAGTGTCAGCTGTTTTGAGAATGGATGGCGCCTGCTAAAGCGGAGAATTCTGTAGCTGGGAAAGCAGTGTTTAAAATTTGGATAAAAGCCTCTTTATTCAATAAGGGGCTTTTATTGTTGGAGTTTTCCTTAGATGAAAGCGTAAGCGATCGAATTTCATGGCCGGCGGATTTTATTTAGGAGGCAAATGGAGGATGAACTGTGTTTTTAGCAGCGATGATAATTTCGCTGATATTTTGGGGTGCGCATTAATCTCCTTATTTGAAAATAACCGGGAGCAGGAAACCATAGAAGTATATATTCTGGACGGAGGAATTTCAGAAGGGAATAAGCGTAAATTAGAGAGTATCTTTCAGCAGTATGAACGGATGGTCCATTTTATTGAGGTGCCTGATATCAGTCAACTCACGGGAGAAGCTGTCACATCTGGAAGATGGCCGATCAGTACGTTTGCACGGATTTTGATTGATTCTTTACTCCCAAAGGAGGTAAAACGAGTTCTCTATTTGGATTGTGATATTCTCGTTTTGGGCTCTCTGAAAAATTTATGGGAAATAGATTTAAAAGATAAGACTGCAGCCGGCGTAATGGACTGCTTGTCAAATCAAAGAAAGCAGAACGCCGGAATCAACGGCGAAGATTCCTATATTAACGCAGGAGTTATGCTTATTGACATGGATAAATGGCGGGAGAACCAAATAGAGAAGCAATGTATGAATTATATTCGAATATGCAATGGCCAAGTGGCATATAACGATCAGGGTGTTATTAATAAAGTGTTGCATAAGGATTTGCTCGTTCTGCCGCCGGAATATAATGCGATGACGCTCTTCTTTGATTTCACCTATCCGGATATGATTAAGTATCGCAAGCCCCAGAGCTATTATTCTGCCCAACAGGTTGATCACGCGAGAAAACATCCCCGTATTGTACACTTTACCTCTAGCTTTCTATCACTCAGGCCCTGGGTGAAGGGCAGTGAGCATCCCTATGCGCCTCTATGGAGGAATTATTACAAAAGATCGCCTTGGCGGGCCAAGGACCTGAGAAGTGATAATCGTTCAAGCTATAGAAAGATCTACGAAAAATTTTACCGGCTGATGCCGCTGCCTTTTTCGGTAAGCCTTTCAGGATTCTTACATTCGGTTTTGGTTCCGATGGTTCATATGCGGAAAAATCAGTCTGGCGAATAGCCTGTATGTGAGGGAATAAGTTTGAATAATGATATGAGCGTGCTGCGAGAGCTTCAAATAGTGGAATTAAAAATATTAAAAGAGGTTGTGCGCATTTGCGAAAAGCATAGCCTGGAATATTTTGCGATAGATGGAACTTTGTTAGGAGCAGTGCGGCACGGTGGCTTTATCCCCTGGGATGACGATGTGGATATTGGGCTTCCTAGAGACTCTTTTGAAAGATTTGTAGAGCTTGCTCCTAAAGAACTGCCGTCTAGCATGTCTATTAATTATTTTAAATATCATGAAGATGATGACAAGGAGTTATCATATGGCGTTAGGGTTTACTGTAATGATTTAAAAATCATACAGCATGTCACGGAAAACAGCCAGCCACACGATGTCAATATCGATATTATGCAGTTGGATGGCATGCCTAAGGGAAAATTGAAAAACAAGCTCCATCAATATCATTTGCTTGGCTTAAAGGCATTAGCAAAAATGACTCAGCCGGAAACAATTGGAACCCATCTTCAGAATCGTCCTGCTATCGACCGGGTGTTGATTTTTCTGGCGAAGCACTGTAATCCTTTTAGAAAGATGAACACAAAGAAAATGTATCTCCGCTTAGATCGCTGTTTAAAAAAATATGATGTTCGAACCTCCGGACAGGTCTTTATCTTTATCAGCGATTATCGCTTCCGAGAAATGTTTTCACGGGACTGCTATTTTCCTTTTCGTGAACTGCCGTTTGAGGATATGGTGATTCGATGTCCGGCGCAAAGCGAGAAAGTACTGGAAGGACTCTATGGAAATTTCATGGAATATCCTCCGGAAAGCGCCAGAAAAAGCAGGCACCGTGTTGAGATTATCAGAGATTGATTTTTGTCAGGAGTGGGAGAGTTTACATGGAAAGCTCTTTGAGAAAGCTTCAAAAGATAGAGGCGGATATTTTACAGGTGGTTTCTAAGATCTGCGATGAAGAGCAGATTAGATATTATTTATCCAGCGGAACCTTATTAGGGGCCGTCAGGCATCAAGGGTTTATTCCCTGGGATGATGATATTGATATTATGATACCGAGACCGGATTATGAACGGTTCCTACGGGTCGCCTCCGAAAAGCTGCCGCCGTATTTGGCGTTATGCCATTATACAAAAGACTGTAATTATCCTTTTCGTCAAGCGAAGGTTGTGGATAAGCGGTATCAGTTGGTACGAGAAATCTTTAGCGATAATAAGGCGTATGATGTCTGGATTGATGTGTTTCCGCTGGATGGCCTTCCCAAAGGGAGGCTTTCCCTGACCGCGCATAAATGCTGGATCACATTCCATATGTTAACTTTAAAGCTGTCACGTTTAAATTATCATGGAACTGATTACAGCAAACGCACCTGGTGGCAATGTGCGGTTTTAAAAGCTAATAAAGTAATCCATTTTTCCAGGCTATTGTCTATGACTAAGGAAATTCGTAAATTTAACGATTTTTTATCTAGATATCCATTTGAACAAAGTGAATGGTGCATTAATTGTTTCGGCGAATATATATACCGGGAGTCTTTCCCGATTTCATGGCTGGGAGACGGCCGAAAAATTTCCTTTGAGGGAGAAAGCTTTTCCGCGCCGCAAGAGGCTGAAAAGTATCTTACTAAAGTTTACGGGGACTATATGGCGCTTCCTCCGAAGGAACAGAGAACGTGTAAGCATAGTGTGGAGTTCATCAGCCGGGAGAATCGCTTATGATAGAAAAAATAATGGCAGCTGCGGACTGCTTTGGCCAATGGTATCAAAAGCTTTTAAAAAGCTGCTTTTTCTTATCGGCGATTGCCGTGATTTTGTTTCAGCCGAGCTATTTCACGCAGCTTCCGGTATTGGACAAAGTTTATGATGTTCTGCAGATCCTCGCGGGCTTGTGCATAGGTATTTGCTATCTCGCCGAAATAGTTCGGAAACGGCGGATTAATCCGATTGTAGCTCTGGTAGCTGTCTATTATGGCATACTGATTTTGTCGACCCTGTTAAACCAGGGAGATATGAAAGGCATTTTGCTTCGCTCTGCAAATTTTGTCATTATTTGTATGATGCTGGATCTCATCGCGGTCTATAACCCCAAAGGTTTGATCTCATCGCTTTTGATCGTATTAGAAGCGATGGTTTACCTTAATTTGGTTACGATTTTGATTTTTCCTGAGGGGCTTTACGCATCGGACTATTTTTCCGCCTACTGGTTTTTGGGCTATAAGAATCAAATGATCAATGTAATGCTTCCGGCCGCATGCTTTGGCATGATCCGCTATCATATGGAAACGGAGGGGAAGCTTGAAAAAAATTGGAAAGCGTGGATCAGAGCTTTCATTTTAATTTTAACTACTGTTTTGTCCGCCGTTTTGGTTCATTCTGGAGCGTCGATTTTAATTACAGGGGCGATGCTGATTTTTTGGCTTTTTCAGGGCTGCTTTGTGGATAAATTGTTTAATTTCAGAAATTACCTTATCTTAAATATTCTTTTATTTTTTGTAATCGTTATTTTTCGAATGCAAAATCTGTTTGCGTTCCTGATTGAAGATATTCTTCATAAAAATCTGACGCTGACTGGGCGGACCGTCATCTGGGATAGAACCTTGGAGCTGATTGGCGAGAAACCTATTTTAGGACATGGAGTACCGTTTTATGAGGACAGGAAGCTGCAATATGCCATTGAGACAAAATGGATCAATAAAGCGGCGGGTTTACATGCGCATGACCGCTTTTTAGAAACTTTGTACCGTGGCGGAATTGTGCTGTTGATTCATTATCTTGCCATTTTATTGACAACCAACCATTATCTTATGAAATTCAGGAAATTAAAAGGGGCAAAGATAATTGCTTTTACGCTTTTTGTATATCTTACCGGCATGATTACAGAGTTTTATGATTTTTCTCCTATGTTTTTCGGCCTGATGACGCTGAGCTGCTATTGTGATAGGTTTGAAAGTGCCGGAATGAAGGATGCCGAAAATGGAACAGAAGGTAGTATCTAATTTAAAATGAAATTTCTTAAAAAAATGGCGGTCTATTTTATTGGGACCATTTTTAATAAAATTATTGTTTTTTTGCTGCTGCCTATTTATACGGCTAATTTTGATCCGGCATCATACGGCGATAATGACTTATCCATGACTACCGTCACTATGCTGGCATCTCTGCTGTTTATGGAGGTCTGGACGCCTTTGCTCAGATTTTCCTACGACGAGCATACGCTGGAGGGCAAACAAAAGATATTTACCAATGTCGTTTCTTTATCGGGCGCTTGTTTTCCTCTTTATATCGCCGGCTGTGTGCTGATTGCTTTTTGGCAGGAGCTTCCAAACCCAGGGTGGATGATTGCCTACGGCCTCTCTCTCTTGATTCTGCACATTGCCCAATTCGAGGCGCGGGCGATCGGCGACAGCAAGGATTTTATGATTTCAGGAATGGTTTCCTCTGTATTTCAGTTTATACTTAGCGCTGTGTTGATTTATGGCTTCCGGGTAGGCGCTGTGGCGATTCTTATCGCTCCCGCCGTATCGAATGTGTTGGCGGCTATGTATATCGAGGCGCGGCACCGATTTCTCCGGAAAGTGCGGTTAAAAGATGTATCAAAGGCTATGCTGAGGGATTTGACAAAGTATTCGTTTCCTCTGGCGATCAACGCAGTGGCCTTTTGGGGAATGACCAACATCAACCGGTATTTTGCGAAATGGTATTTGTCTGAGGATGCTAATGGATATATCGCCCTTGCCAATAAATTTGCGGCGCTGATCGTTACGCTCATCAAGGTTTACGCCCTTGCATGGCAGGAAAGCGCCTATGAGCATAGCGGCAGCGACCAGCGCTCCCGGTATTACAGCAAAATGCTGGTGGTCTACATGGACTTTATGGCGTTCGGAACGGCCGCTGTGATCGTAGGAACCAATGTGCTGTTCCCATTCTTTATTGACGACGCTTATACGCTGACTCAGCTGATTCTGCCTATTTACTATTTATCTGCGTTTGCTAACGCTATGAGTAATTTTTACGGGCATATTTTTAACGCCGAAAAGAAAACCAATATCCTTCTGTACTCTACCCTGTTGGGGGCGGCAGTGAATATTGGGCTTTTATACGCGACGATACAGATATGGGGCCTTTACGCCGTACCAATCGCCTTGACCCTCGGTTATTTGGCGAATGTATTGATGAGGATCCTCAGCATCCAGAAAACAGTAAAGGTAAGCTTTGACCTAAAGCGGCTGGCTCTGGACATCGTTGTAATGGCGGCTGCCTGCGGGATAGTTTATTGCGGCTGTTCCGCCGTATGGAAGGTGCTGTATGGACTTTTGCTGTGCGGAGGCTTGGGCCTTCTTTATCGTGAAAAACTGAAAACGGCGATGAAAACAGTTAGAAGAAAATTTCGTTAACCGCTTAAAGATAAAAAAGAAAGAATTGCGCTGGAGGAAAAATTATGCTGAATGCAGAACGAATATTGAAAAGCTTTGAGGACAATGGAATCTCATTTTTTACCGGCGTGCCGGATTCCCAGCTGAAGGCCCTGTGCAATTGTTTAATGAATACCTATGGGATCAGCGATAAGCATGTGATTGCCGCAAATGAGGGAAACGCGGTGGGATT
The DNA here is from genome assembly GCA_000154345.1 of [Clostridium] leptum DSM 753. GTDB lineage: Bacteria > Bacillota > Clostridia > Oscillospirales > Acutalibacteraceae > Clostridium_A > Clostridium_A leptum. The sequence goes on from DS480339.1 coordinate 21,197, forward strand.
AGCTGCCGGCTACCATATGGCAACCGGGAAGATTCCCTGTGTTTATTTGCAGAACAGCGGGATCGGCAATATTGTGAACCCAGTGGCTTCGCTGTTGAATGAAAGGGTTTATCAAATTCCGGCGCTGTTTGTTGTGGGCTGGAGAGGGGAGCCGGGCGTTAAGGATGAGCCGCAGCACCTATTCCAGGGCGAAATCACGATAAAGCTTTTAGAGGATCTGGGAATGGAGATCGGCATCCTAGATAAAGAGACTACCCTGGAGACTTTTGACGCAATGCTGAAGCGCTTTTTAAAGGTACTGAACAGAGGCGGATGCGCCGCCTTTGTTGTGAGGAAGGGCGCGCTGGAATACAGCCGGAAGGTACGCTATGAAAATCAAGCGTGGATACTCCGGGAAGAAGCCATACGGCAGGTGGCAGAGGCCGCCGGTGAGGATGTAATCGTATCTACCACCGGAAAAGCATCCCGAGAGCTGTTTGAAATCCGTGAGGCCAACAGGCAGCCTCATCAGTACGATTTTCTAACGGTAGGTTCTATGGGGCATAGCTCCATGATCGCTCTTGGAGTGGCTTTGAATCAACCGGAAAGAAAAGTCTGGTGCATTGACGGCGATGGCGCGGTGCTGATGCATATGGGAGCGCTGGCAGTAATCGGCGCGAAAAAGCCTAGAAACCTTATTCATGTAGTGATGAATAACGGCGCCCATGAAACAGTAGGGGGAATGCCTACGGTGTGCGGCGAAATCCGGCTGACTGAAATCGCGAGGGCCTGCGGTTACCCGGCTGTTTATTCCGTCGATCGTCTGGAAGAGCTGGGACCTGTTCTGGAGCAGGCGAAGGGCCGGGACGGGCTGGCCTTCGTGGAGGTGAAAACCGCCATTGGCTCCCGTGAGGATTTGGGAAGGCCGACGACTACGGCAGTGGAAAACAAGCAGGGCTTTATGGCTTATTTAAAGGGATGAGAGAATGAAAGCGTTGATTTTAAATTCTGGAATGGGAAAACGGATGGGCTTGCTGACCTCGCGCCATCCGAAATGCATGACGGAGCTGTTGGAGGGAGAAACCATCCTAAGCCGCCAGCTAAAGCTTTTGCAGCAGCAAGGAATTCGAGAAATTGTCATTACAACGGGACTATTCGACCAGGTACTGGTTGATTACTGCCATTCCCTGGAATTGGACTTGTCCTACACATTTGTAAATAACCCGGTTTATGACAAAACCAATTACATTTATTCCATTGAGCTGGCAAAAAACGCTTTGGATGACGAATTGGTGCTGATGCACGGAGATTTAGTCTTTTCAGGGCAGGTGCTGGACAATGCCCTCCACAGCGGCAGCTGCATGACCGTAAGTTCCACAGCGCCGCTGCCGGAAAAGGACTTTAAGGCAGTTGTGAAAGACGGCTATATTCGCGAAGTCGGCGTGGAATTTTTTGAATCCGCAGTGGCCGCGCAGCCGCTTTATCATTTGAAACAAAAGGACTGGAGGATTTGGCTGGACCGGATTTCTGACTTTTGTGCCAGGGGCGAACGGTCGTGCTATGCGGAAAACGCTCTTAACCAGGTCTCGGACCAGTGCCGGATTTTGCCGCTGGATGTAAAAGACAGTGTGTGCTGTGAAATCGATACTCCGGAGGATTTGGAGAACGTAAAAAATATGTTAAAGGATATGAGGAAATGAAAACAGTTTATATGAGCTTCAGCACGGATATGCTGCACAGCGGGCATATCGCAATCATCGAAAAGGCCGCGGCGCTGGGCCAGCTGACCATAGGCGTTTTGACAGACCAGGTGATTGCGAGCTATAAACGGTATCCTCTGCTGTCCTATGAGGAAAGGGTGAATATGCTCCAAAGCATCCGAGGCGTTTACCGGACCGTGGAGCAGAACAGCTTAAGCTATGCCGATAACCTGAGAAAACTCAGACCGGATTATGTAGTGCATGGCGACGATTGGAAATCCGGCGTACAGAAGCCCATCCGCGATGAGGTGGTTTCTATTCTAAACGAGTATGGCGGCGAATTGGTGGAATACCCTTACTCCAACGACGAAAGATATCGGGCTTTGGAACAGCGCTCCCGGGAACATTTGTCCATTCCGGATATTCGCCGGGGACGTTTAAGAGACCTGCTCGCGATGAAGCCGACGGTCAGTATTTTAGAGGCGCACAGCGGAATCACCGGGCTGATCGCTGAGAATACCGTTGTGGTGAAAGAAGGCAAGGCCTTTCAATTCGACGGCATGTGGGTTTCCAGCCTGTGCGATTCTACCGCCAAGGGAAAGCCGGATATCGAGCTGGTGGACATGTCTTCGAGACTTCGCACCATAGACGATATTATGGAGGTCACCACCAAGCCGATCATTTTGGATGGGGATACCGGAGGCTTGATCGAACATTTTGTATATAACATTAAAACATTGGAGCGCATGGGTGTGTCCGCTGTAATTATCGAGGATAAAACTGGGCTGAAAAAGAATTCCCTATTCGGCACCGAGGTCGCGCAGACCCAAGATTGCATCGAGCACTTTTGCGAAAAAATCGCTGCCGGAAAAAGAGCTTTAAAGACAAAAGAATTTATGCTGATCGCGCGGATCGAAAGCTTGATTTTGGAGCGGGGCATGGCGGATGCCTTAAAGCGCGCTTTTGCCTATGTAGCTGCCGGCGCGGATGGGATAATGATTCATTCCCGGAAGAAATCTCCGGAAGAGATTTTCGAATTTTGCGAAAGGTTCCGTGAAAAAGACCCGGTTACGCCGATTGTGGTGGTGCCGACCTCATTTAACACGGTGACTGAGGAAGAGTTTGCCCAGCGCGGCATCAATATTGTGATTTACGCGAATCAACTGACCCGCAGCGCGTTCCCGGCTATGCAAAAGGCGGCCCGGACGATCCTGGAAAACCATAGGGCAAAAGAGGCCGACGACCTTTGTATGCCGATTAAAGATATTTTAACCCTGATTCCGGAGGAAGCATAATATGGGAATTGCAGTAAAGCCTTTGTGCAGCACAGAAATCCTATTTTTGAGCCTGACTGAAATGAAACAGCGTCTGCTTTCTCTTCCTGTGGAGAACGTGCTGCTTATCATGGGGAAAGAAGCGGCTGACTGGTGGTCCCTTCACAGTTTCCTAAAAGAAATGGAGGACCGCTACCAATTTCATTGGCTCCAGACAGAGGTAGCCAATCCAAACCAGCAGGATGTCAAGGAGGCGTTAGAAAGCCTTGGCGCCAAACCGCTGGATGCCATCGTAGCCATAGGCGGCGGCAGTGTCATCGATTTGGCAAAGGCTATCAGTGCGTTTTATGATCCGAAAAGAAATGCTTCTTATACGGCAGAGGAGATTACCGAAGCCATCCGCAGGAAATCCTACCAGAATAGGGCGGAATTTGTAGACATTATTGCAGTTCCGTCAACGGCTGGGACTGGTTCAGAGGTGACCCAATGGGCTACTGTGTGGGATTTGGGAAAGACCAGTAAATTTTCTATTGACGCGCCAGGATTAAAACCCCGCTTAGCGCTGATTGTCCCCGATTTGACCTTGACGCTGCCAAAGCCTTTAATCCTGTCTACTGCGCTGGATGCGGCGGCTCATGCAATGGAAGCGTTTTGGTCCAAGCACACTACCCCCTTGGTAAAAGATTTCTCCTTAGAAGCGCTTCGAGTAATTACAGCGAATCTGAAAGCGGCTTTAAAGGCACCGAAACATTACGAATTGCGTGAGAAGCTGTGCCGTGGGTCGCTGCTGGCAGGACTGGCGTTTTCTCAGACGCGGACCACGGCCTGCCATTCCATTTCTTATCCGCTGTCCTTTTTATTCCAGGTGCCGCATGGATTCGCTGTTGCTCTGACCATGGCGGAGGTCGCCAGAATAAATGAAAAGGCGGCGAAAAACTATGACGAGCTTGCCGCAGTGTTTGCTCCCTACGGTGGAATTGATGGCTGGCTGAGCTCTGTATGCGAGGATTTAATAGAACTGCGGCTAGGAACGTTTGGCATCCAGAAAAAGGATATTGCGTCTATCGTTCAATATGCCTTTACAGCAGGCCGAATGGATAATAATCCAGTCGATTTATCAAAAAAGGATGTGGCCGGGATTTTGGAAAAGGTTCTGTGAGCTAAGGAACGCGCTTAGGCGCGAAAACGCAATAAGAATTCGCGTATTATGATTTTAATATGCGGAGGGGCGAAAGCCTATGGCGCTTTCGGGATAACGAAACTGGCGGATGCGGTAATCCAGACAGCAAAAAGCGCTGTTTTACGGTTTTCACAAAATAACGCTTGATATTTACTGTTTCTGCTATTTTCGCCGGAGCTATTGGCAATCACAAATTTCATGGAAGTATGGTGGCCTATGGATGGTAGGAGTACGGCAAATTTAAGAACGAAATTGCGGATAGGTTGTTTAAGATTCTTGTGCCGCCAAGGAGAAAAAATAAGCAAAGCGAAATCAGCCGTCTTAAACCCACAGTTTTTAATTTTACAATCGGTTGCAATTCTCTCCGTTTTGATCGTTCACAAACAAAATTTAGGGATTCAGCTTTTTACGGACTGGTTCCCGTTCGCTTCCTTTCATATGCCGCTGTTTGTCTTTATCTCCGGTTATTTTTTTAAACCGGAGGCTGCGAAAAAGGCTGGCACGTGGCTTTGGAAAAAGGCGAGATCCCTGCTTCTGCCTTTTTATATTTGGAACTTGATTTATGGGATTTTAATAACGGTTTTACTTGATCAAGGAATTGTATCTTTTGGATACCGGCTAAGCTTTTATACGTATTTTATAAAGCCCTGGTTAAATAATCCAGGTGCTGGATTTAATTTAGCCGCATGGTTTGTTCCAGCATTATTTCTGGTTATGCTGGTTTATATTTTTTTGAGAAAATTAAAATCATTTTTTACCAGTTTTAATGAGTATCTATTTTTAGCTCTGCTTTTAGCAATCGGCCTGCTTTCTGTGTATTCCGCGGCCAAAGGCTTTCGAAACAGCGATGGAAGCCGAATGCTGGTTCGATGTGGATTTCTTCTTCCATTTTATCAGATCGGCTATTTGTATCGATCGCGCTGGGAAAGTAAGGACCGCCTGGGACATTTTCCGTATTTTCTAATTATTTTTACGGTTCAATTTGTATTGTTTAAATGCTTTGGGTCGGTACACTACAGTGCATGGAACGCGAAATTCCCCCAGGGCATTCCATGGCTGCCCTTTGCTGCCTCTATTACCGGAATATTTTTTTGGCTGAGGATTTCCAGAATACTGACGCCGGCTCTTAAGTCGAGTCGATTGATTCGATATGCGGGGCAAAATACTTGGACAGTGATGATGCACCACAGCATTTCATTTTTCTTGATGAATTGCGGCCTGGCACTGCTTGCCGTGTGGGGTTTCTTAGATGGCTTCGACTGGACAGGCTTTCGGGAAGAAATGTGGTATACTTACATTCCTGGTGATGAACATTTTGTCTTTTTTTATCTTTTGATCGGAATGGTTTTCCCTCTGACGATCAAGTATCTGTATGAAAAGATGATTTTATACTTGAATCGAAAGATAAACTGGACGAAGATCAAAATTTGAAGTTTAAAGATGCGCTGCTCAATCTTATTCAAGAAAAAGCCCAAAGAAAAATAAATTTCTCCAGTTTTTCAATAAAGCGGATAGAGCGCATAACGCGTTGTTCTAAGATTGAGGCTTTAGCTTGCGGCGGCTATTCAAGCAGGCCATGGAAATGGGAAAAGCCGGACAGCTGCTAGACGGAATTACAATGTAAAGATGCATAGCGAAAGCGCTCCGGAAGTATGCCGGAGCGCTTCTTGATTTTTCCTCTGATTCTCCCGCCTGCCGGACGCTCCTCCTTTAAGGCTTTATTAGTGGGAATTTTAGCCAGCCGTCTCTTGAATGAAGGGCTGAGCAAGGCGGTACGGCCAGCCTTTGGGAATACCAATTACCCTCTGATGGAAGCAGCTGAATTAATTTTATCATAGTAATTTTTTATTGGGCTGACTAAGGCTTATACCCAATTAAATAGATCCAAATTCTGACCCCTTAATAAGTAATCATAAAAATATCTTGACGAATTAAATAAGAGGTGGTATAGTAAAATCAAAAGCGAAACGTTTCGCTTTCTTTGACGGCGGAAGCGACATGAATTATAAAAATGTTATTTTGTGAAGCAAAAGCTTCTTAAATAGATATTACTGCGAAATGGCCGATGATCCTGAGAAGTAATAATGTCCTCAGCTGTCCTAGAATTGAGAGCAGATGGACAGTGAGGGGAGGACTTTTACATAATGTTGCT
>DS480338.1 GCA_000154345.1 [Clostridium] leptum DSM 753
GTATAATTTTAAAGATTTATGTAAATAATATCATATTTGTTATGATACTGTCAATATAGAGTTTAACATTTAATTAATATTCATTTAACATACATTTAATAATTTACAATACCTCTATGTTTTTTACTTATATTCTCTCTGTAAAAGCACTTGTTTTTTAATATCAAATTCTTTTTCAGAAAATTGTTGCTTTTCATCCCCATTATAGTGTATAATAAAATTTATATAGCGCAAATATCGATAAGATATTCTCAAAAAAGGCTGGTAATCGCAGTGCTGTCAGCCTAATGCCATTGTTCTTTCGCAAAGGTGCCTGCCGTTCAGGTTTGAAAGTCCGCAGAAAGTTGATCTGTTTAAATGGAAAAGCCCAGCACTCTGAAGGGGGAGTGCTGGGTTTTTTTATCTCCAAATTTATGGAAGCATATCCTCGATCGCGTCTCGAAGGTGGATGGGATACAGCTGGTAGCGATTGAACAGCTCCTCCATTTTTTTCACAAGCAGGTAATCTGTTGTTACGTCATGGATAAACTCTACCGGTTCCCAGACCGAATTTATCTTTCGGGCGGCCAGAAGGCCATATGTAAAATAGTGGCCTAGGCCGGGAGCGTAGAGAAGCTCCTTGATCGTCTCGTAATTCCATATCTCTGCCATTCACGTGTTCTCCTCATACAGTCATGGATTTGCTCTTATGCTCTCCCATTTTTGCGGTGTATCGTGGGAAATACACATAGACAAAAGGGCTGTCCAGCGCCGCATGGAGGAAAGCCAAGTATAATAGCTTGACTTAAGCTGCCTTTTGAGATGGCAAAGGCGAAAGAACGATCTAACTTTTTTGCCGCGGCAAATTCTTTGTTTTTCAAAGAGGAAGTCCTAAATATTATGTCTTGCCCATCCGGGAAAATTTCAGTAAGAGAACCAGTCAGGATATTGTAGGATCTATGGGATTTGAGGATGATGAGGGATATCAAATAAGAGCAAAATTATGATATTTATGCTATGAAAAATACATTTAGAAAGCTGGGTTCTACAGAAAGGCCGGTGAGCAATTAATATACACACGATATATATACATTAGATGATGGATGCTTATTTAATCAATGGCTGGTTAAATTCGGGCCATGAAACACCTCCTTATTTGGCCCCGCCACCGCTGCAACGGTGACAGGGCCGGTAGCAGCCCTACGTTACAGGCACATCTGCTACGGGTATTAGCTTAGCAGATGGAATAGAAAATGTAAAAACAAATACCTCAGCATTTCTCAACGATATCTCACAGCCGGCCGCTTGTGAGAACTCACCAAATACGATATAAGATCATACCATTTGCCAAGAAGGAGTACCGAAAATGCTAGAACACGAAGAGTTTGCCCAAGAGGGGGCCATAATACGCGATATACTGCGCGCCAAGCGCGCAGCCATGCCGGAGCTAACAAATCAGGACATTGCCAATATGGCGGGGTTATCCGTCAACACGGTAAACCACTGCCTTTCCGACCGTTCTAAATCCAGCAGCGCCTTTACCATCGGGCGGCTGTGCAAGGCCCTTCACGTTTCCTTTGATCAGTGCTTTGGAATCGAGCCGGATGAGAAAAAGGATTCCCCGGAGAAGGAAAACGCTCTGCTCTCTGAAATTGAGGCGCTTCAGGAAAAGTGCGATGGGCTTAAGCAGGAGCTGGAGCGCAAGGAGGATTTGGAGAAGCTGAACCAAAGATATCTAAGCGAGCTGGAACGTTCCGCTAAGACTCACAGAAAATTTTCTCGATGGATGGTAGGCCTCTGCACACTTCTCCTTTTGCTGTTTCTCGCTTATTTAATCTTTTTTGACCTTCCAAACCCCGAATATGGAATTATTCGTTCCGAGGCCTTTTTATGCTATAACAAGAACCTGTTTATCAAACCGTAAATAGAGAATAAGCGGCTGATCCCTTTCGCCTGCGCGTTTAGGCGATTCCTTCTGTGAGACAAAAAAAGGGCCCAGTGCTTTTCACTGGGCCAGACTCCTCACAAGGGACTGCATTTCTTCCTTAGAGCTCGCTTGGCGGGCTTGGGCCAGCACCGTTTCCTTCTCCGAAGCGGTGAAACGGGAAAACCGTTCCATCGCCTTGGGATGCTGTGCCAGAGCCATAGAAAACCCTAAGGGCAGCTGATTTTGTTCCAAAGCTGCCACCTCCACACTCTCAGTATGCGGAGGTTTTTTCTTTTTATTCCTTCATTTTCCTGCCCGTTCTTCCCGCTTTTGCAGCGGCGGGCGCTCCATGGGGCCTCCAGGGCCGCAAAGCTCTCTATCGACCCAAAACCAGAGGCAGCAGCTTCCGCGCAGCCGCGCTTTAAGGCATCAAAGAGCGCTGCCAGCCGCAGAATGACAGATAGGCTTACAAAAAGCCTAATAATCGTTTATCGTCTTCCCTGCAGCGGCGGTTTTTTCAAAACATCACAAAAGGCATGGCGCATTTCCCCCGTGAAGGGGAAAAACGTCATGCCTTTTCCCTTGCGCTTCGCCTCGGTTTTAATGCTTCAGCTTTGCGGGCGAAAAAGAGGGCGGCGCCGAACGCAGGCCATTATTCCAGATACTTCGCTACCTTTTGGGCCTGCTCCTGATATAAGGGCTTTAAAGCCGGATACAGCTTTCGGTAGGTGCCGTAAAAGTCGTCGTAAACGCCTACATTTTCCGCGATCGGCTGGGTTTGGGTCACCGGCTTGAGAATATGTCGGCAGCCCTCCTCTACAGACGGAAACTCTCCCGCCGCCACCGCAGCCAGAATCGCAGCGCCGGCAGCCGGGCCCTCATCCATGTTCATAGTGATTACCGAAGCGTTATACACATCCGCCTGGATCTGCCGCCAAAGAGCGCTTTTCGCGCCTCCTCCCATCGCCCGAACCTCCGTCACCGTCAGGTTGTTGGTTTCGTGGATAATTTCCAAAATATCCCGCAGGGAGAAGGTGACCCCCTCCATAACGCTGCGGCACATAGCCCCCAGGTTATGGCGGTAGCTCAGTCCAAAAAACACTCCTCTGGCGTTGGGGTCCACATGAGGCGTGGACTCGCCGCCAGGATAGGGCAGAAAGCACAGGCCCTCGCTGCCGGCAGGCTCCGCCTCTGCCAACGCGTCCATATAGGCGTAAACATCCCCGCCCTTTTCCGCCAGCTCCTGCTTCTTATCGGCAAACAGAGTATCCCGCATCCATTTGAAGGATCCGCCCGCTCCCATCGTGCAGCCTAAGAAGCAGTATTTTCCGGGCACGGAATGGCACAGGCTGTACATCGCCCTGGGCTTTTGGTCCACAAAGGGCTGGTCGCAGGCGCCGAACACCACACCGGAGGTCCCGATGGTGGCCGCGATGGTGCCCGCCCGGACGATACCGCAGCCAACGCCGCCTACCGTTTGATCGCCGCCGCCCGCCGCCAGGGGGATCCCTGGACGCAGTCCCCAGCGCTCAGCCAGCTCCGGAAGCAGACATCCGGCCGCCTGCTGGCTCTCCAGCAGCCTTTCCGGCACAATAGACCTGGGAATTCCCGTGACCTCAAACATGCGGTCGGACCAGGCTCTTTTTTTCATATCCAGCAGCCAGCTGCACGAGGCGTCGCTGACGTCTGTGGCAATCTCTCCGGTCATGCGGTAACGCAGGTAATCCTTGGGGAACAGAGCCACGTTGATTCTTTCATAATCCTCCGGACGGTTTTTCCTCAGCCACAAAAGCTTGGCCGCCCAATAGCTGGGCAGGCAGTGGTTAGCGGTAATTTCCAGAGCCTCCGCCGGGTCAATCCGTCGGTTTAACTCCTCCGCCTCGGCACTGGCCCTCTGGTCCAGCCAGATCATGCAGTTGCCGATGGGCTTCATCTCCTTGTCCATCAGGGTCAGGCCCTGCATCTGGCCGGAAAATCCGATACCGGCGACTTCTCCGCCCCGGCCGCTTTTCGCTACGGCCTGTCTGACAGCGGCGTCACAAGCCTCCCACCAGGCCTGCGGATCCTGCTCCACCCAGCTTGGGCGGGGTGTGATCAGATCACATTCCCCATAGCCCTTGCCCAGCAAGGCGCCGGAGGCGTCCATCACAACAGCCTTCACGCCGCTGGTGCCCGCGTCAATTCCCAGAAAGCAGCTCATTTCAATTCCTCCCCGCGGCTTTTATTTGCAAAGCTCGAATTGCTCCCTCATCACCTGCTCGGTGTAGCCGTAGGCGTCCTTCTCGCCCCAGGCGACGGCCGTTTGAAGCGCGTCAGGAGCCATTTTATCGATGGCGTCCGGATCGGTGATGCCGGCCTCCGCCAAGGTGGTGGGCGTACCGATCTTCTTGAACCAGGCCTCCAGGGCGTCGATGCCCGCTTGAGCCGCTTTTCTATCGTCTTTCTCCTCGATTTTAAAGACCTCTCTGGCGAAATCCGCGTATTTCTTGGCGCGCTCCTTTAGGTAATAGCGCATCGTGGCCAAAATTGTGACGGACATGGCCGCACCGTGGGGGGTATCGTAAAAATTGGATAGGGAATGCCCTAAAATATGAATGTTGGAGTTGGGCAGTCCCATACCGCAGTCATAGAAGCCGTTCCAGGCAAAGGCCGCCTGCCACATCATCAGGCCTCTGGCCTCCGGGTCTTGGGGATCCTTCAGCAGGCGGTCCATACAGTCCATAATGGAACGGATGCCGCCCTGGCAGAAATGATCCTGATAGGGAGCGAAGGGCAGAGTGTGGCCCAGATAGTGCTCCAGCAGGTGGGAAACAATATCCGCCGCGGAATAGGCGGTCTGCTTGATCGGGATGGTATAGGTCAGCTCCGGGTCCAGAATAGAAACCACCGGCTTCATGACCGGGTTGACGAAGCCATCCTTTCTGCCCAGGGCCTCGTTGGTGATTACGGCGGTGCCGTTCAGCTCAGACGAGGTGGCGGGAATCGTCACTACGGTGATGACCGGGATGGTTTTCTCAATTACCGCCTTACCCAGGGGGAAATCCCAGGGGTCGCCGTCATACAGGGCGCCTACGCCGATAAATTTGGCTTCGTCCATAGCGGAGCCTCCGCCCAGCGCGATAATCACATCCGGCTTTTCCTTTTTGCAAAGGGCAATGGCCGGGGCGGCGTGCTCGGCGGTTGGATTGCTCTTCACGCCGAAATGGTACAAAAGCTCCACGCCCGCTTCCTTACAGCTGTCGGCCACCTTATCGAAAAAGCCGACCTTTTTCACAAAATCCTCGTCGTAGGTCACCAGAAGAGCCTTTTTACCGTATCTGGCCGCCTCTCCGCCTACCTTTTTCACCTCTCCGACACCGAAAATAATTTTCGTGGGAACGGAAAACTCAAAGGGTGTTAACATGGTCATCTTCTCCTTTACACGTTAAATATAGGTTTATGAAAGCAGATTGTTCTGCGGCTTTCCAAATTCCAGACAGCCCGTTCAAGGCCGGCGGACCTGAAGCGCTTCGAAAGCCCGCCGAACCGGACAGCCGGACGAATCCCCAAATCAGGCGCGCAGGAGAGCGCCGCCCGGGGGAGAGCCTCCATGCGTTCGGAGCCCCTTCTGGTTCTCTCAGCGAACCAGAAGCTCCGTCAGCTTTTCCCGGGTAAGATTATGAAAATATTCCCCGACCGGCAGCGGCTCCAAAGCCTTCTCCACAGCAGTCTCTTCCAGAGGACAGCCCAGCAGGGCCTGTTCCACCTCGGCGCTGTCCCGGCTTCCAAAAAAATCGCCGTAAATTCTACAGCCGGCGATCCGCCCCTTGGTTACCCGGAGCTGAAGCTCCAGCTTCCCGCAGCCCTCTACACGGGCTTCCTTTTTCACGCCGTACTCCGGCGACTGGCCGTAGTTCCACTCCCAGGTATCGTAGCGGGATGCCTTGATTTCCTGAATCCGGTCCAAATCCTTTTGGGTAAACCGGTAGGGCGGCGGCGCCTTTCCGCCGAACATTTCGTCCGCCAGCAGGCCCCAAAAGTCCTCCAGGGCCGCCGCCTGGGGCAGATAATCCTTGATATTTGTCACCCGCCCCCGCACCGAGGCCACTCCCTTTTGCAGAAGCTTATCCGGCGGAACCCGCAGCGCCCTGGAAAGCACGGTTAGGTCCGAGTCAAACAGCAGAGTGCCGTGATGGAGAACCCTCCCCTTCCAAATCCGCTGCGAGCTGCCGGAGAATTTTTTCCCATCGATCAGCATATCGTTTCTGCCGCCGAGCTCTACAGGAACCCCCAGCCTTTTCAGGGCTGCCGCCACCGGCTGACAAAACAGGTGCAGATCCAGTTCCGCCGAGCTTCTGCCCTCAGCGATCAGGGTGAAATTCAGATTTCCCAGGTCATGGTAAACCGCCCCGCCTCCGGTAGTGCGCCGTACCACCCGGATGCCCCGGGCCCGGGTATAATCCCCATCCAGCTCTGTTTCCGTATTTTGGTTGCGCCCTACAATGATAGCGTTGTCGTTCTGCCACAAAAGGAACCAAGGCCCCTTTCGCGGCTCCTCTTCAAATAAATATTGCTCCATCGCCAGGTTGAACCTGGGGTCGGTGCTTGGGGAGATCCCATAAACCATAGCCGTACTTCCCCTTTACTGCCGAGCGGCCGAATAACGCTTGCCGCCGGACCTTCTTTCCTGACGGAAAACGCAGTCCCGCGCCAGGCGGGAATTTTTCTTCCGCTTCCTTTTTCCCATCCTCGTTTTATTGCAGCGCCTTGATCACCTTACTGTCCAGCACATTCAGCACCTGCCGGGCGGTTTCCTCATCGGTGGCGAAATAGTCGAGAATCCCGCTGTTCAGAGCTCCAATGATAGAGAAGATCTTGCTGCTTCCAACCGCTACCGCCAGCACCTGGTTGGTGGACCGCAGATCCCTTTCCTCAATGCCGATGACTTTATCGTTGTAGTTGCACCGGATAAACTCACCGCGGATATTGATCCGGCGGGCGCACAGGTCGCTGACAGCCTTATCCGGATAACGGTTGATTTCCTCCAGCAGATTGGTGACCCGTCCCGGCTCGGCCTCATAGGACTCCGGGGGGCGGCCCACGCCGATGACGGCGAAGTCCAGGGTCCTCCACTTTTCCAGAACCGACTGCATGTAAAGGCTTCCCATATACCGTTTTTTATCCTCGATGGTATCCACAAAGCCAGGAGAATAAAGCACCACCGGCGTGCCCCGAAGCTTTTCGGAAAACTCCCTGACGCTTTCGATCAGCTGGAATTCCCGGGTCAGCAGGGGAGAGCCTCCCACCAAAGGCACCACAGTGATATTGCACAGCTCCGTATCCTCTGGGAAAGCCTGCATAAACTCATAGCAGGAGCCGCCCCATGAGGTGCCTACCGTGGTATGGCTTTTCATCATTCTGCTGGCAAACCTGGCCGCTTGCGAGGCCACGATCTTCAGCACCACATCCTCCTGGCGGATGCCGCAAGGGATCACCAGGCATTTTTTCAGGCCGAACCGCTTCTGAAATTGCCCCGCCAGCTCCTCGTTATTGACCTCCGGGTCCTTGATTTTGATTTGAACCACCCCGGTTTTTCTGGCCTCCGCCAGCAGCAGGGAAACCGCCGGCCGAGAGGTCCTCAGCTTTTTGGCGATGGTTTCCTGGGTCAAGCCCTCCTGATAATACATTTTAGCCGCCTGTACCATCTTTTGCAGATTTTGAATACCGTCTCCCCGATCCATGCTATCTCCTTCCGGCCGCGCCCCGCTCCCGCCGGCTTCCCAGCAAAGCAAGCCCGCCTTAATCAGTCGCTTCCAATAGAACAATATCGAGCGATATTGTTCTTTCTAGTTTTTTCTAACTTTTTATTTGCGCTGCCCTCAGTATAACAATTATTATTACAATTGTCAATAATTCAAAAAATTAAAAAATTCTTATCTTTATTTTAGGAAAAGGGCTTGAAACTTTCCTGATTCTGAGGTATAATCCACCTTGTGATACAAATGTAATTTCATTTGTTAAAGCTATTCTGACACCCCCGTCATAAAAGGAGGCGGCGCCATGGAAGCCACAGAAAAGCCCATCGAAATCACAGTGGCGGCAAACGCGGGCGTAATGATCCGCGCGGGAAACACCGTCATTTTAGCGGATGTTTTGGAGGATGCCGGTCCGTATCCCTTCGACCGGCTGCCGGATTCTGTGCTGTCTCAAATGGCTGAAGGGGAGAATCCCTGGCGGAACGCCCAGTATCTGATCTTTACTCATGAGCATCCGGACCACTTCGCTCCGGATCTGGTCCGGCGGTACCTTTCCCGGAATACTGTCCGCCGCTTGGTGCTTCCCAACCGGCCGGACAAGGAAAACCAAGCCCTTCTGTCGGAGCTGCGTGAGAGCCGGGCCCCGGTTTGGGCGCTGCCGGATGAAATCGGAAAACGGCATACCTTTGTGCTGCAAAAGGACATTCTGCTTCACACCGCCTGCACCCCCCACACCGGCAGCATGTTCGAGAACGCCAGCTGTAATTTACTGCTCTTCTCGCTCCTGGGCCGGAATATTTTGCTGCTCAGCGACTGCGACGACCGGAATCCCCAGGTTTACCAATGGCTGAAAGAAATCCCCATTGACCTGGTGCTTCTGAACCCTTTCTTTTTCGCCTCCGCTTCAGGGCAGCAATGCCTGAAGCGGTTTATCCAGCCGAAAAAAGCGGTGATATACCACGTGCCGGCGGAATCCATCGATAAAATGAAGGTCCGCAGCGTGGCCCGCCAGGGGCTTGCCAGGTTCGGCGCGGATTACCCCGGCGCCGTGATGGCGGACCGGCCGTTTTTTCCGGTGGAACTGACTTAGGCCAGTCAGGCCGGTCACATTCCGCTTCCCGGGAAGCCCGCCTAAAAAGGTATCATAGGATATTGTTTAATTGTTTAAAGGAGAGGATCGCATTGAAACCTGAATATTCCAAAGAGCTTCTAGCCGAAATGTGGAAAAAGCTGAACCTGGCCCGGGAGTTTGAAACCCGGGTCCAGTGGCTGTTTTCTATGGGCCTGGTTCACGGAACCACCCACCTGGGCATCGGAGAGGAGGCCACCGCCGTCGGCTCCATTTTAGCCCTGAAGCCCCAGGATTACGTGTTCGGCACCCACAGGGGCCACAGCCAGGCCATCGCCAAAGGCATCGACATTGACCGCATGATGGCGGAGATCCTGGCAAAGGAGACCGGCGTCTGCAAGGGCAAGGGCGGCTCCATGCACATCGCCTCTCCGGATATCAACTATTTCGCCACCAGCGGTATTTTAGGCGCCAGCAGCGTCATCGCCAACGGCGCGGCCCTCACCATCAAAAAACGGAACGAGAGGGACCGCATCACCGCCGTATTTTACGGCGACGGCGCCTCCAACGAGGGCGCCTGCTTCGAGGCTCTGAACCTGGCGGCCCTATGGAAGCTTCCCATCTTATTTGTGTGCATCAACAACACCTACGGGATGTCCACTCCCATCGCCAAGGCTATGCACGACACTGATCTTTCCAAGCGTGCCTACCCCTTTGGCATCCCCTCGAAAACCGTAGACGGCAATCATGTGCTGGAGGTTTACGATGCGGTATCAGAGGCACGGGAATACGTGCTGGAAAACGGCCCCATGATGGTGGTAGAAAACACCTACCGCATTTCCGGCCACTCCAAGAGCGACGGCAACCTGTACCGTTCCAAGGAGGAAATCAACGCCTGGAAGGAAAAATGTCCCATCAAGGCGTTCCGGAGCTACCTGGCGGAGCGCCGGCTTTTCACCGAGGAGGAGCTGGACGCGGCGGTAAAGGAGGCCGCCGCCGTCATCGACCACGCGGTGGAATACGGCAAGGCCAGTAAAAATCCCAGCGTGGACGACGTGTTCGACGATGTATATGCCTGAGGAGGGGGACAGCCATGAAAGAGATTACTTACGCGCAAGCGATTAACGAGGCCATTTCTGAGGAAATGCGCCGGGATGAAAACGTATTTATGATGGGCGAGGATATCGGCCTTTACTGCGGCGCCTTCGGCGTTTCCAGGGGGATGATCCAGGAATTCGGCGGGGATCGGATCATGGATACCCCCATCGCGGAGCAGGCCTATGTAGGCGCCGGGGTGGGCGCCGCCATGTGCGGAATGCGCCCCATCGTGGAGCTGATGTTCTCCGACTTTATGTGCGTGTGCTTTGACGAGCTGGTCAACGAAGCCGCCAAGCTCCGCTTTATGTTCGGCGGCAAGGTTAAGGTGCCCATGGTCATGCGAACCGCCTCCGGCGCCGGCACCGGAGCGGCGGCCCAGCACTCTCAGAGCCTGGAGGCCTGTCTGGCTCATTTCCCCGGGCTGAAGGTGGTCATCCCCTCCACCCCCTACGACGCCAAGGGCCTTTTGAAAACCGCTATCCGGGATGACAACCCGGTGATGTTCCTGGAGCAGAAAACCCTCTACCGCACCAAGGGCATGGTTCCCGAGGAGGAGTATTCCATCCCGCTGGGCCAGGCGGACATTAAGCTTGCCGGCTCCGACTGCACCGTGGTCACCTACGGGCGCATGGTCAACACCTGTCTGACCGCCGCCCAGGAGCTGGAAAAGGATGGCGTGCGCCTGGAGGTCATCGACATCCGCTCCCTGGTTCCCCTGGATACGCAGACTATTTTAGAATCTGTAAAAAAGACCAAGCACGTGCTGATCGTCCATGAGGCAGTTCAATTCTGCGGCTTCGGCGCGGAGATCGCCGGGCAGATCGCGGACAGCGACGCCTTCTATTATTTAGACGCCCCCATTAAGCGGTTAGGCGCCAAGAGCACGCCTATCCCCTTCAATCCCATTTTGGAGGCGGAAACCTTCCCCACCGTTCCGAAAATCGTAGCCGCGGTAAAAAGCCTGCTGTAACGCTGTAAGGAGGAAGCCAAATGACTGAGATTTTTATGCCCAAGGCGGGCATGGATATGAAAGAGGGCCGGCTGATCCGGTGGCTGAAGGAGGTCGGCGACCCGGTAGAAAAGGACGAGCCGGTCATGGAAATCGAAACGGATAAAATCACCATGGAGGCTGAGGCTCCCGGTTCCGGGATTCTGCTGGCGAAAACCGTGGAGGAGGATACCTGGGTGCCCGTGCTGTCGGTGATCGGCTACATCGGGGAGCCGGGAGAAAAGATTCCCGAGGCTCCGGTAGCCAGCCCCAAAGCACCGGAGTCCTCTCAGCAGGAGGAAGCGCCGCTGCCGTCAGTTCCCGGCGGCTCAGCGGAACCCGCCGCCCTGGCCCCGCCGGAGAAAAAGAGCCGGGAGGCTCAGACCGGGCCGTCCGCGGAAAGAGAGGCTGCCGCCGTCTCGGGAGGCCAGAAGCAGAACCCGTCCGCTCCGTCTGCGGACAGTCCTATTCTTGCCACGCCCTGCGCGAAGAAAGCCGCCCGGGAAAGGGGACTGGATTTAAAGGACATTGTTCCCGGCAGAAGCGACGGCGTTATCCGCGCCGCCGACGTGCTGGCCACCCCCCTGGCCCGGCGGATCGCCCAGGATCAGGGCGTGGATCTGTCCGCCGTGGCCGGAACCGGCTGTCACGGCAAGGTCACTAAGGGCGATGTGCTGGCGGCCGCCCAGTCAAGCGGCGCCGGCTTTGCCGCTGTCCAGGCGGTCAAAGCAGATATCACCTGCCTTTTAGATCTGATCAGCCAGCTGAACGGCTCCCGGGAGAAGGCTCTCTCTCTGGATGCGTTTTTCCTAAAGGCCGCCGCTTTGGCGGTCCAGAAGCTGTCCCTCTCCTCCGCCGGCTTTAGCTTCGCTGTATTCGGCGGCGGGGAAAAGGAACAGCCTGTTGTCGCAGGCGCCGAATCGCTGTCCCTTTCCCGGATTTCTGCACAAATCGGGGAATTGACTGAAAAAGCGTTGTCACATACCCTTTCTTCTAAAGAAACCGTCCCGGCAGCCTTCGGCGTCTGCGATATGAGCTCATTCGGCGTTTACGCCTTTACCCCGGTGCTCCGTTCCGGAGAGGCCGGAATTTTTGGCCTGGCCGCCCCGGAGGACGCTTTGGTCCTGGAGGATGGCCAGGTAACGGTTCACAAAACCGCTGTGGTTTGCCTGCGGTACGACGCCCGGGTTCTTTCTGAGGCCCAGGCCGCCCAGCTTCTGAGCGCAATGAAATCCCTTTTGCAAACGCCGATGGAAATTTTACTGTAGCAAAGGCGCCGGCGGCGCTTTTGCGAAAGGCCCCTCCCAAAGCCGGCGCAAAGGAACGGCCGGCCTTCGGATTTCCGAGGCCGCTTGCCTGCGCGTCAAACCCACGCCAGTCCGGCGCCGCCTCAAGGCCGCGCTGCTGAACCCTTTGACGCGGTAATGCCGCCCGCGGCCGCCGGGAATCGGGAGCACACTCCTTGGACGGGCCTTAAAGCTTTGACAAGAGCACCGCTATCCTGCTGAACGCAGCGCTGATAGCCTAATACGACATTTGGGAGATAAGATTATGAGAAAGCAATACGACGTCGCGGTGATCGGCGGCGGTCCGGCGGGCTATGTGGCCGCGATCAAGGCCGCCCAGCTGGGAGGCAGAGCCGCCGTGTTTGAAAAAAGCGTGCTGGGGGGCACCTGCCTCAACCGGGGCTGCATTCCCACCAAATGCTACCTGAAAACCGCCGAGCTGATGGAGGAAATCGCCGGCTGCGCCCAGCGGGGCATTGTCCTGGACGCCCATCCGTCGGTGGATCTGCCGAAAGCGGTGGCCCATAAAAACAGCGTGGTGAAAAAGCTGACCGACGGCGTGGCGGGCCTGCTGCGCTCCCACAAAATCGACGTATACTACGGAGAAGCGGCTCTGGCCACCGAAACCACCCTGACCTGCGGAGGGGAAACCTACGGCTTTGACAGCGTGCTGCTCTGCGGCGGCTCAAAGCCCGGCGTGATTCCAATTCCCGGAGCAGAAAGCAAAAACGTGCTGGACAGCGACGCTCTTTTAGATCTGGAAGCTCTGCCGCGGAGGCTGGCTATCATTGGCGGCGGCGTGATCGGCTGCGAAATGGCGGCGGCATTTCACGGCTTCGGCAGCCAGGTCACCGTCATCGAGGCTATGGACCGGCTGGTCCCGCCGATGGATGAGGAAATTTCCGCCCAGCTGAAAAAATCTCTGGAAAAGAAGGGAATCCGGGTGCTGACCTCCCAAAAGGTGTCCGCCATTCAGGACCAGGGAACCGGAAGCACAGTCCTCTGCCAGGACGGCACACGGGTAGAAGCGGATAAAATCCTGATCTGCGTCGGCAGAGCCGCCGATTTAGACTGTCTGGGCGCTCTGAAGGACCGGATCCGGCTGGAACGGGGAAAGGTCTCTGTGGACGAACAGATGCGGACCAGCATTCCCAACATCTACGCGCCAGGCGACATCAACGGAAAACACATGCTGGCCCATGCCGCCTTCAAAATGGGAGAGGCCGCGGCCTGCGCCGCCATGGGGCGGCCGGAGGCCTGTGACCTCCGGTACGTTCCCTCCTGTATCTATACAAGCCCGGAGGCCGCCGGGGTGGGCCTTTCCGAAAAAGCCGCCAGGGAACAGTACGGAAGGGAAAGCATTTTAGTCGGCAGATACTTTTTCCAATCCAACGGCCGGGCCCTGGCAAGCGGCAGGGGCGAGGGCTTTGTCAAGGTCGTGGTAGAAAAGCGGTATCAGGAATTGCTGGGAGTGCATATTTTGGGCGGCGACGCCGCGGAAATGATCGCCGAGGCGGCGGCCCTGCTCCACGCTGAGGTTCCGGCTGACGAAATCGCCGATATGATCCACGCCCATCCCACCTATTCAGAGGCCTTTATGGAGGCCTGCGCCGCCGCGCTGGGCCGATGCATCCATCTGCCGGCGGGGCAGCCATAATTTTTCTGCGGTTTCTCCCGGCCGCTTGCTTCGTCCAGGCCCCCGGGGAGCGCGGCGTGTTTCCCGTCTCTCGGGAACGCCCCTCTCCGCACAGAGAGCTTTTCAGGCCTGTGAAAACGGCATGTCTTCTGTTTTTTCACGCCGTTTCTTTGGAGAATCCCACCGCAATCCGCATTACGCGCCTTGCCGTAAAAAGCGCCGCCGAAGGCCTGACCCTGCCCGCTGGCGGAGCCCCGGCACAGTGCGGCTTCTATCAACAAAACCGTTGACATCCTGATTTGCCTCATAGAAAGGGCCGCCGGAGAAATTCTCCGGCGGCCCTTTCACCACAAGCTCAGCTATAAAACACCAATGCCGCGGATAGGAAATCCTATCCGCGGCGATCTATGATAAAGCGTAGGCGCGCGCACCCCCCGCTTCTCTATACTATGACGGATTTTCAAAGGAGGTACTAAAAAATCGGGTCAAACGCCGTAAATAGTCTGAAGCGCCACACAGAAAAGAGGCATCGTCAGGATTGAAAGCAGCGTCGAGATCGCCACTGTTTTCGCCGCCAGAGTGGTGTCGTGGCGGAAACGGGCGGCGAAAATCGCCGTCAGCCCCGCGCTGGGAGCGCAGAACTGAATGATAGAGGACGTCATAGGAATATAATCCGGTTGAAACAGAAGCAAAATCCCCATGACCGCCGCCGGGATCAGCAGCAGCCGGATCACAGTTACCCAATAAAGAGTCTTTTCCTTGAAGATATCCAGCAGCTTGGTTTTGGAGATAAACACGCCGATGCAGATCATTGCCAGAGGCGTGTTCATATCCGCCAAAAAGCCCACCACCGATTGGAACGGATCCGGCAGCTCCAGGGAAAACAGCAGCAGAGGCAGGCCGATATAGACCCCGACGGCTCCTGGGTTCAGCGCCACCTTCCGGATCGAGATCCGTTCGCCCTCCTTGCCCATCACCACAAAGCCCACCGTCCACATCGCCACCGTAACGATCGTATTGATGATAGCGGCGTACACCATCCCCCGGTCGCCCAGAACCTCCTGAACCATGGGAAAGCCCATAAACCCACAGTTGGAAAACATCGCGCCGAATTTCAGCACCTGCCTGCGGCCGTCAGGCTCCTTATTAAAGCAAAATTTTACGATGACCACCGCGGCTAAAACATACACCAAGCCGGCGATCACCGTAAACCATAAATTCCAGGTGGGAATCTGTGATTTATCTACCTGAAACGCGTCGATGATAACACAAGGCACCACCACGTTGAGCAGAAGAAAGTTCATTTGATCCGTTCCGGTCTCTGTGATAATCTTTTTTCTGCCCAGCACAAACCCTACGCTCATTAGGAGAAATAAAATCAGAACCTTCATGGCTACTGACAAAAAGTTCCCTATCATTTTGTTCTATCCCCATTGCTGCTTAATCTATCGCCGGAGCTTTCTAAAAATTCGCTGTTTCCCGAGCTTCGCCGCTCAATCCTCTGAAGAGTCTCCGCCGCTTTCCTCATCCGCCGCATCCTCTGCTCCGCCTTCTTCTTCCTCCAAGGCCCGCTGCTCCGCGTCCCTTCTTTTTTGGCGGAAGAAAACCAGTCCGGTGACAATCAGCGCCGCCGCCATAACGCCGCGGAAAATCCACGCGTAAACGCCGCCGAACAGGTCAAGCTGGGGCAGCAGGGCATCCGCCAGCCACCAAGCGCCCATAAACAAGAAAATCCCGCCTGCGAATACAAAAACCTGGTTTTCCTTTCTCAGCTTCCAAATCAGCAGCAAGCCGATCAGGAACCACATCCCCGCATAAACATATTCCATCATTTTTCTGTCTTTCCGTCCTTTTTCTCTTCGTCGTTTTCTTTGGAAAGCTCCTTTTCCCCGGCAGCCTGCTCCGTCTCCCTTTTTTCCTCCCGCCTCTGCCGCCAGTAATAGACGTAAATCTTATAGAACAGATATCCGGCAAAGAGAATGATCCCAACATGATGGACCCAAATCATAAAGTCCGCGTAAGGCCAGATGGCGGTGATCAGGGTATTGAACAGAGTCCAGGCGCCCTCAAAAAGAAAATAAAAGGAAACCGCCTGGTAAAAAGGGAATTTTCTAAGCGGCGGCGTAAATAAAATAGTCGCCACCGCAAAGCACACCAGACTGGTAATAATGGGAATCCACATCGTCAGATTCCTCCAATCGCTGTTAATTTTATGGTACGGTTTTTTGATTCAGCCAGAAAAGCCTCCAGCCGCCTAAATTAAGTATAATTCACCTGGAAATTGAAGTCAAGGCAGGGGAGCCAAGAAGGACTGTCTTTCCCGGCTCCCCTGCTTCATTTTGATTTCCCGCTTTTCCGCGCTATGCTCCAGCGCCGCTCATAAAGCCCGGTTCCACCAACCATAGGGTAAGCCCCGGCGGGGCCGGCGCCACAAGCTGTAAAGCCTTGCGGCGGACGGTTACAGGAACAGCGGCGGCTAATCTAAAAAGCCCTTAAAAATTTAATCACAGCAGATTGTCTACCGCTCCGCGCTGGGCCGCCAGGCCCTTTTGATACCGGTCCATAAATCCGGCAAAGCCTTCCACATCCCTGGCGTCGGGAGCCATACGCTCGCCGGAGTTGCCCGCGAACACCTTATTGTTCAGGTAATCCTCCAGAGACTCGCCCTTCTGCTCCGCCAGATAAGCCGCCAGCAGGGCAACGCCCCAGGCGCCGCCTTCTCCGGCGGTTTCCATGACCGCCACCGGGATGTTCATAGCGCCCGCCATTAAACGCTGGCCAACGCCCTTGGTTTTAAACAAGCCGCCGTGGCCCATCAGCACATCCAGGCGGACCTTCTCCTGCTCGGTGAGAATGTTCATGCCGATCCGCAGAGAAGCCATGGTGGAGAACAGCTGCGCCCTGAAGAAATTGGCCAGAGTCATACGGCTGTCCGGCGTGCGCACAAACATGGGACAGCCCTTATCAAAGCCGGTAATCGGCTCGCCGGAAACGTAGTTGTAGGAAATCAGGCCGCCGCAGTCCGGATCCCCCTCCAGTGCTTTGTAATACAGAGCGTCGTATACCTTAGGCTTCTTGGTGTCTCCGCCCAGCAGCTCGGAAACCTCGCGGAACAGGGATACCCAGGCATCCAGGTCGGAGGTGCAGTTGTTGCAGTGAACCATGGCCGCCGGCTTGCCGGCAGGGGTCGTAACCATATCGATCTCCGGATACACCTTGGAGAGCTCCTTATCCAGCACGATCATAGCGAACACAGAGGTGCCGGCGGAAACATTGCCGGTATGCGCCGCCACGCTGTTGGTGGCCACCATGCCGGTGCCCGCGTCGCCTTCCGGCGGACACATGATAACGCCGGCTTCAAGCTTTCCGGTAGGATCCAGAAGCCTCGCGCCTTCCTCCGTCAAGGCGCCGGCCTGTTGTCCGGCCACCAAAACCTCAGGCAGAATCTCTCCCAGTCTCCAGCTGTAACCGTCTCCGGCCACCAAAGCGTCAAATTTTTCCATCATGCCCGCGTGATAGGTCTTAGTCTCGCTGTCAATGGGGAACATTCCGGAGGCGTCGCCCACGCTGATGACCTTTTTGCCGGTCAGCTTCCAGTGCACATAACCGGACAAGGTCGTAATGAAATCCACCTCCTTCACGTGGGCCTCCTTATTGAGCATCGCCTGGTAAAGATGCGCGACGCTCCAGCGCAGAGGCAGGTTAAAGTTGAATTTCTCAGACAGCAGCCTGGCCGCTTCCTCGGTAGTGGTATTTCTCCAGGTGCGGAACGGGCAGAGCTGATTGCCCTCCTTGTCAAACGCCAGATAACCGTGCATCATAGCGGAAACGCCCATGGACGCCACCTTGGTCAGCGCCGCACCGTACCTTTCGCTGACATCCTTCGCCAGCTCCCGGAAGCTGGTCTGCACACCGGTCCAAACGTCGTCCAAGTGATAAGTCCAATAGCCGTCCTCCAGGCGGTTTTCCCAGTTATAGCCGCCGGAGGCGATGGGGGCGTAGGTGTTGTCGATGAGAACAGCCTTGATCCGGGTGGAGCCCAGCTCGATGCCCAGGAACACCTCTCCATTTTCGATTTTTTGTTTCATGGCTTCATTCATGATGATCCTTCCCTTCTATAAATCAGTGAGGCCTAACGCCGGTTTTTCCAGCATCCGCCAAGGATTCGCGGCGGGCTTTTTTAAGCTCTGGCGCGGATAGATTGTGCCCTCCCGCTCCCTGACGCGCGGCCTTTCCGGGCAGGCCGGCGAGCCTTGTTCCCAAAGGCTCCGCCCGCACAGGAATTTGCCTTTATTATAGCATGTTTGACTTTAAAAAGCACTATAGATTTCTTGCGATTCTGTAAATTCTAAGCCGATTCCCTTGCCTTTCTGCAATGGAACCCGCACCTCCTTTTCCAGCTTTCTCCAGGCGGGCGGTATCCGCAACGAGATTCCGCCAGCGATTCCGGGCGGCTGCCCCGCCGTTTTTTTAGAACATTTAGTAAAACCGCTTTACTTTTTTCCAGGTTTTACGCTGCCTTCTCTATATGAAGAAGGAAAAAAGCCGAACAGCGGCAGTCTTTTTGCAATTTATTTGTTTCTTTTTTAAAAATGTGCTATGATAGGGACAGCTTTCAGAAAGAAGGTGCCGGCCATGAGAATGAGCTCCAGCATAAAAAAAATAAACCACAGTAAAATCTACCACATGATTTACAGAGAATCGAAAGGCGTCAGCAAGCAGGAAATTATGCGCCGGCTGGGGCTGTCCCTGCCAACGGTGACCCAAAAGCTGGAGGAGCTGCTGGCCGAGGGCCTCGTGCAGGATGCCGGCGCCGCCGACAGCACCGGAGGGCGCCGGGCCCGGGCCTTTTCCATAGTAAAGGACGCCCGCCTCGCGGTGGGCCTGGACATCAACCAGGACTATTATACCGCCGTTCTGGTAGATCTTTTGGGCAGCGTGATCTGCAGCAAAAGGCAGCGCTTCCCGTTCTCTCAATCCGACGATTATTACCGTCAGATCGGCCTTGCCGTATTGGAGCTGATCGACTCTGTAAACGCGGATCATCAAAGGATCCTCGGCGTAGGCATGGGGGTGCCGGGACTGATCACAAAGGATCGTGAGCGGGTATTTTACGGAAAAATCCTAGGCTTTGAGGGAGCCACCTGCCGGGAGTTCTCCAAATACATTCCTTTTCCCTGCGTGTTCTTCAACGACGCCAAGGCCGCGGGCTTCGCGGAGCTGTGGAACCGTTCGGACCTGACCGACGCCTTTTACATTCTGCTGAGCCAGCATGTAGGCGGGGCCATGATCCGGAACCATCAGGTGGAGCTGGGCGAGAACACCCGGGCCGGCGAGATCGGCCATATGACGATGATCCCCTTTGGCAAAGCCTGCTACTGCGGCAGGTCGGGCTGTTTAGAGCCTTACTGCTCTTCCGCTGTGCTCTCGGAGCTTGCCGAAGGGGATCTGGATTTATTCTTCCGCTCCCTGCGGGGCGGGGATCCTGTGAAAAAGAGCGCTTGGGATGAATATTTGAATATCCTTTCCATGGCGGTGAACAACATCAATATGCTGCTGGACTGCCCTGTGATTCTGGGCGGCAGCGTAGGCGTTTATCTAGAGGAATTCATGGGCCAGCTGCGCAGCCTTGCCAGGGATCGGAACTCCTTTTCCGACAGCGCCGATTACCTCGCCTGCTGTCAATACAAAGTGGAGCCCATCGCGGCGGGAGCGGCCCTGCCCTTTATCGACGAATTTATCCGCACCATTTGACCGGCGGGGATCAGCCCTGGGGATGGCGGTCCCGGTATTCCTGAAGGCGGTCCCACAGGGGGTCCAGCGCCTGGATCGCCTGCAGGTAAAGCTCATATTTTTCGTCATACAGCCTGCTTCGGATCTGGTCCGGCATAATAGGCTGGGAGATCCGGCACATATGGGCGGCGGCATCCGCCAGAGAAGCGTATTCCCCGGAGGCCGCAGCGCCGATGACAGCGCATCCCAGCGCCCCGGTTTCGTTCACCTGAACCACCTCTACCGGAAGCTTCATTACGTCGGCGAACATTTGGGTCCACACCTGGGATCGGGCTACGCCGCCCGCCAGACGAATCCCACGGGGCGCCTGGTCACGGGTGGCCAGAAGCTTTTCCAGGTGGTACCGATGGGAAAAAGCGATGCCCTCATATACGCTCCGGGCCAGGTGGGCCCGGGTATGGAAGTTGCTCATACCCACAAAGGAGCCCATCGCGTTGGGATGTACGTTGCTGGCCATCAGGAAGGGAAAGAAAATCGGGCACTGCTCCTGTACCGGAATGGAATCCGTCCACCGGTCCATCTGCTGATAGATATTCCCTCCTGTTTTCTTCAGCTCCGCCTTCAACTCCGGCAGAAGATTCTGGACAAACCACTCGTTATTGCCGGCGCTGGTGGGACTGCATTCTTCAATCAGATAGTATCCGGGCAGGCAGAAAAAGGAATTCATCATTACCTTGCCGTCCACCACCGGCCTGGGACGGATATACTCGTTGATGCTCCAGGTGCCCGCGATCATGCAGATATTTTCCTCGTCCACCACGTCTACCGCCAGGGCGCAGGCATCGATATCAAACGCGCCGCCCGCCACCTTGGTTCCGGCCAGCAGGCCGGTTTTTTCCGCGGCCTCCGGGGTGATCTCGCCGCAGATCTCCGCCGCGCCGCACAGGGGCGGCAGCTTTTCCATGCAGTCGGAAAGGCCGAACAGCGCTAAAAGCGCTGGGTCATACTGGGCCGTGTGCAGGTTCACCAGGTTCGCCCCGGAGTAATCCGTCAGCTCCGCCCTCGGCTCGCCGGTCAAGCGGAACCGGACGTAATCCTTACACTCAAAAATCCACTGGGTATTTTCCAAAACCTCAGGACTGTGATCCCGCATCCAGGCGAGCAGCGCCACCGGCTGGCTGGCCAGCACGTGCTGGCAGGAAAGCTGAAACGCCTTTTCCTCCGTACCGTCCTTCCGCCAGGCCTCCATATACCTCCAGGCCCGGTTGTCGGTGGATATAATGCCGTGATAGGCGGGCCTGCCGTCCTTTCCCCAAAGGTACAGCCCCTTGCCATGGCCGCACACCGCCACACACCGGATATCCGCCGGCGCCGCGCCGGATTTCTTCAGGGCCTCCCTGATCACCAGGCAGTTTGCCTCCCACATTTCCTCCATATCCCGCTCCGTAAAGCCAGGCTGGGGCACCAGCATCTTTGTAGCGGTGCTGGCGGTGGCGATCTCCTTTCCCTTCGCGTCGAAAATGGCGGCCTTCGTTGTGGTGCCGCCGTTGTCAAGGCCTACATAATAATTCATATCCATTCTCCTTTCCCGCAGATCCGCGGCTTCCTTGCAGGAAGCCTGCTTTGATAGAGCCCAACCAGTTCCCGAAAGCTTACCGCAAGCCACGGCGCTCAAAAATAAATTTCCGCCGCGTTTACGCAAAGCATGAAAATCAGGATCAATGATAAAGCAAACGATTGTTACAGCGCCCGGCAGCGCCGGGGGCGTCTTTTTAAAAACGGCCCAAGAACCAGGTTCCTTGGGCCGTTTCCATTTCCGCTATGTTCTTTTAAAACTGGAAGGCCACTTTAAAATCGCCGTGCTTTCCGGCGGCGTACTCAAACGCCTCCTGCCAATCCTCCAGAGAGAACAGACGGCTGACAACCCCTTCGGTTTTCAGGTTGCCGTTGGCGATGTTCTCGATAACAAAGGGGAAGCAGTAAGGGCTTAAATGGGCGCCGAGCACATCCAGCTCCTTGCGGTCGCCGATGATGGACCAATCCAGCGTGGTGGCCTGGGCGAACACCGAAAACTCCACAAAGCGGCCCAGCTTCCGGATCATCTGCATCCCCTGGGTGACAGAGGACGGATGGCCCGTGGCCTCAATATAAATATCGCAGCCGTAGCCGCCGGTGAGCTCCATGATCTTTTCCACCACGTTTTCCCTGCCTGGGTTCCACACCAGGTCCGCCCCGAAATCCTTGGCCTTCTGCAGGCGCTCATCCATCATATCCAGAACGACCAGGGTCTTCGGATTTCGCATTCTCGCATAGGTAATCATTCCCAGGCCCAGGGTGCCCGCGCCCGAAATCACCACCACGTCCTCGCTGCCGATTTGAGCCCGGTCCACGCAGTGCTTGGAGCAGCCGTAGGGCTCAATGAGCAGCGCGTCGGTGAGCGCCATGGCATCCGGAACCCGGTGGATTTTGGCGTGCTTGGTCTGGATCCTTACATATTCCGCCATGCCGCCGCAGAAATCCTTGAAAAAGCCGTACATTTTATGGGGCTGGCACATCCAGTACCGTCCGTCGCTGCAGAATCTGCACTCGCCGCAGGGAGCGATCTGGTCCACAGTGATCCGTTCGCCCAGCTCATAGCCCTTCACGTTGTCGCCCAGGCCGGCGATTCTGCCTAAAAACTCATGGCCGGGAACAAAAGGCGGCTCTACCCAGCTGGGCTGGCTCCCGTCTCCCCAGAACATGGCGGCGCCGTGCTGGCATTTTAGGTCGCCGGCGCAGATGCCGCAGCCCTCGGTTTTGATAATGATGTCGTCCGGTCCGCACTCCGGTACCGGGAAGGCTTGCTCAAAGCGGTAATCGGCGGCGCTGTAGGCTACCAGCGCCTTCATGGTGGCAGGAACATTTCCTCTCATAGTAAAGCACTCCTTTTGGCACAATGATTTTTACTTTTTTAAACTTATTTTTAATAAGTATTTGCTTACATCATAGCATTTTTGACTTAAAAGTCAATATATAAGAAAAAATATTTTTAATTTTATTTTCTTTTTTCACTAAAATTAAAACCACATTTTAAAAATATATTTTAATAACCTCTGTTTAATGCCCGCTTCCGGCTATGGGCGCCGGTTTTATATTCTCTTCCCCCGGCCCTGTGCTCTTTTTCTATCCGCGGCCGGGCCGGCGCACCGCTTCCTCTATTCCAGCCGCGCGCCCGGCGCGCCGCCTCTTTTCTCCGGCCTGGGGCGTCCCTTCTCCCTGCTTTCTCTGTTCCCGTCTAACATGCAGAGGAAGAACGCCTAGACGCTTCCCTGAAATTTTTCTTATTTTCCGTGAGGTTTTTCCGAAAAATATGATTTATTTCTTTACAAATATATGCTATAATAGTAAAGCTTATATGCATTGCGGCTGTTTTTGATCATTCATCCCGGCCCTTGCCGCATGAAGGCGCCGGATTTTTAAAAATTCAACTTTATCCATGCGGAGAATGGCGGTTTTTTCATGAACGTATTAGCCTCCCTGTTTGGGAATTACAGCAAACGGGAATTAAAGCGGATCCAGCCGATCTGCGACCGGGTGCTGATGAAGGAAGACACCTATAAGGATATGACCGACGAAGAGCTTACCGCTCAGACCGGCGTGCTGAAGGACCGGCTGGCGGACGGCGAGACCCTGGATGATATCCTGCCCGACGCGTTCGCCGTATGCCGCGAGGCCTCGGCCCGTGTGCTGGGGATGCGTCACTTCCCGGTGCAGATCATCGGCGGCATCGTGCTCCACCAGGGCCGGATCGCCGAAATGAAAACCGGTGAAGGCAAAACCCTGGTGGCCACCCTGCCGGCGTACCTCCACGGCCTGACCGGGGAGGGCGTTCACATCGTCACGGTGAACGATTATCTGGCCCGGCGCGACTCGGAGTGGATGGGCAAGCTGTACCGTTTTCTGGGGCTGTCCGTAGGCCTGATCGTCCACGATCTGGACAATAAGGAACGGAAAAAAGCCTATGACGCCGACATCACCTACGGCACCAACAACGAGCTGGGCTTCGACTACCTGCGGGACAATATGGTCACCTATAAGGAAAACAAGGTTCAGCGGGAGCACGTGTTCGCCATCGTGGACGAGGTGGACTCCATTCTCATCGACGAGGCCAGGACGCCTTTGATCATTTCCGGCCAGGGGGACAAATCCACCGAGCTTTACACCCTCGCCGACCGGTTCGCCCGCACCCTGAAGGAAACCCGGGTGGCGGAGCTGAACGAAAAAGAGGACAACGACGAGCTTTACAAGGACGCGGACTATATCGTGGACGAAAAGGCGAAAACCGCTACCCTGACCCCCTCGGGCGTCAAGAAGGCGGAGGCCTACTTTAATATCGACAACCTGACCGACGCGGACAACATCACCATCCAGCACCACATCAACCAGGCCATCAAGGCCCACGGCGTGATGAAGCGGGATATCGAGTACGTGGTGAAGGACGGCGAGGTCATCATCGTGGACGAGTTCACCGGCCGTCTGATGTACGGCCGCCGGTACAACGAGGGCCTGCACCAGGCAATCGAGGCCAAGGAGGGCGTCACCGTAGCCCGGGAGTCCAAGACCCTGGCCACCATCACCTTCCAGAATTACTTCCGCCTCTACAAGAGGCTTTCCGGCATGACCGGTACCGCCATGACCGAGGAGGAGGAGTTCCGGGAGATCTACAAGCTGGACGTGGTGGAGATTCCCACCAACCGGCCCATGATCCGCAAGGACCTGCCGGACAGCATTTTCCGCACGGAAAAGGGAAAGTTCGAGGCGGTGATCGAGGATATTATCCAGTGCCACGAAAAGGGCCAGCCCGTGCTGGTGGGCACCATTTCCATTGAAAAATCTGAGCTGCTGAGCAAAATGCTGAAGCGCCGGGGCATCAAGCACGAGGTGCTGAACGCCAAATACCACGACAAGGAAGCGGAAATCGTAGCCCAGGCCGGTAAAAAGGGCGCGGTCACCATCGCCACCAACATGGCGGGCCGCGGTACGGATATTATGCTGGGCGGCAACGCCGAATACATGGCCAAGGCGGAAATGCGGCGGATGCAGGTTCCCGAGGAGCTGATTGTGGAAGCCACCGGCTTCGCCGAGACGGACAACGAGGATATTTTAAACGCCAGACGGACCTTCCAGGAGCTGAACAAGAAATATAAGGACGCTATCAAGTCCGAGGCGGAGGAGGTCCGGGAGGCGGGCGGCCTGTTCATCATGGGCACCGAGCGCCACGAGTCCCGCCGGATCGACAACCAGCTGAGAGGCCGTTCCGGCCGTCAGGGAGACCCGGGCACCTCCCGGTTCTACCTGTCCGTGGAGGACGACCTGATGCGCTTGTTCGGCGGCGACCGGATGAAGGCCATTATGGACCGGCTCAATGTGGAGGAAAACGTCCCCATCGAAAACAAGGTGCTTTCCAACTCCATCGAAAGCGCCCAGCGCAAGGTGGAAAGCCGAAACTTCGGCATCCGGAAAAACGTGCTCCAGTACGACGACGTGATGAACCGCCAGCGCGAGATCATTTACGCCCAGCGCAATGAGGTGCTGGACGGCAAGGATCTGAAGGAGCAGATTCTCAAAATGCTGCGCCAGGCGGTGGAGAGCCGGGTGAAAACCTATCTGCCCGCGGAAACGCCCAAGGAGGATTGGAATCTGGAGGGCCTGAGGGACTACTACCGCGGATGGCTGCTGGGGCCGGATGAGCTCCAGTTTACTCCCTCCGAGGTGGAAAATCTGGAAGCCGATTACGTTATCGACGAGATTTATAAGAAAGCGGAAGCTATTTATGAGAACCGGGAGAAGGTTTTCGGCTCTCCCCTGATGAGAGAGCTGGAGCGGGTGGTTCTGCTGAAAAACGTGGATACCAAGTGGATGGACCACATCGACGCCATGGAGGAGCTGAAGCGGGGCATCCGGCTGAGAGCCTACGCCCAGCATGACCCGGTAGTGGAATACCGCCTGGAGGGCTTCGATATGTTCGACGAGATGATCGCCGCCATCCGTGAGGATACCGCCAGAATGATGCTGACCCTCCGGCTACAGGTTCAGAGAGCTCCCGCCAGGGAGCCTGCCGCCGCTGCCAATTCCGGCGCGCCCGGTGCCGGCGCGGCCGCCGCGCAGCCTCAGGACGCGGCCGGGACCGGCGGTCAGGATAGTCAGCCTCAGACGCCTGTGCCTCCTCCGGCGCCGGCCCGGTATATCGCCCCCAAGCGGGAGCAGGTAGCCAAGCCCACCTCCACCAGCGGCGGCTCCGACGGCTCTGATTCTGCCGGCAAAACCGTACGCAAGGGCAAAAAAGTAGGGCGGAACGATCCTTGTCCCTGCGGCAGCGGTAAAAAATACAAAAAATGCTGCGGCAGAGACGAATGATACCGCAGCTCCTTTCAGGAGGCGCCGCAACGGCGCCTCCCTTTTCAAGCGGCAAAGCCGGTTCGGCTGTGCCGCTTTTCCTATTCCTTTCCGTTTCGCCGGCAAACCTTCCGGGCCTGGCGCATCCCGCCGGGGCTTCCCGAATACAGACTTTGTATACCGCCGGCTCCCGGCCCGCCTTCCCCGGCGGCGCAGGGCCGTTATTCCGCCTGCGGCGGCTTCTTCTCCGCCGGGTTATGACTAAGGCTCAGGCCAAATCGGCTCGCCTGCATTGGACAAAAGTTGTTTTTAATTCTTTAAAAGAAATTACAAAAAGATAAATGCGCATACAATAGGAGCGGTTGGTTCTTTATGGGAAAAGGGTATTGGCCGCAGCTCAAAAAACGTTTTTACCTTATATCCCAGGTTGTCCAAAAAGAGAAGTTTTCAGAAGGCCGCGCGGCCTTTCGCACGGGCAGGTCCCGGCGCCGGTCCGAAGCAGGCGGCGCCCAAATCAAGAAGTTATTTATCAAGCTAGGAGGTTTCTGATCTATGTTAGAAGCACTAAAACAACAGGTATGGGAAGCCAATTTACTTTTGCCGAAGCATAATCTAGTGGTGTTTACCTGGGGCAACGTCTCAGGGATTGACCGGGAAAAGGGATTATTTGTCATTAAGCCCTCCGGCGTGGATTACGATAAGCTGAAGCCGGAGCACATGGTAGTTGTGAACCTGAAGGGAGAAAAGGTCGAGGGTGATCTGAACCCGTCGTCCGACACCGCCACTCATGTGGAGCTTTACAACGCGTTTCCTAATATCGGCGGCGTAGTGCATACCCATTCCCGCTGGGCGACCATTTGGGCCCAGGGCGGCCGGGCGATTCCCGCCTACGGCACCACTCACGGCGATTATTTTTACGGCTCCATCCCCTGTACCCGGGCTATGACTCCGGAGGAGATCGGCGGCGAATATGAAAAGGAAACCGGAAGGGTCATTGTGGAAACCTTCCAGGGTAAGGATCCCGATCACATTCCCGCCGTGCTGGTAAAATCCCACGGTCCCTTTACCTGGGGCAAGGACTGCATGGAGGCGGTTCACAACAGCGTAGTATTGGAAGAGCTCGCTATGATGGCCTGGCATACGGAAAATCTGGCGAAGGAGCAGGTTCCTTCTATGCAGCAGGAGCTGCTTGACAAGCACTTCCTCCGCAAGCATGGCGCCAACGCTTATTACGGCCAAAAATAAACGCGGCTGACCGCTGCCGCCCGTCAGCGTCGGCGGCAGCGGTCAGGCTTTTCCAAATGGGACTTCGATACGGATGGAAAAGCCTGAAAATGTAACAACCAGAGAGCGGTTGACACGAAAGGTAGGAATGATTTCCTGCCTTTCTCTATAAGAATCTAAATTTGAGCCAAACACTATCGCAAAGGAGACTGAGATCGCAAATGGCAATTGAGCGGGTACGGGAATATTTTAAGCAGTGGGGCCTGGAAAACCGGATCATGGAATTTGACGTTTCCAGCGCCACCGTGGAGCTGGCGGCCCAGGCCTTAAGCTGCCGGCCTGAGCGGATCGCCAAAACCCTTTCTTTTCGGTTAGGGGAGCAGTGTATTTTGATTGTCGCCGCCGGTGATGCAAAAATCGATAACGCCAAATATAAGGCGGCCTTTGGCGCGAAAGCGAAAATGCTTTCCGCCGATGAGGCGGAGGCTTGTATCGGCCACGCGGTAGGAGGCGTCTGTCCCTTTGCCGTAAACGGCGGGGTCAAGGTTTATCTGGATCAGTCCCTAAAGCGGTTCGGCACGGTATTCCCGGCCTGCGGCAGCTCCAACAGCGCAATCGAGCTGACGCCTCAGGAGCTGGAGCAATACGCTTCCAGCTTTTCCGGATGGGTGGATGTGTGCAAAAACTGGCGGGAAAACGGTTAGCCTCTCCCTTTCCGGCTGATCCGCCAGGGTTTGCTTTTTCGTTCCGCGGCCTTTTCGCCAAAACGCCGGCATTTTCATCGGCCGGCGGCGCGCCGAACGGTCGGGCTTGGGCTTGCAGCTGCCGGCGGCGCCGGGAATTTTCGTTTCCTCCTCTGCTGTTCCGCTAAGCGTCCGGCAAAACATGGGTCTTTCTTTGAATTATTTTTTTATTTGTCATTTCGACATTTTTCCTCTTTTTTCTCTTAGCCTTTCTTTTGTTAGGAGGTTTTCACTATGGTAAAACGACTTGTGTGCACGGTTCTGGCCGTTCTGCTGCTGATCGGGGCGGCCTCCTGTTCCCAGACGGAGTCCCCGGCGGAATCCGCCGCCTCGTCTAAATCCCTGAAGGAGTCGCTCCTCCCCGCCGCGCCTTCGGCGGTATCGTCACCGGAATCCAATATTTCTCAGAAGCTCCCGCCCTCCAGCCAGGAGGAATCCTCAGATTCCGCAGAGTCCGGCGGTTCTTCTGAGTCCTCCGGCCAGGCGGAGCAAGGCCAGGTGGTGACCATCACCTTTCCGGAGGGGGAATCCCTGACGGAGATTTTTGCCGCGCTGGAGGAAAACGGCGTCAGCACCTTTGACGAGCTGATGTCTATGGCTGAGAATTACGATTACAGCTATTATCCCCTGGTCGCGGCCGCCCCATCCAGCGGACGCTGCTTCCGCCTTGAGGGATATCTGTTCCCAGACACCTATGACTTTTATGTCGGGGAAAAGCCTCAGGACGCTATCGGCCGTTTTCTCCGGAATTCTGAGGCCAGGATCACCGACAGCTACCGGCAGCGCGCGGCGGAAATGGGCTATTCCATGGATCAGATTCTCACCATCGCTTCCCTGATCCAGCGGGAGGGCTCTAATCCTGACGAGGTAGCTAACATCGCCGCGGTGATCTACAACCGGCTGAACGCCGGCATGCAGCTGGAGATGGACGCCACCATCACCTACATTGAATCCGATGTAATCCCCTACTTTTCCGGCGACATTGACCCCTTCCGGGCCTTATATAACACCTATAAGTGTCCGGCCTTGCCCGCCGGCCCTATCTGCAATCCGGGGCTTTCCACCATTGAGGCCGCCTTATATCCGTCGGATGTGCCTTATCTTTACTTCTGCCACGACGCCAGCGGTAACTATTATTACGCCTCTACCTACGAGGAGCACCAGCAAAACCTGCAAAAGGCCGGGATCGGCTGAGAGGGATCCGGAAAGCGTCCGCGGTCCGTCCCATTCTGCGGCTTTTCCCGCCGGACGCACACTGGTCAGCCCCTCCCATGCCTCAAAAATGGGCTGGCGTTATCGATGGCCATACGCAAACGGCGCCCGCCCTATCATCCGCCCCACGGCGTTTCCCTGCTTAACAGAAAGGGCGCCCGGAACAAATTGTTCCGGGCGCCTTTTTTATGAGAATCCAAAGCGGATCTATGTTGATTTTCTCCTATTCCGACTGGATGCTGTTCAGCAGGCCGCCTTTTTCTATGATGTTCTGGATAAAGGGCGGGAACGGCTGGGCCTGATAGGTTTTTCCGGTGGTCACATTGGTGATGACGCCGGTATCAAAATCCACATTTACCTCGTCGCCGGCCTTGATATCCCTGGCGGCTTCCCCACATTCCATAATCGGCAGGCCGATATTGATAGCGTTTCGGTAAAAAATCCGGGCAAAAGTGGAGGCGATGACCACGGAGATTCCCGCCGCCTTGATGGCGATAGGGGCGTGCTCCCGGGATGAGCCGCAGCCGAAGTTTTTATCCGCCACCATAATATCGCCGGGCTTTACCTTATGGATGAACTCCCTGTCTATATCCTCCATGCAGTGCGCCGCCAGCTCCTCCGGCACCGACGTGGTCAGGTACCGGGCGGGAATGATGACATCCGTATCCACATTGTCGCCGTATTTATGTACAAAGCCATGTGCGTTCATTGGTGCTCTCTCCTTCCTATGCCTGAAACCTCAGCCGGGTCTGTGATGTAGCCGGTCACCGCGCTGGCCGCGGCTACCGCCGGGCTGGCCAGGTATACCTCGCTGTCTACGTGTCCCATGCGGCCGACAAAGTTCCGGTTGGTCGTGGAAACCGCCCGCTCCCCGGCGGCCAGAATTCCCATATGCCCGCCCAGGCACGGACCGCAGGTAGGTGTGGACACCACGGCGCCCGCCTGGATAAAGGCCTCAACCAGGCCCTCCCTCATAGCGTCCAGATAAATCGTCTGGGTGCCGGGGAACACGATGCAGCGCACATTTTTCGCTACCTTTTTTCCCTTCAGCAGATTCGCGGCGATCCGCAGGTCGCTGAGACGGCCGTTGGTGCAGGAGCCGATGACCACCTGGTCGATCTTCACCTGCCCCACGTTGTCGATGGTACGGGTGTTCTCCGGCAGATGGGGAAATGCCACGGTGGGACGCAGAGCGGACAGGTCGATCACATATTCCTTTTCATATACCGCATCCTCGTCGGCGGCGTATTCCACCGGCGTACCCTGGAACCGGCCGTTACAGTAGGCCCGGGTCACGTCGTCCACTGGGAAAATGCCGTTTTTCGCTCCGGCCTCAATGGCCATGTTGGCGATGCAGAGCCGGTCGTCGATGGAAAGATACTGCAACCCGTCGCCGGCGAACTCCATGGACTGATACAGGGCGCCATCCACGCCGATCATCCCGATGATATGCAGGATCACGTCCTTGCCGCTGACCCACTGGGCGGGCTTGCCGGTAAGAGTGAATTTCAGGGCGCCGGGCACCTTAAACCAGGCCTTGCCGGTCATCATGCCCGCGCACATGTCGGTAGACCCTACGCCGGTAGAGAAGGCCCCCAGCGCGCCGTAGGTGCAGGTATGGGAATCCGCGCCGATCACCAGGCTGCCGGGGCCCACCAGGCCCTGCTCCGGCAGAAGGGCATGCTCGATGCCCATGCGCCCCACATCGAAATAGTTTAAAATATCGTACTGATTGGCGAACCTGCGGACCTTCAAGGTCTGCTCCGCCGCCTTGATGTCCTTATTGGGGGTAAAATGGTCCATCACCAGGGCGATTTTATCTTGGCTGAACACTCCCTTGGCGCCGCATTTTTCAAATTCATTGATGGCTACCGGAGCGGTCACGTCGTTGCCCAGCACCAGATCCAGGCTGGCCTCGATTAGCTGGCCGGCTTCCACATGATCTAAGCCCGCGTGGGCCGCCAAGATTTTTTGGGACATTGTCATACCCATGGCGGAATCTCTCCTTCATCTTCAAAATTCTTTTTCTGCCCTTATTATGCCACAGGTCTTGCGGCAAAAATGTATTATATGATACAATTAAAACAAATTGTTCCCAAAGCTTCGGGATACCGTCCGCAAGCGGGCATATTTATCAGTCTTTTTCAAGCTGTCCGCAGAAGCCTCAGGCCGCGTCCGGCGGGCCATAGGATATTCCCGCTGAAATGGGACAAAATCAAAACGATTCGATCAAGGAGGCGGCGCAGATGTACGGAGACGCTTATCCCCTCGGGCCGGAAACGGATCTTTGGCGGCTGTTTGCCAAAAATCTTCCCACCCGGACCTATGAAAAGGATCAGATGATTTACTGGCAGGAAGAACAGGCAGACTGCTTTTACTGCATCAAAAAAGGGCGGGTAAAGGTCTTTTTAAGCTCGGAAAACGGTATGGAAAAAACCATCACCATTGTAGAGCAGGGCATTTTGGGGGAAGCCGCCTTTTTCGACCACATGCCCAGGGTATCCTCGGCCAAAGCCCTGGTAAAAACCGAGCTGATCGCCATCAACCGGAACGGCCTGATCAAAAGCTTCAGCCAGGACCCGGATCTGGCAGTTCATCTGCTGGAGCTGATGGCCCACCGGGTGCGGCTGCTTTCCGAGCAGGTGGACAACATGACCTTCCTGCAGGCGGACCAGCGGGTAGCCCAGGCCCTGCTGCGCCACGCCGTCCCCGGGGAAGACGGGATTCTCCAGGTGAACCTGACCCACGAAGAAATCGCCAATTTAGCCGGCACCACCCGGGTGACGGTGAGCAAGCTGCTGACACGGTTCGCGAAGAATGGCTGGATCGGCACTCGGTACCGGGCAGTCGCCCTCAAAAATCCAGCCGCTTTAAGAAGCTTTTCCAAAGAGTGACGCCTGCGGGTCCGGATGGATTCGAGAAGAAAAGCCCCGGTTTCACCGGGGCTTTTCCAAGCAATGAAGCCCAGACGGGAAAAGACGGCGTCCGGGTCAAGCGGGCCCCCTCGGATAAAGTACAGGCTGGTAAGAACAGCTGTTTTTACCGTTCAGACAAGGGGGTGTATTCCCGCACCTCTTGAATACATTTATAAGCGGGACGGATGATCTTTCCGGCATTGGCCAGCTCCTCGATCCGGTGGGCGCTCCAGCCGGAAATCCTGGCGATGGCGAAAATGGGGGTAAACAGCTCGGTGGGAAGATCCAGCATACTGTAAACAAAGCCGGAGTAGAAGTCTACATTGGCGGAAACGCCCTTGTAGATTTTTCTTTCCTCGGCGATTACCTGGGGCGCCAGGCGCTCCACCATCGAGTAAAGCCGGAATTCATCCTCCCGGCCCTTTTCCTTGGAGAGGCTTTCCACGAAGGCCTTGAAGATATTGGCTCTCGGGTCGCTCAAGGAGTACACCGCGTGGCCCATGCCGTAGATCAGGCCGGCGTTGTCAAAGGCCTCCTTATGCAGCAGCCTTTTCAGGTAATCCTTCACCGCGTCTTCGTCGCCGTAATCGGAGATATGTTCCTTCATATCGTCGAACATTTTGACGACCTTAATGTTGGCGCCTCCGTGCTTGGGTCCCTTCAGAGATCCCAGGGCCGCCGCGATGGCGGAATAAGTATCGGTGCCGGAGGAGGTGACCACGTGGGTGGTAAAGGTAGAGTTGTTTCCGCCGCCGTGCTCCGCGTGGAGCACCAGGGCAAGGTCTAAGATCTTAGCCTCCAGCTCGGTATATTTGCTGTCCGCCCGCAGGCAGTACAGGATATTTTCCGCGGTGGAAAGGTCAGGCTGGGGCATATGGATAAACAGGCTCTGTCCGTCGTGGTAATGGCGGTAGGCCTGGTAGCCGTAGACCGAGATCAGCGGGAACAGGGCGATCAGCTGCAAACACTGGCGCAGT
Organism: [Clostridium] leptum DSM 753; assembly: GCA_000154345.1. GTDB lineage: Bacteria > Bacillota > Clostridia > Oscillospirales > Acutalibacteraceae > Clostridium_A > Clostridium_A leptum. The sequence continues at coordinate 32,898 of DS480338.1, forward strand.
ACATTGGGAATACTGATATCATTGGCGTTTTCATCGTAGGAATACAGGGTCAGCACACTGCGGGCCAGGGTATTCATCATGTCCGGGCTCGGCGCCTTCATAATGATATCCCTGACAAACGCGGTGGGCAAGGTGCGGTAATTGGCCAGCAGCGCCTGAAAATCCTTCAGCTCCCGCTCGTCGGGCAGCTCGCCGAACAGCAATAAATACGTGGCTTCCTCAAAGCCGAACCGCTTATCCTTCAAAAAGCCCTTGACCAGGTCCGCGATATTAAAGCCCCGGTAGAACAGCTTTCCCTCACAAGGCACAGATTCTCCGTCTACCACGTCGTAGGCCTGCACATTGGCGATTTCCGTCAGGCCGGCTAAAACTCCCTTTCCGTTTAAATCCCGAAGCCCTCTTTTCACATCGTATTTGGCGTAAAGGCCCGGGTCGATCTTTCCGTTTTTCAGGCAGCGCTCCGACAGCTGCAAAATCTCTGGGGTAATCTCTGAAAATCTTTGAAACGGCATTTACATTCTCCTTTCGGCGGGTGGTTCCCGCGTACGCTTCCGGCCAAGCGCCGGAATAGTCCTCTTGCGTTCACTTTATTTCTTTTATAAAATAAATCCTGTAAAAGAAGGCTATGGAAAATCCCGGGCCGGCAAGCACAGTCCAAGCCGCGAAAAAGCCTTCGGCCGGCCCCCGTTCTCCGCGGAAAAGCGCAAAGCCCGGTCTCTCCATTCTTCATTTTCCCATTCAGCCGCCGTTTGCCGTTTCCCTTCCTGAGCTCTGGCTCAGTTCCCCAGAAGAATATCCTCCGCGTCCTTGATCAGCTTATATTCGATGGAATCGACCAAGGCGATCCAGCTGGCCTCCACCACGTCGCTTGAGGCCCCCACAGTAGTCCACACCCGCCTGCCGTCGGTGGATGAGATGAGAACCCGCACCTTGGCGCCGGTGGCGTTTTTGCCATCCATCACACGAACCTTATAGTCGATCAGCCGCACCTTTGACAAGGCGGGATAAAACACCTCCAGGGCGGCCCGCAGGGCCTGATCCAAAGCGTTGACCGGGCCGTTGCCCTCCGCCGCCATCAGCTGGAGCTTTTCCCCCACCCGAACCTTTACCACCGCGCTGGCGCTGGCGGAGGGGTCTGTGGGCCGGCTGGATATAATCTGATAATGAATTAATTCGAAAAAGGGGCGGTAAGCGCCCGTATTTTTCCGGATCAGCAGCTCAAAGCTGGAATCGGCGCCGTCAAACTGGTAGCCTTCATTTTCCAAATCCTTCAGCTTTTTCACAATTCTGCCGGTTTCCGGGGAATCCTTAGTAAGTCTGGGACAGACCTTCTGGATTTTACTGAAAACCGCGGCCTTGCCGGAAATTTCCGACATTAGGAACCTGCGCTCGTTTCCCACGGTCTCCGGCGGAATATGCTCGAAGGACCGGGGCAGCTTCATCACGCCGTCAGCGTGCATTCCCGCCTTGTGAGCAAAGGCGCTGCTGCCGACGTAGGGTTCCGTTTTGTTCAGCATCAAATTGGAGATCTCCGCGATAGCCCGGGCCGTCGCGGTCAGCAGCTTCAGGTTTTCCTCCGGGATACACCGGATGCCTCTTTTCAGCTGCAAATTGGCCACGACCGTAGACAAATTGGCGTTGCCGCACCGTTCCCCAAAGCCTAAAAAGGTGCCCTGCACCTGGGAAGCGCCCGCCTCCACAGCCATGATGGAGTTGGCCACCGCCATACCGCCGTCATTGTGGGTATGGATGCTCACCGTCAGCTCCGGAAACGCCTCTGCCACAGCCTTGGTAATCCGCGCGATTTCATCGGGGAAGCATCCGCCGTTGGTGTCGCACAAAGCCAGGCACGCGGCGCCGCCCTTTTGGGCCGCCCTCAGGGCTTCCATGGCAAATTCCGGATTTTCCTTGTAGCCGTCGAAGAAATGCTCGGCGTCAAAAAACACCCGCTTGCCCCTGCCGGCCAGATAGCTGCAGGTATCCTCGATCATGCTCAGGTTTTCCTCCAGGGTCGTGCCCAGGATTTGAGTCACATGAAGGTCCCAGCATTTGCCGAACACCGCCACGACCGGGGTGTCGGCGGCAAGCAGCGCCCTGATGTTGCCGTCATCCTCCGCCTTGATCCCCTTGCGGCGGGTGGAGCCAAAGGCCACAAGCTGGGCGTGCTTCCGCTGGGTTTCGTTGACCCGCCGGAAAAACTCCAGGTCCTTGGGGTTCGAGCCCGGGTTTCCCGCCTCGATAAACGTAACCCCCAGCTCATCCAGCTTTTGTACGATAGCCAGCTTATCCTCCACGGAAAAGGAAATTCCCTCTCCCTGGGCTCCGTCTCTCAGGGTAGAATCGAAAATTTCAACAGATCGTTCCATGATGCTTTTCCTTTCTATTATATTACAGATCGTATTTTCGGTCAAGATTTCAAATTTCGCCCCAGCCGTCTGAGGCCGTTTTTCCTCAGGCTTCCCCGGCCTTCAGGTCCGAAGCTACGACCTCCTGGACCTTATTGACCTGGCGGATGATTTGCTTGGCGGTGGCGTCGTCGCCGTAGGTGGTGATGGTCATGGTGGTAAACTCTTTCTTTTCATCAGGAAAGGCCGTCAGGCTGTCGATGTTGAACCCCCGGCGGGTAAACAGCCCGGTGATCCGCAAAAGGACGCCGGGGTGATTTTTCACAACCAGGGTAATGGTCTGCTTTTGTTCCATCAAAAACGCTCCTTGCATGTCAAATTTTACAGGCCGAAGTTCCACGGAACCCGCCGCCCGGACATCCGTTTTTATCCTGCCGCGCGGCGCTCGGCGCAGGGACTCTCCTGCGGATCAATCCATTTGAGTGATCATCTGATCCACCGTGCCTCCCGGCGGGATCATCGGCAGTACGTTGTCATCGGGAGAAATGCGGCAGTCAACCACCACCGGCTTTTTGAGATCAAAGGCCTCCTTCAGCGCTTTTTCCACCTGGCCGTCCTCCGCAATGGTCCTCCCCTCGATACCGAAGGCCTTCGCAAGGGCGGCGAAATCGGTCTTTCGGTGGGGGTCGGTTTGGGAGAACCGCCGGCCGTAAAACAGCTTCTGCCACTGGCGTACCATACCCAGCACCTGATTGTTCATGACCACCACCATGACCGGAAGCTCATAGGAAGCCAGGGTCACCAGCTCGTTTAAATTCATATGGAAGCTGCCGTCTCCGGTGACCAGAACCACCCGGCGGTCCGGGCGGGCGCTTTGCGCGCCTACGCTGGCTCCCAGTCCGTAGCCCATGGTTCCCAGCCCGCCGGAGGTGAGAAAGGTCCGGGGCCTTAAAAACCGGTAATCCTGAGCCGCCCACATCTGATGCTGGCCCACGTCGGTGACCAGGATATCCTCCGGCCCCATCAGAGAATTTAAACAGCGGATAATGTGGGTGTGGTCCGGAGCCTCGCCGGGATCCGCCGTTCTCCGGGGCGCTTCCGTTTTCCAGGCTTCCATCCGGGCAAGCCATTCCCGATGGTCCTGGGGCTCCAAAAGGCCGTTGAGGGCTGTTAAGGTTTCCTTCAGATCCCCGATCAGGTACCGGTCCACCAGTACGTTTTTATCCACCTCGGCCAAATCCACATCCAGCTGGAGGATTTTGGCCTGCTTTCCGAATTTTTCCCGGTCCCCGGCCACCCGGTCGGAGAACCTGGCGCCCAGCACCACGATCAGGTCGCTGTGGTCCAGGGCCATGCCGGCGGCGTAGGAGCCGTGCATTCCGATCATGCCCAGAGAGAGGGGATGGTCCTCGGGAAAGCCGCCCAGCCCCATCAGGGAGGTGCACACCGGCGCCTGGAGGGTCTCCGCGAAGCGGAGAAGCTCCGGGGCGGCGCCGGAGGCGATCACCCCGCCGCCGGCATATAGAAAGGGGCGCTTGGACTGCCGGAGCATTTCCGCAGCCTTGGCAAGCCGGCTTTCCTCCGGCCGGGGCGAGGGGGACAGGGGCAGGGGGGATTGCCTCTCGTATTGGCACCGGCTGGCGGTGATGTCCTTGGGCACGTCGATGAGCACCGGGCCCGGCCTGCCGGATTGGGCGATCTGGAACGCCCTGCGGATGATGTCCGCTAGATCCTCCACCCGTTTTACCGCGAAATTATGCTTGGTCACCGGCATGGTAATCCCGGTGATATCCACCTCCTGGAAGCTGTCCCGCCCCAGCAGCTCCACCGCAACATTGCCGGTAATGGCCACCATGGGGATGCTGTCCATATAGGCGGTGGCGATTCCGGTGACCAGATTAGTTGCGCCGGGGCCGGAGGTGGCGATCACCACCCCCGCCTTTCCGGTGGAACGGGCATAGCCGTCGGCGGCGTGGGCGGCTCCTTGCTCGTGAGCCGTAAGCACGTGGCGGATCCTGTCACGGTATTCATACAAGGCGTCGTAAATATTCAGCACGGCGCCGCCGGGATACCCGAACACCGTATCCACCCTTTGTTCCAGCAAGCATTCCGCTATGATCTGCGCTCCTGTCAATTCCATCGTCTTCACTGCCTCTCTAAAATATCTCCATGGTTTTCCCGCAATCATCCTCTTATCCCCGCTCTCTGAAAAACAGAGCCCCCGCAGCCTTTCTCGGCTATAGAAAAAAGAAAGCTGTTTTCTCCCGGGTGAAAAACCGGCTGGGATTCGCGGGGAAGCAGAGGGTGCGGGAACAAGGAAGGCCCAAAGGTTTTCCGCCTGCTTTTCGGGCGAGCCGCTTCGCAAGCCTTTCCGAGCCTTTATTTTTGGATAAAAAAATAGACCGTCCGCCTCTTTCGTTTAAGAGACGAAGGTCTTGCTCCCCCGCGGTACCACTCTTATTGCCCTGCTGTCCAGGGCCTCTCTGTTCACATCGGGCCGAATGCCGAATGCTGCCCCGGTAACGGAGGGAACCGGCACCGCTTACTACCCTTTCGGGGTTCAGCGTGCTGCTCAAGGGCGATTTTCATTTTTCTCCCCTGCCGCCTCGCACCACCCGGCGGCTCTCTGAAAGCGGGAACCAAATTACTCTTCCCTATCAACGCATTTGTCAGGATGATTGAAATTACTAGTATCATATACCCGAAAGCGGATTTTTGTCAACCCAAATTTTTATTTTTAGCAAAGCAGTCCGGATTTGCCCGCATAATTCCCCTGGATTTTTGGCAATCTATAACTAACTTTCGTCCAGGAGGCGTGATTTATGAATCCAAATTTGACCAAGCGGGGATTCATCCGGATTCTCAGCTATTTTACCGCCCTGTGCGTTTTTCTCGGCGTGGGGGCGCTGATCAATTATCAGGCCGCCCAGCGGTACCGTCAAAACAGCGAATACGGCTACCAGCGGGCTTTAAGCGATTTATCCGACAGCGTATCCAATCTGGAGGTGGCGCTGGAAAAGGGAGTTTACGCCAACACGGCGCCCCAGCAGCAAGGCATCGCCGCCAAGCTGCTGAAGGAAAGCAGCGACGCGAAAATTTACCTGGCGGAGCTGCCTCTGTCTTATGAGGAGCTGTCCAACGTCAACAAGTTCATTTCCCAGGTGGGAGATTTTTCCCTATACCTTTCCGGAAAGATCAGCAAAGGGCAGGAGATTACCGACCAGGAGATGGACAGCTTTATTACCCTGGGAGAATATGCCAAGGAGCTGAACGGCAGCCTGAAAGATTTGGAAACAACCCTGATGGAGGGTGACATTCCCATCGGGGAAGCCCAGCAGGCCTATCAGAATCTGTCCAGGGAGACCCAGGACCAGGCGGTGCCCGCCATCAACAGCGGCTTCCGGGAGATGAACGAGGGGTTTACTGATTATCCGACCCTGATCTACGACGGGCCGTTTTCCGATCACATTACCCAGCAGAAGCCGGTATTTCTAGAGGAGGCTCAAGCCGTTTCCGAGGAAACCGCTTTGACCACAGCGGCCTTGTTCTTAAACGAGAAGCCCCAAAGCCTGGCCAGAGGCAGCGGCACCGAGGGAAATCTGCCCTGCTACCGGTTTACGGCGGGGGATAAATCCATCACCATTTCCAAGCAGGGCGGCTATGTGAACGCCATGCTGAATTCCCGGATGATTGGCAGCGCCAAGCTGGATTTTGAGGGGGCCGCCGAAAAAGCCCGCAGCTTTTTAGAGCAGGCCGGCTATCCGTCCATGAAGGAAAGCTATTACGTCATCAATAACAATATCTGCACCATCAACTACGCCTATGTGCAGGACGGCGCCGTCTGCTACAGCGACCTGGTAAAGGTAGGCGTGGCGCTGGATTCCGGGGAAATCGTGTCCTTCAGCGCTACCGGGTATTTGATGAATCACCATACCCGTTCCGTAGATTACAGCCCGATTTCCTCAGAGGAGGCCCGGGCCTCCGTCAGCCCCCGCCTGACCGTCGAGGCAGAAAGCCTGTGCTATGTGCCTTCCAGCGGCCTAAACGAAACGCTGTGCTATGAGTTTACCTGCTCTGCGGAAAACGGAGACCGGGTGCTGGTGTATATTAACGCCCAGACCGCTCTGGAGGAGCAGATTTTGATTTTGCTCCAATCGGACAACGGTACTCTGGTGATGTAGCGTTTTCAAGAACGCTCATGCCAGGCTCCCCTCCCGTAAAATCTGACAAAGCGTATTCCAAGGGAAGCCCCGCGGCGCCGGTGACTGCTTTCCGCAAAACCAGATGAAACAGCGCGCCCTCCGCGATATCGCGGAGGGCGCTTTCTAAAATAACATGCCTTAAAATCAAGCCTGACGATTACAGCAAATTTAACAATAGCCGCAGCGACCGCTGTTAAGCGGGAGCTTCCCTTCCGCGCTCTTCTGTTAAACGATCCCTGAGCCGCGGAAGCCGGAACTATCCAATATACACAGCAGAGCCACGCTTTACGGGGAAGATTTCCTGTTCAAGGCTGATCCAAGCCGGCCCTCCGGCCTTTGACGGGCTCCTAGCTTGTAAAGCCCTACGCGCCTTGCTTTTCCTCGTGGTATTCCTCCTCGGTGTTGATCTCCCACACCGGAGACTTATCCCTGACATTGCCGGAAAGGATCGCCTCCGCGGCGGCCATGGCCGTCAGCATGGAGTGATCCATGTTGTTATAGCGGTGCTGGCCGTTCCGGCCCAGCAAAAACAGGTTCTCAAGGGAATCGGTAAATTTCCGGATTTCACCGAACTGCCCGTAGGTTCCGAAATAGGCGGGATACGCCTTGGGCACCCGGATCAGCACCGCGTCCTTGACATGGCTGCGCTCCACAATTCCCAGTTTTTCCAGCTCTCCTACGGCGAAATCAATGAATTCCTGGTCGGGCGTATTCCACATTTCGTCTCCCTCGTCGCAGAAATACTCCAGTCCCATGAATACCGTGTCCGGGTCCTTCACCATATAGGGGCTCCAATTGTTGAACAGCTGGAGCCGTCCGATTTTCACATCCCGCTCCTGAACGTAAATCCAGTCATCCATGACCCTGCCGTTTTCCGCCTTGGGATCCTTCAGCTTCAGGCTGTCCAGCAGCAGGCCCACGGTCATGAAATCCCGGTAGACCAGCCCTTCCGCAACCTCCTTCACCTTTTCCGGAGCCGCCGGGCCCATGGCGCCGATCAAGTCCCTCACCGGCATGGTGGATAGGAAATAATCCCCCTCCACAGCGCTTCGGACGCCGTTTTCATCCACAGCGGCCACCGAAACGATCCGGCCGTTTTCTACGCTGACCTGGTCTACCCTTTGGCCGAACCGGATTTCTCCGCCCATAGCCACTACCCGGCGGGCGACCTCCTCCCAAAGCTGCCCCGGGCCGTATTTCGGGTACATAAAGCTTTCAATCAGGCTGGTTTCCACTTTTTTGCCGTTAACCGTGCTCTTCTTCAGGAAGGGCTTTTTCAGGCTGTGGAGCAGCGCCTTGGAAACCGACAGCCCCTTCACCCGCTGGGCGCCCCAGTCAGGGCTGATTTGAGAGCATGGCACGCCCCAGACCTTTTCCGTGTAATCCTTGAAGAAGGTTTCATACAGCTCCACGCCGAACCTGCTGATAAAAAACTTTTCCAGGGAGTCGATGTCCTTTACCGGCCTGAAGCAGATTTTCAGATAACTGACGCCGATTTTCATCAGCCGGGAAAAGCCAAGCCCCCTGATGGTAGATCCGTTCAGGGTCACAGGATAATCAAAAAATTTCCTGAGAAATAAAATCCGGGAAAGACGATGGCGGATTAAAAACAGCAGATCGGCCTGATCTGGGCTGATTCCCCTTTCCCTGTCCTCCAAGGGCATAATCTCCTTCCAGAAATCCATAGCCTTGTCGGATTTGGAAAAAAAGCGGTGGCCGCCGATATCCATACGGTTCCCCTTGTAGTTTTTTGTTCTGGAGATCCCGCCGATTTCTCCGGTCGCCTCCAGAATGGTGACGGATACCTGTCCTTTTTTCAACAGCTCATAGGCGGCGGTAAGCCCCGCCGGCCCGGCGCCGATAATCACGATAGACTGTGACATGATGGTTCCCTTCCTTCTCCTCAATTTTAGAAAGCGTTATCAAAACGCGGGTAAGACAGATCAAAAATAAAGGGCTTTTATTGTCCCTTAGCCGTACATGGAATTTATACAGAACCCATCCCCATACGGACAAGCGCCAGGCGGCAAAGGCCTTCGGCTGCACAGGCGGGCAGTCCCCCCGAAGGCAGATCTCTGCCCCCCTGGCCGCCGGTCACGCAAAACGGAACAACCGATCAAGGAACATTGGCAGGCCGCCGTTTTTCACGAAACCCACGCGGCCTGTGCTTCCTGGTTTTTACGGTGTGCCGGCGCTTTCAGCACTGCGGCCGCGGGACAAAGCGCGAACCGTTCCTCGTCCGTTTAAGAAAGCGTAAGGTATAAAAAGACGCCGCTGACACAAAACAGAAATACGACGCAGGAGAGCACCACCGCCAGATATTGAGGGACCTCTCTTTTGGAACGCCAAAGCCGCTGGCCCGCGGCGCCCAGAAATACGGCCCCAGGCAGCACCGCGGGCGCGAGATACCGGAAATCCATGGTGCAGCCGTAAGGATATTTGACATTGGAATACAGGAACAGTCCAACCTGCGTCGCCATGACCGCCGCCATGACCCAGAAAAACAGGGTGGTTCTTTCACTTCTGCCCCGCGCCAGCACATAAACCATGGCGGTCAGGGCTCCTGTTATCAGGATAAAAGCGCAAACCAGCAAAGTAGCAGCCGCCACCCCGCTGCCGGACAGAGCGGTCTCGCCGAACACGGAGCATTTGGTTGCATACGCAAAAATATTATAATCCTCAAAGGGGTCACAGTAAAGGCTTTTCGTCCAATCCGGGGAAAGCAGAGGCACAAACCGGTCCGCCAGGGCTTCGTTGCCGCAGTATATAGCCGCATCCTCCCCGATGGGAGCCACATAGCCCAGGGGCTGTCCGAACAGGATCAGGTTCCGCACAGGGTACCAGAGCCCCAAAGGGATGCAGACCGCTCCAAAGGCCGCCAGCTTGGCCAGGATTCCCCGCAGCAGCCTCCATTTCCGCTCCCTTCCCAGAACGGCAAGCTTCCACACAAACACCATTGCCGTCACCGGAGCGATCATCGCGCCGCTGACCTTTGCCATCATGCAGCAGCCAATGGCCACAGCCAGCGTCAGGCTGTTTTTCAGGCTGGGATCGCGGTACCACCGCAAGGTGTATAAGACCGCCGTGAAAAACAGCAGGACCATCAGGCAGTCGTTATTCAGGGAACCCGCCAGCAGATAAAAGGTGGGATGGAGGCAGACCAGGGCGTAAGCCAGCGGGACCGCCCGGCGGCCGAAGGGGTTTTCGTCAAAAATCCGGTAAACCACCGCCAGCATGGCGCAGGAATAAAAGCAGGTCAAAAACTGGAGCGTCTCTGCGAGCTGCGCCTGATCCGTTACGCCAAACCATTGGAATACCTTGACCCAAACCGCCGCCAAAAGGTGGTGCAGAGGCGGATGGTTATACTGCCAGTTATTAGAATCCGGCAGCCGCCAGGTGTCAGCCAGCCTTAGGATGTACTGCAAATGGCCGTCGGCGTCGAACACGTCATGCTGACGATCCTCAGCCGGATAAGCCGCCGCATAGGAAAGCCTCATCAGAACCCCCAGCAGAAACAGCAAAAACATCAGGGTCTTGGGGTCAAGCCTTTTCAGCCGCCACAGGACGCACAGCACGGCGATGTCTCCTCCGGCTAAAAAAGCCGATATTACCTGGATTTCTTTTCCCTGAAGCTGTCCGTTGGCCGGAAAGGCCAATATCACGGCGGCAAAGCACAGAAAAAAGAGAATCAGATATACAGCGATATTTTCCAGTTTTCCCAGCAGTCCCCGCCGGGAAGCCCTCTTTGTCGAATCCAGCAGAAATCTGGGCAAAGCAGTACACTCCTGTCAAAAACTACATATTGTAGTCGTCTTTTATGAAAATACAATAAAAAGTATTCCTTAAATTTAAAATTATTTTTTGTCTAATTTTCCCATTTTGGTCAAATAGCCTTGAAATATTCAACAAATAGTATTATCATTGCTCTTGTGACACAATTTCACGGAAAAAAACAAAATAACGGAGGGGTATTATGAGACATTTCTTTGGGTCCGTTTTCGTGCAGGAGGACGACCACATTGAATTGGAGTATTACATTCAAGAAAACGGCGGTTCCTATGGTATCGAGATCAAGTCCAGCAAACCAACCCACAGCGGCTTCGCGTCCTACAGCAACATCACAACCAACTACGACGAAATCGTCAATTTTACCCAATGTCTCATGGAAAACAGCGCGTACCCGGAAAATCTGCCGGAATACGTAGAGGATTATCTCTACGAAAAAAGAACCAACGAACTGATGGGTGACGCTGTCATCAACGCCTGATATCCCTCAGTGAAAAATAGCAGCTAAAACGCAGCAACTCCCTGGCCGCACCGCAGCGGCCCAGGGAGTTTTTGTTTTTATCACTCGCCGCGGCTGAGAAACGCCTCCACTTCCTCCTTGGAAGGGATGCTGGGGATGCCGCCGTGCTTGGTGGTAGACAGGGATGCCGCGGCATTGGCAAACCGGACGATCTCCGCAAGCCTTTCCGTGGAAAGCTGCTCCGGCGCTATGCCGGAGGCGAACACCTGATACACTGCCGAGCCCCCGAAAATATCTCCCGCGCCGGTGGTGTCGATGGTTTTAACCTCCTGAAAGGTGGGAACCTGCCCGCTGCCCTGACGGTTAATAAAATAACAGCCCTCCTTGCCCATGGTGGCGAACACCAGCTTTACCCCGAAGTCCTCCACCAGCTTTTTCGCGCTGTCCTTGAAATCCTGGCCCTCAAAGATAAACTCCAGCTCGTCCTGGCCGATTTTTACCACATCCGCGTGGCGCAGGCCCCACAGCATCTGTTCCCGGGCCAGCTCCATCGAGCTCCACAGCGGACGGCGCAGATTGGGATCAAAGGTAATCATGGCGCCGGCCTCCTTCGCCATGCGGACCGCCTCCTTGGTGGTGCTTCTGGCAGGCTCGCCGGTCATGGACAGGGTTCCGAAATGGAAAACCTTCGTTTCCGTAACGAGATCCTTCGGCAGCTCATCGATGGTGAGCATCGTATCCGCACCGGGCTTTCTGGCAAATGAAAATTCCCGGTCGCCGCTGTCGTCCAAAGTGACAAAGGCCAGCGTGGTGAAGTATCTGTCATCCACCAAAATTCCCTTGGTTTCCACTCCCGCATCCCGGAAGGTTTTGACCAGCATCCTTCCGAACCGGTCGCTGCCTACCTTTCCCAGAAAACCAGTTTTCGCGCCGAACTTGGAAAGGGTGCTTAAAAAATTCCCCGGAGCGCCGCCAGGGTTCCCCTGCATCAGCGGGTACCCTACGTCGTTATTTCCCTGGTGGACAAAATCGATCAGAAGCTCTCCTAAGGCAACTACGTCGTACATTCTCATATTTTACCCCTTTTTTCTTAAAATAGTTACTATTAGCATTGCATAAAACCGCGGGAAACGCAAGCCCTTTCCCGTAATTTTAAGATTTTTTTAGGAACAAAATAAGCGCGGGGGTTTCGATTGAATCCGCGGGAAAACTATGGTAAAATAAGAGCAAGCTTCACAGGAAAGGATGAATAAAATGGCAAGCAACGCAAAGTATGCCCTTTGGCTCCAAAAAGCTGTGGAAGACAGCGACCTGATCGAGGAATTAAAAAGGATTTCCGGCGATGAAAAGGAAATCTACGACCGTTTTTACAAAGAACTTGAATTCGGTACCGCGGGCTTGAGAGGGGTAATCGGCGCGGGCACCAATCGTATGAATATTTATACCGTCCGCCGCACTACCCAAGGCCTGGCTAACTACCTTAACTCCAAAAAGGAGGGAGCCTCCGTGGCCATCGCCTACGACAGCCGGATCAAATCGGAGCTGTTCGCCAGAGAGTGCGCCCGGGTGCTGGCCGCCAACGGCATAACCGCCAGAATCGTGAAGGAGCTTCAGCCGGTGCCGGTTCTGTCCTTCGCCGTGCGGGAGCTCCGCTGCGACGCCGGTATTATGATTACCGCCAGCCATAACCCGGCCAAATATAACGGCTATAAGTGTTACGGACCCGACGGCTGCCAGATGACCGACACGGATGCGGACAATGTTTACGCGGAAATTCTAAAGGTAGACCTGTTCGACGGCGTGGAGGAAATTTCTTTTGACCAGGGCTTGGAAACCGGAAAAATCGTTTATATTGAGGACAGCTTTTACGATAAATATCTGGACTGTCTGGAGGCGCAGAGCGTTAATCCCGGCGTTTGCGCCGGCAGCGGCCTGAAAATCGTCTATACGCCCTTAAACGGCGCCGGCAACAAGCTGGTGCGGAAGATTCTGGCCCGGATCGGCGTTAAGGAAATCCAGGTGGTGCCGGAGCAGGAGCTGCCTGACGGCAGCTTTCCCACCTGCCCCTATCCGAACCCGGAATTCCGTGAGGCGCTGACCCTGGCCCTGAAGCTTGCCCAGGAAAGCAAGCCGGATCTGGTGCTTGCCACAGACCCGGACAGCGACCGGGTAGGCATCGCCGTAAAGGATGGGGACGACTACCGGCTGATGACCGGAAACGAAACCGGTATTATGCTGATGAACTACATTCTTTCCTGCCGGAAGCGCAACGGAACCCTGCCGGAGCGTCCGGTCGCGGTAAAAACCATCGTTACCAGTGAAATGATTCCGAGAATCTGCGCGGATTACGGCTGCGAGCTGCGGAACGTGCTCACCGGCTTCAAGTATATCGGAGAACAGATTCTGGGGCTGGAAAGGGCCGGAGAGGCCGACCGGTTCGTATTCGGTTTTGAGGAAAGCTACGGCTATCTGGCCGGCACCTATGTCCGGGATAAGGACGCCGTGGTAACCTCCATGCTGATCTGCGAGATGGCCGCCTATTACCGCAGGCAGGGCAAGTCTCTGGTGCAGGTAATCAATGAGCTGTACGACCGCTACGGCTATTATCAGAACACCACCCTCAGCTACAGCTTTGAAGGCGCCGAGGGCATGGAGATCATGGCCGGAAAGATGTCCTTTATGCGGGAGCATCCCTTCCGGGAGATCGCCGGCATGAAAGTGGTCAAAACCGCCGACTATCAGCTGTCTGAGGCGGTAGATCTGGCTACCGGCCAAAAAACCGAGATCAAACTGCCCAAATCCAATGTGCTTTCCTATTCCTTGGAGGGCGGCGCCGCTGTGATTGTGCGTCCCTCCGGCACGGAGCCCAAAATTAAGGTGTACGTGACCTCCGTGGGCAAGGACCTGGCCCACGCTTCCCAGATCACCAAGCGGCTGGGCGACTTTATGAGCGGCGTGATTAATCAGTGACCGCACCGGCGGCCGCCGTCTTCTTCACGGCTTTCAGCCCGGCCCGGCGGTGATTTCCTGGACTGTCCGGACCCGCCCTCGTTTTCTGGAAGCCGCGCCGCGCTATAGAAAAATGGCTGCGCGCTTTCGGCCGGCCCGATGGATATTTATTTTTGCGCGCCAAGAGGACGTTTTTGCTTTCTAACACCGCAGAACGCTACGGAAATATGGGAACCGCTCATTGGGCTTTTGCTTTTTGCGGCGATTTCCGCCAGAAATTTTTTAGATGCCGCGTCAGCTTCCTTCGGCAGCCCCAGGGCGCGGCAGGGACTTGGCAAAGATAAAACCACTCTAGCAAGTTGTCACCGGAACCGCTGTAAAACAGCCCGCGGGAAATGACTCCGCGGGCTGTTTGCTTCCTATTTACAATTTAATCTCTGCCGAAAAAACGCCTTTGAAAAAGTTTAATCCCTGGTTCCCGCAGAACGCTCCTAGCAAAAAAGGCAAAAACGTAAGATTTATTAAGATTTCTTCATATAATTTTAACAAATTAGCGACAGGTTCATGGTGGTTTTTTCCATGCGGGTATGTTATAATAGCCATACTGACGGGTCCGTTCCTTGATTTTACGAATCGCTGGAGCCTTGCGGAATTAGGGTCCTAAAACCAGGTTTCCTAGAGCTTGAGGTGATGCCTATGAATAAAAAGCGGTTGATTCTCCTTATTCTGGCGGCGGTTTTAGCGGTTTTCACTATGGGCTGCCAATTTCAAGAAGAGGCTCCCGGCCTGGAGGTAGATGACGTGGCTATTTATTTTGGAGTCAGCAGCTATGCCATGTTCGGCGCGGATGAGGAGACTCTCCGTTATTTGGCTGATACCTACCGGAATTTAGAGGTAGAGCCGGTTTCCGGAGAAATGGACCTGACTTCTATGCTCACCGTTAATTTATTCCACCAAAGCCAGCAGGTCGGTTCCTTCAGCGTAGACCAGAACGGGAATATTTGGAAGGATGGCGGCACTCAGTGCTATCGTGCCCCCAATGGCTGCGATTATGGAAAAATAAAGCAGATCTATCTGAACAGCCAGCCGTCCTGACTGCAAAATGGTGATTCACCTTGCGATTAATAGATCAGCAAAAAAGCTGATCTTTGTATCAGT
>DS480337.1 GCA_000154345.1 [Clostridium] leptum DSM 753
CTTTTCTTAGGTTCGGTATAAGAAAGCGCCTGGCTGGAATCGCTTAGGCCGCTTGTAGTGGGGTCGTTTAACAGGTTCCATACGGATACCAGGACCGACACCACGATTACAGGGCTCTGGACGGCCTGTAAGAGCACGTTCCCCACAGCCTGCCAGCTTGTCATGTCTTCCCAGTTGAAGCCTAGGCATGCCAGCATGGGCAGAAAAATGGACGCTGCCAGATTGAACCAGAACACAGGGTTTTTAAACCGTACCTTCCAGTTGATTTTCATTTCAGTTCCTCCTTATTATACAGGCAGTCCGAATTTGATTAAGATATATCCGACGCAGGCTGTAATAACCAAAAGGAGAATCTTATCCACAATCTTGTCCCAGCGTTTTCCGGATTTCTCCTTAAACTCTGCGATGGATAAAAGAGCCTTGTTAATATCCGCCTGCATGTCGTTGAGCTTGTCCAGGATCTTGCTGTACTGCTCGTCCCGTTTTGCGTCTGATTTTTCCAGAGCTGTGATCCTGGTGTAAAGCTCCGAGTGGGTTTCTCTGGATTGCTGGCGGTATTCCGCGATCTGCTTTTCCAGCATCTCCGCTTTTGCCAGCCCTAGGCAGTCCCGGGAGGGATCCGCAATGCACTTTTCCGGCGCCATGATAATCCCTCCTTACTCGATTACAATCTGAAGCTTTCCGATGGCGTTTCCGAAAGCGCCCGCGTAGCCGTCCTGCCCGTTTCCGGTTTCATTGTCATACTGCCAGGGATAATAGCTTCCGCCCACAGGAGCGACCCGGTATTTGGCTTTCTTATACGGCCTGATGCTGTCCGGGGTGTAATAATACACTTCAACAGCGTCAATCTCCAAACCGTTTCCCGCATAGCCGTTTACAGCGTCGTTGATGCTGCAGCCGGTTACATAGGGAAGCCAGCTGCCGCCCTTAATATGTACCCGGTACTTTACGGAACCAGCGGAAACACGAACAGCGACATCAGTGACGGCTCCGGTAAATCCCGCGTAATCCTCAAGGTTTTTCACCTCGGGAAGCCAGCCGTCCGCCTTGGTTCTTACCCGGTAATATACATCTACCGTTTTCGCTGGCTCGGGCGCGGGAGCTGGAGCAGGGGAGGGCGCGGGCTTGTCCCCGTTTAAATGAGCCTCCACCATCTTCAGAAATCTGTCCCAGCCTAGGTCAAGGGTTCTGTGGGGACAGTATTTTCCATTGTAATCCTGGTGCTTGGTTACCCTGTCCATTCCCCAGCCATAGCGTTTTAAGATAGAAGCGATAAACTCAGCGGCGTTTTGCTCCGCTTTGGTGAACTTCTCACCGCCTGACAGGGAATAGCAGATCTCCACGGCGATCCCCTCCCGGTTGCCTTTGCCGTTTCCGTCTCCGGCGTTCCAGGTGTTCCGGTTTTCCGGCACACCCTGAACTACCTCCTGATCGTCCACGGCGTAATGAAAAGAAACCTCATTGTCGTTACGAATCATATAGGCGATTTCATTCGCTGCCGGTGCGTCGTTGGCGGTGTTGTGGACTACTACCCTGGTAGGAGTCATGGCATAAGGGCATTTAACGGAGTAACGGGAAGGGTCTGCTAAATTTTGAATGATTTTCATTTTGCTTCCTCCTTGTTTTCTAAAGCGGATAAACGCCGCTCTAAATTCTCAATTTGCTTTTGCTGCTTCTGCACCATGCAGATTAAAGGGGCAATAAATTCATCATAGCGAAGGGAGTAGATATATTCTCCTTCGACGGTCCGGGTTTTTAATTCTTTCCGTGTTACAGTTTTTTCCTCTCCGGTTTCCTCATCTGTGACAGTCTCGGGAACGTCCTCGTAATAATCCTCCGTTTTTGGGGATTTGATGAATCCGGCGAAATCCATGCTTGTCATTCCAAGCTGAGGGAACAGCTCCTCAATATCCTGCGAGATCAAGCCCCAGTGGGTTCTGCCGCTGTCAGCGTCGTTAAACACATAGGAGCTTGGCTTCAACCCCATAATAAACGCCGTTATTTTTTCCGGGTCAAGATCTGTGATATCGTGCTTGGCGTTTCGGTCGGAGGTTTGAATAGTGCCGTTCTGGGCGAAAACAGCGCGCCATTTCTGGTTGGCAACTCCTAAATATAAATGGCCTGTTGTGCCGGCGTTAACAGAAGGCCGAAAAGCATTTGCTTCGTCTGTGCCGTTGCTTCGCAAAACAACGCCATATTCATTTCTGGAATCACCGCCCAACTGTAAAATTCCATTTCCGTAAATTTGAGGATAACTTGAGGAGGTATATTGATGTCTGGCGCTGATTGCTGCGTTGATGTTGTCGGTCAAAACCTTGTGCCAGGGATTCCAGCTCTGCTCATCGCCGTTCCTGGTTCGATAGGCCAGCCAATTGCTCCCGTTATACTGGCCTAAAAGCTGCAGGCGGTATTTATTATCAAGCATTCCGGAAACTGTGAGATATGTACCGTCGAGGCCCGCTCCATTACTTGAATCGTTGTAACAAAAGCCAAA
This sequence comes from [Clostridium] leptum DSM 753, assembly GCA_000154345.1. Classification (GTDB taxonomy): domain Bacteria; phylum Bacillota; class Clostridia; order Oscillospirales; family Acutalibacteraceae; genus Clostridium_A; species Clostridium_A leptum. Next base: position 2,495 of record DS480337.1, read on the forward strand.
TCCATTTATGATATCGTTCAGAGTAGGGGTGCCCTCGGATTCTTTCAGCTTATTGTATTCCTGCCGCAGATAATTCGTTAAAGCGATATTATCTGTTGTGGCTAAAACCCTTTGATTGGCTGGATAAGGAGGCGTGTTATATTTAAAACCCGGGGTAAAATACAGGGTACCGTTTGAAGCCCAAATAACATCATAGGCATCTGGATCATCTTCTCTTTGAAAGCCCCACCCCTCGCTTGCGCTTCCCGCTGGGTCGGCAGTCAAGATACGATTTACATTAACGATATTAGAATTTTGGCAGTCTAATGCGTATTTTTCGTCCGCTGGTCCGCTGCCGCCGTACTGATTGGCCTTCAGCTTTAATGCTCCCTGCATTTCTCCGCCGGTAATTGGTAAGGCTCCCACATCAGAGGCAGACGGCATTTGAGCCAGTTTGCCGGAGCTGTTTAGGGTTGCTACACCATTAGCTGCACCTTTTTCATCATTTGGTATAGCTTTTTCGTCAATGTTAGCGAAAGCGGTATTAAAATCGTTCATTTGCGGCGGGTCAGAATATACCCATTGTGGTAAATCAAAATTTGGCGTTGTGGATTGATAGCTCATAGTGCTCCTCCTTTATAAAATGGCATGTCTGACGCTGAGTGTCATAGCAAATTCACCTTCCGGGTTATCCGGAGAACGGTCTATATTAACGGCGGCTTGAAGAATTGGTTCGTTTTGTTGAGAGCCGTTATAATACATTTGCAGGCCGGATATTTTCTCCTGGAGTTGATCTGGCAGTAGATAATAAGTGGCTGTAACACTGGTTGAACTAACTTCAACAATATCTGCTGGTGGCAGATGAAAATCACTTGATGCATCTGTGGTGAAATATAAATCTGATACTAGATTAATTCCGGATAAATCCCCGGCAGTTCCCTGCCCTTGAATAAGCTTCAGCAGCTTTTGTTTCGCAAAAGGCGTTAAATAGTTTCCCAAGTAGTACCACCCCTTTATAAGTTCTTCAAAAACGAACCAAGACGGATATGCTTTTTCCCAGCCGCGCCAGTTTTTGATTGTGCTTTCGATTTCGCTCCAGGTGTTTACGTTGGCGGCTTTTTCAAACACAAGCCACGAAGGAAAGATTTCTTCCCAAACGGTCCAGCTGGGAGCGATTCCTTCTAATGTGCGCCAATCCATCGGCTGCGTTTTAAACGCCATAATATAAGTTTGAATATTAATATCGTCGTTAATGTACTGGCCGTCAGCAGCCGGGAGGCTTCCGTCCATTTCGAACGTGATTTTTTTAGGCTGGAAAAATAGCGTTTTTGTTTTATCACGGTATGAAATGGTGGAAGCTTCTACCGAATATTCCCATATAGTTCCGCTGTCTTTAGACAAGATACTCTTAGCGGAAACAGAAGTCACCTGAAAATTTCCAAATGTATTAAAATATGGAAGATCTACAGTCAGAAGCTGTCCCGCAGACCAGCCGGGAATTAATGTGGAAAATGAAATCGTAAAGGCTGGCTGCGCGGCGCGTTGCAAAAATGTTTCCGCATTTAAAGCAGCGTCCGAAAAATCTACTATGGTTTCATCTTCGATCAGATATTCAATAATACCGGAGCCGCCTCTTTGGGCTTTGATTTTTTCTCTTAGGTCTCCATCAACCAGCCGCGAGTAGACCTGGATTAAAGGATATCCATTAACCTGAATATACCCGCCGTTTGAAAGATCAAGCCATTCGTAACCGTCTTTCATTTCAATTTCATATCCGCCATAACTCATTAACGCCTGTACCGTGTCGTCGTCATCGTCAATTCCGTTGAATCCAATTTTTACATTAGCCGGCACGGTTGAAGATGTAGCTCCGCTTTGAATTGCATTACTCATAGAGTACAGAGGATATTTGCATCTAACGATTTGAGGCGAGAGCCTTTCAAAGCGAAGTCCGGTTTCCCCGTTACTTTTGATTTGGAATTCCTGATATTGGCCTTTGCTTTGTCCGCCGACCACCCGGACAGCGGAATACATGGTAAAAGAATCGCGGGTGACATTTACGTTATAAACCGCTGAATCGGAATCAAGGCTGATCGGCGCGGTGCTTCGGTTGTAGGTATACCGCATATTGAAGACCTTATCCGGGGTGATTTCCCACCAAGCACCGCATACATCTGCCATTTGATCTATCACGGAGGAAACAATCTGCCCCCATAAGTAAGCCGGGCTGTTTAAGGTTATTCCAGTAAAATCATCAATTTCCCCGACGGTAATTCCTTCATTTTCCACTCTAACCGGAATAATGCCGTAGAACTCGCCGAGAGATGCATCATACCAAGACTGGCCCGGTCTGTTCCCCATTAAAATCTGGGTAACGCTGGCGCCGGACGGAAACGTCATATCGACAAAAACGCTGGCTATATAATCGGAGTTGTTCGTCAGGGTGAGATTATATATTTTGTAAGACAGATCCACGTTATCCAGGTTTTCTTGTTCAGCTTCCATAATGGTTCCGGCGAAGATTACCATCTCATTCTCAACCAACTGAATATAATCGCAGGCGGCAATATCTTTTGAATCGGCCGGCATATAAATTCGCAGGGTAGATGAAGTCACATGCGCTTCGTTTTCATCAAGCGAACCTCCGGTTTCAACAAGAATATCCGGGCGGGGTGTTTTGTTTAAATAAACCGTCATCCTTTGTACCTCTTTGCCATAACGTCACTGTACTGGTGCTTCGTTACATTGTCCGTAATCAGTTTTCCATCTAAATAAAGTGGAGAATTAACTACGATAACAGACGAATTTGCAGCGTCTGAATAGTTGCCATTCGCCAGTGCAAAAAGCTCGGCTTGTTGCTTCTGCGTCAGAACCATTTCCCCGTCCTTTAATAAGGCGGGACCTTCTCCCATCGCAAAATCAACGATGCCGCCTGTATGAAAACGGGGCAACGATACATTTGGAATTTCAGGAATCGCCGGAATGCCGATTGCCCCAGTCAATTGGTTGATCCCCCAAATAATACCATTGATGATCGCGATAGCGCCGTTAATAATTCCCTCAACAATAGTCGGAATCAAGTTGAAAATTCCCTTGAACATATCAACGATTCCGTTCCAAGCCTGCTCCCAGTTGCCTGAAAACACACCGGTAATAAAGTCAATCAACCCGCCGAAAACGTCCATAACGCCTTCGATAATCGGCATGATTGCCTCGATAGCGCCACCCAGCACTTTACTGAAAATCCCCGCTAATGTTTCGATAACCGGACCAAGAACATCGCCAATAAGTCCTGCAATTTGAGAAAAGATATCAAAAAGAGGTTCCAGAGCAGAGAACAAGGTTTCTAATATAGGCGTGAGGGCAGAGAAAAGTTCCTGTATTGGCGGTAAGATTGCTTGAACGAGGCTCATTAAAGGTTCAATCAAAGCAGAGATAAGTCCTAGCAATGGTTCTAGAGCAGCCTGTATCAAAGACAGAAGCGGCTCCATAAGTGACTGAAACAATCCCATCAGTGGGCCTAAAATACCATCTAAAAGCTGCATAAGAGGTTCCAGGAGTTGTGCGATTAGGTCTAAAATTGGAGTAAGTGCTTCGCTGATAAGCTGTAATCCAAGACCAAGAATTTGCCCTATAAATTCAACAATCTTTCCAAGCGGTTCGCTAATGACTAAGAGAACTTCGCCAAGTTGTTCAAAAATCGGGGCTAATGATTCTCCAAGAACCTCCATTAACGGTTTTAGGGATTCCATGAGGGTACTTAATAAAGGGATCAAAGCCTCCCCCAAGGGGACAAGCAGCATTTCAAAACCACGTTTGAGTTCATCTAGCATTGACCCAAGATCGTCATATTTGACGTCTTTCATATTTTCTAATTCTTCGCCTGTCGCATAAGCGCTATCCTGAATTCCTGCTAGTGCTGTAACTACTTCCGGCCCTAAATCTTCCCACATAGTGCCAAACAAAGCCACTCCGGCTTGGCTTTGTGCAAGAGGATCGTCCATATCTGCCAACGCTTGAATAGTTTGGTCGAAAGCTTCTTTGGCTGAATCTCCTCCGGCTGCAAATTTAGCCGCCATTTCATCAGCATTTAATCCGATAGCTGAAAAGCCTTCTTGTGTGGTTGCCGAGCCGTCTACTACACGAATAGACATTTCTTTAATGGCGTCGCCAACCTTGTCCAAATTGAAAGCGCCAGATTCTGCTCCGCTTTCCATGATTGCGAACATATCGTCAGCATCGAGGCCGACTTTTGCAAATTGCACAGAATATTCGCTGATACTATCTAGTAACTCTCCAGAGAAATCCAATCCATTTTGGGCGCCGGTAGCGATTAAGTTCATGGCATCATCGCCGCTGATTCCAAATTGAGTCATCATTGCATTGGCTGCCCGGACAGATTCATTTATGTCGTATCCGAAAGTGTCGCGCAATGTAAAAGCGGATTCCGTTATGTTTTGCAAAGAAGCTTGGTCTAAATCACCCATTTGTTGAGTAACAGCAGACATAGCGTCGGCAATATCTCCGAATGATTCCCCGTAGTTGTTTGTATAAATGCTTTTTAAAGTTTCTTCGTAGCTGTCGAGAGACTCCTTTGATACTCCAGTAGACGCGGCGAATTGATTCATTGCTTGATCTATGGAAGTCGCTGAAGATACAGCGTATCCGCCTACGGCTACAGCAGCGGAGCCAATTCCTAATAACGCGGCAGACCCAGAGGATCCAAGCCCAGAGAATGAAGAAACTAAATCGCCAACAGCGCCACCAGCCGGGCTAAATTTTCCAAAAGCGTCGGTGGCTTTTTCACCTACATCTTTTAGAGCGCCGGAGAGACCACCGGTTTCTTTTGTGGTTTTTTGAATACTGTCTTGTGCGTCGTCCGCACTTTGCTCTACAGCGGTTCCAGCACTTTTGGCAGATCTTTTTATTGTAGATTCCGCCTTAGAGACGTCGCTTTTTATTTTTGAATCATCAGCCCTAATTTCATATACAACTTCGCCTTCTGCCAATGAAATCACCTCACAAGTGAAAGTCATCGGCACATAATGGCACTACTTGACTTTTCCTATTTTTATTTCAAATTCCTTTTTGCAGTTACGGCCCTTGCACTTAATCCAAACGCCCTTGCATTTCGCGTCAGGATCAACTTTTAAAGGCATCACATAACCGCAGTACGGACACTTAATTTTATCCACGATCATCACCGTTACGGCCTTTCTGCCAGGGTGTGCAGTGCAACAGCGATTTTTGCAAGCCCATCTTGGAATTGCTTTTTTCTTTCTTCCTCTGACAGATTAAGCTTGTACAGCTGCTTTAGCTTGATTAACTGCCGGCGTTCCTCTGCATTGTATTTTGTTGGTTTTGGGAGGGGGCGGGAACGTATTGAAATGATCTGCATGATCTTGGTATCATCAGACAAACCGTTAAATAACGCCGTAAAGCTCCACCAATGAAGGTTTTTGTCAGCGCCAAGCAGATCGAGATGGTAGCACTGCATAAAGGAAGAATAGACGGCCCATGCGTCTTGATTAAAATCGAAATACTTTTCTCCTCCGGCTTTTTTATCTGACACGTCAATAAATTCCTTGAAGATCAGATTAAAAAGAGCCGCTTTTTTGTCAGGCTTCAAGATTTTCAGAAATAATTTTGATTTTACTAAAAGCCATAAGCAGGCCTCGGCCTTTTCAAAATCTGTCAAAAGCGTGTCGGAGAATACTTGATAGCATTTCAGCACCGTTCGAAAAGAGGTATTTAAACGCACGGGCACAAGCTTATATTTGACCCTCTTTTTCAGAGGGGAATACAGTCTCATTTCCACGCTCTCCGCTTAAATGCTTGTTTTCTTTGACGGGCAACCTCCTGAAATTTAGGTACGAGAACGTTTTGAACATACGGGAAAAGATTGTAGGCCATCTGCTGAAAATCATCGGAATAAAATTCAATGATTTTTTTGGCGTTCTCGTCTCCGAATAAAAGACAGAATACATCAACGACAGCTTTCCCAATATCTTCAACGATCTTTAAATCTCCGGGGTTACTGTTGGAACGCTTTTGCAGATCCACGAACCGAACTTGGAGTTCCCGGTATTTCTTTACCAGTTCGGGACGAATATCAATTTTAATTTTTAGGATCTCACTGGTTCCATCGTTCTTTTGCAGCTCGATTTCATCAGTAAAAAGAGCGTTCTGTCTAAGCGTATACATCAGGATATCCTCCTTATAAAAAATAGAAGGGGGAGGATAAACCGCCCCCTTGTGTTATTTAGGCCGCCGGCGTGATCGTGGGCTTTCCGTCGAAACGGATTTCCACAGAAATCGCGCTGTCATCGGTACTGGCACCGGACCATTCCTGAATATTGCAGAAGGTGCAGTCACAGGTAATAGTGACCTCTTCGCTTTGAGCGTCGGTATACTTCAGCTGGAAAGAAGACTGCCGGTCGGTATCCAGTCCGTATTTCTTACTGAAAATGTAATCCTGAGCCTGATCGCCAACAACGCGCCGCCCGGTGAGCGTAAACGCCGGGGCCATACCCGTCACGTGGTTTTTCGCGAAGCCCTTGTCCGATAAGAAAAAGTATTGCTGAACAACCTCGTTCAAAGCCTCTGCGATATTGTCAAATCCCTCGGCTAGTTCGGCATAAGTCCAGGTGCCGGGCGGATCCGATCCCTGAGATACACCGATAGAAGCGGTCAGGTTGTACATTGTAAGCAAGCCGTAAGCTGCCATATTAATTCCCCCTTAGATAAAATTTGACTTCAAGGCTGGAGCCGTAAAGCCATTGGTTGTTTTCTTCGCGCCCTAAATAGACGGGTGCGGATGTGGTTTCTATATTTGTGATTTGGAAGCGGTCTGCGGAGGGGTAGTCCTTCCGCATATTCAAAAACGTGTGAAGCTTTCCAAGCGTGTCCGCCGCAAGCTCTTGATCTGAATTTTTGCAGTTTAAAACCGCCGACATGGAGACGGCGGCCTTTTTGTCAAGAAAGGTATTTAAGTTCCCGGATCCCCACGCGATGGAAATACCGTTTTCAGGAGGCATAGGCCCTATCACAATTTTTGAATACAGCTCCGTTTGCTCCGCAAGATCAATAACTGCGGTTAAAACATCGTCGTATACGCTCATTTTTTGCTCATTCCCTTCGAAAAGGCGTTCTGCGCTACTTGATCCAGTTCCTTTTTGTAGGTGTTTACACCTTTTTCAACCCATTGGAGGGAGGCATTTTGATTCTTGTCCTTTGACGGGGTTCCGGTGTAATACCGCCGTTTCGCGTAAGGAGTGTCCCAAATAGCTAATCCGTCCTGTGGCCTGCTGGCAATCAAGGCGCTGTCCTTTAATGTGCCTTGATCTTCCGGAACAAAAACATTTCCGTATTCAATGACAGATTCTGTAACAGCCGGGATCATCATAGAATTTCCCGCCTTAATTTTTGCTTGAATGGCGGCCATGTTTCGCGTAATTTTAACTGACATTACACCAACCCCAATTCTACGTGATGGACGCGGGTCGCGGGGACATCGGGAACCGGGTCAACCGTCAGCACTTCATATTCGCCGTATTTCTGACCCTGCGAGTTAAATACTTCGCACCGGAGAGGCTTTCCGGCCTTTTGGGAATGTTCCGCCAGAGAATCATAATCCAGGGCGGGCCTTGAAAGACTGGCGTCAATGAACAGCGTAGAGCGCAGCACGACCTCGGTGTTTTCCTTTGTCTTTTTCACTTCGTTGGTGTTTTGAAGATGCACACGGGAGACCTCATAGTCCTGCCACACGGGCTTTTGCCAAGCGTCCATTCCCGTGCAAACCTTAATAATTGCTAAATCCCCCAAAAGGGATTGAGGAATCGGTCTGAGCATACATGCACACCTCTTTCCATCAACGGAGTTTGTTCAAGCAAGGAAAGCGCGAAAGGGCTGACCATCAGAGCGCCGGGCTTTGTGGTTGTACTGGACAATGCGCCGCCCGATACTGAAACCTTTCCCACCGTAAAAGACTGGCCGGCCTGGCCTGTCAGCACGGTTTCCAGTCCGATTTGTGTGAAGTATAGCACTTGTGCCGCGGCAGCCTTTTGAACCAGCGTTTGAAGTATAGACGGGAGGGCGGAGATTCCCCCGCCCTCAACAATTCTATATCGCGTAATACTGTCGATCATATCAGACGCAAGTCCGGCGTACACAGGAAACTCCTCTTCAGAAATCGGGCATGTACCATAAAGGTCAAGATACTGCTGATATGTGATGTACGCCATAAGCCCACCTCTTGATTAAGAGCCTACGACAGCCAGCGCGGAGCCGGTGGCAGTGGCGATATTTCCCTTGGTCGTATTAACCAGCGCAACGGTTACAGTATCGCCGGATTTTGTGGTAAAGCTCGCTCCGTTAGTAACATCGGTCCAGTCTGTAAGTGCCTGACCATAAGTCACGCTTACCGCTCCGTCTGTATTGGTTTTAGCAACATACTTCATGCCGTACGGAGCCGGAGCCAATCCATTGATGACAGTATGAGTGCTGTCGGCGCCTGCGGAAGTGGTAATATTCAGAGTGCCTAAAGCCGGGTTGGAAGCCATATTTACAAAGATGCCGGGAAGCCTCTGGTTCAGGGCAAACACATCGTAGTAGTAACGCTCGTAATAGAGCCATTTTCCTTTGCTCTGCGCGGTAGGCGCGGACATCATGGAGGTTTCATAGACAACAGGTGCGGCGATTGCAATGGGGTCGAACATCAATAGATTGATTTGCTTCGCCCCTGTGGAAGAGGCCCAGCCCTCGGTAAAATCGTAAGCGCTCATCATGATATCTTTGGGGACCTCCATAATGACAACGCCGTCAAGCTTACCGACATTTCGGTCAATGTTGCGGATACCAGTATCAGCCTCCACAAAACGGGTGATGCCGGCAGCCTCTTTCAGAAGCTTATAGGTATCCGGTGTCATTTTGGCGCGGATGCGGTCACGGGGTACGCGCTGATTCACCATATACGCCAGGTAGGTATCCCAGGTTTCCAGAATATTATCAGCGGTTAGAGCCGTAGCATCAACGCCTCCGAAGCCGCTCGCCGCCTGAGCCAACGCGGAAGCCGCGTAAGCGTCCATTTCCGGCACCTTCTGGAATTCGTTGAACGTCTTTGTGATATTGGCGATATTGACGATCGGATCCTCTTGAATATCCATAGGATCCGCCAGGGTGTCCCATTCCCGATCCATTCTCATGGTAAGAATCTGCTCGGAGGTGTTGAAATTGCGATTAAAAGTTCCGGTGATCTGATCTCGGTTTACCGCTCTTGCGCCGCTGGTGGTCATGCTTTGAACAGCCACAGCCTTTCCGCTGATCGGCTTATAGGTGGCGCTGTTCGGGCTGCCGTACAGATCAGAAAAATAAGACCAATAAGGGTACATATTTGCCATTGCCTTAGAGTATTCGGTTGCATAGTTTAATTCAAGCTGAGTAAAAGCCATAGATTATCTTCCTTTCTTTAACGTCCTGGCCGCCAGATATCCTCAAAGGTTGATCCGGTTTTTCCGCTCGGCATCTGTCCTTTGACCTCCGCTCCGAATTGCGGGGAAGATGGTGGCGGTGCGGGTTCTGTCGGGTTAAAATATTCTTCGTATTTTTCCGCGACTGTTTTTAACTGCTCGGCGATTGCGGGAGCGTTTTCCCCGCGTTCGAGCATCTTATAGACAGTTTCACGGAATTTGGGCTTCACCGACGAAAAATCATCACCGCCTAAAGCGCGGAGCATATCGCGCTCCTCCGCTACAGCCTTATATTCGTCGGTTTCTTTGACCTTCACATTTTGCAGAGCGTTTTTTTGAGCGTCTGCCAGCGCTAGATCAATTTTTTCCTGTAATTCTGATTTCGGGATAAAGTCCGACATGCTGGTACCGTGCAACGCCATAACTTTATCAACCTGTTCCTCGCTGAGACCAAGAGCTCCCAGTGATCTTCTTGTAAACGCCATAAAATACATTCCTTTCTTTAACGCCTAAGAACGACAGGCGGATTGCACCGCAGTTTAACGCCGTGCTACGGGGGCGAAATGGGTATAAAAAGAATCCACCACAGTGCGAG
>DS480336.1 GCA_000154345.1 [Clostridium] leptum DSM 753
CCCCACCTCCATGCACCGGCTTCTGTTCGGCCGCAATGGCCGACCCGTGGCATGGATCGGCTCCGATGATGCCCGCGCCCTGGGGGCCACCAACATCGAAGACCTCACCTCAGCGGCCACCGACCGGATACCGGCCCGCGAGTCCCGCGAATTGCTGGTAGCCCTGCACACCCTTGGCTGGACCAACGCGCACCTGAGCCGCTGGCTCACCAGTTCCGACCTCGCCCTGGCCGACACTCCCAAGGCTCTCTACGTCACTCGACTATCCGCAGCCCGTATCCAAGCCACCTACGACATGATCGTCAGCCAGCCCGTCCGCCGCACCGGCCACGCCAGCACACCGCCTGTCTCGTCCCCGCACCCCGCTGCCTTATCCCAGCCCGGGGTCGCCGCCACCACCGAGATAGTCCAGCCCGCCCTGTTCGAGCTGGCCGACTACGCATGAGAGGTTGCACACATGGTTGAATCGAAGGACCCGACCAGCCACCAGGAGGCCCCCTTGCGTCTATATCGCGCTGCTCTCGCCGACATCGACATCCAGGTCACCGTCCGTATCTGGAGCACCGCCGATCGTGGCTGGGTCTGGGCCCCCCTCGACACCTGGACCCCTGACCCGACGCCGACCACACCAGCCCAGTTGTCCGACGAGCTTCACCACCACGGATGGGTCACCGCCGAGGCCCCCACCACCCTCACCGAGGTGGATGTCACCCCCGAGAACTGGCAGGACCTCGTCGACCACGCCCTCGCTGCCCGCAACCACCAAGCCAACCAGCTGCGCGTCGCCGAGAACATCCTCACCGACATCCTCGGCGACGCCGCCGACGCCGGCCTGTCTGTCACCGCTCTCGCCCGCACGACCGGACTATCCCGAGTCGCCGTCTACAAACGCAGCGCCAAAACCATCGACTCCATGAGACACGCCACCCAGGCCGGCGGAATCCTCACCCCCTCCTGTCTCACCCACGCTGAGAGAACAGCGCTCGGCCTGCCCGACGAGTAACCCCCATCTCACCCGCGGCCGCGCCACAACGATTCTGTGACCAATACCTCGGTTTGCCCCATCGTTTACATCCTCGACTGGTCCCTGCGACCAGTGAACCGTGCCCCCACTGCGCCCACAATGATCAGCACACCAACGGCGATCATCAGGTGGGCAGCACTAACTGATCCCAACGAACCAAGATCAAACAAGCCCTGCCCGGGAGCGTCGAGCAGTCCGTGGGCGCGAAGCCATGCTCCGAGATTGCCAATGATCTTGGGGACCATCTTGTTCAGTAGGGCTATCCCTCCGATGCCGACAACGAGGAAGACGAGGATTTCTTCGCCTGCGTTGTTTCTTCCTGTGTTTGCGGTCATGCTGCCTTCTCGGGGTGGATGGCCAGCCAGCTGATGAGGTTGTCGGTGATCTGCCCTGAGATTTGGATCAGTTCGACTTGCCCGGCCTGCCATGCCCGCGATGTGCCGGCCAGCAATGATGCTGGGACCCCTACTGCGCGGCCACGGGATGCAACCTCAGCCAAGGCGGCGCGTAACTCCTCGACGGTGCTTTCGATGTACCAACTGCCGTCAGTACTAGTCTCAGCGGCATCGGTGGTAGCGATAAGAGCATCGGTGAGGTCGTCGACGGCGCGGTCCAGATCAGCGATGTCCGGTAGGGCTACAGCAGTCATGGTGTGTCTTCCTTCTAGGGTGCCTTCACTGGTGAAGGGTCCCTAGCCCCGGCCGATGTGCGGTGCTGTGGGAAAAATGCTTCCCATTGGTCCGTCTTAGTTAGGAAACTTGGCCTAAGTGCTGTCGAGGGTCGCGTGTTCGTGACCGGTTCGAAGACACTGCCGCTTTGCCTTCTTGCCCGTGGCGCTTCCGAGATGGGGTCAGTGGGCGATGGCTAGGCCGATGAGGGCGCCGCTGCACAGGCTGGGTGCCCAGGGGAGGAATCGGGTGGTGTGGTGTCGGAACCGGTCGATTAGGGCATATAGGGCGATCAGGGTGAGGCCGGCTATGACCGTGGCGTGGATCGTGTCGATGCCGGTTGCTGCGACCGGGGCTGCCCACAGTGGTGTGATGCGCACGTCGGAGAAGCCGAAGCCGCCTCGGGAGATGAGCCAGGCGATCATCCACGCTGCGAAGATGATGGTGGTAGCGATGACAGCACGTGTTGCCGCAGTCTGGTCCGAGAGGGCGGTAACGGCTACAGCCCCGATCCATCCGGCCCATCCGGTCCACGCTAGGGCTGCCGGTATCCATGTGGTGATGGCGTCAATGACGGCAACCCATGCCCCGATGGTGGCTAGCAGGGCCCACGTCGGCCACGTGGGTGCTGGGGCCCACATTGTGGCGGCGATCATGGTGACCGCAGCCGCGGCACAGACCGCGATCAAGCTTCGGAGACTGTAGGTGTCGCGGTAGGCGATTTTGTCGGGGGTGGCGGTGGCCGGTTCGGGCAGGATGCGAGTGAGGGAGGGCCATCCTGCGGTCGCAATGGTCACGACGGCGGCGATCCACACGATCTGGTGCATGGGTCTCATCATGGCCCAATATCGATGGGTGTGGGTGGCCGACATGGGCTCAGTCGTCGAGAGGTTTGCGGGCGGTTGTGGCTTCTTGGGTGCCGAGGATGAGGGTGCCGGAGTCGTCGCCGGCTGATTCCCAGTCGACGATGACCTGGTCGCCGTCAACGCTGGATTCGGCGATGGTCACCCATTGCCCGTCCATGTCGATGAGCATCCCGGCGGCCAGGTCTGTGGCGGCAACCGGGTGGGGTGGGCTGTAGAGGAGGTCGATGTCGCGGGCAGGGTCGTCGGGTTCTTCGGTTACCTCGGGTGGGGTCGATCTGGCTGTCTCGGTGTCGTCGGCCAGGTCGGCTCCCAGGATGCGTTCCCATTCGGGGCTGGTTTTCTTGCCCGCTGAGGCCATCGTCTCGTCGATCTGTTCGTCAGTGGGCCACACAAATTTCTTTTTGGTCCAGGTCGTGGTGTCGGGTCGCAGCTGATCCAGCAGTTCCAGGTCTTGCGGGGAGTGGGCCTTGCGGGGGTCGGGGGTGTAGAAGAATTGGACTTCCTTGGGGGCTGATTCGCCGGATAGGTAGGTGCCTCGGCCGCGTTTGCCGAACGGGATGCCCACGCCGACGTGTTCGGAGCCGAACATCATGCGGGCTCCGTCAGCGGACAGGGGTCCGGTGGCGGCACGCCCGGAGAAGTTGTCTCGGATTTCGCCGCCCAGGAACTCGGCGTCGGGGCGTTGGGTCCCCAGATCGACGTGGATACGGCAGGCGGCTGCCATGCGCAGCAGGGAGCCGATCCAGCCGAAAACGGGGCATTCTCCGGGCATCCCAGAGACCTTGATCGTTGACCACCAGTTTTTCGCGTTGCCGTAGAACTGGCGGTACTCGTCGATGAGGACCAGCACGCGGGTGAAGTCGGTCTCGCGGGCCCCTTCTTCTTCGATGCGGCGGTAGCGGTCCTCCATGAGAGACCACAGCCAGTGGATGAGGGCGACCTGGTCGGGGACGGTAGTGGCGACCATCTCGATGTTGGGCCACTCCCGCAGGCCCAGGTACTCGATGCGTTTAGGGTCGATGACGAAGACGCGCCAGTTGCGGCGGGCACCCTCGACGGCGTCGCCGATCATGGACACCGTTTTTCCGGTACGGGTGCGGCCGGCCTTGAGCTGGTGGGCCATGACACCGGAGATGTCCCAGAAACAGGTGTTGCCGTCCTCGTCGACGGCCTGGGGGATTTTCTCCCAGTCTGGGGAGTCTGGGCCCGGAAGGGCCACGGGTCGGGGCACCATCGAGGGCAGGGGGTGGCGGCGGGTGACGGTGATGGTGTCGTGTTCCAGGTCGAAGTCGCTGCGCCACTGGCCGAGCATCATCGCCGAGGTCACCGCGGCCAGGCGCAATTGGATGTTCGGGCTGGACAAATGGGCGCCACGTTGGTGGTGAATGGTGAAGCCGTCCAGGTTCCCCCGATCGGTTTTCCAGGAATCGACGGTGACCGCCGACCCATAGATCTGAGTGGCTACTTCTTTAGCCCGTTCCTTGTCTCGGTCCAGATCGGTTTTGTCAGGGTCAGGGGTCGGGGCGCGGTATTGCAGGACGAACCGGCCGGCCGGGATCGTTGCGGATGTCACCGTGAACTCTGCCGGCGACCAGGCAGCCGCGGCCGCCTGGGTGAGGGCCATTGGCATGGTCTCGACGGCAGCCTCCTCGGGGGGGATGGTGAGGGTCAGGCGTCGCGGATGCGTCTTCTTGCGATTCCATGTGACTTTCTGCCTCACCGGCACCTTCGCCGCCGACTGAATGGCTAGGCGAGCTGATTCGGCAGTTTCGGTACGCCGGCCAGCGCGTAGCGCCCGTCGTGCGTGAAGGCTGCCCACCACAGCACAGCCCATACACGGCAGCCACCAGCGCGGATCAGCGGCTGCTGCATAGCCCCCGGTAGCTAGTACCGCACCTGACCAGCCGGCCGCGATACTTTTCCACGCCGGTTTCGCGCCACCAGGACCAGCGTTATGGACGGTCTGCTTCGAGGCTGCGGAGGGACGAGACAGCGGAGTGCTGGTCATGCCGCGGCCTCCTTGTGGCAGGTCATTTCACAGGCATGCCGGCCAGCGATGATGCCGTGGCGCACCGCCCCGGTAGCCGCATAGACCGCGCACAACTCAAACACGGGGCACCCATCGCAGGCCGCCGGGTTCATGCTTTCTTTGTCCCACGATGGTGGGTCATCGGTGCACGGCACGGCCAGGCCATCCTGTTGAGCGGCGCTGATAGCGGTGAATAGGCGCAGCTGGGCGCGAACTTGGTCTGGGGTCAGGTTGACGGTGCGGGCTACACGCATGGGGTTCCTTCCTCTTCACCAGTGAAGGTTCCCTAGACCCGGCCGATGTGCGGAGGGATTTCAGTGTTTTATCGAGGTGACCAGCCAGCCGGTCTGCGCTGCGGGTTCAGGTACCAGGGTCAGATGCAGCATGGTGTGGTCGGCTAGGGGCACGGCGACCAGGGGCCCGTCGGCGCTCGCCCCGGTGAGGGTGGGAGTTCCGGCCACGGTGGTGGCGGGAATCTGGTTGGGTTTCGCGGCCATCAGGGAGCCCATGAGGGTCGGGGCGGCGATCTGGACGAGGGCGACTTTGCGGGCGGCGGGATCGCGGGTCAACCAGCCGCGGGTGAAGGTGAGCGCAGCCGACGTGATATCGGGGCTCAGCGGGGCTGGTGTGGCGGCGGGGTGGGCCGTTGAGGAGGGCCATACGCGCGGTAGCGCTGGCGACATCGAGCGGGTCGGAGTGGGGTCAGGTGTGGGGCTTAGGGTCCGATGTGGCGATGGGGCTACCGCCCCGGTGGTGGGAGACGAGACTGGTTGGGGGTGGTGTTGAGGGCGTGGGATCAGGGTGAAGGCAGCCAAACTGGCCGGGATGAGGATGACGGCCGCGCCGACACTTCGGAGCGAGGTCATGTGACGATCCTTCGGTAGCTCGACGGGTTGCCGTAGATCTTTTCCACGTTGATGCCACTATGTGGGTTGTCGGCGCTAACCATTTGGCCTCCACCGATGTAGACGGCCACGTGGTGGGCAGGGCTTCCCCAGAGGATGAGGTCGCCGACTTTGAGCTGGTCACGGGCCACAGCAGTGCCGACTTTCTGCTGGTCGGCGGCGGTGCGGGGAAGGCTAATGCCGATACGCCGGTACAGCGCCGAGGTCAGGCCTGAGCAGTCGTAGCCGCCATCGGCTTTGCCGTTGCCACCCCACACGTAGGCGTAGGAGTTGTTGTCGGCGATCGATTTGGCCCATGCCACGGCTTCGGCCAGGTTCTTCGACACACCGGTCTCGTTAGCGGCCCCGGTGGCACAGTTGTTTGACAGGTGCCCTGTAGTAGTGGATCCCACTATTTGTTTGGCCATGGTTTCCCATTTGGCGTAGGCATCGGGCAGGGCTGAGCCTTGCACTGCCTGAGCTGCCTGCGTCAGCGGCATCTTCTGCCAGTCAGCGATGTCGACTAAACCGGGAATGTGGAATCCAGGGCCGCCGGCCGATCCGGGGCCAGCGTAGGTGATGGTGTGGCCTTTCAAGAACGCCTCGGTGGCGTAGGCATCATTGTTGACCTGATCCAGAGTCCCGTACCAGCCCGGCAGGATGCGCTGCTGAAAGGGGCCGGCGTCACCGTCACCGTTAGCCTTCGCTGAGGTAGGGTCGGCCCCAAGATCTGATTCTTGTTTGGCGGTCATGATAGCGATGACCGCTGCCTGGGTAGGCAGTTTGTCACGCTGGACCACAGTGACGATGGTGGTCACGAGCTGCTTCTGCCTGGCCGTGAGGCCTCCGGCACCCACAGTGCCTCCGGTGACGGTACCCACGCAAGCATCCCCGCCGACACTGCCACCGCCGCCGCCAGAGTTGTCGTCGAGGGCCCCAGAGCCTACTGACAGCAGCGGCACAATGATCACGGTCGCTGGCAAGACCGCCAGGCCCGCCAGCATCAGCACTGCTGCACTCACCACGGCGATCACGTGAGATGCTTTCAACGCTGCCCACCTCTCGCTGGTTTGAGGGGGCGACGCCTGCTGGTACGCACAGGCTTGGTTGATCCAGTCCGCCGTTGATTGGCAGGCCTGGGTTTGATCGGCTTGCTGGGACCCGGTTTGGGCTCCGGAGTCTTAGGCTCCGGCTTCACATGCCTAGGCACTTCGGCTGCGGTGGGAGGAGTCAGCACGTGGCGTACCGGCTTGGTGACCTTCTGGGCACCCGAAACAACCGGCTTAGACACCACCTTGGCACCTTTGACCACCGGTGCGGCTGCCTTCGCGCCGGCCTTCTTGACTGCACGATGCGCTTTGATAGCCCCGGCCTCGGCCCGGCCAACCCTACTAGCAGTAGCATCGAGGGCTCTGTGGCCCGTCGTTGCCCTCACCGGTGCATCCTTGCCCTGACGGGCCTGCTTCGCGATCATCGACATACCGCCCCGCAACGCCGAAACACGGTTGTGAGCGTGGGCGACGGCCGACATACCAGCTGTCGTAATTTTCGACTGGCCCTGCGGAGCTCCTCCCCCGGTACGGATCTGACGATATGACGCCGAAGCACGCCGCGCCGCCGAGGCCATTCGCGCCATCTTCGCAGCCCGGGTCACTCCCACCGACGCGCCACCGGTGACTACCGCAGCCGCAGCCGAAACCATCCGCCTTCGACCCAATCCAGTGAGCTTGCGACCACCGCTGCGCACCATCCGGCGAGCACCCCGCCCAGCCCACTGGCCAATCGCCGACGCCCCTTCAGAGCGCTTACTACGCATCCAGTCGTTGATCTTGGCCCTCAGCCCCTCCTCACCCTTGTGACTACGCCACAGAGACACCAAGAATCCGATGATTCCCACGATTTCCAACATGTTGACGACCATGACCTTGATGACAACGTTGCCATCAGAGGCGAAGACCGACTTGATGACGAGCATGACCACGCCCAGCATCACCATCGACCCAACAATGCCGATCATCGAGTACAAGATCGAACACAGATCCCGGATAAGCGGGTCTGTGCGACCAGGAATAGCCCGCAGCACGTTGAGCATCGACATGAACGCCGACCACACCAACTTGCACACGTAGAACCAGCACATGCCCGCGAACACCAGCAGGATTGCTGCCAAACCCGTCACCGTTGACGAGTAAAAGAAGAACCCCACCAACCAGGAACCGTCCGCAATATCGCCGGCGTAATCCGATAATCCCTCGTCACAATCACCGAGGTCGTCGCGTGCATCCGAGATATCGTCGTAAGGACCACCTTTGAGCACCTCGATGTACTTGTCGTGACATTTGGAATCAATAATGCGGCCGTAGTTGAGTTGCTGATGAACCGGCGCCACGAACGAGTCCACAATGATCGCAGACAGCTTCGGAGCCTTCGAGTCTCCCGTCGAGGTCATGTCATCAGGAACCTCAACCTCACCAGCGGTCGCCGTCCCAGGATCAACCGAACTAGTAATCATATGAGACAGCGCCACACCGAACTGCTGGGTGCGAGCCAGCGGAGTAGCCAACGTCGTCGTATCACCTGCAAAATTCGCCACCGGGGCCGCCAAGAAACCCAACGCCAGCGCCGCAGCAATCGCCGCACGCGCACCCGTAGCCCACGCCCCTGCCGTACGTCCCCTCATCATCTTGACGACCACGCCCACACCGGCGCACGTCGTCAGCAACGTCAACACCGTTCCACCCCAGCTGTCCGCTCCCAGCGGGGCCAAAACCTTGTCGTGGATATCGTTCTGCAACCCCACCAGCGGGCCGGTAATCCACCCCACCCAGCTCATCGCCACGGTCCAGTCCAACAACCGGCACAACAGGGCAACGACCATCAGGTACGTGTTCCAACACATACCAATAATGGAGGCCCACATACTCTTCAGCGGGGCCGTAACGCCACCATCGTCCAACGACATCTGGTACTGAAACAAGTGAATACCGTTGGAGTCAGTCACATTGAAACCATCACCCATCCAGCCCAGCCCAGGACCCGACGCCATAGCAGGCACACTGCCCAACGCCACCACCAGAACCAGCGTGGTGACGATGATACGGAACCACCGCTCCCCGGTTCCGGGACGATACGGATGACGGCTCACGCTGCCTCCTGGTCGTGCTCGGGCGGGTTGGAGCTGGCGGCTTCGCGGTGGGGACCGTAGGCAGGTCTCAAGAGCCGAATCTCACCGACGTTGCCGTGTTGGTCGGCGTACAGGCCACAACCGGGGCCTCCGGGGTTGAGGGCAATCTTGACCAGGTCAGCGAACTCCTCAGGGGACGTTTTAGGGTCCACGCCCAGGAACTCGACACCTTTCTGGGCGAGGTTGATGTTGTCGCACAGCAACACGATGCGATGCTGAATGAGGTTACGGACGGTCTCGTTGGGGTAATCGGCCTCGGGGTCGTGGGAGCCAGTAATGAGCCAGGCGTTGGCTCGGCGGGACTCACGCACGTACTCGTCGATGGCGTGGGAGGCCTCCGGCGAGGACGACATATGGTGGAACTCGTCAACGATGAAAGCGGCGTCGCGGGCCCGGTCGCTAAAGCACACCAGGCGAGCCAGACGAGCAATGAGCGCGTAGAGAGCCCGGCCAAACACCTTGTGCGGGGGCAGCTGCCGAAACAAATGTTCTGACAGCATCTCCTCGGCGTTAGGAAGAGCGATGCCACAAGTGCCAATGATGAGGATGTCGGCGCTCAGGTCGGCGGGAGGAAGGTCCGGGTCAAAGATGGCCGAAGCTAGGGAGGCCGAGTTCTCGATGTCAGCGAACACGGCAATCCTGTCAGCGATCGCGGTGGCCTCGGGAAGGTCGCACTCCTCGGCCAGGTGGCGGGCCAAACGCCCACACGAGGTGATCTGGTGGTCACGCATGTAGGCCGGTTTGAGGACCTTGGCCAGCGTGGTCCCGGCCACACCGATGGTCTCCAAGTTAAGCAAGGTCAGCAAGAACGACTGGGCGACCTGCCCGGCCATCTCCGGGGGAAGGATGCGCAGCGGGTCCAGCGACAGCTTGGGGTGGGCCGTGTCGACGATCTGGCGTCTAACCCCGTCGATAGAGTTGACAAAGGTTACCCACTCCCGCTCATCGGAGTTGTCGGTGGCAATAATGCGCCCGCCCCGGGCCGCGATGGCTGCGCACAGCCGCTTCTCGGCCATCGTCTTGCCCGCGCCCATCTTGCCGATGAACGCCACCGTGTTGCCTTTCTGATCCTGAGTGTCGGCATGCAAATCGAGGTAGGCCAGCGACTGCAACGGGGAGCCTGTGACCACAGCCAACGGGATGCCGGTGGTACGGCCCAACCGGTACTCGACCACCGGGATAGATGCGGCGAACGCGGAGGCGTGAGTCAGCTGACGGTAGGCGTTAAGCGAGGAGGAGAACCGGCCACCGGGCCGGGCAGCCCACAGCAAGTCCTCCTGACGGCCCACGGGACGCACCCACGTGAAGTCACCGAACACCGGATCATTGACGAACGCTCCTGCCAGCTCCTCGGTGGTCTCAAAGTCAGGAGACGAGACAGTGACGGTGATAAGAGCCTGGATCTCGACCTCACGCTCATCGGCGGCCAGCTCGGCGTTGTAGTCGACGAGCACCTGAGCGGAATGCTCGATAGACATGAGGGTCGAAGCCTGGGTCATCTCACCGCCCTCAACGTTGTCGAGCTGGTCGACGGTTTGGCGGATGGCCCGCTGATTTTTCTGCATCGCAGCGTGACGGGTCCGGGCCACTCCCCGGATCGCCACGTCGACCGGCACGCCAGTGTCGTCGATACGGCCCAGGAACTCGTAGGCAGGCCACGTCATCGTGCGGGGCACCTTGCCCAGCACGATGTGGGACTGGTAGACGGTCTCGCCGGTGTCGGCACCGATTTTGAGGACGCGACGATTCCACGCCTGAGCCGTCCGGGACATGTGGGAGACTCGCTTGTCATCCTCGCTGGCCAGCAGGTCGGAGGTCGCGGCCTCATCGATGACCAACTCCCCCAGCGCGGCACGTCCAACCTCATCCATGAGGGCGATTCCCTCGCCAGGGGCATCATCACGCAACCGGGTCGGGTGGCCTGACAGGTGCTGCCGAAGCCAGATCTGTTCATCAACGGTGACCGGGCGGGGCTGGAACGCTGCCGGCAGTTTCGCACCGAATTCCTTAGCCTGACGGAGGGCCCACTCCCGTGCGACACGGCCAGGAGCGGTGGTCATGAGTCCGGCGGCTTCGGTGATTTTGTTGAGGGCGGCGGTCCAGGCGGTGTGGGTGCGTATTTTCTGGTCTTGGTTGAGTTTGATCGATAGGAACCACACGCGCCGGCCTAGGGATTCGGTTTCAGGCTGGTCGAGGGTGGCGTCGATTTCGTCGGCCCACACGGGGTGTTCGCTCAGGTCGAGGCCGGCGGCCATGGCGTCGACGATTTCTGCGGGGTCGGTCCAGGTGAGGGCTCCGTTGAGGCAGAACTCGTGGCGGGCGAGGTGGCGGAATAGGTCGCGGTGAGCTGCGGCGACGGTGAGGGAGGCGTTCTCGGTGACGGGTCGCTGGAGGGGAGTGAGTCGCCAAGTGGCCCAGATGTCGCCGGTGGAGGTCCAGACGAGGTTGTCGAAGAGGAACCGTTCGGGGATGGACATCATGACTCCTTTTCGGCGGCGGCGAGGAAGGCTTCCAGGCCGCTGCGGCGTACAGCGTTCCCGGTAGGGTGCAGGGGTTTTCTGGGGGTGGGTTCAGATTTCGGGTCTGGGAGGGGTTTGGGCTCGTAGGTGGTGTCGATGTCTTCGGCGAGGACGTGGTCGAGCAGGCAGGTGGCCGGGGTGTCGGTAGTCTCGTCCAGCTCGTCGATCATCTCGTCGAGGAGGTTGGGGGTGGTGGATGCGGCCCACACAGGTGGGATAGCCGGTGCGGGTCGAGGCGGTGTGGGGAGGCGGAGTTTGGTTTGGCCCCAGAGGGGTGTGTGGGTCATGCCGGCGGGAGTGGTGGCGGCGTGAGTGGTCACGCGCCACCAGCCCGCCAGCCATGCCAGAGGTGACCAGGTCCAGTCGATGCGGCCGATGATGAACTGGGCGAGCCATCCGGCGGCCAGCGCGAAGATGAAACCGCGGATGGTCATGCCCCCGTCGATAATTTTGAAGCCCATCATCGCGGCAGGAACTACGCCGCCGACAGCGAGCACCTGATAGATCGTGTAAGGCCCGCCGGGGATCTTTCGACCCGAAGAGTCCTTGCCGATGATGCGGGGCTGCTGGCGGGCTTCGGTGTGCCACTGGATGTCCATGACTTGCTTCCGGGTTCTCGGCTCTACCGGGCGGGAGCCTCAATAGCGGCCTTTGTGTGCTGGGGAATGTCCATGTCAGCCCTTGCCCAGTCCCTGCATCATCTGTCCGAAGAATTGGATGGCGTTGCCTTGGATGAGCCAGTACGCCATGCCACAGACGAACAGCATGGAGACGATTTTCGCGAGGCTCATGCCGTGTCGGAAGATGTTGAACGCGGCGAGGGCCATGACTGCGAGCATGGCGACGGCTCGCACTGCGGAGTTTCCTTCACCTGCCTTAGTTGTGGTCCATTCGAAGAGGTTCTGCGATTCCAGTGGCAGAAGGAGAAATTGATCGAGCATTAGGATTCTTTTCCTTTCAGGAGGCCGACCGGGATGGGCCCGGTGTTGACGGGCTGGACGACACGGGGGTGCCGGCCAGGGGCAGAAGGCGTGACGGCTGGTCGAGGGCGGCGACCTCCCATCGGCCTGCACGGCTGACAAGGGTCAGGCCGTACTGGCTGGTCCGGGTGGTGGATTCGTCGCCGGTGGGCTGGCATGTCACGGTCACCGTGACGGTAATCTTCTGCCGGTCTGAGGGGGTGGGGACCTCGTCAGGTCCCACCACATGAGTGGTTTTCACTGATACGCATGGGGCTGGGTCAACCGCGGTGAAAGCGGTCCCTGGGCTGCTCCATCTCGACAGGTCGGTATTCCCGGTCAGCATGGCGGTTAGGAAGCCTGAAGAGGTTTGGGCGGCCGGGTCGGCGGTGCGAAGCTCCGAGGTGTCTAGGGTGGGGGCCGAGGCCGGTGCAGGCATGGGGATCTGTCCAGGTAGACGCAAGGCGATGGCCTTGCCGTTGGAATCGACGTGGACCGGGACTGACCAGGCCTGTCCGGTCCCGGATTGGCCGCCCATGGTGATCACTGTGACCTGCCACAGGCTCGGATCAGACGGGGAGACGGTAGCGTCATAGGCGGTGACGGTGGTGGGCGCTGGACCAGGTTTGCGGGGCATGCGCGCATCGGTGATCTTGGCCGCCACCAGGTGCTCCAGATTGTCCAAGTGCCCGGAGTCAGAGGTCAGCAGAAGAGTAGTCACCTCGACCGCGGTGGCTGAGGCGATCTGAGCTGTGCGGCGGTCGTGATGGGTGGTGTCAGTGCTGACAGCTGTGGTGGGAGCGGATGCCGGGGCCGCCGAACGGGCCAGGGCAACGGGGCCGCATGCGACTCCGCACAGCACGAGGGCAAGGAAGCCTTTGGTGGCCATCGATCCGGTGTGGGGCCAGGGACCCACGTTTTCCTGTGCCTGTTTTTTCTTGGCCGACCAACGGCGGGGCTTGGGCTCAGCGGATGCACTTTCTGAGTTACGTACTCGTCCCAATCGCATCGGTCACCTCCTTCACTGGATGAAGGGACCAAGGAGGTGACCGATGTGCGGTCGAGTTCGAAAAAAGTTTGAACTCTTTTGTGGGAGACGGCGGAAAGCATCCGAAACAGCCTCACCGTCGTCCTGGATGTCTCATGCTTTGATGACGATGCGGGGGTTCTGGGCCGGGTCGAGCCACCGCAAAGTCGCGTCAAGCTCGGAATGGGAATTAACCGCCACACAACCACCGGTGTAACGGGTCGCGTAATGCAAGAAAATACCCGCACCCGAACCCGCACCATGACGAGTCGGAGAAGCATAATTATACGACAGCACCGCAGCCTGTCGATACAACGAACCAGCATAATCAGCCAGACGCTCATTATCAGACGTCGACAAGTGCGAACAATCCTCACGCCACCGGTTGTAATCACGCTGACTAGGATCCTCAATCCACCACGAACACGGACCAATCGTGCGGTAGCTCAACTTGGTACCCGGATTACCCACACCAAAAGCCGAAACCACCCCGAAAGTACCGGCCGGGGTAGTCCGAGTACCCTGCCGACGCCGCCCCGACGGCACCACACCACCTTGACCGAAAACCGATCCGACCCCCGACGACGAAACCTTGATCCAACCCTTCGCAGACCCCCGCCACTGATACCGAGCCCACGTGCCACGAGTACCCGACGTCCGATCCGCCACCATCACCTGCTGCGACACATCAGCCGCCACCGACGTACCCGGAGCAAAACGCGACACCCTACCCGACGACAAGTGCGCAGAAACCGGTTTACGCGACGACGAGTGCGCAGAAACCGGTTTACGAGATGACGAGTGCGCAGGAACCGGCTGAGCTGCCCGTGCATGGCTGACATGCCGGGGATGCGACGATCCTTGCCCGTGCGTCTCATGGCCACGAGACGCCCCAGCCACACTCGTGGCCCTGGACGCCGATGCCGTCGCACGCGACGGACTCGCAGACCTCGACGGGCTCACCGAGGCGGCAGGCGAGGGGTAGTGCACCGCCGCCGAGGCGGACACTGACGGTGTGGAGGGAGCTGTCGTGGCAGCGGGAACCCCGGACTGGTCGTCGTCATGGGTACACCCGGTCGCAGTGACCGCGATCACTGCCACAAGAGCCGGGAAAATTTTACGCATCATTGATATGTCCTTACTTAATTCTGGTTGCGGTCACAATGACATTGCTATCCCACATCCGATGACCGTCGCGGACGGTCTCGTGTCCTCCACAGGTGATGAGGATGACACGGCGAGGGCCAGACAGAGTGCCCCACGCCCACTGTGGGAGCTTCATTTTGGGGGTCACGGTGATGTCGGTGACGCGGTACCGCTGGACGCGTCCCTGATCGGTCACGGCCACTTCGTTGCCGAGATGCACCTCACGGAGCCGGAAAAATACGCCTGGGTCGCCGACGACCCAGACATGGCCTGCAAGCATGGTGGTGCCTGATGGGGCTGATAGAGGCGCTGACTGGGAGGCCCGCGCCACACCGTGCGCAGGTGGATACCAACTGCCATCGGTGCGCTGGCTCAACCGGCCGGTGATCGGGGCATCAATGCCTACTGCCGGGACGATCACCCGTGCCCCGGCCTGATGAGGTGTGGGTGAGGCCACCGGCCCAATTGGGGAGGGATGAGGATTATGGCCGGTCTGCGGCGCGGGGATCACCAGTGCCCCGTGACTATCCCGGCTCCACCCCTGCGGTGTCCGGCCCGCATCAATGCCATGCCACACCAGCACCGACCCCACTACGGCCGTCACCAGGCACGCCACCAACCCGATCACTCGACGCATCACCACATCCCTCCTAGATGTGTGGGGCCGAGCCATGGCCCGGCCCCACACACGATCACCAAGGATCACTCACCATGAGTGTCGTGGCGGCGACCGCCGACAACCATTGCGTACGCGCCACCCGCGAATGCAATCAACGCGACACCCCCGGCGATCCAGCCCACGACCGGGCCACCAGGCACATCACCGGTTTGCACACCACCAGACGGTGCCGGGGTTGGAGTCGGCGTGGGCTTCGGGGCCACAGCAGCCGGAGTCGGCGTAGGGGTTGGAGTCGGAGTCGGAGTCGGCGTAGGAGTCGGCTTGGACACCGACACCGTCTGACTGTGATCGTTGATGTCCTGATGGGAACCAACAATTTTAC
Source organism: [Clostridium] leptum DSM 753 (assembly GCA_000154345.1). GTDB lineage: Bacteria > Bacillota > Clostridia > Oscillospirales > Acutalibacteraceae > Clostridium_A > Clostridium_A leptum. Next base: position 15,308 of record DS480336.1, read on the forward strand.
CGCCCATCGAGATCGTCTCGAATGCCACCAGGTCCTTCCCGGCATACCCGGTCGGCACCGTGAACACCACCTTGGCCGTGCCGGACTCGGCCTTCGCAGTGAACTTGGCAGACGCCTTGATCCCGGTCGGCTTACCCGTGGCCCTGTCCATGAGTTCACCGGCAACGACGTAGTCCTTGCCGGGCTCAACATCCCAGTACCGGGCCACGTCGACAATCGTGCCGCCCTCAGCCGGCAGGACATGATCATTGTCGGCCTTGTCGACCGCATTCGTGGCCACCTTCGGCACCCATACCGTCTGACTGTGATCGTGGATGTCCTTGTGCTCAGCCACGATCTTCGCACCGTCATACAGCGTCTCGAATGCCACCAGTTTGCGACCGGCATACCCGGTCGGCACCGTGAACACCACCTTGGCCGTGCCGGACTCGGCCTTCGCGGTGAACTTGGCAGACGCCTTGATCCCGGTCGGCTTACCCGTCACCTGATCCATCATCTCGCCCACAACCTTGTACGGCTTACCCGGTATCGCATCATGGTAGGCAACCGTGTCGACAATCGTGCCGCCCTTGGCCACCACCATGTGATCGCCATCAGCCTTATCCAGCGCCGTGGTCTTCAGGTTGGGGGCCGGGAAGGTCGAGTGGGCCGAGGCCGACAGGCCCATCGTGAGCCCCGACATCAGGATGCGCTGCGCACCACTCTTGGAGGGAGCCCAGTACCGCAAGGTGGTGGCAGGCACCGACGCCGAGGCGTGCACATTCGGGGCGCTTGACCCGGTTGCGAAATGGGCCACAGCCGTGCCGTTGGTGCTCGTGGTCACCTTGACGGTCTTGCCGGTGGCCTGGTCGCGCAGCGTGACTGCCACACCGGGGACTCCGCGACCGGTGCGGGTGCGCACCGACGCCGTGGCCTGCACCGTCGACCCCGGGGTGACCGACTTCGGCACCGACACGCTCAGCCGCCACGCCGATCCGGTGGCATAGCGGCCCGCCTCGGTGATCATGGACTGAGCGCGCGAGGTGACCCCGGCTTGCTGAGCCCGCTTCCAGCCCAGGGTCGAGGGGTGGAGCTGATAGTCCGATTTGCCCTGCAAGGCGTAGACGGCGGCATCCACCGCCGACGCCTGCTTATTCGACGTGGTCTGGCCCCACTTGCCCAGCACGTAGGCAATCTGCGAGACGTGCTTCTGATCGAGCAGAGCGCCAGTATCGGTGCGCCACTGCGTAGCGGACTTGCCATGGTAGCCACCGCCGGATGACGGCCCCATCCGCTCAGGATCTCCGCAATAGAACAGGGAGGTCTTGCCGGTGGCCTGGTCGCGCAGCGTATAGCCGCCGATCCAGTGCGCGCCCACGGTGATCTTCGTCCCGACGAAGTGGGTACGCCCACCCACAGGTACATACGGATCAGCGTGGGCGATCCCTGGTGTCACCCCCAGTGCGATCGCCCCCATAGCCACCCCAGCTGAAATCACGCCGACACGGTTGCGTTGCAGCAACATATGCATCCTCTTTCTTTGTTTCGGTGGGCCCTGCACAGTGCTAAGGCAAGGAGTGGTGGCCACGATCCGGTGGTGTGTGCTCGTCCCAACCGCATCGGTCACCTCCTTCATCGGATGAAGGGACCAAGGAGATGACCGATGTGCGGTCGGGTGCAAAAAAGTTTGAACTTTTTTGGGGATTGCTTCAGATACGACAAAAAGTCCGCATCATCACGGCGTTGCCGACACCTTCGTGCCGTGACGCTCCGCCGCGGGGCGGAGCTGTCAGGCGCCCTTGACAATAGGGGCGTGGAGTCCCGAAAGCATGACAATCTGCCCGAGCCGCTCCTTGTCCACTCTCACCCTCGCCACGACGGGAACTCTCCATGCCGACGATGATCGGGGTTCCTGGGGTCGGGACGGGCTAAGTCAGTCGTGTTTAGCTAAAGCAATCACGGCGTCGCTGATGATCTGTTTGAGGGTGGCTTCGGGGTGGATGGTTTTCTGACGGGTTAGCCACTGGTCAAGTTCGGCGGACAGATAGAAGGAACGCGGGCGGGCGCGGGTGACAACGATGTGGTTGCCGAAGCCGTCAAGGGCGGCCGGGGGCTGTTCCATGCCGGCGGCCACGGCCAAGGCGTGGGTGATGATCGCGGCGATGCTGTGGGCGGGGTGGTCGATCCGCCATCCAGCCAGGAGGGATTCAGCGTCGTCGGTGAGGGTGACGCCGCGTTGGCGGCGGTCTGTTCCCGAGCTGAGGGCTGCCAGTGTTTCGAGGGTGGGGTTGTCGAGCCAGGCCCGCAGTGCGGTGTGGACGGTGCCGGTCATGGTGCCTGGGGCTCGTTCCAGGGCCGCGTCGACCTCGGAGTCGAGCCGAACCTGGATGGATCCGGGACCTTTGGGGATGTCCCCAGCTGGTCCCCCGCGGCGCGGCTGAACCGTGTCGGAGCCGGGCACGTCCAGGTGGCGGCGAAGTGCGACTCGCACGATGGTCGCCTTGGGAACGCCAAGTTCCTGGGCGGCTAAGGCGAGAGAGCGGTGGAGGTCGATGGGCAGTTTGAACACGCGGGGTGTCGGGGTGGCGCGTGTGGGGGTGGTGGGCTTTTTTGCTGGTTCGGCGGTGATCGGGTGGGCGGTGATGTAGTCGTCAATGAGGCGTACGGCCAGGCGGTAGGGGTGGGTTCTGGTGGTCTCAGCCATGGCGTCGAGGGCGTCACGCATGTCCGGGGAGACGGTGAGCATGACTGAGACTCCTCCGGCGCGGGAGGTGCCAGTGGCTCGCCCGCGGGTCGTCGAGGAGATGGTGTCGGGCACTTCTAGGGCTTCCGATAGCGCGGCGCGCACACGGCAGCCCGGGAGACTCCGCGATAGGCGACGAGGGCGTCGAGGGCCAGGGCGAGGGTGTCGGGAATGCGTAGCGCTAGTCCCGGGTTGGTGGCGTGAGGGCCTGTGGGTGCTGCTGGTTCGGCGGCGGCTGGATGGGCCGTCAGATAGTCAGCGAGGATGCGGGCGGCAACGTCGGCGCGGCTGGCGCGCTCGTCGGCGCCACGGTCTGCCAGAGCGGCACGGATCTGGGGGGTGACCGACAGCACCAGCGGAAACGTGTCGCCGGTGTGGGGACCCGGTGTGGCTCCACGCCGGTGGCCCGCACTGATCGGGTCAGGCAGGTGGAAAGCCTCGGCTAGGGCGGTGCGAGCGATGACCGCCCGGGCTACGTTGCGCCTTTCAGCTAATGCGTCGAGAGCGGCGCCTAGCTCGGCGGGAACGTCGATGCAGATTGAGGGGTTGCGGGCGGCCATGCTGGAGTCTCCTTTGGTAAACTTGCGATCGAGCGCGATGTTGTCGTGTTCGATCTGATTTGTGGGCCCTCGCTATTCGGCGAGGGCCCACATTGCGTTGTTATCGAGTTGGCTAAACGCCGGGCATGGCCTGCGGGCAGTGCTTCCGAAGAGTTTCCGCACCGGTGCACGTCATGCCGAGTCGGTGGCAGGTTCCCCCGCGTGAAACTTATCTTAAGCCTAGACATTAACGGCCTGGTGGGCAAGTCGTTCTCCCTAGAGCTGTCCACTGCCCTCCCACTACCTGCGTGCTGGGTCTCTGCTAGCTGACATGCACCGCCCATTGCTAGACGCTGTGCTGTGGCATGGCTGGACGTCTAGCAATGGGTTGACATCACCTTTAGGCTGGCAGCGCCCGAGGCCGCAGGCCAGAGGAAGCGGACAGCCTAACGATTGACGTCCCCCTCTCCTTTCCCCAACTTCCTGGAGTCGATGACCCGGAGATAGATCGATGTCTATGCATCGGTGCATCGATATACCTATGTATCTGTCTGTGGTTTTTAGAGGCCACCCCCCGTCGCCCCGGGCCGCTCAGCGATACCGCAAGGCTGTGTGGGATCAGCTGTGCCGCTCCCCCGACATGGCAGACAGCACCCTGCGGACTGACTGACATGTGGCGCCGCGGAGGTCTCCCGCGGCGTCCGCTGGGGCGAGTGCATGCCTGTCAGCTCATCTTTTATCGTCATGTTTCCCCTTGTCAGAGCGGTCTTTGCAAAGTGACAACGTTGGAGGGCTTGACGACAACGTCCTCGACAACCCCGAGGCGGTGATCTGTGTCTTGTCAGATCAACCGCAACGGGAAAGAGGCACCGCTGATGTTCGCCACCACAGCTACCCTCAACGATGAGTGGGACCAGATTCGCGCCACTGAGATCGATTGGCATGACTGCCCTGAACTGATGCACTGCGTCACCGCCGAGGATGTGCTGGCCGTCATCCCGGCCGCCCCCGACGCCATCTTGGGCTACCTCATTACCCGGGCTCAGGGCGGTGACGAATTAGCCACCCGCACCATCGTGCAAGCGTTCGTCGGCAAGCTCATTCTGATGACCACGGCCACCAAGATGCGTCGCACCAATAACGGCTTCGACGATCTGTTGGCAGGTCTATGGGAGGTGATCATCACTTACCCGTTGGATCACCGCCCCGACAGGATTGCCGCAAACCTCATCCTCGACACGTTGCACCAAGTCACCCGGTTTTGGCGTGCTGATTCCCCCGAGAAGGAAGACGCTCACGGACTGGTGCCCTTCCCCGATACCCTCATCGCTCCCGAACCCGACGAGGATGTCACAGCGGCCCAGGCTATTGCTCTGGCCATCGACCGGAACTGGATCACCGAGGACCTGGCCCGCCTCATGAGCCACATTTACTGCGACGGTATGACTGGAGTCGATGCGGCCCGTCTGCATGGTTGTGCTCCAGCCACGGTGCGCTCCCGGTGCCGCGACGGGCGGGCTGCGATGCGCCACCACGCCGAGGCAATTTTGGCGGCCTGCTGACCTGCCCCCGGGACGACACCATGCCACCCTGCACGCTAGAGACGTAGCCGTGAATCTAGCCGCGCATCTAGCAATTGTTCCAGCTAGATTAATAGCGCACTGTCTAGCCGATATGCGGCTAGACAACTAGCTCGATGGCATGCTTGCCATTGGAAGGTGTGTCGGCCTCCCAAAATGCTGGAAGGAGCTTTAGCGTGCAGGACATGACCAGTCCTATTGACCGATCCCCGTTCGACCGCACTATTGCGGTGTGGAACCACAAGGGCGGCACCTTCAAGACGTCCGTCGTGGCGAACCTGGGATACCTGTTCGCCGCCGGCGGCAACAAGGTGTTGATGGTCGACATGGACCCCCAGGCCAATCTCGACATCGACGCTGGTATCCCTGCTGGGGAACGCGAACGAGGCGTAGGACTGGCCGAGGCGCTGCGTGAGGGGAATACCCTTCCCCCACCGCAGCATCTCAGCGAGAACCTTCACCTGATCAGTGGTGGCCCAGCCCTCAACGAATTCACCGACCCCGCCTCCCTCGCAGCCATCCTTGAGCGGGTCACAACCGCACGTTACGACCTTCTGGCCCAGGCGCTCGCACCACTAGCCTGGGACTACGACCTGATCTTCATCGACTCCGGGCCTGCTCAGACTCTGCTATCCCAGACCATCCTTGGAGTAGCCCGCTACCTAGTCGTGCCCACCCGCACCGATAACGCCTCGATCACTGGCCTCGTTGACGTCCAGGACGCCATCGACGGGGTCGCCACCTGCAACCCCGATCTGCAACTACTCGGCGTCGTACTAGCCGGGGTAGGCGCCCGCGCCACTCGGATCGCCGCCGATAAACGCCACGCCATTGACACGGTCCTGGGAACAGGAACCGTCTTCAATGCGGTCATCCACTACTCCGAAAAAGTGGCCGTACTCGCACGCCAACAAGGCAAAACCGTCGCCGAGCTAGCCGCCGAATACCACCACACCCAGCCCGCCTACACCTACCTAGCCCAGGGCAAAAAGGTCCCCAACGTCGCCAAAGCGGCCGTCAGCATCGAAACTGATTATCTGAGGCTGGCCACCGAGATCAGTGACCGCATGTTCACCAGCGACGAGCAGGAGCCTGATCATGACTGACGATCCGACTCCATCCGAGCAGAACAACCCCACCAGCGACGACATGCGCTTGGCCGAAGAATGGGCCAATAGCGGCCGCACGGTGGGGGCCCTTCCGCACCGTCAACGGCCTAAAGGCTCTATTCCCCGCACCGCCGAACAGCCCCCTGTCTCGTCCCCTGCCACCCACACACCAGCCCCGAAGAAACCCCAGACGGCCACAACCACCCAGCCCGGACGCCAGCGGATCAACGTCACCGTCTACGTCGTCCCCGCACTCCACGAGCAACTGCGCTCCCGGTCGGCGGCGACGGGGGTGACGGTTTCGGATCTGGTGGTGCAGGCTTTAGCGTTCGTCGCCGATCACGCAGCCAAGGCTGTCGCCGATGACCTGCGTGTCGAGACGGTCCCTGGTGATGAGGCTGGATTGTTCGATGTGACCCCATCGCGGCCAGTAGGGGTCGCCAAAACCCAGCTGGGGGTGCGAATGACCCGCCACAACAAGGATGGTTTGGACCAGCTGACCCGGACGAGTGGGGCCCGTGACCGCAGCCATCTTGTGTCTGTCGCCGTGCGCGACTATCTCGACTCCAACCCTGTAAAGAAAGGCCGACATGTCCGCTGATGAAACTCCTGCCGCCCGGGGTGGGCGACGCTTTGATACGACCGTCAAGCCCAGGCGCCGTCCCATGCTTATCGCCGCCGGTATCGCCATCGTGATAGTCGGCGCGCTCCTCATCACTCAGTTGATTCGCTCCGCCCAAACCGAGCATCGCGTGCTGGAAGTCCACGCCGATGTGGCTCGCGGCGAGGTCATCCGTGACACCGATCTGGTATCGGTGACTGTCGGCCAGGTCGACAACGTATCAACGGTTCCCGCAGACCAGCTCGACTCACTGGTCGGCAAACGCGCCACGGCAGATCTTCGAGCCGGATCACTCTTGCCTGCTGGGGCTATCGGCCCGGCCGATGTCGTTCCAGCTCCGGGCAAGTCGCTGGTCGGGCTGAAGTTAGCCGCCGGACAGATCCCTATCGGAGACCTTGCTGCCGGGACGAAGCTGCGCCTGATCCAGACGTCGGCACCCAGCGGCTCATCCACCACCACTGATAGCAGCACCAATACCGATGGCCAGTCGTGGGAGGCAACAATGGCGACCGGCACCAAAAAGACCGAGCAGGTCACCTTGATCAACGCCGAAGTGAACTCGCGTGATGCCGCCCGGATCGCCCAACTGACGTCACAGGGCCGTATCGCCGTAGTGAAGGATCCGATCCGATGAGCACCATTGTTTTGACCAGCGTCTCGGGAGCCCCAGGGGTCACCACGACAGCGATCGGGCTGGGCAGGGTCTGGCCACAATCGAGCCTGGTCGTCGAGGATGACACCCACCACGCCATGCTGGCGGGCTACCTGCGAGCCTCCCAGCACGCCGAACCGAACCTGGCCGCAGTGGCGAACCTGACGTCGACTCCAACCAACGCCCAAACGGTGTGGGAATCTATCGCCAGACCCCTACCCACCGATGACCCAGTCGGCGGGCTGCGACGCAAAGGCATCCTCGGCCCGCCCACGCCGTGGTCTCGCGCAGGCATCGACCCCCGATGGGGATTCATGCTGGCCCTGTGGCGGCAACTGGAGGAGGCTGGCATCGACACCATCATCGATTTGGGTCGCCTAGCCACACCACTGACCTCAACGCCACACCTGATCGCCGCACCCATCGTCGAGGACGCCGACATGATCTTGGTGATGATCGAGGCGACACTACGCGACATCGCCGGCGCCCGCACGATGGTGGAGGGACTCGCTGAGCAGATGAACTTGGCCGGCGCCCACCGACGTCTCGGACTGCTTGTCCACCGTGGCGGCGAGGCCCGCGGCGTCGCCGAGTTCAATGACAAGGAGATCACCTCGGCGTTACGACTCCCGGTCATCGGGGCCATTACCCATGACCCGGCCGGAGCCGCCCAACTCTCCGACGGGGTCGGGCAGCGGTTCGACAAGTCACGTCTGGCCCACTCACTATCAAAGGTGGCGGCCAGCCTCGTCGATGCCATAAACAAGCGCCACGCTGATGACGAGGAGGATCTGTGATGGCCAGTTTTGCTGATAATCCGTTCGACAAGCTGCGCTCCCAGGATGCGGCAAGAGCTTCGGTAGAGCAGGAGCCTGATGCCGGATTAGCGTCGGAGTTGTTTTCGACGTCGTCGGGGTGGGCCAGCTCTCAGCAGGTGTCCCAAGCTCAACCGGTGATGACCCGTTCGGAGAACGTGGATTGGCCGGTTGTCGCGGAGCTAGCCAGTACGGCCACTGATGAGGTTGAGGCTGAGATCAGCCGGTGGAGTTCCACTCATGATGGGGTGGCGACGCTAGACATTCGCCAGGCCATCGCGGAGCCTGCTATTGCCTCGGCGGTGTCTACGTATGCTGACCGACGCCAGATCGATGTAGGGGAGACCTGGCCTGATCTGGTACGCCAGCGATACCGCAAGGCTGTGTGGGATCAGCTGTTCGGGATGGGGCGGTTGCAGCCGCTGTTCGAAATCAGCGACGCCGAAAACATCATCGTGGTGGGTAACCATGAGGTGGTTGTCGACCACAACGATGGTTCCCGGTCAACGCTGCCGCCGGTGGCCGACTCGGATGCCGAGCTGGAATCCCAGATCGCCCGGATGGCGAGGAATGCGACCCCGCGGCGAGCCTTCGACGCCGATCACACCGATGTGACGATCATGCACCAACAGAAGTTCCGTATCCACGCGATCTCAGCGGAAGTGTCATTGCAACCGTCGGTGGTCATCCGCCAACATTTGCTCACCCAAATCAGTCTGGGGGACCTGTCACATCGCGGAATGATGCCGGTGGAAGTGGCCCGGTTCCTCGATGAGGCGGTACAAGCTGGCAAGTCCATCGTGGTCGCCGGCGAGCAGGGGGCAGGCAAGACGACGTTTTTACGAGCGTTGATCCACGCCATTCCGATGCGGGAGCGGTTCGCCACGTTGGAGACCGATCAGGAGTTGTTCGCTCATCTGATGCCTGGCCGGGAAAACACGCTGGTGCTGTTCGCCCGTGATGGTAACGGCGAGGTGGATCCGGCGACTGGCACCCAGCACGGCGCTATCGAGATCGCCCAGCTCATTCCTCCTAGCCTGCGCCAGGCGTTAACTAGGGTCATTGTCGGTGAGGTGCGCGGCAATGAGGCCTCGGCCATGTTCCAGGCCATGCAGTCGGGTACAGGCACCATGAGCAGTATCCACTCCCCGCGAGCCTCTGAGGTGCCGTCCCGGCTAGCCCAAATGATTTCGATGGGCCCGGTCTACGATCTGGATCAGGCCATGCTGCAGATCGGTCATTCGATCGACTACATCGTCTTTGTTCGTAAGCGTGACCTGCCTGATGGGAGCCGGCTGCGATTTGTTGAGCAGATCCGTTCAGTCTCGCCTGGTGATTCGACAACTCCCAGTCTTGGCGAGGTGTACACGGCTGACTCGTGGACAGGCCAGCCGCTCACGCCACTCATGCCTGGTTCGGCCGCCGATGAGCTGTCTCATTTTGCCCGAGACCTGGATTATTGCGAGGCCCACTCATGAACATTCCTGCTCTGACGAGCGCCCTCATCGTGGCCGGGCTGGGACTGATCGTGATCATTGACGGTCTAGTGCCGTCGACGCATCGACCTGGTGCCACAGTGAGCCTGGCCCAGAGATGGGCCCGATTCACCCACCGTCCCGCTGGTGCAGCTGGGCGGCGCAGGGACTTGCGCTGGGGGCTGGCCATGCTGGTCGGCGTCGTCTTGTTTGTGCTCACCGGATGGGTGGCTGCGCTGGCATTGGGTCCCATCATTGTGTTGTTGGCCCCCACGTTGCTGGGGGCGGCCCCACCAACCGATATTCCGCTGATGGAGGCACTGGACCGGTGGGTGCGTCAGATCGCCGCAGTGCTGCCCCAGGGCCGCGACATCATCACAGCGGTGCGGATCTCGAGGCCGCGGGCTCCGAAAATGATTGCCGAGTCGGTGGACCAGTTGGTGTCTCGGCTGGACGGACGGATGGAGCCGCGTGAGGCGTTCCAGCGGATGGCCGACGAGCTGGACTCGGCTGAGGCTGACGCGGTGCTGGCCTCACTAGCGTTGGCGGCCACTCACCCGCGGGGAGCCTCGACAACGTTGAAGGCTATTGCCGGCAACATCCAACAGCGGTTGAAAGTGCTGCGGCAGGTGGAGGCTGAACGGTCTAAGCCGCGTAACTCGGTGCGTCAGATCACGCTGGTTACGATCGCCATGTTCGGGGCGCTGCTCGTGATCGGACGGGCGTTTCTGGCCCCGCTGGCGACCCCTCCCGGTCAGGTGCTGGTGGCCGTGGCGATAGTCATGTATGTCATCGCACTAGTGCAGATGTATCGGATGGCGCGCCCGCGGCACCGCACGCGGATCATGGTTAGGAGGACCCGATGACGACGACTGCTTTGTCCCTGCTAGCCGGGGCCATCGTCACTGTCGGACTGCTGGTCATCGTGGCAGCGTTCCGGCCTGCCCCAGGCCCTGACCTGGTTGCCGCTCTGGAGGTGGTGTTGGGTCGCACCTCAAGCGTCGCCGAGAACGTCGACCAGACCCGGATCGGGCGGATAGGTCGCAGCGTGACCCGCACATTCCATGTGTCGGTGTCCCCGGCCATGCGGGCCGCACTGCGACTCCAAGGCACGACCCCCGAAGCGTTCTACGGTCGACGCCTGATCTGCGCACTGATCGGGGCGATCCTGCCGTGGCTGCTCAACGCGGTAGCCATCGCGGTAGGGGCGAACTCCCCGAACCTACTCATCCCTTCGGCGCTGTGTGTGGCGCTGGCTGGCGCTGGATGGATGCTGCCGGCAGCACGGTTGAAGGCTGCGGCCGGGCCCACCAACGATGACTCGTTCGAAGCGCTGCTGGTGTTTATCGATTTGGTCGTGCTGGAACGGCTCGCCAACGAAACCTCCGTCGACGCGCTCACCAATGCGGCAAACATGTCAGATGCCCCACTGTTCGTCCAGATCCGTCAAGTCCTCAACCGTGCCTCCCTGGAAAACGTCGACCCGTGGAACGGGCTAGACCGGCTAGCCGAGGACATTAAGCTGCCCGAACTCACCGATGTGGTCTCCATCGCCCGCCTCCAGGAGGAAGGCGCTTCCTTAGTCGATAGTTTCCGGGCCCGGGTCGCCGAGTTGCGCGACGCCTACTTGCTGCGCTTGCAGCAAGAGTCCACCACGATCACCCAGCGCCTTGGTTTGTGGACGATCCTGCAAGCCGGATCGGTCATGCTCATCTTGTTGGGGGCGGCCGCCCTCACACTAATCACAGCCGGATAAACCGACATCGTGTCGAGCCCCCATATGGGCCGCGAACCTTTCATAATGATGCCTGTAAGCACCACAATATTGATCACAACCTAACAATGAAGGAGAAATCATGATGACCGATCTCGACCTGGCTAAAAAACAGATCACCTGGCTGGCGGCGCACCTGCGCTCCCGGATCGTTGACGAGCGTGGCGGTGGTAGCTCTACCGTGGAGACACTGATTTGGATTGGTCTTGTCGTGGCAACGGTGGTTGCTGTGGGCGCCGTGGTGATGGCATTCATCAAGTCGAAGATGCCTCACTGACGACGATGCGTAGCAGGTTCACAACTGATCAGCGTGGCGGTGGTAGCGCGTCGGTGGGGATGCTCCTGCTGATGCCTGCGATCATGCTGCTGGCATTCGGTGGGATCGAGGTCGGGATGTGGTGTCACGCCCATCAGTCGACCATCGCGGCAGCCCAAAGCGCCGCGGAGGCTCAGCGTGTCGTCCATCCAGCTCCGGGGTCGGCACAGGAGGCAGCCTCGCAGATCACCAGTCACGGCGGGGTGCGTGATGCCCGAGTGACGGTGCGGGATGACGGTGCCACTGTCACGGTGACCGTCTCAGGTCGGGCCCCATCGATGCTGGGGCTGCATCTTCCGGCTGTGTCGTCGACAGCGTCGATGCCCAAGGAGCGCCTGTCGTGAGGCGAAGTGAGCGCGGCGGAGCAAGTCTAAGCGTCGAGGTGCTCATGTGGGCGCCGATCGCGCTGGTGATCATCGGGTTTGTTGTGGGTATCGGCCGGATGTCGATGGCCCAGGACGCGGTGAGTGGCGCGGCGGGTGCTGCGGCCCGTGCGGCGTCGTTGGAGCGTGATGGACAGTCGGCTCAGTCTGCGGCACAGCAGGCGGCGTCGGCAAACCTGTCGTCCGGTGGGCTGGCATGTGCGCCGAGTGTGAGCGTGGACACGTCAGTGTTTGCCCGTCCTGCCGGGCAGGCGGGCACGGTTCACGCCACGGTCACATGTGTCACCTCGCTGGGTCTTGGATTCGGGTCCCGGACGGTGCACGCAACGGGGTCTGCCCCGGTAGACACCTATCGGGAAAGGAGAGGCTGAGATGGCCCGCGATGAGCGTGGTGGCGGCTCGGTGTCGGTGTGGATGCTGCTCATGGTGCCAGTGATTCTGGTCATGGCCGGCCTGGTTTTTGACGGGTCCCGTCAGATATCGGCAACCCAGGCGGCCCAGGACGCGGCGGTTGCGGCATCCCGCGCCGGAACTGATGCGGCAGCGACACCGCAGCTAGCTGGCCACGACGGGGCGGCCGTAGCAGTCCAAGCGGCCCGCCAGGCACTATCTGCTGCCGGGGTGGACGGGTCGGTGCAGGAGGACGGGTCGACCATCACGGTGACCACGTCTCAAAGTCGGCCGACAGTGTTCCTGTCAGCGATCGGAATCAGCCAGGTAAGGGGGCATGGGCAGGCCCATGCTCAGCTTGTGGGACCGGGAGAACGCCCATGACAGTGATACGTCGTATCGGTGCCCTGGTGGCACTGCTGGTGGTGATAGCCGGCTTACCGGCCGGGCTCGTGGCCGCAGGCGCCCCGCTAGTACCCTCGGGCCTGTCATGGGCCCATGTGCGGCATCTGTTGGTTACCCCAGACATGACCGGGTCGGTGCTGGTGTGGCTGGTCAGCCTCATCGGCTGGATCGGGTGGGCATGGTTCGCCCTGGCCGTCGCAGCCGAAGCGGTGACGATGCTCTCAGGGCAGCGGCTGCACTGGCACATGCCCGGCCCTCGCCTAGTGCGCCGAGTGGCAGCCGGTCTCCTCATTGCCGCGTTCGCGGCCGCACCGGCAGCCACAAGCACGGCTCACGCCGCCGAGGCCACCCATGTGGCGGTCGCCGCCCAGGCTGGACCGGCACACGCGGCCCCCGCCCAGGACAGCCCCGCCACCACCTCTCAGGCCCCGGACGCCTCCACCACTCCGAAAATCTGGAAGACCTACACGGTGCGGGCCAACGACTACCTGTGGAAGATCGCCGAGCACTACTACGGTGACGGCGCCCAATTCCGTCGTATCGCCGAAGCCTCCGGTATCGACCCGCACTCAGAGCTGAAAGTCGGCCAGAAACTGATCCTGCCGGTTCCTAAGAACACGGCCGCGATCCACTCGGTTAAAGCGGGGGAGTATCTGTGGAAGATCGCCGAGCACTACTACGGTGACGGCGCCCAGTACCATAAAATCGCTGAAGCTTCCGGTATCGATGCCCATTCCGATCTAGCCGTGGGCCAAAAACTCGTCATCCCCGGGCCCCTCCGCCACGACGCCACGCCGCCACACCACTCGGCGTCGACCCACGCGAAGGCCGCCACCCCAGCCCACACGCCCACGCGACGGCCTGCGCCTGCCCACAAAGCCACGCCCGCCCCGACGCCGGCCACCCCAACTACTCCGACCCACACGGTGACCCCAGCTCCGGCCTCTGCCGGCCACTCGACCAGCGACGAGCACCCAATCCATACGGATACCGCCGCAGCGGACAAGGCCAGCGACGAGGACGCCCTGTCCCCAATCCAGGTGGGTTTGACCGCCAGCGTCGGACTGGTGCTGGTCGCCGGACTGATCACCACCCTCAACCGCCGCTACCGGACCCGGTTCACCCGCCAGCCCCGCGGCAAGGCCATGACCCTGCCCAGCCCGGACGCCCAAACTGCCGAGATAGCGCTGCGCAGCACCGGGGCGACTGACACTCTGACGATCACCTGCCTCGACCAGGCGCTCCGCGCGATCGGCGCATGGTGCCACCACTGCGGGCACCCGCTGCCACCCCTGCTGGCCGCCCGCGTCGATGACGACCGGATCGACCTGCTGCTATCCCAGGCGGCCCCCGACCATCCCGAGGCGGTGGAGCTGGCCGCCGACGGATCGGTGTGGACCCTCACCGCCGACCGGATCGACGACCTGCTAGCCCACACCGATGACAACCAAGCGGCTCCGTGGCCGTCTCTGGTCACACTGGGACGCGACGACGACGGCGCCCACATTCTCATCGACTTGGAAGCCGCAGGAACCTTGCACCTGATCGCCGATGACGACCAGGTCGACGCGGCCCTCGCCGCGATCGCCGTGGAACTGGCCACCTGTGACTGGTCCGACGAGGTCAACGTCACCCTGGTCGGCCAGGTGTGCCCGGGCCTAGAAGACGCACTAGAGTCTCCGACCCTGACCCGCGCCACCGACGTGGACGCCCTCCTCACCACCCTGGAAGCTCGCGCCGACGACCAGCGACACATCCTCACCGAAGGAAGCCCCCTCGCCGCTCACCGAGCCGACCCCGCCATCTCCGACGGGTTCGACGCCGAAGTGATCCTCCTCGACACCGAACTCACCGAAGACCACCGCAACCGCCTCGCCAGCCTCGTCGAGGCTCTTCCCCGCGTGTCAGTCGCCGCGGTAACAACCAGCCCCACCAGCCCAGACGAATGGTCCCTCACCCTGACAGGTGACCCACTAGCCGCCGACGTGGCTCCCCTCGGCTGGCACATCCACCCTCAAACCCTCTCCCCCGACCTGTACAACCGCATGGTTGAACTACTCGCCAACTCCGCCGCCGCAGACTACGAACCCGCCGGCTGGTGGAACCACGACGCCGACGACGAGCCCACCACCGGCCCCATCGACGAGGAAGAATCTACCCCGAGCAGGCGAGCCCGCCCGAGTATCCGCCTGACCACCCTGACCGGCGGCATCGACCTATCCAACGTCGACATCGACGACATCATCGACGAAGCCAACCAGGCCCTCGACAACACCGACGAGGCCACCGACCAGGTTCGTGTCGACGCCGACCAACCCGGCACCGACACCCCCTTCCCCATCGACGACATCGACCCGCTAGGCTCCGACCATCCGGTCCTATCCATCATCGGCCACCCCGACATCACAGGTGCCGCTGGAACCGTTGGGCGCTCCCCGTGGCGCTGCCAACAGTTGGCTCTCTACATTGCTGAGCATCCGGGGGTATCGGGGGCGACTATCGCCGATGATTTGGGGCTATCAGCGTCGACGGTGCGCTCGATTGCTACACACCTGCGACACTGGTTGGGAGCCGACGATGCCGGGGTGGCTTACATGCCGGCGGCGACGCGCGGCTACCGGCTCGATGAGCGGATCGTCACAGATGTGGACTTGATCGACGCTGCTGTGGCCGGGGCAGGCATTAACACCGCTGAGACGGCCACACTGGTGGCCATTTTGAAGCTGGGCCGCGGACGGGTCTTCGCTGGGGTTCCTGACTCGGATCTTCGCCAGTTCAGGGCGTCGATGTACCACGTGGAGGCCCGCATCGTCGATGCTGCCCTCCAAGTGACAGACCGGGCCCTGGAAGCCGGGGACCTGGGGCTGGCCCGGTGGGCGCTGACCCAAGGGCTACTGGTGTCTCCCGATCATGAGGACCTGGTCGCCGGTTGTCTGCGCACCGAATACCAGGCCGGGAACATGGACAAGGTCGCTGAGCTGGTCGATCACCTGTCGGCTACCGCACGCCGACTGGGCGTCGACCTCAACGAGGACACCACCCGGATCATCGATACAGTCACTCACTTGGGCAGGAAAGCCTCATGAATGCTCCTGCGCCTCATTTGTTTTGCTAGAAAGGTTTTCATGCATCATCATCGCATCATCGTGGCTGCGGTAGCAGTCGCTGCTCTTACGGTCGGCTGCCACTCGACAGGCTCAACATCGGCCCCTACACCGGCACCAAGTGCCTCCACGGTCTCGGCGAGTCCTGCCCCTAGCCCGACCCCCACGGCGGGGGCGATCAGCGCGACCGACGCCGAAAACATCTACCGCACTTTGCACACCAACGTCTTCGAGTTGGAGAAGAAGGGTGGCCTGGTACCCGGGGAACCCGCACCCGCGACCCTGTCGAACTACGCCACCGGCCAGGCCCTCAAGAACTACATGACCTTCATGCACCAAATCTCGGGTCTAGGTCTCACATGGAAGTCGGGAGCCTCAAAGATCACTGTGGTGCGGGAGAAAAAGGGTGATACCACCTACCCCGAGGCCGCTATCGCCTTGGAATCGTGCGAAGACGGCAGCTCCATCCGATCGGTGGACCGCCACGGACAGGCTGACCATGGCCGGCTCACACACGTCGACAGTTGGTATGCCCGCGATAAGAAGGGCACCATCAAAATGATCGCACGTAACGGAGTGGAGGTTTCCTCATGCGACGTCAAGTAATCACCGCGGCCGTGCTGGGCCTGACCCTCGCCACCACCTCACTACCCGCCCTCGCAGATAATGGAGACTTCAGTGGCCATACAGACACGGATGGTCCTGGCTACGATGTGCGTACTGAGGTGGATTACCATCACACCACCGGTGGTGCGGGTGGGGGTGCCACGACAGGGGGCCATCATGGGGGCAAAACCCACGGTGATGGTGAAGGTGAGGCTATTGATGGGCGTTCTCGCGCCGATGCCGAAGCCGAACTAGACGAAGCCGACCGTAACCAGGACTTGACTTGTGATGTCATGCTCCCACCGGCGCCGAATACCCCAGCCGGCCAGGAATGGGCGAAAGAATGCAATCCCCCAGCGAAAAAGGGGCAGAAGGCCACCCCGAAGCCCGACCCGGTGTTAGTGGGCCGTCACGCAGCCTTGCAGCTCACCCTTCCCGGCGCGGCCCCTCGTATCGATCCGTCCCCCGACCTTAACCGGTGGCACTCGGCAGCAGTGGGCCAGGCTTTGTGGTTGTCAGTTGATGACCCCACCGCCACTACACAGAAATCGATCACGTTTATGGGCCAGGTTGTCTCGTTGAGCGCCAAACGTAACGGTTTGTCGTTTGATATGGGTGATGGTCATGTCGTGCACTGTGATGCCACGACGACATGGACGGAGTCGGTGGAACCGGGGACCCCCTCACCCACGTGCGGTTACACCTACCAACAGGCAGCCCCGGCCGGGGGCTATAAGGTCACCGCGATCACTTCGTGGGATGTGACCTGGTCGGTACTAGGACACACGGGCACAGTGCATGTTGAGAAAGCCGGTGGGCAGATGCTTCCCGTCGGCGAGGTGGAGTCGGTTGTCACCCGCCAATGACCCCTGATAACCCGAGTCTCTACGAGGTGTTGGGGATACCACCACAGGCATCCCCAACACAGATCAAAGAGGCATGGCGCACCACCGCGAAAACGACCCACCCTGATGCCGGTGGCACCAACGAGGCCTTCACAACCGCCCAGCACGCCTGGGAAGTGCTGTCTGATCCCGAACAGCGTGCTGCCTACGATGCCGCCCTATCGGGGGAGGACGCCTCTGACCAGGAGGCCCTTGACGGCACTGTGGACGTCGACCCCCTCGCCGAGTGGCCTTGGTGTGTCCCCTTCCTCGAGGCCACCCCACGACTGCGCCACCCGTGCCCCGGCATAGTTGAGTCTGTCGTCGTGGCCGCCGCCGGGATCATGACCGGCATCGGCTGGCACGAGCTATTGAAATCACTTGTCGTGGCCCCGGGGTTCGTGGGGGCGTGGTGGGTGATTTCGGTTCCATTGGTCGTGGCAGTGACATGGCTCGGCGCGATCACGGGGATTTGCGCCATCATGGCCGGGCTCGTCTGGCTGGGATGGGGTCTGATCGGTGGTGCGGCCTTGTGGGGACACCCGTGGGCTGTGGCCGTATTGGGAGCCGGATGGGTGGCCTGGGTAGCCGCCGCAGTGTGGTGGTGGCGCCGACGGATGGCCTGGCCTGACCGCACCTGCCGGGCAGGAAACATGGTCGACATGCCCGAGGTTGACCCGCCATGGATGGAGCCGGTGGAACTGGTAGCAGAACTCATCCCCTCCGTGCGGGCCATGTGGTCTCCTGACGGGCAAACGGTGGCTGTAGTAGCCGGTCGGCGGGTAGCAACCTTAGGGATGCCGATGCGAGGGTGGCGTGGCATCGATATGCGGGGCTGGAACCCGATCGGTGCCGACACCGCGTGGATCGTTGACCAGATAGGCGGCTGGCTGGCCGACCAAGACAAACCGCTCACCATCGACGGGCGCATCTTGTTCGAGACCTGGGACAGGCTACAGACAGTTCGTCCTCACAGCTGAGAAAAATTTTGGGTCCGCCCTGCATATCGGGGCCTCTTCATACCTTCAAAAGTGTGAAGGGAATACAGACTCTTCGACTGGAATTAAAATGGTATATGGCGTGTCCGGTCCGCACCCAGCTCCACGATGCGCCATAGGGGAGCCATAACTTCACCAATCGTATACGATATGAGTGTGGGTGAGCATCTACCGGTGGCCGACAGTCAGATACAAGCATGGGCGGATGAAGCAGAAGCTGATTATGACCTCAGCATGCTTCCGCCGTCTCGACGTGGTCGCCCACCGGTGGGGAGGGGCCCGGGCACTGTGGTCCCTGTGCGCTTCGACGCGGACACTCTCAAGGCGTTGTCACAACGAGCCCATGACGAAGGATTGACCACGCGTTCTGACGCGATCCGTGCTGCGGTTAACCAGTGGCTCGGCCTCGGCTCGTAAACATTATCGGCGCGACAACCTTACTGATGAGGCTGTTGGTTACGCCGTAGAGCACATCTTGTACTCGTGGGCGCTCGACGATGCTGATGATCCTCGTTGCTGGATGATGATTCGGTGTTGACCCAGCTGGCCTCCTCATGGAGCTAGTTATCCTCATCTACGACGATGGCTATGAACTCCTGATCCACGCCATGAAAGCCCGCCCTCAGTATCTGAGCTACTTCGCTATCTAGTGTTGTTGGGCGAGTTGAACTCAACTTTTCTCCGACGCAAGCGCCAATAAAAGGCTGATCCATCCGAATACCACCAAACACGGCTGAAGTGTGGAACAGATTCAGCAAGACAGGGTGCGGTGCTCGGGTGCGTTGGGGAGATGAGGATATTCAGGCTTCTGGCGGGATGTGGCTTGATGACGTCCAGGATCACCGGTTCGGTTTTGAAGGTGCCTTGCATTAATGTCGACAGGGTCGTACGACTCGAGGACTGGATCGACCAGCCCATTGCGTCTGAAGAACTTCATCCACCCCGGTGGAGCTCCGGCCGCGTACTGGTGCAACGGATCATTAGCATGGGTAGCGTGAGTATGCCTTCGATCGTGGTCAGTGCTGTCATCATCCAAGATTCTGACGGGCGGCTTCTCACTGTCCGTAAACGAGGCGCCGAGGCATTCATGCTGCCAGGCGGCAAGCCGGAGCCCGGCGAGGACTCGCGTCAGGCAGTAGTCCGGGAAGTGCACGAAGAGCTCGGCGTCGCATTGTCTTCCGACGACCTGCGTCGGGTGGGAGTGTTCACCACGCGAGCAGCGAATGAGGCCGGCCATCAGGTGGTGGCGACGATTTTCACCCACACCCCGGTTGCGGTGAGTGAGCCAGCTGCTGAGATCGAGCAGATTCGTTGGCTCGATTGGAGTGTCGACGCCCTGCCTGATGACCTGGCCCCGCTGCTGGTCGAGGCAGTCATCCCGTGGCTGCGGCGCCGTATCCGGTCGGTCGCTGTATTCACGGGTGCGAAGGATGGAACCGACCCTCATTATCGTGTCGAAGCAACCGCCTTGGGCCGGGGTCTCGCACACGCCGGGATCACCCTGGTTTATGGCGGCGGGAAGGTCGGGATGATGGGTGCTGTTGCTGATGCGGCCCTCGCTGCTGGCGGCGCTGTGATCGGAGTGATGCCGCAGCACTTGGTGGACGGGGAGATCGCCCATCTTAGTCTGACTCACCTCGAGGTAGTGCGGACTATGCATGAGCGCAAGCAGCGGATGAGTGACCTAGCTGACGCGTTCGTCGCGCTACCCGGCGGCGGCGGAACCCTTGACGAGCTATTCGAAGCATGGACATGGCAGCAGCTCGGTGTACACAGCAAACCCGTGGCCTTGTACGACTCGACCTTCTGGGCACCGCTGACCGCGCTACTCAACCACATGACCATCGAAGGCTTCATCCGCCCTGAGGACCGCGCCTCGCTCGTGATCGCCGATACCATACATCAGCTGATGGCCGATCTTGAGGGATGGACCCCACCACCACCGAAGTGGCGCTCGTGACATAGAACAAATGATTCTGACTATGGCTCATTGACATCTGCGCAGCGGCTACTAGCTCCATTGACTTCAAATCGGGCCTTGGCCGAGGCTCGGTTCAGGTGGCCCGGAATGGATCCCCACAAATTGAATGCTCATGATCGAGGTGATGAACGCCCACTCTATTGTCCTACGCCCGGTTGTATCCAGCGAGCAATTGAAGGTGCTGCGCCTGTTGGTCGACCAGGCCGAGCCACTCACTATTGACGGGAAAGTCCTGTTCGAGACCTGGGACGGGCTGCAGGCAGCCCGTCCTCACAGCTGAGAAAAAATTTTGGGGGCCGTTCCGCACATCGCGGCTCTCTTTCACACCTTCAAGGGTATGAAGGAAGTACAGACACCAAACCGAGCTGAGAACTGTGCAGTACGGTATGTTGAGCCGCATATCACCCATCGGATGGGCCATAATGATCTCTATGAGGTCTCCCCGCAAGCCATACCAGAAGATCCGTCGCGGCCCGAAGCCACGCTGCGAAGAGCCCGTCAGGTCCTTGACGTGTTATGTGCCTCAGTCTCTGATAGATCCGATCGACGAGATGGCGTGGCAGTTGGAGATTTCGAAGTCCGATCTCGTGGGGTGGTCGGCTTTGTGCACCCTCAATGTGGTGCGCAGGGACCGAGGCGAGGACCCCATACCGATCCCGGAGTATCTGGACAAGGCCGTGCTCACTGCGTTGTATCCCGATGGGTTGCCCTTCGACGAGGACACCGAGGAGCCGGGCGAGAATGCCGGGCAGGAGGAGCTTGCGATGACTGGATGAGCCCGAACATGGTTGAAGGCCGCCCCGCCAGGCGACCTTCAATCAATGGTTTCGGTTGTCAGCTGCAGCCACCCTTGCCAGGTGCTGTGGTTCTTCTCCAGAGGAGGAGGGACCGCCATGAAGACCCAGAAGATCTAGAAGATCCAAAAGAACCGGTTTCGGCTGTTGCTTCGGTCTTCATGGTAGCTGATAGCCCGCGTCGTTGGAAGTGCGACGACGCCGATCCTCATCGGTATCGCACCCTGTTCCAGGGTCGAGAATGTGAAGGATTAACAACCATGACAAGTCATGAGACGCCCTCCCGGAGGGCGTCATGACCGCTTTAATTCAAGCTCTGCCGACAGCTGAACTGTCTGCTGGACCTGGTGCTAGCAGTCCAGCTAGACCCTCTGCTGAGGGCTTCATCAAGATTCATCACGACCTTATTAGTGCGGGCGTGTCGGGTAACGCGATGGCGTTGTTCGTCGCGTTACGTAACCAGCCCGGCTGTGATCAGTGGACCCGTCACTCGTACCTGCGGCTAGCCCAATGGTGCGGCTGGGATGGGCTGTCGGAGGCGGCGGGCTGTAAGCGGGTGCAGCGGGCCGCTGCTGAGCTCGCTAGCGGTGGTTGGCTGGAATCGCGGGTCGGCCATGATCGTCGCACCGCTAAGACGCTGGTGTGGCATCGGTTGACCAGCCCCGACACCGACCGCTGGGAGCAATTGCCGCGGATTGTGTGGGCGAGGATCTGCCAGATCGCCGGGGAGACGTCGGGAGAGTGGGTGAGGCATTGGCTGGTGTGGCGGATGCTGGCCGGTCGTACTGGTGTGGCTCAGGCCCCTATGTCCATCGTGGCTCGGTTCCTGGGCTGTTCTTCGCGCCAGGTCTCTCATATCCGTGGGGCTCTCGTTGATGCCGGTCTGCTCGGCTGTGACGAGGTCTCGGGGGCGGCGAGCCGGGTGTGGTTCCCCTCGATGGCCGAGGAGTGTGCAGCGGATCGTGAGGTGGTCGATGGGGCCGTCGTCGATGCTGAGGTGGGCTCTGGTGAAGGTGTCGAGGAGGGCGGGGAACCCCTGTCGATTTTGTCCACCCACCCCTGTCGATTTTGTCCACCCACCCCTGTCGATTTTGTCCGCCAAGTATTAGACAAACCATTAGACAGTGAATTAGACCCTGGGTCGCGTCAGCGTGTTAGCTCACCAACGCGCGCGCGCGCGGCGGCCGAGCCGCCGAAGCCAAAGAAACCCATACCACCAACGCCTGAACCAGCAGCCCCCGCTTCAGACAGTCCTGTGTCAGCGCACGCTGATGAGGCTGCCGAGTTGGCGTGGCGGTTCGTGGGGTGGTGTCCTCAGCTGGTAGGGGCACCGAAGAAGGTGCGTGGCCAGCTCCGTCAGCTGGTCGCTGCCGAGATCCGCCGGAATCCGGGCTGGCTGGATGCGCCAGCGTTGGAGGTTGTTGCCCAGCGGGTACGTGCTGAAGGTGCGCTGGGGGTCCAGCACTGCGAGATTGTGCGAGCCGAGCTGCACGGGGTGATCGCCGACCGCAAGGCCGCCCCCGCCCGCCCCGACGCCCTGCACGCGCGGGAGCCCAAGTGGTGGGACGACGTGTACTACGAAGGAAACACAACCGTGTGGACGTACGACTCTGACGAAACCAGTGACGACGACGAGGCGTGGAACCGGTCGCAGGTATGTCATGTTGCTGAGCGTGACGACATGGCTGGCGGGATTGCTACCAACCTGCTGGCCTCCCACGCTGATGATCCGATGGCCTGGCTGACTCGCCGTCAAACCATGCTGATGGCTCGTTTCCCCCACGCCCAGAACGAGGTCACCGCGATGTGCCAAATCGTGCGCACCGCCCTGGAGGCCGACCTGGCCGCCGGAACCCGGTGGGAGGACCGATGAGGGCGCTACGTCGAAAGATCATGGTCGTGGTGGCTGTGTTCACCGTCGCGGTAGCGGGGCTGGCGTTGGCCAGGTCGTTGCCGTTTGCCGACAGGTCTCAGCCGCCGACGACCAGAAATGCCACCCAGGCGGCCGCAACCGGTGCGGGGGCTGCGGCGGGCGCGCTCAACCGTCTGCCAGTCAAAGGCAAAGCAGCGATGACCGGATACACCCGGACCCAATTCGGGCAGGCGTGGACCGATGACACCGACCGGGAGTTGACCCGCCCCTGGGGTCACAACGGATGCGACACCCGCGACGATGCCCTTGCCCGCGACCTGGTCGAGGCCCACCTGAAACCCGGATCACGATGCGTGGTCGTCTCCGGGCGCCTCCACGACCCCTACACCGGGTCCACACTCGCCTGGCGGCGCGGCCGGCACACCTCGACAACAGTCCAAATCGACCACGTCGTAGCCCTCGGGAACGCCTGGGTCACCGGGGCCCAACACCTCCCGGCACCGACGCGGCGCGCTCTTGCGAACGACCCACTGAACCTGGTGGCCGTCGACGGGCCTGCCAACGAAGCTAAACGCGACGGGGACGCAGCCACCTGGCTACCGCCTAACAAGGCCTACCGGTGCGACTACGTGGCCCGCCAGATCGCAGTCAAAACGAAATACCAGCTATGGGTCACCCCCGCAGAAAAAACCGCTATGGCGCGGGTACTAGACCGCTGTCCAGCCCAGACACTTCCTACCGGAGCCCCACGATGACCACCCATTGGATCCCCGAACAACTCCTAGAACCCGGAGTCGGAGTCATCCTCGACACCGAAACCACCGACCTGGACGGGCGCATCATCGAAATATCGATCATTGACGCAGCCACCGGGACGGTCCTGATGGACCAACTCATCAACCCCCAAGGAGCCCCGATCTGCGCCGAGGCCCGCACCGTCCACCACATCAGCCCCGACGATCTCGCGACAGCCCCCACGTTCACCCAGGTGCGGCCCCGGCTGGAGGATGTGGTGGCCGATCGGGTGGTCATGGCCTGGAACGCCCCGTTCGACCGGGAGCGAATCGAAGCGGAATATGCCCTAGCGGGCCTGGATGCTCCGGCGTGGCCGTGGTGCTGCCTGATGCGTTTAGAGGCGTCCGTGATGGGGTGCCAGTGGCGTCGACTAGACGGACCCCACCGGGGCCTTGGTGATGTGATCGCCGCCCGCCGCCGGCTTATAGCGTTACAAGAGATGCGGGTCGCCAGGATGACGAGTGAGGGGCAATAACCACCACCCCGAAAGGACATAGATCATGAGTGAGATTCATTTGACGGGTGTTCGCAGCGGTTAGAGGGCAGTGGCTTCGTCGATGGTGGTGCGGGGGAGTTGGTAGAAGCGGGCGAGGGCGTCGGCGTCGAGGTGGGGGTCCATGGTGGAGGCGGCGATGATAGTCCCGTAGAGGGTCCACGTGGTTTCGTTGTCGGTGGGGTTGTCGGCCCAGTGTTGGCGGAGTTCGGAGAAGGGGTGGTGGTTGAGGAGGAGGCAGGCTCCCATGGAGTAGTCCTCGATTTCGTCGGCGGTGAGGCGGTTGATGTGGTTGATGTCGGCGAGGACGGCATCGAAGGTGTCGGCTTCGGTTTCGGTTGGTGCGTCCATGTCAATGTTCATGGGGGAAGCCCTAGGGCGCTGGTGGGTGTTGTGGGGGTGCAACTTCTGTGGGAGTTGTTGGCTTTACTGAGAGATCCCCCGGCTGTGGTGGCTGGGGGATCGTTGTATGTGGGCTGGGGTTTCCCCTCGCAACACGCCGATACGCATATATACAGATACATC
>DS480335.1 GCA_000154345.1 [Clostridium] leptum DSM 753
TAACCTACCTACCTACTACTACGTACGTACCGTACCGTACGTTACGTTACGTAACGTAACGTAACGTTACGTTCGTTACGTTACTTACACACACACTTTTTTAATATTCATTTTTCAGCTTATCTTAAGCTTATGCCGCTTTCAAGCTTTCCTTTCCGGCCAGCGGACATTTTTTTACAGGCTTACATTTTCGGGTCCGGCGGAAGCGGCACGTCACCCAGGCGCTTTACCTCGAAGCCGTTTTTCTTAAATTCCTCGTAATCAAAGGCTTCCAGCTCGTCATAGGCCAGCTTATGGAACTCATAGAAATTCTCCCAATACTCATAGCCCTCACCAAGGCTGTGGTTTAGGAACGCGTCTGCCATGGCGATGCCAGTGGCGGGAGCTACATAAAACGCCCCCATCGCCATTACGTTACAGTTGTTGCCGGTAACGCATCTCAAAGCGGAGGGCACGTTTTCACACACCGCGCAGTGAACATGCGGGCACTTGCTGGCGGCGATATGGATCCCCATGCCGGTGCCGCAGAAAATCAGGGCCTTTTCGAATTCTCCCTCCGCGATTTTTGCTCCGACCTTTAGGCCGATGCGGTGGAACATCTCGGGATTTTCCTCATCCACGGATTTCACGCCGATGTCGGTGACCTCCCATCCGTTCTTTTCCAGGTGGGCGACTACCGCGTTCTTCAGCGGAACCCCGGCGAAATCCGCGCCGACCAGAACCTTTTTGTCTTTGACCATTTTCATCTTGCATTGCCTCCTTTTATTTTAAGTGGTTA
Source organism: [Clostridium] leptum DSM 753 (assembly GCA_000154345.1). Taxonomy (GTDB): domain Bacteria; phylum Bacillota; class Clostridia; order Oscillospirales; family Acutalibacteraceae; genus Clostridium_A; species Clostridium_A leptum. The sequence goes on from DS480335.1 coordinate 779, forward strand.
TTCGCAGGAATGACGGCGGTATCTCAACAGCCTGTCAAAACCCGGTTTTATATTTCTATTACTAATGGCAGGTGATTCATCCAATGCCGGCAGATATTTATTTTTTTGAGCGCCGGGGTTTTGCTTTCGCTTTCGGGAAGCCGCAGGGCGCTATAAAAAATAGTTTTCCGGGGTATCGGGCCTTTGCTCTTTCCACTAAAACCGACACGGAATTATTTTTTTGAGCGCTGAGGCTTCCTTTCGCTTTCGGGAAACCGCGGGGCGCTATAAAAATAACCGGAAGGCGTGAGTCCTTCCGGTTCTCCTGCGCCTTCTCACTCCCAGCGGGGGACCTATGCTCCAGTTTATTTTTTCAAGATTATTTTTTATTGAAACATATCCTTCAGCTTATCCCGGAAGCCCTTCCGCTTCTGGTAGTTTCGGTCTGTGGCGCTGCTGTCAAATTCCTTCAGAATATCCTTTTGCTTCTGGCTCAGGTTCTTGGGCACCTCGATAGTCACCTGGACGAACTGGTCGCCCCGGCCCCGGCCTCCCAAATGGGCGATTCCCTTGCCCTTCAGCTTGAACACGTCGCCGGGCTGGGTGCCCTCCCGCAAAGCGTAGGTCACCTTGCCATCCAGGGTGGGCACCGTTACATCGGCGCCTAAAGCCGCCTGGGTAAAGGTCACCGGCATCTCACACCAAACGTCGTCGCCCCGGCGCTCGAACACCGCGTGGGGACGCACCGACACGTAAACGTGCAAGTCGCCCGACGGGCCGCCGTTCTGTCCGGCGTTGCCCTGGCCGCTGACGTTCAGCACCTGGTCATCGTTGATTCCCGCGGGCACAGTGACCTCCAGGGTCTTGCTTTTCCGCACCCGGCCCTGGCCGCTGCACACGTGGCAAGGCTTTTCGATGATCTTGCCCGTGCCGTGGCAGTGGTCACAGGAACGGCTGGTCTGCATCACGCCGAAAGGAGTCCTCTGATTGATCCTTACCTGGCCGGTGCCGTTGCAGGTGGGACAGGTTTTGGGTGAAGTTCCCTTTTCCGCCCCGGTGCCGCCGCACTCGGTGCAGTTGATAATATTCTGATAAGTAATGGACTTCTTGCAGCCCTTGGCGGCCTCCTCAAAGGAGATATTCAGCACCGCCTCGGTATCGGTGCCCCGCCGCGGGGCGTTGGGGTTGGCCCGCCGTCTTGAGCCGCCGAATCCTCCGCCGAAAAAGCTGCCGAAAATATCCCCCAAATCAATATCCTCGCCAAAGGGGCTTCCATAACCGCCGTAGCCTCCGGCGCCGCCGCCGAAATTGGGATCCACCCCGGCGTGGCCGAACTGGTCGTATTTCGCCTTCTTCTCAGGGTCGGACAGGACCTCATAGGCCTCGTTAACCTCTTTGAATTTTGCTTCCGCCTCTTTGTTGTTAGGATTCAGATCCGGATGGTATTTTTTCGCAAGCTTGCGGTACGCTTTCTTTATTTCATCTTCCGAGGCGGTCTTAGGAACACCGATCACCTCGTAATAATCCCTTTTTTCTGCCAAACTTCTCACCTCTGTTCAGAGCCGGAGCGCTGAGGCCCGGTTCCTTGGTATGGGTCGCGCGCGGACCGCCGGATGCTGGAACTTGAAATTCCGCCGGCTTGCCCGTACCCTGTGCGCCGCCCGCAGGAAACCGCCTGCGGACACGCACAGGGCGCGGCCAAAGAATGGCCGCGCCGATTCAACCGCTCATTTAATAGAGTCTGCTAAGCTACAAAGCCTATTTTTTATTATATCGCCCAAGCTGCCTGTTTGCAACAGCTTCTTTGCCCCTTGGGCGGGACGGCAACCTTATTCCTTATGGTCGTCGTCCACTTCCTTGTAGTCAGCGTCGTAGACGTTGCCGTTGGCGCCGCCCTGGTTCGGATCTCCGCCAGGCTGCTGCGCGGCGTTGGGATCGCCCTGGGGCGCAGCCTGCTGGTACATCTTGCCGGACACCTCGTACATGGTCTTCTGCAGTTCGTCCTTGCCGTTCTTGATCCGGTCCATATCGTTGGCCGCGATAGCCTCCTTCAAGGCGGCTACCTTCTGATTCAGGGCGGACTTATCATCCTCGGAGATCTTGTCGGCGTTATCGGAAATCAGCTTTTCTGTGGCATAGCACAGGTTCTCAGCCTCGTTCTTCTGCTCGACTTCCTCTCTCCGCTTCTTATCCTCATCGGCATACCGCTCGGCCTCCTTCACGGCCTTGTCGATATCCTCCTTGCTCATGTTGGAGCTGGAGGTAATGGTGATCTTCTGCTCCTTGCCGGTACCCAGATCCTTGGCGTACACGTTCACGATGCCGTTGGCGTCGATATCGAAGGTAACCTCGATCTGAGGAATTCCTCTGGGAGCGGGCGCAATGCCATCCAGCTTGAACAGGCCAAGCTGCTTGTTATCCCGGGCAAACTCACGCTCACCCTGGAGCACGTTGACCTCTACCTGGGTCTGGCCGTCCACGGCGGTGGAGAAGATCTGGCTCTTCTTGGTGGGAATGGTGGTATTTCTCTCGATGATCTTGGTCATCACGCCGCCCATGGTTTCCACGCCCAAAGAAAGGGGCGTAACATCCAGCAGCAGCAAGCCTTCCACCTCGCCGCCCAGCACGCCGGCCTGGATAGCGGCGCCGATGGCCACGCACTCGTCGGGGTTGATGCCCTTGAACGGCTCTTTGCCGGTAAACTTCTTCACAGCCTCCTGAACAGCGGGGATTCTGGAGGAACCGCCCACCATCAGGACCTTGTCGATCTTATCGATGCTCAGGCCGGAGTCGGACAGAGCCTGACGGACCGGGCCCATGGTCTTTTCCACCAGGTCGGCGGTCAGCTCATTAAACTTGGCTCTGGAAAGGTTCAGATCCAAATGCTTGGGGCCGGTGGCGTCGGCGGTGATAAAGGGCAGGTTGATGTTGGTGGAGGTGATGCCGGACAGGTCAATCTTGGCCTTTTCCGCGGCTTCCTTTACCCTCTGCATAGCCATTTTGTCGCCCTTCAGGTCCACGCCGGTCTCCGCTTTAAAAGAACCCACGATCCAATCCATAACTCTTTGGTCGAAGTCGTCGCCGCCTAAGCGGTTGTTGCCCGCGGTGGCCAGAACCTCCTGAACGCCGTCTCCCATCTCGATGATGGAAACGTCGAAGGTGCCGCCGCCCAGGTCGTATACCATAACCTTTTGGTCGGTTTCCTTATCGATGCCGTAGGACAAAGCCGCGGCGGTAGGCTCGTTGATGATTCTCTTGACATCCAAGCCCGCGATCTTGCCGGCGTCCTTGGTGGCCTGGCGCTGGGCGTCGGTGAAGTAAGCCGGAACGGTGATGACCGCCTGGGACACCTTCTCGCCTAAATAGGCCTCCGCGTCTGTTTTCAGCTTGGTCAGGATCATCGCGGAAATCTCCTGGGGAGTGTAATCCTTTCCATCGATATTCACTTTGTAATTGGAGCCCATTTCTCTTTTGATAGAGGAAACGGTTTTCTCCGGGTTGGTGATGGCCTGGCGCTTTGCCACCTGGCCTACCAGACGCTCGCCGGTTTTGGAGAACGCCACTACGGACGGGGTGGTTCTGCCGCCCTCAGCGTTGGGGATGACTACCGGCTCGCCGCCCTCAATCACCGCTACGCAAGAATTGGTTGTACCTAAATCGATACCGATTGTTTTTGCCATAATAAAATTCCTCCTATTGTCGCTGCGCTTCGCGCGTTTATTTTTTGGTTATGTGCAATTTATAAAATCAGGGAAAACCCTGGAACTGCCTTGCTAATTCGCTACCTTGACCATAGCATGGCGGATGACCTTTTCCTTCAGCATATAGCCCTTCTGGAACACCTCCACAATGGTGTTTTCCGCGATGGATTCGTCCTCTACGTGGGCTACCGCATTGTGAAGCTCCGGGTTGAACTCCTCGCCGGCCTCGCCTACCGGGGAAACTCCCAGCTTTTCCAGCGCCGCGTTAAATTGGCTCTGAATCAGCTCCAGCCCCTTTTGATATTCCGCCGTGGCGCCATCCTCGGCCTTTACCGCGTATTCCAGGCTGTCGGCGATGGGGAGAATCGCTTTCACCGCCTCCGCCGTGGCGTCGGCGTAAATCGCCCGCTTTTCCTTTTCCGTCCGCTTCCGGAAGTTTTCATATTCCGCCGCGGTTCTCAGTAGCAGGTCCTTCTGCCTGCCCAGCTCCTTTTGAAGCTCCTCCAGCGGGCTGCTTTGGGCTTCCTCTGCCGCTGCCTCCTGATCCCCGGCCTTAGTTTCAGCTTCCGGCTGCTTCTCCGTTTCTTCCTCACAGGCCGTCTCCTGCTGGGGAATATTTTTTTCCTGGTCCTTCTCTCTTTTTTCCTTCTTACTCAAGATCTATGTCTCCTTTCGGTTGAATTCTGTATCTTAAAGCGCGGCTAAACGCCTACGTCCATAATCTCGTTGAGCATACCGCCCACAGACTGGGCCAGATACTGCAGATTGGAAACAATCTTGGGATAATCCATCCGGGTGGGACCGATTACGCCCAGGGTTCCCCGGGTCTGCCGGCCCATGGAGTACCGGACCATCACCACGCTGGTGTCGATCATCTCCGGCTGGTTGCTTTCCCCGCCGATCAGCACCCCCAGCTTTTCCTTTTGGGCCCCGATCAGCTTCGCCAGCTCGCCGCGCTGTTCCAAAAAATGAAGCAGCCGCTTCACGCTGTCCACCTCGTACTCCGGCAGATACAGCAGGTTGGTGCGGCCCTCCAGCAGCACGTTGGTCTTTAGAACCTCCCGGCACGCCTGGCCCAGGGCCACAAACACCGGCGCCATCATCAGGGAAAGCTCCCCGATGGAAAAGGCGGTGGATTTGATAAAGTCCGGCGTGACGTTCAGCAGATGCACGCTGCCCATCTTTTCGTTGAGCACGTTGGAGAACATCCGCAGGATATCTGAATTCAAAAGGTAATTCGTCCGGAACAGCTTGCTTTTTACCGCCCCCGTAGAAGTGGTCAGCACCAGCATGGCGGTGTGGGGGCCGGTCTGCACCAGCTGGATCCGCTGGATGGTGGCGTCCCGGTTGGTGGGCGTGGTGGAGATGGCGGCGTATTTGGTCATTTCCGCCAGCATTTCGGCGGCCTTTTCCAGCAGCAAATCCGGATCGTCGGCGTATTCCGACAGATACCCGTCGATATACCGCATTTCCTCGTCGGACAAGGGCTTCGGCCTCATCAGCTCGTTGATATAGAGCCGGTAGCCAAACTGGGTGGGAATCCTGCCCGCCGAGGTATGAGGCTGCTCCAGCAGTCCCAGCTCGGAAAGGCTGGCCATTTCATTCCGTATGGTGGCTGACGATACGGAGACGTCCAGCAGCTCGCACAGCGCCTTAGAGCCCACCGGCTCTCCGGTCTGAATATAGGCCTCAATCACCGCTTGGAGAATCTTTAATTTTCTGGCTCCCAGCTCCATATCCTCACCCCCGTCATTTTCATTTTAGCACTCTTAATGATAGAGTGCTAATCTAATTATTAATTTACCATTGATTGCCCGAAATGTCAATATGAGAATTGTAAACTAATTGTTAAACCCGGGCCGGCCTGCCGCTGTTTTCCTATTTTACCCCAAAGCCGGCACGGTTACTCTCGGAAAGCCCGGCGTACCGCCGCCTTTTCATGAATCGGAGAAAACTTATCGGTATTTCCCGAAAGCATCCGCCGGACGGCTTTTTCTGTCGAAAAGGGAGCCTTTCCCTTTATTTTTCCCAGGGGCTTCCGATTCACAGCCGAGGCCCGCCCAAGCCGTTTGTTGGCTGAGATTTAATTTTTGCTTCTTTTTTAACTCCGTCCCGCATAACCTAGCAATACCGTGGCGTTTCTTGTAATAATTCTCCATTCGAATTGTGTTTGTCCTATGATAATTTATAGATTATTCACAAAACAGCTATAATTTGTTTCTAGGAACGTCACTTTTGCTCTCTATAATAGTAAGCGACAAAGACAGAAAGGAGGTTCTCTTGTGAACAAAAAAGCCACAGAGTCCATACTCGTTTGCGTGAATCATCCCGATTTCAGCAAAGAGCTGATTGCCTACGGGAAGCGATTGTCCTTAGAAATGAATCTTCCCCTGCAAGTCGTCAACATACAGCCCAGCGCCAATGGGTATTGTGCGCGTGGCCATGAAATCGAGCTGTTTTATCAGCAATGCAAGGAAGCCGGCGCGGAGCTTACCATCCTATTCGACGATGATTTCGCGGGCGCTACCGCAAAATTCGCGCGAAAGACGGGCGCCAAACAGGTGGTAACCCAGCTTTTCAGCAGCGAAAGCGGCGGGCCGGATACCTTTGCCGAAGCTCTTCACCGCTTAGCCCCTACTCTCCCGATTTCTATGGTTTCCGTATCAGGGAAAATTTATCATATTTATCCCAACTACCGTCCGAGGGTTTTCCAAAAGACCTCGTCTGTGGGATAAGCAGCGACGTTTTAAACTAATGTTGTTGAATTAAGCACACAGAGGCAAAACGTAAAAGCCCCAGGAAGCCTTGCGGCTTCCTGGGGCTTTTACAGCGTCAAAAAACAGCGGCGCGGGCAAAACGGTTTTTGGGGGTTCCATGGAGGGCGATCCTTTTTCACGCTTTACGTCTGGGTTTTTGATCCCTGCCGCCGGTTTCTTCCGCTTTAGCTTGTACGATACAGCCCGGCCCTATCCGCCTGCCCAGGACGGCCGCAGGCTCTATTTGATTCTTCTTTCTTTTTTATGATCCGCAGCGGGCTTTTCCTTTATCCTTTTTTCTCTTCCTCTTAAATGTTTTCCTTTCCTCTATCGACTTATGATAAGCCAGCCTTTCCAAAATACTCAATTTCAAAATCATAAGGCATAGAAAACCGCTGCCGCTGTTTTTCATTTTTTGCCGGTCCTTTCCCATTCTTTCCCCTGGCCAGCCTGTTCCGGCCCGATTTTTAAAAAGCTATTTTGTAAATTTTTCCAAAACCTCTTGAAAAACAGAACAAATGTACTATAATTAAAAATAGCTTCTAAGTCAAATATTTTTCAGGAGGAACGCTGCATCGTGAAAAACATCGAAAAGCTTGCGCGGTATTTGGGAACCAAGCGAAACCCGGATCAAATTTTGGAGTTTCTGATTCAGCTGCCCCTGGATCAATTTGGGACCCCGGAGTTTTCCAATTCCAAATGTGTTGAGGCGCTGTCCAGCCGTTTTCAAAAGCAATAACCGGGCGCCCGGCTCCTTAGGAGCAGCTCCTGGAGGATAGGTATTCCCATTAGACTGCCTGAAATTTTTAACAAGCCGACTCTTTTAAAGGCCGGAGAGAAAACCAATTGAGGTTCTCTCTCCGGCCTTTGTGTTTTGATAGGGCCAGCGGTTTCAGCCGCAAAAACCGGGCATAGGCTTAGGGCAATCGGGTTACGCTAAGCTCCCGGACAAGAGGCGGCACGAAAAAGGGCATCTTCTCTTTCTCCCCCTGAGCGAATTGGCTGCGGCTGTTCGGTTCCGCGGCTTGTGGTTCAGCTGCCCCTCAAGGGTAAAAAAAAATCTCAGGCCAAGGCTTCGGCTCTAAGGCGCGAGCGTCAGCGAAACCACGCTGGCCCTGGGCAGAGTCAGGCGCAGGCGTCCGTCCTCTATCTGAAAATCCGTAAACGCCTGGGGAAGCACGGCGCAGGGCGCGTCGAAGGTGTTGCGGCTGTGGATTTCACCCGTGAGGATTTCCCCTTCGCACTGGCGGCAGGACCAATGGGGAAGCTCGATTTCCAGAGCGTAGTCCCTTTCCAGGGAACAGTTCACCAGAGTCGCCAGCAGAGTTTCGCCTTTTTTAGATACAGAGCAGGATACGCAAGGAAGCTCCTGTCCCTGAAAGGAAACCGTATCCTCCTCCACAAAGCTGTGAACCAAGACCGCGTCCTGATGCCCTTGGTACATCCGGAACACGTAATAAACCGGGGTTTTCACCAGCTGATCTCCCTTGGTCTCCAAAATACTGCATAGGGCGTTAATGGACATGCACAGACTGCACAGCAGCAAATCCTTAGACCGCTGGTTATAAATATTCAGCACGGCGGCGGCAATCAGGGCGTCCCGCATGGTCATGTGCATAGACCACAGCTCCTCCGGCTTTTCCTGGCGGTACCAGGTGCCCCATTCGTCAATTGCCAGCTTCACGCCTTGATTACCGGTCCGGCGGTTCAGTATCCCCAGATGCCGGGTGATGCTGCCGTCGATTTTCAAAGCGTTTTGCAAGGCGGCGTAATACTCCTCCTTTGTAAACTCCACGCTGCCGCCGCTGACAATCGGCCCGCCCTGCATACTTTGGCCGCCGCCTTCCGGAACAGAGGGAATGATCTGATAAAGGGTCATCGCGTCAAAGCTTCCCGGCTCCACCAGTCCCGCCAGCTGGTCCGTATGCTCATAGGAAAAATGCTGGGGCCCCCTCAGCAGCCGTACCAGCTTGTTGTCCCCATACTCCCGGGCAAACTGGCTGTACCTCCGGTAATCCTCCGCGTAGCCTTGGGCGGTCTCATAGAACCACCATTCATTTCCCATACAGATGTATTTCAGCCTCCAGGGCTTTTCCCTGCCGTTTTTCTTCCGCAGCCTGGTCATTTCAGTATCGCCGTCAAAGGTGATGTATTCCAGCCAGGAGGCTGTCTCCCGCACGGTGGCGCTGCCTACGTTGAATACCAGATACGGTTCGCAGCCCAGAGCTTCGCATAAATTGAAAAACTCATGGGTGCCGAAGCTGTTGTCCTCCACCTGGTGGGTCCAGCGGTTGATCAGGGGCTTTCTTTCCTCCTGAGGGCCGACGCCGTCCATCCAATGGTAGGAATCAGCCACCCCGCCGCCGGGCCAGTGGAGCAGCGGCACCTGGATGTCCCGGTAAGCCTGGATAACATCCAGGCGCACGCCGTCTTCGTTGGGGATGGGGGAATCCTTTCCCACAAACAGGCCGCCGTAGACGATCCTGCCGGCCTGCTCGATAAACTGGCCGTACAGTTCCCTGTTGATTTTGCCTTTTTCCTGAATGGGGTCGATGGTCGCGCGAAGTTTTTTCATTCAAAATACCTCCTGCTACAATTTTTTGGGATGCTCGGAAACGGAAATAGACGGACTCGGCCGGTACCGGCTGGGGTCCAGGCCCAGCCGGTGGATGTTTGCGCTGCGGTACTGGGTGGGGGACATGCCGAAAATTCTGCGGAACAGGCGGGAAAAGTAATTATAATCGTCGATCCCGAGCAAGGTGGAAATGTAATTGATTTTATAGTCGGTAAGATAAAGGTACTCGCTGGCCTTGATCATTTTTCGGCGGGCTACATAGTTGCTCAGGGACATCCCTGTGTTTTGCTTGGTCCGGTGGTAGATAGTAGACGGACTGATAAAGATCTCGGCGCTGATATTCTCCACGGTGATCCTGTCGTGAATATGCTCGTCGATATAGCCGTCAATCCGCTCCCAGATCGGGTCGTCCTGGATCCGGATGTATTTGGCGGTGATGGTTTCGATGCAGGAAAGCATCACCCGCGCGCCGGCTTCCCGCCGGTCGGCGCTCACCGTTGGGATCGCTTCCAGAGCGGCCCGCCATTTTTCTTTATCCCTTTGAGGCATAAAATCCGCGCAGCGCTCCAAAACCACCCGGCGGATATCCTCCGGGTCCTCGTCGGTAAGCATAGAGCCGAAAATGATATAGCCGCAAGGCTCGCCGTTGTATACTACCGGAAAGCACATCTCTGTCAGGCCGATATGGCAGCGGTAAACATAATAGTCCTGGCCGCACAGCCGGGCGCTGGTACAGCCGCCCCGGTCGCTGGCAAGGCACCTTCGGTAGCCCTCCGCCGTGCTGTGAACCAGCTCGCAGAAAGGATAGAGGCCTCCAAAATGGATGCACTGCCCAAAGTAATTCCGGTCCAGCATATCTGCGCAGAAGCCGCTGATCACGGAAAAGCTGTTGAGCAGAATCCCGATCCTCTCAAAATCCAATATAGTTCCCATAGGCCGCGTCCTCCGTGAAGCTTCATTCGCCAGCCTTGCCTTCCGCGCCGGCTCGCTGAAACTAATTTATTATTTCGCGGCTTAATATGCAATAAGCAGCAGGCCTTCAAGCAGTATAGTGCTAAAAACGTGCAGACCGCTCACTTTGCACAGTATCTGATGTCAATTATAATAAACACATAATTTTCAGGGCCGCGGTTTTATTTTGTGGAAAAGAGGATGCTTTGATCAAACCTCCATGGGTTATGCCACGGATTTTTCCCTTTTTCTCCAGTTTTCCCCAGCGGCGCCTTGTGCAATATAGTGCGTTTCATTTAACAATTTGACAATATATTCTTTGGGAGGTATGTACATGAATTCGTCGTCCGCAGCAAGCAAAATGACGAAAGCCCATGGCAGGCGGCCCTCAAAAAACCGGATGCGAGACCATCTCTCCGGCTGGCTGTTTGTGCTGCCGCTTCTGGTGGTATTCCTGGTGTTTATCGGCATCCCGGTATTCCGAACCGTCTTTTATCTGGGGTTTACCGATTACAACCTGATGAAGGATCCCGCCTGGGTTGGGCTTTCCAACTATGAAAAGCTGTTTACCTCGGACCCTAACGCGGCAGACATGTGGGGCGCCACCTTTCGGATTCCCCTGTATCTGATCCCGCTGCACGTTGGGCTTTCCCTGCTCATCGCGTTTCTGGTCCACTCCTGCCGCCTGAAAGCGGTCCAGTACGCTACCCGCACTCTCATTTATTTTCCCGTACTGGCAACCACCGCTTCGGTGGCCATCGCCTGGAACTATATGTTCAACGAAAACCGGGGCGTGATCAACTGGCTGCTGCAGCAGGTCGGAATTTTAGGGCCGGACCAAAACGTGCGCTGGCTGATCAGCACGGAAACCGCTATGTGGGCGATTGTCATCTTCAGCGCCTGGAAGTTCATCGGCCAGCACTTTCTGTACTATTTCGTGGGGCTGCAAAACATTCCGGACACCTACTATGAGGCCGCTAAAATCGACGGCGCCAACAGCCTTCAAATGTTCTGGAAGGTGACTCTTCCCTTGATTACTCCCACGATCTTCTTTATCCTGATGGTTTCCCTTACCGGCACCATGCAGGCCTTTGACGAGCCCTTCTTCGTCACTAACGGCGGGCCGGGCTATTACACTACCAACGCGGCGCTGTATATCTACCGCAAGGCGTTCCAGGCCTACGACATGGGCTATGCCTCGGCGGTGGCTGCCATACTGTTTATTATCGTGTTCCTTCTCACGCTTCTGCAGCTGTGGAGCCAAAAGAAATGGGTGGTGTATGACTATGAATAAAGGAACAGCCAGCATGAAAAGAAAAAAAGCCGCCGCCAAACGGGCGGTTTCCCAGGGCCTTATCGTTTTGGGCTGCCTGCTGATCTGCCTGATCTGGGTTCTGCCCTTTTTGTGGATGCTGGGCACCAGTATGAGGCGGGAAATCGATTCCTTCAACCTGCCTCCGGCTTTCTGGCCCGAGCAGTGGAACATCGAAAACTATCAGAAGGTTTTTGATATGATCCCTTTTCTCAAATTTACCTGGAACAGCTTCTTTATTTCCGCCTCCGCCACCCTGGCCATGCTGGTGGTAACCTCGATGGCGGCTTACGCTTTCGCCAGAATCAACTTTGCCTTCAAAAAAATTGCGTTCCCCATTTTGCTTTCCGGCATGATGATCCCGGTCTCCTCCACATTGGTACCCCTGTTTTTCACGATACGGGACTTGAACCTGATGGACACCCAGGCTGCGGTGATCCTGCTGGGAATCTACTATCCCATCGGCCTATTGCTGCTCAGGCAGTTTATGATGACCATTCCTAAAAGCTATGATGAGGCTGCCTACATAGACGGCGCCAGCCGCCTGAGAATTTTCTGGTCTATTATCCTGCCCATGTCCCGCTCCACCATGATTGTAGCGGCGGTGCTGTGCTTTGTGGTGAACTGGAACAACTACCTGGTGCCTTTGGTCTTCCTGAATTCCGAGGGCAACTATCCCTTAACCCTGGGGATGCAGTTTCTGAAGGACAGCTGGACCATCGACCAGACCGTCATGCTGGCCGCAGTGGTGCTCAGCGTCATTCCTCCGGCGATTGTTTACATCACCTGTCAGAAATTTCTGCTGCAGGGCGTCATCACCTCGGGTCTGAAATCTTAATCAAGCGCACGTTTGCCTCAGGCGGCCGGCCACCGCCCCAAGGCAATCATTATAATGGAGATCACGAAAGGAGTATGATTATGAAAACCATGAAAAAAATCGGAAGCGTTCTGCTTGCGGCAGCGATGCTGCTGTCCGCGGCGGCCTGCGGCTCCTCCGGCGGGGAAAGTTCCACCGCCGCTCCCAGCGGGGACGGTTCCAGCACCGCGGAAAGCTCTCAGGGAGGCGCCAGCGCCGGCGGCGATACCGTTACGGTCTGCTACCACGGCGACACCTACGTGAAGGATGCGGACGGAAACGACGTCATGAAGGACATTTTCCAGGACTTCACCGATGAGACCGGGATCAATGTGGAGCTTACCTACATCGCCAACAGCGACTGGGCGGACTATACCACCAAGGTACAGACCCTGTTCGCCTCCGGCACCGCCCCGGATGTCATTTATGTGGCGGTAGAAAACCAGGAAGCCTTCATTCAAAACGACATGCTTCAGCCGCTGGACCCCTATCTGGACGCGCATCCGGAGATCGTAGAGGACTATGAGGAAAACGTAGCGGAGGCCTTGAGAAACGCTGCCCAGTATGACGACGGGCTGTACGGCTTATTGAACTGCTATGAAACCTGCGTCATGTGGCTCAACAAGGACATTTTGGCGGAAGCCGGCTTAGAGGTTCCCGACCCCAATTGGAACTGGGATGACTTTGTTTCCTACTGTGAAACCATCGCGGATAAGACCGACAAATTCGCTTACTGTATCCCCACCACCTATTTCACCGCCAACGGCTGGTATTATTCCTTCGGCACCGGCTATGTAAACGATGATTACACGGAAGTCACCTTTGACAGCGACGAATCCAAGGAATTAATGCAGTTCTGGCTGGATTCCTATGAAAAGGGCTGGTGCCCGGGAGACCCCTTCAATCTGGACGGCCCGGTAGAGCTGGCCTCCGGCAGAATCGCCATGACCTCTGTAGGGCGCTGGGGCTCCGCCACCTGCTACAACAACGATATGACCAATGTGGCCACCGCCTATATGCCCGCCAAATATTCGGATAAAAAGGTATCCGCCTGGGGCTTCCTGGGGGTATCCTCTAAAACCGACAACTATGACGCTGCCGCCGCCCTGGCCTGCTGGACCGCCAGCTATGACTTCTCCAAGCGGTACTGCTCTGAAGTCAACGGCAACATCCCCGCCAGAACCGATGTGAACACTCCCGACAATTACCTGTTCGACTGGGATGGCCAGGAAATTTTCTACACGGTTGCCGACAGCGCTGTGGGTATGCAGAATCCTACCTGCTACGCTGAGCTGGAGACCATCTGGAAGTCCGCTGTGACCAACGTGCTTTCCGGCGCCAAGGATGTGGATACCGCGGTGAACGACGCCGCGGCGGAAATGCAGTCCTCTCTGGACTCTTAAGCCAATTCCCCGTTTTCAAGTTCTCGGCAAGCAGAGAGCCGCACTGACTGTACTTCAGTGCGGCTCTTATTCTAAAACAATAAGGAGCATGAGATTATGCGCGATTGTTTCCAGGTTTATGGGCTCACCTGCGGCCACGCAGCGAATCCTTTGGCCATTGAGCCGGAAGCTGTTTCCTTTGGCTGGAAGGCCCGTCACACGCTTCCGGGGCGTCTGCAAAAATCCTACCGTATCCAGGTATTTCACAACAGTGGGAAAAACAGCCCTGTATGGGATTCCGGCGTTGTTTTATCCAGGGCGAGTTACGGGATCCCGTACCAAGGGCCTGAGCTTTTGGAGGGCGGAGATTATCAATGGACCGTAACGGTGGAGGACGACCAGGGAGCCCTTGCCCAAAGCCGGCCCGCTTTTTTCAGCATAGGCATCACACGCTGGGAGGGCTCTTGGCTGGCCGGCGCCAACTATATGGCCGGAGATACAGCGCCTTTATTCCGAAAGGAATTCTCCGCGCCCGGGGACCTGGTTTCTGCCAAGCTTTATCTGGCGGCTGTGGGATACGCTGAGGTGACGCTGAACGGCAGAAGGGTCAGCGGCCGGGTCTTAGAGCCAGGCTGGACAGATTTTCGAAAAACCGTGCTGTATTCCGCCTATGACATTTTTGAGCTTCTGCGCGCCGGTGAAAACGCGGTGGGCGTTATGATGGGAAGCGGCTGGTATTCCAACGGAAATCTGTGCTATGACACCGCTTCCATGGGCGGGCAGTTCCTGCTGCAGCTGGTGATGGTTCGGACAAATGGGGAGAGGATTACGGTTTTCAGCGGCCCGCACCAAGGCTGGCTTACCACCAGCAAGGGACCGGTCCGCCGGGAAAGCGTGTATCACGGGGAAGCCTATGACGCCCGCATGGAAAAACCAGGCTGGGACCAGCCTGGCTATCTTCCGGAGAAAAAGGACGGCTGGGAGGAACCCCTATGGGCGGAGCCGCCGGAGGGCAGGCTGCGGCCCCAGGTGATGGAGCCCATCCGCGTGCGAAGGACGCTGGATCCGGTAGAGATCTATCAGACTGGACCGGATGAATATGTGTTTGATTTTGGTCAGAATTTGGCCGGATGGGCAAGGCTGAAAGTACAAGGGCAACGCGGCCAAAAAATAGAACTGAAATTCGCGGAAAATGTCTATCCAGATGGTTCTATCGACGTTACAACCACACGGAACGCCCAGGCCCAAGACGAATATATTTTGAAGGGCCGGGGTGTGGAGCAGTTTGAGCCTCGGTTTACCTATCACGGTTTTCGCTATGTGAGGCTGCGAGGCTATCCAGGAATTCCCGGCCCGGAGGCTCTAAAGGCCTGCCTGGTCTGCTCTGATGTAGCTCCTCGGGGCCAGTTCTCCTGTGGCAGTGAGATCTTAAACAGAATCCATCAGGCGGTGCTGTGGACTGAGCTTTCCAACCTTCACAGCATTCCCACCGATTGCCCGCAGCGCGATGAACGTCTAGGCTGGCTGAATGACATGACGGTTCGGGCGGAGGAGGCAGTTTATAATTTTGATATGAGCGCCTTTTACGAGAAATGGACCGACGATATTCTGGATGGACAGGGTCCCGTAACGGGGGCACTGCCGGATGTGGCGCCCTTCTTCCGGCTTGGACGGCGGCCCGCCGATCCCGTCAGCTCTAGCCTGCTGGTGGTCCCGTGGCTGGTTTATCTTCATACCGGCGATAAAAAAATCCTCGCCAAATGCTATGACGGTATGAAGCGTTGGGAAGCCTATCTGGAGCGGGTCTCGGATCAGGATATCGTAAGGTTCAGCTATTTCGGAGATTGGGCCGGGCCTGTCACCGCCTCCGACCCGGAAAGCGGCGCCAGCGGCTCGTATTCCGCTGTTACGCCTCCAGATTTTATCTCTACCTGGGCTTACTATTTAAATTGTGTGCTGTTGGAAAGCATCGCCCGGGTTTTGGGAAAAGGGGAAGACGTCAGCTCCTACCATGCAATGAGGCGCAGAATTTTAAGCCGCTTTAACCAAAAATTTTTTCACGCTGATGAAAATCAGTATGCGGCCGGAAGCCAGGCCTCCAATGTCTGCGCTCTGCTCCTCGGCATGGTTCCTTCGGGTAAATCGGATCAGGTTCTCGCAAATTTAGTAACTGATATCAAAGACCGGCAAGGGATGCACCTCACAACAGGGAACCAATGCACAAAATATGTCATGGATGTGCTTACCCTATACGGCCATATAGATGTGGCCTTCGCGTTAGCCTCCCAAACCTCATACCCAAGCTGGGGCTATATGCTGAAAAACGGCGGGACTACTATCTGGGAACGATGGGAGAGGGCCAGCACCGGCTTAGTAACGGAATGCTGTTCCCAAAGCCATCCTATGAACGCCTCCATTGACGCTTGGTTTTACAAATACCTATTGGGGATCCAGCCCGACCCCTCAGCGCCGGGATTTGAAAACATCCTGATTCGTCCCCGCGTGCCCCAAAACCTGTCTTCCGCGTCTGGGACGCTGGAAACAGTAAGAGGCCCCGTCGCTGCCTGCTGGGCCCAAAGCGGAGGACAGCTGTCCTTGAATATTGAAATCCCCTTTAACTCCACGGGAGACGTAACCTTAGAGACATCAGGCTTTTGCCGTATCGTCCACAACAGCCGGATTGTATGGCAAAAAAAGGATTGCTTCCCCATGTCTCAGCAGGCTATTACTCTAAGGGTACTCCCAGGTAAGCACTCTTTTGTGTGTGAAAGGGATATCTGATACGAAAGCGCGCGATTATCTGCCGGGGAGCCAGCCCGCGGCAGCCTAATTTTTGTAATAAGCTTTATTAAATATACTTTTTGTAAAATACACCACAAAGAAGGAGATTTTCATGGAAAAAGTACTTTTTGACACCGACATCGGCACCGACATTGACGACGCCCTCGCGTTAGCTTACCTGCTGTGCCAGCCTGAATGCGACCTGCTGGGCGTTACCACCGTATCTGGTGATGTGACCGCCCGGGCTAAGCTGGTGAGCGCCGTATGCAAAAGGGCGGGCAGAAATCTTCCCATTTATCCCGGGTGTTCTGACTGCATCGCCACGCCTCAAATCGAGCCTTACGTACCGCAGGATCAGATATTGTCCGATTTCGACCACGACACGGTGTTCCCCCAGGGCGAAGCCATTGAGTTTATGCGCAGAACCATCCGGGAAAATCCCGGAGAGGTCACTCTTATCGCCGTAGGCCCTATGACCAATATCGCCTTGCTGTTTCTGACCGACCCGGAAATTCCCCATCTGTTAAAGCGGCTGTGCCTGATGTGCGGGCGGTTCGGCACCTTTGAGGAGGAAAAGCGGCCCCACGCCGACCTTCTGGCTTTTATCCCCAACCCCCGGACCCAAACCGTACTCCAGGGCTATACGGACATGAATTCCATTGTGGATCCCTACGCCACCAAAATCGTTTATGACGCTCCCGTCGCCCTGCACCGCAGCGTAGGCATGGATATCACCCGGCAGGTCCGTCTCGACCCCCAGGTGTTCCGGGATACCTACCGCCATCCGGTGCTGGAACCAGTGAAGGCGATGGCGGAGCTGTGGTTCCGGGAATCCAACAACGTTTCCTTCCACGACCCTGTTCCCACCGCTTCCATCTTCATGCCGGATGGGATTCTTACCTACCGCAATGTGAATGTCACTGTAGAAACCACCAGTCCCCGTCTGGCCGGCTTTGTGTTTTTCGGCGAGGCTTTGGACGGCAGGCATCAGGTTGCCGACACCATCAATCCTGATGGATTCCTCGCCCATTTTCGTTCCGTCTTTGAGGCATAGCCCTCAAAAGAATTCCTATCGCCGGCTTTGTTTCCGTTCATCGGTCCTGCCCGCATAGGTACGCTGAGCAAAATTGGGGTTTCCTGGGCGCGTCACCTTTTTTCGCCAAGCTTCACAAGTGAATCCGCCCGCTTCCTTAGAACAGGGGTCGGGCGGACTGTTGTGTGTAAACAGCCACCTAAGCGGCTGACAGCCTTGAAAAATCGGCCGGTATTCTTTTTTCTCCGGCTTCCGGCTTTCTCAGCTTAGGTATAGCCAGGAACCGGTCCTTATGATATAATGAAGCAGACGGGAATTCCCCCGGAGTAATCAAAAAAGGTGTGTGGTTATGCAATATCGGTTATTGGCGTTAGACCTGGATGGAACCCTGGTGACCTCTCACGGCGGCATCACAGAAGCCGCGAAACAAGCTGTATGGTCCTATATCGACGCTGGCGGTGTAGTGGCTCTGGCCTCCGGCCGGCCTACCCGGGGCCTGTGGCCCGCCCAGGATCTGCGGCTGGCCCAAAAAGGCGGCTATTTGCTGTCCTATAACGGCGGAAAAATCGTAAACTGCAAAACCGGTGCGGCAATATATGAAAAAGATATCCCTCAGGACCTGGTGCCCGTCATTATCCGTATGATTCGGGACGCTGGCATGGAGGCCATCAGCTATCAGGATCAATACGTGCTGTTAGAGCATGTGGATCGGCTGTGGTTCGACCGGGAGGCGTCGGTGTGCCGGATGGAATATAAGGAGGTTCCCGACCTGGCGGCTTACGTCACCTTTCCAGTGGTGAAGCTGATGGCCTGTGGCGCACCGGAGCAGATCCTGGCGCTGGAGAAGCAGGCCCAGGAGGCCATTGGCAGCCGGGTGGATGTTTTCCGATCGGAGGATTTTTATCTGGAATTTGTGGCAAAGGGCATAGACAAGGCCGCCACCCTGGAAGTCCTGCTCAAGCATCTTGGATTAACCCGGGACAGCCTGGCCGCCTTCGGGGACAGCTACAATGATATTCCTATGATAAAATACGCCGGATTCGGGGTTGCGATGGCCAATTCGATTCCAGAGGTGCTTCAGGCCGCAGACGCCGTGACCAAAAGTAACGATGAAGACGGCGTAGCCCACGCGATTTACCGGTATCTTTTGGACCGGCCTGATTGTTAATAGTAAATTCACACTAGACTAGTGACTTTTTCCCTTTCCGCGTGTTATAATAATCCTAGACGGAACGTATTATTAAAGGAGGTTCTTTCAAAATGGATGGAAATAAAAAGGGTAAATTCGGAATCGCATTGCTGGTGATCGGCGCTTTAGCCGGCCTGGCCTATTTTCTGGTCAAGATCACGAATCACCGCAAAATCGTATTCAGCTCCACACCCGTGATGGATGAATACGATTTCAGCGATTGTGACGGCTGCGAGGACGGCGACTGCGCCGCGTGCAGCGGCATCACCTTTGACGACGAGGATGCGGAGGATCAGAACTGAGGGGAGGAAACCCTATGAGCTGCAGCAAGGAACTGAGACGCTTCTTTTTAGCCGGTATCGGCGCCATGGCCACGACGGCGGAAAAGTCCAAGGAAATCGTGGACGCTTTCGTCCGGAAGGGCGAACTTACCGTGGAACAAGGCAGGATCATCAACGAGGAACTAAAACGGGATGTGAAGAAAACGGTGAGCCAAGCGGAGGACACGGTGAAAAGGCATGTGGAAATCGCTGTGGATTCCGACGCTCCCCTGGTCCGGAAAAGCCTTTTGGAGCAATTGGAGCAGATGAGCCCGGAGGAGCTGGAGCTTTTGCGGAGCAAGCTTGCCGAAATGGAGAAAAAGGATGACCCAGACGTCAAACCAAAATCATGAGAACCGGAAAACGCCCCCTGTCTCTGTCAAAGAGGCAGGGGGTTCCGACAATGCCGCCATGGGCAGCCGTTTCCGGGAGCTGCTGGGCATTCTTCGCAGGCACGACCTGGTCCGAGGCCTGACCCCGGAAAAGCTGCGGGCGGTCCTGGAGGATATGGGGCCTACCTTTATTAAGCTTGGCCAGATCATGTCCATGCATCCGGATATCCTTCCCAAGGAATACTGCCAGGAGCTTTCCAAGCTGCGGGCGGATGTGAAGCCTTTGCCCTTTTCAGAGATCAAAGGGGTAATCGAGGAAGAATATAAGCTTCCCATCCAAGAGGTTTTTGCTCAGATAGACGCAGAACCTCTTGGTTCTGCGTCTATCGCCCAGGTGCACAAGGCCTCTCTGCCCGACGGCAGACAGGTGGTGCTCAAGGTTCAGCGTCCGGGCATCCAGCAGATCATGGCCAACGACATTCTGCTTTTGCGGAAAGCCGCGGGCCTTTTAAAGCTTTTGAGCGGCGGCGATCAGCCTGTGGATCTTGACATGGTTCTGACAGAAATGTGGGCGGTCGCTCAGGAGGAGATGAATTTCCTAAAGGAAGCTGGAAACCTGCTGGAATTTGAAGACCTGAACCATGAAATCGCATATATCGCCGCGCCCAAGCTGGAAAAGGAGCTTTCCACCGGGAAAATCCTGGTCATGGAATACATCGAAGGCATCCCTATTGACCAAATCCAGACTCTGGAGGCAATGGGCTACGACATGACAGAGATCGGGGAAAAGCTGGCGGACAATTACTGCAAGCAAATTTTCGACGACGCCTTTTTTCATGCCGATCCCCATCCGGGAAACATCTGGATTCGGGATGGTAAGATCGTCTGGCTGGACTTCGGCATGATGGGGCGGCTCACCGCCCGGGATAAGGGACTGTTCCGCCAGGCCATCGCGGCGCTGGCGAACCGGGATGTTTACGAGCTGAAAAACGTAATTTTAACCCTGGGCGTGGTCAAGGGCAAGGTCAACCATACCAGGCTGTATACCGATTTAGACGATTTCGTTACCCGCTACGGGGATCTGAACCTCGGCAGCCTGAACATGGGGCAGCTGCTGGAGGAGCTGATGGATCTGGCGAAAACCAACGGTATTTCCCTGCCCGCCGGCCTGAGTATGCTGGGCCGGGGTGTTATGACCATCGAAGGGGTCATAACCGCCTGCTGTCCCCAGGTCAGCGTCATTCAAATTATCGTGAACCACCTGGCCGGCGGCATAAAGGATCAATTCAACGTGAGACAGGCCGGTATTTCCCTGTGGAAAGCCCTGCAGGGCTTTCTAAACAAGGGCGTCACCGTGCCGGCTCAGTTTTCCGACGTGCTGCGGATGGCCGCTAAGGGTCAAACTAAGCTGAATCTAGAAATCGTCGGCTCTGAGGAGCCGCTGCAAAAAATAGACCGTATGGTGAACAAGCTAGCGCTGTGCATGATCACCGCAGGGCTGACGGTTGGCTCCAGCCTGCTGTGCTCCATTGAGCTGGAGCCTAAGTGGGGCGGAATTCCCTGGCCCGCCGGGGTGGGCTACCTGCTTTCCCTGCTGTTCCTCGGCAAGCTTCTGTGGGACATGTACCGGAGAAAGCGGAAGCCAAAGTAAGCTGGCCCGCCGGAGTGCCGCCGCCATTCGCAGCAGTACCCGTCAGATTGACAGCCCCTCGGCCGCGAGGCGGAAGGCTTCTCAGCCGGCAGGCTGTCGGGATGGTATCCATACAGGGGCCAACCCCTCCATAGAACTTTAACCGCACTGTTACTCTTGCTAAAGACGCGCCTGCCGTAAAGACAGGCGCGTCTTTGATTTTCCTTTTTTCAGATATCACTTCAGCAAGGCTGCGAGCGCCCTAGAGCGGCGCCGTCCGCCTGACGGAAAAGGCCCGGGAAAAGATACCTTTCCCGGGCCTTTCTTATGCTTAAATGTAACCTGCAGGAGGTGCTCCAGCCTGCCGCGCCCGTCTCCCGCAGGCATCCAAAACCGTGGAACACGGAACAGCCGCGCGGGTAAGAAACAAGAGACGCTCTTTCAGCTTCTTTATTTAATCAGGCTGAAGGAAAGCACCACGCTGGCGAACACGATGGAAACCATGCTCAGCAGCTTGATCAGGATGTTGATAGACGGGCCGGAGGTATCCTTGAAGGGATCGCCCACGGTATCGCCCACAACGGCGGCCTTATGGTTATCGGAGCCTTTTCCGCCATACTCGCCGCTTTCAATGTACTTCTTAGCGTTATCCCAGGCGCCGCCGGAGTTTGCCATCATAACGGCGAGAATAAATCCGGAGACTGTGGCGCCGGCCAGCATACCGGCAACGCCGTTTACGCCCAGGATCAGGCCCACGATGATGGGGGCGGCTACCGCCACGATAGCGGGAGCGATCATTTCCCTCTGGGCGGAACGAGTGCAGATATCCACGCAGGAAGCGTAATCAGGATCCGCTTCCCCGGTCATCAGTCCCTTGATCTCACGGAACTGGCGGCGGACCTCCACCACGATCTTCTGGGCGCAGCGGCCGACCGCATCCATGGTGAGGGCGGCGAACAGGAACGGCAGCACGCCGCCGATGAACAGGCCGATGAGTACGGGGGGATTGGTAATGGTCAGGTTAAAGTTGAAATCAGGCTTCAGCACCTGGATTTCCGCGATATAGGAAGCGATCAAGGCCAGGGCGGTGAGAGCGGCGGAGCCGATGGCAAAGCCCTTGCCGGTAGCGGCAGTGGTGTTGCCCAGGGAATCCAAAGCGTCGGTGCGCTTGCGGACCTCCTCGCCCATGTGGGCCATCTCCGCGATACCGCCGGCGTTATCGGCGACCGGGCCGTAAGCGTCGGTGGCCAGGGTAATGCCCAGGGTAGCCAGCATACCGACGGCGGACAGGCCGACGCCGTAGAGGCCGTTATTATAGGAGTCGCTGCCGCCGGACAGAAAATAGCTGACCAAAACGGAAGCGCCGACAATGACTACAGGAAGCACGGTGGAAAGCATTCCCAGGGACAGGCCGCCGATGATGACGGTAGCGGGGCCGGTGCTGGAGGTGCCCGCTAGCTTCTTGGTAGGCTTATAGGAATCGGAGGTGTAATATTCGGTGACCACACCGATGAGAATACCAGCCAGCAGGCCGGAAAGAATGGCGAAATAGAAGCCGATCTTTTCCGCGCCCAGGCCGAAGTAAATCAGCGGGAAAGCGGCCACAGCGATCAAAGCGGCGGAAATCCAGGTTCCAAGCCGCAGAGATCCCAGAAGGTTTTTCTGAGAGGCGTTTTCCTTGGTGCGTACAAAGAAGGTGCCGATGATGGAAGCCAGAATGCCAATAGCGGCCATGGACATGGGGATCACCACGCCCTTAAAGCCTAAGCCGGCGGCCACGGCCAGAGCGGCGGTGGAAATAATGGAGCCCACATAGGATTCGTACAGGTCGGCGCCCATGCCGGCAACGTCGCCTACGTTGTCGCCTACGTTATCGGCGATAACGGCGGGGTTGCGGGGGTCGTCCTCGGGGATGCCGGCCTCGACCTTACCAACCAGGTCGGCGCCTACGTCGGCGGCCTTAGTAAAGATGCCGCCGCCCACACGGGCAAACAGAGCCATAGAGGAAGCGCCCATACCAAAGGTAAGCATGGCGGAAGTAATCGCCTGCACCTGGGCGGCCTCGTTCTGCATCACGTCGACAGTGCTGTACCAGAACTTCAGGAAGAAATACCAGATAGAGATATCCAGCAGGCCCAGGCCTACCACCACAAAGCCCATTACGCCGCCGGCGGAGAAAGCGATTCTCAGGCCCGCGTTCAGGCTTTTGCTGGCGCTGTTGGCGGTGCGGCCGTTGGCATAGGTCGCGATCTTCATGCCGATAAAGCCGGACAAGGCGGAGAAGAAGCCTCCGGTCAGGAACGCAACCGGCACAAAGGGGGTCAGGAACCCGGCGATGGCCAGGATCAGCAGGATAACGAACATAACCGCGAAGAAAATAGCCACGCCGGTATACTGGCGCTTCAGATAAGCGTTGGCGCCTTTCCGGACAGCGCCGGCGATTTTCTTCATCAGGTCGGTGCCCTCGTCAGCCTTCATAACTCTGCGGGAAAGGAAAAACGCGAACAGCAGAGCCACTACCGCGCCGACAGGAGCAAGGATGGACAGATCCATTTCAATAACCTCCTATAAAATTGATAATAATACCTGATTGAAATTATAGCAAATCATGGGATGAAATTCAACAACCTATGTAAAAACTAACAAAAGGTACAACTCTATTTGGAAAATATAAGCAATCTGCCTAAATATCTTTCTTTTTTCTAAGCACTATAAAGATATTCCGCTTTTCTTAAAGCCTCGTTATAAATGTATAAAATTTCTTTATTCTTCAACTTTTTTCTTTTTTAACCCCGTTTTTCTTTTCTCCCTTTTTGCCTTTGCAGCTGCTCTTTCCCCTTCTTTCCCTTTCCCGCGTTCTCTAATCCCGGTTCTCAATCCTGTACCGCCATTTTCCCCGCTTTACGGAAAGAACGCCTCTCAAGAATGAGAGGCGTTCTTTCCTTTTGATATGGGAATTTAGGTGTAAGCATTTTTATTCCAGGTTCAGCTTTTTCTTGAAGATAAAGTTGGTAACCCAGTAGAAAACCACGGAGAAAACCGCGTAGTAGGCGATGCACAGCGGCAGCACCACAGTAGATACCAGACGGATGGAATCCATCGTGCTCCACAGCGCAGTGTCATTGGAAGAGGCAAACACCACCAGGATTCCGACCGTACCGATGATCTGCATGACAAAGTTGATCGCCAGATACATGCCGAAGGCTCCCAGGATTTTGTGGTTATGGAACAGAGAGCCCAAGGCGATCGAGCAGTAGATCATCAGGATGCCTGACACAAAGGACAGCAGGAACAGCGCGAGCACCTCGAAGAGAATGGCGATTCCGTCGCCTCCCGCGAGCTGGAAATACCGGGGCAGCTCCACAGTAAAGAACTGGGAGAGGCCGTCTATCACATTTTGATCCACGACCAGAATGAAGATAGACAGGGCGCAGACCACAAAGCTGGCCAGGTACCACACAAAGGCGACGATCCCCTTGGAGGTGATATGGCTGTGAGCCTTGACCGGAAGGGTAAACATCAGATAGCCCTCGTCAGTCAGCAGATTCTTATAAAACCGCTGAATAATGACGATCAGCGTAATGACAAAGGCGGCGATGATCACCATGACGTACATGACCGCCATGACGGTGGCAAGGGCAGAAATCGCCATATTGCCGGTTTGGAAGAAGTTCAGCTCCATAAACAGCCGGTTGATCAGCGCGAACAGCAGCATCGCCCCGTTGATGGGCAGAAGCATCCGGCTGGTAGCCTTAAACTCGTATTTCATCAATTTTCCTAGCATCTGAATACCTCCCTGAACAGGGTGTCCACAGATTTACCCTGACCCTCTCGAATATCGTCCACACTGGACTGAAGCGCGATCTGTCCCGCGCTGATAAACACCACCTCATCCAGCACCTTCTCAATGTCGGCGATCAGATGAGTGGAGATCACCACCGTGGCGTTTTCCGTATAATTGCTGATGATGGTATCCAAAATATAATCTCTCGCCGCCGGGTCTACGCCGCCGATAGGCTCATCCAGCAGGTAAAGCTGGGCCTGCCGGCTCATCACCAGAATCAGCTGCACCTTTTCCTTGGTGCCCTTGGACATATTCTTCAGCCGGTCCGCCGGGTTGATATTCAGCCGCTGAAGCATCTCATAGGCCTTAACCTTGTCAAAATCCTTGTAAAAATCCTCGAAAAAGTTCAGCAGATCGGAAACCCGCATCCAGGTGTTTAAATAGGTGCGCTCCGGCAAATAGGAGACTATTTTTTTCGTTTCCACTCCCGGCGCCATGCCGCCTACCAGAATCTCGCCGCCGGTAGGCACCAGCAGACCGCTGGCCAGCTTAATCAGCGTGGTTTTTCCCGAGCCGTTCGGCCCCAGCAAACCGATGATCCGGCCTCTTTCCAGCGTTAAGTTCACCCCGCCGAGGGCCTGCTGGTAAGAATACCGCTTTACCAAATTATTGCAAATTAAGATCGGGTTCATTTGGCATCCTCCTTGCTCCCAAGCTGCTGCATCAGCTTTATCGTTTCTTCCTTCGTAAAGCCCAGCTGGTTCATCTTTTTAAAAAAATCCAAAATCTGATCCGTAGCCAACTGGTTTTTTAAATTTTGAATCATCTTGCTGTCCTCCGTTATAAACCTGCCGGCGGTCCGCTGGGAATATACCAGCCCCTGCCGCTCCAGCTCCGTTAAAGCCTTCTGCATCGTGTTTGGGTTGACCGACGCTTGCGCTGCCAGATCCCGCACCCCGGGAAGCTTTTCGCCCACGGTGTACATCCCAGACACAATCCGCAGCTCAATTTCTTCAATCAGCTGCAAGTAAATGGGTCTGTCCGCTGTCAGCTGCCATGACATGGTAACATCTCCTTTGTATCATTGTATTAATATCATAGTACAATGATACATTTTATTTTCCCATTTGTCAATAGCTTTTTATCTGCTTTTTCATTTATTTTTATATTGTCCAAAAAACAAATTCATGACAGCTCTTTTTCGCAAGGCTCAAAAGCGGAAGCAGGCCCGGCTTAAGCCCTGCCGCGCGGCGACGCAGCAGGCGGCCAAGCCCAGCGCGGGAGAGCCGCCGCGCTGGGCTCTATGCCGCCCGGCATGAGCCGGATGCCTCTGAAAAGCGAAAAAGGCTTTCCCGCACCCTTTTCGGGTTGGAAAAGCCTCAAGAAAAGTCAAATGAAACCCCTGGCTGTATTCCACGGCGCCTCCTGTCCGCCGGGGAACACCCGTCCAACAGCAGGCGGCGCCAAGCGTCCTTCCTTATTCTCCCGCTGTTTTTTTCGGCAGGCGGCCGTACAGCGCCGTGTAGTAACGCAGCTTTCCAGCAAGCTCCGGCGTCAGGGCGTCCGGCGCCATCCGCCACTGCCAGTTTCCGCCCAGGGTAGAGGGCAGATTCATGCGGCTCTCGGCGCCAAGCCCCAGTACATCCTGCATCTGGGCGATGGCCAGGTCGCTGACGCTGCTCAGGCCGGTGCGGATCATGCCCCAGTGATATCCCTCCCGTTTGGTCAGGCGGCAGTAATCCACGGCAAATTTCCGGTCCTTGCGGCTGGCCTGCTCCAGCCAGCCGTTTACCGTGTTGTTGTCGTGGGTGCCGGTATACACCACGCAATGGTTGTCGAAATGATGAGGAAGATAATCGTTTTCCTCGTTGGAGTCAAAGGCGAATTGGAGCACCTTCATACCAGGATACCCGGTTTTTTTCAAAAGCTTCTGCACCGACGGGAACAAAAGCCCCAGATCCTCGGCGATGATCGGCACGTTTCCCAGCGACCGGCGCAGCGTTTTGAAAAAGTCGATGCCCGGCCCCTCCATCCACTGGCCGTTGACAGCGGTCTCCTCCCCGTAAGGGATGGCGTAATACGTGTCGAAGGCGCGGAAGTGGTCGATCCGGGTCACGTCGAACAGCCGGCGGGTCAAATCGATCCGGTTCATCCACCAGTTGTATTTGGTCTTTTTCAAAAATTCCCAATCATACAGGGGGTTCCCCCAAAGCTGCCCGGTTTCCGAAAAGTAATCCGGCGGACAGCCCGCCACACACACCGGCCTGCGGCTCCTGTCCAGCCAGAAGATCTCTGGGTTGGACCAGGTATCGGCGCTGTCCATGGCCACATAAATCGGCATATCCCCAAAAATCAGAATCCCCAGGGAATTCACATAGGCCTTCAGCTGCCGCCACTGCCTGAAAAACAGGAACTGGACATACTCCCAGAACTCCACCTGGGCTTTCAGCCTCTTTTCATACTGGACCAGGCTTCTTTTCCGCCGGAGCCTGATCCCCTCGTCAGGCCACTCCAGCCAGGAGATCATGCCGAAATGCTCCTTGACCGCCATAAACAGGGCGTAATTTCCCAGCCAGCTCTCGTTATCCCGCCGGAACCGCTCAAATTCCTCCCGGTCCCGGGATGCGCCCCGCTCATAGGCCAGCCGCAGCACCTGAAAGCGGCTGCGGTAAAGCGCCTCATAGTCCACCCGCAGAGGGTCTCCGCCCCAGTCCAGGGCTTCGTATTCCTCCTTTTCCAGCAGGCCCTCCTCCTGAAGCAGGTCTAAATCAATCAAGTAGGGATTTCCCGCGTAGGTGGAAAAGGATTGATAGGGAGAATCTCCGTAGCTGGTAGGCCCTACCGGGAGAATCTGCCAGTATCTCTGCCCCGCCGCCTTCAAAAAATCCGCGAACCGGTAGGCTTCCCTTCCCAGGGTGCCGATTCCGCAGGGAGAAGGCAGGGAGGTAATATGCATTAAAACGCCGGCATCTCGCGCCAAACGTATTCACTCCTTTACTTTCGTTTTATCAGGGCCGTGAGGGCTTTTCCCGGCCCGCCGTTTACGGCCTTTTAAGGAAAGCCCCGCTTCCGCCTTGGCCAATCCGGCAGGCGCGGGCTTTTGGCGCTTTCCCAAAAGCCTGTCAAAAAAACTGTTTCGCCTTCTGCGGCCGGCGGCTCTCAGGCCTTTCTCGCCGCGGTAAGGGCCAGCCGCAAGGCATGGCTGGACGCCAGATAGCGAATCAGCTCCCGCTCATCCCGGTAGCCCCGGGAGAGCCTGCACTCCAGGACGGTGGAATAATTTTCGCTGTCCACCCCCACGTACACCAGGCCTACCGGTTTTTCGTCCGTTCCACCGTCCGGCCCGGCGATGCCGGTGGTGGAAACGCCGATATCCGCCTGAGCCAGCTTTCTCACGCCCGCCGCCATCTGAGCCGCGGTTTCCCTGGACACCGCTCCCAGGGCTTCCAGGGTTTCATGGGAGACCCCCAGCACCCGCTCCTTAATTTGGTTGGCGTAAGAGCAGATCCCGCAGTCGAACACCTGGGAAGCGCCCGCCACCTCGGTAATCCGCTTGGACACCAGTCCGCCGGTACAGCTTTCCGCCGTGGCCGCCTTCAGCCCTTTTTTCTGAAGCTCCGCTACCAGCGCCGCCTGGAGGCTCCCGATATCCACGCCGTAAACGTTGTCGCCGAAGAGCTCCTTGACCCTTTCGATCACCGGCTCCATCATTCGGTCGGCCTCTTCCCGGCTTCCGGCCGAGGCGGTCACCCGCAGCAGCACCTCGCCCTCCTTGGCGTAGGGCGCCAGGGTGGGGTTCCGGCTTTCCTCCATAAAATCGTGAAGACAGGATTCCACATAGGATTCTCCCAGGCCGAAAATGTGGATGCTGTGGGAAACCAGAGTCGAATGGGTTTTCTCTTTCAGATATGGCACCACCTGATTGGAAAACATCGGCTCCATCTCTCTGGGCGGACCGGGCAGAAGCACCGCGGTTCTGTGCTCCCTTTCATCCTCCAAAATCAGCCCCGGCGCGGTGCCGTTTTGGTTTTGCAGGGGAACCGCCCCCACCGGCAGGTAAGCCTGCTTCCGGTTATTTTCTGTCATTTGCCGGTCCGAGTGGAGAAAACGCCGGAGAATACCGTCGTAGGCTTCCTGGTTAAACTCCATTTCCCGGCCGAACAGCTCGGCCACCGTTTCCTTGGTCAGATCGTCGTAGGTAGGGCCCAGCCCTCCGGTGAGCACCACCAAATCGCACTGGGAGAAGGACCGCTCCAGCTGCTCTCTAAGCCTTTGGGCGTTGTCCCCCACTACGGCCTGGTGATATACGTTAACGCCGATGGCGGCCAGCTCTTTGGCGATGTAAGCAGCGTTGGTGTTTACAATGTCCCCCAGTAAAAGCTCCGTTCCGACGCATAAAATTTCTGCCCGCATGAATGTGTCATCTCTTTCTGTGTACTATTTTCCATGTGTTTTCGCATAGGTTTAGTTTAACAATACCACAACAGGGCTTGTTTTTCAATGAAAGTTGAGGTACAATAGCTGTAAGGATTTTGTAAGAAAATTGTCATTTTACAATGGGAATTAGGTGAGACGGATATGAAGAATTTTTGGGAAATCCTTTTATACAACATCGCTTTCGTGGGGGCTTGGCATGTGGTTGCTTTTGTGCTCTGCGTTTATGGAAGCCCCTCTTGGTTCGACTTCCGTCGGAAGCGCTATCAGATGTTCAAATGGGAAAAGAACGGCAAGTGGTATGTGAAGTATTTGAAAATTAAGCTTTGGAAGGATCTCGTTCCCACCCATGTGGGAAAACAGGGCTTTTCTAAGGATCATCTGGATACCGAGGATCTTTCCATCCATTATTTAGACGCTTTCCTTCTGGAAACCTGCCGGGGAGAATGGGATCATTCCCTGTGCGCGTTCTGCGCGGTGCCCGTGGTGATTTTCAATCCCTTCCCGCTGGGGCTGATTTTCGGCTTTTTGATTCTGCTGGGCAACCTGCCCTTTGTGGCGATCCAGCGGTATAACCGGATCCGGCTGCTGACTTTGCGGAAGCGCCGGGTAAGAGAAATGGAGCGCTGCAAGGTCAATGCCTAGATTTTTTGTTGAATCGGTCTCGGGCGGACAGGTGATACTGACCGGACCCGACGCCGCCCACATGTGCAGGTCCCTGCGGATGAAGCCGGGCGACACTGTAACCCTATGCGACACCCAGGGATTTGATTACCAATGCGTTGTTCAGCGGCTTTCTCCCGAGGAAGCCGCTCTTACTATTATAGACAAACACCAGTGCGAAAATGAGCCGTCCCTGTCCGTAATTTTATACCAAGGGCTGCCCAAGGGAGAAAAAATGGACTGGATCGTCCAGAAAGCCGTGGAGCTTGGCGTTTCGCAGATCGTTCCGGTGCGGATGGAACGGTGCGTTTCCCGTCCGGATGGAAAAGCCTCCCAGAAAAAGACGGATCGCTGGCAAAAAATCGCGGTGGAAGCTGCCAAGCAGTGCGGACGGGGGATTCTCCCCCAGGTCTGCCCTCCCGCGGATTTTCACCAAGCACTGATTCAGGCAGCTCAGGCCGAGGTATTTTTATTTTGCTATGAGGGCGGCGGAGAGAGTGTTTCCCGGCTTATCACTCAGAAAACTAAAACCGTTTCCGTATTGATCGGTCCTGAAGGAGGCTTTTCGCTGCCTGAGGCTGAGGCCGCGCGGAAGGCGGGCGGCGTGCCCGTCACTTTGGGAAAACGGATTCTCCGAACGGAAACCGCCCCGTTGGCCGCGTTATCCGTAATCATGTACGCCTCCGGCAATATGGAGCCCTAACGCGCGGAAAGGAGGCTTTCCGCGTTTTTGCTATCCTATTATCCTATTTGTAATAATATTAATATTTATTACAAATCTTCATGAAAATACATTCTAAACACCACAGCAGCTTTCTTTTTATCAAGCTTTATCATAGCTCCAGCTCCACGCAGGGCCGGCTTTTTATCACGCTGGTTTCTAGCGCCTCCGGTTCCCCAACCGCTGGCGCGGATCCCCGCGCTTAAAAAATAATTGCCCGGCAGCCTGGCCCAACGCGCCAAATGCCCGGCCTGCCTCCAGGCTGTTTTAGCTTGCTTCCCCGTACCATACCGGCGGTTCCCAGTTTCTTTCGTTTTTTATTCGCCGGGCTTGTTTATATTTTTGCTCGGGTTCCTGAGAAAACTCTGGGAAATTTTGTTTTAAATATGATATATATTACTATTAGTATTAATTAGTTTTTAATTTGTCATAGGTGCGCTGATGGAGATTCTAAATATCCAAAACCAGAAAAGAAATTATTTACCGCTTCTGCTGTTGGCGGATGAGCAAGAAGACATGATCAACCGGTATTTGGACCGTGGGGAGCTGTTCGCCCTTATGGACCCGGAGCTTAAAACCGTGTGCGTAGTCACCCAGGAGGAAAACCGGGTGTTTGAGATTAAAAACTTAGCCACAGTCCCCGAGGCGCAAAACCAGGGCTATGGGAAAAGGATGGTGGAGTTTATCTGCCGCCATTACCGAGGGCGCTGCGACAGGCTTTTGGTTGGCACAGGCGACAGCCCGCTGACAATCCCCTTCTATGAAAAATGCGGTTTTCAGATTTCTCACCGGGTGCCCAATTTCTTTTTGGATCACTACGACCATCCGATTTTTGAAGGCGGGAAGCGGCTGATTGATATGGTATACCTGGAAATGGCGCTTTCAGATTAAGGGATCTCATCATGCTCGTTATGGAGTCCGCGGATACAGTAACGCCTTAGTCCGTCTACCGTCCGGACAAGCCTTGATGCTCCAGGGCCAGCTATAAAAAGCCTATCCGTTGTACGGATAGGCTTTTTCCATCATAAAGGGGCAGAAGCAGGCTTTAAAATTCCAGCTTGGCCTCAATATATTCTGCCAGCTTATCGATGGCAACGCGCTCCTGCGCCATAGTATCCCGATCCCGGACAGTAACACAGCCGTCAGTTTCAGAATCGAAGTCATAGGTCAGGCAGAAGGGCGTACCAATTTCATCCTGGCGGCGGTACCGTTTGCCGATAGAGCCTGCATCGTCGTATTCCACCATAAACCGCTTCTGCAGCATATGATAGACCTTTTCAGCGTTTTCGTTCAGCTTCTTAGATAAGGGCAGCACCGCGCATTTATACGGCGCCAGCGCCGGATGAAGATGCATAACCACACGGGTATCCTTCTCTCCAACCTCTTCCTCATCATAGGCCTCGCACAAAAACGCCAGCGCTACACGGTCAGCGCCCAGTGAGGGTTCTACCACATAGGGGATATAACGGGTATTATCAGAAGGATCAAAATACTCCAGGCTCTTTCCGGAATGATCCTGATGCTGCTTCAAATCGTAATTAGTCCGGTCGGCGATCCCCCAAAGCTCACCCCATCCGAAGGGGAACAGATACTCAATATCCGTAGTAGCTTTTGAATAGAAGGATAGTTCTTCCTTCTCATGGTCTCTCAGCCGCATGTTTTCTTCCTTGATTCCCAAGGACAGCAGCCAGTTTTTGCAGTAATCCTTCCAATAGTAGAACCATTCCAAGTCCGTATCCGGCTTACAGAAAAACTCCAGCTCCATCTGTTCGAATTCCCTGGTGCGGAAGGTGAAGTTTCCCGGAGTAATCTCATTGCGGAAGGATTTTCCGATCTGGCAGACGCCGAAAGGAAGCTTTCTTCTGGTAGTGCGCTGGATATTGGCAAAGTTTACGAAGATGCCCTGGGCAGTTTCCGGACGCAGGAAAATTTCGTTTTTCGCATCCTCGGTCACTCCCTGAAAGGTCTTGAACATCAGGTTGAATTTACGGATATCGGTAAAGTTAGCGGAGCCGCATTCCGGACAGGTAATGCCGTGCTCCTTGATGTAATCGCTCATCTGCTCAAAGGTCATACCGTTGGCGTCGCCGCCGGCGTCCTCGATCAGCTTATCCGCGCGGTGACGGGTTTTACAGTCCTTACAGTCCATCAGCGGGTCGGAAAAGCCTCCTACATGGCCCGAGGCTACCCACACCTGCGGATTCATCAAAATAGCGGAATCCAGAGCCACGTTATAAGGATTCTCCTGGACAAACTTTTTGTGCCAGGCATTCTTCACATTATTTTTGAACTCTACGCCTAACGGGCCGTAATCCCAGGTATTGGAAAGGCCGCCGTATATTTCGGAACCAGAATAAACAAAGCCGCGATTTTTACAAAGGCCAACGACTTTTTCCATGGTTTTTTCACTGTTGGGCATCATAAGGAAGTTCCCCCTAAACTTAATTTTTCGATACCATATAATAGTAATCCAGCCCGGGCAAAAAGTCAATGAAATCCCTAGGATTTATGCCTATCTCTTGACAATTTCGCCGGAATTGCATATAATAAAAAGGCTGTTTCGGCTAATCAGCCTGCTGTAAGAAGTTCTTTTTACATTCCTTCGCCGTCTTTTTTAGAAAAAGTAGTTTTCGCGGCGGCTTGACAAAGCATCTGTTTCAGATACAAATGTGCCAAGGCCTCTCCGTGTGCAGGAACTATTTTAGCCGTAAGCATTTTAAAACCGGGGTGTAGCGCAGTTGGTAGCGCGCCTGCTTTGGGAGCAGGATGCCGGGGGTTCGAATCCCTTCACTCCGACCACACCTGCGGTGAGCAATTCGCGCGCCGCAGGTTTTTCTATTTTTGACTTTTGTGCCCGCATTTCAGGG
>DS480334.1 GCA_000154345.1 [Clostridium] leptum DSM 753
TGTCATCTCCATTTTTTTATTTGCTTTTTTATCTTTTTTGATGTATTTAGGCACAAATAGTCTTTTTAACTTTAATAGATAATCCAATTAAAGCGAAAAAGCGCTTGTTTTATGTCGAAAAGATAAAAATGGCTTAATACCGGGCTTTTTTAGAATTTTTAAGATGCAAAAAATTGTAAGGGAAAAATATATTAATATCAGTAAGTAAACGATATTTAATTAAACACTATTTACTAAAGCAAGAAAGAAACTATTTTTTGAAATTATTATTGACAAATAAATAATAAAATTGTATACTAATACCAAGCTTAAAGGAGCTTTTACAAAAAAGCTTTTTAACTTTTTGAAAAACTAGTCAAATTTAGTAAATGTATCTGGCGAAGCTAAAAAAATCTTTTTTTAATTTAAAAAGTAATTACTAGATTATTACATTTAATTTTTGTTTAAACTGAATTTTACATCGGGATTTAATTACCTTTTATTAAACGATACAAATAAAAATTATGCAAATTACTATTATTTATTTCGATAAATAAAAATAGTTAAAATTGAATAAAATAATGGAGTTAAGAAATTAAGGATTATACCCCAGTGGGGTTTAGAAGGAAATTATGCTTAAGAAAGCGTTTTAAATTGAAATTTTGTTTAGTTTGTGAATGTATACTTTTGTGGACGAGTTTATTTAGGCAAAAAGGAAGCGTTATTTTGCCTAAATAGCAAAATAACGCTTCCTTAATCAGGGATTGCCTTTTATCTTTAAAAGTATAGATTTCACAATAGAGTTCTCAAGACTAATGGGTATCTTATGAGCAACTTTGGTAAAAATGTTTGTGATGGTTTTCTTTCTGCTTATCAGCATGCGTGGTGAAGACGTTCGCTGAAAAACGAATGGGAAATCAAAAACATTTTGGTATAGTCAATTAATTCAGAAAACAGGAGGAGAAGTTATGTTTAAGAAATTATTGGCTGGCTTACTTGCTGCTTCCTTAGTGCTGTCTTTAGCAAGCTGTAATAACGGCGGCGGAGAGACTTCCAGCACCGAGTCTACCGGCGGCGATTCTTCTGCCGCTGAATCTACCGGCGGCAATGAAGGCGGAGACGGAGAGTATTCCGGCACCTTGACCATCTGGGAAGGTGATCCCACCAGAGCTGTTTGCGGCGACGCTTACAAGGCTTACTTCGCTGAGAAATATCCGAATCTGGAAATCAAGATGGAGACTAAGACAGAGAACACCTATCAAAGCGCGCTGTCATCCGCGTTTGGCGCCAACCAGGGCCCCGATGTATTCTGGAACTGGGGCACCAAGAATGGTATCCTGGAGAGCATAGTTGCTGAAGATTATGTAATGCCTTTGACTGACATCGCTGATATGTCCTTGTTCGAGAAGGACGGCGAAAAGACCATGATCAGCGGCATCTGCTATGTGGATGACGTTCTCTACGGCGTTCCTACCGCGGCTGTCGATACCCGTACGATTTACTACAACAAGGATATCTTTGAGGAGCACGGCTATGAGCCCAGCACCGACCTGGCCGATTTTGAGGCTATGTGCGACCAAATGCTGGCCGATGGTATTCAGCCCTTGACTGTTGCCGCTACTGAGTATTCTTCTCTGTTCCATGTTTATGACTTTATTCTCTGTGCCTGCAAGGGCGGTCCTGAGTTTATTAAGGACACTGAGGCCGTCAAAGCGAAGCAGAACGATCCCAGAGGCGTATATGCTCTTGAAAAATATATGTCTTGGAGAGACAAGGGCTACTTCTCTCCTGCTTCTACCGGTAACGACGCTTCCGCGGCTGTTCTGGAGTTCGCCACCGGCGGTACCGCGATGATCATCTGCGGCTCTTGGCTGCTGTCCAACGTAAAGGGCGCCAATGAAGACTTGAACTTCGGCGTTTACAAGTTGGCCAACGAGGAAGATGGCAAGATCTATTCCTGCATTACCGCTAACGGCGCTTATAGCATTGCGGCCAATACTCAGAATCTCGACAACGCTAAGATGTTCATCGAGTGGATGTGCACCGCTGAAGCTCAGAAGACCTGGATGGATGCCTGTAACTCTGTGCCTGGTATCCCTGAGGTTGAGGCTGCCGATCCGATCGCTACTGAAATCGGTACTGCCGACGAGCAGATCTCCGGTTACTATGAGCTGCTGGCTGCTACCGCTGTTAACGGCACTCCTAACAAGGCTGACGAAGAGAACTGGGTTCCGCTGTGGAACGGCCAGATCACTGTTGAAGAATTCGCCAACAGAGTTGCTGAGCAGCAAGACGCTGTAAAATAATTGATAGTTATCTTATTTGGTTGAATGTATTGTGGCGGGCAGGGGCTTCACCCCCCTGTCCGTGATTCATATTAGGGATACGGCTGATTAAAAACACCGTGTCGCCAAAAAGGAGAATGGTTCTATGAAGAAGTCAAGGCCTTATATCTGGTATATGCTGCCCGGCTTGATTTTTTATACGGCATTTATGATTTTGCCGATCTTTTTAACCGCTTTAATCAGCTTAACTGGGTTTAACGGCGTTAACTGGGATACGCTGACCTGGGTAGGCGGTGACAACTATGTAAAGCTATTTACTGATCCTAGTAATTCTTCTGTTTATTGGAATGCTTTAATTAACAACTTGAAGTTTATCGCGGTTGAATATGTAATCATTATTCCTATTCAGCTGCTTGTATCTTATGCGTTTTACCGCAAGATTCATTTCCATAATTTCTTAGAGGGCGTTTTCTTCCTGCCCTATGTTTTCAGCGCCGCTGTCATCGGTTTCTTCAGCACCATCGTGTTTAATGAGAGCTTTGGCATGGTCAATAAGGTGTTAATGGCGCTGGGTGTTTCTAAGGTTAATTTACCGGTGTTCTATGCAGATACCAGCCATGCTTTCGCTTTAATGATGGGAACCGGTATTTGGTACAGCTCTGTTATCGGTATGATGATTCTTCTTTCTAATATGAAAAATATTCCCGCGGATGTTATGGAAGCGGCTACCGTGGACGGTGCCAATGAGTGGAAGAAGTTCATTCACATTATTTTACCTGACCTCGGACCTGGTATGATTAATATTATCGTACTGGATGCTATTTGGGGAATTACAGCGTTCGACCTGCCCTATGTTTTGGGCGGACCGTACGGACGCGGCGGTGCCATCGACTTCGTTAATATGATGTTCTACCGTACCGCGTTTGGTAGCGGCGCTGTGAGCTCCGTACAGACAGACTATGGCCTGGCCGCGGCAATCGGTACTACTACTTTTGTGATTATCTTAATTTTGACTGGTATTTTGCAGTCTGGCTTAAGAAGAGTAAAAGTGTGGAACGAGTAAAAGCGGATTGATGACTGACCCGAAACTGAAAACCGAGGTGTTACTATGAAAAAGAAGATTGGGAGGACCAGTTGGATTCCGACCATTTTATTTCTGATCTATGGTTTGATCGTTTTCATCCTGCTTTATGTAACGATCGTATCCTCCTTCAAGAGCAAGACTGAAATTACCACCAATATGTTCGGTTTGCCTCAGCAATGGAGGATTGAAAACTATGTTAGAGTTATTCAAGACGAGCATTTCCTTACTTACATGCTTAACAGCCTGATTCTGTTGGTAGGTTCTATCGTTGGGCTGCTGATCGTATCTTCTCTCTTGGCTTATGGACAATCCCGCTATCAATTTAAAGGCAAGGCCTTTTTAGAGACCTTTATTTTGTTCGGTATGATGTTCCCGATCCAGCTGGGCGTTTTGGTCAACTATCAGGTTATCAACGCTATGGGCTTGATCAGCACTCTGCTTGGTCTGATGCTGGTCTATATTGGAAATATGTCCCTGGCATGTTTCCTGTTCATGAAGTTCTTTAAGCAGCTTCCTGGCGAGCTTTCTGAAAGCGCTAAGATTGACGGGGCCAATGAGTTCCAGATTTTCTATAAAATCATGATGCCCTTGTGTAAGCCTGTAATCGGCACTGTGACCCTGGTTTGCGGATTGCAGATTTTTAACGATTTCTATATGCCCTTGATTTTCCTGTATGGCGATTCCAGAACCGCGCCGGTTATTATCCAGACTTATGTACAGAACTTCTTGCTGTTTATTGATGTTCTGTTCCCAATGGTAGTAATTAATATTGTTCCGATTTTGATTTTGTTCATTGTGGCACAGAAGCAGTTAGTAGAAGGCTTAACTGCCGGCGCTGTCAAGAGTTAAATAGTAGTAATTGATGATTGATTTTAGTTTTGGATATCCCTTCGTCATTTGAATGGATTGTGATAGCGTTTGCCCAGAAAGCAGGGCGGATAAACTGCTTTTGCTTTTAGACAAAATAATAATTGCGTACGACGAGTAAATCATTCTCTTTTTGGCTTATCCATCAGAAGAAGGGTTTCTTCACAAAAGCGCGGCCACGAAAGTGGCCGTGCTTTTGTGCGTTCTGAGAGAGATCAAGACATGGAAGTGGTTAAGGTTGATTTTTGCATCAAAACTCCCTATAATAAGGATAGGTGAAAATGCTTTTATATGCCGGAGCTATAAAATGAATTGTAAAACGCTGAGAGGTGCTATTATGTATTATCCTCCTTATCCGCCAAGATCGCAGCAAGATTTAAGGAATTATCACCAGTTTGTGCCCAGCTATGAGGAATATGAAGAGAAAAATCAGATCAGAAGACAAGCCAATAAAATCGGCTTAACTATGGTGGGAAACCGCTTTTTTTATTTGATCTTTTCTCTTTTCAGCAGCTTTTTCCTGTTGCTCATCGGACTTATGAGCGTGGACTATTACAGCGGAACTTATGAATATGATCTAACTGGTATGACTCTTTTTTCCATGATTATTTACAGCGTATGCTTCTTTTTTCCCTTCCTGATTTTGGCAAAGGCCGGTGATGAGTCTATCAGCAACCTTTTGCCTTTTGAGAAGGTAGGAGGAAGGGTTACTGCTCTCTTGGTGCTGGCGGGTGTAGGAATCTGTATGAGTTTGAATATTCAAACCAGCATGATGCTTACTATAGGGGAAATTGTGGGAATCCACATTCCTCTGCCCGAGAGTCCTTACGAAAATACGGTTTCCTATATCATTGTTAGTGTATTAACCACAGCCCTTTTACCAGCCCTTTTGGAGGAATTCGCTTTCCGGGGCGTTATTTTAGGTTCTTTGCGCAGATTTGGAGATGGCTTTGCGGTGATTATTTCCGCGATGCTGTTTGGGATTACTCATTTTTATATTACACAAATCCCCATGGCCTTTATTCTGGGCTTGGTGATGGGATTTATTGTCGTAAAAACCAATTCCCTCCTGCCGGGAATTTTGATTCATTTTTTTAACAATTTTTTTGCCGCAGGAATTGACGCGCTTTCCCATAATATTTCTCCGAAGCTTTATATTCTTATTTTTTATGTGGCTACCTATCTTTTGCTGGGAATTGGAATCCTTTGTGTGCTGAAGCTTTCAAAGTCCAAAAACAGCTTGATCTCCTTTCCTGAAAGAGCAAAATGCGTGTTACCGCTAAAAAAGCGAGTGGCTGTTTTTTGCTCTTCTGGTGTGATGATTTCCGCTTTTGTTTTGTTTGGAATTTGCATCCTTTTGGGAAGCCTGGGAGTTTTATAAATGGAACCAGATAAGCTGACAGATTTGGAAGACAAAGCTTGGATGCGCGAGGCCCTAAAGCTTGCGGATTTGGCTGCGGCGGAAGGTGAGGTACCGGTAGGGGCCGTGATTGTGAAAGACGGTGTGCTGATTTCAGCTGGAAGAAATCG
The DNA here is from genome assembly GCA_000154345.1 of [Clostridium] leptum DSM 753. Classification (GTDB taxonomy): domain Bacteria; phylum Bacillota; class Clostridia; order Oscillospirales; family Acutalibacteraceae; genus Clostridium_A; species Clostridium_A leptum. Next base: position 5,746 of record DS480334.1, read on the forward strand.
CAGAGAGCTAGGAAAAAATGCTCTGTATCACGCAGAGCTGGAAGCGATTGACGGCGCTTGCAAAGCCTTGGGCGGCTGGCGGCTGTGGCAGTGTGACCTGTATGTTACCCTGGAGCCATGTCCCATGTGTACCGGCGCTATCATCAACGCCCGGATTCGGAGACTTTGTTACGGCGCTAAAGATCCAAAGGCGGGTTCCTGTGGGTCAGTCGTCAATCTTTTTGAGCTTCCGTACAATCATAAGCCCCAGGTGATATCCGGTGTCCTGGAGGAAGCATGCGCTGAAAGGCTGAGCGGATTTTTCCGGTCACTGAGAGAAAGAAAAAAGAATGGCGAAAGATAAAAACTCCCCTCTTCGATTTTATCCAAAGAGGGGAGTTTAGCTTATCATCGATAATTTACATTTCTCTCACAAATTCGTTTTTATCTAAAAAGAACCGGTCGCCGTTAAAAGAAAAATGATAGGTATTGATTTGTTCTTTTCCAAGGACAGAATAACGAATTTCAATTGTGCCGTTTTCGTTTAAGACATAGGTTCCAGGAAAATCGACAAAGCCGTAGGTTGTAAGAATTAGATTTTGATCGTCTAAAAAGCTGTATTCTGTGAGGCCGTATGTATCCTTCCATTGGCCTTGCAAGGGATTCTCAGAATTCGGTTCCAACGTGGCGGAACAGCCGGCAAAGAGGAAAAGAGAAACGGAGAGCAAAATACCGGCAAGGAGTTTTTTGAATTTTTTTCGCAATCGGCACACCTCCTGACGAGATATATTGTAGCATATTGGCAGAATGGGAGCAAGGCGGAGTTTATGGGAGAAAAAGTGACAAAACTTGACAAGGGCTTTCGCCGCGGGTACACTTATACTATCGCGGGTATAGGAAAGGGGAGTGGGAAATGGTGGTACTGACAGAAAATGCAGTCTTCATCTCGAAGCTGGTAATCAGCTTTGCCTTATACAGCTTATTGGGATGGGCATGCGAGTCAACCTATTGCTCAATTCCAGCTAAAAGGTTTATTAACCGGGGCTTTTTAAACGGCCCGTTTTGTCCTGTGTATGGGGTAGGAGCCTTACTGGTCATTTTTCTTCTGCGTCCCTTTACTCAAAATCTATTGGTGCTTTTTGTGTTTGGCGTACTCGTGACCAGCGTCCTGGAATATATCACAGGCTTTTTGCTGGAAAAATTATTTCATACCACTTGGTGGGACTATAGTAAACGAAAGTTTAATATTAAGGGCAGAGTATGCTTGAGAAATTCTTTGCTGTTTGGAATTTTATCCGTACTTTTGCTGCACTTTATTAATCCTTTTGTCGAGAAGCTGGAAGCTTGGATTCCTGAGTGGGCATTGTCGGCCATCGCCTTTGTTTTTCTCTTTTATTTTATTACCGACAGCGTGATTACAGTGCGCAGTATCCTGGCTATGAACGGTAAATTGGATGAACTGGAAAAGGTGCTGGAAGAGATAAAAAATAAGGGCGAGGAGAATCGGGAACGGCTTCAGCAAAGCTTTGAAAGTAAAGTCAACGCTACCAGGGAAGCGGTTTTGGAGCTGCAGGCCGCATCTGTTGAGCGCCTCCAGGAACGAATGGAGACAATCAGCAAAGGGCTTAATTCCGGCGCGCAAAGGCGTTTGCTGAAAGCGTTTCCAGGCATGAAAGCGGGAACCCGCCGCGCTTCTATTCTACATATGAAAGAGACTGTGGGACATCAGCGCGCGAAAAAAAGAGAACGAAAGTGAACAGAGGCCAAGGAAGAATCCTTGGCCTCTGTTCAGCTATTCTTTAAATAAAAAACATATGAAAAATTTTCTGAATGATGGGCGTCCTTTATGGATTCTCCTTAAGGCGTGCATTAAACCGTTTCGATAATGCCGCCGCCAAGGACCAGATCTCCGTCGTAAAAGACTGCGGCTTGTCCTGGCGTAACGGAACGCTGCGGCTCCTGAAAGTCCACTCGGATTTTCCCGTTGTCCAAAGGAGTAAGCCGCGCCGGCGCTGGAGGCGCCTGATAACGAACTTTTACCTGAGCGGAAATGGGAGCCTCCAGAGTATCTGCTGAGATAAGGTTTACCTTGCCGGCAATCAGCGAAGAAGCGTATTGCGACCCATTTTCCCCTAAAGTAACTGTATTGGAAATCGGATCGATTTTTGTGACAAACATGGGCTTTCCAAAAGAAATGCCCAGGCCCTTGCGCTGGCCAATCGTGTAATGGGTGATTCCCTTATGCGTGCCCAGCACATTGCCCGCTTGGTCGATAAAATTTCCCGGAGGCGGTTCCTTGCCGGTATAGCGGCGGATAAAGGAAGCGTAGTCGTTATCCTGAACAAAGCAGATTTCCTGGCTGTCAGGCTTATGGGCTACCGGAAGGCCGGCCTCGCGCGCAAGCTCCCTGGCTTCCGATTTTTCCATACCGGCTAAAGGCATCAGCGTATGAGCCAGTTGATGCTGGGTTAAATGATAGAGCACGTAGCTTTGATCCTTAGAGCAAGGAGCTTTCTTTAAAAGCCAGCGTCCCTCATCGTTCTGGGTGATCACCGCATAATGCCCAGTGGCCACGTAGTCATATTCCAAAGACAAAGCCTTGCGAAGCAAGGCGTCGAATTTGACGTGAGCGTTGCAGGCGATGCAGGGATTAGGCGTTCTGCCGGCTAAATATTCCGACGCGAAATAGTCGATCACCTTTTCTGAAAATACCTGCGTGAAATTAAGCACCAAATGCTCGATCCCCAGCCGGTACGCGACCCGGCGCGCATCGTCAATATCGTCTAAGGAGCAGCAGCCTCCGCTTTGGCTCTCCGCCATATATTGATCCGGGCGCAGCTTCATGGTTACGCCGGTAACATCGTAGCCTTGCTGCAATAAAAGAAGAGCGGCAACGGAACTATCCACGCCGCCGCTCATACCTAGCATTACCTTTTTTTTCATAAATTGAACCCTTTCTGCCTCATATCAAGGGGTAAATGTAAGATAAGTGTCGCTTGTGTAAAAATATAGGTCAGGATCGCTTATGGCTTCGTCGATCACAGCGAAAGCAGTGACCGAGCCGGATTCACCGGCCTTCAGCGATACGTTTTCCACTTCAACGCCGTTTTCCGGATAATTACCGATTCTTACATCGTCTCCGGATTCCACAATGTCAAAGCGGAAATACTGGGGGTTAAACATGACAGCGGTAGAGGAATCGGTGCTGTGCAGCTTGATTTGAAAGGTCGCTGTCACATATTCCATTCCATCGGGCAGGCCGCTTAGATCCCCGCCCATTTCTAAAATTTTATCGGCGGCCTGGTCTCCTCTGAGATAAGAGGTTAACGTGACGTCCGCGTCAAAGGAGCAGGCGGAAAAAGAGAGATCGTAAAGAGTACCGCTTACCCCGGCTGTTTCATTTAACCCATAGGAATGGGCCGCGCCGTAGTTATATGGATCGTCATATTGGCTCCAGCTATTATCGGAAATCTCCGACGCTGCCATGCTGAACGCGGATAAAAAGATACCGGTAAAGATACCAAGGAAAAATGTTCCGAGGGCAATGAGTACGACAGCCCAGGCACGAAGGCCGCCCCTATGGGGCGGCTGAGCTCCAGACGGATCTCCATAGGGGGGATAAGGCTGCTGATAGGAATACGGCGGGCAGGGCGGTTGATAAGAGGAAGGCTGATAGGGGGGAGGGGGGATTTGCTGATACATAAAAAGCTCCTTTCCCAAAAGGCGTTATAAGCGGCTTTCAAATTGTTCGGTGAATCCAGAGATGTGGTCTAAGGAAAGCTTCTGCCCTGGAACGGAAAGCTTGCCGCTGAAGGAGCCGAATACCTGTTCATGACGGCAGAAGTTCATCAAAAAGCTGGAACGAACCTCATTTTTTTGCAAGACAGACATTTCCAGCCGGGAGCCGGATTGGGGAAACCGGAACTGCCAAGAGCCATTTTCTTCGGGAAAAACGTTGATTTCGTCCAGCTTATAAAATTGATCTCCATAATACAAGGCGCTCTCCAGAGGGCCGCCGGCAAATAGCGCAAAAGGAACCTGCTTGACCTGGCCAACCAGGGTCGCGCTGGTAAACCCGGCCCTGGTTGGAAATACCCCGCGGCACCAGCTCAAGGTACCAAAGCTGGATTCTGGCCGGAAAGAGTATTCCGCGCCGCCGTAACGGATCACGCCGGAAGCCGGCATACAGCTTACCTGGTATCGATAAGAAAAGCAGCCCTTTTTGCCGCCAAAGTCATCGGCGGAAGCGATGGCGTATCGGTCGGGTTCATCCAGAGAAAGATTTAGATAAAGAGTTTTTCCTTCACAGAAGTTTACATATTCGCAATTTAGAAAGCGGGATTTTGCAGAACGGGAAAAACGCATCCCTACCTGCTTGCTGGTGTAGGTGGTATCCCCTGATCTGGCGGAAAGGGGGAGACTCATGCGTCCTCTGGGGTAGGCTCTGGTGATGGTCTGGCTGAAGGTACGGCAAGGCTTTTGCGTAAAATCCGTTAAAGAGGCGAAAATATACCCGAGATTACCTAAATCCGCGATACTCAAGGTAACGGCGCAGTCCGGGCTTACCACGGTGTACCGGTCCCATTCCTTGATCCGGGCCAGGGGCGCAGCACAGTCAATTTTGTTATAATCCAGCAGGTTGCTGCTGGCCCAGCCCACAACCGTGGAGCCGTCTTCTTTTAATAGGGGAGTAGGTTTCGTAATCTCCTGGGGCATAGGGTTCCCTCCTGCCTGCTGATTTATCATTCAAAAAAACGGAAAGTCCATGCATCCATGCATATAAGATCGTTTGTTTCCAGAAATGGTTCCGGCAAAAGAAAGCTACGCCGCTGTTAAACGGCCTAAAAACACTTTCCTAATGAGTGCCTAAACATAAAGGAGGGTGAGCGCAAAAAGCGCCTGGCCTCCGAAATAGGCAATGGTATTGCCTATTTCAGCCCATTCCGCCTTACCGTTGAGGAAAAGCTTATAGCATAAAAGCAGGTCGGAAATGAGAAATAAAACCGCGCCAACGGCGGCGCAAAGAAAATAGGGCGAAGAAGCTTCCAGAGTAATGCCGGTAAAAAACAAGAAGCCGTTGGCGGCCATAAAGCCTAGGGCTGCCAGATAAATCAGTGAAAAAATGCTGAACCAATCAAGGCGGCGTTTCACCCGGGCCAGCATTCCCAGCTGGATTCCGGCCAGTCCCAGGGCCGCGATTACCGTGCCCCAATGAAATCCTCGATAATACACAAAAACAGCTGAGAACAATACGTGGGCTGAAAAGAAGGAAATGCCCCCCAGGGTAAAAGAATCAAATTTCTTTTTGCCGGCTTCTCCTTTTTGCAGAACAAGAAAAAGATCACCCAGAGCGGAGAACGCCAGAGCGGCAAAGATCCCCCAGCTCCAGAGTGGTTCTTTCCGGAATCCTGATTCCAGACCGCAAGCCGCCGCTACAAGCAGGAATCCGACGGAACAGAGCATTTTAGAAAAGATACGAAGCCATCTTTGTGACCGGAATTTTTTCTGAAAACAATATATCGTTACCAAAACGGCATAAATCACCAATGAGAGCTTGAGGAGAAGAGACATGAAGCGCCTCCCTTCACATATACACTATCATTATACCAAATATTTGTTTAAATTCAAGAGAGGGAATCGATGATTTATCAGCGGCATGGCTGTAATGGCGGCGGTAAGGGCAATTGAAAAACGCAGGGAGGATCAATTCAGGCAGATGAGAGCAGATGAGACCGGGCGGAAAAATAAGGAGGAAGATAGGAAATGTGAAGGAGACGATTGGACAGGACAGCAAAAAGGCTGTGTAAGGGAGAAATCGGGTGCTTCGAAAGGGTTCTGCGCTTTTGAGCGCTCCGTCTGGAGACTGCTCCCCGAAAGCAAATGGTAATTAGGAAAAGGAAAAGGCCGGACGCAGCAGCCCGGCCTTTTTTTCACTTTTTCATCGGGATATTATTAATCCTTGTATTTGTCGTCGTTCCAGGCGTACATTTTACGCAGTTCCGCGCCGACCTCTTCCAATTGATGAGAAGCCTTGATACGGCGGCAGGCGTTGAAGTGGGAACGGCCGTTTTTGTTTTCCGCGATCCACTTGGAGGCAAAGGTGCCATCCTGGATTTCTTCCAGAATCTTCTTCATTTCCTTCTTGGTATCCTCGGTGATAATCCGCTTGCCGGTCTCGTAATCGCCGAACTCAGCGGTATCGGAAATGGAATAACGCATCATCTTGAATCCGCCGGCGTAGATCAGGTCTACAATCAGCTTCATCTCATGGATGCACTCGAAATAAGCATTTTCCGGAGCATAGCCCGCTTCCACCAGGGTTTCAAAGCCGGCCTGCATCAAAGCGGTAACACCGCCGCACAGTACGGCCTGTTCGCCGAACAGGTCGGTTTCGGTTTCAATTTTAAAGGTGGTTTCCATAACGGCGGCTCTGGCGGCGCCGATGCCTGCGCCGTAAGCCAGGGCGACGTCAAGGCAGTGGCCGGTGTAATCCTGGTACACAGCGACCAAAGCCGGCGTTCCCTTGCCCTCCATATATTCGCTGCGGACGGTGTGCCCCGGAGCCTTGGGAGCGATCATAAACACGTCGATGTTTTTCGCGGGGACGATTTGGCCAAAGTGGATATTGAAGCCATGAGCGAAGGCCAAAGCCTTGCCCTCGGTCATGTAAGGGGCGATATCCCTTTTGTACATATCGGCCTGGCGTTCGTCGGGAATCAGGATCATAACGATGTCGGCGGCCTTAACAGCCTCTGGAACCGTCATGACGGTTAAGCCGGCCTTTTCGGCTCTTTCCTTGCTCTTGCTGCCCTCGTACAGGCCGACGATTACCTTGACGCCGCTGTCATGCAGATTCAGAGCATGAGCATGGCCCTGGCTGCCGTAGCCGATAATGGCAACGGTTTTATCCTTCAGCACATTGATGTCACAATCGGGTTGGTAGTAAATTTTTGGCATAAAAATTACCTCCTGACCGCTTTTCGCGGTACAAATTTTGAATGATATCTGTTAAACCGTGGTCTTGCGCACAGTAGCGGCGCCTTTTTCGATGGCCACCGTCCCGGTGCGGACGATCTCACGGATACCATAGGGCTTAATAAGACTGATCAGGGTCTCAGTGCGCTCACCGGTGTCAGCGAACTGAAAGGTCATGCTGTTTGGGGTCACATCCACAATATTTGCCTGCATCAGCTCGGCAATCTTCATCAAATCAGGCCGCTGCTTTGAGGTACAGCCCACCTTAATCAGAGAAAGCTCCCGGCTGATCAGCTCCTCCGGGTTCAGGGTCTTTACCTTAATGACGGGAATCACCTTGTTCAGCTGCTTTTCTACCTGTTCCACAATGTATTCATCGCCGTTCACTACAATCGTCATGCGGGAGATGGTAGAATCCTCGGTGACGCCGACCGCCAGGCTGTCGATGTTAAATCCGCGGCGGGAAAATAAGCCGGATACCTTAGAAAGGACGCCGGGATGGTTTTCGACCAGAACGGAAATTGTATACTTCATAATCGGCGCCTCCTTATCGTGACGGGGTATCGGGATGGACGTTGCATACCAGTAAGTAGGGGCCGGGAGTGCTCATCATGATTTCGGCCTGCTTCAGCGCTTCCTCGTTGGAAGAAGCCATAGCGTAGGGGATGCCGTAAGCCTCCGCGATTTTGAGAAAATCCATGGTTTCATCGAGAATCGTGGCGGCGTGACGGTGGCCGTACAGGTTGTCCTGAAGCTCACGGACCATGCCTAAGCGGGTGTTGCGCATAATGATGATTTTCACTCCGATGTGATTCTGGGCGATGGTGCCCAGCTCGCACATGCTCATTTGGAAAGCGCCGTCGCCGCAGATAGCCACTACCTCGCGGTTAGGCCGGGCGAGCTTAGCGCCCAAAGCGGCGGGAATAGAGTAGCCCATCGTGCCCAGGCCGCCGGTGGTAAGGAAACGGCCGTCCCGAATCTCAAAGTTATTGGCGCACCAGATTTGGTTTTGCCCAACGTCAGCCGCCAAAATCGCCTTGGACGGCATAGTGGCGGAAAAGCTGCGGATAAAGGTTCGGGGCTCCACATAGCCTTCAAAGGTAGGAGGAACCCGCCTTGGCTCGTGCTTCAGGTCATCCACAATGCTGGCCCATTCCTTGGAAACATGGTAATCTGTCTGCTCCGACAGGCTGGTAAAGACCTTATTCATATCCCCTACAATTGGAATATGGGCCTTCATGTTTTTCCCGATTTCCGCCGGGTCGATATCAATATGGATAATAGTGGCTTTTTCCGCGATCTGATCCGGGGACGCTACCGCCCGGTCGCCTACGCGGGCGCCGCACAGGATAATGCAGTCGGCCTGATGGATCGCTTTATTGGCGCAGGCCTTTCCGTGAGAGCCCAGCATCCCGAGATACAGAGGATGCTCCGAGGGCATTACGCCGATTCCCATCATGGTGGAAACCACGGGGATACCGGTTTTTTCCGCAAAGGCCAGCAGCTTCAGCTTGGTTCCAGAGGAAAGAACGCCGCCGCCCGAACAGATCAGGGGCCGCTTGCTTTCCTTTAGGGCCGCCGCCGCCCGCTTAATCTGCAGGGGGTGTCCGCTGGAACGGGGCTTGTAGCCGATGATCTCAGCCTTTTCCGGATAGTGAAACTCGCTGGTTTCGTTTTGCTGAATATCGATGGGAATGTCGATCAATACCGGACCGGGACGCCCGGTAGCGGCGATGTGAAATGCCTCCTTGAAAACCCGGGGCAGGTCCGCCGTGTTTTTCACCAGGTAAGAATGTTTGGTAAAAGGCTCGCAGGCGCCGGTGATGTCCACCTCCTGGAACACATCCCGGCCTAAAAGATCGCTCCGCACCTGGCCGGTGATGGCGATGATGGGGATACTATCCATATAAGCGGTGGCCAGGCCGGTGATTAAGTTGGTGGCGCCGGGGCCGGAGGTGGCGATGCAGACGCCGGGCTTTCCACTGGCGCGGGCATAGCCGCTGGCGGCATGTCCGGCATTCTGCTCCTGCCGGACCAGAATATGATGAATTTCAGACTGGTATAGCTCGTCGTAAAACGGGCAGATGGCGGCGCCAGGATAGCCGAAAACAACCTTTACGCCCTCCTTTTCCAAGCATTTCACCATGATCTGAGCTCCGTTCACCATGAAATCAGGCCCCCTTTCTTTTAATTTCGCAATGAATTTTTAGAATGTTTTGTCTATACAATAATATAGAAATGAAAATATATGGAAATCAAACCTAAAAGCACCGCTCCGGGGAATTTTATTTTCCAGTATAAGCTCCTCAAAGCACTTTAACGAGTTAAATGATAAAATACCACTTTTCTTTATGATAGCATATCGTCCCTAAAGATTCAATTATGGTTATACACAAAATTCCCAAACTAAGAAAGCTGTTTTTTCGCTGCTTGAGCATGGACTTTTTCAGTGAATTTTCGAGGAAGCGATGGAATAGGCACTGGCAAATTTCCAACAAAAATTTTAAAATTTATTATAGCATCGTTTTTTTATGGGCGCAAGTGCAAATTTTACAATTAACCTAGATTCTTTGGCAATTCCTTGAAAATCCCTGAGAAATCGTTTATGATAAAGAAGAACAAAAGCTAACGACGCAAAGGGGCGCTGTCTTTGAAGCATTTGGATTTAAAAAAGGGGATCATCCTAATCACCTATGGTATCCTATTGACTATGGTTATCATCAAATGGGATTTCTTTTCCGGGATGTTCTCCAACGTTTCCGGCTTGCTGGCACCGTTTATCTATGGGCTGGTGCTGGCGTTTTTGGTAAACGGGCTCTATGAGTTTTTCCGGCAAAAGGTTTTCCGCCGGTTAGGGGAAAAGAAGAATGGAAAATATATTAGGCAGGTGCGGGCCCTATCTGTGACGGTTTCCTATCTGTTGGTATTCCTGTGCGTAACCGCTATGGTGTGGATTGTTATCCCGCAATTGGTGGTCAGTATTTCTCAACTCGGCAAGAATATCGGCGGATATGCGGAATCCGCCGAAAAAGCGGTGACCGATTTTATTGCCGGTATGGGGTTAAACGCTGGCTTTCAAAAGCAGATAGATCTTTTTTGGAATCAGCTGGGGACTCAGATTACCAATATCGCCGGCCAGGTAGCCCCAAAGCTGATCGACTTTACCATGGATTTTACGACCGGCGTGATTAACTGGGTGATCGGACTGGTGGTGTCCGTTTATATGCTGTACAGTAAGGAGACCTTAATCCGACAGGTGAAAAAGCTGGTGGTGGCGGTTCTGCCCGTCAAGATCTCCGACAAGGTTCTGGAGGTAGGCGCTGTTTCCAACCGGATTTTTGTCCGGTATCTCCTGGGCAGGATTTACGATTCCCTCATCGTTCTGGTGCTTTGCTTTATCGGCATGTCGATCCTTCAAATGCCTTATGCGCTGCTGATCAGCGTAGTGGTGGGCGTTACCAATATTATCCCGGTGTTCGGGCCGTTTCTGGGAGGGGTTCCCAGCGCGCTGATTTTGTTGATGGTAGACCCGATGAAAGGGCTTTGGTTCATTATTTTCATTATCGTGCTGCAACAGGTGGACGGAAACATTATCTGCCCGCTGATCGTCGGGGATTCTCTGGGGATATCTGGAATCTGGGTGCTGGCGGGAGTGACCCTGGGCGGCGGTCTGGGCGGCGTAGCCGGCATGGTGCTGGGCGTGCCGATTCTGGCGGTTCTCTACCTGCTGCTAAGCGAGTTCGTGAATAAGCGGCTTCAGAAGAAAGGAACTGTAGTCGCGGCGGAGGGACCTGCTGCGGCAGGGCCGGAAGGAGAACAGCCTCCGCCGTACCGGGAGAGCCTTCCGGAAAAGCAGATAGGGCAGGCGGCTTCCGCGGAAAAATCAGAGGGAGAAGCGGCAGTGCCTCAGGGAGACGATCCGGAAGATCGGATTGAAGATCACGGGGAAACGGAAGTGCGAAAGCCGCAGGAAGGGGAAGAACCATAAATGGACCGGTTAGCCGGGCAAAAGGAAGTGGCCAAACGGCATAGACGGCAGCATCCCAGCAGGCTGTTCAGCCGGCGCGTGGTGACGGTGGCTCTTCTTTTGGCATTTCAAGCCGCTTTTCCGATCGTCGGCCTTTACGTTTTATCGGATTACTTTATCTATATCAATACGGTTCTGCGCATCGTCAGTATCGCTGTGGCCGTTTATATTTTCAATCGTCCGGGAAATCCGGAATATAAGCTGGCGTGGGTAATTCCTATCCTGATTTTCCCCTTGTTTGGAGGATTGTTTTATATCCTTTACCGCCTTCAGGCCTCCATTAAGCATTTGAGACTCCGAATGCTGGCGATTTTAGAAGCGACTCAGCCTTTGCTGGAGCAAAATCCGGAAACTATGGAACGGCTGAGGAAGGAAAATCACGGCGCGCAAAGCCAAGCGAATTATCTTTTTCAGGATGCGGGCTATCCGGTGTATGATAATACCACCACAGAATACCTGAGCACCGGAGAAATTAAATTCGCCCGCCTGAAGGATGAATTAAGCAAGGCGCGGCACTATATCTTTTTAGAGTATTTTATCATCCAGGAAGGAATCATGTGGAACAGCGTTCTGGAGATCCTGGAAGAAAAGGTGAAAAAAGGGGTAGACGTGCGGCTTCTTTTCGACGGCATGGGCTGCCTGACCACCTTGCCGGCGGATTATGAGAGAGAGCTGAGGAAAAAGGGAATTCAATGCAAGGTGTTCAATCCCTTTGTTCCAGTGCTTTCCACTGTTTACAATAACCGGGATCACCGAAAAATCGCCGTGATCGACGGACACACGGCGTTTACCGGGGGAATTAATCTGGCGGATGAATATATTAACGCCTATGTGAAATACGGCCATTGGAAGGACAGCTCTATTTTGGTCAAGGGAGAAGGCGTCTGGAGCTTTACCATGCTGTTTTTGCAGATGTGGTACTGCGACGACCCCGCGGCTCTGTGCGCCCTGCCCCGTTCGGAATTTGACCAATACCGCCCCAGCTATTACCATCCCCAGGAGTTTGATTCAGATGGGCTTGTCCAGCCATACGGCGACAGCCCGATGGACAACCAGCGGGTGGGGGAAAACGTGTATTTAAATCTGATCTACGGCGCGAAGGACTATTTGTATATTACCACCCCTTACCTGATTATGGACAGCGAGCTCCGATATGCCTTATGCGTCGCGGCGAAGCGGGGCGTTGATGTGAGATTTATCACGCCGTTTGTTCCGGATAAAGCCTTAGTGCATATGACTACCCGCTCCGGCTACCAGGAGCTGGTCGAGGCGGGAATCAGAATCTATGAGTACACTCCGGGCTTTATCCATTCCAAAACCGTAGTGTGCGACGACCAGGTCGCCACGGTGGGAACCATTAATTTTGATTTTCGCAGCCTGTACCTTCATTTTGAGTGCGGCGTATGGATGTACCGCACCAAAGCTATGAAGCAGGTAAAAGCTGATTTTCTGGAAACACTGCAAAGCTGCCGGGAGATCACTCTGGAGGACTGCAAAAGGGTGCCGGTATACCGCCGGCTGTTCTGGAGCGTGCTCCGCCTGTTTTCTCCGTTAATGTAATAAACAGCCCAGGATTGAGATCCTGGGCTGTTTGCTGTGCAGAGGCAGCCGCCGAAGCCTATCGCCGTCAGCCCCACCAACGGAGGCCTCTCCTCATGCCTATATCTCAAGCGCTGAGTAAAATACGACTCCGGCGACAAATATGCGGCGGATATGAAAAATAGAAATCCGCTGTTCATAGGCTTTCCGTTTAGGGGATAAAGCAATCGGCTTTGGGTGTGAGGCAAGCGATGCGGTTATTAAATTGATTCCTATCCCTTGAGCTTGTCAGCAGCCTTTTAGCGCCTGTTCAGACCGCTGAACGCCCACAGTGACTCAGAAAAATACTTTTTCATTTTCCGCTCTAGGGTCAGCGTCCGATTTGGCCGTTTCGCTTAGCGGCCTCTAAACGCTGGGGATCGTAGTAATGCAGGCGCTTGGCCTTTTTGTACAGGGAAAGCATCGCCTGCGCCTGGGCGTCCTTGGAAACTCCTTCTACAGTGCTTCTCACCATCCGGTGAAGCGCCTCCTTGCCGTTGTAATCCAGAGAGGCGATCCGGCGGACATAGTCGGTAAGCTCATTGGAGCTGGAAAAATAAAAGCCGTTTTTTCCGTGCTCCAGCTGGCCCGCGGGCCGGCTTTTATCGCTGACGATACAAGGCAGGCCGGCCAATAACGCCTCACAGACCGCCATGGACATCAAGGGCGTTTCAGAAGCGCTGACAAAAAGGTCGCTGGCGGCGTAATAGGCGGGCATATCCTTATTCATGACCTCGCCGGTAAAAATCACCTGCTTGTCCAGATTTAAGCTTTTGCTGAGCTGCTGCAAGGCGGCTTTTTCTGGACCAGTGCCGACAATCAGCAGGCGCAGCCCCCGTTCAAGCTTTAGATGGCTCGCCCATCGCTGAAGAAGAATATCCACACCCTTTTCATACAGCAGCCTTCCTGCGAAGACCGCTACGGTTTTATCAGTGAGATGGTATTTCATTTTGACAGCGTTAACCTGGTCCGGGTCGGCGTTCTGCCGGGAAAACCGCTCAGGATCAGCATGAATGGGTATTAGGGAGAGTTTGCGCTTAATACCGGCACTGGCCAGATAATCTCCGGCTTTTTTGTTGGTGGAGGTGATCATATCCGCATAGTCCGCGATATCGCGGAACCTGGCCTTCTGCCGGAAGGCGGCCCATGGCTCTAGAAGCTTGGTGTTGGTTAAGTAGGGGATGGCATCCTCGTAAAAATCGCTGATGGAGAGCACCAGAGGCAGGTCGAAGCGATTAGCAAACTGCATTCCATGAACCGCCATTTTTCCGCAGGAAAATACGTGGACCAAATCAAATTCATAGGCTTCCAGAGCGGAAAACAGCTCGGCCTGATCCGCTTTCCGATTTTTTGAAGGAGCAAAACCATACTGGTTCGGGGCGGGCTTTCCCGGAACCTTGACCACTGTCCGCCGGGCTTCTATCTTCTTGCATTTTGGGTCGCAGGTGACAACGGCAGCGCGATGTCCCAGCTGTCGGTAGGATTGTGCCAGAAGAAAGCTTTCAGAGGGGACAAAGCCGGTGCTTGGCGCGTAGCTCTCTGTAAAAATAGCGATGTTCAAAAAGAGACACCCGCTTTCTTTATAAAATCATTACATCTTATTATAGCAGGTTTTCATCCTCATTGCACGTGAAAAAGAAATTTTGTGGTTTCGCTTTAAACTTGTCTCATCATGAGGTATAATAATAATATCCGGTTAGGTCTGCCGCAGCGGGGCTGGAGGGCGGCCGGCGTGGAGGCGGCCGGAAACGGCGATGCTGTGAAGAACGCGATAAGCTGAAAACGACTGAAGGCAGGTGTGTTTTTTGAGTCAAACATTTACTGTGCCCCTATCCAGTGTGATGAAGGAGCTGGGCCTGGAAACGATTTATATGCCGGAGAATGGGGAAAATATCCTGATTTCGTCTAAGGATGTCAACCGCCCCGGCGTGGAATTTACCGGTTTTTTGGATTTTTATGATAACAAACGCATTTTAGTGGTTGGACATACGGAAAACGCCTTTTTAGGCCGCTATTCCCAGGAAGAAAGGGAGAGGGCTTTGGAAGGCTTGATTTCCAGAAAGCCTCCGGCTATTATTATCTGCCGGAGCCTCAAGCCATATCCTGAGATGATGGAAGCGGCGAAGCGGCACGGCGTGGCGCTGCTGGGCACAGCGGATACTACTTCCAGCCTGGTAGCGGCTTTGGTTTCCTATATGAACGTAGAGCTGGCTCCCCGGGTGACCCGGCATGGGGTGCTGGTAGAGGTTTACGGCGAGGGAATCCTCCTGGTAGGCGACAGCGGCGTGGGAAAAAGTGAAACCGCCATTGAGCTGATTAAGAGAGGCCACCGCCTGATCGCAGACGACGCGGTGGAAATCAGGAGGGTTTCCAAGAAATCTCTGGTAGGTACCGCGCCTGAGAACATCCGGCACTTCATTGAGCTGAGAGGCATCGGCATTATCAACGCCCGCCGGATTTTCGGTATGGGCGCCGTAAAGCTGACGGAAAAAATAGATATGGTCATTAACCTGGAGATTTGGGACAAAACAAAGGTATACGACCGAATGGGAATGGAAAACGAATATACGGAGATTTTGGGCCTGAGGGTTCCCGTGCTTACTATACCGGTAAAGCCTGGAAGGAACCTCGCGGTGATTATTGAGGTGGCGGCTATGAATAACCGTCAGAAAAAGATGGGCTACAACGCCGCTAAGGAGCTTCTGCAAAATCTGGGGATGACCTATAACGACGACGATAACGGCAATCCGAAAATCAATTGGAACCTATAACTTTCAGCGGAGAGACCGGGGTTAAGAAAACTAAGGCAGGAGCGCATTTTTACATTGAAAAGCGCCCTTGTCGGATGTCAAGCTTTTTCTGTTTGATAAAGCGTTAATAAAAGGATGATACTATGAGAATTATTGCGGATACACATTGTCATACAATCGCTTCTACTCATGCCTACAGCACCTGGATGGAAAATATTCATGCCGCCAAAGAGGCGGGACTGTCCTATCTGGCGATTACCGATCACGGCCCTACGATGCCCGGCTCTCCCGGCAGGTGGTATTTTAAAAACCTGAAGATCATCCCTCGTCAGGTGGAAGGGGTGTTCCTCCTTACCGGGGTGGAGTGCAATGTGGTGGATTTTGACGGAACTATCGACTATGTGGAGGATGAACACAAAAATTTGGATTGGGTTATCGCCTCCATTCACTCGTCTACTCTGCTGACAAAAGAGGCCCCCACGGTGGAAAGCTGCACCAACGCCTGGCTGCAAATCGCCAAGGATCCCAGAGTCTGTGTAATCGGCCACTGCGGGCAGCCTAAATTCAAATTTGATTATGAGCGGGTGATTCCGGAATTCGGCCGCGGGGGGAAGCTGGTGGAAATCAACAACAACTCCTTTCATGTTCGAAGGGATGCCGTCATAAACTGTAGAGAGATCGCTTTGCTTTGCAAAAAGCATGGGGTACGGGTTATCGTCAATACGGATTCCCATTTTGCCACTCAGGTGGGGCATGCCGGCCTGGCTCTGAAAATGCTGGATGATATCGGGTTTCCCGAGGAGCTGGTGGTAAACTCCAGCGTAGAACGGTTCCGGCAGTATCTGAAGGAAAGAAATATACATTTGGAGGATTAAGCATCCATGACGCAGCAAAACCTACAACCGATCACCCGGGAGCTTATCGGCGCCCTGCGCCAAACAGGGGCGCAGGTTCAGGAAAATGAGCCTATGAGCCTGCATACCAGCTTTCAAATCGGCGGCCCGGCAGACGTGTTTGCCACGGTATCCGATGAAAGATCCTTGCGCGGCGTTTTGAAGCTGTGCAAGGAAGCCGGCGCGCCGGTGTACGTAATTGGCAACGGCTCCGACCTGCTGATCCCTGATCAGGGGCTGCGGGGGGTCGTCGTCGGCTTCGGCGGAGACCTGTGCCGGCTTCGGCTGGAGAATGAAACAACCATCGTCTGCGGCCCCGGCGCAACTCTGGCGAAGCTCTGTAAATTCGCCCTGGAAAATTCCCTGACCGGCTTGGAGTTTGCCTGGGGAATCCCAGGCTCGGCCGGCGGCGCCGCCTATATGAACGCGGGCGCCTATGGCGGGGAGATGAAGGACGTTCTGATCAAATGCCGTCACCTGGACGAAAACGGCAATCCGGGTGAGTTCGCGGGAAGCGCTCTGGATTTCTCTTACCGGCACAGCGCCTATACAGATCAAAAGCTGGTGATCACGGGTCTGACCTTTCAGCTGGAGAAAGGGGATTACAGTGTGATCAAGGCTCAGATGGAGGATTATCTCGGACGTAGAAAGGCAAGGCAGCCCTTGGAATATCCCAGTGCCGGCAGCGTGTTCAAGAGGCCCAAAGGGTATTTTGCAGGTCAGCTGATCGAGGAGTGCGGCTTAAAGGGAAAAACGGTGGGCGGCGCTCAGGTCAGTGAAAAGCACGCGGGCTTTATCGTCAATACCGGCGGAGCGACCTGCAAGGATGTGCAAAGCCTGGTTAAGATGATTCAGGAAACGGTCAGACGGGAAAAGCAAGTGGAGCTGGAATGTGAAATTAAACTGATGACATAACAAAAACGGAGTTTGAATCTATGGATTTTATTATTGTAACCGGATTGTCCGGGGCGGGAAAGTCCCGGGCGGTGGACGCTTTAGAGGATATCGGCTTTTACTGTGTGGATAATATTCCGCCCAAGCTGATTCCGGTATTTTATACCCTGTGCGAGCAGGCGAAGCCGGAGATGAAGCGGGTAGCTATTGTCACCGATACCCGAGGCGGCGATATGTTCAGCAGCCTCTTTGAAACTTTGGACGCCCTGAGGCAGGAACAGAAAAAGTATAAGATTTTGTTTCTGGACTGCAGCAGCGACGTGCTGATCCACCGGTATAAGGAGACCCGGCGCCGTCATCCGCTTTCGGACTCCTTTGAGGGCTCCATTACCCAGTCGATTCATTATGAGCGGGAGGTTCTGCGGCCGGTAAAGGAGGCGGCGGATTACCTGATCGATACCACATTTTTATCGCCCGCTCAGCTGAAAAACCGGATTTCCGCCCTGTTTTTGGAAAGCTCCGATTTATCCTTATTGGTCAACTGTGTTTCCTTTGGCTTTAAATATGGGCTGCCCAATGAGGCGGACTTGGTATTTGACGTGAGATGCCTGCCCAATCCTTTTTATGTGGAAGAGCTGAAAAACCTGACTGGCTTAGATGAGCCTGTGAGAAGCTATGTGATGAAATGGGAGCAGACACAGGGGTTCCTCCAGCGTTTTTTGTCCTTGATCGATTATATGCTTCCTTTGTACCGCTCGGAAGGGAAAAGCCAGCTCTTTGTGGGAATCGGGTGTACTGGCGGGAAGCACAGATCTGTGGCCCTGGCCCAGCTTCTTTATAACCATCTTCTGGAAAAGGGCCAGCGCGCCAGCGTACATCACCGGGATATTAAGAAATAGAAAAGCCCCTGCTGGTATCGGTGGGGGTGCCGAAGGAGGGAACCGTGTGTCGTTTTCTTCTGATACCAAGCGGGAGCTTTCCGCTTTAAAGCCCAACGGAGCGTCTGAGGATGCTCTTTCTTTAAGACGGCTGTTTTTGGAAAAAGGGACGATGACCAATCCGGCCCGGGACTATCACATGGAGTTTGCCTGTGCCTCTCTGGAGGAGGCGCAAGCGCTTTGCTCCTTTTTGGAATACCTGCCTGAGCTTTCGGTAACTCCCGGCGTGACGAAACGGAAGGGCCAGTATGTGGTTTATGTCAAGGGCAGTGAGCAGATCACGGATTTACTGGCGTTCATCGGAGCGAATAAAGCGGCGATGGAATTTATGCAGGTAAAAATGGTGAAGGAGGTTCGGAATTATGTGAACCGAACCACAAATTTTGAAACTGCCAATATTGGAAAAACCGCATCCGCGGCTGCGGGACAGCTGGAAGCCATTCGAAAGATACAGCAGGTAAGGGGACTGGCGTCTTTACCGGAGGAGCTGAGAGAGCTGGCGGAGCTGCGGCTGGAAAACCCGGAATTTTCCTTACGGGAACTGGGAGAAAGTCTTACGCCTCCGATCACCCGCAGCGGTGTAAACCACCGGATGAATCGGCTTCTTCAAATTGCCGATGAAATTTTTCCGTAATAATGGGTTATCAAACATAAACAGCCGAATGCTAAAAAGCGTTCGGCTGTTTTTATGTCATTTATCAGAGGCCGCCTAAACCATTGACGGTGCTGACGGAGATATCATACATTAAGTTTGGAGCAAAACGAGCGGATTATCACAAGCCTTTTATGGCACAAAACTAATGCTTAAACGGTGCTCCTCCGGTTCGTACGATCTCCATGAACGGAGGAGCACTTTAGGAGCTTTCAAGCATCTTTGGCAGTGCTGGTTCGCTTCCAGCATCTCCGCAAGCCACCAGCTTTTATATTAAGATTTAGCAGATTTTTTAGGCTGGAAACAGCCTTATCTCTTTATGAATTATTCGCCGAGGAGCCCTTCAATCAAACGGGGAAGCTCACTGGCATGTGCCGCCGTATGCTCCACCTGTTCCATTTCATAGGGGCGGAAGCCATAAACGCATCCAATGAAAGGAATTTGATTATCCACAGCGGCCTGCCGGTCTAAAAGAGTATCACCGACCATAACCGCTTTTTCCGGAGAAACCTCTCTTAAAAGCTTGCCCAGGCTTTGGCCCTTGTGATCCATTCCAGCCTCCAGTTCCTGAAGATAGTCCATTTTGTCCTTCAAGCCAATGGCACTGACACACATTTTGATATAGCGGATGTTGGAATTGGAGCAGACTGCCGTTTCGTACCCTATGGCGTGAAGGCGGTCCATAGCTTCCGGAATACCATCGTAGGGCATGGCACGGTCCAGATACTTTGCCTGTATTTCCCCGCCATGGGTAAAATAGAAATCATAAGCCTTTTGATCCCAGCCGGGAAAAATAGCATCCATAGTGTCCTTATAATTGGTGCCAAAGGAAGCGATAATATGAGAAGCCTCCTGGACGGGGTAGCCCAGTAACCGCTCCATCTCCTGGGCTGCGGGAACGGAGAACAGCTCCGTACGGCTTAGGGTGCCGTCTAAGTCGAAAACAGCCAGTTTCTTTGTCATAGGGGATTCCTCCTTTACAATCAGAACCATGCTGTTTTCTATTATACTGTTTTTTTGTCGGGATGAAAGAGAAAAATAAAAATATTATGGTTTTGATAAAATCGGAAATCTGGGAAAAGAAAATCTTAGAAGATGTTGCCGTTTTTAGGGGCTTATGGTAGACTAAAAAGGGGGGATGCCAAATGAAAACAACGGATGAAAAACGTGACCGCCGTTCGTTATCAGTACACGAAGGGCTGGAAGCATTAGAAACATCTGAAAGCTATGCGGAACGGCGCTTGCAAAATCAAATTGCGGCCCTCCTTGAAGGCAGAAAAGAGCTGAATAAAGAAATTGAGCGTCTTCAGGAAAAATGGTTGAACGCCCAGCGTCAGGATGACGAATTAATACGTAAAAGCCGGCAGTATGATGATATCCAGTTTCACCTTTATGAAATTCATCAAAAGGCAGAGGCCGATGCGCAGGAAATCCGGGATTCGGCCAAAGAACAGGCTATGGACGCTGTTTTTGTCATTGACGATATCAAGGAAGCGGTGGCGGTTTTTCAGCAGGATCTCAAGGCTTTAAAAAAAGATTTGAAGATTGGAAGTGATACGCTGGAAGACCGGGTTACATCGTTTCTTTATTCCTTAGAAAGCTTTGAGAATACATTGGACCAGATTAAGCTGCGTTTTTACCAGGATAACCATTTGCCGTGGGAGAAACCCGAGCCGTTAGAAAAATGATAAAATACTTGCAAAAGACAAGGCTTTGTGCTATCATATTTTAGCGTGAAATGAGGGCCACTAGCTCAGTTGGTTAGAGCAACCGGCTCATAACCGGTCGGTCCGGGGTTCGAGTCCCTGATGGCCCACCACAGAAAAACCGCATGGTTAAGCCGTTTTTAGGCTTTTCTGTGCGGTTTGTTCTTTATGAAACGAGCGAAAAATAGCAGTAAATAATGTGTTTTAAATTGATTATGCAAGTCAAAATGCAAGTCAAAACTAAAAATCCCTCCCTACTTTTCTGGTAGGGAGGGAAAATTTATATTTTTTTGCGCCTAACTTTAACATGGCGCTTGTTCACAGATCTGTCCATCTTTTTGAGGATTTCCCGCATGATGAAATAGGTCATTTCCTGGTTAAGAATCAGGGTGTTAAGGTTTTCATTGATACATTCTAAGTACATTAACGATTTCTTTGTTTTCATAACTCTGTCTCCTTTCATCAATACCTTACTATTGGCACATGCCTTTGTACTCAGGCAAGAGGACGCTAAGTGATAAAAAGAGACTTGCGGTTCACAAGGATTTTATTGCATA
>DS480333.1 GCA_000154345.1 [Clostridium] leptum DSM 753
GAAGCTGTAACGCTGATTCTATTGGCGCGGCGATACGAGCTGAGAGCCCGTTTGAGAAATCCGCCCTTTTTCATTCATTTTAGACGCTGTCAGGAATCCTGATCCACCACGGTATCGAGATGAAAATCGGAGGAATGCCCTGAAAGTGTTTTATAAAAGCAGACTTTCCCCGTGTTGGAAAAGAGGAAGCGTACGATTTTGCCCTTGACAAGTGCGGAGGATGAGGCTATACTGATACCGTTGTAAAACTTATAATTGAATATTATGTAGAATTCTAGGGGGACTCTTTATAGAGTTGAGATAGATTCATCTGACCCTTTGAACCTGATGGTTAAGACCAGCGTAGGGAAGCAATTCTAACACGATGAAATGATTTTGTGGCCAAAAGAGTGCTTTTTCGCGTAAAAAGCACTCTTTTTATTTTTGTTAAGTCGCGCGAAAAGAAAGGAAGATGTAACAATGCAACCAGAAGGATGCTGCTGTCAACGGGAGGATTTGCCCTGGGCGGGCCGGGGCACCAAGCTGGATATTTCCGGATGCCGTTTTTCTCTTTATCCAATGGACAGCGATTTTGTGTCCATTATTTTAAACGCTTTGGAAAAAACAGATACCTCCGGAGTGTGGAGTCAGTCCGACGCGCTTTCAACGGTTTACCGGGGAAAGCTGGCATATGTGGCGGACGCGGTGCGGGGGCTTTTTGTCAATGCGTTTCGTCCGGGCGTCCATATGGCTCTGGAGGGCCAGTTTTCTAAGGGCTGCCCGGGAGACTGCGACGGGGACAGCCTGTTAACCCGGGAGGGGCCGGTGCCGAACCTGCCTCTGGTTGGGGAGAAGCATTTCCCGGTGCAGGCGAAAATCGCTCTGTATCCTATGGGAATCCCGGATTATATTGATAAGATCGCCGGCGTATGGCGTATGGCGGAGAAGGCAAGGCTGAATCCCGTCAGCATCCACTATGCGACACGGATTTCCGGCGATGTTCACGAGGTGTTCGACTACCTTGAGGCTGTGTGCCGGAAGATGGAGGCGGAGGTGCCTCATTACATACTGTGCTTTACCCTCTCGGTCAACAGTCCCACTCAGGAGTAAAAGGGAACTGAAAAAGCCGGCAGGACAGTAAAAAAAGCGGCGAGATGCGCAATGGAAAATAAAAAAGAGAAAAGGCAGGGAGCCGCTCCTGGATAAGATAAAGAAGGGGAAAGACTGGAAAAACAGATGTGCCCTCCGGCGGGCACGAAATTTGGAAAAGGCAAAAAAGAAGCGGGCTATAGCAGACGCGTTTCTGAAAACCCGGAAAAATTTGAAAGGAAGAACAGAAAATGAATGAGAAAAAAGAATATGGCTGGAAGCTGAAGGAAATCATCCTGGTGGCTATGATTTGCATCGTGTTCGGCGTGGTTTATCTGGGAGGCGTTTATCTGGCGTCCTTCCTCAGCACCCTGCTGACTCCCGTGGGACTGGCCCCTTTGGCAAATGAAATCGTGTTTGGCGTTTGGTTTATGGCGGCGATTCTGGCGGCCTATATTCTTCAAAAGCCTGGTGTATGCATCGTTGCCGAGGTGCTGGCGGCCTTGATCGAGGTCCTGCTGGGAAATATGTACGGCCCTATGGTCATCGTCGCTGGGATCGTCCAGGGCGCCGGCGGGGAGATTGTCTTTGCTTTGGGACGCTATCGCAAGTTCAATACAAAAATGCTTTACTTGGCCGCCGCGGGCTGCTGCGTCACCAGCTTTTTGTGGAGCTTCGTCCGCTCCGGCTACGGCCAGCTGGCGGTTCCTCTGCTGATCATCATGTTCCTGATCCGCCTGGTCAGCACCCTGATCTTCTCAGGGCTGATCACCAAGGCCATCGGCGATGGGCTGGCGAAAACCGGACTGCTGAAGGGCTACGCCCTGGGACGGGCCCATGGCTGAGCCAGTTTTATCCTGCAAAGGGCTTACCTTCCGTTACCGTTCAGAGGATGCTCCCGTATTTTCCAACCTGTCGTTGACCGTGTCCCGGGGAGAAGCGGTTCTGCTGATGGGCCCATCCGGATGCGGGAAATCCACACTGGCCTATTGCCTGGCCGGGCTTTACCCGGAATACGGCGGTGAGCTGGAGGGGGAAATCCTGCTAAAGGGAAAGCCCCTCTCCCAATTTGGACCGGCAGCCAGGTCACAGGCGGTATCCATTTTGTTTCAAAACCCGGATAACCAGTTTTGTATGGATCGGGTAGACCATGAGATTCTGTTCGCACTGGAGAATATCAATTATTCCGGGGACCTGAGAGCCAGAACCCGGGAGCTTCTGACAATGGTGGGCTTGGAACAGGTGGAAACCGCGCCGATCTATACCCTGTCCGGCGGGACGAAGCAGAAACTGGCTTTGGCTACCGCTCTGGCAACCGGAGCCGACACCTTAATTTTAGACGAACCCTTTGCCAATCTGGATCCTGGAGCCTGCGGAAAGCTTTCGGCCCTTTTGGAACAGCTGAACCGTCAGGGGATTACTCTGCTGATTGTGGATCACCGTCCCAATTGGTGGCGGGGGTTCTTGTCCCGGATAGTTCTGATGGAGCAGGAGGGAGATTTGGATCAGGGCTCGATTCCGCCCCAGAGACTGGACGAATACCGGGAGGAGTTTTCCCGTCTGGGACTGTTTTTAGACGATCAGTGGCTGGCCGGACACAGCCCGGCCCCGGTTCCTCAGCCGCCGGGACTGGCCGCCAAGGCGGAAGGGCTGATTTTGTATCATGGGAAAAAGCCATTTTTGAGGAATTTATCCTTCCAGCTGGAAAAAGGCAGCGTTACCGCCCTGATCGGCGGCAACGGAGCGGGCAAAACCACCTTGCTCACCGCTCTGGCGGGCGCGGGACGCTGGAAAGGAAATCTGTGGGTTCAGGGAAAGGTGGGATTGGTTTTCCAGAATCCCCGGTTTCAGTTTTTGACGCTGACTGTGGAAAACGAGGTGCTGGTTACCTTGCGGGCGGCGGAGCCTCAAGGAGAGCCGGAGGCTCTGAAGGAAAAGGCCGCCGCGCTGCTGGAGGAGTTCGGCCTGCTGCCTTGGAAGAAAAACTCACCTTATGAGCTGAGCCAGGGACAGCAGAGACGGCTGGCTTTACTGTCGATGCTGGCGGGGGACCGGCCCCTCTTGCTGCTGGACGAGCCTACCTACGCTCAGGATGAGCGGTCCACCAGCTTTATTTTGAGCCTGCTGGAGCGGCGGGTGAGCCAGGGGCTTACCGTATTGATGGCTACCCATGACCTGGCCCTGGCCAAGGCCTGCGCGAACCAGATCCTGCTGCTGGAAAACGGTTCCCTTACGCCGGTGGAACCTCAGGTGCTGAGCGCCCGCTGGCCGGAAGGAACGGCGGACAGGAGCCAGAAGGAAAACGTGACGAGCGCAAGAAAGGATCCCACAGAAAGGCCCGCGAAAAGGAAGATAAGGAGGGACGAAAAATGCGAAGGCTAAACCCTGGGTATAAGCTGCTGTCGCTGATAATCGCTTCCTTGCTGCTGTCGGTGACCTTTCATACCAGGCTGAACCTGCTGGTATGCGGGACGTCCCTCTTGGCCGCCTATCTCACCCCGGGGGTTAACCGAAAACGGCTGTCCCTGACCCTGATTCCCTTTGTACTAACGGCGGCGGGCCTCTTTACCGCCGGCTTGTTTTTCTCCAGCGGCGGCCAGGAGGGAGTGGAGGTCAGCGCTCTGGGACAGCGAACCCTATATGCCACCAACTGGGTCACCGCAGCTCAGCTTTCCTCCCGGGTTTTGGCCTACGGCGGTTTGGGGCTTCTGTTCGCGTTTACCACCAATTCTATGGATTTGGTCATGAGCCTGATGCAGCAATTCCGTCTGCCGCCGAAATTTGCCTACGGTATTTTGGCGGCCTATCACTTCTTCCCTGTTGTCCGGGAAGAATATAGAATCGTGGGAGCGGCTCTCCGAGTGCGGGGCGTGAAGGCGGGGCCTTTTTCCACCAGGCGCCTGTTTCCAATGCTGGCCCATGCTCTGGAACGGTCCGAGAGTCTGGCGATGGCTATGGAATCCCGGGGCTTTGAGAGCAGGCAGCCTCGGGCGGTGGCTTTCCGGGTTCCCCTGCGGGCAGTGGATTTTCTTTTTTTGATCGGCCTAAACAGCGCGCTGGCGGCGGCTTTGTTTTTCCTGTGATGCGGGGATAAGCTGATGGTCGAATCACAAACGCATGCAGACGCGGCAGACCTGTGGAAAGCGTCTGCGGACTTTTATATGGGAGGCGCGGAGATATGATACAGACCAAACGTGAGGAATGGGAACAGGCTTGCTCAGATTATCCGGAACTGTCGCCCTTCACCTTGCTGAAACTGAGCATGGTTCGGTACGGGGCGGTGCTGAGTCCCAATGCCCTGTCCCGGCTTCAGGATCCTTTTTATTCCTTTGGCAAGGCGGAGCCCTTTGGCATCAGCTTTGAAGGGCGGACGCCGGAGCTTTCGATGCCCGGGCCAATTTTGCTGCGGGATGGTTCCTTTGTATACATTAATTACGGGGAAAGGTTTGAAGATCCCTATGACATCGAGTATCATCAGGAGCGGGGCGTTTTCCTGCTGAAGGAAAACGGAGAAACCCTAGAGGAAGTGGATTTTGTGCCCCGCCCCGCGTTTTTTGGGAAAAAGACCAGCCGGGGAACCCCCATGGAGGCGTTAGCCGACGTGCGGGCGCAGAAGCTGATCCTTACCGCCTATCAGCGATGCCGCTTTTGGGAGGGCGGGGATCAGTGCCATTTCTGCGCGTTTTTCACCGGCGGCCACAGCGCAGGGGCGGTGAATTGCCAGGACATTTATGAAACCGTCCGGGAGGCGGTCCGGGAGCCGGGAAGATTTTCGGAAATTTATCTTTCCGGCGGCAGTGATTTTGGAGGAGACCCGCCCTTTGAGACAGAGGTGGAGCGGTATATCCAGGTTCTCCAGGCTATCGGCCGTAATTTTTCCGGCCGTTTTCCCAGCCAGCTCATGGCGCCTGCGTATCCGAAAAAGCAGCTAAAGCGCATTTATGACCAAACGGGGGTTACCAGCTATTGCCCTAATATTGAGGTATGGGATGAGAACATCTTCCGCCATTTATGCCCGGGCAAGGAAAAATGGATCGGCCATAAGGAGTGGGTGCGGCGCACGCTGGACGCGGTAGAAATCTTCGGAAGGGGCCAGGTGTGCACCCAGGTGATCGGCGGTGTGGAGCTTGCAAAGCCCTACGGCTTTTCCTCCTTGGAGGAGGCGCTGGAATCCAATTTCCAGGCCTGTGACTTTTTCGCCCGCCACGGAGTCAGCTATTTGAGTGTGATCTGGCATCCCCATAAGGCCTCGCGGCTGGGCTTCCAGCCGGTGCCGCCGCTGGAATATTACATTCGGCTGGCGAAGGGACTTCACGAGATCCGCCGGTCCTATGGACTGGTTTCTACAAACGACGATTATAAGCGCTGCGGGAACCATCCTGACAGCGACTTGGAAAGGTTGGACTGCCATGCTGCGACTGCCTGAAAAAACGCCTCTTCCGCAAACAGTTTCCCGGCTTTTGGAGGATAAGAACTCCAAAAGGCTGATCCAGGTGCCGGGAGAAAAGCCGGGAGAAATGCATGCCTTTCTTTGCCAAAGCCTCACCAGCCTGGATGGCAGTACGCTTCTTTTGTCCCTGGACCGGGAGCGTACTCCCTTGGGCCGGGGGCTGGTTCGGAGCCTGTGGTTCGACCGCCCGGCTGCCGTCTGGCTCAGCCAAGACGGTAAGACCTGGAAAACGGAGGCCTGGGCCTACCGATGCCATATCGTCGGCCCGGCTTTTACGGCGATGCGTTCCCTGGCTCGGGAGAAAAATCCTGAGAATGAAATCGCCTGCGCCTGGCAGCTGGCGGCGGAAGGCTGGACAAAGACAGAGGAAATCCTTCCGGTTCCAGAGAAGATTCCCGGCGGACCTTTAGAACTGCACTTAGACCATCCCTG
Organism: [Clostridium] leptum DSM 753; assembly: GCA_000154345.1. GTDB lineage: Bacteria > Bacillota > Clostridia > Oscillospirales > Acutalibacteraceae > Clostridium_A > Clostridium_A leptum. Next base: position 5,951 of record DS480333.1, read on the forward strand.
GCTTCATGAAGGAAACGGAAGCGTTCTCCGATAGGAAAATAAGGAAAAAGCAAAGCTCTATTCCACCGCTCAAATTACGGTATGGAATAGAGCGATTCCATTTTTAAAAGGCTTATGGGCTGATTCTGTTTTGTGTTTTGCCCGGGTTTATACTATAATTATAAAATAGATAGAAACGGCAAGGGTTTGGAACCGGCCAAGGAAATGGGAATGAAGAAAACTGCGGAACGGCAGAAAAATATAGAATAAGGTAGAAAAGGCTTCTTAGCTGAAAGGCCTTCCAGAAGCGGGCCCGAAATGGAAAGGGAGGAGTTTGTTGAAAACTTGGAAAGAATTTTCGTTTGTTGTCAATGGCTTCCCGGTACAAGCCAGGTACACCGAAGAAAATATTAAAGAAATCTTCGTGCCCATGGTTCGAAGGCTTGACCGGATGCAGAGAGAAAAAGGAGAACGGCTGGTCGTTTTTCTGGCGGCGCCTCCCGCGACGGGAAAATCCACCCTGGCGGCGTTTCTAGCCGGGCTTTCGCAAAAGTTTTCCTGTATGCCGGTTCAAGCGGTGGGGCTGGATGGCTTTCACTATCATCAGGATTATATTTTGACCCATTCAGTGACTTTTCAGGATGGCCAAACGCTGCCCATGAAGCAGCTGAAGGGCAGCCCGGAGACTTATGACGTAGTCCATTTTCAAGAAAAGCTGGAGGCTCTTCGCCATAGCGATCCCCTATGGCCTGTTTACGACCGCCGCTTTCACGATGTGATAGAGGATCAGCTTCCGGTGACTGCTCCGATTGTTCTCATTGAAGGCAATTGGCTTTTGTTTCAGGAGGGACTATGGCGTAAGCTTGCCGGACAGGCGGACTATACCATATTCATCAAAGCGGAGGAGCGGGCGTTAAAGGAACGGCTGCTTCAGCGGAAAATGACGGGAGGCTCAACTCGGGAAGAAGCGGAGGCGTTTTATCAAACCGGGGATGGCGTCAATGTGCGCCGAACTCTGCAAGGCAGCGGCCCGGCAGATTTTTCTATGTGCATGGAGGCCGACGGAAGCTTTTCCCTTTGCTGAAGCTTCAGAACCGGATTTTTTCTGGAATTAGCGTAATATTTCTGCTTTTTAGGAGCTGCCGAGCCATATGCAGCCAAGGCTCTTGATACTTTGAAGCGCTTTGGCGGAAGGGCTCTCCGGCGTCTAAGAAATTTCAGCCGAAGCCCGGTCCTTACGGCGCTGGCCCGGCGGCGAAGCGTTGTTGCCCTGAAGGTGTTTTAAGAATCGGCGGGCAATCAAGAACGCCCGAATCAAGGCTTTTCATGCCTTATGCGGGCGTTCTTTTGGCAGAGTCCTGCTGCTTGCTTTTATAGCTCGGCTTTGATCAGAAAAGCCACGCCGTATTTGGAAAGCTCCAGAGTACCGGATAAGACGTTTCCGGTTTCCAAATCTGTATAAGAGGCGTTCAATGGAACCGTTGCAGGCTTTTCATTGTAATTCTGGACGATTACGATGTCCTGGCTCCCTTTCCGCAGACTGGTGGTGACGCCGTGGGGAAGCCGGCCGTCCAGCGCCGGCGCAACTCCGTTTTCTTCCGCCAGCAGACGATAGAAATCTACATAAAACGCATCCTCCGCTTTAGCGGCCAGATAATAGGCCTTGCCTTTGCCGTAACGGTTGACAGTGAGAGAAGGCTGCCCGGCATAAAAGTCATCCTCGTAGGTGCTGAGCACTGCGGCGGTGTTTGTCTTGACCAGGTCGCAAAGCTCAGAAATCCGGTATCTGACGCCCTGAAAGCTCATAGCGTTATACTGTCCGTCGTACAAAGCGTCGATTTCCTCGCTGCGCAGGCCGAATACCTCGGCCATGCCGCCGCCGGGCATTCCGCCCAGATAGCAGAGGTCGGTATCGTTGACAATGCCGCTCCAGTAGGTTCCCACCAGGGTTCCGCCCAGTTCCACGAACTTCTTCATTTTTTCAGCGATATTTGCCCGGTAAAGATAGAGCATCGGCGCCACTACCAGCTGATAGCCGGAGAGCTCCTTCTCCATGTCAATGATGTCCACCGGGATCCCCAGCTTCCAGAAGGCCCGGTAGTGGGCCAATACGGTTTCTTTATAATGAAGGCCGCTGTTCCGGGGACCCTGGGAATCCTCCGCGGCCCACCAGTTTTCCCAGTCAAACAGGATGGCGGCCTGCGGCTTTAAATTAGTTTTGCAAACCTGAGAAAGCCCTTCCAGACGATTCCCCAGCCGGGCGGTTTCCTGAAACACCCGTGTGTCGCTTTTCCCATAGTGATCCAAAACCGCGCCGTGGAATTTCTCACAGGCTCCGCGGCCCTTCCGCCACTGAAAGTACTGCACCGAATTGGAGCCGTGGGCCACCGCCTGAAGGGAGGAAAGCATATGCATTCCAGGACGCTTCAGCTTGGAGGCTGAACGCCAGTTTACGGTGCTGGGAGTACTCTCCATCAGAAGGAACGGCTTTTGGTTAATGCAGCGCATCAGATCGTGCGTACAGGCAATCTCCGCCGCCAGATCGACAGGGTCCTGGGGACCGTGCCAGTCCGGATAATTATCCCAGGAGATTATATCCAGCACATCCTGGAATTTGTTGTAATTCAGATCTTTGTAAAAACCCATCAGGTTGGTGGTGGCGGGAAGCTGCGACCCGCCTTCCCGCACCGCCTCGATCTCCTTTTGGCAGAAATCTACGGTTTGATGGGTGACGAACCGTTTCCAGTCCAGGCTCAGGCCGTGGCAATGGCTCTCGCCTCTGGGAAGCGGCGGCTCGATTTGGCTCCAGTCAGTGTAGGTATGGCTCCAAAAGCCGGTCCACCAGGCATGGTTTAGGGCTTCCAGCGTCCGGTACTTCTCCTTGAGCCATTGACGGAAGGCCTCCTGGCACAGCTCGCAATAGCACTCGCCGCCGTATTCGTTGGAAATATGCCAAAGAATAACACCGGGATGCTTGCCAAAGGCCTGGGAAAGCCTTACATTGATTTGGCGGGCCTTTTCCCGGTAGACCGGAGAGGTATAGCAGTGGTTGTGCCGCTCTCCCATATGATTCCGGTGCAGGCTGGAATCAACCCGCAGCACCTCCGGATACTTCTGAGCCATCCAAGCGGGGCGCGCGCCGGTGGGCGTTGCCAGAATCGTGTAAATACCGTTTTCATAAAGCTGGCCGATGATCCGCCCCAGCCAACCGAAGTCATAGACGCCTTCCTGGGGCTCCAGCTGGGCCCAGGCGAAAATCGCCACGGAAACGCAGTTGACGTGGGCTTCCTTCATTAAGACGATATCCTGCTTTAAAATGTCCGGGCGGTCCAGCCATTGGTCAGGATTATAGTCGCCGCCGTGCAGCATTTTCTCGTTCAAAGGAGAAAGATTCATAAAATCGCACCCTTTCTAAAAACCCGCGGAAGCGGGAAAGTGATCTTAGGGCTATTGTAGCAGACACAGAAGAAAAAGCATATGGAAAAGATAAGCTGGTTTATGCACAAAATGATACAATCTCTTCTTGACAGAAAGCGGTTCCAGTCCTATGATGAAAGAAAAACGGGAGGGGCAGCATGTTCAGCAACACTGGAGCGCTTGTGGATACGGAGACGGATGTCAGCCCAGAGCCGGAAAAGGAGCTTACGATCCTCAGCTGCGGCCATTACCGCCTGCTGCGTCTGGAAAAGCTGCACACAGTCAGAATCCAGGGCCGCCGGGACTGGCAGCTATTGTATGTGGCCAAGGGCGCGGGCCACTTTTTCCGCCCGCGGGAGGAGCGGGTAAAACAGGGGAGCGTTGTGGTGTATCCCCCTGGAGAGCCTCAGGACTATTTTTATCTGCTGAAGGAGGCTCCGGAGATTTATTGGATACACTTTACCGGGGAAAGGGCGGAAGGCCTTTTGGAGGAGTGGGGGCTTTTTCATGGACATTCCTGCTTTGTGGGGGAACAGGACCGCTATTTGAGGTGCTTTGAGGAGATCATTCAGGAGCTGCAGCTGCAGCCTCCGGGGTTTCAGAGGCTGTGCGCCCTGCGTTTTGAGGAGCTGCTTTTGTCTATGGGCCGGCAGCGCCTGCGGCTGAAAAATCCCCAGCTCGCCGGCGACAGCCTGGTGACACAGGTGCTTAACGATATGTATAAGACGTATTATCGCAATTATACCATAGAGGATTACGCGAAACGGCATAATGTCAGCGTCTGCTGGCTGATCCGCCGGTTTAAGCAGGTGACGGGGGAATCACCAAACCAGTATTTGATCCAAATCAGAATCCGCCGGGCCCGGGAGCTGTTGGAAAGCTCCAGGCTGAACATGGGGGAGATCGCTTCTGTGCTGGGCTATGAAAGCCCCTTGTATTTCAGCCGGCAGTTTAAACAGCTTCAGGGGGTCAGTCCCAAGCGCTACCGGGAGCAGAGACAGAAATAAGGGAAAGCGGCAGTTTTAAGCTGCGCTAAAGGATTAATGATGAAAGAAAAAATGGAGAACCAGGCGGAAAGCCGACAGAATAAACTGGCGCCGCGGGCTTCCGTTTTATTCTGGTAGAGCGGCTGCCCTGCTCTTTGGAAATTTTCATAAAAATTTAAGCTCAAATGTGTGAGAATCTACGTTGGAATTATTGACATATTCCCATAACTAGGTTATACTTTGCCCAAAGAGGAGGTGCTTACCTTGGCCAGACCACCTAAATGCCGGTGTATTTGTTCCGTGCCCAAAACCACGTGCTTTGAGCCTCATGGTCAGCCGGGCGGTGAGACGGTGAATATCGGCTATGACGAATATGAGGTGATTCGTCTGCTGGATTACGAACTGCTGTCCCAAAAGCAGTGCGCGGACAAAATGAGTATTTCCAGATCCACTGTGGCGAGAATGTACGAACACGCCCGCCAGCAGATTGCCGACGCTCTGGTGAACGGAAAACGGATCACCATTTCCGGCGGAGATATCCGGGTCTGTGCGGCGATGCGGCCGGAATGCAGGCATATAAAGAATTGCTGCCACCGGCTGAAAAGCCCGGGAGAATAAGCGGAGAAGGCTGCCTTATGCAGACGGCTCCGGCGGAAGCGCGATCTTAAAAGCGAGGCTGAAATCGGCTGGTAAGCCGGCCCGGGCCGGGTTGGCTGGGCACAAGAGAGCTGTATGCAAAACGGAAAAGGGCTTTCCGGAGAGGCTCGTGGACAGAAGCCTGCCGTGGCCGGAGCGCGGACGCGGGGAAAGGGTGAGCACATCTAGTCGAAATAGAAATGTCATTGGGAAAAAGATGAAATGGAGTTGGTATCAGTGAAAGTATTGGTGATTGGCGGCGTAGCCGCGGGAACCAAAGCCGCGGCGAAGCTAAAACGGGAAGACAGAGGGCTGGACGTAGCTCTGATCACAAAGGATCAGGATATTTCTTACGCGGGCTGCGGACTGCCTTATTATGTAGGCGGGATGATCGAAAGCAGAGACGAGCTGATCGTCAATACGCCTGAAAAATACGCGGCTCTTACCGGCGTTCGGGTGCTTACCGGCCGTGAGGCTGTGGAGCTGGACAGCGGCAAGAAGCTGGTAACGGCCAAAAACCTGATTACCGGAGAAACGGAGGCCTATTCCTATGACCGGCTAGTGATCGCCACCGGAGCGTCCTCCGCGGTGCCTCCCATCGAGGGAGTGGGCTTGAAGGGCGTGTTCAAAATGAGGACGCCTGACGACGCTATTCGGATTCGGGATTACGTGGAAGCGGAAAGGGTAAAAAAGGCCGTAGTGATCGGCGGAGGCTTTATTGGCCTGGAGGTAGCAGAAAACCTGCTGGCCCAGGGCGTGGATGTGACCGTGATGGATTTCGCTTCTCAGATTATGCCCAATGTGCTGGATCCTGAAATGGCGGATTACGCCCAACGGCATCTGCGGAAGCAAGGGGTCCGTGTTTTGACCGGAACGAAAGCGGAAAAGCTGGTGGGGGATGCCCGGGTAACGGCAGTGAAAACCGCCTCCGCCACGCTGCCCGCAGAATTGGTGGTGCTTTCGGCGGGCATCCGTCCCAATACGGCGTTTTTGGCTTCCAGCGGCATCGAGATGGAGAAGGGCGCCATTGTGGTGGATTCCCAGCTGAAAACCAATCTCCCCGGCGTATATGCCGCCGGCGACTGCGCTCTGGTGACCAACCGGATCACCGGCCGCCGCCAGTGGTCGCCTATGGGCTCCTCCGCTAACCTGGAGGGGCGTACCCTGGCCCAGGTGCTGGCCGGCAAGGAGAAAACCTATCCCGGCGTTTTGGGCACCGGCGTGGTTAAGCTGCCGGGCCTGAACTGCGGCCGCACCGGCTTGACGGAAGCCCAGGCCAAGGAGGCCGGCTACGACGTGGTGACAGTCCTGGCGGTTACGGACGACAAGGCCCATTATTATCCGGACGCGGCGTTTTTCGCTACTAAGCTGATCGCCGACCGGAAAACTCATAAGCTGCTGGGAATGCAGGTGTTCGGCCCGGGAGCGGTGGATAAGATGGTGGATATCGCTGTAATGGCCATCAACATGGGGGCTGTCCTGGAGGATTTCGAAAACGCCGATTTCGCTTATGCGCCGCCGTTTTCTACCGCGATTCATCCCTTTGTCCAGGCGGTTTATATCCTTTTGAATAAAATCAACGGCGATCTGGTGAGTATGACTCCCGCCGAATACGCCGCGGGAGCTGCCGACGGCTATCGGGTTATCGACGTGGCGCCGGCGCCGTCTATCCGGGGAGCCACCTTTGTGGATTTGGCCTCGGTCAACGGAGAGATCCCGGGAATTGGCCGGGACGAGAAGCTTTTGCTGGTGTGCGTCCGGGGCAAACGGGGCTATTTTCTCCAGAACCGGATGAAATATTACGGCTATAAGAATACGGTGGTGCTGGAGGGCGCTACCTCCTTTAACGACGTGAAGGTGAAAAACGCTCAGGCGGCAGTGCCTCCCGCGGAGGTGACCCGGGTGAAGGGCCTTGGGTTTCTGTTTGACAAGCGGACCCAGGACCGGTTCAACGGCAGAGTCATCACCCGCAACGGCAAAATTACCGCCGAGGAAAGCCGGGCCATCGCCCAGGCGGCGGAGCTGTACGGCAGCGGGGAAATTGCCATGACCTCCCGCCTGACGGTGGAAATCCAGGGCGTGCCCTTTGACAATATCGAGCCTCTCCGGGAATTTTTAGCCCAGAACGGCCTGGAAACCGGCGGCACCGGCTCCAAGGTGCGCCCGGTGGTATCCTGCAAGGGTACCACCTGCCAGTATGGCCTGATTGATACCTTTGCCTTATCCGAGGAGATCCACGAAAGATTTTATCACGGCTATCATGATGTGAAGCTGCCTCATAAATTTAAAATCGCCGTAGGCGGCTGCCCCAATAACTGCGTCAAGCCGGATCTGAACGACCTGGGTATTATCGGTCAGCGGATCCCTCAGGTAGATCTGGAGAAGTGCCGCGGCTGTAAGGTGTGCCAGGTGGAAAATACCTGCCCCATTAAGGTGGCGAAGGTCCGGGACGGCAAGGTGGTCATCGACGACAGCATTTGTAACCACTGCGGACGGTGCGTAGGCAAATGCCCCTTTAAGGCGGTGGAAGCCCATCAGGACGGCTACCGGGTCTATATCGGCGGCCGCTGGGGCAAAAAAGTGGCTCAGGGAAAATATTTGGATAAGGTGTTCACCACCAAGGAAGAGGTCCTGAATGTGGTGGAGAAGGCTATCCTCCTATTCCGTGAGCAGGGAAATACCGGCGAACGGTTCGCGGATACGGTCGCCAGGCTGGGCTTTGAGAATGTCCAGGAGCAGCTGCTTTCCAACCAGCTTCTGGAGAGAAAGCAGGAGAATCTTTCCGCGCAGAAACATATGAAAGGCGGAGCGACTTGCTGAAGAAACTGACAGCGCTCCTGCTTGCGTTGGCTGCGGCGGCCTCTCTGGCCGCCTGCCAAGGCGGACAGGAGCCCAATGGAACAAACGGTAATACTCACGAAGCCTCCTCTCAGAAAGGATCCAGCATAGAAACGGATTCTGAAGCAGAAAGCGCCTCCGCCTCTGGAGGAGCGTATTATTCCTTTCAGGATGCCTCCGGAGAGCAGATCACCTTGAGGGAAAAGCCCCAAAGGGTTGCGGTGCTGTTTTCCTCCTTCGCCGATGTGTGGGAGACCGCCGGCGGCCGGGTGGATATCACCGTGGGGGAAAGCGTAGAACGGGGCTTCGCCCCGGAGGACGTCCTTTTGGTGGATGACGGAGCGGGCAAAACCATTAACCAGGAGCTGCTTCTCTCCTACGAGCCGGATTTCGTGATCTGCTCGGCGGATCTGGAGGAACAGGTGAAAACGGCGGAATTTCTGCGCAAGCAGGGAGTGCCGGCGGCGGTATTCCATGTGGAGGAGTTTCAGGAATATCTGGATATGCTGAAAATCTGCACGGATATCACCGGGGACCAGGAAGCCTATGAGACCTACGGCACCCAAGTGCGGGAGGAGGTCGAAGCGGTGCTGGCGTCGGTGCCGGAGACCGGAGAAGCCGAACAGAAGCGGATTTTGTTTATCCGGGCGGGCTCGAAATACAGCGCTACCAAGGCGAAAACCGCAGAGAACAATTTCGTGTGCGTCATGCTGAAGGAGCTTGGCACCTACAATATCGCGGAGAACGCTCCGGTGCTTCTGGATGGCCTGAGTCAGGAGGAAATCCTGATGGAAAATCCGGATTATATTTTCATTTCCACCATGGGCAAGGAGGAGGCCGCCAGGGCTTATATGGACAGCGTGCTTCAGGAGGAAGCCTGGCAGCACTTGGACGCCGTCAAAGAAGGCCGGTACGCCTATCTTCCCAAGGAATTGTTTCAGTTTAAGCCCAATAAAAGGTGGGGCGAGGCTTACCGGTATTTAGCGGATCTATTATATCCAAAGGAGAGCTGACGGAATATGGGAAAAGCGGCGGCGCGGAGGGAGCACCGTTATTTTTGCAGGACGAAGGCCGGATGGCTGACCCTTTGCCTGCTGCTTTTGTGCGTCCTCCTGCTTTCTCTACGGTTCGGCAGCTCCGGCATGGACTGGCAGTCTTTTTTCGGCGGACTGCTCCGTCAGGAAGGCTTTGAAGCCCAGTCCGTGATCCTGTACTCCTTACGGCTTCCAAGGCTGCTGCAGGGAGTCCTGGCGGGCATCGGGCTCTCTGTTTCCGGCGTGCTTCTGCAAAGCGTCACCGGAAACGACCTGGCCAGCCCGAATATTATCGGCGTCAACGCGGGCGCCGGGTTTGCAGTGATTTTAATTCTAAGCTATTTTCCTGCCGCGGTCATGGGCCTTCCGCTGGCGGCCTTTTTGGGAGCCTTTCTTACGACCCTGGCTATTATGGCCATCGCTAACCGGGTGGATTCCTCTAAGGCTACCGTGATCTTGGCCGGAATTGCCGTCCAGGCGGTGCTCAGCGCGGGAATTTCCTTTTTTTCCTTGCTGGATACCGACGTGCTGGTGTCCTACAATTACTTTTCTGTGGGCGGCTTGTCCAACTCCAGCATTGATCTGCTATGGCTGCCCGGCACGATTATTTTTCTCGGACTCGCAGTGTCCTTAGCGTTTTCCGGCAAGATCCAGCTCTTGTGCCTGGGAGACAGCATGGCCCTCTCGCTGGGGGTAAAAGTCAAGCAGGTGCGGATGCTCTGTCTGGTGTGCGCCAGCGCTTCCGCTGCCGCGGTGGTCAGCTTCGCGGGCCTGCTGGGGTTCGTGGGCCTGATGGTGCCTCATATTTCCCGCAAGCTGGCGGGAACCCAAACCGCTCCCCTGCTGGCGGTATCCGCTGCAGTGGGCAGTATTTTGGTGCTGACGGCAGATCTGGTGGGGCGGACAGCCTTCGCCCCCTCGGAGGTGCCGGTGGGGATCGTGATGTCCCTGATCGGCGCTCCCTTTTTCTTCATTCTTCTGATGCGAAGGAGGTCTGCGCGGCCATGCTGAGCTTTCATCAGGTCTGCGCCTCTTATGGGAAAAATCAGGTGCTGGACCATATTGATTTCTCTTTGGTGCCCCACAAGCTTACCGCCGTAGTAGGCAGAAACGGAAGCGGCAAATCCACTCTGGTTTCCTGTGTCAACCAGGAGCTTCCCTATACCGGAGAAATTACCTTTTCCGACCGCAATCTGGCGGTGATGACCTTACGGGAGCGGGCGCAGCTGATCTCAATTCTGCCCCAAACCCTTCATTCTCCGGCTGTCACGGTGGAGGAGCTGACGGCTTTCGGCAGGAACCCTTATCTGGATTTTGGAAAACGGATGTCCCCAAAGGACTGGCAGGCCGTAGACGACGCGCTGGAGGCGATCGGAATCTCCGGCCTGCGGGATAAGCTGGTGACGGAGCTTTCGGGCGGCGAGCGGCAAAAGGCCTATTTGGCTATGGTGCTGGCTCAGAATACCAGGGTTATGATTTTGGATGAGCCTACCACTTATATGGATATGGAATATGAGGCCGCTTTTTTCCGCCTGCTGGAGACGCTGAAAACAAAACGCAAGATCACGTTTCTGGTCATCATGCACAATCTGTCCCAGGCCGTGCGGTACGCCGACCGCATCGTCGTGCTGGATGGGCGGCGCATACGCTACCAGGGAGACACACGGGCTTGCGTGGCCAGCGGAGTGCTGGAGTCGGTGTTTCATGTCAGACAGCATCAGGCGGAGGATAACGGTGAGAAATTTATTTTTTTCACTTAAAGGCAAAGGCAAAACACCCTGTTTCGGCGCGGCGCTGAAACCGTCTTTTTGCAAAAGCTTTTTGTTTCAGCCTGTGGAAATGAAAAAGGCTGGAACAAATTCTTACGGAATTTTAAAACCTGCAAGATTCTCTTGTAGGTTTTTCTTTTGTTATGTTATACTAAATGTGACAGGATATCTTTCGGGATTTTCTAATATCATGAGAGGTGCGGTTTTCTGCTTTCCGGTTTAGAACCGGAAAGAAAGGACGAAACTAAGAATAGGACGAGAAGCTTTCTATGCCGCCGGCTTTTGCCGCTTCAGGGCGGTTGAGCGACGGCAGCAGGCTGTTGAACCAGGAAAAGGAGGGCTGTTTATGAGCTGGAAAAGATCTGTCTGTGTTTTTGTCTGCGTCTGCGTCTTAACGGCCGGCTGTTCCTGCTCCTGGGAGCAAGGCGATCCCAGCGGCTCCGTCAGCATAGGGCAGGCCCATTCCCCTAACGACCCTGGCAGCAGCATTGCAAATTTGGAGGAAAATTACGCCCTGATTACCTGGACGCCGGAATCTCTCGCGGAGGAGTACGGCTATCAGCGGCAGCTTTCCGGCTTCAATCATTTGCAGGGCGACACCTTGCGTAAATGCTACCGCCTTCTCCTGGACGCGGTTTACCGGGTTTCCAACGAACAAAGCGTGGATGGCCATTACCGGGTGAAAAAGGTTGTGATGGAAGGCGTCGCTCTCAGCAAAAACCAGGTGATGCAGGTGGTCATCGCCCTACGCAACGATAATCCGCAATTGTTCTGGGTGCTGAATGATCTGCGCTACGGCGTCAGCGACGGAAGCACGGTAATACAGCTATGCTCCTATTTTTCTGGTACGCAGGTGCAGAAGGCCTCTGAGAAAATGGATACCGCCCTGAAAGCGGTGCTGAAGAAGGCGCCGAAAGGCTCCTCCGAATTTGAGCGGGAGCTTTACCTGCATGATCAGCTGATCAGCCTGGTGGAATACCACGATGAGGCCGAAGACCATTCCTCAGAATATCCAATGGCGTTCAGCGCGTACGGCGCTTTGGTGGACGGCAAGGCTGTGTGCGAAGGGTATTCCAGGGCTATGCAGCTATTATCGAACTGCTTGGGCCTGCAATGCGCTTTGGTCACCGGCGTGAGCCAGGAGATTGCCCATATGTGGAACCTGATCCGAATTGAGGGGGAATGGTACCATTTGGATTTGACCTGGGATGACGCGGCATCTATGTCTATTTATCAGTATTTTAACCTTACTGATGAGCAGATCTCTGTGAATCATACAATGGACCCCTTGATTCCCGCCGACGGGGACTCGCAATGGGACCGTTCCCTATATAATTTGTATCTGCCGGAATGCACCTCCCTGGAATACAATTATTATCATCAGAAAGCAGTACAAATTCATACCCTGGGTAATGAAGATGACCAGGAGGCGATGGACGCGGTGCTGAATGCGGCCGCCAGACGGGAACGCACCATTTCCTTTCAATTCAGTCCGGATTTAGATTTTGACATCGCGGTTGCCCGTCTTTTGACGGAGGAGCCCTATAAATATGCTTATTACGTGCATTGCGCCAATGCCTATTTCGGTGAAGAGAAGGCCCCTTTGCAGGAAGGGGAGACGCGTTATGTCTTGGACAAAAATCAACGGGCGGTGACTATTGAGCTGCTGTACCGGTAACGGAGGGTATTATGGATAAAAAACGGATCGAAGCGGCGGTAACTGAAATTTTGCTGGCAGTGGGAGAAAACCCAGAGCGAGAGGGGCTGAAGGAAACCCCAAAGCGGGTGGCGAAAATGTATGAGGAGATCTTTTCCGGCCTCCACGACGACCCGGCCAGGCATTTGAAAATATTTCACGAGCCTGAACAGCACAACGAGCTGGTAATCGTGAGAGATATTCCTCTGTATTCGGTATGTGAGCATCATTTGCTGCCGTTTATCGGCGCGGCTCATATCGCCTACATACCGCAAAAGGGAAATATTATCGGTTTATCCAAATTTGCCAGGATCGTAGACTGCTTTGCGCGCCGTCCCCAGGTTCAAGAACGGCTTACGGCTCAGATTGCGGATTTTCTTTTTGAAAATTTGGAACCCTACGGTGTGGCGGTGATCATCGAAGCGGAGCACCTGTGCATGACCATGCGGGGCGCACGCGCGGCGGGCAGCAAAACTCAGACCTCCGCTCTGCGGGGCATCATGAGAACTGACGCGAAAAGCCGCAGCGAGGTTATGGCCTTGCTGACCGGCTCTGGTCGGTAAAAATTTAGAGCTTTTCTGGTAGAGAGCTGAACCCGCCGGTTGGATTTTTTCATCCGACTGCTGTTTTTTTGCTTTGCCGGCCGCGGCAAAAAGACTCCACGAATTTGCCAGGCTCCGGCCGCGGTAATTTTCATAAAAACCAGCGGCTTAAAAATTCTCCCATTAAAAGGCTGGGTGCGTGTCCCGGCGGCGTGCCCGGATATCTGGTGGAAAAGGAAAACAGAGAAAAAGATGGCGATTTAAAATCATATCGGTAAGTAAAAACGGGTCCTATCACCGGTGCTGGGAAGGGCTCGGCCTCTGCGGCTGATTTCCCGGCGACAGAGTGTGAAATGAAATCGTTGCTCGGGATATAACTGAGCTCTGTTTTGCGGAAATATAAATTGACAATCACATATGATAGATGGGAGAGCGGACAATGAAGCTTTGGGATGGCAGCCTTTTTCTCAGCCTATGGGCGGCGGCTCTGATTGCGACGGCGATCTATGTGATTTACCTGTGGCACCATCCTCAGCGGCGCACAAAATCCGAAAGGCAGGCAGAGGAAGCGCCGATCCTGATTCGAAACGCTGTGACCCGCGACAAAAGCGTTGAATTAATACGGACAGGCACCAGTAAGGAGCCGGGACATTATTTAAGCTACCGGATTTTGTTTCAGCTTGACGACGGCACGGAGGAATGGCTTTCGGTGCCTCCTGAATATTATGAGGCGATTCCTGTGGGAGTTAGAGACAAGCTGATCACGCAAAATGGAGTTTTTCTGGATTATGGCGATAGGTTCGGGAAAGATATACTGTAATTCCCTGGAAATCAACAGAATTTCAAATTTTGAAAAAAAGATTGAAAAAATCCTTGACAAACTAGATTCCCTTTGATATACTAGTGAAGCTGTCAAAAAGACAGCAAGGAATTAAAGAAAAACATAAAAAAACTATTGACAGCAGATGGTTGATGTGTTAAAATTTAATTCCGCTGATTCTGTGAAGAGTCAGTCAT
>DS480332.1 GCA_000154345.1 [Clostridium] leptum DSM 753
TTCCTTTCACTTTGTAATCGTGCCGTCCAAATCCCAGAGGTCTTCCCAGCCCTTGGCGCCTTCCCAGAGGAATACCTGCCCCTTGACCAGACGGCAGTTGCGGTCCACAGTTTTCATAACCTTCATCTCTTTCTCCGTCAGAGGATCCTCCACTGTGCAGCGCAGGTTGCTTACATACTCGTTCTCATAAATGGAGAACGGAATCGGAATCTGCCCTCTCTGAACCGCCCATTTCAGACAGATTACCGCCGGGTGGACGTTGTGAGCCTTCGCGATCTCTACCACCTCGGGCACCTGAATATCCGCCACGTCCTCCGCCGTCTTATCCCGTTCAGGCCTTGTCGGGGAACCAATGGGACAGAAACCGATTGGCTGGATGCCCTGTCCTACGCAGTAATCAAACAGCTCCTGCTGCTGGAAGCACGGATGCAGCTCCATCTCGATAAGAACCGGCTTGATCTCGCACAGCGGCAGCACCGCTTCCAGCTTCGCCACCGTCATGTTGACATGCCGATATTCCTCGCCAGCCCCATCTTTTGAATCCGCTCCAGCTGCCTCCAGGTCGCCATAAACTCCTCTACAGAAAACGGCCTCGAATCCGGGTTCCGGCGTCTCCGTCACACCCCGGCGCGTGATAATTCGGAAATGGCCAATGGAGAAAATAAGTATCCACATAATCCAGCTTTAAGTCCTTTAAGGTCTTCGCCAGAGAAAGCAGAACGTCTCCCCTTCCGTGCATATCGTTCCACACCTTTGACGTGATGTGAAGCTCTTCCCTTTTCACCAGACCGTTCCGAAACGCTTTTTCAAACACCTCCCCGATCTGGTCTTCGTTCTGATACACCGACGCGCAGTCAAACAGCCGGTAGCCGCACTGGATCGCCCCGTAAACCGCGTTCGAAATTTCCTCCGCGCTAAAACGGTCGGAACCAAAGGTCCCCATCCCGATACATGGGATTTCCTCTCCCGTATACAGCCTGTGCTTCGGCACCTTCGCCGGATCAATGAATTTGCTCATCCTCTTCTCTCCTATCTGTTTTATTTCTTCTAACTTTACTTTGCTTTTACCAAATTTAGATACGGTCATCTCTTGCTTTCCGCATTCAGCCTTATTTTGATCTTCTCTAACAGAAGCTGATTCAAGCTGTCCTATCAAGGCGTTTTCCCCCAATCTTGGTTAAGCCAATTTTTATCCATTTCAGGAAACCGCCGGCGAAGCCTCTGATTATTCTAGGTTTCTCCGCTCTTTAGGCCGCTTTTATCGTTCCTGCCCCGTATCTCCCCGCTATTTTATTTTCTTAACTGCCGTCAAGGGAAGAACCCGGTCAAGATCTTCCTGTTCAAAATGTCCTGTCTGCATTGTCAAAGCGTTCGCGGTGGAAACCGCCGTCGCCAAACGCAGCATTTCCTCTGGCCCCTTTCCCCGTGCCATAGCTGCCGCAAATCCAGCTACCATGCTGTCACCGCAGCCCACGGTATTCACTACTGGAATGTCCGGGGTGATCCCCTGGAAGATTCCTTCTTCGCAGGCCATAACCGAGCCATCCTTTCCTAAGGACACCACCACATAAGGAATCCCGGATTGGTGCAGCTCCCAAGCGGCGTCGATGACCTCCTGCCGGGATTGAACTCTTCTTCCCAAAAGCTGTCCAATCTCATCCGTGTTCGGCTTAATCATCGTGGGCTTTGCCTTTACGGTCTCCGCCAGCAAAGCTCCGCTGGTATCCACAATTACTGGAATCCCCCCCTGTTTCGCCAAGGAAACCAATTTTCCGTAAAAATCCACTTCCACGCCGGCAGGAACGCTGCCGGAAATTGTTACTACCTGGGAATTTGGCAAAGTCTCTCGGTATCCGCTCAAGAACTCATCACATTCCGCATGGGTGACCGGTGCTCCCGGCTCTAAAAATTCCGTATGCCTTCCTGTTGAAAGCTCCCGGATATTGATACAGGAACGGGTTTCCGCCTGAATACGGGTAAATCCAGCCCGGATTCCCTGCGCTTCCAGCAGGCTGGACACATAGCTTCCATTAAACCCGCCGGCAAAGCCGAGGGCAGATACCTTTTCTCCCAGCAGATAAGCTACCTTAGATACATTCAGGCCCTTGCCGCCCGCTGTGTTGCTTACCTTTTTTACCCGCATTACGGTGTAATCCTCCAGCTTTTCCACTAGGTACAACTTATCCACCGAGGTATTCAGCGTTACTGTTGTGATCATAGAAACCGCCTCACTCATTTACCAGCATAATTTTTCCCTTTACCTCGCCGGGAATTTTATAAAGCGCAAAAGCCTCTTGGGCCCGGCTCATAGGAAATGTTTTATAGGTCAGCTCCCGGTCGAACTTTAGCTGGCCTGTAGCGAAATAATGAGCAGTCAGCTCCCATTCCTTTCCTGGGAACGGGGAAGAATAGCTCATCCAAGAGCCGGTAAGCTTAAACTCCTTCCGGTTCATGTTTTCCCAGAGCTTCGGCGTAAAGGTCATATCCACATGAGGCGTGCCGATAAAGCAAACCTTAGCCTTATTGCCCGCCAGCTCAAAGCCCATCTGCATTGTCACTGGGTTTCCCGCGGTCTCAAAAACATAATCAAAGCCCTTGCCCTCCGTCAGCTCCAAGGCCTGTTTTTGATAGCCTTCCTCCTTAGAATTGATCACCGCGTCGGCGCCCAAACGTTTGGCCAGATCCAAACGGGAATCCAAAATATCAAAAACCACCACCTGCTTGGCGCCGAAAATCTTTGCCCACTGAGCGGTAAACAGGCCGATGGTTCCGCCGCCCAGGATCGCCACATTACCGCCGCCCTGATAGTCATTGCAGAGCAAGCCGTGCAAGGCTACGGTAGACGGCTCGAACATAGCGGCCTGCTCATAGGGGATGGAGCTGTCGTATTTTACCGCGTTTTGTTCCGGCAGCACAACATATTCCGCAAAGCTTCCCTGCTCCCGGGAGCCGATAAAGCTGTAGTGCTTGCACAGAGAAAAGTTTCCATTCTGGCAGTCATCGCATTTCATACACGGCAGAAGGGGCGCTCCGGACACGGTATCTCCCACCTTAAGCTTGGTTACGCCTTCCCCCACCTCTACTACATCGCCGGAAAACTCGTGGCCCAGCACAACGGGATAGAAATGGGCTCCATGGTGAAGCACCCGAGGCACATCGGAACCGCAGATTCCGGTAGCCCCGACTTTCACCTTGACCGTACCAGGCGTTACCTCAGGAGTGGGATAATCATCATATCTGAGATCTTCGTTGCCATACAAAACTGCTGCTTTCATTTATTGTTCCTCCTTATCGCTCATCATAGGCTTCAGGTTTTCATACAGGTACCGGTATTGCCGGTAGGCTTCCTCATAGATTGGACGGTTTTCCTCGGCAGGCTTATGAGACCGGCGAATCGTCACAGTACGGCTTACCGCCTCCTCAAAGCTTTGGTAAAGCCCCGCGCCTACGCCAGCTAAAATAGCGGCTCCCAGCGCTCCCGCGGTATCCGAACCGGGAACCAGGATTTCCTTTCCAGTAATATCCGCCTTCATCTGCGTCCACAGCCTGCTATTGGCGGCGCCGCCCTGGGCCCTCAGCTGGCTGACCCGCACGCCAGCCTCTTCAGCAACCTGCAGATTATGCCGCAAGGAAAAGCCTACGCCCTCCATGGCAGCACGGATCATATGCCCTCTTGTTTTGGAATAATCCAATCCGAAGAACACTCCCTTTGCCCTGGGGTTCCAAATGGGAGAACGTTCTCCCGCCATATAGGGCAGAAATACTACGCCATCCGCACCGGGAGAAACCATTTCCGCCTCCCGGTCCAGCTCATACAACTGTGAAGTGCCGTTTTTCTCCGCCTGCATCCTGGCCGCGGCGCCAAGCTCCTGGGAGATCCAGCGCATCACGCCGCCGCCACCCACAGAGCCGCCTTGCAAAAGCCAGGTGCCCGGCACCACGTGATGACTCAAAATCAGCCTGGGATCTGAATGAAAGCTCTCCATGCAGATACTCATTCCCCCGGCCTGGCCGCCTTGCTCCTGAGTCTCTCCGTCTCTAATGACGCCGGCCCCTAAAGTACCGCAGGCAGCGTCCAAGCCCCCCGCGGCCACGGGAACCCCCTCCAGCAAACCGGTTTCCTCCGATGCCCTGGCGGTTACCGTTCCTACAATTTCGTGGCAGTCAAACAGCTTCGGCAGCTTTTGGGGATCGATCCCCATTCTGCTGCACATGGAAAGATCCCACTCTCCCTTTTGAATATCATAGCACTGGAGCCCATAGCCCTGGGAGCGGTCCTGGGTAAACTCCCCTGTCAGCCGGTAGGCAATAAAGCTGTTGGACTGTAAAAACTGATAGGTATGTTCATAAATTTCAGGATGATACTTTTGAAACCATAAAATCTTAGGTAAAGTATACGCGGCCTGCAAAGGGTTTCCGCACAGGTCGAAAATTTCCTTTTCAGGGATTCGATTTTTCAATTCCCGGCAGATTCCTTCCGCCCGAGTGTCAAACCAAATCGGTGTCGGATGCAGTACTTGACCTTCACGGTCCATAGGAATCGCGGACCAGCTTTGGCCGTCGATTCCTACTGCGCGGACTTCCTCCAAAGGAATTCCTTGCTGCCCAATCCGCTGAATGGAAGCACACACTGCTTTCCACCAGTCATCCGGGTTTTGCTCCGCCCATCCCGGCTGGGGGTAAAACACTTCATATTCCTCGCTGCACTGGGCTGCGACCTGGCCATCCAGCGTAAACACCGCAGCCTTGCATGCCGAGGTTCCGATATCTATGCCAAGTAATAAGTCAGCCATGGATACCCTCCTTTATTCTGAAAATATAAGAAACGTTTCGCTTTTGATCGCAAAGCTGAGCTGTCCTATAAAAGACAGCTCAAATGAATTCTAAACAAAGCCAGCAAAAAAGCTCTGTCCCCAGCATCAAGCGGGCCGTCAGCTATAATATGCGCCGGACAGAGTCGCCCAGCCTGAGACGAGCATCCAGCACAACTCTCCGGGGCGGCTTTTTCTCCTGAAGCTGCTCCAAAAGGAGTTGAGCGGCTTTCCTGCCGATTTCCTCGATAGGCTGTTCCGCTATGGTTAAACGCGGCTTGACTACCCGGGCTAATTCAAAATTATCAAACCCGATCAACGACAACTCTCTGGGAATTTGCAGTCCTCTCTCGTTAAGCGCCAGCATCGCCCCCACTGTCATTTCATAATTAGAGACAAAAACGCCGGTAAGCTCTGGATTCCGATCCAGCAGGGTATTCATAGCCTCATGGCCGCCTTCCATTGTATAACCGCCATAAACCACCAGCTTTTCCTCATAGGGAACCCCGGCCTTTTCCAATGCGCTTCGGTAACCGGAGAGACGTCCCAGTGAGGTAGAAATCTCCCGGGGGCCGGCGATCATCCCTATCTTTCTGTGGCCTCTTTCTAAAAAGCACAAGGTACATTCTCTAGCAATTCCCCGGCTGTCCACCATGACCTCCCCTACCTGATTTTCCAAACTGGGTATCGTCCGGTCTACCAAAACCACTGGAAGCTTTTTATCCAAAGCCGGCTTTAAGCACTTACTGTCGTTTCCCACAGGCATCATAACGATACCATCCACCATCTTGCTCAGCAAAAATTCGATCGCATCTTTCTGCCGTTCTTCGTCGGTCCGGCTGTCACATACAATAATGCCATAGCCGTTTTGACGTAAAATATCCTCCAAAACTGTAATCACTGAAGTGATAAAAACATTGCTCAGCTCCGGAATAAGAACGCCGATCGTTTTGGACTTGCTGGTCTTCAGGCTGCGGGCAAACTCGTTTACCGTAAAATCCAGCTCTGCAATCGCTTTTTCAATCGCCAGGCGGTTTTTTTCCCTCACTGAACCGCCATTCAAATATTTGGAAATCGTTGCCAAACCCAGGCCCGTTTTATTCGCGATATCCTTCATCGTTGCCGCCATTCTACATGGGCTTTCGGCGCTTCTTTTTCAGCAAGAAACGCAGCTTATCCCTTCACCTCTTTTTCATCCTGTTTTTATCCTCTCCAACTGGTTCTCCCTTTCCCATTCCTTTATAGATCAAAAAAGGCATTCCAACTGAGTCGCTGGAAATGATAGGTATTTCTTATGCCCGGCCCTGACAGCCGCAGACCTGCATCCGGTTCTTCACTAACTCCTTGACCTTTTCACGGCCAGCCTTACTGTAAACCTTTGGATCAAATACATCGGGCTTTTCCGACAATACCTGCTTGATCCCATCAGAATAGGCAATTCTCAGTTCTGTGGCAAAATTTACCTTGCAAATTCCCTCGGCAATACACTCTCGGACGCTTTCATCCGTCAGGCCTGAAGCGCCGTGCAACACCAAAGGAATTTCTACCACTTTCCGGATTTCCTTCAAACGCTCCACATCCAGCTTGGGCACGCCGACATAAACGCCATGAGCGGTACCAATCGCTACCGCCAGGGAAGAAACCTGCGTCCGCTTTACAAACTCTTTCGCCTCTAAAGGATCGGTATACCCTCCGGCACCGCCATTTAGGTCATCTTCCTTACCGCCGACCTTTCCCAACTCCGCTTCTACAGGGATCTGGTTTGGCTTGCACATTGCCACAACCTTCTGGGTCAAAGCGATATTTTCTTCAAAGATCTCATGAGAACCGTCGATCATAATAGAGGTATAACCCTCCCGCAAAGCTTGAGCCGCCAATTCAAAACTGTTTCCATGATCTAAGTGCATGGCGACCGGAACCTTGGCGGCTTTAGCTAAGGCCGCCACATTCGCCCGATATAATGCCAGGCTGCCATACCGCACAGTGGAAGGAGTCGTTTGAATCATTACAGGCGCCTGAAGTTCTTCCGCAGCCGCGATCACCGCCTGAGCCATTTCCATATTTTCCACATTAAAGGCGCCAACAGCATAGCCGCCCTTTTGTGCTGCCAACAGCATAGCTTCTGATGTTACTAATGGCATAAAAATTCCTCCAATCTAAAAGCAAAACCGAAACGTTTCGGTTTCTTATATATTTATCATATCATTCTTTGAAGTGTCCGTCAAGAAAAACTTTTCCAAATACTTATAAAAGATTCGTATAATAACTTCATGCCAAGTCCCAAAAGGGAAATGATGTAATATTTTTTCCGTTATTAATGATATCGCAAT
>DS480331.1:0-1230 GCA_000154345.1 [Clostridium] leptum DSM 753
TATGCGGGTGAGCCCGGACGTGATCCATCCCCCAGTTACTGCACGAACCATCACCCCGGAGAAATCAACATGGCCCAGTTCTGCAACGTATCCATCACCCTCGCAACCTTCGCATCAGCGGCCGTTCTCCTCATCTCGATCACTGCACCGGCATCCGCATCGCCCAGCTCACCGAGTGATCCACCACTGTCGTCCGCCACCACAGCAGTACGTGCACAGGTAACGGACCCCGACACAAATCGGACCTACACACCGTCCAGTACCGCAAGCAAAGTTGGCCTCAATGCGAGCAGCGGCGACCCCATTGTCGCCTCCTACTGGACACCCGAACGCATGAAGAACGCCATGCCCGCCGACACCCCGACAAGCACGGCTGAAGTAGACCGACAGTTTGATGAGCTCAAACAACAGGCTTCGGCAAACGAGTCGCTTACTGACGGCTCCTCTCCCGTAGCGGCAACGTCGACCACGATCACGCCGCAGGCTGCACCCCCGGTCACGAACTTCTCGAAAACCAACGGAAAAGTCTTCTACTATAATCAGACCGACGGCAAGGATTACGTGTGCTCCGGATCCTCCATTAATAGCGACTCCAAACGTCTAGTCGTCACTGCCGGCCACTGCGTCTATGGCGCCCCGGGAAACGAATGGCACACCAATTGGATATTCGCACCGGGCTACAACAACGGCACCACGTATGGCACCTACCAAGCTGCCACGCTCCGCACGTTCACTGACTGGATCAACTACGGTGAATCCGGCCGAGGATTCAACTCAGACGTCGCCTTCGTCACAACCTACGACGGAAGCACCTCCGAAGCCCCCGTCGTAAACGCGGTCGGCGGCCACGGCTTCAGGTGGGGCGGCGGCTTCGGCTTCGACGTCAGCGTCTTCGGCTACCCGGCGAACCTCAATGGGGGCCAAATCATGTGGGCCTGCTGGGGGACCAGCGGCACCGGCTGGCTCGGAGTCTACGAGTTCAACCATATTGCCGGTTGCAACTTCGGAGGCGGTTCGTCGGGCGGCCCCTGGCTCGACGAATACAGCAACACCACTGGTCTCGGGTACGTCCGCAGCGTAACCTCGAACGGACCCACCAACAGTACCGCCTACATTCAGGGACCATACTTCGACAGTCGCGTCACGACTTGTTCGTTGCTGCGAACAACGACTGGTGAACACACCATCATGGATAATTGGATTCACCCCCCGCCGCCTCTTGACCGTGCT
>DS480331.1:1330-6400 GCA_000154345.1 [Clostridium] leptum DSM 753
GTCCCACAGCAAAGCCACCAGGACAATCACCCAACGACATACAGCAACGGACCGACCTCAACAACGAACACACGTCCTCATGGAGCCAATACGAAGTGATCTCGGACGACTCCGTGCGCATTTTCTTTTCCATGAGCAATCCCCAGTGCTACGGCGTACGAGCCATCGTCGACGAAGACGCCACCACGGTGCGGATCACCCTCCACGAAGGGACGCTTCCCGACGCGCCCGCCGAGTGCGCCACTGTCGCAGCGAATGCATCCCTTCTCCTCACCACTCGCAACCCCATCGGAACCCGCTCCATCGTTCCCGGTAAATAGCTCAACAAGATGTCACGATCGACCTCACGGAAGGCGCACTCCCCGGGAACAACCCAGTGCCAGTAGATCGCTCTTAGAACCACCACCGTCAATCTGGACCAGCCGCTCAACGACAGGAATATCCACCAACCCGCCGGGTAAAAGCCATCGTCAGTTAGTCCTCTGCTACAACGCGGGCGAGATAGGCCAGGCCGGCGCGACGTAGGACGTCGGCCTGGCTTGTTCTCACTGTTCATTCTATTCGTTCCTTTCATGCTATTGGCGCGATTCGCGCTATTGGAACTAATCAGTGGGGTCCTCGATGATAGCTTCGGCGATCCGGTGCGCGGCGGCCAGTACACGGCTGGCGCTCTGTCGGATGAGGTCGGCGTCTCCCTTGAGCCATCCGGCGACGTAGCCGACGCTGTAGGCGCTGGTGTCGAGTCCGAGGATGCCGGCGACCACGTGAGCGACGCTCTCGGCCTCGACCTCGCACTGTCCCCGGTGGCCCGTAGTACTCGGTGGGGGTGATGCCGGCGTGCATGAGCGCGTGGGCCGCTCGATGATCGGCGCGGCCATCTGGTCGGCGCGGGTAGGGGGTAGATGTCCCAGGGTCGGCCGAACGTGAACGCAATCTGTCCCGTGGGCTGGTGGCGTCGCTTGTGTCGTCCGGGGGGTGGTCAACCATTCCAATCCGACCTGCCACCATTCCCACAGATCGCGTTCGGCCTTGTAGCGGCCTTCTCGTGCGTCGAGGCGGCCTGCAACGCAAAGGCGAGCAGCGGCGAGGTCGCGCAGCTCGGGCCGGGTTCGCCGCCAGCCGGTGGGCGTGGCCACGATGAGGCCGGTGCGCGCGAGGCCACCGAGCAGGGGAACGAGACCAGTTGTGGTTGCACGAGGATCGTTGAGGCGGGCGTAGGGGTTTCCTGCGGCGATCCGTTTGGTGTGGCCGGTGAAGATGTCGTGGCGGGCATAGTCAGAAGTTGTAAACGCCTTGGCGCCCAGTTTGATCGCAGTTGGAGACACCAAGATGATGAACTTGTGAAATCCATAGAGCCACTGCATCTCCACTCGTCAACCCGACATTAATGATGCAGCCAGAATCACCACGCACACATTGAGCTCATGGCTAATCGGCCTCACCTTCTTGGTGGTCGCCGTTAGCCCGTAGCCGTCCTTCACCAGTCGCGTAGCCAACACGGTGTCATGGCTGGGAGCGCCATTCAGATCAAATTTCGACGCGTAATCTCCAGTGAACGATGTGTCATAAGGCTCCGTGTCGAAGCACTCTAGCTGGTCTAGCGCCTGACCAGAAGATTCCTCCAAACGATACAAACGGAACCCATAGTCAGCATCCGCGCCAGCCTCTTCCTTAGTCTTTGCCGCAGCGCGCTTGGCATGTTCGCGACTGATTCCATCAATCGTTTGATGGCCCAGCCCCAGGGTACTATGTGCTGTTAGAGGCGGGCGGCTGCCACCCAGGGGTTTAGGGAGTTGAACTAGTATTCCGCGATCCAATGCCGGCAGAGCTCAACGGCAAGACTGCCTCAGGCGTAGGCGCAAAGTCTGAAAAGAAGTCTAC
Organism: [Clostridium] leptum DSM 753; assembly: GCA_000154345.1. Taxonomy (GTDB): domain Bacteria; phylum Bacillota; class Clostridia; order Oscillospirales; family Acutalibacteraceae; genus Clostridium_A; species Clostridium_A leptum. The sequence continues at coordinate 3,212 of DS480331.1, forward strand.
GGTATCTGCTTGTTTAGCAGTCATGGACGTCGGGGCTCTGTGCGGGCTAGAGGGTCCCGGATGATCAGAAGTCTGCGGACCGAAGCCACCACCTTCACCCTACCCCCGTTGGGGCGGGCCCCTGCATGGCGGGCTGCCGCCGTGGGTTTACTCTAGCAAGATAACAAGTACGAATTAATCAGGGATTATCGTGATAGGCGGATATGTGCGACTCTGTAGAGAGAGGGCAACAGCGCCTCGATCTCTAAGGGCATGACAGACTCTTGTTGCCTATAAAAGGAGCTACGGCGCTTTATTGATATGAGTACGAACGCATCAGAACGCAACTCCTGTTCTGGACGCTACTCTGGCACATCATAGGACGTTATATGCAGGTCTCGATGCTTATTGATAACAGTACTAATTAAACAGAGGGGAGAGGGTTGGCGTGGTGTGTTCATATGGCTATGAGGGGGCACATTGTGCCTTAGCAGTGCTTTGCGACACATTGAAGATGCGAGTACGAACACATGAGAACTTTTTACGTTTTTTCATGGCCATAGTCGCCGGGGGCTATGTGGCGGCGAGTTGCATGCGTCACGCCATCGGAATGTAAGTAGCGGACGTTGGTCGTCGTGGAGAATCATATATCACATGAATTTGTGTTCCCCAACTATGCGGGGGTATGCCGAAGTCACACGCGAGGGCCACCTTACCCGTGACCGCTGCTGCCAGGCTGTCGTCCATCATCCGCACAGATATACACCCTTCTCAGCAGCGAGTGTCGATAGCGCCGCGCCTAGGTGCTTGCCTCGTAGCGAGCCGCTGTGCTCGACGCCCCGAGTCCGCCGCTGCCTCCCATGTCCACGTGCTGGGCGCCGGGAACACAATCAAGACGGTTCCACCCATGCTGCGGCTCGGATGCGTGAACGTCTCTGTGAGTCCTGCGCACGATCTAGCCGAAGGGCCTAGTTTATCCGTGACTGCTGCAAGCTAACACTGAAACTGCCACCCGACCATGCTAAGAATCCCGACGACAATGAAGGCATTCAAACGCGTGACCATGCTGATCTCTCCCCTTGATGTGACGACTACGAACGTTCCGCCGTGACAAATTTCGCGTAAATCCCCGGCCTCCGAAGGAGCTCTTCATGGGTTCCGAGGTCAGCGATCGTACCGTTCTGCAGGACGAGCACCTTCTGCGTGCTGCGGAGCGCAACCATTCGATGTGTGACCGGATTGGCACTCAGCACGTTCTGCACGACCAGTCGCTCCACCTCCGAGGTGAGTTCGTCGAGTACAAGCAAGCTATCCGCCTGGAACATCACCCTAGCGTTCACCACGCCTTGCCACTATCCTCCCGACAACTCCTCGCCGCCCATGACGTCGACCGAGGACGGTTCCCGGCCCTCACATTCGGCATGACCTCCCCAGTTTCGGGGTCCAGTGTCACGTTCTCCACCACGGATTCCTGCAGTCGAAAAAGTCTTAAAACAGAAATCCCGTTGTGGAGTAGAGAGTAGTAGGAGCCCCTGTCCAAGGTCCGCAAGCCGATCCCGGCGATGCGGACGGAACCAGCGAACGCTTCGTACACGTCGGCCAACAACTTGATGATCATCGATTTCCCGCTGTTGTTCTAACCCACGAGTGCCAAGGACTCACTGGGCTGGACCAAATACTGGGAATCCTGATACATACGCCCCAGTTCACCTAAGAGATCGCCCACCGCACCCGTCGCGGTCATAAACGACGTGACTTGTCGAACCGCTGCCCGACCCCGTCGGATAGTTGTCACGGGTAACCGCCCCGACGACCGAAAGGTGTAACGCCGACCAAGAGATCATGTCGGCGTCCACAACGATGAGTATAGCTCGGGGCAGCCGTCGTCGAGGTCCTCGATGGCGCAGTCATCGGAGCGAACGTAGTCTGCGATGTGCACGTTTTGGGAATGCGTGAGTCTCGCTCACTCGGGACATCATTGCGCAGTTTCATTGATTCTTCGCTTCTGTCGAGCGCCCCAGCCGACGTGACTCACTCGTCTGCTCAGCTCTCTAAGCACACAAGGCCCCATAGTACCATTACTATCATCCCCCGACGATGACGACGTGGGGCACTCATGGCCCGATACTGCGAAGCACTTCGGAACTTCTGAGGACTGCGCAGACGGTGCGCCTACAAGGCTCTTAAGGAGCGGGAGGGGGAACGATCGAGCGCATGAACCTCCTCGGTTTGACAACGTCGACAACGCCAGTGGTGACGACGCAGCCCGAAATCGACGGCCGCTGTCCTCGCTGCGGGCGTCCGGTCCCCATTCACAAGAGAGGCGGGCGACATCGTGTTTGGTACTCCGATGCTCGCCGAGCGGTCCGGCTCGGGATTGCTAGCTGGGACCGTCAACGGCTCCAAGTCGAAGACTCCCCCGGTTCCCGAATCCGTGCGGGCCGTCTTCGACTCCGTGACCTGGCGACGTTCCTCTCTCGACTAAGCCGAGGTCCAACTCGAACTGCCCGGGCTGGCCCCTGAGAACCAAGCTCGACGCCGAACTCGAGCTGCTGAAGCGGTTCTCAATGCTCCGCGACAAAGAGGTTCACCGCCGTGTCTGACAGCAAGGGATCAAGCGAGGAAGCAGCCGAGCTCACCCTCAAGTGGGAGGACTGAAGACTGGGCTTTTTGAACTACATCCAACGCAAGGCCTTGACATTAAAGAATAATTATCCAGGAAGGCTCCGGGTTGAAAGTCAACCCGGAGCCTTCCTATTATTAGGCTTTATTCGCTATTTTTCTACTTTCTCAAAACCCAGATTAAAAATGCCACCAAAGCTACAAAACCACAACGGCCAATACCGTAACTAACCTCATTTTCTATGAAACCTTCCAAGTCTTTAGTTATGCGTGACAGCAATATCAGTTCTGATGCCCTGGTTAACCTGCATCCAGACAGTACCCCCCCAACGGGAATCCTTTAAACGCGACGCCACCTTGGCCTGAATAGCGCATCCGAGACGCGCTAATTCGCTCGAATTTAAGATTCGATACAGTGCATTCAATGCAGCGCTATCACCCGCGTAGGCCCTCGTAATCCTTCCCTTTCTCCGCGTAGTCTCCCGATCGAGTGATCCGAGCTTGATCCACCGCAGATCTACACTGCTAGCAGTGGTATAGACGCGCTATAACACGTACACTCGACAGCTTCGCACTCGTGACACCACT